>JAPZRO010000004.1 GCA_027531395.1 Porphyrobacter sp. | reverse complement strand
CCACGCGGGTGGTGGGCTTGGGTTTCGTGTTTTGGGGTGCGCGGGCGCGACCCGCAGCCCCCCCGCCCCGCCGCCCCCCCCGCCCACCAATGAAACCACCAGGCTTGGGGGGCGGGGGGGGGGGCGGGGCGGGAGGTCTGCGGTTCGCGCCAGCGAACCTTGATTCAGAAGTCGTAGATCAGCGTCACGCGGCTCAGCGTGTCGGTCTGCACCGCGCTTGGCGGCGGGTTGCTGTCATACTCCACCGCATAGGAGAAGCGCGCCGAGAGCTTACTGCTGATCGCGGCGTTGAGCCCGGTGACGAGATCGAGCGTGGTGTTGCGCGAATCGATGATCGCGATTGCCGAACCGCCGGTTTCCGCCACGGCGTTGGTATCCTGCGTCAAAGTCAGGCGCTTGGTGATGTTCCAGTCGAAATCGAGCGCCACCAGTCCGGCGATCCGGCTTTCGCTGCGCCCGTCGATGAATTCGGTGGTGCGGTAGGCCGGGCCCGCCTTGAGCGAGAGCTGGATGTCGTCCTTCTTCAGCGCCTGATAGCCGAGCCCGCCCGAGATCGCGTAGCGGCCCGAAAAGCCCTGGAACCGGTCGCGCTCGTACTGCGCCAGCGCATAGACGTAGATCTTGTCCGAGAGGTTGTAGTTGGGCTCGTAGCGGGCAAGGAATTGCTCGCGCGTGGTGGTGCCGTTGGCGCGCTGGTAATCGACCCGTCCGGTCAGCCGGTGGCGCCACGCGATGCCCTGCCGGTCGACCGTCAGACCGGCGGTGACGCCACTGTTCGAGGTGTTGCCGGTGGCGCGGAAGGCGCCGAATTCGCCCTTGCCCGACCAGTTCTCGAACAGACTGGCCGAGCGGATCGCGGCTTCCTTGGCCGCGGCCTCGGCGGCCTTGGCCTCCGCCAGCCGGGTCTCGAAGGCGGTCAGCATCGTATCGATTTCGGCCGCGTCATCGGGATTGGTCTGCTTGGCCAGCTCGACCACCGTGCGCACCTTCGTTTCGTCACCCGTGGCGATCGCGGCATCGATCATCGCGCGCACCGGTTCAGGCAGGGCGGCAAGGGCAGGATAGGGCGCGGCAAGCAGCGCCGCGGCGGCGAGGGCGAGGGGAATCCGGCAGGTCATGCCCAAGCACTAGCGGTCCCGCTGCGCGGCGGGCAAGGGGCTTGCGATCAGACCCCGTGGCAGCTTGCGACCCTGCCCGGCCCCGCGGTCTTGCCCGTCTGCGGATCGCGGAAGTCGAAACGCACCACGCCGCCGGCCTCGATGAAGCCGCGATAGCCTTCGCCGCACAGCACCGGACGCAGCGACTTGGTGAGCGCGGTATCGGTGATCGTGGCATAGCCGGACAGGCTGGTCTCGACCTCGAGCACCAGCTCGCGGCCCTCGGCGCGGGCAGCGACGATCGTCATTCCGTTCTCTTCCTGCGGGAGCACATATTGCATCCCGTTGGCGATGAAACGCGAACGGTCCTCGATCGAACCGTCGAAGTTCGCATCGGGGAAGGGCGAAGGGCCGCAGCCCGTCAACGCGAGCAGAGCAAGGAGGGGGAGGGCGATCCTGTTCATCACAAGCCGACTTAAGATCGGACCGTTTAAGGCCGGCTTAAGGCCTTGCGAAGCTTGTGGCTTTCCTACTGCGCACCTTGCGGTCCACAGTGCAGGAATGCACTGCGCGCACCGTTTCCTGCCCCGACCGAACTCCGCACCGGCGCGTCTGCGCCCGAGCGGTTTTTCGGTTCAGGACAGTGTCTCATGTGTCTCCAACTTCAGCAAAGCAGCGCTGAAGCTGAACGGATTGGGGGCCGCATCGACGGATCCCGAGGGGCGGGTGTCAGCGCAGGCGTTTACGCACGCGTCAGCGGACTCGGGGGCCGCCGAAAGGCAGCGGCGGGGGCGGACGGCGCACGCCGCGCGGCAGCTGGGCCTGATAGGCACGGCCGCAATGCTCGACGCAATAGGGGAAGCCCGGGTTCACCTGCTCGCCGCAGAAGTGGAAATCAGGCTCGCCCGGATGGCCCATCGGCCAGCGGCAGACCTTGTCCGACAGATCGAGCAGGGTCGTCTTCCCGGCAATCTCGGGGCTGGGCTTGGCCGGCACGAGACGGCGCGGCGGCGCAGGGGGGATCGGCGCCTGCTGGTCGCCCGGGCCCTGACGCAGGAAGCCGCCCGGGCCGACCGAGACGATCTTGGGCAGATCGGCCTGCGGATTGGGCACCGGCTGCGAGGGGTTGGCGCCGGCAGCGCCATCCTCGGACGGGCTGCGCGCAGGTGCTGCCGGCGCGGGACGCGCGGCCGCACGCTCGGGCGCGGGAGCGGCCATCCGTTCGACCGTCTCGCCGCGCGCTTCGCTATCGGGCTTGGGCGCGGGTGCGGCCGGCTTCTTGGGAGCTGCGGGCTTGGCCTTCTTCTCGTTGGCCTTGACCGGGGAAGGGCGCGCCTTGAGCCCGAGCCGGTGCGCCTTGCCGATCACCGCATTGCGGCTGACCCCGCCCAGTTCGGTCGCGATCTCGCTGGCGGTGGCGCCGCCTTCCCACATTTTCCTGAGCGTCGCGATGCGCTCGTCCGTCCAGCTCATAAAACCTACCTGTTCCTGTATCCTGTGCCTGCGCGCCGGCCCGTTTGCCGGGAGCCATGCTTGTCACGGAAGCCCTTCCGGCCTAGGCGCTGAGGCCATGGCCGATACTGCTCCAGCGAACCCCAATGGCAACGCCGCCCCCGTGACGGAAATCATGGCTCATGACAAGACCGGCGGGAGCACCCGGTTTTCCCCGCGCGGCGTTCCGGTGATCACCGGGGTCAACCGCGTGGGTCTCTTCGCCCTCTATATGAAGGAGGTGCGCCGGTTTCTCAAGGTGCAGACGCAGACGATCTGGGCACCGGCCTTCACCACGCTGCTGTTTCTGGTGATCTTCACCGTCGCGCTGGGCCGCGAGGGGCGCGAAGTGCTGGGCGTGCCCTTCGCCAGCTTCGTCGCGCCGGGCCTGATCGTGATGGCGATGATGCAGAACGCTTTCGCCAATTCGTCCTTCTCGTTGCTGGGCGGCAAGATGCAGGGCACGATCATCGACTACCTGATGCCGCCGCTGTCCTCGGGCGAGCTGATGGCGGCAATCCTCGGTGCCGCGCTCACCCGCGCGCTGGCCGTGGGGTGCGCCGTCGCGCTGGCGATGGCACTGTGGCCGGGGGTTTCGCTCGGCATGGCGCACCCGTGGGCGGCCTTGTGGTTCGGCCTGATGGGGTCGCTGATGCTGGCGACTATCGGTCTTGCCACGTCGATCTGGGCCGAGAAGTTCGATCACACCGCTGCGATCTCGAATTTCATCATTGCGCCCGCCTCGCTCCTGTCGGGCACGTTCTATGTGATCGAGAACCTCCACGAGGCGTTCCAGACGGTGAGCCGGTTGAACCCGTTCTTCTACGTGATCTCGGGGTTCCGCTATGGCTTCCTCGGGCAGAGCGACATCGGCGGGGCGCAGGCCGTGGTGGCTGCCGGGGCGGGGCTGCTGGCGCTCAATCTGGTGATGGCGGCGGCGGTCTATGGCCTGCTGCGCAGTGGGTGGAAGCTCAAGAGCTAGGCTGTTGCGCCGGCAGGCCGCGCGATGCGGCTGATCGCGGCCTGCGCGCCGTGCACGTCGTCCACCTCGCCGATGATGAAGTGCTCGGTCTGGCGGTCGCCGTCACTGTCGCGCCCGACCTTGACCGCGAGTTGCAGCGTGCCGGTGCCGTCGCGCTGTTCGCGGCGCTGGATGGGCCCGATGCGGGCAGCGGGCACGGTTCCCACCGACAGTTCCCGCAAGAGGCTCAGTTTGAGCACCCGGCGGTCGGTAACGACATAGAGCACCCGTCCGCGCTGTAGGAGCGGCAGGAAGGGGCCGGTCAGCATCCACATCCCAATGGCGATGAAGGGCATACCGAACAGCGGGAAGGCCCAGCCGATCAGGCCGGGCCCGTCCTCGCCTGCGCCCATGATCGCGGCGGCCGCAATTCCGGTCCACGCCAGCGAAAAGACGGTCCAGGGAATGGCGAAGATGTAGATCAGGAACATCCGCGGCTGGATGCGGGCGAGTTGCCAGCCGTGCCACACCACGACCTCGTCCGGCCCCAGCTCGCGTTCAAGCGCCAGCCGCAACCGGTCCATCGGCGTCGTATCGCGATCGGGAGAGAGGCGTTCGATCATGGCCCCGTTTTAGCGGGGCAAGGTTGTCAATGTGTAAGCGAGGCCCGCATCCGGTAGCGGCCGTCCTTGAAGCTCTCGAACAGCTGGCGCACCGTCGGGTGATCGACCGGGCCGCCCTCGGGATCGGCCAGCAGGTTGCCCTGGCTGACATAGGCCACATAGGACGAATCGTCGTTCTCGGCGAGCAGGTGATAGAACGGCTGGTCACGCCGCGGACGGATGTCCTCGGGGATCGACTGGTACCATTCCTCGGAATTGGCGAAGACCGGATCGATGTCGAACACCACGCCGCGGAAGCCGAACAGGCGGTGGCGCACCACATCGCCGATGCCGAAGCGGGCGCGGGTCTGGCGCGGGGCAATGATCGTGCGGCCTGCCTGACTCGAGAAGAACTCTGCGCGTTCCATGCGGGCAATATGGACCTTTGCGCGGCCAAAACAAGCGCGGCTTTTGTGCGGGTGCGAGATATGCCCGCATTTTGTGGTGTGTCGGGACTTGGCAAGGCGCAAACCCTGCGCTAACGGGCGCGCTTCCTGTCGCCTGCCGCATCGACCAAGCGGCTCATTCAGGCGCGACAGGCCTCGCGGAGAGGTGGCAGAGTGGTCGAATGCGCCGCACTCGAAATGCGGTTTACCGGCAACGGTAACGTGGGTTCGAATCCCACCCTCTCCGCCATACATTCAATGAAATCAGTCCCTTGCACGGGGATTATTCAGTTACCCACCTTTGAACCCGCCTTTCGGCTGGCGCTTGAGGTTGAGGTTGATTGCATAGGCCCCCCCTCTCAAAATCTCTGCCAGATGCACCCCACCCGAGGGGCACCCCCCAATGGGGTTAGGAGTCCCGGCGCTTCCTTCCCCCATACGATTTTGCGCGTTGGGTGCGGTGTTCATTGGCTGGATTAGTGCCCCTACTCCTCGGCGCGACAACCTTCAGCACAGGTGTATTCGTTAATGCTGCCCGACGCTGCCCCGAGCTGGGCCGCGGTCGCCTCGAGACCCGCGGCGTTGACATCGCAGGCCATTACCGCCGCACCCTCGCGGGCGAAGGCCAGCGCCATTGCCCGGCCCATTCCCTCGCCCGCGCCGGTGACGGCCACGGTCTTTCCTTCGTAACGTCCGCTCATCCTTCATCCCTTCTTTTCTTGGAAACCAGACCCGCAATCCGCGTCAGCGCCTCGTCGATCGCCTCGCTCTGCCGCGCGGCGGGCCATGTTTCGGGATCGAAAATCGCCTGAGTGACGGTCCCGAACAGCGCGGCAAGCAGCGCGCTGGCGATGGCGGGGCGTTGCTCTTCAGCCAGATGGCCGCAGGCCGGATCGGCCGCGAGGATGGCCGCGATCTGATCGACGAAATCGCGCATCCGCCCGCGCTGTTCGGCGGCGAACTCCGGGTCGGCAATCGCGATACCCCAGAACGAGAACCACACCCGCCAGTCGCGTTCGACCTTCGGGTCGATCGGCAGCAGGGCGTGGAGCAGCGCTCTGATGTCACCGCCTCCAACGGCTGGCTGCGAGGCATCGGTGCGGGCTTGCGAGCTCAAGGCCGCGTGGCGATAGGTGAGTAGCATCAGGGCGCGCTTGTCGGGAAAGTAATGCGTCACGGCCTTGGTGCTGAACCCGGCCGCAGCCGCCACCGCGCGCACGGTTGCAGCCTCGGCTCCGCCGCTGGCCACCAGATCGGCCGCGATCTCCGCAAGCGCGGCGCGGCGGGCATCATGATCGATTAAGGCTGGCATGGTCTCCGTTCCAGTATCTCCCGGTGCTTCTCGAACCGGTCGATTGGAAAACGGATGGATCTCGCGATTTAATTCAGGCGATCTGTGCTCACCATCTCGTTCGCCGAGATTGCCGGATGTTTCCCATGCAGGAGCGCAAGCGGAAGGGACGTGTCATGCACGGGCATCTCCTGAGCAGAAGGAAAGGCCCCGCCATCCACCTCGGGCGGGTTCTGATGCCGACCCGGTAAGGGGGAAACCGGGCCGGCATCAGAAGAACGTTTCAGGAGAAGAGCTTATTCCCGATCAGGGACAGAAAATTGTCGCCCGTCAGGCCGCGAGCTGGACGGGCTCCCTCAACGCGCCGACCAGCTGTCCCGTCGTGGCGAGCAAGGTCTCGCCGATACCGGCGAGCGGACGCATCGTGCCACGGTGCCTGCCGCGCTGCTGCCTGCGCAGTTCGCGCTCGCGTTCGCGGCGCCGGCGCTCGACCATGGCAATCCGCCCGGCAAGGCCAGCACCATTGACGTTCTGGATCTCGAGCCCCGGATAGGCATTGCATTCGAGCACCTGCACGCCGCGCTCCGCATCGATCACGAGATCGACCCCGACATAGCCCAAACCCAGCGCACCCGAGCAGCGGCGCGCGGCATCGATCACGTCGCGCCCGTGCGGGATCGCCGCACCGATCAGGCCGGCTCCGGTCGAAGGGTGATCGAACACTGGCTCCTGACCGAGCACCGCACGGAAAATCGCGCCATCGCGGAAGTCGATCGCTGCCCCGACTGCGCCCTGGTGAAGGTTCGCCCGGCCACGCGATTCAATGGTCGGAAGGCGGGTCATCGCCATCAGCGGCGCATCGCCGAGGCAGATGATGCGGATATCGGGCAGGCCATAGGGCACCAGCCGGGCAAAATCGGGATGGGTGCGGATCAGGGGTTCGAACAGTGCGGCGTCGGTGTTGCCACCTTCCAGCGAGAGCTCGCCGGCGAGAATCCGTGTGACATGGGCGCGCAGCATTCTGGGCGTCAGGATCTGCCCGTTCAATTGCCGCCAGCCGCCATCTACCCTGCCGTCCACCAGAATCACGCCTTCGCCGCGCCGCCCGCGATTGGGCTTCACCGCGAAGGCATCGGGCAGGGTGTCGAAGTCGAAAGCGGCCGCCTGCGCCTCGTCGGCGAGCAGGGCGAGGGTGGGGGGAACCGGCACCCCGGCTGCGGCCAGCCGCTGCTTGGTTTCGAACTTCTGGTTCACACCCTTGATCGCCTCGCGCGGGTTGAGACGCGCGATCAGGGCATTACGACGGTTCATTCCGAGCACCGGCATGTCACGCTTCCTTTGCAGCATGGAACCGGCCCAGTTCGGACAGGCGCAGTCCCTGATAACGACCCAGCAGGATCATCATGAGAATGGCGCTGGACGGGATAGCCAGCGGATAGTCGGTTGCCAGCGCAACCAGCAGCGGCGAGGCGACCAGTCCCTGGATCAACAGTGCGACGACCAGCGTGGTGGCGGTCATGCGCATGGCCTGCTTGCGGCCTTCGCTTTCCCATGCATTCCACCAGCGTTCGACCACCAGTGCCGTGACCACCACCGGAAAGGCGCTGATCAGTACGAGATTGTCGAGTTGCAGGGCCAGGGCACCGAGCGCGGTCACCACGATCGCGATCAGTGTGCCGAGAAAGGCCACCCGAGACATTTCAAGCCGGCGCAGCAGCGGCGCGGCGATCATGCCCACCAGAATCGCGGCGGTCGAAATCGTCGGGCCTGCGATCGGCCCGGATTGCAGGTAGGCCAGCGCCAGCAGCATCGGCGTGAACAGCCCGAAGGTCTTCCACCCCAGCACCGAGCGCACGAACACGACGATCACGGCGCCCAGCGGCAGGGCCAGCAGCAGGTGCAGCTGCGGCAGTTTCCACGGACGCCCGGGATCGCCGAAAACGGCGTGCACGGCCTGGGTCACCAGCGAGTTCGCGGTATCGAACAGCGCCCACATGACCGCGAAGAAGGTGGCGACCAGCAGGCCGATCAGCGTTTGAAAGGTGCGCTTGATCGCGAGATCGCCGGGCAGGATATGCGGATCAGAACGCATAGCCCGCCTCCAGTTCGACGCGGTAGCCCGAGCGGTCGAAGGCCGGATCGGTGGAGTTGCGGACAATGTAGCGCCCCTCGGCGGCGATGCGCCACGGGCCGGGGCTCCAGATCAGCGTCAGTTCGGGCCAGAACAGATCGTCCTGCCGCACCCCGCCGGTCGCCAGCGTGCGGCCCGAGAAATCGAGGCGCTGGTAGCTCAGTTCGCCGCGCACCCGCAGGTCGTCGGCGACGGGGAGCTGGTAGCTCGCCTCGGCCAGCCAGCGGGCGAGGTTGCGGCGTGCTTCGGCCGAGTTGATCTCGTCATAGCGGCCGCGCAGGAAAGCGAAGTGGTTGGCCCCGAAGCGGTAGCGGTATTCGCCATCGATCCGCACGCCGCTGCCCGAGGAATTCTCGGTGTCGTCATAGCTGCGCTCGCGCCAGCTGGCGCCCACGGTCAGGCGGTTGGCGAGGTCGAAGCTGTGTTCGATCTCGCCCCCGAATTCCCATTCGTCGGTGGAAGTGAATTCGGCCGCGAGCATGTTGTCGCTGCGCTCGCCGAAAGCGGTGATGGCGGTGCCGCCGGGGAGGTTGAAACGGGCCGAAAGGCGCGCGCTGTTCTGCCAGCGGTCAAGCCGGTTCGGGTCCTCGAATTCGAGCCGCGTGGTGGCATTGCGCAGGGTCACGGTGATGTCGTCATTGGTCAGCACCAGCGAGGGCGTGACCACGGCGGCGAGGGCGTTGCCGTCGATCACTTCGTCCTCGCCCGGCGCGGTGGTGCGGGCAGTGATGCCGCGGGCGGTGAGGCGCAGGCCCGGTTCGAGCCGCCAGCCGGAGGTGCTCGATTCTGCGCCGTCAGCCTCGTCCTCGACGTCGATGCTGCTGCCCTGTTCGGGCTGATCATTGCCTGCGTCTTCCGCAAGCGCGGCGGTTGCGAAGCAGACGGCGGGGATCGCGATGGCCAGGGCCTGGGCGAAGCGGCCGGCGATGGAGAGGTTGGTGGTCATGTGTGATGCTCCTGTTGCAGGCCAGTGAAGGCTGGCCGGTTCGAAGAGCTAACGGGGCTCATCCGGCGCTTATTCCCGCCGGTTCGCAAAAAAATTTTTGCACGGGCCGGGAATAAACGTCTGCGGCGTGCCGTTGGCCGGGAGAACCTTCCAGAAGGAGCCTGCCAATGAGCATCCATGATTTCGAGAGCCTGTCCGGGCTTGGCCGTACCGACCGGCTGCAAGCCCGCCTTGCTGCGGCCAAGCGCGCCTTCACCACCCGCAATGTCGATCTTTCCGCCGCAGTCCGCATGGTGCGCGCCGGCCGCCGTCCTGAGGCGGGCGATCTGATCCTCGCGCGGGTGACGCAGCTCGGCCAGCACCGCCGGATCGAGAACGTCCACGGCCGGCGCGGCGACCTCTATGTCGGGGACGAGATCATCGTCGCCTACGGCAACCGCTACGCGCCCGACCAGTTCGAGGCCTATGTCCCCGAAGACCTCGGGCCGTGCCATCTGGTGGCAGGCGGCGGGGTGGCGGCGCGGGTGACGGCGCGCCACGCCGCGATCAAGCCGGCGACGCAGATCGAGGTGATCGGCGCGCTGGTGGAGGCCGATGGCCGTCCGCTCAATCTTTCCCGCTTCGCCATCGCCAGCGCCTCGCGGCTGCACCCGGGACGGGTCATTGCGGTGGTCGGCAGCTCGATGAACGCCGGCAAGACCACGACGGTTGCCGGGCTGGTCCATGGCCTGACCCGTGCCGGCTTCAAGGTCGGGGCAGCCAAGCTCACCGGAACCGGTTCGGGCGGAGACCTGTGGTCGATGCGCGATGCCGGGGCCGCGCTCGCGGTCGATTTCACCGATGCCGGCCACGCCTCGACCTTCGGGGTTGCCGAGGAGGAGCTCGGCCGGATCACCCAGGCGCTGCTCACCCGGCTCGCCGAAGCCGAGGCGGATATTGCGGTGGTCGAGATCGCTGACGGCCTGCTTCAGCAGGAAACCGCACAGCTGGTCGAGCGCGGCCACCGGAATGGCTGGTTCGACGGTTTCGTCTTCGCCGCCGGTGACGCGATGGGTGCAGCCTTCGGGTGCCAGTGGCTGGCGCAGCGCGGGATCACCCCGCTGGCGGTCTCGGGCCTGCTGTCTGCCTCGCCGCTCGCCTCGCGCGAGGCCGAGCGGACCAGCGGCATTGCGATCGCCACGCTCGCCGATCTGCGTGATCCGGTCGCCGCTGCGCGCATCGCCTTCAGCGATCCGGCGCGCAGGGTGGCGGCATGAACGCCGCGCCGCGCCTGCTGGCGGGCGATCGCCGGGTTCTGGCCGCCTTGCTGACGCTGCTGGCGCTGGGCGAGGCGGTGCTCGCTGTGCTGTTCGCGGCAGCGCTCGACCGGCTGCTCACCCATGACGGCGCGCCAATGCTGCCGCTGCTGGCGGCGGGAGGTATTGCCGCGATGGCAGGCATCGCGCTGATGCTGGGCCGTTGGCTGGGCGAGGATTTCGCGCAGGGCTTCGTGACCGATTGCCGCGCCGCGCTGTTTGCCGCTGTAACCCGCCATCCGGGCGAGGGCGGGGATGCCCGCTGGCTGACGGTGCTGATCAACGACATGGCGGCGCTGCGAAACTATGCGCTGCGCGGCACGGTCCGGCTATGGACCAGCGTAACGGCAGCAGGTGCGGCCGGAGTATGGGTGTTTGCCTCGATGCCGTACCTGCGCCCGGCGCTGGTTCCGCTCGTCGCCGGTGCGGGGGTGATCCTGCTGCTGGTCTGGCCGCTGTCGCGCGCCATCACGACGCAGCGCCGCGAGCGCGGGAAGATCAACCGCTTTCTGGTGCGCCGGGTGCGTGCCGAGCTGGCGGGAGAAGCCAATCCGAACAGGCACGGTTTCCGCAAGCTGACGATGCTGTCCGACGATCTCGCCCGCGCTGCGGTGCGCCGCGCCGCCAGTGCCGGAGCGATGGATGCCGCGGCGACCCTTGCTGGGTTGCTCGCCGCGCTGGTGCTCGTCTGGCAGGCGATGGCCGGGCTGGAAGGCGGCGTGCAAGGTGTAACCTCCCTGGCCGGCAGCCTGACTTTGCTGGGCTTTATCGCCGCGCGGCTGCTCGAGAGCGCGCGCGCTCTCCATGCCCGGATCGGCGGACGCATCGCGCTCGAAAGGCTCGAAAAGCTGCTCGAACCCGAAACGAAATCACCCCGTCGCCCGATCCGCCGGCCGGTCAGACGCACCCCGCTGCAATGGGCTGCGCGCCTGCTTGGCGTCCGTCTGGCCCTCCCGCCGCCCGATGCCGATCCGCGGGCTGCGAAAGAGGAGTGCCAGTCATGACCATGACGCTTGCCCTGCCAGCCTTCCGTCCCGCCGGTCGCACCGGCCAGCCCGACTGCTTCATCGCCAATGCCAAGGCTGGCCAGCCGGTGCTGGTCGCCATCCATGGCATCAGCCGCAATGCCGCTGAGATCGCGATGCGCTTTGCCCGGCACCCTGCCTTGGCCGGGACCACCATCATTGCGCCGTTGTTCACCAAGGAGGGCTTCGGACAATATCAGCAATTGCAGACGCGCAAGGGCGACCAGACACGGGCCGATACCGCGCTGCTGGCGCTGCTCGATGACTTGGCCGAGGAGCACGGGGTCGACGTTGCGCGCCTGCGCCTGTTCGGCTTTTCGGGCGGTGCGCAGATGGCGCACCGCTTCGCCATGTTCCACCCGCAGCGGGTGGAGCGCTTGTGCGTGGTTTCAGCCGGGTGGTATGCCATGCCCGATGCAGCGCTGGCCTGGCCCTATGGCATCGGCGACGGCACCGGCGCACCATTGGTGTCGTCCGACTTTCTCGACATTCCGACCACGGTGATCGTAGGCAACCGCGACACCCGCGTCGATGGCTCGGTGCGGCAGGATCCCGAGATTATCGAACATCAGGGTCGCAACCGCCTGCGGCGCGCGCGCTGCTATGTGCGGGCGGTCGAGGCCTATGCCGCAAGCCTCGGAAAACCAGCGCGCCACCGCCTTCTGACCCTGCACGGCATGTCGCACGATTTCACCCAATGCGTGAATGAAGGCGATCTCGTCGAAATCGTGGCACAAAATCTGCTTTAGACGATTTTATGCTAACCGCGCCTCACGGGGGCACTTTCCTGAAGGTTTGAAGATGACGACAAAAATGATGCTGCGCACCGTCAGCGGTGCGGCTTTGTGTGCGGCTCTGCTGGGGGCGAGCACTGCGCAGGCCGACGAGGGGCTGCCCCGTCTTGAAGTGCAGTGGGAAGGCTTCGACATCCGCCTGACCGGCGGCGCGGCGGCGCAGGGCGCGGTGTTCAACGATGACGACCTCACGACGGACTCACCGGACGCCAAGGTCGATCTGTTCGCGCGCCTCAATGCGCAGTGGACGTCGCCCGGCGGGATCATCATCGGCGTCAATGCCGAACAGAACAGCCGCCGCCGCGCCTCCGAAGTGCTCGATGCGGGCGAAATCTACGGCTTCGTCTCGAGCGACTATGGCCGGGTCGAAGTGGGCTTGCAGGATGGCCCGGCCGATACGCTCGCCTTTGCCGCGCCGCTGGTGGCGCTCGGGCAGGTGCGCGGCGAGTTCTCGCGCTATGCCGGCACCCAGGCGCTGCTGCGCGCGCTCGACACGCAGGACGCCTTCAAGGTGATCTATCTCTCGCCTCCAATCGGGGGCCTGCGCGGCGGGGTGTCATGGTCGCCCAAGGTGCGCCGCAACGCCGCGGCGGTGGACTCGCGCGACCGGATCGAGGTCGACAATGCTTTCGAACTCGGGCTGCAGTACCAGCAGCCGGTGGGCGACTGGATCCTCGGCGCGAGCGCGGGCTATGTCACGGGCGAGGCCGATCCGATCACCACCCGCGAGGATCTGCGCAGCTGGAGCATCGGCGCAGAGGCGCGGCGCGGCCCCTTGCGGATCGGCGGGGCCTATGTCGATCGCGGCGATTCCAACCGTCTTGCCCCCGGGTTCGACCAGTGGGAGGTCAATGGCGGGGTGGGCTGGGTGACGCCCGAATGGGGCGTGGCAGGCAGCGTGGCCTATACCAAGGCCTCGGACCGCAAGAACCGCCTGTTCGGTGTCGGCGGCTTCTACCGCATCCACCCCAATATCGAACTGCGCGCCGACGTGGTTCAGTTCCGCGAGGAGCGCTTCATGATTTCGGTCAATGACGGGATCGCCAGCGTGGTCGAGGTGCTGTTCACCATCTGAGGCGCGCGCAGCGCGCATGAAAAGGCCCGGGCGATCGCAGGATCGCCCGGGCCTTCTGCGTTGGTTTGGCTAGCTACTTCTTGGCAAGCTCGGCGGCTTCGTCCGCGCCCACCAGCACATCGCTGTCGATCATCGCATCGACCGCAGCGACCACAGCCGGGGCCGCATCGCCGCCCGCCAGCTTCATCTCGCCCACCGGCGCAGCGCGGCGGCCATAGGCCTCGACCTGCCAATCGCCGCCGGCATCGGCGCAGGCCAGCGCATCGCTGGTCGCGCCGGCGCCCTCGATCATGAACTGGCGGCAAAGCTGACCATCGGCATTGCGGAAGGTCAGCACCACCTCGCCGGTGCCGAGGCTGGCGAGATCGACCGCCTGGCCGCTCGGCGCGGTGTCGAGCATCGTATCGAGATCGGCGCTGGCGAGCACCAGCGATCCATCCGCGCTGCCTCCGCCCGCGCCGCCGCCGGTCAGCAGCGGCCCGCCGATCATCACGCCGATCACGAGGCTGGCGGCCATCGCGGCAAACTGCGGCCAGCGCCAGGTGCTGCCGGTGTCGTTGGCAGGCACCGGAAGCTTGCGCGTCGCGCGGGCCGCAGCAAGATCGACAACTTCTGCGCTCGCCGGAGCTGCGACGATCCGCGTGAGGTGTTCGGGCACAGGCATGTCGAGCACGGGCGCGAAGGCATCGCGCACCGCGGCGGCGGTTTCGTCGCTGCCGGACAGCGCCTCGACGCGCTCGGCCAGCGCCGGGTCGTCGTTGATGGCGGCCTCGATCGCGTCGATCAGCGCCTCGTCCTCCAGCGTTCCGTCGAGGAACGCGGCGAGCTGCGCATCGGTGAAGCTCGGCGTCATTGGACCGCTCCTTCGCCACCGATCCGCTTCGCCAGCGCCGCCTTGGCACGCGACAGCCGGCTCATCACCGTGCCGATCGGCAGGCCGAGCGCATCGGCGGCCTCGCGGTAGCTCATTTCCTCCAGCATCACGAGCGCGACCACATCGCGCTGTTCTGCCGGCAGGCTATCGACCGCCGCGCGCACCATCCGCGCCTCGGCACTGGCTTCGGCGATCGCCACACCATCGTCACCGGCCAGATCGATCATCTCGCCGATATCCTCGTAGCCTGCGCGGTTATGCGCGCGCCGGCGGTCGTCGATCCAGGTGTTGCGGGCGATCCGGAAGACCCAGCTGTCGAGCCGGGTGCCGGGCTGCCATTGATCCAAGTTCAGCATCGCTTTCTCCAGACACGCCTGCACGACATCGTCTGCGTCGGCCTGATTGCCGGTCAGCACCCGGGCAAATCGACGCAGGCGTGGTATGAGCGTGGTGAGCGCTTGCCTTGTCGTATCGTCCGGGGTCATCGGGCGTGTCATGGTGCCAACGGTTCAGCGAGAGGAAATATTCCGCCCCTAGGCAGGAAGGGGGAATAAATGGGCGATCAGTTTCGTATTTGGAAGGTAAAATTTCTATATGCGAAAAATAGCATGCTAAAGACTGTCTGATTGGTCTGGGCTTCAAAGATGGGGAAAGATGATGCGTTTGCGGACTGCCTTCTTGGGGCTGCTGGCTCTGGCCATGGGTCTTGTCCCTGCGACCGATCCCCTGAATTCGCCGCTCTCCGCGCAGGACGCGGGTGACGATGGCGATGGCGGTGACGATGATGGCGGCGATGACGACATCGAGGATCCGGACGAGCAGGATCCGGGTGACAACGATCCCGGTGGCGATGATCCCGGTGGTGGTGACGACTTGGGCGGTGATGATGTCGGCGGCGATGATGCTGGCGGCGATGACGGCACTGGCGGCGATGACGGCGCTGGTGGTGACGACGGCGCGGGCGGTGACGATGACGGTGCCGGTGGCGACGATAATGGCGGAGACGATGATGGCGGCGCGTCCGGCGGTGGCGGCGACGACGACGGCGGCACGTCTGGCGGCGGCGATGACGACGGTGGTGGTACCAGCGGCGGCGATGACGATGACAATTCCGGCCCCGGCGGCGGCGATGACGACAACTCCGGTTCCGGTGGCGACGATGACAATGGCGGGAATGACGACCTCACCGATGACCGCGGTGAGAACGATGATGCCGACGAGGGGGTCGATCAGGAGCCTGTGACCTGGGAAGTGATCGTCGGCGACTCCGAGGCTGATCGCGCCGAGCTCGACGAGCGCGACGGAATCAACACCGACAATGACGGTTTCCGCTATCGCCGCAGCGAGTTCGTCGCGCTCGATCTCACCGACGAGGACCTTGAAGAGCTCAAGGCGGGCGGCTTCGAAGTGATCGACAGCGAGGAACTCGACACGGTCGAAAGCACGCTCTTGCTGCTGCGCGGCCCGGTGCAGATGACCGACGAGGCTGCGCTCGACGTTCTCGACAACCTCGCCGATCCCGACACCATCGGCTTCAACCACCTGTTCGACGGCTCGGCGGTGCAGACCAGCCGCAGGCGCGGCAGCAGCGTGCCCGAGCGGCTCGCCTGCGGCTGCGATATCGGCCTGATCGACACCGGGGTGGCGACGGGGCTCAACTACTTCAAGCACGTCAGGCTGACCCAGCGCGCCTTCAACGGCAGTCAGCCGCTGCCCAAGCTGCACGGCACTGCGGTGGCGCACCTGATGGCTGGCACCAAGAGCAATCCGGAGCGCGCCACTCGCATCTTCGTGGCCGACATCTTCAGCGGCCCGCGCGAGACGTCGGGCTCGAGCTTTGCGCTCATCAAGGCGCTTGACTGGCTGGCGGCGCAGGGCGTGCCGGTGATCAACATCAGCCTTTCCGGCCCGCGCAATCCGGCGGTCGCGAGCGCGATCGCTCGGATCACCAAGCGTGGCCACCTCATCGTTGCCGCTGCCGGCAATGACGGCCCGGCGGCGCCGCCGGTGTTCCCCGGAGCCTATGACGGCGTTGTCGGGGTGACTGCGGTGGATGCGCAGAACCGGGTCTACCGCTATGCCAACCGCGGCACCTATGTCGATTTCTCGGCGCGGGGCGTGGCGGTGGCCTCGATCGACGCCAAGGGCGACGTGCGCGATGCCACCGGAACCTCCTTTGCCGCGCCGGTGATCGCCGCAAGACTCGCTGCCCGGATGCGCAAGCCCGATCCGGCAAGCTCGCAGGCGGCGGTGCGCGCGCTCGAGGCCGAAGCGCGCGATCTCGGCCCGCGCGGGCGAGATCCGATCTACGGCGCGGGACTGATCGGAGGCAGCGAATAATGCTGGGTCTGCTCGCCGCCGCTGCCGCCTTCGTCGCTCCCGTGGAAATGCCGCGCTACCAGAAGGGCGATGCCTTCATCTTCTCCGACGGACGGGTCGAGCGCGTGATCGCCGATACCGGCGACCGCCTCACCTGGGCTGGCCTGAGCGGTTCCAGCTACCGGCGCAGCCGCAATTTCGTGGTGCCGGTGCTGCAATGGCGCACCGGGCGGGGCACCGGCAAGCGCGAGGTGCGGGGCAATCCCGATGCGCTGTGGCCGATCGGCAAGAGCAAGTCGGCGCGCTTCCGGGTGATCACCGAAACGCGGGCCAATCCGCAGGCGTCGGTCAAGCGCTCGGTCAGCCTGTGGGAGTGCAAGACGGCCAAGCCCAAGCAGTTCACCGTGGCCGCCGGAACCTACGACACAATCCCGGTCAAATGTGATCGCTATTCCCCCACCACCATGCGGCTGCTCGAACAGCGCGAGTGGGACTACGCGCCCGAGCTTGGCCACTATGTCCGGCGCGTCACTGTCAATTACCTGCGCGGCACCACCCGCACGGTCGAACTGGTGGCGGCGCTTTCGGGGCCGGCGGCGAGCAAGTCCCGCATTGCCGCCCTGGCGCGCGAGGCAAGAGCGAGCTGGCGCGCCCGGCGCAACTAGGCCTCCGGCCGCGCGGCAATTCCTCAGACTTTTCAGGCTCCCAAACGCCAACGGGCGGAGCAGGGTATCACCTGCTCCGCCCGCTGTGTTTACGCCCGTAGGCGCGTGATCAGAACTGCGCCGTCACGCCAAGGAACAGCGTTCGCCCGATACCCGAGACCGGATAGGCCGAGCTCGACAGGTAGGGCTCCTCGTCGGTCAGGTTGTTGACGCCGCCGTAGAAGGTGATCTCGTCGGTGGCATCGAGGTTGAAGGCGAGGTTGTGCAGCCAGTATTCCGGGGCGAAGCCGGCCGGGCCGAATTCTTCCTGGATACGCTCGATCTGGATGACCGAGGCAACCGCCGTCGAACCGACATACTGCACCCCGTAATTGAGGGTGAAGTCGCCGCGGTTCCAGGTGACCGAGCCGAAGCCCGCCCACTCCGGAGCGCCGAGCTCGCGCAGGCCCGGGTTGACGAAGGTCGGATCGACCGGATCGAAGAAGCGGTCGAGCCGCTCGGTCCAGTTGCCGCCGACATTGAGGTTGAAGTTGTTCTCGCCCAGTTCGAACCCGTAGTTGACCTGGAAGTCGACCCCGCGGGTTTCCAGCTTGGCGAAGTTGATCTGGGTCTGCCGCAGGAAGTTGAACCCGAACGGCGTTGCCGTATTCGGCCCGTTGCGCTGGAACAGGTTGCAGAAGTCGTTCGGGAAGGTCGGCAGGTCGTAGCAGGAATTGACGATATCCTGCGAGGTCACCGCCTGAATCGCGTCCTTGATCTCGATCGAGTAGTAGTCCGCCGAGATCGAGAGGCCGGGCAGGAAGCGCGGCTGGATCACCGTGCCCACGGTCCAGGTGGTAGCAGTTTCCTCTTCGAGGTTCGGGTTGCCACCGCTGGTGCCCGAGAAGCGCGCGGTCAGCGGATCTTCATAGGGCGAGATGCCGGCGCCGGCGTTGCCGTTGATGAAGTCGGCGTTGAAGCCGAGCGCCGTGGCCGCCGCGATACAGTTGGCGCGACGGTTGGGCGTGTCATCGATCAGGTTGGCATCGCACGGGTCCGAAGGCCGGAAGGTCGCGCCCTGCTGGGGATCGAACAGTTCCGAGATGTTCGGCGCACGGATGGCCTGGGCGTAGGTGCCGCGGAAGCGGATGTCCTCGACCGGGGCCCACACGCCGTTGACGTTCCACGTGAAGGCGCCGCCGACGGTGGAGTAGTCGGCATAGCGACCGGCAGCACCGAAGGTGAGCTCGTGGAAGAACGGCGTGTCAGCCAGCACCGGCAGCAGGATTTCGCCGAACACTTCGACCACGTCGAACGAACCGCCGGCGTTGAACTGGCGGGTCTGGGCATCGAACAGCAGCGACTGGTTGTCCGAGACGTCACCGATGAAGGTGCCAGCCGGGCCTGCCGGCGAGCCTTCGGGCAACAGGCCGAGCAGCAGATCGTTGAAGCGCGACTGCGACTTCTCCTTGCGGTATTCCGCACCCATCGAGAACTGCACCGCGCCGCCCGGCAGGTTGAAGAAGGCGCCGGTATCGCCGCTCAGCAGGCCAGTGATGACGGTCTGTTCCAGACGGAAGCGGTCGGTGGTCGGGGTGGTGATGAAGTCCACACCCGCCTGGCTCACCGAGTTCACCCCGTTGAACAGGCTCACCGGGACACACTGGCCGTCACCCGGACGGAAGGTGAAGAAGCCGGGCGCGATCACCGGGAAGATCTCCGAACCGGGGTGCGGAGGGGCTGCCGGGTTGAGCGTCGAACGACAGATCGGCTGGCCGTTGGCGGGGTTGGTCACCACGTCGATCGCGGCGAACAGGCGGTCGTACTGCACCGAGTTGCTCGAGGTATCGGTGTTGTCGCTGCGACCGTAGTTGCCGACCAGTTCATACTTCAGGTGCGGCGTGATCTCGCCTTCGATCCCGCCGACGATCCGGTAGGTCTCGCGCTTCGAGGTGGAGATACCCGGCCCGAGATCGAGGAAGTCGCGGCTGATGCGCAGACCGCCCGCTTCGTCCGCATCGGCCTGCAGCACGTCGGGAATGAAGGGGTTGTCCGGCGCGATGAACAGGCTGTCGTAGAAGGTGTTGTAGTTGTTGCGGCTGGTGGTGTTGGTGCGGACGTACTTCGCATCGAGCCACACGCGGGCAGCGGTCGAGAATTCGAAGCTGGTGCGCAGGTTGGCATAGATGCGCTCGGATTCGGGGATCAGCGAGGTTTCGTTGGTCCGCTCGACCGCGCCGTCGCCGCCGAACTGGTTGGAGGCGCTCGAAATGATGCCGTCGACAAACGGCCGAACGCCGCCGCCCGGCGTCGTCACATAGCAGCCGCCACCACCGAAGCCGGTGCGCCCGATGTAGCTTTCGTTACAGTCGGGGATGCCGTTGTTGTTCACATCGGCCGAGAAGTAGTCGAAGTCGTTGCGGAACACGAGACCGGCGCCCGAGGAGATGGCGAAGCGCGGATCGGCGCCGATCGCGAAGGCCGGCGAGTTGACCGCGCGGTCGACCAGCGCCTGTTCGGCTGCGGTGATGCCGCCCGGGAACAGCGTGGCGATCTGCGCCGGGGTCGGGATCAGCGGACCGAAGGGGAAGCGGGTGTTGTTCGGGCCGGGGCCGCCAAGCCGGAAGCGGTTGGCGAAGTTCGGCATGGTGGCAGGATTGATGTCCCCGCGCTGGAAGCGGCGCAGCGGGTTGGCATAGGTGGTCGAGTTGTTGCCGCGCCCGTTGTCGCGCGTGAAGGAGCGGTCGCCCATCAGGATTTCGTCATCCTGCGTGTAGCCGGCCGCAAAGGTGATGTTGCCCCGACCTTCCGCGAAGTTCTGGCCGATGACGCCTTCGAGGCGGTAGCTCTTGCCGTCGCCCTTGGTCGAAAGGCCCATCTGCCCGTCGAGCTGGATGCCCTCGAAATCGCGCTTGAGGACGTAGTTGACCACGCCGGTCACCGCGTCCGCACCGTAGACCGCCGATGCGCCGCCGGTCAGCACTTCGACGCGCTCGATCAGAGCATTGGGGATGGTCGAGACGTCAACCGTCTGCGAACCCGCCACACCCGAGACGTGGCGCCAGCCATCGACCAGCACCAGCGTGCGGTTCGAGCCGAGCTGGCGCAGGTTGAGCGTCGCCTGGCCCACGCCGCCGCCGCCGCGCTCGAGCGAGTCGGCCACGGTGCCCGAGGAGATCAGCGCCGGAATCTGGCGCAGCGCGGCGGTAACGTCGGTCGCGCCGAAATTGCGGAAGTCATCGGCATCGAGCGTGCTGATCGGGAGCGGGGCAACCGCGTTGGGATCACGTGCGATGCGCGAACCGGTGACGACGATCTGCTCGCTGCCGGTTTCGCTGCTTTCGGCCTCTTCAGCGACACTGTCCTGCGCCAGCGCACTCGCCGGGGCGAGCCCGGAGACGAGCAGCGCAGCGGCCAGCGCGGTCAGCGATGAAGTTTGGCGGGTATGGGCAGAATAACGCATTGTAGCTCCTCGCGTAGGTCGTCATTCAGGATCTCAAGCGGAGGCCGGTATGGGGCCGCCGGAGGTTGTTCGACACAGATCACCCTCGGGCGCGACGACCATTGCCCGTAAGCGAAACTGTCCGGTTCTTCCTGCGTGAGGTGCCGGCCGAAGCGCTGCGCTGTCCGGCTTGGGTCACCCCGATGAGAGGTTTTGCTGCAAATTCCTGCAACAAAGTGAATTAAAGTTGCCGCAGGCGAGGCTCTCGGACAACCCGTTTACAGTCTGAATTCCGGGACAGACCGGCTTTTCGGCAGCGAGTGTCGCCGATTGGCAACAGGTGATTGCCTCGGTCGGCACGGTACGCGGCGCCCGCCAATGGTGATGTTTTTGCGGGTTCGCTTCGGCCCGCCGGCTCTGCTAGCACCCCTTCATGAGCGAATGGATCAACGAGGCGCGCGCGGCGATCGCTGCGGCGCGCAGCTATTGCGAGACGGTGCGGATCAGGCTGAGCGAGCGGGTGGCGCCGGAAGGTGCTCCCGATCCGGCGCTGGTCGAACGCGAGCAGCACGCGGTGCACGGTTTTGCCTGGGCAGCGGCGACGCTGGCAGCGACTGAAGCCACCACCGACTGGGCGGCGCGCGCTGCCAGCGCTGGCCGGTTCGGCGAGACCGAGGAGCTGACGTTGCGCATCGCGCTGGGCGAGGCGTTTGGCCAGCTGGCCTATGGCCTGTTGATGAGCGCGAGCGAAGTGGTGCGCCCTGCCGCCTTCGGCTGTGATGCCGAGGCGCGCGCGCTGGCCGCCGATCCTGCGGTCGCGCGCTTTCTCGCCGAGGGCAGCACCGCCGCCACCCGCGCCGCCTTTGCCGCGCTGCTCGCCGATGGCGCGCGCCCCGACGAGACGCTAGGCGACGAGACGCTCGATCTGGTGCGCGAAAGCTTCCGCGCCTTCACGACCGAGAAGATAACGCCCCACGCCCATGCCTGGCACCTTGCCGACGCGCTGATTCCTGACGCGGTGATCGCCGAAATGGCGCAGCTCGGCGTGTTCGGGGTGTGCATTCCCGAAGAGCACGGCGGTCTCGGCCTCGGCAAGCTCGCCATGGCGGTGGTCTCGGAGGAGCTTTCGCGCGGGTGGATCTGCGCC
Source organism: Porphyrobacter sp. (assembly GCA_027531395.1). Lineage (GTDB taxonomy): Bacteria > Pseudomonadota > Alphaproteobacteria > Sphingomonadales > Sphingomonadaceae > Erythrobacter. The sequence goes on along the minus strand of JAPZRO010000004.1, from coordinate 1,144,265 downwards.
GGCAGCCTCGGCACCCGTTCGGAGATCGCGGGCGAGCTCATCACCCACAATGGCACGCCCGAGCAGAAGGCGCACTTCCTGCCTCGCATTGCCGATGGTTCGTGCCTGCCGACCGCGGTGTTCACCGAGCCTGACACCGGATCGGACCTCGCCGCGGTGCGTACCCGCGCTGAAAAGCAGGCCGATGGCAGTTGGAGCGTAACGGGCGCCAAGACGTGGATCACCCACGCCGCGCGCGCCGATCTGATGACCATGCTGGTGCGCACCGATACCGCTCAGCCGGGCTATGGCGGCCTGTCGATGCTGCTCGCCACCAAGACCCGCGGCACCGACGCCGCGCCGTTCCCCGATGCCGGGATCGAGGGCAGCGAGATCGAAGTGCTCGGCTATCGCGGGATGAAGGAATATGCGCTCGGGCTCGACGGCTTTGCGGTCGCGGCAGACGGCCTGCTGGGCGGGCGCGAGGGGCAGGGCTTCAAGCAGTTGATGCGCACCTTCGAGGGCGCCCGCATCCAGACCGCCGCGCGCGCGGTGGGCGTGGCGTGGAACGCCTTCGACCTCGCATTGGACTATGCGCAGGGGCGCAAGCAGTTCGGCCAGCCGCTGACGGCCTTCCCGCGCGTGGCCGACAAGCTGGCGCTGATGGTGGCCGACATCGTCATGGCCCGTGAGCTCACCTATTTCGCCGCCCGGGCCAAGGACCGCGAGGCGCGCTGCGACATCGAGGCCGGGATGGCCAAGCTGCTCGCCGCGCGCACCGCATGGGCTGCGGCGGACAATGCGGTGCAGATCCACGGCGGCAACGGCTATGCGCTCGAATATCCGATCAGCCGTGTGCTGTGCGATGCGCGGATTCTCAACATCTTCGAAGGTGCAGCGGAGATTCAGGCGCAGGTGATCGGACGCGGGCTGCTGGGCGCGCAGGCGCAGGCGAAAGCGGCCTAGAGCACACGGCGGGCGAGTGCCAGCGGCGGGGCGATGCGCTCGCCGTCGAGGCCGAGCGCGGTCTTGAGATCGACGTGGCGCGGCCGGTCACCGCGCAAGCGGATCATGCGTTCGACCCGCCTCACCAGCAGCGCAGGATCGAAAGGCTTGCGGATGAAATCCTGCGCGCCGGCATAGATCGCCTGCGCCTCGTCGGCATCGCCGTTCACGGCAGTGAACATGATCACGGGCAGATCGTAGTGGCGGGCCGACTGGCGCAGCCGTCTCAGCAGCGAGAGGCCGGATTCGCCCGGCATGGTCTGGTCGAGCAGCAGGATGTCGGGACGCTTGCGGCGCAGGCAGTTCCAAGCGGCGTCGGCGCTGGTCACCCAGCCGCAGGCGTGTCCGGCATCGATCAGCACCTCGCTCGCCAGTTCGGCGACCAGTTCGTCATCATCGGCAATCAGGATGCGGGCCATGGGATCGGGCTTTCGTCGGGAGGTTTCCTGCTGCCCTGTTAACCATCCCATGCCCAAGAATGGCTTGGCGCGGCCCTGCGCAATTCCCCGTAGCACCGGCGCCGCGCCCTCGCGCCTTGCCCCTGTCACCCGGCGCTGCCATGTCGCTTGCGATGATTCGTGATCTTCCCCCCGCCGACGTGTCCCCGTTCCTGCCGACTGAGGGCATCCACAACCTGCGCGACTATGGCGGCTATGCCGTGCCGGGCGGGGGCAGGGTGAAGACCGGCCTGCTGTTTCGATCGGGGCAGCACATGGAGGCGAGCGAGGCGGATCTCGATCTGATCCACGCGCTCGACATCCGCACCATCATCGATCTGCGCGGGACGAGCGAGCGCGAGGGCTTCCCCTGCCGCCGTCACCCGCAATTCGCTGCCGAGGTCATCGCCCATGACGGCGAGACCAGCAATTCTCCGCCGCACGAGGGCGGGGGCGGCAAGGTGGTGATGACGCCGCAAAAGGCGCGCGAGCGAATGCTGGCGGTCTACACCCGCATGCCGGTCAACCCGGCGATGATTTCCATGTTCTCGCGCTATTTCGCCGCGCTCGACGAACGCGATGGGGGCAGCCTCGTCCATTGCTTTGCCGGCAAGGACCGCACCGGGATCGCCGCGAGCCTGCTGCTCCACGTGCTCGGCGTGCACCGCGACGATGTGGTGGCCGAGTTCCTGCGCACCAATGATGCGCCGACCCGCGACATCCTCGAACGCCAGTCGCTCCCCCGGATGCAGGCGCATTATGGCGACATCGAGCCCGAAGCCCTGCACAACCTGATGGGCGTGCTGCCTGAATACATCGAAACCTACTTTGCCGAGGTGACGCGCGACCACGGCTCGATCGACACCTATCTGGCGACAAGATTAGGTGTGGACGAGGCAAGGAAAGCGCGCCTGCGCGAGAAGCTGGTGGCGTGACAATCGCGCGCCTGCACCCCATATCGCGGGCATACTTCTGACGGATTGAAGAGACGGATCATGGCCACCCATCACACCAAGATGCTCATCATCGGCTCCGGCCCGGCGGGCTATTCCGCCGCGATCTATGCCGCGCGCGCGATGCTCGAACCGATCGTGGTGCAGGGGCTCCAGCCCGGCGGGCAGCTTACCATCACTACCGATGTCGAGAACTATCCCGGTTTCCGCGACGTGGTGCAGGGCCCGTGGCTGATGGAAGAGATGAAGGCGCAGGCCGAGCACGTCGGCACGCGCATGATCTGGGACACGATCGTCTCGGTCGATCTCGAAAACGGCGCACCGTTCCGCGCGGTGGGCGACAGCGGTGACGAATATATCGGCGAGACGTTGGTGATCGCGACGGGTGCGCAGGCCAAGTGGCTCGGCGTTCCGGGCGAGATGGAGCTGGGCGGCAAGGGCGTCTCCGCCTGCGCGACCTGCGACGGGTTCTTCTACCGCGGCAAGAAGGTCGCGGTAATCGGCGGCGGCAACACCGCGGTGGAAGAGGCGCTCTACCTTACCAACCATTCCGACGACGTCACCCTGATCCACCGCCGCGATTCCCTGCGCGCCGAGAAAATCCTGCAGGAGCGGCTGTTCGCCAATCCCAAGATCACCGTGCTCTGGAACAAGGCGGTCGACGGCTTCGTGGGCGGGGAGAACGGCATGCTCCACCACCTCGCGCTGACCGATACGGTGACGGGCGAGGCCTCCACCCTCGAGGTCGACGGGGCCTTTGTCGCGATCGGCCATGCGCCCGCGACCGAACTGTTCAAGGGCAAGCTGCCGGTGGACGAGAGCGGCTATCTGCTGACCGAGCCCGGCACGCCCAAGACCGCGATCCCCGGCGTGTTCGCCGCCGGCGACGTGACCGATCACGTCTACCGTCAGGCGGTCACCGCGGCGGGGATGGGCTGCATGGCCGCGCTCGATGGCGAACGCTTCCTCGCCGCGCGGGCCCACGCCGCCAAGGAAACCGAAGCGGCGGAGTGATCTGTGAGTGCCTCCCCATGCCGCTGGGATGGGGAGGGCTCAGGCCTATCAGAACACCGCGATCGCGGCGTGCAGGATCAGCGCGATCAGCACCAGGCTCGACAGCGCGAAGAGCGCGAAGCGGATGATCACGCGGTTGATCGTCGCCTGCACAATTGAATGCGCGATCCGGAGGCCGGTGTAGGCCCAGGCCAGCGTGGTGTTGAGCCCGTCGCCCTGACCGATGATCGCCAGCACGATCGCCACCGCGTAGAACAGCGTCGGCGCCTCGTGGAGGTGGTTGTAGTTGTCGGCCTTCCAGCTGACCGTGTCGGGCAGCAGGCCGCGCAGGCTCGATCCCTCGCCGCCGACGAGGTTCTTGGCGTCGATCCCGGCCTTATTCATCGCGGGAATGCGGGTGGCGTACATCCACAGCCACATCACCATCGTCCACGCCAGCAGCGCGACGACCGGCTGCAGGATATCCATTCCGATCATGTCTCTCTCTCCCTCAAGCCGCGACCACGGACGGGTCGGCCAGTAGTGTCGCCATCACCGCACGCACCGCCAGCACGACCAGCGCGATGGTGCTGGTGATGAACAGCAAGAAGCGCACCGGGATGGTGTTGACGAGGTTCTGCCACAGCGAGTGCACGATCCGCAGGGCGACGTAAGCCCAGGCCAGCGTCACATCGAGCGCGTCCGGACCGGTCAGGGCGAGGATCACCACGGTGACATAGAACAGCGTCGGCTGCTCGACGAGGTGGGTGTAGTTGTGCGCGGGCCAGTTGGCCTTGTCGGGCAGCACGCCTTCGAGATCATTGCCGCGCACGCCGGGCTTGTTGGGCAGCGCCGACTTGTCGGCGATCTTCGCCACCGCCCCGAACCGCGCCGGAATGATCCACAGCAACACGATGAGCGTCCACACCACCAGAACGGCGGCAGGCGCGAGCATTTGCGCCAGCATATGATGATCCCCTGTCGTCAACCTCTCTGGAGACGTTACCTGCGGGGCGAGCGAACGATTGTCAATTGCAACCTATCGCGCGGCGAGCACGTGCAACTGGTAATAGCCCAGCGGCCCGCGCCGGCTGCTCAGCGCCAGACCGCGCGCGGCGGCGATGCGTGCGGCGGCTGCGCGCAGGCTCATGCGGGGCGCGACATGGAACCGCGCCAGCCAGCCGCGCAGCAGCGCCGCGAAGGGCGAGGGCAGGCCAGCAAGGTCGCCGAAATCGACGATGTGCAGTGCGCCGCCGTCGGCCAGCAGACCGGCGGCATGATCGAGCGCGCCTTCCCAGTCGGGGATCATCGAGAGCGAATAGGACAGCACGATCCGCTCGAAGGCCGGCTCGCCTAGCAGCGCCTGCGCATCGAAGCTGCAGGCATCGCCTTCACCCAGCCGCGCAGCCTCCCCCAGCGCTGCGCGCGCGCTCTTGAGCATTTCGACCGAGATATCGAGGCCGTAGAGGCGCACCCCCGGCCAGGCCTTGCCCACCTTGGCGAGGTTGCGTCCCGTGCCGCAGGCCACCTCCAGCACCCGCGCGCGGGGCTTGGCATCCAGCCCCGCAATCAGCGTGTCGCGCCCGAAGAGGTAGTATTTGCGGGTCAGATCATAGATATGCCGCTGCCCGCGATAGACCTCGTCCATCAGCGCGGCGTGCGAGGGGCGGGGGCTGATGCTCGCCATCACACGAGCTCGTAGACATGGACGCCGCCGTAGATCGACGAGCGGTCGCGGCGGGTGCAATCGGTGGAAGTCTCCTCAAGGTAACGCCACTTCGACAGGATCGCATCATCCAGCCGCCCGGGCAGCAGGCTCGGCTCGGCGGCGGTGCGGAACAGCACCCGCGCGCCGGGGCGGCTGGCGCGGGTGATCCTCGCCCACAGGTCGTCAAGCTGGGCATTGTTCATCCAGTCCTGCGCATCGAGCAGCACGAAGCGGTCCATGCTCGTTTCCTCGCGCGCGCCGATCCAGTCGACCATGTTGGCGCGGGCCACCTCGAGCCGGTCGACCCGCTCCTTCATCGCCTCCCAGTTGGCGCGCTGGAGATAGGGCGGCAGCGGCGCGGCCTCGGAGCGGTCATAGCCGCGCCCGAAGGCCTGCCATGCGAAGTAGTTGTCCTTCACTGCGAAGTCGCAGGCGAGCTTTTCGAGCCGCCGCCGCAGCACTTCGGCCATGCGTTCGTCGCCTGCGAGATGCTCGAACTGCGCGGGCGGAATGCCGAGGCCGAACAGCGAGGCGGGCTGATCGGTGAGCCAGCGGATGAAGCGCTTCTCGAACACTGGCGCGAGCTCGCGCTCGAACACCTCGCGCTGTTCCTCGAGCGTGGAGGCGGCGAGCACCTTGGACAGGTCGATCTTGTAGAGCTTGGCAAAGATGTGCGCCAAGCCGATGAAGTTGCCCAGCAACCCCTGGCGGTAGATGCCGCGCGTGAAGTAGCTGATGCGCCGCCGCCCGCGGATGTCGCGCTTCTCCCAATAGGCGCGGCTTTCTGCATCGAGGTGCGGCGCGATCATCTCGCGATAGACCGCCGCGTTCTCCTTGTGATCGGCATGGGCGAAGAAGCGATGGAAGCGCTCGTAGCTCGGCAGGTGCTTGATCGCGGCGATCTTGAGCCGGCCGAGCGCGACGTGGGCACGGTTGAGATCGACCGCGGTGACGCTGGCGGGGTTCGCCGTCAGGTAGGACAGGGCGTTGCAGCTGCCGCTGGCGATGCACATGACGCGGCTGTCGGGCGCAATAGCCAGCCCCTCCATGTCGACCACCGGGTCTTCCCAGATCTGGGCATAGACGAGGCCCTTGAAGGCGAGGGCGAAGGCCTTGTCGAGCAGCTTGTCGCCGAACCCCGCATCCTTGCGGACCACCGCATCCTCGATGATCCGCTTTGCCTGTGTCGCCATCTGTGCCTGCCCTTTCGTGAGGTCAGGCCCCCATATGGCCGCTGCATGTCGGCTGTATGACGCTTTCCACAGCTAGCCGGTGCCGGCGATGGTCTCCGCGAAGGCCGCTGGATCGGCATTGCCGCCGGTCAGCATGATCACCGTGTCCGCGTCCACCGGCACCTTGCCCGCCAGCGCCGCCGCCAGCGCCGCCGCGCCGCCGGGTTCGACCACGAGGCGCAAGCTGTTGAAGGCGAAGCGCTGCGCCGCGCGCACCTCGGCGTCGGTGACGGTCACGCCCGGCTCGGCGCGGCCCTTAAGCAGGCCGAGATTGAGCGGCTTGGTGACATTGGGTTGCAGCGCGTCACAGATGGTCTTGGGCGCGTCCGGCGCGGCGTGAACCAGCGCGCCCGCCGCCATGGCCTGACCGACCATGTCCCAGCCGACCGGCTCGACCGGATAGACCCGCGCGGTCGGTGCGCCCAGCGCCAACCCCGCCGCCAGCCCGCCGCCGCCGCAACAGGCAATGATGCGCGAGGGCGCGCGGCCCAGTTGCGCGGTGATCTCGATCGCGGCGCTGCCTTGCCCCTCGATCACCCACGGATCGCCGAAAGCATGGACGAGCGTCCCGCCGCGCTCGGCGATCAGCCGGGCCGCCACCGCATCACGGTCCTCGCCTGGCCGCTGGTAGAGCACCACCTCGGCCCCCAGCGCGCGGGTGTTGGCGAGTTTCACCTCCGGCGCGTCATGCGGCATGACGATGGTCGCCCTGATCCCCAGCCGCCGCGCCGCCCAGGCGACGCCCTGCGCGTGATTGCCCGAGGAGACGGCCACTACGCCGCCCGCGCGCTCGGCCTCGGTGAGGCTCGAGAGCCGCCACCACGCGCCCCTGATCTTGAAGGCACCTATGGGTTGCAGCACCTCGGCCTTCACCCATGCCTGCACATCGCCGATGGTCACCGGCAACAGCGGGGTGGGCGGCAGGATCGCGGCGACTGCCTGCGCAGCGGCGATCACGCCTTCGGTAGTGGGGATTCGTTCAGCCATGGACGTTGAAACCTGTCTGTTGGAGACACTTGAGACACAGTCCTGAAACAGAAAACCGCGCCGCGCGCAAAGCCTCAATCGCGGCGAAGGGGCAGGAGAGCAGGGGCGGGCAGGTCATCGGCGCAAGGTGCGCCATCATCGCCGTGTAGGAAACGGGGATCATTTGTCCCCACTCGCGCATTCGATTAGAGGGCAGCGCAAGATTCGCATCACGAAAGGTTCCAATCATGTCGGCAGCAAAGTCCACCACGGTTCTGGTCATTGGTGCCGGCGGGGTCAGTTCGGTCTGCGTCCACAAGATGGCGTTCAATCCGGACATCTTCCCGGAAATCCACCTCGCCAGCCGCACCAAGTCCAAGTGCGACGCGATCGCGGCTTCGGTGAAGGAGCGCTGCGGGCGCGATATCGCGACCTACGAGATCGACGCCGAGGAAGTCCCGGCGATGGTCAACCTGATCCGCAAGACCGGCGCGGGCCTCGTGGTCAACCTCGCGCTGCCCTATCAGGACCTGCCGATCATGGACGCCTGCCTTGAAGCGGGCGTCGACTACCTCGACACCGCCAATTACGAGCCCAAGGACGAGGCCAAGTTCGAGTACAAGTGGCAGTGGGCCTATCACGACCGCTACAAGGATGCAGGCCTGATGGCGCTGCTCGGCTCGGGCTTCGATCCGGGCGTCACCTCGGTCTTCACCATGTGGCTCAAGAAGCATAAGCTCAAGACCATCCGCCAGCTCGACATTCTCGACTGCAACGGCGGCGATCACGGCCAGCATTTCGCCACCAACTTCAACCCGGAAATCAACATCCGCGAAGTGACCGCGCCCGCGCGCCACTGGGAGAACGGCGCGTGGGTCGAAACCCCCGCGATGTCGAACAAGGTGGCTTTCGACTTCGAAGCGGTCGGCCCCAAGAACATGTACCTGATGTATCACGAGGAGCTGGAAAGCCTCGCCAAGTTCGTCCCCGAGCTCGAGCGTGCGCGCTTCTGGATGACCTTCGGCGACCAGTACATCACCCACCTCACCGTGCTGCAGAACGTCGGCATGACCAGCATCGAGCCGGTCAAGTATCAGGGCAAGGACATCATCCCGCTGCAGTTCCTCGCCGCCGTGCTGCCCAAGCCCGAGACGCTGGGCGAGACCACCAAGGGCAACACCAATATCGGCGTGATCGCGACCGGCGAGGCGCTCGATGGCAGCGGCGAGAAGACGTTCTACATCAAGAACATCTGCTCGCACGAGGCGGCCTATGAAGAGACCGGCAACCAGGCGGTCAGCTACACCACCGGCGTCCCCGCCATGATCGGCGCTGCCATGATGGTGCAGGGCCACTGGCAGGGTGAGGGCGTGTTCAACATCGAACAGATGGACCCCGACCCCTTCATGGCGATGCTCAACGCCCACGGCCTGCCGTGGACGGTCGAGGAAATGGCCGGGCCGGTGGATTTCTGATGCGACTGGCGTGGGCCGCGGCCGCGCTGCTGGCGCTCGCGGCCTGCGATACCGCTGAACCGCCGCGCGAGATCGTGCAGGTGCTGGAGGTCGACCCCGCTTGGCCGACCATTCCGGCGGGCGCGACCTTTGGCGAGGTGAGCGCAGTCGATGTCGATGCCGAGGGCAATGTCTGGGTGCTCCACCGCGCCGGGCGGGTGTGGGAGGAGCCGTTCCCCAAGGAGCCGATCGCCGAGCCGACCGTGTTCAAGTTCGCGCCCGACGGCACGCTGCTGGCCAAGTGGGGGGCTGGGCTGTTCGTGATGCCGCACGGCATCTCGATCGATGCCGAGGGCAAGGTGTGGATCACCGATGTCGCGCATGAACAGGTTTTCCGCTTCTCACCCGAGGGCGAGCTCGAGCTGACCCTCGGCGAGCGCGGCGTCACCGCGCAGGACGCGGGCCATTTCGGCCGCCCCGCCGACGTCGCCTTCCTGCCCGGCCGCGTGCTCATCGCCGATGGCTACGTCAACACCCGCGTCGCCGAGTTCTCTCCCGAGGGGACCTTCATCCGCGACTGGGGCGAGTTCGATGTCGCCCATGCGGTCGCGGTGGACGAGAGCCGCATCTACGTCGCCGACCGCGAGAATGCGCGCATCCAGATCTTCGACCATGCAGGCAAGCTGGTCGAAAGCCGGGTCTCGCCCTCGGGGAATCACACCTACAGCCTCAAGCCGCTCGCCGACGGGCGGCTGCTCGCGGTCGAAGGGCGCGACGGAGCGGACCGAAAGGGCGCAGTGATCCGCCTCTATGCCGCCGACGGCTCCATTGAAGCCAGCTACGACATCAGCCTGCCCGGCAAGGACGCGAGCCTCGGCCATGATCTTGCGATCGGGCCGGACGGGCATATCTACGTCACCGACGTGGCCGGCGGCCGCGTGGTGCGCTTCTCTCTCCCCAGCAATTCGGACAAATAGCCATGCAGACCAAGGCCGGTGATCCGGGCGCCTTTGCCCATTTCGATCTGTCGCGTGTCGACAGCCCCGCCTTCGTGGTCGATGCGGCGAAGCTGCGCGCCAATTGCCGTGTGCTGGCCGAGGTGCGCGATGCGGCGGCGGCTGGCGGGGCGAATATCAAGGTGTTCGCCGCGCTCAAGGCCTTCTCGATGTGGTCGGCCGCGCCCATCATCGGCGAATATCTCGACGGCGTGTCCACCTCTGGCCTGTGGGAAGCGCGCCTCGCCTCGGAATTCTACGACGGCGAGATCGCCACCTACTCGGCCGCCTTCAAGCCCGAGGAACTGGAGGAGATCTGCCGCCTCTCGGACCACGTGATCTTCAACTCGCCCTACCAGTATCAGCGCGCGCGCCTGATCCTCGATGCCGCCGCCGCGAACGGCGCGCCGGTCAGCGTCGGCCTGCGCATCAATCCGCAGGTGCCGACCGGCGAGGTCGCCAAGTATGATCCCTCCGCCCCCGGCTCGCGTCTCGGCTTCCCGCTCGACCAGCTGACCGAGGAGCACATGGAGGGGATCGAAGGCATCCACTTCCACAACCTGTGCGAACAGGATTTCGAGCCGCTGAAGGCCACCTGGGACCGCGTGTTCGACTTCATCGAGCCCTTTTTCGGCCAATTGAAGTGGATCAACATGGGCGGCGGGCACCACATCACCCGCGCCGATTACCAGCGCGAGGAACTGGTCGAATTCCTCAAGGACGCGGCGGAAGACACCGGCTGCGAGATCATCCTCGAACCGGGCGAGGCGGTGGCGCTGGATGCGGGCATTCTGGTCGGCACGCTGCTCGACACGCACTTCAACGAGATGCCGGTAGGGATCACCGACATTTCGGCCACCTGCCACATGCCCGACGTGCTGGAGGCGCCCTATCGCCCGGCGATGCTGGGCGAGCTGACCGATCCCGACATGATCCCGATCCGGCTGGGCGGCCCGTCGTGCCTCGCGGGCGATGTCATCGGCGATTACCGCCTGCCCGTGGCGGCCGAACCGGGCGCGCGCTTCGCCTTCCTCGATCAGGCGCATTACTCGATGGTCAAGACCAACACCTTCAACGGGGTCGCGCTGCCGAGTATCTGGCTGTGGGACAGCGAGACCGACGCGCTCGACTGCATCAAGCGCTTCGACTACGAGGACTTCAGGGATCGTCTGAGCTGATCCGGGAGAGGCCCGGCAGCGATGCTGCGGGAGGCCTCATGAAGTTTGCAGGATTGATCGTCGCGGGCGCGCTGGCGCTGGCGGGGCTGGCCGCTCCGGCCCAGGCGCAGGATTTCGTGCCTGACCGGGTGGTGAAGTCGGTCGGCACCGGCGATCTGGCCGCCGTGGTCGGCGCGCTCGGGCATCAGGTGCTCGAACAGGGCGAGGACAAGGAGATCGTGGTGCTCGCCGAGAACCCCGACCAGCTCAAATATGTCCTGCTCGGAACGGCCTGCGAGATGAACGGCGTTTCCGGCTGTCAGGGCGTGCTGATGCAGGCGCAGTTCGATCTGCCGCCCGCCACCACCTACGAGACCGTCGCCAAGGCCAATCTCGATTACGCCGCGCTCAACGTGTGGGTCGATTTCGAGCAGAAGTCGCTGGGCTTCACCCGCTATGTGGTGCTCGACGAGGGTGTGACGATGGCCAACCTGCGCGCCAATGTCGAAGTGCTGCTGAGCCTGATCGGCGAGGCCTATCCGGTCGCTGCCGGGGAAGCGCCGGCGGAGACGCCCGCGGGCGCGTAGAGCCCTAAAGTCCTTTCCGCCCGAAGCCGCCCGGCGCGCGGCGCAGCGGCATGGCGGCCGGGACGGGCACAGGCACGGGGATGGCCGTCACAGCCGTCTCCGCGAAAGGCACCGGGGCGGGCACCTGATCCTGCGTCGGCGCAGGCGCCTCCGGCACTGCGGGAGCCCGCTTTTCTCCGAAGGTCTGCACCGGGCCGCCCGGCAGCGCGCCGATCACCCGTCCGCGTTCGTTCTGGTTGATCGCCAGTGCAAGGCCGGCAAGCGCCGCAAACTGTTCGGCAGCCTCCTCGGCGCGCATTCTGTCTTCGGCGGGGTCCATCGATCCGCTTTCGAACAGGTCGCGCCCCTCGACCGCGATGATCACCTCGCCGCTGGCAAACAGCGCGCGCAGCTCCTTCGCCCGGAAGGCGCGTTCCAGCCGCAGCAGATGCTCGACATAGGAGGGGTGCACCAGCACCCGCGCCTCGACCGGATCGTCGCTGAACAGGCCGAATTTCTGCGCGAAATCGGGGTGCACCTGATCGACATAATCGAGCCGGTGGCCCTTGAAACTGACGCTGTCCTTGGCGCCGCCGAGGCCGAACCACTTGCGATGTTCGCCGGCGCGGTGGAGCAGGGTGGTGGAGCGGAACGGGCGGCCGAACCCCATCTGGATGATGACGCCGCGAAACACCGTCTCCCAGCTTTCGTTCTGCCCGCGCCCTTTGCGCTTTTCGAGATGGGCTTCGTAGAGGTTGAAGGCGTGGCCTTCGAGCTTGCCGAACCAGCGGTCCTCGAACTCCGAACGGTCGTGTTCCTGCACCAGCCCGTAGCGCTTGGCCTGTTCGTATTCGGGGCCGGGTTCGACATCGTGCGAATATTCGACCCCGTGGTGCCGGGCGATCGCCGTGTTGATGCCGATCTTGACGGTGCGCTTGGCCTCCTCGATCGGCTTGTAGCCCCACCAGATCACCGCGATGATCCCGCCGATCGTGCCCAGCCAGCGCAGCTGCGACAGCGCTTCGGGGCCGAACCACAGCAGTGCCAGCACCGGCATCAGGATCGCCGCGCCCCAGGTCCAGCGCGAATAGGCCTGTTCCTTGGCAGCAGCGCGCATCACGGCCTGCTCGTCCAGCCATTGGCCGAGCCCGGTCTGCATCAGATGGTCGACATTGGCGTGCATGGGCCGCAGCCTAGCGCCAGCTTGTGTGCAATCCCTTAATGATTGGCGATTATGTCCGGGCGGGAATAAGGGAGCATCTCGCCATGATTGATATTCTCGGCTGGTTCTGGACCTCGGCGATCCTCGTGATCTCGGTCGGTCTCGTGCTGCTGCTGATCGCCATCTACAACAACCTCGTGCGGCTGCGGCAGACCGTGCGGCAGGGCGTGGCGGATATCGATGCCCAGCTGCGCCAGCGCCACGATCTGATCCCCAATCTGGTGGAAGCGGTGAAGGGCTATGCCGGTCATGAAGCCGCGACGCTCGAAGCGGTGATCTCCGCGCGCAATGCCGCCGCCCGCGACGAGCCTTCCTCGGCCAGCGAGCAGAAGCTGCGCGTCGCGCTCGACAACCTGCTGGCGCTGGGCGAGGCCTATCCCGATCTCAAGGCGAGCGGGAACTTCCAGTCGCTCCAGAACGAGCTGGCCGATGTCGAGGACAAGCTCGCCGCTGCCCGCCGTGCGCTCAATGCCGCCACCGCGCGCTTCAACGCCGCGCGCGAATCCTTCCCGGCGGTGCTGTTTGCCGGAATGCTCGGATTCGGCGAGGCCGACTTTAACCGGCTCGACGACAGCGAAAAGGGCACCGTCGACCAGACCCCTAGGATCGCTTTCTGACCATCATGCCGGCATGATCGGGGTGACGGAAATCCAGCGATTTCCGTCACATTCCGGTCATGCTTGAAGGGGTGTCTCGGAAAAGTAACATTTGGGCCCGCGCGGGCCCATTTTTTGTTTGCATTTCCCCCCCCAAGCCCTATCTGCGCGCTTCCGCTGCCCCAAGGGGACTTCCAAACCGCAAGGCAGCTTGTCGTTTTATGGTTCAACAGAACCGTTTTGGGGGTCCCTTGAGTTGCACATCTATCCTGACGCACTGGCTGTAGTCCGCGACCTCCGTCCGGACGAACCCGTCATCCTCAACCGCCCGCACGCCGCGCGGCGCGCCGCCCGTTTCTTCGTCGAGAAGTTTCCGGGCAAGGTGCTCTATGCGGTCAAGGCCAACCCGGCGCCCGATCTCATTCAGGTGCTGTGGAGCGCCGGCGTGACCCATTTCGATGTCGCCTCGATTGCCGAGGTGCGGCTGGTGCGCGGCCTGCTGCCTGAGGCGGTGCTGTGCTTCATGCATCCGGTGAAGACCCCGGCGGCGATCACCGAAGCCTATTTCGCGCATGGCGTGCGCACCTTCAGCCTCGACTCGGTCGAGGAGCTGGAGAAGATCGTCGACGCCTGCCGTCATCCCGTCACCCGCGCAGCGCCGCGTGACCTGCGCCTGTGCGTGCGTCTGCGCGTCTCGTCCGAATATTCGGAGCTGAGCCTCGCCAGCAAGTTCGGCTGCGATCTCGTCGAAGCGCCGGCCCTGCTTCAGGAAGCCCGCCAGCATTGCGACTGGCTGGGCGTGTGCTTCCACGTCGGCAGCCAGGCGATGACTCCGTTCGCCTTCGTGCAGGCGATGGACCGCACCCGCGCCGCGATTGCCGAGGCTTCGGTGGTTATCGACATGATCGACGTCGGCGGAGGCTTCCCGAGCGCCTATCCGGGCCTCGAACCGCCGCCGATGGAAGATTACTTCGCGATCATCGCGCGCCACTTCGAAGCCCTGCCGATCGCCTACAACGCCGAGCTGTGGTGCGAACCCGGCCGCGCGCTGTCGGCCGAGTACAGCTCGATGATCGTTCAGGTGAACAAGCGCCGCGGCGAGGAGCTCTACATCAACGACGGGGCCTATGGCGCCCTCTATGATGCCGCCCACGTGGCGTGGCGCTTCCCGGTGAAGGCGCTCGAGGATGACCTGATCGAGGAGGACGAGGACTTCGCCTTCTACGGGCCGACCTGCGACGATGCCGACTACATGAAGGGGCCGTTCAAGCTCCCAGCCGACATCCAGGCAGGCGACTACATCGAGATCGGCATGATCGGTGCCTATGGCGCGGCGATGAAGACCGGCTTCAACGGCTATGGCGCGGCGCAGGTGGTGACCGTCGCCGACGAGCCGATGATGAGCCTGTTCGACGGCTCGCGCCAGCGCGAGGCGGCCGACAACGTGGTGTCCTTGCGCTAAGTCTTATGAAGCCGCCCGGCTGACACAGCAGGGCGGCGGCGATGCCTCAACCGGTCTGATGCGCCATCAGCACGGCGATCACATCATCGGTCGTGTGGCCGACGAGATCCTTGTTGATTTCCGCCACCAGCTGCTTCGCGGTGGCGCCGCCATAGTGCTTGCGCAACGTGCCCAGCGTCCTTGGCGCCGCGACGACGATAATTCCTTCCTGCGGATGCGTGCTGGCCGCCTGCTCGAGCACGTCTGCGGCGTGGCGCGCAAAGTCGTCCTCGGATTGCTGGTGCCAGTCCGTATCGCCAAAGGCGCTGCGGCGCGCGCCTGTGCTGGAATGCGTCCGTCCGGGCGCGTCGCTGCCCTGCTCGCGGGTTGCGGGATTGTCGTTCCGCGCGTGCGAAAGGGTTTCGAGCACGGGATATTTCCCGTCCCCCTCGTTCCGGAAAACAAGCGCCTGCGCGCCATCGGCGACCATCACCAGCGTGCCGTGTTCGATCTTCATAGGCCTTCCCTCCAGACTGCCTGACCGACTTCATGGCATCATGTCAGCCGGTCAGATCAGCGGTTTTCTAGCAGGGAAGCGCAAGGCAAAGTTTGCTCGTGATCAATCTGGCAGCTTCGGACTGGCGGCAACCGCTCAGTCGAACCCGACGAAGCGCGCCGCCTCGTCGACGCTGCGGCGGGTGATCTTCACCGGGTTGGCGGGGAAGTCGGGATCGGGCCAGCCCATCGCGACGGCCTTCATGATCACCTGATCTTCCGGGATGCCCGCGTGCTCGCGCACCACCGGCGACTGCATGATGCCTTGCGAGTTGATCACGCAGCCCAGACCTCGCGACCATGCAGCGTTGACCAGCGCGGTGGTGACAGCGCCGCAATCGAACGGCGTGTCGTCGGAGCCATCAAGCTCGCGGTCATAGGTGATGATCACGCAGACCGGCGCGTCGAACTGGCGGAAGCCGCGCAGCACCCAGTCCTGCCGCTTTTCCTTGTCGTCGCGCCCGATGCCCATCGCTTCGAACAGCTGGATCGCGCAGCCGACCTGCCGCTCGCGGTGGACGCCCGCGAAGGGCTCGCCGCGGCGGAATTCGCGGCTGTCGGGCTCGCCTGCGAGAATGCGCTCGGTGTTGCCCTTGCGGATGCGGTCGAGCGGCTCGCCGGTAATGACATGGAAGTGGTAGGGCTGGGTGTTCATCGACGAGGGCGAGCGCATCGCCAGCGTCAGCACTTCCTCGATCAGCGCGCGCGGCACGGGCTTCTTGAGGTAGCCGCGGATAGAACGCCGTCCAAGGACGACCTCGGCGTAGGTCTGGTCAGGCGTGCCGCCCATCATGTCTCTCCCGAATCTGTTTCGGGAGGAGTGCTAGCGAAGAAAACCGCTGTCACAAAGGACGCTACGGCAGCGGGGAGCGATCAGGCCGCTTCCGCCAGCTCCAGCTCCAATCGGTCCCAGATTTCCACCAGCGCGGCCGTCAGTTCGTCCATCATCGCTTCGGTGTGGAACGGCCCGGGGGTGAAGCGCAGACGCTCGGTGCCGCGCGGCACGGTGGGGAAGTTGATCGGCTGCACATATACGCCGTATTCGGCGAGCAGGATGTCGCTGATCTTCTTGGCGCGCACCGGATCGCCCACCATCAGCGGGACGATGTGGGTGACCGAATCCATCACCGGCAGCCCGGCCTCGGCGAACTTGAGCTTGAGCAGCGCGGCGGCGCGCTGCTGGGCGTTGCGCTCGACGCTGCTCTCCTTGAGGTGCCGCACCGAAGCGAGCACGCCCGCCACCAGCACCGGCGACAATGAGGTCGTGAAGATGAAGCCCGGCGCATAGCTCCGGATGCAGTCCACCACCTTCGACGAGGCCGCGATATAGCCGCCCATCACGCCGAAGGCCTTGCCCAGCGTGCCTTCGATGATGTCGATCCGGTGCGCGGCATTGTCGCGCTCCGAAATCCCGCCGCCGCGTGCGCCATACATGCCGACCGCGTGGACCTCGTCGATATAGGTCAGTGCGTTGTACTTCTCGGCAAGGTCGCAGATCGCGTGGATCGGGGCGACATCGCCGTCCATCGAATAGACGCTCTCGAAGGCGATCAGCTTGGGCGTGTTCGGGTCTTCGGCGGCGAGCAGCTCTTCGAGGTGGGCCACGTCATTGTGGCGGAAGACGCGCTTCTCGCAGCCCGAATTGCGGATGCCCGCGATCATGCTGGCGTGGTTCAGCTCGTCGGAGAAGATGATGCAGCCAGGCAGCAGCTTGGCGAGCGTCGAGAGCGTCGCGTCGTTCGAGACATAGCCCGAGGTGAACAGCAGTGCCGCGTCCTTGCCGTGGAGATCGGCAAGCTCGGTTTCGAGCTGGACGTGCAGGTGGGTGTTGCCGCCGATGTTGCGGGTGCCGCCCGAACCGGCGCCGACATCGTGCAGCGCGGCTTCCATCGCGCCGATCACCTTTTCGTGCTGGCCCATGCACAGATAGTCGTTCGAGCACCACACGGTGATCGGCTTGGGGCCGTTGTGTCCGTGGAAACAGCGCGCATTGGGATAGGCGCCCTTGTTGCGCATGATGTCGATGAAGACGCGGTAGCGGCCTTCCTCATGCAGGCGGTCGATCGCCTGATCGAAGATCTGATCGTAGTTCACACGCGTCTCTTCAACTGGGGCGCGCCCTGTGTGCGCTGCCTTGTTTCCTGCCTGCTCTATCCGCCAACAACCCACGAAGCGGCGGATGGTTTCGGGCGGATATCTAAGGCGTGAGGGGGCGTTTTGCCACAGCGATCTTTGCGAGCGTTTCGCAAGCGGACACAGGGCAGTCAGAAGGCTTCCGCAGGGCCGAAACCGCGTGCCGCCAGCGCTGCCTCAAGCCCGGCCGCGCCGCTCAATGGGCCGGTGACGACGAAGCGGTTGGGGGCGGTGCGCGCAAAGCTCTGCCCTTCGAGCAGGTGGGCGATGCGCCGCGCGATGCCCTGCGCACCGTCGACCTGCCGCACGCCCGGCCCGAACGCCGCAGCCAGTTCCTCGGACAGCAGCGGGAAGTGGGTGCAGGCGAGCACCAGCGTGTCGATGTTCGCGCCGCCGGGCATGGCCACCAGCCGGTCATGCACATCGGCGATCACCGCCGGATCGATCGGCTGTCCGCGCAGCTTGGCCTCGGCGGCCTCGACCAGCCCCGGTGCGGCGATGCGCAGCAGCTGCTTGCCCTGGGCAAACTCGCGTTCGAGCTGGTCGACATAGGCCTGCCGGATCGTCGCGCCGGTGCCGACGAGGCCGATCGTGCCGGTCTGCGTCAGCGCGGCGGCGGGCTTGATCGCGGGCACCGTGCCGACCACCGGCACCTCCAGCACCTCGCGCACCATGCCGAGCGCGATTGTCGAGGCGGTGTTGCAGGCGATGCAGACCAGACGCGGGCGGAAGCGTTCCGCCATGCGTCCGAGCAGGCCGGCGACGCGTGCGGCAATCTGCGCCTCGGTCTTGGTGCCATAGGGCAGGCCGGCGAGATCGGCGGCGTAGATCACCGGCGCTTGCGGCAGCACTTCGCGCAAGGCGTCATAGACGGTCAGCCCGCCGACGCCGGAATCGAACAGCAGGATGGGGGAACCTGAATTCACCGAACAACTTCCGTTCGCCCTGAGCTTGTCGAAGGGCTGTCTTTCACTAGTGAGCTTGCGCTAGAAGAAGTGCAGTGCTTCGACAAGCTCAGCACGAACGGAGGATTGCTTTGGATTCGGTATTCGCCGCCCTTTTGGGCTTCCTCCTTGGCTCGATCCCCTTCGGCCTCGTTCTCACCCGCGCTGCCGGTCTCGGCGACGTGCGCCAGATCGGCAGCGGGAGCATCGGGGCGACCAACGTGCTGCGCACCGGCAACAAGGGGCTGGCGGCGGCGACCGTGCTGCTCGATGCGGCCAAGGCGGTGGTTCCGATCCTCGTGGCGAAGACATTCTGGCCCGGCACTGAAGGCATTGCGGGCGTGGCAGCGGTGGCGGGGCACTGCTTCACCCCGTGGCTCAAGTTCAAGGGCGGCAAGGGCTTTGCGAGTGCCGCCGGCGCGCTAGGGGCGCTGGCGTTTCCGGCGTTCTTCGTTTGCGCGATGATCTGGCTGGCGACGCTCGCCATCAGCCGGATTTCCTCCGTGTCCTCGCTGATGAGCGTGATCGCCGCGCCGCTGGTCGCCTGGGGCATGGGCTTCCCGCAGATCATCGCGCCGCTGCTCGCCATCGCCGCGATCGTGATCGTCCAGCACCGCGAGAATATCGGCCGGCTGATGCGGGGGGAGGAGCCGAAAATCGGCGCCTCGGCCAAGCCGTAGTGCGGGCGCGCATCTGATGGAGCACCAGGGGTCGCAGCCGGTGCTCTCGCAGCAAGAGGCTTTCGCGCGGATCAGGCTATTGCGCTCGCCGAACATTGGCCCGGTGAGCTATCGCCAGCTCATCGCGCGGTTCGGTTCTGCGGGCGCTGCGCTCGATGCGCTGCCCGATCTGGCGAGCCGGGGGCGGGGGCCTTACCGCCCCGCGTCGCCTGAGAGCATCGAGCGCGAGGTTGCCGCTGTCCGCGCGGCAGGCGCGCGCTACCTGTTCCACGATCAGAGCGATTACCCCGCGCTGCTGGCCGAACTCGATTCCGCCCCGCCGATTGTCACCTGCCGGGGCCGACTGTCGCTGGCGAGCAACCCTTGCGTGGCGCTGGTCGGCGCGCGCAATGCCAGCGCGGCCGCCGTCAAGCTGGCGCGCGATTTCGCCGCGAGCCTGGCCGAGGCGGGCTTTACCGTCGTCTCGGGGCTTGCGAGGGGCATCGACGGCGCGGCGCACGAGGGCGCTTTCCCGCAGACCATCGGCGTCATCGCCAGCGGTATCGACATCGCCTACCCGCCGCAGCATGCCGACTTGCAGGAACGCATCGCGCAAGAGGGCCTGCTGATCGCCGAACAGCCCCCCGGCACCGAGCCGCGCGGGCGGCATTTCCCCTCGCGCAACCGCATCATCGCCGGGCTGGCGAGCGGCACGCTGGTGGTCGAGGCCGCGCCGCAATCGGGCAGCCTGATCACCGCGCGGCTCGCGGGCGAGGCGGGGCGCGAGGTGATGGCGATCCCCGGCTCCCCGCTCGATGCGCGCAGCCTCGGGTGCAACCAGCTGATCCGCGAAGGCGCGGTGCTGGTGCAGACGCCGGACGAGGTGATCGAGCTGCTGCAAAGCTTCACCGGCGCCCCGCGCTCGCGCTTCCGGGTCAGCGAGGGGGCGGTCGATTTCGACTATGCCGAACTCGCCAAGCTCGACTGGGGCGAGGCGCGCGCCGATCTGTCCGGCGACATCGCCAGCCTGCTGACCCACGCGCCCGTCGGCATCGACGAGCTGATCCGCCAGTCTGGCGCGAGCGTGGCCGAGGTCCACATGGCGCTGCTCGAACTCGAACTCGCCGGCGAACTGGTGCGTGAGGAGGACGGCACGGTGCGCCGTTCGGGCGCAGGAGAGGCGGCATGAATTCGGGCTTTTCGGCGCGGCGCGAGATCGATTTCGGGCGGCTGCTGGCGCGCTCGTTCGAGAATCTGTGGGCGATCCGGATGCAGGTGGCGGCCTATCTCGCCGTTGTCGCGGTCTTTGCCTTTGCCCTGCCGCTGCTGGGCGAGGGGATCACCGGGGGCGGCGGCTTTGCGCTCTATCTTTTCGGGCAATACTGGCTGTTTCAGGCGCTCCTCAAGACGCGCGGAATGCTGGAGACGCCGCGCCTTCACCTGTTCGCCTTCTTCGGCCTCGCCTTCGTCCTGATCTGGCCGATCATGTTCGGGCTTGCCGCCCTGTTTCTGCCGGGGCTGTTCCTCGTGGCCCGCTGGATTGCCGCCCCCGCCTTTGTCGTGGCGCGCGGGCGGGGCGTGTTCGCGGCGGCGGGTGACAGCTGGCAGGCGGTGCGCGGCCATACGGGCAAGATCGCCGGTGCGGTCGTGATCATGTTCCTGATCGTCAGCGCCTTTGGCGCCATGACAGGCGGGATCAACGGCGCGCTGTCCGGCCTTGATGCTTACCGCGAGGCAAAGCCGCTCGACCTGATCGAGGCGCACATCTTCCCGCTCCTGCTGCTCGGCCTGTCGGTGGCGACCTACGAGCTGCTCGGGCCGGAGGACAACATGATCGAGGACGTGTTCGGCTAGGGCGGCGAACCAATCATGCAACAGGGGATCGAAGAATGAATGCCAATGATGCAGTGGGCACCCGGCTGGGGCAGATCATCGACGAGGCCGTGCGGCTGGCGCGCGCGGCGTGGCAGACGGGGGTGCTCTATGTCGCCGTGCTGAGCGGGGTCGGGGTGCTGATCGATCAGCTGGACGAGGTCGGCAACGCCAATCTGCTGTTTTCGGTGTTTTCGGTGGCGCTGGGCTTTCTGCTGACGGTGCAGCTGCTGCTCAAGGGAGGGCTGGTGCGGGGCGCCATGAGCAATGGCATTGGCAGCTATTTCGGCTTGTCGATCCTGTCCGCGCTAGGGATCATCATCGGCTTCCTGCTGCTGATCGTGCCCGGCATCGTGCTGTTCGTGCGCTGGCTGCCGGCCTACGGCTATGTGCTGGGCGAAGGGGAGGGGGTGACCGACGGACTGGGCAAGGCCTGGGCGCAGACGGGGCCGCATTTCTGGCCGATCGCGCTGGCGCTGCTGGTGCCGGTCGGGATCAATATCGCGGCGTTGACGGGTTTCGTGCTGGGCTCGGACGAGGCCGGAATGGTCAGCCTGCCGCTCTCGCTGCTGGCCAATACGGCGATTTCGGTGGCCGGGTTGGCGATCACCGCCATCGGCATCGCGAGCTATGCACTGCTGCGCGATACCAGCGCGCAGATCGCCGAGGTGTTTGCCTGAAGGCACCATGCGCGTTTCGCTTCACACATCCCGCTTGACGGCCTAAGCGGCGCCGCTCCACCCTCGCGCGTACACACGTAAGGGGCTCTCTCGGAACCATCATGCAGCTTGTCATCGTCGAATCCCCCGCCAAGGCCAAAACCATCGAGAAGTATCTGGGCAAGGACTACAAGGTCCTCGCCTCCTACGGCCATGTCCGCGATCTGCCCGCCAAGGACGGCAGCGTTGATCCCGAGGCGGGGTTTGCGATGGAGTGGGAACTCTACCGCGACAAGCAGAGCCGCTTCAAGGAAATCGCCGACGCGGCCAAGGGGGCCGACCGCCTCGTTCTCGCCACCGACCCTGACCGCGAGGGTGAGGCGATCAGCTGGCACGTGCAGGAGCTGCTCGCCAAGCGCAAGGCGCTGCCCAAGCACGTCGAGCGCGTCACCTTCAACGCCATCACCAAGCAGGCCGTGACCGAGGCGATGGCACGCCCGCGCGAGCTCGATCAGCCGCTGATCGACGCCTATCTCGCCCGCCGCGCGCTGGACTATCTGTTCGGCTTCACGCTCTCTCCGGTGCTGTGGCGCAAGCTCCCCGGGGCCAAGAGCGCGGGCCGCGTGCAGTCGGTGGCGCTGCGCCTGATCGTCGAGCGCGAGCGCGAGATCGAGGCGTTCCGTGCGGAGGAATACTGGTCCGTCACCGCGCGGATGCAGCACGGCGGCACCGCGTTCGACGCGCGCCTCGTCAAGTTCAAGGGCGTGAAGCTGGAGCGCCTCAGCCTCGGCAATCAGGGCATTGCGCTCGAAGCCAAGGCCGCCGTGGAAGCCGGGCGCTTCACCGTCGAGGGGGTCGAGACCAAGCCCCTGAAGCGCAACCCCGCGCCGCCGTTCACCACCTCGACCCTGCAGCAGGAGGCCGCGCGCAAGCTCGGCTATTCGGCGCAGCACACCATGCGCCTCGCCCAGAGCCTCTACGAGGCGGGCGCGATCACCTATATGCGGACTGACGGCGTGCAGATGGATGCGGGCGCGATCATGGCGCTGCGCGATGCCATCGGGGCGCGCTACGATGCTGCCTACCTGCCCGAAAAGCCGCGCTTCTACAGCACCAAGGCCAAGAACGCGCAGGAAGCGCACGAGGCGATCCGGCCGACCGATTTCACCCGCGAGCGGGCAGGGACGGGCGACGAGGCCAAGCTCTACGATCTGATCTTCAAGCGCGCCATGGCGAGCCAGATGGCCGGCGCACAGCTCGAGCGCACCACCGTCACCTTCCGCGATGCGACCGGCCAGCACGAGCTGCGCGCCACCGGCCAGGTGATCCGTTTCCCGGGCTTCCTCGCGGTCTATCAGGAAGGCCTCGACGACAGCGAGGACGAGGACGGCGGGCTGCTGCCGCAAATGAAGTCGGGCGACTGCCCGGCCAAGCGGAGCGTCGAGGCGACCCAGCACTTCACCCAGCCGCCGCCGCGCTTTTCCGAAGCGTCGCTGGTCAAGCGGCTGGAGGAGCTCGGCATCGGGCGGCCCTCCACCTATGCCTCGACCATCCAGACCCTGCGCGACCGCGCCTATGTCCGCATGGAGAAGAACCGCTTCTTCGCCGAGGAATCGGGCCGGCTGCTGACCGCCTTCCTCGAACGCTTCTTCCCCACCTATGTCGCCTATGATTTCACGGCGGGCATGGAGGACGAGCTCGACGTCGTCTCCGACGGGCGCGAGGACTACAAGGCGCTGCTCGCGCGGTTCTGGAAGGACTTCAAGCCCAAGGCCGACGAGGTGATGGAGAAGCTGCCCTCGGAAGTGACCGAGGCGCTCGACGATTATCTTTCCGACTTCCTGTTCCCCCCGCGCGAGGACGGCAGCGATCCGCGCGCCTGTCCGATGTGCGCCGCGGAAGGGCGATCGGGCGGGCGTTTGTCGCTCAGGGGCGGGCGCTTCGGAGCCTTCGTCGCTTGCGCCAACTATCCCGAATGCAAATACACCCGCCGCTTCGCCCAGCCGGGCGGCGAGGGTGAGGGCGGGGCCGAGGATGGCGTCATCGGCCAGCACCCCGAAACCGGCGAGGATATCCACCGCAAGTCGGGCCGCTTCGGGCCCTATGTGCAGATGGGCGAGGGCAAGGACGCCAAGCGCGCGAGCATCCCCAAGGACTTGGACGACTTCGATCTCGACTGGGCGGTGAAGCTGCTCGATCTGCCGCGCATCATCGGCGCGCACCCCGATACGGGGCTGGAAATCGAAGCCAATATCGGGCGTTACGGGCCCTATCTCCGGCATGACGGCAAGTACGGCAAGCTCACCAGCACCCGCGAGGTGTTCGAGGTGGGCATGAACCGTGCGGTCGATATCCTCGCGCAGGCCGCCAATCGCGGCGGGGCGGCGCGCGGCAAGGCGGAAGCGATTGCGGCGCTGGGCCCGCACCCGACGAGCGGCGGCGAGATCAAGGTCATGCCCGGGCGCTATGGCCCTTATGTGACCGACGGCACCACCAACGCCACGATTCCGCGCGACACCAAGCCAGAGGACGTCACGCTTGAAGCCGCAATCGCGCTGATCGACGCGCGCGCGGCCAAGGGTCCGGCCAAGGGGAAGGCCAAGAAGAAGGCCGCTCCCAAGAAAAAGGCTGCGCCCAAGAAGAAGGCCCCGGCGAAGAAGGCGGCAAAATAGCATCGCCGCACGCGGGATGCGCCCGCGCGTTGGTAAATCATAAAGCATTGCTGCCTATCACGTGAGCCTCAAGACCAGGGGCTGCACCGTGATTGAGATCGAAGTCCAGAACGAGACGCACCAGACCCAGGCCCGCATCCGCTTTGCCGCTGTGCCGCGCATTGGCGAGGGCTTGCGCCTGCGCGAACCCGACGGGATGTGGGCGAGCTATGACGTGCTCGATGTGTGGTACCAGAAGGCCGAATTCGGCGACGTGTGGATGCCCTATCTGCACGTGCGCATGACCCCGGGCGAGGGGACTGGCCCTGTCACCGATCCCTATGCCGAGGACTACGGCGCGTATGACGCCGGCTATGCCTCGATCGGCGGGGGGCACTGATCATGCAGAACCTCATCAAGCGCAATTCCGGCCCGCATCGCCGTTCCGGCATGGAAGGCAAGACGCTGGCCGAAAAGCTGGCCCAGAGCGAGAAGGCGCGCGAGGCGGCCCAGGCCGAAGCAGCGCCTGAAGCGGTGCCGACGCGCGCAGCAGCCGCTGCTGCTGCTCTGGTGGAGGACCTCCCGCCGCGTCCGGCTCCCGCGCCCGATGGCGACACGGATTCGATCGTCGCCGCCGCCAAGGTGATGCGCGACCGCTACGCCGGCCGCCCCGCACTGGCGGCTGCCACCAAGACCTGTCTGATCGTCGATGACAGCCGCGTGATCCGCAAGGTCTCGAGCAAGATCGCGCTCAGCCTCGGCTATGTCGCGATCGAGGCCGAGAACGGCGAGGAGGCGCTGGCGCGCTGCAAGAAGGCGATGCCCGATCTCGTGCTGACCGACTGGAACATGCCCGAAATGGACGGCATCGAATTCGTCACCAAGCTGCGCGCGATCCCGACGCCCAAGGAGCCAGTGGTGGTGTTCTGCACCTCGAACGGCGAGGCCAAGGACATCCACGACGGCATCGCCGCGGGCGCGGACGACTACATCGTCAAGCCCTTCGACGAAGCCGCGCTGCGCGCCAAGCTGGAGAAGCTGGGGCGGGGGTGAACACCAGCTCTGTCGCCCCGTGCCTGACACGGGGCTAGGCTTCTTCCCTGAGCACCCTAGCCAGAAGGCAGCCAAGCCCCGTGTCAAGCACGGGGCGACGAGGAACTCGTGGCTTTGCGCAATGCCGTCACATGCCCGGGTTCGATCCCGAGCAATTCGGCAATCCTTGCTTCCGTGATCCCCGGATTTTCGTCCAGCAAGTCTTCCACTGTCCAGACCAGCGACCCTGCCAGCGGGTCGAAGAAACGGCACGGCTGGCTCATCGCGAGTCCGGTCGCGAGAACCTCTTCATAGGTCTGGAAGATCGATGGCCACCGGCTATCCGTGATGATCGCCTGTGCCTCCCCGGGACTGAGGCGGATAATGAAGAAATCGTCGTAAATCCGCTCTTCCTGGGCAACGAGCCAGTGTTGCTCGCAGGCTTGGCATCGCGAAAGATAAAGCCACCACTGCCTGCCACCATGATCCGCTATTCGATCAACCGTCGCGAAGAAGCGCTCGTCCTGTCCATCACAACCCATCGGGATGACATCGCGGTCGCGCAGCAATTTGCATTCGCATCGCGCGTCGTCGTGGATCACGTCCTTGAGCAGCTGCCGCAACCTCCTCACTTCACTGCCATCGCGATAATCCGCGCAGGTCAGGTCCCAGTGCAGGTTCTCGCCGAGTGCCTGTTCCATGCCCTGCTCGCCAAGGAACCATCGCTCGAATGCGAGCGGTTCGAGATCACCGCGAACGAAAGCCCAGAAAGGCTCCAGCTGGCTCGCGGTCAGCGTCCGCTTCACCGCACCCAGTCCAGCCCGATCTCCTCGAAGATCTCCTTGTCCTCGGCCCAGTTCTCCAGCACCTTCACGTGCAGGAACAGGTGCACCTTCACCCCCAGCACCTCGGACAGTTCCTTGCGCGCGGCCTCGCCGATCGCCTTGATCTTGGAGCCGCCCTTGCCGAGCACGATCGCGCGCTGGTTGTCGCGCGTCACCACGATCTGCTGGTGGATCTCGACGCTGCCGTCCTTGCGCAGCTCGTATTTCTCGGGCCGCACCGCGCTGTCATAAGGCAGTTCCTCGTGGAGCTGCTGGTAGAGCTGTTCGCGGGTGATTTCGGCGGCGAGCAGGCGCTCGGAGGCGTCGGAGACCTGATCCTCGGGATACATCCACTCGCCCTCGGGCATCATCCGGGCGAGGGTTTCCTTCATCTCCGGCACGCCTTCGCCGGTCAGCGCGGAGATAAAGAACACCTCGGCGAAATCGACCTTGCCGGTGAGTTCCTGCGCCAGCACCAGTAGAGGCTCCTTCTTGGCGCGATCGACCTTGTTGAGGACGAGGATCTTGCGCTCGGGCCGACCCGCGAGAACTTCCAGCAGCGGCTCCAGCTCGTGGCGGCGCTGTTTGATCGGATCGACCATCAGCAACACCGCGTCGGCGGCCTCCGCGCCTTCCCATGCGGCGCTCACCATCGCGCGGTCGAGCCGGCGACGGGGGGCGAAGATGCCTGGGGTGTCGACGAGGATCATCTGCACCGGCGTGCCGTCCGCCAACTCGTGCAGCGCAATGCCGAGCATCCGCGCGCGGGTGGTCTGCGCCTTGGCCGAGGTGATCGCGACCTTCTGGCCGACGAGGGCGTTCACCAGCGTCGACTTGCCGGCATTGGGCGCGCCAAGGACAGCGACAACGCCGCAGCGGGTAGGGTGAGTTTCAGTCATATCAGAACAATATCCGTTCGGGCTGAGCTTGTCGAAGCCCCGCACTGTCTTGAAGATCCCGCTTACCAGAAAAAGGCCGGCCCTTCGACACGCTCAGGGCGAGCGGGCGTGGTTTACCCGAACCGCTCCAGAAAGGCCTTGGCGGCGAGCTTTTCCGCCTCGCCCTTGCTTGAGGCGGTGGCTTCGGCCTCGCCGACGTTGCGGATCGAGACCCGCACCGTGAAGCGCGCCGCGTGATCGGGGCCGGAGCGGTCGGTCACTTCGTAATGCGGCATCTGCCGGCGGTTGCCCGCTGCCCATTCCTGCAGCGCGCTCTTGGGATGCTTCGCCTTGCCGACATCGCCTTCGAGCTCGCGCGTCCACAGCCGGTAGACGGCGCTCTGCGCGGCGTCGAAGCCGTTTTCGATGAAGCAGGCGCCGATCAGCGCCTCCATCACATCGCCGAGGATCTTCTCGCTGTCCGCCCCGCCATCGTCGCGCGCCTGCTTGCCGAGCCGGATGTGCGCGGGCAGGCCGATGTCGCGCGCGATCCGCGCGCAGGTCGCCCCGCTGACCAGCGCGTTGAGGCGCTGCGACAGCCGTCCTTCGGGCCCGTCGCCGGCGCGGTAGAGCCAGCTCGCCACCGACAGGCCTAGCACGCGGTCGCCGAGAAATTCGAGCCGCTGGTAATCGGTCGCTCCGCCGCCTGCGCCATTGAAGCTGCCGTGCGTGAGCGCTTCGAGCCACGGGGTCTCATCCCCCACGGCAAAGCCCTGCGCTTCGAGCCATTCGCGGGTGGCGGGATCGAGGCCGGTCACAGCGTGTCTCCGATCCGGTCCCAGCGCGCGGCGGAGAACCATGTCCAGGGCTTGATCCACTCCGCGCTGCCATCGGTCGACCACACGATGATCCCGGCGCGGCCCACCAGCCGCTCGAGCGGGACCAGCCCCACGGCATCGCCGGCGGCCGCCTGCCAGCGGCTGTCGCGCGAGTTGTCGCGGTTGTCGCCCATCACGAACATCATGCCCTCGGGCACGGTCTGCGGCGCGAAACTGTCACCCGGGGTGAGGCCGAAATCGAGTACCTCGTAGCTCTTCCCGCCGGGCAGGGTCTCGCGGAAGCGGCGATAGGCGCATCCTTGCGTTTCGCGCTTTGCGGTCGGCGTGATCTCGCCGCCCCATTCGCAGCCCGTATTGGGAGACATCGGCGCGATGAAATCGCGCAAAGGTTCGCGCCGCACCAGCTCGCCGTTGAGCACTACCTGCCCGCCCACGACCGCAACATTGTCGCCCGGCAGGCCGATCACCCGCTTGATGTAGTCGCTGCCGTCGACCGGGTGTTTGAAGATCACCACGTCGCCCCGCTCGGGCGCGCTCGCCAGCACGCGGCCTGCGGGCAGGGGCAGATCGAAGGGCAGCGAATGGCGCGAAAAGCCATAGGGCCACTTGGCCGCGAGCAGATAGTCGCCGTTCATCAGGCGCGGCAGCATGCTCTCCGACGGGATCGAGAAAGGCGAGAATACGAATACGCGCAGGACCAAGACTGCCAGCAGCAACTTAATGAGAAACCAGACGAATCCTGAACCATGCTCGCCGCGCGGCGCAGGTCCGGCGGCAAGCATGGCGTCCCCTATCGATTGGCTCTTAACATCCATCGCCTCTGCCCTTACTCGCCGCCGGAGACATGCGCAAAGGGGAACGGTGATGAGCGGATCGGGTTGGGCACGGGACAAGGCTGGTGTCGCCGCGGCATGGGCGCAGTTGCGCTCGCTGGCCCCGACTACGCTGGCCGGACTTTTTGCCGCCGATCCCGATCGCACCGGGGCCATGACCCGGCGCATCGCATGGCCGCTCGCCCCGGGTAGCGAGGCCGAGGCGGGCATGATCATCGACTTTGCCAAGACCCATCTGGGCGAGGCCGAACTCGCCGCCTTCGAGGCGCTGGCCGAAGCTTCGGGCTTTGCCGCGGCGCGCGAGGCGCTGTTCGGCGGCGGTATCGTCAATGCCACCGAAGGCCGCGCCGCCACCCACGGCGCGCTGCGCGGCAGCGGCACCGAGGCGCAGGTCGAGGAAGCCGAGGCGCTGCTCGCGCGCATGGGAATGCTGGTTTCGGCCATCCACGAAGGCGCGCTGGGCGAGGTTCGCCATTGCATCGCGATCGGCATCGGCGGCTCGGCGCTCGGCCCGGCGCTGGCGATCGACGCGCTGACCCGCGATCTGGCGCTTATCGATGTCCACGTGGTCTCGAACATTGATGGCCTTGCGCTCGAACAGGCGTTTGCTGCGTGCGATCCGCAGACCACGCTGATCGCCGTCGCCTCCAAGACCTTTACCACCATCGAGACCATGACCAACGCCGCGAGCGCGCTGA
Source organism: Porphyrobacter sp. (assembly GCA_027531395.1). Lineage (GTDB taxonomy): Bacteria > Pseudomonadota > Alphaproteobacteria > Sphingomonadales > Sphingomonadaceae > Erythrobacter. The sequence continues at coordinate 1,114,984 of JAPZRO010000004.1, read as the reverse complement.
AGTGGCTGGCCGACAATGGTGTGGCCGATCCCGGCGGGCGGGTGGTGGCGCTCACCGCGGCGCCGGACAAGGCGGTCGAATGGGGGGTGGACGAGACCCGCGTGCTGCCTTTCCCCGAAAGCGTCGGCGGGCGCTATTCGCTGTTCTCCAGCATCGGCTTTCCGGTCGCGCTGGCGGTAGGGATGGAGGAATTCGCCGCGATGCTCGCTGGCGCCAAGGCGGTCGACGACCATTTCCGCGCCACGGAAGGCCGCGCCAATGCGCCGCTGCTCGCGGCCTTTGCCGACCAGTATTACACCCGTTTGCGCGGCTGCCAGACCCGCGCGGTCTTCGCCTATGATGAGCGCCTCGCGCTGCTGCCCGACTATCTCCAGCAGCTCGAAATGGAATCGAACGGCAAGAGCGTCACCCTCGATGGCGAGCCGGTCGACGGGCCGACCGCTGCGGTGACGTGGGGCGGGGTGGGGACCGACGCGCAGCACGCGGTGTTCCAGCTGCTGCATCAGGGGACGCATCTCATCCCGGTCGATTTCATCGCGGCGATCGCGCCGGGCGACGATCTTGATCCCGCGCATCATCGCACGCTGCTGATGAACTGCCTCGCGCAAGGCGCGGCGCTGATGGCGGGCAAGGCCTCGGAAGATCCCGCGCGCGCCTATCCGGGGGACCGGCCTTCGACCACCATCCTCGTCGATGATTGCGACGCGGCCGCGCTCGGCGCGCTGGTCGCCTTCCACGAACAGCGCACCTTCGCCAATGCCGTCTTGATGGGGATCAACCCGTTCGACCAGTTCGGGGTGGAACTCGGCAAGGCGATCGCCAAGCAGATCGATTCGGGCGAGGGCGACTTCGATCCGAGCACCAGGGCGCTGATGGCGGCGGCGGGGCTGGCCTGACGCCGCGCTGATGCAAGCGCGCCACACCGGCGGATTTGCGAGTCTACGAATGGTTGCAGATATTTTACCGGCAGGTTGCAATTTTTCGTGCGCCAGTAACAAAATGACCGGCGCATCGGCCGCCTGCGAAATATCGCGGCGAAAATCCTGATTTGCGGCGGAAGATTTGCACCCTCAGGCCAATGGACTATCGTCGCCGGGCAACACCTTCCTGGATTTTCCTGCTTCGGGGCCCCCACACATGAAGAACCTTCTGCTGTCTGCCGCTGTTCTGGTCGCGCTCGGTGCTGCTCCGGCGGCGCAGGCGGAGGATGAGGCGGCCGACGGCACGGCGCGCTCCAAGGTCAAGCCGGCGCGGCTGATCTCGTTCGATGGCCAGCGCGAATTCCTGATGGCCTCATCGCGCCTGCGGGTGTGGCGCAGCGAAGTGGGCTACACGCTCGAAGTCGATGCCTCGGGCACGCCGACCGATTGCCAGCTGACCGAAAGGTTCCGGCTGAACTACGTCAACGACAAGCTGTGCGAGGTGCTGCTCAAGCATCACACCTTCGAACCCGCGCTCGACGCTTCGGGCGCGGCGACCGAGGGCAGCTACGAGGGTCGGCTCAACTTCATGGAAATGCGCGAAAAATAGTGACTTGAGCGGCATTTCCCGATACTCTGCGCCACATTGACCATCGCAGAGTCAAAGGATTGCCGGCATGATCAAGGTTCCCCTTCCTTTCGCCGCTACCGTCCTTGCAGCCGTGTCGATGACGACCGTTGCTGCCGGTGCACAGGGCCCCTCTCCCTTCCCGATCGAGCGGCTGAGCGGCCCGCAGCTGATCGCGTTCGACGGCGTGCGCGAGCTCGGCAACACGGCCGCGCGCCTCGGGATGCTCACGCAGGTGCTCGAATTCGAGATCGGGGTCGGGCTCGATGGCAAGCCGACCGATTGCGCCCTGTCGCGCAAGTTCAGAAGCCCCACCGTCAGCCGGCAATTGTGCGATGTTCTCATGCGGGAATCGCGGTTCGAGCCGGCTGTCGATGCGACCGGCAATCCCGTCATCGGCACCTATCGCGGGCGGATCGATTTTCGCTCCTTCATCAATCCCGACCGATAATGCTTTGACATTTCGGGGGGCGGCCCCCATATGCGCCCCATCGAAGCGCGCTAGCCATGCGTGAAGCGGCGGAACTCTGACAATATCCGCCCCGGCCGCGCCTCGGTTTTTCCCCAAGGACTTCCCTTTTCACGCGGGCGGTTTGAACCCCCGCGCCGCGCCCGCAATCCGCCTACGGATTGGCGGAAGCGCGCCGCACATTATTTGCGAGTTACACATGACAACTTTTGCTGACCTCGGGCTGTCGCAGCCCGTGCTCCAGGCCCTCGACATGAAGGGCTACACCATTCCCACCCCGATCCAGGAACAGGCGATCCCGCCGGTCCTGAAGGGCCGCGACCTGCTCGGCATCGCCCAGACCGGCACCGGCAAGACCGCCGCTTTCATGCTCCCGTCGATTGACCGCCTGCGCGAGGCCGACAAGCAGATCCCGTTCAAGTCCTGCCGGATGCTGGTGCTTGCGCCGACCCGCGAACTCGCGGTGCAGATCGCCGACAGCGCCAAGGATTACGGCGCGCTTGCCGGGCTGAAGGTGCAGTGCATCGTCGGCGGCACCTCGGTGGGCAAGGATCGTAACAAGCTCCACCGCGGCACCGACATTCTCGTCGCCACCCCGGGTCGCCTGCTCGACCTCGTTGACCAGAAGGCGTTCAACCTCGCGGGCATCGAGATCCTCGTGCTCGACGAAGCCGATCAGATGCTCGACCTCGGCTTCATCCACGCCCTGCGCAAGATCCGCGAGCTCGCCCCCAAGGAGCGCCAGACCCTGTTCTTCAGCGCCACCATGCCCAAGGCGATCAAGGAACTGGTAAGCGGGTTCTGCAACAATCCGGTGCAGGTTTCGGTCACCCCCGAAAGCACTACGGCCGAGCGGATCGACCAGTACCTGTTCATGGTGCAGCAGGACGAAAAGCTGAGCTTGCTCGAAATGATCCTCAAGGGCCGTCACGCGGTGCCGGGCAGCATCGAGCGGGTGCTGATCTTCACTCGCACCAAGCATGGTGCCGACCGTGTGGTGAAGCGGCTGAGCCAGGCGGGGATCGAAAGCAACGCGATCCACGGCAACAAGTCGCAGCCCCAGCGCCAGCGCGCACTCGACGAGTTCCGCAAGGCGCGCGTGCCGATCCTGATCGCCACCGATGTGGCCGCGCGCGGGATCGACATTCCGGGCGTCAGCCACGTGATCAATTACGAGCTGCCCAACGTGCCGGAGCAATATGTCCACCGCATCGGCCGCACCGCGCGGGCCGGCAAGAGCGGGATCGCGATCGCCTTCTGTGCCGAGGACGAACGCGCCTATCTCAAGGATATCCGCAAGGTGACGGGCGCGGAACTGGAACGTCTGCCGCTGCCCGACAACTTCCGTGCGGTGGTGGAAGGCGAGGGCCCGACCAAGCCCGCACCGCGTCAGCCGATGAAGCGGGTGCAGCCCCGCCCCGTCGGCCAGCGCAAGCCCCAGGGGGAGCGCCGCCCGGATGGCGAACGTCGCCCCCAGCAGGGCGAACAGCGCCGGGCCGAGGGCGAACGTCGCCCGCAAGGTGACCGCCGCGCCCCGCACGGCGAAGCCCGCCGGGCCGAGGGTGATCGCCGTCCGCAGGGCGGCAAGCCCGCCCATGCCGGAAACGGCGCGGCGCGTCCGCAAGGCGCAAATGGCGGCGGCCAGCGCCATGCCGGTGCCCATTCAGGCGAGCGTCGTCCGCAAGGGCAGGGCCAGGGCAATGGCGGCGGCGGCAACGGCGGCGGCAATCGTGGTCGTGGTGGCCGCGGCCGTGGCGGCAGCGGTCGTCCCCGCGCCGCGAGCGCCTGACATCCCGGCGTAACCTCAACAGTGGCAAGCGCGAACTGCCGGTAACGGTGTTCGCCTTGCCATTGGAATCCATCGTCCCATGGGCCATATCGCGCGTCCACCGAGCGGAGGATGTGCGCCCATGGCCGATGAATACGATTTTGACCTCTTCACCATCGGCGCCGGATCGGGCGGGGTGCGCGCCAGCCGCGTTGCCGCCGCGCACGGCGCGCGGGTCGCCGTGGCCGAGGAATACCGCGTCGGCGGCACCTGCGTCATCCGCGGCTGCGTGCCCAAGAAGATGCTGGTCTACGGTGCGCACTTTGCCGAGGATCTGGTCGATGCGCAGAATTTCGGCTGGACCATCGAGGGCAAGAGCTTCGACTGGATCCGCTTGCGCGATCACGTGCAGAACGACGTCACCCGGCTCGAAGGGCTCTACGGTCAGACGCTGAGCAATCACAACGTCACCGTCTTCAAAGAGCGCGCGACGATCACCGGCGATCACCAGATCACGCTGGAGAGCGGGAAGGTCGTCACCGCCGCCCACATCCTGATCGCCACCGGCGCGCGCCCGCTGATCCCCGACTTTCCGGGCAACGGACACGTCATCACCTCGAACGAGGCGTTCCACTTGGACGCTATTCCGCGCCGCATCCTGATCGCGGGCGGGGGCTACATCGCCAACGAGTTCGCGGGCATCTTCAACGAGTTCGGCAGCAAGGTGACAATCGCCAACCGCTCCGACACGATCCTGCGCTCCTATGATTCCGCGCTGCGCGACCGGCTGCTGCAGATCTCAATGGTCAAGGGCATCGAGTTCCTGTTCATGGCCGAGTTCGAGCGCATCGAGAAACAGGACGACGGCACGCTGCTGGTCAAGCTGACCGGGCAGGAGGAGCGCGAGTTCGACTGCGTGATGGTCGCCACCGGCCGCGTGCCCAATATCGAAGGGCTCGGGCTGGAGACCGTCGGCGTCGAAGTCGGCAAGCGCGGCGAGATCGTGGTCGATGCCTTCAGCCGCACCAATGTGCCCTACATCTATGCCGTGGGCGATGTGACCGACCGGGTGCAGCTCACCCCCGTCGCGATCCGCGAGGGCCAGGCCTTTGCCGATAGCGTGTTCGGCCCGGGCGAGCCTTACGCGGTCGATCATTCCTGCGTGCCGTCCGCCGTCTTCAGCCACCCGCCGATAGCTGCGGTCGGCCTCACCGAGGGCGAGGCGCGCAACAAGCTCGGCAGCATCAAGGTCTATCAGGCCGATTTCCGCCCGATGAAGAACGTGGTGGCGGGCCGCAACGAGCGCAGCCTCTACAAAATGATCGTCGATGCCGCGAACGACCGGATCGTCGGCATCCACATGATCGGCCCGGATTCGCCCGAGATCATGCAGGCCGCCGCGATTGCGGTGAAGGCCGGCCTCACCAAAGCCGACTTCGACGCGACCGTGGCGATCCACCCGACCATGGCCGAGGAGCTTGTGCTCTTCAAATAAGTTGCGATATAAAACTGAACTGCTATGAGCGCGGGACATTCACGTGCAGGGGAGGGGTCGATGGCAGGCACGGTTCTGGTGACGGGGGCGACCGGCTACATAGCCGGAGAGCTGATCCGGCAATTGCTGGCCAAGGGCTGGACGGTGCACGGCACCGTGCGCAGCGCCGCGAAGTCGGAAGCGGCGTTGCGCGCCCGGCTCGGCAATCCGGCGCCCGACGCCTTCCGCCTGTTCGAGGCCGAGCTGATGTCGGACAAGGGCTGGGCCGAGGCGATGGAGGGCTGCACCCACGTCGCCCACGTCGCCTCGCCGATCCCCGCGCAGGCACCCAAGCACGAGGACGATCTGATCGTCCCCGCGCGCGAAGGCACCCTGCGCGCCCTGCGTTTCGCCCGCGATGCCGGCGTGACCCGCTTCGTCCAGACTTCCTCGACCGCTGCGGTGATCTACGGAGTCGATCGCGGGACCTACACCTTCGACGAAAGCCGCTGGACCGACATCAACCACCCCGACGCCTATCCTTATGTCAAATCCAAGACGATCGCCGAGCGCGCCGCGCGCGACTGGGTGGCGGCCGAGGGCGGGGCGATGGAGTTCGTCTCGGTCAACCCCGGCATGGTGCTGGGTCCGGTCGACAGCGGGGACTTTTCCGCCTCGGTCGAGCTGGTCTCGCAATTGCTGTCGGGCGCGATGCCGCTGGCGCCCGATCTCGGCTTTCCGATCGTCGATGTGCGCGACATTGCCGCGCTGCACGTGCTGGCGCTGGAAACGCCGGGGCTGGCGGGCGAGCGCTTCCTCGGGGCGGGCCAGTTCCTCACCGCGCTCGAGATCGCCAACGTGCTGCGCGAGCGGCTCGGCGACAAGGCGCGCAAGGCCCCGACCCGGCCCATGCCCGACTGGCTGGTCAACATCCTCGCCTTGTTCAACGCCGAGGTGCGGGGCATCAAGACCGAGATCGGCAAGGTGCGCCATGTCGATGCCAGCCACGCCAAAGAGCGGCTCGGCTGGACGATGCGCCCCGTCGAGGACACCATCGCCGACTGCGGCGACAGCCTGATCGCACATGGAGTGGTGAAGCCCTGATGGATGTTAACGGAAAGACCGTGCTGCTCACCGGCGGCAGCGCCGGGATCGGGCGCGAGATTGCGCGGCAGCTCAAGACCAAGGGCGCGCAGGTGATCCTGACGGGCCGCGATCCCGCGCGGCTCGACGCGATGCGCGCCGAGGGGTTCGAGGTGCTGGCCGCGGACCTTTCGAACGCCGCCGGGGTCGATGCGCTGGTGGCGGCGCTGGGGGATCGTCCCATCGATATCCTGATCAACAATGCCGGCCTCGGCGTGCCGCATGATGTCCGCAATGGCCTGCCCGATGCCGATGCGTCGGACGGGTGTTTCTATGCCAACCTCTCGGCCCCGGTGCGCCTCATCACCGCGCTGCTCCCGCGTCTGCGCGCCCGCCCGCAGGCGGCGATCATCAATGTCACCAGCGGCCTCGCGATTGCGCCCAACACCGCGAGCTCGGTCTATTGCGCGAGCAAGGCGGGACTCAGGAGCTACACCATGGCCCTGCGCGCGCAGCTGGCGGGGGAGCCGATCCAGGTGATCGAGGCCCTGCCGCCGGTGGTCGACACCCAGATGACCGCCGACCGCGACATGTCGAAGATGCCGCCGCAGGAATGCGCCCGGCAGATCATCGCCGCGCTGGAGCAGGGCCGCGACGAGGCCAATGTCGGCATGGTGAAGCTGCTGCGCGCGGTCTATTCGCTCTCGCCCGCACTGGCGCGCAGCGTGATGCGGCGGTTCTAGGCGCCGAGCTTAACTCCCCTCCCCACGGGGAAGGGCTATCAGGCCCCGAAACGTGCGGGGCTGAACATCTCGAAAGAAAGCCCCGCCGCCGCCGCATCCTCGGGGAAGGGCAGGCCAAGCGCCGCTGCCGCCGCTATCCGCGAGAGGGCAGGAGCCGTCTGGAACCCCGCGCCGCCTTGCCCGGCACACCAGACGAAGCCGGGCGCGCCCGCCGCGTGGCCGATCACCGGCAATTCGTCAGGCGCAAAGCTTCTGAGGCCCGCCCAGCTGTGCGCGATGCGGCGGATGGGGAGGGTGGTCGCCTGCTCCACTCGGTCCGCGGCGATGGCGATGTCGAGCTCTTCCGGAGCCGCATCGCAAGGGTCAGACGGGGTCTGGTCCATCGAAGAGGCGAGCAACTGCCCGCGCCCCTCGGGCAGCAGGTAGAAGCCTTCGCCGACAGTCTTGGTGAAGGGCCACGCGCGCACATCCTCGCCCTCGGGCGCGGCGAAGCTGATTACCGTCCGGCGGCGCGGTTCGATGCCGATGGGCTGAACCCCCGCCATGCGTGCCACCTCGTCCGCCCAGGCGCCCGCCGCGTTGACGAGCAGCGGCGCGGCGAAGTCTCCCGCCGAGGTCGCCACCCGCCAGCCAGCCCCCTCACGCGCGATCGCGCTCACCCGCGCGCCCGTCACCAGCGCGCCGCCTGCCGCCTTGAGGCTCGCCACATGGGCCTGCAGCATCGCGTGTGTATCGAGCTTGAGCGAGCCGTGATCGACCAGCGCCGCCGTGCAGGCCTCGGCCTTCAGCGCCGGCATCAGCGCGCGGGCCGCGTCAGGGCCGATCCGCGCATAGTCGCAGGCGTAGTGCCGGTGGACGGCCTCAAGTTCATCGAGCGCCGCGATCTGGTCCGCACCCGCGATGTGCAGCGCCGGATGCACGCTCCCGTGCGCGGCCAGCTCGCCCATGCTCAGCGCCGTCAGGGTGCGCACCGGCACATTGCCGAGGCCGTAATGGGCAAAGGCCACGCTGCGGCCCGAGGCGTGGTAGCCGGGAGCGGTCTCGCCCTCCAGCACCGTCACCAGCGCCTGCGCGGACAGGCGCGCGGCCACGGAAAGCCCCGCGATCCCGCCGCCGATCACCAGCACATCAGAGACAAACATCGCGGCTATCCTTCCGAGCGTCCCGCCACTTTTGCCACGTTGACGCTTGGGGCGCGCTAAGGCAACGCGTGTCGCCAAGAGAGCCACAGGAGAGGAACCCCTCGTGTCCGCCAATATCGCCGAAATGGAACGCCGCCGCGAAGCCGCCAAGATGGGCGGCGGGGCCAAGCGCATCGAAGCCCAGCACGCCAAGGGCAAGCTGACCGCGCGCGAGCGGCTCGACGTGCTGCTCGATGAAGGCAGCTTCGAAGAGATCGACACCTATGTCGAGCACGACTGCATGGATTTCGGCATGGAAACCCAGCGCATCCCGGGCGACGGGGTGGTGACGGGTTCCGGCACGATCAACGGCCGGCTGGTTTACGTGTTCTCGCAGGACTTCACCGTGTTCGGCGGCTCGCTCTCCAAGCGCCATGCCGAGAAGATCTGCAAGGTGATGGACACCGCGATGAAGGTCGGCGCGCCGGTGATCGGCCTCAACGATTCGGGCGGCGCGCGCATTCAGGAAGGCGTGGCGAGCCTCGGCGGCTATGCCGAGGTGTTCCAGCGCAACGTGCTCGCATCCGGCGTCGTCCCCCAGATCAGCCTCATCATGGGGCCCTGCGCGGGCGGGGCGGTTTATTCACCCGCGATGACCGACTTCATCTTCATGGTGAAGGACAGCTCCTACATGTTCGTCACCGGCCCCGAGGTGGTGAAGACCGTCACCAACGAGGTCGTGACGCAGGAAGAGCTGGGCGGGGCGATCACCCACACCACCAAAACCAGCGTCGCCGATCTCGCCTACGAGAACGATGTCGAAGCCCTGCTGGCCACCCGCCGCTTCTTCGACTTCCTGCCGCTCTCGAACCGCGACGAGGCCCCGGTGCTCCCCACTGGCGATGCGTGGGACCGGATCGACAACTCCCTCGACACGCTGATCCCCGACAATGCCAACCAGCCCTATGACATGCACGAGGTCATCACCAAGGTGCTGGACGAGGGCGATTTCTTCGAGATCCAGCCGGCCCACGCAGGCAACATCATCTGCGGCTTCGGCCGCGTAGAAGGCCGCACCGTGGGCGTGGTGGCGAACCAGCCGATGGTGCTGGCAGGCGTGCTCGACATCAATTCCTCGAAGAAGGCGGCGCGTTTCGTGCGCTTCTGCGACGCTTTCGAAATCCCGATCATCACCTTCGTCGATGTCCCCGGCTTCCTCCCCGGCACCGCGCAGGAGCTGGGCGGGATCATCAAGCACGGCGCCAAGCTGCTCTTCGCCTATGCCGAGGCGACCGTGCCCAAGATCACCGTCATCACCCGCAAGGCATACGGCGGGGCCTATGACGTGATGGCCTCCAAGCACCTGCGCGGCGACCTCAACTACGCCTGGCCCACCGCCGAAATCGCGGTGATGGGCGCGAAGGGCGCGGTGGAGATCATCTTCCGGCAGGACCGCGATAACCCCGAGAAGATCGCCGAGAAGACCAAGGAATACGAAGACCGCTTCGCCAACCCCTTTGTGGCCGCCCAGCGCGGCTATATCGACGAGGTGATCCACCCCCACTCGACCCGCCGCCGGATCGCGCTGGGGCTACGCAAGCTGCGGACGAAGCAGCTGGAGAACCCTTGGAAGAAGCATGACAATATTCCGCTGTGAGTAAGCGCGGCATCTTGATCGTGCTGCTTCTAACGGCAGCCGTTTTTGCGCTGATGTTTTACAGCGGAATGTTCATGCACGGAGATCCCATCCAATGAAACTCGGCCGTCTCAACCACATCGGGGTCGCCACGCCCTCCATCGCCGATAGCATCGCGTTCTACCGCGACGTCATGGGCGCGACCAAGATCCATACGCCCTTCGACCTCGAGGAGCAGGGCGTGAAGGTCTGCTTCGTCGACACACCCGGCGCGGATGGAGCGATGAACGGCACCCAGATCGAGCTGATCGAGCCGCTGGGGGAGAACTCGACGCTCGCGGGCTTCCTCGCCAAGAACCCGCTCGGGGGCCAGCATCACCTGTGCTTCGAGGTGCCCGACATCGCCGAGGCGCGCTCGGAATTCGAGGCGCTCGGCAAGCGCATCCTCGGCCCCACCCGCATCGGCGCGCACGGCACCCCTATCTTTTTCGTCCATCCCAAGGACATGGGCGGCATGCTTACCGAGATCATGGAGACCCCGCGCGAGGACGCGCACTGGTCGAACTGACACACCTCACCGGAGAGAAGAATGTCCTACGAAACCATCCGCGTCGACCGTGACGGCCCGCTGCTGACCATCACCCTCAACCGCCCAGAGCGCCTCAACGCCATGCCGCCCGCAATGGCGGACGAGCTGGGGCAGGCTTTCTACGACCTCGGCGATGCGCGTGCGGTGCTGATCACCGGCGAGGGCAAGGGCTTCTGCTCGGGCGCCGACCTTTCGGCACGCGGCGAGGCGAGCGCGCTGGGCGGCAAGGGCGGCAGCCACGAGGCGCTGATCAACCATTACAACCCCGCTGTCAGCCAGCTGATCCGCGCGAGCGTGCCGGTGATCTGTGCCGTGAACGGCCCGGCTGCGGGCGTCGGTTGCTCGCTCGCACTGGCGGCCGACTTCACCATCGCCGCGAAGAGCGCCTATTTCCTTCAGGCCTTCGTCAATATCGGCCTTGTGCCCGATGGCGGCTCGACCTGGCTGCTCGCCCGCGCCATCGGCCGCGCGCGCGCCACGCGGATGATGATGCTGGGCGAGAAGATTTCCGCCGCTCAGGCCGAGGAATGGGGCCTGATCTACAAGTGCGTCGAGGATGCCGACCTCATGACCGAGGCGCGCGCGCTGGCCGAGAAGCTCGCCAACGGCCCGACGATTTCCTACGCCCAGATGAAGCGCAACATTGCCATCGCAATGGACAACAATCTCCAGATGGTGCTGCTCGCCGAGGCCGAAGCCCAGCGCATCGCCGGGGCCAGCAACGACGCGATGGAGGGCGGCATGGCCTTCCTCCAGAAGCGCAAGCCCGAGTTCAAGGGGGAGTAGGGGCCTGTCATCCCCGCGCAGGCGGGGATCCAGCTCTCTCTCCCGCGCGTTACCCGATCAAGCTGGACCCCCGCCTGCGCGGGGGTGGCAATGTAGGCATAGACATGACCGACAAACCGACCCTCTCCGACTGGAACGCCCTCGCCGCCAAGGAAGTGAAGGGCCGCGACCTCACCTGGCACACGCCCGAGGGCTTCGCGATCAAGCCGCTCTACACGGCGGAAGATCACGCGGGCTTCGATCCGGGCCTGCCCGGCTTTGCGCCCTTCACGCGCGGTGTGAAGGCCTCGATGTATGCCGGCCGTCCGTGGACCATCCGGCAATATGCGGGCTTCTCCACTGCCGAGGAATCGAACGCCTTCTACCGCCGTAACCTGGCGATGGGGCAGAAGGGCCTGTCGGTCGCCTTCGACCTTGCCACCCATCGCGGCTATGATTCCGATCACCCGCGCGTCGTCGGCGATGTCGGCAAGGCCGGGGTGGCGATCGACACGGTCGCGGACATGGAGATCCTGTTCGACCAGATCCCGCTCGATTCCATGTCCGTCTCGATGACGATGAACGGCGCGGTGATCCCGGTGCTCGCCTTCTTCATCGTCGCGGCGGAACGTCAGGGCGTGTCGCAGGACAAGCTCGACGGGACCATCCAGAACGACATCCTCAAGGAGTTCATGGTCCGCAACACCTATATTTACCCGCCCGAGCCGAGCATGCGGATAATCTCGGACATCATCGCCTATACCTCGGCCAACATGCCGAAATTCAACTCGATTTCGATCAGTGGCTATCACATGCACGAGGCCGGGGCGACCGCGGTGCAGGAGCTTGCCTTCACCATCGCCGACGGCAAGGAATATGCCCAGCGGGCGATGAACGCGGGGCTCGATATCGACGCCTTCGCGGGCCGCCTCAGCTTCTTCTTCGGCATCGGCATGAACTTCTTCATGGAGATCGCCAAGCTGCGCGCCGCGCGCACCTTGTGGTACCGCGTGATGGACGGGCTGGGGGCGAAGGACGAGCGCTCCAAGATGCTGCGCACCCATTGTCAGACCTCGGGTGTCAGCTTGCAGGAACAAGACCCCTACAACAACGTCATCCGCACCACGGTCGAGGCGATGGCGGCGGTGCTCGGCGGCACGCAGTCGCTCCACACCAATGCGCTCGATGAAGCGATTGCGCTCCCGACCGATTTCAGCGCCCGCATCGCGCGCAACACCCAGCTGGTGCTGCAGGAGGAAAGCGGGATCACCTCGGTCGTCGATCCGCTCGGCGGCTCGCATTACATCGAGGCGCTGACCTCCACCCTCGTCGACGAGGCATGGAAGCTGATCGAGGAAGTCGATGCGGCAGGCGGTATGACCGCCTTCGTCGCCACCGGCGCGCCCAAGGCTGCGATCGAACGCGCGGCGGCGGAAAAGCAGACCAAGGTCGACAAGGGCGAGACGGTGATCGTCGGCGTCAACAAGTACCGCAAGGAACAGGAAGACGCGCTCGAGACGCTCGAGGTCGATAACCAGAAGGTCCGCGCCGGCCAGATCGCCCGCCTTGCCAAGGTGCGCGAAGGCCGTGACGAGACCGCCTGCCGCGCCGCGCTCGCCGCGCTGACCGAGGGCTGCACATCGGGCGCAAACCTGCTGGCGCTCGCCGTAGAGGCTGCGCGCCACGATGCGACGCTGGGCGAGATTTCCTCGGCGATGGAAGAGGTCTTCGGCCGCCACGACGCCACCCCCGCGCCGGTGACGGGCGTCTACAAGAGCGCCTATGAATTCGACCGCCGCTGGGCGCAGGTCACCGACGGTGTCGAAGCCGTGGGCCGCCGCCTGGGCCGCAAGCCGCGCATCATGATCGCCAAGATGGGCCAGGACGGCCACGACCGCGGCGCGAACGTGATCGCGTCTGCGTTCGGCGACATGGGCTTCGAGGTGATCTCCGGCCCGCTGTTCCAGACCCCGCAGGAGAGCGCCGCCATGGCGCTGGAGCACGACGTCGACGTTGTCGGCGCGTCGAGCCTTGCCGCGGGCCACAAGACTCTGATCCCCGAACTGATCCGCTTGCTGCGCGAGGCCGGACGCGGCGACATCAAGGTCACCGCAGGTGGCGTGATCCCCCCGCAGGACTACGACTTCCTGCGCGAGGCAGGGGTGCAGGGCATCTATGGCCCGGGCAGCAATGTGGTGGAATGCGCGGCGGATATCCTCGTGCTGCTCGGCCACAACATGCCGCCGCTGGGTGAGGGCCTGGACGAGGCGGCGGAGTAATCCCACCCGTCATCCCCGCGAAGGCGGGGATCCAGCTAACCTCGCTGCAAAGCTGGACCCCCGCCTGCGCGGGGGTGACGGCGTTTGTTGTGAGCCTTCGACATTCTCGGCGCGAACGGTTATCGAGGCATTGTGAAGAACGGTAGGCTCTCAAATGCTCGGTGACTGCCTGAACTGCGGCCATCCGATCGGCTATCATCACGGCGGAACGGAGCCGGAGATGTTTTGCACGTGCTTGGACTGCCAATGCCCCGGCTACCGCGACGAAAGCCTAGAAAGTTCGCAGACCGGACCCTTGAAACCTGAAAGCACCTCATGACCCACCCCCGCACCGACTGGACCCGCGCCGAGATCGCGGCCCTCTTCGACCTGCCGTTCACCGAGCTGCTGTTTCAGGCGGCCTCAGTCCACCGCGAATACCACCCCGCGACCGAAGTCCAGCTGTGCACCCTGCTCAGCATCAAGACCGGCGGGTGCCCGGAGGATTGCGGCTATTGCTCGCAGTCGGTCCATGCGGACTCGGGCGTGGAAGCCACCAAGCTGATGGACGTGCAGGCGGTGCTCCAGAAGGCGGCGCAGGCCAAGGATGCGGGCAGTCAGCGCTTCTGCATGGGCGCGGCGTGGCGCAATCCCAAGGACCGCGACATGCCCGCCATCGTCGAGATCGTGAAGGGCGTCTCCGCCATGGGCCTCGAGACCTGCATGACGCTGGGGATGCTCGAGCCGCATCAGGCCGAGATGCTCGCGGAAGCCGGGCTCGATTACTACAACCACAATATCGACAGCAGCCCTGAGTATTACGAGCGGGTGATCTCCACCCGCGATTTCCAGTGCCGGCTCGATACGCTCGACCACGTCCGCAAGGCGGGGATCAATGTGTGCTCGGGCGGGATCGTCGGCATGGGCGAGACGCGCGAGGACCGGGTGGGCTTTGTCCACACGCTCGCCACCCTGCCGCAGCACCCGGAGAGCGTGCCGGTCAATGCGCTGGTGCCGGTCAAGGGCACGGTGCTCGGCAACATGCTCGCCGACACGCCGCTGGCGAAAATCGACGATATCGAATTCGTCCGCACCGTCGCGGTCGCCCGCATCACCATGCCGCGCTCGATGGTGCGGCTCTCGGCGGGGCGCGAGTCCATGTCCGAGGCGACGCAGGCACTGTGCTTCCTCGCCGGCGCGAATTCGATCTTCACCGGCGACAAGCTGCTCACCGCGCCCAATGCGGGCGACGACAAGGATGGTGCGTTGTTCGCGAAGCTGGGGCTCACCGCGCTCAAGGGCGAGGAGCCTGCGCGGGCGTGCAAAAGCGCGGTGGCGGCTGAATGATCGCCCTGCTGGCGGCAGCGGCTCTCGCCAGCGCGCAGCCCGCGCCGCAGCCGCTCACCATCGGCGAGGCCGTCACGCTGGAGGCGCTGGGCGAGGCGCGCGAGGTCAATATCGTCCTGCCGATCGGTTACGCCGAGGAGCCGGACAAGCGCTGGCCGGTGGTCTATTTGCTCGATGGCGGGCAGACGCAGGACTTGCTGATGGGCGCCGGGCTCCAGCGCTGGAACACCATCTGGGGCCGCAGCCAGAACGCGATCCTTGTCGGCATCGAAACCAGGAACCGCCAGCGCGAACTGCTCCCGCCCACGCGCGATGCTGCCGAGCAGGCGCGCTGGCCGACCGCTGGCGAGGGCGCAAGTTTCCGCGCGTGGATCGCCGAGACCGTCAAACCCGTGATCGAGGCGCGCTATCGCCATGATGGCACCGCCTTTCTGGTGGGCGAGAGCGCGGCGGGGCATTTCGTGGTCGAGACCTGGGCGGTCACCCCCGGCCTGTTCACCGGCTACGCGGCGATCTCGCCCAGCCTGCAATGGGATGGCGAGGCGCTGAGCCGCAAGCCCTTGGGCGATCAGAAGCGCCCGCCGATCTACCTCAGTCTCGCCGACGAGGGCGGGGCGACCGAGACGGGGATGGAGCGGCTGCTGGGTATGCTGCCCGCGAGCCAGCCTTATTGCTTCTCCGACCGCCGGAAGGAACTGCGCCACGCCACCGCGCTCCACGGCCTCTTGCCCGAAGCGCTGCAATATCTGTTGCCGACCGGGGCCGATTATCTGGAAGAATACGGCATGGTTCTGCGCTGCGAGCGGCGGGGAGGGGCGGAGTAGATTGGCATGACCCTCGGCTTCTCGGTCGATAGTCTGCTTCCCAAGGCGCGCGGCGGCGGGCAGCTGCGCATGGGGCTGGTGAAGCTGGAGGAGCGCGACTGGCTCCAGCCTGCGCCCGATCTGGCGGCGCGGGCGGCGGGGTTTGCCGACTGGCCGCAAGGCGTGCAGCTCACCCCCGAAGTCGACGCTCCGGGGCGTGAACTCGCCGCCATGCTGGGTGTGGAAGGCGCTCTCCCCGAAGCCGCGCTCGCCGTGCATGAAGACCTGTGCCTGCTCACCAAACGCGAAGGCGAGGAGGTCTATCGCCTGATCGGCGCGGCGGTGGCATGGCCTTCCGACTGGCACCCCGCGCAGAAGATTGGCCTGCCCTTGCGCGCGCTCCACGCGCCCATCGCGGGTTACGAGGAACAACTCGCCACCGGGGTAGACCGCTTCATGGAGACCCTGCGCCCCGGCCCCATCTATGGCCGCTGCAACTGGTTCATCGCTGCCACCGGGAATCGCCGCTGGCTGCCCGACCGCCCGCCCGCCGAGGCCTTCGCCCATGTCACGCCCGAGAACGCCGGCGAGACCCTGTTCGTGCGCTCCGAACGCCAGACCCTGCGTCGCCTGCCGCAGACGGGCGCGATCCTGTTCGGCATCGGGATCTATGTCGAGCCGCTGGGCAAGCTCTCCCCCGTCAATATCGCCATGCTCGGGCGTGCGGTGCAAAGCCTGCTCAACGGCGAGGGTGACCGGCGCGGTGCCCCGGCCTATGCTGACAGCCTCATCGCCTATGCCCAAGGACAAGCCGCATGATCGCCACGCTGTTTCTCCCGCTGCTCGCCCAGGCCGCGCAGCCGCCGGTGCCCGAATGGAACTGCGCCGATCCGCAGGTGCAGATGGAGATGAACTGGTGCGCCGGGCAGGAATACGAGGCCGCCGATGCCGCGCTCAACGCCCAGTGGGCGGTCACCGCCGCGGTGATGAAGAAGCGCGATGCCGAGTGGGACGCGCTCGAATCGTCCGACAAGCGTCCGGGCTTCTTCAGGAGCCTGCTCGAAGGCCAGCGCGGCTGGCTGCGCTACCGCGACGCGCAGTGCAGGGTGGATGGCTATGCCGCGCGCATGGGCAGCCTCGAGCCGCTGCTGGTCGCCACCTGCAAGACGCGCCTCACGCGCCTGCGCACCGAGGAACTCAAGGCGCTGGTGGAGGACCCGGGCTAGGCTGCAGAGCCGCGCGACTGCCCGTCTGAGGCGTCGGCCAGCCTGCCTTATGGCGGCCATGTTTGCCTGATATTTCCTCGCCCAGGGGTCGTATTCCATCTGGAACACGAATTGGGGGGAAATGTTATGAAAATCAGGATTATGGGCAAGGCGCTGGCCGCCGCTGCCGTGCTTTCGCTTGGGCTTGGCGCGTCGCCGGCCGTGCAGGCGCAGAACGCGGGCCAGGGGCAGCAGGCTGATGAAGTCACCTGGGCGCGGGTCACGATGACGCGCTTCCATTCGGGCAAGCGCGATCGTGCCCTCGAAATCATCAAGAACTACTTCGCCAAGGCCGATGCCAATTCGGGGGTCAATTCCGGCGTCCATGGAATCCATCTCGAAACGGGCCAGTGGGATGTCATTTACGTCTTCCCGATGAAGGGCGGCCCGGCCGACATGGCCAAGCGCGGCACGCCCGAAGACGAGAAGTGGATGGCAGAGATGATCAAGCTCGCCGGGAGCAAGGAAGCGGCCGAGAAGATTATCGCCGAGTTCGACTCGCTCGTCGCCATGTCGGTGACCGAAGTCGGCCACGCGCACAGCGATCACTGACCGGACCAGAGCCACAAATCTGTCAGGTTGATACCCGGCTCCGGGGACGGCATAGGCGTTCTTGGCCTATTTCCGCCCCCGGAGGTTCACTTTGTTCTCGAAAATCCTGATTGCCAACCGCGGTGAGATCGCCTGCCGGGTCATCACCACCGCGCGGAAGATGGGGATCAAGACCGTCGCGGTCTATTCCGATGCCGATGCGCGCGCGCCCTTTGTCGCCATGGCTGATGAAGCGGTGCATATCGGCCCGTCGCCCGCGGCCGAGAGCTATCTGATCGCTGACAAGATCATCGCCGCCTGCAAGCAGACCGGGGCCGAGGCCGTTCACCCGGGCTATGGCTTCCTGTCGGAACGCACCTCCTTTGCCGAGGCGCTGGCGAAGGAAGGCATCGCCTTCATCGGCCCGCCGGTGGGTGCGATTGCCGCGATGGGCGACAAGATCGAGTCCAAGAAGCTCGCCAAGGAAGCGGGCGTCAATGTCGTCCCCGGCTTTGTCGGCGAGATCGAAGATACCGAGCACGCGGTGCGCATCTCCAACGAGATCGGCTATCCGGTGATGATGAAGGCCTCGGCCGGCGGCGGGGGCAAGGGGATGCGCCTGGCCTATAACGAGGCCGACGTGCGCGAGGGCTTCGAGAGCGTGAAGCGCGAGGGCCTCAACTCCTTCGGCGATGACCGCGTCTTCATCGAGAAGTTCATCCTCAATCCGCGCCACATCGAGATCCAGATCCTCGGCGACCAGCACGGCAACATCCTCTATCTGAACGAGCGCGAGTGCTCGATCCAGCGCCGCCACCAGAAGGTGGTCGAGGAAGCGCCGTCGCCTTTCGTGACGCCCAAGATGCGCAAGGCGATGGGCGAGCAATGCGTCGCTCTGGCGCGCGCGGTCGGCTATTACAGCGCGGGCACGGTCGAGCTGATCGTCAGCGGCGCGGACCCGACGGGGGAGAGCTTCTACTTCCTCGAAATGAACACCCGCCTGCAGGTCGAACACCCCGTCACCGAAGCGATCACCGGCATCGACCTGGTCGAGCAGATGATCCGCGTGGCGGCGGGCGAGAAGCTGGCCATGACGCAGGACGATATCGGCATCGACGGCTGGGCGATCGAGAACCGCGTCTATGCCGAAGACCCCTATCGCGGCTTCCTGCCCTCCACGGGCCGTCTGGTGCACTATTCGCCGCCGCTCCCCGGCTGGAGCGAGGACGAGACCGTCGCGGGCAAGCCCCGCCGCGGGGTCGCTCGCGGCACCGGCTCGGTGCGCGTTGACGACGGCGTTTACGAAGGCGGCGAGGTCTCGCGCTTCTACGACCCGATGATCGCCAAGCTGATCACCTGGGCCCCGACCCGCGACGAGGCGGCGGACCTGCAGATCGAGGCGCTCGACCATTTCCGCATCAAGGGCCTCGGCCACAATGTCGATTTCCTCTCCGCGATCATGCAGCACCCGCGCTTCCGTTCGGGCGAGCTCACCACCGGCTTCATCGCCGAGGAATATCCCGAGGGCTTCCACGGTGCGGCGACCAGCGATGATGTGAAGCGCATCCTTGCCGCCGTGTGCGCGGGCAACGAATTCTCGCTGCAGTCGCGTGCGCGGCGGATCACCGGCCAGCTTGACGGGCCACTGCCGGTCACCAGCGAATGGCTGGTGAAGCTGGGCGACCAGCGTTTCGAAGTCACGCTCGGAGAAGGCCATGCGATGGTCGATGGCGTGCGTGTCGAGGGGACCTGCAACTGGCTGCCCGGCATGGTGCAGGCCGAGGCCACCGGAAAGGTCGGCGACGGGCCTGAACAGCGCCTCGGCCTCATCGTCGAGCGGCAGGGCAACCAGTGGAAAGTGACCACCCGCGGCGCGGCGCACAGCGCGCTGGTGCTGCCGCTGCGGCTGGCGCGGCACGAGAGCCTCATGCTCGAAAAGGTGCCGCCCGATCTGTCGCGCCTCCTCATCTGCCCGATGCCGGGGATGCTGGTGAAGCTTCACGTGGCGGAAGGCGAGACAGTGCAGCCCGGCCAGCCGCTTGCCACGGTGGAAGCGATGAAGATGGAGAACATCCTGCGCGCCGAGAAGGAAGGCGTGATCGCCAAGATCAACGCTGCCGAGGGCGAGAGCCTTGCGGTCGACGCGGTGATCCTCGAACTGGAATAGGGCGCGAAGTCTCCCTAACCGCGACTTGACCGGCAACACGTCCGGCCAAGTTTTGCGTCAACCGACAATCTTGCTGCAGTGCGGCGAAACAATCTTGCCGCACCTGTTGTAGAATTGCGCCAAACGGTTGATATTTCGTGCCAGTTCGCGGCCAGCGTTTGGCTAACGCCCCCGAATCAGGTGACAATTGCCGTGCCGAGTCGCGGTATCTCCCGCGCTCGCAGATTGAATCTCGGTGGGAGGATTTGATCATGGCACATACCGGAACCGGGTTTTTCGACCGGAAGGGCAACTTCTTCAAGACGGCGCGCGATGCGACGGTCAGCGACATCGCGGGCCTGCTCGGCCAGATCGGCGAGGGCGAGAGCCTTGCGCCGGGCATCGCCTACATGCTGCTCGAACGCCGCACCGAGATCGAGCGCCTGTTCGCCGAGCATGACAAGATGCTCGAGGAAGAAGCCGCGATGAAGGCCGCGCGGCAGGGCGAACCCGGAGACAACGTCGCCAAGCTGCCGAGCCGCCCGGTCGCCTGATGCCGGGTCAGTCCAGTGCCAGATGGAGGCACTGGTTGAAGTCGGTGAGCGTGTAGTCCGCGAAGGCCTCGCCGTTCTTGAAACCCCGTTTGCGATACAGCGCCAGCGCCGGTTCGAAGGCCGGGCCGCTGCCCGTCTCGAGACTTAGCACCTTCAGTCCTTGCCCCCGCGCATGATCGATGATCGTTTCCAGCAGCGCCGCGGCGATCCCGCGCCGCAGGAAATCGGGATGGGTGCGCATCGACTTCACCTCGCCCCGCGCGTCGTCGAGCCGCTTCATCGCGCCGATCGCGGCCAGTTGCCCCTCGGCATGGACGGCCCAGACCGTGACCCCCTCGGCCTGGAGCCCGCTGAGATCGAGCGCGAAACTGTGGCCCGGCGGCGAGCCTTCGACCATGCTGCGCTGGTGGAACGCGATCAACGCCTGCACCTGGGGGTCGGCAAGGTCGGCTATCCCGATCCGCACGCCTAGTCCCCGATGATCGCCACCGCGCGGATCCAGCCCGCGCTGGCGCGTTCGATCTTCACCGGAAAGCAGCTCACCATGAAGCCGTGCGGCGGCAGCGCGGCGAGGTTCGCGAGCTTTTCGATCTGGTAATAAGGCCGGATGCGCCCGGCCTTGTGGCCTTCCCAGATGATCGCCGGATCGCGCGTCTCGGCCCAGCGCTTCGCGGTGTGGCTGAAGGGCGCGTCCCAGCTCCAGGCATCGGTGCCGACCACTTCGATGCCCTGTCCGGTCAGCCACAAGGTCGCCTCGGCGCCGAGGCCGACGCCCTGATCGGTGAAGTTGTCGGTGCCATAGACCGCGCCCGACTGCACCAGCACGATGTCGAGCGGCTGGAGCCGGTAGCCGATCCGCGCGAGTTCCGCCTGCACCTCCGCAGCGCTCACCACATGGCCATGGGGGAGGCCCGAGAAATCGAGCTTCACGCCGGGGCGGAAGAAGCGGTCGAGCGGTGCTTCGTCGATGCTCGGGGCCGAAGAAGCACCTGAATCCGTGGTCGAATGGTAATGCCACGGCGCATCCATGTGGGTGCCGTTGTGGGTCGAGAGTTCGACGAATTCCACCGCCCAGCCTTCGCCGTCGGGCAGGTCCTCGCGCTGCAAGCCGGGGAAGAACATCGCGATCTGCTCCCACGTCGTCTCGTGGGTCATGTAGGTGACCTTGGGGCGCATCACCTCGGGATCGGAGATCACGTCATTGGTGATCGGGATCGACAGGTCGACGAAGCGGGTCATGCGGCAAGCTCCCCGTCCAGAAAGGCGGCGATGTCGGAAAGGTCCACATCGCGCGCCACGTAAGCTTCGCCCAGCTGGCGCAGCAGCAGGAAGGGCAGGGTGGTGCCTTCGGCCTTCTTGTCGTGGCGCATGTGATCGACAAGGGCCGCGCCGTCGCAGGCGAGACCGAGTGCGGCGAGGCTGGCGGGCAGGCCGGCAGCGGCAATCGCGCCTGCCGCCCGCGCCGCATCGGCTTGCGAAATCTCGCCCCGCCGCGCCGAGTACTTCGCCGCCAGCACCATGCCCAATGCCACCGCCTCGCCGTGCAGCAACCGGTCGGAAAAGCCGGTCTCGGCCTCCAGCGCATGGCCGAAAGTGTGACCGAGATTGAGTAGCGCGCGCAGGTCGAGCGTCTCGCGCTCGTCCTCGGCGACGATCCGCGCCTTCATCGCGATGCTGGTGGCAATCGCGTGTTCGAGCGCGGCCGGTTCGCGGGCGAGCACCTTGTCGCCGTTCGCCTCGAGCCACGCGAAGAAGGCGGCATCGCCGAGAAGCCCGTATTTCAGCACCTCGGCATAACCTGCGCGCATCTCGCGATCCGGCAGGGTGGCGAGCACCAGCGGGTCGATCAGCACGAGGCTGGGCTGGTGGAAAGCGCCGATCAGGTTCTTGCCCGCCTTGGTGTTGATCGCGGTCTTGCCGCCTACCGAGGAATCGACCTGCGCCAGCAGGGTCGTCGGCACCTGCACGAAGCCGCAGCCGCGCTTCACAACCGCGCAGGCAAAGCCGACAAGGTCGCCCACCACCCCGCCGCCCAGCGCGATCACATGATCCTTGCGGGTCACGCCGAGCGCCAGCAGCCAGTCGCACAGGCGCTCGAGCACGCCCCAGCTCTTGGCGTCCTCGCCCGGCTCTACCACGAACCAGTCGGCGGCATAACCAGCGGCGGCGAGATTGCTTTCCAGCGCGGTGCGGTAAAGCCGGTGGGTGTTGGTATCGGCCACCACCGGCACCTTGCGCGCATGGCCGTAGCCCTTGAGGAACGGCGCCGCGGCTTCGGCGAAGCGGGCGAGCAGGCCCTCTTCGATCACCACGTCATAGGCGCGCCCGGCCAGCGCCACTTCGATCACAGCCATTGGTCAATCGCCTCGATGATGGCGCGGGCGGTATCGGCATGGGGGCCGTTCTCGCTGACCACGCGGATAGGGGCCTCGGCATAGAAGGGCGCGCGCTCGGCGGCCAGCCGGGTGAGGATTTCGCGGGGGTTGCCGTTCTTGAGCAAGGGCCGCGTGTTGCGCCGCGCGGTGCGCTCCACCAGCGTATCGACATCGGCATCGATCCACACCGCGATGGCGCGCTCAAGGATCAGCGCGCGGGTCGAGGGATCGACGAAGGCTCCGCCGCCGGTGGCGATCACGCCGTGACCTTCCTCGATCAGGCGGGCGATCACGCGCCGCTCGCCATCGCGGAAATAGGGCTCGCCGAATTGTTCGAAGATTTCGGGGATGGAGAGCTGCGCGGCCTCGACGATGGCCTCGTCGGCATCGACGAAATCGCGCCGGAGCAGGCTGGCGAGCTTCCGCCCGACGGTGGACTTGCCCACGCCCATCAGCCCCACCAGCACCACCGGACAGGTGATGCGTGCGGCGATGGCGGCCAGATCGGCAGGTGCGGGATCGGTTGATGCAGGCTCGGCGGACATTGCCGCACGGCCTATAGATGGGCTAGGGCGCGTGCAATATGGCAAACCTCTCCCGACCCACGCCGGCCCGGCAGATTCTCTCGCGCGAACCCTCGCGGCCTGTGGCCCTGCCGGCGCGCCGGACGGTGATCGGGGTGGTGATTGCAGCGGCCCTGCTGGCGCTGGCATGGTTTGACGGCGGCGAGGAAGCGCTGCATCCGATCGAGCAGGAGATCGTTCTGCCCGGAGCCGGGCAATGAAGCGGGCGCGAAACCGCCTGACGCTGGGACTGAGCGTGCTGGCGCTCGGCCTTGGCGGTGCGCTGGGCGGAGCGGGTCTGGCCGGCTTCGCGAGTGCGCAGGGCAAGCCCGAATCGATCCTACCGCCGGGTTTCGATGATCCCGCGCCGGTGCCCACGCCCGCACCTCGCCCCGCGCCCGCGCCGAGCGGTGCGCCTGCGACGCAGCCGCGCCCCGGCACGCAACCGACGGTGCCTGCCCCCGGCACCTTCCTTCCCGGCACGGCAGGCGAGGTGCCTGTCAATGCCCCGGCGCTGCCTTCGATCACCCGCGACGAGCTCGCCCGCCTGCCGAGCCTCGAGGAGTTGGAGAACATGTCGACCGAGGAGCTTGACCAGCTGCTCGGGCTGAAGCCGAAGTTCGACATTCCCCCCGGCGCCCGCCGCGCCTTGACCCGCGTCGGCGTGATGGCGACCGAGGAGGGCGGGTTGCCGCCCCGCGCGCTCGCCAACCAGTCGGACAAGCTGGTGCGCGCCGCGCTCAACGGCACGCGCGGGCCGATGGTCTCGCGCTGGGGCCATATTCTCGTGCGCCGCGCGCTGGCGAGCCGCCTTGCCGCGCCGCTCGGCATGGACCCGGTCGAATTCGCTGCCTTGCGCGTCGGCGTGCTCAACCGCATCGGCGAATTCGCCGTGGCGCGCGCCGTGGTGCAGGATATTGACACCGCCAACTGGTCGCCCGCGCTCACCGCCGAGGCGCTTACGGCCTATCTCGGTTCTGGCGACATCACCGGCGCCTGTCCCGCCGTCCGCCTGCAGGGATCGGCGCGCGACGATGGCGAGTGGCAGCTGATGCAGGCGATCTGTAACGCCTATGCGGGCGAGAGTGCGCTGGCCGCCTCGCAGCTCGACCGCGCGCTGTTCCGCGGGGTCGCGCCGCGCATCGACGTGCTGCTGGCGCGCCGCTTTGCGGGTGCTGCCGGGCGCGGCCAGCGGGCGGTGCAGATCGAGTGGGAGCCGGTCGAACAGCTTACCCCGTGGCGCTTCGGCCTCGCCACCGCATTGGGCGAGCCGGTGCCGGAGAACCTGATGGAAGCCGCGCTCGGCGGGGCGGATGCCGGCTATTACGCCCGTTCCGGCGCGCTGCTGCCGATGCTCCCTGCGATCGAGCGCGCGCCCTTCGCCGGACGCGCCGCGCGCGAGGGGATCCTGTCCTCGCAGGCGCTGATCGATCTCTACAGCGCGCTCTATGCCGACAGCACCGCCGAGAGCGAGGCGCGCACCCACGCCGCTTCGCTGCGCGAGGCCTATGTCGCAGCCGACCCCGCCACGCGCATCGCCGCGATGCAGCGGTTGTGGGAGGCGGGCAATGCCATCGGCGGGGGTGACGGTTACGGCGCAAGGGTGCTCACTGCATATGCCGCTGCGCGCATTCCGGCCGACGCCGCCCATGCCGATGCCGCCGGCGCGCTGATTGCCTCGATGCTCGCCGCCGGGCTCGATCGCGATGCGCTGGCGTGGCGCGAGGTGGTGGACGAAGGCTCGCTAGGCTGGGCGCTGATCGTGCTCTCCGCGCCGCGCAGCAATGGCGTGGGGCAGGGCGCGGTCGAGAGCTTCATCAGCGACGACGACAGCGCCGAAAGCCGCAAGTCGGCCTTCCTCGTCGCGGGCCTCGCCGGGCTTGGCCGGCTCGACGAGGGCGATGCCGCCGCGCTGGCCGACGATCTCGGCGTCGATCTCGCCCGCCAGACCCGCTGGAGCCGCGCCATCTCGCGCGCTGCCGCGGTCAACAACCCGACGCTGGTGGCGCTGCTCGCGGGCCTCGGGATGCAGGGGACAAGCTGGGAGCAGATGACCCCGCTCCACCTCTATCACATCACCGCCGCGCTGACCCGGGTGGGGCTCGAGGCCGAGGCCCGGATGATCGCCGCCGAGGCGGTCGCGCGCGGCTGAGGCTGGCGGGCCGGTGTCCGCCGCGACCGAGGCGTTCCTCGCCATGCTCGCCGCCCAGCGCGGGGCTGCTGCCAACACGCTTGCCGCCTACCGCCGCGATCTCGCCGGGGCCGAGGAAGCGATCGGCGATCTTGCTGCGGCGGACCGCGATGCCGTAGCTTCGCTGGCGCAGGAATGGGCGACGCTCGCGCCCGCCAGCGTGGCGCGCAAGGCCTCGGCGCTGCGGCAGTTCTTCGGCTTTGCCATCGACGAGGGCTGGCGCTCCGACGATCCCTCGGGCGCGCTGCCCGCGCCGCGCGCGCGCCGTCCGCTGCCCAAGGTGCTGGGGCACGCCGACATCGCCGCGCTGTTCGCCCGCGCCGAGCTGGAGGCGTCAACCGAAGAGCCTCAGGCGGTGCGCACGCTGGCGCTGATCGAGCTGCTCTACGGTTCGGGCCTGCGCGCCTCGGAACTGGCGGAGCTGCCGCTGGTCGCGGTGCCGCGCGATGCGCCCTTCCTCACCATCACCGGCAAGGGCGGCACGACCCGTTTGGTGCCGGTCGGCGCGCGCGCGCTGGAGGCGCTGTCGCGCTGGCAGGCGCTGCGCCCGGGCGAACCCGCCTCGCGCTATCTGTTTCCCTCGAAGGACGGCAAGCCGCTCACCCGCGTGCGATTGTTCCAGCTATTGAAGGCGCTGGCGGTGCGCGCCGGGCTCGATCCCGCGCGGATCAGCCCGCACGTGCTGCGCCATGCTTTTGCCACCCACCTGCTCGAGGGCGGGGCGGATCTGCGCGTGCTCCAGACCCTGCTCGGCCATGCCGACATTTCCACCACCCAGATCTACACCCATGTCGATGCCGCGCGGCTGGTTGCCCTCGTCAATTCCCGCCACCCGCTTGCAACCAGCACAACATCGGACTAGCGCCGCGCAATGATTTCCTATCTCGATTTCGAGAAGCCGGTCGCCCAGCTGGAAGAACGCATCGCCCAGCTGCGCAGCGTCAACGCGCTGCATGATGTCGACGTCGCGCAAGAGATTGCCCGGCTCGAAGCCAAGAGCACCGAGCTGCTTGCCAGCACCTATGCCTCGCTCACCCCGTGGCAGAAGACCCAGGTCGCGCGCCATCCGCAGCGGCCGCATTTCCGCGACTATGTCGCCCATGCTTTCAGCGACTTCATGCCGCTGGGCGGCGACCGGCTCTATGCCGACGACCTCGCGATCATGGGTGGGTTCGCCACGCTGAACGGGCGGCGGGTGATGCTGATCGGCCACGAGAAGGGCCATGATACGCAAAGCCGCATCCGCCACAATTTCGGCATGGGCAAGCCCGAGGGCTACCGCAAGGCGATCCGCCTGATGGAACTCGCGGGCCGATTCGGCCTGCCGGTGGTGACGCTGGTGGATACTTCGGGCGCGTTCCCGGGGATCGAGGCGGAAGAGCGCGGCCAGGCCGAAGCCATCGCCCGCGCGACCGAGGCGTGCCTTGCCCTGCCGGTGCCGATGGTCGCCGCGATCGTGGGCGAGGGCGGATCGGGCGGCGCGGTGGCGCTCGCCTCGGCCAACCGGGTGCTGATGATGGAGCACGCGGTCTATTCGGTGATCAGCCCTGAAGGCTGCGCCTCGATCCTGTGGCGCACCAGCGAAAAGGCGCCGGAAGCGGCGCAGGCGATGAAGGTCACGGCGCAGCATCTGAAGCGCGACAATGTGATCGACCGCATCGTCAAGGAGCCGGTCGGCGGCGCACAGCGCGATCCGGTGGCTGCGGCGCGGATGCTAGGCCAGGCTCTGACCGAGGAGATCGATCTCCTCTCGGGCAAGGACAGCGCGGCGGTGATCGCCCAACGCGAAGAGCGCTTCCTCGCCATCGGCGGTTAATCTTTCGCTTGCCAGAACCTTGCCGTGAGCGGGTTTCCGGATAGGCTGGGGCCCGACCGGAACCGGCGCAGGATAAGGGACTGATCATGGCACGATTCGCACGCAGGCAGCTCGCGCTCGGGGCGGCCGCGCTCGCTCTGGCGGGTTCGGTGGGAGCGGGGGTTGCGGCGCAGACGCCGAGGCCCGGCAGCGCCATCACCCCGCAGGAAGCGCAGATGGGGGCGCAGTATCACCCCCAGTTCCTCGCCGAGTTCGGCGGGGCGATGACGGGGCCGCACGCCGCCTATGTCGAGCAGGTGGGCAAGAATATCGCGGTGCAATCGGGCCTCGGCAATGCGCGCGAGGCCTTCACCGTCAGCCTGCTCAACTCGCCGGTGCACAACGCCTTCGCGGTGCCGGGCGGCTACATCTACACCACCCGCCAGCTGGTCACGCTGATGAACAACGAGGCGGAGCTCGCCGCGGTGCTCGGCCACGAGGTCGGCCATGTCGCCGCGCGCCACAGCCAGCGGCGGCAGAAGGCGGCGCAGACCAATTCGATCCTCGGGGTGCTGGGCGCGATCGGTTCCTCGATCCTGCTGGGTGATTCGCAGCTCGGCAGCACCCTGTCGCGCACCTTCATGGAAGGCTCGCAGCTGCTGACCTTGCGCTTCTCGCGCAAGCAGGAGCTTCAGGCCGACGATCTCGGGATCCAGTATCTCGGCCGCGCCGGCTATGATCGCCGCGCGATGGCGACTGTGCTGGCGAGCCTCGCCGCGCAGAACGCGCTCGATGCGCGGCTCGCGGGGCGCAATGCGAGTGTGCCCGAATGGGCTTCGACCCACCCCGATCCGGCGAGCCGGGTGCAGACCGCGCTGTCCAAGGCCGGCAGCGCGACCGGTGGTGTCATCAATCGCGACAGTTTCCTGTCCCGGATTGACGGTCTGCTCTACGGCGATGATCCGGCGCAGGGCATGATCGAGGGCAGTACCTTCATCCATCCCGAGCTGCGCCTGTCCTTCACCGCGCCGCAGGGCTTCATCATGGTCAATGGCACGCGTGCGGTCAGCGTTCAGGGGCAGGGCGGGCAGGCGCAGATGACGCTCGCACCCTACAACGGCAACCTCGACACCTATGTGCGCCAGCAGTTCACCGCGCTGGGCGGCAAGGACCGCAATCTGGCGCCCACGCAGATGGAGCGCACGACGGTGAACGGCCTGCCCGCGGCCTATGGCGTCGCGCGGGTCAACAACGGCAATTCGCAGGTCGACGTGGTGGTGTTCGCCTATGAATTCGCGCGCGACCGTGCCTATCACTTCACCGCGATCGCGCCTGCGGGCCGTGCAGGGACGTTCAACGCGATGTTCCAGTCGATGCGGCGGATCACCCCGGCCGAGGCTGGGTCAGTGGTGCCGAAGAAGCTGCAGGTGGTGACAGTGGCGCGCGGCGATACGGTTGCGAGCCTCGCGCGGCGGATGGCCTATCCGAGCGCGCAGGAGGAACGTTTCCTCGTGCTCAACGCCTTGCGGCCCGGCGAGGCGCTGGTCCCTGGCCAGAAGGTCAAGATCGTGGTGCGCGCGCGTTAATGCTTCGCAGGTTCGCTGGCGCGAACCGCAGACCCGCCGCCCCGCCACCCCACCCCGCCCCCAAAGATACCAACAGGCTATGGTGGCCGGGTGGGGAGGCGGGGCGGGGGGTCTGCATCGCGCGCAAGCGCGATTCACAAACAAAAAGCGGCGGAGGTTTCCCTCCGCCGCTTCCGTTTCCAGTCCCTGGAGCGATTACGCAGCCGGGGTCGAGTTGTTGGCGTCGAGCTCGGCGCTGACGTTGTTGAAGGTGGTGTCGAGGCTGTCGCCCAGAGCCTGCATGCCGACGATGGCGGCCACGGCGATGAGAGCGGCGATCAGGCCGTATTCGATGGCGGTCGCGCCAGCTTCGTCACGGAAAAGCTTGTTGATGAAGGTCATTAGTCGTCTCCTGGTTTCGGTCGTCGGTACCCATACCGTTCCGCTTGGCCCGGCCCGGTGTGTGTCTTGTTAAGTGGAAGCTATTGAGAAATTCCTAACTCGACGTTTGATTTTCGAAGGGTCAGGCGCCCATGGCTTCCAGCGATTTGTCCTCGACGTGGCCCCACATTTCGAGGGTTTCGGTTGCAACGAGTTGCATCGAAACCAGCATGGCGAGCACGATGAGAGCAACGATCAGTCCGTATTCGACGGCGGTGGCGCCAGACGTGTCGTCCTTCATGGTCCTGAGAAAGGTCGTCATCATCTTGGGAACACCTGTCTATTGCGTTCTGACAAGCCTGAAAATCGGGCGCGCGGGTTAAGAAAAGGTTATCGAGCGGCCCATGGATGGAAAAAAAACCGACGCAGCATCGGGTTGGATCGCGGTGGTGGCAGGTGCGCTGCAACGTGCAGACGGGCGCTGGCTGATGCATCAGCGCCCCCCGGGCAAGCACCACGCGGGCCTTTGGGAATTTCCCGGAGGGAAGGTTGAACCTGATGAAATTCCTTCACAATCTCTGACCCGCGAGCTGCATGAGGAGCTCGGCATCCGATGCGATCCCGCCACGATGGCGCCGGCCGGTTTTGCCGAAACCCGCGTGCCGGAGGCGGGGCGGCAGATTGTCATTTTGCTTTACACGGTCACCGGCTGGAGCGGAGAGCCGGCGGCGCTCGAAGGCGGGGCGGTGGGCTGGTTCACTCCCGCAGAGGCCTGCGCGCTACCAATGCCGCCGCTCGACATCATGCTCGCCGCGCAGCTGTTCCAAAATCGCTGATGGGTCGCAAAAGCCCCTTGCCAATCGCGGCCGACCCCCCTAGAGGCCGCCCTCCAGAGCGCACCCGTAGCTCAGCTGGATAGAGCACCAGACTACGAATCTGGGGGTCAGAGGTTCGAATCCTTTCGGGTGCGCCAAAAAAGCCCGCTCCTCGCAAGAGGGGCGGGCTTTTTTGGTGTTACCCAGGAAGATTCGCACCCGTTCGGAATCGGAGCGCCGCAGGCGCGCAGATGACGGAGCGGCGCAGCCGCGCAGTAATCCTTTCGGGTGCCGGGCCTCCGGGAACAACGCCTCCCAAGCGTTAATCCTCCACGCTCTCCTCCAGCGCGTCCATATCGTCGTCTGACAGGCCGAAATGGTGCCCGGCCTCGTGGATCACCACGTGACGCACCAGTTCGGCAAAGCCGACCCCGGTCTCTTCCATCTCGGCAAGCAGTGGCTGGCGGAACAGGCTGATCACCGGCGGCATCCGCTCGTGATCCCATTGCGACTGCTCCGGCAAGGCGATGCCTTCGTAGAGACCGGTCAGTTCGTAGGGATCGTCCATCCCGACCGCGGCCAGCTGCTCGGCGCTGGCGAACTCCGCGATTCGCAGCACCACATCGTCGAGATGGTCGCGGAACGGCTCCGGCAGACCGCGCAGCACCTTGCGCGCCTGCTGTTCGAACTCGGCGGCGCTGGGGCTGGGCATGGGGCATGTCCTTTTTTCCGGCGCCAAAGGGATGCATTGCGCCTTTCGCGGCCTACATATCGTAATATGGAGCATGGCAGCGCCGGTGCAACCGGCGCATCGTCTGGCAGAACCTGCGGAACGTCAGGCGGGTTGGACGGTTAACGTGTCGCGGGATTGACGGTTGAGGGGGCGTAGGGCCGATCGGGCTCCATGCCGATATGCTAAGAAAGACCAGACAGAATGAATTACGTTTGCGCGCATGATGACGAGTTCGACCCGGACAATCCGCTCGGCAAGCCCGACGTGCCGCCGCACGTCCAGGACGCGATCCGCACCCTGATCGAATGGGCGGGCGATGATCCGTCGCGCGAAGGCCTGCTCGATACCCCCAAGCGGGTCGGGCGCGCGTGGCTCGAATATTGCGAGGGCTACAAGGAAGATCCGGCAATCCACCTCTCGCGCCAGTTCGAGGAAGTGGGCGGCTATGACGAGATCGTGCTGCTGAAGGACATTCCGTTCCAGTCGCACTGCGAACACCACATGGCGCCGATCACCGGCAAGGCGGCGATCGCCTATCTGCCGAACAAGAAGGTGGTCGGCATTTCCAAGCTCGCCCGCGTGTTGCACGGCTTTGCCCACCGCCTCCAGATCCAGGAGCGCCTGACGGCCGAGGTTGCACAGTGTATCTGGGACAATCTCGAACCGCACGGCGTGGCCGTGGTGATCGAGGCGCAGCACGGATGCATGACCGGGCGCGGTGTGAAGACCCACGGGGTGGAGATGGTAACCAGCCGGATTCTTGGCTGTTTCCTCGAAGACCATCGCAGCCGCAAGGAAGTGATGAGCCTGATGGGCTACTGATCGGACTATCTGCAAATAACGCTAGATACGCAGTAAGCAGTTTTTACTTGCGTGTGACGAATCAGCATCACGTGTGCTTGGAATCTGTTCTCTTCGCTGCTAGTTTCCTGTGGTCAACGGCCGGATCAAAAGGCCGGGATAACGCAGGAGACTGATGATGAAGAAGCTTGCTTTCGCGGGCATGATCGCTGCGGCGGTTTTTGCCTCGCCGGCGCTCGCTCTCGAGCATGAAGTGGTGATCGATCACGCTGACGGCCCGATTGCGGCCGATTACAAGGGCGCTGTGTCGATCGAGACCACCCAGGTCGGTGCGGCTGGTGTGGCCGGTCGTCCCAGCACGCTCGCCTGCCGCTGGACGGCCTCGCTCACGGTCGAGCGTGTCGCCCGCGTCGGCGAGGCGCTCCAGTCGCGCCGCTCGCTGAGCAGCGAGGACGTGGCCAGCGGCTCGCGTCCGGGCTGGTGCGATACCAACGCCAAGGCGATCGCAAAGCTGGTGGACACCCGCAGCGATACCTTCCGCACCGCCATGCTGGCGCTGGTCGAGCGTGACCGGGCGGCCATTCTCGCCGAGGCCGAGAGCGCCAACAAGAGCCGCGGCGGCTGATCCGACTCCCCGAGGGTCGCATCGATCAGGGGCGTCCTCTCACCGGAGGGCGCCCCTTTTTCGTGTGCTTTTGGGATTTGCATGTGCTCCCGAAGCGGCATAGCCTGTCCGTAGGGATCGACCCGAAGGCCTAACCAAGGAGCACCACACAGATGGTCCGCAAGCACACCTCTCGTCTTGTTCTAACTGCCGCGCTCGCCGCCGCGCTGGCCGCCTGTTCGGGCGAGGCCCCGGCTGATGCGCCGGCCGAAACCGCGCCGGCTGATGCTGCTGCCGAGGGCGCGCCGGTCGATGTGGCCGCCGTGCTCAAGGAGCGCGAGGAGAACTTTGAAGGGATCGGCGATGCCTTCAAGGCGATCCGCGGCGAGCTTGAGAAGGACGCGCCGGATTTCGCGCTGATCGCCACCAATGCGACCGACATCAACACCCGCGCCAAGCTGATCGAAACCCATTTCCCGGCCGGCACCAGCGTGGATGACGGGGTCAAGACCGAGGCGCTGGCGACGATCTGGCAGAAGCCCGAAGAGTTTAAGGCTGCCGGCCAGAAGCTGATCGACGAAAGCGCCAAGCTCGCCGAACTCGCCAAGGGCGGCGACAAGGCGGCGGTCGGTGCGCAGGCTATGGCAATGGGCGGCGCGTGCAAGGGCTGCCACGACCAGTTCCGGCTCGACGACAAGAAGTAGTCGGCGATGAGCGAGGCTGATGCTGCGCGGCCCGTGCTCGCTCCCGATGTCAGGGTGTGGGACGGGCTCCTGCGCCTTGCCCACTGGAGCTTTCCACTGCTGATCGCGGCGATGTGGTGGACCGCGGAAAACGACAAGTGGGCGCTCCACCGCCGGATCGGGTTGGTGCTGCTCGGGGTGCTGGTGTTTCGCGTGGTGTGGGGGTTTCTCGGCCCCGAGACCGCGCGCTTTGCCCAGTTCGTGAAGGGGCCGGGCGCGGTGCTCGCTTACTTGCGCGGCGACCGGAGCGCCGGCCCGGCGATCGGGCACTCGCCGCTGGGCGGGTGGAGCACGCTGGCTCTGATCGGCGCGATGCTGGCGCAGGTCGGCCTCGGGCTGTTCGCGGGCGATCCCTACGATGGGATGACGGGGCCGCTCAACAGCCTCGTGGGGGTGACGTTAGCCGATACCATCACCGACCTGCACGAGACCTTCTTCAACGTGCTGCTCGGCCTGATCGTGCTCCACCTCGCCGCGATCACCTGGTACGCGGTGAAGGGGGATGATCTGCTGAGCCCGATGGTCGGCGGGGATCGTCCGCCGATGGCAGGCGTGACCGGTATCGGCCCGCTGCCGTGGTTGCGCGCTGCACTGGCGGTGGCGCTTGCGGCGGGCTTTGCGCTGTGGATTGCCTATGGCGCGCCGCCGCTGACCTGACCATCAGGCGTCCGGAACGAAAAAGGGGCGCTCCCCATGTCGGGAAGCGCCCCTTTTCTATTCAGCGGTTTGGCGGCTGTTGCTTACAGCTGACCAAGCATGTGTTCCGCACTCGAAACCTTGAAGTCGCCCGGTTCCTCGACGTTGATCTGCTCGACCACGCCGTCGTTGATCACCATCGAGAAGCGCTGGCCGCGCTTGCCCATGCCGAAGCCCGAGCCGTCCATCGTGAGGCCCAGCGCCTCGACGAATTCGGCATTGCCATCGGCCAGCATGGTGATGTCGTCGCTGCCGGCGGCCTTGTTCCACGCGCCCATCACGAAGGCATCATTGACCGCGGTGCCGACGATCTCGTCGACACCCTTGGCCTTGAGGTCGGCGGCCTTCTCGACGAAGCCCGGCAGGTGCTTGGCAGAGCAGGTCGGGGTGAAGGCGCCCGGCACCGAAAACAGCGCCACCTTCTTGCCGGCGAAGTATTCGGACGCCTTCACGGCCTGCGGGCCTTCGGCGGTGGCCTTGACCAGCGTGACATCGGGGAGCTTGTCGCCAACGGAAATCGTCATGTGTGTCGTCCTTCCTGACAGGGGAGAATCCGCGTTCCCCTATAGCGACCGCCACGGCGTGGGCAACAAATAGACATATAAAGATAAGTTTATATTTGCCTCTGGCAGGTCATGCGGCTAGGGGCGTGGGACAGGACAACCCGCCCCGATACGCGCGCCCTCGCGCAGGAGACAAAAGCATGGCCACCCTCGCTGCCGCCCCGACCCACGAATATGTCATCAAGGACATCGCGCTTGCCGAATTCGGCCGCGACGAGATCCGCATCGCCGAAACCGAAATGCCCGGCCTGATGGCGCTGCGCGAGGAATTCGGCGCGGCCCAGCCGCTGAAGGGCGCGCGCATCACCGGCTCGCTCCACATGACGATCCAGACCGCAGTGCTGATCGAGACCCTCGTGGCGCTCGGCGCGGAAGTGCGCTGGGCGACCTGCAACATCTTCTCGACGCAGGACCACGCCGCCGCCGCGATCGCCGCGCGCGGCATTCCGGTGTTCGCGGTCAAGGGCGAGACGCTGGCCGATTACTGGGACTATGTCGGCCGCATCTTCGACTGGGCCTCGGAAGCCGATCCCGATCTTACCGCCAACATGATCCTCGACGATGGCGGCGATGCCACCATGTTCGCGCTCTGGGGCGCGCGCCTTGAAGCGGGCGAGGAAATGGGCGAGCCGACCAACGCCGAGGAAATCGAGTTCCAGCGCGCGCTCAAGGCCTTCGTCGCCGCCAAGCCGGGCTACCTCACCCGCACGGTGAAGGCGATCAAGGGCGTCTCGGAAGAGACCACCACCGGCGTGATGCGCCTCTACCAGATCGCTAAGCAGGGCAAGCTTCCGTTCCCGGCGATCAACGTGAACGATTCGGTGACCAAATCGAAGTTCGACAACCTCTACGGCTGCAAGGAATCGCTGGTCGACGCGATCCGCCGCGCGACCGATGTGATGCTGGCTGGCAAGGTCGCCTGCGTCGCCGGTTACGGCGACGTCGGCAAGGGCTCGGCTGCCAGCTTGCGTGATGGCGGCGCGCGCGTGATGGTGACCGAGATCGACCCGATCTGCGCGCTCCAGGCCGCGATGGACGGCTTCGAGGTCGTGACCATGGAGGACGCGGTGAAGCGCGCCGACATCTTCGTCACCGCCACCGGCAACGAGGACGTGATCACCGCCGAGCACATGATGAACATGAAGCCGATGGCGATCGTCTGCAACATCGGCCACTTCGACAGCGAGATCCAGATTTCCGCGCTTTCCAACTACAGCTGGAAGGAAATCAAGGAAGGCACCGATCTCGTCACCTTCCCCGATGGCAAGTCGATCATCATCCTCGCCAAGGGCCGTCTGGTGAACCTCGGCTGCGCCACCGGCCACCCGAGCTTCGTGATGAGCGCGAGCTTCACCAACCAGACCCTCGCCCAGATCGAGCTGTTCACCAAGGCCGACGAATACGACAACGACGTCTACGTCCTGCCCAAGCACCTCGACGAGAAGGTTGCGGCGCTGCACCTCGAAAAGCTCGGCGTGAAGCTCACCCAGCTGTCGCAGAAGCAGGCGAGCTATATCGGTGTGCCGCAGTCGGGCCCGTTCAAGCCCGATCACTACCGCTACTAAAACCTTCGATCCCCCCGTTCCGGCGCCTTTTTTCACGGCGTTGGGGGCGGGGGGCCGGAACCCCGTTGCACTGGCGCGGTGAGGCGCATAGCGGTTGAGTGATGGACACCTCGCCGCTTTCGCTTGTGCTGATCGCGCTGCTGCTTGCCGCATGGGCGGTGGGCGCTGGGCTGGTGGTACTGCGCGCCAGCCGCTCCATGAAGCGCGCCCGTGCGCTCAAGACCAGCCTCAAGCGTATGTCGACCCTGCTCGATGTTGCTCCGGCGGTGCCGCTGCTGGTGCGGGTCGACGGGCGGATCGAGGGGCCGGACAAGCTGGCGCGGCTGCTCGGCCTGCCGGCGATGCCCAAATATCTCAGCGAGCTCGCCAGCGCCCCGGGTTCCTCCAAGGGCGGGGGGCTGACGCAGGAACAGCTCGATCAGCTCTGGGCCAAGGTGCAGACCACCCAGAAAAGCGCCGCGCCCTTCCGCATGGCGCTCAATCCGCCCGGCTCGCAGCGCTCCCTTGCGCTCTACGGCACGCTCGCCGATCCGCAGGTTTCGCCCGGCGGAGCGGCGCTGGTGTGGGTGTTCGACTTCACCGAGAGCCATGCCGAAATGGCGCGCCTGCGCGCCGCCGCCGCGCGCGCGACGGGGGATTTCGCGGCGCTGGTCGGCCTGATCGAGGCCGCCCCTATGCCGATGTGGTTCCGCGGCGCTGACCTTTCGCTCCAGCTCGTCAACCAGGCCTATGTCGATGCCGTCGGTGCGACCAGCGCGGCCGAAGTGGTGCAGGGCCAGATCGAGCTGCTCGAACCCGAGGATGGCCGCACGCCTGCCGAAATCGCGCGCGAGACGCTGCGCCATCAGGAAAAATCGGAACGCTCGGTCGCGGCCACCATCCACGGCGCGCGCCGCACCTTGCGCGTCTCCGATCTGCCGCTCGGGCTGGAGGGCGTGGCGGGCTATGCCATCGACATCGAGGAGCAGCAGCAGGTCGCGCGCAATTTCCGCGCCTTCCGCGATGCCCAGCGCGCGCTGCTCGACCAGCTTTCGGTCGGCGTGGCGCAGTTCGACGCGGAAGAACGGCTGACCTTCGCCAATCGTCCGTTCCGCCGGCTGTTCACTCTCACCGACGAGGCGATCGAGGCGCGCACCCCGTTCGAGCGTTTCCTCGCCGAGGCGCGCGAACGCGGGCGCACCCCCGAAGTGCGCGACTTCCCCGAATGGCGGCGCGAGCGCGCGGGCTGGTTCGAGGCGAGCGCGACGCTGGAAGAGGCCTGGCCGCTGCCCGGCGGCACCCATCTGCGCATCGTCGCCCAGCCGCTGCCCGACGGCGGGCTGGTGCTGATCGCCGAGGACCGCACCGAGCAGCTCGCGCTCTCCGCCGTGCGCGACACCCTGCTGCGCACCCGCACCGCGACGCTCGACAGCCTGTTCGAGGCGCTGGCGATCTTCGCGCCTGACGGTTCGGTGCAGCTGTGGAACCGCAGTTTCGCAGGCACCTGGGGTCTCACCCCCGAACTGCTCGACGCGCATCCCAGCGCCGATGAGCTGCTCGGCGCGATCGGGCGCAATCTGGTGCGCCCGGAGGAGGCGGCGCTGATCGGCGCGGTGGTGCGCGCGGCGACGCTGGACCGGCGCGAGAAGGGTGGTCAGGTCGATCTCGCCGACGGGCGCACCCTGCGCTTTGCCGGGGTGCCGCTGCCCGATGGCAACGGGCTGCTGACCGTGCTCGACATCACCGCCTCGCAGAAGGCCGAACAGGCCCTGCGCGAACGCGCCGAAGCGCTCGACGAGGCGAACGCGGTCAAGGCGAAGTTCCTCGCCAACATGAGCTACGAATTCCGCACGCCCCTGACGACCATCGGCGGTTATGCCGAACTGCTCAAGGCGGGGGTCGCGAGCGATCCGGCGCAGGCGGGTGAATATGTCGACGCGATCCTCGCCGCTGTCGAGCGCCTGACCGAGCAGGTCGAAAACGTGCTCGACCTGTCGCAGAGCGAGGCCGGGCTGCTGCCGATCCGCAAGGAGCGGCTCGACCTGCTCGAATTCCTCACCACGCTGGTGCGCGAGCGCGAACAGGCGATCATCGCCGCGGGCCTAAGCCTCGATCTCAAGGGCCGGCGCGGGCGGATCATCGAGGGCGATCCGCGCCAGCTCGGACGGGCGCTCGGCAATCTCATCGACAATGCCATCGCCGGCACGCCCGATGGCGGGCGGATCGTGATCGAGATCCGTAAGGCGCCCGAAGGCGCGGACTGGTCGATGGAAATCAGCATCGCCGACAATGGCCGCGGCATGACCTCGCAGGAACTCGCCCGCGCGCAGGGCGGTCTGACCCCGGGCAAGGACGGCACCCCCGAACGCCGCACCGGGCTCGGCATCCCGCTCGCGCGCCAGTTGATCGAGGCGCATGACGGCACGCTGGAAATCGCCAGCCGCAAGGGCGCCGGCACCACTGCCACCATCCGTCTGCCATGAGCGAGACGCGCGAGACCCTGCCCGATCTGGCGGCGATGGCGGCCTATGGCGCGCGCATCGCGACGGCCCTGCGGCCGGGCGATGTGGTGGCGCTCGAAGGCGGGCTGGGGGCAGGCAAGACGACGCTCGCCCGCGCGATCCTCGCCGCGCTCGGGCATCGGGGCGAGGTGCCTTCGCCGACCTTCACCATCATCGAGACCTATGACGCCCCGCCGCTGCGCGTGGCCGTGGTCCACGCCGACTTCTACCGGCTGGAAGACCCTGCCGAACTGGCCGAGATCGGCCTCGACGACTATCGCGAGGGCGCGGTGCTGCTGGCCGAATGGCCCGATCACGCGGGCGGTTTCGCGCATGAGGCGGGGTGCCTTGCGATCACGCTACTGCCCGCTGGAGAAAGCGGGGAAGGCGGGCGGATTGCGATTGCCCGTGGCGGGGCTGATTGGGTAGGGCGCATGCCATGAGCGAACTTCCCGAAGGTCTTGCCGCATTCACCGCCAGCGCCGGCTGGGCCGACGCCCGCGTCGAACCGCTGCCGGGCGATGCCTCGTTCCGGCGCTATTTCCGGCTGGTGCGGACGAGCGGCGACTCGGCGATGCTGATGCACGCGCCCCCGCCGCACGAGGACCCCGCGCCCTTCCTCCATGTCGCCCGCTGGCTGCATGACAACGGGATGCGCGCGCCCGAAATCCTCGCCGCCGAGCCCGAGGCGGGCTGGGTGCTGACAGAGGATTTCGGCAATGACCGGATGCGCGACTGGCTCGATCTGAACCCGGCCGACGAGCGCGCGGCCTACGAAGCCGCGGTCGAGGCGCTGGTGGCGCTCCACCGCTTGGCCCCCGGGCCTTTCGCGCCCTACGACATGGCGGTCTATGCCCGCGAGGCGGCGCTGCTCACCGAATGGTATTGCCCGGCGCAGGGGCTGGAAGTCGATGCCGCAGGCTATGCGGCGGCGTGGGAAGAGGTGCTTGCGCCCATGCTCGCCCGCCAGAACCCCGGCGTTACCGTGCTGCGCGACTATCATGCCGAGAACATCATGCTGCTCGGCGGGCAGGCGGGCGCGCCGCAGGGTCTGATCGACTTCCAGGACGCGTTGGTGGGGCACCCGGCCTACGATCTCGTCTCGCTGTTGCAGGATGCACGGCGCGATGTCTCCGAAGACCTCGAAACCGCGATGCTGCTCCACTACGCCCACCACGCCGGGGTCAGCGACGAGGACTTCCTTGCCGATTACGCGCGCCTGGGGGCGCAGCGGAATGCCAAGATCGTCGGCATCTTCACCCGGTTGAACGCGCGTGACGGCAAGCCGAAATATCTTTCGATGATCCCGCGCGTCTGGGACGCGCTCGAACGCGATCTGGCGCATCCGGCGCTCGATCCCGTGGCGCGCTGGTTCGACGACAACATCCCCGATACCCTGCGCTTCGCCCGCGGAGCCTTCTCGGCATGAGCGGCAAGCCCCCGCTCGCCTCGGACACCGCGATGGTGCTCGCCGCAGGGCTGGGCAAGCGGATGCGTCCGCTGACCGCGACCCAGCCCAAGCCGATGGTGCGCGTCGCGGGCAAGCCGCTGATCGACCATGCGCTCGACCGGCTGGCCGATGCCGGCGTGGCGCGTGCGGTGGTCAATGTCCACTACCTCGCCGATGCGCTCGAGGCCCATGTCACCGCGCGCAAGGTGCCGAAGGTGACGGTCTCGGACGAGCGCGACCTGCTGCTCGAAACCGGCGGCGGGATGATCCGGGCCTTGCCGCACCTGCCCGATCCCTTCTTCGCCTTGAACGCCGACAACATCTGGCTCGACGGGCCGAACAACGCCTTTGCCGAACTGTCGCGGCGCTGGAACCCTGACCAGATGGACGCGCTGCTGCTGCTGGTGCCGCACGCGCGCGCGGTCAATTTCAGCGGGCCGGGCGATTTCCACATGGACCCGCTGGGCAAGCTCTCGCGTCGCCGCGACGGGCGGATCGCGCCCTTCATCTACACCGGCATCCAGCTGGTCAGCCACCGCCTGCTGCGCGACGCGCCGGACGGGCCGTTCTCGACCAACATCCTGTGGAACCGCGCGATTGCCGAGGGACGGCTCTATGGCCTCTCGTTCAGCGGGCTGTGGTTCGAAGTGGGCACGCCGCAGGCGATCCGCCCGACCGAGGAGGCGCTGACGGGTGGTTGAAGCGCGCCTAGCCGGTCCGCTGGTCTATTCCATCGCGGCCCATCGCGGCTTTGCCGATGCGCTCGTCGCGGGGATCGTCCCGCGCTACCGTGAAGAGGGCTTCGGCCTTGCCCGCTTGACCCTGCTGGTGCCCTCGAGCCGCGCCGCGCGCACCCTCTCCGAGGCCTTCATCCGCCACGCGGGTGCCAATGGCGAGGGCGGGTTGCTGATGCCGCGCATGGTCGCGGTGGGCGATCTCGATCTCGACGAGAAGCTCGGGGCGGCGCTCGATCCGCTGGGCGCGGCGGACATTCCGCCGGCCTG
Source organism: Porphyrobacter sp. (assembly GCA_027531395.1). Lineage (GTDB taxonomy): Bacteria > Pseudomonadota > Alphaproteobacteria > Sphingomonadales > Sphingomonadaceae > Erythrobacter. The sequence goes on along the minus strand of JAPZRO010000004.1, from coordinate 1,074,560 downwards.
CGATCCGGTGGCGCGCTGGCTGACGCTCGACCGCCTGATCGCCGAGGAGCGCAAACCGGAGGGGATGGAGCCCCTGCCGGGCCGCGCGCGGCTCAATCTCGCGCGCGAGATGGCGCGGACGATGGACCGGCTGCTGGTCGAGGAGAAGACCGTCGCCGACCTGTGGGAAAGCGAGGCTGTGCTTGATAGCGTCGCCGGCCTTGCCGAGCACTGGAAGCGGGCCATCCGCCTGTTCTCGCGGGTCAATACGCGCTGGAACTTCGTGCTGGCCGAGCGCGGCGAGGTCGATGCCGCAACCCGGCGCAACCTGTTGTTCGCCGCCGCCGCGAAGCGCTGGAAGGAGGCGCCGCCGCCGCATCCGATTGTCGCTGCCGGGGTCACCAGCGCCGCGCCCGCGCTGGCGCGGCTGCTGCGGGTGATCGCCGAACTGCCGCAAGGCGCGGTGATCCTGCCCGATCTCGACCGCGAGATGGATGAGGCCGCGTGGGACGAAGTCGGGCTGGCGGGGGCTTCGGCGCAGCCGGGCGGGCCGGTGTTCGGTGCGCAGGACGCGCTCACCCATCCGCAATATCACTTGAAGCTGCTGCTGAACCGCATGGGCGTGAACCGCGCCGAGGTGCAGCCGTGGCACCGGCGCGGGATGGGCGCCGCCGAACCGGCGCGCAGCCGCGCGATCTCCTCGCTGTTCCTGCCCCCGCAGGCGAGTCGTTCGTGGATCGACCTCGATGCAGACAAGCGCCGGCTGGCTGGCGTGCGGCTGATGACCAGCGCCACCATCGAGGAGGAAGCGCAAGGCATCGCGCTGCTGGTGCGCGAGGCGCTCGAAGCACCGGAGAAGCGCATCGCGGTCGTCACCGCCGATCGCGGCCTCGCGCGGCGGGTGGTGCAGCATCTCGAACGCTGGAACATCGCGGCCGACGATTCCGCCGGTCGCCCGCTGGCGCTGACACCTGCGGGCCGGCTGTTCGGGCTGCTGGCGGAGATCGCCGCCGAAGGCCCCGATCCCGCCCATCTCGTCGCCGCTTTCGCCCATCCGCTGGTGCGCGGGCAGGAGCCGGAGGCGCGCCGCGACTGGCTGAAGGGCCTGCGCGCCTTCGACCGCGAATTGCGCGGCCCGGCGCTCGCGCCCGGGCTGGAGCCGCTGCGCAAGGCGGCGCGCGAGGCCAAGGTCGAAGGCTGGTGGGACGAGGCCGAGGCGCTGGTCGCGCCGCTTGGCGACTGGCCCGCCGTCATCCCGCTGGCCGAGGCGCTCGACCGGCTGGCCCGCGCGGGCGAGGCCTTTGCCGGGATCGCCGTGTGGGAGCGCGAGGACGGCCGCGCGCTCGGCACCCTGATCGAGGAGCTGCGCGGCCATTCGCAGGCGCTCGGCACGATGATCGAAACCGCCGACCTCGGCGGGGCCTTGCGCGATTGCATGGACGCGGTTGCCGTGCGCCCCGGCTATGGCGGGCATCCGCGCGTGGCGATCTACGGTCTGCTCGAAGCGCGCATGGCGCGCGCCGACCTCGTGATCTGCGGCGGATTGAACGAAGGCTCATGGCCCCAGCCGCCCGGCGCCGACGCGCTGCTCGCGCCCGCGATCCTGCGCGCGCTCGGCGTGCCGGGGGCGGAGTTCCGCATCGGCCTTGCCGCGCATGACCTTGCCGGCTGCATGGGCGCGCCCGAGGTCGTGCTGAGCCGCGCCTTGCGCGATGCCGAGGGGCCGACGCTGCCCTCGCGCTTCCTGCTGCGGGTCGAGGCGTTGCTCGGCGATGATCTGGCCAAGGATCACCGCGAGAGCCGGATTCCCGCGCTGCTGCCGCATCTCGACCGGCAGCGTCCGCCAGCAGACCCCTATCCGCGCCCCGCGCCCGATCCCGCGCCCGACAAGCGCGACGTGCCGATCAGGGTGACCGCGCTCGACCGGCTGCTGGGCGATCCCTACCAGTTCTATGCCCAGGCGATCCTCGGGCTGAGGCGGCTCGATCCGCTGAGCGCCGATCCCTTCAGCGATCCGGCGCTGCGAGGGACGCTGGTGCATGACATTCTGGATCAATGGCACAAGGCGCGTGCCACCGATCCCGGGCTGGCGATCGACCGCTTCGCCGAAGAACATTTCGCCGCCGAGCGCGTCCACCCGCTATTCCGCGCGCTGTGGCAGCCGCGCCTGATCGCCGCGCTCACCCGCTTCGAGCAATGGGTGCGCGAGGCCGAGGCCGAGGGGCGCACGGTGCTCGCATCCGAGATTTCGGGCGCGATGGTGGTCGACGGGGTCAAGGTCATGGGCCGCGCCGACCGGGTCGACCGGCTTCCCGACGGCAGCCTTGCGATCGTCGACTACAAGACCGGCCGTGTGCCGAGCAAGGCGGAGGTCGAGGCAGGCTTTGCGCTCCAGCTCGGTCTGCTCGGCCTGATCGCCGAGGCCGGAGGCTTTGCCGCAGAAGGCGTCCCCGCAGCTGCGGCGACGGGCTTCGAATACTGGTCGTTCGGCAAGAAGGATGACGGCTTCGGCAAGCGCATGAGCCCGATGAAGCTTTCATCGCGGGAAGGCGGACTGGAGCCGGAGAAATTCCTGCCCCACCACACCGAAAAGCTGCATCTCGCGATCCGCGAATACATCAAGGGCCGCAGGCCTTTCACCGCGCGCGAGAACCCCGATTACAAGGGCTACAACGAATATGACCAGCTGATGCGGCTGGAGGAATGGCTGGTGCGCCTGACCGATGAGGGGGGCGAGGCATGAGCGGCGGCGGAAACGGCCTCGTCTTCCCGCTCCGGGACAACCAGCTCACCGCGGCCGAGCCGGAAGCCAATGTCTGGCTCTCGGCCTCGGCGGGGACGGGCAAGACGCAGGTGCTTTCGGCCCGGGTGCTGCGGTTGCTGCTGCTGCCCGATGTCGAGCCGTCACAGATCCTGTGCCTGACCTTCACCAAGGCGGGCGCGGCGGAGATGGCGAACCGTATCAACGCGGTGCTGGCGCGCTGGGTGCGGCTGCCCGCGGCGGTGCTGGCGAAGGAGCTGGGCTATCTCGGCGCGGATATCGGTCCGGCCACGCAGGAACGCGCGCGCAGCCTGTTCGCGAGCGTGCTCGACTGCCCCGGCGGCGGCCTCAGGATCGATACCATCCACGCCTTCGCGCAATATCTGATCGGCAATTTCCCCGAGGAAGCCGGCCTCGCGCCGGGGACGCGGGTGCTCGATGATCGCAGCTCCGAACTGCTGGCGCGCGCGGTGCTGACCGACATGGTCGAGGAAGCCGAGCGGAGCAACGACATCGGCATCCTCGACGGCCTCACCCGGTTCACCACCCGCAAGGATCCCGGCGCGCTCCACAAGTGGCTGATGCGCGCCGCCGGGGCGCAGGAGCTGTGGGAGGGGCCGGGCAGCTGGCAACCGCCAATGGCTGCGCGGGTGCGCCAGCTGCTCGACATGCCCGCCGATGCGGACGAGGCCTGGGCGAACGAACCGCTCGATCCCGACACCTTCCCCGATCACCAGCTCGAAGCCATGCTGCCCGCGCTCGATGGCTGGAACGCCAAGACCGGGCAGGAGACGGCGGCCTTCATCCGCCAATGGCTGGCGCTCGACGGACAGGCGCGCGTCGCGGCGGCTGCGGGGTTCTACTCTACCGTGCTCAAGAAGGACGGCGATCCGCGCAAGATGGAGGCGCCCGCCAAGGCCGATCCCATGTTCCCCGCGCGGCAGGATGAAATCGCCGAGGCCCTGCGGCTGGTCGAGGAACGCCGCGCGCTGCTCGCCTGCGCCGAGACCGTCACCAGCGCGCTCGAAATCGGGCGGGCCTTCGCGGTGCGCTGGGACGCGCGCAAGGCGCGCGAGGGCTGGCTCGATTTCGCCGACCTGATCCGCAAGGCCGCGGCGCTGCTCGGCCGGTCCGAGGCCGCCGACTGGATCCGCTACAAGCTCGATCGCCACTTCGACCACATCCTGATCGACGAGGCGCAGGACACCAACCAGAGCCAGTGGGACATCGTCGAGGCGCTGATCGACGACTTCTTCTCCGGCGAGGGCGCGCGCGGCGACAAGCTGCGCACGATCTTCACCGTCGGCGATTACAAGCAGGCGATCTTCGGCTTCCAGGGCACCAGCCCGGAAAACTTCGCCCGCGCCAAGGAGCGCATCTTCGCGCGGATCGACGCCGCGCGTAGCGGCATCCGCGCCAGCCGCACCAACCGCCGCGAGCCGGGCTGGGAGGATCTCGATCTCGGCCGCTCGTTCCGCACCGCCGATATCGTACTCGGTTTCGTCAACCGCATGATCGCGCTGCTCGGCTTCGGCGAATTCGGGCTCGACGAGGCCCCGGCAAAGCACGAGGGCGACGAGCGACCCGGCCTTGTCACGCTGTGGCCGCCGGTGTTTGTCACGGCTGCTGCCGGGGATGGCGGCGAGGAGGAGGAAGAGGACAGCGGGAGCGAGCGCGACTGGGTGCCGCGCAACGACACCCTGCTCGCGGACAAGATCGCCGAACAGGTGCGCCGCTGGGTCACCCTCGACGAGCCTTTCGTGCTGGAGAAGGGCTCCCGTCGCCACGCGCAGGCGGGCGACATCATGGTGCTGGTGCGCCAGCGTAAGGAACTCGCCGCGCAGATCGTCGCCAAGCTCCACGCGCGCGGCGTTCCGGTGGCGGGGATCGACCGGCTGCGGCTCGGCGCGCCGCTGGCGGTGAAGGACGTGCTCGCGGCCCTGCGCTTTGCCGCGCAGCCGCAGGACGATCTGAGCCTTGCCAACCTCCTCGCCTCTCCGCTGATCGGGTGGACGCAGGACGAGATACTCGTACACGTCCCGCGTCTGCCCAAGCAGCGCCTGTGGGATCACCTCCGGCGCGAGGATGCGCCGACCTTCGTGGCCGAGACCGCGGAGAAACTGCGCGATCTGCTGCGCCGCGCCGATTACCACACCCCGCAGGCGCTCATCTCCTGGCTGCTGACTGGCCCGTGGCAGGGCCGTGCCAAGCTGGTCGAACGGCTCGGGGCGGAGGCCAATGATCCGCTCGACGAACTGCTCAACGCCGCCTTTGCCTACGAGGCCGAGCACTGGCCGAGCCTTGCCGGGTTCCTGACGTGGTTCGATGCCGGAACGGGCGACCTCAAGCGCGATTCGGACAGTGCCAGCGGGCAGGTGCGGGTGATGACGGTGCATGGCTCCAAGGGGCTGCAGGCGCCGATCGTGATCCTCGCCGACGCCACCGGCGCGCCCGGCGATCCGGGCGATCTGGCGCTGGAGGATGATCCCTTCGGCCTTGATCCCGGCCGCCGCCGCGCGGTGCCGCTGCCGCCGCTGGCCAAGCACGAGAAGGCCGGGCGGGTCAGCGAAGCGGACGAAGCGGCGGAGCGCGCCGCGATGCAGGAGCACTGGCGGCTGCTCTACGTCGCGCTCACCCGCGCCGAGGAAGCGCTGTTCATCGGCGGATCGCTGAACAAGAGGGAAGCGAAGAAGGGCGAGCCCCATGAAGACAGCTGGTATGCCCGGCTCGCACCGCTGTTCGAGGGCGAGGAACTGGCCGATCCCGTGTGGCTGTGGCGCAAGGAATGGGGCCTGCGCGCCGCGCCGCTGGAAGCGCAGGACAGCACCGGGGCAGGCGAGGCGCTGCCCGATCTGCCGCGCTGGATGACCACCCCGATCGGCCCCGAACCGCGTCCGCCGCGCCCGCTCGCCCCTTCGGCTGCAGGCGAGGAGGCGGGGGCCGAGCCGCCGCTGCCGCCCGAGGCCGCGCGCGATGCGGCGCGGCGCGGGAGCCTGATCCACAAGCTGCTCGAACGCCTGCCCGATGTCCCCGCCGAAGCGCGCGAAGCGGCGGCGCGGCGCTGGCTCGAACGGCAGGCGGGCGATCTGCCCGAACCCGCGCGGACCGAGATGCTCGCCGCGGCATCGGGCGTGCTCGATCATCCGGGCTTTGCCGCGATCTTCTCCGGCGCAGCACTGGCCGAAGTGCCGCTCGCCGCGATCGTCGACGGGGTGGTGGTCGCCGGCACCGCCGACCGGCTGCTGATCGAGGAGGAGCGCATCACCGTGGTCGATTTCAAGACCACCCGCCGCCCGCCCGCCAGCGCCGCCGCCATTCCGCTCGCCACGCTGCGGCAGATGGCCGCCTATGCCGCCGCGCTGGAGGCTATCTATCCGGGCCGCGAAGTGCGTGCCGGGGTGCTCTACACCCATGCCCCGGTGCTGTTCGAACTCGCCTCCGACGCGCTCGCCGCGCACAAGCAGGCCTTGCAGAGCACGCAGCAATCCTTGCCCCTGCCGGATATTGAGTGAAAACCTGCCGTCACTAGATTGCAATGCAACGCGGCGCGCCCCTATGCTCGTCCGCCAAAGGAGATAGCGAAATGGCCACCGTCAACGTCACCGATGCAAGCTTCGAAGCCGATGTGCTGGGGAGCGATGTCCCCGTGCTGGTCGATTTCTGGGCCGACTGGTGCGGCCCTTGCAAGATGATCGCCCCGGCGCTCGAGGAAATCAGCGACGAGCTGGCCGGTCAGGTCAAGATCGCCAAGATCGACATCATGGAGAACACCGACATCGCCGCGCAGATGGGCGTGCAGTCGATCCCGCTGATGGTGCTGTTCAAGGGCGGCAAGCCGGTGGCGCAGAAGCTCGGCGCGGCGCCCAAGGGCCAGCTCAAGGCATGGCTCGAAAGCGAGCTGTGATCGCCTAGGCGAGCACCCGGCCCACGAATTCGTCCCAGATCGCCGGGCTCGACGCCCCAACCAGCCCGGGCTTGTCCTGCTCGTCGACCCGGTATTCGCTGCCATCGAGCCGCGCGGCCTTGCCGCCGGCCTCGTTCAGCCACAGCACCCCTGCGGCGTGATCCCAGGCGAAGGTGCGCTTGAAGCTGGAGATGTCGTTCTCGCCTAGCGCGAGGCGCGGATATTGCTCGGCGGCGCAGCGCGGGATGTCGACCAGCGTGTAGTGGGGCGCGAGCCTGGCATCGACCATGGCCGACTGCTCCGGCGTGAGGAAGATGCGACTGACCGCGGTGACGGGCGGCGTCTGCCCTGTGGTGCGGGCCGCGATCTTCTCGCCATTGACGAAGGCGCCTTCGCCCGCGCGGGCGTGGCAGAAGCGGTCCTTCACCGGATCATAGATCCACCCCGCCACCGCACGGCCGCTATCTGCCAGCGCGACGATGATGCCGAAGGGCTCCTTGCCTTCCGCGAAGTTGGCCGTGCCGTCGAGCGGGTCGATGATCCAGCACTGGCCGGAGAGATGTTCGAGCACGCTCCTGTCGGCGTGCGCGGCTTCCTCGCCCACCACGGCGACGCCCGGCGCGAGGCGGGTGAGGGCCTCGGTGAGGAAGCTTTCGACCTCGCGGTCGACGATGGTGACGGGATCGTCCGCGCCCTTGAGCTCGACCTCGTGCGCGGCCAGGGCACGGAAGCGCGGCAGCATCGAGCGCTGCGCGGCAAAGCGCATCAGATCGCGGATTTCGTCATCGAGCGCGCTCACGAGCGGTAGTCCGCGTTGATCGCGATGTAGCCGTGGGTGAGATCGCAGGTCCACACGCTCGCGCGGCCGTCCCCGAGGCCGAGATCGACAGCGATGTCGATTGCCTCGCCCTTGAGATGCGCGGCCACGGGCGCTTCGTCATAGCCATCGACCGGAAGGCCGTTCTTCGCGGTCCAGATGCCGCCGAAAGCGATCGAGAGCTTGTCGCGGTCGGCCGGTTCGCCCGCCTTGCCGACCGCCATCACCACGCGGCCCCAGTTGGCATCCTCGCCCGCGATTGCGGTCTTGACCAGCGGGGAATTGGCGATGGCAAGGCCGATGGTGCGCGCGCTTTGATCACTCGCGGCGCCGCTCACGCGGATGGTGATGAATTTCTGCGCGCCCTCGCCATCGCGCACCACGAGGTGCGCAAGATTGCGGCACACCTCCGCCAGTGCGGCGGCAAAGGCATCCGCGCCGGGGCTGTCCCAGCTTTCGATCCGCGCATTGCCCGCCTTGCCGGTGGCGAAGACCATCACCGTGTCGCTGGTGGAGGTGTCGCCGTCGACCGTGATGCAGGAGAATGTCGCGGCATTGGCGCGCTCCAGCGCTTCCTGCAGGAAGGCCGGCGCCACATTGGCGTCGGTGAAGATGTAGCCGAGCATGGTCGCCATGTCGGGCGCGATCATCCCTGAGCCCTTGATGATCCCGGCCAGTTCGACGCGGGTATCGCCGATCATCGCGCTCGCGCCTGCGCCCTTGGCGAAGGTGTCGGTGGTGCCGATCGCGTTGGCCGCATCTTCCCAGCCACAGGGCGCGGCCTCGAGCGCGGCGGCAATCCCGGCGCGCGCCTTGTCCTTGGGCAGCGGCACGCCGATCACCCCGGTCGAGGAGACGAACACCTGCTCGCGCGGGCAGCCGAGCGCGCCCGAGACCTGATTCATGATTGCCTCGACCGCCTCGCGCCCGCGATATCCGGTAAAGGCATTGGAGTTGCCCGCATTGACGATCAGCGCCCGCGCAGCGCCTTGCGCCACGTTCTGCCGCCCGAGTTCGACCTCGGAGGAGGCGCAGGCGCTTTTGGTGAAGACGCCCGCCACGCTGGTGCCTTCGGCCAGTTCGGCGAAGGTCAGATCGGCGCGGTCCCAGTCCTTGTAGCGCGCCCGTGCCACGCGCAAGGTCACCCCGGCAATCGCGGGCATGGCGGGGAAGGGGCGGGCGAGGGGAGAGCGGTCGATCTGCATGGCGAAGCCCTCTAGGCACGCAGCGGCGCACAGTAAATCAGCAAAGCTGGTGGACGAAGTCTTAGCGATTCTCTATCTAGGGTCAGTCATGACCCGGCATTTCTTCGCCCTTCTGGCCCTGCTTACCGGCCTTGCTGCGCTTGGCAGCCCCGCGCAGGCGTCGCTGGCCGAGGCGCTTTCGTGCAATGCCAGCATTGCCGCCGCCGCCGGGGAAGAGGCATCGGGCAGCGAGAGCGTGGCCGTGCAGGAGGCTCCCGCCACCCTGCAGGCGACCCGCGCCGTGGCCGCACCCGAAAGCCGCCCGGCCGCTCCGGCCTCGCTGCGCCTGCCGGTCTTGATGGGGATCGAACGCGCCTACGAATAGGCGCGCTGTTCGTCCACGCCCCCGCTGCTTTCGCGCCGCGCCCTGCTGCGTGCGCTTTCCTCGCACAGATTCCGGCTCGCCCGCTGACGGGCCACACCTTTTCAAAGGCCTATTGCATCAATGTTCAACGCTCTCATCAAGTCGGTGTTCGGCTCCTCGAACGACCGCTACGTCAAGTCGCTGCGCAAGATCGTCGCCCAGATCAACGCGCTCGAACCCCAGCTTCAGGCGCTCTCGGACGAGGACCTCAAGGCGCAGACCGCCAAGCTGCGCGCGCTGGTCGATAATGGCGCCAAGCTCGACGACATCCTGCCCGAAGCCTTCGCCACCGTGCGCGAGGCCTCGGTGCGCGTGTTCGGGATGCGCCATTTCGACGTGCAGTTGATCGGCGGCATCGTGCTCCACCGCGGCGAGATCGCGGAAATGCGCACCGGCGAGGGCAAGACCCTGATGGCGACGCTGGCGGTCTATCTCAACGCGATCGAGGGCAAGGGCGTCCACGTCGTGACGGTCAACGACTACCTCGCCCGCCGTGACGCGGCCGAGATGGGGCGGCTTTACAACTGGCTCGGCCTCAGCGTCGGGGTGATCGTGCCCGGGATGCAGGAAGAGACCAAGCGCGACGCCTATCACGCGGACATCACCTACGGCACCAACAACGAATTCGGCTTCGACTACCTGCGCGACAACATGAAGCACGAGCGCAGCCAGATGGTGCAGCGCCCGTTCAATTTCGCGATCGTCGATGAAGTGGACTCGATCCTGATCGACGAGGCCCGCACCCCGCTGATCATCTCCGGCCCGACCGAGGACAAGTCCGATCTCTACATCGCGCTCGATGCCGTCGCGCGCGAGATCCCCAAGGAATGGCTCGACATCGACGAGAAGGTGCGGCGCGTCCAGCTGACCGAGGACGGGCTCGAGGAAGTCGAGAAGATCCTGCTCGAAAAGGGCCTGCTCGCCACCAGCAACCTCTACGACGTCGAGAACACCCAGGTCGTCCACCACCTCGATCAGGCGCTGGTCGCCAACTTCGCGCGCAAGCGCGACACCGACTACATCGTCAAGGACGGCAAGGTCATCATCATCGACGAATTCACCGGCCGCATGATGGACGGTCGCCGCTGGTCGAACGGGTTGCACCAGGCGGTCGAGGCCAAGGAAGGCGTCAAGATCGAGCCCGAGAACCAGACCATGGCCTCGATCACCTTCCAGAACTACTTCCGCATGTATCCCAAGCTTTCCGGCATGACCGGCACCGCGGCCACCGAGGCGGCGGAATTCTGGGACATCTACAAGGTCGGCGTGGTCGAGATCCCCACCAACCTGCCCGTCGCCCGCATCGACGAGGAAGACGAGTTCTACAAGAACACCGCCGACAAGTTCGGCGCCATCGCCAAGGCGATCAAGGAAAAGCAGGAGATCGGCCAGCCGGTGCTGGTCGGCACGGTGTCGATCGAGAAGTCGGAACTGCTCAGCCAGTATCTCGACAAGGAAGGGGTGAAGCACTCGGTGCTCAACGCCCGCTTCCACGAACAGGAAGCCGCCATCGTGGCGCAGGCGGGCCGCTTCGGCGCGGTCACCATCGCCACCAACATGGCCGGCCGCGGCACCGACATCCAGCTCGGCGGCAATATCGAGTACCGCATCCGCGACGAGCTGGCCGAACTGCCCGAAGGCCCCGAGCGCGACGCTGCCATCGCCCGTATTCGCGCCGAGGTGGCCGAGGAGAAGGAGCGCGTGAAGGCCGCCGGCGGGTTGTTCGTGCTCGGCACCGAACGCCACGAATCGCGCCGCATCGACAACCAGCTGCGCGGCCGTTCGGGCCGTCAGGGCGACCCGGGCCTGTCGCGCTTCTACCTGTGCCTTGAGGATGATCTGCTGCGCATCTTCGGCCCGGACACGCTGTTCTCGAAGATGATGAAGTCAAACCTCGCCGACGGCGAGGCGATCGGCTCCAAGTGGCTCTCCAAAGCCATCGAGACCGCGCAGAAGAAGGTCGAATCGCGCAACTACGACATGCGCAAGCAGGTCGTGCAGTACGACGACGTGATGAACGACCAGCGCAAGGTGGTCTACGAACAGCGCGCCGAGATCATGGACAGCGAAGCCGTGGACGATGTCGTGGTCGACATGCGCCATGACACGATCAACACCATGGTCGGCACCGCCTGCCCGCCGGGATCCTACCCCGAACAGTGGGACATTGCCGAGCTCAAGGCCAAGGTCGAGGAGATCTTCGGCATCGATGCGCCCTTCGACGAGTGGCTGGCCGAGGATGCGGTCGAACCCGAACTGCTCGAGGAACGCCTGCGCACGCTCACCGACGGGATGATGGACGAGAAGATCACCCGGTCCGATCCGGCGATCTGGCGGATCGTCGAAAAGGACGTGCTGCTGCGCCAGCTCGATTTCCACTGGAAGGAACACCTCGCCACGCTCGATGCGCTGCGGCAGGTGATCTGGATGCGCTCGATCGCGCAGAAGCAGCCGATCAACGAATACAAGCAGGAAGCCTTCGGCCTGTTCGAGTCCATGCTCGAAAAGCTGCGCGAGGAGGTGACCAAGATCCTGTTCCGCGCCGAACTGAGGATCGAGCCGCCGCAGCCGCAGGCGCTGCCCGAACTGCCCGATTTCCTCACCGGCCATATCGATCCGCTGACGGGGCTCGACAATTCCTTCGACGGCGACGGTTCGGAGCTGCGGCCCGAACTGTTCGGCTCGCTTGCCGGATCGCCGGCGGCGGAAGTCGGGCCGGGCGGGGCGGAAGCGGAAGGCGATCCCTATGCCCACCTCGGCCTCAACCGCAACGCGCTGTGCCCCTGCGGCAGCGGCAAGAAGTACAAGCACTGCCACGGGGCGCTGTCGGCCCGCGCGATTGTCTGAGCCTCAGCGCGGTTCGCGGATCATCGGTTGCAGGGGCGGGCTGTCCGGCGTGGGATGGATCGGCTCGCCCAGCACTGCGAACCCGCAGCTGGCGTAGAACCCGGCATTGGCGGGGTTGGAGTTTTCGAGATAGGCGCGGGTCTGCGTCCGGTCGCAGGCGTCGAGCACAGGGGTGATCAGCCGCCGCCCGAGGCCGGTGCCCCGCGCGCGCTGGCGCACGCCGATGCTGAACAGATAGGCATGGGGGAAATCGGGATGGCGCGCCTCCATCGCCTGGCCGGTCTTGAGCCCCCTGCCGATCGCGCCCGGGCCTGAAGCGAACAGGGTGTTGGCGGCAAAGCGCAGGTAGTCGCCGGTCCGGAAGGCATTGTCGCCGCCCGGCATCATCCACATGCACGCGCCATCATCGCCCGCGCTGTAGCAGAAGCCGCGCGGGCCGTAGACGCGCTTCGCCTGCAGCAGGAACAGCGCGCGGATCCCAGCGAAATTGCGGAACAGCCACAGGTTGAACGGATCGTCGCGAAACGCCTCGGCGGTGATCTCCCCGATCCGCTGCGCCTCGGCAGGGCCGGTGCGGCGGATGCCTTCGGGCAATTCGATGCTGAGTTCCACGCGCACCCCCTTGCGAGTTGTCTAGCACCGGCGGAAAATCGGCGATAGGGCAGCGGCGTGCCGATGATAAGTGTTCTTGCCGCCGGGTTTTTCGTCACCGCGTTGCTCTATGCCAGCGTCGGCTTCGGCGGGGGATCGACCTATTCGGCGCTGCTGGCGCTGTCGGGGCTCGATTACCGGCTGCTGCCGCTGATCAGCCTCGCCTGCAACATCGTGGTGGTGACGGGCAGCAGCATCCGCTTCGCCCGCGCGGGCCTGACCCCGTGGAAGAAGGCGCTGGTGATCGTGGCGCTGGGCGCTCCGGCGAGCTTCGTCGGCGGGCTGACCCCGATCAAGGAGGCGACCTTCCTGACGCTGCTGGGCGCAAGCCTGGTGCTGACCAGCCTGACCATGCTGATTCCGGTGCGCGAGAAGACCGACGGGACACCGACGAACGCCGCCCGCTGGATGCCGCTCGCGGCCGCGCCGCTGGGCTATTTCGCGGGACTGGTGGGGATCGGCGGGGGGATTTTCCTTGCGCCCCTGCTGCATCTCGCGCGCTGGCACGAGGCGCGCGGGATCGCGGCGACCGCGAGCCTGTTCATCCTCGTCAATTCGCTGTTCGGCCTTGCCGGGCAGCTCGCCAAGAACGGCCCCGGCCTGCTGGGCGCAGCGATCGAGGCGGGCTTGCCGCTGCTGATCGCGGTGGTGATCGGCGGGCAGATCGGCAGCCTCATGGCCGCGCGCCTGCTCCCGCCCCACTGGATCCGCTGGCTGACCGCGCTGCTGGTGCTGGTGGTCGGCGCGCGTCTGCTGGCGGGGGTCTAGGCCCCGTCGTCACGCCGTCGCTGGAAGGAAAGTGGCTCCCCGAGTAGGATTCGAACCTACGGCCATTCGATTAACAGTCGAATGCTCTACCGCTGAGCTATCGGGGAGCAACCAGCAGACAAGTCCGCTGGCAGAGGCGCGCCTATATGGGGCAGGGCGGGGGATTGCAAGGGGGTTTTGACACCCCCTTTCCACATCCTACCCCGTCACGAACTGTTCGGCGACAATGCGCTCCTCGAGGCTTTGGCCCTTGTCGAACAGCAGGGTGAGCGCGATGTCCTGCGCGATTTCCAGCCGTACCTCGGCGATGTCGCGCAGCTCCTTCTGGTCGGCCACGGCGGCGACCGGGCGCTTGGCCGGGTCGAGCACGCGCAGCACGATCTTCATCCGGTCGGGCAGGATCGCCCCGCGCCAGCGCCGCGGGCGGAAGGGGCTGATCGGGGTGAGCGCCAGCATCTTCGAATCGAGCGGCAGGATCGGGCCGTTGGCCGAGAGGTTGTAGGCGGTCGAGCCTGCCGGGGTCGCCACCAGCACCCCGTCGCACACCAGCTCGCTGATCCGCACGCGGTCGCCCACGGTGACCTCGATCTTGGCGGTCTGGCGGGTTTCGCGCAGCAGCGAGAGCTCGTTGATCGCGCAGAATTCGTGGGTCTCGCCGTCCTGCGTCACCGCCTCGACGCGCAAGGGCGCAATCGTCCAGCGCCGCGCCTTGGCGACCCGCGCCGCGATCGCCGCGCGCTTGTCGTAGCGGTTCATCAGGAAGCCCACCGTGCCGAGGTTCATCCCGTAGGCCGGGATCACCCGCCCGGCATCGATCATCGCGTGGAGCGTCTGGAGCATGAACCCGTCGCCGCCCAGCACCACCACCGCGTCGGCCTGCTCGACCGGCACCCATTCGCCCTGCGCGAGCAGCGCCTCATAGGCCTCCTCGGCGCGCGGCGTGTCCGAGGCGAGCAGCGCGAGGCGCTGGAAAGGCGTTCCGTTGCTCGTCATCATTCCCCCTACCGTGTCGCTTGCCACAGGTTGAACCACTTATCCCCGGCGCAGTGCTAGCGGATCGCCCTGATGTGCCAGATCGGCGCAGATTGCAATTGATGGAAGGCAGCCGCACATTCCGCAGCTATGGGGGGCGAGGAAAGGGCGCAGATGGAACAGGGCCGGACATCGCTACGAGGGGCCGCGCGCGGCAGCCTGCCCGGCGTGCGTCCCGGCGTGCTCGAGGCCGATCTGCTGCGCGCGCTCGACCGGCGCGAGATCGAGGTGCTGTTCCAGCCGCAATTCGCCTGCGTCTCGGGCGCGGTGACGGGGGCCGAGGCGCTGGCGCGTTGGCGGCATCCGACCCTTGGCGAGATCGGGGCGCGCGACCTCTTCGCCATCGCGGAGCGCGCCGCGCTGGTCGCGCCGCTGTCGCGCCATGTGGTCGCCCGCGCGCTGGAGGATGCCGGCACCTGGCCGCACAACCTCACCCTGTCGTTGAACATTACCCCCGAAGAGCTGGGCGACCCGCGCTTTGCCCATGATTTCGCCGCGCTGATCGGCCAGTCGGGCATCGCCCCGCACCGGCTGATGCTGGAGATCACCGAGGACCTGCTGCTACGCAACCTCGCCCAGGCGGCGAGCGCGCTGAAGGCGCTGCGCGGTCTCGGCTTCCGCACTGCACTCGATGATTTCGGCGCGGGGTTCTGCAACTTCCGCTACCTGCGCGAACTGCCGCTCGATGCATTGAAGCTCGACAAGGTGATGGTCGAGGGCGTGCCGGGCGATGCCACCGCGCTGGCGGTGTTCCGCGCGATCGTGGCGCTGGGCAAGGCGCTCGGCCTTGCGATCTATGCCGAGGGGATCGAGACCGAGATCCAGCGCGCCGCGATCACCGCCGAGGGCTGCGATTACTGGCAGGGCTTCCTGCGCGCCCAGCCGATGCCGAGCGATGCGGTGCTGGCGCTGGCCCGCACCGCACGCGGCATGGGGCACGGATAACACGCAGCGAGTGCCGGGGAGGAGCGCCCCTGAAGACGCCCCTCTGCAGCCTGATGCAAGCCTCTAGAACTCGACGCTGACGCGCCCGTAGAGGAACCGCCCGCTGAAGCCGAAGGGCGACTGCGAGGAATAGGGCAGGAAGCTCTGGTTCAGGCCGAAGTTGAACCCGTCGACCACACCGAACGGCAGGCGATCGGGATATTCGTCGAGCAGGTTGTTCGCGCCCACGGCAACCTGCACCATCTCGGCCGGGTTGAAGCGCACTTCGAGATCGACCACCCACTTGGGCGAAAGCGTCACATCGCCCGGGGCCGCACCCTTGGGAATGGTGAGATCATTGTTCGAGCCGATCGGCAGGAACACCGAACCGAAGCGGTTGGCGCGCAGCGACGCGCCGAACGGCTCGAGCTCCCAGTCGAGCCCGATGTTGAGCTTGTTCGACGGCTGGCCGTCGGTCAGGCGGAAGCTCTCCGGCCGGGCGAACAGGCGCTGGGCGTTGAACCCGAGGATGGTCGCACGGTCGGTGATCTTGGCATCGTTGATGTTGTAGCCCGCTGTCAGGGTGAAGCGGCCCGCTCCGAAATCGGGCACCCGGTAGCTCGCCACGATATCGAGGCCCTGCGTGCGCGTGTCGATCCCGTTGATGAAGAACCGCGCCGAGGTGCCAACCACGCCCGCGGCTTGCAGCAGCGCGACCACGTCGGCCCCCTGGAGGTTCTCGGTCAGCACGATGCGGTCGGAGATTTCGATGTTGTAGTAATCGACCGTCAGGCTCAGCCCTTCGACCATCGTGAACACCATGCCGGCGCTGAGGTTGACCGATTCCTCGGGCTTCAGCGGCTGGGCACCGAGCGCGATGGCGATCGGCGAGTTGACCGGGAAGGTGCCGATCTCGATCAGCCCCACGCCCGCGACGTTGTTGGTCGAGGTGGTGGAGAAGAACTGCTGCGCCATGCCCGGCGCGCGGAAGCCGGTCGATGCGGCGCCGCGGAAGGCGAGACCTTCGACGGGCTCGAAGCGTGCGGCGATCTTGCCGTTGAAGGTGTCGCCGAAGTCCGAGAAGTGCTCGTAACGGCCAGCCACCTGGACGTTGAACATGTCCGAGAAGTCGGTGTCGAGTTCGACATAGGCGGCAAAGCTGTCACGCGAGGCATCGACCGCGGTGGAAGGCTGGAAGCCCGGGAACACCTGCGCGCCCGGTGCTGCGCCGTTGGAGAAGGTGAAGGGCCCTGCGATCCAGCTCGCTTCCTCGCCCGGCACGATCTTGTAGTTCTCGTTGCGCCATTCGCCGCCGAAGGCGATCGAGCTGTCGCCAATGCCGAGATCAAGGTCGCGCTGGGCGTCGAAATTGACCGAGGTCTGGCCCGAACGCAGCCCACCCGCATCGAATTCGGTGGGGCTCACGAGGCCGCCGAGCGAGGCGTTCCAGCTGTTGGACACGCCGTAATCGAGCCGGTTGCTGCCGTAGTTGATCGACAGGTCGAGGTTCCACCCGCCGGTCTCCCCGCGGATGCCGAGCACGCCCGCGATGTCCTCGATGTCGGCATCGATGAAGGGTAGGAAGCCGTCGGCATAGAAGGGCTGGCCGCCATTGGCGAAGTCGCGGTTACGCGCATCGAGCGCGCGGCGGTAGAAGCCCGCGCCATTGGCCTTGCGGTTGCCGTAGGAGCCGAAGGCGTAAAGCTCGAACGAGGCGCCGACTTCCACCCCGGTGTTGACGAAAAGGTTGATGTCTTCCGACTTGCCGTCACCGAAACGGTGGCTGTAGCGGTCAAAGGTGGTCTCGCGCGGATCGCCGATGCCGGAATACTGGCGCCGGATATCAGGGCCGGAACGGTTGGTGGGATCGCGGTCCTTGTACTCGGCGGTGACGTTGACATAGGCCGTCTCGCCCACCGGAATGCCGAAATTGGCGGCCATGGTGATGGTGTCGCCGTCGCGGCGGCGGCGGTCACGACCGGTGAAGGTGATCGCCGGGTCACCGCCGGCATTGGTGGTCGGCGAGACCGTATCGACCTGCGCGACATCCTCCATCGTGGTGATGTACTTGCCGTAGGTCACCTGCGCGCGGCCGCCTTCGCGCTTCTTGAGCTGGATGTTGATCACGCCCGCGATCGCGTCCGAGCCGTATTGCGAGGCCGCGCCGTCACGCAGCACTTCGATACGCTCGATCGCCAGCGGCGGGATGGTGTTCATGTCGACACCGGTCGAGCCGCGCCCGACCGAGCCGTTGAGATTGAGCAGCGCCGAGGAGTGGCGGCGCTTGCCGTTGACCAGCACCAGCACCTGATCGGGCGCGAGGCCGCGCAGCGTGGCCGGACGCAGCGAATCCGTGCCGTCGGTCAGCGAGGGCTGCGGGAAGTTGAACGAAGGCACGAGGTTGTTGAGCAGGCGGTTGGTCTCGGTCGTGCCCTGGTTGAGCAGCGATTCCGAGCTGATCACGTCGATCGGAACCGTGCTTTCGGACACGGTGCGGTCGGTGCGGCGGGTGCCGGTGACGATGATGATGTCATCGGGCGCGGTCCCCTCGGATGCGCCGGCCTCGCCGCTATCCTGGGCAAGGGCGCTGTGCGAGGCGCAAGCGAGCGCGAGAGCTGCGAGCCCGCTGGAGGCGGTGATCATCGTGCGAATGGACATGGGGTGCTTCCTCGTTGGTGGAGAGAGTTCGAAACACCTGAAAATTGCAGCCGGGTCCCGCGATGCAAAATATTATTGCCGCAATGCAGCGATTACGGCTGCATATGTGGCATTTCGGTTACATGCGAAGGCTGGCAGGCAAGCCTGATTGAGAGCTGCGGAAAGGCGCCGGTGCGGAGCGGGGATTTCCTACCCGCGGCGAGCCGGTTAGACCCGTGCGCGTCCGGCTCTTTCACATTGTCAGACCCTCCGACCATCCGTGGCGGGCTTTTTCGCGCGCAGGAGAATCTGTCCGTCTGGCCCGGATTGCAGATGCATAGCATTGGAATCGCGGAATAAAGCCGGAAATCGCAAAGGTGACACGGTGTCACCTTTGTCAACTTTGAAATATTGTTACGCGGCCCGCTTCGCCTTGGCGGCCTTCTTGACGATGCCCGAGAGGCCCTTGGTCAGCTGGAACAGCCCGTTGAGGCGGCTCAGCGGATCGTTCCATGCGCGGTTGATCACCAGCTTCATGTCGGGGCGCAGCTTGGCGGTATCCTTGCCGCCTTCGTTGAGGCGCGCGACATAGGCGATGAGGCCCGCCGGATCGGGGAAATCGTCCTGGTGGAAGCCCACCAGCGTCCCCCGCGCGCCGACATCGATCTTGGCGATGTTGGCGGCGATCGCCTGATGCTTGATCTCGATCAGGCGGATCAGGTTCTTGGTCGGCTGCGGCAGGTCGCCGAAGCGGTCGATCATCTCGGCAGCGAGGCTTTCGATCTCGGTCTGGCCCTCGGCCTGGTTGAGGCGGCGGTAGAGGCCCATGCGCACCGCGAGGTCGGGGACGTAGTCCTCGGGGATCATGATCGGCGCATCGACCGTGATCTGCGGCGTGAGCTTGTCGCGCGGACGTTCGAGGCCCATCTCGCCCGCCTTGGCGGCAAGGATCGCCTCCTCCAGCATCGCCTGATAGAGCTCGAAGCCGACCTCGCGGATATGGCCCGACTGCTCGTCGCCGAGCAGGTTGCCCGCGCCGCGGATGTCGAGATCATGGCTCGCGAGCTGGAAGCCGGCACCCAGACTGTCGAGATCGCCGAGCACCTTCAATCGCTTCTGCGCCACTTCCGACAGGGCGACGCCCGCCTCGTGCGTGAGATAGGCATAGGCGCGCAGCTTGGCCCGCCCGACGCGGCCGCGCAGCTGGTAGAGCTGGGCGAGGCCGAAGCGGTCGGCACGATGGATGATGATGGTGTTGGCGCTCGGGATATCCAGCCCGCTTTCGACGATGGTGGTCGAAAGCAGCACGTCATACTTGCGGTCGTAGAAGGCGCCCATCCGCTCCTCGACCTCGCCCGGGCTCATCTGGCCGTGGGCGGAGACGCACTTCACTTCCGGCACGTGCTCGCGCAGCCATTCCTCGACATCGGCCATGTCGGAGATGCGCGGCACGACGATGAAGGACTGCCCGCCGCGGTGATGCTCGCGCAGCAGCGCCTCGCGGATCACCATGTCGTCCCACTCCATCACATAGGTGCGGACCGCAAGGCGATCGACCGGCGGGGTCTGGATGGTGGAAAGCTCGCGCAGGCCGCTCATCGCCATCTGCAAGGTGCGCGGGATCGGGGTGGCGGTGAGCGTGAGGACGTGGACGTCGGCGCGCAGCTGCTTGAGCTTCTCCTTGTGGGTGACGCCGAAGCGCTGCTCCTCGTCGACGATGACGAGGCCGAGGTTCTTGAATTTCGTGCTCTTGGAGAGGATCGCATGGGTGCCGACGACAAGGTCGATCTGGCCGTTCTCCAACCCCTCGCGGGTCTCCGCGGCTTCCTTGGCCGAGACGAGGCGCGACAGGCGGCCGACCTTGAGCGGGAAGCCGGCGAAGCGTTCGGCGAAGTTCTGGTAGTGCTGGCGGGCGAGCAGCGTGGTGGGGGCGACCACTGCGACTTGTTGCCCATTCATTGCCGCAACAAAGGCAGCCCGTAGCGCGACCTCGGTCTTGCCGAAGCCGACATCGCCGCAGACGAGGCGGTCCATCGGCCGGCCGCTTTCGAGGTCGGCGAGGACATCGGCGATGGCGCGTTCCTGGTCCTCGGTCTCGGCCCAGGGGAAGCGGTCGGTGAACTGGCCGAGGGCGGCGGGATCGGCGGGGAGGGCCGGGGCCTGCCGCAAGGCGCGGGCGGCGGCGACCTGCATCAGCTCGCCGGCGATGGCGGTGATGCGCTCTTTCAGCTTGGCGCGGCGGCGCTGCCACGCCTCTCCGCCGAGCCGGTCGAGCGGGACGGCCTGATCGGAGGAGCCGTAGCGGGTGAGGACATCGATGTTCTCGACCGGTATGAACAGCTTGTCCCCGCCGGCATATTCGAGCGCGACGCAATCGTGCTGGCTCTTGCCGACGGGAATGGGTTCGAGGCCGAGATACTTGCCGATCCCGTGTTCGACATGAACCACCAGATCGCCGCGTGAAAGCGCCTGAAGTTCGGCAAGGAAGGCATCGGAATCCTTGCGCTTCTTCTTGCGCCGCACCAGCCGGTCGCCGAGCACGTCGGCCTCGGTCAGGAGTTCGAGGCTGTCGCTGGCAAAGCCGGTTTCGAGCGGCAGGACGAGCACGGCCGTCTTGCCCTTGGCGGCAAGGCCAAGGCCCTCCTGCCAGCTTGTCGCCAGCGCGGTGGGCGCGCCTGCCTCGTCGAGGATCGCGGCGATGCGGCGCGCGCTTCCGGTGGAATAGGCCGCGAACAGCGGCTTGCGCCCTGCCTTGGCAACCGCCTTGAGGTGCGCGGCGGCGGCCTCGTAGACATTCTCCGAGCGGCCACGTTCCGGCGCGAAATCACGGGCCGAGCGGAAGCCGAAGTCGACCGTCGCACCGCCAGTGTCGGCCGCAAAACCGGAGGCGCGGTGGGCGGGCAGGGCGGCCATTGCGGCCTCGAACTCGGCGCGGGTCAGGTAGAGCGCATCCGGCGCGAGCGGGCGGTAGGAGCCCTTCTTCTCGCCGGCGATGCGCCCGCGCTGTTCGTGGTAGTCGGCAATGTCGGTCAGCCGTTCTTCCGCCGCGCCGATCGCGCTCTGGTCGATTACCACCAGATTGCCCTTGCCGAGGTGGTCGAACAGTGTGGCGAGGCGGTCCTCGAACAGCGGCAGCCAATGCTCCATCCCCGCGAGGCGCCGGCCGTCCGACACCGCTTCGTAGAGCGGGTCCTGCGTGGCGTTGGCGCCGAACAGCTCGCGGTAGCGGGTGCGGAAGCGCTTGATGCTGTCCTCGTCCACCAGCGCTTCGGAGGCCGGGAGCAGCAGGTGGCTGTCGATCCGCTCGACCGTCAGCTGGGTGGCCGGATCGAACAGGCGCAAGGACTCCAGCTCATCGCCGAAGAAGTCGAGCCTGAGGCCGGCATCGAGGCTGGAGGGGAAGATATCGACGATCGAGCCGCGCACCGCGAATTCGCCGTGGTCGATCACCGTGTCGGTGCGGCTGTAGCCCTGCCGGGTGAGCAGCGCGGCGAGGCTTTCGTGGCCGATGGTGCTGCCGACCCGGAACTCGCGCACGGATTCGCGCACCCGGAAGGGGGTGAGCACGCGCTGGAGCACGGCGTTGACGGTGGTGACGAGCAGCTGCGCCTGTCCGGCAGGGTTTTGCAGGCGGTGAAGCGTCGCCAGCCGTTCGGCACTGATCGAGAGCGCGGGGCTGGCGCGGTCATAGGGCAGGCAGTCCCACGCCGGGAAGGCCAGCACCTCGACTTCGGGCGCGAAGAACCGCGCCGCTTCCGCCGCCGCGCGCATCGCCGCCTCGTCGGGCGCGATGAATACCGCGCGCTGCCCGCCCTTCACCCCCTGCGCCGCGCGCGCGAGATCGGCCAGCACCAGCGGCAGGCTCCCGCGCGGCAGCGAGGACAGGGTCAGCGGTTCGCGCGCCGACAGGATGCGGTTGAGGTCAGGCATGGTGTATCCAGTCAAGCCCCGCGCGCCGCAGGGGTTCCCGGCGGCAGGCAGGGCAGACGCGCCCTAGCGCGGAATGTCGACGTAATCGAGCTTCTGCATCAGCGCGAGTTGCTCACCCGCAAGATGCGCGGGCGGCTCTTGCGTTCCCAGCGCCCAGGCCATCACGTCGACGTCATCCTCGTCGAGCAGAGCTTCGAACCACGCCAGCTCCGCCTCGCCCCATCCGGCGTGATAGCGATCGTAGAAGCCGCCGATCATGTAATCGGCCTCGCGCGTGCCGCGGTGCCACGAGCGGAACTTCGCGCGGGCGAGGCGGGTCTCGAAGGAGGGGGCGTCGGTCATCACGGTCACCTAGCCACAGCTTCCCGCCGCTTCAACTCGCAAAGACGCAAAGCGAGTGATAGCGAATGCAACCATGCGCCCCGAGGCTCTCAATCCGCTGTTCGCCGAAGTCCAGACGCTCGAGGGCGTCGGGCCGAAGCTGCTGAAGCCGCTCGAACGGCTCGGCCTCGCGCGGGTCAAGGATGTCGCCTACCACCTGCCCGAACGCTTCGTCAGCCGCCGCGCGATTGCCGATCTCGACGACGGCAACGAAGGCGAGCAGGTGATCATCGCGCTCACCCCGGTCGAACACCGCGCCCCGCGCGCCGGGAGCCGCGGGCCGTACCGGGTGCTGGCGCAGGATGCGGCGGGGAATGTCTGCGCGCTGACATGGTTCGGAAAGGCGGCCTATACGGCGAAGAAGCTGCTTCCCGTGGGCGAGCGGCGCTGGATCGCCGGGCGGCTCGACCGCTATGGCGACATGCTCCAGATCGTCCATCCCGATCATATCGAGATCGAGAGCGCGGCCAACATGGGCCGCCTGTCGGAACCGGTCTATGGCCTGTCGGAAGGGCTCACCCAGCCGCGCGTGGCGGATTTCGCCCGGCAGGCGCTCGCCCGCCTGCCTGAGCTCCCCGAATGGATCGAACCGGGCCAGCTGGCACAGTCTGGCTGGCCGG
Organism: Porphyrobacter sp.; assembly: GCA_027531395.1. Taxonomy (GTDB): domain Bacteria; phylum Pseudomonadota; class Alphaproteobacteria; order Sphingomonadales; family Sphingomonadaceae; genus Erythrobacter. The sequence continues at coordinate 1,051,701 of JAPZRO010000004.1, read as the reverse complement.
CGTGGCGGGATGCCCTGCGGCTGGCGCACGAGAGCACCGATGAAAAGGCGCGCGACCGGCTGGCCTATGACGAGCTCCTGGCGAACAGCCTTGCGCTGTTGCTGGTCAAGGCCGAGGGGCGGCGGCGGCGCGGACAGGCGCTCATCGGCGACGGGAGCCTCAGGGCCAAGCTGCAACTGCCTTTCGCACTCACCGGCGCGCAGACCCGCGCCATCGCCGAGATCGAGGGCGACATGGCGCAGGAAGCGCCGATGCTGCGGCTGCTTCAGGGCGATGTCGGGGCGGGCAAGACCGTGGTGGCGCTCAACGCGATGCTGATCGCGGTCGAGGCGGGCAAGCAGGCGGCGCTGCTCGCCCCCACCGAAATCCTCTCGCGCCAGCATTTCGAGACTCTGCGCAAGATGGCCGCGCCGACCGGCGCTGAAGTCGCGCTGCTGACGGGGCGGGCCAAGGGGCGCGAGCGCGAGTCGATCCTGATGGGCCTCATCGACGGGTCGATCGACATCGTCGTGGGCACCCATTCGCTGTTTCAGGAGACGGTGGCCTATCGCGATCTTGGCCTCGTGGTGATCGACGAGCAGCACCGCTTTGGGGTGGCGCAGCGGCTGGCGCTGGCGGGCAAGGGCCGCCGCGCGCCGCATACGCTCGCCATGACCGCGACTCCGATCCCGCGCTCGCTGACGCTGGCGCAATATGGCGAGATGGACGTGAGCCGCCTCGACGAATTGCCTCCCGGGCGACAGGCGATCGACACCCGCGTCATCCCGCAGGAGCGGATGGAAGAGGTGGTCGAAGGCCTCGCGCGGCATCTTGCGAGCGGGCAGCAGGCCTATTGGGTCTGCCCGATGGTGCACGACAGCGAAGTGGCCGACATCGCTGCGGCCGAGGCGCGTTATGCCGCGCTGAAGGAGCGCTTCGGGCAGGACGTCGTGCTGGTTCACGGTCAGCTGCGCCCCGAGATCAAGGACGCGAACATGGAGCGCTTCGCCAGCGGGCAGACCAAGCTGCTGGTGGCGACCACGGTGATCGAGGTCGGCGTCGATGTCCCCGCTGCGACGCTGATGGTGATCGAGCAGGCCGAGCGCTTCGGGCTCGCCCAGCTGCACCAGCTGCGCGGCCGGGTGGGGCGGGGCGCGGAGAAATCGGTCTGCCTGCTGCTGCGCGGCGGTGCCTTGTCGGAGACCGGCCGCGCGCGGCTGGCGCTGATGCGCGAGACGCAGGACGGGTTCCGCATTGCCGAGGAGGATCTCGCCCTGCGCGGCGGGGGCGAGCTGCTCGGCACGCGGCAATCGGGCGAGGCGGCGTTCCATATCGCCGGGCTCGAACAGGTGCAGCGCCTGCTGCCAGCCGCCCATGCCGATGCGCGGCTGCTGATGGAGCGCGACGGTGGCCTCACGAGCCCGAGGGGCGAGGCGGCGCGGTTGCTGCTCTACCTGTTCGAACGCGATTGGGGCGTGCAGCTGCTGCGCGGAGGTTAGAGACGGACAGCAACGCCTTCGCGTGCAAACCGGGCGGCCAGGGCTTCGGTTGCCGCGGCGATCTCGCTCCAGACGCGCGCGAACAGGGTTTCATCGCCGTAATAGGGATCGATCACCGGCTTGCCCTGGCTGCCTTCGAGCGCATCCATCAGCAGCGCGACGCGGGCCGTCGCATCGCGCGGCGACTGGGCGCGGATACCGACGAGGTTGGCTTCGTCCATCGCGAAGATGTGGGTGAAGCGGTAGAAGTCCTCGCGCATGATCTGGCGCGCGAGCTGGCTGCCGATCTCCACGCCGTTGCTGCGTGCAGTGGCGATGGCACGGGGATCGGGCGGGTGGCCGATGTGATAGGCCGCTGTTCCGGCCGAATCCACGTCGCATTCCAGCCCGGCACGCATCGCCGCCGCACGAAACGCGCCCTCTGCCATCGGTGACCGGCAGATATTGCCGAGACACACGAACAGCACACGCACTTTATGATGACCCACCCCATGCATCGCGCTACGCTATAGCATAAATAGATAGGCCGAAAAGATTGCGCTTTTTCGAACATTTCCTGTCCCGGAGCGGAGCAGAACGGCTCTGCGGGTGCGGGTTCCGGGCGGTCTGGATTATTTGTGCCGCCTCGGCCAAGAGAGTTGCCTGACGCAGGGGAGGAACGGAAATGCGCGGATTGCGACTGGCAGCGGCACTGATGCTCGCAGGCATGGCGACGCCGCCGCTGCTGGCTGGTCCGGTCGAGGATTACGAGACTCTGCGCGAGGAAGTCTGGCAGGCCACGCTCGATTCCTCGCCGTGGCTCGCCACCAGCATCGGTGACCGGCGCGGGGACGGCCAGCTCGGCGATTTCTCGCTTGCCGAGTACGAACGGTCGGTGGCCAGAGCGAAAGCCGTTCTCGCGCGGCTCGATGCGATCGACGAGAGCGGGCTGACGCCAGAGCTCAAGGTCGATCGCGCGGTGCTGCGCAGCAGTCTCGTTGACCAGATCGAGGCGGCCAACCACGATCACGAACGCTATGTGGTGTTCAGCAGCCGCAGCGGGTGGTTCTTCTACATCACCTCACTGCCCGACAGCTCGCCGTTCTTCACGCTCGCCGATTACGAAAGCTACGTCGGCCGGCTCGAGGCCTATGGCCAGGTCAACGCCGACAGCATTGCCCGCAGCCGCGAGGCGGTGGCGCGCGGGCTTACCCAGCCATGCGAGCTGATGCAGGGGCTGGCCGAGCGCGTGGAGGCGCTGGGCAATGACGATCCGCGTGCAACCGTGTTCTGGCGACCCTTCGCCAAGCGGCCCGATACGATCAGCGAGGCCCAGTGGCAGGCGCTTCAGGACCGTGCAGCGCTGGCGCTGAGCGAAGGTGTCATGCCCGCGAACAGCGACTTCCTCGACTTCTACACACGCGAATACGAACCCAAGTGCCGCAAGGGCCTGCCGGGAATTTCCGAGACCCCGGGCGGGGCGGCCTATTACGCCAACCGGGTCAAGAGTTACACCACCACCGATCTTACCCCTGATGCGGTGCACCAGCTCGGCCTGTCCGAAGTCGCCCGTATCCGGGCCGAGATGGAGGAGGTCGCCAAAAAGGCCGGGTTCGCCACGCGCGAGGCCTTCATCGCGCACCTGCGCAGCGATCCGCAATATTACATGACCGATGCGGACGCCTACATGACGCACGCCGCCGCGCTGGCCAAGCATATCGACGGCTTCCTGCCCAAGCTGTTCGGCCGCCTGCCGCGCCTGCCCTATACCGTGCTGCCGATCCCCGAGGCGCAGGCCCCGGGCAACACCACCGCCTATTACGAGCCGGGGTCGATCGCGACCGGGCAGCCGGGCATCTACCGCGTCAACACCACCGAGCTGAACCAGCGTCCCTTGTGGGAACTGCCCGCGCTCGGCGTGCACGAGGCGACGCCGGGGCACCACCTGCAGATCGCGCTCCAGCAGGAACTCGACATCCACCCGCTGCGCGCCAACGGCACCTTCTTCACGGCCTTCGTCGAGGGCTGGGGGCTCTATTCCGAACGGCTCGGGATCGAGATGGGGCTGTATGATACCCCGGCCAAGGAAATGGGCCGCCTGTCCTACGAGATGTGGCGGGCTGCGCGGCTGGTGGTGGATACCGGCATCCACTCCAAGGGCTGGACCAAGCAGCAGGCGGTCGATTTCATGCTCGACAACACCGCGCTCACCGCCGCCAACATCGATGCCGAGGTCAATCGCTACATCTCCTGGCCGGGGCAAGCGCTGGCCTACAAGGTGGGCGAGCTCAAGATCCGCGAATTGCGCGCGCGCGCCGAGCAGCGGCTTGGGACGCGCTTCGATCTGCGCGAATTCCACGATGTGGTGCTCGAGAACGGCTCGGTGCCGCTCTCGGTGCTGGAGGCCCATGTCGAAGCGTGGCTGGCGAAGAAAGCCGCCAGCTAGCGCCTAGCCGACCGGCATCGGGGCGGTGCCGGCGAGCACTTCCTCGGTGATTCGGCGGATGTTGACCTTGGCCTTCAATCGCGCGCCGAGCAGCGCGGTGCCGGAGACCTTGCGCTGCACGAACAGCGTCTCGATCGGCGGGAAGGCCCAGGTGTCCTTGTCCTGCGCGATGGCAAAGCCCTCGTCGCGCAGCAGCGGGATGAAGGCGCGGTCGCCGAAGTCGAAAGGCGCATCCTCGCGCATCTCGTTGATGACGATGTCGATCATCCGGTTCACCCGCTCGGGGTGTTTCTCGGCCACGATCGGCATCATGAACCCGGCCTCGATGGTGGCGGCGAGCACCTGTTCGGCATTGCCGCGCAGGCCCGCATCGAGCATCCGGCGATAGCCGTTGGCGACCGCCGGATCGACCGGGCGGCAGGCTCCGAAATCGAGCAGCACGATCTCGCCCGTCTCGCGCCGATAACGGAAATTGGCGAAGTTGGGATCGGTCTGCATCACCCCGAAATCGAACAGTTCGCGCGCCACCAGCCGGATCAAGCGGGCGAAGACCTGATCGCGGCGCTCGGGCGGCTCGTTGCCGAGTTCCTCGATGCTGACGCCGTCCTCGAAGCTCATCGCCAGGATCGAGCCGCGGGTCAGCCCTTCGTGCAGGCGCGGCACGACGAAGCCTTCCACCCCCGCCAACTGCTCGCGGTAAAGCGCCATCTGCGCGCCTTCGCGCTGGTAATCCGCCTCCTCGTGGAGCTGCTGCTTGGCCGCCGCCATCAGCTTGTCCATCTCAAGCTCGGGCGGAGCGAAGCCGGCGACCTTGAGCAGGGTCATGACGTTGTCGACATCGCTGTCGATCGACTTGGCGACGCCGGGATACTGCACCTTGATCGCCAGCTCCTCGCCGTCGCGGGTCAGCGCCTTGTGGACCTGACCGATGCTTGCGGCGGCGATGGGGCGGGGGTTGAACCAGCGGAACTGCTTTCGCCAGTCCGGGCCCCATTCGCTCTTGAGCACCTGATCGAGCTGGCGGGTCGGCATGAAATTGGCCTGATCACGCAAGGTCGCGAGGATCCGCGACAGCTCGTCGGGCAGGAAATCGCCCGCATCGAGGCTGATCATCTGCCCCATCTTCATCGCCGCGCCGCGCAGGTGGCTAAGGCGGTCGGTCAGGCGCTGGACATTGCCGGGGGTGAGGATCAGGTCGCGCGCCGAGATGTTCTCGCCGCTCGCCAGCCGCCGTGCGCCCTCGGCCACCATGCCGCCCGCCACCCCGCCGACCAGCTTGCCGAAGGTCCCGAAACGCGCCATCCGCCCGGCCGGCACGGGGCGCTGGCGCGCGCGGTCTTCGGGCAGGTCGGTGAAGTCGGGAATGTCGTCGTCGGCCACGGGGAGGGGGTTTCCGGCTATGAGAGGCGTTTCAGGGGTCAACGGCTTGCGGTGCCGGGTGTTCCGGCCAAGGTGGTGCGCGCCCGGCGGTAATCAACTGATGCACAATCCTCCATCCACGGGCAGGCATTGACCGGTGATGTAGTCCGAATGGGGCGAGGCGAAGAACACCGCGAGGCCTTCCAGCCCCGCGTGATCGCCCGGACGGCGCAGCGGGATGCGGCGGCTCATCCATTCGCCGAACTTGGGATCGGCCTTGGCGGTGATGTCGGTCTCGTAATAGCCGAAAAGCAGGGCATTGGCGGTGATCTGGTAGCGCGCCAGCTCGAAGGCGGCAGCGCGGGTGAGGCCGTTGAGCGCGGCCTTGGAGGCGGCATAGTCCGACGAGCGGTTGACCCCCATGATCGACTGGCCCGACGAAGTCGCGATCAGCTTGCCGCCCGCATCGCCTTCCTTGGCGCGGGCGATCATGTGGCGGGTGACGTGCTTGTAGACCAGCGCCGCGCCGCGGGTGTTGACCGCCATGGTGCGGTCCCAGCCTTCGGCCGTGATGTCGGGAATGGCCGTGCCTGCGCCCGAAATGCCGGCATTGGCAAAGCAGGCATCGATCCGCCCGAAGGCGCCGAGGACCTGTTCGATCGCCAGGGCGATGGCATCGTCCTCGGACACATCGCAGGTGAGCGCCAGCACATCGCCCGCGCCGAGGCTGCGCAGTTCCTCGACGGCAGCGGCGTTCTTGTCGGGATTGCGGGCGAGAATGGCGACATTGGCCCCGGCCTTGGCAAGCCCGCGGCCCATGGCGAGGCCCAGCCCGCCATTGCCGCCGGTGATGATGGCCGTGCGGCCGGTGAGATCGAATAGTTCCATGGCTCCCAAGTGGCGCAAAGCCCGCGTCGCTGCAAGCAGGCGGGAACCGCGAGGGCGCGCAGGCTTTGTGCCGCCATGGACGTGAACCCTTCTCCCGCCGCCGCCCCGCTCGACAAGACTGCCCGCCTGCTGGGCTATGCCGGTTTCGCTCCGCAGATCCTCTGCCTTGCGATGGTGCTGACCGGCCATGAATGGCGCTATTCCGCCCTCGGCGGTGGCTTTGCCTATGCGGCGGCGATCTTCAGCTTCCTTGGCGGGGTGTGGTGGGGGCAGGCGGTGCAGAGCGGGCGTGCGAGCGCCGGAGCCTATCTGCTGGCGGTGCTGCCGAGCCTGATCGCGGTTGCGCTGTTCCTGCCGTGGACCTTCGGCTGGGAATGGCCCGGCCCGGCGCTGCTCTATCTCGGCGCGCTGATCCTGCTCTCGCCTATGGTCGACCGCGCGCTGGGCTTTGCTGCCCCCGATTTCCTGCGCCTGCGCTGGCACCTCTCGCTCGGCCTCGGCAGCCTTACCATCGCGCTCGGGCTGCTGTCGCGGCAGGTGGTCGATCCGCCGCTCGGCTCGGCGCTTGCGGCGCTGTGATGCTGGTTATGCCGTGCGCGGGCGGGGCGCGAGGCCCATCGTTGGCGATGAATTAACCATTCCGCCCTAGGCAAAGTCCGGTTTATCAACAACGGACTTGCCCCGCGCGATGATTGCTGGACTGCCATCACTGTCTGGACTGCTGCGCCGCAATCGTGGCCGGCCCGTCCCGGGCGAGCCTGAAGCGGGCGACGACAAGACGCTCAAGTCGGGCGAGAACCTGCTGCGCCGCAAGCGCCTGAAGGTCGCGGTCTTCGCGATCCTGTTCGGGATTGTCTCGGCCGCGATCGAGCTGCCGCTGCCGCTCGAGGACGGCTTCCGCGCCGCCCGCGCCCAGCTGCGCACGCGTCCGGTGCCGCAGGACATCGCGATGATCGCGATCGACGATGCGACGCTCAACGAGATCGGCAAGTCCATGCCGACCCGGCTTGACGACAGCGTGCTGGTCGAGCGGCTGATCGGCGCCGGGGTCGAGAAGATCGTCTATGACCGCGCCCACGCCGATCCCGAAACGCCTGCCAGCGACGCGCAGTTCGCGGCCACGCTGGCAAAGCATCCGGGCAAGGTGTGGCTCGGCATGTCGCCGGAGGTCGAAATGGGCTTCCAGAAGATCGACAAGATCGTGCCCATGCCGGCGTTCCGCGAAAAGGTCGGGCTTGCCTCGATGGCCGGTTATCCGGGGCCTTTCGGCCTCTCGGTGATCTTCCCGACCGAGGTCGTTCTGGATGGCCGGACGGAGCCGTCGATCTCGGCGGTGCTGTCGGGCTACAAGGGCCCCGAGGCACGCTACCGCCCCGACTACGCCTTCAATCCCAAGACCGTGCCGACCTACAGCTATGGCGATATCCTGCATGGCCGGGTCGACGCGAACGAGCTCAGGGGCAAGAGCGTCATTATCGGGATGACCCAGCTGGCTTCGCCGGACTTCTTCCTGCTGCCGTTCTACGGCAAGATCCCGGGCAGCTACTTCCATATCCTCGGCGCCCATACGCTGAAGCGCGGGACGCCCTATGATCTGATGTGGTTCCCGGCGCTGCTGGTGGCGGCTATCGCGATCCTTTACCAGGCGCTGGGGCATTCTCGCTCGGCGCGTCCGGCCTGGGTGGTGGCTTTGGGCCTGCCAGTGATCGCGCTGGTGCTCGACGAGCGCACCATCAACATCGACATCATGTCTGGTCTGCTGGCGGTTGGCGTCGCCGCGATCGGCTTCCAGCGCATCAACCGCAAGTACTACAGCGCGGAAGTCGACGCGATGACCACCTCCGCGCTCGGGCTGGACAAGGCCAGCGCCGAGCTGGATGTCTACGCGCTCAAGATCGCCAACCTCGCCGAAATGTCGGAAGACTGGAGCCCGCGCGAGCTGGGCGAGTTCGTCAACACGCTGATCACCTATATCAAGGGCCCCGGCGAGGCAGGCGATGTCGCCTTCGAGCGCGATTCGCTGGTCTGGCTTGCGCCGCGGATGGATGGGGTCAGCCTCGAACGCCATGCCGATGGCCTTGCGCTGATGCTCAAGACCGCGATCAGCCATGACTGGCAGTCGGCCAGCAGCGCCCCCGCGATCGGGATTGACACCAACTATGCCCTGCCGCTGGGCCAGCGCATCAAGAAGGCGATGCAGGTTGCCGACGAGGCCGCCAATCGCGGGGCGCGCTTCATCATCAACGACGCCGCCCATCTCGAAGCGCGCAACCAGCGGCTCGAGATCATCCGTGTGCTCGAGAAGGGCTTGCGCGATCGCGACATCGGCATTGCCTATCAACCCAAGATCGACCTCGCCACAGGCCGGATCGTTGGTGCCGAAACGCTGATTCGCTGGAAACCCGACGGTCATGAACCGGTCAACCCGCAGGAACTGGTGCTGGCGGCCGAGGCGACCGACCGGATCAACGAGCTGACTCTGATCGTGATGGAATCTGCCCTGCGCGACGGCCGCAAGGCGATTGCGCTCGACCCCGAGTTCAAGCTGGCGGTCAACATGTCGGCCAAGAGCCTGAGCGACACGCACCTGCTGTTCGACATGATGACGATGCTGGGCCGAATCGGTTTTCCGGCCGAGAACCTGACGCTCGAGCTGACCGAGACGGCCAAGCTTGAAGACCAGCTGATCGCCCCGCAGATCGCCGCGCTCAAGGCGCGCGGGATCGGCCTTTCGATCGACGATTTCGGCACCGGCCAGTCGAATCTCGAATACCTCGAGAAGCTGCCGAGCTCGGAGCTGAAGATCGACAAGAAGTTCGTCCAGCACATGGCCACCTCCGAGGAAAGCCGGGCGGTGGTGCGCGCGACGATCGAGATTGCACACTCGCTGGGCAAGGTCGTGGTGGCTGAAGGGGTCGAGACCGAAGCGGTTGCCGCGACCCTGCGCGCCATGGGCTGCGACCAGGGACAGGGCTACCTGTTCTCGCGAGCGATCGCGATGCCCGAACTGCTCGCAATGATGGGGAACGGAAGAATCGTAGTTAACGGTTGATTAAGGTTAATTTTGTGTTAAAGCACCTGTGAGCTGGGTTTATGGCTTTCAGGAGGCAAACTATGTGGGCTGCAATCGTTCACCTGTTCGGCGCGCGTTAATCTGCCGCCGAAACGGTTCATGAAAGCCCCGGGAAACCGGGGCTTTTTTGATTCCGGGAGGTCGTGAAAGTCGCTTCCCGCGCGACTTGTGCATTGCGCGCAGGCGCAAGCGCGTCCGCCGCCCGCAGGCGCGGATTAACCCTGATTCTCAAGGATGGCGCGAAAGCGAATTGGTCGGGGAGAGAGGATTCGAACCTCCGGCCCCTGCCTCCCGAAGACAGTGCTCTACCAGGCTGAGCTACTCCCCGACCGTGTCGGCTCCGCAGGGGCAAAACCCCGGTGCGGATCGAGGCAAGGCGCGCCCTATAGGTGTGGATTAGCACAGTGGCAAGCGGGCAATTGCAGCTTATAGTCGCGCCCATGGCCAGCGCTGCGATTCCCCGTCCTGCCGATGTTTCTCCCCATCCCGAGCAGCAATATCTCGATCTGATGCGCCAGATCTGGGAGACTGGCAGCGAACGGATCGACCGCACCGGAATCGGCACGCGTTCGGTCTGCGGCGCGATGCTGCGATTCGATCTGGCGGGCGGGGCGATGCCGCTGCTGACCACCAAGCGGGTCTACTGGAAGACCGCGACTCGCGAGCTGCTGTGGTTCCTCACCGGCTCGACCAACATCCGTCCGCTGGTGCTGCAGGGCGTGAAGATCTGGAACGAGTGGCCCCACGCCAACTACGTCCGCGAAACCGGCGAGGCCATCAGCCTCGAGGATTTCGTCGCGCGAATCGCCGATGACGAGGCTTTCGCCGCGCGCTGGGGCGATCTCGGGCCGGTCTATGGCAAGCAGTGGGTCGACTGGCCGACCTACCGCTACCGGCCCGACGGGCTCTACGAAAAGGGCGAGGGCATCAACCAGGTGGCCGCGGTGATCGAATCGCTGCGCGCCAGCCCGGGCAGCCGCCGTCACATCATCGAAGGCTGGAACGTCGCCGAGCTTGACCGCATGGCGCTGCCACCGTGTCACAAGACCTACCAGTTCCATGTCGCGGGGGAGGGACCGGACGCGCGGCTCAGCTGCCTGCTCTATCAGCGCAGCTGCGACGTGGCGCTCGGCCTGCCGTTCAACCTGTGGTCGGCGGCGCTGCTCACCCGCATGATCGCGCAGCAGGTGGGGATGCAGCCGGGCGAGCTGGTGTGGATGGGCGGGGACGTGCACCTCTATCTCAATCACGCGCACCTGATCGAGGAACAGCTCTCGCGCCAGCCTCAGGGCTGCCCCACGCTCGAAATCACCCGCCACCCCGAAACAATATTCGACTACCGCATCGAGGATTTCGTGGTGCATGATTACACGCCGCTACCCCCGATCAGCGCGCCTGTTGCGGTCTGAGCCTTGCGCGTGCGCCGCGCTTGACCGCTCTCGGGCGCTGAAATAAAAATACACTTCCAAGCAATGATTGCACCCGCCTTAGGCCGGGTGTCAGCAAGGGGGAGAGCGCCGCAATGGCCGATACTGCGAAACCGGCGGACACCAACCGCCCGGCGCTCGCGCTGCATGTGCCCGAGCCGAAATACCGGCCCGGCGACACAGCGGATTTCTCGCATATCGACATCGGCACGGCGGGTGCGCAGCCGCGTCCCGACGAAAGCGTCCACCCCTCGCAGATGCACGATCTGGCCTACAGCCTCGTGCGGGTGCTGGGCGAGGACAATCAGGCCCACGGTCCCTGGAACCCCCGCCTCGATCCCGAAACCCTGCGCACCATGCTCGGCCACATGGCGATGGTGCGCGCCTTTGATGAACGCATGTTTCGTGGGCAAAGGCAGGGCAAGACCAGCTTCTACATGAAGTGCACCGGCGAAGAGGCGACCTCGATCGCGCCCGCCATGGCGCTCGCCAGTGACGACATGGTGTTCCCCTCCTACCGCCAGCAGGGCATCCTGATTGCGCGCGGCTATCCGCTGATCGAGATGATCAACCAGATCTATTCGAACAAGGCAGACAAGCTGAAGGGCCGCCAGCTGCCGATCATGTATTCGAGCCGCGAGCACAGCTTCTTCTCGATCTCGGGCAACCTCGCCACCCAATGCCCGCAGGCCGTGGGCTGGGCGATGGCGAGCGCGGTGCGCGGTGACAGCCGGATCGCGGCGAGCTGGGTGGGCGAGGGCAGCACCGCGGAAGGCGACTTCCATTCGGCCTGCACCTTCGCCGCGGTCTACAACGCGCCGGTGATCCTCAACGTGATCAACAACCAGTGGGCGATTTCGAGCTTTTCCGGGTTCGCCGGAGCAGAGCGCACCACCTTTGCCGCGCGCGGGCTGGGCTATGGCATCGCCGCCCTGCGCGTCGACGGCAATGATGCGCTGGCCTGCTACGCCGCCGCCGATTGGGCCGCCAACCGTGCGCGCGCCAATCATGGCCCGACGCTGATCGAATACTTCACCTACCGCGCCGAGGGCCATTCGACCTCGGATGACCCCTCCGGCTACCGCTCCGCGCAGGAACGCGAGGAATGGCCGCTGGGCGATCCGGTGACGCGGCTCAAGAAGCACCTCATCGCGATCGGCGAATGGGACGAGGAGCGCCACGCGGCGATGGACCTTGCCTGCGCCGAAACGGTCAAGGCCACCACCAAGGAGGCCGAGAAGAACGGCATCCTCGGCCACGGCCTCCACCACCCGTTCCACACCATGTTCGAGGACGTCTACGAGGAGCTGCCCTGGCATCTCGAGGAACAGGCCGAGCAAGCGATCCGCGAACGCATCACCAAGTTCGGCACCGAAAGGCCCTTCGGATGAGCGACGAGACCGCAATCGTGGCCGAAGCCGCGGCCGAGCGCCGCCTCAACATGATCGAGGCGATCAACGAAGCGCTCGACATCATGCTCGAGCGTGATCCCGACGTGATCATCATGGGCGAGGATGTCGGCTATTTCGGCGGCGTGTTCCGTGCCACGGCCGGACTTCAGGCCAAGCACGGCAAGACCCGGGTGTTCGACACGCCGATCTCCGAATGTGGGATCATCGGTGTGGCAGTGGGGATGGGGGCCTATGGCCTGCGTCCCGTGCCGGAAATCCAGTTCGCCGATTACATCTATCCCGGCCTCGACCAGCTGATCTCCGAAGCCGCCCGCCTGCGTTACCGTTCGGCGGGGGATTACATCGCTCCGCTGACCGTGCGCTCGCCCTTCGGTGGCGGGATCTTCGGCGGCCAGACCCACAGCCAGAGCCCCGAGGCGCTGTTCACCCATGTCGCGGGCCTCAAGACCGTGATCCCGAGCACCCCGCACGACGCCAAGGGCCTGCTGATCGCCGCCATCGAAGACAATGATCCGGTGATCTTCTTCGAGCCCAAGCGCATCTATAATGGCCCGTTCTCTGGCTATTACGACAAGCCGGTCGAGCCGTGGAAGAAGCACCCGGATTCGGTCGTTCCCGAGGGCTATTACAAGGTCCCGCTCGGCAAGGCGCGCACCGTGCGCGAGGGCGAGGCGCTGACCGTGCTGGCCTATGGCACCATGGTCCACGTCGCCGAGGCGGTGTGCGCGGCCAAGGGTGTCGATGCCGAGATCCTCGATCTGCGCACGCTGGTGCCGCTCGACATCAAGGCGATCGAAGCCTCGGTCGAGAAGACCGGGCGCTGCCTGATCGTCCACGAGGCGACCCGCACCAGCGGCTTCGGCGCGGAATTGTCGGCGCTCGTCACCGAACGCTGCTTCTACCACCTCGAAGCCCCGGTCGAACGCGTCACCGGCTTCGACACGCCCTATCCCCACAGCCTCGAATGGGCCTATTTCCCGGGCCCGGTCCGCATCGGCGAGGCGATCGACAAGCTCCTCAAGGACTGACACGCACCATGGCGAAGTTCACATTCAACATGCCCGACGTGGGCGAGGGCGTTGCCGAGGCGGAAATCGTCGAATGGCACGTCAAGGTCGGCGATCGCGTGGAGGAGGACCAGCACCTCGTCGACGTGATGACCGACAAGGCGACGATCGACATCGAGAGCCCGGTGGCTGGCATCGTCACCGCGCTCGCGGGCGAGGTGGGTGACACCATCGCCATCGGGGCGATGCTGCTGGTGATCGAGGTCGAGGGCGAAGTGTCCGAGGCGGACGCCGAAGCCGCCGCCGCGCAGATCGAGGACGATATGTCCGATGCGGACGATGCAGACGAGGCGGATGGGGCGGTTCCTCCAGAACCCGTTCGTGCCGAGCCTGTCGAAGCACCGTCTTTCACTGCTGACCCGGCAACCGAGAAGAAGGACGGCCCTTCGACAAGCTCAGGGCGAACGGAAGTTTCGCACAAAGTCCTCGCCTCCCCCGCCGTGCGCCAGCGTGCGCGCGATCTCGCGATCGATCTGGCGCAAGTGAAGCCAGCCGAGGATGGCCGCATCCGTCACGGCGATCTCGATGCCTTCCTCGCCTACAACGCCGGCAGCGGCTTTGCGGCCGCGGGCAAGGCGCGCGGCGACGAGACGATCAAGGTCATCGGCCTCAGGAAGCGCATCGCCCAGAACATGGCCGCGTCCAAGCGCCACATTCCGCACTTCACTTACGTGGAGGAATGCGACGTCACCGATCTGGAAGAGCTGCGCGCGCAATTGAATGCTGCGCGCGGTGACCGGCCCAAGCTGACCATGCTCCCGCTGCTGATTACCGCGATCTGCAAGGTGATCCCGCAGTTCCCGATGATCAACGCGCGCTATGATGACGAGGCGGGCGTGGTGACGCGCTATGGCAGCGTCCATCTCGGCATGGCGGCGCAGACGGATAGCGGGCTGATGGTGCCGGTGATTCGCGATGCGCAGAGCCGCAACCTGTGGCAGCTCGCCCGCGAGATCGGCCGTCTGGCCGAGGCCGCGCGCACCGGCAAGGCGACGTCGGAGGAGCTTTCCGGCTCCACGCTGACGATCACTTCGCTTGGCCCGCTCGGCGGGGTGGCGACCACGCCGGTCATCAATCGGCCCGAGGTGGCGATCATCGGCCCCAACCGGATCGTCGAGCGCCCGATGTTCGTCTCCGACGGGATGGGCGGCGAGCGAATCGCCAAGCGCAAGCTGATGAACATCTCGATCTCCTGCGATCACCGCGTGGTCGACGGGCACGATGCCGCGAGCTTCGTGCAGGGCGTGAAGCGCCTGATCGAGACCCCGGCGCTTCTGCTGGTGGACTGATTGCGGTAATGTCGGCGCCGGGAGGATGCCGACATGACCCGTGATCCGCGCATCGACGATTACATCGCCAAGGCGGCGCCTTTCGCGCAGCCGATCCTCATCCATGTCCGCGCGCTGGTGCACAGGGCGCTTCCCGAGGCGCAAGAGACCATCAAGTGGGGCATGCCGCATTTCACGGTGGGCGGGAAGAATGTCGTCGGGCTGGCGGCGTTCAAGGCGCATGCCTCGGTCGTGATCCACCACGAGGAGCGCAGCGGCGACGGGATGGGCGCGCTGGGCAAGCTCGCAGGCCTTGCCGACCTGCCACCGGATGACGCGCTGATCGCCCGCTTTCAGGCCCGCCCCCAGGCGCTGGCCAAGCCGAGGCCAAGGCGCGCGCCCAAGCCTGAATTGCCGATCCCGCCCGCCTTCGCCGCCGCGCTCGACGCAGCGCCCGCCGCCCGCGCCAGCTTCGACGCCTTCGCCCCCTCGCACCGCCGCGAATACATCGAATGGATCGCGCAGGCGAAGCGCGAGGAGACACAGGCCAAGCGCATCGCGCAGGCGGTCGAATGGCTCGCGCAGGGGCGCAAACGCAACTGGAAGTACGAGAATTGCTGAGGGCGCGGCGGGTGCCTCAAAAATTGCCGATATGGCCGTTGACAGCCCTTCCGCACGGTCCTAATGGCGCTGCTCCACGAGCGGGACGGCATCGCCGCAACGCTCGGAAGAACAAGATGCGCGGG
Organism: Porphyrobacter sp.; assembly: GCA_027531395.1. Classification (GTDB taxonomy): domain Bacteria; phylum Pseudomonadota; class Alphaproteobacteria; order Sphingomonadales; family Sphingomonadaceae; genus Erythrobacter. The sequence continues at coordinate 1,036,558 of JAPZRO010000004.1, read as the reverse complement.
TGTAGCTCAGTCGGTTAGAGCGTCGGCCTGTCACGCCGAAGGTCGCGGGTTCGAGCCCCGTCACTCGCGCCACTTGTTCCTCGGGAAAGCCCTCAAGGGCAGCGACAAGGCGGGCTTCGGCCCGCCTTTTCTTTTGCCTGCTTGGCTATTCGGGCGGGCTCCAGCGCCCGGTTTCCATCCAGATCAGGAAGCGCTTCAGCGGCAGCAGCCATATCAGGCCGAGCACCACATAGACCGCTGTCTGCGCCAGTCCCGACCAGCTACCGATCAGCGAAGGCGCGTAGCGCGCAATCACCACGCCATAGACCATCAGGCCAGCAAACAGGCCGAAGATGCCGAGGGGAATTCGCCAGGTCGGGGTTTCGCGCATCAGTTCAGGTGTCCGTAGATCCGGGTCGGAGTGATCACCGCGTCGAGCGCGGCGTCGTGGGGTTCGGCGGGAAGTGCGTCACATAGCTGCACATCCCACGCCAGCCCAATCGTCAGAGCGGGCCGATGTTCCGCCAGCCAGCGATCATAATGCCCGCCCCCCTGTCCAAGACGCGCGCCATCGGCGGTAAAGGCAACCAGCGGCACGAACAGAACATCGGGGATCACGGTTTCGGCCTCGGCAGCTGGCTGGAGCATCCCGAAGGGGCCGACTTCGAGATCGCTATCGGCATAGGGGTCGGAATGGCGGGCAAAAGCCATCGGCGCACCCTTGGCAGCGAAGCGAGGGAGGGCGAGGCTGTGCCCGGCATCGTGGAAGAAGCGCGCGTAGCCGCCAGCGGGTGCCTCGTAAGGCCCGGCGTGATAGAGCCCGATCACCGCCTCGTCACCGATCCGCGCAAGCAGCGGGGCAGGGGGGCGATGGAACAGCAGGCCGCGGATCGAATCCGGCAGCGCCTCGACATGCGCCTTGCGCGCGGCGCGCAGAGAGCGGCGGAGCTGGTCTTTGGAGAGGTCGGTCATTGCAACCTCAGCGGTAGGCTACGGCCCGCTGGGCCGCAAGGCCGAACGGCCGCCCGTAGGGGTAGCCCTGCAAGGGCCGGGCCCCCGAAGGAAACCGCATCGCGGAGGCGATGCGGAAAACAAAAAAGCCCTCAAGCAGCGAAGCGGTAGGGCAACAAAAACGTGGCGGAACCACCATGGGTCGTTTGCGCTAGAAATCCTCTGACGCATGGTACGTCAGGTGGGCGCCGTATACCCAAGCCTTCCGGACGAACCAGCAGGCAAGGACAGGGACAACTCCCATTTGGATTACTTATAGCCTCAGGGATATTCAATCGGCTCGTGCCGGGCAGTCCCGCCGCCCACCTATCTAGGCGCTCGCGCCCGCCGCTTCAAGCGCCGCCGCGCCCGCTTCGGCGCGAGTGGCGAGGGCTTCGAGCCTCTCGGCAAGCAACGCCGAAGCGTCAGGGCCGCCGAACAAATCGCCTTGCGGCGCAGGCGAGGGGGCCGGAGCCTTGCGCGCTTCTGCCAGTTCGCCTTCAAGCCGGGCGATCTCGGCCTTCAGCGCTGCGGTCTCTTCGGTCGCGGCAGGGGAGGGAACAGGTGCGGCCTTGCCCTTACCCTTGCGTGCCTCGGTCAGTTCATCGGCAAGGAACAGCGCGGCAAACAGCAGGTTCTGCGCCTCCAGCGGCGCGCGGGCCGACCCCAGCAGCGCGTATTTCTCGGCGATCATCGCGCCCAGCGCCTCGATATGCGCTTCCTCGCCATCGGCACAGGCGATGGAATAGGATTTCGGCCCGATGGTCAGCGTCACGGTGCTCATGGGTGCCTAATCTTCCAGCTTGCCGATCAGATCGTCGAGTTCGCGAAGGGTTTCCGAGACTTGCTCGCGCAGCTTCTCATGCGCATTGACCAGTTCCACCACCCGCGCCGAGCTGGCGGAAGGCTGCGCAGTCGCCGCCAGCGCTCCCTCGCGCGCGGCATCCATCCGCTCCATCGCGGCCTCGATGCGCTCCAGCGCACGCTCGATGCGGTTGGCGTTCATGGCGATGAAATACCAAGATAGCCCCGCGCGCGCAAAGCCTTGGGGCAGCCTGTTGATAAGTCATGCGCAGCGCGCTGCGGATCGCGCGTGCACGCAAGGTTGACCTCTCCCGATGGCTCGGCAATGGCACAGCCGCAATCGAGGGATCGAATCGCCCGTTAGCCCGGCGCGGCGGACGGTCAGGCTCCGGGCCGCAGCCGCAGGCGCCGGGGCAGCATCAGGAGACACGTGCGCCCATGACGATCGAACCCGCCCGCCTGCCGCTCATGGCCAATGCCATCCGCGCCCTTTCGATGGATGCGGTCGAGGCAGCCAATTCGGGCCACCCCGGGATGCCGATGGGCATGGCCGACGTGGCGACCGTGCTCTACACCGGCCATCTCAAGTTCGATCCGACGGCCCCGCACTGGGCCGACCGCGACCGCTTCGTGCTGAGCGCGGGCCACGGCTCGATGCTGATCTACAGCCTGCTCTACCTGACGGGCTATGCCGCGCCGACGATCGAGGACATCCGCGATTTTCGCCAGCTTTCGAGCCCCTGCGCCGGTCACCCGGAAAACTTCCTGCTCGACGGGGTGGAGTGCACCACCGGTCCGCTGGGACAGGGCATCGCGATGGCTGTCGGCATGGCGATGGCCGAGCGGCACCTCAATGCCGTGTTCGGCGATGATCTGGTCGATCACCGCACCTGGGTGATCGCGGGTGACGGCTGCCTGATGGAGGGCATCAACCACGAGGCGATCGGGCTCGCTGGCCACCTCGGCCTCGGCAAGCTCAACGTGCTGTGGGACGACAACCGCATCACCATCGACGGTGCGACCGATCTGTCGACCTCGGAGGACATCAAGGCGCGCTACATCGCGACCGGCTGGCACGTCACCGAGTGCGACGGCCATGACTTCGCCGATATCGAGCGGGCGCTGAACGAGGCCAAGGCCGATCCGCGGCCCTCGCTGGTCGCCTGCCGCACGCTGATCGGCAAGGGCGCGCCCAACAAGCAGGGCACCAGCGGTGTCCACGGCGCGGCGCTCGGCGCGGCGGAAGTGGCGGCGGCGCGGACCGAGCTGGGATGGGACGCAGAGCCTTTTGTGATCCCCTCGGACATTCTCGCCGACTGGCGCATGGCGGGTGAACCGGGCCGCCGCGCGCATGGCACCTGGGCCGGCCGTCTCGAAGCGAGCCCGCACAAGGCCGAATTCGAGCGGCGCATGGCGGGCGAACTGCCCGAAGGCTTCAGCCTTGATGCCCATATCGCCGGACTGATCGCATCGCCGCAGAAGATCGCCACCCGCAAGGCGAGCGAAATCGCGCTCGGGGCGATCAACCCGATGCTGCCCGACACCATCGGCGGCAGCGCCGACCTTACCGGCTCGAACAACACGCTCGCGGGCGGGATCGGCACGTTCTCCAAGGACGACTATTCGGGCCGCTACGTCTATTACGGCATCCGCGAGTTCGGCATGGCCGCGGCGATGAACGGCATGGCGCTGCACGGGGGCGTGATCCCCTATGGCGGCACCTTCCTCGTCTTTACCGACTATGCCCGCGGCGCGATCCGGCTCTCGGCGCTCCAGCATTGCCGCGTGGTCTATGTGATGACCCATGACAGCATCGGGCTGGGCGAGGACGGGCCGACCCACCAGCCGGTCGAGCATCTCGCCTCGCTTCGGGCGATGCCGAACCTGCTGGTGATGCGCCCCTCCGACGCGGTCGAAACGGCCGAGTGCTGGCAGATCGCGCTCGAGCAGAAGGATCGCCCGACCGTGCTGGCCCTGACCCGCCAGAACCTGCCGCAGCTGCGGCTCGAAGCCCGCGAGAACCTCTCGGCCAAGGGCGGCTACCGCCTCAAGGCTGCGGAAGCGGCGCGCAAGGTCGTGATCCTTGCCACGGGCTCGGAAGTCGAGCTTGCCGTCGCCTGCGCCGCGCAGCTCGAAGGGCAGGGCGTGGGCGCGGATGTCGTTTCGATGGTCTGCACCGAACTGTTCGACGAGCAGGACGCCGCCTACCGCGCCGATATCCTGCCCGATGATGCGCTGATCGTCTCGGTCGAGGCGGCGAGCACCTTCGGCTGGCAGCGTTACACCGGCAACAAGGGGCTCAACATCGGCATCGACAGCTTCGGCGCCTCGGCGCCGGCGGGCGATCTGTTTGCCCATTTCGGCTTCACCGCGGACAAGATTGTTCCGCAAATCCTGAACAAACTGAACGGATAAGCAGGAGTACCTCTCATGGCCACCAAAGTTGCCATCAACGGCTTCGGTCGCATCGGCCGCCTCGTTGCCCGCGCGATCCTCGAACGCACCGATCACGATCTCGATCTGGTCGCGATCAACGATCTCGCCGACGCCAAGTCCAACGCGCTGCTGTTCGCCTATGATTCGGTCCACGGCCGCTTCAACGGCGAAGTGACCGCCGATGGCGATGCGATCATCGTCAATGGCAAGCGCATCGCGGTGACCGCCGAGAAGGACCCGGGCAAGCTGCCGCACGCGGCGATGGGTATCGACATCGTGCTCGAATGCACCGGCTTCTTCCAGTCGGACGAAGCGAGCCGCCCGCACCTTGCCGCCGGGGCCAAGCGCGTGATCATCTCCGCGCCCGCGACCGGCGTCACCAAGACCATCGTCTACGGCGTGAACCACGAAACCCTGACCGCTGATGACGTGATCATCTCGAACGCGAGCTGCACCACCAACTGCCTCGCGCCGGTCGCCAAGGTGCTCAACGATGTCATCGGCATCGAGCGCGGCTTCATGACCACGATCCACTCCTACACCAACGACCAGCGCATGCTCGACCAGATCCACAAGGACCTGCGCCGTGCACGTGCGGGTGCAGCCAACATGATCCCGACCACCACCGGCGCTGCGCGTGCGGTGGGCCTGGTGCTGCCCGAACTGAAGGGCAAGCTCGACGGCTCGTCGGTGCGCGTGCCGACCCCGAACGTCTCGATGGTCGATCTCGTCTTCGTGCCGAGCCGCGACACCACCGCGGAAGAAATCAACGCTGCGCTCAAGGCGGCGGCCGAAGGTCCGATGAAGGGCGTGCTCGACTACACCGACGAGCCGCTGGTCAGCTCGGACTTCAACCACTACCCCGCGTCCTCGACGGTCGACAGCCTCGAGACCTCGGTCATGGAAGGCAAGCTCGCCCGCGTCGTCAGCTGGTACGACAACGAATGGGGCTTCTCCAACCGCATGATCGACACCGCCGGGGTGATGGCGAAGTTCCTGTAAGCCGCAGGCCACAGCACCCGTTCGTGCTGAGCTTGTCGAAGCACCGTATTTTCTTTCAGCACTGTGCCGCGAAGGAAGGACGGCCCTTCGACAGGCTCAGGGCGAACGGAGTTGCCAGTGCCCAAGTTCAAGACCCTCGATGATCTGCCCGCCGATCTGACCGGCGAGGTCGCGCTGGTGCGCGTCGATCTCAACCTGCCGATGAAGGATGGCTCGGCCACCGACGTGACGCGGGTGGAGGCGGTGAAGCCGACGATCCTGGAGCTCGCGGGCCGGGGTGCGAAGGTGCTGCTGCTGGCGCATTTCGGTCGGCCGGGCGGCCAGCGCTCTTCGCAGCTTTCGACCAGCATGGTGATCGGCGATGTCGAGCAGGTGCTGGGCAAGGAAGTGATGTTCATCCCCGAGATCGCCGGGCCGGTGGTGGATCAGGCGGTCAGCACCATCCTGCGTGCGGGCGATATCGGTCTGCTCGACAACACCCGCTTCTGGCCGGGCGAGGAAAAGAACGATCCCGAGCTCGCCAAGGCGATCGCCGCCCACGGCACGCTCTACGTCAACGACGCCTTCAGCGCCGCGCACCGCGCGCACGCCACCACCGAGGGCCTCGCGCATTATCTGCCCGCCTATGCGGGCCGTTCGATGGAAGCGGAATTAAAGGCGCTCGACGCCGCCCTCGGCGCGCCGGAAAAGCCGGTCGCCGCCGTGGTCGGCGGGGCCAAGGTCTCGACCAAGCTCGCCGTGCTCGAAAACCTCGTTGGCAAGGTCCAGCACCTCATCATCGGCGGTGGCATGGCCAACACCTTCCTCGCCGCGCGCGGGGTGAATGTCGGCAAGAGCCTGTGCGAACACGATCTTGCGCCCACCGTGGCGCGGATCATGGACGAGGCCGATCACGCGGGCTGCACCGTGCACCTGCCCTATGACGTGGTGGTGGCCAAGGAATTTGCCGCCAATCCCGCTTCCCTACGGGTCTGCAACGTCCACGAAGTCGCCGAGGACGAGATGATCCTCGATCTCGGCCCGCAGGCGGTTGAGGCGCTCGCGGATGTGCTCAAGACCTGCCGCACGCTGGTGTGGAACGGGCCGCTCGGTGCCTTCGAGACCGAGCCCTTCGACGCTGCCACCGTCGCGCTCGCGCGCACGGCTGCGGCGCTCAGCCTCGAAGGCTCGCTCATCAGCGTGGCCGGCGGCGGGGATACGGTCGCGGCGCTCGCCCATGCCGGCGCCTCGCAGGATTTCACCTATATCTCAACCGCTGGCGGCGCTTTCCTCGAATGGATGGAAGGCCGCGTCCTGCCCGGCGTGGCCGCGCTCGAAGCCTGACATGGCCGATACCGCTGCCGAAATCGAAGCGCTCGAACTGCGCCTGATGCGCGCCTGGCTGGCGGGCGATGCCAAGGAGACCAAGAAGCTCCTCGGCCGCGATTTCGTCGCCATGATCGGCACGCTGCCGCCGCAGCTGCTCGACCGGCCGAGCTTCCTTGCCGCGGTCGAACGCGGCTTTGCCTGCACCAAATTCGCCTTCCACGAGGTGTTCATCCGCCCGCAGGGCAAGAGCGCGTGGTTCGTCGCCGGGGCGGAACTCGAACTCGGGCTGGGGGCAAAAGTGTGGTCCGGCCCGTTCTTTCTGACCGGGCTGTGGCGCAAGGGCACCATCGGCGGGTGGAAGCTCAACGAACGCAGTCTGGCGCGGCTCGACGAAGGCGAGGGGTTGGCCGCGGCGGTCCGCAGGCTGCAATTGTGGAAATAGGAGCGCCAAGCGCAATGAGCGAGATGATGGAGGCCTCCTACGGCCAGCTGTCGACGATGGAGGAGGGCGAATTCGCCGGCTGGCGTTACTGGCAGGGCGATCCCTTCGAGACCCGCTCCGGCCCGTTCTACTACCGCCGCGAGGAGGACGGTTCCTATGTCAGTGCCTTCCGTGCCGAGCCGCGCCACATGAACGGCGGCGGGTTCATGCATGGCGGCTGCATGATGACCTTTGCCGATTTCGCCCTGTTCGCGATCGCCACCGACGTGCTCGACGGCGATCATGCGGTGACGCTCAACCTCTCGGGCGATTTCCTCGGCCCGATCAGCACCGGCGCGCTGGTCGAGGCGCGCGGCGAGGTGACGCGCGGCGGGGGCAAGACCATCTTCGTGCGCGGGCTGATCACCGGCGACGGCCAGCCGGCGCTCAGTTTCACCGGCATCATCCGGCGACTGTCGAAACGCTAGCCCTTCGCGGTTGCAGCATCGCCAGCGACTGGCTAAGGGCGCGCTCCAGAGGTTATGCATAGGTATGCACAAACCGCCCGCCAACGCGACGACAACAGGGAAAACAGCGCTATGAACACCCTCGACATGACGACCCGCATCGCCACCGGACAGGGGTTCATCGCCGCGCTTGACCAGTCGGGCGGATCGACTCCCAAGGCGCTGCGCGGTTACGGGGTCGATGACAGCGAATGGTCGGGCGATGACGAGATGTTCGCCCAGATCCACGCGATGCGCGCGCGCGTCATCACCTCGCCCTGCTTCGGCAGCGGCAAGGTGATCGGGGCGATCCTGTTCGAAAAGACCATGGACGGCCTCGTCGATGGCAAGCCCACAGCCGATGCGCTCAAGGACCGTGGGATCGTTCCCTTCATCAAGGTCGACGAGGGGCTGGCCGACGAGGCGGACGGTGTGCAGCTGATGAAGCCGATGGTGAAGCTCGCCGCGCTGCTCGAAAAGTCGGTGGCGGCAGGGATGTTCGGCACCAAGATGCGCTCGGTGATCAAGTCGGCCAGCCCGGCCGGGATCGCCGCCTTGGTCGCCCAGCAGTTCGAGGTCGGCGCGCAGATCATCGCAGCGGGCCTGATGCCGATCATCGAGCCCGAATATGACATCACCGCCGAAGACCGCGCCGCGGGCGAGGACATCCTGCTCGCCGAGATCACGAAGCAGCTCGACGCGCTGCCGGAAGGCCAGCAGGTGATGCTCAAGCTCTCGATCCCGGCGACCGCGGGCCTCTACACGCCGCTGGTGAATCACCCCAAGGTGCTGCGCGTGGTCGCGCTCTCGGGCGGGTTCTCGACCGACGATGCCTGCGCCCGGCTCGCGCAGAACCCCGGCATGATCGCCAGCTTCAGCCGCGGGCTGCTGCAGGACCTGCGCAAGGGCCAGAGCGACGAGGAATTCAACACCGTGCTCGGCAAGGCGATCGACCAGATCGCCAGCGCGAGCGTGTGAGGCGTCAGCGCCGTTCGAAGGTGAAGCGATAGTCCTCCGGCGCGATCGTGCCACCGGTCTCCGGTGCGGGACTGCCGGAGGTGAGCGCCAGCGTCACGCCGTGCGTGGTGTGCGGCTCGCCCAGCGTCAGCCTGGCGATTTCGCCCCACGAGTATCCGGCAATGTTTGCCTCGATCACCAGTCGCCCGGCCCAGATGCAACGGGCATTGATCGGGCAACGGCTGTCCTCGATGATCCTCAATGGCTCCACGGCCAAGGCGCCGACTTCCACAGCTTTCCCGAGCGGGACCGCGGTGCCTTCGGCAGCGGGCAGTGTTTCGACGATCGGCGCTTCGGGGATCACGGCGCAGGCGGCGGTGAGTGAGAGGGCAGCGAGCGCGGCAAAGGGGCGGAGGGTCCGGAGCATTGGGCGAGCCTAGACTGGGCACGTTGCGCGGCGCTGAACAGGTGACATGCGGGCGACAAGCGATTAGCGAAGCGCGCCATGACTGACACACAGCTCTATCTCATCTCCCCGCTCGATTGTTCCGGCGACTTTCCGGCACGGCTCGAACGCGCGCTGGCGGCGGGCGCGCGCCGGCATGGCGATCTCGTCACCGCCTTCCAGTTCCGGGTGAAGAACGTCGACCAGCACGAGGCCGCGCGCCTCGCCGCACCGCTGCAGGCGATCTGCGCGGCGCATGACGTGGCCTTCATCGTCAATGATTCGGTCGCGCTGGCCAAGCGCCTCAAGGCCGACGGGGTGCATCTCGGGCAGGACGACGGCTCGCCCAAGGATGCGCGCACGGAACTCGGGCGCGAGGCACAGATCGGGGTCACCTGCCACGCCAGCCGCCACTTGGCGATGGAAGCGGGCGAGGCGGGGGCGGATTACGTCGCCTTCGGGGCCTTCTTCCCGTCTTCGACCAAGGACAAGGGCGACGCCGAGCGCCCCGATCCCGAGCTGCTGCGCTGGTGGAGCCAGCTGTTCGAAATCCCCTGCGTCGCGATCGGCGGGATCACGCCCGACAACTGCGCCCCGCTGGTCGAGGCGGGCGCGGATTTCCTCGCGGTGAGCCACGCTGTGTGGGGCGGAGACGAGGTCGCCGCGATCGAGGCCTTTGCAAAAGTGATGCGCGGCTAGCGCAATTCCTCACCTTTCTCGCTCCGGACTGGCCTGCCCGCGCGAAGGCGGGGGATCAGGGGTTCGGCTTAGAGTGGCGCTTGGCAAGGCTGATATCGTTCCGCTCCCAAGGGAGCGTCGGTGTAGTTCGGCGCCATGACCCGGCGGATGCCCCAGCGACCGGTCTCGACCGGCATGCGGATGCAATGGAGCATCGCAGGGGGCTTTCGCGGCCCCACCTTCTCGTAAAGTTCCCTGCTCACGAGAACCCGGAAGCTGCGTCCGCCACCCGGGAGGGAAATGATGTAGCGATAGGTCCGATCCGAAAACGTGCGCTTGCGCTGCTGGTCGGCATCCTCGACCTGGAGCAAGGAGATTTGCGGCTTGGCCTCCAATCCGGCGAAGGCGATCTGAAAATAGAGTGATCGCATCACCAGAGTTCCGGCGAACAGGCCGAACAGCGGAAAGGTCAGAAGAGAAACGAATTTCCGGTAAGGCTTTTCGTCCATCTGCGCGCTGGCCGTCGCCGCGGATGTGAACGCGAGATAGCCTAGCGATGCGCCACCGATCGCACCCACAAGCGTGAGAGCAAAGGGAAGGGGATCGGCGAGATTGCCACGCTGGAAAAACTCGAGGGCAACGGCAGTCAGGACCAGCGCAACCAAGCCCAGGACCGGCAACTTCTTCGACATGCCATCGGAATTAAGGACAAAAATCGGGGCCGCAACCACCAAGTGCCTGCCAGGCAAAAAGCGCGCAGGTCCGCGGCTCGACTAGCCGTTGCTGCCCAGCCGGGTGCAGATCAGCTTGCTCGGGCTGCCGTCGGCCTCAAGCTTGCGCAGCGAGTTCTCGCCCAGCACCTCGAAGCGCTGGTCCTTCTTGGGACCGCGGGTGAACGTCAGTTCGGTGCCGCGCAGCAGATAGATGCCGCGCCCGCCATCGGCGCTGCGGTAGCTCGAGGCGTTGCCGATGCGGAAGCCTTCCTCCGGCACCACCACATAGGCCTCGCCACCCGCGTCGCCGGGCAGGGCGCATTCCCAGTCGCCGCGCTGGAGCGTGCCGAGCATTCCGCCGGTCGGCGCCGCGGTGCTGCCGCGCGGGATGCTGTCCTTGCGGTCCTGCGCAAAGGAGATGCCCGAGCCGAAGGCGGCAATCGCCGCGGCACAGAGCGTCAGGAGGATGATCGTGCGGGTGCGCATGGCCCGCGCCCTACCAGCGCCGCGCGGGCAACGCCAAGCCTTTCGTGCGCGCGCCTGCCCGCGCTTGCCGATTGCGGCGCTATCGGCTATCGGCGCGCATCATTTCGCAGGCGCGCCCGTGATGCGGCGCGCCGGCTCGCTCTTTCCACCTCGTAAAAAGGCCCACAGCCCCATGAAGATCAGCGGCGTCGACATTCGCCCCGGCAACATCCTGGAATATGAAGGCGGCATCTGGAAGGTCGCCAAGATCCAGCACACCCAACCCGGCAAGGGCGGGGCCTATATGCAGGTCGAAATGAAGAACCTGCAGGATGGCCGCAAGACCAACGTGCGCTTCCGCAGCGCCGACACGGTGGAGCGCGTGCGGCTCGACACCAAGGACTTCCAGTTCCTCTATGCCGAGGGCGATGACCTGGTGTTCATGGACAACGACACCTACGAACAGATCACGCTGCCCGGCGACCTGCTCGGCGATGCGCGCCCCTTCCTGCAGGACGGGATGCAGGTCGCGCTCGAACTGTGGGACGAAAAGCCGATCTCGGTGGAACTCCCCGCGCAGGTCGAAGCCACCATCGTCGAAGCCGACGCGGTGGTGAAGGGCCAGACCGCCTCTTCGAGCTACAAGCCCGCGATCCTCGACAACGGCGTGCGCATTATGGTGCCGCCGCATATCGGCAGCGGCACGCGCATCATCGTCGACGTGTACGAGCAGGCCTACGTCGGCAAGGCCGGCTGAGGACAGATCATGGCAGCTATTTCCGGCCTCATCCGCGTCATGGAACGCGCCGCGCGCAAGGCGGGCGGGCGTCTGCGGCGCGACTTCGGCGAAGTCGAGCACCTTCAGGTCTCCCGCAAGGGCCCGGCCGATTTCGTCAGCAAGGCCGACATGCGCGCCGAGCGCACGATCTATGACGAACTGACCGCCGCGCGCCCGGGCTGGGGCTTTGTGATGGAAGAGGCCGGCGTGATCGAGGGTGATCCGGGAATGCCGCGCTGGATCGTCGATCCGCTCGACGGCACCAGCAACTTCCTCCACGGCATCCCGCACTTCGCCATCTCGATCGCGGCGCAGGAACCGCGCGCGGACGGCAAGGGCTGGGGCGATGTGGTCGCAGGCGTTGTCTACCAGCCGATCACCGACCAGACCTTCTGGGCGGAAAAGTCGCGCGGGGCATGGCTCCATGATGCGCGCCTGCGCGTCTCGGCCCGCTCGCGCCTGTCGGATGCGCTGGTGGCGACCGGCGTGCCGTTCTTCGGCCACGGCGACTTTGCCGAATGGAGCCGGATCTTCGGCGCAATCGGCCCCGAAGTCGCCGGGATCCGTCGTTTTGGCGCTGCCTCGCTCGATCTGGCCTATGTGGCGCAGGGGCGGTTTGACGGGTTCTGGGAAAGCGGGCTGTCGGATTGGGACACGGCGGCCGGCTGCCTGCTAGTGCGCGAGGCCGGCGGCTTCGTCAGCGACTTCCGCGGGCGCAGCGAAGCGATCCATTCGACGCAGGTGCTTGCGGCGAACGACGCGCTGCACTCCAAGCTGCACAAGCTCCTCGCCGGTGCGTTGAGGTAAGCCCATTGCCTTGCAACGGGCCCCTCGCTAACAGCGCGGGGCATCCGCGCAGGCGCCCCTGTGGTGGAATTGGTAGACGCGACCGACTCAAAATCGGTTATCGAAAGATGTGCCAGTTCGAGTCTGGCCAGGGGCACCACTCTTCCTCGCCGCGCTGATCGCCTTCCCATTCTTGCGGCGCTGGCGGTGCCGGACGATCGATACGCGCGCTTTCCTATCGCCGCCGGGCTGTGCCATACCAGCGCCATGTCAGCGCCGCGCCTTGCCCCTTGCCCGATCGTGCCCCCGTGCGGGAGCATGGGCTTAGGCGGGGCCGGTTTTCTGTCTCAGGACAGTGTCTCATGTGTCTCCAACAGGGCTGGAGATGAACTAAGGGGAATGCAATGCGGTTGATGGCGATTCGGGCAGGGGCGAGCGCGCTGGCGCTGATGGCGGTGCCTGCGCAGGCGGACGAGCTGCGCGATGCGGTGGCGGCGGACATGCCGGCGCTGATCACGCTCTACGAGGATCTGCACGCCAATCCCGAACTGAGCTTTCAGGAGGTCGAGACCGCGAAGAAGCTCGCCGCCCGCGCCCGGGCCCTCGGCTTCGAGGTGACCGAAGGTGTCGGCAAGACCGGCGTGGTCGCGGTGCTCAAGAACGGCGATGGGCCGGTGGTGATGCTGCGTGCCGACATGGACGGGCTGCCGGTGATCGAGCAGACCGGACTGCCCTATGCCTCCAAGCGCCGCGCAGTCCCCGCCACCGGGATCGAGACCGGGGTGATGCACGCCTGCGGCCATGATACCCACATGACCGCATGGATCGGTACCGCGCAGCAGCTCGCCGCGCGCAAGGACCAGTGGTCGGGCACGCTGGTGATGATCCTCCAGCCGGCCGAGGAGATCGGCGAGGGCGCGAAGGCGATGCTCGACGACGGGCTCTTCACCCGCTTTCCCAAGCCCGACTATGTGCTCGCCTTCCACGATGCGGCGCAGTTCCCGGCCGGGCATATCGGCTACTCGCGCGGCTTCGCGCTGGCCAATGTCGATTCGGTCGATGTGGTGGTGCCGGGCGTCGGCGGACACGGCGCCTATCCGCACACCACCAAGGACCCGATCGTGATCGCCGCGAGCATCGTCACCCGGCTCCAGACGCTGGTGAGCCGCGAGCTCAATCCGACCGATTCTGCGGTCGTCACCGTTGGCAGCTTCCAGGCGGGGTCGAAGCACAACATCATCCCCGACGAGGCGCGGCTCCAGATCACCGTCAGAAGCTACGAAGACAAGACCCGCCAGCACCTGCTCGACGGGATCAGGCGGATCGCCCGCGCCGAGGCGATGGCGGCGGGAATGCCCGAGGACAAGCTGCCGAAGGTGACGGTGCAGGATCCCTATACGCCGGCCACCTTCAACACCCTCGAATTCACCGACCGGGTGATGGCGGGGCTCAAGACCCGGTTCGAGGGCCGGGTCATGGAAACCCCGGCGGTAATGGGGGGCGAGGACTTCAGCCAGTTCTACCGCGCCGACCGCGAGAATGTGGAATCGCTGATCTTCTGGGTCGGCGGCGTTTCGAAGGCGCAGTGGGAGAAGGCTGAGAAGGGCGAGCTCGATCTGCCCTCGCTGCATTCCCCGTTCTGGGCGCCCGACGCTCCGGTGGTGATCGCCACCGCGACCGAGGCAATGACGGCGGCGACGCTTGATCTGATGAAGAAGAACTGACGCCCTCAAGCAGCGCAGCGATAGGGCGACAAGAACGCCCTCAAGCAGCGCAGCGATAGGGCGACAAGAACCAACGATTACGGCCGCCGGAGCGGGCCCTGTTACGGGACGCTCCGACGGCCGTTTCTCCTCCCCAGGAGAACTGTGAAAGGGGTTACTGGCCCGAGGGCACGTAGGTTCCGAGCCGGTGGTGCAGGGCGTTGATCTTGGCCAACTCCTCGCGGTCTTCGGTGTTGCGGGCGTGGCTTTCGAGCGCGCGGCGCAGCAGCTTCATGTCGGCGGTCGACAGCAGGGCGCGGGCGCGGGCGGGCTCGGTCTTGGGGGTATCGGTATCGCTCATCGTCACTCTCCTCGGGTGAATACCCCGAGTCCTTAGGCGCTTCGGCGGGTTACCGGAAGGCCGCAAAACCGCGGGCCTTCCGGCAAACCACAACTTACGCAGCTTCGAACTGGTTCATGGTGTTGTGCACGCCGCCAGCCTTCAGCGCGGCTTCACCGGCGAAGTACTCCTTGTGGTCGTCACCAATGTCCGAACCGGACATGTTCTGGTGCTTCACGCAGGCGATACCCTGACGGATTTCCTCGCGCTGGACGTTCTTGACGTAGCCCAGCATGCCGGCCTCGCCGAAGTACTCGCGGGCGAGGTTGTCGGTGCTGAGCGCCGCGGTGTGGTAGGTCGGCAGGGTGATGAGGTGGTGGAAGATGCCGGCCCGCGCAGCGGCGTCGCGCTGGAAGGTGCGGATCTTCTCGTCGGCTTCGTTCGACAGCTCGGTGCCGTCGTAGTCGACGCTCATCAGGCGGCTGCGGTCATAGGCCGAGACGTCCTTGCCCGCCGCTTCCCAGGCGTCGAACACCTGCTGGCGGAAGTTCAGCGTCCAGTTGAAGCTGGGCGAGTTGTTGTAGACCAGCTTGGCGTTGGGCACGACCTCGCGGATGCGGTCGACCATGCCGGCGATCTGTTCGACGTGGGGCTTCTCGGTCTCGATCCAGAGCAGGTCGGCGCCGTTCTGGAGCGAGGTGATGCAGTCGAGCACGACGCGGTCCTCGCCGGTGCCGGCGCGGAACTGGAAGAGGTTCGAGGGCAGACGCTTGGGCGCCAGCAGCTTGCCGTCGCGGCTGATGAACACCTGGCCGTTGGTGATGTTGGCCGGATCGACTTCATCGGCGTCGAGGAAGCTGTTGTACTGGTCACCAAGGTCGCCCGGCTCCTTCGAGAAGGCGATCTGCTTGGTCAGGCCGGCGCCGAGCGAGTCGGTGCGGGCGACGATGATCCCGTCTTCCACGCCCATCTCGAGGAAGGCGTGGCGGCAGGCGCGGATCTTCTGGAGGAAGTCCTCGTGCGGCACGGTGACCTTGCCGTCCTGGTGGCCGCACTGCTTTTCGTCCGAGACCTGGTTCTCGATCTGCAGCGCGCAGGCACCGGCTTCGATCATCTTCTTGGCGAGGAGGTAGGTCGCTTCCGCATTGCCGAAACCGGCGTCGATGTCCGCGATGATCGGCACGACGTGGGTTTCGTAGTTGTCGATCGCGTTCTCGAGGCGCTTGGCCTCGACCGCGTCACCGGCCTTGCGGGCGGTGTCGAGGGCGCGGAACATCATGCCGAGCTCGCGGGCATCGGCCTGCTTGAGGAAGGTGTAGAGCTCCTCGATCAGCGCGGGCACCGAGGTCTTCTCGTGCATCGACTGGTCGGGCAGGGGGCCGAACTCGCTGCGCAGCGCGGCGACCATCCAGCCCGAAAGGTAGAGGTAGCGGCGCTTGGTCGAACCGAAGTGCTTCTTGATCGCAATCAGCTTCTGCTGCGCGATGAAGCCGTGCCAGCAGCCCAGCGACTGGGTGTACTGCGCCGGATCGGCGTCATAGGCGGCCATGTCGGCGCGCATGATCTTGGCGGTGTACTTGGCGATATCGAGGCCGGTGGCGAAGCGGTTCTGGATGGCCATCCGCGCGGCGCTTTCGGGATCGATCGCGGCCCAGCTCGGCCCGTTGGCGGTGATGACGTCGCGCATCCGGGTGATGGTGTTCTGGTAGGTCATGTGCTTCTCCTGTCCGTCCTGGGGAGGGGTCCGCGCCTCGAAGAGAGACTCGCACCGCTGCTGGGCAGGCTTTGGCGTGTTGCGCCGCAGCATGACAGGAAAAATTACAAGAAATCTTGTCGCTATACCGACATTATCCCGAAAACTTGTGTAAATCGGTAAATTAAGTTACAAAGACGCGATGGTTGACTCAAATCTTCTCGCCGGACCGGCGCTGCGCCGCCTGCGCAAGCGCGAGGGGCTTACGCAGGCCGCGATGGCGGCGGTGCTCGGCATCTCGCCGTCCTATCTCAACCTGATCGAGCGCAACCAGCGCCCGCTCTCTGCGCGCGTGCTGGTGCAGGTGATCGAGCGCTTCGACTTCGATCCGCGCAGTTTGCGCGAGGATGACGCGATCGGCGGGCTAGACGGGCTCGTGCGGCGCATGGCCGACAAGCGCTTCGCCGACCTCGGGATCGACCGCGAGGAAGTGCAGGAATTCCTCGCCGCCGCGCCGCAGATCGCGGCGGCCTTCGCGCGGCTCTACGACACGGGTGGCGGTGAGCGCATCATTGTCGAGGACACGGCTGCCGCGGCCCGCCGTGCGATCGAGCGTTGGCAGAACCACTTCAGCGATCTCGATCACGCGGCCGAGGACCTCGCCGACGAACTGCGCCTGTCGCGCGGGGAAATCAGCGCGGCACTCGGCGAGCGGCTGCGCGAGAAGCACCGCATGACCGTGCGCATCCTCCCGGCCGAGGTCATGCCCGGTCAGGTTCACCGGCTCGATCTCCACGCGCGGCAGCTCCAGCTGTCGGAGATGCTGCCCGGTGCAGCCCGCCGCTTCCAGATCGCCCGGCAGGTCGGCGCGCTCGAAATGCGCGAAGAGATCGAGACACTGGTGGCCGGCGCCAACCTTGCCTCGTCCGAGGCGCGCGATCATCTGCGCGAGCACATCACCGATTACCTCGCAGGCGCGCTGCTGCTGCCTTACCGCCGCTTCCTGCGCGCCTGCGAGCAGACCGGCTATGATCTCGCCGTGCTGCAACGCCGCTTTGCCGTCAGCTTCGATCAGGCGGCACAGCGCCTCACCACTCTCGGGCGCGTCGGCGAGCGCGGCCTGCCGTTCTTCATGGCGACCATCGACCGCGCCGGTCGGCTCGAGAGCTTCACGGCTGGCGGATCAGGCGCGCTCTACCCTCTCGAAGGCGCGCGCTGGCCCGCGTGGATCCCTTATGGTGCCTTCGAGCGGCCCGGCACGGTGCTGACCCAGGCAGTGACCTTCAGCGAGGGCGAGGCGACCCCGCGGCACTGGCTCACCATCACCCGCACGGTCGATGGCGACGGGGTGATGTGCTCCGCCCGCCGCGCGGTGGTGCTGGGGATCGAAGCGCGTTTCGCCGGAGAGCTGGCCTATGCGCGCGGCGTCTCGCTCGATCCTGCCGATGCCGTGCCGCTGGGCACGCCGTGCCTGCGCTGCGGCAGGGCCGAATGCCTCACCCCTGCGCCAGCGCGCATGGCGAGCGCATTGCCGCGGCCGCGGTTGGGGGTCTGAGCGGGGGATTAACCTTCGCAAACCGCAGAAACGCGCGCCTTTGCGTCGGTGTAAAGTTTACCGACACTTAAGGTCTCGGGCCTAGAAGGCAGGGCAACGCGCAAGAGGCCTGCCCCCACCATGATCCGCCTGTTCAAGCACTATATCCCGCACGCCGTGCTGCTGCTCGGCCTGCTCGATCTGGGCTTGCTGGTGCTGGCGAGCGAGCTGGCGTGGCAGCTGCGCGCTGGACAGATCGGGATGGATCTCGACGGCTTCGGCAATCGCTGGCTTCCGCTCACCGGCACCGCGATGATCATCTGGTTGGCGATGATCGCGGTCGGGGTCTACGGCCCCTATGCCCTGCGCTCCCTGCGGTTTGCGGGCGCGCGCGTGCTGGTGGCGATCAGTCTCGGCATCATTGCGCTGGCGGTGATCGATTTCATCGTGCCGAGCGACTTCTTCTGGCGCTCGACGCTGCTCTACACCATGGGCCTCGCCATCCTTGTGCTGGTGGCCGACCGCTTGCTGCTGACCAGTTTCCTCGGCTCCTCGGCCTTCCGCCGCCGGGTGATGGTGCTGGGCGCGGGCGACCGGGCGCAGCGCCTGCGCGAGCTCGGCGACAAGCCCGAAACCGGCTTCGCCATCGTTGCCTATATCGCCATGAGCGACAACCAGCGCGTCGTCGAGGAGGCGATCCCGCGCGCCGCGATCCACGATCTCGGCCGTTTCGTCGAGAACCTCGGCGTCTCCGAAGTGGTGCTCGCGCTGCAGGAACGCCGCAACGCGCTGCCGCTGAAGGACTTGCTGCGGATCAAGACCAAGGGCGTGCACGTCAACGATTTCTCGAGCTTCATCGAGCGCGAGACGGGCCGTGTCGATCTCGACACCGTCAATCCCAGCTGGCTGATCTTCTCAGACGGCTTTTCCAGCTCGCGGATGTTCTCGAGCGCAGTGAAGCGAATCTTCGACATCACCGCGAGCTCGATCCTGCTGGTGCTGACCCTGCCGGTGATTGCGCTGTTCGCGGTGCTGGTGAAGCTCGACAGCAAGGGCCCGGCCTTCTTCCGCCAGACCCGCGTGGGGCTCTATGGCGAGCCCTTCACGCTGATCAAGCTGCGCTCGATGCGCACCGATGCCGAAAAGGACGGGGCCAAGTGGGCCGAGAAGGACGATCCGCGCATCACCCGCCTCGGGCGCTTTATCCGCAAGGTCAGGATCGACGAGCTCCCCCAGACGTGGAGCGTGCTCAAGGGCCAGATGAGCTTTGTCGGCCCGCGTCCCGAAGTGCCCTCCTTCGTCGAAAGCCTCGAGGAGGAGATTCCCTTCTACGGCGAACGCCACATGGTGAAGCCGGGCATCACCGGCTGGGCGCAGATCAACTATCCCTACGGCGCCTCGGTGGAGGACAGCCGCCGCAAGCTCGAATATGATCTCTATTACGCCAAGAACTACACCCCCTTCCTCGATCTGGTGATCCTGCTGCAGACGGTGCGGGTTATCCTGTGGCCGGAGGGCGCGCGGTGAGCGGGCTGCCGGAAGGCATGGCGCTGCTGGCGTCGCTCGCATGGGTTGCGGGCGCGGCGCTGGGCGCGGGATCGCTGGTGTGGATCTGGAACTGCGGCGATCCGGCGCGGCCCGATCGCCTGCCGCTGGCCTTTGCCAGCGCGCTGGGCTGCGCGGCCTGTGCCTTCGGCGCGGCCTTCGGCCCTGATAATGCCGCGGGCCAGCTGGCGATCATGGCGCGCAATCTGGCGCTGATGGCGGCGATCTTCGGCATGTTCTCGGCCGACGGGCGCGCGGCGAGCCTCAAGCCGATCCGCCCGGTGATCATCGCGCTGGTGCTGGTGCAATTGTGCCAGCCGCTGGTGCTGGGCCTGCAGCTGCGCGGGGCGGAGTTCCCGGCGATTGCGCGGGCCGCCTTCGACGTGCGGATGCTGACCGACATGCTGGTCGCGATCGGCGCGCTGATGCTGCTGCACAACCTCTATGCCGGGGCAGCGGACGGATCGCGCTATCTGCTGCGCTGGTCGGTGATCGCGCTGTCGGGCATCTTTGCCTATGATCTCAACCTTGCGACGATCGCCTATCTCGGCGGCGAATATCCGGGGCTGCTGCACGATCTGCGCGGGCTGTTTGCCGGCGTGATGGGCGTGCTGTTCGCGCTGGGGATGAGCCCGGCCGGGCCGCGGGTGCAGTTCAGCCCGTCGCGTGCAGTCACCTTCCGCACACTCTCGCTGCTGCTGATCGGCAGCTATCTGGCGCTGATGGTGCTGGTGGCCAAGTCGCTGCCGCTGGTGGGGGGCGATTTCGCCTATACCGGCCAGGTGCTGTTCCTTGCGCTGGCTGCCGCCGCCGCTATCGCTGCCCTGCCTTCGCCGCGTCTGCGCGGCTGGCTGCGCGTCACGGCAACCAAGCACCTGTTCCAGCACCGCTATGATTACCGCGAGGAATGGCTGCGCTTCACCCGCACCATCGGCCGTGCCGGCAAGAGCAGCGCGAGCCTCGAGGAGCGTGCGGTCAAGGCGCTCGCCGACATCACCGAAAGCCCGGCGGGCCTGCTGCTGATGCCCAACGAGGAGGCCCAACTGGAACTCACCGCGCGCTGGAACTGGCCGACCATTGCCGTGCCGGCTGTGGCAGGCGAGCACCTGCTGGCCGGTCTGCTCGAACAGCACAACCTGATCATCGCGCTCGACGAGGCACGCGGCGGGATCGAGCATCAGGGCGAGATTGCGCAATTGCCGGAATGGCTGATCGAGGCCGAGGATGCCTGGGCGCTGGTGCCGCTGATCCACTTCGACCGGTTGGTCGGTGTGGTGGTGCTCGCCCGGCCGCGCACGCCGCGGCGGCTCGACTGGGAGGATTTCGATCTGCTGCGCGTGGTCGGCCAGCAGCTGGCGAGCTACCTGTCCGAACAGGCCGGGCAGCAGGCGCTGATGGATGCGACGCGGTTCGACGATTTCAACCGTCGCATGGCCTTCGTGATGCATGACATCAAGAACCTCGCCAGCCAGCTTTCGCTGCTTGCGGCCAATGCCCAGAAGCACGCCGACAACCCCGCCTTCCGCGCCGACATGCTGCTGACCTTGCGCAATTCGGCCGATAAGCTGACCGCGCTGCTCGCTCGGCTCGGGCGCTATGGTGCGAACCCCGTCAACCAGCTTTGCGCGATCGATCTGGTCGATCTGGCGCGCACTGTCGCCAAGCGCCTCGGCGCGGTGCATCCGGTGGCGCTGACCCGTGAGGAAAGCGTGCGGGTGATGGCCAATCCCGAGGCGCTCGAACAGGTGCTGGTGCATCTGGTGCAGAACGCGATCGACGCGAGCGAGCCGGGGATGCCGGTGTGTCTTGATGTCACCGCCGACGGTCTCCACGGCACGCTCGAGGTGATCGACACCGGCTGCGGCATGAGCCCCGAATTCGTGCGCACCGGCCTGTTCAAGCCGTTCGTCTCGTCCAAGCCCGGCGGCTTCGGCATCGGGGCCTTCGAGGCGCGCGAACTGGTCAAGGCGATGGGCGGCCGGGTGGCGGTCGAATCGCGTGAAGGATTGGGCACACGCTTCAGCGTAGTGCTGCCGCTCGCCGATGCAGTGCGGTTGCTCGGCGGGGCCGATGACGGACAGAAACCGATTTCGCGGGAGGTGGCGTGATGGCCGACAGGAAACCCCCTTTGCTGGTGATCGAGGACGATCCCGGCCTGCAGGCGCAGCTCAAGTGGTCCTACGACGACTTCGAGGTGATCATCGCTGGCGACCGTGACTCCGCGCTCGCCGCGCTCCGGGCGGAGATGCCCGCGGTGGTGACGCTCGATCTCGGCCTGCCGCCCGATCCCGACGGCACCAGCGAGGGCTTTGCCGTGCTCGATGCGATCATGGCATTGAAGCCCGATACCAAGGTGATCGTCGCGTCGGGCCACGGTGCGCGCGAGAGCACGCTCCAGGCGATTGAGCGCGGAGCCTACGACTTCTACCAGAAGCCGCTCGATATCGACGCGCTCGGGCTGATCGTGCGACGGGCGTTCAACCTGCACCGGATCGAGCAGGAAAACCGCCGGCTGGTGGCCAGCGCGAGCCACGACAAGACCGTGCTCGGCCGCCTGATCACCGGCGCGCCCGAGATGGTCAAGGTCGCGCGCACCATCGAACGAGTCGCCAAGACCAGCGTGTCGGTGATGCTGCTGGGCGCGAGCGGGACGGGCAAGGAACTGCTCGCCAAGGGCCTGCACGATGCCAGCGACCGCGCCGACGGGCCGTTCGTTGCGATCAACTGCGCCGCGATCCCGGAGAACCTGCTCGAAAGCGAGCTGTTCGGGCACGAGAAGGGCGCCTTCACCGGGGCGGTCAAGACCACCGAGGGCAAGATCGAAAGCGCCCACGGGGGTACGCTGTTCCTCGACGAGGTAGGCGACATTCCGCTGCCGCTGCAGGTCAAGCTTCTGCGCTTCCTGCAGGAGCGCACCATCGAGCGGGTCGGCGGCCGCCGCGCGATCGCGGTCAACACCCGGATCGTGTGCGCCACCCATCAGGATCTCGAGAGCATGATCACGGCGGGCGCGTTCCGCGAGGACCTGTTCTACCGTCTGGCCGAGATTGTGGTGCGGATTCCCGGGCTGGCCGAAAGGCACGGCGATCCGGTGCTGCTGGCCAAGGTGTTCCTCAAGCGCTTTGCCGCCGAGATGAACCCGGCCGTCACCGGCTTTGCCGCCGACGCGCTCGCCGCGATCGATGCGCATGACTGGCCGGGCAATGTCCGCGAACTGGAAAACCGGGTGAAGCGCGCGGTGATCATGGCCGATGGCAAGCTTGTCCATGCCGGCGACCTCGATCTCGGCGAGCCGGACGAGGAGAGCGCCGATGTGCTCAACCTCAAGGCCGCGCGCGAGGCGGCGGATCGCCGGGTGATCCGTCATGCGCTGGCCCGCAGCGAGGGCAATATCTCCAGCACCGCCAAGCTGCTCGGGATCAGCCGCCCGACGCTTTATGACCTGATCAAGCAGTATGATCTGCAGACCTGAGATTTTGGCCGGATTGCTGGCCTGCGCTGTGCTGCTGACCGGCTGCGACAGTGATCGCAGTGCCAGCAATGGCGCGCCTTCAGGCGGGGCCGAATTCGTGCGTCTGCTGGGCGAGGCCGATAGTGCGATGGCTGCCGGAGCTCTGCCGCAGGCCGGGCAGCTGCTCGACAGGGCCTTGGCGCTTGAGCCGGACAATCCCGATCTGTGGGTCGCCATCGCCCGCCTGCGCTTTCGCGGCGGCGAGCACCTGACCGCGCTGGAAGCGGCCGACCGGGCGCTGGAACTCGGCCCCGATCATGCTCCCGCGCTGCTGATGCGGGCGCTGATGGTGCGCGATGCGCATGGCTTTGCCGATGCCCTGCCGTGGTTCGAGGCGGCGCTGGCTGCCGATGACAGCTATGTCGATGCTTGGGCCGAATATGCCGCAACGCTTGGCGATCTCGGGCGGAACCGCGAGATGCTGGCGGCGGTGCGCGAACTGGCTGAGATCGCGCCGGACGAGCCGCGCGTGTTCTATCTTCAGGCGGTGCTCGCCCAGCGCGGCGGCAAGCCGGTGCTGGCACGCAGCCTGCTGGAGCGCAGCGGCATGGTCGGGCGCGGGGTTCCCGCCGCGGTGCTGCTCGACGCGCTGATCAGTCTCGATCAGGGCAATCATGCGAGCGCCGCCGCGCAGCTCGAAGCTCTTGCCGCGCGCCAGCCCGCTAACCGCCGGGTTCGCGCGCTGCTGGCGCGGGCGCTGCTGCTCGATGGGCGCGAGGCCGAGGTGATCACCCGCTTTGGTGCCGAGGCGGCCGAGGCCGAGGCTTCGCCCTATCTCGTGATGCTGGTGGCGCGTGCCCATGAGCGGCTCGGCGACCGGGCCAGCGCCGCGCCGCTGCTGGCGCGGGCCTATGCCACGCCTGCGGCAGCACCTGTGGTGCTGGCAGCGCGGGCTGGGCTGCCGCAGCCGACCGCCGATCTCAGGCGCAGCGCGCTGGCCGGCAATGCAGCGCAGGCGCGTTCTACCGCGCAGGGGCTGCGCGCCCGCTTTCCGTCTTCCGCCGATATTGCGCAACTGGCCGGTGACACCGTGCTGGCGAGCGGCGATGCGCGCGGCGCGCTCGAGAGCTATGCGCTCGCCGCGAGGGTTCGCCGTCCCTGGCCGCTCACGCGCAAGGCTTTGTTCGCCTATCGCCGCGCGGGCGATGCCATGGCTGCTGATACGCTGCTGGCGCGCCATGTTGCCGGCGAGCCGGACAATCCCGCTGCACTGGTGATGCTGGCTCAGAGCCTCGGCGCGCGCGGCGAGTGGGAGCGTGCCGCGCTGCTGCTCGATCACGCGATCAAGCTCGGGGCAGGGCATGATCCCGCGATGCTGGCACTGCGTGCGAAGGCCGCCCGCGAACTCGGCCAGACCGAGGCTGCGGCGCGGTTTGCGGCGCTGCGTGCCGATCTGCGCCCGTCCGCGCTGCAATCGCGCTAGGACGCTGCCGCTCGACAATTGCCGCAAGACGGGGCAGGGGGCCGCGCCATGCTGCTGCGCCGCCTGCCTCTCCTGACCGATCCGATGATTGCCGTGCTGCTGGCGATGACCACGCTGGCCTTCCTGCTGCCGGCCACCGGCGAGGGCCGCGAGATTGCGCGGCACATCTCCAATGGCGGCATCTTCGTGCTGTTCCTCGTCAATGGCATGCGCATCCGCCGCAGCGAGATCGCGCGCGGGATCGCCAACTGGCGTTTCTTCGGGCCGCTGATGTTGTTCGTGTTCGGCGGCATGGCGCTGGCGGGGCTCGGCTTTGCCGGGCTGGCTGCGGGCGTGCTGCCGCCGCTGGTGGCGCTGGGTTTCGTCTATCTCGGCTGCCTGCCCTCGACCATCCAGTCGGCGACCTCCTACACCAGTCTGGCGCACGGCAATGTCGCGCTCGCCGTGGTGGGCGCGGCGCTGATCAATATCGCGGGCGTCTTCGTCAGCGCGCCGCTGTTTGCGCTGCTGGGCGGCGGCGGGGCGGGAGAGATCGGCAGCGAGGCGGTGATCCGCATCGGCCTCATCCTCGTGCTGCCCTTCGTGATCGGGCAGGTGGTGCAGGACAAGGTGATCGAGCGGGTGGCGGCGCAGCGCGCCAGGATCGCCTGGCTGGACCGTGCGGTGATCGGCCTTGCGGTCTATGTCGCTTTCTCGGGCGCGGTCGAGCAGGGGCTGGGAAGCCAGTTCGCGCCCGCCGACTGGGCGGTGCTGGTGGCGCTGGTGCTGGTGCTGCTGGCGCTGGCGCTGGGGGCGGCGTGGGGCGTGAGCGGACTGCTCCGTCTGCCGCGGCCCGACCGCATCACTTTCCTGTTTGCCGGATCGCAGAAGAGCGTCGCCATCGGCGCGCCGCTTGCCGCGATCCTGTTTCCGGCATCCGCAGCGGGGTTCGTGATCGCCCCGCTGCTGCTCTATCACTTGGCCCAGTTGGTGCTGGCCGCGCCGCTGGCTACGCGTTTGGCGCGGGGTTAGCCGGCGGCGCGCTCGGCCTTCTGGTGGCGCACCGACCACCAGAACGACAACCCGATCAGGATCGCGCCGATCAGGCCGGTGATCGTCTCGGGGATGTGGAAAACCGCCGAGACCAGCATGATCGCGCCCAGCACCACGATCGCCCAGAAGGCGCCGTGCTCGAGGTAGCGGTATTCGGCCAGCGTTCCCTGCTTGACGAGATGCACCGTCATCGAGCGCACGAACATCGCCCCGATCGAGAGGCCCAGCGCAATCACGATCATATTGTTCGACAGCGCGAAGGCCCCGATCACCCCGTCGAAGCTGAAGCTCGCATCAAGGATGTTGAGATAGAGGAACCCGCCAAAGCCGCTGCGCACCACTGCACCGGCGAGCCTTGCGGCCTCCTCGCGCATCTCGAGCCAATGGCTCACCGCCTCCACCGCGATGAAGGTGACCAAGCCGAGCATCCCGGCGACGAGGAAGGTGTGCGCATCCTCCACCGGCAGCATGGTCGAGATGCCCCACATCCCGAGCAGCAGAATGGCAATCTCGATCGCGGGCAGGTTCGATACCTTCGACAGTGCGCTTTCGATGCTGCCGATCCAGTGCACGTCCTTGTCGGCGTCGAAGAAGAACTTCATCCCCACCATCGCCAGGAACGCGCCGCCGAAACCGGCGATGCCGATATGTGCGGAGCTGACGAGTTCCTCGTACTTCGCGGGATTGTTGAGCGAGAGGTTCAGCGCCTCCATCGGGCCGATACTCGCGGCAATCGCGACGATCGCGAGCGGGAAGACGATCCGCATCCCGAACACCGCAAAGGCGATGCCCCAGGTGAGGAAGCGCTTTTGCCAGACCTCGTCCATCTCCTTGAGCACCGAGGCGTTGACCACGGCGTTGTCGAAGCTGAGCGAGACCTCCAGCACCGAAAGGATCACCACGATCCAGAGCACCTGCGCCATGCCGACCAGCGTGCCGGAACTGACGAAGCCATACCATCCGGCCAGCCCAAGGCAGATAGCAGTGAAGATCAGCGAGAAGGTGTAATAGCGAAACAGCGTCTGCATGGCAGTGGCCTGAAACCTTGAATGGAAATAGGAGAGGGTAAAGTCAGCCCTTGGGCTGGTAGGTCTGGTCTTCGCCGGGGAAGGCGCGGCTGCGCACCTCCTCGGCATAGCGGGCGACCGTGCGGTCGATTACCCCGGCAATGTCCTCGTAACGCTTCACGAAGCGCGGCACGCGTTCGAACATGCCGAGCATGTCCTCGGTGACCAGCACCTGTCCGTCGCACTGCGCCGAGGCGCCGATGCCGATGGTGGGGCAGGACACGGCCTTGGTCGCGGCAATGGCGATGGGTTCGACCACGCCTTCGACCACGATTGCGAAGGCCCCGGCCTGATCGAGCGCGACGGCGTCGGAGACGATCTTCTCGGCCTCGGCCTCTGAGCGCCCGCGCGCGCCGTAGCCGCCCAGCACATTGACCGCCTGCGGGGTGAGCCCGACATGGCCCATCACCGGAATGCCTCGTTGGCTGAGGAAGGCGACCGTGGGCGCCATTGCTGCCCCGCCTTCGAGCTTCACCGCCGCAGCGCCCGTCTGCTTCAGCAGGAAGGCCGCGCTTTCGAAAGCCTGCTCGGGCGAGGCCTCGTACGAGCCGAACGGCATGTCGATGACCACCACCGAATGGTACGACCCGCGTACAACCGCTGCCCCATGGTTCGCCATCATCTCCAGCGTCACCGGCACGGTCGAGGGCAGGCCATAGATCACCTGCCCGAGCGAATCCCCCACCAGCAGCAGATCGCAATGGGCATCGAGCAACTGCGCCTGCCGCGCGGTGTAGGCGGTGAGCATCACCAGCGGCTCGCCGGTCACGCCGTCGGTCTTGCGGGCGCGGATGGCGGGCACGGTCAGCCGTTTCATCGGCGCCGGGGTCGGATTGGCGCGACTGGTCGAGGTGTCGAGCTGGAAGGTCGTGGACATGGGCCAAGCGTCTAGCCGCTGTCGGCTGCGGGGGAAAGAGCGCGCTTTACCGCTTGTGTTGCGGGCGTGTTGCGCTAGCGTTGCCGCCTGACGATCGCGCGGGGGATCTGCCTGCGGTCAATGGGAGACCTAATCCAGATGTTTCTTGACAGGATCAAGCCGCGCGCCGCGCAGGCGCGCAGGGGGAATTTCTAATGGCAAGCAAACCGAACCGCGGCATCATCGAACGGATGTTCGCGCGCAAATCCATCGCGCAGGTGCAGCGAGAAACGCAAACCAGTGAATTGAAGCGCTCGCTCGGCAAGTGGAACCTGCTGCTGCTGGGCGTGGGCTGCATCATCGGGGCGGGCATTTTCGTCCGCACCGGCAGCGCTGCAGCGCTCCATGCGGGCCCGGCGGTGCTGCTGAGCTTCGTGGTCGCGGGCATCGTCTGCGCCTTTGCGGGCCTTTGCTACGCCGAGCTCAGCTCGACCCTGCCGGTGTCGGGTTCGGCCTATACCTATGGCTACACCACGCTCGGCGAGTTCGTGGCGTGGATCATGGGCGCGCTGCTGCTGCTCGAATACGGGCTGGCGGCATCGGTGGTGGCGGTCGGCTGGGGCGGCTACGTCGTCAGTCTGCTGGCCGATTTCGGCATCGTCATTCCGCCGCAATTTACCGGCCCCACGGGCTATACCCTGATGAAGGACGGCGCGCCGGTGCTCATCGACGGGCAGACGGTGACGACGATTTTCAACCTCCCTGCGTTCCTCATCTGCATCGCGCTCGCCGCGCTGCTGGTGGTGGGCGTGTCGGAGAGTGCCAAGGTCAACAACGCGATCGTCGCGATCAAGGTCAGCGTGCTGACCGCGTTCATCGTCGTGGGCGGCCTGATCGTGCTGTCGAACTTCGGGGAGCTGGCGGCCAAGAACTGGGTGCCGTTCATCCCCGAGAACCAGGGCGACGGCGAGTTCGGGGTGAGCGGCATCATCCGCGCCGCCTCGATCGTGTTCTTCGCCTATATCGGCTTCGAAGCGGTCTCGACCGCGGGGCAGGAGGCCAAGGACCCGGCCAAGGACATGCCCTTCGGCATCATCGGCAGCCTTGTGGTCTGCACCGTGATCTACATGCTGGTGGCTGCGATCATGACGCTGCTGGTGCCCTACGACACATTGAACGTGCCCGATCCGGTCGCGGTGGTGGTGGACAATTTCGGTCCGCAGTGGGGCTGGCTGGCGAAGATCATCAAGGTCGGCGCGATCATCGGTCTGACCTCGGTGGTGCTGGTGCTGATGTATGCCCAGACCCGCATCTTCTACACCATGGCCCGCGACGGCTTGCTGCCCAAGGTGTTCAGCCGCGTGAACAAGCGGTTCCACACCCCGGCGGTCAACACGGTCGTGGTCGGCCTCGTGACCGCGACGGCGGCGGGCTTCTTCGACATCAACGTGCTGGGCGACATGACCTCGGTCGGCACGCTGGCGGCCTTCGCGATCGTGTGCCTTTCGGTGATCTACCTGCGCCGCGCCGCGCCAGAGCTGCCGCGCGGGTTCAAGGTGCCGCTCTATCCGGTGCTGCCGGTGCTGGGCATCCTGTCGTGCCTCTATCTGATCACGTCGGTGCCGGTGAACGTGCTGATGTTCTTCGTCTATTACATGATTGGCGGGGTGGCGCTGTATTTCGTCTACGGCATCCACAACTCCAATCTCCAGCATGGTGATCCGCAGGACGATGCGCCGGACATGGGCGAGTTTCCGGGGCCGGTGATCGACGAGTGATCGCGCGCCCTTAGGGCTGTGCATGAGGGGCGCGGGGAGCGGATGAGCGCTTCCCGCGCCCTTTGCATTGCAAGGCGGCCAATGTTGGAACATAATGCGAACATATGAGTCGTTCGCCCATGTCCTTCAAGCCGTCACCCGCCCAGATCCTGCCCGCGCGCCTGTCCGAAGCGCGCTGGCGGCCGGGCCTCGCCGCGCAGCCGTTCCACTCCGAAATCTTCGCTCCTGCCATCGAGGCGAGCGGGGCGGGGCTGGCGCTGGCGCTGGCGCGCGATGCACTCGCGGCGGCTGGGGAGGGCGAGGATGCCCGCCCGGTGCTGTGGGTGCAGGACAGGAAGGCGATCCGGCTCGGCGGACGCCCTTTCCTCCATGGCCTGCCACCCGCATGGCGCCATCGCCTGATCCACGTCGCCGCCGCCACGCCCGAGGATGCGCTGTTCGCGCTGGAGGAAGGGCTCAAGTGCCGCGATCTGGCCTGCGTGATCGGCGAGATCGCGGGCAATCCGCGCGCGCTCGATTTCACCGCCTCGCGCCGGCTCAGCCTGACGGCCGAAAAGCACGGGGTCAGGCTGTGGCTGGTGCGCCTCGATGCCGCGCCCGATCTCTCCTCGGCGCGGATGCGCTGGCAGGCCCGCGCTGCGCCGTCGCCGCGCCCGCGCTGGAACCCGTCTGCACCCGGCAGCGCCACCTGGCACGCCGAACTGTTCCGCGCCCGGGGCCATGTGCCGGGCGAATGGATGTTGAACGATGACCACTCAGCCCTGCGCCTCTGCCCCGATCCCGCCGCCCAGCCCGCCAGCCCGCCGCATCCTCGCCATCTGGTTCGACCGACTGTCGGTCGATCGCTGGCGGCGCGCGCTCGCGCCTGATGCGCGCGCGGCGGCCGAGGCGCTCCCCACCGCGCTGATCACCGAGACTGCGCATGGCCCGCGCATTGCCGCGGCCAATGATGCGGGGCTCGCGGCGGGTGCGCGTCCCGCAATGCTGCTGGCCGATGCGCGCGCGCTGTGCCCCGATCTGGTGACGGCACCGGCCGATCCGGCGGGCGATCTCGCGGCGCTGGAGAAGCTGGCCCTGTGGGCGCAGCGCTGGGGGCCGTGGAGCGCGATGGACCCGCCCGACGGCGTGCTGGTCGACGTCACCGGCGCCGCGCACCTGCTGGGCGGCGAGGCGGCGCTGCTGGAGGATGTGGTCGCGGCCTGTGCGGCGCGCTCGCTTGCCGTGCGCGCCGCGCTTGCGCCCACCGCCGGGGCGGCGTGGGCGCTGGCCCATTACGGCCCGCCTGCCGCCATTCTTGCGCCCGGCGATGATCCGCTGCGGTTGCTCGGCGATCTGCCGGTGGCGGCGCTGCGGCTCGATGACGACGTGCTGACCGTGCTGCGCCGGCTCGGGATCAAGCGGCTCGGACAGTTGGCCGGTGTGACCGGCGCGGGGGGCGATGATCCGCAGGCCGAGGCCGCCGCGCGCGATGCGCTTCACCGCCGCTTCCGCAACCGCCGCTCGCCCGCCGCCAACCCGCTGCTGCGGCTCGATCAGCTGCTGGGCCGCGTGCCCGAGCCGCTCTTGCCGGTGACCCTGCGGCCCATGCCGATGGTCCAGCGCCGGTTGATGGAACCGCTGCGCCACCGCGATCTGCTCGACCGGGTGGTGGGCGATCTCGCACTCGACATGGTGCGCGCGCTCGAAGCGCGGGGCGAGGGCGCGCGGCGGCTCGAGCTGGCGCTGTGGCGGGTCGATGGCGAGGTGCTGCTGCGCCGCATCGAACTCGCCGCCGCGACCCGCGAGGCGGAGCATATGCTGCGGCTGTTCGCGCGGCGGCTCGACGATGTCGAGGCCGGATTCGGGATCGAGATGGTGCAATTGCGCGCCAGCTGGAGCGAACCGCTCGGCCTGTCGCAGGCCGATCTCGATGCCGCTGCCGAAAGCCACGGCACTGCGCTCGCCGCCTGCATCGACCGGCTGAGCGTGCGACTGGGGGCGCAGGCGGTCACCCGTCCGGTGCTGCGTGCCAGCCATGTGCCCGAACGCGCGCAGGGCTGGCAGCCGCCGCTGGAACCTGTGCCTGCGATGCAGGGCGCGCTTCGCGCTCACGCCCGCCCGCTCAAGCTGCTCGACCGCGCGGAGCCGATCGCGGTGCTCTATGCCTCGCCCGACGGCGTGCCGCAGCGCTTCCGCTGGCGCGGCACGGTGCGCGAGGTGGTGCGGGTGGAAGGGCCGGAGCGGATCGCCCCCGAATGGTGGCGCGAACGCTCGACCGCGCGCCTGCGCGACTACTACCGCATCGAGGACGAGGGCGGCCGGCGCTACTGGATCTATCGGCAGGGGATCGCAGGTGACGGGCGCGGAGGGGTGCCCGACTGGTTTCTGCAAGGGCTGTTCGCGTGAAAATGTCCCGGGCGCGCTCAGATTTCCTTTACCCCTTTGTGCGATCCACTGTTGCATGAATCTGCACACGATCCCCCGTGCTTCGGAACGTCGTCCGCTCAACCTGTGGGTGAAGAGCAGGGTGCGTTCGCGCGAGGTGTTCGTGGACCTGATCGACATCTCGGAAGGCGGGTGCAAGATCCGCGGCAAATCCGGCTTTGCGGTCATCGGTGACCGGGTGACGATGAAGGTCGCGGGCGTCAACGCGCCGCTCGGCACGGTCGCCTGGGTCGAAGGCCCGTTTGCCGGTGTCGCCTTCGAAGGCGCGATGCATCCGGCGGTGCTCGATCACCTGTGCAGCGAAGGCGTCATCGATCGCGACGAACGCCGTCTCTATCGCATCGCCTGAAGCGCTGCGGCGCGCTTGCAAGCTTTGCATTTGGCAAGGGTGCTGTAGGAACATATAAGGAACACAAGAAAGGTGTTCCGCAAGTTCCATGGCCCAACAACCCTTACGCCAACGCCTCGAAATCCTTGCCGATGCGGCGAAATATGATGCCTCCTGCGCCTCGTCCGGCACGGCGAAGAAGAATTCGCTCGGCGGGAAAGGCGTGGGTTCGACCGAGGGGATGGGCATCTGCCACGCCTATGCGCCGGACGGGCGCTGCATCTCGCTGCTCAAGATCCTGCTGACCAACCACTGCATCTTCGATTGCCACTACTGCATCAACCGCAAGAGCGCGAACACGCCGCGCGCGCGCTTCACCCCGCAGGAGGTGGTCGACCTGACGCTGAACTTCTACCGCCGCAATTATATCGAGGGTCTGTTCCTGTCCTCGGGGATCGTGAAGAGCGCCAACCACACGATGGAGCAGCTGGTCGAGGTCGCGCGGATATTGCGCGAGGAGCATGACTTCCGCGGCTATATCCACCTCAAGACCATCCCCGAGGCCGATGCGGAGATCATCCATCAGGCGGGCCTCTATGCCGACCGGGTGTCGATCAATGTCGAACTGCCGACCGACAGCGGCCTGACGCGGCTCGCCCCCGACAAGAACGCACGCCAGATCGAAGGGGCGATGGGCCGCACCAAGGCGCGGATCATCGAGGCGAAGGACGAGCGCAAGCGCTTCCGCCACGCGCCGCGCTTCGCACCCGCAGGCCAGTCGACCCAGATGATCGTCGGGGCGGACGGGGCCAATGATGCCGCGATCATCGGCAAGGCGAGCCGGCTCTATGACAGCTTCGGCCTGAGGCGCGTCTATTACAGCGCCTTCTCGCCGATCCCCGATGCGTCGGCCGTTCTGCCGCTGAAGCGCCCGCCGCTGCTGCGCGAACACCGGCTCTACCAGTCCGACTGGCTGATGCGGTTCTACGGCTTTGCCCCGCAGGAAGTGGCCGATGCGGCGGAGCCGGACGGCAACCTCCCGCTCGACATCGACCCCAAGCTGGCGTGGGCGCTGAAGTTCCGCGAGAGCTTCCCGGTCGATGTGAACCGCGCGCCGAAGGAGATGCTGCTGCGTGTGCCCGGGCTGGGGACAAAGGCGGTGGCGCGCATCCTCGCCTCGCGGCGGCACCGCAACTTGCGGCTCGATGATGTCGCGCGGCTGACCGCCTCGGTTGCCAAGGTGCGCCCTTTCATCTGCACGGTCGACTGGCGCCCGACCTTCCTCACCGACCGCGCTGACCTGCGCGGGCTGCTGGTGCGCAAGTCCGAGCAGTTGGAGCTGTTCTGATGACCGCTATGCAGAATGTGAGCCTCGGCTCCCGCTACGCCGTGCATCTTCCCGCGCCCGATGATTTCGCCTTCTGGCGCGAGCGGGCGCGGGGGCTGGTGCAATGCGATGTGCCGCCCGACCGGGTCTCGTGGATCGAGCCGGGCGGAACCGGCGATCTGTTTGCCGAAGGCCCCTCCCGCGGCGACAAGCGCCTGCCGGTGCCGCCCGCCGATGCTCCGCCGGTGCGCGCCAGCCAGCGGTTTCTGACCGTGGCCCGCAGCGCCGCGCTGCATTCCGATCCCGCGCGCTTCGGGCTGCTCTACCGTGTGCTCTGGCGGCTTCAGCGCAATCCGCGCCTGATGGAGGACAAGGCTGACCCGGAGGTGCGCCGCCTTGAGGAGCTCGCCAAGTCGGTGCGCCGCGATGCGCACAAGATGCACGCCTTCGTCCGTTTCCGCGAAGTCGCGGAGGAAGACGGCACGCCGCATTTCGTCGCCTGGTTCGAGCCCGATCACCACATCGTTCGCGCCGAGGCGGCGTTCTTCATGCGCCGCTTCGCCAACATGCGCTGGTCGATCCTGACCCCGCACGGGAGCGTGCACTGGGACGGCGAGACAATGCGCGAAGGCCCGCCCGCGCGCCGCGAGGATGCGCCGTGCGGCGATCCGGTCGAGGCGCTGTGGCGCTCCTACTACGCCTCGATCTTCAATCCGGCCCGCCTGAAGGTCTCCGCGATGCTCTCGGAGATGCCGAAGAAATACTGGAAGAACCTGCCCGAGGCGGAACTTATCCCGCAGCTCATCGCCGGCGCACAGGCGCGCGAGGCGGCGATGGTGGCGGCGGGCGCGCGGGCGGAGCGGGCGCGGCCCGCCAGCCTCGCCGAGGTCGCGCAAGGCATCGCCGCCTGCCGTGATTGTCCGATTGCCGATTGCGGCACCCGCGCGGTGGCAGGTGAGGGGCCGCAGCAGGCCGCGCTGATGATTGTCGGCGAACAGCCCGGCGATCAGGAGGACATCGCCGGTCGGCCGTTCGTGGGGCCTGCGGGGCAATTGCTCGACGACTATCTCGCCCATGCCGGGATCGATCGCACCGCGGCTTACGTCACCAATGCGGTCAAGCACTTCAAGTTCGCGTGGAAGGGCAAGCAGCGCCTGCACCAGTCCCCGACCGCCAAGGAGATCGACACCTGCCGCTGGTGGCTTGATGCCGAGCGCGCGATCATCCGTCCCCGCATCGTTCTGGCGCTGGGGGCGAGTGCGGCGCGCGGATTGCTCGGCCGCACCGTCAGCGTGACGCGCGAGCGCGGGCGGGCGATCCCGCTCGACGACGGGGGGGAGCTGTGGGTCACCGTCCACCCCTCCTACCTGCTGCGCCTTGAGGGCGAGGCGCGGGAAGCACAGGCGGCACTGTTCGCGGAGAATCTGGCGGCAGTGCGGGAGCGGTTGGGGGAGGTGTGAATGCCCGACGCCCCGCTCACCCCCGACAAGCGCAGGCTCGACATCGACCCGGCGGATATCGCGCCGCCCGCACGCGCGCCTTTCGTGGAACTCGGCCTCGTCAGCTGCTTCAGCTTCCTGCGCGGGGCCTCGGACGCGGTCGATCTCGTGCTGACGGCGCACGCTGCCGGCTATGACGCGATCGGCATCGCCGATGTGAACTCGATGGCGGGCGTGGTGCGCATTCACACCGAGGCGAAGACGCTGAAGCTGCGTCCGGTGATCGGCTGCCGGATCGAGACCGTCGAGGGCCTCGCCTTCCTCGCCTACCCCGAGGATCGCGCCGCCTATGGCCGCCTGTGCCGCTTGATCAGCGCCGGGCGGATGCAGACGCTCTCGGGCGAGTGGCAGGACAAGGGTGTGTGCGAGATCGATCTTCCGCTGCTGGCGGCGCACAGCGAGGGCGTGCAGCTGATCCTGCTCCCGCCGGATGATCTGGAGACGGCGTTCACGGTGAAGGTGCCGAGCAATGTCGTGGCCTTCCCCCGTCCCGGCCCCCGAGCCGGGACCCCGCTGCCTTCCGATACGGGTTCGCAAGAGAGCGGGGCCCCGGATCAGGTCCGGGGCGGCGGAAGTATGGAACGTACCGCCCCTTTCCCCGACCTCCTCCCCCACCTCGTCCGCCAGCTGCCGACCTTGCGCCATATCGCCGCCAGCTATCTCTACCGCGGCGACGATATCGCCCGGATCGAGCGCTTGGACGAACTCGCCCGCGCCAACGGCCTTGCTCTGCTCGCCACCAATGACGTCCACTATCACGCCCCCGAGCGCCGCGCGCTGCAGGACGTGATGACCGCTATCCGGCACAAGACCACCGTCGCGGCGGCCGGGCACCGGCTCCACCCCAATGCCGAACGGCACCTGAAATCGCCCGCCGAGATGCAGCGCCTGTTCGCCCGCTGGCCCCATGCGATTGCCGCTGCGCGCGCGGTGGCGGACGCTTGCGATTTCAGCCTCGACGAGCTGCGCTACGAATACCCCGAGGAAATCTACCCCGACGGCCAGACCCCGCAGGCCTTTCTGGAGGCCGAAGTCTGGGCGGGGGCTGCGCGGCGCTATCCTGACGGCGTGCCCGACACTGTCCGCGCCACGCTGGAGCGCGAGTTGGCGCTGATCGCCAAGCTCGATCTCGCGCGCTACTTCCTCACCATCAAGGACATCGTCGATTTCGCGCGGGGGTGCGATCCGCCGATTTTGTGCCAGGGGCGGGGGAGCGCGGCCAATTCGGCGGTATGCTACGTGCTCGGCATCACCAGCGTCGATCCAGCCAAGCACCAGCTGCTGTTCGACCGCTTCATCTCCGAGGAGCGCAAGGAGCCGCCCGATATCGACGTCGATTTCGAGCACGAGCGGCGCGAGGAGGTGATCCAGTACATCTACCGCAAATACGGCCGCCACCGCGCGGGTCTGTGCGCCACCGTCATCCACTACCGCCCGCGCATGGCGATCCGTGAGGTCGGCAAGGCGATGGGCCTCAGCGAGGACGTCACCGGCGCACTGGCGCGCACCGTGTGGGGCGGGTGGGGGCGCGAGATTTCCGAGAAGCACGCCGCCGAAACCGGGCTCGACATCACCGATCCGCACTTGAGGCGCGTGCTCAAGCTCACCGAGCAGATGATCGGGATGCCGCGTCATCTGGGCCAGCACGTCGGCGGCTTCATCCTCACCGAAGGGCTGCTGACCGACACGGTCCCCATCGGCAACGGCGCCATGCCGGAGCGCAGCTTCATCGAGTGGGACAAGGACGACATCGAGGCGCTCGGGATCCTCAAGGTTGATGTGCTGGCGCTGGGGATGCTGACCTGCATCAGGAAGTGCCTCGATCTGCTGACCGCGCATCACGGCCGCGCCCTGACGCTCGCCACCGTCCCGCGCGAGGACCCGGAGACCTACGCCATGCTGCGCAAGGGCGATTCGCTCGGCGTGTTCCAGGTCGAGAGCCGCGCGCAGATGAACATGCTGCCGCGCCTGCGCCCGCGCGAGTTCTACGATCTCGTCATCCAGGTCGCGATCGTGCGCCCCGGCCCGATCCAGGGCGACATGGTGCACCCCTATCTCAAGCGCCGCCGCGGGGCGGAACCCGTGCAGATCCCTGCG
Source organism: Porphyrobacter sp. (assembly GCA_027531395.1). GTDB lineage: Bacteria > Pseudomonadota > Alphaproteobacteria > Sphingomonadales > Sphingomonadaceae > Erythrobacter. The sequence continues at coordinate 1,000,133 of JAPZRO010000004.1, read as the reverse complement.
CCTTCGCCCGAACACGGCCCACCGGACGAGCTCACCAGCATCCTCGGCCGCACGCTCGGCGTGCCGATCTTCCAGGAACAGGCTATGAAGATAGCGCTCGACGCGGCGAAGTTCTCCAGCCTCGAAGCCAACCGGTTGCGCAAGGCGATGGCGACCTTCCGCAGCCGCGGCATGGTGGACGAGCTGCAGGACATGATGGTCGAACGCATGGTCGCGCGCGGATACGACCGCGACTTTGCGCAAAGGTGCTTCAACCAGATCCGGGGCTTCGGCGAATATGGCTTCCCGGAGAGCCACGCGGCGAGCTTTGCGCAGCTGGTCTATGTGTCGAGTTGGCTCAAGTGCCACTACCCGGCCGCCTTCGCCTGCGCGCTGCTCAATTCGCAGCCGATGGGCTTCTACGCCCCGGCCCAGATCGTGCGCGATGCGGCCGAGCACGGGGTGCGGGTGCTGCCGGTGGATGTGAACCACAGCCAGTGGGACTGCACGCTGGAAGGAGAAGCCCTGCGCCTTGGCCTGCGCCAGATCGACGGCCTGCCCGAACACGTCGCCGCCATGCTGGTGGCAGAGCGCGAGGCAGGGGGCGCTTACCGCGACATCGCCGATCTGCGCGCGCGGGCGGGCCTCTCGCCGTCACATATCGAGCGGCTCGCCAGCGCCGATGCCTTCATCTCGCTGGGCCTCACCCGCAGGCAGGCCCTGTGGGATGCGCGGAGCCTCATCGCCGCGCCCGATCTGCCGCTGTTCCGTGCGATGGGTGTGCGCGAGGAGGGGAGCGAGCGGCGCGCGATCGCGCTGCCCGCCATGCCGCTATCGGAGGAGGTGGTGGCCGATTACCAGACCACCCGCTTCAGCCTGAAGGCGCATCCTATGGCCTTCCTGCGCCCCGCGCTCGCAGCACGCGGCTTCGTGCGTGCGGCCGATCTGCGGGCCCGCAAGTTCCGTTCGATGGTGCAGGTCGCGGGCGTGGTGCTGATCCGCCAGCGGCCGGGCTCTGCCAAGGGGGTGACCTTCATCACGCTCGAGGACGAGACCGGGGTGGTCAACCTCGTCGTCTGGCCCGACCTCAAGGAGAAGCAGCGCAAGGTGGTGATGGGCGCGCGGCTGATGGAGGTGCGCGGACGGGTCGAGTATGATGACGAGGTGATCCATGTGATCGCCGCGCACCTGACCGACGCCACCCCTGCGCTCCACGCTCTGTCCGACGATCTGCTCGACGCGCCGCTTGCCCGCGCCGACGAGGTGAACCGTCCGATGCCCGAGCGCGGGCCGGGCAGTCATCCGCGCGACGTCCGGATCATCCCGAAATCACGCGATTTTCATTAGACTTGCGCGGCGATCCTCAGCTCGCTTCGAGCGCATATCCCGCCGAGCGCACCGTGCGGATCGGGTCCTTCGCACCGTCGATCCCGATCGCCTTGCGCAGCCGGCGGATATGGACATCGACCGTGCGCAGCTCGATGTCGGAGCCGGTGCCCCACACCCCGTCGAGCAGCTGGCCGCGGCTGAACACCCGCCCCGGGCTCTCCATGAAGAACTTGAGCAGGCGGTATTCGGTCGGCCCCAGCTGGAGCGCGCGGCCACGGCGCTGCACCTTGTGCGCCACCGGATCGAGCCGGATATCGCCGACCTCGATCGTCTCGCCGGCCAGCGCCGGACGGATGCGGCGCATCACGGCTGCCACGCGGGCGAGCAACTCGCGCGGGGAAAAGGGCTTGGTGAGGTAATCGTCCGCACCGGTTTCCAGACCGCGCACGCGATCATCCTCGGCCTCGCGGGCGGTGAGCATGATGATCGGCACATGGGCCGTGCCCTTGTCGCGGCGCAGGCGGCGGCACACTTCGATCCCGCTGGTGCCCTCGATCATCCAGTCGAGGATGATCAGATCGGGCACATCCTCTGCCGCCAGCACCAGCGCCTCGTCACCGTCGCCGGTGCAGCGCACGTTGTAGCCTTCGTTCTGGAAACGGTATTCGAGCAGCTCGGACAGGGCCGGATCGTCTTCGACGAGCAGAAGCTTTGCAGCGGACATGCAGAAGATGCCTCCAAAAGCCCGCCAATGCGGGCGTTGCCTGCGCCCTATGTGTCACTTGAGCGACAGTTTGATGAAACCGTCACACAAGACTTTTCCACACCCCGGCGTTCAGGGGTGCATGCTGCTCAGCGGTCGCCTTCGGGCGGGTAGGCGCCGGTGGCGGCGAAGTGCACCATCTCGGCCACGTTGGTCGCATGGTCACCGATGCGTTCGATGTTGCGGGCCACGAACAGCAATTGCGCAGCGCTGGAGATGGTCGAAGGATTCTCGACCATATAGCTCACAAGATTGCGGAAAATGCTGTTGTAGAAGGCATCGACCTTGGCGTCGGTGGCGATCACCTCGCGGGCGAGTTCGGGATCGCGCGCGGCATAGGCGGTGAGCACGTCGTGCACCATCTCGCCCGCCAGCTCGCCCATCGTCGGCAGCAGCGTCAGCGGTTCGAACCGCGCCCGCCCTTCGATCATGCCGACCCGCTTGGCGATGTTCTTGGAATAGTCGCCGATGCGTTCGAGCACGCCGCCGATCTTGAGAGCGGCGATAACCTCGCGCAGGTCGTCGGCCATCGGGGCGCGCAGGGCGATGATCCGCACCGCGAGCTTGTCGACCTCGGTCTCGAGCGCGTCGATCCGCTTGTCGCGGGCGACCACCTTTTCGGCCAGTTCCTCGTCGCCCCGCACCAGCGCGTCGAGCGCTTCCTGGATCGCGACTTCGGCAAGGCCGCCCATTTCGGCGATCAGCCCGCGCAGCCGGGTGATGTCCTCATCGAATGCCTTGACGGTGTGCTCGGCCATCAGCCGTACCTTCCTGTAATGTAGTCCTTCGTCCGCTCCTCGATCGGATTGGTGAAGATTTCGGATGTGGGACCATACTCCACCATCTTGCCAAGATGGAAGAAGGCAGTGCGCTGGCTGACACGGGCGGCCTGCTGCATCGAGTGGGTGACGATGACGATGGCGTAGCGGCCTGAAAGCTCGTCGATCAGTTCCTCGATCTTGGCGGTGGCGATCGGATCGAGTGCGGAGGCCGGCTCGTCCATCAGGATCACCTCGGGATCGACTGCGATCGCGCGGGCGATGCACAGGCGCTGCTGCTGGCCGCCGGAGAGCGCGGTGCCCGAATCATCGAGCCGGTCCTTGACCTCTTCCCACAGCCCGGCGCGGGTCAGCGAGCGTTCGACCACGATGTCGAGATCGGCCTTCTTCTCGGCCAGACCGTGGATCTTGGGGCCGTAGGCGATGTTCTCGTAGATCGACTTGGGGAAGGGGTTGGGCTTCTGGAACACCATGCCGACCCGGGCGCGCAGCTGGACAACGTCCATCCGGTCGCCGTGGATGTCTTCGCCTTCCAGTTCGATCAGACCCGTGACGCGGGCAGCGGGGATCGTGTCATTCATGCGGTTGAAGCACCGCAGGAAGGTCGACTTGCCGCAGCCCGAGGGGCCGATGAACGCCGTGACGTAATCGGGCGAGATGTCGATCGAGACATCGTCGATCGCCTTCTTGTCGCCGTAGAAGACCGAGACGTCACGCGCGCGAATCTTCGCGTTTTCGTCCTGCATATTGGGATGGATGACAGTCACCAGCGTTTCTCGAACTTGTTGCGAAGGTAGATGGCAAGGCCGTTCATGGCGAGCAGGAACACCAGCAGCACGATGATAGCGGCAGAGGTGCGCTCGACAAAGCCGCGGTCGATCTCGTCCGACCACAGGAAGATCTGCATCGGCAGTACCGTGGCGGGCGAGGTGAAGCCGTCGGGCGGGGTGGCGACGAAGGCGCGCATCCCGATCAAGAGCAGCGGCGCGGTTTCGCCCAAAGCGCGGGCCATGCCGATAATGGTGCCGGTGAGCATCCCCGGAAGCGCGAGCGGCAGGACGTGGTGGAACACCACCTGCACCGGCGAGGCGCCCACAGCCAGCGCCCCGTCGCGGATCGAGGGCGGCACCGCCTTGATCGCGTTGCGCCCGGAAATGACGATCACCGGCATGGTCATCAGCGCCAGCGTCATCCCGCCGATCAGCGGGGCCGAGCGCAGGTTGGGAAACAGCGTCAGGAACACCGCAAGGCCCAGCAGACCGAAGATGATCGAAGGTACGGCCGCTAGGTTGTTGATCGACACCTCGATCAGATCGGTCCAGCGGTTCCGCGGGGCATATTCCTCGAGGTAGAGCGCGGAGAGCACCCCGATCGGGAAGGCCAGCACCAGCGTCACCAGCATCGTCAGGATCGAGCCCTTCAGCGCCCCCCAGATGCCGACCGCCTGCGGGCTGGTCGCGTCGGAGCGGGCGAGGAAGCCCCAATCCCAGTTCTTGGCGAGCTTTCCGTCCTTCTCCAGACGGTCCGCGAGCGCCTGCAGCTCGGGCGAGCCTTCACCTTCGAGCCCGGCAGCGAGGCCCGAGGAGGCGGGCAGCATGAAGGTTTCCGTCCGGGTGATCATCGAGGGGTCAGCCGAGAGCGCGGCGGCCACGTCGCGCCACGCATCGGGCGACAGCTCGGCGGCTGCATCCGCGCCCAGTTCGCGCTCGGCGTAGAAGCTCACCACATCGGGCAGGCCCTGCATCTCCAGCGTCTGTATGGCGCTCGGCGCGGTCAGCGACACGGCATCGCCCGTCACGCCGCTTTCGGCAAAGTCGATGGTGACGGCCAGTTCGGCACGCTGGAAGCCGCCGATCCCGTTGATCAGCATGTTGCCAAGCAGGAACACCAGCACGGCCACCGAGAACACCACGGCCGACAGCCCGAGCAGGCGGAAATTGCGCTCCGAGCGGTAACGCTGGGCGAGCCGCTTCTCGAAGGCCGGCGTGCGGGTCGGGCCGAGCTTCTCGGCGTCTGAGGGAGCAGGACTACTCATTCATAGGCCTCACGGAAGCGCTTGACGACGCGCAGCGCGATGAAGTTGAGCGCCAGTGTCACCATGAACAGGACGAAGCCCAGCGCGAAGGCGCTGAGTGTGGCCGGGTGATCGGTGCTCTGTTCGCCGGTCAGCAGCTTGACGATCTGCACTGTCACGGTCGACATCGGTTCGAGCGGATTGGCGGTGAGATTTGCCGCAGGCGAGGCGGCCATCACCACGATCATGGTCTCGCCGATCGCGCGGCTGACCGCGAGCATGATCCCGGCTACGATCCCGGGCAGAGCGGCGGGGAACAGCACGCGGCGGATCGTCTCCGATTTGGTTGCGCCCATCGCTAGGCTGCCGTCACGCATCGCGTTGGGCACAGCGGCCATCGAATCGTCCGCCATCGAGGAGACGAAGGGAATGATCATCACCCCCATCACCACACCGGCCGCAAGCGCGCTCTCGGTCGAGGCGCTGGTGATGCCGATCGCCACCGCGGCATCGCGGATCAGCGGCGCCACCGTCAGCGCGGCAAAATAGCCGTAAACCACCGTCGGCACGCCCGCGAGAATCTCGAGCAGCGGCTTGACCCAGGTGCGCACGCGCGGGTCGGCATATTGGGTGAGGTAGATCGCGCTCATCAGCCCGAGCGGGATCGCCACGATCATGGCGATGATCGCGCCGATGAAGATCGTGCCCCAGAACAGCGGCACCGCGCCGTAGCGGGTCGGATCGACCGCCTCGGGGCTGACCATGGTGTCCGGCCCCCACTTGGTGCCGAGCAGGAAATCGACCGGCGAGACCATGCCGAAGAACCGCACTGTCTCGAACACGAGGCTAGCGAAGATGCCGAAGGTGGTGAGGATCGCCACCAGCGAGGCGAGCAGCAGGATCGCCATCACGGTGCGCTCGACCCGGGTGCGGGCGCTGAAATCGGGACGCAGCCTGAGGAAGGCAAACCCGCCGGCGGCCAGCGCGATAAGCACCGTCACGGCAATGCCGATGATGTTGTAGCGCAGGAACGCCTCGCGGAAGGGCTCGATCAAGGCTTCGGCCTCGTCGTTGAAGACGCCCGGGGAATTGCCGAGCGCCACGGCGCGGGCCTCGCCGATGAAGGCATCGCGCTCGAACCCGAAGGCGGGCAGCTCGCCTGCGGCGGGCGAGGCGAGCACCGCCTGCGTCACCAGCTGCGGCGCAATGGCCGACCACAGAGCCACGAAGGCCAGCACCGGCAGCACCACCCACAGCGCGACATACCACGCATGATAGACCGGGCGCGATTTGGGGCGCAGCGCCGGGTCGGGGTTCTGGAAGCTCCACGCCTTTGCGCGGCCCGCCAGCCATCCGGCAAGGCCGAGCCCGATGGCAATCAGGATGAGCGTGATCGGCGACATTGAATGAACCTGTTTTCCCCGCAGGAGGCACGCGTGAATCGGCTGACCGGAGTGAATCGAAGGGCCGCGCCCTTATGCCATGGCGGGCGCATGTTGAAGAAATAAGACACTACTATGACAGTTGTTGGGTTTCTGCCTCGTGCGGTGCGCCGCCTTCCTCTTCCTGCGTCTCTGCCACATCCGGATTCTCGGCCTCCGCCAAGGGTATGCGCACCACGACGCGGGTGCCTTTGCCCAGTTCGCTGGAAATGTCGAGGCGTCCGCGATGGCGTTCCACGATATGCTTCACGATCGCAAGCCCCAGTCCGGTGCCGCCCGAAGCGCGGCTGCGGCCCGGATCGGTGCGATAGAATCGCCGCGTGAGATGCGGGATCTGCTCTGGCGCGATGCCTTCGCCTTCGTCGGTGACGGCAATGCGCGCCTGATCGCCCGGCGCCAGATCGAGCGCGACTGTCACCAGCTTGTCGTGCGCCCCGTATTTGAGGGCATTGTCGACAAGATTGCGGACCACCTGTTCGAGCTGGTGCAGATCGCCGAGCACGAAGGGCTGGGTAGCGATGTCGAGCACGATCCGGTCGATCCGGCCCGAACCGGCGGCATCGCGCGCGGCGCGCTCGACCAGCGCGGCGAGATCGATGCGTTCGGTGGGCAGATCGTGCTTTTCCGCCTCGACCCGCGACAGGCTCATGAGGTCGCTCACCAGCGCCTGCAGCCGCTGGGCTTCGCGCTCGATGATGCCGAGGAATTTCTGCGCGGTGGGCGTATCGACCCTGCCTTCATCCTCGCGCAGCGTCTCGACATAGCCGAGGATCGCGGCAAGCGGCGTGCGCAGCTCGTGGCTGGCATTGGCGACGAAATCGGTGTGGGCACGGCTGATGTCGGCTTCGGCGGTCTGGTTCGTCAGTTCCAGCATCGCCAGCCGGTCGTCGATTTCCTGCCGGTTGATCTGCCAGATGTCCTTCCGGCGCACGAGCCCGCGTACAATTGCCTCGCCGGTGCGATTGTCGTTGAGTAGCGATATCGCCTCGGGCTGGCGCAGCGCGACCCGCGCATCCTGGCCGACGAGGTGTTGCCCCAGCATGGTGCGCGCAGCGCGGTTGGCGAGCGCGATGGTGTTGCGATCGGTGATCAGCAGCGGGGTGGAGAAATTCTCGATCAGGTCGCGGATCGATTCGATATCGAGCCGTTGACGCACGACCCGTTTGGGCGGCTCGGGCGGCCGCCCGGCGGCCACCATCAGCGAGCCGATCCAGACGAGCAGCACCGAAAGCGCGATCACTGCATCGACCCCGAGCAGCATCATCGCCACGAAGGTCACCGCTGCCAGCGCAATGCCCGCTACCGGAAAATTCTGGCCCATGCCCATGGGCGTCGCCTTACAACCATGCGAAGGGGCTGGAAAGCGGGGACGACCGGTAGGACAAACGAAAAGGGCGGCAGAGCCGAAGCCCGCCGCCCGTTCGTGTCGCAACCGGAAGAGTGGTGACCCCTACGGGAATCGAACCCGTGTTTCAGCCGTGAAAGGGCCGCGTCCTGACCGCTAGACGAAGGGGCCACGTCCGTTGCGAGAGCGCGCCTTTAGGGGGGTGGGCGGAGTCGGTCAAGCCCGACTTGCGCAAAAAATTCGCCCTGCTGTCAAAGTCCCCGCTCAATCGGCGAAGGCGGCGTCTTCCAGCTGCAGTTCCGCCGCCGGGCGGTTGCCCCAGTCGTCGATCCGCGCCCGGCCTGCGAGGTGGAAGCGGCGACCGGCGCTGCGGTGGAGCAGGGTCTGCGCCATCTCGGTCTCGGCGGCGCGGAAGGCGATCGCCTTGAAGCTTTTGCCGTCATTGCCGCTTGCGACCAGCCGCAGGTGATCCTTGCCGACAACGTCTGCCTTGACGATCCGCACCGGTCCGACCGCGATCCGCGGCGCGGGCCAGCCCACGCCATAGGGGCCCGCCGCCTCCAAGGTCTCGACCAGATCGGGGGTCAGCCCGCCGGGCGCCAGCGCGAGATCGAGCAGCATCGCCGCTCCGGCCCGCGCACGCTCGACATCGCGGGCCAGCCTCTCGTCGAGGAAGCCGGCGAAATCGGCAAGTCGCGCAGGCTCGATCGTCAGGCCTGCGGCCATTGCGTGCCCGCCGCCCGCCACCAGCAACCCGGATTCGCGCGCGGCGATGATTGCCGCTCCCAGATCGACCCCGCTGATCGACCGGCCGGAGCCTTTGCCCTGCGTCTCGTCGAGCGCGATGACGATCGCGGGCTTGCCGGTCTTCTCCTTGATGCGCCCGGCGACGATCCCGATCACGCCCGGATGCCAGCCATGCCCGGCGAGCACCTGCACCGCCATGTTGTGCTGGCCTGCCAACTGCGCCTCGGCGGCCTCCTGCACCTCGGCCTCGATCGCCCGGCGTTCCTCGTTGAGTTGCGAGAGCTGGATCGCGATGGTGCGCGCTTCCTCGGCATCGGTGGTGGTGAGCAGCCTTACACCCAGAGTCGATTCGCCGATCCGCCCGCCGGCATTGATGCGCGGGCCGAGCGCGAAGCCCAGGTCGCTGGCCTGCGGCGCGCGGGTCAGGCGGCTCGCGTCGATGAGGGCCGCCATGCCGATGCGCTCGCGCTTGGCGAGCACCTTGAGGCCCTGCGCCACGAAGGCGCGGTTAAGGCCGTGGAGGGCGGCGACATCGGCCACGGTGCCGAGCGCGACGAGATCGAGCAGGCCTCTGAGGTCAGGCTCGGGCCGCGCTGCGAACCAGCCCTTGCCTCGCAGGGTGCGCACCAGCGCCACCCCGAGCAGGAAGGCGACGCCCACCGCCGCAAGATGGCCATGCGCCGCACCCAAATCGCTCTCGTCGAGCCGGTTGGGATTGACCAGCGCCGCGGCTTCCGGAAGCTCGGGTGAGCACTTGTGGTGATCGACCACGATCACATCGACCCCGGCGCGTTTGGCCATGCTCAGCGCCTCGTGCGCCATCGCGCCGCAATCGACTGTCACGATCAGGCTGGAACCGGCCTCGGCCAGCCGCACCAGTGCCTCGCCGCTCGGGCCGTAGCCTTCGAGCAGGCGGTCGGGGATGTAGTAGCCGGCATCGTGCCCCAGCTGGCGCAGCAGTTCGACCAGCAGCGCCGCGCTGGTGGCGCCGTCGACATCATAGTCGCCGTAGATCGTCACCTGCTCGCCGCTCATGACCGCCTGCGCGAGCCGTTCGGCGGCGGTGTCCATGTCGCGGAAGGTGGAGGGATCGGGCAGGAAATCGCGCAAGGTCGGGCGGGCGTGGCGGGCGAGATCGTCCTCAGCCACGCCGCGGGTCAGCAGCAGCTGGTCGAGGATCGAATGATCGAGCCCCTGCGCCGCGGTTGCGCCCAGTTCCATATTGCCGCCACGCCAGCGCCACGCCTTGCCGGAAAGCGAGGTCGTCACGCCGAGAACATGGGCGTGGGGGGCAGGGGACAGCGAGCTGGAGGCCATGGCATGACCCTAGCGCAATGCGCAAGGCAGGCACAGGCGCAGGCGATTGACAATCGACAGGAACGCGAGGCACCCCCGGGCGCATGCACGAGACCCCGCCCGACCGCCGCCTGCTGATAATTTGGCACAGCCGCACCGGCGCGAGCGAGGCGATGGCGCGCGCGGCTGCCGAGGGGGCGGGCGACGCGCTGCTGCTGCGGGCCGATGCAGTGAGCGAGGACGCGCTGCTGGAAGCGGGGGGCTATCTGTTCGTCTGCCCTGAAAACCTCGCTGGCATGAGCGGTCTGATGAAAGAAATGTTCGATCGCAGCTACTACCCGGTGCTCGGCCGGATCGAGGGGCGGCCCTATGCCACGGTCATTGCTGCCGGGTCGGACGGCGAGGGCGCCCAGCGCCAGATCGACCGGATAGCCACCGGCTGGCGGCTTAAGCGGGTGGCCGACTCGATGATCGTCAACTTCGCCGCGCAGACCCCCGAAGCCATTGCTGCACCCAAGGTCGTAACGGCCAAGGTGCTGAAACAATGCCGTGAACTGGGATCGGCGTTGGGAGAGGGGATGCGTCTCGGCATCTTCTAGGGTATGTTCCCTATCGGGACAGGGAGACCCTTTGGGGACTCGACGATAGCGGCCAAACAGGCCAAGGTTATTTGCCGGATTGCGGCTCGGTCAGGCGCGAGACGAAGGGGGGCCTCGACAATTTCACTGTCGCAGCACGCCAGGGCCGCAGGGCTGCATTTGCTGTTCATGCCCGGCAAGCGGCCCACGCGCGCCGCGATTCTCGATTTTGTGGCTCGCCAGCAGAGCGTGCTTCTGAGCCACGATCCCGCAGGCGGGGCCGGAGTGGAACTCGCGGTCGCGGCCGGCGAGCGCGGGGCGCATGGCGCAGGCCGCGCCGGAGCGCAGAACGAGGTGTGGCTCGAACTGCTGCGCGACGGGCTGACCTTCGATCTGCGCGGCCTTGCCCCCGGACCATGCCCTGCCGTCCCGCCGATCACCCATCGCTTCGATTTTGCCCGGCAGGAGGGCGAGGATGCGCTGGAAGCGCTCGCCGTGCTTCCCGGCCCGCACCTTGCCGGCGGGGAGCGCAGCATGCCGGTGATGAAGGCGATGCTCGGTCTTGCGCGCGACCTCACCCAGCATTTCGCCGGCCTGGTCGCGATCCACTGGGCACCCTCGCATAGCGTGATCGGCAGGCGGTTCTTCGAGTCGGTGATCACGGCGTGGCTGGATGGCGGGGCTTTCCCGGCGCTGGGTCTCACCGCCTTCGAGGAGACCTCAGACGGCGCCTTGCAGAGTGTCGGGCTGGATGTCTGGATCGGTCAGGAAGTGCGGATCGAACCGCCGCTCTCCGCCGACAGGATTGCCGCCACCCGGCTAGGCGTGCGGCTGATCAACCAGCTGGTGATCGTCGGCGGGCTCGACGAGAGCGAGCGCATCATCGCCCCTGACGGGACGAGGCTGGTGATGCAGACCTCGCGCAACAGCCAGTACATAAGGGTCAGGCGCGAGTAGATGCAGGGGGAGGGGCGCAAGGGTTACCGCATTGTCATCGCCTTCCGCTCGGTCAACCGCCGCGGTGTGCCCGGTTACGATCCTTCGCTCCAGCGCCATCATCTGCTCCCGCGCCAGTTGCTGTCGCGCCGCTGCTTCGGGCCGCTGTTCGACCGGCTGGGGCGCGAGCGTGTGGGGTTCGACGATTTCCGCGCCAATGGCCTGCTGCTTCCGGCGAGCGAGGAGGCGACGATGCGCACCGGAATGCCGCTCCATCGCGGACCGCACCAGCGCTACAACGAGGTCGTGATCGCGCGTGTCGGCCGGATCGAGGCGGACTGGTCGCGGGCGCGGCCGCATGATCCGGAGGCGGCGCTCGGCGAGGCGCTGATGCGCCTGCAATTGCTCCAGAACGCCCTTCGCCGCCAGCTGCTGGCCGAGCGCCGGCGGATCCTGCTCAACCGCAAGGATCCGCTCGGCACCGGGTTCGACTTCAGCGAACTCGACGCCATGGCCGAGGCGCTGTGGAGCGCGAAGTAGCGCGCGGTTACTCCGCCGCTTCGGCCAGCGCGGCCCACGAGGCGTAGCCGGAATTGTCAGCCAGCCGCGCCTTGGCCGCGTGGTATTCGCGCTCCAGCCGTGCGACGAGATCCTCGACCGTGCCGACTTCCTTGATCGTGCCGATGCCCTGGCCCGAACCCCAGATGTCCTTCCAAGCCTTGGCCTTGGTGTTGCCGCCGCTGCCGAAGTTCATCTTGCTCGGGTCGCTGACCGGCAGATCGTCGGGATCAAGCCCGGCCGCCTCGATCGAGGAGCGCAGGTAGTTGCCATGCACCCCGGTGAAGAGGTTGGTGTAGACGATCCCTTCCGATGAGCCTTCGACGATGCCCTGCTTGTAGCCCTCGGTCGCGTTGGCTTCCTTGGTGGCGATGAAGGCGCTGCCGGCATAGGCGAAGTCGGCGCGCAGGGCCTGCGCGGCGAGGATCGAGGCACCATGGCCGATCGAACCCGAGAGCGCGACAAGGCCGTCGAACCACTCGCGGATTTCCTGCATCAGCGCGAAGGGCGAGAGCGCGCCCGCATGGCCGCCAGCGCCGGCAGCGACGGGGATCAGACCGGTCGCGCCCTTTTCGATCGCCTTGTGGGCGAAGCGGTTGTTGATCACGTCGTGCATCGTCACGCCGCCCCAGTTGCGCACGGCGGTATAGATGTCCTCGCGCGCGCCCAGAGAGGTGATGATCATCGGAACCTGCCACTTGGCGCAGGTCGCCATGTCGGCATCGACGCGGTCGTTGGTCTTGTGGACGATCTGGTTGACCGCGAAGGGCGCGGCCGGACGATCGGGGTTGGCGCGGTTGTGGGCGGCCAGTTCCTCGGTGATCTGGTGGAGCCACTCGTCGAGCTGCGACTGCGGACGCGCGTTCAGCGCCGGGAAGCTGCCGATGATCCCCGCCTTGCACTGCGCGATCACCAGCTCGGGGCCCGAGACGATGAACAGCGGCGATCCGATCAGCGGCAGGCGCAGGCGATCGAACGGGGCGGGAAGGGGCATCGGTTTCTCCTTAAAACTCTATCCTCAACCCGCGTCTCTAGCGCGGGTTCCGGCGCTGCCAAGCGTCATTTTGCGAGGTTACGCCACGTCAACCGAGCAGATGTTCGATCCCGTAGAACCGCGCCGCGTTGCCTGCGAACAATGCCGCCTTCTCCTCCGCGCTCGCCCCGCTCGACAGGCGCTTGAAGGTGTTCCACAGCACCGCGTAATCCGCGCCCCAGTAATCGACCGGGTAATTGCTCTCGAACATCGCGCGCTCCGGCCCGAAGGCCTCGATGCAGGTCTCGATATAGGGGCGCCACAGCGCGGCGAGATGCTCCGAGCCGAAGCCTGCCGCCGGGCCTTCCTCGGGCAGAGCGCAGAACGCCATCGCCAGCCCGCCGAGCTTGACCACCACGTTCTCGCACCTGGCCAGCTCGCGGATGTTGCTGCGCCAGATGTCGAAGCGTTCGTCCAGACGGCCCTTGTAGGCGGCAACCCCGACTGGCGTGCCGCAGTGATCGAGGCAGATCGGCTGATCGGGGAAGGCCCGCGCGAGGTCGATCACGTCGGGCAGCTGCGGTTCGAGCACCCATGCGTCGAAGGTCATCCCGCGCTTGCCGAGTTCGGTGAAGCCTTCGCGGAAGGTCGCATTGCGATAGAGGCCCTCGGGATGGTGGAACGGCGGACCGAGCACCTCCGGATCGGCATCCCATGCCCCGGCATGGCGGATGCCCCTGAACCGCCCGGGTGCCGCTGCCGCGAGCGCATCGAGCACTGCGCCCGCGCCGCTCCCCAGCATCAGATTGGCATGGCCGACTATCCCCGCGCACATCCGCCCGGGACCGTAGAGCCCGCTCGCCGATTGTGCCGCCACCCCATTGACGAACTCGACCTCGCCCACCGGCTTCAGCGCATCGCCATAGGCCCCGTTGTAGAAGGCGCCGCACTCCATGAAGACCGTGCCGATGATGTTGTGCCCGGTGGTCAGGTGGGCTTGCAGCTGGTCGAAGGTGTAGTGCGCATTATCGACCAGTGCGGCGATGAAGTGGTGATGCGGTTCGGGGAACATCGGCAGCATCGGCCGCAGATCCCACAGGTGATGATGCGGGTCGATGATCGGCAGATCGGGTTCGAGAATCGGCTCGGGCGTGGCGGCGGTGTTCATGTTTCTCTCCCCTTGAGCGCATGTTGGAGACACATGAGACACTGTCCAGGAACAGAAATCCCGCGCCTCGCACCGCGCCTTGTTGCAGCATCACTAATGGCAGGATGGGCGAGCGTCATTCCTCAATTGATAGAGCCTGCGCCCCGAGTAGGAAATCGCTAGACCACCGCCCGGCGGTAGAGGTGCCAGGTTGCATGTCCGAGCACCGGCAGCGCCACCAGCAGGCCGAGAAAGGCCGGGATCATCGCGGCAAACAGCACGACCGCAATGATCGCCGCCCAGCCGAGCATCACCGCCGGATTGCCGCGCACCACCTTAAAGCTGGCGATGATCGCGGTGAGGAAATCGACCTTGCGCTCCACCAGCATCGGCAGGCTGATCACTGTCATGGCGTAGAAGGCAAAGGCCATCACCGCGCCAACCGCGCTGCCGACCGTCAGCATCATCAGCCCCGCAGGAGTGGCCAGCGCCGCAAGCGATTCGCCGCCCATCCCGCTTTCCGCCATGAAGATCGCGAAGATCGCGTGCGCGACGATCATCCAGAACGAGAAGGCGACGAACACGATCACCCCCATCGACAGGATCTGGTCATCGCCGTGGCCCTTGAGCGCGCCGAGCACTGCACGCCAGCCCACCGGCTCGCCGGCCTCGCGCTTGCGGCTCGCCTGATAGAGGCCGACCGCGACGAAGGGGGCGACCAGCGGGAAGCCTGCCATCGCCGGGATCAGCCAGGTCGGTTCGCTCGCAAAGATCGCGGCCCAGCCCATGGCGAGCCCGGCCAGCACATAGACCCCGCCGAAGAACATCCCGTATTGCGGCATCGCCAGAAAATCGCGCCAGCCGGCACCAAGCGCCTTGCCGAGATCTGCAAAGGCGAGATCGCACGCGACCTGCGGTTGCGGCAGCGGGGCGAGAGGATCCTGCTCCATCACGTCCATCAGCGACACGCCTCCCTCCCTCGTCGCGCGAGGGGTGGAGATTGCGCCCAAACCGGCTGTCAGGCAAGCGCCGGAAGGTGATTACCCCGCCTTGTGCGCCACCGCGACATTGGCGGCCGAGAGCACGGCACGAACGCTGGCGGTGGCGATGTCCTCGTCGATCCCGCAGCCCCATACGGTGCTGCCATCGGCCGCGCGACATTCGAGATAGGCCGCCGCGCGCGCATCGGTGCCTTGGCCGAGCGCGTGTTCGGTATAGTCCACGACCTCTAGGGTCACCCCGAAGGCCTCGCGTAGTGTGCCCATCACCGAGGAGATCAGGCCATTGCCGCGGCCCGAGACGCTCTGTTCGACACCGTCGACTGCGATGGTGCCGGCGAAGATGCGGGTGCCGTCGGACGCGCGGCTTTCCTCGTAGCGCACCAGCTGGAAGTGCTTGGGATGGGTCTTGACGTGGTAGGCCTTGCGGAAGGCGTCCCAGATATCGGCCGCGTTCAGTTCGCGGCCCAGCTCGTCCGCCATGCGCTGGACGTGCTTGGAGAAATCGGCCTGCATCTTCTTGGGCAGCTTGAGCCCCTGGTCCTTCTCCAGCACCCAGGCAAAGCCGCCCTTGCCGGACTGCGAGTTGACCCGGATCACCGCCTCGTAAGAGCGCCCGAGATCGGCCGGATCGATCGGCAGATAGGGCACGCGCCATGCCTCGTCGTTCTGCGTCTCGCGCGCTTCGAAGCCCTTCTTGATCGCGTCCTGATGGCTGCCCGAAAAGGCCGTGTAGACCAGCTCGCCGCCATAGGGGTGGCGCTGGTGGACGGGGATGTCGTTGCAATATTCGACCGTCTCGATCACCCGGTCGATGTCCGAGAAATCGAGGCCGGGATCGACCCCTTGGGTGTAGAGATTGAGCGCCATGGTCACGAGGCAGCAATTGCCGGTGCGCTCGCCATTGCCGAACAGGCAGCCTTCTACGCGGTCTGCGCCCGCCATCAGGCCGAGTTCCGCCGCTGCAACGCCGGTGCCGCGGTCGTTATGGGTGTGGAGCGAGATGACCGCGCTCTCGCGATTGGGCAGGTGGCGGCAGAAATACTCGATCTGGTCGGCGTAGATATTGGGCGTCGCCGCCTCGACCGTCGCGGGCAGATTGAGGATGATCGGGTGTTCGGGGGTAGGTGAAAGCACCTCCATCACCGCCGTGCAGACCTCGATGCTGAAATCGAGTTCGGCAGTGGAGAAAGTCTCGGGGCTGTACTGGAAGTGCCAGTCGGTGCTGGGGAAGCGGGCGGCCTGGTCGCGCATCACCTTGGCACCGGCGATGGCGATGGCCTTCACCTCGTCCTTCGACATGCGGAACACGATGTCGCGCCACGCGGGGCTAACGGCGTTGTAGAGGTGGACGATCGCCGCGCGCGCGCCTTCGAGGCTTTCGAAGGAGGTGCGGATCAGGTCTTCGCGGCTTTGCGTCAGCACCTGCACGGTCACATCGTCGGGAATGTCGCCCGAGCGCACGAGGCCGGAGATGAAGTCGAACTCGGTCGCGCCCGCGCTGGGGAAGCCAACCTCGATTTCCTTCACGCCGATCTCGACCAGCAGGTCGAAGAAGCGGCGCTTCTTCACCGCGTCCATCGGATCTATGATCGACTGGTTGCCGTCGCGCAGATCGGTCGAGAGCCAGCGCGGCGCCTTCTCGATCAGGCGGCTGGGCCACTGGCGGTCGGGCAGGTTGATCTGGCCGAAGGGACGGTACTTGACGGAAGGGTCACGGAGCATGGGCATGGAAAGAAGCTCGTCGCGGTAGGAATGGGAAGCTGCGGCGGGTTACCCTTGGGAGCGGGCCGCTCGCATCCTGTGCGCGCGGCTGCCTACGCCCAAGGGCGCATAAGTCGAAGCAGCGCAAGTCCGTTCCGCGTCATGGCCTGAGCCATTGCCGATTATTGCGCCGAGCGCAAGCCGGGATTGCCCGTTGTTCTATCCACAGCGTGCGTCGCGGATGATGTTCTGCGCGTCGAGCATCAGGCTGAGGCGCGGATTGGTGGGATCGGGATTGACGGTGTCGACGCTGCCGAAGACGACGAAGCGCAGGTTGTCGGTCCGGCCGAGGGTCTTGGCGATCGCGGCGCGGGTGGGCTGGTCGGCCGGCTTGCCGATGAACGGCCCCATCAGGTTCGCGCCGCAGGTCTTGGCGGCGGGATCGGTCTGGGTTCCAGCGGCGAAGGCACCGGGCGCGGCGCCCGGGAGCGGCTTGGCGATGGTGGGGGTGGCGGTGGCCTCGGGCGCAGGGCTCGCGCCCGCGTTCTGGTTGATCCGCGCGGCAAAGCTGTCGGCATCATTGGCGGCCGGATCGGGCTCGCTGCCACAGGCAGCAAGCACCAGCGCGAGGGGCAGGGCGAGGAAGGCAGGCGAAAGCTTGGGCATGAAGGCGGTCCGTCGATGAGGTTTGCCTGCCTCAAGCGCTCGTTTCGTTACCCGATTATGACAGGGGACGCTTTCTCAACCGGTCAGCTGTCAGCTGATCCACGGCCGTGACCCCCATCAGCCGCATCCCGCGTTCGATCTCGTCCTTGAGGATGCCCAGTGCGCGTTCCACGCCCTCCTGACCGGCGGCGGCGAGGGCATAGAGATAGAGCCGCCCGCCCGAAGCCGCGGTCGCGCCCGAGCACAGCGCTTTCAGCACATGGGTGCCGCGCCGCACGCCGCCATCGCAGATGATCTCGATCTGCCCGCCCACCGCATCGACGATCTCGGGGAGCTGGTCGAAGGGCGCGCGGCTGCCGTCGAGCTGCCGTCCGCCGTGGTTCGAGATCATGATCGCATCCGCCCCGATCTCGACCGCGCGGCGCGCGTCGGCGGCGCTCATCACGCCCTTCAGCACGAAGGTGCCGCCCCATTGCTGGCGGATTGCGGCGGCGGTGTCCCAGTCCATCGACGTGTCGAGCATGGTGTTGAAATATTCGGCGATGCTCACCGCCTTGTTGGTGCCCTCGCTGACATGGGTGTCGAGATTGGGAAGGCGGAACTTCTCGCGAAAGACATAATCGAGCGTCCAGCGCGGGCGGGTGGCATAGCTCCAGATGCTCGCCGGCGTGAAGCGCGGCGGAGTGGTGAAGCCGCTCCGAAGACAGCGCTCGCGCTTGCCGGACACGATGGTGTCGACCGTCAGCGCCAGCGCATCGAACTTTGCCGCCTGGCAGCGCTCGATCATGTTGGTGTTGAGCCCCTTGTCCTTGTGGACGTAGAGCTGGAACAGTTTGGGGCCGCTGGTGAGCGCGGCGATTTCCTCGATGCTGCGCGTGGCGAGGCTGGAGATGCCGAACCACAGCCCGAATCTTTCCGCTGCCTTGGCCACCGCGGTCTCGCCCTGCCAGTGGAAGGCGCGCTGGACGGCGGTGGGCGAGAGCATCAGCGGCAGCGCCGAGCGCCGCCCGAGGATGGTGCAGGAGGTGTCGATTTTCTCGACCCCGGCGAGCACGTCCGGCACCAGATCGACCCCGGCAAAGGCGGCGGTGTTGCGCGCCTTGGTCAGCTCGTCATCGGCCGCGCCGTCGATATAGTCGAACACGGGGAAGGGCAGGCGGGCCTTCGCCAGCTGCCGGAAATCGTCGATGTTGTGGCAATCGGACAGGCGCATGGTGGCGACACGCCTGCCCGATTGGATGGGTCAAGTCGAGAGCGCTTTTACTGCTTCTCGAAGGCCACGGAGATGTCGAGTTCGACCTCGTCGCTGACCATCGGGATGCCGTAGTTCACCCCGAAGTCCGAGCGCTTGATGCTGGTCTCGGCATCGAAGCCGATGGTGGCCTTCTTGTTGAAGGGATTATTGCCCGCGCCGGTGAATTCGGCCTCGAAGGTGACCGGCTTCGTCACGCCGTTGAGCGTCAGGTTGCCGGTGATCGTCGCGGTCATGTCACCGGTGCGCGCCACGCTCGTCGAGACGAAGCGGGCAGGCGCGGGTGCAGGGCCGAAGAAGTCGGGCTTGCCGCCGTCCTTGCCGGCGCGCAGCAGGTGATCGGTCAGGCCCTTGCTGGCGGTGGTGACATTGGCGACCGGAATGGTGACGTCGACCTTGGCCGCGGCAATGTTGGCCGGATCGAGCACCAGCGTTCCGGCGACATCACCGAACAGGCCGAAATAGTCGTTGAAGCCGAAGTGGTTGACTTCGAAGGCGATCAGCGAGTGGCCCGGGTCGGCGGCATAGGTGCCGGCGGTGACGCGCGAGGGGTCCTGCACACCGGGCAGCTGCGGCGCCCCTTGCGCGAACAGCGCGGGCGCGGCTGCGGAGAGGGCGAGAACGGCGGCGGAAGCGGCGAGGGCGATACGGTTCATCGGGATTGGTCTCCACAGGCTGGTGAAGAGCCAATACCCGATGGCCCATGATGGTTCCACCGCCCGTCGCTGCCGTCGGGCGGAAGAATTCTTTGCCGCTTAGTTTTTCGCCTTGTCGACCAGCTTGTTGGCGGCGATCCACGGCATCATGGCGCGCAGCTTCTCGCCGGTCTGCTCGATCGGGTGGGCGGCGGCCTGCTTGCGGGCGGCCTTGAGCTCGGGCTGGCCGGCGCGGTTATCGAGCACGAAGTTCTTCACGAAGCGGCCCGACTGAATGTCGGCCAGCACGCGCTTCATCTCGGCCTTGGTCTCGGCGGTGATGATGCGCGGACCGGTGGTGATGTCACCATATTCGGCGGTGTTCGAGATCGAATAGCGCATGTTGGCTATGCCGCCTTCATAGAGCAGGTCGACGATCAGCTTGGTTTCGTGGAGGCACTCGAAATAGGCCATTTCGGGGGCGTAACCGGCCTCGACCAGCGTCTCGAAGCCCGCCTGGATCAGGTGGGTGATCCCGCCGCACAGCACGGCCTGCTCGCCGAACAGGTCGGTCTCGCATTCCTCGCGGAAGTTGGTCTCGATGATACCCGAGCGGCCACCGCCGACGGCGCTGGCATAGGCGAGCGCCACGTCATGCGCCGCACCGCTCGCGTCCTGATGGACCGCGATCAGGCAGGGCACGCCGCCGCCCTTCACATATTCGGATCGGACGGTGTGGCCCGGGCCCTTGGGCGCGATCATGATGACGTCGATATCGGCCGGCGCTTCGATCAGACCGAAGTGGATGTTGAGACCGTGCGCGAAGGCGAGCGCGGCGCCGGGCTTCATGTGACCCTTGAGGTCGTTCTCCCAGATCGCGGCCTGATGCTCGTCGGGCGCGAGGATCATGATGATGTCGGCCCACTGCGCCGCCGCCGTGTTGGAGAGCACCTTGAAGCCCGCGGCTTCGGCCTTCTTGGCGGTGGCCGAACCTTCGCGCAGGGCGATGGCGACTTCGGCGACGCCGGAATCGCGCAGGTTCTGGGCATGGGCGTGGCCCTGCGAGCCATAGCCGACGATGGCGACCTTCTTGGGCTTGATCAGGTTCAGATCGGCGTCGGCGTCGTAATAGACTTTCATCGGTAATCTCTCTTGTGCTCTGTATTCGTTGATATTGTTCAGGCGCCTTGCGGCCCGCGCAGCATGCCTACGACGCCTGTGCGCCCCACCTCGACCAGCCCCAGTTCGCGCATCAGCGCAATGAAGCTGTCGATCTTGTCGGGTGGGCCGGTGATTTCGAAGATGAAGCTTTCGGTGGTGGTATCGACCGGCCGCGCGCGGAAGATGTCGGCAAGGCGCAGCGCCTCGACCCGCTTCTCGCCCGTGCCGGTGACCTTGATCAGCGCCAGCTCGCGCTCGACATGCGGCCCGGCGGTGGTGAGGTCGGTGACCTTGTGCACCGGCACCAGCCGTTCGAGCTGCGCCTCGATCTGGTCGATCACCGACGGAGGCCCGTTGGTGACGATGGTGATGCGGCTGACCGCATGGTCCTCGGTGATGTCGGCCACGGTCAGGCTGTCGATGTTGTAGCCGCGCGCGGTGAACAGGCCGGTGATCTTGGCGAGGATCCCCGGCTCGTTGTCGACGGTGACAGCAAGCACATGGCGCTCGGAGGCGGCTTCGGCAATCTTCAGGGGCATGTGCGTTTCCTAAACCAGCGCCTTGGCTTCGTCGTCCATCGTCCCGTCGACCTTGTCGCCGTAGAGGATCATGTCGGTATGCGCGGCACCTGACGGGATCATCGGCAGGCAGTTGGCATCCTGCGCGACGAGGCAATCGACCATCACCGGCCCGTCATGCGCGAGCATCGCGGCGATGCCTTCGTCGAGTTCGCTCTCGTCATGGATGCGAATGCCCTTCCAGCCATAGGCTTCGGCGAGGCGCACGAAATCGGGCAGGCTGTCCGAATAGGAGTTCGAATAGCGGCTTTCATAGGTCAGTTCCTGCCACTGGCGGACCATGCCCATGTATTCGTTGTTGAGGATGAACACCTTGACCGGCAGGCGGTACTGGCTGGCGGTGCCGAGTTCCTGGATGTTCATCTGGATGCTGGCTTCGCCCGCAATGTCGATCACCAGCGCGTCCGGATGGCCGAGCTGCGCGCCGATCGCGGCAGGCAGGCCATAGCCCATCGTGCCCAATCCGCCCGAGGTCAGCCACTTGTTCGGATCATCGAAGCCGAAATACTGCGCCGCCCACATCTGGTGCTGGCCGACCTCGGTCGAGATGATCGGGTTTTGCTGGTGGGTGAGGGCATGGAGCCGCTCGATCGCCTTCTGCGGCATGATCATGTTCGGGTGCTTGGCCGAACGCTCGGGGTAGGCGAGGCATTCGCGTGCGCGCCAGCCGGCGATGCGCGCCTTCCATTCGCCGAGGTCACGCGGCTTGCGGCTACCCCATGCCTCGATCAGCTGGCCCAGCACCGTGGCGCAATCGCCGAGGATGCCGAGGTCCACCGGAACCACCTTGTTGATGGAGCTGCGGTCGATATCGATGTGGATCTTCTTCGAATCCGGGCTGAACGCATCGAGTCTGCCCGTCACCCGGTCATCGAAGCGCGCGCCGATGCAGACCATCACGTCGCACTTGTTCATCGCCATGTTGGCCTCGAAGGTGCCGTGCATCCCCAACATCCCGAGCCAGTCGGGATGGACCGAGGGGAAGGCACCGAGGCCCATCAGCGTCGAGGTGACCGGCGCGCCGGTGAGATCCTGGAACCGGCGCAGCAATTCGCTCGCCTCGGGGCCGGAATTGATCACGCCGCCGCCGGTGTAGAGGATCGGGCGCTCGGCCGCGGCGATCAGCTCGATCGCCTCGATGATCTGTTCGGCCGGCGCGACCATCTGCGGGGCATAGCGGTGCGAGCCGGGTCGGACGAAGGCGCGGCGCTCGGAGGGAACGGCGATCTGCACGTCCTTGGGAATGTCGATCACCACCGGGCCGGGGCGGCCGGTGGTGGCGATGCGGAACGCCTCAGCGATGGTCGCGGCGAGATCGGCCGGGTCCTTCACCAGATAATTGTGCTTGGTGCAGTGGCGGGTGATGCCGATGGTATCGGCTTCCTGGAAGGCATCGGTGCCGATCAGGCTGGTCGGCACCTGTCCGGTGATGACGACGAGCGGGATCGAATCCATCCACGCATCGGCAATGCCGGTAATGGCATTGGTCGCGCCCGGGCCGGAGGTGACGAGGACCACGCCGGGCTTGCCGGTGGCGCGGGCATAGCCTTCGGCGGCATGGGCCGCGCCGGCCTCATGGCGGACGAGGATGTGGCGGATGCGCTCGTCGCCGAACAGTTCGTCATAGATCGGCAGCACCGCGCCGCCGGGATAGCCGAACACGAATTCGACGCCCTGCTCGATCAGGCATTGCACAAGGATCGCGGCGCCGCTGCTGGGGGCGCTGCGGGCGCTGTCGCGCTGGGCTTGATCCGGCTTGCCGGGCACGGGGAACTCCAAAGCTTGAGCGGCAGCCGGACGAGCAAGTCGCAAGGGTGCCTGACAACAAAACCGGCCCGATGCAGGGGGGTGCGCATCGGACCGAGTGACCCCGCCGCTACGGGTTAGAATCTGATACGTCAACCCCTAATCGCGCAATAATGATGCGAATTGGGTGTCAAAGTCGATATTTTCGAATGCAGCTCCGGGGTCGATCCGGGGCCATTCCACGGGCGGCTGCCGCCGGAACCAGGTGAACTGGCGCTTGGCATAGTTGCGGGTGGCCTGCTGTCCGGCCGCGATCATCGTCTCGGCGTCGATCTCTCCGGCGAGGAAAGCGGCGACTTCGGGCACCCCGATGGCGCGCATCACCGGCAGATCGGGATCGAGCCCGCGCGCGAGCAGCGCCTCGACCTCGGCAATCGCGCCTTCTTCCAGCATAGCCTCGAAGCGCAGGTCGCAGCGGTCGTAGAGCCACGTGCGGTCGGGCAGCAGCACCATCGGGTGGATCGTCACCTCTTCGCCGATCCCGCCTGCCTTGGCGAGCTGCCAGTCGGCGAGCGTCACCCCGGTCGAGCGCTTGACCTCCAGCGCACGGGCGATGCGCTGGCGGTCGCCCGGATCGAGCTCGGCGGCGCGCAGCGGGTCCTCGATCTGGAGCAGCTTGTAGGCCGCATCCTCGTCGAGCGCGCGCACCGTGGCGCGAATGGCGGGATCGATCTCGGGAATCGGGGCGATGCCTTCGAACAGCACCTTGAGGTAGAGGCCGGTGCCGCCAACGAGAATCGGCACGCCGCCGCCCTCGTGGATTTCGGCGATTTCCGCCTTGGCGCGCGCGGCCCAGGCGGCTGCCGAGCACGCCTCGCTGCCGTCCCATGCGCCGAACAGGCGGTGTTCGATTCCGTCCATCTCCTCCTCGGAAGGACGGGCGGAAAGGATGCGCAGATCGGCATAGACCTGCGCGGAGTCGGCATTGACGATCACGCCCCGACGCCCCGCCTCGGCAAGCGCGCGCGCGAGTTCGAGTGCAATCGCGCTCTTGCCGCTGGCGGTCGGCCCTGCGATGAGCGCGACGGGGGCTGGTGGAGAAGATAGAATGCTCATTGCCCGGCTGATAGCAGACACAGCCGATAGGGAAACACGCCTTGATGCACTCGCTGTCGCCTTGCGCAGCGAGGGTGTTGCGCTGGCAACCGCCGATACGCTCGCCGATGGCGAAGTGCTGGAACTGCGCTTTTCCGAGGGTGCGCCCGAGACCGTGCTGGCGGCGATCGACCGCGTCTTCGCGCCCGCCGACATGCTGGTCTGTCGCGGTTCGATCGATCTGCCGCAGGTGTTCGTCTCGGACATGGATTCGACCATGATCGGGCAGGAATGCATCGACGAGCTGGCCGATTACGCCGGGATCAAGCCGCAGATCGCGGCCATCACCGAACGCGCGATGCAGGGCGAGCTCGATTTCGTCGCGGCCCTGCGCGAACGTGTGGCCTTGCTCGAAGGTCTCGAGGAAAGCGCGATAAGCGATTGTCTCACCGAGCGGATCAGGCCCGAGCCGGGTGCCCGCACGCTGGTCGCAACGCTCTCCGCGCTCGGCAGCCGGACCGTGCTGGTGACCGGCGGCTTCCACCATTTTGCTGATCCGGTTGGCGATATGCTCGGGTTTGACCGCGTGGTTGGCAATCGGCTCGAAGTGACCGGAGGCAGGCTGACCGGCGGATTGCTGGGCCAGATCACCGACAGCGCGGTCAAGGCCGCCGTGCTGCGCGAAGAGTCCACTGGCGGGCGCCTCAGCCTCGCCACGGGGGACGGGGCCAACGACATTCCGATGATCGCCGCGGCGACCTATGGCTTTGCCTATCGCGCCAAGCCCAAGGCGCGCGCGGCGGCCAATGGCCGGATCGATCGCGGCGATCTGACGGCCGTGCTCAGCCTGCTCGGTATCCCGCGCAAGGACTGGCGCGAGGGCTGATGCTGATCGCCACGCAGTCGCCGTCTGCCGAATACCGTCCCGATATCCAGGGGCTGCGGGCGGTGGCGGTGCTGGCGGTGCTGCTGTTCCATCTCGGGGTTGGCGGGTTCACCGGCGGGTTCGTCGGGGTGGACGTGTTCTATGTCATCTCCGGCTACCTGATCGGCGGGATCGTGCTGCGCGAGCACGAGGCGGGGCGGTTCTCCTTCGCCGGCTTCTACGCCCGCCGCGTGCGACGACTGGTGCCGGCGCTGCTGGTGGTGCTGGCAGCGAGCACGCTTGCGGCGGCGGTGCTGCTGCTGCCCGCCGAGCTGGCAGACTACAGCAGGACCCTGCTCGCCGCGCTCGTCTTCGCGGCCAATATCTTCTTCCACCGCGAGCAGTTCGAATACAGCGAGAGCGGCGAGGTGCCGCTGCTCCATCTGTGGACGTTGGGGGTGGAATGGCAGTTCTACCTGCTGCTGCCGCTGCTGATGCTGGCGCTGCTGCGGTTCGGGCGGGCGGGGCTGTGGTTCGGGCTGGTCGGCGTGGCAGGCCTGTCGGCGGCCGCCTCGCTCGCTTTTCCCGACGCGAGTTTCTACCTGCTGCCGGCGCGGATCTGGGAGTTTCTCGCCGGGGTGCTAGCGGCGATCACGGCAGTGCCGCTGCTGCGCTGGCGGGCGCTGCGGGAGGTGCTGACGCTGGGCGGAGCGGCGCTGATTGCTGCGGCGACGGTGCTGCTCGACAGCTTCGATCCCTTCCCGGGCTGGCGCGCGCTGATCCCCTGCGGCGGGGCTGCGGCGATCATTCTTGCGGGCAATGCCGGGCCGTCGCTGGTGGGCCGCGTGCTATCGCTACCGGGGGTCACCTGGCTCGGGCGGATCTCCTATTCGCTCTACCTGTGGCACTGGCCGGTGATCGTGTTCCTGCTGCTGGGATTGCCCGCGCCGCGGCTCGACTGGCCGTTGCAGCTGGCCGCGACTGCCATTTCACTGGTGCTCGCAGCGCTCACTACCCGGTTTGTCGAAGAGCCGGCGCGGCGGCGTGACTTGTCCTTTGCCCGTCTTGCGCTGGTCTCCGGTGCGGCTGCTGCGGTGCTGGCCGCGAGCGCTGCGGCGTTCATCGCCAGCGGAGGTTGGCCGGCGCGCTATGACCAGCGCACGCTCTCGCTCGCCAGCGCGCTCGACTATCCGATCGACGACGTGTTCCGCACCGGCAGCTGCTTCATCCATCACCGCACCCAGCAGCTCGACGAGGCGACCTGCGTGCTGCCCGACGACGGGCGGGCGCGGGTGCTGGTGCTGGGCGACAGCCACGCGGCTATGATGGTGCCGGGATTGCAGGCCGCTTTTCCGGGCAGCGCGATCAGCCAGATCACCGCGGCCGGCTGCCGTCCGGTCACCGGCGCGAAGGTCGAGCGCTACTTCTTTTGCCACAGGGTGATCGAGGACGCTTACCAGCGCCGGATCGGTGCGGACGGCTATGATTTGGTGGTGCTGGCGGGATACTGGGAGGAGGGCGATTTGCCCGCTCTCCAGGCGAGCCTCGATCTGCTGGCGCAGCGCGGGCAGCCGGTGCTGCTGGTCGGCCCCTTTCCCGCCTTCGAGAAGTTTGTGCCGCGCCTGCTGGCGGTCGGCGCGGCGCGCGGGGACGAGCGGATTGCCGATGCCTTCCTCAAGCCCGACCGCGCGCCGCTCGACCGGCGTATGGCTGCTATCGCTGCGCGCACGGGGGCGACCTATTTCTCCCCGCTACGCACGCTCTGCGATCCGCAGTGCCGCTATCTCGGGGCTAAGGGCTATCCGCTGATCATCGATGATGCGCATGTCACGGCCGAGGGCAGCCGCTTGGTGGCCCGGGCGATTGCCGCGCCCGGTCTGACGAAACGGGTTGTGCCTGCGGCGAAACGGTGAAGCGGGGGATTGTGTGGCGTTCCTGAAACGCTATTAACATTGATGTAAGCAGATTCGGATTATCCCTTCGCCGCTTCCACTCTGGACTCGAGACCGGACATGACCGCCACGAACCGCAACTACCGCAACATGTTCGCCGAGGACGGCACGGTGCTGCTGCATCCCGACCGTCCGCAGGCCGAGTACCGTCCCTTGCGCGCGATCCGCAACTTCCAGATGCTGATGAAGGACAAGGAAGACACGGCGGCGGTGTTCCGGATCTTCGAATCGCTGCCCTCGAAGGACTTCATCGCGCGTATCGCGGATCTCACGCTGTCCGAGCGCGGCACCTATCTGCGCCAGACCGAGCTCAGCCTGCCCGAGATTCTCGACGATCACGCCGCGTTGCGCCGGACGCCCAAGGGCAGCCTTGCCCATGCCTATTGCGATTTCATGGAAGCCGAAGGGCTGACGGCGGCAGGGCTGGTCGCCGAAAGCGAGCGCACCGGTCGTCCGCGCTTCCCCGATCTGGTCGAGTGGTACTTCAACCGCTCGCGCGACACGCATGACCTGTTCCATGTGCTGACCGGCTATGGCCGCGATGCGCTCGGCGAGGCGTCGGTGCTGCTGTTCACCCATGGCCAGTCGCCCAGCCAGGGCCACCTGCTGATCGGCTATGCGGGTGCCGCCAATATCAAGAAGATGGCCAAGGGCACCAAGGCCCCGGTTTTCGGAGCCGTGCGCGAGGCGCACCGCATCGGCAAGGGCGCGCCGCCGCTGATCGCCCAGCCGATCCGCCAGCTGCTCGAACGCCCGCTCGAGGATGTGCGCGCCGAGCTGCGCATCCCGAAGCCGCAGCAGTACCGCGAATGTCACCGCATCTGGCAGGCCGAGGGGATCGATCCCCATAATCTGCTCGCCCGCAGCAACGCCCCGCAGGAACTGGCTGCGGCCTGACGCTGTTGCTGCGCGGATTTGACCGTGATCAAGCGGGCAATGGACAGTTAACTGACAGCCATGTAAGTTGTCGGTGACGAACCTGTTTCGCGACTCGCGCAAAGGACGTATCGCATGGCACTTCTCGATCTTCCGCTGGTAGCGCCCGACCGCAAGACCTCGGGCTTCCGTCCGCTCAAGGTGCTGCACCACTTCGGCAAGCTGGTCGAGGACAAGGAAGACACCGAGCAGGTGTTCCACATCATCGAGGCGACCAAGGGCAAGGCGAGTCACCGTCAGGCGCACGCGTTCATCCGCTCGCCCGAAGGCCAGCGCTTCCTGCGCGATGGGGTCGATATTCCGGCGATGCTCGATGATCACGCGCGCTGGGCCGATTGCGGGCCGAACAGCGTGGCAGCGCATTATATCGCCTTCATGAAGCGCGAGGGCCTGTCGGCGGCGGGGCTGGTGGCGGAAAGCCACAAGTGGGCACCGCCCGAAAGCCTGCCGAAGGACCTCACCCAGTGGTATTTCGACCGCCTGCGCGATACGCATGATCTGTTCCACGTGCTGACCGGCTATGGCCGCGACGCGCTGGGCGAGGCGAGCCTGCTCGGCTTCAGCTACGAGCAGAACCACAACAAGGGCATCCTGTTCATCGCCTATGCCGGCGCGCGCCAGATCAAGAAGGTGAGCGGCACCAAGGCGCCGCTGTTCGCCGCGATCAAGGAAGGCCGCCGGCTCGGCAAGGCGGCGGCGAAGATCGCCCATCAGGATATCGCCGCGCTGATGCGCGAGGACATCACCGAAGCGCGCGCACGGCTCGGCATCGGCAAGCCCGAGGTCTACCGCCAGTGCCTGGCTATCCTCGGCAGCGAGGGTATCCTCAGCGAAGAGCTGACGCTCGGCAGCGCGACACAGCCTCAACCTCAGGCAGCGTAACCCTTCAGCGCAGTTCCTTGCGGATCACCAGCTTGAGGCCAGACCAGGTCTCGTCGATCGCGCAGACCTTGGTATCGACCAGCCCCAAGGGTAGGCAAATCTCCCGGATCGTGTCCTCGGTGATGTCGGTCGGAACCTTCGAGGCCTTTTTGGGCCAGCTCACCCAGATCTGACCGTCGGGCGCGATCTGGCGGCGCAGGGCTGACAGGTGCGCTTCGAGCACCGCGCGCTCGGTCACGAAGACATGCGCCGCGTCGAGGCCCTTGGCCGGGTCGGCAACAAAGGTCAGCTCCAGCGCATATTCGTCGATCTCGTCGATGACGTGCTCGGGCATGGCGTCGAACCACACCCGCATCCCGTCGCGCAAGGAGAGCTTCTTCGCGAGCGGCGTGCCGGAATAGCCCGATGCCGCCACGCGATCAGCCTTCCATCCACTCGGCGAAGAAGCGCTGGTTGGCAGCGCGCAGTTCGGCAAGCGGCACGCTGAGCACAGAATCGCCCCCAACGGTGCCGATCCGCTGGAAGCCGATCTGCGCCGTCTCGTCGTTGCGGGTGCCCTTGGCGAGCGCGGCGTTGAGCGCGGCGACATCGGGCACGGTCACCAGATAGCGCCCCTGATCCTCGCCGAACCACCATTGCGCCGGGGTGTAGTCGGGGTTGCCCGCCAGATCGGTCTCCGCGCCGATCCCGCCCGCCAGCGCCATTTCCGCGAGCGCCACGGCAAGGCCGCCATCGCTGAGATCGTGAACGGCGTTGACCAGCCCGTCGGCAATCAGTTCATGGATGATCTCACCCGCATTGCGCTCGACCACGAGGTCGGTCGGCGGGGTGCGGCCGGCCTCGACGCCCTTGACCACGCGCAGCCACAGCGACTGACCGAGATGCGAGCGGGTGGGATCGGGCTTGGCCCAGAATTCCGGCCCGACGAGGTAGATCGCGTCGCCTTCGTTCTTGAAGTGCATCGTCATCATCTTCGACAGATCGGTGATGATGCCGACACCGCCGATCGCGGGGGTGGGCAGGATCGCGCTGCCGCCGCCGGTCGCCTTCGACTCGTTGTAGAGGCTGACATTGCCGCTCACGATCGGGAAATCGAGCGCGCGGCAGGCGTCGGCCATGCCTTCGAGCGCGTGGACGATCTGCGCCATGATCTCGGGGCGCTGCGGGTTGGCGAAGTTGAGGCAGTTGGTCACCGCCAGCGGCCGCGCGCCCACGGCGCACAGGTTGCGATAGGCCTCGGCAATCGCCTGCTTGCCGCCTTCATAGGGGTCGGCAAAGACATAGCGCGGGGTGCAATCGGTGGTAATCGCGAGCGCCTTGCCCGTCCCGTGTACCCGCACCACGCCGGCATCGCCGCCGGTCTGGAGCGTGTCGGCGCCGACCTGCGAATCATACTGCTGCGCGATCCATCCGCGCGAGGCGAGATCGGGCGAGGCCATGAGTGTGAGCAGGTCCGCAGCCACATCGTCGGTGGCAGGCACTTCGCCGAGCGGCTTCACGCCCGCCCACACGGCATACTCCTCCTTGGAGAGGTAGGGCCGGTCATAGAGCGGGGCTTCGTCCGCCAGCGGGGCGAGGGGGATGTCGCACACCACCTCGCCGTTGAATTCGAGCACCATGTGGCCGGTGTCGGTGACTTCGCCGATCACCGCGAAATCGAGCTCCCACTTGCGGAAGATCGCCTCGGCCATCGCTTCCTTGCCGGGCTTCAGCACCATGAGCATCCGCTCCTGGCTCTCCGAGAGCATCATCTCGTAGGGCGTCATGCCCTCTTCGCGGCAGGGGACCTTGTTCATGTCGAGCCGGATGCCCGCGCCGCCCTTCGAGGCCATTTCCACCGAGGAGGAGGTCAGCCCCGCTGCGCCCATGTCCTGAATCGCGACGATCGCGTCGGTCGCCATCAATTCGAGGCAGGCCTCGATCAGCAGCTTTTCGGTGAATGGATCGCCGACCTGCACGGTCGGGCGCTTGGCCTCGGCATCCTCGCCGAAGTCGGCCGAAGCCATGGTCGCGCCGTGGATGCCGTCACGCCCGGTCTTGGAGCCGACATAGACGATCGGGTTCCCGAGGCCGGTTGCGGCGCTGTAGAAGATCTTGTCCTGATCGGCGACGCCCACGGTCATGGCGTTGACGAGGATGTTGCCGTCATAGGCGGGGTGGAAATTGGTCTCGCCCGCCACGGTCGGCACGCCGACGCAGTTGCCGTAGCCGCCGATACCCGCGACCACGCCCTGCACCAGATGCTTCATCTTGGGGTGCTCGGGCCGCCCGAAGCGCAGAGCATTGGCATTGGCCATCGGACGCGCGCCCATGGTGAAGACATCGCGCAGAATGCCGCCCACGCCCGTCGCCGCGCCCTGATAGGGCTCGATGTAGGAGGGGTGGTTGTGGCTCTCCATCTTGAAGATCGCCGCCTGATTGTCGCCGATGTCGATCACGCCGGCGTTCTCGCCCGGACCGCAGATCACCCACGGCGCCTCGGTCGGCAGCTTCTTGAGGTGCAGGCGCGAGGATTTGTAGGAGCAATGCTCCGACCACATCACCGAGAAGATGCCGAGTTCCACAAGGTTCGGCTCGCGCCCCAGCGCGTGAAGGACGCGCTCGTATTCTTCGGGGGAAAGGCCGTGCTGTTCGACGATTTCGGGGGTGATGGCGGTCATGTGGGGACTCCTTGGGCCGCCCCCTAGATTACTGATCGCCGAAGGCCAAGCCGCCGCGTTTCTGGAACCAGCGATTCTCCCCGACCCAGACCGCAAGTGCGGTCAGGATCGCGAAGGCCAGCAGCGCCTGAAGGTAGAGGAACGGCCCGGCGCTTTCGGGGTGCGGGCCGAACCAGTTCGCCGCCTGGAACAGCAGCATCACCGCCAGCAGCACCAGCGGCGGGCCTACGGGTCCGCGCGTGCGGCGGACGTAGAAGGCAAAGGCGCCGCCGGTCAGCAGCAGTTCGAGCGGCATGGCAACCGCCGGATAGTTCCACAGCCCGAGCCCCATCTTGGGCGGCTCGCCGTCAAGTGTTAAGTCCGGAACGTGCACCAGCCAGTCGAGCGGCCAGTGCGAGATCACCACCAGCCCGGCGATCAGCCCGGCAAACAGGTTGCGCTGGCCCACTGCCACCACCAGCAGGCAGGCCAGCGCCCAGATTCCCGCCCCGATCAGGCTGTGGGTATAGGGCATGTGATAGAGGTCCATCGGCACCATCACGCTCGCCGCCGGATCGACCCGCAGCTTCTCCACCCCGATCATCGCGAGCGCGAAGAACCCCCAGTCGACCAGCTGTGCCGCCACGAACAGCGTGCCCAGTCGCGGACTGCGCGGGCTGACCGCGGCGGCAATGAAAGCGGGTGCGAAATGGCCGATGAACATTGTGCGCGCCGCGTCAGCCTGCGGCCGGAGCGAAGCGCAGCGTCACCCAGGTCGCCACCGCGCTCGCAGTGCCGGTCGCGAAGGCGCCCCACAGGATGTCGAGCACGCTGATATGGGTCGCCCACACCTTGAACACCGCCTGCGAGGTGAGGTCGAAGGTGGCATAGCACAGCGCGCCGAGCAGAATGCCGTTGAGCAGCGCGGCCTGCACCGTGCCGCTTTCCAGCCCGGGCTTGATCGCGAACCAGGTCATCCCGGCGAGATAGATGAAGTAGAACGCGCCTGCCGCGGCGACGTTGAAGTCCTTGGCCATGATATCGCCGATTACCGGGCGGTAGAGGTTGCCCGCTGCCCAGCGCAGCCAGATCGCGTCCAGCGCGCCGAACGCCAATGCGGCCGTGCCGTAGGCGATGATCCATTTGGTCATGTTGTCGTTTATCCCGTTTGTCCCGCCCCGATGCGTGCCAGCCTTGACCGGACACGGCGCCTCCGTCAATGCTGCGGGGCATGGACGAGGGCAATACCGCCGCCGCAGGCGCGCAGGACATTTCGCAGATGAGCTTCGAGCAGGCGCTGGGCGCGCTCGAGCAGATCGTGCAGCAGCTTGAACGCGGCGACGTGCCGCTTGATCAGTCGATCAGCCTCTACGAACGCGGCGAGGCGCTGCGGGCAGCGTGCCAGCAGCGGCTCGATGCGGCGCAGGCGCGGATCGAGAAGATCGTCACTGGCGCCGATGGCCGCGCGGCCGGCACCCAGGCCTTCGACGCGGAGGGCTGAGGTGATGCTGGTGCAGACAGGAGGCTCGCTGCTCGGCGATGCGATCGCGCAGGTTCAGGCCGAGATCGATTCGCTGTTCGATGCGCTGCTGCCGGTGCCGGACGACACCAGCGCGCGCCTGATCGAGGCGATGCGCTATGCCGCTATCGGCGGGGGCAAGCGGGTGCGTCCGCTGCTGGTGGTGAGCACCGCCGGCCTGTTCGGCGTGTCGCGCGATCCGGCGCTGCGGGCCGGCGCGGCGATCGAGGCGATCCACGTCTATTCGCTGATCCACGATGATCTGCCGTGCATGGACGATGATGATCTGCGCCATGGCAAGCCGACCCTGCACAAGGTCTATGACGAGGCGACTGCGGTGCTGGCCGGCGATGCGCTCCATGCGCTGGCCTTCGAGATCCTCGCCGATGCCGAGACCAGCGCCGATCCTTTCACCCGGGTCGAACTGATTTCCACGCTCGGCACGGCTTCGGGCATGAGCGGCATGGCCGGCGGCCAGATGATGGACATGGTCGCCGACGAGGAGGGCGTGTCCTACGATCTTCATGCGGTCACCCGCCTGCAACAGCTGAAAACCGGCGCGCTGCTCGCAGCCAGTGTCGAGATGGGCGCGATCCTCGGCAAGGTGCCGCCGCAGGGCCGTGCGCCCTTGCGCGCCTATGCCCGCGATATCGGCCTTGCCTTCCAGATCGCGGACGATCTGCTCGATGTCGAAGGCGACGTCGAAAAGGCCGGCAAGGCGCTGCGCAAGGACAGCGAACAGGGCAAGCAGACCTTCGTCACTCTGATGGGGGTGGACAAGGCCCGCGAACAGGCGCGCGCGCTGGTGGATCAGGCGATCGGGCATCTCGCGCCCTATGGCCCCGAAGCCGACATCCTGCGCGCGCTCGCCCGTTTCATTGTCGAGCGCGACCGCTAAGAGCCGCGCCGCAGAGAGGATAAAACCATGACACGCCGCGTCGGGATCTACCCGGGAACCTTCGATCCGATCACGCTGGGCCATGCCG
This sequence comes from Porphyrobacter sp., assembly GCA_027531395.1. Taxonomy (GTDB): domain Bacteria; phylum Pseudomonadota; class Alphaproteobacteria; order Sphingomonadales; family Sphingomonadaceae; genus Erythrobacter. The sequence goes on along the minus strand of JAPZRO010000004.1, from coordinate 966,633 downwards.
ACATCATCCGGCGCGGCTCCAAGCTGGTCGATCACCTGATCATCGGGGTGACCACCAACATCGCCAAGAGCCCGATGTTCTCGGATGCGGAACGCATCGCGATGGTCGAGCGCGAGGTCGCCAGCCTCGGCCTGTCCAATGTCGAGGTGGTCGGGTTCAACGCCCTGCTGGTGGACTTCGCCGATGCGCAAGGCGCCTCGGTGGTGGTGCGCGGCATTCGCGGGGTGACCGACTTCGAATACGAATATCAGCTGACCGGCATGAACCGGCAGCTGAACGACAAGGTCGAGACGATCTTCCTGATGGCCGATGTCAGCCTCCAGCCGATTGCCAGCCGGTTGGTGAAGGAAATCGCGCTCTATGGCGGCGACATCGCCAAGTTCGTCAGCCCGGCAGTGTGCGAGGACGTGATTGCCCGCGTGCGCGAACAGGGGCTCAAAGGCCAGAATTGAGGCAGCCCTGTCCACAGGCGCGGCTTCATTCATTGAAGTGTCAGGCCGGCAGGGCTACAGGCTGCATCGCACACGGATGAAATGATGATCAAAGCCACACTTACTTCCGCCCTCGGGGCCTTTCTCCTGCTCGGCGCGGGCTATCCTGCGCTTGCCCAGAAGCAGAAGGACGATACCCCGCCGGTCGCCTTCGGGGACAATGCCGAGAAGGATGACGACGAGGACGAGGATGCCGTGGCACCGCCGCGCACCTATGCGCCGATCAACTATGATGTGACCGCCGATCCCGAGAACATCTGGGTGCTTGATCTGTCGAATGGCCAGCGGGTGAAGATCCGCCTCCAGGCCGACTGGGCGCCGGGCCATGTCGAGCGGATCAAGGAACTTACCCGCCGCGGCTTCTACAACGGCGTGATCTTCCACCGCGTGATTGACGGCTTCATGGCGCAGGGCGGCGATCCGACCGGCACCGGGCAGGGCGGCAGCGAGCTGCCTGACCTGAAGGCCGAATTCAATCCCATGCCGCACGTGCGCGGCACCCTGTCCATGGCCCGCGCCACCGAGGAAGACAGTGCCAACAGCCAGTTCTTCATCGTCTTCTACCCGCGCTTCAGCCTCGACAAGAAATACACCAATTTCGGCCGCGTGATCGAGAACATGGACGCGGTCGACGCGATCAACCGGGGCGAGCCGCCGGCCGAGCCGACCTTCATCGTCCAGGCCTCGCTCGCCAGCGACAACCTGCCGCCCCCGCCGCCGCCCGCACCCAAGGACGATGCGCCGATCACCGCCGACATGCTGAGCGCGCCGGTCGGCTAAGGGGCTTTTCCGCGCCCTGCCAAAGGGCTAGGGGCGCGGGCCATGAAGGTAGACCTGTTCGATTTCGAGCTGCCGCAGGAGCGTATCGCCCTGCGTCCCGTTCGCCCGCGCGATGCGGCGCGGATGCTGGTGGTGCGCGGGGCTGATGCTCCGTTCGAGGATCGCGGCGTGCGCGACCTGCCCAGCCTTCTCAGAGCCGGCGACGTGCTGGTGTTCAACGACACCCGCGTGATTCCCGCCCAGCTCGAAGGCCGCCGCGCCGATGGTGAGGCAAGGATCGGCGCGACGCTGCACAAGCGGCTCGATCTCCGGCGCTGGCAGGCTTTCCTCAGGAACGCCAAGCGCGTGAAGATCGGCGACCAGCTCATGTTCGGCGGCGGGGTTACCGCGCTGGCCGAGGAACGCCACGAGGATGGCTCGCTCACCCTGTTCTTCGAGGGCGAGGAGCCGGTCGAAGTCCTGCTCGACCGCGCCGGCACCATGCCGCTGCCGCCTTACATCGCCAGCAAGCGCGGGGTCGATGAACAGGACCTCGAGGACTACCAAACCATGTTCGCGCGTGAGGAAGGGGCGGTCGCCGCGCCCACCGCCTCGCTGCACTTCACCCAGAGGCTGGTCGACGCGATCGACGCTGCCGGGATCGGGCGGGCGATGCTGACGCTGCATGTCGGCGCGGGCACCTTCCTTCCGGTGAAGGCCGATGATACCGACGACCACCAGATGCACGCCGAGTTCGGACGCATCTCGCAGGAAACCGCCGACCAGCTCAACGCGGCCCGCGCAGCCGGAGGCCGGATCATCGCGGTCGGCACCACCTCGTTGCGCCTGCTGGAAAGCGCGGTGGACGAGAACGGCGTGATCCAGCCCTTCGCCGGAGACACCGCGATCTTCATCACCCCCGGATACCGCCTCAAGGCGGTGGATGGGCTGATGACCAATTTCCACCTGCCCAAGTCCACCCTGATGATGCTGGTTTCTGCGCTGATGGGGCGCGAACGGATGATGGCGGCCTATGCCCATGCCATCGCAAACGAATACCGCTTCTATTCCTATGGTGACTCCTCGCTGCTGCTCCCGTAACCGGTAGCTATGCACGAACCTATCCTGTCGATCCGCGGCCTGACCAAGACCTATCGGGGCGGCACCCGCGCGCTCGACGCTGTCGATCTCGACATCCGCAAGGGCGAGATCTTCGCGCTGCTCGGGCCGAACGGGGCGGGCAAGACCACGCTGATCGGCGCGGTATGCGGGCTGGTGCGGCCCACTGGCGGGACGATCACCGCCTTCGGGCATGATCTGGCGCGCGACTGGCGCTCGGCACGCGCGCGGATCGGGCTGGTGCCGCAGGAACTCGCGACCGACATGTTCGAGACCGTGTGGCGCGCGGTGGCCTATTCGCAGGGGCTGTTCGGCAAGCCCCATGATCCCGCGCGGCTCGAGGACATTCTCCGGAGCCTGTCGCTGTGGGACAAGAAGGACGCGCAGATCCGCGCGCTATCGGGCGGGATGAAGCGCCGCGTGCTGATCGCCAAGGCGCTGGCGCACGAGCCCGAACTGCTGTTCCTCGACGAGCCCACCGCAGGCGTCGACGTCGAGCTGCGCAAGGATATGTGGCGGCAGATCGCGGGCCTGAAGGAGCGCGGCGTCACCATCATTCTCACCACCCATTACATCGAGGAAGCCGAGGAAATGGCTGACCGCGTGGGCATCATCCGCGGCGGGCGCATCCTGATGGTGGACGACAAGGACGCGATGATGGAACGGCTCGGCACCACCGAGGCGGTGATCGCCCTCGCCGCGCCGCTTGGCGCGCTGCCGCCCGAAATTGCCGCCTTCCCGGTCGAGCTGGGCGAAGGCGGCGCGCGGCTTGTCTATCGCGGCGGCAGCGGCGAGGGCGGGGGCCGGGCCGAGGTCGCAAGCCTCACGCAGGCGCTTACCCGCGCAGGAGTAGGCTATACCAGCATCGACATTCACGATTCCTCGCTGGAGGATATCTTCGTCGGCCTGCTCGGCGAGCGGGAGGCAGCGTGATGTATTTCAATTGGCGCAGCGCCTATGCGATCTACCGCCGCGAGATGGCGCGGGCCTTCCGCACCGCCTTCCAGTCGATCCTCTCGCCGGTGCTCACCACCTCGCTCTATTTCGTGGTGTTCGGATCGGTGATCGGCGCGCGGATGGAACCGGTCGGCGGCGTGCCTTACGGCGCCTTCATCATCCCCGGCCTGCTGATGCTGACCCTGCTGGGGGAAACCACCAGCAACGCCAGCTTCGGCATCTACATGCCGCGCTTCACCGGCACGATCTACGAATTGCTCTCGGCTCCGGTGGGCGTGGCCGAGACGCTCGCGGGCTTCGTCGGGGCGGCGGCGACCAAGGGCCTGATCCTTGCCGCGATCATCCTCGGCACGGCGCGGCTGTTTGTCGATTACGAGATCGCCCATCCGTTCCTCGCTGCGGGCTACATCATGCTGGTGGCGGCCAGTTTCGCGCTGTTCGGCTTCATCCTCGGTATCTGGGCCGATTCCTTCGAAAAGCTCGGGATCATCCCGATGCTGATCCTCACCCCGCTGACCTTCCTTGGCGGCACCTTCTATTCGATCCGCGATCTGCCCGCGCCGTGGGACGCCATCGCGCTCGCCAATCCGATCGCCTTTCTGGTGAGCGGGCTGCGCTGGACCTTCTATGGCACGTCCGATGTGCCGATTGCCCTCTCGCTCGGCCTCACGCTCGGGTTCCTGACGGTGAGCGTGGTGATCATCGCGGTGATCTTCCGCACCGGATGGCGCCTGCGCGAGTGACCTCCGGGCACTCTGCAAGCGGCCTTTGTCGAGCGCGACATGCTGTCCGTCTGGCCTGAACGTCGCCTCGTCGTCTCGTTCAGGTAACAGAAAGTGACTGAATCCTAACAGCTTGCTCACCGCCGCACCCCCTGCGGCAGGCAAGAAACAAGGATACAAACGCATGAGGAAAATCGCATTCACCACGCTTGCAGCGATGGGCGCGATGGCACTTCCGGCGGCTGCCCAGGCGCAGTCGAACGAAGACCCCAAGGTCGAAGCTTATGTCGGCGCATCGGCCGGGATCCACGATCTCGGCAGCGGTCTGCCCAATGACGACGGCGGCATCTACGGCATCGTGGCCGGGGTCGACGTGCCGGTCGGCAAGACCTTCTTCGTCGGCGCCGAAGGCAACTACCACATCGGCGACGGCCGCATCGACAACGAATACGGCATCGCCGCCCGCGCCGGTGTGCGCGTCGGCGAGACCGGCAAGATCTTCGTGCGCGGCGGCTATCAGGAAGTCGATTTCGATCTCAGCGGGTTGATCACCCCGCCGGTGGTCGGCTTCGATGATACCGATGGCGACTACCTCGTCGGTGCCGGCGTCGAATTCGGCCTCGGCGACAGCCCGATCCGCTTCCGCGCCGGGCTCGATACGATCGCCTTCGATTCGACCCGTGCCACCGTGGGCGTGCTCTACGCCTTCTAAGGCCTGAACACCCACGCCAAAACCGGGCAGGAGCAGCACCCCCCTTCGGCTGCTCCTGCCTTTTTTGTTGCGCGGCAGGGCAGGGACGTTAGGGCACCCGCCCCATGACGCTCCCTCGCTTTTCCTTCACGCTGCACGCCACCTGTGGCAAGGCGCGCACCGGCGTGATTGCGATGCAGCGCGGCGAAATCCGCACACCCGCCTTCATGCCGGTCGGGACCGCGGCGACGGTCAAGGCGATGAAGCCCGAGGCGGTGCGTGCAACAGGCGCCGACATCATCCTCGGCAACACCTACCACTTGATGCTGCGCCCGGGCGCGGAGCGGGTGAACCGCCTCGGCGGGCTCCATCAATTCATGAACTGGCCGCGCCCGATCCTCACCGATTCCGGCGGCTATCAGGTGATGAGCCTGTCGGAGCTGCGCAAGCTCACCGAACAGGGGGTGGAGTTCAAGAGCCACCTCGATGGCTCGCGGCACATGCTGACCCCCGAGCGCAGCATGGAAATCCAGCGCCTGCTCGGCAGCGACATCGTCATGGCCTTCGACGAATGCCCGCGCGCCGACCGTCCGCGCGACGAGATCGCCGCGTCGATGGAGCTTTCGATGCGCTGGGCAAGGCGCAGCCGCGAGGGCTTCGATGCGGGAGGGGAACACGCCGCCCGCGCCGCGCTGTTCGGCATCCAGCAGGGCGCGCTGCACGAAGACCTGCGCCGGATCAGCGCCGACAAGCTCACCGATATCGGCTTCGACGGCTATGCCGTGGGCGGGCTTGCGGTGGGCGAGGGGCAGGAGGCGATGTTCGGCGTGCTCGATTATGCCCCCGACATGCTCCCGGCCGATCGGCCGCGCTATCTGATGGGTGTGGGCAAGCCCGACGATCTGGTCGGCGCGGTGGAGCGCGGGATCGACATGTTCGATTGCGTGCTGCCGACCCGCTCGGGCCGCAACGGGCAGGCTTTCACCTGGAACGGCCCGCTCAATCTCAGGAACGCCCGCTTTGCCGAAGACACCGGCCCGCTCGACGAGCGCTGCGCCTGTCCGGTCTGCACCACCTATAGCCGCGCTTATATCCACCACCTCGTCAAATCCGGCGAGATGCTCGGCGCGATGCTGGTGACCGAGCACAACCTGAGCTTCTACCAGGCGCTGATGCAGGGGATGCGCGATTCCATCGCCGCAGGACAATTCGCCAGCTTTGCCAGCACCTTCCGCGCGGATTATCTGCACGCAAGGGGTTGAACCCGCAGCGCCTTGCGATAGGCTCGGGCCTGTCGCAGAAGAGGGGCGCGGGGATGATCACAGGGTTTTCGGGGTGTGCCGGCCGGGTGCGGGCCTTGCGCGCGGGGCTGTTGGCCGGCCTGCTGGTGACTGTTCCGGCGATGGCGCAGGAGGCTCCCGATGCCGCCGCGCGCGACTTTGGCGCCCGCTCCTCGGTGCTCGATATCAGCCTGTCGCCCTCGGGCACCAAGATCGCCTATATCGCCCCCGGGCCGGAGCATAGCGAGGTCATCAACGTCATCGATCTCGCGGGCGATGCCAAGATCGTCCCCGTGCTCCAGAACACCGAGAAGATCGGCGACTTCGCGTGGTGCGAATGGGCGACCGATATCCGGCTTGTCTGTCAGGTTTCGGGGATGGGCAAGGGCGCGGGCGGGCTGTTGGTGCCGTTTGACCGGCTGTTCGCGATCAATGCCGATGGCACCGAAGCCAAGATGCTCAGCCAACGCGATTCGTTCCGCGCCACCGGCTTCAACCAGGACGGCGGCGATATCGTCGCCTTCGACGTCAATGACGGCGAGGGCGAGGTGCTCATGACCCGCAACTACATCCCCGAAAGCGACATCAACACCCGCCTGACCAATTCCAAGTCGGGCCTCGGAGTCGATCTGGTCGATGTCGTCACCGGCAAGACCCGCACGCGAGAGGCGCCCGATGATGGCGCGGTGCGCTATGTCGCGGACGAGAACGGCGAGGTGCGCATCAAGGTTCGCGCGCTCTATGACGGCACCGGCAATCTGACCGGCGAATATGTCTATCTCTATCGCACCCCCGGCAGCAACAACTGGAAGAAGTTCGAGAAGCTCACCATCGACGGCCAGCCGATCTCCGGCTTCTCCCCCGTAGCGGTCGATAGCGCGCGCAATGTCGCCTACGGCTTCATCACCAAGGGCGGTTATGACGCGGTGGTCGAGGTGCTGCTCGATGGCAGCGATGCCGGCAAGCTGGTGATGGCGCGCGGCGATGTCGATGTCGACGCGCTGATCCGCATCGGCCGCAAGCGCCGCGTGGTGGGCGCCAGCTACGCCACCGAGAAGCGCGAGGTGGTCTATTTCGATCCCGAGCTGAAGAAGCTCGCGGCCGGCCTCGCCAAGGCGCTTCCCGATACGCCGCTGATCAACCTTGTGGGCACCAGCAGCGACGAGAAGCGCATCCTGCTGATCGCCGGCAGTGATACCCAAGCGGGGATGGTCTACCTCTACGACAAGGAGAAGCGGAGCCTCGAACCGCTGCTGCCGGTGCGCATGGAACTGACCGACAAGGCGATGGGCAAGATGCAGCCCGTCACCTACCCGGCCGCCGACGGCACGCAGATCCCGGCCTACCTCACCCTGCCGCCGGGCTCGGACGGCAAGGGCCTGCCTGCGGTGGTCATGCCCCACGGCGGCCCCTCGTCACGCGACGAATGGGGCTTCGACTGGCTGGTGCAGTACTTTACCGCACGCGGCTATGCCGTGCTCCAGCCGAACTATCGCGGTTCGTCGGGCTATGGCGAGGCGTGGTACGGGCGCAACGGCTTCAAGGCGTGGGACGTGGCGATCGGCGACGTCAACGATGCGGCGCGCTGGCTGGTGAGCGAGGGCATCGCCCGGGCCGACAGCCTCGCCATCGTCGGGTGGTCCTACGGGGGCTATGCCGCGCTGCAATCGCAGGTGCTCGATCCGGCGCTCTACAAGGCGGTGGTGGCGATCGCGCCGGTGACCGACCTTGACTATCTGGTCGAGGACAAGCGCAACTACACCTCCTCGCGGCTCGTCCAGCAATTCGTGGGCAACGGCCCCCATGTCGCAGCCGGCAGCCCTCGCCGCCATGCGGCCCGCTTCGCCGCACCTGTGGCGCTGTTCCACGGAACGCGCGATCTCAATGTCGACGTGCGCCACGCCCAGGCGATGGAGCGCGCGCTCAAGGCCGCGGGCAAGCCGGTGATCTATCGCGAATACGAGGATCTCCAGCACGATCTCGATGACAGCGCGGCGCGGGTCGACATGCTTGCGACCATCGGCCGTTTTCTCGACGAGAACCTTGGCAAGGGCGGGTGAATGCGCCGAAGGCACTCGACAAATCGGGGCCGCACCGCCTAGGGCGGGGGCCATGACGGACACTCCCCTGAGCCCCGAGAATTGCACCGCCATGGCCGAGGTGCGCGCCGGGGTTGACGCCCTTGACCGCGAGCTGGTGGCGCTGCTGGCGACGCGCTTCGGCTACATGCGCGCCGCCGCCCGGATCAAGCCAAGCCGCGATGCGGTGCGCGATGAAGAGCGCAAGGCCCGGGTGATCGCCGCCGCCGTGGCCGAGGCCGAGGCGCATGGTATCCCCGGCGATGTCATCGCCGACATCTGGGAACGCCTCGTCGAAGGCTCGATCGCCTACGAGTTCACCGAGTGGGACCGGATCAGGGGCTGACGTCCTTGCCCAGAAACGCTGCAAGGCGCGGCTGTTTCTTCTCCGGCGCTTTCTGACGGATCGAACGCGCGAGCCTTGCCACCCGCGCTTCCCACTTGGCGATGTTGCGCGGCGGGGTGTTCTCGCCCACCGGTCCGAACGATAGCGTGCGCACCGGGGCAAAGCCGCAGAAGCCGAGGATCTGACCCTTCCAGCGCCGGATCACCGGATTGCCGTGATACCACTTCAGCACGAAGGGCGGGGTGTCCATCGTCACGATCAGATCGGCCGAGCGGCCCTGCATCAGCTTGTCCCACCACGGATCACCGACGTGATAGGCGAAGGTGAATTTCGGCAGGAACAGCCGGTCGATCAGGCCCTTGAGCTCCGCCGGTTCCGCGCCCCACCACATCGGGAAAGCGACCACCAGATGATCGCAGGCATCAAGCACCTCGGCGAGCGCGCTAATGTCGGGCTCCCATTCGGTTCGGCGCTTGTAGCCGTGGCGCAGCACCGGGGTGAAGGCGAGATCGCGCACCGCCACGCGGGTCACCTGCGTGCCAGCGGGCAGGGCCGCGGCATAGGTATCGAGCAGGTGGGTGGTGAGGCGGGCCTCGTCGGGGTGCCCGTCCAGCAGCAGGATGTTCATGAGTGACGCGATCCCTTCGTCAGGTGTCGCGCCCATGATGGCCAAGCCGTGCCCAAAAGAAAAGGGCGGCCCCGAAAGGCCGCCCTTTGCGAAATTGTCTGCGATGCCCGAAGGATCAGCGCGAGTAGAACTCGACCACCAGGTTCGGTTCCATGGTCACCGGATAGGGCACTTCGTCGAGCTTCGGCACGCGGGTGAACTGCACCTTGTCGTTGCCGTCGGGCGCGACGTAATCGGGGATGTCACGCTCGGGCAGGCTCTGGGCTTCGATCACCAGCGCCATTTCCTTGGCCTTGCTGCCGAGGCTGATGACGTCGCCCACATCGACCCGGCGCGAGGCGATGTTGCACTTCACGCCGTTGACGTAGATGTGGCCGTGGCTGACGATCTGGCGCGCGGCGAAGATGGTCGGCGCGAACTTGGCGCGGTAGACGATCATGTCGAGACGACGCTCGAGCAGACCGATCAGGTTCTGGCTGGTGTCGCCCTTCATCCGGGCAGCTTCGGCATAGGTGCGCTTGAACTGCTTTTCGGTGACGTCGCCGTAGTAGCCCTTGAGCTTCTGTTTGGCGCGCAGCTGCAGACCGAAGTCGCTCATCTTGCCCTTGCGGCGCTGGCCGTGCTGGCCGGGGCCGTAGGAACGCTTGTTCACGGGCGAATTCGGGCGACCCCAGATGTTTTCGCCCATCCGGCGGTCAAGCTTGTACTTGGCGCTCTTGCGCTTCGACATATGTCGTGTCCTTCAATGTGCTGGATTGCCCCTTTGGCAACCATTCAACCCGGCATCGCTCCATCGGGACATCCGTCCTGATGCGGCCACTGCTTCACCGGGGTGCAGGGCCCATTTGCGAAGGCGCGCGCTTAGCAGGTTTGCGCCTGTGGTCAAGCAATGGTGTGCGCGATGGTGTGCGCGTGGGGGGCTCAGCGGATGTTGTTGAGCTCGCGCCATTCCTCGACGGTGCGGCACACCTTGGTCTTGCGGCGGCTCGAGGCATCGAGCTTCACATAGCGGCAGATGCGCTCGGGTTCGGCGGCTTCCTCGGCAGTCTTGGTCTCGGCGCTGTCCGGCGCGGGCTGCTGGGTGGTCTCCTCGCTCGCCGGGGGCGTGGTGGCGGCGGGGTTGTCCTGCCCGGCGGCGCTGGCGGTCGCGGCGACAAGCAGCAGGCCGCAAGCAAGGGCCAGCGAGCGGGTGCGCGTAAGAATCATCTGCAATCTCACATGATTGGAAGGGAGAAGGGCCGTGATGCCTAGCCAAGGTCGCGGGGCTGTCCAACCCCAATCGACCAACGACTTCATCGCTGCGGATCGCGCTCCAGCGTGCTGAGGATGCCGCGCAGGGTGCGCACTTCGAGGTGGTTCCAGCCCGGCTTGGTGAGCAGCGTGCGCAAGGTGCGGCGGGTGCTCTCTGCGCGGGATTCGGGGCGGAAGTAGTCGCGCGGTGCCAGCAGCTTTTCGAAATGGGCGATCAGGCCTTCCAGCTCCTCCTGCGGTGCCGGCGGGAGGATATCTTCGATCGTCGGCTGCACGAGCGCGGGATCGACACCCTCCAGTTCGCGCCCGGCGCGCGACCATTCATAGGCGACCAGAATCACCGCCTGCGCGAGGTTGAGCGAGCCGAATTCGGGGTTGATCGGGATGGTCAGGATGTTGCGGGCGAGCGCCACGTCCTCGGTTTCCAGCCCCGAGCGTTCGGGGCCGAAAATGATCGCGTGGCGGCCGGGCAGGGTGTGGACCTGCCGCCCGGCTTCGTCCGCGCCGATCACGGGCTTGGTCACGCCGCGCTTGCGCACCGTGGTGGCATGGACGTGCTGGCAGTCGGCGACGGCCTCGGCAGTGGTTTCGTAGACCCTGGCCTGTTCGAGCACGATGTCCGCACCCGAGGCGGCCGGGCCGGCGGAAGGGTTGGGCCAGCCGTCGCGGGGGCTGACGAGGCGCATCTCGGTCAGCCCGAAATTGAGCATCGCGCGCGCGGCCTTGCCGATGTTCTCGCCCAGCTGCGGGCGCACGAGCACGATCACGGGCCTGTTGAGATCGGCCATGTTTGGCTTATTCCTTAGCCGCTTGCTGGACGGTGCTGGCAAATTCTTCGAAGTCGCGCGCTTCGGAGAAGTCGCGGTACACGCTGGCAAAGCGGATATAGGCGACCGAGTCGATCTGGCGCAGACCTTCCATCACCAGCTCGCCGATGTGAGAGGAGGGGACTTCGGCCTCGCCCGATGTTTCGACTTGCCGCTGGATGCCCGAAATCAGCTGGTCGAGCCGTTCCTGATCGATCCCGCGCTTGCGCGAGGCGAGCGCGACCGATTGTTCGAGCTTGAGGCGATCGAACGGCTCGCGCCGGTCACCCGACTTGACCACCACCACCTCGCGCAGCTGCACCCGCTCGAAGGTTGTGAAGCGCGCGCCGCAGGACGAGCACTGGCGACGCCGCCGGATCGAGGTGCCATCCTCGGTCGGGCGGGAGTCCTTTACCTGACTGTCATCATGGGCGCAGAAGGGGCAGCGCATTCAGGGGGTTATTTCTTGATTCTCTGATAGAATGCGAAGCCCGCGCCGATCGCGAGGCCGACCGGGATAGACAGTACGGGCAGCAGGAACCCTGCCGCCGCACCGATCGCGGCACCGGCCAGGACAGGCTTGGTCGAGGGGTGATTGACCCCTTCCTTGGCCATGCCCGAAAGCTCGGCCTTGGCATCTTCGATCCAGTCGGGGGTCTGGCGCGGTTCCTGATCGCTCATGACAGTGTCCTCACATGCCCGGATAGACGGGGAAGGCGGCGCAGAGTTCGGCAACGCGCGAACGCACGCTCTCTTCGATCTGCGCGTCGCCTTCGGGGCCGTTTTTCGACAGGCCTTCAACCACTTCGGCGATAAGCTTGCCAACCGTGCGGAACTCCTCGGGGCCGAAGCCGCGAGTGGTGCCGGCGGGCGTGCCGAGCCGGATGCCGCTGGTGACGAAGGGCGAGCGGGTGTCGTAGGGAATGCCATTCTTGTTGCAGGTGAGGAAGGCGCGATCGAGGCCCTTTTCGGCATCCTTGCCGGTCACGTCTTTGGCGGTCAGATCGACCAGCATCGAGTGGTTGTCGGTGCCGCCCGAAACAATGCGCAACCCGTTCTCTTCAAGGCTGGCCGCCAGCGCGCGGGCGTTCTCGACGATGCGGTGGGCATAGGTGCGGAACGACGGATCGAGCGCTTCCTTGAACGCCACCGCCTTGGCCGCGACCACGTGCATCAGCGGGCCGCCCTGCAGGCCAGGGAACACCGCCATGTTGAGCGGCTTGGTGAACTTCTCGTCGTTCCACAGGATGATGCCCGAGCGCGGACCGCGCAGGCTCTTGTGGGTGGTCGAGGTGACGATATCGCAATGCGGGAAGGGCGAGGGGTGCGCGCCGCCCGCGACGAGGCCCGAGATATGGCTCATGTCGCACAGCAGCACCGCGCCGACTTCATCGGCGATGGCGCGGAAGGCGGGGAAGTCCCAGGTGCGCGAATAGGCGGTGCCGCCGCAGATGATGATCTTCGGCTTGTTTTCGCGCGCCTTGGTGGCGACCTCGTCCATGTCGATGGTCTCGGTCTCGCGGCTCACGCCGTAGGAGACGACGTTGAACCACTTGCCGCTCATGTTCACGGGCGAGCCGTGGGTGAGGTGCCCGCCCGAATTGAGATCGAGCCCCATGAAGGTGTCGCCCGGATTGAGCAGGGCGAGGAACACCGCCTGGTTCATCTGCGAGCCCGAGTTGGGCTGCACATTGGCGAAGTTGCACCCGAACAGCTGCTTGGCGCGCTCGATCGCCAGCGTCTCGACCACGTCGGCATAGTCGCAGCCGCCGTAGTAGCGCTTGCCCGGATAGCCCTCGGCATACTTGTTGGTGAACACCGAGCCGGTCGCTTCAAGCACCGCGCGGCTCGCGATGTTTTCCGACGCGATCAGCTCGATCTTGTCGCGCTGGCGGGCGAGTTCCTTGCCGATCGCCGCCGCGATTTCCGGATCGGCGGTGGCGAGATCGTTGCGCCAGAAGCCGTCCATTGCGGCGACAGCTTGACGGGCAGAGAAATCGGCGGGGGCAGTGCTCATTGATGGGTCTCGATATGATCGGGCAGGAAGGGGGGCTTGCCGAGCTTGCCGACCCGGCGCTGGTGGCGCCCGGCAGGATCGCCGGCATCGGCGAATTCGGTATCCAGAAATGTCGCAACGCAGGCCTTGGCCATTTCGATCCCGGTCAGCCGCGCGCCGAGTGCGATGCAGTTGGCATCATTGTGCTCGCGGGCGAGCGCGGCCGAGAGCGGTTCCGAGACAAGCGCACAGCGCACCTGCGGGTGGCGGTTGACGCTGATCGAAATACCGATCCCGCTGCCGCACAGCGCGACCCCGAATTCGACCGTTCCTTCGGCGATGATCTCGGCGAGGCGATAGCCATAGTCGGGGTAGTCGACGCTCACGCCCGGTTCGGGGCCGAGATCGGCGACTTCGTGGCCTTCGTCGATGAGCCACTCGGCGAGTTCCGCCTTCAGCTCGGTGGCGGCGTGATCGGATGCAATGGCGATGCGCATGGCAGCCCCATACGCTTTGGGGGCGCGATTCTCCACCCCTCGGGGAGCGCTTTTCGACGGGCGGGCGGAATAATCCTTTACGGCGCGGAAAGGGCGCTGGAATTATGGGGGAAGTGATGGACAAGCCCGCCTCCCGTCTGACCGCCGAGCAATGGCTGGCGCGCGTCTTTGCCGACGATCGCCCGCGCCATTTCGGCACGGGCTGGCTGAGCGGGGTGCTGGGGATCGTGCTGGGGCTGCTGGCGTTGTTCGCGGTGCTGTGCCTGCACTTTCCGCAATATCTGACCCTGCCCGAACTGCGCAGCCGCTATCCGCTCGGGCTGGTGCGGCTCGCGATCGACGTGGGTCTGCTCGCGGCGATGGCGCTGGCGGGGCTGTCGATGCTGCTGCGGCGGAAGAAGGCGCTGGGGGTGACGGGGCTTGCCCTGGCGGGGGCGGCTTTGGCGCTGGGTGCGGGCGGGGTCGAGATCCCGCGCGCGGGTGACAGCGCGGTCTATCTCGGGCTCGACTGGTTCGTGCTGGGGGTGCTGAGCACGGCGGCGATCTTCGTGCCGCTGGAGGGGGCGTTCCCCTTGCGGCGCGGGCAGAGCGCGTTCCGCCGGGGCTGGCTGACCGACACGCAGTATTTCTTCGCGAGCCACGTGCTGGCGCAGGTGATGAGCGTTGCCGTGCTGGCGCCTGCGGTGGCGCTGGGCGAGGTGCTGGCGGTGCCTTCAGCGCAGGCGGTCGTGCAGAGCCTGCCGTGGCTCGTGCAGTTCGCCCTCGCCGTGATGGTGGCCGATCTCGCGCAATATGGCGTGCACCGCGCCTTCCACGTCGTCCCCTTCCTGTGGCGGTTCCACAAGGTGCACCATTCGGTCGAGGTGATGGACTGGCTGGCGGGATCGCGGCTGCATCTGGTCGATGTGATCGTGACGCGCGGGCTGGTGCTGCTGGCGCTGCTGGTGGCGGGGTTCGCCCAGTCGGCGGTCTATGCCTATCTCGCGCTGGTGAGTTTCCACGCGGTGTTCATCCACGCCAACTTCGCCCCGCGCTGGGGCTGGCTGGAGCGGTGGGTGGCGATGCCGCGCTTCCACCACTGGCACCACGGCGTGGAGCCGGAAGCGCGGGACGTGAACTTTGCGGTCCACCTGCCAATGATCGACCGCTGGTTCGGCACCTATCACATGCCGGAAGGGCGCTGGCCTGCGGGCTACGGGATCGCGGGAGAACGCGCACCCGAGGGCTGGGCGCGGCAGCTGGTGTGGCCGTTCGGGAAGGGGTGAGGGCGGATCTAGTCGCCCAGCAGCCACGACGGTTTATATCTCTGTTTCGGTGGGGTCACATGCGGAAATGCGTCGGCCAGCGCCTCCACCGCACCTTTGATCATCCACGGATGAATTGGAAAATCGCCGCGCGTTGATTGCAGGACATGGCCGCGCAAGAACGAATAGCGGAAGCCCAGCACCTCCTCCGGGGCCAGCGATTCAACACGAATTTTGATATCCTTTTGGCCAAGCCTGAACATTTCGCTGTCCCCGAAATATCGCAGCTGGTGCCAGTGCGCCCAGACGGTTGCTACCAATGCCGACCATCCGAATAGGTATAAGCTCCACATCGGGGCGCCAAGTCGACCCCTGCCAACGGCTTCCATGTCAATGGAACCGGTCGTGAACAGTTCGTATAAGCTAAGGAGCGGTAACGCGGCGCATAACGACAGTTTGAAGACAACGCCGTAAAGCATGAGATCGTCAACTCTGTACACCCGCTCCAGGTTTGTGCCGTCGGTGCCCACCTCAAACATCGGTTTTGGAGCCCCCAATGATTCAGGAACGACCGCATCTTCCGGCTGCGCGAAGAATGCTAAGGTAATGCGAATGCGGGAAGATTTTAGACGCTGGGGCTGAGATTCTCAACCTGCACTACGCTTCTTTTCTTGAGGCCGGATGATCTCGGCGGAGAGCTCGCTGGCCTGAAGGCTAGGGTATCGCCGGAGAACACGCGCCTGATGGTTGGGCGCGGCAGCTGGTGTGGCCGTTCGGAAGCCGCGAGGGCTAGAACAGCAGCGTGTCAGGCCGCGGCATCTCCTGCCGCGCCACCGCGCGCGAGAGCGACATCACGCTGCGCACGCCGAACTGCGCAAGCCCCGCCATCGCGAGCGGCAGGAGCAGCAGCAGGGCGGGGATCGCGACCACGTCCGTCTCGCCGAAGATCACCAGACCAAGCACGAACAGCACCAGGACAAGCACGAAGGTCCCGAGCGCTAGAAAGAAGGTGCGCGTCAGGTAGCGGTAGTGGCTGACCTCCCAGTCCTCCGAAGGCTCGCGCCGGAAGATGAAGGCCAGCGGCACGCCGACGATGATCAGCACCGGCAGAAAGAAGCTCGCTAGATAGAGCGCGGCAACGATGAAGGGCCGGTTGCCCAGCGTATCGTCGAGCCAGCTTGAACGACCGTCCCCCCGGCTCACCGGCCAAACCCTACTGATCGAGGAACGAGCGCATCTTGCGCGACCGGCTCGGGTGCTTGAGCTTGCGCAGCGCCTTGGCTTCGATCTGGCGGATACGTTCGCGGGTCACCGAGAACTGCTGGCCGACTTCTTCCAGCGTGTGATCGGTGTTCATCCCGATGCCGAAGCGCATGCGCAGCACGCGCTCTTCACGCGGGGTGAGCGAGGCGAGCACGCGGGTGACGGTTTCCTTGAGGTTCGCCTGAATCGCGGCATCGACCGGGATGATCGCGTTCTTGTCCTCGATGAAATCGCCGAGGTGGCTGTCTTCCTCGTCCCCGATCGGGGTTTCGAGGCTGATCGGCTCCTTGGCGATCTTCATCACCTTGCGCACCTTCTCCAAGGGCATGGAGAGGCGCTGCGCCATTTCTTCCGGGGTCGGCTCGCGGCCTTCCTCGTGGAGGAACTGGCGGCTCGTGCGCACCAGCTTGTTGATCGTTTCGATCATGTGCACCGGAATACGGATGGTGCGCGCCTGATCGGCAATCGAGCGGGTGATCGCCTGCCGGATCCACCACGTGGCATAGGTGCTGAACTTGTAGCCGCGGCGATATTCGAACTTGTCGACCGCCTTCATCAACCCGATGTTGCCTTCCTGAATGAGATCAAGGAATTGCAGGCCCCGGTTGGTGTATTTCTTGGCAATCGAGATCACCAGACGCAGGTTCGCCTCAACCATTTCCTTCTTGGCGATGCGCGCCTCGCGCTCGCCCTTCTGCACCATGTTGACGATGCGGCGGAACTCGGTGAGGCTCATGCCGGTCTGCGCGGCAATGTCGGCGATTTCGGAGCGGATGCGCTCGACCGGCGCTTCCTCGCGCTCAAGGAAGGCGGCCCACTTCTTGTCCTTCTTGGCGCGCTCCTTGATCCAGGCGTCGTCCATCTCGTTGCCGACATAGGAATCGAGGAAGTCGAGACGCTTGATCTTGTGACGCTCGGCCAGACGCAGCATCTGCCCGCCCAGCGTCGTCAGGCGGCGGTTGAAGGCGTAGAGGTTGTCGACCAGGAATTCGATCTTGGTCGCGTGGAACTGCACGGACTCGACCTCGGCGGTGAGTTCCTCGCGCAGGGCCTCGTACTTCTTTTCCTTGGCGGCGGGGAAATCATTACCTGCGCCCAGCGTTTCGACCCGTTCGAGCTGCAATTTCTCGAAGCTCTTGAACAGCTTGGTGATGCGGGCAAAGCGTTCGAGCGCTTCGGGCTTCAGCGCGGCTTCCATCTGGGCGAGGGAGAGGGTGTTGTCCTCCTCCTCTTCCTCTTCGCGCTTGGGGCGGCCTTCGCCGTCCTCGTCATCCTCGTCGGCCTCGGGCTCGTCTTCTACCTCGTCATCCTCACGGATGGTCGGGCCGGCAGTGGCTTCGGAGATTTCGTCGTCGTCGTCATCCTCGGCGCCCTCGGCCATCTTTTCGGCCGGGGGTTCCTTGGAGAGCATCGCATCGAGATCGAGGATCTCGCGCAGCTGCATGTCGCCGTTGTTGAGCGCTTCGGACCACTGGATGATCGCGTGGAAGGTGATCGGGCTTTCGCACAGCCCCATGATCATCATGTCGCGCCCGGCCTCGATGCGCTTGGCGATGGCGATTTCGCCTTCGCGGCTGAGCAGTTCCACTGCGCCCATCTCGCGCAGATACATGCGGACCGGATCGTCAGTGCGCTCGCCCGTGGCGAGCTTCTTGTTGCCGGCGCGGGCATCCTTGGGGGCCTTCTTCTCCCCGTCGTCCTCGTCGTCGTCCTCGTCGTCGTCGACCGCCAGCGCCTCGACGCCTTCGCCGTCCTCGTCGGCCTCGGCCTCGGCTTCCTCGTCGCTCTCGACGATCTGCACGCCCATTTCGGACAGCGCGGTCTGGATGTCCTCGATCTGGTCGGGGCTCATCTCGCCCGAAGGCAGCGCTTCGTTGAGCTCGTCATAGGTGACATAGCCGCGCTTTCTCGCCTTGCTGATCAGCTTCTTGATCGAAGCCTCGTTGAGATCGATCAGCGGGGCGTCTTCCTTCTCGGCCATAACTCTCGTTCAATCCGTTGCCGGGCGGCCGGTTCCTGCATGTGGCAGGCGGCGGTCGCCAGTTTATCCCATGTCCTCCGCCGGAGCGGAGTCGTCACCCGTGGCCACCGGAGCGGCCTTTCTGCGCCCGAAAGCCTTGAGGCGTTCGTCAACTGTCATGAGCTGTGCGCGCAACCTGCTCTGTTCGGCAAACGATCCTTCGGGATCGCTGTCGAAACGGGCTATCGTGGCCGCAAGCGCAGCCTCAAGCGCTGGCCGTTCGACCAGCAGCGACACAGCTTCGGCCAGTTCCTCGCACGCATCGCCGGTGGATGTGCCTTCATAGAGAAAGGCGTAACGGATGTCTGCCGGCGGGGCAGGGTGACCTAGCGAGTCGCATATGGCGTTTGCGCCGCGCGAATCAAGCGTTTCTGCAAGTTCGAACAGCGATTCGACCAGCGGCGCGGCCTCGCGGTCGTGCCGGGCGAGGGTGGAGAGCGCCTCGGCGTGGCGCGCGATCTCCTGCGGAAAGCGGGTAAGGCCCGCGACCACGGCGGCGAGCAGGCCCTGCCGCTGGCCGCCAGCCATGATGCTGGAGAGCCGCGTGCGCGCCTCGTCCGACAGGCCCTGCGGAGGCATCGGCGCGCCGCGCCAACTGCCCTTCTGGCCGCGCTGGGGCGGGGTGTAGGCCGGGCGTGGTGCCCGCGGCGGATAGGCGAAGGCGGAGAAGCGGTCGGAGAGTTCGCGCCTATAGAGCGCCTTGATCTCGGGATCGGCGATGGTCTCGACATGGGCCATCAGCCGCGCCTTCAGCCCCGCCTTGGCCTCTGGCGTGGCGAGGGGCTGGGCATCGCGCTCGAACTCCCACAGCGTGTCGATCAGCGGGGCAGGGCTGGCGAGGAGCTTCTCCATCGCGCCCTTGCCTTGCGCCTTGATCAGATCATCGGGGTCAAGGCCGGCGGGCAGGCGCACGATGCTGAGCGAGCGCATCGGGGCGAGAAGCGGCAGGGCGCGTGCAATCGCCCGCATCGCCGCGCGCTGGCCGGCGGCATCGCCATCGAAGCACAGCACCGGAACCTCGACCATGCGCCACAGCAGTTCGAGCTGCATTTCGGTGAGCGCCGTGCCGAGCGGCGCGACCGCATCGGCGATCCCCGCGTTCGCCAGCGCGATCACGTCCATATAGCCTTCGACCACCACCACGCGCCCCGACTGGCGCGCGGCGGGCGCGGCGCGGTGGAGATTGTAGAGCGTGCGGCCCTTGTCGAAGAGCTCGGTGTCGGGGGAGTTGAGATACTTCGCCACGCCCTCGCGCTTGTCGAGAATGCGCCCCCCGAAAGCGATCACGCGGCCCCGCGCGTCCTGGATCGGGAGCATAACGCGGCCCCGAAAGCGGTCGTAACGTTCGCCCTGTTCGTTCGCGGCGCGCATTCCGGCGCCTTCGAGCATCTCCTCGCCGAAGCCCGGCAGGGCCCGCGGGAGCGCCTGTCGATCATCGGGGGCCCAACCGAAGCCGAATTCACGCATAATCTGCGCAGAGAACCCGCGCCGCTGGAGGTATTCGCGCGCCGCGCTGCCCGAGGGGCCGGCGAGGCTTTCGACAAAGAAGCGTTGCGCCGCCTCGGTCACATCGATCAGGCTGGCGCGGGCTTCGGCGCGCTTGGCCATCTGGGGATCGGGGGCGGGGACCTCCATCCCGGCCATCCCCGCCAGCTCCTTGATCGCATCCATGAACTGGAGGCCCTGTTGATCCACCATCCAGCTGATCGCATCGCCATGCGCGCCGCAGCCGAAGCAGTGGTAGAACTGCTTCTGGTCGTTGACGTAGAAGCTCGGCGTCTTCTCGTCATGGAACGGACAGCAGCCCTTCCACTCGCGTCCCGCGCGGGTCAGCTTCACCGACCGCTGGACAAGCGACGACAGCGTGATCCTCGCACGCAGCTCGTCCTTCCATTGCGGAGTGATCGCCATGGGCCTTAGGTGCGCCGGAATGCGGTCGCGTTCAAGCGCACCTGTGGATGGGTCTGTGACTTAGGACAGCGCCGCCTTCACCAGCGTGCTGGCGAGCTTGCCGTCGAGCACCGCGCCGTGGCGGGCCTTGAGCTCGGCCATGACGGTGCCCATGTCCTTCATGGTGGCAGCGCCGGTCTCGGCCTTGATCGCCTCGATCGCAGCCTTGGTGGCGGCCTCGTCCATCATCTGGGGCAGGAATTCCTCGATCACCGCGAGTTCGGCGCGTTCCACGGCTGCCAGCTCCTCGCGCCCGCCCGAGACATACATCTCGATCGATTCGCGGCGCTGCTTGGCCATCTTCTGGAGGACGCTGACGACCAGCTCGTCGTCGGGAATCTCCTTGCCCGAGGTGCGTTCCTCGATGTCGCGGTCCTTGATCTTGGCGCTGATCTGGCGGAGCGCGGCGGTGCGGTCCTTCTCGCCCGCCTTCATCGCGGCGATGGTGGCGGCCTTGATATCGTCACGGATCATTACGTGTTTCCTGTGGATGGAGGTATGGCGCGCGCCTCTAACGCAAATATCGCGCGAAGCCTAGGTTGACGCGGGGGGCACTCACGCCTAGCGGACAAAACTTAGCACCATCGCTGGAAACCCTGTCAACGGAGCGCCCCATGGCCGACCCCGCAACCTTTCGCGCGCAACCTTCAGGGGCGACCGGAGTCCTCGTTCTGGCCGATGGCACGGTCGTCTGGGGCCGCGGTTTCGGCGCTGTCGGCAGCGCGGTGGGCGAGGTGTGCTTCAACACCGCGATGACCGGCTATCAGGAGGTGATGACCGATCCCTCCTACGCCGCGCAGATCGTCACCTTCACCTTCCCGCATATCGGCAATGTCGGCGCGAATGGCGAGGATGTGGAGAGCAAGGTCGAAGGTGCGGTCGGCTGCATCGTGCGCGAGGATGTGACCGAGCCGAGCAATTTCCGCAGCATCGAGCGCTTCGGCGAGTGGATGGCGCGCAACGGCAAGATCGGCCTCAGCGGCATCGACACCCGCGCGCTTACCCGCCGCATCCGCCAGAGCGGCGCGCCCAATGCGGTGATCGCCCATGCGCCGGACGGCAAGTTCGATATTCCCGCACTGCTCGAGCGCGCCAAGGCGTGGCCGGGGCTCGAGGGCATGGACCTCGCGATCCGCGTCACCCGCGAGGGGCAGGAAGGCTGGGAAGGCGGCTACTGGACGCTGGGCAAGGGCTATGGCCGCGCGGCCTTCGATGCCAAGCCGCACGTGGTGGCGATCGACTACGGCGCGAAGGACAATATCTTCCGCAACCTCGTGCGCGCAGGGGCACGGGTGACGGTGGTGCCGGCCAAGACGAGCTTTGACGCGGTGATGGCCCTCAAGCCCGACGGCGTGTTCCTCTCCAATGGCCCGGGCGATCCGGCGGCGACCGGCGAATATGCCGTGCCGGTGATCAAGGCGTTGCTCGATGCGGATGTGCCGCTGTTCGGCATCTGCCTCGGCCACCAGATGCTCGCGCTGGCCGCGGGCGCGAAGACGATCAAGATGCACCAGGGCCACCGCGGCGCCAACCACCCTGTCCAGCGCGTGGGTGAGGGTTGGGGCGAGACCACTGGCCTCGTCGAGATCACCTCGATGAACCACGGCTTTGCGGTGGATGTCGCGACCCTGCCGGAGAATGTCGAGCAGACCCATGTGAGCCTGTTCGACGGGACGAACTGCGGGATTTCGATCAAGGGCAAGCGGGCCTTCGCGGTGCAATATCACCCCGAGGCGAGCCCCGGGCCGCAGGACAGCTTTTATCTGTTCGAGAAGTTCGTTGGAATGTTGGCGAGGGAGACTGTCTGATGGCTGTTGTTCGTAGCTTCACAACAAAAGAACTTGATCGGCAGGCGGCTCACACTGAGGTGGATGCGACGATCTCAACCGTCGAAGTTGATGGCGAGAAGTTCGTCCAGATCGACACCTACGGCTCCAAAGGGCGAGCCATCCCAAATAAGGTTTCGCAAAGCCTCCGGCTGTCCAAGACGGCCTTCGACGAACTCGTGAAAATTGGATCGAAGCACTTCTGATGCCCAAAAGAACAGACATCTCCTCGATCCTCGTCATTGGCGCTGGCCCGATCATCATCGGCCAGGCGTGCGAGTTCGATTACTCCGGCACGCAGGCGATCAAGGCGTTGAAGGAGGAGGGCTACCGCGTCATCCTCGTCAACTCGAACCCCGCGACGATCATGACCGATCCGGAGTTTGCCGACGCCACCTATATCGAGCCGATCACCCCCGAGATCGTCGCCAAGATCATCGCCAAGGAGCGGCCCGATGCGCTGCTGCCGACGATGGGCGGGCAGACCGCGCTGAACTGCGCGCTGAAGCTCGACGAGATGGGCGTGCTCGCCGAATACGGGGTCGAGATGATCGGGGCCAAGGCCGACGCGATCGACAAGGCCGAGAACCGCCAGCGCTTCCGCGAGGCGATGGACAAGATCGGGCTTGAATCCGCGCGTTCGGGCGTCGCCTACACCGTCGATGAAGCCTTCGCGATCCTCGAGCGCACCGGGCTGCCTTCAATCATCCGCCCCTCCTTCACCCTCGGCGGCACGGGCGGGGGGATCGCCTACAACAAGGCCGAGTTCGAGAAGATCGTGCGCGAAGGCATCGACGCCTCGCCCACCAACGAAGTCCTGATCGAGGAATCGCTCCTCGGGTGGAAGGAGTTCGAGATGGAGGTGGTGCGCGACCGCAAGGACAACGCGATCATCATCTGCTCGATCGAGAACGTCGATCCGATGGGCGTGCACACCGGGGACTCGATCACCGTCGCCCCGGCGCTGACGCTGACCGACAAGGAATACCAGATCATGCGCAGCGCCAGCATCGCGGTGCTGCGCGAGATCGGCGTGGAGACGGGCGGTTCCAACGTCCAGTTCGCGGTCAATCCCAAGGATGGCCGCCTGATCGTGATCGAGATGAACCCGCGCGTCAGCCGCTCCTCGGCGTTAGCGTCGAAGGCGACGGGCTTTCCCATCGCCCGCGTCGCGGCCAAGCTGGCGGTCGGCTACACGCTCGACGAGCTCACCAACGAGATCACCGGCGCAACCCCGGCGAGCTTCGAGCCGACCATCGACTACGTCGTCACCAAGATCCCGCGCTTCGCCTTCGAGAAGTTCAAAGGCGCGGCCAATGACCTCTCGACCGCGATGAAGAGCGTCGGCGAAGTCATGGCGATCGGGCGCAATTTCCAGGAGAGCGTGCAGAAGGCTCTGCGCGGGCTCGAAACCGGCCTCGACGGGTTCAACCGCGTTCCCGAGCTCGAAGGTGCGGGCAAGGACGTGATCACCGCCGCGCTCTCGCGCCGCACGCCGGACCGGCTGCTCAAGGTCGGGCAGGCCTTCCGCGAAGGGCTGTCGATGGAGGAGATCGCCGCCGTCACCTTCTACGATCCGTGGTTCCTGCGCCAGATCGAGGGCATCATCGCCGCCGAGCGCGAAGTGCAGGCGGATGGTCTGCCGCGCGATGCGGCGGGGCTGCGCCGCCTCAAGGCGATGGGTTTCTCGGACAAGCGCCTCGCCACGCTCGCGGTGCGTTCGGTCGGCGTGGCGGGCGGTCTGGGCGAGACCCAGGCCAAGCGTTCGGGCCTGCTCCACGACGCGCTGGTCGCCATGGCCGGCGCGACCAGCGAGGAAGAGGTGCGCGCGCTGCGCCACAAGCTTGGCGTGTTCCCCGTATTCAAGCGCATCGACAGCTGCGCCGCCGAGTTCGAGGCGATCACGCCCTACATGTATTCGACCTACGAAGCCCCGAGCTTCGGCGAGCCGGAATGCGAGGCCGCGCCGTCTGATCGCAAGAAGATCGTCATCCTCGGCGGCGGGCCGAACCGGATCGGGCAGGGGATCGAGTTCGACTATTGCTGCGTCCACGCCTGCTTCGCGCTCGGCGAGGAATGGCATGGTCCGGCGTTCGAGACGATCATGGTCAACTGCAATCCGGAAACCGTCTCGACCGATTACGACACCTCCGACCGCCTCTATTTCGAGCCGCTGACCGCCGAGGACGTGCTGGAAATCCTGCGTGTCGAGCAGTCGAAGGGCGAGCTGGTCGGCGTGATCGTGCAGTTCGGCGGGCAGACCCCACTGAAGCTCGCGCAGGCGCTGGAGGATGCGGGGATCCCGATCCTCGGCACCTCGCCCGACGCGATCGACCTTGCCGAAGACCGCGAGCGCTTCGCCAAGCTGGTCAACAAGCTGAAGCTGAAGCAGCCCGAAAACGGCATTGCCCGCAGCCGCGACGAGGCGGCTGCGGTCGCTGCGCGGATCGGCTATCCGGTGCTGCTGCGTCCCTCCTACGTGCTCGGCGGGCGCGCGATGGAGATCGTCGACAGCGAAGCCCAGCTCGATGACTACATCGCCACCGCGGTGAACGTCTCGGGCGATAGTCCGGTGCTGATCGACCAGTATCTGCGCGATGCGATCGAGTGCGATGTCGATGCGCTGTGCGACGGCACCGAGGTGCGCGTGGCGGGCGTGATGCAGCATATCGAGGAGGCCGGCGTGCACTCGGGTGATAGCGCCTGCACCCTGCCGCCCTATTCGCTGCCTGCCGACATCATCGCCGAGATGGAGCGCCAGGCCGAAGCGCTGGCCTTTGCCCTCGGGGTGAAGGGGCTGATGAACGTCCAGTTCGCGGTGAAGGACGGGGTGGTTTATCTGATCGAGGTCAACCCGCGCGCCAGCCGTACCGTGCCCTTCGTCGCCAAGGCCACCGGCCAGCCGGTCGCCAAGATCGCGGCGCGGGTGATGGCGGGCGAGCCGCTCTCTTCGTTCGAGCCGTTCAAGCGCGATCTGCCCTATATGTCGGTGAAAGAGGCGGTGTTCCCCTTCGCCCGCTTCCCCGGCGCCGACCCGGTGCTGAGCCCGGAAATGAAGTCCACCGGCGAGGTGATGGGCATCGATGCCAGCTTCGAGGCCGCCTTCCTCAAGTCGCAGATGGGGGCCGGCATGAAGCTGCCGCGCGCCGGCACGCTGTTCGTCTCGGTCAAGGATACGGACAAGGCGCAGATCGTCGCCGGAGTGCGCGGGCTGATCGAACACGGCTTCCGGGTGATCGCCACCGGCGGCACCCAGAGCTGGCTGGTTGAGCAGGGGCTTCCCGTCGAGCGGGTCAACAAGGTGGCCGAGGGCCAGCCGCATATCGTCGACAAAATCATCGACGGCGAGGTGGCGCTGATCTTCAACACCACCGAGGGCTGGCAGTCGCTGATGGACTCGAAATCGATCCGTCAGGCCGCGCTCGCAGGCAAGGTGCCCTACTACACCACCGCCGCTGCCTCGCTCGCTGCGGCGGCCGCGATTGCGGCGGTCGGGCCGGAGCAACTTGAAGTCCGGTCGTTGCAGGACTATTATAGCCAGTAACTGACCTCGCTCTCCCCGACATTCCGTTGCGTCGTGGCCGCGTTTCTTGAAAAATGCGGTCTTGAGGCAATGGGATTATTGTCCGTCGGGCAGGGCCAAGAGCAAAGCAGGAAGAGACAAAGGCAATGGCTACGATGGAAAAGGTCCCGATGCTGGCCGAGGGCTACGAGCGGCTGACCGCCGACCTCAAGGCCCTGCGCGAGGAACGCCCGAAGATCGTCGAGGCGATCGAAGAAGCCCGCGCCCATGGCGACCTTTCGGAGAATGCCGAATACCACGCCGCCAAGGAACGCCAGGGCCAGGTCGAGGCCATGATCAGTGAGATCGAGGACAAGGTCAGCCGTGCGCAGATCATCGATCCGACGACGCTGTCAGGCGACAAGATTATCTTCGGCGCGACCGTGACCCTGCTCGACGAGAACGACAAGCCGGTGCGCTACCAGATCTGCGGCCAGACCGAGGCCGACGCCAACAAGGGCCGCATCAGCTACTCCTCGCCGCTCGCCCGCGCGCTGATCGGCAAGCAGGTCGGTGACGAGATCGAAGTGACGGTGCCCTCGGGCGAGAAGTTCTACCTCGTCGACAAGATCGAGTTCATCTGAGCCGGGCCGGCAGCATGGCCGCGCCCGCCGTCCGTCCGATTGCCGAGCGCAAGGTCGCGCAGCATTTCATCGATGCCGGCGCGACCAGCCTTGCCGATGCGATCAGCTACACCACCACCCGCCCGGGGCGCGCCAGCGCCTTCGAGCGGCTGAAGGGCGCCGATGTGCTCAAGACCGACGGGCGCGGTCACTGGTATCTCGACGAAGCGCAGTGGCAGCGCCACCGCTCCAACCGCCGCACCCGGGTGGTGCTGACGATGCTGGCCGTGGCCGCCGCCGGAGCTTTTGCGGCGCTGCGTTAGGCGGGTCGTTGGCGGGTCATTGCACGATCATTGCCGGGTCATTCGGTGTTTCATGTGAAACATGATCCGTGCCGCCGAGGCTTTCAGGCGAGCCGCTTTTCCATCGCGTAATTGTGGATCGGAACCTCGCGTCCCTCGAACGGGATGGCAAAGTCGCGGCGCGCGACGAGGCGGTATCCGGCGCGCTCGAACACCGGGCGGGCGAGTTCGCTCGCCTCGGTGAACAGGCGGGGGATCTCAAGCGCACGGGCCGCCAGCTCGGCCTCGGCCAGCAGCAGCCGCGCCAGCCCGTGCCCCGTGTGATCGGGGTGGCAATAGAGCATGTCGAGATGCCCGTTCGCCTCAAGCAGGTAATAGGCCAGCGGTTCGTCTGCGGCGCTGACCGCAAGGCAGATCAGATCGCCCTTCGCCGCGCGCGCGATGAAACGCTCGGGTGCCGGATGGCGCGCGGCCCAGGCGTCGATCTGTTCGGGCGTGTAACCGCGCGGGCCGGTCACCCGGATCGCTGCCAGCGTCAGTGCGGAAACCGCTGCGGCGTCATCCTCGCGGAACGGGCGAATGGTCACGTCCATCGCGCCCGCTCTGCCGCTCAGTCTTCCGGGGTCAGCAGCTTGTGGATATGGACCACCACATACTTCATCTCGGCATCGTCGACCGTGCGCTGCGCCTGTGCGCGCCATGCATCGACCGCAGCGTCATAGGAGCTGAACACGCCGACGACGTGGATGCTTTCCGGGTCCTGGAATTCGAGCCCGCGCGGGTCCTTCACGCGGCCGCCCATCACGAGGTGGAGCCGCTGGGTGGGGGTGGTTTCTGCCATGTTGCAAGTCCTTGGGGAGGAACGATGCGCGCCCCTCTAGCGCCCCCAGCGCCAAGGGCAAGAGTGCATCCGACGGGACCGGATCAGCCTTTGGTCTTGCTTGTCACGCGGCGCGCGGCACTGGCCGCCTTGCGCTTCGTTGCGCTCGCGGCCTTGCGCGCGGTAGCGGTCACATTGCGGGCCTTCTCGCCCGAAGTCTCGGAGAAATCGCCGATCCGCTCCTGACCGGCGCGGGTGCCGTCGAGCACTTCCTCGATCACCTGCATGGCATAGGCCATCAGCGCATTGCCGATCAGCGCACCGATCTTCGAACCGCCGCTCGCGGCAAGCTCCTTCACACCCGAAGTGGCACTGCTCGCCGCTCCCGAGGCGGCTGCGGTGACAGCCCCGGCAGCGCGCGCGGCGACCTTGCGGCCCGGGCGGGTGGCAAGCCCGACGAGCAGGCCGATCGCGAGCGCCCCGCCGACCACCGCGAGCGGGTGGGCGCGGGCATAGTCGGTGGCCGCCGCCGCTGCCTCGCGCGCCTGATCGGCAAGGCTGCGTTCGGCGTTGCGGCGCTCGGCCGCCTCGATGCGGGCGCGCAGCGAATCGCGCGGAGGGCTGGAAAGATCGTTCATGCCGCCTGTTCCTCGATTGTCTCGGGGAGCGATGCCCCGACGTCGTCTGTATCTTGTGCGTCCGCTGGGGTTAACGCCGCGTCGCCTTCTGCCTCGTCTTCGCCCTCCAGCGCGGTCTCGATCAGGTCGAGCACCGTGCCACGCATCAGCCACAGCAGGATCGCGCCGATCACCAGCGCGATGATGCCGGGATTGTCGGCCGCGCTGGCCTTGGCCTGGGCGAGCACATCGCCCGCCCCGGCCTTGATGCGCGAGGTGACGGTGGTGCTGACGCTGGAGGAGACGCGGCTTGCCACGCCCTGTTCGTCGAGACTGGCGCGCAGGCGGGCGATATCCTCCTCAAGCACAGCGCGCGCGGCATCGCGCAGGGCGCGGTCTTCGAGGAAGGACGGGGGCAGGGCGGTCATGCGCCGTCGCTCCCGCCACTCTCGAACAGCGCCGCGAGCAGCGCGCCGTCCTTCTTCGCCGCCAACACCAGCCACGCGACCCCGCCGAGCATCACCCCGACCACGATGGCGATCGCTCCCCACACCGTGACGAGCGGCGCCAGCGCGATCACCGCACCCACCGCCAGCGCGATCAACGCGATGTGGAGCAGCACCAGCGCCAGCACCAGCATGACCAGCGCGCGCCCGGCGGTCTTGCCCGCAAGGTTGGCGCGGGTCTTCTGGAAGCGCGCCTCGGCCTCGGCATAGGTGCGCGCGTCCTCGATCAGGATGGCGATATCCTCGCGCAGCGCACCCAGCGCGTCGGCGGCCTCCGCCGCCTCCTCGCCGGGCGCAGGCTCGGCTGCCGGGGGGACCTGTTCCTCCAGCCCTGGTTCGGGTTGCTGCATTGCGGGGCCTGCGTCGGTCAGTGTCCGGTTCCGCCTATTTGCGCTTGCCGCCGATCAGGCGGGCGAGGAAGAAGCCGACCACTGCGGCAATGCCGACCGCGACGCCCGGGCTCTTTCGCACCATTTCGCGCGCGTCCTCGCCGAGTTCCTCGACGCTCTTGGAATCGAGCTTGGCCGAGGTTTCCTGCAACGTGCGCGAGGCCTTGCGGGCGTAGTCGCCATATTGCTCGCCGAGCTTCTCGTCGATCTGGGCGGCGCTTTCGCCCACCACCTTGCCGAGGCTGGCGATCGCGTCGCTGGTGACCTTCTTGCCCTCTACCGCGAGTTCGCCCGCCTTGCCGAGCGCCTGTTCGCCATAGACCTTGGCTTCGGCGACCAGATCGGTGCCCTTGCCCTTGGCCTGCTCGCCATAGGCCCCGACGCGGGTGCCCGCTTCGGCGCGCAGCGCCGCGGCGCCGGCCTTGGCTTCCTCGAGCGCGGCGTTGAAGCGGCTCTTGGCGACGGCGGTGTTGCTGGTGGTGGCGGTGGCAGCAGCCGCAGGCGCGGCATCTTCGCCGCGCTTGGTCGCGCCGGTCTTGCGCGCGGGCGACTTGGCCGGGCCGCTGGCCTTGGCGGTCGCGCCCTTGGCCGACTTGGCCGGGGTCTTCTTGGCCGCAGGTTTGGTGGGGGTGGTGTCTGCCATGGGGATGATCCTCTTCAAGCGGTGCCTCGGCCTTCGTCTCCGGTCACCCCCGCGCCAGCCCTCGCGCTTGCGCAGGAGACTTCCCGCGCATAGGGACGCTCGCGAAGGGCGTGATCCAGAATCAGGCCGCTCATAGTGTCTTACCATCCTACAACACATTCCTGCCGGAGCCAAACATGAC
Source organism: Porphyrobacter sp. (assembly GCA_027531395.1). Classification (GTDB taxonomy): domain Bacteria; phylum Pseudomonadota; class Alphaproteobacteria; order Sphingomonadales; family Sphingomonadaceae; genus Erythrobacter. The sequence goes on along the minus strand of JAPZRO010000004.1, from coordinate 937,126 downwards.
CGCCATCATCGACCTGCACGGCCGCGAGATCCTCGACAGCCGCGGAAACCCCACTGTCGAGGTCGATGTGCTGCTGGAAGATGGCAGCTTCGGCCGCGCCGCGGTGCCCTCGGGCGCCTCGACCGGCGCGCACGAGGCGGTGGAACTGCGTGACGGCGATCCCACGCGCTACCTCGGCAAGGGCGTGCTCAAGGCGGTCGATGCGGTCAACAGCGAGATCCGCGAACTGCTGATCGACAATTTCGATGCCGAGGACCAGCGCGACATCGACCTCGCGCTGATTGCACTCGACGCGACGCCCAACAAGGCGCGTCTGGGCGCCAACGCGATCCTCGGCACCTCGCTCGCCGTGGCCAAGGCTGCGGCCAATGCGCGGGGCCTGCCGCTCTATTCCTACCTCGGCGGGGTCTCGGCCCATGTCCTTCCCGTTCCGATGATGAACATCATCAACGGCGGCGAGCACGCGGACAACCCGATCGACATCCAGGAATTCATGATCATGCCGGTCGGCGCGGACAGCCTCGCCGAGGCGGTGCGCTGGGGCGCGGAAGTGTTCCACACCCTCAAGAAGGGCCTGCACCAGAAGGGTCTCGCCACCAGCGTCGGCGACGAGGGCGGCTTCGCGCCCGATCTCGCCAGCACCCGCGCAGCGCTCGACTTCATCATGGAAAGCATCGCCAAGGCCGGCTTCACCCCGGGCGAGGACATCGTGTTGGCGCTCGATTGCGCCGCAACCGAGTTCTTCAAGAACGGGAAGTACGAAATCTCGGGCGAAGGCCTCAGCCTCTCGCCGGACGAGATGGCCGACTACCTCGCCAAGCTCTGCGCCGACTACCCGATCCGCTCGATCGAGGACGGCATGAGTGAGGACGATTTCGAAGGCTGGGCCGCGCTGACCGCCAAGCTCGGCGACAAGGTCCAGCTGGTCGGCGACGACCTGTTCGTGACCAACCCCGCGCGCCTCAGCGACGGGATCGGTCGCGGCCTTGCCAATTCGCTGCTGGTGAAGGTCAACCAGATCGGCACGCTCACCGAAACCCTCGCCGCCGTCGATATGGCGCACCGCGCACGCTACACCTGCGTGATGAGCCACCGTTCGGGCGAGACCGAGGATGCGACCATCGCCGACCTCGCGGTCGCGACGAACTGCGGGCAGATCAAGACCGGCTCGCTCGCGCGGTCGGACCGGCTCGCCAAGTACAACCAGCTGATCCGCATCGAGGAAGAGCTGGGCGACAGCGCCTTTTTCGCCGGCAAGGGCTGCTTCGGCGCGCGCGCCTAAAAGCTGCCGACCGCGTCGAAGAAGCGCTCCATCGCGCTGACCCCCTTGGGAGTCAGCCGCACCAGCACCCGTCGGTTGTCCTCGGCATCGTTCTCGCGCACCACCAGGCCTTCATCGGCCAGCACGCCGAGCCAGCGCAGCCCGGTGGTGGCGGGCGCGGCCGAGCCGATGCAGGCGCTCGACACCGAAACCGGCTTGGCTTCGGCATGGGCGATGTAGAGATCGAGCAGGATGTCCCACGCGGGCTCGCCGAAGAGTTCGGGATTGCCGAAGATCGCCGCACGCTTGCGCCGGAGCGCATAGGCCTGCCGTGCGAGCGCGAGGTAGCGCCGCTCGCTGCGCGGGAGCGGCCTGCCGATGGCCTCGGCCCCGGGCGTTGCGGCAACATCGCGCAGTCTTGCGGCAATCGCGACCAGCTCGTCGGCGAGCGGTTGCAGCACCGCACCGTCGCTTTTGCTCGCGGAAAGAGGCGCCGCGTCAGGCATCGGCGGCGCCCCGGTTGGGGATTGCTGAATGCGGGAAACTACGTTGAAGCACGCAGGCAAACTAGCCACGCGCTCCCGATTTGGCTTTAAGGGCAAATACGCAGGTGCCTCTTTTTCCGGCATAAACCCGGGCGACGAGGCATCCGGTCAGGCGCAGATCAGAGCGCTTCGCTCCGCGCCTGTTCCAGCCGCAACTGCTGGATCGCGGCATCGACATGGGCCGCGCCGATATGGAGGTTCATCCGGTCAAGCTCGGTCAGCTGGTCTTCCAGCGCGGCAATGACACGGGGCAGACCGGAGCGATCCGGTGCCGGGGCGGTTATGGTGTTCAAGGCGATATCCCGAAGCTGACTGCACGAAGCTGCTAACCCGTGCGACCGGCGAGCAACAGCAGAAGCTGGTCGGATATCGCGTTAATGGCTTACGGAAATCTACAGAGGGAAAATACGTAGTGGAGGCGGGGTTCCAGAATGGAACACCTGCCCCTACGTCACCTCAACCGAAGCGGTCCTGCAAGGCCATCAGCGCCAGCGCTGCCTTGGCCGCTTCGCCGCCCTTGTCCTTCTGCGCCGGATCGGCGCGCACCAGAGCCTGCGCCTCGTTCTCGACCGTGAGGATGCCGTTGCCGATGGCAATGCCGTCCATCGTCAGCGCCATGATCGCGCGCGCGCTTTCGCCGGCGACGATCTCGAAATGGTAGGTCTCGCCGCGGATCACCACGCCGATGGCGACGAAGCCGTCATAGAGATCGGCCTCGGCTGCCAGCGCGATCGCGCCGGGGATTTCGAGCGCGCCGGGGACGGTCAGCACCTCGACTTCGTGGCCGGCAGCCTCCAGCGCAGCGCGTGCGCCGGCGATCAGCATGTCGTTGAGATGGGCGTAGAAGCGCGCTTCGACGATCAGGATGCGGGCCATGGTGGGTTACTCCGGAATGGGGTGGAAGTCGGTGATGGTCAGGCCATAGCCTTCGAGCGCGACCAGATCGGGACGGCTGTTCGACAGCAGCACCATCTCGGTGATGCCGAGATCGACGAGGATCTGCGAACCGATGCCGATGCTCCGGAGCTCCTCGTCGCGGCTCCATTCGCCGGTGCCGACGCGGCCGGTGAGGATCACGATCACGCCCGAGCCATGATCGCCGATTGCCTGCATGGCGCGCTGGAGCGTGCGCTTGCGCGGCCCGGGCTGCCCAAGCACGTCGTCGAACACCGAAATCGGGTGGACGCGGGCGAGGGTGGGCTCGCCGGGGATGACATGGCCCTTCTGCAGGACATAGGCCTCGTTGCCCTCGATCCGGTTGCGGTAGGTGATCATCCGCCACTGGCCGCCATAGTCCGAGGTGAAGGCCCGCTCGCCCAGCCGCTCGACGAGGTGGTCGTTGCGCATCCGGTAGGCGATAAGATCGCGGATCGTGCCGATCTTGAGATCGTGCTTGCGCGCGAAGGTGACGAGATCGTCGAGGCGGGCCATGGTGCCATCGTCATTCATGATCTCGCAGATCACGCCCGAGGGGTTGAGCCCGGCGAGGCGCGAGATATCCACCGCCGCCTCGGTGTGCCCGGCGCGCACCAGCGTGCCGCCGTCGCGCGCCATCAGCGGGAAGACGTGGCCGGGGGTGACGAGATCGTCGGCGCCCTTGGTTGCATCGATCGCGACCGAGATGGTGCGCGCGCGGTCGGCTGCCGAGATACCGGTGGTGACGCCTTCCTTCGCCTCGATCGAGATGGTGAAGGCGGTCTGCATCGATTCCTTGTTGTTGCGGCTCATCGGCTCGAGGCCGAGCTGGTCGACTCGCGCCTTGGCCAGCGCCAGGCAGATCAGCCCGCGACCGTGGGTGGCCATGAAGTTGATCGCCTGCGGGGTCGCCATCTGCGCGGGGATGATGAGATCGCCCTCGTTCTCGCGGTCCTCGTCATCGACCAGAATGTACATGCGGCCATTGCGCGCCTCGTCGATGATCTCCTCGATGGTGGCGAGCACCGGGCGATCGTCATTGGCCTCGAGGAAGGCTTCGAGCTTGGCGAGCGTCTCGGCCGTCGGGTTCCAGCCATCCTCCCCGCAGTCGCGCAGGGTGTTGGCGTGCAGGCCGGCAGCGCGGGCGAGGCCGGCGCGCGTCATGGTGCCTGATGTGACGAGATCGCGAACGCGTGTGATGAGCGATGTGTTCATGTTGGCGCTGTATCACATCATGATGTGAAGGCAAGCGCGGCTGCACTGGCAATATGACTATCGACAGTTTTGCGTCGCGGCTCTCCGGCCTATCCTGCGCCCGAAGGAGAGGGGCATGGCATCCATCCATTCGCGCAGTCATTCGCCTGACCGGTCACCGATCGCGATCCGCAATTTCTCGAAGGAACGCTATGTTTCGTCCGACTGGATGGAGCGCGAGCGCACCGCCTTGTGGGCGACCAGCTGGCTGGTGGCAGGTGTGGCCTGCGATGTGCGCAATCCCGGGCAGTTCATCACCTTCGAGATCGGGGCCGAGAGCATCATCATCGCGCGCGGCACCGACGGCCGGCTGCGCGCGATGCACAATGCCTGCACCCATCGCGGCACCCGTCTCGTGACCGAGCCGATGGGGGTGCTGCGGAAATTCGTCTGCCCCTATCACGCCTGGGTCTATGGCCTCGACGGCGCGCTGGAGAGCGTGCCGGGGGCCGCGCGCTTTTCCAATGGTGTGCCCAAGGACAAGCTAGCGCTGCGTCCGGTCGAGGTCGAGGAGGCGCTGGGGCTGGTGTTCGTGCGCCTGACGCCCGGTCCGCTGTCGCTGGCGGATTTTCTCGCTCCCCTGCACGAAGCCATCGGCGCCTACCGGCTCGATCTGATGGACGTTACCAACGACCAGACCGTCTCGCATCTGTGCAACTGGAAGGCGATCATCGACAATTTCGCCGAGCTCTATCACGTCCCCTTCCTCCATCCGATCCACCGCCGGATGTTCGAATGCGCCACCGCGCCGATCGGGCTGTTCGAGCACGGTCATACGGTCGTCTATGTCGAGGGCGGGGTGACCGATTCCGGCTTTCCCGTGTCCGATGTTCCCAGCGACATGCAGGCGATGCAGCTCGAAGCGGTCGGGCTCGATCCGGCGGCATTCCGGGGGCGCGTGTCCGAGATCAGACGGGCACTACAGCGCGCCAAGCGAGCGCTCGCGCAGGAGCAGGGGCTGGCCTATGACGGCTTCAGCGATGCCCAGCTGACCGACGTGTGGCAGTTCAACCTGTTTCCCAACGTTATCCTTTCGGTGACGCCCGAGAGCGCATGGCTGATGCGCTCGCGCCCCGACGCGGCGGATCCGGGCCGGAGCATGCTCGACATGATCACGCTGGTGCGCTTCCACGGGTCGGAAAGTCCGGGCGGCGATCCGGGTGATCCCGCCGCGGCGCGGATCGGCACCCATTTCCGGCTCAACGGCCAACGCCCGGCCGACTACGTCCGCCCGCCGCGCGACAGCTTCACCCACGAGGATATCCTTGCGGGCCGCAAGACCATGACGGTGACGATCGACGAGGACATTTCGCTGCTCGGACGTGTCCAGCAGGGCATGGCATCGCAGGGGTTCGGGTCGGTCTGGCTCAGCGACGAGGAATGCCGCGTGCAGCACTTCCACGACGCGCTCGACGCGTGTCTTGCGGCCGGGTGATTGCCAGACAGGGAGAGGATGGTGGACGCACTAGGGCTCGAACCTAGGACCCGCTGATTAAGAGTCAGCTGCTCTACCAACTGAGCTATGCGTCCATTCCGACCGGATCGGAAACCGCGAAGAAGAGCGCCGAAGCCGCATCCCGATTCGCGTGAGGCGCTGCATTTAGCGCGTCACGCCCCGATGGCAAGGGGCTAATTGCCGCGAAATCGCAACCTATGTGGTCAGTCCGCGACGCGGGGCCTTCTGGTTCCAGCGGTTGACCATCATCAACAGGCCGATGCAGATCATATTGGTCATCATCGAGGATCCGCCGTGGCTCATCCACGGCAGCGGAATGCCCTTGGCAGGCGCCATGCCCATCACCATCAGCAGGTTGATCGCGATGTAGAAGAAGATCGTCGCGGTCGCCCCGGCGGCCAGCAGCGCGGTGAAGCGGTCCTGCGATTCGCGCGAGACCTTGGTGCCCCACCACAGGATCATGCCGTACATGGTCAGCACGAACAGCCCGCCCATCAGGCCCCATTCCTCGGCCATGGTGGCGAAGACGAAGTCGGTGTGGGGTTCGGGCAGGTATTCGAGGTGGCTCTGGGTGCCCTCGTTGAAGCCCTTGCCGAAGATCCCGCCCGATCCGATCGCGATCTTGGACTGGGCGATGTGGTAGCCCGCGCCCAGCGGATCGTTCTCGGGATCGAGGAAGGTGGTCACCCGCGCGCGCTGGTAATCGTGCAGGGCGAAGAAATAGACCAGTGGTGCGGCCGCGATCACGCCGCCGCCTGCCAGCAGGAACCACCACAGGGGCAGGCCGGCGAGGAACATCACCACCACGCCGCCGAAGGCAATCGCGACCGAGGTGCCGAGATCAGGCTGCATCAGCACCAGCCCCATCGGCAGGGCGATCAGGCCGCCGGCGGGCACCAGCGAGCGCCAGGTGCCGATCATCCCCGCAGGCAAGGTTTCGTAGAAGCGCGCCATCGCCAGCACCACCGCGGGCTTCATCAATTCCGAGGGCTGGATGCGGATCGGCCCGAATTCGAGCCAGCGCTGGCTCCCGCCCCCGACCTGGCCGACCACCTCGACCCCGAGCAGCATCAGCAGCACCAGCAGATAGGCGGGATAGGTCAGCACCCGCACCGCCTCGCGCGGCATCGAGGCGATGATCGCGGTCATCACCATGAACACGGCAAAACGGATGAAATGCGAGGTGGCGAAGGGCTCCATCGAGCCGCCGCCGGCAGAATAGAGCACCAGTCCGCCGAACAGGGTCAGCAGCAGCACCGGGATCAGCATCTCCCAGGGCTGGCGGGCGATCGGGGCGGGGACGATGCCGGAGGCAGTGCCGAGCGTATCGTTCATTGCGGCCCGCTCCCTGCAGCCGGCGGGGTGGCGGCGGGCGCTGCGCTGGCCGGCGCAGGTGCCGCCGCCGCAGGGGCAGGCGCTGCGGCCGGGGCAGCGCCCGTGCCGCCGAGATCGGCATTGGGCGTGCCAGAGGGATTGGCCTCGGGACGCGGGGCGATCACCTCGTCGGCAATCGCCTGCGACTGGCGCGCTGCAACCCGCGCCTCGGCCTCGACCCGGTCGAAGATATCCTCGTCGCGGCGCGGCGGGCGCGAGACATTCTCGCCGCGCTCGGCGGCATAGGCGGCATAGCGGCGCTCGAGCCGTTGCTGCGCAGTGCCGCCCCATCCGGCCTCGAGCGCGCGCAGCGCGTCCATGCCCTTGGCCGGATCGAACAGGAAGGTCATCACGTCGCGCGCGATCGGATAGGCCGCGCCCGAGCCGCCGCCGTGCTCGATCACCACCGCGCCGGCGTAGCGCGGGTTGTCATAGGGGGCGAAGAAGATGAACAGCCCGTGATCGCGATATTTCCAGGGGCCGGACTTGCCGTTCGAGATCGAGAGCGAGACGACCTGCGCCGTGCCGGTCTTGCCCGCCATCAGCGTGTTCTCGATCGGCAGGCGCGCGCGGCCCGCGGTGCCGGGGCCGTTGACCACATCGCTCATCGCCTTGCGGACATATTCGACCTGCTCGGCGGGGAAGTCGATATTGTCGAAGCCCTTGGGTTTGGTGTCGAGCGTCAAGCGCGGCATCACGTGGCGGCCCGTGGCGAGGCGCGAGGCCATCACCGCCAGCTGCAAGGGGCTGGAGAGCATGTAGCCCTGACCGATCGTGGCATTGACCGTGTCGAAGGTCTGCCACTCGCGGCCCCACTTCTTCATCTTCCATGCCGGATCGGGGACGGTGCCGTAGAACTGGCTGGTGACGGGGAGGGGAAACTCCTGCCCCATCCCGCAGCGCCGCGCCATGTCGGCGATCGGGTCCATCCCGACGCGCTGGGCCATGGCGTAGAAATAGACGTCGCAGCTCTGGTAGATGCCCTTGGCCATGTTGACCGCGCCGTGCCCGCGCCGGTTCCAGCAGCCGAACACGCGGTTGCCGACGCGCAGGCCGCCGCCGCAGAACACCGTCTCCTCAGGATCGACCCCGGCCTGCATCAGCGCCATCGACACCATCGGTTTGACCGTGGAGCCGGGCGGATAGAGCCCCTTCAAGACCTTGTTGCGCAGCGGCACGCGCTCGTCGTCGCGCAGCATCCCGTATTCGACGCTGCCTATCCCGTCCGAGAAGGAATTGGGATCGAAGCTCGGCATCGAGGCCATGCAGAGCAGGTCGCCGGTGCGGCAGTCCATCACCACCACCGAGCCGCTTTCGAGGCCGATGCGGCGCGCGGCGTAGTCCTGCAGCGGCCCGTCGATGGTGAGGCGAATGGGATTGCCCTGCACATCGTCGCGGGTTTCGAGATCGCGAATGATGCGCCCGCCTGCGGTCACCTCGACCCGCCGTGCGCCGGGAATGCCGCGCAGCTCCTTCTCGAACTGCTTTTCCAGCCCGTCCTTGCCGATCTTGTAGCCCGGGGTGATGAGCAGCGGGTTGGGGTCCTTCTCGAACTCCTCGGCCGAGGCAGGGCCGACATAGCCGATCAGGTGGCCGACGCTGGAGGCGGTGGGATAGAAGCGCGAGAAGCCGCGCTGCGGCACCACGCCCTGAAGATCGGGCAGGCGCACGCTGACGGCGGCGAATTGTTCGTAATCGAGCCCGCTGGCGACCTCGATCGGCTGAAACCCGCGCGCCTCGGCAACCTTGGTCTTGATGTCGGCGATCCGCGTCGGCTCCAGCGCCAGCAACTGGCCGAGCTGGTCGATGGTGCGGTCGGGATCGGTCAGGCGCTCGGGGATGATGTCGACGCGGAAATCGGCACGGTTGGAGGCGAGCGGGGCGCCGTCGCGGTCGAGAATCCACCCACGCCGCGGCGGGATCAACGTGAGATTGACGCGGTTGCTTTCGGATTCGAGCCGGTACTTCTCGTTCTCGGCAATCGCGAGATAGGCCATGCGCCCGGCCAGCAGCAGGCCGATCCCGCCCTGCACGGTGCCGATCAGCACCGAGCGGCGCTCGAACGTGTCGCGCAGGATCGAGGCATTGATGATGCGGCCAGGGCGTCCCGGGCGCTTCCCGCGCGAGAATGGCGACTTCACCCGATCCTCCGCGCCCGGGCGAGCCGGAACCGGTCAAGAGAGGCGACCATGCGCGCCAGTATCGGGTAAAGCAGCACCGCCAGCAAGGCCTGCGGCAACGCCACCACCAGCATTTCCGGCGTGACCGGCGCGCCCGAGAGCATCAGGCCAGCGAGCCACACCAGTACGGCGGCGAGCCCGGCGGTGAACCAGTCCTGCCAGAACCCGCGCCAGGGAAAGCGCGCCTCGATCAGCTCGATCCCGATCAGCGCGAGCGACCACAGCAGCATCGCGCTGCCGAAAGGCTGGCCGCTGAACAGGTCGTCGAAAGCACCCAGCGGCGCTCCGACCCACAGCGGCAGCAGCCCGGGGCGCACCATCCGCCATGCCAGCAGCATCAGGAAGCCAAGCGAGGGCAGCAGCGGCATGACATCGGCGATCAGCAGCACCGGCAAGAGCGAGGCGAGCATGATTGACAGATAGGGCACACTCCCGACCCGGATCGGGGACTGGGTGCGGTTGATGCGGCTGCCATAGCGATCTGCCCGGGCGTGCGGGTTGAGCCGCTCCATCACTCGTCGCCCTGATCCGGGGTGGCGGAGGCCGTGGGGGAAGGCGAGGGAGAAGGCGCTGCCTGCGCTGCCTGCGCGGCGGGCGGGGCGGGCTCTTCCTCGCGGTCGGCGTTGTCCACATCGCCCGTTGCCGCGCGCTGGGCGCGCAGGGCGGCCACGGCTTCGGGCTGGTAGACCGGCTCGACCGCCACATAGTTCGTGGCCGACGGTTCGGCCACCAGCCGCGCGATGCCGCCATCGGGGGTGGTCTCGGTGATCACGGCCACCGCAACGCCGGGCCGGTAATACCCGCCCGCGCCGCTCGTCACCATCAGATCGCCGGGCTTCAGCGGATTGATCCCGAGATTGACCAGCCGCACCCGCAGCATCCCGTCGCCGCGCCCTTCGGCGAAGGCCACCACGTCGCCGTTGGCGCGGCGCACCGGCAGCACGCTTTCGCTATCGGTAAGGAGCAACACGCGCGCCGACGCGCGTCCGGTCTCGAGCACCCGCCCGATCACGCCGCGCTCGGACAGCACCGGCATGCCCGGCCTCACCCCGTCGCTGCTGCCGGCGCCGAGAAAGGCGAAACGCCGCCCGCTCGTCGCCGTGGATCCGACCAGCCGAGCGACCGCGACCGGCTTGACCGCCTTGTCCTGCAATCCGAGCAGCGCCTTGAGGCGACGGTTCTCGGCCTTGACGGCCTCGGCCTCGGCCAGCCGGATGCGCGCCAGTTCCATTTCCTCGCGCAGCGCGGCGTTCTGGCTGCCGGCGCGGAAATAGCCCGCGATGCCGCTGAAGAAACCCTGCTGACCGCTGCGGGCCACCGCGGTCACCTCGCCGGCCGGTGCCACCACATCGCCTGCCAGCCCGCGCAGCGGGGCGAAGGCAGTCGGCTGCCACAGCGACAGGGTCAACAGCGCGAGGCCCAGCAAAGCCCCCGCGCCCGCCAGCAGGTAGCCGGTGAACAGCGAGAACTGTGCCTTCTTCGAGAAGCCCGACCGTCGCGATGAAGGCGGCGCCATGGCTTGTCGTCCCTTCTGCCAGTAGCCCCCGGCGTCAGGCCGATGCGGCTTACGCCGTCATCAGCACGCCGCGATAGACCGGGTCTTCCATCGCGCGGCCGGTGCCGATCGCGACGCAGGTGAGCGGATCCTCGGCGACCGAGACCGGCAGACCGGTTTCCTCGCGCAGGTGCTCGTCAAGACGGCGGATCAGCGCGCCGCCGCCGGTCAGCACGATGCCTTGATCGACGATGTCTGCGGCAAGCTCGGGCGCGGTGTTTTCCAGCGCGATGCGCACGCCTTCGACAATCGCGCCGATCGGTTCGCTGAGAGCTTCGGCGACATGGGCCTGATTGATCGTGATTTCCTTGGGAACGCCGTTGACGAGATCGCGGCCCTTGAGCGTGATGGTCTCACCGATCCCGTCCTCGGGGATCATGGCGATGCCGTAATCCTTCTTGATCCGCTCGGCCGTGGCGTCACCGATCAGCAGGTTGTGGTGGCGGCGCACGTAGCTGACGATGGCTTCGTCCATCTTGTCCCCGCCGGTGCGCACCGAGGTGGTGTAGGCGAGGCCGCGCAAGCTCAGCACCGCGACTTCGGTGGTGCCGCCGCCGATGTCGACCACCATCGAGCCGACCGGCTCGGTCACCGGCATGTCGGCGCCGATGGCAGCGGCCATGGGCTCGAGGATCAGGTGAACTTCCGATGCGCCTGCGTTCGAGGCGGCATCGCGGATCGCGCGCTTTTCCACCGAGGTCGAGCCCGAGGGCACGCAGATCACGATTTCGGGATAGCGGAACAGGTTGCGCTTGCCGTGCACCTTGCGGATGAAGTGCTTGATCATCTCTTCGGCGATTTCGATGTCGGCGATCACACCGTCACGCAGCGGGCGGATCGCCTCGATGGAGTCAGGGGTCTTTCCCATCATCATCTTGGCGTCATCACCCACGGCCTTCACGCGCTTGATCCCGTTGATCGTCTCGATCGCGACCACCGACGGTTCGTTCAGCACGATCCCCTGATCCTGCACATAGACGAGGGTGTTGGCGGTGCCGAGGTCGATCGCCATGTTCTGCGAGCCGAACTTGAAGAGATTGGACAGGAAGCTCATGTCGGTTGGTGTTCCAATGGTGGCGGGGCGGGGCTGCAGACCATAGATGGGGATGGCTGCAGGGGATTTCGACCCGGTTATGACATCAAGCCTCGCGCCTAGCGAATCCGCAGGCAAAAGGCCAAAATAATTATGGGTGGGACTGGTGATTTCTGGGGTGTTCCCCTCGAATTTGCGACCGCTGACAGCTAGCGTGCGACAAATGCCCGAAATCCGCCGCCTCCCTTCCGCTCTGGTGAACCGCATTGCCGCGGGCGAGGTGGTCGAACGCCCGGCTGCGGCGCTCAAAGAGCTTGTCGAGAACGCGATCGACGCGGGTGCGCGGCGAATCGGGGTGGTGCTGGCCGAAGGCGGCCTTGCCCGGATCGAGGTGGTGGACGACGGCTGCGGGATGTCGCCCGAAGCCATGGCACTGGCGCTCGAACGCCATGCGACCTCGAAGTTGCCCGATGCCCTGATCGGGCCGGACGGCGCAATCGAGCTGGTGACGACGCTCGGCTTTCGCGGCGAGGCGCTGCCCTCCATCGCCAGCGTCGCACGGCTGACCATCGATAGCCGCGAACTGGGCGCAGGAGAAGGCTGGCGGCGGGTGGTCGATCACGGCGCGCTGCTGGCGGACGAGCCCGCCGCCCTGCCGCCTGGAACGCGGGTGCGGGTCGAGGAGCTGTTCGCCAAGGTGCCCGCGCGCCGCAAGTTCCTGCGCTCGGCCCGCAGCGAATATGCCGCCTGCCTCGACGTGGTCCGCCGCCTCGCGATGGCGCGGCCCGATATTGCTTTCACGCTCGAGACCATCGGCGATGGAGCCAAGCGCACCGTCCTCAATCTGCAGGCCGGTGAGGAGTTGGCGACCCGCGTGGCGCGGATCATCGCGCATGAGCTGAAGGACAATTCGGTCCCCATCGAACTCGAACGCGACACGCCCCACGGGGTGATGCGGCTGACCGGCGTCGCGGGCCTGCCGACCTGGAACCGCGGGGTGGCCGATCACCAGTATCTCTTCGTCAATGGCCGCCCGGTGAAGGACCGGCTGCTGGTCGGCGCGGTGCGCGGGGCCTATGCCGATATGCTCGCGCGCGACCGCCACGCCGTGCTGGCGTTGTTCCTCGACCTGCCGCCGCAGGACGTCGATGTGAACGTCCACCCGGCCAAGACCGAGGTGCGGTTCCGGGATTCGGCGGGGGTGCGCGGGTTCATCGTCTCGGGCCTGCGGCAGGCGCTGGCAACCGGCGACCGGCGGTCGGCGCAAGGGCCGGACCGCGGGGCGATGGCACGGTGGCAGGCGGAGCCGCTTTCTTCTCCCCTCCCCATTGGGGAGGGGCCGGGGGTGGGGGGTCTGCGCTATCCCGCTTGGCTCAACACACCCCTCCCCAACCCCTCCCCGAGCGGGGAGGGGCTACTTCTGCGCGAGATGGCGCAGTCCTTCGCTGCCCCCCAAGGCCGCGCCGAGGAAGCCGCGCCCGTTCCCGCCGAAGCGCAGCAATACCCCCTCGGCATCGCCCGCGGGCAGGTCGCCAACACCTATATCGTCGCGGAAGCCGCCGACGGGCTGGTGCTGGTCGATCAGCACGCCGCCCACGAACGCCTCGTGCTCGAACGGCTGCGCGCCGCAGGGGCGGACGAGAGCGTGCGCCGTTCGCAGGCGCTGTTGGTGCCCGATGTGGTCGAGATGGACGAAGTCGATTGCGACCGCTTGGAAGACGCTGCCGAGGGCCTTGCGCGCTACGGCCTCGTGATCGAACGCTTCGGGCCTTCCGCCATGCTGGTGCGCGCGGTGCCCTCCGCCATCGCCAAGGCCGACACGGCCAAGCTCCTCACCGACCTTGCCGACGATATCGCCAAGCACGGCAAGCAGGAGGACAGTGGCGCGCTGCTGCTGGCCGAAAGGCTCGAACTGGTGCTGGCGACCATGGCCTGCCACGGATCGGTGCGCGCCGGGCGCACGCTCAGCGTCGCGGAGATGAACGCGCTCCTGCGCGAAATGGAAGCCACCCCGCGCTCTGGCCAGTGCAACCACGGGCGGCCGACCTGGGTGAAGCTCTCCATGGAAGACGTCGAGAAGCTGTTCGGGCGGCACTAGGGGCGCGAAGGAAAGATCATGAAGACCATCATCCTCGGCGTCTCGGCGCTGCTTGCCACCGGTGCGGCCGTGCTGGCATTCACCGCCACGCGCGACGGATCGCAGATCACGCCCGAGGGCGCGGGGAAAGTCGCCACCGCGTCCGGCGAATTCGAGGCTTTCCCGCTGCCCGACTACGCCGCAGCGATGCTGGAGCCCGGCTACAAAAGCTATCTGGTGGAGGTCGAACCGGGCATAAAGATGCACGTGCTCGAGACCGGCACCGGCTATCCGGTCTACATGCAGCACGGCAATCCCACCTCGGGGTTCCTCTATCGGAAGGTCGCGGCAGCGCTGCCGAAGGACCGCTTCCGGATCATCATGCCGACACTGGTGGGCCTCGGCTTTTCCACCAAGGTGCCCGCCAACGCGCACCGGCTCGAAAACCATCTGCGCTGGACCGCCAGCCTGATCGCGACGCTTGACCTGAAGCAGGCCATCTATGTCGGTCAGGACTGGGGCGGGCCGGTGGGGATGGGGGCGCTTGCCCGCAATCCCGGGGTCATTTCCGGCGCGGTGGTGATGAACACCGGCTTCAACGCGCCGACCGAAAAGGGCGACATTTCCAGAGCTCATGCGGCGGTGAAGACACCTGTTGTGGGCGAATTCATCCTCGAAACCTTCGGTTCGATCTTCGACCGCCTGCCCGAGGCGCAGGGCGATCCGGCCTCGATGCCGCGCGACGTGCTCGACCTCTATGGCCGCCCCTTGCGCGAGGCGGGCAACATCAAGGCGCCGCTGGCGATGATGCGGATGGTGGCGGACGGTCCCGATCACCCGAGCGCCGTGCCAATGCGCGAGATCCAGGCCTATGTCGCCACGCTCGACATCCCCGCGCGGATCGTCTGGGGCATGGCCGATCCGATCCTCGGCAACAAGCTGGACCTGATGAAGGCCCATTTTCCGCAAGCGCCGGTCACCGAGACCAGCGCCGGGCATTTTCTTCAGGAAGAGGTGCCGACCGAGATCGCGGCGGCCGTGATCGAAGTCGCGGACGAGCTCGAGCGCGGTGCGGGGAAAGGCGACTGACCCTCAGACGTTGAACTTGAACAGCAGGATATCGCCGTCCTGCACCACGTATTCCTTGCCTTCCTGCCGCAGCTTGCCGGCTTCCTTCGCGCCCGCTTCACCGCCCAGCGTGACGTAGTCCTCGTAGGCGATCGTCTCGGCGCGGATGAAGCCGCGTTCGAAGTCGGAGTGGATCTCGCCTGCCGCCTGCGGGGCTTTCGCACCATCGGGGAAGGTCCAGGCGCGCGCTTCCTTGGGACCGCAGGTGAAAAAGGTCTTGAGGCCCAGCAGCTTGTATCCGGCGCGGATCACGCGGGCGAGGCCGCTTTCGGTGAGGCCGAGGGCTTCAAGGAATTCGCCCCGGTCTTCGGCCGGCATGGCGACCAGTTCGGCCTCGATCGCGGCGGAGACGACCACGGCCTCGGCGCCCTCGGCCGCAGCCTTGGCGAAGACCTTGGCGGACAGCTCATTACCCTCGGCCGCGTCTTCCTCGGCAACGTTGCAGACATAGAGCACCGGTTTGGCGGTGAGCAGCTGGGCCTGCTTGAACAGGCGAGCTTCCTCGTCGTCGTTCGGCACGGTCAGGCGCGCCGGCTTGCCTTCGCGCAGCAGTTCGAGCGCTTGCCCGAGCACGCTCGCCATCGCCTTGGCCTCCTTGTCGCCCGCAGCCCCGCGCTTGGCCGCAGCCGGCACGCGCTTTTCGAGGCTTTCGAGATCGGCGAGCATCAGTTCGGTCTCGACCACTTCGGCGTCCGCAATCGGATCGACCTTGTTGGCGACGTGCTGGATGTCGTCATCCTCGAAACAGCGCAGCACGTGGACGATGGCGTCCACCTCGCGGATATTGCCGAGGAACTGGTTGCCGAGCCCTTCGCCCTTGCTCGCGCCCTTCACGAGTCCTGCAATGTCGACAAAGCCGAGCTGCGTGGGAATGACCTTGGCGCTCTTGCCGATGGCGGCGATCTTTTCGAGCCGCTCATCCGGCACCGCGACCAGCCCGACATTGGGCTCGATCGTGCAGAAGGGATAGTTGGCCGCCTGCGCCGCCTGCGTCTCGGTCAGCGCATTGAACAGAGTGGACTTGCCGACATTCGGCAGGCCGACGATCCCGCAACGGAAACCCATGATGATTGTCTCTTGATAAGCTGGAAAGCGCGGCCCTTAGCGCCAAGGTGCGCGGAAGGCCAGAGCGTCAGGTGTCATGCACCGCGCGGACCAGCGGGCCATAGGGCGAATTGCCGAGCCAGCCGGTCTGCACCTGCGCCGTCACCGTGTTGATCGGCACCTGCGGCTTGTTGCCGGGCGAGACGGGCAGGCGAAGCGGACGGGTGCCGGGGGGCTGCGCGATCAGCGCGGAAATCGCCCGGGCAACGTCCATCGGATCATTGGTGCGGCCCGATCCGTCTTCCTTGCCCATCTGCTCCATCTGCGCAGGATAGCCGTCGCTGTGCGACTTCAGCGAGCGCGCCTTGAGGTCGGCCGAATAGGCATTGCGGTTGACCCAGACCTTGGTGGGGTAGCCGCCTGGCTCGATGATCGTCACGTCGATATTGTGCGGCACCAGCTCGTAGGCGAGCTGTTCGCTCATGGCTTCCAGCGCGAACTTGGTGGCCGAATAATGCCCGGAATAGGGCACGATCACGCGGCCCAGCTGGCTGGAGATCTGGATGATGAGCCCGCTGCGTGCGGCGCGCATCCCCGGCAGCACCGCGCGGGCCACGCGGTGCGGGCCGAAGACGTTGGTATCGAAGATCAGCCGGGTGGCGGTCATGTCCTGCACCTCGACCGGCGAGGTGATGCCGATACCGGCATTGTTGACGAGGACGTCAATCGGGCCGCCGTTGATCCGCTCGGCCTCCTTCACCCCGTTATTGACCTGCTGAAGATCGGTCACGTCGATGCCGATGACGTGGATTTTGAGGTTTTCTGCGGCGGCCAGCGCGGTGAGCTCGTCGGCCTCGGGCCGGGGGAGGTTGCGCATTGTCGCGAACACCCGCGCGCCCTGCCGCGCCAGCAGCTCGGCCGTCAGCCGCCCGAAGCCCGAAGAGCAGCCGGTGGTCAGCACGCTCTTGCCCCTGAGGCTGATGTCCGGCCGGAAGACGGGCTCGGCGGCGCCCGCAGGCCGGGCCGCGAGGGCAGCGGTGGCGGCGGCTCCGGCAAGCAGCGTGCGGCGGTCGAGGCTCATGGGGGCAGTCCTTGGCTGGGATGGATCAGGCGAGGTTATTGGCTTTGCGCCATTCTGCAAGCGCGCTCGGCGAGGTGAGGCGGATCACCTTGTCGGCATAGGGCGCGATATGCGCCTCGGTGCGCACGCGCGGGCCGGTGTTCCAGTTCATCACGTACCAGAAGAAGGCTGCATCGAAGCGTTCGGGGCAGCCTTCGGGCATGTCGGGGCGCGACTGGCCGCGCAGGGTGACGATCCGCTTCACCAGCCGCCACAGGCACAGGCGGATCGGAAAATCGAGGTAGATCACCGTATCCGCGCGTGCGAGCCGGGGTGCGAGGGTGCTGCCGTAATTGCCCTCGATCAGCCAGCGCTCCCCCGCGACGGCCTCGGCGAGGCGAGCGTTGAGTTCAGCTTTCTCGGTCTCTACCCAGCCCGCCTGCCAGCCGAGCTGGTCCATGTGGACCAGCGGCAGGCCCATGCGCGGCGCGAGTTCGCGGGCAAGGGTGCTCTTGCCCGAACCGCAGGGGCCGATGATGAGGACGCGGTTCATGGCGCTCAGTCGGCGCGGATCGGTAGTAGCCGGGAATCGCTGATCGCCGCGGTGCGGTGGGCGGTGATGCGCTGGCTTTCGGGATCGCTGGCGAATGCGAGGAAGGCCGCCTTGCTCGCCTGCCGCACCAGCAGCACGTGATCCCATACCTCGTCCGTCGGGCCGATCAGGAACGGCGCGCTGGTGCCGGAAAATAGCACCGCCCCGCCGCTTGCCTCCAGCAGGGGGAGCATCTCGCGCATATAGCGCTCATAGGCCTCGCGTCCCGTGCAGCCGCCCACCGGTTCCAGATCGGGTGCGTGGGAATAGTCGGCCCGCTCGCGGAAACGCAGCAGGTTGAGCATCACCACCGGGCCTTCGTCCGGCGTGCCGAAGAAGGCCGCGCCTTGCTGCGGGCTGACCTCGAGATAGGGAATGCGGCCGCTCACGGGGTCATGTCCTGCATCCTGAGCGCCACATCATTCATGAAGCGCACGTCATCGCCCTTGGCGAGCCATTCCGCCTCCGCGCTCACCGCGCCGAGCATGGCGGCAAGATCATCTTCCTCGGCCTTGGCGAAATTGCCGAGGACGTGGCCGGTCACCCGGTCCTTGTGTCCCGGGTGGCCGATGCCGAGGCGGATGCGGCGGAAGTCGGGGCCGCAATGCTGGTCGATCGAGCGCAGGCCGTTATGACCCGCATGGCCGCCGCCTTGCTTCACCTTGACCTTGAAGGGGGCAAGATCGAGTTCGTCGTGGAACACGGTGAGCGCCTCGGTGCCCAGCTTGTAGAACCGCAGCGCCTCGCCGACGCTCCGGCCGCTTTCGTTCATGAAGGTCGCGGGCTTCAAGAGCAGCACCTTGTGGCTGCCGATCCGCCCTTCCTGCGCCCAGCCCTGGAACTTCTTCTGCACCGGGCCGAAGTCGTGCATGTCCGCGATCACGTCCACAGCCATGAAGCCGACATTGTGCCGGTGGAGCGCATAGCGCGGTCCGGGATTTCCGAGGCCGACCCAGATCTGCATGACGTGTTCCCTATCGCTTCCTCGCATAAAACGAAACGCCGGACTTCCCGCAAAGGAAGCCCGGCGTTCCAAAAGCCGTTACGGGCGCACCGCTTATTCGGAAGCGGCTTCGCCTTCGCTGCTCTTCAGGCCCGAGGGGGCGATGAGCGTGGCGATGGTGAAATCGCGATCGGTGATCACGCTCTTGACGCCCTTGGGCAGGGTGACTTCGCTGATGTGGATCGCATCGCCGATTTCCTTGCCGGTGACATCGATCTGGATTTCATCAGGAATGTCGGCATTGGGGCACAGCAGTTCGAGCTCGTGACGCACGATGTTGAGCACGCCGCCCTTCTTCAGGCCGGGCGAAGCTGCTTCGTTCACGAACACCACCGGCACCTGCACTTCGACCATGCTGTCGCCGGTCATGCGCAGGAAATCGACGTGGGTCGGACGGTCGGTCACGGGGTGGAACGCAACATCCTTGGGCAGAGTGCGGACGGTCTTGCCACCGATCTCGATGTTGACGATCGAGTTCATGAAGTGACCGGTGCCGAGTTGGCGCACCAGTTCCTTCTGCTCGACGTGGATCAGGGTGGGTTCTTCCTTGCCGCCATAAATGACGCAAGGAGTCCGACCATCGCGGCGAAGTGCTCGGGAGGCTCCCTTGCCAGCCCGTTCGCGCGCTTCGGCCGGCAGGGTAAGAGTCTCGCTCATACGTTTGCCTTTCGAATGCGTGTTTGAAGTTCAGTCACACGGCGCAAACCGCCTCCAGGGATGACCGGAGTGCGCCGAAGCGCGGCCCCTTAGAGAGAGAATGCCCGAAAGGCAACCGCTTTAGGGCGGGGAGAGCCGCCGGATGCGGTAGCCTTGTGCTTCGAGCAGCGCCGCCAGACCCTCGGGCCCGACCAGATGCGCGGTGCCGACCGCGATCAGCGGGCGCGGCGTGCCTTCCAGCAGCGGCGCGATGACCTCGGCCCAGCGGCGGTTGCGCCCAGCCAGCAGCGCCTCGTGCAAGGCCGGATCGGCAAGAAACCCCTCGCGGGTCGATTGCTCGATCACCGCCGCATCGCCCGCGAGCCATGCGCGCTGGAGGCGGGCCGGGTCCTTGCGGGTTTTCTCGCTCTCGCGCACCACCGCAGCCAGCATGGCGCGCTGGGCGCTTTCGGGAAGGCGGTCGAAGATCGAAAGCTGGCCGCGCAGCCCTTCGAGCTCGCGCACCGGGCGGCCGGCGAAGTCCTCGATCAGCGCGCGGTCGACGCCGTTGGCGGGATCGCCGGTCGCATTGATCCGGGCGAGCGCGATCGCCGCAGCCCAGGTTTCCTCGACGATGAAATCCTCCGGCGCCATGTCCCCCCGTTCCAGCATCGCAGCCAGCTGCGGGCGCAGTTCGGGCGGAAGGCGCTGTTCGAGCGGGAGCTGGCCAGGGCTTTGCGCAAGGCTGAAATAGATCGAGGGCCCCTCGTCGCGGCCCTTCAGCTCGCCGATCTCCACGACGAGAAGATCGGCCGTGTCGATGACTCGGCCGATCTCGGTTGTGCGCCATTCGGTGCCGTCGGGGAGGGCGTGGATGGTGCCGAGCATCCATCCCTCCACCGCGCCATCGGCCGAGGCGATCTCGTAGAGCAGTGGGTTCGGCGGCGGGCCGGCTGCTTGCTCACCGGGGGCATCGCTGCACCCGGCCAGCGCGAGAACAAGGAGCGGGGCGATGATCGCGGCGGCGCAGCGTCCGATCATCGCCCGGATCTCACGGGTCATTACTTGACCCGGGTCACCGTGATGCCCTTCTGGGCGAGGTAGTCCTGCACGCTCTTGGTGCCTGCCAGGTGGCCGGCGCCGACCGCGATGAACACGCTGCCGGGCTTGTCGAGACGGGTGTCGATCCATTCGGCCCAGTTGGCGTTGCGGCTGTAGAGCAGCGCTTCGGCCACGGCCGGATCGCTCATGCCCTCGTTCATGATCGCGGCCAGCGCATCGGCATCGCCCTTGGCCCATTCGGCCACCATCCGGTCGAGCGTCGGCTTGACCTCGTCCATGCCCGTGGCCGCTTCCATCAGGAAGGCGACCTGGCCTTCGGTCGGCATGCCGTCGAAGATGCCGAGCTGGAATTCGGCGGTCTCCAGCGCCCCCTGACCCTTGGTCCCGGCCTTGGCGAGCAGCACCTTCTCGACCCCGCTGTTGGGATCATAGCCCTGCTGCATCAGCGGGATCAGCGACAGGGTGAGTCCCGCGAGCCACGGCTTGAGCTGGTCGAAGGCGGCCGGCGGCGCGCCGATCTTGGCGAGCGCGGCTTCGTAGGCGGTGGTCTGCTCCCGGGTCAGCAGCGAGCGCAGGGTGGTGCCCGAGGGCAGCATCCCCATGCTCATGCTGAGCTGTTGGAGCTTGGTCTCGCTCGCCGGGTCCATCTTGATCTCGGTGACGATCATGTCCGAGCCTTCGAGCGCATTGGCGATGGTGGCATCATACCACTCGATCCCTTGGGGCAGGACGTGGACCGTGCCGAACAGGTAGATCGTGGTGTCCTCGTCGGCGACCTTCCACAGCGCCGGGCCATTGCCGCCGGTGGCAGGCACAGCAGCGGCGGTCTCGGTGGAGGCGTGGTTGTCAGCGAGGGCAGGGGCGGCGGCGAACAGCGCCAGCGGGGCAGCGGTCAGGGCAAGCAGGTTGGCAAGTTTCATCGGGGTTCTCCTCAGGGATCAGGATGGGATGGAATGGGCTGATTGGCAAAGAAAATTCTAGAAGTAGCGGCGGACGAACCAGACAACGGACCACAGCACGGTAACCGCCAGCAGCACGAGCATCGGTTCCTGCGGGGGCAGCCAGCCTGCGCGGCTTGCCATCCACCAGATCGGGGTGATGAAGATATAGGCATGGGCCGCCACCAGCGCGCCCTCGCGGTAAGCACCGGCTTCGTGCTCGTCGATCTTCTGCCACCACAGCCAGGTGATCAGCGGCCCTGCGATCAGCCACAGGACAATGGCGATCGCAGCGATGCCGGCGCTGACCGGGGCGTTCGACAGCAGCACGCCTGTACCCTCGTCGGTCACGCCGAGGAGGAAGCCCAGCGGCAGGCCGATCGCGATCGCGACAGCGAACAGCCGGCGGGCGCTGCGCACGCGCGGGGCAACCGGCTCTTCCACGGTCTGCGGCCAGAACCGCCAGATGCCGAACGCGACCAACGCCGCCAGCAGCACCATTCCGGCAAGGATCGCGCCGTCGACCAGGTCCGGGCCGCCGCGTTCGAGCGCGCCGCTGGTGTAGCCGGCGATCATGCCGGCGATGAAGATCAGCGCAATGCCACCGCCGATGCCGAGCCCGGCCCGCTTGAGCAGCACCGCGCCGTCGGAGGGCTCCATGGCGAAATCGTCGCTATCAGGCTTCGTCATCGAAAATCTCCTCGATGGGCATCTCGAACAACCGGGCAATGCGGAAGGCGAGGGGGAGGGAAGGGTCGTGCTTGCCGGTCTCGATCGCGTTGACGGCCTGACGCGACACGTCGAGCCGCCCGGCGAGTTCCGCCTGGCTCCAGTCGCGCATCGCCCGCAGGACCTTGAGGCGGTTCTTCACAGGCTCAAATTCCCAGCGCGTTCATCAGCTTGGCAATGATCGCGCCGGTGGCATAGCCGCTCAGCAGGAGCATCGCGAAGAGCACCGACTGCTTCACGACGACGCTCTGTTCGAGGAATTTCATCGGATCACCTCATCAGGTTGGCCTGACGTTATGTCAGGTACGCATGACTATATGTCGCGATTCGCTGACCATGTCAAGCAGACCTGACTTTATGTCGCCAAGATGCGACCATTGCCCCGTGCATCCACGCCTTGCTGCGCTGCGGCATTGACGCTTTGGGGGTGTTCCGCCATGGCGAGCCGCCATGAGTGCTGCCCTCTCTTTTGCCCCTGCGCCGCGCGACCCTGCGCGCTCGTTTCAGGACATGATCCTGACGCTCCATGACTTCTGGAGCGCCAATGGCTGCGTGATCCTCCAGCCCTATGACATGCGCATGGGGGCGGGCACGTTTCACACCGCGACCACCCTGCGCGCGCTCGGGCCGGAACCTTGGAATGCCGCCTTCGTGCAGCCCTGCCGCCGCCCGACCGACGGGCGCTATGGCGAGAACCCGAACCGGCTCCAGCACTACTACCAGTATCAGGTGATCCTGAAGCCGAGCCCGTCCGACATCCAGGAGCTCTACCTCCAGAGCCTCGCCGCGATCGGCATCGATCCGCTGGCGCACGACATCCGCTTCGTCGAGGACGACTGGGAATCGCCCACGCTCGGCGCATGGGGCCTCGGGTGGGAGGTGTGGTGCGACGGGATGGAAGTCACCCAGTTCACCTATTTCCAGCAGATGGGCGGCTTCGACTGCAAGCCGGTCGCGGGCGAACTGACTTACGGGCTCGAGCGCCTCGCGATGTATATCCAGGGCGTCGACAACGTCTATGATCTCGCCTTCAACACTGCTGGCGTGACTTACGGCGACGTGTTCCTCGAGAACGAGCGCCAGATGTCGAAGTGGAACTTCGAAGTCGCCGATACCGAGACCCTGTTCGAAGGCTTCCGCCGCGCCGAGGCCGAGTGCCTGCGCTCGCTCGAAGCCGGGGTGCCGATTGCCGCCTACGAACAGGCGATCGAGGCGAGCCACCTGTTCAACCTCTTGCAGGCTCGCGGCGTGATCTCGGTGCAGGAACGCGCCAGCTACATGGGCCGCGTGCGTGATCTCGCACGCTCGTCCTGCGAGGCCTACGCCGAGAAGATGACGCCCGAATGGCAGGCCAAATATCCCGGGTGGAGTCTCGTCTGATGGCCGACTTCCTGCTCGAACTGCGCTGCGAGGAAATCCCCGCCCGGATGCAGCCCAAGGCCAAGGAGGATCTGGCGCGCCTGTTTGGCGAGGCGCTGGCCAAGGCTGGATTGCAGGCCGAAGCGATCGAAGCCTTCGCCACCCCGCGCCGCCTTGCGCTGATCGCGAAGGGCCTGCCGGTGGCGACGACGGCGGTCAGCGAGGAAACCAAGGGTCCGAAAGTCGGCGCGCCGCCGCAGGCGCTCGAGGGCTTTCTGCGCAAGGTCGGCCTCGCTGCCGAACAGCTCGTCGAGCGCGACGGAGTCTATTTCGCCGTGGTCGAAAAGCCCGGGCGCGAAACGGCCGAGGTGCTGGCCGAAGCCGTCCCGGCGATCATCCGCGCCTTCCCATGGCCCAAGTCGATGCGCTGGGGCGCCGCCTCGCTCACCACCGAAAGCTTGCGCTGGGTGCGTCCGCTTTCGGGCATCATCGCGCTGCTCGATGGCGAAGTGGTGCCATTCGAGGTCGACGGCATCGCGAGCGGGCGCACCACCATGGGGCACCGCTTCCACCATTCCGGCCCGGTCGAAATCGCCGACGCCGCGACCTATGTCGAAACCCTGCGCGCCGCGCATGTGATCGTCCATTTCTCCGAACGCTGCCGCCTGATCCGCGAAGGCGCGGAGAAGGTTGCGGCGGAGGCGGGCCTCACGCTGGTGGCGGATGAGGGACTGGTGATCGAGAACGCGGGCCTCACCGAATGGCCTGTGCCGCTGCTCGGCCGCTTTGACGAGGCCTTCCTCGACGTGCCGCCCGAGGTGATCCAGCTCACCGCGCGGGTGAACCAGAAGTATTTCGTGTGCGAGGATGCGCAGGGCAGGCTCGCCAACGCCTTCGTCTGCACCGCGAACATCGATCCCATCGACGCGAGCGTGGTGGTCGACGGCAACCGCAAGGTGCTCGCGGCGCGGCTGTCCGACGCGCGCTTCTTCTGGGAGCAGGACCAGAAGACTCCGCTCGCCGTTCATGCCGAGAAGCTTGCGCGCATTACCTTCCACGAGAAGCTCGGCACCGTCGCCGACAAGGTCGAGCGCGTGGCCAAGCTGGCGCGCTGGCTCTGCGAGGAGGGGATCGTCGCTGGCGACCCCGCGCTGGCCGAACAGGCCGCGCGCCTCTGCAAGGCCGATCTCGTCACCGAGATGGTCGGCGAGTTCCCCGAATTGCAGGGCCTGATGGGCGGCTACTACGCCGCCAAGGAAGGCCTGCCGCAGGAAGTTTCGGACGCGATCCGCGATCACTACAAGCCGGTCGGGCAGGGCGATGATGTGCCCACCGCGCCGGTGACGGTGGCGGTGTCGCTGGCGGATAAGCTGGATACGCTGCGTTCCTTCTTCGCAATCGACGAGAAGCCGACCGGCTCGAAGGATCCCTTCGCGCTGCGCCGCGCGGCGCTCGGCATCATCCGCATCATCACCGAGAATGGCCTGCGGATGGGTGTGGCCGAGGGCGACCTCCTCGACTTCTTCGCCGACCGCCTCAAGGTCCAGCAGCGCGAGGCCGGCGTCCGCCACGATCTGATCGACGCGGTGTTCGCGCTCGGCGGAGAGGACGATCTCGTCCGCCTGCTCGCCCGCGTCCATGCGCTTCAGGCCTTCGTCACCACCGAGGACGGCACCAACCTCCTCGCGGGCTACAAGCGCGCGGCGAACATCCTGAAGAAGGAAGGCTTCGCGGCGACCGAGGGGGCGCAGACTCTTTCCTACACGCCCGAACCGGCCGAAAAGGCGCTGATCGACGCGCTCGATGCCGCCGCTCCTCGCGCTGCCGAGGCGGTGGAGGCCGAGCGGTTTGCCGATGCGATGGCAGCGCTCGCCACGTTGCGCGCCCCGATCGACCGGTTCTTTGAAGAGGTGACTGTCAACGCCGAAGAGGCCGAAAAACGCAGCAGCCGGCTCGCGCTGCTGGGGCGTTTCCGCGATGCTGTCCACCGGGTCGCCGATTTCAGCCGGATCGAAGGATGATTCCGGCGCTTGCTCCTGTGTCCGTCACCTTCACGCAAGGTGAGCAAGTTCAGGGGGGTTAATGCCGCTTTGCAAGGGTGACACGGTGTCACCTTTGTCAACTTTGAAACTTTTGACCATTCGCGGGAAATTTCATGACTTTGAAGACGGTCTATGTATTCGGAGGCTCCGCCGACCACTCCGATCCGCGCCAGAAGGACAAGACCGTCGTCGGCGGCAAGGGCGCGAACCTTGCCGAGATGGCCAGCATCGGCCTGCCCGTGCCGCCGGGCTTCACCATCACCACCGAGGAATGCATTGCCTATCTGAAGGATGGGGCGGACTTCTCGGACGGTTTGCGAAGTGCGGTCGCCGCCGCGCTCGCCCATGTCGAAGCCACGGTCGGCAAGAATTTCGGCGACGCGGCTGACCCGCTGCTCGTGTCGGTCCGCTCGGGCGCGCGGGTGTCGATGCCGGGGATGATGGACACCGTCCTCAACCTCGGGCTCAACGATGCGACGGTCGAGGGGCTGGCAACGTCGAGCGGCGATGCGCGCTTCGCCTGGGATAGCTACCGCCGCTTCATCCAGATGTATTCCGACGTGGTGCTCGGCCTCGATCACGGGCTGTTCGAGGAAGCGCTCGAAATCGCCAAGGAAGACAAGGACTACTACAACGACACCGAGATGAACGCCGCCGACTGGCAGGCGCTGGTCAAGGAATACAAGCAGATCGTCGCGGACGAGCTGGGCAAGCCTTTCCCGCAGGACGTGCACGAACAGCTGTGGGGCGCGATCCGCGCCGTGTTCGACAGCTGGGATTCGGACCGCGCCAAGGTCTACCGCCGCTTGAACGACATTCCGGGCGACTGGGGCACCGCGGTCAATGTGCAGGCGATGGTGTTCGGCAACATGGGCGAAACCAGCGCCACGGGGGTCGCCTTCACCCGCGATCCGGCGACCGGCAACAGGGCCTATTACGGCGAATACCTGATCAACGCGCAGGGCGAGGACGTGGTGGCGGGCATCCGCACACCGCAATATCTGACGAAGGCGGCGCGCGAGGCCGCCGGGGCCAAGCCGCTCTCGATGGAAGAGGCCCTGCCTGAAGCCTATGCCGAACTCGCCCGCGTGTTCGACCTGCTTGAGCTCCACTACAAGGACATGCAGGACATCGAATTCACGGTGGAACGCGGCAAGCTGTGGATGCTCCAGACCCGCTCGGGCAAGCGCACCGCCAAGGCCGCGCTCAAGATGGCGGTCGACATGGTGGGCGAGGGCCTGATCGACGAGCGCGAGGCGGTGCGGCGGGTTGACCCGATGGCATTGGACCAGCTGCTCCACCCGACGCTCGATCCCAAGGCAGAGCGGCACGTGCTGACCACCGGCCTTCCGGCCTCGCCGGGCGCGGCGGCGGGCAAGATCGTGCTCGACGCCGATACCGCCGAACAATGGGCGGGCCGGGGCGAGAAGGTCATTCTGGTGCGGGTCGAGACCTCGCCCGAGGACATTCACGGGATGCACGCGGCGCAGGGCATTCTGACCGCGCGCGGCGGGATGACGAGCCACGCGGCGGTGGTCGCGCGCGGCATGGGCCGGCCTTGCGTCTCGGGCGCGGGTGCCGTCTCGATCGACCGCGCCTCGCGCACGCTGCGGATCGGTTCGACCGAGCTGAAGGAAGGCGACGCCATTACCCTCGACGGGGCGACCGGGCAGGTGATGCTCGGCATCGTCCCCACGGTCGAGCCGGAGCTGGCGGGTGACTTCGGCACGCTGATGGTGTGGGCCGACAAGCTGCGCCGGATGCGCGTGCGCACCAATGCCGAAACCCCCGATGACTGCCGCATGGCGCGCCAGTTCGGGGCCGAGGGCATCGGCCTGTGCCGCACCGAGCACATGTTCTTCGAGGCGAGCCGCATCAGCGCGGTGCGCCAGATGATCCTCGCCGACGACGAGGCCGGCCGCCGCCGCGCGCTCGACAAGCTGCTGCCCGAACAGCGCGCCGATTTCACCGCGATCTTCGAGGTGATGGCGGGCCTTCCGTGCACCATCCGCCTGCTCGATCCGCCGCTGCACGAATTCCTGCCGCACGCCGACGAGGAATTCGCCGAGCTGGCCGATGCGACCGGCCTCGGGGTCGATCACCTCAAGCGCCGGGCGGGTGAGCTGCACGAGTTCAACCCGATGCTCGGCCACCGCGGCTGCCGCCTCGGGATCACCTTCCCCGAGATCTACGCCATGCAGGCGCGCGCGATCTTCGAGGCGGCCTGTGCGGTCAAGCAGGCGAGCGGCGCGGCGCCGCTGCCCGAGATCATGATCCCGCTGGTGGCCACGAAGCGCGAGCTCGCGATCCTCAAGGCGCTGGTGGACAAGGAGGCCAAGGCGGTGTTCCTCGAAACCGGGGTGCGGGTCGATTACCTCGTCGGCACCATGATCGAACTGCCGCGCGCCGCGCTGATGGCGGGCGAGATTGCCGAGGAAGGCGCGTTCTTCAGCTTCGGCACCAATGACCTGACGCAGACCACACTCGGCGTCTCCCGCGACGATGCGGCGCGGTTCCTGTCGGTCTATGTCGACAAGGGCATCTTCCCGCGCGATCCGTTTGTCAGCCTCGATATCGAGGGCGTCGGCCAGCTGGTCGAACTGGCGGCAGAGCGCGGGCGCAAGACGCGGCCCGACATCAAGCTCGGCATCTGCGGCGAGCATGGCGGGGACCCGGCGAGCATCGCCTTCTGCGAGAGCGTCGGCCTCGATTACGTCAGCGCCTCGCCTTACCGCGTGCCGATCGCGCGGCTCGCGGCGGCGCAGGCGGCCTTGGCGCGGGGCTAGGTTCCGGCGAGGGACCGTCGCCCGGTGAGGGTGACGATCACGAAGGTCTCCGTGACCTTGCCATCGGCCTCGGCCCGCGCGGCAAAGGCGGCGCGGGCGCGGGCGAGGGCGGCTTTGCCGAGCGGCGCGGCGGGCTTGGCGAGGGCATTGCCGAGGCCTTGGTCGCGCAGGTCGGCGACCAACCGGTCGAGTGAACTGTAGCGCACAGCCAGCGCGTGGGTGTCGACCACCGGGTCCTTCCACCCCGCCCGCTGGAGCAATGCCGGTGCTGCACGCGGATCGACCAGCGGGTGGATGCGGGCCGCGGGTCGGTCAGGCTCGGCAGCGAGCATCGCGGCGCGCAGAGCGGGCAGGCTCTGGCCACCGATGAAATGGGCGATCACCAACCCGCCGGGTGCCAGGGCATTGCGCAGGTGGATGAGCGCGCCGGGCAGGTCGTTGACGGCATCGAGCAACCCGGTGAC
The DNA here is from genome assembly GCA_027531395.1 of Porphyrobacter sp. Classification (GTDB taxonomy): domain Bacteria; phylum Pseudomonadota; class Alphaproteobacteria; order Sphingomonadales; family Sphingomonadaceae; genus Erythrobacter. The sequence goes on along the minus strand of JAPZRO010000004.1, from coordinate 908,633 downwards.
GACGATCAGATCGAACCCGCCGAGCGGATAGGGCGCTTCGAGGTCGATCCCCGCGGGCGCCGCCACTTCGGCGCCAGCGGTTTCGAGGTTGGCGGCCAGTGCGCCGGTCCATTCGCCAAGGACCAGCGCGCGAGCTGGCGTATGCCGGACGAAGGCAAGCCGCTCGAGCGTGTCCTCGATCATGTCCTCGGCGAGGAAGCGCGCGGCATCGGGCCGCGTGTATCGCGAGCGCGCGCGTTCCAGTCGACGGTCGCGGCGCTGCGGGCTGAAGATGGTCGGGATCGCGGGAGCGCTCATTGCCAGCGCCCTGCCGTGCTTGCCAGCGGAGTGCAAGCCGTGCGACACTCAGGCTGATGGCAGTGGTCGCACACTTGGGCCGGAGCATGAAGCCGCTGGTGGATCTCGTCTATCCGCCGCGCTGCCCGCTATGCGGTGCGGCGCTGGCCGAGCAGGACGGGCTGTGCGCCGACTGCTGGGGGCTGCTCGACATTCCCGGAGGCGAGGCGGAGAGCGGATCGCTGCTGGTGCATGGTGGCGCGCTGCCGGTCTACGCGGCGACGCTCTACAACGAGGCCTCACGTCGGCTCGTGCTCGACTACAAGCATGGCGGGCGGATCACCCATGCGCGGCTGCTGGCGCGGTTGATCGCGGCGCGGCTGCCCGATCCGCCGACGGCGCGCGCAAGGGCGCTGCTGGTGCCGGTCCCGCTCCATCGCTGGCGGCTGTGGCAGCGCGGCTTCAATCAGGCGGCGCTGCTGGCGGGCGAGCTGGCGAATATGGGAAAGGGCGAGGCGATGGTCGATGGACTGCTGCGCCGAAAGCGCACGCCCAGCCTTGGCGGGCTGGGGCGCGAGGCGCGCGACCGTGCGCTGGCGGGAGCGATCATCGTCCATCCACGCCGCCGCGCGCGGATTGCGGGACGCGATGTGGTGCTGGTCGATGACGTCTTCACGAGCGGCGCGACCGCGCGGGCCTGTCGCTCGGTGCTGATGGAAGCCGGTGCGCGCAGCGTGAGCGTCGCCTGTTTTGCGCTGGTTGATGAGCCAGGTGCGCAGCGCGGCGGCCCAACGCCCGGCCCGAAAAACGAAACGCCCGAGGCCTTGTGAGCCCCGGGCGCCGCGTGACGAAACGGTTCGGACCCACCCTTTCGGGCGATGACGGCCAACCCCCTAGCTTTGGCCGTCGGGATCCTGTCCCTTATCGTTCAACCGGTCGCGCTGGCACCCCGCTGCCAGTCCTGCGGTCCGGTCACCCCCTGAACGTGGCATCAGGCGATGCCATTGTTCGGTGGAGAACCCCTTGCAGAAGTTCCTGGGGCCTTCTTCCATCACGTTGCACGGTTCGGAAGGGCAAACCTTTGCGAGGGACATTTTTTGCAACGGGCTGTTGTGAACGTGCAACAATCCGCGCAAGAGCGCGCCGATTTTGGCATGATCTGATTTTCGGAGTCCGGCAGATGGCTGACCAAACCTTGAGCACCGAGGAACGCGAGCAGGGCGCCCGCTTTGCACCGAAGTTCGACGCGGCGGGCCTCCTCACCGCCGTGGTGACCGACACCGTTTCGGGGGCGGTGCTGGTGGTGGCGCACATGAACCGCGAGGCGCTCGATGCCACGCTGGAGAGCGGGAGAGTGCATTTCTGGTCGCGCTCGCGCGGCAAGCTATGGCTCAAGGGCGAGACCTCCGGGCACTTTCTCGATGTCGTCGAAGTGCTGGTCGATTGCGATCAGGATGCAGTGCTGATTCGCGCGCAGGCGGCAGGGCCGACGTGCCACACCGGTGCGCAGAGCTGCTTCTACCGGCGCGTCGAGACGGGTGAGGGCGGTCCCGTTCTCGTAAAGGTCAAGACTTGACGCTCACGTAAAGGGAAGGTAGAGGAGGGGCATGGCTACTGCTCCTGCTCAGAACGAATCCGCCAGCGCCGTCGGGGCCGAAGCGCGCCGCAACGGTGCCCATCTCGACCGGCCCGACATCCACGAACGCGAACAGTTCACGATTTCCGATCTCACCTCGGAATTCGGCTGCACCGCCCGTGCCCTGCGCTTCTACGAGGACGAGGGGCTGATCAGCCCGGCGCGCGTCGGCCTGACCCGCGTCTATTCCAAGCGCGACCGTGCGCGGCTCGCATGGATCATGCGCGCCAAGAATGTCGGCTTCTCGCTGACCGAGATCCGCGAGATGATCGATCTCTACGATCTCGACGATGGCCGCGTCGAACAGCGCCGCGTCACGATCGAGAAGTGCCGCGCGCATATCGCCAAGCTCAAGGCCCAGCGCGACGACATTGATTCCTCGATCAACGAGCTCACGGATTTCGTGGCCGAGATCGAGAAGCTCGACCTGCGCTGAACCCCGGCGCCAACGTTTAAACCTCGCATACTGACCGCTCACCCAAGGGAACAAGTGATGCCGACCTATACCGCGCCCACCCGCGAAACCCGTTTCATCGTCAACGAGGTGCTCGACCTTGCCAGCTACGGCAACCTGCCGGGCTTCGAGAACGCCACCCCCGACATGATCGACACCGTCATCAACGAGGCCGGCAAGTTCTGCGCGGAAGTGCTCGCGCAGATCAATCAGGCGGGTGACGAGCATGGCTGCACCCGTCACGAAGACGGCAGCGTCACCACGCCCCCGGGCTTCAAGGAAGCTTACGAGGCCTTCGTCGAAAGCGGTTGGGGCACGCTCGGCCAGCCGGTCGAATATGGCGGGCAGGGCCTGCCCCATGTGCTGAGCTTCGTCTTCGAGGAATTCAGCGGCACCGCCAATCAGGCCTTCGCCATGTATCCCGGCCTCACCGCCGGCGCGATCTCGGCTATCCTTGCCAAGGGCTCGGACGAGCAGAAGGCGATGTATGTCCCGAAGATGATCTCGGGCGAGTGGTCGGGCACCATGAACCTGACCGAGCCGCATTGCGGCACCGATCTCGGCATGATCCGGACCAAGGCCGTGCCGAATGGCGATGGCACCTATGCGATCACCGGCACCAAGATCTTCATCTCGGCCGGCGAGCATGACCTCACCAGCAACATCATCCATCTGGTGCTGGCCAAGACCCCGGGTGCGCCGGATTCGACCAAGGGCATCTCGCTCTTCATCGTGCCGAAGTTCATCCTCGACGAGAACGGCAACCCGGCGCAGCGCAATGGCGTGACCTGCGGTTCGATCGAGAAAAAGATGGGCATCCACGGCAACGCCACCTGCCTGCTCAACTATGACGGCGCGACCGGTTACATGGTGGGCGAGGAGAACAAGGGCCTCGCCGCGATGTTCATCATGATGAACGCCGCGCGCCTCGGCGTCGGCATCCAGGGCTATGCCCAAGCCGAAGTAGCCTACCAGAACGCCGTGACCTACGCACTTGATCGCCGTCAGGGCCGCGCGCTGACCGGCCCGGCTGACCCCGAAGCCAAGGCCGATCCGATCTTCGTCCACCCCGACGTGCGCCGCATGCTGATGGACGCCAAGGTCTTCACCGAATCGATGCGTGCCCTGTGCCTGTGGGGCGCGCTCCAGGTGGACCTCACCCACAAGGCCCAGACCGCCGAGGAGCGCGAGCTTGCCGACATGCTGATCGGGCTGATGACCCCGGTCATCAAGGGCTACGGCACCGACAAGGGCTACGACATCGCCAACAACATGCAGCAGGTCTACGGCGGCCACGGCTATGTGCGCGAGTGGGGCATGGAGCAGTTCGTGCGCGATAGCCGCATCGCCATGATCTACGAAGGCGCCAACGGCGTGCAGGCGATGGACCTGTGCGGCCGCAAGCTCGCCATGAACGGCGGCAAGGCGATCCAGGCCTTCTTCGCGATGATCGACGAGGAAATCGCTGCGGCCAAGCAGGTGTCCGAGCTGGCTTCGGTGGCCGAACGCCTCGAAAAGGCGCTGGGCGAACAGAAGGCGGCGACCATGTGGTTCATGCAGAATGCGATGGCGAACCCCAACCACCTCGGCGCCGGCGCGCATCACTACATGCACATCATGGGGATCGTGACGCTCGGCTTCTTCTGGCTGAAGATGGCCAAGGTGGCTCTCGCCAAGCTGGCGGGCGAGCCGGAGGACAAGGCGTTCTACGAGGCCAAGCTGGTTTCGGCCAACTACTATGCCGAACGCTTCCTGCCAGATGCCGGCGCGCTGCGTCGCAAGCTCGAAGCGGGCAGCGAATACATGATGAAGCTTCCGGCCGAGGCTTTCGCGACCGCCGCCTAAGCGCTCCGCGCGTCGCAGGAACAACCGGGGCCGCCATGTTTGCGCATGGCGGCCCTTGCTGTATCCGTCACGGGGCTACACGCGAGGGGCAAGATGATGCGGAACTGGCAGGTCGTCCTTGCCGCGGTGCTGGTGCTGTTCGGGGTTCCGGCGGCGCTGTTCTTCGCGCAGCCCGATTCCGCCACCCAGCAGGCGAGCAATGCCGGGCGCTTTGTGTTCACCGGATGGGAAGGCCCCGATCTCCCGGTCTATTACCAGCTACCCGACCGGGTTGCGCCCGACACGCCGGTGGTTTTCGTGATGCACGGCGTAAACCGCGATGCCGATCGCTACCGCGACGAATGGGCCGCGCTCGCGCGCCAGCATGGCTTCATCGCGGTGGTCCCTCAGTTCAGCCGCGAGGATTTCCCCGGCTCGCGCGGCTACAACACCGGCTATTTCAGCGAGGAAGACGGAACCCCACGACCACGGAACCTATGGTCTTTCGCCGTGATCGAGCCGCTGTTTGATGATGTCCGCCAGCGCTTCGGCACCCGCGCCCCGCGTTACGCAATCTACGGCCACTCGGCCGGCGCGCAGTTCGTGCACCGCTTCGTGCTGTTCATGCCCGGGGCGCGGATCGATCAGGCGATCTCGGCCAATGCCGGGTGGTACACGATGCCCGACATGCAGACCGGCTTTCCCTATGGCCTCGCCAATGCGCCGGTGGAGGAGGGCGCGCTCGCCGCAGCGCTGGGCAAGCGGTTAACGGTGCTGCTCGGCACTGCCGATACCGACCGCTCCGATCCCGATCTGCGCAAGACGCCTGAAGCCGATGCGCAAGGGCCGCACCGCTTCGCGCGCGGACAGCGGTTCTTCGCCATTGCCAAGCAGACCGCCGCGACGCTGGAAACGCCGTTCGGATGGTCGATCCGCACCGTTCCGGGTGTCGGCCACAGCAACGGCAAGATGGCCAAGGCCGCTGCGCCGTTGCTGGCTGACGACTAGCGCCTACTTCGCGGCTTCCTCGGCGATCACGTAGAGGTAGTCGACATAGGCCATTGTCGCCTTGTCGAGCCCAAACACCTTGGGATCGCTGCTTTCGATCAGGAACCACTCGTTGGGCGCGTGCGCCCCGCTGCCGCGGCCGAGCCCGAATTGCGAGGCGGGCAGATTGAGCGGCGGACCGTTGAAGATCACACCCGGCCAGCTCCCCGCGTTGCGCGGACGGATGGTGTAGGGAATGCCGCTTTCGTCGAACAGGCGCTTCTGGGCGCGGATCAGCACCGAATCCTCGTCGGTCTCGTTGGGGCCGTAGCCGCCTGATACCGTGACCCGGACATCATCGAAGCCGCGCCGGGCAAGGTGGGCTTCGAGCTTCGCCACCGCCTCGGCTTTGGTCATGTTCGGCACCAGCCGGAATTCGAGCTTGGCCTCGGCGCGGCCCGGCAGCACGGTCTTCCCGCCCTCGCCGGTATAGCCCGAGACAAGGCCCTGGATGTTGACAGTAGGCTGCGAGAAAAACCGCTCGAGGCTGGTTTGGTAGTCCTCGTCATTGATCCAGCGGCCGACCCCGAGCAGCGCCTTCTCGCCTTCCTCGGCACCGGGCTTGATGCTCTGGGCGATCAGCTCCCTCTGGCGCGCGGTGAGCGGCTGCACGTTCTCGAACCAGCCGTCGATCGCGGGGGTGTGGCCGTCATCGGCCACCAGCGTGTCGAGCGCCTTGACCAGCCGCCATGCCGGGCTTTCGATGCGGGCATAGTTTGACGAGTGGATGTCGGTCTTGGGATATTTGTCCGAGGTCTCGCCGCCGACGACCAGCTGGAACTCGACCGCGCCCTTGGCCCCCAGCGTGATCCCGGCGCTGCCGTCGCGGTTCTGGTTGGCGGCAGGGATGAACACGCCGACCGCCTTGGCGAGCGCCGCCTGCACTTCGGGCACGGCGACGACCTGATCGAAGTGGGTCGAGGCGACTTCCTCCTCGCCCTCGGCCACCAGGACGAGATTGACCGGCAGCTTGCGTCCGCTGGCCTGGATCGCCTTGATCGCGGCGAGGAAGGCCATCTCCGGCCCCTTCTGGTTGACCGCCCCGCGCCCGTAGAGCGCAATCCCTTCGCCCGGTCGCTCGCGCAGGGTTCCTTCGAGCGGGGGGCTGTCCCATTCGGCCGGATCGAACTGCTTCACGTCATACATGAAGTAGATCCCGAGCGTGGTCGGCGCGCCCGCATCGAGCGTCGCGAACACCGCCGGGACTCCGTCGGTGGGGATGATCTTCGCCTGCTGGAAGCCCGCGTCGAGCGCGAGCTTTCTCATGTATTCCGCGCCTTCCGGCGTGCCGCGCTTCTCGGCGGCGATGGTGGGAAGCGCGATCCAGTCGCGCAGCGCCTGCACCGTCGCATCGTGCTGCGCCGCGACGGTCCGCTCCAGTGCTGCGCGATCAGGGGTTTCCGCAGCGACCTGTCCCGCCACCAGCGCAATCGCAATTGCCATGCCCGAAATCGCCAGACGCCTTGTCATTTGCTTTGCACTCCTGTTGCCCTTGGCACGAGGCTAACAGTGCGCCGGTGATTGGCAACGCCTTTCACGCGCGCCCCCTTGCCGCCACGCGGGCGGGCTGCGATTGCTGGCGGACAGTCACACAGGGAGCGGCGCGATGACGGCACGGCGGTTGATGGGAATGGCGGCGGCGCTGGCGCTGGCGGCAAGCCTGCCATTCGTTCAGGCGCAGGCCGGGACCGGCTCCCCCAGCGCGCTCGCTGCCCCGCTCCACGCACAGCTTGATGCGCAGTATGATCAGGTGATCGCCGATCTCGTCCGCATCACCGAAACCCCCGCGCCTCCGTTCAAGGAGGCCGCGCGCGCCGCGCTGTTCGCGCAGATGCTGCGCGATGCGGGGATCACCGATGTGACCATCGATGCCGAGGGCAATGTCCTCGGCCTGAGACCCGGGCGCGAGGAGGGGCCGGTGTTCGTCGTCTCGGCCCATCTCGACACCGTCTTTCCCGAAGGCACGCCGATCAAGGTGACGCGCGAGGGCGAGCGGTTGATGGCGCCGGGTATCGGCGATGACAGTCTCGGGCTTGCCTCGCTGCTGGCCTGGGCGCGGTTGCTGGAGGCCAATGCGATCACCACCCGTCAGCCGGTGCTGTTCGTCGGCACGGTGGGCGAGGAAGGCGCGGGCGATCTGCGCGGAGTGCGCTACCTGTTCACCAAGGGCGCTTATGCCGGGAGGATCGGGGCCTTCCTGTCGGTCGACAACGCCGATGCCGGACGGATCGTCAATGCCGGGGTCGGCTCGCGGCGCTACCGGCTCGCCTTCAAGGGGCCGGGCGGACACTCCTATGGTGCCTTCGGGATCGTCAATCCGATGGGCGCGATGGCGGAGACGGTGCGCGGCATCCACGCGATTGCCGTCCCCACCGCGCCGCGCACCACTTATGCCGCGACGGTTGTTGCCGGGGGCACCTCGGTCAATGCCATTCCCGATCTTGTGACGCTTGATGTCGACATGCGCTCGGGCGATCCGGCGGCGCTCGGACAGCTTGAAGCGGCAGTGCTGGCGGCGGCCGATGCTGGCGTTGCCGCCGAGAATGCCGCGCGCTCGACCGTGGCGGGGGCGATCACGGTGGAGCCGCAGCTGATCGGCGACCGGCCTGCGGGGCTGACCCCGGGCGAAGATGCGCTGGTGACGGCGGCGCTGAAGGCCTCGCAGGCGGCAGGCTTTGCCGCGCGGCTCGACCAGTCCTCGACCGATGCGAACATTCCGATGAGCCTCGGCATCCCCGCGCTCACCATCGGCACCGGCGCAGGAGGCGGGCGCACGCACAGCCTCGAGGAATATCTCGAAACCGGGCGGCAGCGGTTCGTGGCGGGGCTTTCGGTCGGCCTTGCGATCATTCTTGATCACACCGACGCCGCACCGCGCTGATTGCTATTCGCGTGCGCCCATCAAGCGCTGGCTGCCGGCCTTGACCTTGGGCGCGGCGGCAGCAGCGATACGCTCTGACAGGCTGGTGCCTTTGCGCATGGCGGGCTTGGGTTGTTCTCCGATGGGAGCAGGGGCAGGGGTAGCCGCGGGTTTTGGCACTGGTGCAGCCTGAACCGGCTCGGCCGCTGCAATCACGGGCTCCGGCTCGGGCGCAGGGGCCGGCGCGGGGGCGGGCTCGGCTTGGGGGTGGGGCGCGGCAACTGGCGCTGCAACGGGAGCAGGGGAGGCCACAGGCGCAGCCGGTGCCGCATCCGGCTCGTTCCCGGCTGCGTCGAGAATCTTCGCGGCGACCTCTTCCGGTGAACCCACCACCAGCAGCGGTTGCCCGCCGACGATGCCGACGCTGGTCTGCCCGTTCTCGGCCACGCGCAGCCAGGCCACGTTCGAGGCCACGACGAGATAATTGCCGCCGCGCGATTCGAGCTTGATGAACTTCATGGTCGCCCTTCGTTGCGAGCACGCGCCGGAGCGCCGGCTGTGCATCCCCCGCGATAGCGCAACACGGTTAAGGAAAGGCTGACCTGCGTCGCGGCGTCACGCCGGCAATGGGGCCACGTCGTCGATCAGTCCCATCAGCGCCGCCCAGGATTGCCGGTCGGCCCGCGCATCATAGGCGGGATTGGGGGTGCGCGCCGGCGTCAGCGGGTTGGTGAACCCGTGTTCGACCTGCGCGAACGACATGAACTGCCAGTCTGCCGCCACGCCGTCCATCTCGGCCCAGAAGGCGGTAACGTCGCTGCGGGGCACTAGCGAATCGGCATCGCCGTGACACACCAGAATGCGCGGGGTGATGGGCGCGGCGGCGGGGAGCGGCGTCGCCAGCAGGCCATGAAAGCTTGCCACCAGCGCCAGATCGGCGCCATCGCGCGCCAGCTCCAGCACCGCCATCCCGCCAAGACAGAAGCCGATCGCGATCTGCGGCACCCCCGGCGCGATCCCGGCCAGCGCCGTCAGGCTGGCGTGCAGCCGTGCCCGCATGGCGCGCGGATCGGCGCGCAGTCGTTCCATCGCCGCAAAGGCGCTCTCGGCATCATGCGGTGCGTCGGGGCCGTAGAAATCGGCGACCAGCGCGATGCAGCCTGCCTCGGCGAGCGCCAGCGCCTTGGCCTCAACCCCCGGCGAGGTGTTCATGAAGGTCGGAAACACCGCCACCGCCGCGCGCGCCGCGCCTGCGGGCCGCGCCAGCCATCCGGTCAGCGCGGTTGCCCCATCGGCATAGGCCAGTGGTTCGAGTCTCATTCGACCGGCAGGAAGTCGGGCACCGACAGGTAGCGCTCGCCGGTGTCGTAGTTGAACCCGAGCACGCGGCTGCCCGCAGGCAGCTTCGGCAGCTGCTTGGCGATGGCAGCGAGCGTCGCGCCCGACGAAATCCCCACCAGCATCCCTTCCTCGCGCGCCGCGCGGCGGGCCATTTCCCGCGCATCCTCGGCATCCACCGTGATCGCGCCGTCAATTGCCGCCGTGTGGAGGTTGCCAGGGATGAAGCCTGCGCCAATGCCCTGGATCGGGTGCGGGCCGGGCTGGCCACCGTTGATCACGGGCGAGAGTTCGGGCTCGACCCCGTAGGCCTTGAGCGAGGGCCAGTGCTTCTTCAGCTCCTCCGCGCAGCCCGTGAGGTGGCCGCCGGTGCCGACTCCGGTGATCATCACGTCGACCGGCGTGTCGGCGAAATCGGCGAGGATTTCCTGCGCGGTGGTGCGGGCGTGGACGGCGGGGTTGGCGGCATTGTCGAACTGGCTCGGCATCCACGCACCGGGGGTTTCCTCTACCAGCTGCTGCGCGCGTTCGATCGCGCCCTTCATGCCCTTCTCGCGCGGGGTGAGATCGAAGCTCGCACCATAGGCGAGCATCAGGCGACGGCGTTCGATCGACATCGATTCGGGCATCACCAGCACCAGCTTGTAACCCTTGACCGCCGCGACCATGGCGAGGCCGATCCCGGTGTTGCCGCTGGTCGGCTCGACGATGGTGCCGCCGGGCTTCAGCGCGCCGCGCGCCTCAGCGTCCTCGACCATGGCGAGCGCGATGCGGTCCTTGATCGAGCCGCCGGGGTTGCTGCGCTCGGACTTCACCCACACCTCGTGATCCGGGAACATCCGTGCGAGGCGGATATGCGGCGTGCCGCCGATGGTGGCGAGAATGTTGTCAGCCTTCATGTCGATACCTCTCTTTTGAGCGCTTGTGGCTCGAAGCTGTTGGCGCGGCGCAATTCGGGGAAATACCACGCCCAGACCAATGTCACGAATATCGCACCCGCCCCGCCGAACACAACCGCGCCGGTTGCCCCTAACAGCGCGGCGGCAAGGCCGGACTGCATCTCGCCCAGCTCGTTCGAGGCGGAGATCGCCAGGCCCGAGATCGAGGACACCCGCCCGCGCTTGTCATCGGGGGTGAACAGCTGGACCAGCGATGAGCGGATGAACACCGAGACCATGTCGACGGCGCCCATCGCGGCGAGGATCGCGAGCGAGAGCAAGAAACTGCGCGAATAGGCAAAGGCGATGGTGAAGGCCCCGAAGGCGGCCACCGCCCACAGCATCTTCATCCCAACCCCGCGCTCGAGCGGGCGGAACGACAGCCACAGCGCGACCAGCGCCGCGCCCAGCGCGGGTGCGGCGCGCATAAGCCCGAGGCCCTCCGGCCCCACGAACAGGATATCGCGCGCGAACACCGGCAGCAGCGCGGTCGCCCCGGCGAGCAGCACCGCGAACAGATCGAGCGTGATGCAGCCGAGCAGGAACCGCTCGCGCCAGACATAGAGCATCCCCTCGATGATCTGGCGCAGCGGCTTCAGTGGCGGGCCGTCGTGGCGCGCCTTGATCGGGCGGACAGTCAGGATCAGCATCGTCGCGGCGAGCAGCATCGCGGCAGACAGCGCATGGGGCAGCCATTCGGAGCCCGCGAAGATCAGCCCGCCCACCGCCGGGCCGGCGACGCTGGCGGTCTGCCAGGCGATCGAACCCAGCGCGATGGCGCGCGGTAGCAGGGCGGGGGGCACGATGTTGGGCGCGATCGCGCTCATGGCTGGATTGACGAAAACCCGCGCCGCCCCGTGCGCGGCGGCGAGAGCGAACAGGATCGGCAGGTTCAGCGCATCGGCCGATGTCAGCACTGCCAGCAGCACCGCCACCCCGCCGTCGATCCCGTTGGCGAAGGCGGCGACATGGCGGCGGTCGAATCGGTCAGCGGCAAGGCCCGCCACCGGCGTCAGCACGAACAGCGGAATGAACTGCGCCAGCCCCAGCAGCCCGAGGTAGAACGAGGCCTCGGCCACGCTCATCGCGTAATCGGCGCGCGCGACCTCGTAGGTCTGGTAGCCCAGCAGCACCACCAGCGACATGGTCGCGAACACGGCCAGAAAGCGCGCGAGCCAGTAGCGTCGGTAGTCACCGATCTGGAGCGGGGAGGTAGCTTCGATCACGGCTGCGCCATGGCAGGCGGCATCGCTCCTGCCAAGCAGGTGAAACTTGTGCGGCTGTCAGATGTGCTTGTGGCTCAGCGCGGACGGCGCAGGCGCGGGTTGGGCTGAAGCTCGTCGATGATGGCGATGAAATCGTCGAGGCGGATGATCCGCTCGAACTGGAAACCCGCCCGCGCATCGCGCGTCCAGATCACATAGGCCTCGATCCGGCCCACCACCGGCAGGCGGATGATGATCCGGTCGCCGCGCGCGAGGTGGTGCGCATCGTCGACCATGAAGCCGTGCGCCGACAGGTTGCAGACATGCAGCTTGAGATCGCCGTGCTCGAAATGCTCGACGATCACAGGATAGTCGACCGGATGCCGCGCCGCGCGCCGCATATCGGTTACGCTAAGACTTGCTCCGCCAGTCACGCCCAGCGATCCTCCATTGTGCAATCGGGTTCGCTAGGTGGAATGCCGGATAAAGGCTTCTAATTGGTAAAGGGCGTTCAGCGCTTCACCAAAGCGTGGCGTTTCTTCCCGAGACTGAGGCGCAGCGTTTCGCCTTCGCCAGGGAGCACGAGGTGGGCCGGATCGGTGATGGTCTCGCCTTCCAGCTTGACCGCGCCTTCTGCGAGCTTGCGCTTGGCCTCGCCGTTCGAAGCGGTGAGCCCGATGTCGGTAAGCAGCGCGGCGATGCGCATTCCTTCAGGCCCGGTGGCGAGCGTGGGCAGATCCTCGCCCGCGCCGCTCCCCGCGAAGGTCTCGCGCGCGGTCGCCTCGGCCCGGGTCGCTGCGTCCTGCCCACGCACCAGAGCCGTCACCTCGTTGGCGAGCACGATCTTGGCGGCGTTGATTTCCGCGCCTTCGAGCGCTTCGAGGCGGGCGATTTCGTCGAGGGGTAGGTCGGTGAAGAGGCGCAGGAACTTGCCAACATCGGCATCATCGACGTTGCGCCAGTATTGCCAGAAGTCGTAGCTGGGCAGCTGGTCCTCGTTGAGCCAGACGGCGCCGGCAGCGGTCTTGCCCATCTTGGCCCCGCTCGCGGTGGTCAGCAGCGGGGTGGTGAGGCCGAACAGCTCGGCCCCGTCCATGCGCCGGCCGAGCTCGATCCCGTTGACGATATTGCCCCACTGGTCCGATCCGCCCATCTGCAAGCGAACATCAAGTTCCTTGGACAAGTGCCTGAAATCGTATCCTTGCAGGATCATGTAGTTGAATTCAAGGAAGGTCATCGGCTGCTCGCGCTCGAGCCGCAGACGGACCGAATCGAAGGTCAGCATCCGGTTGATGGTGAAGTGCGTGCCGACTTCCTGAAGCAGCTGGATGTAGCCCAGCTTGCCCAGCCAGTCATGGTTGTTGACCATCACGGCATCGGTGGGGCCATCGCCAAATTTCAACAGCTTGTCGAAGACAGTGAAGATCGACTGGACGTTGGCCTCGATCGTCTCGTCGGTCAGCATCTTGCGGCTTTCGTCGCGACCCGTGGGATCGCCGATCCGCGTCGTCCCGCCGCCCATCAGGACGATCGGCTTGTGCCCGGCCTGCTGCAACCGGCGCAGCATCATGATCTGCACCAGACTGCCGATGTGAAGGGACGGCGCAGTCGCGTCGAAACCGATATAGCCCGGCACGATCTGCTTGGCCGCAAGGGCATCGAGCCCCGCCGCATCGGTCAGCTGGTGGATGTAGCCACGCTCGTCGAGCAGGCGCAGGAGGGCGGATTCGTAGGTGCTCATGGGGGGCGCGCTTAACAGGGGGGAAGGGTAACGGGAAGAGTCTTGCCCCTCGCAAGGGGTGCGGGCATGGATGGGCGATGCACCCGCTCATGCTCCATGTCGCCTGCGACCTCGGCCCGATCCGCGCCGTCACCGCCTCGGTCACCGCGACCGAGCAAGGCTGCGAGGCCGAATTCCGGCTCGACGGCCATGTCCCCGCGATCATCCTGCCGCCCCCTGCCGTGCCGGAGCGGATGGACAATCTCTGGAAGACCACCTGCTTCGAGATCTTCTGGCAGCCGCTGGGCGATACCTATTACCGCGAGTTCAATCTCTCGCCCTCGGGCCGCTGGGCGGCTTATGACTTCGATTCCTTCCGCGAAGGGATGCGCGACGCGCCGGTCGATGCGATCGCGATTGCCTGCTCGCATGACGATAAGGGGCTGGTGCTCAAGGCCAGCATTGCCGCCGCTTTGCCTGCACCTGCACAGGTCGCGCTCAACGCGATCGTCGAACATCCCGATGGCGGGATGCAGTTCTGGGCTCTGGGCTTCCCGCCGGGCAAGCCGGAATTCCACTCCGAGGCCTGCCGCACGCTGATCATCGAACGCTAGGTGCCGAAGGGCCGGTTGAGCTGCACGATCTTGGCGTTGAGGATGAAGGCGAAGCTGACCCAGATGAAATAGGGCAGGTTGAGCCAGCCCGCGAAACTGTCGCCCACAAGGCGTGGCAGCACGGTTAGCAGCGCGGTGACCGAGCACCACAGCAGCACGTTCTCCGCCAGCGCCCAGTCGGGACGCCCGAGCTTGAAGAACAGCGGCGACCAGCAGAAGTGCAGCACGAAATTGGCGGCAAACAGGGCATAAACCCCCAGCTTCGCCTCGGGCGTGGGCGCACGGGTGAGGCCGACATAGAAGCTCCACCCTGCAAGACCAAGGATCGTCGTCCATGCCGGTCCGAACAGCCAGTCGGGCGGTTGCCACGGCGGTTTGCGCAAATCGCGATACCACTGGCCGATATCGGTCAGCGCGCCGCCTGCTCCGCCGAGGATGATTGCCCACGCGGCGGCGATAAGGGCGCTGGTCCAGTCCATGGACAAGGATATAGGGAAGCGCGGCGCAAATGCCATTGCCTTTGCCGCGAGGCTGCTGCACCCCAAGGCGCATGAAGACTGGTATTGACCGGCTGCTGGCCGATCCCGAACTGCTTGCCCGACTAAAGGGCCGCCGCGTCGCGCTGGTGGCGCATCCGGCGAGCGTCACCGAAAATCTCGTTCACAGCCTCGATGCGCTGATCGGCGCAGGAGTGAGCATTTCCAGCGCCTTCGGCCCGCAGCACGGGCTCAAGGGCGACAAGCAGGACAACATGGTCGAGACGGCGGACGAGTTCGATCCGGCCTACGGCATCCCGATCTTCTCGCTCTATGGCGAGGTGCGGCGGCCGACGGGCCAGATGATGTCGAGCGCGGACGTGTTCCTGTTCGATCTGCAGGACCTCGGCTGCCGGATCTACACCTTCGTCACCACGCTGCTCTACCTGCTCGAGGAAGCGGCCAAGCACGGCAAGGAAGTCTGGGTGCTCGACCGCCCCAATCCCGCCGGTCGCCCGGTCGAAGGCACGCTGCTGGTCCCGGGGCAGGAAAGCTTCGTGGGCGCCGCCCCGATGCCAATGCGCCACGGACTGACGATGGGCGAGATGGGCCACTGGTTCATCGAACATTTCGGGCTGGATGTGGCCTATAACATGGTGGCGATGGAGGGCTGGCAGCCGGACGAGGAGGGCAGCTTTGGCTGGCCGGCGTCGCGCCTCTGGATCAACCCCTCGCCCAATGCCGCCAACGTCAACATGGCGCGCTGCTATGCCGGGACGGTGATGCTCGAAGGCACCACGCTGTCGGAAGGGCGGGGCACCACGCGGCCGCTGGAGGTGCTGTTCGGTGCTCCCGACGTTGACGCCAGAGCGGTGCTGACAGAGATGCAGCGCCTGGCGCCCGACTGGCTGGCGGGATGCGCGATCCGCGAGTGCTGGTTCGAACCGACCTTCCACAAGCACGCAGGAAAGCTCTGCAACGCCTTGATGATGCATGCAGAAGGGCGGTTCTACGAACATCACGCCTTCCGCCCCTGGCGGCTTCAGGCGCTGGCGTTCAAGGCGATCCGGCGGCTCTATCCCGACTATCCGCTGTGGCGCGATTTCCCTTACGAATACGAGCTCACCCGGCTTGCGATCGACGTCATCAACGGCGGGCCTTCGCTACGGCAGTGGGTCGACGACCCGGCCGCCACGCCGCATGACCTTGACGTCATGGCGTCACATGACGAGGCCGCATGGGTGGCCGAAGTGCGGCCGCACCTGCTGTATTGAATGGCGTCAAAGCGGTGGCAAAGACCCCGCAACGCCCCTGCAATGACATGACAATGGATGGCGGACGAACCGTCACCGCGAGAGGATTGGGAGCCGATGGCGAGCACGAATGTCGGGACAGCCGGTGAGCGGTCGATCCGGGTCACCTTGTGGATCCTGCTGGTGGTCTACATCTTCAACTTCATCGACCGCCAGATCGTCAACATCCTCGCCGAGCCGATCGCGCGGGACCTGAAGCTTTCCGACACCCAGATCGGGCTGATGACGGGCCTCGCCTTCGCGCTGTTCTACACCGTGCTCGGCATTCCCATCGCCCGCTATGCCGACCGCGCGACGACCAGTCGGCCCAAACTGATCGCGATCGCGCTGGCGGTGTGGTCGGCGATGACGGCGCTGTGCGGGCTGGCGCAGAACTTCGTGCAGCTGCTGCTCGCCCGCATCGGGGTGGGCGTGGGCGAGGCAGGCTGCACCCCGCCGGCGCATTCGCTGATCAGCGACATGGTGCCGCCCGAAAAGCGCGCTTCGGCGCTGGCGTTCTATTCGCTTGGCATTCCGGTCGGCACGCTGCTCGGCATGGTGATCGGCGGGACGCTGGCCGATCTGATGACCTGGCGCGATGCCTTCGTGATCGTCGGCCTGCCGGGCGTGGGGCTGGCGCTGATCGTGTGGTTCGTCCTGAAAGACCCGCGTCAGGCCGATGCGGCGGCGATCCTCGACGCGAAGAGCCAGCCTGCCGCGCTCCCGCTGGGACAGGCCGTGGCCGAGGTGATGCGCTCGCGCGCTTTCGTGCTGCTGCTCTTCGCCGGCTCTGCCGCCTCGTTCCTCGCCTATGGCAAGACCACCTGGACCACGATCTTCTTCCAGCGCACCCACGACATGACCCCGGGGCAGGTGGGGCTGTGGTTCGGCCTGCTTTCGGGCGTGGGCGGGATGCTCGGGACGTGGCTCGGCGGATACCTTGCCGACCGCTTCGGTGCGATCAATCGCCGCCACGTGCTGAGCGCGCCCGCAATCGGGATGGCGCTGGCGGTGCCGATCGCGATTGCCGCCTATCACGCGCCGAGCTGGCCGCTGGCGCTGCTGCTGCTGTTCATCCCCACCGTGTTCAACTCGTTCTACTACGGCCCATGCTATTCGGCCGCGCAGGGGCTCGTGCCGATCAAGGCGAGGGCCATTGCGGCGGCGACCTTGCTGTTCTTCCAGAACCTCATCGGGCTGGGGCTGGGACCGCTGTTCTTCGGAATGCTGTCGGACCTGCTGCAACCGAGCTTCGGCGCGGATTCGGTGCGCTATGTGCTCTACGGCGCCGCGGTGCTGGGTCTGGTGCCGGCGTTCTTCTTCTGGCGCTGCGGACTGCTGCTTAACGAGGAACTCGATCAGAAGGGCTGATCCGGCTCCCGCACTGGTTGCACCAGCGTCACCAGCACGAAGCTGATCAGCATCAGCAGATACCAGCTGCCGTATTTGGCGAGGCTGACCATCTGCCATTCCTGCTCCTGCCCCGGATAGTTCCAGGCATTGGCGAAGGTGGCGATGTTCTCGGCGAACCAGATGAACAGCGCGACGAGCCCGAAGCCGACCAGCAGCGGCATCCAGCGATGCACTCTCCAGTTCCTGAAGTGGACGCGGGTGCGCCAGAAGATCAGCGCCGTGGCGGCGAACAGGCCCCAGCGGATGTCCACGGTGTAGTGGTGGGTGAAGAAGTTGATGTAGATCGCCGCCGCCAGCAGCCATGTCGCCCAGGCAGGCGGATAGTGCGTGAAGCGGAAGTCGAAGATCCGCCACACCCGCGCGATGTAGCTGCCGACGGCGGCATACATGAACCCCGAGAACAGCGGCACCGCGCCGATGTGGAGCACGCTCGCCTCGGGGTAGGTCCATGATCCGGCCTGCGTCTTGAACAGCTCCATCACCGTGCCGACGATATGGAAGATGAGGATCACCCGCGCCTCGCGCCAGGTCTCGAGCCGGAAGGCAAGCATCCCGGCCTGAATGGCGATGGCGGCGAGGGTCAGGAAGTCATAGCGGTGAAGGGGTGCGCTGTCGGGGTAGAACAGGTGGGTTCCCAGCAGCAACGCCAGCAGCAGGCCGCCGAACAGGCAGGCCCAGCCCTGTTTGAAGCCGAACAGCAGGAATTCATAGACCCACAGCCGCCAGCCCGTGCCCGGGTCGAAGGCCTCGAGCCGGAGGCGGACGGCTTCGAAGCGGGTGTGACGGGGCGGGGTCATTCGAGTTCGATGTAGTCGTCGCGTTCCGCGGACCATTGGAAGGCACAGCCTATCTCACGGTCGATAAGATGCAGCCAACGGTCGTCGGCGTTCAAGACCTTGCCGAGCGCGATATACATCGGTTTCTCGCCGAGCTCCTCGTCCTCGGCGATTGCTTCGTTCGTGCCACGAATGCGCCAACCGCTGTCGGGATACTTGTCGTCTGCGCCGGTCATGTCGGGTTCCTCGCGGTAGAGGTAATCCGCATGGCTACGGCCTTCGACCACGCAGGCATCGACAAAGCATCGGTCCCAGTATTCGCGGCGCTGCGGGACCGATGGCGCGGGTTTTCCGGCTGCGAAAGTGCAATCGATCACATGGGTCAGCGGGATCCGCACCGGATCGCCGAGCCTGATCGAGGGCATGTCGTAAGGCTCGTTGTCCAGCTTGCCCACGACAAATCCGTTCTCGATGCGCTCGACCAGCACCCACATGCGCTCGCCGTCATATTCACGGCCACCCGCCGTTTCGTGGAAGGTCACCTTGACGCCGTCGCCGGGGCCGAGCGCGGCAAGTTCCTCGGGAAACGGCATGAAGTAGGTATAGGGAGCCGAGGCCGCTGTCGGGCGCGGATCGTTGAGGGCGATCCCTTCCGGCAGCTCGATCCCGTCGCTCAAGCCCCGTGCTTCCGCGAGAGCTCCCGCATCGCGTCATCCAACCCTTCGAGCGTCAGCGGATACATCCGGTCGCCCATCAGCTGCTTGATCATCTTGGTCGACTGCGAATAGCCCCACTGCTTCTCCGGGACCGGATTGAGCCACACGGTCGCGGGGTAGGTGTTGGCCACGCGCTGCAGCCACACCGCGCCCGCTTCCTCGTTCATATGCTCTACGCTGCCGCCCGGATGGGTGATCTCGTAGGGGCTCATCGCGGCATCGCCGACGAAGACGATCTTGTAATCGTGCCCGTATTTGTGGAGCACGTCCCAGGTCTTGGTGCGTTCCTGCCAGCGGCGCTTGTTATCCTTCCATACGCCTTCGTAGAGGCAGTTGTGGAAGTAGAAGAATTCGAGGTTCTTGAACTCCGCGGTGGCGGCGCTGAACAGCTCTTCCACCAGTTTGATGAAGGGGTCCATCGAGCCGCCGACATCGAGGAACAGCAGCAGTTTGACGGCATTGCGGCGCTCGGGCCGCATCCGGATATCGAGCCAGCCCTGCTTGGCGGTGCCTTCGATGGTGCCGGGGATATCAAGCTCGTCCGCCGCGCCCTCGCGGGCGAAGCGGCGCAGCCGGCGAAGCGCCATCTTGATGTTGCGGGTGCCCAGTTCCTTGGTGTTGTCGAGGTTCCTGAACTCGCGCTTTTCCCAGACCTTGATCGCCTTGCCGTGCTTGGCCTCGCCGCCGATCCGCACGCCTTCGGGGTTGTAGCCGGAGTTGCCGAAAGGCGAGGTGCCCCCGGTGCCGATCCACTTGTTGCCGCCCTGGTGGCGCTTTTCCTGTTCCTCGAGCCGCTTCTTGAGCGTCTCCATGATCTCGTCCCAGTCACCCAGCGACTTGATCTTTTCCATCTCTTCGGGGGTGAGGAACTTCTCGGCCACCGCCTTCAGCCAGTCTTCGGGAATATCGACCGGGTTCTGGCCGTAATCGGTCATGATCCCCTTGAACACCTTGTGGAACACCTGATCGAAGCGGTCGAGCAGGCCTTCATCCTTCACGAAGGTGGCGCGGCTGAGATAGTAGAACGCCTCGGGCGTCTGCTCGATCACGTCCTTGTCGAGCGCCTCCAGCAGCGTGAGGTGCTCCTTGAACGAGGCACCGATCCCGGCAGCCCGCAGCTCGTCGACGAAATTGAAAAACATGGGCGGTGCTTAACCCGCACGGGCGGGCCTGACCAGTCCCCATTCTTGAGGGGAGAAAGCCGCAGGTCTTAACGCTTCGCTTACCATCCTCGCGCTAGGGCGGGCGCCACAACAAGGGGCCGCATATCACCATGCAACAGATCGCTATCGACACCGCCAATGCCCACGCGCTGGGGATGATCCCGGAGAGTTGCGGCGCGGTGACGGTGGGCTGCACCGATGTGGCCGGCGTGGTCGAGGCGGTGATCGCCTCGTCCAAGACGCTGCGGTCCGAGCACGAGGCGCTGGCCGAAACCGTCCGCGCGCTCGAGGCCGACCAGACCAAGGTGGCCGAAGCGAGCGACGAGGCGCGGCTGTTGTCCGAACGCGCGATTGATCGTCTCGCTGAAGGCACCGCGCTGATCCAGTCCTCGCTGGCGCAGATCGGCGGGCTGATCGAACTGGTCGAGACGCTCGGCCAGCACGTCACCAGCTTTTCCGCCGCAATGGAGCAGGTGCGCCGCTCCGCGCAGGACATCGACAACATCGCCGAGACGACCAACATCCTCGCGCTGAACGCCACGATCGAGGCGATGCGCGCAGGCGATGCGGGCCGCACCTTCGCGGTGGTGGCGAGCGAGGTGAAGAGCCTTGCCAGCGACACCCGCAAGGCAACCGAGGAAATCGCCCAGACCATCGACGCGCTCGGCGGTGAGGCGGAAATGGTGATCGGCCGGATCGAGGCCGGTGCCCGGGCAAGCGGCGAGGCCAAGGCCTCGGTCGCGCGGATCGAGAGCACCATGGCGAGCGTCGGCAGCCTCGTGGAGGAAGTCGACAAGCAGAACGACGTGATCGCCCGTTCCACCGGCACCATCTCCAGCCATGTCGACAAGGTGCAGCGCGTGCTCACCAGCTTCGATGCCGCCGCGCGCAGCAATGAAGACCGCCTCCACGGCGCGCACCGCAAGATGGAGGAGCTGGAATTCACCGCCTCCGAAATGTTCGACCGCATCGTGCAGGCGGGCCTCAGCCCCGAAGACAGCGCGATGGTGGAGCAGGCGCAGGCGATGACGCGCGAACTTGTGGCGCATACCGAGGCCGCACTGGCCGCGGGCGGGATCACCATGACGGCGCTGTTCGATACGGATTACATCACCGTGCCCGGCACCAACCCGCAGCTGTTCCGCACGCGCCTGACCGACTGGGCCAATGCCGAGTGGCGGCCGTTCCTCGATCGCGCCAAGGCTGGCGACAGCCGTGTGCTGGCGGCGGCCTGCACCGACATGAACGGCTTCCTTCCCACCCACCTGACCGAGCGCAGCCGCACGCCGACGGGTGATGTCAACCACGACACCCAGTTCTGCCGCAACGGCCGCATCATGCTCGAAGCCATCGACCGCAAGGCCAAGGCCTCGTCAGCGCCCTATATGATGGCGGTCTATCGCCAGGAAGGCGACGGCGAGAGCTACTTCGTGGTCCGCAACGTCTATGTCCCGCTGGTGATCGGCGGGCGGCGCTGGGGCGATTTCGAGCTGGCCTACAGCTTCGACTGAGGCGCGCGAGGTGGTCTCCGGTGTTTCACGTGGAACACCGGATGACGCTGCAATGATCGTACAATGATCGCACAATGACCGCGCAACGCCCCGGCGGGGCCGTGCGCGCCATCATCCTCAGCTCGGGTTGCGCCGTGCCATGAACGCCAGCCGTTCGAACAGCATGATGTCCTGTTCGTTCTTCAGCAGCGCGCCGTGCAGCGGCGGGATCGCGCTCGCCGGGTTCTTGTCCTGCAGCACTTCGAGCGGCATGTCCTCGTTGAGCAGCAGCTTGAGCCAGTCGAGCAGTTCGGACGTCGAGGGCTTCTTCTTGAGGCCCGGCACTTCACGCAGGTCGTAGAAGATATCCATCGCCTTCTTCACCAGCACCTTCTGGATGCCGGGGAAGTGGACGTCGATGATCTCCTGCATCGTCTCGCGATCGGGGAACTTGATGTAGTGGAAGAAGCAGCGGCGCAGGAAGGCGTCGGGCAGTTCCTTCTCGTTGTTCGAGGTGATGACGACGATCGGGCGCACCTTGGCCTCGATCCGCTCCATCGTCTCGTAGACGTCGAAGCTCATGCGATCGAGTTCCTGCAGCAGATCGTTCGGGAACTCGATATCGGCCTTGTCGATCTCGTCGATCAGCAGCACCGGCAGCTTCTCGGAGGTGAAGGCCTCCCACAGCTTGCCCTTCTTGATGTAGTTGCTGATGTCGTGGACGCGCTCGTCGCCCAGCTGGCCGTCGCGCAGACGGGCGACCGCGTCATATTCGTAGAGGCCCTGCTGCGCCTTGGTGGTGGACTTGATGTTCCACTCGATCAGCGGGGCATCGAGCGCCTTGGAGATTTCATGCGCCAGCACGGTCTTGCCGGTGCCGGGCTCGCCCTTCACCAGCAGCGGGCGGCGCAGCAGCACAGCGGCGTTCACCGCCACCTTCAGATCCTCGGTCGCGATATAGGACTTGGTGCCTTCGAAACGCTGCGGCTGATCGGTCATGAGTTTTCCTGTGAGACTGAATTTCGCTGCCAGCGATAAGGGCGCACTTCGCCCCGCGCAAGGGGGGAGGGGGCTGGCAAATCAGTGAGGCAGCAACAGGATGCGCTGGGCGATGCCTTCGAGCTTGCCTTCATCGAGCGCGGCTGCGGGATTGTTCCACCCGAGCGTCAGCACCCAGTCCCGCCCGGCCTTGTCGGTCAGCAACCAGGTGAGGTTCATCACCCCCGGCTCGCTCCCGCCCTTGAAGCCGGCATAGGGCCAATTGGCCTTGATCGTCGGCGTGGCCGAGGGGTTGATCGCCATGATTGCGAAAACTGCGGGATCGGCGGTTTTGCGCATGTGGGCGAGCAGCTTCGCCAGATCGGCTGGGCTGGCGAACCATTCGATGTCGATCGCCTTGGGGCCTTGCGCAAACGCGGCGTTGACCTCGTCGAGCGAGGGATTGGCGACTTGCATCAGCACCTCGGCAGCGGTGATCGCGTCGGGTGATTTGGTGCGCCAGCGATCGAGGAATGCCGGGTCCATCGTCTTGAGCACGAACAGTTCGCGCGTCGTCAGGAAGGGATCGTTCGCGCCCGGATTGGCGTGGCCGCTGTCCTTCATGAGCTTGAGGATGCGCTCGCGCCCCAGCACTGTGATCAGCTGATCGGTGGCGGTGTTGTCGCTGATGGAGATCATCAGGCTCGCCAGCGTGTAGAGCGTCAGCGGCGCGCCTTGCGGCCAGTCCTGCAAGCGCCCGCTGGGATAGCTCTTTTCCGTGAGCGGCACGACATCGGACCACTTGCGCCGCCCTGCCTTCACATCCTCGGCCAGCGCGGCCAGCACATAGAGCTTGAAGGTGGAGCCCAGCGCGAGCGGCTTGTCCGCGCCGATGGCGATCACCGGCGCGCCGCCGTCAAGCGGTGCGAACCACGCGTTGACGGTGCCGGGCAGGGCGGCAAGGTCGGCGGCGATCTTGTCGGGCGTGTCGCCTGCCACGGCGAGCGAATCGACCGAGGTGAACAGCAGTTCGCTGACGCGATTCTCCTGCGCGGGTTCGATCGCGATGCTGCCCTTGGCCAGCCCGCGTTCGAAGCGGATGTGGAGCACCGCGCGGGTCCCGTCACGCGGGCTGAGCAGATCGACCGCCACCGCCGCGCCGAATTGCGCGACAAAACTGGCGGAGAGCGCCTTGATCTGGGCGGCGGGGATCGCGGCCTGGAATTCGCGGCTGAAAACGTCCTCAGGGATCGCCTCGCCATTAAGCAGCATGACGACCTGCAGGCTGCGCTCCTCCAGCGGAGTCGGTGCATCGGCAACCGCCGGGACGGGCTCCTGCGCAGCGAGCGGCGTGGCGAGGCTGCCCGGCAGCGCCAGCAACAGCGCCAGCGCAAGGGCGAAGGCCCTAGGCATCGATCAGATCGCGGTCGACATCGCCGGCGCGGTTCTGGATGAAGTTGAAGCGGTGTTCGGGGTTGCGGCCCATCAGCTCGTCCACCAGTCGCGCCACGCCTGCGCGCTGCTCGAACTCCTGCGGCAGGGTGATGCGGATCAGGCTGCGGGTTTCGGGCGCCATGGTGGTTTCGCGCAGCTGCTGCGGGTTCATCTCGCCCAGACCCTTGAAGCGCGCGACCTCGACCTTCTTGCCCTTGAACACGGTCGCTTCCAGCTCGGCGCGGTGCGCGTCGTCGCGGGCGTAGCGGCTCTCCTTGCCGGCGGTGAGGCGGTAGAGCGGGGGCTGGGCGAGGAAGAGGTGCCCGCGCCGTACGATGTCGGGCATTTCCTGGAAGAAGAAGGTCATCAGCAGCGTGGCGATATGCGCCCCGTCGACGTCCGCGTCGGTCATGATGATGACGCGGTCGTAACGCAGATTGTCGGCGTTGCAGTCCTTGCGCGTGCCGCAGCCCAGCGCCAGCGCAAGGTCGGCGATCTCACTGTTGGCGCGGATCTTGTCGTTGGTGGCGGAGGCGACGTTGAGGATCTTGCCGCGGATCGGCAGGATCGCCTGGCTCTTGCGGTCCCGCGCCTGCTTGGCGCTACCGCCCGCCGAATCCCCTTCGACGATGAACAGCTCGGTCTCGCGTCCGCCTTCGCCCGAGCAATCGGTAAGCTTGCCGGGCAGGCGCAGCTTCTTCGCGTTGGTCGCGCTCTTGCGCTTGATCTCGCGCTCGGCCTTGCGCTTGAGGCGCTCGTCCATGCGCTCCATCACTTCGCCCAGCAGCGCCTTGCCGCGTTCCATATTGTCGGCAAGGAAGTGGTCGAAATGGTCGCGCACCGCGTTCTCGACGAGGCGCGCGGCCTCGGGCGAGGTCAGGCGGTCCTTGGTCTGCGACTGGAACTGCGGATCGCGGATGAAGACGCTGAGCATCACTTCCGCGCCGGTCATCACGTCGTCGGCGGTGATGTCCTTGGCCTTCTTCTGGCCCACCAGCTCGCCAAACGCGCGCAGGCCACGGGTCAATGCGGTGCGCAACCCCTGTTCGTGGGTGCCGCCGTCGGGGGTGGGCACCGTGTTGCAATACCAGCTGGTCGCCCCGTCGGAATAGAGCGGCCAAGCGATCGCCCATTCGACCCGCCCTTGCGGGACGCCATCGATGGCCGCGAATTCCTGCATTCCGGTGAAGGGCTGGGCGGTGACGCATTCGCGCGTGCCGACCTGTTCGGCGAGGTGATCGGCAAGGCCGCCGGGGAACTTGAAGGTCGCCTCGGCGGGCACATCCTCGCTGGCGAGGCTGGCTGCGCATTTCCAGCGGATCTCGACCCCGGCGAACAGATAGGCCTTGGAGCGGGCGAGCTTGAACAGGCGCTTGGGGTTGAACTGGCGGTCCCCGAAGATCTCGGTGTCGGGGGTGAAGGCGACGGTGGTGCCGCGCCGGTTGGGTGCCGCGCCGAGCGTCTGGAGCGGGCCTTGCGTGATCCCGCGCGAGAATTCCTGCGCGTAGAGCTGCTTGTCGCGCGCCACTTCGACGCGGGTGTGGCTGGAGAGCGCGTTGACCACGCTCACCCCCACGCCGTGCAGGCCGCCGCTGGTGGCATAGGCCTTGCCGGAGAACTTGCCGCCCGAATGGAGCGTTGCGAGGATCACCTCGAGCGTCGACTTGCCCGGGAACTTGGGATGCTCGTCGACCGGAATGCCGCGGCCATTGTCGGCGATGGAGAGGCGGTTGCCTTCCTCGAGCCGCATCTCGATCCGGGTGGCATGGCCCGCGACCGCCTCGTCCATCGCGTTGTCGAGCACTTCGGCGGCGAGGTGGTGGAGCGCGCGGTCGTCGGTGCCGCCGATATACATCCCCGGACGGCGGCGCACCGGCTCCAGCCCCTCGAGCACCTCGATGGCGGAAGCGTTGTAATCGCCGCTGGAGGTGGGGGTGTTGGCGAAGAGATCGTCGGGGGTGGTGTCGGACATGACCCAGCTATAGGCCCGCCCGCAGGCCGCTCACAAGCGCGGCAGGCGGGTTTTGCGCAAACCTGCCTGCCCCGCGCCGCCTGCTATTGCTTGCCGAAGCCGGTCGGCGCCGGATCGACCGCCACCACATCGCCCCCGCGCACCTCGCGCACTTCCAGCGCACGCTCGACAATGCCGTTGCGGGCAAAGCGGAACGGGCCATCGACGCCGAGGAACCCGCCGCGATCATAAAGCTCGCCCTTGGGGAAGGGACTGCCGACCCTCCACTCGCGCGCCACCCGCAGGGTCAGCAGCACGGCGTCATAGCCGAGCGTGGCGATGCGGTAGGGCTTGGTGCCGAAGCGGGTTTCGTAGCTTTCGGCAAAGCGCTTGTAGCGCTGGTCCGAGACCGCCGCGAAGATCGCCCCTTCCATCGAGGCGGCGCGGGCGAGCACGGTTTCCCCGCTCCACAATTCGGTGCCGATGATGCGGGTGCGTGGGCCCTGGCCGCGCTGCAATTCGTCCGCCGCCTCGATCCCGAGCCGGGCGGAATCGGCGATCAGCACCGCGTCATAGCCGCCCGCCGCGCGCAACCGCTGTGCGGCGCTGAGGATCGAGGTGTTGCCGCGCGCATAGCTTTCCTTGCGCGCCAGCACCCCGCCGAAATCGCGCAGGGCATTGCCGAGCGCCGAGGCCGAGCGGGTGCCGTAGTCGCCCTCGGGCAGCAGCGCGGCAAAGCGGGTCGCGCCGCGCGCGCGGGCGAATTCGACCGAGCGGCGGATCGCCTGTTCGGGGTTGTGGCCCATCACGAAGACATCGGCCGAGGCGACGCTGGTGTCGTTGGAGAAGGCGATCACCGGCACCCCGGCAGCGCGGGCGGTGGACTGCACGGCGGGCACGGCATCGGCCATCAGCGGGCCGAGGATCAGCTTGTTGCCATCGGCAATCGCCTGCCGCGCGGCAGCCTCGATCCCGGTCGAGGTGTCATAGGTGGTGATGCGCAGATTGTCGGCATTGGTATCGAGCAGCGCCATGGTGGTGGCATTGGCAATCGCCTGACCGACGGGTGCGGTCTCGCCGCTCATCGGCACCAGCAGCGCGATGCGGTGGCGGCCGGAATCGGTCGGCAGCGCGGTGGCTGAAGGCTCGGGCGCGGGCGGGGGCGGGGCTGTGGTCGCGGGCGCATCGCTCTTGGGCACGACCGCGCAGGCCCCGGTCAGCAGCGCGGCCCCTGCCAGCGTCAGGGTGCGGCGGTTCAGCAGCCCTGTGGCAGTCGCCAGCCATCCTGCCCATTTCGGCGCTTTGCTGTGGTTCATCCTTGCCGACCCCTCGCTGGTGCTTCAATGCTCCGCCCGTCATGACGAGCGCGCTTCCATCCATCCCCGCAGGGACTCCCGAACCCGGGCTCTACATCGTGGCGACCCCGATTGGCAATCTTGGCGACATCACCCTGCGCGCCATTGCCGTGCTGCAAGGCGCGGCGCTGGTGGCCTGCGAGGATACGCGGGTGACGGGCAAGCTCTTGAAACATCTGGGGATCAAGGCGCGGCTCCAGCGGCTCGACGATCACGCCGCGCCGCAGGTGCGCGCGCGGATCATCGACGAGGCGAGGCAGGCGCCGGTTGCGCTGGTGTCAGATGCGGGCACGCCGCTGATCTCGGACCCGGGCTATCGTCTGGTGCGCGAGGCGCGGGCGGCCGGCGTCACGGTCACCAGCATCCCCGGCCCCTGCGCAGCCGTATCGGCGCTGGCGATGGCGGGCTTGCCGTCCGACCGCTTCCTGTTTGCCGGTTTCCTGCCGGTCAAGGACAAGGCGCGCACCGAAACGCTCGAAGGGCTGGCGAATGTCGCGGCGACGCTGGTGTTCTACGAAACCGCGCCCCGGCTCGAGAAGTCGCTGCGCGCGATCGCGGGGCTTTGGCCGCAGCGCGAGGTGGCGGTGGCGCGCGAACTCACCAAGCTGCACGAGGAATGCCGCACCGGCACCGCCGCAAGCCTTGCAGAACATTACGCAGCGCACCCGCCCAAGGGCGAGATCGTGCTGCTGATCGGCCCGCCGGGCGAGGACGAGGCGCCGGTGCTCGATACCGATGCCTTGCTACGCGCGGCGCTCGCCGAGGCCGGGCCGGGCAAGGCGGCGGGGATTGTCGCCAAGGCAACCGGGATCGACCGCGCCGTGCTCTATGCCCGCGCGCTGGAGCTGAAAGGCGCATGACCACGCCGCGCACGCCTGAACAGCGCCAAGAAGCCGACCAGCGCGGCCGTGCGGGCGAGGCCGAGGCCGCGATGTGGCTCGCACAAGCCGGATGGCAGATCGTCGCCGAACGGGTGAAGACCAAGGCTGGCGAGATCGATCTGATCGCCAAGCGCAGCGGCCTGATCGCCTTCATCGAGGTCAAGTGGCGCGCGCGGGCCGCCAGCCTTGCCGATGCCATCGACGAACGCCGGCTTTCCCGCGTGGCGGCGGCGGTGGAGATGGTGTGGCAGGACTATGCGACCCAAGGCGAGGATATCCGCATCGACGTCATCCTGCTTGCACCCGGCCACAAGCCGACCCACATCGAAAACGCGTGGATGCCTTTCGGCTGATCCCCATGGAGCCCAATGAATGACCTTGCGTATCGCCGTCCAGATGGACCCCATCGACCGGATCAATATCGCCGGTGACAGCTCTTTCGCGCTGATGCTGGCGGCTCAGGCGCGGGGCTACACCGTTTACGAATATCATGTCGAAAGCCTTACGCTCGACGAAGATGACCGCCTGTTCGCCCATGCCTATCCGGTGACGGTGCAGCGGGTCGAGGGCGATCACTTCACCCGGGCTGAGCAGGTGCGGCTCGATCTCGGGGCGGATGTCGATGTCGTGCTGATGCGGCAGGACCCGCCGTTCCACATGGGCTACATCACCGCCACGCATATGCTGGAGCGGATCGCGCCGCATACGCTGGTCGTCAATGATCCGGCCAATGTCCGCAACTCCCCTGAAAAGGTGATGGTGCTGAACTATCGCCAATTCATGCCGCCCACGCTGGTGACGCGCAGCGTGGAGGAAGTGCGGCGCTTCATGGACAAGCACGGCGCGATCGTGGTCAAGCCGATCCACGGCAATGGCGGCAAGGCGATCTTCCGCGTGCCCGAGAACGGCGAGAACCTGACCGCGCTGTTCGAGGTGTTCAACCAGACCTGGCCCGAACCGCACATGGTGCAGCCCTTCCTCCCCGAGGTTGCCAAGGGCGACAAGCGCATCGTGCTGGTCGATGGCGAGGTCGCAGGTGCGATCAACCGGATACCGGGCGAGGGCGAGTTCCGTTCCAACCTCGCGATGGGCGGCTCTGCGCAGCCGACGCAGCTCACCAAGCGCGAACAGGAAATCTGCGACGCGCTCGGTCCCGATCTGAAGCGCCTCGGCCTCACCTTCGTGGGCATTGACGTGATCGGCGGCCAGTGGCTGACCGAGATCAACGTCACCTCGCCCACCGGCATCGTCGCGATTGACCGGTTCAACAACACTGATACGACGGCGATGATCTGGGACGCGATCGAGCGTCGCCTGGCCGAGCGCCGCGCCGCGCCTGAGCAGAACTGACGGAAAGACCCGATGACCGAACTCCTGCTCACCCTGCTCGACAAGGGCGGCTACCTCGGCATCTTCGTGCTGATGATCCTCGAGAACGTGTTCCCGCCGGTGCCGTCCGAGGTGATCCTTGGCGCGGCGGGCGTGCTGGTGGCGCAGGGCAAGATGAACGGCATCGCGCTGTGGCTGATCGCCACGGCGGGCACGGTGGTCGGCAACCTGTTCTGGTACTGGCTGGGCTACCGCTGGAGCGAAGAGACGCTCAAGAAGGTGATCGACCGCTGGGGACGCATCCTGACCTTCGAGTGGGACGAGTTCACCAAGGCGCGTGACATCTTCCGCAAGTATGGCGACTGGATCGTGTTCCTGCTGCGCTTCTCGCCGCTGCTGCGCACCATCGTCTCGCTGCCCGCAGGCCTTGCGCGAATGAGCGTGTGGCGGTTCAGCATGTTCACCTTCCTCGGCTCGCTGATCTGGAACGGGCTGCTGATCCTCGGCGGGCAAGCGCTGGCGGGGCTGATCGACCGTTACGAGAAGCTCGCCGGCTATGCCATCGTCGCGCTCGTGCTCGCCGGGGTGGCGATCTACATCTACCGCTTCGTGACGTGGAAGCCGGTCGCCGCTTTCGAGAAGAACGAGAATGACCCGTCCTGATCCCGCCTAGCTGCGCGGGTGGGCATTGCGATAGTTGTCGAGCAGGCTGGCCGCATCGACGCGGGTGTAGATCTGGGTCGAACCCAGCGAGGCGTGGCCGAGCAGTTCCTGCAAGCTCCGCAGGTCGGCGCCCGCGCTCAGCAGGTGGGTGGCGAAGGAATGGCGCAGCGCGTGCGGGGTCGCGGTGTCGGGCAGACCGATCGCACGGCGGGCTTGCGCCATCGCCTTCTGCACCATGCCCTGCGAGAGCGGTCCGCCCTTGGCCCCGCGGAACAGCGGTTCGGCGGGCGTGAGCGGCCATGGGCATTGGCGCGCATAGTCGGCCACCGCGGCGCGGGTGATCGGCAGCACCGGCACCATGCGCTGCTTGCCGCCCTTGCCGGTCACCTGCAACACCTCCCCGAGAGCCGCGTCGCGCCCGGTCAGCGACAGCGCCTCGGCAATCCGCAGGCCCGAGCCATACATCAACAGCAGCACCGCCCGGTCGCGCGCACCGATCCATTCCTCGCCCGCCAGCCCGTCGACCAGTTCGGTGAGATTGACCGCCTCGTCGGGGGTTACGGGGCGGGGCAGGCCCTTCTTCAACCGCGGACCGCGCAGGCGCGGGGCGGCGGGGTCGGGATCACCCGCCTGCGCCCGCGCAAAGGCGATGAAGGCCTTGAGCGCGGACAGCTCGCGCGCGGCGCTGGCATTGCCGATCCCCTCGGCCCGGCGCGCGGCAAGAAAGGTGCGCAGGTGATGCGCTTCCGTGCGGGCGACCGCCTGCCAGTCGGCAAGACCATTCGCCGCGACCAGCCTCTGCGCGGCGGCGACATAGGCGCGCACCGTGTGGGGCGAGCGGCGGCGGTTGTCGGCAAGGTGCGCCTGCCACGCCGCGATCAGATCGGCAGCGCTCATGCCGCGACCAGCGTGTCGGCCACGACTTCGGCGAGCAGGCTGTCGAGCAGCGAGCGCCCCGGCGGCGCAACCCCGATCAGGTCGCCTTCGCGCCACATCAGTCCCAAGCCCGCGAGGCGGGCGAGGGCTGCTTCGTCGATCAGCCCGGACACCGGCAAGGCAAAGCGGGCCGAGAGTGCGGCAAGGTCGATGCCCTCGGTCAGGCGCAGCCCCATCAGCAGCGCCTCGGCTGCCTGATCGGCGACCGGCAGCGCGCGCGCCTCGGCGATCCCGTCACCCTGCCGAGCCACAGCAGCGAGGAAATTCTCCGGCTTCTTGTGCCGCACTGTCGCTACGCCCCCGCGCCGCCCGTGCGCGCCGGGGCCGATGCCGGCGTAGTCCTGATAGCGCCAATAGGCGAGGTTGTGGCGGCTCTGCTCGCCTGCGCGCGCGTGGTTGCTCGTTTCGTAGGCAGGCATTCCCGCCGCTTCAGTGAGGCTCTTGGTGATGCTGAAAAGTTGGGCAGCCTCGTCGTCATCCAGCGGCACCAGTCTTCCCCGCCGCACATCGCTGGCAAAGCGCGTGCCGGGTTCGATGGTCAGCTGGTAGAGCGAGAGGTGCCCCGTGCCGAAAGAAAGGGCACGCGTCAGGCGTTCCTGCCACAGTTCGGGCGTGTGGCCGGGCAGGGCGTATATCATGTCGAAGCTGACACGGCCGAAATGCGTCTGCGCCGTCTCCAGCGCCGCCAGCGCCTCGTCCGCCCCGTGCAGCCGCCCGAGGAACTTCAGCTCCGCATCGTCCAGCGACTGCACCCCGAGCGACACGCGGTTCACCCCAGCGCCCGCTAGCGCGGCAAAATTCGCCGCCTCGACCGAGGAAGGGTTGGCCTCGAGCGTGATCTCTATTCCCGGATCGAAGCCCCACAGACGCTCGGCCTCGGCCAGCAGCGCCGCGACCAAGGCGGGGGGCATCAGCGAGGGCGTGCCGCCGCCGAAGAAGATCGAGGTCAGCGCCTCCCCCCATGCTACCTCCGCCTCGGCGCGCATGTCGGAGATCAGCGCTGCCTGCCACGCCGCGATGTCCACGCCCTCGCGCACGTGCGAGTTGAAATCGCAATAGGGGCATTTCTTCGCGCAGAAGGGCCAGTGGATGTAGAGCGCGCGCGCCACGATGGGAATTTTCAGCCTCGCTTAACCGTTTGGGCGGGATAGTCCCCGCCCGAAGGAAGGTTTCCCCGCTTGAGCACCATTGCCCGTATTGTCTGCCTTGCCCTGCTTATGACAGCCGCGCCAGCGCTGCCGCAAGCCTCGGGCGATCATCATCCCGACCAGCGCGACTGGCTCGATGCGCATAACCTTGCCCGCGATGATGTCGGCCTGCCGCCGCTGGTGTGGAGCGACAGGCTGGCGCGCGATGCGGCGGGCTGGGCACGGCATCTGGCGCGCAACAACCTCTACGATCACGCCCCGCAGGATGTGCGCAAGGGGCAGGGCGAGAACCTGTGGCGCGGGCCGAAGGGCTACTGGACCGCCTGGGAAAAGGTCGGCTTCTTCCTTGAGGAGAAGCGCCACTTCCGCCCCGGCAATTTCCCCGATGTCTCGCGCACGGGGCGCTGGAGCGATGTGGCGCATTACACCCAGATCATCTGGCCACAGACCCGCGAGGTCGGCTGCGCGGTGGCGCATACCGCCAGCGACGAAGTGCTGGTGTGCCGCTACTGGCCTGCGGGCAATGTCTGGGGCCACCGGATCGACCCGGCGGACCATGTCGCGCGGCGCTAGAAGCGCTCAGCCGAACTGCTCGGCAACGAGCTTGGCGAAGGCATCGGCGCGGTGGCTGATGGCGTGCTTCTGCTCGGGCGCGATCTCGGCGAAGGTCAGCGCGCTGCCGGTAGGGACGAACACCGGATCATAGCCGAAGCCCATGACCCCGCGCGGAGGCCAGGTCAGGCTTCCTTCGCAGCGCCCCTCGTAGATCGCATATTCACCGTCAGGCCATGCCAGTGCCAGCACGCAGTGGAAGGCGGCGGAGCGATCGACGTCCGCGCCCTTTTCGGCCAGCATCCCCTCGACCTTGCCCATCGCCATGTACCAGTCGCGGCCCGGCGCGCCCTCGAACCACTGCCGCTCGGCCCAGTCGGCGGTGTAGACGCCGGGACGACCATCGAGCGCGGCCACCGAGAGCCCGCTATCGTCCGCCAGCGCCGCAAGGCCCGAATCCTCGGCGGCGGCGCGCGCCTTGAGCAGCGCGTTCTGGGCAAAGGTGGTGCCGGTCTCGGCCGGCTCGGGCAGGCCGAGCGACCCGGCCGAGATGCACTTCACCCCGTAAGGCTCGAGCAGTGCGGCGATCTCCTTCAGCTTGCCCGCGTTGTGCGTGGCAATCACCAGAGACCCCGAACCGAGACGGCGTGTCATCGCACCGCGTCCAGCTGCGCCGCGAAGATCCGGTCGGCACCGATGCGGGCGAGACGCAGCAGGCGCAGCAGGCCTTCCTCGTCATAGGTCGCGCCTTCGGCGGTGGCCTGCACCTCGGCGATCTTGCCGCCCGAGAGCAGCACGAAATTGCCGTCGGCTTCGGCGTTCGAATCCTCGTCGTAGTCGAGGTCGAGGACCGGGGTGCCCTTGTAGATGCCGCAGGAAATGCCGGCGACCTGCGCGGCGATGGGATCATGCTTGATGTCGCCCGAGGCCATCAGCCCGTTGACCGCGAG
Source organism: Porphyrobacter sp. (assembly GCA_027531395.1). GTDB lineage: Bacteria > Pseudomonadota > Alphaproteobacteria > Sphingomonadales > Sphingomonadaceae > Erythrobacter. Next base: position 875,218 of record JAPZRO010000004.1, on the reverse strand, counting down.
CCGCAGCGCGATCCACGCGCCGGAAATCGCCGCCGTGCGGGTGCCGCCATCGGCCTGGATCACGTCGCAATCGAGCGTGATCTGTCGCTCGCCGAGCTTCTGCAGATCGACCACGGCGCGCAAGCTCCGCCCGATCAGGCGCTGGATTTCCTGCGTGCGGCCCGACTGCTTGCCTTTGGCTGCCTCGCGCGCGCCGCGGGTGTGGGTGGCGCGCGGGAGCATCGAGTATTCGCCCGTCACCCAGCCTTCGCCTTTGCCGCGCAGCCAGGGCGGCACCCCCTTTTCGACGCTCGCGGTGCACAGCACCTTGGTGTCGCCGAAGCCGATCAGGCAGGAGCCTTCTGCGTGCTTGGTGAAACCGGTTTCGATCGTGATGGCGCGCATTTCATCGGGCGCGCGTCCTGAAGGGCGCATGGGGAACTCCGTTTGAGGCTTGCTGGCCATTAGGCGTGCGCCACTTGTCGCGGCAAGCGCAAAGACTAAGATTGCCCCCATGGCATCGCTTCCCGTCACCGAACTCACCCAGCGCGCCCGCGAGATTTTCCGGCGGGTGGTGGAGGAATATATCGAGAGCGGGCAGCCGGTCGGCTCCAAGACGCTGGCGGCAGATGGCACGCTCAACCTCTCGCCCGCCTCGATCCGCTCGGTGCTGGCCGATCTGGAGATGGCGGGCCTGCTCGCCGCGCCGCATACCAGCGCGGGGCGGATGCCGACCGATGCGGGGCTTCGAATTTTCGTCGACGGGATGATGCGTGTGGCCGAGCCCACGGCGCAGGAACAGGCGGCGATCGAAGCGCGTCTGGCCGAGGCCGGGCCGGTCGAGGCGGCGTTGAAGCAGGCCTCGGCGATTCTGTCTGACCTGTCGGGCGCGGCGGGGATGGTGCTGGTCGCCCCGCGCGAACAGCGGTTGGCCCAGTTCTCCCTCGTCGATCTCGGGCAGGGGCGGGCTCTGGCGGTTCTGGTGGGCGAGGATGGCGGGGTCGAGAACCGCGTCGTCACCATTGGCGGAGCCTTGAGCCCCGGCGCGCTTGACCGGGCGTCGAACTACATCACCGCGCGGCTTGCGGGCCGCACGCTGGCTGAAGCGGCGGCGGCGATGCGGGCGGAGATTTCCAACGGCCAGTCCCAGCTCGACGATGCCTCGCGCGATCTGGTCGAGCGCGGCCTTGCGGTATGGAGCGAGGACGCCGCTGCGCGCCCCGTGCTGATCGTGCGCGGGGCAGCCAACCTGCTCGATGAAGCCGCGCTCGGCGATATCGAGCGGGTGCGGATGCTGCTGGAAGATCTCGAAAACAAGCAGTCGGTCGCCGAGCTGCTCGATTCGGCGCGCGAGGCCGAGGCGACCCGCATTTTCATCGGCAGCGAGAACCGCCTGTTCGCGCTCTCCGGCTCCAGCGTCATCGCCTCGCCCTATCGTGATCGCGAGGGGCGGGTGGTCGGTGTGCTGGGTGTGATCGGCCCCACGCGGTTGAATTACGCGCGGGTTGTCCCCATGGTGGATCTGACCGCCCGTTCGCTGGGCAAGCTCATCGCTTGAATGGAAGCCATACGACATGATCGACAACGACAAGCCGCGGGATCAAGCGGCCGAAGACGAATTGAAGGGTGTGCCGGAGGAGTTCCTCGACAACGCTGAAGACAGCGCCGAGGACAGCGTCGCCGAGGCGTTGGCCGCGCTGCGGCGCGACCTGGAGGCGGCCAAGCAGGACATTCTCTACGCCCAGGCCGAAACGCAGAACGTGCGCCGCCGTCTCGAGCGCGAGAAGGACGAGGCGCGCGCCTATGCCGCGACCGGCTTTGCCCGCGATATCCTGAGCGTCGCCGACAACCTCGCCCGCGCGGTGCAGGCGATCCCCGAAAGCCTGCGCGCCGACGACAGCATGAAGGGGCTCGTGTTCGGCCTCGAGGCGACCCAGCGCGAGCTGGAGAAGGTGTTCGCCAGCCACGGCATCACCCGCATCGCCGCGATGGGCCTGCCGCTCGATCCCAACCAGCATCAGGCGATGCTCGAAGTGCCGAGCAATGACGTCGAGCCCGGCACCATTGTGCAGGAATTGCAGGCCGGCTGGATGATCAAGGACCGCCTGCTGCGCGCAGCGATGGTGGCGGTGGCGAAGAAGCCGGATTGAAAAGGTGGCGGCAGAGGCGCTCCTTGCTGCCGCCATCATTATCCTGTTGCCGTTCGCGTTCCTTCAGGCGCGCAAGTCACGGTCCTCGGCGGGCTCCGGTCCGGCCGGGGATCCGCCCGAAGCCTTCTACCACCCCTACACCACGGCATTCGACCGGGTTTGCCGCGGTGAAGGCTTGCTCGAACTCCTTGCCGCAGAAGGTCTGGACACACGCCCACCGCGCGAATTCGGACCGGCTGATCCCGCGGAACGGCAGAAGCAGTTTGCCCAGTCCTACTCGCAGGCGCGCGCTGTTGCCGTTCCAGCGACCGATCTGAGCGGGACTGCCATCTGCGTTCTGGTTGATCAGTCGGGCTCGATCGCGCCCGCCATGCCGCATCTTGCCGGTGAGTTGCTGGTCGCGCTCGAGCGCCTCGCAGCGGCAGGCGCGGCGACGATGCTGGCAGGTTTCACCACCATCGGATGGAGAGGCAATCGCGCGCGCCGCCAATGGCTTGCCGAGGGAAGTCCTCCCTATCCCGGACGGCTGTGCGATCTGCTGCACATCGTCTATTCGGGCTTCGGGGACGTCACCAGTGCAGAGCAGCTAGCGCCTCTGCTGGAGCCGGCAGTCTTCTTCGAGAATGTCGATGGCGAAGCGATCATCTGGGCGGAGCAGGAATTGCTTGGCCAATCGGGCGCGCGGCGTTGCCTGATCGTGGTGAGTGACGGCGCGCCGGTCGACGACAGCTCGCTTCATGCGAACGGGCCGAATTTTCTCTGGCGACATCTCGAACAAGTGGTTGGCGGTTGCCTTGAACGCGGCGAGATCGCGCTCGGCGGGATCGGGATCGACCATGGGGTTGGGGGCCTGTTCCCTGCATCGCGCAAGGTCACGGTTGACGGCGGTCTGGCAAGCGCGATTGTCGATCTGGCCGCAGAGCTGACCGCTTCTGGTCAGGCGGGAACAGACGGGTCCGAAAAGTCGACCAGGCCGTCATAAACGGCGGCGTCCGCGACCCCTGCGACCCTTGCGCCGTTCCTGAGCAGAAACGCGTGGCGCACGATTTCAGACTGTTGTTCAATGCCATATTGCGCAAGTTTGAGGCCCGGTCTCAAGGCGTAGTCATAGCGGCACCACGGGTGGCGGCGGAGCACCAGATACCAGCGCCCGCGGGTCTGCGCCTGCCAGACGTGCACCATCTCGTGGATGAAGTGGCCCTGCAATGCGAGCGGTGCCTCGGCGAAATCGTCGCAGTAATGGGTGGCCAGCGGATGGAAGTGGAGGTGACCCATGGGTGCCATCGTCACCTCGCGTGGGTGGAAGGCAAAGAACTTGCGGCGCCGGATCGTCACCTGCGCATAGTCGAGCGCATCGCGGAAAATGCTGCGGGCAAGAGCAATCTCGCCATCCGTCAGCGGCCGGATGCCGCCGACCGGACAGACCGGCGGCGGTGCATCCACCCGCACCGCCGCCAGTTCGTCTCCGGTCAGCCGGTCAATCAGCGCTCTTCACCCGCGGCGCGGACCTCGGCTTCGAACACCTGCGTGGTGCCGCCCGACATGGTGAGCGTGACCTTGACCTTGTCGCCCGGCTTGAGACTGGCGGGCGGTTCAATCGCCATAATGTGCAGCGCGCCGGGCTTGAATTCGACCTTCTTGCCCTTGGTCAGCGAGATGGGGAGAGCCTCCATCATCTGCACCTTGTTATCCCACTCGCCATATTCGTGCATCATCGTCATGCCGGCGCCTTCGACGTCGGCCTTGCGGATGGTGAGACCCTGTTCGCCTTCGTAAGCGAGATCGAAATAGACCGCCGCCGGATTGCCCGCGACCGGCGCGAGCACGAGGCGGGGGTTGGTGATGGTCATGCCCGGCACCTGCCCGGCCACAGCCTCGGCCGCCGGTGCCTCGGCCTCGCCGCCGCAGGCCGCAAGACCCAGCATCGCAACCGCTGCGCCTGCCGCCAGCACACCGCGCCGCAGACCCCGAACCGATCCCTCAATGATTTTCACGTCTTGTCGCTCCCTTTCTGATTGGCCGAAAACTAGGCGCTCCCAAGTCTTGTGCCAAGCAAAACCGCACCTATATCGCGCTCACAAACGAGCCGCCAAAGCGCTTTGCCGCCCCGTGGGAAGCGCGATGTGCGGTGTCCAACAAACTTCCAGATGGATGGGGTAAAAATGGGTAAAGTAATCGGTATCGACCTCGGCACCACCAATTCCTGCGTCGCTGTCATGGACGGCGGCAAGCCCAAGGTGATCGAGAATTCTGAAGGCGCGCGCACCACGCCGTCGATCGTCGCCTTCGCCAAGGATGGCGAGCGCCTGATCGGCCAGCCCGCCAAGCGTCAGGCGGTCACCAACCCCGACAACACCCTGTTCGCGATCAAGCGCCTGATCGGTCGTCGGTTTGAAGACCCGCTGACCAAGAAGGACATGGAGCTGGTCCCCTACAAGATCGTCAAGGGCAAGAACGGCGATGCGTGGGTGAACGCTGGCGGCGAAGATTACAGCCCCTCGCAGATTTCCGCCTTCATCCTCCAGAAGATGAAGGAAACCGCTGAGAGCTACCTCGGCGAAACCGTGACGCAGGCGGTCATCACCGTGCCCGCCTACTTCAACGACGCCCAGCGTCAGGCGACCAAGGACGCCGGCCAGATCGCGGGCCTTGAAGTGCTGCGCATCATCAACGAGCCGACCGCGGCCGCGCTCGCCTATGGCATGGACAAGGACGACGGCAAGACCATCGCGGTCTATGACCTCGGCGGCGGCACCTTCGACATCTCGATCCTCGAAATCGGTGACGGCGTGTTCGAAGTGAAGTCGACCAACGGCGACACCTTCCTCGGCGGTGAAGACTTCGACAACGCGATCGTCGAGTTCCTGGCCGACTCCTTCAAGAAGAAGGAAGGCATGGACCTCAAGACCGACAAGCTTGCGCTCCAGCGGCTGAAGGAAGCGGCGGAAAAGGCCAAGATCGAACTGTCGAGCGCGGCCACGACCGAAATCAACCTGCCCTTCATCACCGCCCGCATGGAAGGCGGGGCGACCACCCCGCTGCACCTCGTCGAAACGATCACCCGCGCCGACCTCGAAAAGATGGTCGACGGCCTGATCCAGCGCACGCTCGAGCCGTGCAAGAAGGCGCTGGCCGATGCGGGCATCTCGAAGGACCAGGTCGACGAGGTGATCCTCGTCGGCGGCATGACCCGCATGCCCAAGGTGCGCGAAGTGGTCGAAGCCTTCTTCGGCGCCAAGCCGCACACCGGCGTGAACCCGGATGAAGTCGTCGCCATGGGCGCGGCGATTCAGGCTGGCGTGCTCCAGGGCGACGTCAAGGACGTGCTGCTGCTCGACGTGACCCCGCTCTCGCTCGGCATCGAGACGCTGGGCGGCGTGTTCACCCGCATGATCGATCGCAACACCACCATCCCGACCAAGAAGACCCAGACCTACTCGACCGCCGAGGACAACCAGAACGCGGTGACGATCAAGGTCTATCAGGGCGAGCGCGAGATGGCGGCGGACAACAAGCTGCTCGGCAATTTCGACCTGATCGGCATTCCGCCCGCTCCGCGCGGCGTCCCGCAGATCGAAGTGACCTTCGACATCGACGCCAACGGCATCGTCTCGGTCTCGGCCAAGGACAAGGGCACGGGCAAGGAGCAGACGATCAAGATCCAGGCCTCGGGCGGTCTTAGCGATTCCGACATCGACCAGATGGTCAAGGACGCCGAGAAGTTCGCGGAAGAGGACAAGAAGCGCCGGGCCGCCGCGGAAGCGCGCAACCAGGCCGACAGCCTCGTCCACGCGACCGAAAAGCAGCTCGCCGAGCACGGTGAGAAGATCGACGCCGCCACCAAGTCGGCTGTCGAAGACGCCATCGCAGCGACCAAGACCGCGCTTGAAGGCGGCGATGCCGATGACATCAATGCCAAGGCTCAGGCGCTGACCGAGGCGGCGATGAAGATGGGTCAGCAGATCTACGAAAACCAGCAGGCCGCAGGGCCCGATGCTGCCGCCGAGACTGCTGAAGAACCGGCCGCCGACGAGGAAGTCGTCGACGCCGAATTCTCCGAGGTCGACGAAGACAAGAAGGGCTAAGGCCCCGATGCCATCCCGAACGTCGCCGATGTGGCCGGTCCCCCTTTCCGGCACATCGGCGGCGGCGGGTCACGGGGAATAGGTCACGACAATGTCCAGCGCCCAGCTCGATTACTACCAGACACTCGAAGTCGCCCGCGATGCCGATGGCGCGACGCTCAAGAGCGCCTACCGCAAGCTCGCCATGAAATATCACCCGGACCGCAATCCGGGGGACAATGAGTGCGAGGCCAAGTTCAAGGCGATCAACGAGGCCTACGACTGCCTCAAGGACCCGCAGAAGCGCGCGGCCTATGATCGCTACGGCCATCAGGCCTTCACCCAGGGCATGAACGGCGGCGGGGGCGGCGGTCCTTTCGGCGGCGGCTTTGGCGGCGGCCGGGGCGACTTTGCCGATATCGGCGACATCTTCGAGACGATCTTCGGCAGCGCTTTTGGCGGCGGCGGCGGGCAGCGCCAGCAGAACCGGCGCGGCGCGGACCTGCGCTACGACATGCAGGTCACGCTCGAAGAGGCGTTCCACGGCAAGTCCACCGAGATCGAGATCGAGGTCTCGCAATCCTGCGACACCTGCGACGGCACCGGCGCAACCCCCGGCACCTCCGAGCGCCAGTGCAACCTGTGCCACGGCATGGGGAGCGTGCGCGCCAAGCAGGGTCTGTTCGTGATCGAACGGCCGTGCCCCACCTGCAACGGGCGCGGCAGCGTGATCGAGAACCCCTGCCGCGAATGTCGCGGGGAAGGGCGGGTCGACCGCGCGCAGGCCCTCAAGGTCGATATTCCCGCAGGCGTCGATACCGGCACCCGCATCCGCCTTGCCGGCAAGGGCGAGGCCGGCCAGCGCGGCGCGCCTCCCGGCGATCTCTACATTTTCCTCCATGTGAAGCAGCACGCCGTGTTCGAGCGTGAAGGCACCACGCTGATGACCCGCGTGCCGGTGAGCTTCACCACGGCGGCGCTGGGCGGCTGTGTCGAGATCCCCGATCTCGATGGCTCGACCAACCGGCTCGACATTCCCGCCGGGATCCAGTCGGGCAAGCAGTTGCGCGTGCGCGGCGGCGGGATGCCGGTGCTGCAGGGGCGCGGGCGCGGCGATCTGGTGGTCGAGATTGCGGTCGAGACCCCGACCAAGCTCTCGCGCCGCCAGAAGGAAATCCTCGAGGAATTCCGCGCCACCGAAACCGGCGAGGAATGCCCCGAAAGCCGCGGTTTCTTCGACAAGCTGAAAGACGTGTTCGGGGGCTGAGGGCGCGGTTGTGCTGCCCTCCCTCCTGATCGTCGACGATTTCCTGAAAGACCCCTGGGCGGCGCGGCGGGCGGCGCTTGCGCTGGACTATGATGCGGCGCGCCAGCACGGCAATTTCCCGGGGCTCAATTCATCCACGCCGCTCGATACGTCCGCGATCGACGCTGCGGTCTCGCGCCTGTTGGGCGTGAAGCTCGGGCCGGCACCCGGCACCCAGCACGGCGCCTGCCGCCTGACCCGCAAGGGCGACAAGGGCAAGAGCGGGGTGCATATCGATCCGGCGGCCTATTCGGGCATCCTCTACCTCTCGCGTCCCGAGGATTGCGCGCGCCCCGATGCCGGCGGCACCGACTTCTTCCGCCACAAGCGGACCGGGCTCGAAGCCGTGCCGCAGGACCCGGCAAAGATTGCCGCTTCGGGCTATGCCGACATCAACGCTCTGGTCGAGGATGTGGTCAACCGCGACACCACCCTCCCGGCCAAGTGGGAGCGCACCCTGCGCGTGCCTGCGCGCTTCAACCGGTTGTTGCTGTTCTCGCCCTGGCAATTCCACAATGCCGCGCCCGGCTTCGGTTCGACGGCGGAGGATGCGCGGCTTGTGATGCTGCTGTTCTTCGGCGTGGTTAATTGAACAACCGTTCGCCCTGAGCTTGTCGAAGGGCCGTCCTTCTTCGAGAGCCAGCGCCAGAAGTGGAAGAGCAGGGCTTCGACAAGCTCAGCCCGAACGGGGAGAGGGAAGCCTCACCCCATCCGCTCGGCCACCTCCAAGCGGATCTGGCCGACCAGCCCCTTCTGGCAGCGGCCGGCGATTTCCTCCTCCTCCAGCACCGCCATGAACACCGCGCGCTTGGCGGCGCGGATGCGGGCCTCGGGAATGCTGCCGCCGACGGTCGATGCGACAAGGTCGATCATCCGCTCTGCCCCGTGCAGGCGCCCCCACAGGTAATCGTTTTCGCGGTAATGGCGGCTGAAGAAGGCGCCGAAATTGTAGAACTCGATCCCGCGCAGGGTCGCCGCCGTTCCGCCTTCGCGGATCGAGCGCGCGTCGTCGGGCGAGATGCGGTCGATCCGCACCGGATTGTATTCGTCGAGCCCCTCACGCCGCGTGAGCGGCAAGGTCGCCACATCATAGAACGGAAAGCCGAGATAGGTCAGCAGCATCCGCCGCTTGAGCCCCTTGGGCATATCGTCGAGCGCGGCGATCAGCAGCTCCTCGGCGGCGAGATCGGTGGTCGGCAGCAGCCGCTCTGCGGCGAGGAAATCGAGCACCGCGCCCGGCCGCGCCATGGCATTGACGGCGAGCTCTGCAAACTGCGGGTTGTGCAGCACACCCTCGTCCGCGCGGTAATAGAGCGCGAGAATGCCGTAGAGCCGGTCCCGCGCGCGATCGAGCGCATCGTCGGGAATGTCGGGATCCAACTCCCAGTCGCGCGACAGCTTGCGCGCCAGCAGTTGCAAGCGGCGGATGCGGAAGCCGGTGTCGTGCGCACGGAAGAAGGTGATCGCCGCCGGGCTCGCGCCGCCATGATCATCGGTCAGCCGCTCGAGGCCGCGCGCCTCGAGCGCACCCCGGAGCGCCGCCGCGAGCAGCGCGTGATCGGCCTGAGGCGTGCCCCCCGCGCGCAAGGTGAGCTTGGCGAGCTGATCGAGGATCGCATCGAACTTGGTCAGCGCATAGGCCCCGAAGGCATAGCCCGCGCGCTCGGCAGCGGCCTGCTGGGCCTTGGCCCGCCATCCTGCGAGCCGCTTGGGCGTGGGAGAATCGAGGAAGAAGGTGAAGCCGAACAGCTTTTCCACCGCGCGGTCGATATCGGGCTGCAGATCCATGATGATCCGCTTGAGCCTCGCGGCATCGCGCGACTGCTGTTCGATCCGGTCGAGATCGTCGCGGATCGGCTGTTCGCGCGGGATGGTCGAGAGCGAGCCGAAGATCGCCCCGAAGAACCCGATTCTGCGCCGGCGCGCGCCCGGAACCAGCGTGCCGCCATCGGGGCGCGGATCGATATAGACGAAACGCCGGTCCACCTCGCGCTGGGCGGGGCGCCCGTGGAGCGCCGCCAGCGCCGCGCCGAAGGGGGCATTGACCAGCACCGCCCCGTCGATCAGCGCCGCCTCGTCGATGGTTCCGTCGCGCATATGCACCGGCATGATCCGGCCAAGGAAGCTGCCTCGGCCTTGCCAGTGATGCCCCTCGGCGGCAGCGAGCTGGTCGATCTCGGCGATCCTGAGCGGCGGGAAGGCCCCGGGAAAACTCGCCGTGGCGCGCGCGGCCAGCACCAGTTCGAGCCGGTCCGCGAGCGGCTGCACCGGATCGGCATTTACCCGCGCACGGAAGCAGATCGGCAGGCGGTGTTCCATCTCCTCGACCTGCGGCGGCGAATTGAGCCGGAGCGTTTGCGGGTGGCCGCGGAAATCGGTGGCGGTGACGATCAGGTCGATCGGATATTCCGGTGGCAGCAGGCTGATGCCGTCGCCCTCGGCCTCCATCTTGGTCAGCGCCTCGTGCAGCATCGCGGAGAAGCGCGACCCCGAGAACGGCGGGCTGAACCAGCGCCCGCGCACGAAGCGCGAGACCTTGTGGCGCACCTCGGCGCGGGTTTCGGGCGAGACCGTCTCGCTCACCGCATTGCCCGGGCGGCGCAGGAAACACTCGGCGATCGGCTGCGCCCAGAACTTGGCATAGCGCCACATCGGCTCGGCATCGGGATCGGTCAGGCGGCTGACGTCGGCATTCTCGAGCCACAGATCGGTCAGCGGTTCGAGGCTGTGCCCGGAATGGATCGCCTGTGCGAGGAACACCGCGTTGATCCCGCCCGCGCTCGCGCCGGTAAGAATATCGGGCAAGACCCGCAGGCGCAGTCCGTCAGTGCGCTCGATCTCCTGCAGAAAGTCGCGATAGGCTCCCGCCACCCCGTCAAGCGGGGGCGCGGCAGGCTGGTTGAAGGCCCGGCTCGCGCGCGCAAGGTGCCAGATTTCCTTGGTAATGCCATGCATGTAGACCGCAAGGCTGACGCCGCCGTAGCAGACAAGGGCAAGGCGCAGTTCCTTCTGGCGCATGGCAGTGTGTAACCCGCAAAGCCGCGCCAATGCAATTGCGTTCTAATTCTGTTCCGTTTATGGCTCGCCGCCATGGCTAAGTCGAAACGCCGTTATGTGTGTCAGGCCTGCGGGTCGGTGTCCTCGCAATGGCAGGGGCAATGCGCCGATTGCCGGGAATGGAACACGCTGGTCGAGGATGCGCCGGCGACGGTGTTTTCGGCCAAGCATGATCTGTCGCGCGGGGGCCGGGCGCTGGCGTTCGAGCCGCTCAACGCGCCGACCAAGCTGCCGGTCAGGAAGTCGACCGGCCTTGCCGAGTTCGACCGTGCGCTGGGCGGCGGGCTGGTGCCGGGCTCTGCGGTGCTGATGGGCGGCGATCCGGGGATCGGCAAGTCCACCCTGCTGCTACAGACCGCGGCGACCATCGCGCGCGGCGGCAATGACGTGGTCTATGTCAGCGGCGAGGAAGCCGCAGGACAGGTGCGGCTGCGGGCCGCGCGCATGGGCGTGGCCGATGCGCCGATCCGGCTCGCTTCGGAAACCTCGGTGCGCGATATCCTGACCACGCTGGGGCAGGGCGATCCGCCCGCGCTGCTGGTGATTGATTCGATCCAGACGATGCATTCCGACATGATCGAAGGCGCGCCCGGCACGGTCAGCCAGGTGCGCGGCTGCGCGCTCGAGCTGATCCGTTACGCCAAGGAATCGGGCTGCGCGGTGGTGCTGGTGGGCCATGTCACCAAGGACGGCACCATCGCCGGTCCGCGCGTGCTCGAGCACATGGTCGACGTGGTGATGAGCTTCGAGGGCGAGCGCTCGCACCAGTACCGCATCCTGCGCGCGCTCAAGAACCGCTTCGGTGCGGTCGACGAGATCGGGGTCTTCGCCATGGCGGCCGAGGGGCTGGAGGAAGTCGCCAACCCCTCGCTGCTGTTCCTCTCGGGGCGCGATTCGCCGCTGGCGGGCTCCTCGGTGTTCCCGGCGCTGGAGGGCACGCGGCCTGTGCTGGTCGAGATCCAGGCGCTGATCGTGCGGCTGCAATCGGGCGCCACCCCGCGCCGCGCTGTGGTGGGCTGGGATTCGGGCAGGCTGGCGATGCTGCTGGCGGTGCTCGAATCGCGCTGCGGGCTCAATTTCTCCTCGGCCGAGGTCTATCTCAACATCGCCGGCGGCTACCGCCTGACCGATCCGGCCGCCGACCTTGCCGTTGCCGCCGCGCTTGTCTCGGCGTTGGCCGACAAGCCCTTGCCCGACAAGGCGGCGTGGTTCGGCGAGGTCAGTCTTGCGGGCGAGATCCGCCCGGTCGCCCATGCTCCGCTGCGGCTGCGCGAGGCGGCCAAGCTCGGCTTCACCCGCTCCTTCGGGCCGGCAGGCGTGGCGGGGATCGAGGATGCGCGCGGCTATCGCGGACTTGCTGCACTTGCGAACGTCGTTGACCAGGTGATGGGCAGCGCATAGAGAAACCGGCGCATGGCCGGGCTCGACATCATCATTCTCGTTATTGTCGCGGTCGCCGCGATTGGCGGCTTCATGCGCGGCCTGGTCCAGGAAGTGCTCTCGCTGGCCTCGTGGGTGTTCGCTGCGCTGGCAGTGCATTTCCTTCATCCGGTGCTGGCGCCGGCGCTGAGCGATTTTCTCGGCTCCGGACGGCTGACCCCGGTTTTCGCCTTCGTGCTGCTGCTGCTCATCCCCTATGCGGCGATGAAGCTGATCGCCTCGAACATCTCCGAGGCTTCGGACGGCGCGATCCTCGGCCCGATCGACCGCGTGCTGGGCTTCGGCTTCGGCGCGGTGAAGGGCGCGCTGATCGCCGTGTTCGCCTTTTCGGTGCTCGTGCTCGGGTTCGACGAGGGCTGGGGCTACAAGGGCCGGCCGAACTGGATCACCACCGCGCGCACCTATTCTGCGGCCGATGCTTTCTCGCGCGATCTGGTGCCGATGATCGCGATCCGCCGCGACCAGTTGCGCCGCGAATCCGAAGCGCAGGAAGCCGCCGCCGCAAGGGCCGCCAAGTGATCCGGTGAGCGCGCGCGTTTCGTCCAAGCTCTACACGCCCGAACTGCTCGGCCTTGCCACCGGGCTGGCAGCATTCCCGCTGACCGATGATCTGCCCCTGCGCGCCGAGGAACGCTCGCGCACCTGCGGGAGCGTGATCACGCTGGGGCTCGCGCTCGATGACTACGGCCTCGTTTCGGCGGTGGGGATGAAGGTCAGCGCCTGCGCCATCGGGCAGGCCTCGGCGGCGGTGCTGGCGCAGGCGATCCGGGGCGATATTCCCGGCCATGTTTGCCTCACCGCCGAGGCGCTGGCGCGCTGGCTGGCGGGCGAGGGCGATCTGCCGGCGTGGCGCGGGATCGCGGGGCTGGCACCTGCGCGCGATCACCCCGGGCGGCACGGAGCCTTGCTCTTGCCGTGGACGGCGGCGTGCAAGGCGCTTTCCCAGAGCGCGGCTGCGGGCTAGGGGTTGCGCGAGAGACACCGCTGGCGGCAACGCAGCGACCCTTGGGGATAGAGCGAAATGGCAGAGGCACAGGCGCTCGCGGACCGCGAGCCGTCAGAGAAGGAAATCCGTCTGGTGATCGGCGCATCGAGCGCGGGCACCATCTTCGAATGGTACGACTTCTTCATCTACGGCACGCTCGCCTACATCCTGAAGGACGCCTTCTACGCCACCGACAACGAGACGCTGGGCCTGCTGCTGGTGTGGTCGACCTTCGCGGTCGGCTTTGCCTTCCGGCCCTTGGGCGCGGTGCTGTTCGGCTTCCTCGGCGACAGGCTGGGGCGCAAATACACCTTCCTTGTCACCGTCACGCTGATGGGCATCGCCACGGCGGGCGTGGGCCTGATTCCGACGGTCGACACGATCGGGATGGCCGCGCCGATCATCGTCATTCTGCTGCGGGTCATTCAGGGGTTGGCGCTGGGCGGCGAATATGGCGGCGCTGCGATCTATGTCGCCGAGCACGCCCCGCCTGAAAAGCGCGGTTTCTACACCAGCTTCATTCAGGCGAGCGTGGCGGGCGGCTTTGTCCTCTCGATCATCGTCGTGCTGGCCTGCCGCGCGCTGATCCCTGCCGAGGCCTTTGCCGCATGGGGCTGGCGTGTGCCGTTCCTGCTGTCGATCGGCCTGCTGGCGATCTCCTTGTGGATGCGCCTCAAGCTGTCGGAAAGCCCGGTGTTCCAGGCGATGAAGGCGGCCGGCGAGACCAGTGGCAACCCCTTTATCGAAAGCATGACCTATCCCGGCAATCCCAAGCGGCTGTTCGTGGCGCTGTTCGGGATCACCGGCATCCTGACGACGGTGTGGTACACCGGCTTCTTCTCGGCGATGAGCTTCCTGCGCGGACCGATGCATGTCGATGACCTGACGGTGGAGCTGGTGCTGCTGGTCTCGGGCCTCGTGGTGATGAGTTTCTACGTGATCATTGGCAAGTGGTCGGACACGGTCGGGCGCAAGCTGCCGATCATCATCGGTTCGGTGCTGAGCCTGGCGCTGCTGTTCCCGCTGTTCTGGCTCATGGGCAGCTTCGCCAATCCCGGCATCGCCGCCGCGGCCGAGAAAGCGCCGGTGGTGGTGAGCGGCCCGGCCTGTCAGACCGATCCCTTCGCCGAGCTGTTCCAGCGCGATCAGACCGATTGCGGCAAGGTGCTCGAAACCCTGACCGCTTCGGGCGTGCCCTACAAGCTCGAGGCAGGCGAGACGGTGAGCCTCAAGGTCGGCGGCGATCCGGTGCTGGTCGATCCGGCATGGTTTGCCGACGGCGCTGCGCGCAAGGCGGGCATCCATGCCGCGCTTGGCCATTACGGTTTCGATTTCTCGAAGCAGCAGCCTCCGGTCGCCAACATCATCGGCATCGTCGCGGTGTTGCTGGCGCTCGGGATGCTCTCGGCGCTGACCTATGGTTCGGTCGCGGCGCTTCTCAGCGAGATGTTCCCGCCGCGCATCCGCTATTCCTCGATGTCGATCCCCTATCACATCGGTGCGGGCTATCTCGGCGGGTTCCTGCCGCTGATCGCGGGCGTGATCGTGGCGCGCACCGGGGATATCTATGCGGGCCTGTGGTACACTTGGGGCGTGGTCGCCTTCGGGCTGCTGGTGGCATGGTGGGGCATTCCCGGCGGCCCGCCGCGAGACTTCGCCGATGAGTGAGCCTGCGCCGCCGCCGCCGCTGCGGCTGACGGTCGATACCGCAGCACTGGCCGCCAACTGGCGCGCGCTCGATGCGCTGTCGGGCGCTGCGCGCGCGGGCGCGGCAGTCAAAGCGGATTGCTACGGCCTCGGGGTCGAGACCTGCGTGCCGGCCTTGCGCGATGCGGGGTGCGAGACCTTTTTCGTTGCCCACTGGAGCGAGGTTGCTGCCGTTGCGCGCCATGTTCCGGCGAGCCGGATCGCGGTGCTCCACGGGCCGGTCAATGATGCCGACTGCGCCTATGCCCGCGCCACTGGAGCATTGCCGGTGATCAACTCGCGCGAACAGGCGGCGCGCTGGACGGCGAGCGGGGGCGGGGCGTGTCACCTGATGGTCGATACCGGCATCAACCGGCTCGGCATCGCGCCGGAGGAAGCGGGCGCGCCGGAGATCGCGGCGCTCGAAATCGATATCCTGATGAGCCACCTCGCCAGCGCCGACGAGGACAGCGCGATGAACGGGAGCCAGCTGGCCGCATTCCGCGCCGCTGCCGCAATCATTCCCCACCATCGCGCCAGCCTGGCCAACAGCGCCGGGATCGCGCTCGGGTCGGACTATGCCTTTGACCTCACCCGCCCGGGCCTCGCGCTTTACGGCGGCGTGCCGCGCGGCGAGCTCGCCGGTGCGATCCGCCCGGTCGCGCAGGTCGAGGCCGCGATCCTGCAATGCCGCAACCTCGAAAGCGGCGAGAGCGTGGGCTACAACGCCACTTTCACCGCTCGCCACGCAATGCGGGTGGGCACGGTCTCGATCGGCTATGCCGACGGTTTCCTGCGCCAGCGCGGCCCCGGCAATGCGCTGCGGTACGGCGAGGCGCGCCTGCCGATCCTCGGCAAGGTGTCGATGGACATGGTTGTGGTCGACCTTGCCGCCGCGCCGGATCTGGTTGCCGGCAGTTGGCTGACGGTGCCCTGGGATATCAACGATGCGGCGCAGCAAAGCGCTCTGTCGCCATACGAATTGCTGACCGTGATCGGCGGGCGCCTGCGTCGCTGTTGACCTGTTCAATGGGCTATATTGCACTGCACATTGTGCAGGTGCTAAGCTGCGCGAGGGTCAACTAACGGGATAAGATAATGGTCGGCAGGTCAAAGGCTGCATCGCGCGGGGCGGACGAAGCGGTAATCATCAAGAAATACGCCAACCGCCGCCTCTACAATACGGCCTCGTCGAGTTACATCACGCTCGAGGATCTCGCGAAAATGGTGCGCGAGAACGTCGAGTTCCAGGTGCTCGACGCCAAGACGGGCGACGACATCACCCACTCGATCCTGACCCAGATCATCATGGACGAAGAAGCCAATGGCGGGCAGCAGATGCTCCCGGTGAGCTTCCTGCGCCAACTGATCGGGATGTACGGCAATTCGATGCAGGCGCTGATGCCGTCCTATCTCGAAGCCAGCATGGCCAACTTCCGCGACAACCAGTCGAAGATCCGCGAGGCCTTCGAGAAGGGCATCAGCGCCACACCCTTTGCCGCGATCCACGAAACCAACATGGCGATGATGCGCGCCGCGGCAGACGTGTTCCTTCCCGGCATGGGCAAGGCCAAGGACAAGCCCGCCGCTCCGGCTGCGGACACCAAGGACGAGCTCGCCGCGCTGCGCGAACAGATGGCGGCCATGCAAAAGAAGCTGGACGAACTGGGCAAATAGCGCCGATAGGGCGCGCCGCTTTCACTCATTCGGGAACCAGCTTCGTGTCCAACATCCGCCACGCGCTCACCGTCAAGCGCGAAGACGACTTCGCCAAGTGGTACCAGGAAGTCATCAGCGCCGCCGACCTAGCCGAGGAATCGGGCGTGCGCGGCTGCATGGTGATCAAGCCGTGGGGCTACGGCATCTGGGAACGCATCCAGCGCCTGATGGATGACCGGATCAAGGCCGCTGGCGTGCAGAACTGCTACTTCCCGCTGTTCATCCCGCTCGCCAATTTCACCCGCGAGGCCGAGCACGTCGAGGGTTTCGCCAAGGAAATGGCGGTCGTCACCCACCACCGCCTTATCTCCGATGGCAAGGGCGGGCTGATCCCCGATCCCGCCGCCAAGCTCGAAGAACCGCTGGTGGTGCGCCCGACCTCGGAAACGATCATCGGCGATGCCATGGCGCGCTGGGTGCAGTCGTGGCGCGATCTGCCGCTGCTCACCAACCAGTGGGCCAACGTTGTGCGCTGGGAGATGCGCACGCGGATGTTCCTGCGCACCAGCGAATTCCTCTGGCAGGAAGGCCACACCGCGCACGAGAACCGCGAGGATGCGCTCGCCGAAACCCACCGTGCGCTGGAAATGTATCGCGCCTGTGCCGAGGATGACCTCGCGCTCCCCGTGATCGCCGGCGAGAAGCCCGAGAACGAACGCTTCCCCGGCGCGGTCGAGACCTGGTCGATCGAAGCGATGATGCAGGACGGCAAGGCGCTGCAAGCCGGCACCAGCCACTATCTCGGCACCAATTTCGCCCATGCGGCGGGCATCCAGTATCAGGACCGCGAGGGCAGCCAGCAATATTGCCACACCACCAGCTGGGGCGTCTCGACGCGTCTCATCGGCGGGGTGATCATGACCCACGGCGATGATGACGGGCTGCGCGTGCCGCCCGCCATCGCGCCGCAGCAGATCATCATCATCCCGATGCTGCGCGAGGCTCCGGAAGATGCCGACCTCATCGCCTATTGCGAGGAGGTGCGCGCGATGCTCGCTGGCCAGACCGCGCTCGGCGAGAAGCTGCGCGTGCTGCTCGACAAGTCGCCCGGCAAGGCCGCCGCCAAGCGCTGGGACTGGGTGCGCAAGGGCGCGCCGGTGATCCTCGAAGTCGGCCCGCGCGACATGGCCGAAGGCAAGGTCGCGGTGCTGCGCCGCGATGCGCTGTGGAACCTCGCCAACGGCAAGCCCGCGATGCAGTTCGTCCCCCGCGAGGAATTCGCGGCATCGGCCGGCGCGCTGCTCGAAGAAATCCAGCGCGCGCTGTTCGAGGAAGCCCGCGCCCGCCGCGATGCGAACATCACCCGCGGCGTCACCGATTGGCAGGCAGTGGTCGATCATTTCGAGAAGGGCGGCAAATACCCGGGCTGGGTCGAGGTCGAATGGGCCAAGCCCACCGGCGCGGCGCTCGAAGCGGTGGTCGAGAAACTGAAGGCAGTGAAACTCACCATCCGCAACGTGCCGCGCGGCGGCGAGGCTGCCACGGGCACCTGCATCTTCACCGGCGCACCCGCCAGCGAGCGGATTCTGGTCGCGCGCGCCTACTAGTCTTGCGCCGCCGCAGCGGGGAGGGCAGACAGGGCGCATGATCAATCGCGCCCTTCTGCTCGCCGCCCTCGTGGCCGCCCCGCTTGCTGCCCAAGAACCTTCGGCTCCCCACCCTGCCGACGAGGTCTCGCAGCAGCGCCTCAAGGCCGATGTCGAGAAGCTCGTCAGCTTCGGCACGCGCCACACGCTGTCCTCGCAAACCGATCCCAAGCGCGGGATCGGCGCGGCAGTCGATTGGGGGCTCGAAGAGTTCCGGCGCATCGGGGCGAAGTGCGGCGGTTGCCTTGAGGTGCTCCCGGTGGGCGAGGTGATCCAGCCCGATGGCCGCCGCATTCCGACCGCGACGCTGGTGCGCAACGCGGTCGCGATACAGCGCGGCTCCGAACGCCCGAACGAGGTGGTGATCGTGCAGGGCCACATCGACAGCCGCGTCTCCGATCCGCTCGACTTCACCTCGGACGCTCCGGGGGCGAATGACGATGCTTCGGGCACCGCGCTGGTGCTGGAGGCCGCACGCACGCTTTCGGGCACCAAATACCCCTCGACCATCATCTACGCCCTGCTTTCGGGCGAGGAACAGGGCCTGTTCGGCGGGCGCATCCTCGCCGACTGGGCCGCAGCACAGGGCTTCACCGTCAAGGCGGTCCTCAACAACGACATCGTCGGCAATTCCTGCGGCAAGGATGGCTATTGCGAGCCCAAGGTCGTCCGCGTCTTCTCCGAAGGCCCGCGCGCCGATCTCACCGAGGCCCTGCGCGCCGCGCAGACGCGGTTCGGGGGCGAGAACGACACGCCCTCGCGCAATCTGTCGCGCTGGGTGGCGGGGCTGGCGGAAAAGCACCCCGAGGAGATGCAGGTCCGCCAGATCTGGCGCACCGACCGCATGGGCCGGGGCGGGGATCAGGTGCCGTTCCTCCAGAAGGGCTTCCCCGCAATCCGCTTCACCGTCGGGGTGGAGGACTACGACCACCAGCATCAGGACCTGCGCACCGAGGACGGGGTGTTCTACGGTGACACCATCGAGGAAATGGACTTCGCCTATCTCGCCGGGGTGACGAGGCTCAACGTGCGTGCGCTCGACGCGCTCGCCCGCGCGCCGATGCCGCCCAAGGTCACGGTCGATGCGGCGGTGCGGACGGATACCGAGATCAAGTGGAATGCGGTGGACGGGGCGGCGGTCTATTCGGTGGTTACTCGCGCGACCGATGAGCCGGCGTGGCGCAAGGATCTGACGCTGGTCTATATCGACGGCTCGCAGGCTGACAACGCGGCAGCTGTCGCAAACGCGCGCACCTTCACCCACGTCAAGAAACTGCGCGGCGACGACTGGATGTTCGGCGTGGCGGCCTGCGCGGGCATGTATTGCTCGCCGGTTGCAAGCGCGGTTCCTGGCGGTGCGTTCGAGCCTGTGGCGAAGGAATAGAGCCGTTCGCCTCGAGCGAAGTCGAGAGGCCTCGGCGCCAGGTGTCTCGACTATGCTCGACACGAACGGGCTGGGGGAATAGGGCTAACCCATGCCCAACCCCCCCAAGCTCCCCCAAGGAATGCCGACGCGCCAGCAGGTGCTCGACTTCATCCAGTCCTCTGACATTCCCGCCGGCAAGCGCGAGATCGCCAAGGCCTTCGGGCTCAAGGGGCAGGAGAAGATCAAGCTCAAGGCCCTGCTCAAGGACATGGCCGAGGAAGGCCTGATCGACGGCTCGAAGTCGGCCTTCCATAGGATGGGCGGGGTGCCCAAGGTCACGACGCTCCGGATCGTCGATGTCGATGAGGGCGATCTGATCGCCGAGCCCGACAACTGGGACCCCGAAGCCCCCGGCAAGCCGCCGCGCCTAATCGTGCGCGAGCCCAAGGTTCGCGGGGCGAAACGCCCTCCGGCGCTCAAGCGCGGGGACCGCATCCTTGCCCGCACCGAGGAAACCGAGCGGGGCTGGATCGCCCATCCGATGAAGAAGCTCCCCGCGCGCACCGAGGGGCTGATGGGGATCGTCGAGATCGACAAGACCGGCAAGGCCTGGCTCGCGCCGGTCGACAAGCGCGTGCGCCAGTCCGCTCCGATTGCCGATCGCGGCGAGGCCGAGGCGGGTCAGCTGGTGATCGCCGAAAGGGTAGGGCGCTCCGAGCGCGCGGGCGTGAAGGTGGTCGAGGTAGTGGGCGATCCGCTCGCCCCGCGCAGCTTCAGTCTGATCGCCATCGCCAAGCACGGCATCCCGCACATCTTTCCCGACGAGGTGCTGGAAGAGGCCCCGCGCGCCGCCAAGCTCAAGCTGTCGGAGAAGGCGCGCGAGGACCTGCGGCACCTGCCGATCGTCGCGATCGACCCGGCCGACGCGCGCGATCACGATGACGCGATCTGGGCCGAGCCCGACGGGCAGGGCGGGTTCAACGCGCTTGTGGCGATTGCCGACGTCAGCTTCTACGTCCGCCCTGGCTCGGCGCTCGACCGCGAGGCGCGCAAGCGCGGCAATTCGGTCTATTTCCCCGACCGCGTGGTGCCGATGCTGCCCGAGGTGCTCAGCGCCGACGTCTGCTCGCTGAAAGAGGGCCAGGACCGCGCGGCCATGGCCTGCCATCTGCACATCAACGCCGACGGCAAGGTGTCGAGTTTCCGCTTCACCCGCGCGCTGGTGCGGATCGCGCACAACATCGCCTATGAGGACGCGCAGAAGGCGGTCGACGCGGGCAATCCGCCGGAATTTCTCGCCAACCTCTGGGCCGCATGGAAGGCGCTTGCCGCCGCGCGGCATGCCCGCGATCCGCTGGAACTCGAACTGCCCGAGCGCCGCGTGGTGCTGAACGAGAAGGGCCAGATCACCGAAATCGCCATCCGCGAGCGGCTCGATGCGCACCGCGTGGTCGAGGATTTCATGATCGCGGCCAATGTCGCGGCGGCCAAGGCGCTGGAGGCCAAGACCGCGCCGGTGGTCTACCGCATCCACGAACCGCCGAGCCGCGAGAAGCTGATTGCCCTGCGCGATTACCTCGCCACCATGGGCAAGAAGCTGGCGCTGGGGCAGGTGGTGACGCCGGGTCTGTTCAACCGGATGCTCAAGGACATTTCCGACGAGGCCGAGAAGGCGCTGGTGATGGAGGCGGTGCTGCGCAGCCAGACCCAAGCCTATTACGGCCCCGCCAATGCCGGGCACTTCGGGCTGAGCCTCGGCTCCTATGCCCACTTCACTTCACCGATCCGCCGCTATTCCGACCTGCTGGTCCACCGAGCGCTGGTCGATGCCTACAAGCTCGAACAGCCCGCACCGCCGGGGTCGATCCCCGCCACCTCCGGCCTGTCGGACCGCGACCGCGCGAGCCTGCAACAGGTCTCCGACGCGATCAGCCAGACCGAGCGCCGCGCGATGGAGGCCGAGCGCGATACCATTGACCGCTATGTCGCGGCGTGGCTCTCCGCGCGGGTGGGCGAGGTGTTCGACACCCGCATCACCGGGGTACAGGCCTTCGGCTTCTTCGCCACCATCGTCGGGCTCGGCGGCGATGGGCTGGTCCCGATCTCGACCCTCGGGGGTGAATATTTCCGCCATGATGAGGCGGCACAGGCGCTGGTGGGCAGTGACAGCGGCACCACCTACGCCAGCGGTGACCGGCTCAAGCTGCGTCTGGCCGAGGCCAACCCGCTAACGGGTGCGCTCAAGTTCGTGCTGCCCGATCAACAGGCCGGCGTGATCGAGCCGCGCGGCACGCGTCCGCAGGATCGTGGGCGCGGGCCGAAGAAGGCGGGCAAGTTCATGGTCGGTCAGCGCGGACGGCCGGGCAACATCCGCCATCAGGGGCGCAAGAAATAGCGCAGCCCCGCCTCAATCAGGCGAGGTGGTCGCTCTTCATTTCGTCGTAGTCGCCCGGAACGATGTAGAGCGGGCAGGGCAGGGTGCCCGCTGCGGCCGAGAAGTGCGTCACCAGCGGGCCGGGGGCACTGCCCCGCGCCGCGCCCAGCACCAGCGCGGCGACTTCCTTGTGTTCGGCGAGGAACTCGCTGACGATCCGCTGGCTCTGGCCGATCTTGACCGAGATGGTGGGCATGATGCCGCTTTCGGCGAGCAGGTTGCCCGCGACGCCATGCGCCAGCATCTCGGCCCGGTCGCGCGCCTCGGCCTCGATCGTCGCCTGCACCGCGCCGAAGGCCGAGAAGTTCTGCTGCGGCACCAGCGCCAGCAGATGCACCGCCCCGCCGACATTGGCCGCACGCCGCGCGGCATAGCGCAGGGCGGCGGTCGCCTCTTCGCTCTCGTCGATGATGACCAGAAATGTGCGCATGTTCTGTGGCCCCGTTGGTGGCGAGGTATCAATGCATTCGTATGGATTGGCAAGTCCTCGCCGCAATCCGGCATTGTTGGGCCTTGCCCGACGTAAGGGAATTGGCCAGAGGGATGGGCAAGGATCGATAAGGGAGTTTCAGCGGATCATGGCCCTCGACATCAAGATGCCGGCTTTGTCGCCCACCATGGAAGAAGGCACGCTGGCGCGCTGGCTGGTCAAGGTTGGCGATACGGTTGCCTCGGGCGACGTGATGGCCGAGATCGAGACCGACAAGGCGACGATGGAGTTCGAAGCGGTCGATGAAGGCGTGATCGCCGAGATCCTGATCGCCGAAGGGACCGAGGGCGTGAAGGTCGGCGCGGTGATCGCGCGGCTTGCCGTGGAGGGTGAGGAGGCTGCGCCCGCTCCCGCTCCCGCTCCGGCGCCTGCCGCCGCACCGGCCGCTGATGGCCCCGCCGCGACCCCGACCGCGAGGAAGCTCGCCGAAGTGAACGGCATCGATCTCGCCAGCGTCACCGGCACCGGCCCCAAGGGCAAGATCACCAAGGAAGATGTCGAGGCCGCGATCCTCAAGGGCGGCGGCGCGGTTGTCGCAGCCCCGGCGGCTCCGGCCCCGGCCCCCGCCGCCGCGCCTGCTACGGCAGCCTCGGGCGCGCGCGTCATCGCCTCGCCGCTCGCCAAGCGGATCGCGGCCGACAAGGGGATCGATCTCGCTCTGGTCAAGGGCACCGGCCCCAATGGCCGGATCGTCAAGGACGACGTCGAGGCCTTCACCCCGGGCGCTGCGGCCCCGGCGCCCGCTGCTGCGGCTCCCGCGCCCGCACCGGCTGCGCCTGCCGCCGCTCCTGCGCCGGTGGCCGTCCCCAGCCTCGGCGGCGATCTCGATGCGCCTTACGAGGTGCAGAAGCTCAACAATGTCCGCAAGGTCATCGCCCGCCGTCTCACCGAGGCCAAGCAGACCATCCCGCATATCTACCTCACCGTCGATATCCGCCTCGACGCGCTGCTCAAGCTGCGGGGCGATCTCAACAAGTCGCTGGAAGCGGACGGCGTGAAGCTCTCGGTCAATGATCTGCTGATCAAGGCGCTCGCCCGCGCGCTCCAGCGCGTGCCCAAGTGCAATGTCAGCTTCCAGGGCGACACGCTGCTGCAATTCACCCGGCAGGACATCTCGGTCGCGGTGGCCGCGCCTTCGGGCCTCATCACCCCGATCATCCGCGACGCAGGCCGCAAGGGCCTCGCCGAGATCAGCACCGAGATGAAGACGCTCGCGAACAAGGCCAAGGACGGCAAGCTGCAACCGCACGAATTCCAGGGCGGCACGGCGAGCCTTTCCAACCTCGGCATGTTCGGCACCAAGCAGTTCGACGCGGTGATCAACCCGCCCCAGGCGATGATCCTCGCGGTCGGCGCGGGCGAGCAGCGTCCGTGGGTCGAGGACGGCCAGATCGTCGCCGCCACCGTGATGAGCGCCACCGGCAGCTTCGACCACCGCGCCATCGACGGCGCGGACGGCGCGCAGCTGATGGAAGCGCTCAAGAACCTCGTCGAAAACCCGATGGGGCTGGTGGTGTGACGAGCGCCCGCGCGCTCCCGGGCGTGCTGGCGGCCTTGCTTCTGGCGAGCCCGGCGCAGCCCCAGATCATGATGGATGTCGCCGCCCCCGACGTGATGATCGGCAAGGATGGCCCGAAACTCGATGCCTGCGGTGCCATCGGCGTGATCGTCGGGCCGGACGCGGAAACAGCCGAAGTGTTCAACAGCACGCAGGGCTGGCGCAACCGGCTCGACCGCCTGCCGGCGGGCCGCGAGGTGTGGCTGTGCGACACCAAGGCAGAATGGGTCGGGATCGTCTATCCGGCCGAAGCGGACGGCGACCTCGGCGATTGCGGCGTCGCCTCCCCGGTGCCCGCACCGCAGGTCTATCGCGGTCCGTGCCGTTCGGGCTGGGTTCTTGCTGCAAGAGTGCAGCCGGTGGCTGGCTGACATGACCGACCGCATCCCCCAGATCCGCGTCACCGCCATGCCCGCCGACACCAACCCCTATGGCGGGGTGTTCGGCGGGTGGCTGATGGCGCAGATGGCGCTGGGTGCGGGCTCGCTCGCAAGCCGTGTGGGCCAGAGCAAGGCCGTGGTCGTCTCGGCGACCGACTTCGCCTTTCCCGGCGCGATGGCGGTGGGGGACGAGCTCTCCGTCTATTGCGACGTTCTCGCCACCGGCACCACCTCGCTCACCATCGCCGCCGAGGCCATCGCCCGCGAGCGCAACGGGGAGGCGACCCAGACCGTCGCGCGCGGCACCTTCAAATTCGTGTTGATCGGCGAGGACGGCCGCCCACGGGCGCTCTCCGCCAATCCGACCCTTCTCCTCCCCAAGGATGACAGCAATGGCAAATGATTATGACGTGATCGTGCTCGGTTCCGGCCCCGGCGGCTATGTCGCGGCGATCCGCTGCGCGCAGCTCGGGCTCAAGACCGCCATCGTCGAACGCGAGAACCTCGGCGGCATCTGCCTCAACTGGGGCTGCATCCCGACCAAGGCGATGCTGCGCTCGGCCGAGATCTTCCACTACATGCAGCACGCGGGCGATTACGGCCTCGTCGCGAAAGGTATCGAGGCGGACCTTGCCGCCATCGTCAAGCGCAGCCGCGGGGTGGCCAAGCAGCTCAATCAGGGCATCGGGCACCTGATGAAGAAGAACAAGATCACCGTGCATATGGGCAGTGGCACCCTGACCGGCGCGAACAGCCTCACGGTGAAAGGCGAGAAGGGCGAAGAGCACCTCACCGCCAAGCACATCATCGTCGCCACCGGAGCGCGCGCGCGCGATCTGCCCTTCGCGCCCGCCGACGGCAAGCGGGTGTGGACCTATCGCCACGCCATGACCCCGACTGAACTGCCGAGCAAGCTGCTGGTGATCGGATCGGGCGCGATCGGCATCGAATTCGCCAGCTTCTACAACGACCTCGGGTCCGAGGTGACGGTGGTCGAGATGCTCGACCGGATCGTGCCGGTCGAGGACGCGGATGTCTCGAGCTTCCTCGAAAAGAGCCTCAAGAAGCAGGGCATCACCATCATGACCGGCGCCGGGGTCGAGGCGATCAAGGTCAGTGAGACGGGTATCACCGCCACGATCAAGGACAAGGCGGGCGCGAGCACCACCAGCGACTTCAGCCACGTGATCGTCGCCATCGGCATCGTGCCGAACACCGAGAACATTGGCCTCGAAGGTCTGGCCGAGATGGACCGCGGCTTCATCCAGATCGATCCCTATGGCCGGACCAAGACCAAGGGCCTGTGGGCGATCGGCGACTGTACCCCGGGTCCGTGGCTGGCGCACAAGGCGAGCCATGAGGGCGTGACCTGCGCCGAGGCAATCGCCAAGGAGATGGGCAACACCGAAGTCCACCCGCACCCGCTCAACCGCAACAACATCCCGGGCTGCACCTATTGCCACCCGCAGATCGCCTCTGTCGGCCTGACCGAGGCCAAGGCGAGGGACGCCGGTTACGAGGTCAAGGTCGGCAACTTCCCCTTCATCGGCAACGGCAAGGCGATCGCGCTGGGCGAGGCCGAGGGCTTCATCAAGACTGTGTTCGACGCGAAGACCGGCGAACTGCTGGGCGCGCACATGGTCGGCGCGGAAGTGACCGAGCTGATCCAGGGCTACACCGTCGGCAAGACGCTCGAGACCACCGAGGCCGAGCTGATGCAGACCGTCTTCCCGCACCCCACGCTCAGCGAGATGATGCACGAAAGCGTGCTCGACGCCTACGGGCGGGCGCTGCACTTCTGATGGGTGCGCCCGCACCCGAGGCACTCAAGGGTGAGGATTGGGCCGGCGAGATGGGCGCGCGCTGGCTCGCCAGTCTCGACCGCTTCGAGGGCATGATCGCCCCCATCGGTGCCGGTCTGCTGGAACGCGCGGCCTATCGGCCGGGCGAGAGGGTGCTCGATCTGGGCTGCGGGGGCGGGGCGACCACGCTCGCCATAGCGGCGGCGGTGGGGTCTGACGGCGCGGCGCTGGGCCTCGATATCGCGCCAATGCTGATCGAGGCCGCGCGCCAGCGTGCCGCAGCCGCTGGCAGCACCGCGCGCTTCATCTGCGCCGATGCCGCAACCGCCCAGCTCGACGAGCCGCCTTTCGACCGGCTGTTCTCGCGTTTCGGTTCGATGTTCTTCCCCGAACCGGTCGCCGCCTTCACCAACCTCAGGACGATGCTGAAGCCGGGCGCGCGGATCGACCTCGCGGTCTGGGCGCACCCGCGCGACAACCTCTGGATGATGGAAGTCATGGGCGTGGTGCGCCAGCATATCGAGATCCCGCCCGCAACGCCGCGCGCGCCGGGGCCGTTTGCCTTCGAAGACCTGACATACCTCGAGGAAATCCTGACCGAGGCGGGCTACGCCGGAATGGACGTCGCGGCCTATGAAGGACGTCAAGCGGTCGGCGGGCCGGGCGCGACGCCGCAGGACGCGGTCGATTTCGTGCTGTCGTCGATGGCGGTCGGCCGCGCGCTCGACGAGGCTGGCGACGAGACCCGCGCGGCGGCGCGCGCCGATCTTGTTGACCTGTTCACCCGCCGCCATGTCGATGGCGAAGGGGTGATGATGCAGGCCAAGGCGTGGCTGGTGTGTGCGCAGGCCTGAGGCCTGGCGAAAAGGGGCCCACACCCGTTTGGGAGTGTGGGCCCAGGGTCACGGAAGGGGGGTCCCTTCCGGCGGGTCGCTCGGTCAAATCCGCTCCGGCAGTGTGCTGCACACCGTCGGGTTGAGGAGCAAGTAATCGACCGCGGCGCGTCCGCCTGTGATGGGCATCACGCGAGGCCAAAAAAATGTCTGTTACGAATTGGCCACGGGAGGAAGGCCAAGGGAGACAGACCAATGGAGGCAGACGCGATGGACAGGCTCGACGATCTGATTGCGACACTTGCACCGGGGACCTTGCTGCGGGCGCTTGAACCGGCCCAGCTGCACGCATTGCTCAGCAGCGCCGCTCGGCGCGAACTGAAGCCGGGCGAGGCGATCATCACGCAGGGCGACGAGGATGGCGACTTTGCGGTCTGCCTGCTGTCCGGCGGTCTGAAGATCAGCATGGTCAGTGCCGGAGGACGCGAGATCATCCTCAACTACTGCAGCCCCGGCGAAATCGTCGGCGAGATCGCGATGCTCGACAAGGGCCCGCGCACCGCCACGGTTACCGCCGCCGTGCCCTCGACCGTTCTGCTGCTGCCCGGGCCGACCTTTCTTGCCGCCGCCATGGCCAATCCGGCATCGGTCGCAGGGGTCATGCGCGAGCTCGCGCGCCGGATCCGGCAGCTCAACCTTGTGATCGAGAGCGACCGCACCTTCTCGATGGCGCCGCGTCTGGCGCGGGCGCTGGTGCGCCTGATCGATCACGAACAGGGCAAGGGGCGGCTGCGCTTCAACCTCAGCCAAAGCGATCTGGGCGCCTTTGCGGGCCTCGCGCGCGAGAATGTCAGCCGGCTGCTGTCGGACTGGGAAGCGCAGGGCATCATCGCGCGCGAGGGGCGCGAACTGGTGCTGCTCGATCCGGATTACCTGACCGAACTGGCGGAATTCGGCGAGGAAGGCTAAGGCGCGGGCGGGCTGGCGGGCGAGGTCTTGCAAGCCACCAGCACACCTTGGAGGCTCGTGAAACGCACCCGCTCGCCCCGGCGCTTGTAGCTGGCGAAGGGCTGCCATGGCGCGCCCTCGGCAGCGGGGGCGAACACCACCGCGTGGGTCTCTCCCGATGACCGGTTTCGCAGGACCAGCGCAGCGGGATCTGCGGCGGCAGGCGCGAGGATCATGCCCCTGCTGCTGTCGCCGGACCGGCACAAGAGGGCTTCGCCTTGCGTAGCCGGCGCCTCGGCCAGCGCCGCGCGCACCGCGATGCGTTCCCGATAGGCCGATTCCAGGCACGCGCGGTGGTCGGCAGCAAAGGCGCAGCGTCGGCTGCGGCTGAACCAGTCGGTATCGCCCTCGATCAACCGGCGTTGGTTGACCAGCGGCGCGGCGGCGATCAGCGCGGCAAGCTTCTGATCCTGCGCGCGCAGGGCGGGATCAGAACACACCAGCTGGTCGGACGCATAGACCGGGTACGTGCAATCGGCGCTTGCCTGCTCCACCGGTGGAGGGACCGCGGCTGGTTGTGCGGACTGGGTCAGAGCCAGTGCGGCAAGAACGCCCGTTGCCAGGATCGATGTCATTGGATGCCCCC
The DNA here is from genome assembly GCA_027531395.1 of Porphyrobacter sp. GTDB lineage: Bacteria > Pseudomonadota > Alphaproteobacteria > Sphingomonadales > Sphingomonadaceae > Erythrobacter. The sequence goes on along the minus strand of JAPZRO010000004.1, from coordinate 846,789 downwards.
TTTTCCGGCGATAAACCTAGAGGGCTGGCGGCATGAGTCAATTCGCGGGCAAGTCGCCCGCAAAGGTGGCGGACAGGGTGGGATTCGAACCCACGGTAGGCTTGCACCTACGGCGGTTTTCAAGACCGCTGCCTTAAACCACTCGGCCACCTGTCCTTGCTTTTGGCCCTCTAGCGGGGCGCTTTGCCCAAGTCACCACCCTTGAGTGGTTGGGAAATGGCGCAAGGTGTGACATCCCTAGGAATATGATTCCCCGTCTGCTTTCCGCCGCCTGTCTTGCCCTTGCCACCGCGGCCCTGCCGGGGGCTGCCAGTGTGCCGGCTCCGGCGATGGCGCAGGCGTCTTCCGGACTCTCGTTCGAGGCCTATCTGGAACTGCTCAAGGCCCGCGCCCGCGCCGAGGGTGTGAGCAGCGATACCATCGAGCGCATGACCGCTGGCCTGACTCCCAACGAGCGCGTGATCCGGCTTGACCGCAACCAGCCCGGCAGCGCCACCACGCAGGGCTACCCGCCGGTCGCGCCCTATATCGCCACCCACGTCAATGGCGAGCGCATCGCCAGCGGGCGGGCGGTCTACAGCCAGCACCGCGACCAGCTCGCCCGGATCGAGCGCGAGACCGGCGTGCCGGGCGCGATCATCGTCGCGATCTTCGGACACGAGACCAGCTATGGCCGGGTGAAGGGCGATTTCGATCTGGCCCGCAGCCTTGCGACACTGGCGTGGGAAGGGCGGCGGCGCGAGCTGTTCGAGGGCGAATTCATCGCCCTGCTCAAGATCGCCGACAAGGGCTATGCCCGCTCGCAGCTGGTGGGCAGCTATGCCGGGGCCTTCGGCAATCCGCAGTTCCTCCCCAGCGTCTACCTGCGCCTCGCCACCGACGGCGATGGCGACGGGCGCTCGGACATCTTTACCAACCGGCCCGACACCTTCGCCTCGATCGCCAACTATTTCCGCGACGCCGGCTGGCGGCCGGGGCAGCCCTGGGGCGTGCGCGCCGCTGTGCCCTTTGGCTTCAACGTCGATGCCTACAAGAACCGCCTCTCGGCGCCGCTCTGCCCGCGCGTGCATGAACGCCATAGCGTGTGGAAGACTGTCGCCGAATGGCGCGCACTGGGCGTGGTGGCGCAAGGTGGTCTGGCGGACGAGGTGATGGTTTCGCTGTTCCAGCCCGACGGGCCCGGCACCCCGGCATGGCTGCTGACCGGCAACTACCGCGCAATCCTCGAATACAACTGCTCCAACTACTACGCGGTGAGCGTCGGACTGCTGGCCGACGAAATCGTGAACTGAGCATGCTCGCCACCTCGCCAAGCGCGGGGGGCAGGGCTATAGCCGCCCGCGTGATGCCCCCCATGATTTCGCGTCTCGCGCTGTTCCTGATCCTGCTTGGCGCGCTCGCCATTCCCGCCCGCGCGCAACTGCCGTTCGAGCGGGGCGTGCCCACGCCGCCCACCGCCGAGGAGGCGCCGGTAGCGCTGCTGATCGACCTCACCAGCGGACAGGTGCTCCACGCGCGCAATCCCGACCGCCGCTTCATGCCGGCCTCGGTCACCAAGGTGATGACGCTCTATCTCGCCTTCGAACTGATCGAGCAGGGCAAGCTCGATCCGGCGCAGGTCTACATGATGAGCCCGGTGGTGGCGCGCGAATGGCGGCGCAAGGGCTCGACCATGTTCCTCGACGCAGGCGAGCGGGTGCGAGTGGACGACCTTATTCTCGGTATCGCCAATGTCTCGGCAAATGACGGTGCGGCGGTGCTGGCCGAGGGATATGCCGGATCGGTCGCGGGCTGGACGCAGGCGATGAACGAGGCGGCGTGGCGGCTCGGCATGAGCGGCAGCCACTTCGGCACCCCTAACGGCTTTCCCGACGAAGGGCGCACCTTCACCACCGCGCATGATCTGGTGCGCCTCGCCCGGGCGATGCTGGCGCGCCACCCCGACAAGTTCGGATACTACATCGGTCGCAGCGGGTTCGACTACAAGGGCATCGCGCAGGTCAATCACGATCCGCTGATCGGGCGCGTGCCGGGTGCGGACGGGATCAAGACCGGCTTCACCAACGAATCCGGCTTCTCCTATCTCGGTACCGCGCAGCGCAATGGCCAGCGGCTGGTGATGGTGCTGGCGGGGGTCGAGAACGGTCGCCTGCGGGCGAGGGTGGCGCGGGACTACATGGAATGGGGCTTTGCCGCCTTCGACCGGCGCCGGCTGTTCGATCCCGGCGCGGTGGTGGGCGAGGCGCGGGTGCAGGACGGCGATGCGCGCCATGTCGCGCTGGTCGGCAAGGGCGCGCTCGCGGTCAACCTGCCGCGCGGCAGCAACGGCGCGCTGACCGGCACCATCCGCTATGAAGGCCCGCTGCGCGCCCCGATTGCGGCAGGGCAGGAAGTCGCGGTGCTCGAAATCACCGCGCCCGGCGCCGCGCCCGCGCGTATCCCGCTCTATGCCGCCGAGGCGGTGGGCGTTGCAGGGCCGCTCGACCGGATCGTCAACGCGATCGCCGGATTGTTCTCATGAGCAGCGCAAAGGGTCGCTTCATCGCCTTCGAGGGCGGGGAGGGGGCGGGCAAGTCGACCCAGGCGCGCCTGCTGGCTGAGGCGCTGCGGGCGAGGGGGCTTACCGTCGTCACCACCCGCGAGCCGGGCGGAACCCCGGGTGCAGAGGCGATCCGTAACCTGCTGCTCGCGCCGCCGGGCGAGGCAGGCTGGACACCCGAGGCCGAAGCCCTGCTCTTTGCCGCCGCCCGCGCCGATCATGTCGCGCACCTGATCCGCCCGGCGCTTGACCGCGGCGAATGGGTGATCTGCGACCGCTTCGTAGATTCAAGCCGCGCCTATCAGGGCGGGGCAGGGGGGCTGGGGGACGAGGCGATCCTCGCGCTCCACGGCCTTGGCAGCGACGGGCTGAGGCCTGACCGGGTGATCCTCCTCGAAGGCGACGAAGCCGCGCTTGCCGGGCGGCTGGCCGCGCGCGGGGCCGAGACCGATGCGATCGAGGGTCGCCCTGCCGATTATCACCGCGCCGTCGCCGCCGCCTTCCGCGCCATCGCCGCAGCCGATCCGTCCGGTTTCGCGCGGATCGACGGGATCGGCGCGCCGGAGGAGGTGCACGCGCGGATCATCGCGGCCCTCGCGGACCTCCTGCCATGACCGCCTGGCCCAATCAGGGCGAGGCGTGGCGCCAGTGGCGCGATGCACTGGGCGGCGAGCGGATGCATCACGGCTGGCTGCTGGCGGGCAAGAGCGGTCTCGGCAAGCGCGACTTCGCTCTGGCCGCCGCGCGCGAACTGGTGGCCGAACCGGGCGTGCCGCAGCCCTCGGGCGATCATCCCGACATCATCGTGCTGACCTACGGGCCCAAGGACGACAAGGCCGAGAAGGCGCAGGCCGACGGCAAGCCCTTCGAACTCGCGCGATCGATCCGCATCAAGCAGATCCGCGCGATGCAACGGCGGCTGATCACCCGCCCGACGCTGGGCAATCGCCGCGCGATCATCATCGATCCCGCCGACGACATGGAAAAGGCCGCTGCCAACGCGCTGCTCAAGAGCCTTGAGGAACCGCCAGCGGGCACCTTCTTCCTGCTCGTCACCCACCGCCCCGCACGGCTGCTGCCGACCATCCGCTCGCGCTGCCGCACGCTGCGATTCCCGGTGCTGACCGACCGCCAGATCGCCGCGATGCTGGATGATGCCGGGGTGCCGCCCGATCCGGCCGCGATTGCGGCAGCGGAAGGCTCTTTCGGCGCGGCACTGCGCTTTGCCGAGCAGGATCTCGTCCCGATCGCGCGGGTGATCGATGCGCTGCTGGCCGGCGGCGATGCCACTTTTGCCGGGCGCGGGGAGCTCGCCCGGTTGATCGGCCCGCGCGCTGATCGCGAGCGCGTGCAGGCGGTGCTCGATCTGGCGCAGGGGCTGGTCGCCCGTGCGGCGCGCAAGACCGGCGATGCCCCCCAGCGCGAACGGCTGATCGATGCCCATGGCGCGCTGGTCAACCTTGCCGCCGAGGTCCCCACCGCCAATTTCGATCCCGGGATGCTCCCCTTCGAGATCGGCAGCTTGCTTGTCGCCGCCGCCCCCGCTAGCGAACCGGCCCATGGCTGAGACCGATACCACTCCCTTCTACATCACCACCGCGATCTCCTACCCCAACGGGCGGCCGCACATCGGGCACGCCTACGAGGCGATTGCGGCGGACGTGATCGCGCGCTTCCAGCGGCTTGCCGGCCGCCGCGTGCGGTTCCAGACAGGCACCGACGAGCACGGGCTCAAGATGGCGCGCAAGGCCGAGGAGCAAGGCCGCACCCCGCGCGATCTCGCCGACGAAATGTCCGCCTATTTCCGCGAGATGTGCGACGCTCTGAACGTGTCCTATGACCGCTTCATCCGCACCTCGGAGCCCGATCACTACCGCGCCAGCCAGGCGATCTGGCAGGCGATGGAGGCGGCGGGCGATCTCTATCTTGATCGCTACGAGGGCTGGTACTCGGTCCGCGACGAGGCCTATTACGACGAGAGCGAACTGGTCGAGGGCGAGGGCGGGGCGAAGCTCTCCCCGCAGGGCACGCCGGTCGAATGGACCGTCGAGGAAAGCTGGTTCTTCCGGCTTTCCAAGTATCAGGGCCAACTGCTTGAATTGCTCAAGAGCCCCGGCTTCCTCGAACCGGCAAGCCGCCGCAACGAGATGATCGCCTTCGTCGAGCAGGGCCTGCGCGATCTCTCGATCAGCCGCACCAGCTTCGACTGGGGCGTGCCGGTACCGGGCGCTGATGGCCATGTGATGTATGTGTGGGTCGATGCGCTCACCAACTACCTGACGGGCCTCGGTTATCCCGACGACATGGGCGAGTTCTGGCCCGCCAGTCTGCACCTGATCGGCAAGGATATCGTGCGCTTCCACACGATCTACTGGCCCGCCTTCCTGATGAGCGCCAATCTCCCGCTGCCCAAGCAGGTGTTCGGCCACGGCTTCCTGCTCAATCGCGGGCAGAAGGAATCGAAGTCGCTCGGCAATGTCACCGATCCGCTGGAACTGGCCGAACGCTTCGGGGTGGATGCCTTGCGCTACTTCCTGATGCGCGAAGTCGCCTTCGGACAGGATGGCAGCTATTCGCCCGAAGCTATTGTCCAAAGGGCAAATGGCGAGCTCGGCAATGCCTTCGGCAACCTCGCGCAGCGGACGCTCGGCTTCATCGCCAAGAACCTCGATGGCTACCTCCCCGCGATCCGGGGGCACAGCGAGGCCGACAACGCGCTGTTCGCCGCGGTCGATCGTGCGATTACCACCGATATTCCCGAGGCTTTCGAAAGCCTTGCGCTGCAACAGGCGGTCGAGGCGTGGCTTCAGGCCGTGTTCGCCTGCAACGCCTATATCGACAGCGAAGCCCCCTGGACCCTGCGCAAGACCGATCCGGAGCGGATGGAGACGGTGCTCGCCACGCTCTATATCTGCATCGCGCAGCTGGCCGTCGCGATCAGCCCGGTGATCCCGGCAAGCAGCGCCAAGCTGCTGGATACGCTCGGCATTCCGGACGATCTGCGCACCATCGCCGGGATCCGCAGCCACTGGTATTCGCCGCTCGCGGAAAGCGATTACCGGATCATCGCGCCGACCCCGCTTTTCCCCCGGCTCGAACTGCCGGCCGAGGAGGCCGGCGCCTGATGCTGGTCGATAGCCACTGCCACCTCGAATACAAAGGCCTCGTCGAGGACCGCGAGGGCGTGCTGGCGCGGGCGCGGGCAGCGGGCGTGGGGGCCTTCCTCAATATCTCGACTCGTCAGAGCGAATGGGATCAGGTGGTCGGCACGGCTGCGCGCGAACCCGATGTCTTCGCCAGCGTCGGCATCCACCCGCACGAGGCCGACTCGCATCAGGACTTGGGCCGCGCCGCGCTGCTCGAAGCCACGCGCCACCCCAAGGTCATCGCGATCGGAGAAACCGGGCTCGACTACTATTACGACAAGTCGGACAGGGACGCGCAGAAGTCGCTGTTCCGTATGCATATTGATGTCGCGCGTGAGACGCAGCTGCCGCTCATCATCCACACCCGCGATGCGGAAGAGGATACTTACGCCATCCTGGCAGACGAGATGGGGAAGGGGGCCTTCCCGGCCCTGATCCACTGCTTCACCGCCTCGGCCGACTTTGCCGAGAAGGTGCTGGCGCTCGGTCTGACGATCTCGCTTTCGGGCATCGTGACCTTCAAGAATGCCAAGGACTTGCAGGAGGTCGCGAAAGTGATCCCTGAGGACAAGCTGCTGGTCGAAACCGACAGTCCGTTCCTTGCCCCGGTGCCGCATCGGGGGCGGGTGTGTGAACCCGCCTATGTCGCCGACACTGCTGCCTTCGTCGCCGGACTTCGCGGAACGGACGTGGAACACCTGATAGCGGTCACAACCGCCAATTTCTTCAATCTTTTCAGCAAGGCTCGCGCATGAAGCTGGTGATGCTCGGCTCTGGCACCTCGACCGGGGTGCCGCGGCTGGGCGGGCCTGACGGCGCGGGTGACTGGGGCGACTGCGATCCGGAAGAGCCGCGCAACCGCCGCACGCGGGTCTCGATCCTGGTCGAGAGCGACGAAGGCCGGCGCCTGCTGGTCGACACTTCGTCCGATTGCCGCGCGCAGCTGCTCGCCAACCGCATCGACGGCATCGACGCAGTGTTCTGGACCCATGATCACGCCGATCACTGCCACGGGATCGATGATCTGCGGGTGCTGCGCTATGGCCGCGCGGGGCCGATCCCGGGCTTCGGTTCGTCCGAAACTGTGCGCCGCCTGCGCCAGCGGTTCGGCTATGTCTTTGCCGGGCAGGACGGCTATCCGACAATCTGCACGATCGACACGCTCGACCGGCTGCGGATGATCGCGGGCTTCGGGGTCGACTGGTGCCAGATGGCGCATGGCCCGGGCGAAACCACCGCCTATCGCTTCGATGCCGATGGCAAGTCTATCGGTTATGCGACCGATTTCAGTGCAATTTCTGACGAAATGATCGATCTGTTCTACAAGGTCGACATTCTCGTGTCCGACTGCCTGCGCCGCGAACCGCATCCCACGCACGCGCATCTCGGCATGGCGATCGAACTCGGCGAGCGCTGCCGCGCCGGGCGCGTGGTGCTCAGCCATCTCGACAAGAGCATGGATTACCGAAGCCTGTGCAACGAGGTGCCGGACTTCGTCACGGTCGGGTTTGACGGGCTGGAGATCACGGCTTGAGCGACGGATACGCAATCTACGCCTTGCTTGCGACGATTGGTTGCCTTGTGCTGGTCGTGGCAGAGTTGAAGTCACATCGCCTAGGTTGGTTGAAGAATGTGCGGCTGGCGCTGATTTGGGTGGCGATCTTCGTCGGGCTCTATGTCCTCGCGGAGTGGTTCATGGTGGCGCAGGGCACCGCCAGCGCTCTGATGTGATTTAACATAATATATATTATCATTCTCAAGGTTGGCCATGAGCGAAACCCCCCTCCAGTCCCCTATCGACCAGCTTCTCGCCATTATGGCGCGGTTGCGCGATCCGGTGGACGGCTGCGACTGGGACCTCGCGCAGGATTTCGCCACCATCGCGCCCTATACGATCGAAGAAGCCTACGAAGTCGCCGATGCCATCGCCCGCGACGACATGGCCGACCTGCGTGACGAGCTTGGCGACCTGCTGTTCCAGGTCGTGTTTCACGCGCGCATGGCCGAGGAAGCCGGCCACTTCAGCTTCAGCGATGTCGCTCAGGCGATCAGCGACAAGATGATTGCGCGCCATCCCCATGTCTTTGCCGACGCCGGCGGCACGATGAGCGAAACGCGCTGGGAAGACCTCAAGGCCAGTGAACGCTCCGCCAAAGGCGCCGAAAGCGCGATGGACGGTGTCGCAGTTGCGCTTCCTGCGCTGCTGCGCTCGGAAAAGCTGCAAAAGCGTGCGGCCCGGGTCGGTTTTGAATGGCACGATGACAAAGGCCCGCGCGAAAAGCTGGCTGAAGAGCTCGCCGAGCTCGAAGCTGCCAGCGAGGACGAACGCTTGATGGAAGCCGGCGATGTGCTGTTCGTCGCGGTCAATATCGTGCGCCGCTATGGGGTCGATGCCGAGCAGGCGCTGCAAGCCTCCAATGCCAAATTCGAGCGCCGCTTCCGCGAGATGGAGCGCCTTGCGGCGGCTGACGGGAAGGAGTTCGCGCAGCTCTCGCTCGAGCAGCAGGAAGCCTATTGGCAAGCTGTCAAAGCGCTTGAGAAGGCGCGATCAAAGACTTGAAAACTGACCCAGTTCCTTGGGGTTGAGCCGCACGGTCACGCGCCGCATTGGGCCAGCCTCGTCCTCACCGGCATCTTCCTCTGCGATGATCTCGCCATGGGCGTGCAGCCATGCGAAACGCCGCCCATCGCTGAGCGGCAAGATGAAGCTGACTTCCTGCGCGGTGCCGGTGAGCAGCGTGGCGAGCCGCTCTTCCAGCGCCGCCACCCCCTCGCCCGTCGCCGCCGACAGGATCACGGCCGCCTGACCGTCCGATGCCTCGCGCAATTCTGCAAGCGAATCAGCGTCGAGCAGGTCACACTTGTTCCAGATTTCGAGGATCGGGATCGCACTGTCGCCAGTGTCCTTGTCGACCACGCCGAGATCGGCGAGCACCTCCATCACCTGCTTCTTCTGCGCAGCGTGGCTGGGATTTGCCATGTCGCGCACGTGGCAGATGATATCGGCGGCGGTGACTTCCTCGAGCGTCGCGCGGAAGGCAGCGACCAGCTGGGTCGGAAGATCGGAGATGAAACCCACCGTGTCCGACAGGATCGCCTTTTCCACGCCCGGCAGCCGGATCGCGCGCATTGTGGGATCGAGCGTGGCGAACAACAGGTCCTCGGCCATCACTTCCGCGCCGGTCAGCCGGTTGAACAGGGTCGATTTGCCCGCGTTGGTATAGCCGACAAGCGCGATCACCGGCCAGGGCGCCCTGCCCCGCCGCTCGCGGTGGAGCGTGCGGGTCTTGCGCACCTGTTCGAGCTCGCGGCGTAGGCGGCCCATGCGCTGGCGGATCATCCGCCGGTCGGCCTCGATCTGGGTTTCGCCCGGACCGCCGAGGAAGCCGAAGCCGCCACGCTGGCGCTCAAGGTGGGTCCAGCTGCGCACCAGACGGCTCTGCTGGTAATCGAGATGCGCCAGTTCGACCTGCAGGCGGCCTTCCGCCGTTGCCGCGCGCTCGCCGAAGATTTCGAGGATCAGGCCGGTGCGGTCGATCACCTTGCGCTTCAGCCGGTCTTCGAGATTGCGCTGCTGGATCGGGGTGAGCGCGCCGTCGACGATCACCAGCTCGGCCTCGTGCTGTTCGCACCAGACCGCGATGTTCTCGACCTGACCCGAGCCGAAAAGGGTGTTGGGCTGCATCTTGCGCACCGGCAGGATCGCGGAGTGCGCCACCACGATCCCGATCGCCAGCGCCAGCCCTTCGGCCTCGGCGAGCCGCTCGGGCGCGTCGAGGTCATAGCGCAGCGCCTTGATGTCCGGGCACAGCACCAGCGCCCGCGCCCCGCGGGTCACATCGTCGGCATATTCGCTATCGAAGCTCAGTCGTCGGTCCCGTCATCGTCATAGCCGTCATCCCCATCGTCGTCGCCGACGCTGAGATCGACCGGGCCGGCAGGCTGGATGGTCGAGACGGCGTGCTTGTAGGCCAACTGCACCGCGCCGTCGCGTTCGAGCATCATGCAGAACAGGTCATAAGCAGCGATCCGACCCTGCAGCATCACGCCGTTGACGAGGAACATCGTCACCTGCACCTCGGCCTCGGTCACGCGGCTCAGGAACACGTCCTGCAGCAGCTTCTGCTTGCGCCCGCCGCCGCGGCTCTGGAACTGCGCCGGGTCGAGCGACTGGCCGGGCATGATGGTCGAGATCGCGTGCTTGTAGACCAGCTGCGACTGGCCATCGCGCCGGAGCAGGATCGAGAAATTGTCGAACCAGGTAACGATCCCCTGCAGCTTCACGCCCTTCACAAGGAACATGGTGACAGGAATCTTGTTCTTGCGCAGCAGGTTGAGGAAGGCATCCTGCAGGTTGCCCTGCTGGCCTGCCGAACTGCCGTTGCGGCTTTCCGCCGGGGCTGCGGAGCGTGCAATAGGACGCGGAGAGAGCGTTCGCCCGCTGGACATGGTCTTGGCTCCTGTTTTTGGCGGCCGCTCGTGCGGTCCGCGGATCCGGCTCCCTGACGCGCGGGGACGCAAGCGGCAGCCACGGGCCCATAATGGCGATTGCAGGCCCGAGGGACAAGGCTTGATTTATCGCGCGCTTGCTAGCGCGCCAAGGAGCCTACTGTTCGTCGTCGTCCCGCCGGTCGGCCATGCCAAGCAGCTTGAGCTTGCGGTGCAAGGCAGAGCGCTCCATCCCGATGAAGCTCGCCGTCTTGGAGATATTGCCCGAAAAACGGCGGATCTGGATCGCCAGATACTCCCGCTCGAAGCTCTCGCGCGCCTCGCGCAGCGGCACGCCCATGATCGCCGAGAGGTTCTCGCCCGTCATCCCGATCTGCCCGCCGGTGATTTCCGGCGGCAGCATGTCGGGCTCGACCGTGGTCAGCTTCTCGCGCGGGGTCATGATGATGGTGCGCTCGACCACGTTGCGCAGCTGGCGGACATTGCCCGGCCAGTCATAGGCTTGCAGCGCGGCCATCGCCTCGGTGGAGATTTCGGGCGGCATCAGGCCCTGATCGTTGGAATAGCGGGTGAAGAAATGCTCGGCGAGCGTCGGAATGTCCTCGCGCCGCTGGGCGAGCGAGGGGATCGCCACCGGAACCACGTTGAGCCGGTAGAACAGATCCTCGCGGAAGCGTTTCTCGGCCATTTCCACGGTCAGATCGCGGGTGGTCGAGGACACCACGCGCACGTCCACCCCGATCTGGCGCGTGCCACCCACGCGCACGAAGCTCTGATCCGTCAGCACCCTGAGGATGCGCGCCTGGGTCGAAAGAGGCATGTCGGCGATCTCGTCGAGATAGAGCGTGCCGCCATCGGCCAGTTCCAGCAGGCCCGGGCGCACCTGCTTGCCGTTCACTTCCTCCCCGAACAGCTCCTGCTCGAAGCGTTCCGGCGTGATACGCGCCGAATTGACCAGCACGAACGCGCCGTTGGAGCGCCCGCTCCACGCGTGGAGCAGGCGGGCGGCGACCTCCTTGCCGGCGCCCGGAGGCCCGGAAATCAGCACCCGGCTCCCGGTGTTGGCGACCCGCTTGAGCGTCGCGCGCACGGCGTTGATGGTGGGCGAATTGCCGGTGAACTCGGCGCTGCCCCAGCTGCCCTCGCGCAACCGGCTGTTCTCGCGCCGCAGCCGCTCGGTCTCGGTCGCGCGCTCGACCAGCAGCAGCAGCCGCTCGGCCTCGAAGGGCTTTTCGATGAAGTCCATCGCCCCGCGGCTGACCGCGGCGACGGCGGTGTCGATATTGCCGTGGCCCGAGAAGATTATCACCGGCAGCGCCGGCTCGCGCGCCTTGATCGCATCGAGCAGTTCGAGCCCGTCCATCTGACTGCCGTGGAGCCACACGTCGAGCAGCACCAGCGATGGCCGCCGCTCGTCGATCGCGGCCAGCGCCTCGGTGCTGTCGGCGGCGGTGCGGCAGACATAGCCTTCGTCGCCAAGCACGCCTGCGACCAGTTCGCGGATATCGCGTTCGTCGTCGACGATCAGGATTTCGAGCGCCATCGGCTAGCGTCCTTCGGATGGGGGTTGTTGGGGTGCGGGAGGCATCGTCATGCGGGGTTGCCTTCGACGGCCTGCGGGTTGCGGGCGAAGCGCAAGGTGACGCGCGTTCCGCCGGTTGCGGTGCTGGCAAAGCTCATGTCGCCTCCGTGCTCGTCGACGATCTTGTTGACGATCGCGAGGCCAAGGCCGGTGCCTTTCTCGCGGGTGGTGACATAGGGTTCGGTGATGCGTTCGCGATCAGCCGGAAGGCCCACGCCGTTGTCCTCGATGGTGACAACGATCGCTTCGCCCGCGTCGGCGATGGTGACGGCGATTTCGCCCGCATAGGCGCCGTCCATTTCGCCTGCCCGCGCCTCGACCGCTTCGACCGCGTTCTTGAGGACGTTGGTCATCGCCTGCCCGAACTGGTGGCGATCGCAGCGCACCTCGCGATCGAGGAGGCCTGAGGAGGAGACGCTGAAGGCGATGCCCGAATGGGCGACTTCCTGCAGGAACACCGCCTGCCGGACGAGATCGAGCGCGTCCTCGTCACGAAACACCGGCTTGGGCAGACGCGCGAAGGAGGAGAATTCGTCGACCATCTTCCGGAGATCGCCGACCTGCCGCACGATGGTGCTGGTAAGATCGTCGAACAGTTCGCGGTCCTCGTCGCCCACCTGCGCGCGGTAGCGGCGCTTGAGCCTTTCGGTGGCGAGCTGGATCGGGGTGAGCGGGTTCTTGATCTCGTGCGCGATGCGGCGGGCAACGTCCGACCACGCCGCCTGCCGCTGGTCGAGCAGCTGGCGGGTGATGTCCTCGAAGGTAATCACGTGGCCCGAGGTGCCGGGGGCGACCTTGACCGCGAGGGTCAGCAGTTCGGTGCCCTTGGCATGGGTGATGATCGCACGCTCCTTGCCCTCAGCAATCATGCGACATATCTCGGGCGCAAGCTGTTCAAGCGACTGCCCGGTCATGTCCGCGTCCGCCGCTCCGGGTGCCGAGAGCAGCGCCTGCGCAGAGGAATTCATCAGCGTCACGCGGTTTCCGTCATCGACCGAGATCACTCCGGCGGTGACGGATTCGAGCACGGCTTCCATGAAGGCGCGGCGATCGTCGATCTGGCGGTTGGCGCTCACCAGCGCCTGCGTCTGCTTGTCGAGCTGCGCGGTCATGCGGTTGAAGGCGCGGTTGAGCAGGCCGATCTCGTCCGCGCCGGTGCGCCCTTCAAGCCGAAGCGCGAAGTTGCCCTGCCCCACCTTGCGCGCCGCACCGACCAGATCGGTGAGCGGCTTCACCTGCCGGTCGGCAAAGCGCAGCGCGAACCAGATCGCGAGCCCCACCAGCAACAGGCTGACCGCCACCAGCGCGATGTTGAAGCGCAGCTGCAGCATCCGCGCGCTGCCCGTGAGCCGATCATAGGCGGTCACGATCGACTGCGCGCGCGACCATGAATTGAACATCGTCTCTTCAGTGGTGCGGGCGTTGTAGAGGTAGATCCCGCTTTCGGCATCGATCGGCGCCAGCGCCTCGATCCGTTCGGGGCTGCCCTCGACCACCACCAGCTCGCCCTGTTCGAGCCGCGGCATTGCCCGGCCGGTGAAATCGAGCGGGCTGTTGTCTTCAGTGAGATTGAGGATCGCCGCCGTGCGCAAGCTGCCGTCATCCATCCGCTGGAGGATCGCGCTTTCGGAAATCTTCCGTCCCTGCGCCTGGAGCGCGTAGAAATCGGGGAAGTTGCCGTCAGTGATGCTCACCCGCTCGAGGATGAAGCGCATATCGCCGGCCATCGCCTGCGTTTCCTGCTGCACATCGCGCTGGTTGGCGTCGTAGTAGTTCTGCGCCAGCGCGTTGGCGTTCTCCATCAGCCCGCGGGAATCGTCGGAAAACCAGAAGTCCACCCCGGTCTGGAACAGGAATGCGGCAAAGCCCGCGACCAGCAGTGTCGGCAGGGCGGCGACCATCGAAAAGAAGAAGACGAGCCGCACGTGGAGCCGGGCCGTACTGCCCGCAGCGCGGCGCAGCGCAACCCGGCGGCCGATCAGCACCAGCAGCGCCATCGCCGGCACCAGTGTCGCCATCAGCAGCACCGAGACCTGCATGGTCGGCAGCAGCGCGTCGGGCGCAGAGGCGCGCGAATAGGTCAGCCACGTCACGCCGATTGCGGCGAGCAGCGAGATGCCCGCAAAGACTTCCAGCCAGCGGAAGATGTTGGCCCGGCGCGAGGCAACGATGAACCGCCGCCACCAGCGCGGCGGTTGCAACTGCGTCAGGCCCTTGGTGCGTGGCAGGGGAGCATCCATCGTTGCCTCTTTACAACAATGGTGTGGCAAATGTGCAAGCCGAAACGGTTCCGTAATGCCCCGATTGCGTCAGGACGTTTGGGAAAAGCGGTCAGGCTCAAGCCCCAATTCGCCGATCCGCTTGCGCAGCGTGTTGCGGTTGATGCCGAGCAGTTCCGCCGCGCGCAGCTGGTTTCCACCCGTCCGCCCGAGCGCGTGCTCGATCAGGGGCTTTTCGAAGGCTGCCAGCGCGCGGTGGTAAAGCGTGCCGGACGGCGGGGTCTCGCTCGCCAGCCATGCCGCCAGTGCCGGGCCGAACCCTTCCTCAACCATGCGCTGCCCGCCTGTCGCCGTCACGACCTCCTCGCCGATAATGTCGGTCAGGGTCTCGACATCGATCCGCTCCTCGCGCGCCATCAGCGCGAGGCGATAGACCACGTTGCGCAGCTCGCGGACATTACCGCGCCAGCTGCGCTGTTCCAACCGCGCGATCGCTTCTGGCGTGAGATGCCGGCGCGGCAGGCCGTCCTCGGCGGCGAGCACGAGGAAATGCTGCGCCAGCGCGCCGATATCCTCGCGCCGCTCGCGCAAGGGGGGAAGTTCGATCGGCACCACGTTGAGCCGGTAGAACAGATCCTCGCGGAAGGTGCCCGCGGCAATCATCGGGGCAAGGTCGCGATTGGTGGCGGCAACGATGCGGACATTGACCGCGATCTCCTGCCGCCCGCCCACGCGCCGGATGCGCCCCGATTGCAGCGCGCGCAGAAGCCGGGTCTGCGCCTCGGGCGGCATGTCGCCAATCTCGTCGAGGAACAGCGTCCCGCCGTGGGCCTGTTCGAACTTGCCGATCGCCTGCGCGATCGCGCCGGTAAAAGCGCCCTTTTCATGGCCGAACAGCTCGCTTTCGACGAGGTCGGCCGGGATCGCGGCGGTGTTGACCGCGACGAACGGCCCCGTGCGGCGGCTGCCGAGTTCGTGGATGGCCTCGGCCACCAGTTCCTTGCCGGTGCCGCTCTCGCCGGTGATCAGCACCGTCAGATCATTACGCAGCACGCGGGTGATCATGCGGTAGACCGTCTGCATCGCCGGACTGCGGCCGACCAGCGGCATGCGCGCGGTCTCGCCCTCGCCCTCGCCCGGCTTTTCGGGATCGTCGCTCGCCAGCTTCGCGCTTTGTGCCCAGGCCTGACGGACCGCGTGCACCAGCTCGTCGAGATCGAACGGCTTGGGGAAGTATTCGAAGGCCTCGCTCTCGCTGGCACGCACCGCGGTGTCGAGCGTGTTCTGGGCCGAGAGCACGATCACCGGCAGATCGGGCGCCTGTTCGCGTACCCGGGCAAGGCTCGCAAGCCCATCGCCGTCTTCAAGGATGACATCGGTCAGCATCACCCCGAAGCTGCCTTCGGCCAGCAGCCGGTCGCGCTCGGCGATGCTGGCGCAGTGAGTGATGGCAAAGCCCTCATCCTCCAGCGCGGCGATGATCACCGTGGCGATTGCTGCGTCATCTTCGACCAGCAGGATGTCGCGTGCGCTCTTGGGCATGAATCAGCTCTGCCTCGTGGCCTGCGGAAGGTGCAGGCGGAAATGGGTGAGCCCGGCGCGGGCATCGCGTTCGTGGCTGACATTGCCGTTCATGTCGCCCACCAGCTTGCGCACCAGCGACAGACCGAGCCCCTGCCCCGAAGGCTTGGAGGATACGAAAGGCTCGAACACATGATCGCGCAGGGCCGGATCGATCCCCGGACCATTGTCGCTCACGGTGATCTCGATCGGCAGCGGCACCGCCCGCCCTTTGCGGATCGCGCTGAAGGCAAGGCCGCTGACGAAGCGGGTCTGCACCACGATCTCGGCGGTGCCGCCCTGCTGCAAGGCGGCATCGCGGGCGTTGGAGACGAGATTGATCAGCACCTGTTCCAGCGCATCGCGATTGGCCAGCACCGGAGGCAACGAGGGATCGAACTCCTCGCGGATTTCCACCCCGTCCTGCTCGCCGCCCGCCGCGCGCATGGTGGCGATCGCGCCGCGGATCGCCTCGTGCGGGTTGCACGCTTCCACCGGGCCAGTGCGGGTGCTGCCGAGCTGCTGCATCCGGTCGATCAGTCGGGCGATCCGGTCGACTTCGTCGGTGATCATCCGGGCGAGCTTCTTGTCGGCCTCGGGCAGCTTGCGCAGCGCCAGCTGCCCTGCCCCGCGGATCGCGGCGAGCGGGTTCTTGATTTCGTGAGCCAGCACGGCCGGCGCGCTCAGCATCGCCTCGCCGCCCTGCTGGTGGACTGGGTCCTCGTGCCCGATCTCCGACAGGGTGACGACCCGCCACCCGGGGAAATTGCCAAGCGGGGAGACCGTCATGTTGACGCGGATTTCCTCGCCGCCTGCGGATATCACCAGATCGCGCGCCACCAGCGCCTCGTCGGTCTGGTCAAGCCGCGCCGCCACCCGGGTATCGATCGGCCCGATGCGTCCGGCGAGCGGCGTTCCGATCAGCCGCGCCGCGCTGGTGCCAAGCAGGCTTTCGGCCGCGTGGTTGACCTCGGCGATCCGGCCCTGCGCATCGATCAGCAGGACCGCGAAGATCATGCCCGCAATCTGCGTGCGCGGATCGGGCAGCACGCCCGGGCCCGCCGCATCGCTGGCGCTGGCCACGCGTCAGGCCGCCTTCTGCATCAGGAACGGCTCGTAGAAGCGCGCGATCTCGCCCAGCACCTGATCGGGATCGTCGATGAAGTTGGCCATATTGCGGAACTCGGCCGAGCCATGGAGGCCCTTGGTGTACCAGCCCAGATGCTTGCGGGCCATCTTCACCCCGGTCTCGCGCCCGTAGTGATCGAGCATCCGGTTGTAGTGCTCGACCAGCACAGCGTACTGCTCGTCCATGCCCGGCGTCGGCAGCGCCTCGCCAGTGCGCCACCAGTGCATCACCTGCCCCAGCAGCCACGGCTTGCCATAGGCCCCGCGTCCGATCATCACCCCGTCGGCACCCGACTGTTCGAGCGCCTTGGCGGCATCCTCGACCCCGCAGATATCGCCGTTGACGATCACCGGGATCTTCACCGCGTCCTTGACCTTGCGCACGAAGGCCCAGTCGGCGTGGCCCTTGTACATCTGGTTGCGGGTGCGACCGTGGACAGTAACCATCTGCACACCGAGATCCTCGGCAATGCGCGCCATTTCGGGGGCGTTGAGGCTGTCGTGGCACCAGCCCATGCGCATCTTGACGGTGACCGGCACCTTCACCGCCTTGACCGTCGCTTCCATCAGTCGAACGGCGAGCGGCACTTCGCGCATCAGCGCCGAGCCGGCGAACTGGCCGACGACCTTCCTCACCGGACAGCCGAAATTGATGTCGATGATCGCCGCGCCGTTGCCTTCCTGGATCTTCGCGGCCTCGGCCATGCTGGCGGGGTCGCAGCCGACCAGCTGCATCGAGACCGGCTCCTCGATCCGGTCCCACGCGGTCTTCTGCGTGCTCACGCGGGTCTCGCGGATCGCCGCCTCGCTCGCCACCATCTCGGTCACGTTGAGGCCCGAGCCATAGCGCCGCACCAGCGTGCGGAACGGCATGTCGGTGACGCCCGTCATCGGCGCGAGCACGACCGGCTCGGCGACCGTGACCGGGCCGATGGCAATCGGCTTCAGGGCCGGCGGAGGGGGGAGTGTCGTCATGTCAGAGGGTGTGCCTAATAATTGGGCAGGCGCATAGTGGATTGCCGAAAGCCCGTCCAGACCTTAAGCGAACGCCCCGATGGACGCAGCCACCACCCTCCCCCCGTTTGCAGCCATCGTCGTCGCCGCGGGCAAGGGCCTGCGGGTCGGTGGCGACGTGCCCAAGCAGTTCCGCTACTGGCGCGGAAAGCCGCTGGTCCGGCACTCGGTCGAGGCCTTGCTGACGGCCGGAGCCAGCCCGCTGGTGGTGGTGATCGGCGCCGATGCCCGGGCGGATGCCGAGGCGGCGCTGGCGGGGCTTGAAGGCCTCCGCTTCGTTCATGGCGGCGCTTCGCGGCAGGATTCGGTGCGCAACGGTCTCGAAGCCCTCGTCCCCCATGCACCCGCGCATGTCCTCATCCACGACGCCGCACGCCCCGACCTCCCCCGCGCCGTGATCGCGCGGCTGCTCGACGCGCTGACGGCGCACCCCGGCGCGATCCCGGTGCTGCCAGTGGTCGACAGTCTTGCAGTGGCGGGCAGCGATGGAGCGATGGCGGGCAAGGCCGAGCGCGAGGTGCTGCGCCGCGTCCAGACCCCGCAGGCCTTCCGCTTCCCTGAAATCCTCGCCGCCCACCGCGCGTGGACTGGCCCGACCGATGCGGGCGACGATGCGCAGGTGCTGGTCGCAAGCTCCGGTTCAGTTGCCCTCGTCGATGGGGACGAGTGCCTCAAGAAGATCACCTTTGCGGAGGATTTCGTGAACGCCGCTTCCTTGCCAGCCTTCCGCATCGGACAGGGCTACGACGTCCACCGCCTCGAGGTGGGCGAGGAGCTATGGCTGTGCGGCGTGCAGATCCCGCATGACAAGGGGCTTTCGGGCCATTCGGACGCGGACGTCGCGCTCCACGCGATCACCGATGCCGTGCTCGGCGCGATCGGCGCGGGCGATATCGGCACCCATTTCCCGCCAAGCGATCCGCAGTGGCGCGGGGCGCGCTCTGCGCAGTTTCTGGCCCATGCGGTGAAACTGGCGCGCGAAGCTGGTTACGAAATAGGCAATGTCGACCTCACCCTGATTTGCGAGGCACCCAAGATCGGCCCCCATCGCCCAGCGATGCGCGCAGCAGTTGCCGAAATCATGGGCACCAGCGAAAACGCGGTCAGCATCAAGGCGACCACCACCGAGAAGCTCGGTTTCACCGGCCGCGGCGAAGGCATTGCCGCGCAGGCCATCGTTCTACTTACCCTTGCCTGAGAGGACTTCCGACATGACCAAGCGTGTTCTTGCCCCTGCCCTCGGCTTCGTTGCCCTCGCCTCGGCCACCACCGCCCAGGCCCAGCAGCAGACCTGCGTCGCCGCCGCCGATCTCGGTGACACGGTGCTCTACGCGATGCCGATCGCATACGATGCGGTCAGCACCACCTGTTCGAAGCAGTTGAAGCGCGACGGCTTCATGGCGCAAGGCGGCGATGCCTTCATCGCGAAGTTCCGCACCCATCAGGACAAGGCGTGGCCCGGGGCCTTCCGCCTGCTCAAGACCTTCATGGCCAAGGATGCCGCCGCCAAGGGCGGAACGGGCACCGACATGACCGCGATGATCACCGCCCTGCCCGAGGAATCGCTGCGCCCCTTTGTCGACGGCCTGGTCGGCCAGATGATTGCCGAGGAAATCAAGCCCGACAGCTGCGGCAAGATCGAGCGCGGGATGGAGCTGCTGAGCCCGCTGCCGGTCGAGAACGTCGCCGGGCTGATGGCCTTCATCGCCGAGGTCGCCGATCTCAAGGACCCGCAAATCTGCCCCGTCGCCCCGGGCGGCAAGGGCAAGTAGGCCCGTCATGCTCCTGCCCGACGATATCACTTCACTTGCCGCCCGCGTCGTGGCGGAAAATGCAGCTCTGGGCCGGAAGGTCGCGACCGCCGAGAGCTGCACCGGTGGACTGGTGGCCGGCGCGATCACCGAGATTGCTGGCTCGTCGGCGGTGCTTGATCGCGGCTTCGTGACCTATTCGAACGAAGCCAAGATGGAGATGCTGGGCGTCGCGCAGGACATCATCGAAACCTTCGGTGCGGTCTCGATTGCCTGCGCCTGGGCGATGGCCAAGGGCGCGCTTGATCGCTCCAAGGCCGATGTCGCGGTGGCGATCAGCGGCGTGGCTGGCCCCGGCGGCGGCACGGCGCTGAAGCCGGTCGGCACGGTGGTGTTCGCGCGCGTCGTGCGCAATGCCGCCGGGGAGCCGGAGGGCGAGCTCAAGTTCTTCGAGGGCGGCGAAGGGCCGGATGGCCGCGCCGAAATCCGCCGTCAGGCGACGCTCTGCGCGCTCGAATTGCTGCTGCCGTAAAGTTCAGCCGCGCGCTTTTCGAAGGCCTCCACCATCTTGCGGAAGGCCTTGTCGAAATATTGCCCGGCGATCTTCTCGAACAGGCGGTTCTTGAAGGTGAATTCGACGAGGAAGTCGATCTCGCAGGTGTGATCGTCGATGGCGCGGAAGGTCCAGACATTGTCGAGGTCGCTCAAGGGCCCGTCGACGTAATGGACGTCGATCTCGCGCGGACGGTCCTTCTTCACCCGCGAGGTGAAGCTTTCGCGCAAGGACTTGAAACCCACAACCATGTCGGCGACCATCTCGGTCTCTGAGTTGGAGCGCACGCGGGTGGCGATCACCCATGGCAGGAACTCGCCATAGCGGCCCACGTCCGCCACCAGATCGAACATCTGCTCGGCGCTGTAGGGCAGGCGGCGGGTTTCGCGGATGCCGGGCATTACGCCTTCGCGCGCTCCTGCGCCCGCGCCAGCTTCTCCTCGCGCGCCGCACGCATCTTCGCGAAGTCATCGCCCGCGTGATAGCTGGAACGGGTGAGCGGCGAGGATGCGACCTGAAGGAAGCCCTTGGCCCGCGCGATCGCGCCATAGGCGGCGAAGGCCTTGGGCGTGACGAATTCCTCGACATTGGCGTGCTTGGGCGTGGGCTGGAGATATTGGCCCATGGTGATGAAATCGACCTCGGCCGAGCGCATGTCGTCCATCACCTGATGGACTTCGAGGCGCTGTTCCCCCAGCCCCAGCATGATGCCGGACTTGGTGAAGATCAACGGGTTGTGCGCCTTAACCTCCTCCAGCAGCCGCAGCGAGGCATAGTAGCGCGCGCCGGGCCGGATGGTAGGATAGAGCCGCGGCACGGTTTCGAGATTGTGGTTGTAGACGTCCGGCCCGGCCTCGCAGATCATCTCGACCGCGCGGCGCATCTTGCCGCGGAAATCGGGGGTGAGGATCTCGATCGTGGTCTTGGGCGTCGTGCGACGCAACGCCTCGATCACCTTGACGAACTGCCTCGCGCCGCCGTCGGGCAGATCATCACGATCGACCGAGGTGATGACGATGTGCTCCAGCCCCATCTTGGCCGCGGCAATCGCGGTGTTTTCCGGCTCCATCGGATCGACCGCACGCGGCATCCCGGTCTTGACGTTGCAGAAGGCGCAGGCCCGCGTGCAGACATCGCCGAGGATCATGACCGTCGCGTGCTTCTTGGTCCAGCACTCGCCGATGTTCGGGCAGGCGGCTTCCTCGCATACCGTGTTGAGGTTGAGATCGCGCATCAGCCGGCGCGTTTCGTGATAGCCCTCGCTCACGGGCGCGCGCACGCGGATCCAGTCGGGCTTGCGCTGGCGCGCGGGGCGTGTCGCAGCGGGATCGGCGGGCGGCGTGCTGGCAAGGTCGTTCATAGGGGGCCATTTAGGCGCGGCGGGCCGCTCCCGCAAGCGCGCGCGAGCCTCGTCACTGCAATAGGCGATTGCGCAGGAAAAAGGGGCGGCAAGGCCATCGCCCGCCGCCCCTATTGCTGTGCTCGCGATGCGCGGGTCAGGCGCCCGGCGTCGCCCCGCCCGCGGCCAGTTCGGCTGCATAGGCCGACCACAGCTTGGCGATCGACGCGCGCGTGCCGTCGACCTTGGCCAGCGTCGCCTGAGCGGCGGCGTAATCGCCCATCCCGATCTGCGCGATCCCGAGGCGGGTGAGCGCGGTGTTGCGCTCGACCCCGGCCATCCCGAGGCTCTTCTCGTAGAAGCCCGCAGCCTTGGCATATTCGCCGTAGCTCAGGAAGGCATCGCCCGCGGCGAACACAGTGCGCAGGCCCGCGGCTGCCGCGTTGGCGTCCCTCTCCAACGCCGGGAGTTCGGCCATGTCGGTCTTGATACGGCCATTGGCGGTGGTGAGCGAATCGGCGACGTAGATGTCGTCCTTGCTGACCGCGCCGGCGGCATAGGCCTGATCGATCAGGTCCTTGACTTCCTTGGGCAGACGGCGCGCGTCGGCGGCTTCGATGTAGAGGATGTAGTCCTGCTTGTCGCGCAGGCCCCCGACCCGGCGCGCAAGGCGCAGCAGATCGAGCGCCTCGGGCCCTTCGAAGTCGTTGAGGTTGCGCGTCAGGTTGACCGCATCGCGCCAGTTTTCCTCGCTCGGATAGTCGCCAACCCACTGCACCACCAGATCATAGATCTGCGGCACCACCTGGTTCGAATAGGCGACCGTGATCCCGCGGCGATACCAGGCATTGTCGACCGGCTGGCCGTTGGCCTTGCGGTGGGCAATCGCCTTGGCGAGATATTCGAGCCCGGCGGCGTACTTGCCCTCGGAGAAATCGATCTCGGCCATGGTGATTTCGAGATCGGCGGTGCTGATCCGCTCGGTCGTAAAATTGGTGTTGATCGCGGCCTGCAGATACTGGCGCGCCTTGTCGTAGTTCTTGAGCTCGTTGGCGAGCTGGTAGGCGGTGAAGTTGTAGCGCCCGACCTGCTCGACCGGAACCTTGCCGCTCGCCAGCAGCAGTTCCATGCCCTGCAATTGGAGCGCCATGTCCTTCGAGGTCGCCCCGGCATTGTAGATCATCCCGCCGGCCGCCTGCTTCTCGTCGACGCTGACCGCCATCGACACCAGCGCGGTCAGCTGCGGCTTGAGCGCGGCGACATCGGCGCCGGGCGCGGCAAGAGCGGTTTCGAGCGGCTTGTAGGCAGCGAGGAATTCCTTGGAATACTGCGCCTTGGCCTCTTCCTTCTTCTTGTCCTTCTTCTGCGCGTAGGCGGCATCGGTAAAGGCCGGCGAGACCAGCAGCGCACCGCCGCTCGCCAGCGCAATCGCCAGAGCAAGGTTGCGCGCAAGACCGGCGCGGGTCGGACGGGTCGAAGACAGGTTGGTCAATTCATCCTCCAGAGATCGCTCGGCGCGGGGATTGGCCCCCTAAAACCGGGTGAAAGGTTGTGCTGCCTTTGGACGGCTCGCACGCAATTTGCAATTCCCGCTAGGCGAGCTGTGCTGAACGGCTTTTGAATGGTGACCGGCGCGGCGGCGAGCCCTTGTCCGAAATGTGGAAAAAGGCCCGCTGTTCGCCCTGTGTTCGCGTGCAGAGGTGGCGAAAGCGGCGGCCCGGCCCTACATAGGCAGGAGTTCCGGCCGCAACGGCCATTGCCCCTCCCGCGGGGCCTCATGAACACTAGCAGAAACGGCCCCGATCTTGAGCGACGACAGCGACATTCTCGATTCCCCTCCGCCTTCGCCGATGGGCGGTTTCGACCGCGTCGACATCGTCGACGAGATGAAGTCGAGCTATCTCGACTATGCGATGAGCGTGATCGTCAGCCGCGCGCTGCCCGACGTGCGCGACGGGTTGAAGCCGGTGCACCGCCGCATCCTGTTCGCCAGTCAGGAAGGCGGCTTCGTCGCGGGCAAGCCCTATCGCAAGAGCGCGAAGATCGTCGGCGACGTGATGGGTAACTACCACCCGCATGGCGACAGCGCGATCTACGATGCGCTGGCGCGCATGACGCAGGACTGGTCGATGCGGGTGCCGCTGATCGACGGTCAGGGCAATTTCGGCTCGATGGACCCCGATCCGCCAGCCTCGATGCGCTACACCGAAGCGCGGCTGGCGCGGGTCGCCAACAGCCTGCTTGACGATCTCGACAAGGACACCGTCGACTTCACCGAGAACTATGACGGTTCGCGTCAGGAACCGACGGTGCTCCCCGCGCGCTTCCCCAACCTGCTAGTCAATGGCGCAGGCGGGATCGCGGTCGGCATGGCGACCAACGTGCCGCCGCACAATCTCGGCGAAGTGATCGACGGCTGCCTTGCCTATATCGAGAACCCGCACATCACCTCGGAAGAGTTGATCCAGTTCATCCCCGGCCCCGATTTCCCCACCGCGCCGCTGATCCTCGGCACGCATGGCGCACGGCAGGCCTACACCACCGGGCGCGGGTCGATCCTGATGCGCTGCCGCCACGAGATCGAAACCGCGCGCGGCGATCGCCAGAGCATCGTGTTCACCTCGATCCCCTATCAGGTCGGCAAATCGGGCCTGGTCGAGAAGATCGCCGAAGCCGCCAAAGACAAGCGGATCGAGGGCATCAGCGACATCCGCGACGAAAGTTCGCGCGAGGGTGTGCGCGTGGTGATCGACCTCAAGCGCGACGCGACCCCGGAAGTGGTGCTCAACCAGATCTGGCGGCACACCCCGGCGCAGTCCTCGTTCCCCGCCAACATGCTGGCGATCCGCGGCGGGCGCCCCGAAACGCTGACGCTGCGCGACATCATCCAGAGCTTCATCACCTTCCGCGAGGAAGTGATCACGCGGCGCACCAAGTACGAGCTCAATAAGGCGCGCGAACGGGCGCACCTCTTGCTCGGCCTCGTCGTCGCGGTCTCGAACCTCGACGAGGTGGTGGCGATGATCCGCACCGCCGCGAACCCGGCCGAGGCGCGCGCGCGGCTGCTCGCCAAGGAATGGCCGATCGGCGACATTGCGCAGTATATCCGTCTGGTCGAGGCTATCGATCCTTCCGATGACGAGAGCGGCGGCACCTATCGCCTGTCCGAGCGGCAGGTGAAAGCGATCCTCGAACTGCGCCTGCACCGCCTGACCGCGCTGGGCCGCGACGAGATCGGCGACGAATTGAAGGGCCTTGCCGCAGCGATCGAGGAGTATCTCTCGATCCTTGCCGACCGCGTGAAGCTCTATGGCGTGATGCGGACCGAGCTGGAGGAAATCCGCGCCACCTATGCCACCCCGCGCGTCTCCGAGATCGCGCCGGCCTGGGACGGGCTCGAGGACGAAGACCTGATCGAGCGCGAGGAGATGGTCGTCACCGTCACCCACGGCGGCTACATCAAGCGCACCGCGCTCGACACCTTCCGCGCACAGGGCCGCGGCGGCAAGGGCCGCTCAGGCATGGCGACCAAGGACGAGGATGCGGTGGTCGAACTGTTCGTCACCAGCACCCACAACCCGGTGCTGTTCTTCACCAACACCGGCCGCGTCTACCGCATGAAGGTGTGGAAGCTGCCCGAAGGCGGCCCCCAGACCAAGGGCCGCCCGATGGTCAACCTGCTGCCGCTGGGCGATGACGAGCGCGTCACCAACGTGCTGCCTCTGCCCGAGGACGAGGCGACCTGGGGCGGGCTCAACATCGTCTTCGCTACCGAACAGGGCATGGTCCGCCGCAACTCGATGGATGCCTTCGCCAACATCCCGACCGCGGGCAAATATGCGATGGGCTTCGTCGAGGGTTCGGGCGACCGGCTGATCGGCGTGCAGCTGCTGACGGAGGAGCAGGAAATCTTCCTCGCCTCCGACAGCGGCAAGGCGATCCGCTTCGCCGCCACCGATGCCCGCGAGACCAAGAGCCGCACCGGCATCGGCGTGCGCGGCATGAGCCTCAAGAAGGGCGGCAAGGTCGTCAGCATGGCGGTGGTCGATCCGCTGACTGCCGACATGGAGACCCGCGAGGCTTACTTGCGTGCGGCGGCGTGGAAGAACAACGACGCCGAACCGACGCTGCCGCCGGAACAGATGGCAGCCATGGCCGAGGCCGAGGAGTTCATCCTCACCATCACCGCCAACGGCTATGGCAAGATCTCCTCTGCCTATGAATACCGCACCACCGGGCGCGGTGGCCAGGGGATCACCAATATCGGCACGCCCGAAAGCAATCCCGAGCGCAATGGCCCCGTGGTGGCGAGCTTCCCGGTGCGCCATGGCTCGCAGCTGATGCTGGTGACCGATCAGGCCAAACTGATCCGTCTCGGCATCGATTTCCGCCATCTGATCGAAGGCGGGTTCGAGAACCTCAAGGGCTTCAGCATCTCCGGGCGCGGCTCTTCGGGCATCCGCATCTTCGACGTGGCGAAGGACGAGCACATCGTCGGCGCGGCGCTGATCGACGAGACCGAGGAACCGGAAAACGCTGCCGAGGAAGCGATTGCGGCTGAGCTTGCCGGGGACAGCGTGCCGGACGCGGAATAGGCTCCCCTCGGCAGAGCTGATGAAAAAACGGGCAGCCGGCCATCGCACCGGCTGCCCGTTTTTTCAGGTGCTCAAGAAAGCGGCAAAGCCTCAGCGCACCGGCTGTTCGCCGCGCATGCATTGGACGATGCCGGTGGCGATCATCACCTGTCCGGCGTAGTAGAGCGGCCAGATCAGCAGCGTGTTGGCGGGCTCGAGGTCGATCGGGCCTTGCCGCGCAAAGATCAGCCAGTCGCTTACCACGAACAGCACCGCGCCGGTCCCCACGCGGTAGCGCGGGAAGCGGCTGTACCACGCCGCCGCCGCCATCGCGCCGAGGAAACAGGCGTAGATCGCAATCGCCACCTCGCCGCTCAGCAAGAAGCTGATCACCGGTGTGCCGATCAGCAGCGCGAGGCTCAGCAACCGCTGGCTCGGCGAATGGCGGACCCGCGGATTGCGCCAGTAAAGCGCCACCGCCACGCAGTGGGCTGCAGCGAAGAACGCGCCGCCGACCTCGAACCATAGCTCGATCGCGACATCGCCCGCCGCGGCCAGCACCAGCGCGGCGACCAGCAGCAGGCCGTCGGTGCGGTGGCTGTCATGCGGCACGCGCAGCAGCACATAGAGCGCCAGCAGCCCGACCGAGGAACCCTTGGCCAAGAGGCCCCAGGTGCCCTCGAACACCGGCTGGTCGCTCAGGAAATAGAACGCGGTTGCCGCCGCGATACTCGCCAGCAGCCACGGCCTCTGTTCGATCAGCGCCTGTTTCGCCATGCCTGTCTTCCCGTCTTGCCACCCCTCGGGGCTTGCCGAGGCGCTAACACGCAATTACCTGCCCCGCCATGACCGCAAAGGCGACTATGCACGATGTGCACATAATCGGTGGCGGCCTCGCCGGGAGCGAGGCGGCATGGCAGCTCGCGCAGCGCGGTGTGCGCGTGCGCCTGTCGGAGATGCGCGGGAGCGGGGAGATGACCCCGGCGCACCAGACAGATGGCCTTGCCGAGCTGGTCTGTTCCAATTCCTTCCGCTCGGACGACGACACCAAGAACGCGGTCGGGCTGCTGCATCACGAGATGCGGATGCTCGACTCTCTGGTGATGCGCGCCGGCCATGTCGCGCGCGTGCCTGCGGGAAGCGCCATGGCGGTCGACCGTGACGTGTTCTCGGCCGAGGTCGAGAAGGCGCTCAGCGAGCACCCCAACGTCACCATCGTGCGCGAGCGGGTGGATGCCCTGCCCCCTGCCGGCCTCACCATCGTGGCCACCGGCCCGCTCACCGCAGAGGCGCTCGCCGCGAGCATCGTCAAGGCGACCGGCTCCGAGCGGCTCGCCTTCTTCGACGCGATTGCGCCGATCGTCCACCGCGACTCCATCGACATGAGCAAGGTCTGGATCCAGTCGCGCTGGAACAAGCGCACCGAGGCCAGCAACGAAGGCGGCGATTACATCAACTGCCCGATGACGCAGGAGCAGTATCTCGCCTTCCACAAGGGGCTGATCGAGGGCGAGAAGACCGAGTTCAAGCAGTGGGAGAAGGACACGCCCTATTTCGACGGCTGCATGCCGATCGAAGTGATGGCCGAGCGCGGGGTGGAGACGCTGCGGTTCGGGCCGATGAAGGGCGTGGGGCTCGACAATCCTTTCGATGTCACCCCCGAATTCCCGCAAGGGCGCTGGCCCTATGCCGTGGTGCAGCTGCGGCAGGACAACAAGCTCGGCACGCTGTGGAACATGGTCGGCTTCCAGACCAAGCTCAAATATGCCGCGCAAATCGAGCTGTTCCGCACCATCCCGGGGCTGGAGAATGCCGAATTCGCGCGGCTCGGGGGCTTGCACCGCAACACCTTCCTCAATTCTCCGCAAGTGCTCGATCGCCAGCTGCGCCTCAAGGCCGCGCCGCATATCCGCTTCGCCGGGCAGGTGACGGGCTGCGAGGGCTATGTCGAGAGCGCCGCCATCGGGTTGGTCGCCGGGATGATGACGGCGGCGGAGCTGGCGGGGCGCGCGTGGCAGGCCCTGCCCGCGACCACTGCGCTGGGCGCGCTGCTCTCTCACATCACCGGCGATGCCGAGGCCGAGACCTTCCAGCCCATGAACGTCAATTTCGGCCTGTTCCCGCCGCTCCACGAAGTCGGCAAGAAAGTGCGCAAGGAGGCCTATACCGCCCGCGCCAAGGAAGACCTCGCCCGCTGGATCAGCGAAACCCGCGAGGCTGTCCCGGCCTAGCGGCCTAGCACTTGCACGCCGGCTTCTTCGCCACCGGCCTGGGCGCGGTGGTGGCGAATTCGCGCGGAGTGAGACGTCCGTTGCCATCCTTATCGGCGCCCTCGAAGCGGTCGACCGTGGTCACCGCCCATTCCTCGAAGGTGAGCAGGTTGTTGCCGTCGACATCGAGCGCGCGGAACCCGTCGGAGCGGGTCGAGAGCATCTCGTCGCGGGTGATCAGCCGGTCGCGGTTGCGGTCATAGCGGAAGAAGCGCTGCTCCTCGCGGGTGAGCTCGCTGACTTCGGGCGGCGCGGGGCCCTTCATCGCGCCCGGATCGGCGATCGGCAGGGCTGCGGGGTCGGGGCGTGCCTCCTCGGGCAAGGGCGGTGGTGCGCCCGTTTCGACTTCGGCCCGTCCCTGCCACCAGAAGAGCCCAACGCCGGCCAGCGCCAACGCCGCCAATCCACCCGCCAATGCCTGTCGCAACGGTCTGCCCCCCCTTGCTGCAAGCCCAAGGGAATATACGTAATCAGGTCAGAAAGATAGCGGCGCGCAATGCGGTGAGCGAAGCACCCCGTCCCGCCATCAGCGGTTGCCCGCCACGCTTGAGCGCCCGCCGTGCCAGCGCTTCGAGCACCGCAAGACCGCGAAGGTCGCGCGGGACCGATCCGCCGAGATGCGCACGCGCCAGACCGACGCTGACCAGCACGTCGCGCTCGCCCGCATCCGAGACACTGGCAGCCGCATCGGCCAGCGCCCAGCGATAGCCCGCCGCGGCAAGTCGATCCTGCCCGGCGCGATCATCCCGCTGGTCCAGCGCGGCAAAGAAGGCCCCGCGACCCATCCCCAGAACCCGCGCCTCTTCGATCCCGATGGTCTCGGCGCTCACCAGCACCTCCCAGCCATCGACCATCGCCACCAGCGCGCTTTCCTGTCCCGCCCAATTGGTCCCGATCGCATCCAGCACCCGGTCGCCGCGCGGTCGTTCGGATACCGGCTTGCCCAGCGCCTCGCGCCACCAGGCGAGCCGCATCTGCCCCAGCATCGGTTCACTGGTGCGCGCGACGATCCGCGCGAGCCGCCGATCAAGCTGAAGAGCTGTGGTTAACGGTGCGCGAACCTTTGGTGCGCTCCAGGCAATCGCCAGCTCTGCTTCAGGCGGCAGATGATCGTCGTTCGCAGCGTCCATGACGGGGCGGAGCCCTAAACCCGGGGCTTAGCCATTGGCAAGGGAACTGTCCCTCGGCGCCACGCCGGAAGTCCCGGGAAACCTCTGGAACAGCATTAGGAGACCGTTAACCACGCTCTTTCGCAATCCGCTTACCAGACCTGACTTATGCCGACCGCTGCATCTGGAAATTCCCGTAATCCGGGGGGAAGATTCAGGGGAAGGACGCGCACCTTATGAAGCGAGACACCACCGAGCGGCAGTCATTTCTGCGCTCGCTCCTGCATGACAGGACCGCGAACACCATCGTCATTTCGGCAGCGGCGATGATCCCTCTGATGGCGATGGTCGGCGGCGGCGTCGATGCGAGCCGCTACTACATGACCGCCTCGCGCATGCAGGCCGCCTGCGACGCCGGGGCACTGGCCGCACGCCGGGCGATGACCACCGACACCTTCACCACCGAGCACCGCAACATCGGTCTCGACTTCTTCGACCAGAACTTCTCGGATGGCATGTTCGGGGTCGAGAACGGCCAGCGCGACTACACCAGCGATGGCGAAGGCACCGTCACCGGCACCGCGAGCGGCACGCTGCCGACCAGCATCATGGGGGCCTTCGGTTACGAATCCTTCCAGATCGAAGTCAGCTGCACCGCCGAGATCAACATCTCGAACAGCGACATCATGTTCGTGGTCGACGTCACCGGCTCGATGGCAGACTGCCCCGACAACTCCGACTGCGACTCCGGCCCCGGCTCCAAGATCGTCGCGCTGCGCGAAGCGGTGATGAACTTCTACGACACCGTAGAGGCCGCGACATCCGACAGCGCGCAGGTGCGCTACGGTGTCGTGCCCTATTCGCAGCAGGTCAATGTCGGCCTGTCGATCCCCGACGAATACATGGCGAGCAGCAACACCTACCAGTCGCGTGTGGCCCGCTTCCGCGAGCAGTTCACCTTCATCCCCGGCAACGGGATCGAGGTCGGCGACACAATCGTCATTTCCGACCAGACCGAATGGCTGCCGCGCGCGACTTCGAACTTCGGATCCACCAACACCGATCATTACCGCTACCTCACCAGCCCGACGAGCAGCCGGACCACGGCGCAGAACTTCTGCTGGAACTCGCTGCCCGGCACCTACATCGTAAACGGTCAGACCTGGCAGGTGTACGCCCCCACCGAGTTCCGTACCGGCGTGTGGAGCGGTGGCAGCTCGTCCAACCGCGCCGGCTGCCGCGGGCGCGTACGCAAGACCCGCATCGCAACCCCGGCGGACGTGATCCCCGATCAGAACATCCGCAGCGTCGTGTGGCAGGACTATGTCTATTGCCCGGTCGATACCGATGACGACACGCCCTGCAATGTCGAGAACCCGACTGGCAGCCCGGCAGGCTGGGAGACGGTAAACCTCGCCACGCTGTATGACGACAACCAGATCCAGATGCCGACCGGCAATCAGGGCGCGATGGTGACCCACACCTGGTCGGGCTGCATCGAGGAACCCTCGACCGTCCTGACCGACAACTACAGCCCGATCCCGGCCGCCGCGCATGACATCAACATCAACCTTGTGCCGGTGAACGAGGAGCAGCGCTGGAAGCCCGCGCTCAACAACGTGGTGTGGAAGCGCGAGGACGGCAGCACCAACGTGACCAACTGGCTGTACCAGACCGGTGACGAAAGCC
The DNA here is from genome assembly GCA_027531395.1 of Porphyrobacter sp. Taxonomy (GTDB): domain Bacteria; phylum Pseudomonadota; class Alphaproteobacteria; order Sphingomonadales; family Sphingomonadaceae; genus Erythrobacter. Next base: position 815,867 of record JAPZRO010000004.1, on the reverse strand, counting down.
GCGCCGGCTGGACCTGTCCGCGTGCCGCGATGCGCCTGAACGAGGTCACCCGCGCCAACCTGCAGACCTACGTCAATGCGCTCAACGCCAGCGGCAACACCTATCACGACATCGGGATGCTGTGGGGTGCGCGCTTCATCTCGCCCCGCGGCATCTTCGCGGCCGATAACCAGACCGCGCCCAATGGTGACGCGATCGCCCGCCACATCGTGTTCATGACCGACGGTGTGCAGGTCAACAGCACCGAGAACTATTCGACCCATGGCGTCGAATGGTGGGATCGCCGCATCACCGGCACCGGCAACTCGACGACCGAGTTCAACCGTCGCCGCGATCGTCTCCAGGCCATCTGCCGGGCAGCGCGTCAGGAGAACATCACGGTGTGGGTGGTCGCCTTCGGGACCGCGCTGACCCAGAACCTGATCGACTGCGCCTCTCCGGGGCGGGCCTTCCAGGCCAACGATTCCGAAACGCTCAACGAGCGCTTCCAGGAAATCGCCCAGAAGATCGCTGCACTGAGGCTCACGTCATGATCCGCAACGCTGTCCACCGCTGCCGCGCCCTGCTGGCTCGCCTGCACGGCGACCGGCAGGGGGTCACCCTGGTCGAGTTCGGTTTCGTAGCGCCGGTACTGTGCGTGCTGGTGATGGGCATCTTCGACATGGCCCACACGCAGTACACCAACTCGCTGATCAACGGCGCCTTGCAGAAGGCCGGGCGCGACCTCACGCTCGAAACCGCCGGCAGCCAGCAGGACTCGATCGACGAGCGCGTGCGGGTCGAAGTGCTGAAGGTCGTCCCCAACACGGCGACGGTGGAGTTCGAGAAGCTCTCGCACTTCGACTTCAGCGACATCGGCGAGGGCGAGGAATACGACGACGACAACAACGACGGCGAGTGCAACATGGGCGAGCTCTACGTCGACGCCAACGGCAACGGCCAATGGGATGCCAACCGCGGCCGTGACGGGATCGGCGGCGCGCGCGATGCGGTGCTCTACACCGCCGTGGTGAGCTATCCGCGCCTGTTCCCGATGTATGGCCTCGTGGGCATGAACAACACGGTCACGCTGCGCGCCTCGACCGTGCTGCGCAACCAGCCCTTCGACGAACAGGACCGCTCGACCGAAACGGGAAATTGCCCATGACCGCTGCCCCTCTCAAGATGCTCGGAAACATGACGGCACGGATGGCTGCCCTGCCCCGTCGGCTGCGTTCGCTGCGCCAGCAGCTGAAGGCCGACACCTCGGGCGTGGCTTTCGTCGAGTTCGCCTTCACCGCGCCGATCGTGCTCGCGATGGGGATGCTCGGCACCGAGACCGCCTATTTCGTCATCACCCACATGCAGGTCAGCCAGGTGGCGATGCAGGTGGCCGACAACGCCTCGCGCGTGGGCGAGCAGGACGTGCTGACCGCGCGCAAAGTCTATGAAAGCGATATCAACGAATCCCTCGTCGGCGCGGAAAAGCTGGGCGAGACCTTCGGCATCTTCGAGCGCGGGCGGGTGATCATCTCCAGCCTCCAGCGCAACGCCGATGGCGGCCAGTGGATCGCCTGGCAGCGCTGCCGCGGGGCCAAGGTGTTCGATTCGAGCTATGGCGAGGAAGGCGACGGCGCCAGCGGCACCGGCTTTCAGGGCATGGGCGAGCCCGGCAACCTCATCACCGCCAGCAACGGCACGGCGGTGATGTTCGTCGAGATCGCCTATGATTACGACTCGCTCACCCCGTTCGATATCTATGACGGGCGCACCATCCGTTACACGGCGGCCTTCAACGTGCGCGATTCGCGCGACCTGACGCAGCTGTACGACGACGGCCCTGCGGCCGATTGCGACACCTACTCGGCGGAGCGCGCGAGCTGATCACAGCCGCGTCGCCCCGCCCGGGCGGCATTCCTGCCTATTTGTAGCAGACCTTGCGCGCCGCCTCGGCGATCCGCGCGGCATCGATCAGCGCGAGCTTTTCGAGGTTGGCGGCGTAGGGCAGCGGCACGTCCTCGTTGCACACCCGCATGACCGGCGCGTCGAGGTGGTCGAAGCCCTCCTCCATGCAGATGCTGACGATCTCGGAGGCGATCGAGCAGGTCGGCCAGCCTTCCTCGGCAACGATCAGGCGGTTGGTCTTGGCGAGGCTTGCGAGCACCGTCTGCTTGTCGAGCGGGCGCAGGGTGCGAAGGTCGATCACCTCGGCATCAATGCCCTCGCCCGCCAGCGTGTTCGCGGCCTCCAGCGCCATGCCGACGCCGATGGAGTAGGAGACGATGGTGACGTCCTTGCCCTCGCGCATGATCCGCGCCTTGCCGATCGGCAGGACATAGTCCTCGACATCGGGAACGTCGAAGCTGCGGCCATAGACCAGCTCGTTTTCGAGGAACACCACCGGGTCTTCACAGCGGATCGCGGCCTTCATCAGCCCCTTGGCATCAGCCGCATCATAGGGCGCGATCACGATCAGGCCCGGCACGCTGGCATACCACGGCCCATAGTTCTGCGAGTGCTGCGCGCCGACGCGGCTCGCCGCCCCGTTCGGGCCGCGGAACACGATCGGGCAGCGCATCTGGCCACCCGACATGTAGTTGGTCTTGGCGGCCGAGTTGATGATGTGGTCGATCGCCTGCATCGCGAAGTTGAAGGTCATGAATTCGACGATGGGGCGCAGGCCGCCCATCGCCGCTCCGGTGCCGATACCGGCAAAGCCGTATTCGGTGATCGGGGTATCGATGACGCGCTTGGGGCCGAACTCGTCCAGCAGGCCCTGCGTTACCTTGTAGGCGCCCTGATATTCGGCGACTTCCTCGCCCATCACGAAGACGCGGGGATCGCGGCGCATCTCTTCGGCCATCGCATCGCGCAGCGCCTCGCGCACGGTGGTGCTGACGAGATTGGTGCCGGCCGGGATCGCCGGATCGGCAGCGGCGACGACAGCTGCGGGTGCGGGCTTTTCCGCCTTGGGAGCAGGTGCGGGCGCAGGCTCAGGCGCCTCCCCTTCCCCCGCGATCAGCGCAATCACCGCGCCCACCGCGACATCCTCGGTCCCGGCGGGCACCAGGATCTTCTCCAGCACGCCTTCGTCGATGGCTTCGAATTCCATTGTCGCCTTGTCGGTCTCGATCTCGGCGATGATATCGCCCGGCTCGATCCGGTCGCCTTCGGCCTTGAGCCATTTGGCGAGCGTGCCCTGTTCCATGGTCGGCGAGAGCGCCGGCATCTTCAGTTCAATCGCCATGGCTCAGTACTCCCCCACCAGAACGTCGGTGTAGAGTTCGCTCGGCGCGGGCTCGGGCGAGGTTTCCGCAAAATCGGCCGCAGCCGCCACATCGGCGCGGATCGCCTTGTCGATCGCTTTCAATTCATCCTCGGTCTTGCCGGCTTCGATCAGGGTCTTCTTGAGCCCCTCGATCGGGTCATGGTGTTCGCGCTGTTCCTGCACTTCCTCGCGGGTGCGGTACTTGGCCGGGTCGGACATCGAATGCCCGCGATAGCGATAGGTGTTGCACTCCATCAGCACCGGGCCCTTGCCGCTGCGCGCATGGGCGAAGGCGACTTCGGCGGCGGCGCGCACTTCGAGCACGTCCATCCCGTTGACCTTCATGCCGGGAATGCGGAAGGCGGTGCCGCGGCGATAGAATTCGGTTTCCGCCGAGCCGCGCTTGACCGCGGTGCCCATGGCATAGCCGTTGTTCTCGATCACGAACACGATTGGCAGCTTCCACAGGGCGGCCATGTTGAAGGTCTCGTAGACCTGCCCCTGGTTCGCCGCGCCATCGCCGAAATAGGCAAGGCACAGGCCCCCGTCGTTGTTGTACTGGTGCGCCAGCGCGAGGCCCCCGCCCAGCGCCACCTGCGCGCCGACGATGCCGTGCCCGCCGTAGAACTTATGCTCGGTCGAGAACATGTGCATCGACCCGCCCTTGCCGCGCGAGATGCCGGACTCGCGGCCCGTCAGTTCGGCCATGATGACCTTGGAATCGATCCCGTAGGCGAGCATGTGGCCATGGTCGCGGTAGCCGGTGATGACGCTGTCACGGTCCGGATCGAGCGCCGATTGCAGCCCGATCGCAACCGCTTCTTGCCCGATGTAGAGGTGGCAGAAGCCGCCGATCAGCCCGAGCCCGTAAAGCTGGCCCGCCTTCTCCTCGAACCGCCGGATCAGCAGCATCTGGCGGTAGAATTCGAGCATCTCCGCCTCGCTCGCGGCGTAGCGCTTCTTTGCTTCGAAGGCCTCTTGCAGCGAATGAAGGATGAAGTCGCCGTCGTCCGATGCGGGCGCGGCTTTTGCGGGCTTTTTGGCCAAGATAAGTATCCCTCTCTCTGGCGCGCTCATGGGGAGGAGAAACGCCGTCCAATGCCTATCTCTATAGGCAGGCAAACGGGGATGACGCAACGGCAAGCCGTTGCAGAAAACCGAACGCGCATACGAAATCAGAGCGTCAGGGACGCCGCGGCGAGATCACTCGTCCTCGAGCGTGATCACCACTTCGTCTTCGTGGATCACGCCCAGCTGCTCGCGCACCAGCTCGCTGGCAAGGTCGGGGTCGGCGGCTTCGGGATCGAGCAGCTTCACGCGGTTGCGCAGGGCATCGCGCTCGGCACTCAGCTTGGCGATTTCCTTCTCGCGCTGTTCGAGCGCGGTGGCGTTCTCGCTCCAGGCAAGCAGGCCGGTCGGCCCGGCGACCGCGATACCGGCAAGCGCCAGCAGCACCGTCAGCGCGATCAGCTGCTTGCGTCGCTCGCTCGAAATCGCCCTGCGCATGGTGGTGCCAAACCTCTTCAACGTGCCGCGTTAACCGACATTCTGACAGAATCACACTTGGCCCCGCGCTGCAAGTGCGTTGCGCGGGCTTGCACAAATATTCCGGGCGGACCAAGCGCGACAAGCCGTCTGGCAATTGCGTTTCGATCTGATACTGAAACCTTCGAGAAGGAGGGAGAACCCATGCAGATCATCGCCCACGATCCGGCCCGTTTCGCGGACCTTCCCGGCTATCCCTTCGCCGAAAACTGGCTGACGATCGATCTGGGCGAGGGCTTTTCCGGCCGGATGCACTATCTCGACGAAGGCCCGAAGGACGCGCCGCCGGTGCTGCTGCTGCACGGCGAGCCCTCATGGTCCTACCTCTACCGCAAGATGATCCCGCTGCTGGTGGACGCAGGCTTGCGCTGCCTCGCGCCCGATCTGATCGGCTTCGGCAAGAGCGACAAGCCCGACGATCAGGCCTTCTACACCTACGCCCGCCACGCCGGGTGGCTGCGCCAGTGGCGCAATGCCGTGGTGCCGCAGGCCGCCGGTCTGTTCTGTCAGGACTGGGGCGGGCTGCTGGGCCTGAGGCTGGTCGGGCAGGAGCCGGAGCGGTTCGCCTTCGTGGTCGCCAGCAACACCTTCCTGCCCACGGGCGGCGGCAAGGCCTCGCCGGGCTTTCTCGCCTGGCGCGAATTCGCCCGGTCCTCGCCCGATTTCCGCATCGGCGGGATCATGGACCGCGGCTCGCAGACACCCTTCAGCGCAGCCGAGATTGCGGCCTATGACGCCCCCTTCCCCGACGAGGCGAGCAAGGCGGGCGCGCGCGCCTTCCCGCAGTTGGTGCCGGTCGAGGACGACAAGCCCGGCGTTGCCGACAATATCGCCGCGTGGGAGGGCCTAGCCACCTTCGAAAAGCCCTTCCTAACCCTGTTCGGCGAGGATGATCCGGTGCTCGGCCAAGCCGGGCCGCTGCTGGCAAAACGCATCAAGGGTGCCGAAGGCCAGCCCCATGCGATGCTGTCCACCTGCGGCCACTTCAGCCAGGAAGACCGCCCGGCAGAACTGGCCGAGGGCGTGATCGCCATGGCGCGCAAGGCGGGCTTTCTCGCTTGACGGACACCGCCACCGCTCCCTCTACCCCGGCCTATCTTACCCGCACGCAGGAGCGGGCGCTGGCGCTCACCATCGCGGTGGTCACCGCCAATGCCTATTACATCCATCCGATCATCGGTGAGGTCGCACGCGGCTTCGGGGTGGGAGAGGCCGAGATCGGGCTGGTGCCGGCATTGAACCAGCTGGCACTGGCGCTGGGGATCCTCCTGCTTCTGCCGCTTGGCGATTTCTACTCCAACCGGCGCCTGTGCCTGACGTTCGTCACCGGACAGACGCTGTGCCTGCTCGGCATGGTGCTGGCCCCGGGCTTCGTTGCCTTCACCGCTGCCTCGACGCTGCTCGGCTTCTGCACCATCGCACCCTATCTGATCCCAGCCTTCGCCTCCAAACGGGTCGCGCCCGAGCGGTTGGGACAGGTCACAGCGCAGCTCACCGCGGCGGTGATCTTCGGCATTCTGGTCGCGCGGATGAGCGCGGGGATCATCGCCGAGCACGCCGACTGGCACACGGTCTATGTCTGCGCCTTCGTGCTGATGGCCGCTGTCACGGCCTTCCTCCCCGTGGCGATGCGCAGCGAGGTGGCCCCGGCCAAGCAGCCGCAGGCCGGCTATGGCGCGCTGATCGCCTCGGTCTTCACGCTTGCGGCAAAGCATCCGGACATGCGGATTTCCGCCGCGATCCAGGGCCTCAACTTCGCGATCTTCACGGCGAGCTGGCTCGCGCTGGCGCTGCACCTCACCAGCCCTGAATTGGGCTATGGCACCGATGACGTCGGCTATCTCGCCGCGGTCGCCGCGATCAGCATCGTCACCACGCCGCGGCTCGGGCGCTGGGCGGACAAAGTCGGCCCGCGCAAGGCGCGTGTGGTTGCGGCCGTAGTGCAGCTGTCGGGAATTGCGCTGTTCTATCCGCTCGGGTTCAGCATCTGGACCGTGCTGGTGCCGTTGCTGCTTACCAACATGGTCGGCCCGACAGTGGATGTGACCGGGCGTATGACGCTGTTCACCCTCGCCCCCGAAATCCGCACGCGGCTAACCACGAGCTACATCGTCACCATGTTCGTCGGCGGCGCGGTCGGCAGCGCGCTCGGCACGGCGGTCTATGATGCGGGCGGGTGGCGCGCGACCTGCGTCTTGTTGCTGGCGATGTCGGCGGGCGTGCTGTCGCTGGCGGTCCATGCCGAGCGGCGGTGGAAGCGGCAGCAGGGGTAATGGTGACCCCGGCGCGATTCGAACGCGCGGCCCTCAGATTAGGAATCTGATGCTCTATCCTGCTGAGCTACGGGGTCCCGCGCTTGCATTAGCAGGGTCAGCGCATGGCGCAATATCGGCCCGCAGGGCCGCGAGGCCACGCGGCCACGCGGCCGAGCCGCAGCGGGCGCAGCTATGCTGCGCGTCTAGCGAGGACTGCATCGCGGAGGCGATGCAGCCAACAAGCACCCTTTCAATTCAACTTTTCGGGCGGCGCGACGGGGAACGGCAGCGGCGCGACCGGCACGCCTTCCTCGATCAGCGCCTTGGCCTCGGCCAGCGTCGCCTGCCCGTGGATCGGGGCCTCGTCACGTTCGCCATAATGCATCGCGCGGGATTCATCGGCGAACTTGTCGCCAACCCAGGTGCTCTTCTTGAGCGCCTCGGCCTGCGCCTTGGCGAGCGCGGCGAGCACCTGCTGCACTTGCGGCGGCATGGGGGTGTTGGCCATCGGCTGCGCGGCTTGCGGCGGCAGGACGTCCTGACGCGTGTTGCCCTTGGCCGGAACGGCGGGCGCCATCGGGGCCTTGGCGACATCGGCCGAGCCGCAATGCGGGCAGGCGACGAGCCCGCGCGCCTGCTGGTCATCGTAATCGGCCGAGGAGCCGAACCAGCCCTCGAAGCGGTGACCGCCGGCGCAGGAGAGATCAAACACGATCATGACGGATCACGATTTGGGGATTTCGCGGCGGTTGGCAAGAGAGGGAACCTGCGCCCGCACCGCGTTGATACGGGCAAGGTCGATATCGCAGAAGGCAATCCCGGGTTCCTTTCCGCCCATGTCGAGCAGCACCTCGCCCCAGGGGTCGACGACGAGGCTGTGGCCGTAGGTTGCACGGCCGTCCTCGTGGTTCCCGACCTGTGCCGCAGCAATGACGAAAGCTGAAGCCTCGATCGCGCGGGCGCGCAGCATCACGTGCCAATGCGCCTCGCCGGTCGGACGGGTGAAGGCCGCCGGCACCGCAATCGCATCGCAGCGTCGGTTGCCGAGTTCGCCGAACAGCGCGGGGAAGCGCAGATCGTAGCAGATCGTGAGGCCCAGCCTGCCGACCGGCGTGTCATCAACCGTCACCACCTCGTCGCCCGGTCTATAGGCGGCACTCTCGCGCCATTTCTCGCCGGTGGCGAGTTCGACATCGAACATGTGGATCTTGTCGTAGGTGTCGGGGCTCTCGCCGCTGGGGCCGAACAGCATCGAACGGTTGGCATTGCGTCCGCCCGGCACGGCCACTGCCATCGATCCGAGCGCGATGGTGATACCATGCTCCTCGGCCAGATTGGCGAGCATGGGAACGAAGGGTGACTGATCCTGCGGCAGGATATGGCCCGCCGCGCGCGCCCGGTCGCGATCGAGCAGCAGCGACATTTCGGGGGTGAAGAGCATCTCGGCCCCGCCCACCACCGCCTCATAGGCTGCCTTTGCAATCGTGTCGAAATTGCGCGCCGGATCGATCCCCGAGCACATCTGCAGGACGGCGATTTTCGGCATCGGCCCGCCAGCCCTATCCCGCCAGCAGCGCGTCGAGCTTGCCTGCTGCCTCCAGCGCGTGGAGATCGTCGCACCCGCCGACATGCACCGCGCCGATGAAGATCTGCGGCACCGTCATGGCGTTCGGCGCGCGCGCAAGCATTTCCTCGCGCTTCGGGCCGCCCAGCGTGATGTCATATTCGGTGAACGCGGCGCCCTTCTCGCTCAGCAGGCGCTTGGCGCGCACACAGAAGGGGCAAGCGAACTTGGTGTAGATGTCGATCTGTGGGCCAGCCATCATGTCCTCTTGAAAGCGTGCTGCGACAAACCAGATAGAGCCTGTTGCCGCGTTCCGCCAGTCTCGGGGATCGCATGGCAACAGGCGGGTGCTGCATCCGGCAGGCCCGTGTCAGAACCAGATCGCTCGAACCAGAGGATTTGCAACTATGTCGCGTTTCGATTTCACTCCCTATCGCCGCTCCACCGTGGGCTTTGATCGCCTGTTCGACCTGCTCGAGAACCAGGCGCGGCTCAATGCCGGCGACAACTACCCCCCCTTTAACATCTCGCGCTCTGGCGAGGACAATTACCGCATCACCCTCGCGGTGGCTGGCTTCCGCCCGCACGATATCGACATCACCGCCCAGCAGAACCTGCTGGTCGTGCAGGGCCGCAAGCGCGAGGAACCCGCTGACGGCAGTGAACTGATCCATGTCGGGATCGCCAATCGCGGGTTCGAGCGCCGCTTCGAGCTGGCCGATTTCGTGCGCGTCGAAAGCGCCGACCTCGCCGACGGGCTGCTGACCATCGATCTGGTGCGTGAAGTGCCCGAAGCGATGAAGCCCAAGAAGATCGCCATCAACGGCACCCCGCGCCTGAGCGCCGTGCCGCTCGACAGCGACACCACCGACGGCGATCAGGCCAGCGCGGCCTGATCCTTCGGCATCTTCCATAAAGCCAGAATCAATAGGGGGCGGATTTCGCAATCCGCCCCCGCGGCTTTCGCCGCCTTGCCTCGTCCTGTCCGTCCGGGTCGCAGAAGACGGACAAAATCCGGCAAGCTGAAGTCGTCAGTGAGGGTTCCAGAAGAACGTTAACAGCCGTCAAAAACTGTTCCGGTGTCGGGCCGGTTTAGACCGGCTTGCCCTTCGGAAGTCCTCTCTATGACCCTGCGTCTAATGCGGAAACGCAATCTCACGCAAGCGCAAACTTACAAACTTGTAAGGATACGACACCGCTATCCAAATCCTTGTAACAAAACGGTGCCGACACTTATGTGACAAGGGGCGAGCGGGCCGGAAAACCTGCCAGAATGGACAGTGCCGGAAGCCTGTCAGACGAGTCGCGACTGCTCCAGCGCGGCAGCGATGAAGCCTGCGAACAGCGGATGCGGGTCGAACGGACGCGACTTGAGCTCCGGGTGGAACTGCACACCCACGAACCACGGGTGGTCAGGCCGTTCGACGATCTCGGGCAGCAGGCCATCGGGGCTCATGCCGGCGAAGATCAGGCCCTGCTTTTCCAGCGGCTCGATGAAGGCGCTGTTCACTTCATAGCGGTGGCGGTGACGCTCGGAGATGACTTCGGCCCCGCCATAGATGCGCGAGGTGTGGCTGTTGGCGCTGAGCTTGGCCGGATAGGCCCCGAGCCGCATCGTGCCGCCCAGGTCCCCGCCCGCCTCACGCTGCTGGAGGCCTTCCTTGCTCATCCACTCGCTGATGATGCCCACCACCGGCGTGTCGGTCGGACCGAATTCGGTCGATGAGGCGTGCTCGAACCCGGCCGCGCGCGCACCTTCGATGCACGCCATCTGCATGCCGAGGCAGATGCCGAAAAACGGCACCTTGCGCTCGCGGGCGAAGCGGACGCTGGCGATCTTGCCCTCGCTGCCACGCTCGCCAAAGCCCCCGGGCACGAGAATGCCGTGCATCGGCTCCAGCTGCGCGATGATCTGGCTGTCGTCATCGCCTTCGAAGATTTCGGCGTCGATCCAGCGGATGTTGACCTTCACGCGGTTGGCCAGCCCGCCATGCACCAGCGCCTCGTTGAGGCTCTTGTAGGCATCGGGCAGGCCGACATACTTGCCCACCACCGCAATGGTGACCTCGCCTTCGGGGTTGAAATAGCGGTCGGTTACGTCGCGCCAGGCCGAAAGATCGGGTTCGGGCGCGTCGGTGATGCCGAAAGCCCGCAACACCTCGGCATCGAGGCCCTCGGCGTGATATTGCAGCGGCACCGAATAGATCGAGGGCGCATCAAGCGCCGGGATCACCGCTTCCTTGCGCACGTTGCAGAAGTTGGCGATCTTCTGGCGTTCACTGTCGGGGATGGGATGCTCGGCGCGGCACAGCAGCAGATCGGGCTTGATCCCCAGGCTGGCGAGCTCGCGCACCGAATGCTGGGTCGGCTTGGTCTTCAGCTCGCCCGCGGCCTTGATATAGGGCACCAGCGTGACGTGGACCGAAAGCGTCTGGAGCGGCTCGAGCTCGTTCCTGAGCTGGCGGATCGCTTCCATGAAGGGCAGCGATTCAATATCGCCCACCGTCCCGCCGATTTCGCACAGGATGAAGTCGTGGTCGCCCTGGTCGGCCAGCGCGAATTCCTTGATCGCGTCGGTGACGTGCGGGATCACCTGCACCGTCGCGCCAAGGTAATCGCCGCGGCGTTCCTTGGCGATGATGTCGCGATAGACGCGGCCCGAGGTGATGTTGTCGCTCTGCCGCGCCGAAACGCCGGTGAAGCGCTCGTAATGGCCGAGGTCGAGATCGGTCTCGGCCCCGTCATCAGTCACATAGACCTCGCCGTGCTGATAGGGGCTCATCGTCCCCGGATCGACGTTGAGATAGGGATCGAACTTGCGGATGCGGACCTTGTAGCCACGCGCCTGCAGGAGGGCCGCCAGAGAGGCAGCCATGAGACCTTTGCCGAGCGAGGAGACCACGCCGCCGGTGATAAAAATGAACCGCGCCATGGGAGTCGGGCCTTAAGCAGCGAGAGGGATTCGGGGCAAGCGAATTGCGTCGGAGCGCGTGGCACCATCCACAGCAATCGCATGGGAGAGTGGCAACGCGCCCCGGCAGGCGGGGCTGCGCGACCGGATTACTGCGCGGCCGGCTCCTGCACCGGAGCCGGGCTTTCGTCCGCAGCCGGAGCGGCAGGCGCCGCCGGAGCCGGAACCGGAGCCACCGGCTGTTCGGCCAGCAGATCGGGCGCAGGTGCCGGGGCCGGGGCGCCATTGGCGCGTTCCAGCGTCGAGGTGACCGCGCCGACCCGGCTTTCACGCACCGCCAGCGCGGCGAGCACGATCGACAGGGTGACGAAGGCGATCGCCAGCCACTTGGTCGCGCGGGTGAGGAAATCCGCCGCGCCGCGCGCACCGAAAGCGCCCGAGGGGCTGCCGCCGATGCCCAGCCCGCCGCCTTCCGAACGCTGCATCAGCACCACGCCAACCAGCGCGGCGGCCACGATGGCCTGGATCACGGTGAGGAAGATGAACAGCGACATGGACGAATCTCTTGTGAGGGACGCGATGCGCGCCCGGCTTCAATACTGGCGGGCCATGTAGGCGCGCGCGGGGGAATCGGCAAGGGCGAGCGGCAGGCCGCCCTGACCGCTCAGTGGTCGGACGGCTCGCCCGCAGCGAGCGCAATGCCCATGAAGCTGTCCGCGGTGAGGCTCGCCCCGCCCACGAGCGCCCCGCCCACTTCGGGAACGGCGAAGATTTCGGCGGCATTCTCGGGCTTGACCGAGCCGCCGTAGAGGATGCGCACCTCGCGGCCCTGCTCCTCGCCATAGAGATCGACCAGCAGCTTGCGGATCACGGCGTGCATCTCGGCGATGTCGGCGGTGGTCGCGACATTGCCGGTGCCGATCGCCCAGATCGGTTCATAGGCGACCGTGATGCGCTCGGCGATGTCGGCGGGGGCGTCGGCCGGGGCCGGGAGAGAGGCCTTGAGCTGCTTCTTCACGAAGGCCACGGCCTTGCCCGATTCGCGGGTCTGGGCGGTTTCGCCGCAGCACATGATGATCCGGAGGCCCGCGGCCAGCGCGGCCTGCGCCTTGGAGCGCACCAGCGCGTCGCTCTCGCCGTGCCCCTGCCGCCGCTCGGAATGGCCAAGGATCACGAACTTCGCGCCGGCATCGGCGACCATCGCCGCCGAGATGTCGCCGGTGTAGGCGCCGCCATCGGCCTGGTGGCAATCCTGCGCCCCGACCGAGATCTGCTCGGCCTCGCGGTGGATCGGGTGGATCAGCGTGAAGGGCGGCGCGAGTGCGACTTCGACCTTCATGTGCCGCTGGGCAGCGCGATCGATCGCGCGCGCTTCGGACAGCATCGCGCGGGTGCCATGCATCTTCCAGTTTCCGACGATGTAGGGTCGGCGTGTCATGCTTTTGTCCTGCACCTGAATGATTAGAGAGGTTTGCTTCGCCGGAGCGGTGATTCTGTGGTTGCTGTATCGCCCCGGGGCCGCGTCCGCTAGCCGAGGAAGGCCATGTAGTCAAAACCGGCCGTGACCTGTTGCCGCGCGGTCATAGGGCCTATAAAGCGCACGCCGCACCGCCTGTGGCTGGCGGTGCGCCGGGGACGCGTCATGGCCCCTGCTTCTTGCCAGTTTTCCGCTCGGGGTCACGACCACAATGCTCACCTTCTTCCGCCGCTTCTTCCAGTCGAAAATCGGCCTGCCGATCTTCCTCGGCTTTCTGGTGCTGATGGCGCTGGCCTTCGCGGCGGCCGATATCACCGGGACGACGACTTTCGGCGGCGTCTCGGGCGGCGACCGGGTGGCGGTGGTCGGCGGCGAGCCGATTGCCAGCACCGAGCTGGTGACTGCGGCCAACACGGCGCTCGATCAGGTGCGGCAGCAGAACCCGACCCTGACCATGCCCGAATTCATCGCGGCTGGCGCACTCGACGAGGTGATGCGCCAGCTGATCGATCGCAACGCCATCGGCCTCTATGCGCAGAAATATGGTCTCAGGGCCGGCGACAATCTCGTCAACAGCGAGATCCTGCAGATCGAGGCGTTCAAGTCGCTGAGCGGCCAGTTCGATGAGCAGACCTATCTCGCCGCGCTGCGCCAGCGGGGCCTGACCGACGCGGTATTCCGCCGCGATCTGGTCAACGGGTTGCTTGAAGACCAGCTCCTGCGCCCGGCGCTCGCCGCACCGCAGATGCCCGAGAAGGTAGCGCGCCAATATGCCGCGCTGGTGCTCGAACGCCGCAAGGGCGAGATCGCGCTGATCCCCAGTGCCGCCTTCGCCCCCGCCGGCGATCCGAGCGATACCCAGCTGGCCGAATGGTACGGCAAGAACCGCAGCCTCTTCATGCGCCCCGAGCGCCGCACGCTGCGCTTTGCGGTGTTCGGTGACGATACGCTCAAGGTCAACGCCGTGCCGACCGAGGCCGAGATCGCCGCCCGCTACAAGCGCGATGCGGCGCAATATCAGGCGACCGAACGGCGCGCGGTCACCGCCTTCGTCGTACCGACCAAGGACGCCGCGAGCGCGCTTGCCGCCCGTATCAAGGCGGGAACCTCGCTTGAGGCCGCCGCGCGCGAGGCCGGCTTCACCGCCTCCCCCGCCCCGCTGCGTGACCGCGAGGCGCTTGCCAACGCCACCAGCTTCGCCTTTGCCGAAAACGCCTTCAAGGCCGCGCAGGGCGGCGTGATCGAGCCCGCGCAGGGCACGCTCGGCTGGTATGTCGCGCGCGTCGACAAGATCGAGCGCATCCCGGCGCGCAGCCTTGGCGAAGTGCGCGGCACCATCGCCGAGGCGCTCGGCGTGGAAAAGCGCAATGCCGCGATCGCCGATCTGGTCGCCGAGATCGAAGGCGAAATCGACGGCGGCACGGCGCTGGCCGAAGTTGCCAAGGCCTATGGCCTGAAGGTCGAGACCACCCCCGCGCTGCTCGCCGACGGCAAGGCCTTTGGCCGCCCCGACGTGCAGATCGTGCCGCAGCTCGTACCGGTGCTGGCGACCGCCTTCCAGATGGAGGAAAGCGAGCCGCAGCTGGCCGAAGTGGTGGCGGGCAAGCAGTTCGTGGTGTTCGAGGTCGCCCGGGTCGACGAGGCCTCGGCCCCGCCGCTCGCTGAAGTCCGCGAGCAGGCCGTCGCAGGCTGGAAGCGCGCGCAGGGTGCGATCCTCGCCCGCGCCGCAGCTGACCGGGTTGCCGCCAAGGCGCGCGGCAGCGCCGGTCTCGCCGCCGCGCTCGCTGCCGAAGGCAAGCCTTCCGAGCTCGAGAGCATCGACCTCGAACGCCGCGCCCTGCTGGCCCAGCGCGGCCGCAACATCCCGCCCCCGCTGGTGCTGATGTTCAGCATGGCCGAGGGCTCGGTGAAGGTGCTCGAGGGGCCGCGCAACATCGGCTGGTATGTCGTCAGCCTCGACGACATCAGCACCGATCCGATCGACAGCGAACCCGGCCTGCTCGAACAGACCCGCCGCCAGCTCGCCCCGACCCTGACCGAGGAATATCGCCGTCAGGCCGCCGCGGCGATGCGCAAGGAGCTCGGCACCACCCGCGATGATGCAGCGATCGCGGCGGTGCGCAAGCGTCTCGCGGGCGAGCAGTGAGCGCAGGCGCAAACGCTTCGTGAGCAGCCGTCCCGACAGTCCTTCCGCCGGCTTGCCCGAAAACGCCGCCGCAGCCGCCGCCGCGCTGGCGGACGGCCGGCCTGCACTGGTGTGGCGCCGGATCATTGCCGACAGCGACACGCCGGTTGGCGCGGCGCGGCGGCTGATGGTGCCGGGCCGCGGCGACTTCCTGCTCGAAAGCGTCGAGGGCGGCGAGGTGCGCGGGCGCTACAGCCTGCTCGGCCTCGACCCCGATCTGGTGTTCCGCGCCAGCGGCAATGAAGCCGCGATCAACCGCGACTGGCGGCTCGACCGCGAGGCCTTTGTGCCGTGTGCGGGCGATGCGCTGGCAGAACTGCGCGCGCTCGCCGCTGCCTGCCGGATCGATCCGCTGCCTGAAGGCCTGCCCCCGGCGCTCGCTTGCCTCGTCGGCTATCTCGGCTACGAGACCATCGGCCTCGTGGAACGCCTGCCGCGCGCGCCCGACAGCGCGCTGGCCCTGCCCGACATGCTGTTCGTGCGGCCCGCCGTCATTCTGGTGTTCGACGGGCTGACCAATGCGCTCTACGCGGTCGCGCCGATCTGGCAGGCGGATGATCCTCAGGCTGCGGTCAGCCATGCGGGCGAGCGGATCGACGCGGTGCTGAGCCAGCTTGGCGAGGCCATGCCGCGCGAGGGCAGCGCCGATCTGCCCGATGCCCTCCCCGACCTCTCCCCCGTGATCGCGCCCGACGATTACAAGGCGATGGCGCTCAAGGCCAAGGACTACATCCTTGCCGGCGACATCTTCCAGGTCGTGCTGGCGCAGCGCTTCACCTGCCCCTTCCCGCTGCCCCCGCTGGCGCTCTACCGGGCATTGCGACGGGTGAACCCCTCGCCCTTCCTCTACTTCCTCGACCTGCCGGGCTTCGCGCTGGTCGGCTCCTCGCCGGAAATTCTGGTGCGTGTGCGGGAGGGCGAAGTCACCATCCGACCGATCGCCGGAACGCGGCCGCGCGGGGCCACCCGCGACGAGGATATCGCCAACGAAGCCAGCCTGCTCGCCGATCCCAAGGAGCGCGCCGAGCATCTGATGCTGCTCGATCTCGGGCGCAACGATGTCGGGCGCGTGGCGGCGGCAGGCACGGTCGAGGTCACCGACAGCTTCACCATCGAACGCTACAGCCACGTGATGCACATCGTCAGCAATGTGGTGGGCGAACTCGATCCGTCAAAGGACGCGCTCGACGCGCTGTTTGCGGGCTTTCCGGCGGGCACCGTCTCGGGCGCGCCGAAGATCAGGGCGTGCGAGATCATCGCGAGCCTCGAGCCGGAAACGCGCGGGGCCTATGCCGGGGGCGTGGGCTATTTCGCGCCCAACGGCAGCCTCGATTCCTGCATCGTGCTGCGCACTGCGGTGGTGAAGGACGGGGTGATGCACGTGCAGGCGGGCGCGGGGATCGTCGCCGATTCCGACCCCGATTACGAACTCGCCGAATGCCGCGCGAAGGCCGGTGCGCTGATCGCCGCCGCGCGCGAGGCGGTGCGGGTGGCTGGCGAGCCGGGGTATGGCCAGTGATGCGCGCCGCCGCTCTGATTGGCGCCGCCTTGCTGGCGCTCGCTGCCTGTTCGGAACAGCCCGCCGGCGAACCGCTGGTGCGCGCGCGGCTTGACGGCTCGGAGCCCGAGGCCAAGGTCGCACCCACGCCCACACCGAGCGTGGCCGCCGATTCCGCCTGCCGCAAGGTGACCTTCGAGGAGGTGCCGCTCACCCATTGCACCGCCGATCCGGCCAAGCACCGCATCACCATGGCAAACCTCGGCGCAGACAAGCAGCCCTTCGGCTCGCTCTCCGCCTTTGCCGCGAGCGTCGATCCCGCTTCAATCGCCTTTGCCGTCAATGGCGGGATGTATGGCGATGATCTCAAACCAATCGGCTACTATGTCGAGGGCGGCGAGCGGCTGAAGGAACTCGATCGCGGAGACGGTGAGGGCAATTTCTACATGAAGCCCAACGGGGTGTTCTTCGGCACCGGCGGCAGCTGGCGCGTGCTGGGGAGCAACACCTTCTTTGAGACCGTGGGCGACCGTCCCGAGTTCGGCACCCAGTCCGGCCCGCTGCTGCTGGTCGATGGCAAGCTCCACCCCGAAATCCAGGACGACGGACCCTCCAAGGCAATCCGCAACGGTGTCGCCGTCGACGCCAGCGGCAAGGCGCACTTCGTCATTTCCGACGCGCCGATCAGCTTCGGCCAGCTGGCGCGCTATTTTCGCGACGTGGTGAAAGTGGGCAATGCGCTCTATCTCGATGGACAGGTCTCCAGCCTGTGGGACCCCGCCAGCGAGCGCCTCGACAAGGGCCGCGTCGGCCCGATCATCGTCGTCACCCTGCGCGAGAAGGCGCCCGAGCAATGATCCTCGTCATCGACAATTACGACAGCTTCACCTTCAACCTCGTCCATTACCTGATGGAGCTGGGGGCCGAAGTGCGCGTCGAGCGCAATGACGCGATGAGCGCCGCCGAGGCGCTGCGCACCAATGCCGCCGGGTTCCTTATCTCGCCCGGCCCCTGCACGCCCAACGAGGCGGGAATCAGCCTCGATCTGGTCGCCGCCTGTGCAGACGCAGGCAAGCCGCTGATGGGCGTGTGCCTGGGCCATCAGGCAATCGGCCAGCATTTCGGCGGCACGGTGCAGCGCGGCGGGCTGATGCATGGCAAGACCTCGCCCGTCACCCATGACGGGACGGGGGTGTTCACCGGCCTGCCCAGCCCCTTCATCGCCACGCGCTATCACAGCCTCGAGGTGGTGAATGTCCCCGCCGAGCTGGTCGCCAATGCCCACGCCGAGACGCCGGGTAGCAATCACCCGAGCGTGATGGGCTTCCGCCACGCCTCGCTGCCGATCCACTCGGTGCAGTTCCACCCCGAGAGCATCGCCACCGAGCATGGCCACGCGCTGCTGGCGAATTTCGTGCGTCTGTGCGGGCTAGATCCGGTGCTGCCCGCAAGGCTGAGCGCATGACCACCCTCCCCGACATCACCGCTCCCCTCACCGAAGCCGAGGCCGAGGCAGCCTTCGGTGTGCTGCTCGACGGTGCGCCGTCCGAACAGGAGATCGCGGACTTCCTCGTCGCCCTCTCCGCCCGCGGCGAGACGTCGGACGAGATCGCGGGCGCGGCGCGGGCGCTGCGGGCGCGGCTGATCCCCATCCAAGCGCCCGATGACGCGATCGACGTCTGCGGCACCGGGGGCGACGGGCACCACACGCTCAACGTCTCGACCGCGGTCAGCCTTGTCGTCGCGGCCTGCGGCGTGCCGGTCGCCAAGCACGGCAATCGCGCGGCATCGTCGAAAGCGGGCGCCGCAGATACGCTCGAAGCCCTCGGCCTCGACATGGACGCTGCCGGGCGCACGGCGGAGAAAACGCTGGCCGAGATCGGCATCTGCTTCCTCTTCGCCAAGAACCACCACCCCGCGATGGCGCGCATCCAGCCCATCCGGGTGCGGATCGGCCAGCGCACCATCTTCAACCTGATGGGCCCGCTGTCGAACCCGGCGAAGGTCAAAAGCCAGCTGATCGGCATCGCGCGGCCTGCCTACGTGCCGATCTATGCCGGCGCGATGGCGCGCCTCGGCACCGGCAAGTCGCTGATCGTCTCGGGCGATGAGGGGCTCGACGAATTGAGCCTCGCGGGCGGCAACGAGGTTGCGGTCGTGACCGGCAACGAATTCCGCATGGAGCGCGTCGATGCCAGCGCGGCGGGCCTTCCCCACGCCCCGATCGAGGCGATCCGCGGCGATGATGCAAGGCACAATGCGGCCGCGCTCAAGGCGCTGCTGATGGGCGCCCCCGGCCCCTATCGCGATGCGGTGCTGTTCAACGCGGCCGGCGCGCTGCTGGTGGCAGGGCGCGGCGCGGACTGGCAGGAGCGCGCCGCGATGGCCGCCGAGGCGCTCGATTCGGGTGCGGCGCTGGCCTTGCTCGACAAGTGGATCGCGCTGGCGAAGTGAGAGAGATGAACAAGCTCGAAGAAATCTGCGCCACCAAGCGCGAGGAAGTCGCCGCCCGCCGGCAGGCCACCACCATCGCCGCACTGGAAACCGCCGCCGCCGCGCAGACGCCCCCGCGCGGGTTCGAGGCGGCCCTGCGCAAGCGTGCCACGACCGGCTACGCGCTGATTGCCGAGATCAAGAAGGCCAGCCCCTCGAAAGGTCTGATCCGCGCCGACTTCCATCCCGCTGCCCACGCCGCCGCTTACGAGGCGGGCGGTGCCACTTGCCTCTCGGTGCTGACCGATGCGCCCTATTTCCAGGGCCACGAGGATTACCTCGTCGCCGCCCGCGCCGCCTGCGCTCTGCCGGTGCTGCGCAAGGACTTCATGGTCGATCCGTGGCAATGCCTCGAAGCCCGCGCGATCGGGGCTGACGCGATCCTGATCATCGTCGCCGCGCTGGAGGACAGCGCCATGGCCGAAATCGAAGCCGCCGCGCGCGAGCACGCCATGGACGTGCTGGTCGAAGTGCATGACGAGGCCGAACTCGAACGCGCCGCCCGCGTGCTCACATCGCGCCTGATCGGGGTCAACAACCGCGACCTCAAGACCTTCACCACCAGCCTCGCGGTCACCGAGCGTCTCGCGCCGCTGATGCCCGAAGGCACGCTGATCGTCGGCGAGAGCGGGATCAATGCCCACGCGGACTGCCAGCGGCTCGAAGCAGCCGGGGTGCGCACCTTCCTCGTCGGGGAAAGCCTGATGCGGCAGGACGATGTTGCCGCCGCCACCCGTGCACTGCTCGAAGGCACGGACTGATCAAAGCGCTGGCTGTCCTACCGCGCAGGAATCGGGCAAGAACATCGCCATGACACTCGCCCGCACCCTTCCCCGCGCACTCCCGATGACAGGCTGCAACAGGCACGGTTTTCTGTTTCAGGACAGTGTCTCATGTGTCTCCAACATCGGCCTTCAGCAAGGAAAGGGGCGCGCAAGATGAACGACGCGACCGGGCGACTCACCCATCTCGACAGCGAAGGCGCGGCGCACATGGTCGATGTCGGCGGCAAGCCCGCAACGGCACGCCGCGCGGTCGCGAGCGGGCGGATCACCATGTCCGTGCAGGCGCTCGAGGCGATCCGCGCGGGCAACGCCCCCAAGGGCGACGTGCTCGGCACGGCCCGCATCGCCGGGATCATGGCCGCCAAGCGCACCGGCGAGTTGATCCCGCTGTGTCACCCGCTCGGGCTGGAAGCGGTGAACATCGACTTCGCCTATGAGGAAGGGGCGATCCGCGCCACCGCCACGGCTTCGCTCACCGGCAAGACGGGCGTAGAAATGGAAGCGATGACAGCGGTTTCGGTCGCACTCCTCACAATCTATGACATGGCCAAGGCGATCGACAAGGGCATGGTCATCGAAGGCGTGCGCCTGATTGCCAAGTCCGGCGGCAAGTCGGGCGACTGGCAGGCCGAGGGCGCATGAGCGCGCTGCTGACGCTCGAAGAAGCGCAGGCCCGCCTGCTGGCGCTGGCACCGCAGACCTACACCTACACCTTCGGCCTCTCGCAGGTGGCGGGCAACGCCTATCTGGCGAAGGACATTGCCGCGTGGCGCAGCCAGCCCGCCGCCGACCTCTCTGCGATGGATGGCTATGCGATCTGCGGGAGCGGCCCGTGGCAGCGGGTTGGCGAAAGCCGCGCGGGCGCACCCTTCGGTGGCGTGCTAACCCCCGGCCAGTGCGTGCGCATCTCGACCGGCGCGATCGTGCCGGACGGCGGGCAGAGCATCCTGATCCAGGAAAACGCAGTGGTGGACGGACTCACCGTCGCGCTGACACAAGGTGAGGAACTGCCGCTCGAAGGCCGCCACATCCGCCGTGCGGGATTCGACTTCCGCAAGGGAGACATCGTGCTGCGCAAGGGAACACAGCTGACGCCCGGCACGGTCGCGCTCGCCATTGCCGCCGGACACAAAGATGTTCCGATTGTCATGCAACCCTCAGTGGCGGTGCTCGACAGCGGCGACGAGTTGGTGCCGCCTGGCAAGCCCCTCGCCGCGCACCAGATCCCGGCCAGCAATGGAGTCATGCTGAGCTGGATGCTCGCGCCCTACATAGGGCTGGTCGACGAGTACCTCGGCCCGGTTGCCGATGATCCCGCGGCGCTGGCGGCGGCGCTGAAGCGCGCGGAGGACTGCCACATCCTCATCACCAGCGGCGGGGCTTCGGTGGGCGATCACGATCTGATCCAGCAGGCGCTGAAGGACTGGGGCGCCGAGATCGACTTCTGGAAGGTCGCGATCAAGCCCGGCAAGCCGCTAATGGTGGCGACGCGCCAAGCCGAATGGGGGCGCCAAGTGATCCTCGGCCTGCCCGGCAATCCGGTGTCGAGCTTCGTCACCGCCTTCCTCTTCGCCCTGCCGCTGGTGCGCGCGAGCATGGGCGCGGCCGATCCCCTGCCCCGCGCCGTGACGATGATCGCGGGCGAGGCGCTGCCCGCGACCGAGAAGCGGCGCGAGTTCCTGCGCGGCACCAGCGACGGAGCAAGCGTGCGCCTTGCCGGATCGCAGGACTCCTCCGCGCTCAGCGCGCTGGCGGCGGCCGACTGCCTGATCGACCGGCCCGCAGGCTCACCCGCTGTCGCTGCCGGCGAGCCTGTGCGCGTGTTCCTTCTCCAGAATGGCTGAATTGCGAGGGTTTGGTACGGGCGGCGCTTGACTCGTTCCAGCGAGTTGCCTAATTGTTCCTCGTTCGTTCACCATAAAGACGAACATGCCATGCACCCGGCCGCATCGGCGCGGCGCGGACATGACCATGGGAGACCTGATCAATGCTGACCGCAAAGCAGCACGAGTTGATCCGTTTCATCCAGCAGCGGCTGGAGGAAACCGGCATCTCGCCCAGTTTCGAGGAAATGAAGGAAGCGCTCGATCTGAAGAGCAAGTCGGGCGTGCACCGGCTGATCTCGGCGCTCGAGGAACGCGGCTTCCTGCGCCGCCTGCCCAACCGGGCGCGCGCGCTCGAAGTGGTGCGCCAGCCCGAAGATGTGACGCCTGCGCGCAGCGCTTCGGCGGGCGGCAATGTGGTGTCGATGCCTGCCGCGCGCACCGCGGCGCCCGATCCTGCCAACGACGTGATCGAGCTGCCGCTCCACGGCCGCATCGCTGCTGGCGCTCCGATCGAGGCGCTTGAAGGGCAGAGCACCCTGCCCGTCCCCGCCGCCCTGCTCGGCCCGGGCGAGCACTACGCGCTCGAGGTTTCGGGCGATTCGATGGTCGAGGCGGGCATCTTCGACGGCGATTTCGCGCTGGTGAAGCGTACTGACAGCGCCCGCGACGGCGAGATCGTCGTGGCGCTGGTGCGCGGCGAGGAAGCGACGCTCAAGTATCTGCGCAAGGAAGGCGGTCAGGTGCGGCTCGATCCGGCCAATGCGGCCTATGATCCGCAGTACTACCGACCCGATGAAGTGCAGGTGCAGGGCAAGCTTGCAGGACTCCTGCGCCGCTATCACTGATGGCCTGACGGTGCGCGCGGGGGTGTGGCGGCTCCGCCCTCCCCGCGCCACCAACCATGGCTCCCCTCGCCCGCGGCGACACTGTCGATGCGCTGATCGGCGAGGTTGATCGACAGGCCTCCGCTGCGCTCCAGCAGCTTGCGATCGGCCTTCAGCCAGCGCGGCCGGCACGAGCGCGGCAGGAAGCGGTCGGCGATGACGATGTCGGCGCGCCCGCAGGCAACCGCCAGCGCGCGCTCCTCGATCCGGTCACGGCTGCGCGCCATCAGCACTGTCCAATCACGCCCCTCGCGCCGGATTGTCAGGGTGCAGAAGGCACTCGAACAGCGCGCTCCCGGCCACTTGGCCAGCGGCACCGGTTCGGCGGCGATCCCGGCAAGCTCCAGCAGATTGTCCCGCGCATAGCTCGACCGGCTGTCACGCAGCGATAGTAGGCGCCGCGTGCCGTCGGCTTGATTGAGCGTGATCCCCACCTGCCGCCCGTCACCCGCCACCAGCAGATCGGGGACGGGGGTAAGCGCGGCGAACAGGCTCGCCAGCGCCACCGGCAGCAGTCCCCACAGCCGCGCGCGTCCGCTCCACAGCGCCAGCCACAGGCCCCCGGCCGCAAACAGCGCGATCACCGTCCCGCTGATCTGCGGCATCAGCTTGACCGCCCCGGGCTGGCTCGCGGTAATGTGCGCGATCGCCAGCAGCAGGTCGAGCGCCTGGCGCACCGCCCACCAGAACGGCGCGCCTGCGCCTGCCAGATCGAACAGCAGCCCCAGCGCGATCAGGGGCATCGCCACGAAGGTGACCAGCGGGATCGCCGCGACATTGGCCAACGCCCCGTAGATCCCGGCACGGTGGAAATGGAACAGCACCACCGGCATCAGCGCCAGCTCGATCACGATCCCCGTGACGAACAGCATCACCACCCGGCGCGCGGCTCGTCCCCACCACGGCTCGTCACGCGCGGCGAGGAAGGCGCGCACCGGGGCGCTGTTCGAGAGGGCGATGATCGCCAGGACCGCGGAAAAGCTCATCTGGAAGCTCGGTCCGATAGCACTCTCGGGCCAAAGCAGCAGAACCAGCCCCGCCGCGACCGCCACCATCCTGAGCGACAGCGCATCACGCCCGAGCACCAGCGCGAACAGCACCAGCATCGCCGCGACGCAGCTGCGCACGGTCGGCACCTCGGCTCCGGTGAGCAGCGTATAGGCGATCCCAGCCAGCGCCCCGCCTGCCGCCGCAGCGACCGGCAGGCGCACGCGCAGGGCCAACCCGGGCCACAATGCGAGCAGCCGCAGGACCGCGAAGTAGGCCGCCGCGATCACCGCGCTGACGTGCAACCCGCTGATCGAGAGCAGGTGCGTCAGACCGGAGTCGCGCATCGCCACCTCGTCCGTCTCGCTGATCCCGCCGCGGTCGCCGCTGGCAAAGGCCGCCGCGATGGCTCCGGCCGAGCCGTCGACCCGCTCGCGCACATGGGCCGCGAGTGCGCGCTGGAGGCGTGCAATCGTCCCGCCATCAGGTGCGGGGCTGACCAGTTCGACCGGCCCGATTGTGCTGCCGGTAGCCGCAAGTCCCTTGAACCAAGCGGCGCGGGCGAAGTTGTAGGCACCGGGCAGCATCGGGCTCGCCGGCGGCATCATGCGGGCGCGCAGCCGCACCACCGCGCCCTCCGCCAGCGCAGGCCCCGCGGCCGATCCGGTGAGTGCCTCCAGCGGCACATTGACCCGCACCTTGCGCGCTTCGGCAACCTGCCCCTCCTCGGCGAGGCGGACGGCCAGCGTCAGCCGGATACGCTCCTCCGCAGGCTGGTCCTCGCGTTCGAGGACGCGACCCTCCATAAGTTCGACGCGCGGCGCAGCGATCGGCGGTGTCCCCACGATCTCCGAGCGCGCCCAGATCACCGCGATACCTGCCGCGAACACCAGCCCGCCGGCGATGAGGGCCAGGCGCAGGTGCACCCGCGCATCGCCCCTCTCGCTGCCCGAAGGCCAGACAAGCGCCGCCGCCAGCGCTGCCGCACCTCCTGCGCCCATCGCCGCCACCCAGTGCCACGCCAGCGGCAGTGCGAACCATGCGAGGATCCCGCCCATGAACAGCACCGCCAGCCACGGGGCACGGTCGAAGCCGGCAGCGGCCAGAAAGCGCTCCGCCCCGTCCGCCATCCGGTTGCCCGGGCCCGCGCCGGTGCTGGACAATCGTCCGCCGCTTTGCCAAGGCCGCGCCGACACGACGGGTCCGGCAGGGGTGCTGCCGGGATCGTCTCCCATCGGAATGATCGGCACATCGCGCATCGGATCGCCCCCCGACCGGCCCAGCGCCGGAAAAGGCCCGCGCCAAGCCGCTCAAAGTGAACAGGAATTGACAGTCCATGGCAAGCGAAAGCAGCAGCGAGAGCACCGCCCGCCCGGGCGAAGTGGTTACCCGCTTCGCCCCCTCGCCCACCGGCTTCCTGCATATCGGCGGTGCGCGCACCGCGCTGTTCAACTGGCTCTACGCCCGCCACCACGGCGGCCGCACCCTGCTGCGCATCGAGGATACGGACCGCAAGCGCTCCACCCAGGAGGCGATCGACGCGATCATCGAGGGGCTCGACTGGCTCGGGCTCGATTACGACGCACCCCCGCTGTTCCAGTCCGACCGGGCCGAGCGCCATGCCGAGGTGGCCTGGCAACTGCTCGAGGCGGGCCACGCCTACAAGTGCTTCGCCACCCCCGAGGAACTCGAAGCGATGCGCGAGGAGCAGCGCGCCAACAAGAAGCCGCTGCGCTACGACGGGCGCTGGCGCGACCGCGATCCGTCCGAGGCGCCCGAAGGCGCGCCTTTCACCATCCGCCTCAAGACGCCCAACGAAGGCGAGGTCACCATCCATGACCGGGTGCAGGGCGCGGTGACGGTGAAGAACGAGGAAATCGACGACTACATCATCCTGCGCGCGGACGGCACGCCGACCTACATGCTCGCGGTGGTGGTCGACGATCACGACATGGGCGTGACCCACGTGATCCGCGGCGACGATCACCTCAATAACGCCTTCCGCCAGCTGCCGATTATCCGTGCAATGAACGCGATCGAGGGCAACTGGCCCGATCCGGTCTATGCCCATATCCCGCTGATCCACGGCAGCGACGGGGCGAAGCTTTCCAAGCGTCACGGCGCATTGGGGGTCGAGGCCTATCGCGACGAATTCGGCATCCTGCCCGAAGCGCTGTTCAACTATCTGCTGCGCCTCGGCTGGGGTCACGGCGACCGCGAGGAGATCACCCGCGAGGAGGCCGTGGCACTGTTCGATCTCGATGGAGTGGGCAAAAGCCCCTCGCGCTTCGATATGAAGAAGCTGGAGAATCTCAACGGCCACTACCTGCGCGAGGCCGAAGATGCGCGCCTTGCCGCGCTGGTCGCCGCGCGGATCGGCGAAGGCGCTGACGAGGCGCTGCTGGCGCAGGCCATGCCGGTGCTCAAAGTGCGCGCAAAAAACCTCAATGAAGTCATTGAAGGCGCAGCGTTCCTCTTCGCCAAGCGCCCGCTTGCGATGACCGAGAAGGCTGCGCAGCTGCTCGAAGGTGACGCGCGCACGATCCTGCGCAGCATTTGCAACGCACTTGCGGCGCAAAACGACTGGACAAGCGAGGCGCTCGAAGCCACTACGAAGGCGCTTGCGGAGGAGCTTGGATTGGGCCTTGGCAAGCTGGCGCAGCCGATGCGCGCGGCGCTGACCGGGACGACCACATCACCCGGGATTTTCGATGTTCTGGTCCTGCTGGGCCGGGACGAGGCCCTTGCACGGCTTGAAGCCCAGGCGGCTTAGGAGCGGTTGCGAGGGGGGGTAAATTGGACAGGAGACAGACCTTGGCAGACAAGCTGGCGAAACTCGAACTGGGCGGGAAGACCTACGAGTATCCCGTGCTCGAAGGCAGCACCGGCCCCGACGTGATCGACATCCGCAAGCTCTACGCGCAGACGGGTGCCTTCACTTTCGACCCCGGTTTCACCTCGACCGCCAGCTGCGAAAGCGCGCTGACCTATATCGACGGTGACGAGGGTGTGCTACTGCACCGCGGTTATCCGATCGGCCAACTGGCCGAAGATTCGAGCTTCATGGAAGTCAGCTACCTGCTGCTGAACGGCGAACTGCCGAGCAAGCAGGAGCTCGACACCTTCACCTACACCATCACCCGTCACACCATGCTGCACGAGCAGCTGATGACCTTCTACCGCGGTTTCCGCCGCGACGCGCACCCGATGGCAATCATGTGCGGCGTGGTCGGCGCGCTGTCGGCGTTCTACCACGATAGCACTGATATTGCCGATCCGCAGCAGCGCATGATCGCATCGCACCGGCTGATCGCCAAGATGCCGACGATTGCGGCAATGGCCTACAAGTATTCGGTCGGCCAGCCCTTCATCTATCCCGACAACTCGCTGAGCTACACCGGCAACTTCCTGCGCATGACCTTCGGCGTGCCGGCCGAGCCCTATGAGGTGATCCCGGCGGTTGAACGTGCGATGGACCGGATCTTCATCCTCCACGCCGACCACGAACAGAACGCCTCGACCTCGACCGTGCGGCTCGCCGGTTCCTCGGGTGCGAACCCGTTTGCCTGCATCGCGGCGGGCATCGCCTGTCTGTGGGGCCCGGCGCATGGCGGCGCAAACGAAGCGGCGCTCAACATGCTCAAGGAGATCGGCACGCCGGACCGCATCCCGCACTACATCGAGCGCGCCAAGGACAAGAACGATCCGTTCCGCCTGATGGGCTTCGGCCACCGCGTCTACAAGAACTACGACCCGCGCGCGACGGTGATGCAGAAGACCGTGCGCGAGGTGTTCGATGCGCTCAAGGTCACCGATCCGCTGTTCGAGACCGCGCTGCGGCTCGAAGAGATCGCGCTCAGCGACCCCTACTTCATCGAGAAGAAGCTGTTCCCGAACGTCGATTTCTATTCGGGCATCATCCTCTCGGCGATCGGCTTCCCGACCACGATGTTCACCGCGCTCTTCGCGCTGGCCCGCACCGTGGGCTGGGTGGCGCAGTGGAACGAGATGATTTCGGACCCCGGCCAGAAGATCGGCCGTCCGCGTCAGCTCTACACAGGCCCGACGCAGCGGGACTACGTGCCGCTGAGCCAGCGCTAAATCACCCGAATGCTCAAGCGGGTGCTCACGGTGACGGGGATGTTTCTCCTCGTCATGGGCACCCTCTGGGCGTTGCAGGGATTGGGGTTGGTCAAATGGCCGCCCGAAAGCTTCATGCTCGATCGGCGCGATTGGGCGCTCTACGGTGCCGTCACCGCTGCGATTGGCGCAGGAATCCTGTGGTTGGGACGCAGCCGCTAGGCCAGGTCAGGCCGCCGGCAGTTCAAGCCGGAACAGCGCCCCGCCCCCTGCCGGCGTCTCCACCGTCAGCGAACCCTCCATTGCTTCGGCCAGACGGCGCGAGATGTAGAGGCCGAGGCCAGAGCCGCCGTCCTTGTCGCGGCCGAGCCGTTCGAACTTGTCGAAGATGCGCTCCGCCTGTTCGGGCATGATCCCGGGGCCTTCATCGGCGACACTGACGCTGACTTTGCCAGTGTTCGCTCCCTCAACGGCAACCGTCACCGTGCTGCCTGCAGGCGAATAGGCGATGGCATTGCCGATGAGGTTGATGAGGATCTGCAGCACCCGGCGGAACTCGGCATTGGCCACCGCCGCGCCGCGCGTCCCTGTCACCATCAGCGCGATATCGCGGTTCTGCGCGCGTACGCCAAGGATCCCCGCTGCCCGCCCCGCAGCATCGGCGAGATCGACCCGCTCGCGCACCGTCGAGAAGCCCGGCGTTTCGACCACTTCGAGATCGGCAAGGTCATCGAGCATCGCCGCCAGATGCTGTCCGGCGCTGGCGATGGTACCGGCATATTCGCTGTATTCCTCGCGCAAGGGGCCAGCGAGGCGCGTGCGGATGGTTTCGGCATTGGCGATGATCCGCGCCACCGGCTGACGCAGCACCGGCGCGAGCGCGCTGCCGATCAGGCGGGTGGGCGTGGCCTCAGCCTCGCTGCCTGCCGTCTCATCCGCAGCGCCAACCGCCAGCGGTTCGTCGGCGATCAGCAGAAGTTCGAACCCGGTCGGGCTCTGGGAATCGGGGCCAAGCGGGATCAGCCGCACCCGCCAATGCCGCGAAGATCCGGCAAAGCGGCAAGCCGCTCCGTCGAGCAGCCGCCAGTGGAGCGGCTGGTGATGGCTGACATCCGCCAGTTCGACGAGATCACTCCACACCTGACCGGGTCGCGCCATGGCAGCAGCCTGCAAACCGGCGGCATCGGGGGCGAGCGCGCTCAGCACCTGCACCTGCTGGCGCGCATCCAGCCTGGCGCTGACTTCAGCCGTGGCCCGGTCGATCGCATCGAGCCGGTCGGCGAAGGCGCGACCCTCGGGCGCGGGCTGGAGGCTGCGCTGCCAGTTCTCGACCAGCACTTCGCAACCGCCCGCCGCTGCCTCTGCCGAGGGGTCGATACGGGCAAACCCGCTGACGAGCGCCTCGCCGTCAAAGGCGGTGAAAGCCCGGGCGATCCTCAGGCCGAGCTCGCGCGCCTGCTGCACCAGAGCGAGCAATTCGGGGATCGCCAAAGGCCCCGGCACCCGCCCGCCGCAGCGGGCCTGCAACTCGGCCAGCGTCTCATCAGCGCCCATCAGCCAGTCGCGCGCGTCGGTCAGCCCGCGGGCGCCAAGCAGGGTGTTGTGCGGGCCCATGGTGTTCATCACCCAGCGACCGCGGCGAGCAGCAGTCGCGCCCGGTCAGGCGAGAGCGCTGCAAGATCGCGCGGCATCGGCGCCGCAGGATCGAGCGTGAGGAACTGGCGTTCGATGGCTTCGGGAGGCAGTCCCGCAGCGCGAAGCGCCAGCGCGAGCCGCGCACCCTGCCCCTCGTGGCAGGCCAGCACGGCATGGCCGCGCGGCTGTCCGGCAAGCGTCGCCAGCGCGCTGGCAAACAGCGCCGGTCCCGCATGGTCGAGGGCCAGTGCCGCAACCGCGCCGCGCCGCATGGCAGCGACAAGCCGTGCCAGCAGGCCGAGCCGGCTTGCGCCTTCGTCATAGGACTGCCTGATCGGGGCCAGTGCCGTGCCTTCGCTGCACGCCTTCAGCACCGTATCGAACAGTTCGGCCGGCAACTCGCCCAGCGGCAGCTGCATCCGGCGCTGGCTCTGGATGAAGCGTGACTGCGCGGCGAGCGCATTCATGGCCAGCTCGGCGATCGCAGGGGTATCGGAAGCGATCAGCTCCTGCAGCAGCGGACTCAGCACCGGATCGATGCCGCGCTGCTGGTGAAGCCGCTCGGCAAGGTGGCTCTCGGCCGCGAGCGCGTGGCAGAAGGCGAGCAACGCGGGATCGGCAGCTAGGGTCTCGGCCAGCGGCTCGGACGGCCCTTCGTGGCCTGCAGCAACCAGCTGTGCGGCAAGATCGGACAGCATCCCGCGCACCCGCGCAAGGATCGCATCGCTCACCAGCCTCTGGCCCTCGCTGGCGAGCAGATGGCGCAGCACCGGCACGACCGAACCGAGCGCGCGGGTCTCGCGTGCCAGCTCGTCCCGCAGGATCGCTTCGGCGGTGGCCTCGTCAGCCAGGTCCATGGTGTCTTCACCCATCATGCGCGCATAACCCGCGCATAGTTAAATACGCGTTAGCTCAAACCGGCGGGCTTTCGCAGCAGCAATCCGCCGAGGAGAATCAAAGAAAACAGCGCGGTGGAATGGGGTAGATAGCCGAAAACTGCGGCGACCGCGAGTGCACCCGGCAGCACAGCCCGGTCGGCCAGCACCGCCAGCGGTCCGGCGGACGGGGTGAGCCGGGCCAGCCCGACCAGCACCGGCCCGAGCACGGCCAGTGGGGCAAGCGTGCCGGAAGGCGAGAGCACGATGAGCAGCACCGCGGCGCAGGCCACGTCGACCGCCATATCGAGCCGGTTGAGGCGCACAACCGATGCTCCCTTGCCGAGCAGTTCTCCCGCCATTCGCCCGAGCGAACCGGCCAGCGCCGCAGCCAGCGCGCCAAGGCCCGTCAGCGCCAAAGCGGCTGCCCCTGCGCCCCACCATGCCGCTGCCAGGGCGCCAAGATTCAGCGCCGCCCCGGCCCCGGCCGCGATCTGCGGTCCTTTCGCCAGTCCTTGCGGCGCTAGCGCCTGCGCGGCAACCCGTGCCAGTGCCTGCGATGGCCTGCGCCAATCGGGCGCGCCCGCTGCACGAGTGATCAGCGCCTGCTCCTGTGCCGCCAGCGCGGTCTCGTCGGTTGCTAGCAACCAGCCTACCGGAGCAGCCTCCTCACCCGGCAGCAGGCGGCAGGGGGTGCCTGCCTGCAGCGCGAGCCGCAGCAGCAGCGAGATCGCATCGGCATCAGGCGGAAAATCGGCAAGATGCTGCACCGGTGCGCCACGCATCGCCAGCAACCCGGCCCAGTGCTGCTGCGCGTCGATACGCTCGAAATCATGCGGGTGATCTGCCACGAGCGGGCTGCTGGTCGGGAGGGCGGCGACGAAGCGCGGGGGCGTCTGCGCGAAAAATGGGGCTGCGATCGCCGGATCGGGCAGCAGTCCGTCAGCCAGAACGACCAAATCGTCTTCGGCCCGAACCAGTGCCGGTAGGTGGAGAAATCCGCGCAAGGCCTGGAAATTGCCGCCCGCCGCCTCGACTTCCTGTTGCAGGCGCAGCACCTCGCCATCGACGTGTTCGCACAGGCACAGGATGCGCTCGCAGCCGATGCTTCGCAGCCAGTCGACCTGCCGGGCCAGCACCGAGCGGCCCGCGAGCGAAAGTTCTCCGCGCCTGGTGCCGGTGGCGGTTCGTTTAAGGGCCGCGATCAGGGCGGTGCGCATCGCCTGCCTTTCGCAAGGGGTTCTGCGTCAGGATTTGGCGCTTTCGCGCGGGGGGTTCAAGCTTTGGGAAGGTGGCTGTGCCCGCAAATCACGGGCAGGAACGCCGGATCAGCGGCGCTGCGGGCGGGTAAAGCGAGCGAGAACGGCCTCGATCTCGCGGATCGCCATCGGCTCGCCGGGCGCGCAATTGAGCGCATGTTCGGCCGCGGCCAAGAGTTCCTCGGCATGGAAGCTGGCGGCCAGCCCCTTCAGGCGCATCGCCGCAACCGTCCAGTTGCCATCGCAGCGCGCCCGCTTGAGCAGGTCGAACTGCCGCATCGCGCTTTCGAGGAAGGCCCCGCGCAGCTCACGCATCAGCGCAGCGTCATCGCCCGCCGCAGCGGCGAGAGTCGCATCGAGAGCTCCGTTGTCATAGGCCATGGAATGCGGGCTATCACGGGTTAGGTTAAAGCGGGGTTTATCCGGAGTCTGCCTGTGGTATGAGGCACCTATGGCAGGACGGCACCAGATGCGCGCTTTGGGGCGCAAGAGCGGCGCGGATGACGCGGGCGATACGGCTTCGGGCGAGGAGCTTGGCGCACCCGAAGGCGGCGAGATGCTGCTTGAAGAAAGCTGGGCCGAGCCCGAGGCTTACGTGGCTCCACCACCGCGCTTCGGCTGGTTGGTTCCTGCAATCGCTGTCCTTGCCATCGCCGGCTGGACCGGTTTCTTTGGCGGGACGATCAGCGCCGAGGTCATGGCTGGCCCAGCCCCTGCGGCATGGGTCGGCTGGATCGTGCAGTGGTCGGTCCCGGTTGGACTGATCGGCATTCTCTGGCTGCTCGCGATGCGCTCCTCGCGCGCCGAGGCGAACCGCTTTGCTGCCAGCGCTGCGCTACTCAGCCGCGAGAGCGCCGAGCTGGAAGAGCGGCTCAAGGTGGTCAACCGCGAGCTTAGCCTCGCGCGGGAGTTTCTGGCGGCGCAGTCGCGCGATCTCGAGGCATTGGGCCGGATCGCGGCGGAGCGGATTTCCACGCATGCGGCCGAATTGCAGCAGCTCATCACAACCAACGGCGCGCAGGTCGATGCGATTGCCGGCACCAGCGAGACAGCGCTCGGCAACATGAACCGGCTGCGCGACGATCTGCCGGTGATCGCCAATGCCGCACGCGATGTCGCCAACCAGATCGGCAGCGCGGGCAATAATGCCCAGACGCAGCTCGACCGGCTGAGCGAAGGTTTCGAACGGCTCGGCCAGCTGGGCGCCAGCAGCGACGTGCGGGTGCAGGGCCTTGCCGCCACGGTCGGCCAGTCGCTCGACAGTTTCGAGGCGCAGGTGGCGCGGGTCGAAGGTCTGGTGGCGAGCCGTTTCATCAGCCTGCAGGGCGAGACCGCCGCCTACCGCGAACGGCTCGATGCGCTGGAAAGCGCCGCGCTCGAGGCGCTGCGTGCCCAAACTGCCGCGCTGGAAACCGAACTCGCCGCCGCCGCCGAGCGCCTGAGCGACGCCGAGGCCACTGCGCTTGCCACGACCCGCGAGCGGATTGCCGCGATCAGCGCGGAGGCCGACGCAATCGAAGCGCGCCTCGCCGAGCGCGATCTGCGCTTTGCCGAAGCGATCGAACAGCGTCAGGCCGCTTTCGATACGCGCGAGGCGCAGGCCAGCGAAGTGCTCTCGCAGCGCCTCGCCACGCTTGACGACGCTCTCGCCCAACGGCGCGAGGCACAGATCGCCGATGCCGAGAAGCTGGTGGCGCAGGGCGAAGCCCTCGCGGCGCAGCTCGACCGCTTCGGCGCGCTGCTCGGCGACATCAGCCAACAGGGCGAAACTGCGCGCAGCAGCCTGTCGACCGGGTTCGATGCCCTCGGCGAGAAGCTCTCGGCCAAGCGTATCGCGCTCGCGGAGACCGAGGCGCGGCTGGCGCAGCTCACCGAAAGCGGAATACGTTTGCTCGAGATCATCCAGTCGGGAGCGCGCACGAGCCGCGAGGATCTCCAGCTGGCGATTGCCGAAGCGAGCGACAGCCTGAGCGCGGTCGAAAGCCGCGCGGGCGAGATCAGCCAGCTGATGCTGCGTTCCAGCCAGAGCGGCATCGACCTGTCGGATTACCTGATCAAGACCCGCAGCGAGATCGACGCGGCGGACGAGGCGGTTGCGGGCCTGCGCGCCCGGCTGGCCGAGCAGTCGGACGATGCGCTCGCCAAGCTGCAGGGTCTGCGCGGCGGTTTCGCGCGGCTGGCCGAGGAAAGCGGCACGCTGGCCGGCGATACGCAAGAACAGCTGCGCACGGCGCTGGGCGCGCTCGAAGCGGCGATCGCCCAGGCCTTTGCCACGCTGGAGGAAGGCACCCGCGAAAAGACCTCGTCACTCGCTGAAACCCTCGGCGGAGAAGCGGTGCAGGTGCTCGAAAAGGCGCTGCGCAACGAAGCGGCTGCGACCGTCGGAAAGATCGAGCAGGCCGCCGCCCACGCCTCGGGCGTCGGACGCGAGGTGGTGATCCAGCTGCGCGATCAGCTGGTACGGGTGAACGAGCTGACCGGCAATCTCGAACAGCGTGTCGCGCGCGCCCGCGAACTGGCCGAGGAGCAGGTCAACAACGACTTCGCGCGGCGCATGGCGCTGATTACCGACGCCCTCAATTCAGCTGCGATCGACATTGCCGGCGCGCTGTCGACCGAGGTCTCGGACACCGCATGGGACGCCTATCTCAAGGGCGATCGCGGGATCTTCACCCGCCGCGCTGTCCGGCTGATCGACAATGGCGGCGCGCGCGACATTGCCGAGCTCTACACGCGCGACGAGACCTTCAAGGCCAATGTCAGCCGTTACATCC
The DNA here is from genome assembly GCA_027531395.1 of Porphyrobacter sp. Classification (GTDB taxonomy): domain Bacteria; phylum Pseudomonadota; class Alphaproteobacteria; order Sphingomonadales; family Sphingomonadaceae; genus Erythrobacter. Next base: position 781,587 of record JAPZRO010000004.1, on the reverse strand, counting down.
ACGATTTCGAGGCGATGCTGCGCGCCACGCTTTCGACCCGCGATGGTCACGTCCTCAGCGTGACCATGCTGGGTTCGGACATGGGCAAGCTCTATGTCGTGCTGGCCCAGGCGATCCAGCGCTTCCGCAACTAGCTGTTGGTCGTGGCGGCGGGAGGCTTGGGCAGAATGTCGATGTCCGCGACCGTCACCCAGCCATATTCGTAATTGGCGACGAACAGACCCGTGCACACTGCGGCGATGATCGTCGCACGCAGAGCCAGCTTGCCGGGCCGGAAATTGACCGGCGCGCTGTCGGCTTGCCCCGGCACCTTCTCGACGCCCGCCTCCTCGGCGGTCTTCACGCCGAAGGGCAGCATGATGAAGGCGCTCATTACCCAGAACAGGAAATAGATCGCCGCAATCGAGGTGATCTGCATCAGTCGGCGCTTCCCGGCATCACCACACGGACCTGCGGCTTCTTGCCCGACCAGCGCTGTGCTGCGCGGCGGGCAGCGAGGCGCGCGGCCTCATGCACGGCGGCAGGATCGCGCGCGTCCTTGCCCTTGAGGCGTGAAATTGCGTTCAGCACGTCGTTTGCCGTTTCGTCGATGAAGGCCGGCATATCCTCGTCGAGCGGCAACCCGATCGCTTCGATCAGCGGCTTCTGCCCGCGTACCAGCACCACCACCATCACGCCTTCCGCCGCGATCCGGCGGCGCATGGTGATCGCCTCGCCATTGGCCGGCGCGATGATGTCGCCATCGAGCACCAGACGGCCCGCGCGCACTTCGGCGAGCCTGCCCGGCTTGCCCGGCGCGAGGCGCACGATGTCGCCGTTCTTCTGCACCACCTGCGCGGGGATACCGCAGGCCTTCCCGAGGCGCGCCTGCTCGGCCATGTGGCGCATCTCGCCGTGCACGGGCACGAGGATTTCGGGCTTGAGCCAGTCGTAGAGCGCCTCCAGCTCCGGGCGCCCCGGATGGCCCGAGACATGGATGAAGGCCTGCCGGTCAGTCACCATGGTTATCCCGCGTGCGGCGAGCTGGTTCTGGATGCGGCCGATGGGGATTTCGTTGCCCGGAATCTGGCGCGAGGAGAACAGCACCACGTCGCCCGCCGTAAGCTCGATCGGATGATTGTTCTCGGCCATGCGGGCCAGCGCCGCGCGCGGTTCGCCCTGCCCGCCGGTGGCAATGATAAGCACCTGCCCGCGCGGCAAGCCCATCGCCGTGTCGAAATCGACCGGCTGGGGGAAATCAGCGAGATAGCCATTGTCCTGCGCCACCTCGATGATCCGGTCGAGCGAGCGGCCCGCAACGCAGATCTGCCGCCCGGTCTCGCGCGCGACTTCGCCCAGCGTCTGGAGCCGCGCGACGTTGCTGGCAAAGGTGGTGACGACCACGCGCTTGCCGGCATGGCGCGCGACTTCCTCCATCAGCGCCTGATGCACCGCGCCTTCGCTGCCCGAGGGCTTGGGATTGAAGACATTGGTGGAATCACACACCAGCGCCAGCACGCCTTCTTCGCCGATGGCGCGCAGATCGGCCTCGGTCGCGGGTTCGCCGATGATCGGCTCCTCGTCCAGCTTCCAGTCGCCGGTGTGGAAGATGCGCCCGTGCGGCGTGTCGATCAGCAGCGCGTTGCCTTCCGCGATCGAGTGCGCGAGCGGGATATAGGTGATGGTGAAGGGCCCGAGATCGAAGGCGCCCTCGTCCTCCTCGATGATGTTGAGCTCGACCTTGCCGAGAAGGCCTGCCTCTTCCAGCTTGCGCGCCACCAGATCGGCGGTGAAGGGCGTGGCATAGAGCGGCACGCCCAGCTCGCCCGCGAAATAGGGCACCGCGCCGATATGGTCTTCGTGCGCGTGGGTCAGCACGATCCCGATCAGATCCTCGGCTCGCTCCTCGATGAAGTCGAGATCGGCGAACACCAGATCGACGCCGGGATATTCGGTGCCCGAGAAGGTCATGCCAAGGTCGACCATCAGCCACTTGCCCTGACAGCCATAGAGATTGACGTTCATGCCAATCTCGCCCGAGCCGCCGAGCGCAAGGAAAAGGAGTTCGTCTTCGGGGGTAAAGTCGTTCTTCAAGGTGGTTCCGGTTCTGGCTGGAAGGTCAGGCGCTTTCGGCCTGACGGGCAAGGATGGCGAGGCCATCGAGGGTAAGATCGGCATCGACGTGGTCGAAAATCTCGGTCGCATCGTCGAACAGGATCGCAAGGCCGCCGGTAGCAACGACCTTGGCAGGACGGCCGATCTCGCTCTTCATCTTGGCGACCATGCCTTCCATCATCGCGACGTAGCCCCAGAATACGCCGATCAGCATCTGGTCTTCGGTGTTGCGACCGATCACGCTGCGACTTTCCGGCGCGCGGATGGCGATGCGCGGCAGCTTGGCGGTCTTGCCCACCAAGGCGTCGAGCGACAGGTTAATCCCCGGAGCGATCGATCCGCCCTTGTAGGCCCCGGTAAAGTCGACCGCCTCGAACTTGGTCGCCGTGCCGAAATCGACCACGATCAGATCGCCGCCATACTTGTGGTGGGCCGCAAGGATGTTGAGCGCGCGGTCAGCCCCGAGCGAGGACGGCTGATCGACGTCGATATGGAAGCGCCAGCGCGCGGCACCCTGCCCGGCGAACAGCGGGGTGATGCCGAAATACTTCTGGCACAGCACCGTGAGGTTATGGTCAGCGCGCGGCACGACCGAGGCAACGATGATCTGGGTGATCTCCGAGCGCTCCACACCCTCGATCTTGAGGAGCTGGAGCAGCCACACTGCATATTCGTCGCCCGTGCGGCGCGGATCGGTGGCAATCCGCCAGCGCGCGCGGATATGGTGCGAGCCGTCCTCCCCGTAGGTGAACAGCGCGAAGACGACATTGGTGTTACCGACATCGGCGGCGAGCAGCATGAAGGCAGTCCTTGTTTACGAAATGTCGCCTGCGCGAATGACACGTTCGCGGCCATCCGCCAAGCGCAGGCGCAAGGCGCCGTCACTTTCCTCAAGGCCGGCAAAGGTGCCGGTGAGCACCGAACCATCAGTGTCGTGGACAGTGATCGGAGAGCCGGCCGCGTGGATCGATCCGGCGAGGAAGGCGTGCAGGGTCGCACCGAGGCCATAGGTTCGCCAGGCTTCGAGCCGCTTATCGAAGGCGGTGGCAAGGCTGGCGGCGAAGTCCTCGAGCTGTGGCGCTGTGCCGACCTCGGCCAGCGCGGCGGTCTTGCGGTCGGGCAATTCCGGCGCGCGGGCAAGGTTCACGCCGATCCCGACGACGATGTTTCCGCGCACCATTTCGAGGAGGATGCCCGACAGCTTGCCACCATCGAGCAGCACGTCATTGGGCCATTTGAGCGCCAGCGCGGTGGGGCTGCCCAGAGCGGCAGCGGCTGCATCGCGCACCGCCAGCGCGGCGACGAAGCTGAGCGAGGCAGGCGGCGGACCGCCCTCGCCCACGCTCACCACGGTCGAGCCCATGAAATTGCCCGCCCCGTCGAACCACTCGCGGCCCTGCCGCCCGCGCCCTGCGGTCTGGCGGCGGGCGACCAGCCATGTCCCTTCTGCCCAGCCCTCGCCCGAACGCAGCTTCGCCGCAAGGTCTGCGTTGGTCGAGCCGGTCTGTGTGACGAGTTCGATCAAACCGCGAGGAACAGCGAGGCAGCGGCCTTGTCGGCCAGATCGGTCAGCGAGGGGGTGAGGAGGTAGCCGAGCGGCGAGATGATCAGCGCGGTCAGGCCGAGCAGCGCCCAGTGGCCGGCCCCGCTCTTGCCGGTGACCACGCCCGCAGGCTCGTCGAAGAACATCACCTTGACGAACTTGATGTAGTAGAACGCTCCGATCACGCTGGCGGCAATCGCGATGGCGCCAAAGGCGATGAGGCCAGCCTCGACGGTCGCCTGGAACACCACGAACTTGCTGTAGAAGCCGAGCAGCGGCGGAATGCCGGCAAGGCTGAACATGAACAGCAGCAGCGCCCAGGCGATGGCGGGACGGGTGACCGAAAGCCCGCGGATATCGGCGAAGGTCTCGAACAGTGCACCCTCGTCATCGCGCAGCATCAGCAGCGCGACGAAGCTGCCGAGGCTCATGGCGACATAGATGAACAGGTAGACCAGCATCGCGCTCGCGCCGTCGGCATTGGCGACCGCGAGGCCGAGCAGGATGAAGCCGATATTGTTGATCGAGGAATAGGCCAGCAGACGCTTCAGGTTCTCCTGCCCGATCGCCCCGAGCGCACCGAAGATGATCGAAGCCAGCGCCGTGAACATCACGATCTGCTGCCACGCTTGCACCTGCCCGCCGAACACCTCGAAGGCGACGCGCGCGGTGAGCGCCACGGCTGCGACCTTGGGCGCGGTGGCGAAGAAGGCGGTGACAGGGGTCGGCGCGCCCTCGTAGACGTCCGGGGTCCACATATGGAACGGCACGGCGCTGATCTTGAAGGCGAGGCCCGAGAGCACGAAGATCACCCCGAACAGCGCGCCGGTGCCCATCTCGCCGGTCAGGCCGGCGCGCACCGCGGTGAAGGCCGTGCCGCCGGTGAAGCCGTAGAGCAGGCTCATGCCATAGAGCAGGATCCCCGAGGCGAGCGCGCCGAGCACGAAATACTTCAGCCCCGCCTCGCCCGAGCGCGTGTCCCTGCGCAGGATCGCCGCCAGCACATAGGCCGAGAGGCTGTTCAATTCGAGCCCGAGATAGAGGCTCATGAAATCATTGGCCGAGACCATGATGCTCATGCCGACCGTCGCGAACAGGATGAGCACCGGATATTCGGCGCGCATCACCCGTTCGGTGCCGGCAGCCGCGCTGTTGAAGAAGGCCGGTGCGACGATCAGCGCGCCGATGGCGGCAAGATAGATCAGCGCCTTGGCGAACAGCGCGAAGCTGTCGACCTTGATCAGCCCGCCGAAGGCGAGGGTCGCCGGGCCGTCTACCCCGACGTGGAGCCCCGGCACCAGCATAAGACCGGCACCGAACAGCGCAGCAGCCGCAGCAATCGCGATGCCGCGCGCAGCCTTGTCGCCGCCCCAGGCAGCCACCAGCAGCAGCACGAGCCCTGCACCGATCAGCAGCAGTTCGGGCGCGACGAGCGCGAAGGAAGGAACGAAATCCATCAGTGCGCGCCCTCCTTGGCGCTGTCAGAGTTGCCGCCCGCGTGGTCCATGCCCTCATGCCCCGCGCCTTGATGCGACAGCGCGTTGGCTGCCTCGGCGCGCGGGGTCCCGGGAGCAAGCTGCGCATCCGAAGCCGGAGCCGCCGCAGCAAGCCGCGCGTCGAGCACCGCGATGTCGGCGCGCATCGGCGCCAGGAAGCTTTCGGGATAGACCCCCATCCACAGCACCGCTGCGGCAATCGGGGCCATCATCACCCACTCGCGCGCCGAAATGTCGGGCATCGCGGCGGCGTCTTCGTTGGTCTGCCCGCCGAAGGCCACGCGGCGATAGAGGTAGAGCATATAGGCCGCGCCCAAGATGATCCCGGTGGTCGATACCAGCGCGACGAGGCTCGAGGTCTGGTAGATGCCCGCCAGCGCAAGGAACTCGCCGACGAAGCCGCTGGTCCCGGGCAGGCCGATGCTCGCCATGGTGAACAGCAGGAAGAACAGCGCGTAATAGGGCATGTTGATCGCAAGGCCGCCGTAACGCGCGATCTCGCGGGTGTGGAGGCGGTCATAGATAACGCCCACGCACAGGAACAACGCCCCCGAGACAAGGCCGTGGGAGAGCATGATGATCATCGCCCCCTCGAGCCCCTGAACGTTGAAGGCGAACAGGCCGACGGTGACGATCGCCATGTGCGCTACGCTCGAATAGGCGATCAGCTTCTTCATGTCGGCCTGCACCAGCGCGACCAGCGAGGTGTAGACCACCGCGATCATCGACAGCGCGAACACCAGCCATGCGAACTCGGCGGAAGCCTCGGGGAACATCGGCAGGCTGAAGCGGATAAAACCATAGCCGCCGAGCTTGAGCAGCACGCCGGCAAGGATCACCGAGCCTGCGGTCGGCGCCTGCACGTGGGCATCGGGCAGCCAGGTGTGCAGCGGCCACATCGGTACCTTCACCGCAAAGCTCGCGAAGAAGGCCAGCCACAGCCAGGTCTGCGCCTCAGGCGGGAAGTCGTACTGCATCAGCGTCGGGATGTCCGAGGTGCCGGCTTCGGCCACCATCCAGAACATCGCGATCAGCATCAGCACCGAGCCGAGCAGCGTGTAGAGGAAGAATTTGTAGCTCGCATAGATGCGGTTGTCCCCGCCCCACACCCCGATGATCAGATACATCGGGATCAGGCCCGCCTCGAAGAAGACGTAGAACAGGAACAGGTCCTGCGCCGCGAAGGTGCCGATCATCAGCACTTCCATGAACAGGAAGGCGGCCATGTATTCGCCGACGCGCTTCTCGATCGAATCCCAGCTGGCAAGAATGCAGACCGGCATCAGGAACACCGAGAGCATGATCAGCAGCAGCGCGATCCCGTCGATCCCCAGCGCATAGCTGAAGCCGGCGAACAGCTCGGCCTTCTCGGTGAACTGCCACTGCGGTCCGCCGATCACGTAATTGGACCACAGCACGATGCCGAGCGCGAAGGTGACAAGCGTCGCCCCGAGCGCGATCCAGCGGGCGGCATTCGCGCCTGCGAACAGGCACGCCGCCGCGCCGACCAGCGGCACGAGCATCATCAGCGACAGGATGGGAAGGCCTTCCATTACGAAGCGCGCTCCTAAAGCAGAACGTAGGTGACAGCGGCGACCAGCCCGAGGAGCATGATCAGCGCGTAGGTGTAGACGTAGCCCGACTGGATCGACTTGGCCGCGGTGGCGCTGCGATCAACCACCCAGGCGATGCCGTTGGGGCCGAAGCGGTCGATCGTGCCGATGTCGCCGAGCTGCCAGAACTTGCGGCCGAGCCAGAAGGCCGGTTTGACGAAGATCGCGTCATAGAGCTCGTCGAAGTACCACTTGCGGTAAACGAAGTTGTGCAGAGCGCCGAAGGTGGCGACGAACTTCGCCGGGATGTCGGGCTTGGCGATGTAGGCGACATAGGCGCCCGCAAAGCCGATCAGCATCACGATCAGCGCGGTGTACTTCACCCAGTACGGCACCGCGTGCATCGCGTGGATCAGCGCCTCGTTGTAGAAGATCGACCCGTTCCAGAAGGCAGCGGTGTCAAGGAAGGCGGGCGCGAACACCTGCCCTGCCCCAACCGCACCCAGCGTCAGCACGCCGAGCGGGATCAGCATCGACACCGGGCTTTCGTGCGGGTGGTAGCCCGCCGTGCCGTCATGCGAGGCGTGGCCGTGATCGTCATGCGCGTGGGCATGGTCGCCGTGGCTGTGATCCCCGTGACCATGATCGTCATGAACGGCATGCTGGATATGCTCCGACTGCTCCCAGCGCGGCTTGCCCCAGAAGGTCAGGAACATCAGACGCCACGAATAGAAGCTCGTCAGCAAGGCCGCGCCCGCGCCCGCCCAGAAGGCGGCCTGGCCCGCACCATTGCCGCGCGCAAAGGCGACTTCGAGGATCGCGTCCTTCGACCAGAAACCGGCAAAGCCCGCACCGAGGTGATAGACCCCGAGGCCCGTGATCGCCAGCGTGCCCGCCAGCATCGCGTAGAAGGTGAGCGGGATGTGCTTACGAAGGCCGCCGTAATAGCGCATGTCCTGCTCGTGGTGCATCGCGTGGATCACGCTCCCTGCGCCAAGGAACAGCAGCGCCTTGAAGAAGGCGTGGGTGAACAGGTGGAACATCGCCGCGCCGTAAGCGCCGACGCCAGCGGCAAAGAACATGTAGCCGAGCTGCGAGCAGGTCGAATAGGCGATCACCCGCTTGATGTCCCACTGGGTGGTGCCGATGGTCGCGGCGAAGAAGCAGGTGGCAGCGCCGACGATGGTGACGATGGTGAGCGCGGTCGGCGCGGTTTCGAACATCGGCGAGAGGCGGCACAGCATGAACACGCCCGCCGTCACCATGGTCGCGGCGTGGATCAGCGCGGAAACCGGCGTCGGGCCTTCCATCGCGTCCGGCAGCCAGGTGTGCAGGCCCAGCTGCGCCGACTTGCCCATCGCCCCGATGAACAGCAGGATGCACAGGATATCCATCGTGTAGAGGCGCATGCCGACGAAGGTGATGGTCGAGCCGCTCATGCCCGGAGCCGCCGCCAGGATCTCGGTGATCGAGGTGGTCTGGAACACCAGATAGGTGCCGAAGATGCCGAGCATGAAGCCCAAATCACCCACGCGGTTGACCACGAAGGCCTTGATCGCCGCCGCGCCTGCCGAGGGCTTACGGAACCAGAACCCGATCAGCAGGTAGGAGGCAAGGCCCACGCCTTCCCAACCGAAGAACATCTGGACGAGGTTGTCGGCCGTCACCAGCATCAGCATCGCGAAGGTGAACAGCGAGAGGTAGGCGAAGAAGCGCGGCTGATCCGGGTCTTCCTCCATGTACCCCCAGGAATAGAGGTGCACGAGCGCCGAGACCGAGTTGATCACCACCAGCATGATCGCGGTAAGCGTGTCGACGCGCAGCGACCAGTCGAAGCTCAAGCTGCCGCTCTCGACCCACTTGAGCACGTCGACGACCTGCGCGGTTTCGGTGCCGCCGAGGAAGCCGAGGAAGATCGGCCAGCTCAGGCCTGCCGACAGGAACAGCGCGCCCGTCGTGACGGACTTCGCCGCCACATTGCCGATCATCCGGTTGCCCAGACCTGCAATCAGGGCAGCAGCAAGCGGCGCGAAAACGATGATGAGGATGGGATGCACGAGCCTCTTACCCCTTCATCCGGTTGATATCGTCGACCGCGATCGAGCCGCGGGTGCGGAAATAGATCACGAGGATCGCGAGGCCGATCGCAGCTTCTGCCGCCGCGACGGTCAGCACCAGCATGGCGAAGATCTGGCCGACCAGATCCTGCATGAAGGCGCTGAAGGCGACGAGGTTGAGGTTCACCGCGAGCAGGATCAGCTCGACCGCCATCAGGATGACGATCACGTTCTTGCGGTTGAGGAAGATCCCCAGCACCCCGAGCACGAACAGGATCGCGCCCACGGTGAGATAATGTTCGATGCCGATCACAGCTCGACCCCCTGCCCGACTTCCGGGTTCTTCATGACGGTTGCTTCCTCCGGACGACGGCGGATCTGCTTGCCCACGTCCTGCCGCGCGCGCGCACCCGGCTTGGGCGGCTGGAAGGTCAGCACGATAGCGCCGATCATGGCGACCAGCAGGATGATCCCCGCGATCTCGAACAGCGCGATATACTTGCCGTAGAGCAGCGCGCCGAGCGCCTCGATATTGCTCTTGTCGGCGGCCTGCATCGCCGAGCCGTCGGGCGTTCCGAGCGACAGCCCGCCCGCATTATAGGCCCCCACCGCCAGCAGCAGTTCGGCCAGCAGCACGGCGGCGATCAGCAGCCCGAGCGGCGCATTGCGGCTGAAGCCTGCGCGCATCGCGGCGAAATCGATGTCGAGCATCATCACCACGAACAGGAACAGCACTGCGACCGCTCCGACATAGACGATCACCAGCAGCATCGCGATGAACTCCGCGCCCACCAGCACCATCAGGCCGGCGGCGTTGAAGAACGCCATGATCAGCCACAGCACCGAGTGCACGGGATTGCGCGCCATGATGGTCATCACGGCGGCGCCGACCACGATGGTCGCGAAGAAGTAGAAGGCGATGGCCTGTATCATGATGCGTCTCCGCCGACCCGCGAGCCCCGGCGCAGCGGCCGGGTTCCAGAAAGCGGCATTGTGATCCCTAGTCCAAGTGGAGGCCCCGGCGGCGTGCCGTGACCGTGAATGCAATTGACCCCGTAATCGTCCGGCGCGCCCTAGCGGTAGGGGGCGTCGGCTTCAAGATTGGCCGCGATGGCCCGTTCCCATTTGTCACCATTCGCAAGCAGCTTGGCCTTGTCGTAAAGCAGCTCCTCGCGGGTTTCGGTGGCGTATTCGAAATTCGGCCCCTCGACGATCGCATCGACCGGGCAGGCTTCCTGGCAGAAGCCGCAGAAGATGCACTTGGTCATGTCGATGTCGTAGCGGGTGGTGCGGCGGCTGCCGTCTTCGCGCGGTTCGCTCTCGATGGTGATCGCCTGCGCGGGGCACACGGCCTCGCACAGCTTGCACGCGATGCAGCGTTCCTCGCCGTTGGGATAGCGCCGCAGCGCGTGCTCACCCCGGAAGCGGGGCGAGAGCGGCGACTTCTCGAAGGGGTAGTTGATCGTCGCCTTGGGCTTGAAGAAATACTTCAGCGTCAAGGCATGCGCCTTGAGGAATTCCCAGAGGGTGAACGACTTGATGAGGTGCGAGACGGTGGTCATGCGAAGTGCCCGATGGCCATGAGGTAACCAGAGGTGGCGGCGACGAAGAGCAGGCTCATCGGCAGGAACACCTTCCAGCCAAGCCGCATCAGCTGGTCGTAGCGGTAACGCGGCACGGTCGCCCAGATCCAGCTGAACATGAAGAAGAAGATGAAGGTCTTGACGAGGAACCACACGATCCCCGGCACCGCGTAAAGCGCCGGAATGTCGAGCGGCGGCAGCCACCCGCCCCAGAACAGCAGCGTGTTGAGCGAGCACATCAGCAGGATGTTGGCATACTCGCCGAGCCAGAACAGCGCGAAGCTCATCGAGGAATATTCGGTCTGGTAGCCCGCGACGAGCTCGCTCTCGGCCTCGGTCAGGTCAAACGGCGCGCGCGCGGTTTCGGCCAGCGCCGAGATGAAGAACACCACCCACATCGGGAACAGCAGCGGGTGGATCGCATAGGCGTTGATCAGCCCGAGCCCGAAGCCCTGCTGCGCCTCGACAATGCCGGAGAGGTTGAAGGTGCCGGCAAACAGCACCACGCAGACCAGCACGAAGCCGATCGAAACCTCGTAGGAGATCATCTGCGCCGAGGCGCGCATCGCCGAGAAGAACGGGTATTTGGAGTTCGACGCCCACCCGCTCATCACCACGCCGTAAACCCCCATCGAGGAGATCGCGAGGATGTAGAGCAGGCCGACGTTGATGTCGGCGATCACCCCGCCATCCCAAAAGGGGATCACCGCCCAGGCGGCCAGCGCCACGGTGAAGGTAATGATCGGCGCGAGCAGGAAGATGCCCTTGTTCGCGGCCGTGGGGATGATGGTTTCCTGCAGGAACACCTTGAGCCCGTCCGCGAAGGACTGGAGCAGCCCGAACGGGCCGACCACGTTCGGGCCCCGGCGCAGCATGATCGCGCCCAGCACCTTGCGATCGACATAGATCACCATGGCGACGCTGAACATCACGAGCAGCGAGACGACCACGATCGCGACCACGGTGGCGACAGTCCATGCCCATTCGTAGGGCAGGCCGAGCGATTGGAAGAAGGCGGTCATTCCGCGGCCTCCTTGACGTCAGCGCCGTGGAGCAATTCGTCCGAGCACTGCTGCATCACCGCGCTGGCGCGGGCGATGGGGTTGGTGAGGTAGAAGTCCTTGACCGGGTAGCCAGCGATCTCGCCTTCGAACTTGGCGCCACTGTCGGCCTTGGGCAGCGCGCCGTAATCGGCGAGGCCCTCTTCGCCCAGCGCGGGGACGGCGGCGATCATCTTCGCCTGAAGCTGGTCAAAGCTGTCGAAACCGACGCTCACGCCCAGCGCATCGGCCAGCGCGCGCAGGATCGCCCAGTCCTCGCGCGCATCGCCCGGGGCGTAGACTGCCTTTTCGGCGAACTGAACGCGGCCTTCGGTGTTGACGTAAGTCCCGTCCTTCTCGGCATAGGACGCGCCCGGAAGGATGATGTCTGCGTGATGCGCACCCTTGTCGCCGTGGTGGCCGATATAGACCTTCAGGCTCTTGGCATAGGGCGCATAGTCCATCTCGTCCGCGCCGAGGCTGAGCAGCACCTTGGGGCTCGCGGCGGCAATATCGCCCATCCCGCCCGGCAGCGTGAAGCCGAGCATCAGCGACGCCATGCGCGCGGCCGAGATGTGCAGCACGTTGAAGCCGTTCCAGCCATCCTTCACGAGGCCAAACTTGTCGACCAGCTTGAGCGCCGCCGGAAGCGCGCCCTTGGCCAGCGCGGCCGCGCCGACGATCACCGCCGGACGCTGGGCGTTCTTCATCACATCGCCCAATTCCTTGGGGATGCGGTTCAGCAGCTTGAGGTCGGAGCCGAGGAAGGTCGCCGGATAGGTCGGATCCCATTCGGGGCCGATGACGTAGACCTTTGCGCCCGCCTTCACCGCCTTGCGCAGACGCACGTTGAGCAGCGCGGCTTCCCAGCGGACATTGCTGCCGATGATGAGGATCGCGTCAGCCGTCTCGATGCCCGCAAAGGTGCTGTTGAAGTTCACGGCGGCGAGGTTCGACACGTCATAGGTCATGCCGGTCTGGCGCGCTTCGGTGAGATTCGAGCCGCAGGCATTCACCAGCGCCTTGGCGGCAAACATCGTCTCTGCATCGAGCAGATCGCCCGCGACCGCCGCGATGCCGGCCTTGTCCTTGCCCAGCGCGCCCGCGATCAGGCCAAAAGCCTCGGTCCACTCGGCCGGTTGCAGCTTGCCGTCGCGGCGCACCCACACGCGGTCGAGCCGGCGCTTGGTGAGGCCGTCGACCTGATAGCGGCCCTTGTCCGACAGCCACTCCTCATTGACGTCGTCATTCACCCGCGGCAGCGCGCGCATGACTTCGCGGCCCTTGGAATGGAGCGTGATGTTCGCCCCCACCGCGTCCGAGACGTCGATCGAGAGCGTCTTCTTCAGCTCCCACGGGCGCGCTTCGAAAGCATAGGGCCGCGAGGTCAGCGCGCCGACCGGGCACAGGTCGATGACGTTCGCCGAAAGCTCGTGCGCCGCCGCCTGTTCGAGATAGGTCGTGATCTGCATGTCCTCGCCGCGATAGAGCGCGCCGATCTCGTCCACGCCCGCGATCTCTTCCGAGAAGCGCACGCAGCGGGTGCAGTGGATGCAGCGGGTCATGATCGTCTTGATCAGCGGGCCCATGTATTTCTCGGTGACGGCGCGCTTGTTCTCCTGGAAGCGCGAGCCGCCGCGGCCATAGGCGACCGCCTGATCCTGAAGATCGCACTCGCCGCCCTGATCGCAGATCGGGCAATCGAGCGGGTGGTTGATGAGCAGGAACTCCATCACACCCTCACGGGCCTTCTTGACCATCGGGCTGTCGGTGCGGATTTCCTGGCCCTCGGCAGCGGGCAGCGCGCAGGAGGCCTGCGGCTTGGGCGGCCCGGGCTTCACTTCGACCAGACACATGCGGCAATTGCCGGCGATCGACAGCCTCTCGTGATAGCAGAAGCGCGGGATTTCCTTGCCCGCCAGCTCGCACGCCTGCAGCACAGTCGCGCCCGCCGGGACCTCGATTTCCTGACCGTCTACGGTGACCTTGGGCATTACTCGGCTGCCTCTTGGAATTGCGCGTTGTGTTCGTTGATCCGCCGCTCGAGCTCGGGGCGGAAGTGGCGGATGAGGCCCTGAATCGGCCACGCGGCGGCATCGCCCAGCGCACAGATGGTGTGGCCTTCGACCTGCTTGGTGACTTCCTGCAGCATGTCGATTTCCTCGATCGCCGCATCGCCCGTGCGCAGGCGCTCCATCATGCGCCACATCCAGCCCGTGCCTTCGCGGCAGGGGGTGCACTGGCCGCAGGACTCGTGCTTGTAAAAGTAGGACAGGCGGCTGATCGCGCGGACGATGTCGGTCGACTTGTCCATGACGATCACCGCCGCCGTGCCGAGGCCCGAGCCCAGCTCCTTGAGCCCGTCGAAATCCATCGGCGCGGAGCGGATCTGCGCGGCGGGGACCAGCGGAACGGAGGAGCCTCCGGGGATCACCGCAAGCAGATTGTCCCACCCGCCGCGAATGCCGCCGCAGTGCTTCTCGATCAGCTCCTCGAAGGGGATGCTCATCGATTCCTCGACCACGCAGGGCTTTTCCACGTGGCCGGAGATCTGGAACAGCTTGGTGCCCTTGTTGTTCTCGCGCCCGAAGGAGCTGAACCAAGTGGCCCCGCGCCGCAGGATCGTCGGCGCAACAGCGATGCTCTCGACGTTGTTCACCGTGGTCGGGCAGCCATAAAGCCCCGCGCCCGCCGGGAACGGGGGCTTCAGGCGCGGCTGGCCCTTCTTGCCTTCGAGGCTTTCGATCATCGCGGTTTCTTCGCCGCAGATGTAGGCGCCCGCACCGCGGTGCATGAAGACGTCGAAGTCATAGCCCGACTTGCAGGCGTTCTTGCCGATCAGGCCCGCGGCATAGGCCTCGTCGATCGCCTTCTGCAGCGTCTCGGCCTCGCGGATATATTCGCCGCGGATGTAGATATAGGCCGCCCGCGCGCGCATCGCGAAACCGGCGACCAGCGCGCCTTCGACCAGCTTGTGCGGATCGTGGCGGATGATCTCGCGGTCCTTGCACGAACCGGGCTCGGATTCGTCGGCATTGATGACGAGGAAGCTCGGCCGTCCGTCGCGCGATTCCTTGGGCATGAACGACCACTTGAGACCGGTGGGGAAGCCCGCCCCGCCCCGCCCGCGCAGGCCGGACGCCTTGATTTCCTCGATGATCGCCTCAGGCCCGCGCGCGAGCAGCGCCTTGGTGTTGTCCCAGTCGCCGCGCTTCTGCGCTGCCTCCAGGCCCCAGTCCTGGAACCCGTAGACGTTGGTGAAGATGCGGTCCTTATCCGCGAGCATCGCTGCTGTCCTTCTGTTTGGCGCGCTTCAGGCGCACCAGCGAAATCACCTGAAATACCAGACCGAGACCCATCAGGATCACGCCCATCTCGATCATGCCGGTCGCGCTCAGCACCGCGCCGAGCGCGAAGCCCGAAAGGCCGAGGATCGCGAGGAGCAGCGTCAGCGCGTTCATCCGATCGCTCCCGTGCTATAGAGCCAGTAGAGCACGCCGATGATGAGCAGGATGACGCCCACGCGCACCATGCCCATCAGCAGCTTGTAGGCGATGAACGCCAGCACTGCCGCACCGAGGAGGGAGGCGATGGCGGTCACCTTACCACTCGCTCCGGTAATCGTGATTGGCGCTGACCATGTCCTTGAGCGTGGTCGGCCCGCCCGAAGGCTCGGAGGTGTGGCGCCCCGGTTCCTGCGTGCCCGCCTTGGGGGTCTCGCCCGCAGCCAGCGCATCGAGCACGGCATCGAGGCGTTCGACCGTCAGATCCTCGTAATTGTCGTCGTTGATCTGGACCATCGGCGCGGTGGCGCAATTGCCCATGCATTCGACTTCGGTGAGGGTCCAGAGGCCATCCTCGGAGACCTCGCCCTTCTTCATCCCGCGCTTCTTGCAGGCGGCCATGATATCGTCCGAGCCGCGCAGCATGCAGGGCGTGGTGCCGCACACCTGCACGTGGAATTTGCCGACGGGCTTGAGGTTGTACATGAAATAGAAGCTGGCGACCTCGAGCACGCGGATCACCGGCATGTCGAGATACTTGGCGACATATTCGATCACCGGCAGCGGCAGCCAGCCCTGCGTATCGGTCTCCGCGCCGACCTGCCGCTGGGCGAGATCGAGCAGCGGCATCACCGCCGAACGCTGGCGCCCTGCAGGATACTTGGCAATGTGCCAGTCGGCGGTCTTCTTGTTCTCCGGCGTCCATGCGAACGCACCCCAGCGCGCGCGCAGTTCGGGGGTGTCGGGAGCGGGGGTACGGTCAGCCATTAGCGAATGAACTCCACGCGAGAGCAGAGATCGCCCTCGAAGGAATAGACAGCGATCACATCGAAGGGCTCGACCAACGGCGAACCATCGGTGGCGGGGCCGCGCGTCACGTGTTCGCGCATCAGCACGTAATTGCCGATAGCCTGCGCATCCACGATTTCGGCCCGGTTCTGCGGCCAACGCGCAAAGGCGGCGGCGAGCCCGGAGCGGGTGCCTTCCTTGCCTTCGCGCACGACATCGCCGCGGTAATTGGCTTCGCAGGCATCGTCGGTCATGAAGGCGACATAGGCATCGACATCCTGAGCGTTATAGGCGTCGATCATGGCCTTGGCGGTCGCGAGGTGGCTCACAGGGCGCCCTCCCTCGTTCCGCGTTCGGCGCGGCGCGCTTCGATCCGGGGATAGGCAAAGCCCCACCACAACGCATTCCACACCACCACCGGCACGAAGCCGAGCCATTCCGACAGCGGCAATTCGACCGGCAGTTTGATGAACCCGGCATAATCGGCACAGGTCGCCGCGAACCACGCCACGCTGACGGCCGAAATGACGGCCTTCCAGCGGGTGGAGAAAGCATCGGCCCGGTCGATCATTTCGTCGATCACCGGTCGCACTCCCCGAACACCACGTCGATCGCGCCGAGAATGGCGGTCGCGTCGGGCAGCATGTGACCGCGGCTCATGAAGTCCATTGCCTGAAGGTGCGAGAAGGCCGTGGGGCGGATCTTGCAGCGGTACGGCTTGTTGGTGCCGTCGCTGACGAGATAGACGCCGAATTCGCCCTTGGGGCTTTCGGTCGCCACATAGACTTCGCCTGCCGGCACGTGGAAGCCTTCGGTGTAGAGCTTGAAGTGGTGGATCAGGCTTTCCATCGACTGCTTCATCTCGCCGCGCTTGGGCGGAGAGACCTTGCCGTCGGTGCTGGCGATCGGGCCCTGCGGCATGTCGCGCAGACACTGCTTGATGATCTTGGCGCTCTCGTAGACTTCCTTCACGCGCACCATGAAGCGGTCGTAGCAGTCCGAATTGGTGCCGACCGGAATGTCGAACTCCATCCGGTCATAGACATCGTAGGGCTGGCTCTTGCGCAGGTCCCATGGGATACCCGCGGCGCGGATCATCGGGCCGGAGAAGCCCCAGGCGATCGCGTCATCGCGGCTGACGATCGCGATATCGACGTTGCGCTGCTTGAAGATGCGGTTGTCGACCACAAGGCTCATCGCGTCGCCGAACAGTTCGGGCAGACGGTTGTCGAGCCAGTCGCCGATATCGACCAGCAGCTTTTCCGGCACGTCCTGATGCACGCCGCCGGGACGGAACCACGCCGAGTGCATGCGCGCACCCGAGGCCCGCTCGAAGAAGTTGAGGCAGTCCTCGCGCAGCTCGAACACCCACAGGTTGGGCGTCATCGCGCCCACGTCCATCACGTGCGCGCCGATGTTGAGCATGTGGTTGCAGATGCGGGTCAGCTCGGCGAACAGCACGCGCAGATATTGCGCGCGGATCGGCACTTCGAGGTTCAGCAGCTTCTCGATCGCGAGCACATAGGAGTGCTCCATGGCGAGCGGCGAGCAGTAGTCGAGCCGGTCGAAATAGGGCAGCGCCTGCAGATAGGTCTTCTGCTCGATCAGCTTCTCGGTGCCGCGGTGGAGCAGGCCGACATGCGGATCGATCCGCTCGATCACTTCGCCATCAAGCTCCATGACCATGCGCAGCACGCCGTGCGCGGCCGGGTGCTGGGGGCCGAAGTTGATGGTGTAGTTGGAGATCACCTCACCGGTGGTGGTGAGCGATTCTTCGCGGGTCATGCTCATTTCTTGGCATCCCCTTCCGGCTTGGCAGGGGCTTTCTCGTCACCCGGCAGCACATATTGCGCGCCTTCCCAGGGGCTGAGGAAATCGAAGCTGCGCATTTCCTGCGCCAGTTCGACGGGCTCGTAGACCACGCGCTTTTCCTCTTCCGAGTAACGCAGCTCGGTATAGCCGGTCATCGGGAAGTCCTTGCGGAACGGGTGGCCTTCGAAGCCGTAATCGGTGAGGATGCGGCGCAGGTCGGCATTGCCGGCAAAGGTCACGCCGTACATGTCGAACACCTCGCGTTCGAGCCAGCCCGCATTGGGCCACAGCGTGGTGACGGTCGGCACCGGGGTGTCCTCGGAGGCCGAGCACTTGACCATCACGCGGTGGTTCTTGGTCAGGCTCTGGAGCATGTAGACGACTTCGAAGCGCTCAGGCCGCGACGGGTAGTCGGCGCCAGCGATCTCCATCAGCTGCTGATACTGGTGATCGTCGCGCAGGGTTTGCAGCACGCGGGCGACATCATCGCGCGCGACGCGGAAAATCACCTCGCCATGCGCTTCGATCGCTTCGATCAGCCAGACCGAAATGGTCTCGCTGATGGCGTCGATCACGCCCTCGTTGGAAGCGAACTTCGGGGCGGAATGCAGAACGGCCATGTCCTTGCCCTTACCTCTCGATCGTGCCCACGCGGCGGATCTTGCGCTGCAACTGCATCACGCCATAGAGCAGCGCCTCGGCGGTCGGCGGGCAGCCGGGGACATAGATGTCGACCGGCACGATGCGGTCGCAGCCGCGCACCACCGAATAGCTGTAGTGATAATAGCCGCCACCATTGGCGCAGCTGCCCATGCTGATCACATATTTGGGATCAGACATCTGGTCGTAGACCTTGCGCAAGGCAGGCGCCATCTTGTTGCACAGCGTGCCGGCGACGATCATCACGTCCGACTGGCGCGGGGAAGCGCGCGGGGCGATGCCGAAACGCTCCATGTCGTAGCGCGGCATGTTGACGTGGATCATCTCGACCGCGCAGCAGGCAAGGCCGAAGGTCATCCACCACAGCGAGCCGGTGCGCGCCCACTGGAACAGCTCCTCGGTCGAGGTGACGAGGAAGCCCTTGTCGTTGACCTCGCTCTGGAGCGACTTGAAGAAATCGGCGTCCGGCTGACGCACGGCGCCCGCAGCCGCATTGGCAGCGGTGATGCTGGCATTGGCCGCGATGACGGCCGCATTAGCGGCGGTGATGCTTGCGTTGCTCATTCCCAGTCCAACGCCCCCTTCTTCCATTCATAGGCCAGCCCGACGGCGAGGATGAACAGGAACACCATCATGCCGCTCCAACCGATCCAGCCCGTCTCGCCGAGGCTCACGGCCCAGGGAAACAGGAAGGCGGCTTCGAGATCGAACACGATGAAGCTGATCGCCACGAGGTAGAAGCGCACGTCAAACTGGCTGCGCGCGTCCTCAAAGGCCGGGAAGCCGCACTCATATTCCGACAGCTTCTCGGCATTGGGATTGTGCGCGCCCGTGAGCCGCGACACCGCCATCGGGGCGACGACGAACAGGATCGACAGCCCGAAGGCGATGAGAATGAATAACAGTATCGGAAGATACTGGCTGAGATCGATCACGGCGATGTCCAAGCTTATTAATCCCGTGGGCCGCCCTAAGCCTGTCGCGCGCACCGCGCAAGCCTGCGACTCGGGGAAAAGCCCGTAGCGATGTTGCAGGAAATCGAACAGACGTTGCGAGCCGGGCGCGGCTTCACCGCGGGGCGAGCGGCAACCGGCGGATCACTGTCGGGATTGCAGCCACCCCGTCGCGCAAGGCTCCCTTGTCGTAACGGTCCCACTGACCGGTCGCGACATAGTAGAGCGCATCCCCGGCAATGCTCCCGCCCAGTGGTTCGGTCCATTCCGGGTGCGCCTGTTCGAGCACCCGATGGCCGATGATGCGCGTGCCGTCCTCCGATAGGCGCAGTGCGATGATCCGCATCGGGCTGGTGCCGTTCTGGACCGCGACAAGCTCGCCCTTGCGCAGCCACAGCCCGTCGATCCCGTCGAGCGGGGCTGCAACATCGCTCGCGAGCCGGGCGACCTTGCCGCTGGCCAGATCGACCATCGCAAGCCCATAGCGATAGTCGGAGACATAAAGCCGCGCGCCGTCCGCGCTTACCGCCAGACCTTGGGGCGAGCGCAAGGTGCCCGGGGCGACCAGAGCAGACAGCACGGCTGAACCGGAGCGGGCGCGGTAAAGCCCTCCTCCCATCGGATCGCTCACATAGACCGTCCCGTCCGGCCCGACCGTCAAATCTGACACCGCCACTCCGGCGGGTGCGGGGATGCGAACCAGTTTCTCGAAATCACCCGCCAGCCCGTAAACGCCGGTGAACCGGCCCGGATCGTCGGGCGAACTGTCGATATTTGCGGACGCGAACCAGCCCATGCTGCCGTCGGGCGCGGCGACAAAACCGGACAGGGCGTAGGCATCGGAAATGGGGAAGGCGATCCATTCCGCCTCGCCCCCGCGTACGAACACGGCGCGCGCCGAGACGGAGGTTGCCAGCGCCGCCATTCCGGAGGGACCGACGAAGACGGTCTCGATCAGGCCCGCTTCGGCCTGCACCTTGTCGAAGATGGTGCTCGCGGTGATCACCTCGGCTGAGGGGATCAGCAGGCCCCGCGCCGCCTCGGCATGAGCGGCACCGATCAGCTCGGGGATTTGCGCCTGCGCCCGGGTGCTGAACACATGGCCGCGCGCCTTCAACCATGCGAGGCTGGCGAGCGCGCCCTCGCCCTCGCCGGCCTCGATCTGCGCATTGAACAGGCGAAGCCGCACGCTGGTGCTGTCGGGGAAGTCCCGCGCCAGCTGTTCGAGACCCACGACATCGGCGATCTGGCCGGTCGCGGCATCGACGCTGCGCCACGCCGGCTGTCCCTGCGCCGCAATCGGCGCCGCAAGGACCATCGCCAGCGCGGCGGCAAGCGCCCTCATTTCATCATGCGCGCCGCAGCCTGTTCGGTCGCCTTGCCATAGGGCGGCTTCAGCCCGCCGAGCTTGGCGATGTCGATCTTCGGCTGGTGATAGACCGCGCGGGCGTGGCTGAATTCGCGGAAGCCCTCGATCGCGTGATAGCTGCCCATGCCCGACGGCCCGACCCCGCCGAACGGCAGGTCTTCCATCGACACGTGGAACACCACGTCATTGGTGGTCACCCCGCCAGAGATAGTGCGGGTGAGCACCCGCTCCTGCTCGCCCTTGTCCTCGCCGAAGTAATAGAGGCCCAGCGGGCGGTCGTGATCGTTGATGTAGTCCACCGCCTGATCGACCGACTTGTAGGTCATCACCGGCAGCACGGGGCCGAAGATCTCCTCCTGCATCACCGTCATCGCATCATTGACGTTGCGCAGCACTGTCAGCGGCATCTTGCGCTGGTTGGCATTGCCGAAGTCCTCGCCCGCCGGGTTGACCTCGATCACTTCCGCGCCCTTGTCGCGCGCATCGGCGACGAGGCCCTGCAGCCGCTCGAAATGGCGGTCGGACACGATCGAGGCGTAGTCGTCATTGTCGAGGATGCGCGGATACATCGCTGCCGCCGCGCCGGTGACCCCGGCCACGGCCTCGTCGGCCTTGTCCTCGGGCACGATCAGATAATCGGGCGCGAGGCAGATCTGGCCGGCATTCATCATCTTGCCGATCGCGATGCGCTCGCCGGCCTTGGCGAAATCGGCGCTGCGGCCCATCACCACCGGCGACTTGCCGCCGAGTTCGAGCGTCACCGGCACGAGGTTCGCCGCGGCAGCCTGCATCACGCGGCGGCCGGTCGCGGTCGAGCCGGTGAAGACGAGGTGATCGAACGGAAGCGAGGAGAACGCAGCCGCCACTTCCGGCCCGCCGGTGATCACCGCGACTTCCTCGGGCGCAAAGTATTCTTCCGTCAGCTTCGCCATCAGCTCGCTGGTGCGCTCGGTGAATTCGGACGGCTTGATCATCGCCCGATTACCGGCGGCAAGCACCTGCATCAGCGGGCCGAAGGCGAGCTGCACCGGGAAGTTCCACGGGCTCAGGATGCCGATCACGCCCTTGGGCTCGTAGCGCAGTTCGGCCTTGGCCCCGAGCAGGCCGAGCGGGAACTGCACCTTGCGCTTCTCCGTCTTCGCCCAGCCATCCATGTGCTTGAGCGCGTGCGCCCCCGCGCCGACCGTGGCGGCGATATCGGTCAGCATCGACTGGTGCGCCGAACGGCTGCCGAAATCGGCGCTCATCGCCTTGGCGAATTCCTCGCCATGCTCCTTGACCAGCGCCATCGCGCGGCGGATGCGATCCTTGCGCTGGCTCATCGGCTCGGGGCGCGAGGCGGTGAAGGCGGCGCGCTGGCGTGCCAGCAGGGCTTCGAGTTCTTCGCGACGGTCGTCGGCCATGTCATTCTCCCATAGACATTGGCGCATCTTCGAGATGCGTTTTGATTTGCGACGCGTTGTTGCGCAAAGCCGCCAGCCTGACAAGCGTGTTGCCGCCGCGCAGGCGCGATTGCCAATACCGCAATGCAGCATTAAACCGCCCGACAATTCCCATACGTCACCCAAGGACAATGCCCATGACCCAGCTCTCCCCCGCCGATCCGATCGTGATCCTCTCCTATGCCCGCACCCCGATGGGCGCGATGCAGGGCGCGCTGGCCGATGTGGCAGCAACCGATCTCGGCGCGGTGGCGGTCAAGGCGGCGGTCGAGCGCGCCGGGGTCGCGGGCGAGGACATCGACCGCGCCTATATCGGCTGCGTGCTGCCCGCAGGCCTCGGCCAGGCGCCGGCGCGACAGGCGGCGATCAAGGCGGGCCTGCCGCTCTCGGTGCAGGCGACCACTGTCAACAAGGTCTGCGGCTCGGGCATGCAGACCGTGATCATGGGGGCCGAAGCGCTCGCCAGCGGCACCATCGACATGGTCGTTGCCGGCGGGATGGAGAGCATGACCAATGCCCCTTACCTCCTCAAGAAGCACCGCTCGGGCGCGCGGCTCGGGCATGATACCGCCTATGACCACATGTTCCTCGATGGCCTCGAAGACGCCTACGAGCCCGGCCGTGCGATGGGCACCTTCGCGCAGGACACCGCAAACGCCTACCAGATGACGCGCGAGGAGATGGACGCCTACGCGATCGAGTCGCTCGCCCGTGCCAACCGCGCGATCGCCAGCGGCGCCTTTGCCGACGAGGTGGTGCCGGTGACGGTGTCGACCCGTGCGGGCGATGTCGTGGTAGAGAATGACGAGGCACCTTCGAAGGGCCGCCCCGACAAGATCCCGCAATTGAAGCCCGCCTTCGCCAAGGACGGGACGATCACCGCCGCGACCTCCTCGTCGATCTCCGACGGTGCCGCAGCGCTCGTCCTGACCCGCGCCAGCGTCGCCGAAGCCAAGGGCCTCGCGCCCGTCGCCCGAGTGGTCGCCACCGCTGCCCACGCCCATGCGCCCGCCGAGTTCACCACCGCCCCGATCCCCGCGATCCAGAAGGTGCTGGCCCGCGCCGGGTGGAGCGTCGAGGATGTCGACCTGTTCGAAGTCAACGAGGCCTTCGCCTGCGTCGCGATGTTTGCGATGCGCGATCTCGGCATCCCGCACGAGAAGATCAACGTCAACGGCGGCGGCACCGCACTCGGCCACCCGATCGGGGCGAGCGGCGCGCGCATCATCGTGACGCTGATCGCCGCGCTCAAGGCGCAAGGGCTGAAGCGCGGCGTCGCCTCGCTGTGCATCGGCGGCGGGGAAGCTACCGCCGTGGCAGTCGAGCTGGTCTGATCGTACCGGGCTGCGGGCACCCTGCCCGCAGCCTGCCCGGCGGATTCGCCCTCTTTGCCCTCGCGTGGTATGGGCCGCGCAGGGGAGCATCGACAAAGAGGGGGAATCAATCATGAGAAAGCTTGTTATTGCAGCGTCAATTGCCGTGCTCGCGGCCTGTAGTCCTGCGCCGAAGGAAGAGCCCGCTGCCGAGGAAACCGCCGCCGCCGAACCGGCTGCAGTGACCACCGCCAACGGATCGGTGGCGGGGACCTACATCGTCACCGGCCCAGACGGCAGCGAAGCCACCTCGGTGCTCAACGCCGATGGCACCTACACCGACACCGCCGCCGACGGCACGGTTACAGAAGGCACCTGGGCGGTGGTCGATGGGAAGACCTGCTTCACCGGCAAGGAAGAAGGCGCCAAGCCGGTGTGCTGGACCGAAGCCGCACCGGGCGAGGACGGCTCGTTCACCGCGACCTCGGATACGGGCGAGACGGTGACCGTGCGTCCTGCGCCTGCGGGAGCAGCAGCGGCTCCGGCCGAAGCGGCTGAACCGGCCGCAGCAGAGTAACCGGAAACGGACGCCGGGCGGCGGCTATTCGTCGCCCGGCAAGTCCTCGGCGCCCCACAGACGGTTGCGCGCGATCCAGCCCTTGCGTCCGCCGATATCGACCTCGCACCAGTCCACCCGGCAGCCCTTGAGCTGACCGACCACGCCCGGCTGTGCCCGCCAGCGCAGCGCCGAATTGGCCGCCGGCTCGGCGCGGACATCGGCAAGGCCACTGCCTTGCACCATCGCGCTCCGCTCGGGATCGAGCTGGCTGCGCGCGATCCAGCCCTTGTCGCCTTCGGGGTCCTCGACCAGACGCCAGCCCTCGCGCACGCGCACCACCTTCACCGGCAGGCCCTTGCGCTTGTAGACCCACTGGATCGGGTACTCCTCGCTCGGCCCCACGCGCATGCGGACCTCGTCATAGCGCAGCGCGGCCCAATAGGGCACCTCGCGGTCCTGCGCGCTGAGCGGTGTGGCGGTGATCGTGACGCCCGCGAGCAGGGCAAGGCCGAAGCCGGCAAAAAGACGAAATCCCATCATTCAAAAGGCGATAGCGCCTCTTGCCGCATCCTTTCAAGCACGCCTTCGCGCAATCGCAAAGCATCACGCCTTGACCGCGCATGGCCTGTGGCATTAGCCGATTGTCCATGCCCGAAACCCGCACCCCGCTCGAACGTCCCCGCGTCATCGTCACCCGCCATCTGGTGCCCGAGGTCGAGGCGCGGATGCGCGAATTGTTCGACGTGGTGCTGAACGAGGCGGACGTGCCGCTGACCCGCGAGCAGCTTGCCGCGGCGATGCAGGATTGCGACGTGCTGGTGCCGACCGTGACCGACCGGATCGACGCCGATCTGATCGCCGGGGCCAGCCCACGGCTCGGACTGATCGCGAACTTCGGCGCGGGCACCGAGCATATCGATCTCGCCGCTGCCGCCGCGCGCAAGATTCTCGTCACCAACACGCCGGGCGTGTTCACCGATGATACGGCCGATCTCGCGATGGCGATGATCATCGGCGTGCCGCGCCGGGTGCGCGAAGGCACGGCGCTGGTGCGACGCGGGGAATGGACCGGCTGGACGCCTTCGGGCCTGCTCGGCAGGAAGCTGGCGGGCAAGGTGCTGGGCATCGTCGGCATGGGCCGCATCGGCCAGGCCGTCGCCCACCGCGCCCGCGCCTTCGGGCTGGAGATCGCCTATTACAACCGCAAGCGCCTGCCCGAGGCTCTGGAGCGGATGCTGGCGGCGCGTTACGTCGCCGATGTCGATGCGCTGATGGCCGAGGCTGACATCCTCACCCTGCACTGTCCGCTGACCGACGAGACGCGCCATCTGGTCGACGCGCGCCGGATCGCGCTGATGAAGCCGGGCACCTCGATCATCAACACCGCGCGCGGCGAGATGATCGATCAGGAGGCGCTGATTGCGGCGCTCGAATCCGGCCACCTCGCGGGCGCAGGCCTCGATGTCTATCCCGACGAGCCGAACGTCGATCCGCGCCTGATCGCGCATCCCAACGTCATGACCCTGCCCCACATCGGCAGCGCCACCACCGAGGGCCGCGAGGATTCGGGCCACAAGGTGATCGCCAACATCCGCATGTGGGCCGACGGGCACCGCCCGCCCGATCAGGTGCTGACCGCACTGGTGCGGGGATAGGTTCGAGCAAAATCTCTCTCAAAAAGGGTGATTTTTCAGAACCCTATTCAGTGTTGATTTCGCAACCTGGGCGTTCTCTAAGAATCGATACGCATCTGCACGGGAGACTTCGTCTGTGTGAACCGCCTTGTTACGTATTTCGGCCAGCCCAACCAAAACAAATCGCTCAGAACCATCGATCAATTCGTTTTTGAAAAGGTGTTCGATGAGGCGCCGACTTCCGTATCCGCTCTTGCCGTTCAACGATAAGTGAAGCGCAATCTCACGAAGGAGACTTTCAAGCTCTTTCCACGACTCAAGAATAGCAGCTGAAGGAGCATGCTCGATAAGGCGGACGAATTTATCGTTCAAACCAATATCGTTGCCCTCCGATGCAAGGCCATAACGCGAAACTCTCTGCTCAATCGCGTCGAGGTCTTCGGAAAGATCGACACTTTTGTCGCCCCAAGTAAAACGCTTAATCGACCTAAGAATCCGAGCGATCTCTTCACGAAAAAGAAGCGCCAATGTTACCACAGCCGCGGGCCAAACTGCTTCCCCTGCGAGTTTCGAAATGTTCGTGTGCAGATCGGGTATCTCCTCGAACCAACTGGTAATGGCTGAGAATGCCCACCTGAGCACGGGCGCACCACAGGCCTCCAAGATGAGGCCTGCCAACAATACGAGAAAGAGCAGATACTTCCCGTCGCCCTTCACGCCGGTCAATCCCCCGTCAGAATCCGCTCGACCAGCTCGCCCACGCTCGGCGTGTAGCCGTTCGAATAGAACGGGTCCTGCTTGAAGCGGTAAGCCGCGTGGCCCGCGAAGGCGAGGTTTTTGTCGGGGTCGCCATCATGGGCGATGTCCTGAAGCGTCTTCTGGATGCAGAAGCTGCGCGGATCGGCGAGGCGCCCGGTGGTGTAGTCGTCGTGGTCTTTCCAGCTGGAAAAGCCGCAATGCGACAGGCAGCCCATGCAGTCCTGCTGGTCCTTGCGGATCGTCTCGCGCGCTTCCGGCGTCACGAAAACGATCGTGCCATCGGGCGTCTTGAGCGGCTCGGTGTGCCCGGCGCGCATCCACATCTCGGCCTTGGTCTTGTCTTCCGGGCGCACCCAGAAGCTGCGCGCCTTGCCGTCTTCGCCGAGCTGGACGGTGCCCTCTTCCTCGCCGCGCTTGAAAAACGGGATCTGGCGCTCCGAACGGTGCATCAGATCATAGAGGAACGGGGTCTTGACCGCGCTCGAATAGAAGCCGGTGGGCGAGAACTTGTGGAGCAGCACATCGCCCGGCTCGACCGTGCGCAGCATGTCCTTCCAGATCTGCGGGATCGGGCTTTCCTGCGTCAGCAGCGGACGCGTGCCGAACTGGAAGGCGATGGTGCCGAGCTCGGGATTGTCGATCCAGTCGTTCCACTCGCGCAGGAACCACACCCCGCCCGCCATGACGATCGGCACGCTATCGGGCACGCCTTCGGCCCGCATCATGTCGCGCAGCGCCTTGACGCGGGGGTACGGATCTTCCGGCTTGGTCGGGTCCTCGGCGTTGCTGAGGCCGTTATGGCCGCCGGCAAGCCAGGGATCTTCATAGACCACCGCCGCCATCAGATCGGGGACCTTGTGATAGGACCGTTTCCACAGCGCGCGGAAAGCACGGCCGGAGCTGACGATCGGGAGATAGCAGACGTTGAAGCGCGCCGCGATCTCGGCCAGCTTGTAGGGCATCCCCGCGCCGCAGGTGACGCCGGTCACCATGCCGCGGGTGTTCTCCAGCACGCCTTCGAGCACGGCCTGCGCCCCGCCCATTTCCCACAGCACGTTGATGTTGATCGCGCCCTTGCCGTTCGCGATCTCGTAGGCCTTCTTTACCTGCGTGGTGGCGCCGTCGATGGCATAGCGGATCAGTTCCTGGTGGCGCTCCTCGCGGGTGCGACCGTGATAGACCTGCGGAATGGGGTTGCCGTCGGCATCATAGCTGTCGGCATTGACCGCGCTGACCGTGCCGATCCCGCCCGCGGCAGCCCAGGCGCCGGAACTGGCGTGATTGGTCGCCGAAACACCCTTGCCGCCTTCGACCAGCGGCCAAACTTCGCGCCCGCCATAGACGATCGGGCTCAGTCCCTTGAACAATGAAAACTCCCCTTCGCGCCGTCCCATGGCGCGCAATAAGTGGTGGTCACATAGTGCCGCGCGCCGCGGGCTGCAACTCTCGCCCGGCGCTTGCCCCTAGCCGACGTTGCAGGGCTGGATGGCGTCGGGCTCGGTGCGCTTGGCACCGCGCTGGAATCGCGCGAAATATCCCTTGATGTCGGGCCGCTCGATATATTCGACGAGGACGTAGCCGACCGCCTCGAACTCGCAGAACAGCAGCGTGTGCGGCAAACCGTGACGCCCGACCGGGCTGTCGCTTTCGACCACGATGATCTGCCCTTCGGCATTGAGCGCCGGCCACATCCGCCACAGGAAGGCGTAGGGATCGGTCACCTCGTGATACATGTGGACCATGAAGATGCGGTCGAAACTGTCGGCGGGCAGCTGCGGATCGGCCGGCTCGCCGAGCTTGATCGAGATGTTCTCGAGCCGCTCCTTCTCGACCCGGCGGCCGAGCCGCTCGAGCGCCTCGCGGCTGATGTCCTGTGCCAGCACGCGGCCATCGGCGCCCACGCGTTCGGCAAGACGGACGGTGTAATAGCCCTCGCCCGCGCCGATATCGGCCACCGTCATGCCGGGGCGGATGTCGGCGAGGTCCATCACCACCTGCGCCTCGTTGCGCTCGTCGCGCGCGTCCTCGTTGGCGAACTGGTTGGAGACGACCTTGGCGACTGGCCGGTCAGGCTTGGGGAATTCCACCGCGCCATCGGGCAGTTCGGTGGTGACTGGCGTGATCGGATCGCAGCCACCCGCAAGCGGGGCGGCGAGACAAAGCAACAGGCCCGCAAGTCGCGGGGAAGACGGGGAGTGTCGGAGCATCGTTGCGGGCCTTAGCGCCTCGTCAGGATCGATGCAAAAGCCAATCCGTGCAGGGCTCCGCTCAGCGGTTCACGGCTCCCGTCAGATCGACGCGGCGACGCTCGGAAACCTTGCCCGCGACAACCTCGGCCTCGACCAGTTCGGTCGCCATCAACCCGTAGACCTTGCCGCCGAGGAAGATCGGGCGGGCGTTGCCGTACCAGTCGATGCAGGACACCTCGCAGTCATAGCCCTCGGCGGTCTGCACCTTGTCCTCCGGAGTCGCGGTGATCTGCCCCGCGTCGGCGAGCAGGCCAGCGGCGCTGAACCCGAGGAACGACAGGTCGGAGACGTCCGAATACCACCAATAGCCATTGGACTGTTCCACCCGCGTCACCGTCGGCACGCCCAGCATCCCGTCGCCCGCGAGGGTGTAGGTGGCGTTGAAGGCGTGGCTGCGGCCCTCGCTCTCGTAGCGGCGCGGGAGGAAGGCCGAGGAGCGCACCGTCGATCCCGCGGCACCCGCATCAAGACCGACATAGCTGACCCGCAGGCCCTCCTCTCCCGCATAGCCGTTGGCGATCACCACGCGCTCGCCGATCTTCTCGAGCCGGATCAGGCTGTGCCCGAGCGCGACGCGCTGGGCTGCGTGCGGCGCGTCGATCGGCACCACATTGAGGCCATTGGCAAGCGCGCGATTTCGGGCTTCCTCGTTGCGCGGCGGGCGGCGCGAATAGCGGTCGCGCCCGCCATAGACGACGTAATCGCCCACGAAGCGGTTCTCGATTCCCCCGCCATCAACCCCCGGCAGCCGCGCAAACTCGCTCTCGCGCGCAGCGACATAGCGATCGCGGAAACGCACCAGCGGCGCGTCGAGCAGCGCGAAGGCGGTCGGGGTTTCGTCATCCTCGCAGCCATTGCGCATGAACATCGGAAGCGCGCGGAAGCGGCCCGGCCGCGCGTCCATGCCGAACTGGTCGACCGGCATCCCGCGCGCGCCCATCACCTCGGTCTCGCCGCGACCGATGGGAATGCGGAACACCGCGGCGGGCGGCACTTCGCCGAAGGTCGGCGCGGGCGTCACCAGCGGACAGGAATCCCATGGCAGTTCGTCCGATCCCACCCCCGGCATCCACAGATAGACCGCATCGGCAGCGACGAACATTTCGGCCATGTCGCCGCCGACAAAGCCGGTGGTCTGGCATTCGAGCCCGCGCCGGATCACATCGCCGAGCGGGCAGACCGAGACCGTGTGGATCCACGGCTCGCGCACGCCGAACACCGGACGATAGACATTGCGGATGTCGAGCAGCGGACTGCCCTTGTCCTGCTCCGCGTCAAAGTCGTCCGCGCTGCTCCAGCGCCGCACCGCAGGGCGCTTGCGGCGGCTGACCATGTCCTCGGCCTCGTAGGGGGTGTAGATCACCAGCTTGTCGCCGACGATCCGGGTCGCGTAATTGTCGACGTCGTAATAGTCGTCCGACGAGATCAGGAACACGCCGCGCACCGCCACCTTGCCGCTCGCCTGATCGAGCCGCAGCACGGTGAGCTCGGTGGCATCGTCCTCGTAGCTGTAGGCGGCGATGATGATCTGGTCGCCCTCAACCAGCATTTCGTCATACCAGTCCGCGCCAATGGGATCGCCGTCCGCATCCTTGCGATAGACATCGACCCGGTCGGTGAGGCGCATGGTGGGATAGTGCACGGCGAAAACCCGCCCGTCCTGCAATACCAGCAGGTATTCGCCGATCAGCTTGACGATATCGCCCTCGTCCACGGCGGCGACCTGGGTGTTGGTGATGTTCGCGCCGTTCACCGCCGTAACCGCGACCGGGGTGGACATGGCCGGGCTGGCGACGCGCGATCCGGTGACCGTGATCACCTCGGCCGCGCCCGTCGCCTCGTCCGGGCAATCCTCGGGCACGGTGCATTCGGGCTGGGCATCCTGCATGAGCGCGACAACGCTCTGGCCGCCCGCCACCGCACCGATCCGGCGCACCCGGCCGCTACGGTTGAGTTCCTCGATCGAACGCAGCAGGCGACGGAACTCGGCCTCGCTCTCGAAGGTCTCGAACTCGGGAGTGGCAAGCCGGCGATAGCGCGGGTTCTGGTAGGCCGGCTGGCGGCGCGGCGCGGGGCTCGCGAGCGCGGGGTCTGGCTGGATCGGCGCGGCGGCGGGGCGGGTCTCGATTTCGCCGGGGAGCAGAATGGTCACCCCATCCGTCGGCTGGGCCTGCGCTCCTGCGGATGACAGCAAGGCCCATCCCAGCAGGCCAGCGAAGGTGGCAAGACCTGTGCGCGACTCGAACATCCGCTTCTCCCCGATCTGTCAGACCGGGAAGGTCACGCAAAAACACTGTTTCTCCAACACGTTTCGTCCAGCAACCCAAGCTGCCGGACGCGGACCGTGGTGCCTATTCGACGTCCTCGATCTCGACCGTCTCGCCCGTCACCCGCTGGGCGAGCGCGGCGGAGATGAAGGGATCGATCGCCCCGTCGAGCACGGCATCGGGCGAGGTCGAGACCACGCCGGTGCGCAGGTCCTTGACCATCTGGTAGGGCTGCAAGACGTAGGAGCGGATCTGGTGACCCCAGCCAATGTCGCTCTTGGCCGAATGTTCGGCGCTGGCGGCTTCCTCGCGGGCGCGCATTTCCGCCTCGTAGAGCCGCGCCTTGAGCATGTTCATCGCAATTTCGCGGTTCTTGTGCTGGCTGCGGTCCTGCTGGCTGGCGACCACGATGCCCGAGGGCTGGTGGGTGATGCGCACCGCGGAGTCGGTGGTGTTGACGTGCTGGCCGCCTGCGCCGGAGGCACGGTAGGTGTCGATCTTCAGGTCGGCCGGGTTGATCTCGATCTCGAAGGAGTCGTCGATCACAGGATAGACCCACACGCTCGAAAAGCTGGTGTGGCGGCGGGCCGAGCTGTCATAGGGGCTGATGCGGACCAGACGGTGGACGCCGCTCTCGGTTTTGGCATAGCCATAGGCGTTTTCGCCCTTGATCAGCAGCGTCGCGGACTTGATGCCCGCCTGTTCGCCCGCCTGATATTCGACCGTATCGACCTTGAAGCCGCGGCGTTCGGCCCAGCGCGCATACATGCGCAGCAGCATTTCGGCCCAGTCCTGGCTCTCGGTCCCGCCCGCGCCGGCGTGGATTTCGAGATAGGTGTCGTTGCCGTCCGCCTCGCCCGACAGCAGCGCCTGAACCTTGTCGGCATCGGCGCGCTCGGCCAGCGCGGCGAGCGTGGCGAGACCGTCATCGATGATCGCTTCCTCGCCCTCGGCCTCGCCCATTTCGATGAATTCGACCGCATCGCGCATCTCGGCCGAGATCTCGTTGACGGTGTTCACCGCGTTTTCGAGCGACTTCTGCTCGCGGCTGATCGCCTGCGCCTGCTTGGGATTGTCCCACAGGTTCGGGTCCTGAACCCGCGCGTTGAGTTCATCGAGGCGCCGCAGCGCGCGTTCCCAGTCGAGCGACAGGCGCACCAGCGCCAGCGCCGCTTCGATCCGGTTGATATAGGCTTGGGCCTCGGCCCGCATGGTCTGTCCTTCACAAGGCGCGAAAAAATCCGGCCCCGCTTAACGCGGGACGCGCGATTGTAAAGCGGCGCGCTGGTGCGCCTCGACGGCTATTTCTTGATCGCGCGCACCGCTGCAAGGGTCTTTTCGACATGGCCGCGGTAATCGGCGTTGGAATGCACCGCGACGATCCGCCCGTCCGGGGCGATGACATAGGAGGTGCGGGTGGTGAGCCCCGAATTGCCCATCGCCACGTCATAGCCCTTGATCACGCCCGGCCCCGCCACGCCGACGGGGAAGGCATCGCGGCATTCCTCGCGGCTGAAGCGCTTGAGCGTCTCGATGTCGTCGTTCGACATCCCGATCACGCTCGCGCCGGCCGCCTTGAACTTGGGCATGGCCTCGGCAAAGGCATTGGCCTCCAGCGTGCAGCCGCTGGTGAAGGCCTTGGGGTAGAAATAGAGCACCACCGGGCCCTTCGCGAGCGCCGCGGAGAGCGAGAAGCCGAATTCCTTGCCGGCGAGCGCCGCGCGGGTGGTGAAAGCCGGGGCCTTCTGCCCGACCGGCAGCTCGGCCGAGGCGGCGGTGACGAAGCCCGCAGCGGCAAGCGCGGCGGCGGCGATG
Organism: Porphyrobacter sp.; assembly: GCA_027531395.1. Lineage (GTDB taxonomy): Bacteria > Pseudomonadota > Alphaproteobacteria > Sphingomonadales > Sphingomonadaceae > Erythrobacter. The sequence goes on along the minus strand of JAPZRO010000004.1, from coordinate 749,097 downwards.
ATGAGAAGCTTTCTGGTCATGGCAATTGAACCTTCGAGGTGAAGCACGGTTCCCCGCAAGGGCGGCGAGCGTCGTCAGATTCCGCCCGGTTCCTCGACGAATTCGGCTGGCTGATCGGGATTGTCATCGACGACCGCGCTGTCGGCATTCTGGCGACCGGCGCGGATCAGCGCGAGGATCTCGTTGCGGCGCGCGGCGATCTCGTCCTGGCGGGTGTAGCGCTCGGGCTCGGTATCGGGCTTGAAAGCCTCCCAGATGATCGCGGACTTGGGATCATCGGTGGGCCAGCCATCGAACACGCGCTTGCCGGTGCGCCGGTCGACCCGCACCATCCGCACGCCCTGCGGCGCGACGGGCGGGAGGTCCGACCACTTCTTGCGGGTCTTCTCGATCAGGCTCTTGATGATCGGCGCGGAGATCGTGCCGCCATAGGCATAGCCGCCCATGTTGCGCGGCTGGTCGAACCCGACATAGGCACCCGCCACGATCTGCTGGGTGCCACCGATGAACCACACGTCCTTGGGGCCGGTGGTGGTGCCGGTCTTGCCGAACAGCGGCAGGCCGAGCGGGTTGAGCACGGTGGCCGTCCCGCGGCTGACCGCGCCGCGCAGCATGTGCATCACCTGGAAGGCGGTGCGCGCGTCCATCGCCTGCGTGCCCTTGATCCCGAAGCGCGGCATCGGCTTGCCGTCCCACTTGGGCATGTTGCAGCCGCGGCAGTCGCGGGTATCGGCGCGCCACAGCACCTTGCCGCGGCGGTCCTGCACGTAGTCGATCACGGTCGGCGGATTGAGGCGCCCGTGGTTGGCGAGGGCGGCATAGGCGGCGACCATCTTCGACAGCGTGGTCTCCCCTGCCCCCAGCGCGGTCGAGGGATAGGGATCGAACTTGCCGATCCCGAGCTTCTCGACTGCCTTGACGACATTGGGCATCCCCGCCGTCATGCCGATCTGCACCGTCATGATGTTCTGCGACTGCTCGAGGCCATAACGCAGCGGATATTGCCCCGCGCGCCCGCCGCGAATGCACTTCTCGCCGAGGTTCGCGCCCTGATAATAGCAGAAGCGCGAGTTATCGATCTGGGTCGAGGGGGTCATGCCGTTGTCGAGCCCGGTGGCATAGACGAAGGGCTTGATGGTCGAACCCGGCTGCCGCATCGCCTGCGTGGCGCGGTTGAAGTCCGACAGGCGGTGATCGAACCCGCCCTGCATCGCCAGCACCCGGCCATATTGCGCATTCTCGACGATCAGCGCGCCCTGCGCCTCGGGGATGGTGCGCACCTGCCAGACATTGCCCGAGGGGCTGGCGGCGATCACGTCGCCGGCCTTGAGCTTGTCGGGCAGGTTCGTCAGCGGCGCTTCGGTGCCGTCGGCAAAGCCGATCCGCGCCGAGGCTCCGCTGCGGCTGGTGACCACGCCGACCTTCCAGTTGCGATAGCTGATCCCGAGCGGCGAGCTTTGCAGCTGGCTCGCCCAATTGCCTTCCGAGACGTCGATCGTCGCCAGCGGGCCGGTCCACGCCCGTCCGCCATGATAGCGCAGCAGGCCCTCGCGCAGCGCATCGCGCGCGGCGATCTGCATTTCGGGATCGAGGCTGGTGCGCACCCACAGGCCCCCGGCATAGACCGAATTGGGCCCCTCTTCGGCGGTCTCGCCGAAGCGGTCGATCAGTTCGCGGCGCACCTCCTCGAGGAAGTAGCCCGCATCGACGCTGCGCTGGCGGCGCTGGGTGACGAGGCCGAGCGGCTTGGAGGCGGCCTCGCGCCGCTGCGAGCCGGTGATGAAGCCGTTGGCCTCCATCTGGCTCAGCACGAAATTGCGCCGTTCGAGCGCGGCCTGCTCCTGACCCTTGCGGCCATAGCGTTCAGGCGCCTTGGGCAGGATCGCAAGGAACGCCATCTCGTGCAGCTCAAGATCGTCGACGTCCTTGTCGAAATAGGCGCGCGCGGCGGCCTGCACCCCGAAGGAGCGCCGTCCGAGCGGGATTTCGTTGAGATAGAGTTCGAGGATTTCCTGCTTGGTCAGCACCTGCTCGATGCGCCCGGCGAGGATCATTTCCTTGAGCTTGCGGGTGACCGAGTATTCGTCGCCCAGCAGCAGGTTCTTGGCGACCTGCTGGGTGATGGTGGAGCCGCCGACCGCGCGCTCGCCCGAGCCGAGCTTGCTGGCATAGTCGAACACGGCGTTGGCCGTGCCGAGGAAGTCGATCCCGCCATGGCTGAAGAAGGTCTTGTCCTCGGCCGAGAGATAGGCCTCGATCAGCTTCTGCGGGAAATCGGCATATTGCAGCTGCACCCGCCGCTCGCGCGCATAGGAGTGCACGATCTCGCCGTCATAGCCGCGCACCACAGTGGGCAGCGGGGTCTCGTAGGTGAGCAGCGCCTCGGCCTCGGGCAGATCGCTGGCGAGCCACACGAACACCGCGATCCACATGAACAGGCCGAACCCTGCCAGGCTGGCGATGATGCGGAACAGGCGGCTTTCCTGCCACTTGGCACGGAACCACGCGAGCGCGCCGCCGAGATCGCGGTTCACGCGGTAGCGGAGGTAGGCCCAGGTCGATTGCGGGCTGGAGGCGGCGGTCTGCTCGGTCATTGGCGGGGCGCAACTAGCACGCGGGCCGCGCCCAAGGCTAGCCGCTTTCGGCCCCTATTCCCCGCCGTTTGCGAGATCGGCGCGGCGCGCGAAATAGACCCGGATGGCGCGCGCCAGCACGGCGGCATATCGCCCTTGCCCCTCGGGTGTCGTCAGCCGCGCGCGGTCGAGCCGGTTGGTGACGAAGCCGCTTTCGAACAGCACCGAAGGCACATCGGGCGCACGCAGCACCGCAAGCGCTGCGGCGCGGCGCGGCTCGGGCACGAAGGCGAGCTCTTCCCCGCCCTCGCGCACCACCAGCCCGGCAAAGTCGAGCGCATCTTCCTGCGCGCGCTGTTGCGACAGCCCGACCAGAATTGCGCTCACCGCCTCGCTCTGCCCGTCGATTGTGATGCCGTTGACGCGGTCGGCATCATTCTCGCGCGCGGCAAAGCGGGCCGCGGCCTCGCTGGAAGCCTGTTCGGACAGGGTGTAGATGCTCGCCCCGCTGACATTCTCGCGTGCGCCGGCCGAATCCGCGTGGATCGAGACGAACAGATCAGCGCCCAGCTGGCGCGCGATTTCGGGGCGGTAGGACAGCGGCACGATCCGGTCGTCATCGCGGGTCAGCGCCACACGGATGCGGCCGGTGCGCAGCAGCTCGGTGCGCAGCGCCCGCGCCAACGCCAGCGTGATGTCCTTCTCCTGCACCTTCAGCCCTTCGGCATCCTCGCCGATCGCGCCCGGATCACGCCCGCCGTGCCCGGCATCGATCACCACCAGCGGCAGGCTTTCATCGGAGGGGCCGGAAATCTCGGGCAGATCAAGCGGGATTGCGCCTTCCTCCAGCGGGAAGCGCAACACGTAGTCGCGCCCGAACACCGGCACCGGAATCCGCACGCCCAGCGCCGCCGCACCGCCAAGCACGGCAGCAGGAACCAGAAGCACGATCAGCAGCAGGGTGCGAAAGCTCATGTCGGCACCGGCTTACGTTCTTGCCTGTCTTTAACGCAATAGAGTTGCGGGGTTTGTCCCACGGTGCTAGCAGTGTTGCCAGAGAGGTCGCATCTGGTGCTCCGGCACCCGAACAGCCCGCCTCTCGCGCCGGGCTCCCTCTCTTTCACGGCTCCCGGCTTCAGCACAGGTTGATGTAGTGACAAGACGCTTTTCCCCGCAATCCAGCACAGCGCGCGCTTTGCCCGCCTGTGTCGTTGCGGGCCGAAGCGCGGCGTACGGCCGCAGTCTTGCCGTTGCAGACACGAGCTTCGCGCTGTCCGTCCGTTCCGGACGCGGCGTGACAATCCCTTCCGGCCGTCTTTCGGGTCTGGCCGGATCATCCCACAATTGGCGTCCCCTTCATGTCCCCAAGCGGGCAAGGCCGGACGCATGGAGAACATTCAATGGCAACGCGCATGCTGATCGATGCGCGCCACCCGGAAGAAACCCGGGTGGCGGTCCTGCAGGGCAACCGGATTGAGGAATTCGATTTCGAATCTGCCGAACACAAGCAGATCAAGGGCAATATCTACCTCGCCAAGGTAACCCGGGTCGAACCTTCGCTACAGGCGGCTTTCGTTGATTTCGGCGGCAACCGTCACGGTTTCCTCGCCTTCAGCGAAATCCACCCCGACTATTACCAGATCCCCAAGGCAGACCGTGACGCGCTGCTCGCCGAGGAGGCCGAGGCCGCCGAGGAAGAAGAGCGTCTGCGCGCCGAAGAGGAAGAGGAAGGTATTTCCCCCGGCGAGGAATATGACGCCGAGGACGACAGCGGCGAGGCGCTCGCCGAAGATTTCGCCGAAAACGGGGTCGAGGAAGTCGACACATCCGACAAGGACGATGTCGCCACCATCGAGGACGGCAGCTCCGACGAAGACCTCGCCGATGGCGATGACGACAACGGCGACGAAGAGACCGGCGAGAACGGCGAGGAAGAGCGCGGCCGTGGCCGTCGCGGTCGTCGCCGTCAGGGCAAGGGTGGCAGCGACAAGGGCCGCAGCCGTGCCAAGCAGGTCGACGAAGTGCGCGCCAAGCGCATGGCACTGCGTCGCCGCTACAAGATCCAGGACGTGATCCAGCGCCGTCAGGTGCTGCTGGTGCAGGTCGTCAAGGAAGAGCGCGGCAACAAGGGCGCGGCGCTCACCACCTATCTCAGCCTCGCCGGTCGCTACACCGTGCTGATGCCCAATTCCTCCAGCGGCGGCGGCATCAGCCGCAAGATCAGCTCGACCAGCGATCGCAAGCGCCTGAAGGAAATGGTGTCCGATCTCAAGCTGCCCAAGTCGATGGGCCTGATCGTCCGCACCGCCGGCATGAGCCGCACCAAGCCCGAGATCAAGCGCGACTTCGACTATCTCGCCCGCGTGTGGGACGAGATCCGCGAAAAGACGCTGGCCTCGGTCGCGCCGGCGCTAATCCATTCGGACAGCGACCTGATCAAGCGCGCGATCCGCGACATCTACAACAAGGAAATCGAGGAAGTCGTCGTCGAGGGCGAGGACGGCTACAAGTCGGCCAAGGCCTTCATGAAGCTGCTGATGCCCAGCCACGCAAGGCGGGTGAAGGCCTATTCCGATCCGGTTCCGCTGTTCCAGCGTTATGGCGCGGAAGACCAGCTGCGCGCGATGTATGATCCGATGGTGCAGCTGAAGTCCGGCGGCTACCTGATCATCAACCCGACCGAGGCGCTGGTCTCGATCGACATCAACTCCGGCCGCTCGACCAAGGAACACAATATCGAGCAGACGGCGCTGCACACCAACCTCGAGGCGGCGCGCGAGATCGCCCGCCAGCTGCGCCTGCGCGACATGGCCGGCCTGGTCGTCATCGACTTCATCGACATGGAGTATTCCTCCAACGTCCGTAAGGTCGAAAAGGCGATGAAGGACGCGCTCAAGAATGATCGCGCGCGCATCCAGATCGGCCGCATCAGCTCGTTCGGGCTGATGGAAATGAGCCGCCAGCGCCTGCGCACCGGCGTGCTCGAAGCGACCACCCGCCCCTGCCCGCATTGCGACGGCACGGGCCTGGTGCGCACCGCCTCCTCGGCGGGCCTCTCGGCGCTGCGTCTGATCGAGGACGAGGCGGCCAAGGGCAAGGGCACCCAGATCCGTCTGGCGGCCAGCACCGAAGCGGCGATCTATCTCCTCAACGAGAAGCGCGCCGATCTGGTCGAAATCGAGCAGCGCTACGGCGTCAGCGTCGAAGTCGTCCCCGAAGGCGAGCAGGAAGGCGCGAAGATGAGCGTCTCCAGTGCCGGCCCGCGCCCCGCACAGGCCCCGCGCTTCGATCCGATCATCGACGAGGAAGAGGACGAGGAACTCCCCGAGGAAGAAGAAGCCTACGAGGAAGAGGAAGCCGAGCGCGAACCACGCCAGCGCCGCGAACGCCGCGAGAGCAGCGACAGCGACGAGGATGGCGCCCGCCGCAAGAAGCGCCGCCGCCGCCGGGGTGGTCGCGGCCGCAACCGTGATCGCGAGGAAGGCGAGGACGGCGAGGCTCGCGATGAAAACGGCGAGGCCGAAGGCGACAGCGAAGGCGATGACGCTGGCGAGGCCGTCGCTGCCGAAGCTTCGGAAGATGGCGAGGCCCGCCCGAAGAAGCGCCGCCGTCGCGGTGGTCGCGGGCGCAAGCGTCGCGGCGATGGCGAAGCCGGTGGTGACGAGGCGCAGGATGCCGAAGGCGCCGAGGATGCCGGTGACGAAGGCGCGGATGCGGATGTGAGCGAAGCCGCACCCGAAGCCGCACCCGAAGCCGAAGCCGCCGAAGCACCCGCTGCCGAAGTGGCCGAGGAAGCTCCCGCCGAAAAGCCCAAGCGCAAGCGCGCACCGCGCAAGCCCAAGGTCGTCGAGCCGGAAGCCGAAGCCGCTCCCCAAGCGGCTCCCGCAGAGGAACCGCCCGCCGAGGTCGCGGAAGAAGCGCCTGCTGCGGAAGAAAAGCCCAAGCGCAAGCGTGCGCCGCGCAAGGCCAAGGTTGCCGATCCGGAACCGGTCGAAACCGCCGAGGCCACCGAACCGCAGCCCGCGCCGGAAGCCGAAGCACCGGTTGAAGAGGGTGACACCAAGCCGCGCAAGGGCTGGTGGAGCCGCACCTTCGGGGAGTAAGCTGCTCTAAGACAAAGACATTGCCAGGGCGGGAGCGGGAAACCTCTCCCGCCCTTTGCTATTGCGGCTTGCGGGCGATGCCCCACTCCATCCACCCGGCGAAATGCGGGGTCTTGGGCGTATAGCCCTCGCCCAGCTTGTCGACCGCAAAGCCGGCGCCATCGAGCGCGCTGGCGATCGGGCGGTTGAGATGGCAGCCTCCGGCAAGCCGCTTCCACACGGGCTCGATCCGCTCCTGCCAGCGCCGCACATCGGCGTCAGGGGCGAGGCCATGTTCGAGGAACAGCATCTGCCCACCGGGGCGCAGGATGCGGCGCAGTTCGCGCATCACCTGCGCAGGTTCATCGACCGAACACAGGGTGAAGGTGCACACCACGCAGTCGAAGCTGGCATCGCCGAAAGGGATCGCCTCGCCGCGCCCCTGCCGGAGGTCGGCCGCCCAGCCCTTGTCGCGTGCCGCCGCGCGGGTGGCATCGAGCAGACCCTCGTGCGGGTCGATCCCGGCATAGGAGGTGATCGCGCGGGTGTCGTAGAATTCGTGGTTGATCCCGCCGCCGCAGCCCAGTTCGAACACGTCGCCGCGCGCCAGCGGCACCACCGCGCTGCGGCGCTTCATCACCTGACCCTGCGAACAGGCGCAGGTGATCAGCTTCGGCATGATGTTCGCTTCGTACCAGCCCTTGAGGCTCATATGGCTGTCCCTTCCCCTGCGACCCTGCGCCAGTTGTAGCCGCAATCGCGTTCGGGGAAAGCGAGATCAGCTGGTCTGGCGCTGTGCGGCTCTCGCAAGGCCATCGGCGATGCGGGCCATGTCGGCGGCGAGCTGGGCGGCGAGCGCCTCGGCGGAGAGGGCATTCCACCCCGCGATCTGCGGCATCGACAGGCCCACGCGCATGGTGCCGCCCCAGCCTCCGTCGACGCGCACGCACTTGACCGGCTGGCCGAGGCGGATGCCGTCCATCGCCATAGCCTTGTGCGCCGCCTGTGCCGCGTCGAAGCTTTCGAGCCCCGACAGGCCCGAGAGGTCTAGCGTCGCCAGCGTGCGCATTTCGATCGGGCTATCGCCCTCGTCCCCGCTGCCCGGCGTGACGCGGGCAAGGCCGAGGGGGCTGAGCAGGTGGGTCTCCAAGGCTTCCTCGAAAGCGGCGATCATCGCCTCGATCCGCGTCATGGGGATCGCCTGAAACCGCTCTATCTCGAACAGCGCGGCTTCAAGCCGCAGCGCGAGCGCGGGATTGGCGCTGTCTTCGAGGCTTTCGGCACCGGGCCAACCGGCGGGCCATTCGGCGCGGCGGAATATCTGCGCGAAGCCATGCGGCAACGGCGCCGCGCGCGCGGCCAGCGCGGCAGGCACCAGCGCCCAGCCATTGAACGGCGGCGCGCCGACGAATTTGGAACCGGTCATCAGCACGATCACCCCGCGCGCGAGGTAATCGGCAATCGCCGCGCTGGTGATGCGCGCCTGACAGGCATCGACCACGAAGGTCGCGTCCGCGCCGAATTCGGCCATCAGCGCGTCGAGATCGGCGAGCGCAGGCAGGACGAGGCCGGTCTTGGAGCCATGCACGCAGTGCACCACGCTGTGCTTGCCCGCAGCGCGGGCGGCGGCAATCCCTTCGGCCATCGCGGCAGCGATCCCGGCGCTGGCATGGGCCTCGCCATCGGGGCAGCGCACCGGCACATCGACCAGCGTGATCTCCCCCATGCCCGCGACATCCTGACCGGGGGCGACCCCGTCCACCAGCGCGGTCTCGTTCGCGAAGAAGCGTCCGTGGGCGGAATGGATGCAGCCCGATCCGGTCTCGTCCGCGCCGAGCAGCACGTTGTGAATACCCTGCGCGCTCCGGCCCAAGGCCAGCGCCAGCGCGACATACTCGAGATCGGTGCCCGAGGGCGCAAACACGATTTCGGTATCCGCGCCAATGCCATAGGCCGCGCGGATACGGCCGCGCAGGGCTTCGAGGCGCGCGTCATAAGCCTCCCCCGCACTCGCCCCGCCGCGCGCCAGCAGATGCGCGAAGGCGTCCGCCGAAATGTCGCTCACGGTGGAGGAGGAATAGGCCAGCACGTCGCGCGGATGGGGCGCGGAGAGATAGCGGTTGAGCCCGCTCGCCGGATCCAGCGTGATCCGCGCATCGCCGCCCGAGGCCAGGGCCGCGACCAGCGCCGCAACGTCTTCGGAGGGCTCAAGCCCGGCAAGCGGGCGGTTCAGAGGGGGCACCGGGGCAACCTTTCACGCGGCCAATGGGCGGGGTCCGCGCGCTCTAGAGAAAGCGCTGTCCCAATAAAACCGCAAAATGCATCTGGCGCACCAGTGCCCTGCGCACTAAATGCGCCGCTTCCCGCTAGAAGGCCTGACGCTCCATGACCACTTACCCCGCGCCGCTCCGCATTCCCGAGGAAGCCAAGCAGCGCCTCAAGATCATGTTCATCGCCAAGAACGCGCTGTGGGACGGCTCCGGCAGCGCCGAGGACGGCAATCACGCGACTTACCACGTCGAGATGCGCGAGACGCTCAAGGCGCTCGGCCTCAACCTGCGGGTTGAGAACAAGTTCGAGGTGCTGTTCGACAAGCCCGAGGTGGATTTCGTCTTTCCGCTGCTCAACCGCGCCGGGTTCTTCAATTCGGAGATGCTCTGCCCGCTGCTGTGCGAGCGCGCCGGCATCCCCTATCTCGGTGCGAGCCCGATCCTGCGCGGGTTGTCGGACGACAAGCACCTCGCCAAGCGCTCGGTGCGCGATGCCGGCGTGCCGACCGCGCCCTGGGCGATCTACCGCCGCGGCGCGCCGATCGATCCGGCCAAGTGCCCGGCAGGCAGCCGCTTCGTGGTCAAGCCCAACAACTCCTCGGCGAGCTGGGGCGTGATGGACGCGACCGACTGGCCGAGCGTCGAGAAGGCGATCCACGGCGTGCACGAGCTTGGCCATGACGCGCTGGTCGAGCCCTTCATCGACGGCTCGGATGTCGAGGTGCCGGTCGTCACCATCAACGGCGAGCCGGTGATCCTGCCGATGATGATCTTCCGTCAGGCCGACCCGTCGCACCTGCGCACCTATCAGGAAAAGCGCGATCTGGTGGACCGCAGCCAGAAATACTCGCTCGACCCGTTCGAGAACCCCGAGATGATCGCCAAGATCACCGAATACACCAAGGCCGCGATGCAGGAATATCGCCCGTTCGATTACGGCCGCTGGGAATTCCGCGTGAACGAGGAGACTGGCGAGATCACCTTCCTCGAGCTCAATCTCAACTGCAACCTGTGGTCGCAGAAGGTGTTCGGGCGCGCTGCGGCGCTGGCGGGCTGGAGCCACCCGGAATTGATCGAGACGCTGCTCGCCGAAAGCCTTTCGCGCCACGGGCTGCTGGGGTAAGCTCTCTCGGTTGAAGCCGGAGACTGCCGATGATCCTCCCTGCCCTCCTGCCTTCGGCCAATACCCGCCCGTTCCGCGTGCTGTTTGCCGCCTGTGCGGCGCTGCTGCTGGCAGTGCCGCTGGTGGCAATGCAGTTCACCGCCGAGGTCGACTGGGGGGTTGGCGACTTTCTCGCAGCCGGGATGATGTTCGCACTGCTGGGTGCGGGGCTCGACATCGCGCTGCGCCTGCCCGCTTCATGGCGCCTGCGCGCCGTTCTGGCGACGGGGGCTGTGGGGGCCTTCCTGCTGGTCTGGGCCGAGCTTGCCGTCGGCATTTTCGATTAGGCCGGAACTTCGTCTCCGCGGAAATCGAACACCCGCCCCGATTGCGCGGGTGTAAGGCCTGACAGCACGCCGAGCAGGTTGGCAGCGGCCGCCTCGGGCGCGGTGAGCTGGCCTTGCGCAAGGCCCGACTGGAACGGCTGCGACAGCGCCGAATCCACCGTCCCCGGATGCAGCCCCGCGACCACGCCCAATGGATGGGTGCGCGCCATTTCCAGCGCGAAGTTCCTGAGCAGCATGTTGAGCGCCGCCTTGCTCGCCCGGTAGGAATGCCACCCGCCAAGCCGGTTGTCGGAGATCGAGCCAACCCGCGCCGAGAGCGCCGCGAACACGAAGCGCTCGCTCCGCGGCATCAGCGGCAGCATATGCTTGGCGATCAGCGCAGGACCGATGGTGTTGAGCGCGAAGACCTGCGCCATCGTCGCTGGATCGAGCCGCTTGTAGGTCCGCTCCGGCCCGGTGCCGTCCGCAAGCGTCAGCACGCCGGTGGCGACGATCACCCATTCGGGCAGATCATCGCGCATCGCCTGCGCGGCCGCGGCGATGGTGTTTTCATCCGTGAGATCAAAGGCGAAGGGGTGGAAGGCAGCGCCCTCAGGCCCCTCGCCCCGGCGCGATCCGGTATAAATCCGCTCGCACCCGGCCGCTGCCAGCGCCTCGCACAGCGCCCGGCCAATCCCGCCCGATGCGCCGAACACGCAGGCCGTTCGGGGGGTGCGCGCGGCGGTCTGTCCTACATCATCCATGGCGCCTAAAGTGCCCGCATGGCCCGCAGGTTCCTCGATTTCTTCACCCTTGCGAACGGACGCCCCGGGCCGCTGTGCAAGGGGCAGGATTTTCTGCTTCTGGACAGTGTCTCATGTGTCTCCAACACGGCCTGCTGTGCCTTGGGCAACGGCTGTGCGAAACCATGCAAGAATTGCCAGTCACCGCCCGCTTGCGTGGCCGGACAATGGCGCTAGATAGGGTGCACATTGCAACGCGGGATCACGTAATGGCGACCTTCACTCTCCCCAAGAACTCCAAGATCAACAGTGCCGGCAAGGTCCACAAGGCCAGTGGCGGGCGCGTGAAGTCGTTCAAGATCTACCGCTATGATCCCGACAGCGGCCAGAACCCGCGCTACGACAAGTTCGAGATCAATCTCGACGAATGCGGGCCGATGGTTCTCGACGCCCTGTTCAAGATCAAGAACGAGATCGACCCGACCCTGACCTTCCGCCGTTCGTGCCGCGAAGGCATCTGCGGTTCGTGCTCGATGAACATGAACGGCAAGAACGGCCTCGCCTGCACCACCGCGATCGAGGACCTCAAGGGCGAGATCCGCATCACCCCGCTGCCGCACATGGACGTGATCAAGGACCTGGTGCCGGACTTCACCCACTTCTACGCGCAGTATGCCAGCATCCGCCCGTGGCTGCAGACCGTCAGCCCGACGCCGAGCGGCAAGGAGCGCCTCCAGTCCCCCGAGCAGCGCGAGAAGCTCGACGGCCTCTACGAGTGCATTCTGTGCGCTTGCTGCTCGACCTCGTGCCCGAGCTACTGGTGGAATTCGGACAAGTTCCTCGGCCCGGCGATCCTGCTCCAGGCCTATCGCTGGCTGGCCGACAGCCGCGACGAGATGACCGGCGAGCGTCTGGACGATCTTGAAGATCCGTTCCGCCTCTATCGCTGCCACACCATCATGAACTGCGCGAACGTGTGCCCCAAGGGGCTCAGCCCGGCCAAGGCGATCGCCGAGACCAAGAAGATGATGGCCGAGCGCGCGATCTGATCCGGTGAGTTTCAAGGACGACGTCTTCGAACACGGGCCGGACCCAGACAATCCGGGCTGGAACTACTGGAATCTCAAGGACGAAACGCTGTTCAACGGCGCGGTGATGGGCAAGCTCATCACCCGCGTCGACGCCGACGGGAAGGCGCGTTTGCGCATGTTCCCCGAGCGCAAGCACATGAACCTGCAAGGCGTGATCCACGGCGCGGTGACGCTGTCGCTGATCGACATTGCGCTGTTCGTCACCATGCACCGCATCGGCACCGGCAACGCTGGCCCCTCGGTGACGCTCGAACTCTCGACGCAGTTCGTGGGCGGCGGCGATGGCAGTCGCCCGCTCGACGCAGTGACCGAGATCGTGCGCGAAACCGGCAAGCTGGTGTTCGTGCGCGGCATGGTGGTGCAGGACGACGACACGGTCGCCAGCTTCTCCGGCATCGTGCGCAAGATGATGCCGCGCGGTTGATGTGCCTGGCTTGCTCGCCCGCTATGATGCGCTGATCGCCAGCGGGGAGCTGCGCGCGGACCCGGACCAACGCGCTGCGGCGGTCAAACTGGCAGCGCTTCAGACCGAGCTCGAAGCCCCGCCGGCCTCATCCGGCCTGCTGGGCAAGCTGTTCGGCAGCAAGCCCGCCCCGCCCCCGCGCGGGCTCTACATCTGGGGCGGGGTCGGGCGCGGCAAGTCGATGCTGATGGACCTGTTCGTCGAGACACTCGGCATTACCGCCAAGCGCCGCGTGCACTTCCACGCCTTCATGCTCGAAGTGGACCGCCGCATCGCGGAGGCGCGCAAGGCGCAGGTGAAGGACCCGCTGATCGCGGTCGCGCTGGACATGGCGGCGGGCCTGAAGTGTCTCGCCTTCGACGAGATGGTCGTCACCAACACCGCCGACGCAGCGATCATGGGCCGCTTCTTCACCGCGCTGATGGAGGCAGGCACGGTGATCGTCACCACCTCCAACCGCCCCCCGCGCGATCTCTACAAGGACGGGCTCAACCGTTCGCTGTTCCTGCCCTTCATCGATCTGGTCGAGGCGCGGATGGACGTGCTCAGCCTCAACGGCCCGACCGACTACCGGCTCGACCGTATCGGCGGGCTCGCCATGTGGCACGCGCCGATCGGCGATGCAGCGACGGCACAGGTGCGCGAGGCCTTCTTCCGCCTCACCGACTTCGAACCGGAGGATGCCGCCCACGTGCCCTCGGGCGAACTCGATCTGGGCGGCGGGCGCACGCTCCACGTCCCCAAGAGCCTCAAGGGCGTGGGCGTGTTTAGCTTCAAAAAGCTGTGCGGCGAGAACCGCGGCGCGGCGGATTATCTCGCCATCGCACGGGCGTTCCACACGGTGATCCTCGTCGGCATCCCGCGGATGGGGCCGGAAAACCGCAACGAGGCGATCCGCTTCACCAAGCTGATCGACGCGCTCTACGAGCACCGCGTGAAGCTGTTCGTCACCGCCGCCGCCGCGCCCGAGGAGCTCTACCAGTCAGGCGACGGCGCCTTCGAATTCGAGCGCACCGTCAGCCGATTGAACGAAATGCAGTCCGACACCTACATGGCGCTCGGCCACGGGACCGAGGACTAGGCCGAAACCCCGAGCTGGCCGAGCGACTTCTCCAGCATCAGCAATTGCCAGAGCGTGCGCGAGTGATCGGCGCGGCCGGCGATATGGGCTTCGGCCAAAGCGCTGATGGCCTGAGGCTGGAAGAAGCCGGTCTGCGCGAGGCCGCCCGTCGCAATCCCTCTCGCCGCGCCCGCCAGCGGCCCCTTGAACCATTCGGCGATGGGCGTGACGAAGCCCTGCTTGGGCCGGTAGAGAATATCGTGGGGCAGATAGCGTTCGAGGCTCTTCTTGAGCAGGTATTTGCCGGTGCTCCCCCGCACCCGCATCCCCTCGGGCAATCGCGCGGCGAACTCCACCAACCGGTGATCGAGCAGCGGCTCGCGCGCTTCGAGGCTCACCGCCATACTGGTGCGGTCGACCTTGGTGAGAATGTCGCCCGGCATCCAGAAGGTGAGATCGGCATATTGCGCGCGGTCGAGGCCCGAGCGCCCCGGTGCCGCGCGCATCAGCGCGATCAGCTCGTCCTCGGCGCGGAAACCATCGAGGCTGGCGCCGAAGGCGTCCGAATAGAGCGCCCGCCGCGCGCCCGGCAAGGTCACCGAAAGGCCGCGGGCATAGCCCTCCTCGCCGCTCTCCGCGAGCGCCAGCAGGGTCGCCTTGGCGCGCAGGGGACGCGGCGCCCAGTCGGCCTTGGGCCATGCGCGCCCGAGCGTGCCGAACAGCGGCCCACGCAGGCCAGCAGGGAGCACAGAGCGCGCGCGTTCCTCGTGGTGGTGGAACACCTGCCGGCGGTATCCGGCAAAGGCCTCGTCCGCCCCGTCGCCCGACAGCGCCACCGTCACCCGCTCGCGCGCCAGCTGGCACACGCGCCAGGTCGGCAGGGCCGAGGCATCGGCGAAAGGCTCGTCGAACATCGCCGCGAGGGTGTCGATAGCGGCGAAATCGTCGGTCGCGACGATCCGCTCCTGATGGTCCGCGCCGAACTTGGCGGCAACCTGACGCGCGTAGCTGGTCTCGTCATAGGCAGCGACATCGAAGCCGATCGAGCAGGTCTGCACCGGCTGGACGCTGGCCTCGCTCATCAGCGCGACCACGCCCGAGGAGTCGACCCCGCCCGAAAGGAACGCGCCCAGCGGCACATCGGCGACCATGCGCGAACGCACGCCCTCGCGCAGCAGGTGGACGAGCTGGGCGGAGAGATCCGCCTCGCAGCCCTTCTCGCGCGCGGTGAAGTCGATGTCCCACCAGCGCTGCGGACGGCCCGGGGCCTTGCCCTGTTCGAGCCGCCAGAAATGCCCGGCGGGCAGCTTCTCGACCCCCGCCAGAATGGAGTGGCTGTCGGGGACACAGCCCCAAGCCATATAGGCCTCGATCGCCTGCGGGTTGACCCGGCGGCGCAGCAGCGGGTGCGCCAGCAGACCCTTCAATTCCGAGGCAAAGGCGATGCTGCCGTCCGACAGGTGCGCGATGAACAGCGGTTTCACCCCGAAGCGGTCGCGCGCCAGGAACAGCTGGCGCTTGTCGCGGTCGAAGATCGCGAAGGCGAACATCCCGTCGAGCCGCTTGAGGCAATCGACGCCCCAGCGCTGCCAGGCCGCCAGAATGACCTCGGTGTCGCCATGAGTGCGGAAGGTAAAGCCCGCCTGCTCCAGTTCGCGGCGCAATTCGCGGAAATTGTAGATCTCGCCGTTGAAGACGATCACCGCGCGACCATCGGCGGCGTGCATCGGCTGGGGCGATCCGGCAAGGTCTATGATCGACAAGCGCCGATGCCCTAGGCCGACCCCGTGATCGGTCCACACCCCCGCCCCATCCGGCCCCCGGTGCGCGAGCGCATCGCACATCCGCTCGACCCGGACAGGATCGACCGGCTTGGGGGTTTCGGCATGGAAGATCCCGGCAATCCCGCACATAGGGCTGCGGGCCTAGAGCATGGCCGCAAGCGCGGCAATCGCGGCAAGGGCAATCACCGCAAGCGCGGTGCCGACGGGCGCAAAGCGGCACTGCTCGGCGCTGGCAAGCGAGACCGAGCGGGCGAGATTGTCGGCGGTCCAGCCATAGGCCTCCGGCTCGCGCTCGAAGAACCGCCATGCGCCGCCCAGCAGCAGCGCCACGACGATGGCGAAGAATATCCAGCCATAGACGATGTGGTCGAAGCCGGTGGCGCGCTCGGCACCGATGAACTGCGCGACATAGATCGTCGCCCAGGCCCGCACCCCGTTGGCGAGGATCGGAACGATCACGCAGGCCGCCATGAACAGGGCACGGCGACGCCAGCTGTCGAAACGGGTGAAGCACACCAGCACGCCGAGCGTCACCATCGCGATCAGGAACTTCACGCCCGAGCACGCCTCGGCGACGATGAACAGGCCGGCAGGCGTGTGGATGTGGATGCCCGCGATACTCGCCTCGACCCCGCTCCAGTGCGTGAGCGCGATGGCGATGTCGGCGGTGATGAATTGCAGCGGCGGGATGATCTCGTCGCCGAAGGGCACGAGGAATGTCGCGAAGGCGAGCGGCAGGGCGAGCAGCAGCGCGGCGCGCAGGCCGAGTACGCTGACCACCGCCGCCTGAAGCGCGCCGACCGCTCCGGCATGGGCGAGCAGGTTGATCCCGCTCGCACGCCCTGCCCACCACAGCGGGAGAGCCGCTGCGACCAGCAGCAGGCCGGGCGCAAAGGGACGCGGCGTAATCTTGGCCAGCTCGTCCGCCTTCAGCATCACGAGCCAGCCCATGATGAAGGGCACCAGCAGCAGGTGGTTATAGGTGTCGATGTTCCACCACTGGTGCAGCATCTCGCCCCAGCTTTGCGCGGTGACCGCGACCAGCGCGAGTGCGGCGGCGGCGAGCGCTGTCAGCGCGCTGCGCCATGCGAGGGGAATGCGCGAGACCGGTGCGGCGTCGGACAGACTGAGGACGGCAGGCTCAGGCGGCATGGCGGACAGCCTCCCCGCCCTTGCCCACCAGCTGGCCAAGCGGAGCCAGCATCGCTTCCCAGCCATGGTGATCGAGCACGAAGCGCCGTGCCGCCGCGGCCATGTGCGCCTGTGCCTGCGGATCGGCGAGCAAGTCAGCGATCTTGCCGGCCATCGCCTGCGGGTCGGGTGCGCTCACCAGCCAGTGCTCGCCATCGACGGCGGCGATGCCTGTCGCGGCTTCGGGCGTGAGCACCACGGGCCGTGCCATCGCCATGGCCTCGAGCACCTTGTTCTGCACCCCGCGCGCGATCAGCAGCGGAGCGAGCACGGCGTCGGCGGCGGCGATGAAGGGGCGGACATCGGGCACTTCGCCCCAGACCCGCACACCCGACTGACCATCATGGGCCATCAGCTTCACGGTCGGATTACGTCCGACGACATGGAACAGCGCATCGGGGAAGCGCTGGCGCAGCACCGGCAGCAGCGCCTCGATCACCCATAGCGCCGCCTGCTCATTGGGGCGGTAATCCATCTGGCCGGTGAAGACGAAATGCGGCCCCGGCTGGCCTTCAAGCACCGGATGCGGGCGAACGGTCGCCGGATCGAAGAAGGCAGCATTGATGCCGTTGCCGATCACCTGCACATTCACTTTGGCCGGATCGCGCAGCCGCGAGCGGTAGAGCGCGGCCTCGGCCTCGGAGATCAGGATCGTCGCATCGGCACGCTGGCCGAGGCGTTCCTCCTCCGCCGCCAGCAACCGCGCCTCGCGGGCGTTGAGCCACACGCACTCGCCGCCCTGCGCATAGCTGGCGAACTTGGCGCTATCGACGTCGCACAGGTCGATGACAACGCGGCCTTTGAAGTCATCGGGCACATATTGGCCCATCTGCCCCGAGAACACGACGATCGCGGAAATGTCGTGGCGGGCGATGGTGTCGCGCACCCACCCGGCCAGCTGGCGCGAATGGAAAGCGGTGAGGCTCACCGGCTTGCCCGCCAACACCGCTTCGATCCCCGCCAGCGGCAGCGGCTTGGTGCGCGGAGCGATGCAATGCGAGGCCGCGATCTGCGCCAGCGCTTCCTCGCCCGCCTTGTCCTTGCCCTCGGCAAAGCAGCCGACATGGACAGGCCCAAGCCGCGCCAGGCCTTTCAGCAGATGGTGCGAGCGGATGCGGTCGCCGCGATCGGGCGGAAAGGGCACGCGGTGGGCGAGGAACAGGATGTCGCCCATCACGCCAACCCGCGTGCGATCCACGGCCCCAGAGTGTTGGCGATGGGCAGCGGCAGCTTCTTCCACAACTCGATCTTGCGGCTGTAGCCCGCGTCGGTGGGGTCGATATTGCGCCCCTTCGCCCCCGGCGCGGTCCATGCGCCGTAGGTGAGCGGCTCGGGCGCGAAGCCCCAGTTCTTCTTGAAAGCGAAAGGCCCGCTACCGGTCTTGGAGCGGCCGAAGTCGAAGCGCGTCATGCCCTGACGCCGGGCGTGGAGCATCAGTTCGTAATACATCCGCTCGTTGGCGCGCGCAGGCCGGGCGGCGAACACGCCCCCGCCCCAGAACGGCATCACCGCGCCATCGTGATAGAAGCTCAGAACGCTCGTCAGCGGACGCTCGCCATCCCACACGGTGAGGATATCGCTGCTGTCCGGAAAGGCATCGAGCATCGCGGCGAACAGGCTCCGCGGGAACACCGGCGTGCCGAGATTGCGCACGCTCTCGCTGTAGCAGGCGTAATGCGCCGCGAGATCCGCGCGGGCGCGCCCGATGGTCACCCGGTGATCAAAGGCCAGGCCCTTGCGCACCTCGGCGCGGGCCTTGCGCGGGATCGCGTTGAGCTCCGCCTCGTCGCTCGCCGCCAGCGGTCGCACGAAACCGCAATGCTTGTCGGACCACGCGTGCCAGTGTTCGGGGATCGGCCCGCCGCGCAGTTCGATGCCGGAAAAGCCGCCCGCCAGCGCATGGCGTTCTCCAGCCTCGGCGAGCGCGCGGCCAGCCTCGGGACTCTCGGCGAGAATGCCGCCGCCGACCCCGAACCCGCTCGACACCAGCGCCTTGCCGAACAGCGCCGAGCGCACCTCGGTGAGCGGGAACCAGCCTGTCACTACGCCAAGCTGCTCGCAGACAAGGCCCGCCGCGCGCTGGCCGGTGCCTGCGGCGACCGCCTGCAGCCACGCGGGGCGATGAAACAGGCTTCCGCCCGCCCCAGCGACGAAGTCTTCGATGCGGCGCAGCTCGGCCGGATCGTTCCAGTCGAGCGCACGCACCTGGTGGCCGGCCTTGACCGGCGCGTTCATGCCGCAAACTCCTCGCCGAGGCTGGCAGGCGCAGGCAGTTCACCGGCGCGCGCGGCCTCGCGGTGAGCGATCATGTCCATCCGGCCCCAGCGGAATTCGTGGACCAGCGCGCGCAGCTTGTCGGCCATCCGGGCAAGGCCGGTATAGTGCCGGAAGCGCGAGCGCAGCGGGGCATGGCCGACGCGCGGCTGATCGGGATCGATCTCCCACGGGTGGAAATAGAACACCGCCGGGCGGCCTTCGCTGCGGTTCACCTGCCGGATCGCCCAGCGCGAGAACCCATAGGGCAGCACCCGGAAGAACCCGCCACCGCCGGCCGCGACCCGCCGCCCGCCAAGCAGAGCGGTGGTCACCGGCAGTTCGACCAGCGAGGACCACGGCAGCGGGCGGAAGGCAAAGCGCGGGGCTTCGGGCCAGCCATAGTGATCATGCACCACCGGCGCGACGCTGGAGGAATAGGCATAGCCCTGTTCGGCCAGTTCGGCGAAGGCCCAGGGCGTGCGGTGATCGATCGAGAAGCTCGGGGCGCGGTAACCGGTGACCGCGACGCCCGCGCTGTCCTCGAGGATTTGCCGCGCCTTGCGGATATCCTCGGCAAATTCGGCGCGGCTGAAGGTGAAGACGCGGGCGTGATCATAGCCGTGGCTGGCGATCTCGTGCCCGGCCTCGGCGATGCGGCGGATCATCGCCGGATGGCGCTTCGCGACCCAGCCCAGAGTGAAGAAGGTGCCACGCACATCGGCCTCGGCGAAGAGGTCGATGATACGATCGACATTGCTCTCGACGCGGGTGCGGATCGAGTCCCACTCGCCGCGCGCGATCACGTTCTCGAAGGCGCCGACCTGGAACCAGTCCTCGACGTCGACCGACAGGCCGTTGACGACACTGGACCCGTGGCCGGAGACCTCGGGAAAGGGACCGTGCGGCGCGTTCACGTCACGCGGCCTCGCGCGACGGATCTTCCTCGAGCCACTCGATCAGCATGGTGAGCACATGGCGGAAGGATTGCTCCTGCTCCTCGAGCCGGGCCTCGATGCGTTCGAGTTCGGCGGCGAAGCGGGCCTCGGCGAGGCGCACTTCCTCGGGCGAGAGCGTTTCCTCACCCGCATCGCGCTGCTCGGTCCCAGCGGCCTGCAGCGCGCTGATCGCGGCTTCGAGCTCGGCGGTGCGGGCATCGCGGGTGGCAAGCAGCGCGGCGACTTCGGCGGCCGGCAGGCTGTCGGCCCCGGCGACCATGTCAGGGGCGGCCGGAGCGGCAGGCGCGGCGCGCAGATCGCCGCGCCCATGCGCGCCGCGGGTCTGGTCGACCGCCATTTCGGAAACCACCTCGTCGAGCATCGCCAGCGTCAACTCGTCCCGCTCCTCGATCGCGCCGAGCAGCAGCAGGCGGTTCATCACCTGATTGACCCGACGCGGAATGCCGTCGGTGCGGCGATAGAGCGCGCCCAGCAGCCCTTCGGTGAGCGCGGGATGGCCGCTCCAACCGACATGGCCGAGGCGGTGGCGGACATAGTCCTCGACCTCGCCGTCATCGAGCGCTTCGAGATGGTGCGAGGCGATGATCCGCTGGCGCAATTGCTCCAGCCCCGGATGATGGGCGAGCGTGCGGCGGAATTCGGGCTGGCCGAGCAGCAGGCTCTGGAGCAGCGGGTGCGATCCGAGCTGGAAGTTCGACAGCATCCGCAGCTCTTCGAGCGCCTCCAGATCGAGGTTCTGGCACTCGTCCACCACCAGCAGGCAGCGCCGGCCCGCGCGGGCCTCGTCCTGAAGGAAGCGCTCGATCGCGCCCAGCGCGCCAGCCTTGTCATGGCCTTCGACCGCCAGCCCGAAGGCCTGCGCCACGACGTGGACCAGTTCGGCCCCGTCGAGCGCGCTGGTGACGACCTGCGCCACGGTCAACGCCGCTGGGTCGATCCGCTCCATCAGGTGCGCGACCAGCGTCGACTTGCCCGCGCCGACCTCGCCGGTGATGACGATGAAGCCCTCGCCCTGCCCGAGGCCATAGCCGAGATAGCTCATCGCCTTCTTGTGGCTGGTGCTCTCGAAATAGAACTGCGGATCGGGCGTCAGCTGGAAAGGCCGGGCGGTGAAGCCGTAATATTGTTCGTACATGAGCGTCTCGCTCCCCAATCAGAAATCGTAGCGCAGGCCGACCAGCGCGGTCGCAAAGGCGAAGTCTTCAGCGGTGAATTCGCTATCGAAGTAATCGAGCGCCACCGCCGCGCGCGCTGTGAGGCGCCGGGTCAGCGACTGGTTGTAGGCCGCCGAGCCGCCGATCGCGGTCACGTCGCCGTTCGCCGAAGCGCTGTCGAACCAGTTGACGTAGGCGTTGGTGGTGAGGTTCGCGTTCTGCCCGATCTGGCGGGTCAGCCCGCCGATCACGTAGTAGCTCTCGTCGGTCAGGCCATCGAGTGGTGCCAGCGCGGTGCCGGGTGCGGCGATGAAGGTGCGGCGGTCGTATCCTGCGCCCAGCGCCGCGGTGGTGCGGCCCATGATGCGCTGGTAGGAGGCGCGCACGCCGCGGCCGCGGAACGCTGCCGAGCGCACCGAACCGAGCCCGCCGATGATCGACTGTCCCTCGGTGCCGTTGACGAGCCCGCCGAAATCGCCGGTCACGGGATTGCGGATCGCCTGGAAGTCGCTGTCGAGGCCGGCGAGCGAATTGTTGAGCAGCCCGCCGAAACCGGTCACCCCGTCATAGACGCTGAGCGCGAAGGCGCTGCGCTGGTTGGGGGTGTAGGTGAAGGTGCCGTAATAGGTGGTCGAATCGTAACGCTCGCCCACCCGCGCCTCGAGCGAGGTGCGCGAGGAGGGCCGCCACATCACGCCCACGTCCCACAGCAGGCCGTCGACGTCGAAAGCGAGAATGCGCGGCGAGGTGGGATCGGTGACGAAGCGGCCGTCATTGCCGATCACCGGATCGCCATTGGCATCGCGCAGCGCGTCGCGGCTGGAAATCTCGACATTCTCGTAACCCACGCCGCCAACGACCGCGAGGGTCGGGCTGACCGGCACGGTCACGTCGCCGCGCACGAAGAGGTCGCGCACGCGCTGGTCGAGGTTGGAGATGTCTTCCTGATAGCCGCCGGCGGTGACCGCGAGGCCGACCGGCAAGACTTCGCCCGCGCGCGTGCCGGCGCGCAGCTGGCCCATGTAGGTCACGCTGTCGTCGAACACGTCGACCGGATCGCCTTGCGCATTGGTCAGCACCGCATCGTTCTCGAAGCGGTTGTAGCCGACCCGCGCCACGCCCTGCACGCCGACGTCGCCGACGCGGGTGTTGAGGCTCGGCCCGGCATAGAAGCTGTAGAAGCGGCTTTCGGCATCCTCGCGCACCAGCGGGTTGGTGGTGGTGCCGCCCCCGGCATCGACCCGGGTGCGCGACGCGAGCGCGCCGGCTTCGAGGCTCAGCGTGTTGGGCACCAGCGCCAGCGTGCCGCGCGCAACACCGCTGATGGTGTCGGTATCGACACTGTCATTGCCGTAGCCGATGTTGCGCTCGTAGCGCAGCGAGACGGCAGCACCGCTGTTGCGGCCCTGCACATTGATGTCGACCCCCGCCGCGATGGTGGTGAAGGTCAGCACGTCATCGCCGGGCGAAAGCTCGGCGGAGAGCACCTGGCCGACCTCGATATAGGGCTGCACCACGCGGTTGCTGCGCTGGCTGCCGGAAGCGCCCGCGCCCTGCCCCTGCCCCTGAGCGGAGCCCATCGGCTGTTGCTGGGCCAGCGCCGGTGCGCCAGCGACCAGCGCGGCCAGCGCGAACGGCAGAGCCAGGATCGAAGCGCGCATGGTCATTTCCCCTTTGCGCCATAGGTGCCGAAGCGTCGCCCGGTGGGGCTGTAGCGCGTGGCATTGAGAAGCAGCTTGATGTCCGCGCAGGCCGACAGCAGCTGCTGCGCGTCCTCCAGCGCGGCGCGCGCGGTCTCGTCGGCACGCACCACCAACAGCGCCTGCCCGACATGGGCGGCGAGCTCTGCGGCAGGCGATGCGGCGAGCGCGGGCGGCGTGTCGAAGATCAGGATGCGGTTCGGCGCGCCCTGCGTCAGCCGGTCGAGCACCGCGCCGGTGCGGGCACTGGCAAGATATTCGGCATCGCGCGAGGAGGCGGTGCCGGCGGGCAGCACGAACAGCCCGTCGATATCGGTGCGGATCACGAGGCTTTCGGGCGCGATCGCGGGATCGGCGAGCGCATCCATCAGGCCCTGCTCGGCTTCGATCCCGAACCGCTCGGTGACGCTCGGCTTGACCACATCGGCGTCCACCAGCAGCACTTCCAGATCGCGTTCGGCAGCGAGCGCGATGGCGAGGTTGGTGGCGCAATAGGTCTTGCCCTCGCCCGGATGGGGCGAACACACGAGGATGCGGCGGGCAAGCGCGCTGTCGCCAGCGCGGGCATCGGCGAGCAGCTCGCGCTTGACGATCCGGAACTCCTCGAGCAGCCCGGTCACCGGATCCTCGGGCACCAGCAGGCCGCCGTCGCGCAGGTGATCGCGGTCGACCGCAGCAAACGGGCCGCTGAAAGCGACCGCGCGCGGGGCTTCCGGGGCCGGAGCCGGTGCGGGCGCAGGTGCGCTCACAGGGGCAGCAGCGACGGGCGCGACCGGCGCGGCCATAACAGGCTGGGGTGCAGGCGCGGCGGGTTGCGGCGCGGGCGCGCGGCGCAGTGCCTCGGGCACGGGCGGTACCGGCGGCAGCTTGGGCGCGGTGCGCACCGGGCCCAGCCCGAAAACGCTGTCGGCCCGCTCGAACAGCGAGGCCGGCTTTGCGCCTTCACGGTTGATCTTGCCCTGATCGGTCATCGCGTTTCCCCTGTCCTCACGCAATCGTCCCGATCGAGACGATCTCGATCGCCAGCAGGATCACGAACACGCCGACCAGCCCGGCGCTGGCCCCGGCAAACTGCTTGAGCCGCTTCTTCTCCAGCGTGCGCGCGGCATCCGACATGGTCAGCGAGATCGCGCCGATCACCGGCAGATCGAAAGCGCGTTCGAGCTTCTGCGGCGTGGCGAAGCTCGATTTGAGCTGGGCCAGCACATAGGCAGCCGCGGCCCCGGCCCCGAGGCCAACGATCAGCACGCCGAGCAGCAGCAGTGGACGGTTGGGGGCGGCCGGCTTGCGCGGCACGCTGGGTTCCTGGATCACGTCGAAGCGGAACTGGCTGGCCTTGTCCTCGACCTTGCCGCGCGTGCGCAGCGCCTCGCGGTCCTGCAGCAGCTTCTCGTAATTGGCGCGCAGCACGTCGTAGTCGCGGCTGATGCGGTTGGCTTCGGCGGCCACCGCCGGTTCGGAAGCCTGGCTCGCCATCAGCGCGGCGAAATCGCTCTGAAGCGCGGCGCGGCGGGCCTGCAGGGCCTCGACATTCGCCTGCCGCTCGGTGCGGATCGCCAGCAGCGAGGCATAGGCCGGATTGGGCGTTCCACCGGCATCGTCACCGGCCGCCGCAGCCTGCCGTGCCAGCAGAGCAACCTGCTTGGTGGTGGAGACAACATCGGGGTGGCTGTCGGTCAGACCGCGCGAGCGCAGCTCGGCAAGCTGGGTCTGGGCCTGTTGGAGCGCGGCGCGCGGGCCAGTCGCCTGCGGTCCGCCGACGACGGTGCGCGGGGTGTTCGCCAGCTGGCCCGAGATCGCAGCCAGCGCGCTTTCGGCGGCGGCGAGATCGGCATCGACCGCGCGCAGATCGGCGCGGGCGGACTGCACCTTGCTCGACAGGCTGTCAGAGCCGCCGACCAGATCGGGATATTGGGCCTCGAAAGTCAGGCGGCGCTGTTCGGCTGCTTCAAGCTCGCGCTTGCGCTCTTCGAGCTGGCGGTCGAGATCGCCGATCGCCGAGCTGATCCCGGCGCGGTTGCCGACCACGTGCTCCTCGCGCAGGATGTCGAGCAGCTTCTGCACCACATCACGCGCCAGCACGGCATTTTCGGCATCGGACAAATCGCTGCGCCCGATTTCGGCGGTGATCTCGAACAGGTTGTCCTGCTCGCTCGTCACCTTCACCTTCTTCTCGAGTTCGCCGATCATCGCGTCGAGCGCGCCGCGCTCGGTCACGACTTCGCCGAGACGGGTGGCGGTGATGACCTTTTCGAGATTCTTGGCGCTCGACAGGGTCTGCCGCACACGCATGATCTCTTCCTTGCCGTCACCGGCAATGCCGAGTTGCTTGGACAGCACGTCCTCGACGTCGACATAGACGCGCGCCTTGGACTCGTAGGTGTTGGGGATCATGCTGACCACCAGCCACCCGAGCAGACACACGCCCCAGGCGACCGCGATCGCCAGCCAGCGCCGGTGCCAGACCGACCACAGCGCCGCGCGCAGTTCCTCGAAGATCTCGCTCATGCTGCCTGCGGCCCCCGTCAGAACCGGCTTTCCGGGATGATGATCGTATCCCCCGGCATCAGCATGACATTGGCACTGGCATCACCGCGCCGGATCAGATCGGACAGGCGCAGGCGGTATTCCTCCTGCTTGCCGGTCTCGCGGTTCTGACGGATCAGCTTGGCCGAGTTGCCGGCCGCGAATTCGCTGAGGCCGCCGACCGCGATCATCGCATCGAGCACGGTCATGTTGGCGCGGAACGGCAGCGAGGCCGGCTGCGCGGTCGCGCCGATCACTCGCACCTGCTGGGTGAAGTTGCCCTCGGGCGTGTTGACGATCACCGAGACGATCGGTTGCTCGATATATTTCGACAGCTCGCCGGCGATGTATTCCTGCAGCTGGGTCGCGGTCTTGCCGACCGCCGGGATGTCCTGCACCAGCGGGATCGTCAGGCGGCCATCGGGTCGCACGCGCACCTTGTCGGCGCTGAGTTCGGGGTTGCGCCAGACGTGGATGGTGATCTCGTCGAGCGGCCCGATGGTGTATTCCTCGGACGGCGCGATCGGATTTTCGCTGTAGTTAGCCGGGGGGAGTTCCGTCCCGCCGCTGACGCAGGCCGCCAGCGCCAACGGCGCGAGACCGAGGGTGGCAAGGCGGGCAAAAGACAGCGATTGGGGCATTGACGAGGATCCTTAGGCCTGT
Organism: Porphyrobacter sp.; assembly: GCA_027531395.1. GTDB lineage: Bacteria > Pseudomonadota > Alphaproteobacteria > Sphingomonadales > Sphingomonadaceae > Erythrobacter. The sequence goes on along the minus strand of JAPZRO010000004.1, from coordinate 723,157 downwards.
GTGCGCAGCCACAAGGCACGAGCCGGATGCAGGAGCGACCTGCAACCCGAGCCTTCCGGGCGACGCGTCCCTTCTCGTCGGAAATGGTGAACATCTGGTTAGTTATACAGCGCCAAATCACCCCCCATCCCGGATCGGGACAGCGGATTTGCGCGGGTTAACGCCAGCGCCGGGGAGCTGCGGTCAGACCAGCAGTTCGGCCGCCGGACCGTGGCCGAGGAAGGCGGCAGGACTGGCGCTTGCCCCGTAAGCCCCGGCGCAAAACACCGCGACCAGATCGCCGACCTCGGCGCGCGGCATCGCGGCATTGTCGGCAAGCCGGTCGAGCGGGGTGCATAGACAGCCGACGATGTTCACTTCCTCTGTCGGCTCTGCCCCGTAATGGCTTGCAATCGCTGAAGGATAGTTACGCCGCACCACGGTGCCGAAATTGCCCGAGGCAGCGAGCTGGTGATGCAGCCCGCCATCGGTGACGAGGTAGACCACGCCGTGGCTCTCCTTGCGGTCGATCACGCGGCAGAGGTAAACCCCCGCCTCACCGACCAGATAGCGCCCGAGTTCGATGCACAATGCGCTGTCCGCGAGCGCCGCCGGCAGGTTTTCGACCCGCTCGGCCAGCGCCGCGCCGACCCGCGCCAGATCGAGCGGTTCGTCGCCCGGGAAATAGGGAATGCCGAAGCCCCCGCCCATGTTGAGCTTGGGACAGCCATGGCCGATCGCCTCGGTCAGCTGCGCGGCAAGGTCGAGCACGTTGCCCTGCGCCTCGATGATCGCGTCCGCGCTCAGCGCCTGGCTGCCGGTGAAGATGTGGAGGCCCCGCCATTCGGCCCCGCCAGCGATCAGTTCGCGGGCAAGATCGGGCACCCGCTCGGCATCAACGCCGAAAGGCTTGGCACCGCCGCCCATCTTCATGCCCGAGCCCTTGAGTTCGAAGCTCGGATTAACGCGGATGGCGATGCGCGGCGCCTTGCCGAGGCGCTGGCCGATGGCGAGCGCGCGGCGGCCCTCGCCCTCGCTCTCGCAGTTGAGCGTCACCCCGGCCCCGATCGCGGCTTCGAGTTCATCGTCGCGCTTGCCGGGCCCGGCAAAGCTGATCCGCGCGGGGTCGATCCCCACCGCCACGCACAGCGCCAGCTCGCCCGAGGAGGCGATGTCGAACCCGTCGACCAGCGGAGCCATGTGGCCGATCACCGCGAGGTGCGGGTTAGCCTTGACCGCGTAGTTGATCCCGACGCGCTTCGGCAGCGCGGCGCGCAGCTGCGCCACGCGGCCATCAAGGTGCTTGCGCGAATAGACGAACAGCGGCGTGCGCCCGGCCTCGGCCACCAGCTCGCTCGCGCGCTTGCCGCCGATGGCAAGTTCTCCGGCGATGGTCTCGTAACCGGCGGGGATCGGACCGACGGGCTTCATGCGGCGAATTCCTTGTTGAGTTCGGCTTGCAGGGCCGTGCGGTCGATCTTGCCGTTGGGGTTGATCGGCATGGCAGCGCGCCAGTGGATATGCTGCGGCTGCATGAAATTGGGCAGGTCACGCTGGAGGCGCTTGGGCAGATCGGCGCGCGCGGCTTCGTCGCCGCTGCCGCGCACCACAAGATGCACCGCTTGGCCCAAGCGGGCGTCCGGCACGCCGAGCGCCACCGCCTCGGCGACGAGGCCGGTGGCAAGCGCCGCCTCCTCGACCTCCTGAGGGGATATGCGGTTGCCCGCGCTCTTGATCATCGCGTCGCGCCGTCCGGCGAAATAGAGCAGCCCCTCGGCCGAGCGCCGCACCCGGTCGCCCGACCAGACCGCCATCCCGCCATAGCTTGAGGCGGCCGGCGCGGGCTTGAAGCGTTCGGCTGTGCGCTCCGGGTCCTGCCAATAGCCCTGCGCCACCAGCGGGCCGCAATGGACCAGCTCACCTTCCTCGTCATCGGCGGCGACTTCGCCCGCATCGTTGATAACGAGAATCTCTGCGAAGGGAATCGCCTTACCCATTGAAGTCGGATGCAAATCGACCAGCGCCGGATCGAGAAAGGTCGAACGGAAGGCTTCCGTCAACCCATACATCGGGAACAGCCGTGCCTGCGGGAACATCCCGCGCAGGGACCGCACCAGATCCACCGTCAGCGCCCCGCCGCTATTGGTCAGCCGTCGCAGGGGAGCCGACGCCTCCGCCGGCCAGTCGATCTCGGTCAGTTGCACCCACAAGGGCGGCACCGCTGCCAGCGTCGTCACGCCGTGCTTTGCGCAGGCCTTGGCGACATCCTTGGGGAAGAGGAAATCGAGCGGCACCACGCAGCCGCCTGCAAACCACGTGCTCAGGAGCTGGTTCTGGCCATAGTCGAAGGACAACGGCAGCACCGCCAGCGTCACGTCGTCGTTCTGAAGCCCAAGGTAATGCGCCACGCTCACCGCGCCGAGCCACATATTGGCATGGCTCAGCATCACGCCTTTGGGCCTGCCGGTGGAACCCGAGGTATAGAGGATCGCCGCGAGGTCCGCCGGATCGGCCGCCGACGGTCCCAGCTCGCGCCCCGCCGCCTCCGCCGCTGCCAGTGCCTCGCCCTCGCCCAGCGCCGCGCAGCCGGGCGGCAGATCGTCCGGCTCGAGCGAGGCCAACCGCGAACCCGTGCCGATCAGCAGCTTCGCGCCGCTATCGCCAAGGATATGCGCCACCTGTGCGCGCTTGAGCAGCGGGTTGACCGGCACGTGCACCAGCCCTGCCCGCGCCGCCGCCAGCGGCAGCAGGCAGGTGAGCTCGCCCTTGGCCGCCCAGCTCGCCACACGCGCGCCCTTCTCGGGCAGCATCTGCGCCAGCCATCCGGCCAGCACAGCAACACGCTGTCTTAACTGATTGTGGTTAAGCGTGCCCTCGCGCAACGCCAGCGCCGGCCTTTCGCCATGCCCCGCCGCCCCCGCCAGTTCGGCAAGGTGGTCAAGCGCACGCGGGAGAGGATCGGGCAGGCTGGACATGAACGGGAGCATTCTTTCAGTGATCGAAGCGCGGTATCACGATAGCGTTAACGTCTTGCAAGCGCTGACTGCGCCTGCGGCGAGCGCGCCGTTCGACCGTGCGGAGTGGTATGCCCTGCTCGCCGAGACCGGCCTCACCCCGCTGATCGCGATTGCCAGCGATGCCGATAACGCCGCCGCGCTCGCGCTGACGGAGGATGGCGGGCGTATCACACCGCTGCGCAACTGGTACTCCTTCACCTGGCGCCAACTTGCCCCCGCGGGCGCAGCGGGTGACCGGCTGCTCGAAGCCATCGCGCGGCAATTGAAGACCCGCGGCCACCGCGTCACGCTCGAACCCGTGCCGGGCGAGGACGGCTCGGCCGAGCGCCTCGCCCGCGCCTTCCGCGCTGCCGGCTGGCGGGTCGCGGTCGAGGCCTGCGACACCAATCACATCCTCGAAGTCGGTGGGCGCAGCTTTGCCGAATACTGGGAAAGCCGCCCCGGACAGCTGCGCACGACGCTGAAGCGCAAGGCGAAGAAGGTCGAGACGCAGGTGCTCACCCGTTTCGATGCCGATGTCTGGGCCGATTACGAGGCGATCTATGCCGCCAGCTGGAAACCGGCCGAGGACCAGCCCGCGATGCTGCGCGCCTTTGCCCAGAGCGAGGGCGCGGCCGGGCGGCTGCGGCTCGGCGTCGCCCGGGCCGAGGGCCTCGCGGTCGCGGCGCAATGCTGGACGGTCGAGAACGGCGTCGCCTACATCCACAAGCTCGCCCATCTCGAAAGCCACAAGCCGCTGTCCGCCGGCACCACGCTGAGCGCCGCGCTGTTCCAGCACGTGATCGACATCGACAAGGTTGATCTGGTCGACTTCGGCACAGGTGATCAGAGCTACAAGGCCGATTGGATGGAGGCGGTGCGTCCACGTTTCCGCATCGACTGTCTCGACATGGGGCAGCCCGCAGCCTGGGCGCCGCTGGCCAAGCGGATGCTGCGCAGGCTTCGCGCCTGAGTCGCCGCAACGCTTGCACGCAGGGACCGGCATGGCTAAGCCCCGCGGCCAACCGCCGATGACAGGGATTTGGGCGATCCGATGAATGCTAATCCGACCCTCCCGAGCGAAGCCGCCGAGGCTGCGCTTGATCAGGAACTCAAGGGCTTGATCGCCGATGTGCTCGGGCTCGACCCGGCGCAGGCCGCGGCCTTCGGGCCGGATTCGGGCCTGTTCGGCCACCTGCCCGAACTGGATTCGATGGCGGTTGCGGGCCTGCTCACCGAGATGGAAGACCGGCTGGGCATCGTGATCGAGGATGATGACGTCGATGGCGAGATGCTCGAGACCTATGGCGGCCTGCTGGCCTTTGCCCGGGCCAAGCTTGCCGGCGGCTAGGCCCGCGCGGGCGTGATTGCCTCCTGGACCATCACCAGAGCCGACGACGCGGCGGGCGAGGAACTGCTCGTCGCCTTCGATCAGGCGCGGCCCGTCCGCGTGCTGGTGTGCCCCGCATGGTTCGACGAGGCCAACAAGCTGCGGCGCTTCACCGTCGAGGTGATGCGGCGGCTCGACAAGGCCGGGATCGACAGCTTCCTGCCCGATCTGCCCGGCTGCAACGACAGCCTTGCCCCGCTCGACACCCAGACCCTCGGTAGCTGGCGCGAAGCCATGTCGGCTGCAGCGCAGGCCTTCGGCGCGACCCATGTCCTGACGGTCCGGGCCGGAGCGCTGCTAGCCCCTGCCCACCTCCCCGGCTGGCACTATGCCGCCCAGTCCGGCCCGAAGACCCTGCGCGGCATGATCCGCGCCCGCACCATCGCCGCACGCGAGGCCGGGCGCGAGGAGAAGGCCGAGGCGCTGCTGGCGCTGGGCCGCAGCGAGGGGCTGGTGCTTGGCGGCTGGTCGCTCGGCGCAGGCATGATCCGCGAGCTCGAGCACGCCGAACCGGAGCTCGCCGAGGGTCAGAGCGAGATCGCCCAGAGCGCGCTCGGCGGCCCCGGGCTGTGGCTGCGCGCCGAACCGGACGAGGACCCGCGCCAGAGCGAGGCGCTGGCCGCGATCATTGCGGGCAGCGTGGCATGAGCCGCCTGCCGCTCTCCTTCGCCTGCAAGGACTTCCGCCTTGCCGCAACGCTCGACACCGCGCCGGGCACCGCCGGCCTGCTGATCGTCACCGGCGGCAACGAGCTGCGCGCCGGGGCCTTTTCCGGGCAGGCCAAGCTCGCCGCGCGGATCGCCAAGGCCGGCTTTCCGGTGTTCCGCTTCGACCGCCGCGGGGTGGGCGACAGCGAGGGCGAGAACCGCGGCTTCCGCCACTCGGCCAGAGACATTACCGCCGCGATCGAGGCTTTCCGCGCCATCGCCCCGCAGATCCAGCGCGTGGTCGCTTTCGGCAATTGCGATGCGGCCTCGGCGCTGATGCTGGCGAGCGGCGCGGGGTGCGATGCGCTGGTGCTGTCGAACCCCTGGACGATCGAGCAGGACGAGAGCGGCGCCGAGGCCGATGCCACCCCGCCGCCCGCCGCGATCCGCGCGCGCTATCTCGAAAAGCTCAAGAACCCGCGCGAGATCGCGCGCCTGCTCGCGGGCGGGGTCGATCTCGGCAAGCTTGCGCGCGGGCTGATGCGCTCGCTCAGCCCCGCCCCTGCACCGTCAAGCCTCGCGCAGGAAATGCGCGAGGGGCTTGCGGGCTTTGCGGGCGAAACGCGCATCCTCCTCGCCACCGCCGATCGCACCGCACAGGTGTTCGAGAGCGCGTGGGACAAGAGCGATCCGCGCATCCGGCGCTGCGAGGGTGCGGGCCATGCCTATGTCGAGCCCGAACATCAGGCGTGGCTCGAAGCGCAGATCCTTGCGGCGCTCAGGGCCGGATAAAAAGGCTCACAAGTTCGACATGGGTTGACCAGCGGAACTGGCCGACCGGGCGCAGTTTCGTCAGGCGAAAGCCTGCCTCCACCAGTGTCGCCGCATCGCGTGCCCAGCTTGAGGGGTTGCAGCTGACATAGACCACGCGCTTGAGGCTGCTGGCGGCAATCTCCGCCACCTGCGCACGGGCGCCCGCACGCGGGGGATCGAGCAGCACGGCATCAAAGCGGTTGAGCTCCTCTGGCTGGAGCGGCGAGCGGAACAGGTCGCGGTGGAGCGCCAGCACGCTGCCACCCGTCCGCGCTCCGGCGGTCTTGCAGGCAAGGTGCGCGGCACGCTCGGCCTCCACCCCCAGCACCTTGCGTCCCTCGCGCAAGGCAAAGGCGAAGGTGCCAAGCCCCGCGAACAGATCGGCCACGATCCGCGCGTCGCCCAGCCATGCGGCGGCATCGGCGGCCATGCGCACTTCGGCGTCCTGCGTCGCCTGAAGGAAAGCCCCCGGCGGCAGGCTGACTGGCACGCCCGACAGCGTCACCGTCACCGGTTCGGGCTCCCACAGCGTCTCGGGGCCATAGCCCTGATCGATGGTCAGGCGGGCGAGCGCATGGTCACGCGCGAAATCGAGCGCCGCCTCGGTCGGCCCCAGGCCTTCGAGCGGGAAGTTGGTCAGGTTCGCCTCGACCCCCTGATCGGCCAGCGTCAGGTCGATCCCGACCATTCCCTTGGGGCCATGCGCCGCGACGAACTTGCGCAGCGGCGCAATCAGCGCGGCGAGCGCGGGGTGCAGCACGGGGCACTCGGCCAGATCGACCACGCGGTGCGATCCGCCCTCACGGTAGCCGAGCACTGCGCCCCTGGCGGTGCGCAGACCATGCAGCCCGGCGCGGCGACGGGTGTGCGGAGGCGAGAGGTGAACGGGGAGCAAATCCTCGGGCTCCAGCCCCTGACCCTTGGCCGAATTGACCACCCGGTCCTGCACGAAATCGGCGAGCACCGTATCGTCGGCGTGCTGCAACTGGCACCCGCCGCAGGTTGCGAAATGGCGGCAGGCGGGTGCGATGTGGTGCGGCCCGGGCGTGATCGCCCCGCCCTCGTCCACCACATCACCCGGCACGGCGCCCGATACATGACGCCCCGAGGCGGTGACCCCGTCGCCCTTGGCGGCGAGGCGGATGATGGGTTCTGAAAGGCTCACAAAGCCGCCGCTAGCGCCTCGGATACCCTTTCGGCAAGCTGCGAAGGCGTAAAGGCGGGGCCAGCGCGCCGCGCCGCCTCGCCGTGAAGCCACAGGGCCTCGCAGGCGGCGGTAAAGGGATCGCTGCCACCAGCCATGCGGCTTGCGGCAATTCCGGCGAGGACATCGCCCGTGCCGGCCACCGACAGCCAACTCGGCGCAGGGATGCCCAGCGCCAACCTGCCGTCGGGCGCGGCGATCATGCTGTCGGGCCCCTTGGCGAGCACCACCATCCCGCTCACCTTGGCCAGCGCGGCCGCGCGGGCACGGCGGCCCTCGGCGATCACCCCGAAGGCGCGGCACAGGGTCTCAAGCTCGCCATCATGCGGGGTGGCGAGCATCGGCAGCTTGCGCGCGAGCATCGCCGGCGCGAGCAGCATCAGCGCATCGGCATCGAGCACCAGCGCCTTCGCGTGAGCCAGCGCATCGCCCAGCATCGCCCGCGCCGCACCGTCACGCCCGAGGCCCGGCCCGATCAGCACCGCGGCCATGCGTAGGTCCGCCAGAGCCTCTGAGAGCGGCGCGGTTTCGGTCACCACATCGGCGGGCGTGCGCGGATCGGGTGTGCGGGCGAGCAGTTTCACATAGCCCGCTCCTGAGCGCTGCGCGGCTTCGGCGGCAAGCAGGCTCGCCCCCGGCATCGCGCCCCCGACAATCCCGAGCAGCCCGCGGCGATACTTGTGGCTGTCGGCGGCAGGCGCGGCGATACGCGGGCGTTCGACCAGCTGCGCCGCGCCCCCGACACCCGCAATCCCGATCGGCACGAGCCGCATCTGCCCCATCAGCGCGCGGCCCGGCAGGCTCCAGTGCGCGAACTTCCATGCCCCCAGCGCCAGCGTCAGATCATAGGCAGGCAGCTTCTCGTTGAGCACCGCGCCCGTATCGCTGGCAATGCCCGAGGGTACATCCACCGCCACCCTGTAGCGGTGCCGTGCGGCGAGATCGCGCAGCAGCAGCGCATGTTCGGCCACCAGCGGGCGCGCGAGGCCCGATCCGAACAGGCAATCGACAAACACATCGCCCTGCGCCCCGCCCGACGTCGCCACCGGCCCGTCCCAGCGGCGCTTCGCCTCTTTCGCCGCATCCGTTGCCGGGTCGAGCGGCGCGATCACGGTGACCGCATTGCCCGCCTCGCGCAGCCGGCGGGCGATGACATAGCCGTCGCCGCCATTGTTTCCGGGCCCGCACAGCACGGTCACGGAGCGTCCCGCTGCAACGCGCCGGATCCACTCCGTCGCACCGCCAGCGGCAATCTCCATCAGTTCGGAAACGCTCGTCCCCGCGTCGAACAGCGCCTGTTCGGCGGCGCGCATCTGGTCGGCGGTAAGGACCTGCCGCGCGCTCACTAGGCGCCGCCCAGCAGCGCGAGCGGGATGCGGTAACGGTCGGCCCCGATGGTAAACTGCACCACGTCCTGCGGGCTGGTCTCCAGCACCAGTGGCTCGGCCCCGTCACGGGTCGAAAGCGTGCCATTGGCGGGGTCGCGGGTCAGCCGGCGGAACCCGCCGTCGGGGTGGTAGAGAATGATCTCGTTGCTGCTCGCGACCTTCTCGACGAAGCAGCCGGGCGACAGCGCCGCCCCGGCCCCGATCGCGCAGGTCATCACCGCGCCCGAGGGCGAGGCCGAGGCCGAAGCGTTGGGCGAAGGGGCCGATCCACCCTCACCGCCGCAGCCCGCCAGCCAGGCGGCGGCGGCAAGCAGGATGAACGCGCTAGATGTCCGCAAACACATGGGTCTCCGCCTTGGCACCCGGGTGCGTGATCGCCCCGTAACGCGCCTTTCCGACGACCTGTTGATAGCGCCACAGCGCGCCCGACTGGTAGTCGTTTGTGCGGGGCTGCCACGATTTGCGACGTGTCGCCAGAATGTCCTCGGACACTTCGAGCTCGATGCTGCCGGTCTCGGCGTCAATGCTGATGATGTCGCCATCCTCGATCAGCGCGATCGGGCCGCCATCGGCGGCTTCGGGGCAGACATGGCCGATGCAGAAGCCGCGCGTCGCGCCCGAGAAGCGCCCGTCGGTGATCAGCGCGACCTTCTCGCCCATGCCCTGCCCGTAGAGCGCGGCGGTAGTTGAGAGCATCTCGCGCATCCCGGGGCCGCCCTTGGGCCCTTCGTAGCGGATGACGATGACACAGCCCTCGGCAATGTCGCGCTGCTCGACCGCGGCGAAGGCGTCTTCCTCGCAATCGAACACCCGCGCCGGGCCGGAGAACTGCAGCCGCGCCATGCCGGCGACCTTCACGATCGCGCCATCGGGGGCAAGCGAGCCCTTGAGGCCGACGACCCCGCCGGTCGGGGTGATCGGGCTCTTCACATCGTAGAACACCTTCTGGTCGGGGTTCCAGGTGATCTCTTCGAGGTTCTCGCCGATGGTCTTGCCGGTGACGGTGATCGGGTTCGGGTCGATAAACCCGCCGTCGAGCAGGGTCTTCATCGCCATGTAGACCCCGCCGGCCTCGTGCATGTCCTTGGCGACATACTTCCCGCCCGGCTTGAGGTCTGCGATGTAAGGCGTTGATTTAAATACTTCTGCCACGTCGAACAGGTCAAAGTCGATGCCGCATTCACTGGCCATGGCGGGCAGGTGCAGCGCAGCGTTGGTCGAGCCGCCGGTGGCCGCGACCACGCGGGCGGCGTTCATGAAGGCCTCGCGGGTGCAGATATCGCGCGGCCGCAGGTTCATCGCGACGAGCTCCATCACCTGCTTGCCGGCGGCGACCGCAATTTCATCACGCGACCTGTAAGGAGCGGGCGCCATATTACTGTTCGGCAAGGACAAGCCGATAGCCTCGCCGACGCAGGCCATGGTGTTGGCGGTGAACTGGCCGCCGCAGGCTCCGTGGCCGGGGCAGGCGACCTTTTCGAGCGCGATCAGCTCGGTCAGCGGGCAGTTGCCGGCGGCGAACTGGCCCACCGCCTCGAACACATCGACCACGGTCACATCATTGCCGCGGTGGGTGCCGGGCAGGATCGAGCCGCCGTAGACGAAGATCGAAGGCACGTTGAGGCGCAGCATCGCCATCATCATGCCAGGCAGGCTCTTGTCACAGCCCGCAAAGCCGACAAGCGCGTCATAACAATGACCTCGGACCGAAACCTCGACCGAATCCGCAATGATCTCGCGACTGATCAGCGAGGACTTCATGCCCTGGTGGCCCATCGCGATGCCGTCGGTGACGGTGATGGTGTTGAACCGGCGCGGGGTGCCGCCGCCTGCGATCACGCCTTCGCGGCAGATATCGGCCTGCGCATTCAGGGTGGTGTTGCAGGGGGCCGAGTCGTTCCCGGCGCTGACCACGCCGACGAAGGGCCGCGCGATCTCCTCCTCGGTCATGCCCATCGCGTAGTAGTAGGAACGGTGCGGCGCGCGCTCCGGGCCGACCGAGACATGGCGGCTGGGGAGCTTCGACTTGTCAAACTTCTGCGACATAAGATTTCCTGCTGAGGGGGTTTTATGAAACGCCCTTGCCTCTAGCGAAGCGTCGACGCAACCCTTTGCGCAATTTCTGCCAATAATGCGGCCCAGCGGGCGTGGTCTTCGGGTGCCTGCGCGAGGTCCTGCCGGATCTCGATCCCGAGATAGGGACGACCCTCGCCTTCCGCATGACGGTTCATGGTGTAATTGAGATCGCGCCCCGAATAGGGGAGATTGTCGCCGACATTCAGCCCCTCGGCCGCGAGCAGGGGAATCGCGATGCGCGCCGCGCGATCATCCTGATTGTAGAGAACCCCCACCTGCCACGGCCGCGCCGCCTCGGAGGTGGCAAGGCGCGGGGTGAAGGAGTGGAGCGAGAGGATCAGGGCGGGCTTCGCCGCTCCCAGCCACTCGGCCAGGGCCGTGTGATAGGGCCGGTGGAAGCGGGCAAGCCGCGCCTCGCGGTCCGCGCCGAAATTGCCGGGGATGGGGTGCCCGTCGCTATCCGGCGGGACGAGGCCGGGGGCAGTCTCCTCGCGGTTCAAATCGCACACGAGGCGGCTGACAGCGGCGATGTGGGCGGGGATGGCGTGGTCGCGGGCCAGCCGTTCGGCGATGGCCTCGGTGCCGATATCGACCGCGATGTGTTCGTGGAGCAGGTGCTCGGGGATGCCGAGGTCGATGTCGGCGGGCACGGCGTTCGAGGCGTGGTCGGCGGTGCAGACAATCCCGCCGGGGATGGGCGTGCCGAGTTGGCGGTAGGCTTCACTCACCGTAGCCGCCCCGCCATCGTCCACCAGCCGGACTGCATCGCCGCCGCGGCCGCATCGCGGGCCTCGGGCGTGTCGTAGAGCGCAAAGCAGGTCGCGCCAGAGCCGGACATGCGGGCGAGCCACGGCTTGGTGGCTTGGAGGGCCGCCAGCACCTCGGCGATCACCGGGCAGAGCGAAATGGCGGGGGCCTCGAGGTCGTTGCGCCCTTCCCTCGCGATCAAGCTCGCGGGGCCTTGCGGGAGGGCACCCCTGTCCACGCCATCCCACGCCTTGAACACCGGGCCGGTGGATAGCGGCACGCGGGGGTTCACCAGCAGGACGGGGGTTCCGGCGAGGTCGTCCTCGACGCTCTCCTGCTCGGTGCCGGTGCCAAGGCCGATATGGGTGCGGCTGAGGACGCAGGCGGGCACATCCGCGCCGAGTTTCGCGGCCCGCGCCTGCCATTCGTCAGGCAACCCGTGGAGCGCCTCGACAATCCGGAACACCGCCCCCGCATCCGCCGACCCGCCGCCGAGGCCAGCCGCTACCGGCAAGTTCTTCTCCAGCGTCACCGCAAGCCCTTGCGGGCGCGGCAGGGCATTAAGCGCGCGGGCGACGAGGTTGTCGAAGGGATTGTCCAGCACCCCCGCAAACTCGCCCAGCGTGGTGACGCTGTCCTGCGCGGCCGGCTCTGCGGTCAGCCTATCGCCCGAATCGACGAAGGCGAACAGGGTCTCAAGCTCGTGATACCCGTCCTCCCGCCGCCTGCGGACATGCAGCGCGAGGTTGATCTTGGCGTAGGCGGTTTCGGTCAATGCCCTAGTTTCCTACACCCCAGAGCAATCCAATTATGACCATCAAGAGGATCGGGATCCCAATTAAAAGGCAGCCTGCCCCAATATCTTCCATCTCTCGCTTATCAAATATGATGCTAACAAAAGCACCAACAATCCACCCTGCAATCGTCCCCAAAATGAGGAAAAGAATTGCTCCCCCTAAACCACCTAGCGAGAAACCCCAAAGTAGGCCTGCAGTTGCGCCAATAATACCGCAATATTTGAACGAACGATCCTGATTTTTTTTGCTAAACCAAGACACAGTTCACCTCAAAAATTGGAGCAACTAACTCACATATTCGGATAGTTCGGCCCACCGCCGCCTTCCGGCGTCACCCAGTTGATGTTCTGGTTGGGGTCCTTGATGTCGCAGGTCTTGCAGTGGACGCAGTTCTGCGAGTTGATCTGGAACTTGGGCTCGCCGGTCTTCTCGTCGGTCAGCCATTCATAGACCCCCGCCGGGCAGTAGCGCGACGAGGGACCGCCGAACACCGCCAGCTCGCTATCCGCCTGAAGGCCGAGGTCGCTCACCTGCAGGTGGACTGGCTGGTCCTCGGCGTGGTTGGTGTAGCTGTAGGCGACGTTGGTGAGGCGGTCGAAGCTGATCACGCCGTCGGGCTTGGGGTAGTCGATCTTGGGGTAGAGATCGGCGCGGCCGGTGTAGGTGTAGTCGGGCTTGTGCTTCATGCTGATGGGCAGGCCGATCTTGAGCGTGCGCATCCACATGTCGATGCCCGCGAGTGCGGTGCCGATGTCGCCGCCATACTTGGCGACCGCCGGCTGGGCGTTTTGCACCAGCTGCAATTCCTTGGCGATCCAGCTGGAACGCACCGCCGCATCGTAATCGGCGAGTTCGGTGTTGGCATTGCCTGCCGCAATCGCCGCCGCGATGCTCTCGGCCGCCAGCATCCCGCTCTTCATTGCGGTGTGGCTGCCCTTGATGCGCGGCACGTTGACGAAGCCCGCCGCGCAGCCGATCAGCGCCCCGCCGGGGAAGGCGAGCTTGGGGACGGACTGCCAGCCACCCTCGTTGATCGCGCGCGCGCCGTAGCTGACGCGCTTGCCGCCTTCGAGATATTCGCGGATCGCCGGATGCTGCTTCCAGCGCTGGAATTCCTGATAGGGCGAAACCCAGGGGTTCTTGTAGTCGAGCGCGGTCACGAAGCCGAGCGCCACCTGACCGTTCGCCTGATGGTAGAGGAAGCCCCCGCCCCAGCTGTCGCTTTCCGTGAGCGGCCAGCCCTGCGTGTGGATCACACGGCCGGGCTTGTGCTTCTTGGGATCGATGTCCCACAGCTCTTTGATGCCGAGGCCATAGACCTGCGGCTGGCAGTTGGCCTCAAGGTCGTAACGGGCCTTCATCTGCTTGGTCAGATGCCCGCGCGCGCCTTCGGCAAACAGGGTGTACTTTGCATGGATCTCCATGCCGGGCTGGTAATCGCCCTTGTGGCTGCCATCCGCCGCCACGCCCATGTCCTGCGTGATCACGCCCGCGACCGCGCCGCTCTGGTCGAACATCACTTCGGCAGCGGGGAAGCCAGGGAACACCATCACGCCGAGGCCCTCGGCCTGCTCGGCCAGCCAGCGCGCGAGGTTGCCGAGGCTGCCCGTGTAGCAGCCGTGGTTGCTCATCAGCGGCGGCATGATCGCGTGGGGGAAGGAGGTCTTGCCGGTCTTGGAGAGCACCCAGTGCCAGTTGTCGGTCACCGGGGTCTCGGCCATCGGGCAGCCCATGGTGCGCCATTCGGGCAGCAGCTCGTCCAGCGACTTCGGGTCGACCACCGCGCCCGAAAGGATGTGCGCGCCGATTTCCGAGCCCTTCTCGAGCACGATCACTTCGAGTTCGGCATTGATCTGCTTGAGCCGGATCGCCGCAGCAAGGCCCGCCACCCCGCCGCCGACAATCACGACATCGCAGGGCATAGATTCACGTTCGCTCATGGGCTTTCCTGATCCTTGATGCTTTGGGCGCGCGCTGCGCACATTCCGGCGAATTGATATGCCGGTTCACTTGCTAAGCGGGGCTCTGACAGTCAAGACCCGCATTGGATAGCACCCGCCCAGATGACCCGTCCCGAAACCTCCCTTGCCCGCGAACTCGAGGCGGCGCTTGCCTTCTGGCAGGCGGCGGGGGTTACCCACGATTTCCACGATGACGCTACGGCGTGGTTGGCCGAGGCGCCGCTTGCGCCCGTCGGGGCCGAGAGCGCCCGGCCCGCCGCTGTCCGGCGTACACCGGCGGCGGGAACCTCCGCAGCCCCCGCAACCGCAAATCTGCGGGAACGCACCGCGCCGCCCGCCGCAGCCCCTGCCGCCCCGCGCACGAACCTGCTGGGCGAATCGCCCCCGGCCGATCTCGCCGCCTTCCGCGACTGGTGGATGAGCGCGCCCGGCATCGCGGCTGCGCAGGCCTATCCCCGGATTGCGCCGCGCGGGGACGTGGGCGCGGCCTTGCTGGTGCTGGTGCCGCAGCCCGAAGAGGGCGACCGCGAGCACCTGCTTGGCGGGCCGCAGGGGCGGTTGCTGACCAATATCCTCGCCGCGATGGGGCTGGAGGAGCGCGCGGTCTATCTCGCCGCTGCCCTGCCCTGCCACACGCCGATGGCCGATCTGCCGGCTCTGGCCGCGGGCGGGATGGCGGCGGTGACCGCGCATCACATCGCACTCGCCGCGCCGCAGAAGGTGCTGGTGCTGGGGACAGCGCTGGCGGCGATGCTGGGCGCGGGCGGCGCGGATGGTTTACGGGAAATCAACCATGCGGACCGCAAGGTTCCGGTTATGGCGAGCGAAACGCTCGAAGCAATGTTGCACTCGCCCGCGCTCAAGGCGCGGTTCTGGCGGAGATGGATGGAATGGTCGGCCTCAACCTGAAGCGCGGGCTTCGTCCGGCAATCGCGGTGATCGCGCTGGCGGCGGCGGCTGTGCCGGCGGCGGCGGGCGCGCAGTCAGGCGACCTCGTGGCGCGCTGGGATGATGCCGGGCAGCAGGACAGCGCCCTGGGCAAAGTGCTCTCGGCAGAAGAGCGGACCTTCTATCGCCAGCTCTTCGCGATGATCGATGCCGAGCAATGGGGCGAGGTCGAAAGCCTGCTTGCCGCGCGGCCCGATGGCGTGCTGACCCAGATTGCGCGCGCCGAATATTACACCCACGCCAACAGCCCCAAGGTTTCCGCCGAGCAGATCGCCGCGTGGTTCAATGCCGGGGTCGAACTGCCGCAGGCCGAACAGATCGCCCGCATGGGGGCCAAGCGTGGGGTCGAATATCTGCCGCCGCTGCCCGGCGCGCAGGGCTTTGCGCGCCAGCCTTCCGCGCCCAAGCGCATCCTGCCGCGCACCGTCAATGACGGGACCATGCCGCCCGCCACCGCCAGCGCAATCCTCGAGGCGATCAAGGGTGACAATCCGGCCGAGGCCCAGCGCCTTCTCGCCGAGGCCGACTGGCAGCTTTCGAGCGATGCCCGCGCCGAATGGCGCCAGCGGGTCGCCTGGAGCTACTATATCGAGAACAACGACACCACCGCGCTCGAACTGGCGCGCACCGTGGCCGAGGGCAGCGGCGAGTGGGTCGCCGAGGGCGCGTGGGTCGAGGGGCTGGCCGCCTGGCGGCTCGGTCATTGCTCGCTGGCGGGCGAGGCCTTTGCCCGCACTGCGGCGCGCGCCTCCAACCCCGAACTGGCGGCAGCCGGCCATTACTGGGCGCACCGTTCGCTGGTGCGCTGCCGCGAGCCGGGAGCCGCGCAGCAGCACCTGTCCGCCGCCGCGCAGATGCACGAGACGCTCTACGGGATGCTCGCGGCCGACCAGCTCGGGATCGAACTGCCTGCACATGCTCCGCCGGCCCGCTTCGGCCGCAGCGACTGGGATCAGCTCGCGCGCCGCAGCAATGTCCGGGTGGCGATTGCGCTCGCCGAAATCGGCCGCGCGGGTCTTGCCGACGAGGTGCTGCGGCACGAGGCGCAGATCGGCCCGGCGAGCCAGTACGAGGCCCTCGCCCGGCTGGCGCGCGAGATGGGCCTGCCTTCGACCCAGCTGTTCATGGCCAGCAACGCGCCCTATGGCACCCGCAGCGATCCCGCCCTGCGTTTTCCGGTCGCCTATTGGCAGCCGGTCGGCGGGTGGCAGGTCGATCCCAGCCTTGCCTTTGCCCACGCGCTGCAGGAATCGAACTTCCGCGCCAATGCTGTGAGCCCCGCCAATGCCCGCGGCCTGATGCAGATCATGCCGGGCACCGCGCGCGACCATGCCGGCCGCCTCAGCCTCGGCGCGTCCTACGAGGACCTCAACGATCCGCAGGTCAACCTCGCCTATGGCCAGCGCCACCTCGAAATGCTGCGCGATTCCCCGGCGACCGGCGGCGCGTTGCCCAAGATCATGGCGGCCTACAACGCCGGCCTCACCCCGGTCGGACGCTGGAATGTCGAGATCAACGACCAGAACGATCCGCTGCTGTGGATGGAATCGATCCCCTATTGGGAAACCCGCGGCTATGTCGCGATCGTGATGCGCAATTACTGGATGTATGAACGCGCTGCGGGCGTGCCCTCGCCCAGCCGCCGCGCGCTGGCGCAGGGGCTCTGGCCCGAGTTTCCGCGCCCGCAATCGCTGCGCTCTGCCCGACTGGACCCGTAATGGCGATCGACACAACCCGCACCTTCAAGCCGATCAACATCGCGGTGCTGACCGTGTCGGACACCCGCACCCCCGAGACCGACACTTCGGGCGATATTCTCGCTCAGCGGGTGACGGACGCAGGCCACAATCTCGCCGCGCGCATGATCGTGAAGGACGACGCGAAGGCGCTCGCCGCGCAGTTCGACGCATGGATCGACGATCCGGCGATCGACGCGGTGGTGAGCACCGGCGGCACCGGCCTGACGGGGCGCGACGTCACCCCCGAGGCGCTGGCGATGATTGACGGCGCGCGCGAGATCCCCGGCTTCGGCGAGCTGTTCCGCTGGCTCAGCTTCAAGACCATCGGCACCAGCACGGTGCAGTCGCGCGCGCTCGCGGTGGTGGCGCGCGGGACCTATATCTTCGCCCTCCCCGGCTCCAACGGCGCGGTGAAGGACGGGTGGGACGGCATCCTCGCCGAACAGCTCGACAGCCGCAACCGGCCCTGCAACTTCGTCGAGCTGATGCCGCGCCTCAAGGAAGTCTGAGGGCGGCACAAGCGCGCTGGCCCGTCGCCGGATTTGTGCTAGCAAGGCTCCCTTGGATGGGGAGACCACAAATGCGTTGGACGATACTCGCGGCAGCGGCCGCACTGGCTCTGGGAAGCACGGCGGCCCAGGCCCAAAGCGCGCAGACACTGTCGCACTTCACCCGCGCCGATTTCGAACGCGCGCTGACCGAGGCCGGGGCGACCATCACCTCCACCGCCGGTTCCGAGCGGATCGACTTCACCTTCGAGGGCGGCGTGACGGCCGATGCCCTGCTGCTCGCCTGCGAGGACGAGAAGACCAAGACGCGGTGCCTCGGTTCCTCTATGCTCGCCACCTTCGAGGCCGACACCGGCACCACCCCCGAACAGGTGATGGAGGCGGTCAACAAGTACAACTACAACGAGAATTTCGGCCGCGCCTATGTCGATCCCGACGGCGTGATCGCGGTTCGGATGTACATCATCGCAGATGGCGGGATCACCCGCGAGAACTATTCCAGCCAGATCGGCCTGTGGTTCGCCTCGGTGGTCGACTTCTTCGGCTATCTTTACCCCGAACAGGGCGAATAGCGGCCGCAGACACGCCGCGCCCGGGTGACATGGCGCGTTTCGTTCTTTATATGTTCCGATTATGCCGGAGCGAATCCACGGACGCGGCGCCCAGTCGGGGGCGACATCGACCCGTTTCGACCTGCCCTCGCGCGAGGTCGACGGGGACTGGCGCGACTATGTGGAATCGCTCGCCAAAGAACATGGGGGCCCGCCGGTCAAGCTGCGCACCACGGTGACGCAGGAGCGGCCCAAGTCGATCCTGACCTTCAACCAGTCGCCCGATGTGCCGTTTGACCGCTCGGTGAATGCCTATCGCGGCTGCGAGCATGGCTGCGTCTACTGCTTTGCGCGGCCGACCCACGCCTATCACGATCTCTCGCCGGGCCTCGATTTCGAGACGAAGCTTTTCGCCAAGCCCGAGGCGGCACAGCTGCTGCGCAAGACGCTGGCGAAGAAGGGCTACCAGCCGCGGCCCATCGCGCTTGGCACCAACACCGATCCCTACCAGCCGATCGAGCGCACCTACCGGATCACCCGCCAGCTGCTCGAAGTCTGTCTGGAGGCCCGCCACCCCGTCACCATCACCACCAAGTCCGACCGGGTGCTGATGGACGCCGACCTGCTGGAGGAGATGGCGCGGGAGAAACTGGTCGCGGTCTCGATCTCGGTGACGAGCCTCGATCCGGTGCTCTCGGGCAAGCTCGAACCGCGCTGCGCTGCGCCGGCCAAGCGGCTCGCGGCGCTGGGCAAGCTGGTGGAACGCGGCGTGCCGGTGCATTGCTCGCTCTCGCCGATCATCCCGGCGATCACCGACGAATTCATCGAAGGCACCATCGCCCGCGTGGCAGAGCTGGGGGTGCGCAGCGTCGGGTGGATTCCCTTGCGCCTGCCTCACGAGGTCGCACCACTGTTCCGCGAATGGCTCGCCGTCCACTACCCCGAGCGCGCAGGAAAGGTGATGAGCATCGTGCGCGAAATGCGCGGCGGGCGTGACAATGATCCGAACTTCCACAGCCGCATGAACCCGCAAGGCGTCTGGGCAGATCTGATCCGGTCACGCTTCAATCTGGCATGCAAGAAAGCCGGGATCGGGAAAGCGCGCTTCGAGCTCGATTGCTCGCGGTTCCGGGCACCCGAAGTGGGCGGGCAGCTCAGGCTGCTTTAGCCTAGCCGAACCCCTCCCCTACCTCGCCCGGGGCAAAGCGCACCAGCCGGCTGTCGACCAGCGCGGCGGTGCGATTGACCACGGCGAGCTGGTAATCCGGGTCCTTGATCATCGCGAAGAAGGCGCCCGCGTTGGGGTATTGCGCGATGAAGGCATCGTGCCAGCGCTCGCCCTCGGGGCCGGTCACCACGGTCTCGAAGCGCCCGCGCCAGATGATCTGCCCGCCGAGCCGTCGGAAGATCGGGCCGCTCGTCACCCCGTATTCCTCATAGGCCCGCCGCCCGCTCCAGCCCTTGCCGGCGTGCTCGTGGCCCTCGGGATATTCGGCCACATCGCGGTAGAGCAGCAGGTTCAGCATGTTGATCGGCGTGTCGCGCGGCAGGTCCTTGAAGGCCTGGAAGTTGGCGGGCGAGGGATCGATATAGGTTTCGCAGGTCATGGGCCTCAGTCCTCTCCAGTCAGATCGCGTTGCATATAGAGCGTATCGAGCCTGCGCCCGAACTTGAAGCCGACATTGCGCAGCCGCCCGGCCTCGGCAAAGCCGCATTTGGCGTGGAGCGCGGCCGAGACCGGCCCGGCCCCGCCCAGCACCGCGATCATCTGTTCGAACCCGCAGGCCCGCGCCGCCGCGATCAGCGCGGTGAGCAGCCGGGTGCCGATGCCGGTGCCCTCCAGCCCGGGGCGGATATAGATGCTGTCCTCGCAGGTGCGGGCATAGGCGGCGCGCTCGCGGAACTGGGTGGCGTAGCAATAGCCGGCCACCTGCCCCTCGCGCTCGGCGACGAGGAACGGCCAGCCGCGCGCGGTGATATGCGCGATCTTCTCCTCCCACGCCGCTGCATCGGGCGCTTCGGTATCGAAGGTGGCGGTGCCGTGCGCAACGTGATGGGCGTAGATCGCGGCGATAGCCTGCGCGTCGGAGACACGCGCAGGCCGGACGCCCACATCAGGCAAGCTTGTAGTCCGCAAAACGGTCACGCAGGTCCTTCTTGGAGATCTTGCCGGTCGCGGTGTGCGGGATGTCGTCGACGAATTCGACCGCATCGGGCAGCCACCACTTGGCGATCAACGGCTTGAGGTGCTCGATGATGTCATCGCCGGTCACCTCGGCGCCCGCCTTCTTGACCACGAACAGCACCGGGCGCTCGTCCCACTTGGGGTGGTAGATGCCGATGCAGGCGGCTTCGGCCACCGCGGGATGGCCGCAGGCGGCGTTTTCGAGCTCGACCGAGCTGATCCACTCGCCGCCCGACTTGATCACGTCCTTGGTGCGGTCGGTCAGCTGCAGCGTGCCGTCGGGATGGATGATGCCGACATCGCCGGTGTCGAACCAGCCCTCGTTGTTGGTCGCGTCCTTCTCGGCCTTGAAGTAGCGGCGGATCACCCACGGCCCGCGGATCTGGAGCGCGCCGGAGGTCTTGCCGTCACGCGGCAGTTCAGTCGCCATGTCGTCGAGATCGACGGTGCGCAGCTGCACGCCGAAGATCGGGCGGCCCTGCATCGCGGTCTTCTCGACCTTCTGTTCGAGGGTGAGCTGGTCCCAGTCCCAGGTCGGCCCGCCGACCGTGCCGATGGGGCTGGTCTCGGTCATGCCCCAGGCGTGCTGGACGCGGGTGCCGTTCTTCATCAGCCGCTCGATCATGAACTTGGGCGCGGCCGAGCCGCCGATGGTGGCGGCCTTGAGCGGCGGAAGGTCGAGGCCGTTGGCGTCGCAATACTGGAAATGCGCCAGCCACACGGTCGGCACACCCGCGCTGTCCGTCACGCCCTCGCGCAGCATCAGATCGTGCAGCACCGCCGGATCATTGACCGCCGAGAACACGAACTTGATCCCCGCCATCGCGCCCGCATAGGGCAGGCCCCAGCTCGCCGCGTGGAACATCGGCACGACGGGCAGCATCACCGAGGAACTGGAGAAATTGAACGCCGCCGGCTGCAGCCCGGCGAGCGCGTGGAGCACGGTCGAGCGGTGTTCGTATTGCACGCCCTTGGGATTGCCGGTGGTGCCGGAAGTGTAGCAGATCATGCAGGGGTCGGTTTCGGGACCCGTCACCCATTCGAAATCGCCGTCCTGCGCGCCGATCCAGTCCTCGAAGGCGGGCGCATTCGCGCCGCTGTCGTAGCAGATGTAGTGCTCGACCGTCGGCCAGCGGCTCTTCATCCGGTCGACGATCGGCTGGAACGCCGCATCGTAGCACAGCACCCGGTCCTCGGCGTGGTTGACGATATACTCGAGCTGGTCGTCGAACAGGCGCGGGTTCACCGTGTGCAGCACCCCGCCCATGCCCGCCACG
Organism: Porphyrobacter sp.; assembly: GCA_027531395.1. Lineage (GTDB taxonomy): Bacteria > Pseudomonadota > Alphaproteobacteria > Sphingomonadales > Sphingomonadaceae > Erythrobacter. Next base: position 701,950 of record JAPZRO010000004.1, on the reverse strand, counting down.
CCATACCAGCTGACGAGGTGGCGCGAATGGTTCATCGCGAGGCTCGCGACCTTGTCGCCGGGCTTGAGGCCGAGCGCCTTCAAGGCCTGCGCCATCTTCAGCGCATCGCGGCGGATCCCGGCCCAGTTGGTGCGGGTCTCGCTGCCATCGGCCCAGCGGCTGACGATCTCGCGCTCCGGCGCCTCGCGCGCGGCGTGATCGATCACCGCGGTCACCCGCATGGTCCAGTCCTGCATTGCCCCGAGCCTGGTTCCGGCCATTGTCGTCTCTCTCCTCGATGGTGACCCGCTGCGCATTTTCGCGCGGGTGATGATGTATCCAGCGCGCTTCCATGCCTTCGCCTCTTGCGCTTGGCAATCGCCCTTGCGCAGCATTCGCAATCTCGCCCGGCCCCGCCGCGCAACACCCGGCGCGAACCATCGCACTGGCTGTCACAAGCTTGCCATGCAGCGCGCCTAAAGAATGGAGCATTATCAACCACCCGGAGGGCGGAGATGAGGTTTACGGCAGTTCTTCTGGCAGGCGCGGCGATGGGCATTGCCATGCCCGCACAGGCCCGCGACGGGCAGTTCTACATCGGGGTCAACGGCGGCGTCAGCCTCGAAGACCAGGTCGATGTCGATCTCGCCAACACCGACCCGCAGACCAACGGCGCCTTTGCCGACACCAACAGCGGGATCGATGCCGATGTCGTGGTCGGTTACGACTTCGGCGCGCTCCGGCTCGAGGCCGAGGGCGGCTACAAGCGCAACGGCTATGACGGGCTGACAGTGGTCAATTCCGGCATCCTACCGGGCGGCCTCACGGTGCCGCCGGGCACGGTGGTGCAGAACGAGGAAGACCTGTCGATCTGGAGCGGGATGCTCAACGGCCTTCTCGAAGTTGGCAAGGACGGCGGCGTGCAGTTCTTCGCCGGTGGCGGGGTCGGCATCGCCAATCTCGATCTGCCGGTCGAGGTCGCGGGCGTCGGCACGGTGATCGACGACAGCGCGACCGATTTCGCCTGGCAGCTGCTGGGCGGCCTGCGGGTGGCGGTGAGCGAGCGCGTCGATATCGGGGTGAAGTACCGCTATTTCGTGGCCGACGGGTTCGAGCTCGAAGCAGCGAACGGCGTGCCGATCGAGGCGGGCTACACCGCGCATTCGGTTCTCGCGAGCCTGGTTTACAATTTTGGCGGCAAGGAGGCTCCGCCGCCGCCGCCCCCTCCGCCGCCGCCTGCTCCCCCGCCGCCGGCACCGCCGCCGCCTGCACCGCCGCCCCCGCCGCCGCCGCCCAAGCCGGCTTGCGCCACGGGGCCGTTCATCGTGTTCTTCGACTTCGACAAGTCGGAGATCACCGCAGAGGCCGCGACCATCCTCGACAACGCGATCACCGCCTATGGCAATTGCGGCATGGCGAGGGTGATGCTGGCCGGTCACACCGACACCTCGGGCAGCGCGCGCTACAACGTGGGCCTTGCCGAGCGCCGCAACGCCGCGGTGCGCAGCTACATGACCGGGCGCGGCATCCCCGATGCGCGGATCATGGCCGAGGCCTTTGGCGAGAGCCAGCCGCGCGTCCCCACCGCCGACGGCGTGCGCGAGGCGCAGAACCGCCGCGTCGAGGTGACCTACGGCCCCGGCTCGGGGATGTAGGCCTTACCTTTCAGAAAGCACCTGAAACTGGGGGCGGCGCTGTCCGCCCCCTTTTTTTAGGCGACGAGGCGCAGCGCCGCCTTGCTCTTCACCGGCACCAGCTCGACGTTGCTGATGCCCGGCACCTCGGCCAGTCGCTCGGCCATTTCGCCCGACAGCAGGAAGCCGCGCCCGAGCCGCATCTGCGCGTGCCCGCCGCTGTCCAGCAGCAGCCGCACCACCACCTCGCCATTGCCGACGAAATCGCAGTCATCCTCGACATCGAGCGCGATCTTGAGTTCGAGCAGCGCATCGAGGCTGGAGACGTCGGCCTTCAATTGCATCGGCGTCGCCCCGCTCACCGCGCTCAGCGGGCGGGCGCTGCGCACGGTGAGGCGCGGCGGCTCGTCGGGGTTGGGCGCGTCGAGCTCGACCGTCAGCAGCAGGCACTCGCCATCCTCGGCCCAGCGTTCGAACTGGGGCACCAGCGCTTCCTCGAAGCAGGCGGCGGAGAACTGGCCGGAACTGTCGGAGAAATCGGCGCGCACGAAGGTGCCGCCCTTGCGGGTGCGCGCCTTGGTCATGCCTTCAACCAGCACCGCCATCACCGCCGTCCCGCGCCCGCCCGCAGGCGCGCCGCCCTCCATCAGGCTCTGATAGGTGCGCGCGCCATTGGCCGAGGCGAGTTCGCGATATTGCTGCACCGGATGGGCGGAGAAGTAGAAGCCGAAATTCTCGCGCTCCTTGGCCATGCGCTCGGGCTTGCTCCACGGCGCGGCGGCGGCAAGGCGCAGGTCGTCGCTGGCGGCATCCTCGCCGCCGAACAGCCCGGCCTGCCCGCTGCTGCGTTCGCGCATCGCCGCATCGGCCACCGCCAGCAGCAGCTCGGCATTGGCATAAAGCAGCGCACGGTCAGGCTCGAGGCTGTCGAGCGCGCCGGCGCAGATCAGCCCTTCGAGCTGGCGGCGGTTCATCGTGCCCTGCGGCAGGCGTTCGAAGAAGTCCTTGAGACTGGTGAAGGGCCCGCCCGCCTCGCGTTCGGCCACGATCGCCTCCATCGCCTTCTCGCCGACATTACGGATCCCGGCGAGCGCATAGCGTAACCCATAGCCGTGATCGGTCTGCTCGACGCTGAAGCGGGCCTCGGAAGCGTTGATGCAGGGCGGCAGCACCTCGACCCCGCCCTGCCCGTTGGGATAGCGCCGCGCATCGTCAACGAACACGCTGAGCTTGTCCGACTGGTGCATGTCGAAGCACATCGAGGCGGCGTAGAATTCCTCCGGATAATGCGCCTTCATCCAGCCGGTCTGGTAGGCGAGCAGGGCATAGGCGGCGGCGTGCGACTTGTTGAAGCCGTAGCCGGCAAACTTGTCGATCAAGTCGAACAGCTCATTGGCGCGCTTGGCGTCGATGTCGGAGACCGCCTTGCAGCCCTCGACAAAGCGGCCGCGCTGGGCGTCCATCTCGGCCTGCACCTTCTTGCCCATCGCGCGGCGCAACAGGTCCGCATCGCCGAGCGAATAGCCCGCCAGCACTTGCGCGGCCTGCATCACCTGTTCCTGATAGACGAAGATGCCGTAGGTCTCGGCGAGGATGCCTTCGAGCTTGGGGTGCGGATATTCGATCGGCACCAGCCCCGCCTTGCGCTGGCCGAACAGCGGAATGTTGTCCATCGGGCCGGGGCGGTAGAGCGAGACGAGTGCGATGATGTCGCCGAAATTGGTCGGCTTCACGGCCTTCAGCGTGCGCCGCATGCCTTCGGATTCCAGCTGGAACACGCCGACCGTGTTACCCGCCTTCATCAGATCATAGACCGCCGGATCATCGAGCGCGAGCGCGCCCAGATCGATCGCGATCCCGCGCCGCGCCAGCAGATCGACCGCCTTGCGCAGCACCGAGAGCGTCTTCAAACCGAGGAAGTCGAACTTCACGAGGCCCGAGGATTCGACATGCTTCATGTCGAACTGCGTCACCGGCATGTCCGAGCGCGGATCGCGGTAAAGCGGCACCAACTCGGCCAGCGGGCGATCCCCGATCACCACGCCTGCCGCATGGGTCGAGGAATTGCGCGGCAGGCCTTCGAGCTGCATCGCCAGATCGACGAGGCGCTTCACCTCGTTGTCATTGTCGTATTCGCGCTTGAAGTCGGCCGCTCCGTTCAGGGCGCGCGGCAGGGTCCAGGGGTCGGTCGGATGGTTGGGCACCATCTTGCACAGCCGGTCGACCTGCCCGTAGCTCATCTGCAGGATGCGCCCGCAATCGCGCAGCACCGCGCGGGCCTTCAGCTTGCCGAAGGTGATGATCTGCGCGACGTGGTCGGCGCCGTATTTCGCTTGCACGTAGCGGATCACCTCGCCGCGCCGCGTTTCGCAAAAGTCGATATCGAAGTCGGGCATCGACACGCGTTCGGGGTTGAGGAAGCGCTCGAACAGCAGCCCCAGCCGGATCGGATCGAGATCGGTGATAGTCAGCGCCCAGGCCACCGCCGAGCCCGCGCCCGAACCACGGCCCGGCCCCACCGGAATGCCCTGATCCTTGGCCCACTTGATGAAGTCGGCAACGATCAGGAAGTAGCCGGGAAAGCCCATCTTCACGATCACGTCGATCTCGAATTCGAGCCGCTCGAAGTAGGCGCGGCGCTCCTCCTCGGTGAGATCGGGATAGGCCGCGAGCCGCGCCTCGAGCCCGGCGCGCGAATCCTCCGCCAGCATCCGCGCCTCGCCCGCCAGATCGCCCGCAAGGCTCGGCAGGATCGGCTTGCGATAGGGCGGCGCGAGGGCGCACCGCTGGGCGATGACGAGCGTGTTGGCCAGCCCCTCGGGCAGGTCGGCGAACAGCTCCTCCATCATGCTGGCCGACTTGACATAGGCCTCGCGGTTGGAGCGCGGGCGGTCCTCGGCCTCGATCTGGGTCGAATGCGCAATGCACAGCATCGCGTCATGCGCCTTGTATTCGTGCGGCTCGGCGAAGTTGGCGGGGTTGGTGGCGACCAGCGGCAGGTCGCGGGCATAGGCCAGGTCGATCAGCGCCTCCTCGGCCCGCTCTGCCACCGGATCGCCGCCGCGCGCGATCTCGACATAGAGCCGCCCCGGAAACAGCGCTTCGAGCCGGTCCGCCAGCCGCGCCGCCGCCTCGTGCTGCCCGTCCGCGAGCAGCCGGGTCAGCCCGCCCTCGCCCGCGCCGGTGAGCGCGATCAGCCCGCCGGTGCGGCCTTCGAGATCGGCGAGGGTCACGTGCGGATCAAGCTCGAGCGGGCGGTCGAGATGCGCCTTGCTGACGAGGTGGCAGAGGTTGGCATAGCCCTCGTCGTCCTGCGCATAGAGCGGCAGGTAGTCGATCGCCCGCGCGCCCGATCCTTCCACGCCCTCGCGCGCCACGCCCAGCAGCGTGCCGATGATCGGCTGCACGCCTTCGCCCTTGCAGGCGCTGGCGAAGGCCATGATGCCGTAGAGGCCATTGCGGTCGCAGATCGCGATCGCGGGAAAGCCGCGCTCCTTGGCCAGCTTGGCAATCGCCTTGGGATCGATCGCCCCTTCGAGCATCGAATAGGACGACAGCACGCGCAGGGGGACAAAGGGAGCGAAGGCCATGCGCGCAGTTTAGGAATTTGCGCCGATTTCGGAAGCTCCCGTGCGGGTTAATTCTCCACAGGCGGGCGCTCAGTCGATCAGCGTCACGCCCCAAATCACGCCGTAGGAGGCCGCACAGCCAATCACGAAGGAATAGCCAACGGATTTCGGCAGCGGAGGGACACCCCCGCGCGACCGCCACGCCAGGACCGCCGCGGGGATCCACCACGCAAGCCAGCTGGCCGAACAGACAAGGCCGGCGGCCCCTTTTCCGATCGCTCCGGCGAGAAACAGCACCGCCGCCACGAGCGCGGCGAAGGCCGGCACCCACAGGAGCCTGTGCCAGACGGTCGTCCTCTCGGCTTCGGCGCTCATCGCCGCCGCATCACAGCAGCTTCTCGATGTCCTTCGCGATGCTCTCGGGTTTGTCGGTCGGCGCGTAGCGCTTCACCACATTGCCCTCGCGGTCGATCAGGAACTTGGTGAAGTTCCACTTGATCGAGGTCGAGCCCATCAGCCCCTTGGCTTCCTTCTTCATCCAGTCGAACAGCGGCGAAGCATTGTCGCCGTTGACGTCGACCTTGGCCATCAGCGGGAAGGTCACGCCGAAGTTGATCTTGCAGAACTCGGCGATCTCGTCGGCGCTGCCGGGCTCCTGCGCGCCGAACTGGTTGCAGGGGAAGCCCAGCACCTCGAAATCCTTGTCCTTGAACTGCTGGTAGATCTTCTCCAGCCCGTCATATTGCGGGGTGAAGCCGCACTTGCTGGCGGTGTTGACCACCAGCAGCACCTTGCCGAGCTTTTCCTTCAGTGCGAGCTCCTGCCCGCGATTGGTGGTGACGGTGAAATCGGCAATCGTGGTCATGCCATGCCCTCCCTGGCCGCAAGTTCGAGAATTTCGCCGAGATTGAGCGACTTGCCGCCCGCAACCTCGATCACGACGCGCGCGCGCTGCGCGCCGTCCATGCCGACCACAGCGGCCACCAGCTCGCGCAAGGGGCCCTTCTTGAGGACGGCGAAATTGTACTGGAGCTCGGAGCCGCCATCGTCACGCTCGTGAAGGGTTGCCTCGGCATCCCAATCAAGTCCCGCCATATCTACCCCCTTGTCTGGCAAATGGTTCGCACGAGGCGGGCGGCGGATCAACATCCGATTGCCCGAAAAAGGCGCGCGCGCTGGCCCGCGTCAGACGAGCACGCCGTCCTTCAACCGCACCACCCGGTCCATCCGCGCGGCGAGGCGTTCGTTGTGGGTGGCGACCAGCCCCGCACTGCCCTCGCCCCGCACCAGCGCGAGGAACTGGCCGAGCACCACGTCCGAGGTCGCCTCGTCGAGATTGCCGGTCGGCTCGTCCGCCAGCACCAGCGTCGGCCGGTTGGCGAGCGCACGGGCGACCGCGACGCGCTGCTGCTCGCCGCCCGAAAGCTGGCTGGGCCGGTGGGTCAGGCGCTCGCCGAGGCCGAGGCCGGTCAGGAGCGCATCGGCGCGCGCCTCGGCCGCCTCGCGCGCCACGCCGCGGATCATCTGCGGCATCACCACGTTCTCGCGCGCGTCGAAATCGGGCAGCAGATGGTGGAACTGGTAGACGAAGCCGAGATGCTCGCGGCGCAGCTGCGTGCGCTCGTCACCGGCGAGATGTTCCGCCTGCTGCCCGGCGATGGCGATCGAACCCTCGAACCCGCCTTCGAGCAGGCCGATCGCCTGAAGCATGGTCGACTTGCCCGAGCCCGACGGCCCCAGCAGCGCGACGATCTCGCCCGGCATGATGTCGAGGTTCACGCCGCGCAGCACGTCGATGCGCTGCCCACCCTGTTCAAAGGAGCGCTTGAGCCCCTTGAGCGAGACGATCGGCTGGAGGCTATTCATAGCGCAGCACCTGCACCGGATCGGTATTGGCTGCCTTCAGCGCGGGATAGAGCGTCGCGAGGAAGCTCATCCCGAGCGCGAGGCACACGATGCCGAGGATCTCCCACGGATCGGTGCGCGACGGCAGGGTGGAAAGGAAACGCACCTCCGGATCCCAGATCTGCTGGCCGGTGGTGAAGGCGATGGCAGCAACGATCTGCTCGCGGAAGAACAGCACCACCGCGCCCAGCACCAGCCCTGACGCCGTGCCGATCGCGCCGATGGTGGTGCCGGTGGTGACGAAGATCTTGAGCAGGCTCCGCCGCGTCGCGCCCATGGTGCGCATGATCGCGATGTCGCGGGTCTTGGCGCGCACCAGCATGACCAGGCTCGAAAGAATGTTGAAAGATGCCACCACCACCATGAAACTCAAGGCAAAGAACATCGCCACGCGTTCAACCTGCAAGGCCTCGAACAGCGCCGAGTTGATGGTCTTCCAGTCCGACACCACCGCCTGCCCCGCCAGCTTGTCGGCCATCGGCTGGAGGATTTCGCCGACCTTGTCCGGGTCTTCCACGGTGACTTCGATCATCCCGATCTTGTCGCCCATCAGCAACAATGTCTGCGCCTCCCTGATCGGCAGGACGACGAACTTCTCGTCATAGTCGTAGATGCCGACCTCGAAGATCGCGCCGACTTCGTAGCCGATCTGGCGGATCGAGGTGCCGAACGGGGTCGCGCGGCCCTGCGGGTTGATGATCGTGATCGTATCGCCCACCCGGATGCCGAGGTTCTGCGCCAGCCGCGAACCGATCGCCACACGGCCCGCCGCCCCGACCGCCGAGGCCTGGTAGAGCGTGCGGATGTCGCCCATCACCACCTTGTCGCCCAGCGCGCCGATATTCTTGTCGGTCTCGCCGCGCACGAACACCGCTTCCACCCGCCCGTCGAAGCTGATCAGCAGCGGCTGCTCGATCAGCGGCGAGGCTTCGACGACGCCCGGGGTGCGCTCGACATTGGCGAGCACACTTTGCCAGTTGTCGAGCTTGCCGCCATAGGCCTGCACGATGGCATGGCCATTCAAACCCACTATCTTGTCGAGCAGTTCGGCGCGAAAGCCGTTCATCACGCTCATCACCACCACCAGCAGCGCGACCGAGAGCGACACCACGCCCACCGCAATCGCCGCGACCAGCGCGATGAAGGCCTCGCCCTTGCCGGGCCAGAGGTAGCGCTTGGCGATCATCCATTCGAACGGGGAGAGCATGAGAGGTTGCGTGCTGCCTGTATGGTGAACGCTGCCTGTAGAATGCGCGCCAACCAGCCGCAATCCCAAGGTGACGCGCCTTCCCCGCCCGATTGCACCCGCCTCCTGTCACACTCGGGTCAGCAAAAAGGCGGGCATCGCAGGCCTGCTTTCCCTTGTAATTGATCCGTCACATCGCCATTGGGGCTGTGCCCACCCCGCGGCAGGATTGCGGGCAGGTCTGGTGATGCCGATGACACCCCTCAATGTGACTCACCCCTTCCTCGATGCCGATGGCGACAAGCTGCGCGAGGAATGCGGAATCTTTGGCGCGATCAACGCGTCGGATGCCGCTGCGATGACGGCGCTGGGCCTCCATGCGCTCCAGCACCGCGGGCAGGAAGCGGCGGGAATCGTCAGCTGGGACGGCAAGGAATTCTATGTGCGGCGCGGCCTTGGCCACGTTGCCGAGAATTTCTCCTCCTCCGACGCGATTGCCGAACTGCCCGGCCACATGGCCGCCGGCCACGTGCGCTATTCCACCACCGGCGGTTCGGGCCTGCGCAACGTCCAGCCGCTCTATGCCGATCTTGCCAGCGGCGGCTTTGCCGTGGCGCATAACGGCAATATTTCCAACGCCATGACCTTGCGCGCCGATCTGGTGAACAAGGGTTCGATCTTCCAGTCGACCTCGGATACCGAGGTGATCATCCACCTCGTCGCCACCAGCCGCTATCCCACCATTGCCGACCGGCTGGTGGACGCGCTGCGGCTTGTCGAGGGCGCCTATGCCCTGATCGTGATGACGCCCGAAGGCATGATCGCCTGCCGCGATCCGCTGGGCATCCGTCCGCTGGTGATGGGCCGGATGGGCGAATCGATCATGTTCGCCTCGGAAACCGTGGCCTTCGACGTGGTCGGCGCCGAGGTCATCCGCGAAGTCGAGCCGGGCGAGCTGGTGCTGGTCGATTTCGCCGGACAGATCCGCTCGGTGCGTCCCTTCGGCAGCCCGGCTCCGCGCCCCTGCATCTTCGAGCACGTCTATTTCAGCCGCCCCGATTCCGTCTTTGCCGGCCGTTCGGTCTACGAAGCGCGCAAGGCGATCGGGATGCAGCTCGCTTTGGAAGCACCGTGCGAGGCCGATCTGGTCGTGCCGGTGCCCGACAGCGGCGTGCCGGCCGCGCTCGGCTTTGCGCAGGCCTCGGGCATTCCCTTCGAGCTCGGCATCATCCGCTCGCACTATGTCGGGCGCACCTTCATCCAGCCGGGCGACGGCGCGCGCCACTCCAGCGTCAAGCGCAAGCACAATGCCAACCGCGCGCTGGTGGAAGGCAAGCGCATCGTGCTGATCGACGATTCGATCGTGCGCGGCACCACCTCGCTCAAGATCGTCGAGATGATGCGCGAGGCGGGCGCGAAGGAAGTCCACTTCCGCGTCGCCAGCCCGCCGACCGCCCATTCCTGCTTCTACGGTGTCGACACGCCCGAACGCTCGAAGCTGCTCGCCGCGCGCATGGAGCTGGAGCCGATGCGCGAGTTCATCAAGGCCGACAGCCTCGCCTTCATCTCGATCGACGGGCTCTACCGCGCGGTCGGGCAGGAAAAGCGCGATCCCTCCCGCCCGCAATTCTGCGACGCCTGCTTCACCGGCGACTATCCGACCTCGCTCACCGACCTCGCACTGGCCGAGGCCAAGAGCGCCGAGCTTCCCTTCGCTGACCCCAAGGCCGCGTAACTCCATGACCGAGAATGTAAAACCGCTTTCCGGGCGCACCGCGCTCGTCACCGGCGCGAGCCGTGGCATCGGCGCCGCCACCGCCAAGGCGCTCGCCGCGGCCGGGGCACACGTCATTCTGGTGGCGCGCAAGGTCAAGGCACTGGAGGCGGTCGAGGATGAAATCCATGCCGCCGGCGGCACCTCGACCATCGCCCCGCTCGATCTGACCGAGCCGGACTCGGTCACGCGCCTCGCCACGGCGATTGCCGGGCGCTGGGACAAACTCGATATTCTCGTTCTTTCAGCGGCCTATCTGCCAGAGCTCACACCGGTTGCGCAGATCGAGCCCAAGCAGTTCAACCAGGCCCTGCTGACCAATCTGGTCGCCACGCAGGCCCTGATTTCCGCCTTCGATACCATGCTTCGGAATGCCGACGCCGGCCGCGTGATCGGCCTTACCAGCAGCCTCGGCAGCGCGCCGCGCGCCTATTGGGGCGCCTATGGCGCGACCAAGGCGGCGTTCGAGAACCTGCTCGAAACCTATGGCGCCGAAGTCGAAAAGCTCAGCCGCCTGCGCGTCGCGATCATCGATCCCGGCGCGACCCGCACCGAGATGCGCGCCCGCGCCTTCCCGGGCGAGGATCCCCAGACCGTCAAGGCCCCCGAAGTGGTCGCCGACCGGCTGGTCGATCTGCTGGTGGAAGGCTTCGACAAGCTCCACCGCGAACGCATCGGCTGAAAATTTTTTCCTGCGCTTTTCCAGTTCCTCACAGGGTTGTTTACCAAGCCCGGTAACGGCTCCTTAGGGATTTTACTGGCATGAAAATCGGCAGTCCACGCCGCGCGAAGCGGCTTGCGTCTGACACGAGGTTGAAAGCCATGCCACCGGAAACCGATGCCTATCGTCTGGCCGCGCAGGAAGATCGCTGCAGCCCGCGCACGCGGCTGACGATCCCCGCAACGCTGCGCGCTTCGGGTGGCCGCGCCTTCCAGAGCGTGGTCCATGATCTGTCGATCTCGGGCTTCTCGGCCGCTTCGATCAACCGCATGCACGAAGGCCAGCTGTGCTGGCTCACCCTGCCCGGCCTCGAATCGCTTCAGGCCGAGGTGGTGTGGTGGGACAACTGCATCGTCGGCTGCGCCTTTTCGGAGCTGCTGAGCCCGATCGTGCACGACAACATCCTGCAGCGTTACAGCAATGTCGGGGTCTACCGTCAGGTGATCTGAGGCAGGACTGCCGCCCGGTCTATTTGACCTCGGCGGCGACCTTGCGGGCGAGATCGAGGAACTGCCCGCGCTCCGGCCCGCCGCTCGCGGTCGCCCAGTTGCCGACATAAGCGAACACCATCCGCTTGTCCGGGAACAGGGTGATCCCCTGTCCGAAGATCCCCTGCGCGCCATAGGTGCCTTGCGGATAGGTCCACCACTGGTAGCCATAGCCGAAGCCGCTGGTGCCAAAGTCCACCGCGCTGTCGGTCGCCTCGGCAAACCAGCCCTCCGGCACCGCGCCTTTACCGCCCTCCAGCGCGAACTGGCCCATGCGCGCATAGTCGGAGAGCGTGATCGACAGGCAGCACCCGCCGATATTGCCGCCGCGCGGATCGACCATCCAGAATAGCCCGCCCTCGAACCCGGCCGCATCGACGATCTTCGCCTTGGCATACTCGGCGAGCGGCTTGCCGACCGCGTTTTCCACCAGCACGCCGATGAGGTTGGTCTCGCCGGTCTTGTAGACCCACTTCACGCCAGCCGGTGCCTCGCGCGGGAGCGCCTTCATCTGCGCCACGATCGCATCCGCGCCATATTCGACCACAAAGCGGTTCATCTGCGCGACGTCGCTCTTGGGATCGGTGTAATCCTCGTTCCACTTCACCCCGCTGGTCATGGTGGCAAGCTGGCGCACGGTCACGCCCTCGTAGGCCGAGCCCTTGAGGCCGGGGATATACTTCGTCACTGGATCATCGAGGCAGGTGATGAAGCCGTCCTTCACCGCCGCGCCAAGCAGGGTCGAGGTGAAGCTCTTGGCGACCGAGAAGCTGGTCCAGCGGTCGGTGGGCTTGAGACCGAGGCCGTATTCCTCGTGCACGACCTTGCCGTCCACCAGCACCATCACGCCGGCAGTCTTGGTCGCCTGCATCAGCGCAGTGATTTCGGCCTTGAGCACGGGGCTGAGCGACGAGCCCTTGGGCAGCGCGCGCGGGGACTTGGCGGCGGGGACCTCGTGTCCGGCGAACCACTGCTCCATCGCGCGGAAGCGTTCGGAGCGCTGGGCATCGTTCCAGAACAGCACCTGCAATTCGGACTGGTCGCGCGCGGGAGGCTGGACGAGGCGCACCGCGGGCGCTGGCGGGCCACTCGCGGCAGGCGCGCTCTCGGCATAGCTGCCCGCACATCCCGCCAGCATCAATGCCAGCGCCGCGCCCGAAACGAAGCTCTTGAACCCGCCCATTGCTCTCTCCCGTCCTGTTCTGTGCGCAAGGCATAGGCGCGAGCGGGGGCGGCGGGCAAGCCTTGCTCAAGCCTCCTTCAAGGTCTTGAGCGCCGCCAGCGCACGTTCGCGGGCGAATTTGTGGGAGACGATCTTGCGCGGATAGCCTGCGGGCCTGCGTGCGAACTCCTCGGGATCGTGGACGTAGGGTTCGTCGATCCCCTTCAGTTCAGGGACATAGGTGCGGATATAGCGCGCGGCGTCGAACTTCTCGGACTGGCTCAATGGGGCCATGATCCGGCTGAACATATTGCTGTCCACCCCCGTCCCGGCGGTCCACTGCCAGTTGGTGGCGTTGGAAGCATAGTCGGCATCGCACAGCGTATCCCAGAACCACTTCTCGCCTTCGCGCCAGTCGATCAGCAGGTGCTTGATGAGGAAGCTGGCGGTGATCATGCGCACGCGGTTGTGCATCCAGCCGGTCTGCCACAGCTGGCGCATCCCGGCGTCGACGATGGGATAGCCGGTGCGGCCTTCCTTCCATGCCTTGAGGTCGCGCGCGGCGGCCGGATCATTGGCGGGATCGCGCCAGGGGAAGCGGTCGAAATCCGCGCGGTAGTTCTGCGTGGCATAGGCGGGGAATTGCAGGATCGCGTTGGCCGAATAGTCGCGCCAGATCAGCTCGCCCTCGAAGGTTTCCCAGCCCTTGGAGCGGCGGTCCTTGAAGCGGTGCCAGATCTGGATCGGCGAGATTTCCCCGAAATGCAGATGCGGCGAGAGGCGCGAGACCTTGTCCACGCTCGGCAGATTGCGCTTGTCGTCATAGTCGTCGACGTCCGATTCCCATGCGGCGAGGCGGGCATGAGCGGCGTCCTCGCCCACCTGCCAGAAGTCGCGCATCCCCCCAGCCCAATCGGGTTTGGTCGGGAGCAGGTTCCATGCGGCGAGGTCGTCGGAGGCGGGCCATTGGGCAGGCGCTTCGAGCCGCTCGGGCGCAGGCACTTCGGCGCGCGGGGGGAATTCGGCGCGCACGGCGCGGCTGAAGGGGGTGTATATCTTGTACTGCCCGCCGGTGCCGGTGGTGATGCTGCCCGCCGGCATGAGGTAGTTGCCGTGGTGGAGTTTGAGATCGAGGTTCTTGGCAAGCTTCCTCTCGGCATTGAGCCACCACGGTTCGTAGTGGCAATTGGCGTGGATGGTGGTCGCGCCAACCTCTGCCGCCAGCTTGGTCAGCTCCGCCACAGCCTCCCCGCGCCGCAGGATCAGGCGGCTGCCCTTGGCCTCAAGGCTCTTGGCGAGGCTCACCAGCGAGTGATGCAACCACCAGCGCGAAGCCCCACCATAGGCGTGGTGCTTTGGGCTTTCGTCGTCGAGGACATAGACCGCCACCACAGGGCCAGCCTTGGCAGCGTGATAGAGCGCAGGGTTATCGGCAAGGCGCAGATCGCGCCGCAGCCATACGAGTTGGGTCATTATGGTCTTTCAATCATTCGTCATTGCGAGGGGACGCAGTCCCCGCGGCAATCCATGGCCAAACGGTGCGGTCGATGGATTGCTTCGCTTCGCTCGCAATGACGAATTAGGGGCGGGGAAGTTCCTCGCACTTCACATCGGGCAGCGCGACCGAGAACCGGTCCCGCGCGCGCGGATCGTAGAAGCGGGCGTCGTAAAGGAGCACCGAGCCGTCCGCCGCCCGCACCGCAAAGGGCGCGCGCGACCAGAACAGGAAGGCGTCGAGCTGGGAATTGGTGCGGCGGGCCTCGGTCAGGTCGGGGAGGCGGCAGTCGCCTACAACGTCGCTGTCGATGGCATAGCGCCCGTCCTCTCCGCTGATCAACTCGCGCCCCAACGGGCCAAACAGAGGCAAGGGGCTGGCAATGACCGTCGATCCGCTGACCGGGGTGAAGTCGAAATAGTTCCTGGCGGCCCAGGTTGATCCAGCGTTCGCCCCGATATAGGCCAGCAGCGCCGCAATTCCGACTTGCCCCGCACGCGACCAATCAGCCCCCGCCTTCTCCCGCCGCCGCGACACCCACACCGCCGCAATCAGCAGCGCCCACAGCCACGGGTCGATGATGAACAGCGTGTCGCCGTAGAACCATTGCGAGGAGAACGGCTCCAGCAGCCGGATGCCGTAGACGTTGAGCCAGTCGAAGAAGGGGTGGCTGAGGCAGCCGACGAAGGCCATTGCATAGAGCCAGCCAAACCGCACCGGCAGCCGCCCCTCGGGCCGGGTGCCGCGCCGGGTCTGCCAGCGGTCCCAGCCCCACAGCAGCCCCGCCAGCACCAGCGGCAGCAGCACCAGCGCGGGCGGGCCGTGGGTGATGCCGCGGCGGAAGGCGAGATGCTCGGTGCCCTCCAGCCAGAAGAAGCACGCCGCGTCCACATCCGGCAGGTTCGCGCCGATGATCAGCGCGGGCATGGCGAGCCCGGTCGTGCGCTTCAGCCCCGCCTGCCCCATGACCGCGCCGACGAGGCTATGTGTCAGATTGTCCATATGTTTGAGGGTCTAGCGCGCCCGATTGCCCCATGCGAGCGGAAATGCGCTTGGAAATCCGCCTCTCCCTCGCCTATCGCACCGCCAAACACACCGGAGAGACCCACGATGACCGACGCGCCCTATATCCGCCCCGACATGAAGGCCTTCCTGGACATGATGGCGCAGGTGAACGGGCCGAAGATGGTCGACATGACGCTGGCCGAGGCGCGCGATTCCTATGTGAAGATGCATGGCATCGCCGACCGTCCGGCGCGCGCCCTCCCCGTGATCCGCGATCTGACGTGCCCCGGCCCGAAAGGTGACATTCCGCTGCGCCTCTACGACGCGCGCGAGACCCGTGACGGCCCCACCCCCATCATCACCTTCTTCCACGGCGGCGGCTTCGTGATCGGCGATCTCGACACGCACCATGCGCTGTGCACCGAGATCGCCGCGCTGATCGATCTGCCGCTGGTCGCGGTGCATTACGCGCTCGCGCCCGAAGCCCCCTTCCCCGCCGCGATCCTCGATTGCGAGGCGGCGACGCGCTGGGTTGCCTCCAGCCCCGCCGAGCTTGGCCGCACCGCCAGCGGGATCATCACCATCGGCGATTCGGCGGGCGGCAATGCCACCGTGGTCGTCGGCCAGCTGCTGGGCGCCAACCCCGCCGCTGTCCCCGTGGTGCTGCAAGTCCCGATCTTCCCGCTGGTGGCCGACGCCAATGGCTCGGACAGCATGGCGGCCTTCAGCGAAGGCTTCCTCCTCACCGCCGACACCATGGGCTTCTTCGATGCCGCCTATGGCGCCGACCGCAGCGACCCGCGCGGCTTCCCGATCCTCGGCGACCACTCCGAGGCACCCCCCACCATCGTCGTCACCGCCAGTCTCGATCCGATCCGCGATTCGGGCCGCGCCTATGCCAAGGCGCTGGTCGATGCCGGGCGCGACTGCGTGTTCCTCGAAATGCGCGGGGTGACGCACTCCTTCACCAACCTGCGCCAGATGGTGCCGAGCACGCAACGCGATCTCGAACGCGTCATCGCGGCGATGCAGTTCATGCTGGCGAACCCCGCATGAGCCACGATCACCTGCCCTATCGCCCCTGCGCCGGCTTCATGCTGGTGAACCGCGAGGGCCTTGTCTTTGTCGGCCAGCGGATCGACCCCTCGGCCCACGGCTTCTGGCAGATGCCGCAGGGCGGGATCGACAAAGGCGAGGACGTGCGCGAGGCCGCCTTGCGCGAATTGCAGGAGGAAGTGGGCGTCGCGGCGCACCTGGTCGAAGTGATCGCGCAGTCGGCCCGGCCGTATCTCTACGACCTGCCGCCCGAATTGCTCGGGCGCGTGTGGAAGGGCAAGTATCGCGGGCAGGAACAGCACTGGTTCCTCGGGCGCTTCCTCGGCGAGGACGCGGATATCGATCTCGAAGCCCATGATCCGCCCGAATTCAACGCGTGGAAATGGGTCGCGCCCGAGCTGCTGCCCGAGCTGATCGTGCCGTTCAAACGCGATGTCTACGAGGCGCTGGTGGCGGAGTTCCGCGACCTGATCTAGGCCTCAGTTGCTCGCCGGAGCGTCGGCTGCTGTATCCGCCGCCAGCCGGGCCGAGGGGCCCCGCGCGATGGTGGTCTGCAAGGCCACGGTCTCGGGGCAATTGTCCCCGCACAGCGATTGCAGCTTGGCGAGATTGCGCCGCGCCTTTTCGACCGCGCCCTTCTCCACCAGCGCCGCGCCTTCGCCCGAGATCGCGGCGAAGTTGCCCGGATCGCGCTCGAGCGCCTCGCGGTAGTAGGTGATCGCCTTGCCCTGCAGGCCCGCCTGACGCGCGGCTGCGGCAAGGTCGATGAAGATCGGCGTGTAACCCGGATCGACCGCCAGCGCGGCTTCGAAGGCGTCGACCGCCGCCTGGGTCTCGCCCGCGTTGAGCGCCGCGCGCCCCTGCGCGATCAGCGCGGCCGCGCGGGGATCGGGGGTCTCGCCTGCACTGGCATTGAGCACGCTTGCCGACATGGCCAGACACAGCGAGAGGGCAGCGGCAGCGGGCGCGAAACGCATCAAAAGCTCCTTCAGTGCAAGAGACCGGGAACCGGAAGGCTGAGCCATAGAGTTCACATTATCATGGTGAACGCAAGCCCGCGACGAAAAAACCATCCGTGGCGTCATGGAACGGGTCAAGTCGCCAGCCCGGCCCATGCGCGCGGCCGAGAGGAAGCGGCAGGGCCTCGGCGCGCCAGCCGGGATGGCGCGCGAGGAAGGCGACGATGCGATCGGCCCCCTCGGCATCGAGCAGCGAGCAGGTGACGAAACTCACCGAGCCGCCGGGGCGCACCAGCTGCGCGGCGAGATCGAGCACATGGTCCTGAAGTTGGTTAAGCCGGGCGAGCTCGGCCGGGTCGAGTCGCCATCGCCCCTCGGGGCTGCGCCGCCATGTCCCGCTGCCCGAGCACGGGGCATCGACCAGCACGTGATCGGCCCGCTGCGCGAAGGGCGTAAGCGCACGCATCTCGCGGCCCGGATCGAGCAGCACGATATGGTCGATCGCCGCTCCAGCGCGGGCGGCGCGCGGCGCGAGGTTGCCGAGGCGGCGCTTGTCGGTGTCGGCAGCGATGATGCTGGCGGCGTTGCCCAGCCTTGCAGCGAGCGCCAGCGTCTTGCCCCCGCCGCCTGCGCACAGGTCGATGATGGTGTCGCCGGGGCTGACCGGCAGCGCCTCGACGATCAGCTGGCTGCCAAGGTCCTGCACTTCGACGAGGCCGTCGGTGTAAGCAGCCCACTGCTCGATCTGCGTGCCGGAGGGGAAGCGCAGGCCCTGCGCAGAGGCGAGCGGTTCACCCGCTTCGGGCAGCGTCAGCTCCGCGCGGTCCGCCTTCAGGGCATTGACCCGGATGTCGAGCGGGGCGCGGTCCAGCAGCGCGGCAATCTCGCGTCCGCCAAGCCCTGAGGCGCGCAGAGCCGCCGCGAGCCACTTGGGCGCAAGCCCGGTCTTGGCGACCGGCTCGCCCTCTGCGTGGGGTGCGGGGCCATGGGGGGAGCCGTCGAACAGACTCGCCACACCCGCATCCTGTCCCGCCACCGCCAGCATCGCCGCGCGCCCGCTTTCGGGCACGGGGCCACAGAGGCGGATCGCCTGATAGACCAGATCGCGGACCGCGCGCCGGTCCTTGGAACCGGCATAGCGGCGAGCGCGGAAATAGTCGGCGATGATGCGGTCAGCCGGCGCGCCTTTGGAGCGCGCGGCGGGAATGATCGCGTCGAGCAGCTCGATCGCCGCCTGTATTCTAGCGGCGGGGGTCATTTCGAGGCCTCAGCGTGTGGGATAATTGGGCGCCTCGCGGGTGATCGCCACATCGTGGACATGGCTCTCCGAAAGCCCCGCGTTGGTGATCCGCACGAATTGCGCGCGCTTCTGGAGGTCGGTGATGGTGGCCGAGCCGGTGTAGCCCATCGCCGCCTTGATCCCACCCACGAGCTGGTGGATCACGTCCGCCGCCGGGCCCTTGAACGGCACCTGCCCTTCGATCCCTTCCGGCACCAGCTTCATCGCCGAGACGTCCTGCTGGAAATAGCGGTCGGCCGAGCCGCGCGCCATCGCGCCGACCGAGCCCATGCCGCGGTACGCCTTGTAGGAGCGGCCCTGATAGAGGAACACCTCGCCCGGGCTTTCGGTGGTGCCGGCCAGCATCGAGCCGACCATGACGCTCGAAGCGCCGGCCGCCAGCGCCTTGGCCGCATCGCCCGAAGTGCGCAGGCCCCCGTCGGCGATCACCGGCACGCCCGACTTGGCTGCCTCGGCGGCGCTTTCCATGATCGCGGTGAGCTGCGGCACGCCGACGCCCGCAACGACGCGGGTGGTGCAGATCGAGCCCGGGCCGATCCCGACCTTGACCGCATCCGCCCCGGCATCGACCAGCGCGCGGGTCGCTTCGGCGGTGGCGACGTTGCCGGCGATCACCTGCACCGAATTGGACAGCTTCTTGGCCCGCTCGACCGCGCGGGCGACCTCGACATTGTGGCCGTGAGCGGTATCGATCACGATCACGTCGACTTCCGCCTCGACCAGCGCTTCGGTGCGGGCAAAGCCGGCCTCGCCCACCGTGGTCGCAGCCGCCACCCGCAGGCGGCCGGTCGCGTCCTTGGTCGCGTGCGGGTAATTCACCGCCTTCTCGATATCCTTGACGGTGATGAGGCCGATGCAATGGAAGGCATCGTCGACCACCAGCAGCTTTTCGATCCGGCGCGCGTGGAGCAGCCGGCGCGCTTCTTCCTGACCGGTGCCGAGCGGCACGGTGGCGAGGTTTTCGGTCGTCATCAGCTCGCGCACCGGCTGAAGCGGGTTCTCGGCAAAGCGCACGTCGCGGTTGGTGAGAATGCCGACCAGCTTGCCCGCGGCGTCGACCACCGGAATCCCGCTGATGCGGTTCTGCAGCATCAGCGCCTGCGCCTCGCCCAGCGTCGCATCGGGATGGATCGTGATCGGGTTGACCACCATCCCGCTCTCGTAACGCTTGACCGCGCGCACCGCGGCGCATTGCGCATCGATGTCGAGATTGCGGTGGAGCACGCCGATCCCGCCGAGCTGCGCCATGGCGATCGCCATGTCGGCCTCGGTCACGGTGTCCATCGCCGAGGAGAGGATCGGAATGTTGAGCGCGATCTCGCGCGTAAGGCGGGTCGAGGTATCGGCCATGCTCGGCAGGACGCTGCTCTCCGCCGGGCGGAGCAGAACGTCATCGAAGGTCAGACCGAGCGGGATATCCATGTGCGCCACTTTCTTGAGATGCGAGAGGGTGACCTCCTCTGACGGGAGATTCGTGGCGGCCCATGTAACCGCGGTTTGCCGATTGCGCTAGGGGCGCGGGGCAGCGGCGACGGGATAGCGCGCCGCATCGGCGAGAATCCGCACCAGCCGCTCGTGCAGCAGCAGATCGTCGATCGCCCCGCCCAGCTCCACCGCATCAGCCTTGTCCGAGGGGCGGTGATAGCCGCTCTGGAGGAAGGGCTGGAGCACCTCGCGGCTGCCGAAGGCGCTCGACAGCAGCACCGCAGGCACACCGCGTTCGAGCAGCACCCAGCCATCCTGCCGCGCGAGGAAGCTCTCCGCCAGCGCCTTGTCGCCGGTGGTCCGCCCGCTGCGCGCGATTTCCTCGCGGATCACCGGATCGAGCGGCGTACGGCCCTCGCCGATGAAGCCCACAGGACTGCCGGCGGGGGCCAACGCGAGCATGTCGAGGTTGAAGGCGGCAACGATGCTGGTGAGCGGCACCGGCGGGGCCTTGGCGAAGGCACGGACGCCGAGCAGACCGGCTTCTTCCGCGCTGGTCGCCATGAAGTAGATGTCCCGGTCGGGCGGCGGGCCGGTCTTGAGCCGCCGCGCCAGTTCGAGCATCACCGCAAGGCCGCTCGCATTGTCGACCGCGCCGTGGCAGATCCGCTCCGCTGCATCCGCCGCGCCGCATTCGCCGAGATGGTCCCAATGCGCCAGCACCAGCACCGCGCCCGATCCCGGCACGCTGCCCGGGATCATGCCGACAAGGTTGCTGCTGGTGTATTCGCGGCGATCGGCGGTGGCTTCGATGCTGATCGCCAGCTGGATCTCGATCGGCGTGAAATCGGGCTCGGTGCTGCGCTCCTTGAGCCGTTCCCAGTTGGCCTTGCCCAGCACCTGCGCCAGCACGTGATCGGTGACATAGGCGCTGAGCGCATCGACCTCCTCGCTCAGCAACCGCACGCGTTCCGCCTCGCGCGAGGTTCGCACCGCGGCGAGAGCGGCGGCATCGGGCACCACGGTGATCACGGCGGTCGCGCGGCCGCGATAGGAGTCGGCCATGATCGCCGGCTCGCGTCCCTCGGCCCCGATCAGCACCACCACGGCGCCCGCCACGGTCTCGGGCGCGACCGGCCCCTCCCCGCGTCCGACGAACACCACCGGCACGCCGGTCGCCGGACCGCCGGCTGCGAGCGCACGGCGGCGGCGGGTGTAGACCGCCCCCTCCTCGTCCGGCACCACCAGCGCATTGCGCCCGCGCGCAAGGATCAGCTTGCCCGAGATCGGCGTCGTCGCCGTCAGATCGACCGGCATCCGCCAGTAGGACCCGGGATCGCCTGTGCCCGACAAGAGCCCGACCTCGGCAAAACGTTGTTCGAGATAAGCGAGCGTCTTCTCCTCGCCCGGCGTGCCCGGCTTGCGCCCGGCGAAATCGTCGCTCGCCAGCGTCGCGATATCGGCCGAAAGCCGCGCCGCGATCGCGTCGCGCTCAGGAGGCGGCGCGCTGGCGACAGGCGCGCGCGCGCAGGCGGCCAGCATCAGGCTCGCCAGCAAGGTTACCAGCAGCCGGATGCGCGTCAGGCTCATTCGGCGGTCCAGCCCCCGTCGATCGAGTAATTCGCGCCGGTGATGTTGCGCGCCGCATCGCTGCACAGAAACACCGCCATCGCCGCGACATCCTCGGGGGTAACGAAGCTCTTGGTCGGCTGCTTGGCGAGCAGCACGTCGTTCATCACCTGCTCGCGCGTCAGCCCACGCGCGGCCATGGTGTCGGGGATCTGGTTCTCGACCAGCGGGGTCCAGACATAGCCTGGCGAGATGCAGTTGGCGGTGACGCCGTGGGTGGCGAGTTCGAGCGCGATCGCCTTGGTGAAGCCGGCCATGGCGTGCTTGGCGGCGACATAGGCGCTCTTGTAGGGCGAGGCGACCAGCGAATGGGCGCTGGCGGTGGCGATGATCCGCCCCCAGCCCTTGGCCTTCATCCCCGGCACTGCTGCCCTCGTGGTGTGAAACGCCGCCGAGAGGTTGAGCGCGATGATCGCGTCCCACTTCTCGGGCGGGAAATCCTCGACCGGGGCGACGTGCTGCATCCCGGCATTGTTGACGAGAATGTCGACCGGGCCGATCTCGGCCATCATCCGGGCAATGGCGGCAGGGTCCATCAGGTTCGCGCCGTTGTAGCTCGCGCCAAGTTCAGCACAAAGCTGCGCGATTTCGTCGGGTTCGCCGAGCCCGTTGAGCACCACTTCGGCCCCCTCCGCCGCCAGCGCACGCGCGATCGCGAGCCCGATTCCCGACGTCGAGCCGGTCACCAGAGCGCGCTTTTCCTTGAGCATTGGCGACAACTCCTGCACTTGTGTGGCGCTTGGATATCGCTTTTGCCGCGCCGCAAGCGGCTGTCCAGCGATTTGAACGGGGGGAGGATGCGGAATGCGGCTGGGACCCTATGACAGCTCGGATATCGACGTCCGTTCAAGCGGCGGCGGCGGGATGCGGCGCGCCGGGGGAATCGGCTGCGGGACGATCCTGATCGCCCTCGTCGGCGCGCTGGTGTTCGGGCTCGACCCGATGCAGACCATCGGCATGGTCGAAAGCGTCCAGCAGCAGACCGCCCCCGCCAGCGGCAGCAGCGCGAGCGACATGAGCGAGGAGGAGGTCTGCGGCGCCAATGCCTATGCGGGCGAGGCCTGCGCCGCGCTCGCCAGCCTCAACTCCACCTGGGAAGCCGCCTTCGAGCGCGCCGGCATCCCGTTCCAGCGCCCGGTCCTCGATCTCTACCGCGATGGCCGCGTGACGACCGAGGGCTGCGGCAGCGCGACCTCGGCGGTCGGGCCGTTCTACTGCCCGGCGGACCGCGGCATCTATATCGACACCAGCTTCTACGACCAGCTCGCCCAGATGGCAGGCACCGGCGGCGACTTCGCGCGGCTCTATGTGATCGCGCATGAATATGGCCACCACATCCAGAACCTCACCGGACTGTCCGATCAGGTGCGCAAGGAACAGCAGCGCAATCCGGCCGCTGCCAATCGGCTGCAGGTGGCGATGGAATTGCAGGCCGATTGCTATGCCGGGATGTGGGCGGGCCGCAACCGCGACCGGATCGAGCCGGGCGATCTGGAGGAAGGCCTCGCCGCCGCCAGCGCGATCGGGGACGATACCCTGCAACGCGGTGCGGGCCAGCGCATCAACCCCGAAAGTTTCACCCACGGCAGCAGCCGCCAGCGCATGGCGGCGCTGCGTCTGGGCCTCGAGAGCAAGGATGACACAGCCTGTGAGGTATTCTTCGAAGGGGCCTAGGCTCCTGATCGCTGCGGCGCTGATCGCGCCCTTGCCCGCCGCCGCGCAGGTGGTGCCCGAGCCTGACGCCGCCGAGGTCGCCAAGACCCCGCTGCGCGATCTCAACATCGACGCGCGCGACATTCCCGAAGCGCTGAAGATCGCGGTCGAGAACCCCTACGAGACCGCGCGGCTCAAGACCTGCAACGCGATCGTCGCCGACATTGCCGAGCTCGATAAGGTATTGGGCGCGGATTACGACATTGCCGATGACGACGGCAATGACCGGCTGAGCGAGGGCCGGATCGGGCAGAGCATCGTCGGCGGGATGTTGCCGTTCCGCGGGATCCTGCGCGAAGTGACGGGCGCGGCCAGCAATGACCGCGCCCTGCGCGCCGCCTATACTGCGGGAATGGTGCGGCGCGGGTTCCTCAAAGGTCTGGGGCTGGGCCGCGGGTGCAAATATCCCGCGCGGCCCAAGCCGGTCGCCAAGGGCAAGTAGCCCCGGCTCAGCCTTCCTTGTCCTTCCACCGGGCGATCTGCGCATCGAGGGTGCGCAGCACCTCCTTGCGGGTTTCCTCGGGGATGCTCCTGTCGCGGGCGATCTCCTCGCGCGCCTGCTCAAGCCCGAGGCGGGCCGAGGCGGCAACGCGCGGCTGGCAGACCATGACGGTCTGGCTGCCGTCCCGGCCCGTGGTGACCTCAGCCTCGCCAACCATCGCCGAGGTGCATTCCTTGAGCATCATCACGCGGGTCCGGCTGGCTGCGCGGGCTTCGGCGCGGGCGCGGCCCGCTTCGGCTCTGGCCGCATCGGCTTCGATCCGGGCTTCGCGGATCACGCGCGGAAGATCGGCGAGCGCCTTGTCCGCCTCGGCCAGGCCCTCGCGCAGCGCGACCTCCATTTCGGCGTGCTCGGCCTCGCTCAGCTCGCTCTGGCCCGGCGCGAGGCGGCGGACGATCCGCACCTTGCGTTCCTTGCCATCCTCGCCGCGCTCGACCCGCTCGGTGACGACGACATTGCCATCGCCCTCGCCTTCGATTTCGATGTCCCCGTCGGTGCTCTTGAAGATGAGCACGCGGGGCGCCTCGGGCGGCATCGGAGCCTCGGGCGGTTCCGGCGCTTCGGGCGGCGACGGGGGCGCGGGCGGTGCCGGGGGTGCGGGCGGCTCGGGCACGGCCGGCACGTCCTCGGAAGCGGCGGCGGCGTAGCTGATCGTGGCGGTCAGCGGCAGCGCGAGCAGGCCGAGGCCCAGCAGCGCGCGGCCGGCCATGCGGCGGCGGGGGGAAATGTGCGACATCGTCAGGCTCCTCAATCGTTCAATGATGGATTTCTCGCCGAGCACCGGGCACGCCATTGGCGCAGCAAGTGCGAGGTTCGGACCGGCGGCAAAACCGGCAATCAGGCGGGCATAGGCGGCGCGCTCCTCGGCGCTGCTGCGGGCGATCACACGGGCATCGCAGGCCGCCTCCTGATCGCGCCGCAGCGCCAGCCAGCCATAGGTGGCAAGCGGCGTGAACCAGTGCAGCGCGAACAGCGGCTGGACCAGGACATTGACCAGCAGATCAAACCCTCGGTGATGGGCCAGTTCGTGCGCCAGCGCGAGATCGCGCGCGCGCCGGTCATGCAGCGCCATGAAGCCGGGCGGCAGGGCGATCACCGGATCGAGCACCCCGAAGGCAAGCGGGGCGGCGGTGCCGGGGGTCTCGACCAGCCGGATGGACCCAAGCGGACCCGGCGCGCTGCCGACCTCGCGCGCTTCCGCCAGCAGTTGTTCGCGCAGCTCGAAATAGGCCGCAAACCGCCGCCACAGGAACACCCCCGCCCCGCCGAGCCACAGCAGCAGCAGGGCCTCGACCAGCGGCAGGCTGTCGATGAGGGCAAGCACATCGAAGGCCGGTTCGGCCGGCGGCGGGGCTGCGACACTGAAGGAGGCAGGCACGCTCTCGGCCTGCCAGGCGAGCGGCTCGGCGAGCGAGGCGCGCGTGGCTTCGACCGGTGGGGGGCTCGCCGCAATCTGCGACGGCACCGGATCGGCGGGGGCCATCCATGCGGGCAGGGTCAGCGGCGGGAGCACCAGCCGGATCACCGGCAAGGCCCACAGCGCATAGGCATATTGCGGCCCGAAGGCGCGGGCGACGGGACGGCGCAGCAGCAGCACCAGAGCGATCAGCGCGCCGGTCCAGGCGAGCGTTTGCAGCACCGCCGCGCTCATGGCCGCAGCTCCTTCAGCAGCGCCTCGATCTCGGCGAGGTCATCCTCGGTCAGCGCTTCGGTTTCGGCCAGATGGGCGACCAGCGAGGCGGCGCTGCCACCGAACAGCCGGTCGACCAGCCGCCGCGATTCGCCCCCGACATAGGCGGCGCGTTCGATCAGCGGCGAATAGAGGTAACGCCGCCCGTCAGGCTCGGCGGCCAGCGCCCCCTTCTGGACGAGGCGCGAGAGCAGGGTCTTGACCGTGGCGAGGCTCCAGCCGCGCGCCGTGCAGACCTCGTCGCAGACTTCGGCGGCGGTGCGGCGCGGGCGTTCCCACAGCACGTCCATCACCGCCAGTTCGGCCTCGGTTATGCGTTCATGCACGGGTTCTTCAGGGGTGTTCACGAAGGGCCCTCCCTCAAGCTTGATTACACCTGTAGTCTTGACGACTACGGCTGTAAACATTGCCGCCCGATGAACGGCGCGCCTCCCCGCTTGCGCGTCGACGAAGCGCCGATATGTTCGGACGAATGACCCTGCGCGCGCTCTTCTCCGCTGTCGTCCTCGCCCTCGCGGCCCCTGCCCTCGCGCAGAGCGAGACCTTCCTGCCGCTGACAAGCCCGGTCGAACTCGCCCCGGGCGAGCCGGACAAGCAGGTCGGCGAGTTGATCTATCGCGGGGGCGTGGAGATCGCGCCCGACAAGGCCGGGATCGGCGGCATTTCGGGGCTCGAATGGCACGATGGGCAGTTCTATGCCGTCACCGATGACGGGCGCTGGCTGGTGCTGACGCCGGAGGATGTGCAGGGCCGGCTGGTCGATGTCTCCGAAGTCACGCTCGGCCCGCTGCTCGATGAAAAGGGCAGAAAGCTTGGCTCCAAGGAGCGCGGCGATGCCGAGGCGGTCACCCGCACCGCCGACGGCGCATGGCTGGTCGCCTTCGAACAGGAGCACCGCATCTGGCGCTATCCCGCGCTCGACGGCGCGGCGGGCGGCAGCGAGAGCGGCGCGGCGGCGCTGGTCGCGGGGGCCGAGGCCAATGGCGGGCTGGAAACGCTCGCCGCCTATGCCGGAGGCCTGCTGGCCTGCGGCGAATGGACCGATCCCGCGCGCCCCAACTGTCTGCGCATCGGCGCGTCAGGTGCAGCGCCGTTCCACCTTGCCGCGCCCGAGGGGATCGCGGCTGCCGGCGGCGTGCCGACCGATGCCGCCTGCGCCAGCGACGGCACCTGCTATGTCCTGTTCCGCAGCTACAAGCCCGGCGAGGGCAACCGCGCAGCCATCGTGAAGCTCGCGCCCGACAATGCCGCGACCACCCTCGCTGTCCTCGCCCCGCCGCTCACGCTCGACAATTTCGAAGGGCTGGCCCTGCGCGAGGAGGCGAGCGGCAGCTTCCTCTACCTCGTCTCGGACGACAATTTCCGCAATTGCGAGGACAAGCCGGGCAGCGGGTGCCAGCGCAGCCTGCTGATGAAGTTCCTGATCGACGGCACCCAACCCGCCCCCAGCGCCGCGCCGCAGGTGATCGCCGCCGCCCCGCCGACGCCAGAAACCGGCCGCCCGGGCAAGCGCCCCTTCCCCGAGGCCACCAGCGTCAGCGTAGTGCTGACCACCGAGCTGGGCGCGATCACCATCGCGCTCGAAACCGAACGCGCGCCCGTCACCGCGCGCAACTTCCTGCGCTATGTCGATGAAAAGCGCTTCGATGGCACGGTGTTCTACCGCGCGATGCGATTGGACCGTGAGCCGCGTCCCAACGGGCTGCTGCAAGGCGGCACCCAGTTCGATCCCAAGCGCATCCTGCCGCCGATCGCGCACGAGCCGACCACGCAGACCGGCCTCACCCACACCCACGGCGCGCTGTCGATGGCGATGGGCGCGCCGGGCAGCGCCAATGGCGATTTCTCCATCATGATCGAGGACCAGACCGGCCTCAACGCCGATCCTGCCGCGAGCGATCCGGTGTGGAAGAACGGCTATGCGGTGTTCGGCTATGTGGTGGAGGGCATGGACGTGGTCGCCGCGATCCACGGCACCGCGATCGATCCCGACAAGGGCGAAGGCTGGATGAAGGGCGAGATGCTGGCCAAGCCGGTGAAGATCATCTCCGCCCGCCGCGCGTCGGCACCTTAAAGCACCAACTGGGTCTGGATCACCACTGCCACCGGCTTGCCTTCGGCGGTGGTGATGGTGGTCTGCCATACCGACATCCGCCGCCCGGTCTTGAGCGGGACTGCCCTGCCCTTCACCAGGCTGCCGACCGGCGCTGCGCCGAGGAAGTTGGTCTTGCTCTCGATGGTGGTGGTTCCGCCCGCGCCTTGGGGCAGGCAGGCGACCGCGCCGACTGCGCCCAGGGCATCGGCAAAGGCCATGATCGCGCCGCCATGCATGATCCCGCCTGCGGTGCACAGATCCTCGCGCACGGTGATCTCGCCCTCGACCGCCTCAGCCGAGGCGGCGGTGACGACAACGCCCATCAGCTTGGAAAAGGGCATGGCATCGGCAGGGTTCATGGGGCTTTCTCCTGTGGCGGGACGAGGCCAGCGATCCGCAGCACCTCGTCGATGAAATCTGCGTCGCTCCGCAGGCGCAGCATTCCCGCGCGCTGGAGCCCGATGGCTCCGTGCGCGAGCATCCACACCCGCATCACCTCGCGGCGGCGGGTGTCCTCGTCGGCGTCCGGCGTGGCCAGCACCGCCAGCGCAACCGCGATCACCCGGTCCACCGCCGCGCGCAAGGACGGGGTCGCATTGATCTGCGCATGGTGTCTCTCGGTCATCACCGCATAGAGCCCGGGATACCCGCGAGCGAAACGGACATAGGCCGCGAGGAAAGTGGCAGGCTCGCTCGCCGCAGCGAGACCATCGGCCAGCTGCGCAAAGCCGCGCGCCGCCACCGCCGCCAGCAGCGCCTCACGGTCGGCGAAGTGGTTGTAGAGCGCGCGGTGCGCCACCCCGAGCCGGTCGGCCAGCGCCCGCAGCGAGAAGCGCGCCTCGCCATCGGCGGCGATCAGGCCCAGCGCCTCGTCGAGCGCGGCGGCGGCGAGATCACCGTGGTGATAGTCGGCCCGCGCGGTCACGCCGCTGCGGCCAGCGCCGAGACGTGCCACTCGACGACCATCTTCGCGACCTCGCGGTTCTCTGCGTCGATGATGGTGATGTTCACCGGAAAGCGCACCTTGCCCTCGGCATCGAGCGCGGCGAACAGCGCGGGCTTTTCGCCCTCAACTTGCGCCTCGGCACGGATCGCGCCGCGCGCGGGACGCAGGAAATCGATGGTCGAGCGCGCCGCCACGGGCCGCACCCCGGCGAGACGTTCAAGGAACAGCCCCGCCATGGCCGCGCCCGAGGCCGCCTCGGCCAGGGTGAACAGCGCCCCCGCGTGCATCGTGGCGACATGGTTGCTGGTCGCCTGCGACTGATCGAGCATGGCGGTGGCCGTGCCTTCGCCGATGGTCTCGATCGCGACCCCGACATGGGCGGCGAAAGGCACCACGGCGGAAAGCTGGGCCTTGAGAGCATCGAAGGGGGTCATGCGATTCGTCCTTGTCTGATCGATATGTATCCACTGGATACATTGAGCTGGAACAAGGTCAAGCGCCATTCGCCCGGCGACCGGATGAGCTATAGGGACGGGATCACTTTTGCCCCGAGCGTGCTTTCTCGGCCACCACCGGCGCCGCAAGCTTTGCCGGATCGAAGGCCGGTCGGCCCACCGGCGCGCTGGCGATGCGCGGCATCCGCGCCTCGATCTGGGGGAGCCAGCCCTTTGCCTCGGCTCCGATGCTCACCTGTGGCAAGGAGGCGAGCACCCGCGTCTTGATCTCCCACTCGGCGACCGAGCGGCCCGCCATCTTGGCCGCTTCGTCGAGGCTGACCGGCTGGCGCAGCGCGCGGTTGATCAGCGCATCGCCGAAGAAGGTCCAGTCATTCTCCGCCGCGCAGCCGAAGGAGGTGCGGGTGCTGGCGGCCGCGGTGAGGATCGCGGTGTCGGGGCCGGCCAGCACCGGCACGAACACCCCAGAATAGCACGCCGACAGGATCAGCACGCGCCGCCTGATCCCCGCCTCTTCCAGCGCCGCCTTCAATCGCGCAGGGCTGAGGATGCCGTAGCCGGTGTCGCCATAGTGATAGGCAAGGCCGAGATCCATGCCGTGGCTGGTGGTGTAGAGCACCAGCACGTCCTCGGTCGGCGCCATCAGACTGCCGATATGGCTGAGCGCCAGCGCCAGTGCGGTGATCGAGCCGTGCGGCGCATCGTCGCGGGTGCCGTCCGGCCCGGCCAGCACCAGCGTGCGCCCCTCGGCCCCGTAGCGCGCCGCGAGCACCCGCGCCGCCTCGCGCGCCTCGCGGGCGAAGACCGGATCGCTGTCGAGCGCGATGGTGACGACGAAGGCGTCAGGCGTGCCCGGGGTGTGCGGCTTGAGCGCGGCCAGCGCGGCATCGAGCCGGCGCTGCTGTTCGCGCAAGGTCGCCGCCGAGACCCCGCGCTGCAGTTCCGGCCCGAGATCATAGGAAGCCCGCCGCTCGGCCCGCCCCTCCCCGCTCCCGAGATCGGGATAGGGCAGCGTATGCGGCGGCGGCTGGTTCGGGTTGGCGGGCGTGGATTGCGGAAGCGCCGGGGCCGCGAGCAATGCCGCGAAAAGCCCTGCGATGATCCTGCCCCTGTTCATCGAAGGCGAAGCTGCCTCTGCGTGACCCTAGCGTCAAGCCGCCATTGTGCTGATGCGCCAAAAGCAAAGGCCCGATCCCTCGCGGGACCGGGCCTTGCTTGGCAGTTCGCGAAATGCCGGATCAGTACACCCGCGCCTTGGGCTCGATGTACTTGATATCGTCGGTCAGCGTGTATTCGTGGACCGGACGGTAATCGATGCGGATGTTCGAGCCGCGACCGCCCCAGCCGTCGAACCAGGCGATGGTGTGCTTCATCCATTCCTTGTCGTTGCGCTCGGGGTAGTCCTCGTGCGCGTGGGCGCCGCGGCTTTCCTTGCGGTTGGCGGCCGAGGCGATCGTCACATTGGCCTGCGCCATGAGGTTGTCGAGCTCGAGCGTCTCGATCAGGTCGCTGTTCCAGATCAGCGACTTGTCGGTGACGTGGATGTCCTCCATCCGCTTGTTCTGCTCGGCGAGCTTGGCCACGCCCTCGTCCATCAGCTTCTGGTCGCGGAACACGGCGCAGTGCTTCTGCATCGCCTTCTGCATTTCCGCGCGGATCTGCGCGGTGGGCGAGCCGCCCTGCGCATAGCGGAAGTGATCGAGACGGGTCAGCGCGAAGTCGGCGCTGTCGGCCGGCAGTTCGGGCTGCTTGGCATTGGGCTTGAGGTTGTCGCGCAGGTGATGCCCGGTCGCACGGCCGAACACCACGAGGTCGATCAGCGAGTTCGAGCCGAGGCGGTTCGCCCCGTGCACCGACACGCAGGCCGCCTCGCCCACGGCATAGAGGCCGGGGATGACGGTATCCGGATTGCCGTCCGGCCCGAGGGTCACGACCTGCCCGTGATAGTTACACGGAATGCCGCCCATGTTGTAATGCACCGTCGGGGTGACGGGGAGCGGCTGGCGGGTGAGATCGACGCCCGCGAAGATCTTGCCGCTCTCGGTAATGCCCGGCAGGCGCTCGGCCAGCACCTTGGGATCGATGTGATCGAGGTGCAGGTAGATGTGATCGCCCTCCGGACCGACACCGCGGCCCTCGCGCATTTCGAGCGCCATCGAACGGCTCACCACGTCGCGCGAGGCGAGGTCCTTGGCCGAGGGGGCATAGCGCTCCATGAAGCGCTCGCCTTCGGAGTTGGTGAGATAGCCGCCCTCGCCGCGCGCGCCTTCGGTGATCAGAACGCCCGCGCCGTAGATGCCGGTCGGGTGGAACTGCACGAACTCCATGTCCTGCAGCGGCAGGCCGGCGCGCAGCACCATCCCGCCGCCGTCGCCGGTGCAGGTGTGGGCCGAGGTCGCGGTGTAGTAGCAGCGGCCATAGCCGCCGGTCGCCAGCACCACGCTCTGCGCGCGGAAGCGGTGGATCGTGCCGTCGTCGAGGCACATCGCCATCACGCCGACGCAGACCTTCTGGCCGTCACGCTCGGACATGATGAGGTCGAGCGCGAAATACTCGATGAAGAAGTCCGCGTCATACTTCAGGCTCTGCTGATACAGGGCGTGGAGCATGGCGTGGCCGGTGCGGTCGGCCGCGGCACAGGTGCGCTGCACCGGCGGGCCGGCGCCCATGTTCTGCATGTGTCCGCCGAAGGGGCGCTGGTAGATCGTGCCATCGGCATTGCGGCTGAAGGGCACGCCCGCGTGCTCCAGCTCGTAGACCGCCGCCGGGGCCTCGCGCGCAAGATATTCGATCGCGTCCTGGTCGCCCAGCCAGTCCGACCCCTTGACAGTGTCGTACATGTGCCACGTCCAGTGATCGGGGCTGTTGTTGCCGAGCGAGGCGGCGATCCCGCCCTGCGCCGCGACGGTGTGCGAGCGCGTCGGGAACACCTTGGAGATGTTGGCGGTGCGCAGGCCGGCCTCGGCCGCGCCCATGGTCGCGCGCAGGCCCGAACCGCCTGCGCCCACCACCACCACGTCATAGGTGTGATCGATGATCTTGTAAGCGCCCTTCAGATGCGCGCCGCCGACGTCATTAGCGGTGCCGGGTGCTGCTGCGGTAGCCATCAGGCCTGTCCTCCGAATGCGAGCGCGGCAACGCTGAAAATCCCGTAGGCGCCGCCGCCGATGGTTGCGAGGTTGAGCGCGACGAGCGCTCCGAACTTGGTGCCGGCGTCGTGGAGATAGTCCTCGATCAGCACCTGAAGGCCGAGCCGGGCGTGCCAGAACAGGCTGAACACCAGCAGGATCATCGCGGTCGCGTTGAGCGGATGCGCGAGCCACTTGACCACAGTCGCATGGCCATAATCGCCCAGCATGACGAGGCTGACCAGCAGCCAGCTCATCAGCACGAGATTGCCGACCGCAGTGAAGCGCTGCACCAGCCAGTGATGCGCGCCGTGATGCGCCGCGCCGAGCCCGCGCACGCGTCCGATGGAGGTTCCGTTACCCATGTGCCGTGCCCCTTACTTGGTCAGGATCACGGCCCAGAAGGCCGCGGTGAGAACAACGGCGATCACCGGCGCGGCGATCGACCACATGCGGTTGGTGTCGAGCTCGTAGCCCGCGCCGATATCGAGCACGAAGTGGCGAAGCCCGCTCATCATGTGGGTGAAGAAGGCCCACGACAGGCCGACCAGCACGATCATGCCCGGGATCGAGCCCATGATCCCCTGGAAGCTGGCATAGGCTTCCGGCCCGCCCGCGAGCGCGCCCAGCCACCACACCAGCACCCCGAGCCCGACCACGGCCATGCCGTCGCCGGTCGCGCGGTGGAGGATCGAAACGAGCATGTGCGGCCCCCAGCGCCAGATCTGGAGATGGGGCGAAAGCGGTCTTTGGTTCATGATGATCCCGTCGTGTCCCTGTTTGTCGCATCCCATCTAGCGCGGCTGTCGGCTGAGGCAAGCCGCGACATGGTGGACACGGCTTGCAAAGTTTCGGATAGGCGATTGCATGGGACACATTCTTGTAACCGGATCGAGCCGCGGTATCGGCAGGGCAGCCCTTCACGCGCTGGCAGCGCGCGGCGCGAAGGTCATCGGACACGCCTCGCGCCCGCCATCCGATGCGCCCGCCGGCGTGCCGATCATCGCGGCCGATTTCGGCGATCCGCTGAGCGTCCAAAGCCTGTGGGAACAGGCACTTGAGATCGCGGGCGGGGAAATCGACGCTGTGGTCAACAATGCCGGGCGGTTCGAGGCGAACCGGCTCGAACGCTCGGACATCGAATGGCTCGATGCGTGGGAGGACACGCTGCGCGTCAACCTCACCAGCGCCGCGCAGCTGTCGCGCTTCGCGGTTCTGCACTGGCAGGAGCGCGCCTTTGCCGGAAGGCTGGTGCACGTGGCCAGCCGCGCGGCCTATCGCGGGGATTCGCCCGCGCACTGGCACTATGCCGCCGCCAAGAGCGGGATGGTGGGGATGCACAAGACCATCGCGCGCGCCTATGCCAAGGAAGGTATCCTGAGCTTCGCCGTCACCCCCGGCTTCACCGACACCTCGATGGCGGGCGACTATCTCGCCAGCCGCGGCGGGCCGGGACTGCTGGCCGACATTCCGCTGGGCCGCGTCGCGACCCCGGACGAGATCGCCGCGATCATCACCTTCTGCGCGCTCGACGCCCCGCCGAGCATGACCGGCGCAGTGATCGACGCCAATGGAGCGAGCTTTGTCCGGTAGCACCACGTGGAAACTCTCCGCCTTCGCCCCCAAGCCCGTCGTGCAGGCGGCGCTGCTCGCGCATGACCTGATCGAGGACTGGGACTACGATCTGGTGATCGCGGGTCGTGAAGTGGCCGAGGACCGGCCGGACGACTGGGTGCTCGAAGGCTGGTATCCGCGGAAGCCCGGCAAGGCCGAGAAGGCCGCGCTCGCCGGCCTGTTCGAAGGCGGTGCGCCAAAGATCACCATCGAGCAGCTGCCCGAGGAAGACTGGGTCACCCTCAGCCAGCAAGGCGTCGAGCCGATCCGCGCCGGGCGCTTCCATGTCCACACCCCCGATTTCCCCGCCGACCCTGACGCGATCGACTTCGTCATTCCCGCCAGCCAAGCCTTCGGCACTGGCCAGCACCGCACCACCGCCGGCTGCCTCGAAATGCTCGGCCACATGAAGGCAAGCGGCATGGCGGTGCGCAATGTCGCCGACATCGGCACCGGCACGGGCCTGCTCGGCTTTGCCGCCCTCGCCCTGTGGCCGCGCGCGCTCTGCACCCTCACCGACATCGATCCGGTCTGCGTACCGGTGGTCGAGGAGAACGCCGCCACCAACGGCATCCCGATGGGACCGCGCGCGGGCGAGGCGGTGATGATCGTCGCCGACGGGATGGACGATCCGCTGCTGCGCCTTCGCGGCCCTTACGACCTGCTGATCGCAAACATCCTCGCCGGCCCGCTGGTGAGCCTCGCGCCGGATTTCGGCAAGGCCGTTGCGCCCGGCGGCAGCCTGCTGCTCGCCGGATTGCTGGCGGGCGAGCAGGAGGAGGCAGTGCAGCGCGCCATGCGCCGCGCGGGGTTCCGCATGGCCGCAAGGCTGCAACGCGGCGACTGGGCGATCCTGTGGCTGCGGCGGCGACGCGGCCGCTAGACATTCAACCGTTCGGGCTGAGCCTGTCGAAGCCCCGTCCTTCCCCTTCGAGAAGAAGTGCGGCCCTTCGACAAGCTCAGGGCGAACGGGGATCTATACCAACCCCGCCCGCCGCGCCTCCAGCCACAGCCGCTCGGCGCGAGGGGGATCGAGCACCAGCGCGGCATCGAGCGCTGCCCTCGCTTCCGCCGCCTGCCCGGTGCGCGCCAGCAGATCGGCGCGCGCGACATGGAACGGCCGCGCCAGCGCCAGCCGCTCAGCGGGGAGCGCAGCGAGCGCCGCCAGCCCCGCCTCTGCCCCCTCGACCTGCGCCAGCGCGAGCGCACGGCTCAGCGCCACCATCGGCGAGGGCCGCAGAACCTGCAGCACATCATACAGCCGCAACACCGCGCTCCAGTCCACCACCCCGTCAAAGGCGCGGCGCGCGTGGGTGAGCTGGATCGCCGCCATCACCTGACACGGCCCCGACCGACCGGCCCGCGCGGCCTGCGCCATCAGCGCCCGCGCCCGCTCGATCCGCACCCCGTCCCACAAGGCACAATCCTGCTGCGAGAGCGGCACCATCGCGCCCTGCCCGTCGACCCGCGCCCCGGCCCTTGACCGCGCCAGCAGCACCAGCGCGGCAAGGCCCAGCGCCTCGGGCTCCTCGGGCAACAGCTCGGCCACCAGCAGCGCCAGCCGCTCGACCTCGCCGCCGAGATCCTCGCCCAGATCGGCCGAAAGCTCGCCCCCGGCATCGGCATAGGCGGCGGTGAAGGCGAGTTCGAGCGCGAGCAGCACCGCCTCCAGCCGCGCGGGCCAGTCGCGCCGGGGCGGCAGTTCGAAGGCGATCCCCGCCTCGCGCACCTTCAACTTGGCGCGGGTGATGCGCTGGAACATGGTGGCTTCGCTCACCACGAACAGCCGCGCGATCGCGCTGACCGGCAGGCCGCAGATCACCTTCAGCGCCAGCGCGGTGCGCGCCTCGGGGGCAATCGCGGGGTGGCAGCAGATGAACAGCAGCCGCAGCCGCTCGTCGGGGATCGGTTCGGGGAGCGTGAGGATATCGGCCATCTCGGCGACCTCCGCATGTCGCTCGGCCGTGCGCGCTTCGGCGCGGGCCTTGCGCAGGGCATCGAGCGCGCGGCGCTTGCCCGCGACGAATAGCCACGCAGGCACATCGCGCGGCGGTTCGGCGAGCGCGAGGCAGGATGCGGCGGCACCGGCAAAGGCCTCCTCCGCCACATCGAGATCGCGCAAATGGGCGGCAAGCGCGGCCACCACGCGGGGCCGCGCCGCCATGATCGCCTCGGCCAGCGCCGGGTTCAGCCTTCGGCCCCCATCGGCCAGACCGGGCGCACCTCGATCCCGCCCTTGGGCACCGGAATGCGCCGCGCCCATGCGAGCGCCTCGTCGAGGCTGGCGACATCGATGATGTAGAACCCGCCGAGCTCCTCGTGGGTCTCGGCAAAGGGGCCGTCATGCAGCGACTCAGCGCCGTGATCGAAGCGCAAGGTGGTGGCGGTGGCGGCAGGCTTCAGCCGCTCGCCCGAGAAGGGCACGCCGGCCGCGACCAGATCCTCGGCGAGCTTCATGTGCCCCGCCAGCGTCGCCTCCAGCAGCGCCGCGCCGCCCTCGCCCGCATAGGCGCTCTCGTCCTCATTGATCATCAACATGAATTGCATGGGTCGTCTCCGTCATCGGCCCCGCCGGAAGTGGCGAGGCTCTGACAGGGAGACGCAGCTGGCAACGGGGATTCGACAGGGGGGACGAAAATTATTGTGCGAGGGTGTCTTCGAGCAGCGCCAGCGCGTTGCGGGTGAAGGCGGCCATGTTGGCGATGCGGTTATCCGAGGCGGTTTCGAGCAGGCGGGTGTGCTCGCCCCCCGGCCCCGCCAGCGCGGCGACCGAGCGCCCGGCGGGCGCACCGCTGGGGTGGCTCGATCCGCCGACCGAACCGCTCTCCGCCAGCCCCCATTCCGCGCCGAAATTGTCGCGGACCGCGCGGGCCTGCAGCAGCGCATAGTCATCGCTCGCCCCGCGCATCCCCTTGTAGGCCTCGCGCGGCAGGGCGAACAACACGTCGCGGGCGCGAAAGGAATAGACCACGCCGCCGCCCACGAAAAAGTCGAGCGCGCCGGGGACGGTCAGCAGCGTGGCCGCGATGAGCCCCCCCGTGGCCCCATCCGCCACCGCGACCTTCTCCCCCCGCGCGCGCAGCAGAGCCGCGATGCGCAGGGCCTGAGGGTGGAGTTCGGTAAGCAAGTCGCTCATGGCGCTATCACCTCCACCTCAATCTCGCCGAGCCAGTTCGAGCCATGGCGCACGCGGTCGCCGGGCTGGAGGAAATGTCCGCTCGCCAGCTCGTTGGCGAGAAATTCGCGCTTCACTCTATCGACCAGCCCCTCACCCGAAAGCGGCCCGCTGCCCAGCAGATAGGCGAGCCCGCCCTCGATCATGTCCGCGCGCGACGGCGGGGTGAAGATCACGCCTTCCGAGGTTCCCGACATCAGCGTCATGTCCGCCGTGATCCGGCCCTGCGGTGCCAGCCGGTTAAAGCCCCCGCGATAGAGAAAGCGCGGGCGTTCCATGTCACCCAGCGCCTTGGCGACGAGGGCGCGGAAGTCCATTACCATCTCGCCCCCGCGCGCATCCTGCCGCCGCTCGCCGTTGACCGCGGTGGTCATGCGCGTGTCGGCGACAAACCGTTGCCAGTCGCGCGGCACCACCAGAAAGGGGCCGGAGGGGAAGTGGCCGGGGCCGCTCTTGGCGTCGGAAAAGCCGGTGCCGGAATCGAGATTGTCGGGATCGGCGAGCTCCACCAGCGCGTTGCGATTGGTGAAATCGCCGCACAGGAACACGCCTTTCAGCGCCGCGTCGAAATCGGCGAGGCTGGCAATGTCGCGGTCGAAGCGCATGCACAGTTCGACCTCGTAATCGAGCAGGATGCCCGGCTGCGCGGCGATGGTCGTGCGCGCAGGGCTAGCGGCGCCGAACTTGGGAAACTGGAACACCGATCCGCTGTTCGCCTCTTCGGCGTGTTCGGGGAAATTGGTGCCGGTGCCGATGTGGATGGTGCCGCTCGGGGCCGACGGCAGCAGCGCCGCGTAGGGCAGGCGCAGGCGCGGGCTGGCTGGCAGCGCGGCGGCGGCGCCCGGCAGGCGGGGGAGCGTGGCGAGATCGCGCAGCGGATCGCCGGTCTCGTCAGCCCCCAGCGCGGCGAGCGGGATGCCCGTCACCGACGTCCCGTCGAAGCCGGTGACCAGCAGCGTGGCCGGCATTCCATCTTCCCCGCGATAGACCGCCAGCGTCAGCGCCTCGGCCATCGGGGCGAGTTGGGGAGCGAGCGCCGTCTCCTCGAAAGTCGCCGGATTGCCCTTGGGATCGGGCGAGGTCGCCCAGGCGGCGGCGAGGCCTATCACGGCGATCAGCGCCAGCACCGCGAGCCACTTTGCTATCCTGCGCATCGCCCCTCCCCCGCTCGCCGCCTACCCCGCCTCGGCGACGATGGCCGCCCAGCCCGCCTCGTCCACCACCTCGATCCCGAGTTCGGCGGCCTTCTTGAGCTTCGATCCCGCGCCCGGCCCGGCGATCAGCAGATCGGTTTTCGCGCTGACGCTGCCCGCCGCCTTGGCCCCGAGGCGTTCGGCCTGCGCCTTGGCCTCGTCGCGGCTCATGGTTTCGAGCTTGCCGGTGAATACCACGGTCTTGCCCGCGACGCGGCTGGCGACGGTCTGCACCTCGTAGCGCGGCGGGGTGACCTCGCCGAGCAGATCCTCCCACACCGCGACATTGTGGGGCTCGTGGAAGAAATCGCCGAGCGCCTCGACCACCGAAGGGCCGATGCCGTCGATGGCGGTGAGTTCGGCCGCCGCCTCCGCATCGCCGGCATGGGCGCGCTCGGCCAGCTCGCGCAGCACCGGCAATTCGTGGAAGTTCTTCATCAGATCGCGCGCGGTGACCTCGCCCACGTGCCGGATGCCGAGCGCGAACAGCAGCCGCGCCGCATCGGGCGCGCGCTTGGCCTCGATCGCGGCGATCAGGTTGTCGACCGACTTTTCCTGCCAGCCTTCGAGTTCGAGAATGGCGCTGCGGCGTGCGCGCAGCCGGAAGATATCCGCCGGGCTCTCCAGCCACCCGAGGGCGAAGAACTGCGCGATGGTCTTTTCCCCCAGCCCCTCGATATCAAGCGCCTTGCGGGAGACGAAATGTTCGAGCCGCTGGGTGCGCTGGGCCGGGCAGATCAACCCGCCGGTGCAGCGCACATCGACCTCGCCCTCCTCGGCCACCGCCTCAGACCCACATTCGGGGCAGTGATCGGGGAACGGGAAGGCCGGGCGCGCCTCCTCGCGGGTCAGGTTCTCGACCACCTGCGGGATCACATCGCCGGCGCGCTGGATCACCACGCGGTCGCCGACACGCAGGCCCAGCCGCGCAATCTCGTCGCGGTTGTGAAGCGTGACATTGGTCACCGTCACCCCGCCCACCAGCACCGGCGCGAGCCTGCCGACCGGAGTCAGCTTGCCCGTCCGCCCGACCTGAATGTCGATCGCCTCGACGATGGTCTCGGCCCGCTCGGCCGGGAACTTGTGCGCCAGCGCCCAGCGCGGGGCCTTGGCGACGAAGCCCAGCCGCTCCTGCCAGTCGAGCCGGTCGAGCTTGTAGACCACCCCATCGATATCATAGGGCAGCGAGGGCCGCGCCTTGCCGATCGCATCGAAGCGCGCGACCACTTCCTCCGTCCCGCCGACCACGCGGGCAAACAGCGGCGAGACCGGAAAGCCCCATGCCTTGAGCCGCTCTACCACCTCGGTCTGGGTCGCCCCCGGCACTTCCGAGGCCGCGCCCCAGCCGTGCGCCCAGAAGCGCAAGGGGCGCTTCGCGGTGACACTCGCATCCTTCTGCCGCAGGCTCCCGGCGGCGGCATTGCGGGGGTTGGCGAACAGCTTTCCGCCCGCTTCATGCTGCGCAGCATTGAGTGCGGTAAAGGCCTGTTTTTCCATGTAGACCTCCCCGCGCACCTCGAAGATGGCGGGGCCGTCCCAAGCCCCGTTCGCGTCGAGCGAAGTCGAGACGCCCTCACCGAACAGGTCTCTCGACTGCGCTCGAGACGAACGGAGGTCTTTCGGAATGTCGGCGATGAACTGGACATTCGCCGTCACATCCTCGCCCACCTGCCCGTCACCGCGCGTCGCGGCGCGCACCAGCACGCCGTTCTCGTAGCGCAAGCTGCACGACAGGCCGTCGATCTTGTCCTCGGCGGTGATCGCCAGCGGCTCGCCTTCGGGCAGGTTGAGGAAGCGCCGCATCCGCGCCAGCCACTCGGCGACCTCCTCGGGAGAAAAGGCGTTGTCGAGGCTCATCATGCGAACCTCGTGCGCAACCTTGCCGAGCGGCGAGGCGGCGATGGCGTGACCGACCTTGCGCGAGGGGCTGTCCTCGCGGATCAGGTGCGGAAAGGCGGCTTCAAGCTCCGCATTGCGGCGAACCAGCGCGTCATATTCGGCGTCGGAAATCTCCGGCGAATCCTCGGCATGATACAGCCGGTCATGCTTCGCGATGGCGCGCGCCAGCCGCATCAACTCGTTGGCGGCATCCGCCTCGCTCAGCCCTTCGATTCCCATGGCTCCCGCTTTTTCAGCGCCCGCCGGCAATGTCCAGCAGCGCCGGACCGATCGCGGCGAAATCCTTGGTGCCCGGCACCAGCAGGTTGAAATGCTGGTCCTGCGTCACGCGGATCACCTCCACCGCGATGCCCTGCCCGCGCAAGGCTGCGATCATCGCCGGATCGGGATCGGGCAGCGCCCCGTCGACCACCAGCAGACGCTTTACCAGCGGCTTGTTGGCGAGCGGATCGAGCATCGCGTAGCGCGTGGGCTGCTCGGCGGGCGAGCCGCCCATCATGGTCGCGATCACCGGCGCGCCGCACACCGCCTGATCCACGCCGACGAAATCGGCGATCCGCATCGGCCCGTCGAGCACCACCGCGGCGGCAATCGGCGGGAGATCGGCGCTGATCGCCTCGTCGCCCTTGTGCCCGCTCGGCAGCCACATCACCGGCGTCACCCCGGCGGAATGGCCCATCACCGTGATCCGCGTGAGATCGAGCGGATAGGTCCTGGCGAGCTTCTTCACGTGCATCAGGCCCTGCGCCCAATCGGTGAAGGTGTTGGGCCAGCCGCCGTCCGATCCGATCTCGCGGTAGGAGGGCGTCCAGGTCGCCACCCCGTTCTGCGTCAGGAAGCTGGCGAGCGCGCCGACATTCGACGTGCCGCCCATCCCCGCCCAGCACCCGCCGTGATAGATCACCGCGAGCGGGAACGGGCCCTTTCCGGGGGGCATCCTGAGCTCGCCATATTGCCGCTCGGAAGCCGCGGCGTAGGCGACTTTCAGGGTCGGCGGATCGGCGGGGAGGGAATTGACGGTGACGGGATCATAGTCCTTCGTGTCGGTCACCGCGAAGCGCGCGTCGGAGGCCTTGGGGGCCTCGGAAACCGGTTCCATCGGCGTGCAGGCGGCGAGCGTGGCGGCGAGAGCGAGGGCGGAAATGGCGGGCTTCATGGCATTCTCCCCTTGGATAGCAGCAGCATAGCGCAGCGCGGCGGCGCACAGAAACCCCTTATTCGCCCCGCAGCACTGCCAGCATCGCCGCTTCGTTCGCATCGTGGACGGGGTTGCCGGGGGTGATGATCGCAAAATGGCTTTGCCCGATGTTCTCGCGGATGGTGACCTTCGCCCCGCCAGCCCCCAGCGCGGCCTGCGTTGCGGCGGAGGGCGCGGGGAGCTTGGCCTGCACGAACAACACCCGCGCCAGCTGCGGCGCATGGGCAGCGGGCGAGATCTCGCTGGTGCGCGCGGGCGCGGGGGTGCCGATGAAGGGCGCGACCGCCGAGAACTGGCACAGCGCGTCGAAGGCAGGCTGCTCGGCCCCGACATCGCCCGGCCCGTCGAGCACGATCGCCGCGCGCGCCTTGATCGCAGCGCGCTTGCCCACCGGGCCGCCCTCCCCGCTCGCGCTCGCCAGCCAGATTGCGGGGAGCCCGCCCGCCGAATGGCCGACTAACGTCACGCGGGCACGGTCGATGGGGTGCTTAGCGGCGACCTCCTCGATCAGCTTCGCCGAAGCCGCCCAGTCGACGAAAGAGCCCGGCCACCCGCCCCCGTCCCCGACCTCGCGGTAATCGACATTGAGCGTGGCGATGCCCTCCTGCTGCCAGCGCGTGGCGAGTGGGGCCATGTAGGCCTGCGAGGCGATGCCCGTCTTCCAGCACCCGCCATGATAGATCACCGCGAGCGGGAACGGGCCCTTGCCTTCTGGCAGCCGCAATTCGGCAAAACCGCGCGGATGGTCGGCGTAGCGCAGGATCGCGTCAGGCTTGGAGGCGGGAAGGTTGGCGTCGGTGCCATAGGTGGCGTTGTTGGGGTGCACCATGGGCGAGGCCTCCTCGGGTGCTGGCGTGGCAGGCGTGCAGGCGGTTGCGAGGAAGAGAAGCGAAAGGAGGGGGCGGAAAGCACTCATGCCATCTCCTGCAACCGGCTTGCGCCTGAGCGCTCGGGTTTGGACGATTTCGACGCTGTGGCTGCACGCCATCGGAACGATGTCTTCAGTGATGCCTATGCCCGATCAGTTCATGGCGGAAAAGTCCCACACCAGCCCCGGGGCGCTGTTTCCCCACGAAATATCTTTGCGATCGATCAATCAATCAATCAAAATTATCGATCTAATTAAATACAACCGATTCATTGTCTTGTTGAATCACATTTGTATAATTTCTAAAAACATGTTTTATAAATCCCCGGGTTGCGAAAAAACGCAAGATTTTCTGCAAGTATAATTAAACTTGCAGATTTGGGGGAGACTCATAATCATGACAATCAAAACATTACTATTCGTCAGCATCGTTCCGGCGCTTTTTTCGAGTGCTGCAATGGCGCAGAGTTTCACTTATGATGTCACCTGGAAACCCGTTGAATCCATTGGCGGAATGACGGGGCCGGACGGCAAGCGCACCGGTGCGGGCGGAGTCGTCGACGGGGCCTACACGACCACCTATCAGGACGGATCGGTGCAAAAGGGCACCGTGCGCTGCGTCGGCATGGACCAGCCCGACAACGGCCTGTTCGACCTCCATATGAGCTGCACCACGAAGGACAACACCGGAACCGCGTCGGTGATCTGGGGATGCAACTGGGTGGGCGAACCCGGGCCGCAAACGCCGCTCGGCTGTGTCGGCGGAATTCAGGGCACTGCGGGCGAAGCGAAGGGGCGCAACGGCCTCATGACCATGGAATGGTTTTCGACCAACGCCTCGCGCGGCACCGGGCAGTGGTACGGCCAGCCGTAAGCGCAACCAGACGGAACCTGCCGCAGAGGTCTTGCAGCTTGCGGCAGGTTCGGTTCTGCCCGCAGAGCGCGGGGACTAGACCCCCTCCAGCAGCCGGTCCGCCTGCGCGCGGGCTTCGGGGGTGACCTCCGCCCCAGACAGCATCCGCGCGATCTCCTCCTGCCGGCCTGCCGCATCGAGCAGCACAACGCTCGTCTTCGTCACCGTGCCGCTGGAGGCCTTGGCGATCATGTAATGCTGTCCACCGCGCGCCGCGACCTGGGGTGAGTGCGTCACGGCCAGCAACTGGCCCTCATTGGCCGCCAGCCGCGCCAACCGCTCGCCGATGGCGGAGGCGACCGCCCCGCCCACGCCGCGGTCAATCTCGTCGAAGATGATCGTCGCCGCCCCGCCCTGCTCCGCCAGCGCGACCTTGAGCGCGAGGATGAAGCGCGAGAGCTCCCCGCCGGACGCGATCTTGTTCAGCGGTGCGAAGTCCGCACCGGGGTTGGTCGAGATCAGGAACTCGACCGCATCCATGCCGTGTGCGCCCCAGCGCT
The DNA here is from genome assembly GCA_027531395.1 of Porphyrobacter sp. Lineage (GTDB taxonomy): Bacteria > Pseudomonadota > Alphaproteobacteria > Sphingomonadales > Sphingomonadaceae > Erythrobacter. The sequence goes on along the minus strand of JAPZRO010000004.1, from coordinate 658,774 downwards.
CCTCAGCCAGTTTCGCCACCTGCGTGCGGAACTTCGCGGCGTCGAGCTTCAAGGGCGCTAGCTCCGCCGCCACCGCCGCATCGAGTTTCCCCGCCGCCGCCGTACGCGCCGCGTGCGCCTTTTCCGCCGCCGCGACATAGGCGCTGCGGGCTTCCTTGGCCGCCGCCTCGAGCGCGTCCAGTTGCGCCTCCCCGCCCTCGATCGCGTCGAGGCGGACGCGCATGGTGCGCATCAGTTCGGGCAAATCGTCGACCTCGCAGCGGTGCTTGCGGGCTGCGGCGCGCAGGTCGAACAGGCGGGTTTCGGCGCGTTCGAGCTCCATCGGATCATGCACCAGCGCCTCGGCGGCCTTGGCGAGCTTGTCCTCGGCCTCGCTCGCCTCGATCACCGCGCGGTCAAGCGCCGCCAGCGCCTCGGCCAGCAGGGGGTGCTGCTCGGCGATCCGGTCAAGCTTGCGCGCGGCGACCCGCAGCGCGGCGAGCGGCGAATCCGAACCCTCCCACAGGTGGCGCAGGTCTTCGAGATCGCCCGAGAGCTTCTCGCCTTTCTGCATATCGGCGCGGGCCAGCGCGAGGCGTTCTTCTTCGCCCGCCACCGGCTCCAAGGCGGCGAGTTCAGCGAGATGCGCGATCAGCAGGTCCTGATCGGCCTTGGCCTGCTCCACGCTTCCGCGCGCTTCGGAAAGCTGGGCTTCGGTGCGCGCCCAGTCGGCGTAAGCGCGCTCCAACCCCGCCACGTCCGTCCCGGCATAGCGATCGAGCAGCGCCCGGTGGCCGCGCGGGTTCACGAGGCCGCGATCATCGTGCTGGCCGTGGAGTTCGACCAGCGCGGGCGCGAGTTCGCGCAGCAGGGCGACGCTTGCCGGCTGATCGTTGATGAAGGCCTTGGAGCCCCCGTCCGCCTTGATCTGGCGACGGATCAGCAGCGGCTCGCCCGGTTCGATGGCGATCTCGGCATCGTCGAGCGCGGCGGCGATGCTGGCCGGCAGCGCGGCGAATTCGAAGCTGGCGGTGACGCTGGCCTTGTCCTCCCCGGCGCGAACCAGACTTGTCTCAGCGCGGTCGCCCAGAACCAGCCCCAGCGCATCGAGCAGGATCGACTTGCCCGCCCCCGTCTCCCCCGTCAGCACGCCCAGCCCGCGCGCGAAGTCGAGATCGAGCGCTTCGATGAGGACGATGTTGCGGATCGAGAGGCGGGTCAGCATGGGCGGCGGAACAGATAGCGCACACCGCTGCGCGCGTCACCTGCTCAAGCGCGGCCAATCCCCAAGCCTCGGGGCGAGGCGCTTCGGAGCGGTGGAGCGTGCTGCCCCTGCTCTGCCCGCTTGCTTGCGCCGCCCGCCCGCGATAATCGTCTGCGGCAACGGGGCAAAGCAACCTCCCGTTCAGGCCGAGAAAAGCCCAAGCGTTGCCTCGTAGCCCCGCCGCTTGCGGCGCGGCGATGCCATGCGAGGTTGGCTTGACTGCTTCTGTTGCTCCCTTGGACTCCTCACCCTCCCCTTCCTTTGCCGAACTGCTGCGGGTGTTCACCCGGATCGGCTTCCTCAGCTTCGGCGGGCCGGCCGGACAGATCGCGCTGATGCACCGCGAGCTGGTGGAGGAGCGCGGCTGGATTGCGGAAAGCGACTTCCTCCACGCGCTCAATTTCTGCCACCTCCTGCCCGGCCCCGAGGCGCAGCAGCTGGCGACATGGATCGGCTGGCGGCTGCATGGCTGGCGCGGAGGGCTGGCGGCGGGGCTGCTTTTCGTGATCCCCGGAGCGCTGATCATCCTCGCGCTGTCGGTGCTCTATGCGCTGGCGGCGAACCTCGCGCTGGTCGAGGCGCTGTTCCTCGGCGTGAAGGCAGCGGTGCTGGCGATCGTGGTGCAGGCCTTGCTGCGGATCGCGGGGCGCGCGCTCGATGGCGGGCTGAAGCGCGCGCTGGCGGCGGGGGCCTTTGCCGGGCTATTCCTGCTCGATCTGCCCTTCCCGCTGATCGTGCTGGGCGCAGGCGTGATCGGGCTGGCGGCGGCGGCAGTGCGGCCAGAGCTTTTGGGGCTGAAACCGGGGACCGGCGCGCCCGACAATCTGCCGCCCCGCCCGTGGCGCAGCACGGTGCAGGCGGTGGCGCTGTGGGGCGCGGTCTGGGCCGCGCCGATGGTGGCGGTCGCGGCAACGCTCGGCCAGAACCATGTGCTGTGGCAGATCGGGGCCTTCTTCTCGCAGCTCGCGATCGTGACCTTCGGCGGGGCCTATGCCGTGCTCGCCTATATGGCGCAGGAGGCGGTGCAGACCTTCGGCTGGCTGCAAGCGGGCGAGATGGCCGACGGGCTGGGCCTTGCCGAGACGACGCCCGGGCCGCTGATCCTGGTGACGCAGTTCGTGGGCTATCTTGCTGCCTTCCGCGACCCTGCGCCGTTCTCGCCGCTGGTCGCCGGACTGCTGGGCGCGGGGCTGACCACCTGGGTGACCTTCGCGCCCTGCTTCCTGTGGATCTTCGCGCTCGCCCCGTGGATCGACCGCCTGGGCCACGCAGTGCGATTGAAGGGCGCGCTGGCGGCGGTGACGGCGGCGGTGGTGGGCGTGATCGCCAATCTCACCGTATGGTTCGCGCTCCACGTGCTGTTCGCCGCAGTGGGCGAGCGCCGCTTCGGACCGCTGCGGCTGTTCTGGCCCGATCCCGCCTCGCTCGACTGGCGCGCGGCGGTGCTGGCGGTGGTCGCGGCGGGTCTGACCTTCGCCCTCAAATGGCCGGTGCTGCGCGTGCTGGCTCTGTCGGCGGCAGGCGGAATGGTGCTGGTGCTGGCGGGCGGCTGAGGCGGGCCGCCTGCGGCAGCGGCGCGCGGCCGGTGGGGCGCCATTTCGGTGGGCGCACGCTCAGGGAGCAGATGAAGGAACGCCCCATGCCGCAGGTCGCGGCGTGGCTCGACGCGCAGACACGCCGGTAAGGATCAGCTCGCGGTGACGCCCTCGGCGTGCTTGTTCACCAGCTTGAACGCCTTCTCGTACCACTCGGTCCCGGGGTAGTTGGCGCCGAGCACGGCTGCGTACTTCACCGCTTCCTCGGGGATGCCGAGCGCGAGGCTGCTCTCGGTCAGACGGTAGAGCGCCTCGGGCGTGTGGCTGGTGGTGTCGAACTTCTCGACCACGTTGCGGAAGCGCATGTCGGCGGCGAGCCACATGCCCATGCGCTGGTAATGGCGGCCGATCTCCATTTCCTTGCCCGCGAGGTGATCCGCCACCAGATCGAGCTTCAGCCGCGCGTCGGCGGCATACTCGGTCTGCGGGAAGCGCCGGTTGACCTCACGCAGCGCGGTCTGCGCCTGCTCGGTGATCTTCTGGTCGCGGTTCACATCGCTGATCTGCTCGTAATAGGAGAGCGCGATCAGATAATAGGCGTAAGGCGCGTCCTTGTTGCCCGGGTGGATCGACAGGAACCGCTGCGCGTTCTGGATCGCCTTGTTGTAGTCGCGCGCGATGTAATAGCTGAAGGCGCTCATCAGCTGCGCGCGGCGGGCCCAGGGCGAATAGGGGTGCTGACGCTCGACCTCGTCGAACAGCGCCGCGGCGACCAGCGTGTTGCCGCGATCGAGCCGCCGCTGCGCCTCGGCATAGAGCGATTCGACGTCACGCGCGACGTAGGCGACGTCCTTGCCCTCGGTCGAACGGGCGCACCCGGCAGTGGTGGCAAGCGCCGCCGCGATCAGAGCCGCGCGCGCGATACGGGAAGAGAACGTGGTCACCATGGCGCACCCTATAGCGAGGGGCGCGCTGAACGCCAAGTGAAGCCCGCACGGCCTGCGCGATCCGCCCACATTTTCCTACACGCCCGTTTTGTGTTCCTCTCCATCCCATGACCAGACGCAAAGACCCCCGCACCACCCGCCTCCCCGTCCCTGCCGGAGAGCTGCCCCCCTTCACCCCCGTCCCGCGCCAGTGCGCGCGCCACGACGGCTGGACGCCCGAGCGCCAGATCGCCTTCATCGAGGCGCTGGCCGACACCGGCTCGGTCGAGGCCGCGTGCAAGGCGGTCAACATGAGCACCGTCGGCGCCTACCACCTGCGCCGCCAGCCCGGCGCCGAGACCTTCCGCAAGGCGTGGGAGGCCGCGCTCCAGCTCGGCGTCGCCCGGGTCGAGGACGTGGTGATGGACCGCGCCCTCAACGGCGTGGAGGAACCGCTCTATTCCTACGGCAAGCTCATCGGCACCCGCCGCCGCTACAACGACCGGTTGCTGATGTTCATCCTGCGCAACCGCGCCCCCGAGCGCTTCGCCGACGGCGCCCCCAAGGCATTGAACGCGATCGGCCGGATGGAGCTCGAACGCCACAAGAAGCAGTGGCGCAAGGAATGGGAGGCCGAGCAGCCCAACGTCACGCCCGAAGAGGTGCGCGCCAGAATAGACCGCAAGATCACTGACCTGCGCACCCGCTTCCAGCGCGAGGCCGAACACCGCTGGGCCGCCCTCTCGGAGGAGACCCGCAGCGCCTGGGCGCACTTCATCGCCTTGCGCGACCGCGACCTCGCCGCGATGAACGCCGACGCGAAGACCCGCGCGGTGCTCGATGTGAAGTGGCAGGCGCGGGGGGATCACTTTGATCCGCCGGAGGGGTTGCGGTTGGTTGGGCCGGAGGAGTGAAGGCGCGCAGCGCAGACGTTCGCGCAGCGAACGGCAAGCTGCAAGCCGGTGCGCGTCAGCGCATCACCCGACCCGGCCGGCGGGTCGCCCCGACGCAGAGCGAGGGGTGATCCCGTTCGACGTCATGGCCGCGGCTTTGCCGTGGCTGGGACTTTTCTTCCCTTGAAGGGAGGGGGACCATCCTTAGGATGGTGGAGGGGCGGGGTAGGTAATCCCTTTGGTATGAAGACCGCACTACAATCCGCCGCGCACCAAGTCTATCTAGGTCACACTAAAACCTCGAAAACTTTGCGTGGACAAGGGTTGCTTCAAACTTCGCGATTTGCGTGGCAGTGCTATTCTAATCATGTGAACGAGCGAGACATCCGACGCGCAAAACGCCAAAGGCGTATTAGGAAAATTCTTCCCGTTTTTTGGCGCGAGTTTTGGGCGCCCCTGTGGAACATGGAGCAGCTGCTCTCGCTAATTGTAGCCTTCGCTACAACGGCCCTCATCTTCGCCTCGGCCGATCGAGAAGCTATGAGCAGCGAAAAAAGTGAATGGGAGCTAGCAGCCAGAGCAATGCTGTTCGCATTGCCGGCATGGGCAGTTCTTATGCTGGCACGCGCGCCCTTCGTTGTCGCCGCTGAAGAACGACGTAAAGTAACATGGCATGGAGCACGATTTATATACAATCGTCCCGAGCTGGTCGCGACGATCAGATGCAAGGCGACGGGCAAACCGCAGTTTCATGCCCTCCGATTCAGCGATGCAGAACCGGGCTCATTTGTGTACTACATCATTGAAGTCGAAGGCGACCCGCCGCGCCAACTGTACTCCGCGAGTGTAGTCCAAGAAATGATTATGGTGGGCTACGATACTGAGCCTGGACGTGGTGCAAACACGGGTGGTCTGCGAATCGGCAACCAAAAAGAAGCACAGCTATTGATAGTGATGAAGGAAAAATCCAACTCTCAAACCGTTCGTGTTTACATGCGCGATTTTTCGATTGGAGATCCTCTAGATCAGGATGGAATAGAGGGCGAGTTCAAAGGCGACTTCAAGCGTGTCGCTCCAAATCCAGAACAGGCATAAGTAAGTCGTGTACGAGGGTGGAGATTGCTCCCCGCAATTCCACCACCTGCGATCCCCCTCACCCAGAACCGTTCGTCCTGAGCTTGTCGAAGGACTGCACTTTCTTTGAGTAGCGCGCAGCGACGGAAGGGAAGAACGGCCCTTCGACAAGCTCAGGGCGAACGGGAAGAAGAAAACCAGCCGCGGCAAAGCCGCGGCCATGACGTCGAACGGGTTGGCCTGCGGCCACCCGCCGGCCGGAGTTACAGCCTCTCGCTCGTAAGCTTCGCTTACTCGCGGGGCTTCACTCCTCCCCCATCCTCAGCGCAGCAATAAACGCCTCCTGCGGGATCGACACATTGCCGTACTCCCGCATCCGCGCCTTCCCCTTCTTCTGCTTCTCCAGCAGCTTCTTCTTCCGGGTAATGTCACCGCCATAGCACTTTGCGGTCACATCCTTGCGCAGCGCGGCGATGGTCTCGCGGGCGATCACTTTGCCGCCGATCGCGGCCTGGATCGGGATCTTGAACAGGTGGCGCGGGATCAGGTCCTTGAGGCGCTCGCACATCCCCCGGCCGCGCTCTTCGGCGACGCCGCGGTGGACGATCAGGCTGAGCGCGTCGACCGGCTCGTTGTTGACGAGGATGTTCATCTTCACGAGGTCGCCCTCGCGGCTGCCGATCTGCTCGTAGTCGAAGCTGGCGTAGCCACGGCTGATCGACTTCAGCCGGTCGTAGAAGTCGAACACCACTTCGTTGAGCGGCAGTTCGTAGGTCACCTGCGCGCGGCCGCCCACATAGGTCAGTTCGGTCTGGATGCCGCGGCGGTCCTGACACAGCTTCAGGATGCTGCCGAGATATTCGTCGGGGGTGTAGATCACCGCCTTGATCCACGGCTCCTCGATCATCTCGATGCGGTTCACGTCCGGCCAGTCGGCGGGGTTGTGGATGTCGATGACCTTGGCGTCCTCGGTCTTGGAGTGGCCGAGATGGACGCGATAGACCACCGAAGGCGCGGTGGTGATGAGGTCGAGGTCATATTCGCGGCTGAGGCGTTCCTGAATGATTTCAAGGTGCAACAGCCCGAGGAACCCGCAGCGGAAGCCGAAGCCGAGCGCGGCGCTGCTCTCCATCTCGTAGGAGAAGGAGGCGTCGTTGAGGCGCAGCTTGCCGATGGACTCGCGCAGCTTTTCGAAGTCGGCGGCGTCGACCGGGAACAGCCCGCAGAACACCACCGGCTGGACTTCCTTGTAGCCCGGCAGCGCCTCGCTCGCCCCGCCCTTCACCGTGGTGATGGTGTCGCCGACGCGGGCCTGCTCCACCTCCTTGATCTGGGCGGTGATGAAGCCGATCTCGCCCGGGCCGAGCTCCGAGAGGTCGGTGCGCTTGGGGGTGAAGCAGCCGACGCGGTCGACAAGGTGCTGGGTGCCGCCCTGCATGAAGCGGATGTTGAGGCCCTTGGTGAGCTTACCGTCGATCACGCGCACGAGGATGACGACGCCGAGATAGGGGTCGTACCACGAGTCCACGAGGCTCGCCTTGAGCGGCGCGTCGACCGTGCCCTTGGGCGCGGGGATGCGGGTGACGACGGCTTCGAGCACCTCGGCGATGCCGATCCCCGACTTGGCGGATGCAAGGACGGCATCCGAGGCGTCGAGGCCGATGATTTCCTCGATCTCGTGGCGGACCTTTTCGGGTTCGGCGGCGGGCAGATCGATCTTGTTGATGACGGGGACGATCTCGTGATCGTGCTCGATCGACTGGTAGACGTTGGCGAGGGTCTGGGCTTCCACGCCCTGCGCGGCGTCGACGACGAGCAGCGCGCCCTCGCAGGCGGCGAGGGAGCGGCTGACTTCATAGGCGAAGTCGACGTGGCCGGGGGTGTCCATCAGGTTGAGCTGATAGGTCTCGCCGTCCTTGGCGGTGTAGGTGAGGCGGACGGTCTGGGCCTTGATGGTGATCCCGCGCTCTTTCTCGATGTCCATGTTATCAAGGACTTGCGCGGACATCTCACGCTCGGAGAGGCCTCCGGTGAACTGGATCAGCCGGTCCGCGAGGGTCGACTTGCCATGGTCGATATGCGCGATGATCGAAAAATTGCGGATCTTGGAAAGGTCAGTCATTGCGCCCGCGACTTAGCGTTGCGGTGCCGCAAAGTCATTCGAGAAAAACGCAACAGCCCTCAGTCGATCCTCGCGCTGTGGGCATAACCGAATTTGGGGGCGCCGCTTTGGTCGATCAGCCCACCCATCATGCCCTGATAGCTGCCCGGGGCAAGCGCGGCGAGCGGGGCTCCGGCGGAGGCCAGCGCATAGGGCGAGACGCGGTTGCGGGTACACAGTCCGCCCGAACCGTCATCGACCAACGACTGCTCGAATTCCAGCCCCTGCGTATCGCCGCTCGAGCGCGTCACGGTCGCCACGGCAAGCTGCCCGCCGCCGAGATCGACAACGAACTGCGTGCCCTTGGGCACATCCGCCAGCCCTTGGATCAGCGCGCCGGTGCGCGACAGGTTGCGCAGCGTTACCTCGTAGGCATAGTCGTCGTGGATCACCTGGATCTTGCGGAACACGGTGCGGCGCCGGGCGCGGCGGGTGCGGTTCGAGCCGGGTTCGATCTTCCACGTCCCGCCCGCGATCTCCTGCGCGATCATGTCCTGATCGACTGGCTCGCTGAAGATCGGGCCCTGCAGGTAGCGCACCCCGCATTCGCTCAGCAGCGCGAGCATCGGCGCGCTTTCGATGCCGTTGGCGATGGTGTCCATCTCCAGCGCGCCGGCCAGCGCCACGATCGCCCGCACCAGCCCCAGTTCGCGGCTATCGTGGCGTTCCACTTCTGCCAGCAGCTTCTGGTCGATCTTGATCGAGTCAAACGGTGCGCGGCGCAGATAGGCGAGCGAGGAATAGCCCGAGCCGAACTCGTCGAGCGTCATGCGCACACCGATCTTGAACAGGCTGGCGAGCGTGCGGTCGACCACCGCGGTATCGCCGAAGAACACCGCCTCGCTGATTTCCAGCTCGAGCCGGTTCGCTGCCAGCCCCGTATCGGACAGCGCCTCGCTGACCTGTTCGACGAAGGTTTCCGAGAGGAACAGCGCCACCGGAACGTTCACCGCGATGCGCACGCTGTCGGGCCAGTCGGCCGCACGGCGGCAAGCCTCGTTGATCGCCCACATCCCGACCTCGCCGATCAGGCTGGAGCCCTCGACGATCTGGACGAATTCCTCCTCGTCGATGATCCCGCGTTCGGCGTGGTTCCAGCACACATGCGCCTCGACCGCCTGCACCGTCTGCGTCGCGCCGTTCACGATCGGCTCGAACCGCAGGAACAGCTGCTCCTCGCTCAGCGCTTCGCCGAGATGCTGTTCGAGCCGGCGGCGGAAGATCGTCTCGTTCTCGAGCTCGCCCGAGAAGAACCGGTACTGCCCGCGCCCGCCGTTTTTCGCGGCATAAAGCGCAAGGTCGGCCGCGCGCACGATTTCCTCGTGATTGACCCCGTCATGCGGCGCGATCGCAATGCCAACCGACGCGCCGATCACGCAGCGCCCCTCTTCGAGACTGTAGGGCTGGCGCAGCATCGCGATGATCTTGGCCGCCAGCTCGCCGAGTTCGCCGCGATCGTCGATATCGGGCAGCAGCACCTGGAATTCATCGCCGCCCAACCGCCCGATCTCGCATTCGCGGTCGATCGCACGGGTGAGGCGCGCGGCGACCTGCTTGAGCAGTTCGTCCCCGGCAGCATGACCGAGCGTGTCGTTGACATGCTTGAAGCGGTCGAGATCGAGCATCATCACCGCGCAGTTGCGGCGCGCGGCCTTGAACGCGGTCAGCGTGGTCTCAATCTGATGCGCCATGCGGTGGCGGTTCGACAGGCCAGTGAGCGAATCGAACCGGGCGAGCCGCGCGGTTTCCTCCTCGCGGTAGAACTCGTCGGTGATGTCGGCGCCGGTGCCGCGGAAGCCCGCGAAGCGATCCCCTGAGGTGAACACCGGCTGCCCGGCCAGACGCAGCACCGGGCCGTCAGGCCTGCGCGCGGCGCGCACCGCCATGCCGGTGAAAGCCTTGTGTGCGCCGAGCATCAGCGAGAGCGACTTGGCGCGCCCTTCGCGTTCGGCGGCGGTGAAGATGCCGGTGAGCGGCTGGCCGAGCAGATCGGTCAGCGGCACATCGAGCCGTTCGGCAATCGCGGCAGAGATGTAGGTCAGTTTGCCTGCGGCGTCGCTCGCCCAGAACCAGCCGAGCCCGGACTTTTCCAGCTCGTCGAGCATCGCCAGCCGTTCGCCATCGGACAGCGCCGATGCCGCCTGACCGCGAAGGCCGCGCAGCGCGGATGGGCCGCGCGATGACAAGAGACCCTTGAGGGACACTCTGGGCTAACCTTTCGAAATCGCAGAGCCGGACCTGTGCGGCTTGCGCGCAAGACCGGCCGTCAATGACCTGTGAGTAAAGCCCGATGGTTATTTTTTGGCTAAGCGCCAGTCTTGAAGCTTGTGGCTAACGGCCGGCTAACCATCATTTCCGATGCAGGCCTCGGTGCCGCGTGGCAGGGCGAAGCTGCCATCGCCGCGGGCGCGAAGCGGCAGGTGGAATTCGACGCCGAGCCGGTTCTCCTGCGACCAGCGCACCTGTCCGGTGATCGCCTGGCTGGGGCTGAACTCGACCCGCAGCACGCTGCCTTCGGTCATGTTCCACAGGCCCTCGATCATCGCCCCGCCCTCGGAGATATTGCGCAAGGTGGCGTTGTGACGGGTGCCGCGGTGCACCACCACGACCTTGCGCAGGACCGCATAGCGCGGGGCGCGGGCCGATTGCGGACCATTTGCCACCGCACACAGATCGCCCGCCACCAGCGATGCCGCGTCGCTGGCGCTCATCGGCGGGAAATAGATGTGGCCCTGCACATGGCTGCACCCCAGCAGGCGCACCAGTTCGAGCTCGTCGTGAGTTTCGACCCCTTCGGCAGTGGTGTCCATGTGCAGCACTTCGGCGAGGCTGGTGATCGCAGCGATGATCGCGCCGTTGCGGCTGCCCTGCTCGGTCGCGCCGCGCACGAAACTGCGGTCGATCTTGATCCGGTCGAACGGCGCCTTGCGCAGATAGCCGAGCGAGGAATAGCCGGTGCCGAAATCGTCGAGCGCGAGCCGCACACCCAGTTGTTTCAGGGCGCGGAAAGTCGCCTCGGTGCCGGGCGTGTCGCTGACAAACACGCTTTCGGTGATCTCCAGCTCGAGCCGTGACGGGTCGATGCCGTTATGCGCCAACGCCGAGGCGACAATGGTGGGCAATTCGGGATTGGCGAATTGCAGCGCCGAGACATTGACCGAACAGCGGATGTTCTCGGGCCAGCGCGCCAGCTCGGCGCAGGCGGTCTGCAGCGCCCATTGCCCGAGCCGGTCGATCAGCCCCGCATCCTCGGCAATCGGCACGAATTGCGAAGGAGACAGGCAGCCGCGCTGCGGGTGATCCCAGCGCATCAGCGCCTCGAAGCCGACCACCGTCTCGCTCGCGGCATAGACCACCGGCTGATACCACAGCTTGAGCTCGCCGCGGGTGATCGCCTCGCGCAGATCCTGTTCGAGCGCGGCTCGCTCCTCGACGGCGGCGTGCAGGCCCGGCTCGTAGAAGCGCGCGACCCCGCGGCCGGCATCCTTGGCGGCATAGAGCGCCAGATCGACGCTGCGGATGAGCACCTCGCTGGTGGTCCCGTCGAACGGCGCACGCGCGATCCCGACCGAGGCGCCGATCACCACGCTCTGCCCGCCGATCATGTAGGGCTGCGAGAGCAGTTCGATGATCTCTTGCGCGATGGCCGCGAGGTCCTCGGGGCTGCGCTCGCCGGGGATGATGACCTTGAATTCGTCCCCGCCCAGACGCCCGCAGCGCCCGTTGGCACCGATCGCCCGCTCGAGCCGCTGGGCGACCTGCCGCAGCAGCGCATCGCCGGCCGGGTGGCCGAGCGTGTCGTTGACCTGTTTGAAGCGGTCGAGATCGAGCATCAGCACCGTGCAGGCCCGCTCGCGCTTGGCCGGTGCGGCGAGAATCTGTTCGAGCGCCTGGCTCATCTGCACCCGGTTGGCGAGCCCGGTGAGCGAATCGTAGAGCGCGAGGCGTGAGACCTGCTGCTCACTGCGGCGCTGCTCGGTCAGATCGGTGCCATGGCCGCGGAAGCCGCAGAAGTTCTTGTAGGAATCATAGACCGGACGGCCGCTCAGCGCCCACCAGCGATCTTCGCCCGGGGACGCGGCGCGCAGTTCGAGATCCTGGAATTGCGAGCGCGCGGAGAGATGGAAGGCGAGCGCGCGCTCGGCTTCGGCGCCTTCCTCGCCCGCAGCAATCAGTTCGCGCAGCGAGGCGCCGCGCAGGCTGTCGGGACTGCGCCCCAGCACCCGCGCCGCCTTGGGCGAGATATAGGTGATAAGGCCGCGCCGGTCGGTTTCCCAGAACCAGCCCTGCCCGCTTTCCTCGAAACTGCGCAGGATGTCCTCGGCGCGCGCCGCAACCCGCTCGCGCGCCTCGCGCAGTGCCCGGCGGCGTTCGGCGGCGCGCCATTCGATCTGCGCGATCAGCGCCAGCGTCACCCCCGCGCCGGTCAGCGCGGCGAAGGTCAGCAGGCCCGGCGCGGCCATTGTCACAAACCCCGCCCAGCTGGCGATCTTAGCGCAGAACAGCGAGGGGATCCGGCCGGAGAACAGCACGGCGGCCGCCGCGTTGATGCAAACCAGCGTCGCCACTGCCCATTGCCACGGCAGGCCGCTGGGGATCGCCGCGCCCAGCGCATAGCCCGCGCAGGCCATCGGCAGGATATTGGCGACGACCAGTAGCGCGACGCGCATCGGGCGCTCTGTCTCGCTTCGACGCTCGATCGCGGCGAACCATCCGCCGACCGCGAACAGCCCCACAGCGATCAGGCCGCCGATCACCGAGGGCAAGCCCGGCAGAACCGGCGAGACGGCGGCGGCAAGACCGAAGGCGACCAGCAGCGACACCGCCATCGGGCGGCTGCGCGGCGGCAGGTAGAAATGCTGCTCCTCCTCGGCCGCGCTTACAGTCTGGGCGATATCGGCGAGCCGCTCGGGCTGGAGGCGTTCGGCGGCGCGGCGTTCGGTGCTGGCGCGCAGACCGCTGTCGGTGGTGTCAGCCCCGGCTTCGGACGCGTCGAAATCCTCGTCCGCGAAAGCGGCGAAGGCGGTTTCGGAATGCAATCTCGCGGGCGACCCTGACATGGACAGGCAATGCGCCGTCACCCCTTGGAAAAGCGTGAATCGAAGCGGTAAACAAGTCCCTTACGGAGCCCCGAAATTGCGCCTGCGCGGGCCGCCTGCGAATGCTTGCAACTTGCTGCGGCTGGCTGCATCTTGGACCCGGCCGCGCGCCGCACAACAAAACGTCAGGACAAGGGGATCCCATGGCACAAAGCGAAGTAAGGCTCGAGAACGAGGCCGCCCAGTCGACCAACGCATTGGGGCCGCTGATCGGGGTGGCGCGCGAGGACTTCGTCAGCGCCGTCGCGCTCCTCCTGCGCGAGACCGCGTCCGATCCCTCGCGCTTTATCCGCCACTCGACCGCGATGGCGCAGGACATGGTCAAGATCATGACCGGCAAGAGCGAGCTTGCGCCCGATCCCAAGGACAAGCGGTTCATGGATCCGGCCTGGCAGTATAACCCCTTCTTCCGCGCCGGTGCGCAATATTACCTGGCCGTGCAGAAGGGGATGAAGAACTGGCTGGAAGAGCTCGAGCTCGACGAACTCGAACGCAACCGCGCGAATTTCATCGCCAATATCATCCTCGACGGCCTCGCGCCGACCAACACGCTGGCCGGCAATCCGACCGCGCAGAAGCAGATCATCAATTCGGGCGGCCTGAGCCTGATCAAGGGGCTGCAGAACGCCTACAACGACCTCGTCCACAACAAGGGCATGGTCAGCCAGGTCGACAAGCGGCCCTTCAAGCTGGGCGAGAACATCGCCACCTCGAAGGGCGCGGTGGTCTATCGCGACGAGATCATGGAGCTGCTGCAATACGCGCCGACCACCGAGGAGGTCTACGCGATCCCGCAGCTGACCATCCCGCCGCAGATCAACAAGATGTACATCAACGATCTGTCGCCCGACAAATCGGTGATCAAGTGGCAGGTCGACAACGGCATCCAGACTTTCGTGATCTCGTGGCGCAACCCCAGCAAGGAACAGGGCCACTGGGGCATGGCCGATTACATCGCCGCCTGCGAGAAGGCGCTGGAGGTGGTGTCGGAAATCACGGGGTCGAAGAAAGTTAACGTTTCGGCCGGTTGCTCGGGCGGACAGACCGCCTCGGTGCTCGCCTCCAAGCTGGCGGCGACCGGCAATCCGATCCTCGGGACGCTGACGCTGATGGTCTGCGTGCTCCACCCCAAGCCGACCGATATCGAGGCCGGATCGCTGGTCAGCGAGAACGGGATGCAGCTCGCCCGTCAGCGCGCGATGAAGGCGGGCGTGATCAAGGCCGACGATCTAGCGCGCGGTTTCGCCTGGCTGCGGCCCAATGATCTGATCTGGAACTACGTCATCAACAACTACCTGCTCGGGCAGGACCCACCGGCCTTCGACGTGCTGTTCTGGAATGCCGATGCCACCAACCTGTCGGCCAGCCTGATGGGCGACTTCCTGACGCTGTTCGAAACCCTGGCCTTCACCAAGCAGGGCGAGGTCGAGATGGCCGGGCACAAGGTCGATCTCAGCAAGGTCACCGCCGACCTGTTCATCCTCGGCGGGGTGACCGACCACATCACCCCGTGGAAGGCGACCTACCGTTCGACCCAGCTGTTCGGGTCCAAGGACGTCACCTACGTGCTGTCGCAGAGCGGCCACATGCAGGCGATCCTCAACCCGCCGGGCAATCCCAAGGCGAAGTATTACGTCCAGAAGAACAAGGGCAAGCTGCCCGCGACTGCCGACGAATGGCTGCAGGGCACCGAGGAGGTGAAGGGCAGCTGGTGGCCGCTGTGGATGGAGTGGGTGCAGGCGCGTTCGGGCGACAAGCAGCCTGCGCCCGCGAGCCTCGGCAGCACCGCCCATCCTGCCGGCGATCCGGCTCCGGGACTCTACGTCGTCGAAGAAGTCTGATAAGGCGCATCGCGCCAGCGGGCCCTCGCAGCCCGCGCAAGAACCTGCGGGCGCTTTCGTGAGGGATCCACGAAAGCGCCCAACCCACCCCCCTGCGGGGTGCCAGAAAGGACGTGAATTCGTGGCCAATGCAATGGACGACGCGGTCGTCTCGATGGTGGAAGTGGGCGGCCGGACGCTACGGACTGCTGCATGGCGGCTCGATATGCCCTCCGATCACCTGCCGATCCTGTTCTTCAACGGCATCGGCGCGAACATCGAGGCCGTGGCCCCGCTGGCGGCGGCCCTGCCCGAGCGCGGCTTCATCATGTTCGACATGCCGGGCACGGGCGAATCGCCTGATCCGCTGGTGCCCTACAACCCCTTCACGATGAGCTGGACCGCAGCACAATTGCTGGGGAAATACGGGCTCGACGAAGTCGACGTCATGGGCGTTTCGTGGGGCGGCGCGATGGCGCAGCACTTCGCGCTCCAGCATCCGGGCCGCACCCGCCGCCTCACGCTGATCGCGACCACACCGGGCATGGTGATGGTGCCGGGCAACCCCGCGGCCTTCACCAAGATGGCCGATCCGCGCCGCTACATCGATCCGGAATTCATGAACGAGCACTTCGCCACGCTCTACGGCGGGGTCGACAAGGACGGGGCCGAGCACCAGAAGGACAGCCATATCGGCCGCCTCAAGCCGCCCTCCCCGCGCGGCTACATGTACCAGCTGATGTGCATGCTCGGCTGGACGAGCTTGCCCGCCCTGCCCTTCATGACCAAGGAAACCCTGATCATGATGGGTGAGGATGACCAGATCGTCCCGCTCGCCAACGGCAAGATCCTGAAGGCGATGATCCCCAATTCGCGGCTGATCACCTTCGCGGGCGGCGGGCACCTGTTCCTGCTCACCCACTCAGACGAAAGCGTGGCGGCGATCCGCGAATTCCTCGACGCACCGGAAACCGAGAAGGAAGCGCGGCGGATGGCGGCGGCCTAGCTCCGCCGCCGCTGGACAGCCCGTCCGGATTGCGACATTCTCCCTCGCAAAGGGAGAGAGAACATGGCGCAATACGACCTCATCATCCGGGGCGGCACGATCATTGACGGCACCGGCGCACCCGCCTTCACCGGCGATGTGGCGATCAGGGACGGGCTCATCGCCGCCGTCGGCACGGTCCACGGCAGCGCCGCCGAGGAGATCGACGCTGGCGGCAAGGTGGTCGCGCCGGGCTTTGTCGACATTCACACCCATTATGACGGGCAGGCCACCTGGGATCAGGAGATGGCCCCGTCGAGCTGGCACGGGGTGACGACCGTGGTGATGGGCAATTGCGGGGTCGGCTTCGCGCCCGCCCGCCCCGACCGCCACGAATGGCTGATCAGCCTGATGGAAGGGGTCGAGGACATTCCCGGCACCGCGCTTGCCGAGGGGATCACTTGGGACTGGGAGACCTTCCCCGAATATCTCGACGCACTCGAAAAGCTCCCCCGCACCGTCGATATCGGCACCCACGTGCCCCACGGCGCGGTGCGCGCCTATGTGCTGGGGGACCGCGAGCAGCCGGGCGCCGTGCCGACGGCCGAGGACATCGCCGAAATGAGCCGGATCGTCGAGGAAGGCGTGCGCGCGGGCGCCCTCGGCTTCTCGACCTCGCGCACGGTACTGCACAAGTCGGTCGATGGCGAGCTGGTGCCCGGCACTACCGCCACGCCTGAGGAACTGGTCGCGATCGGCAAGGCCATGGGCCGCGCCAAGGCGGCGGGCGGGCACGGCGTGTTCGAGATCGCCAGCGACCTCAAGCGCGAATGGAACGAGTTCGAATGGATGGGCAAGCTTAGCCGCGAGGCGGGCATCCCCGTAACCTTCGCCGCGCTGCAATCCATCGCCAAGGAGCTGCCGCTCGACGAGCAGATCGCCCAGATGCGCGCCGAGAACGACAACGGTGCGAACATCGTCGCCCAGATCGCGCTGCGCGGCAACGGCATCATCATGGCCTGGCAAGGCACCGTCCATCCCTTCCGCTTCCGCCCGAGCTGGATGGCGATAGCCGACCTGCCGTGGGAGCAGCAGAAGGCGAAGCTGCTCGATCCGGCGTTCAAGGCCAAGCTGCTGGCCGAACCCAACGACTACGCTGACGCGCCCAAGGATATCGGCGGGGTGGTGATGGCGATCAGCATGGGCTGGAGCCTGCAATACGAGATGGACCCCGATTTCGACTACGAGCCCGCCGCCGATGCCAGCATCAACGCGCGCGCCGCGGCCGCCGGCGTGGCGCCGCAGGAATATGCCTATGACCTGCTTTGTCAGGGCGATGGCACCGGCTTCATCTACCTGCCGATCCTCAACTATGCCGACGGCAATCTCGACTTCCTGCACCCGCTCCAGCACGCCGACGACACCGTGAACTCGCTGTCCGACGGCGGCGCGCATTGCGGGACGATCTGCGATGCCGCCTCACCCACCTTCATGCTCGAACACTGGGTGAAGAGCCGCAAGCGGGGCGCGACGATCACGCTCGAGCAGGCGATCAAGCGCCAGTGCCGCGATACGGCGATGCTTTACGGCCTCGAGGATCGCGGGGTAATCGCGCCCGGCTATCTCGCGGACCTGAACGTCATCGACATGGACGCCCTGAAGCTCGGCAAGCCGTGGCTCGCCTTCGATCTTCCCGCAGGCGGCAAACGGCTGCTGCAAAAAGCGGAGGGCTATGTCGCGACGATCAAGAGCGGCGCGGTGACCTTCCGCAACGGCCAGTGGACCGGTGCGACCCCGGGCGGCCTCATTCGCGGTCCGCAGCGGGTGGAGCTGGCGGAAGCGGCGGAGTAACCCGCCGCCGCCGGCGTCTGGCCTAAGGCTCGATCACGATGCCCTTGGCCGGGTCGATCTGCCCCGAAAGCATCGTGACGAACACATCGCGCGCCGCGCCAAGGCCGGCGTGACGCTCGATCGCGATGGTGCCATCCGCCGCGCCGAGGAATTCGCGCCATGCGGCCGCGACCAGCTTGCCGCCTTCGAGCTGGCCATGCGCCTTGAAGAAAGCGACGGCGTGATCGGGCGCGAAGAACAGCTGCGGCTTGGGACCGGGCAGCGGTTCGCCGCCACCGAACACCGAGCGCGCCTCGATATGGGTCGCGCCGACCAGCGCCGAATGGGCGAGCGCATCCTCGAAATGGCGGTGGACGCGCGCGAGCAGCTCGGCATTGCCGGCGAAATCGACGCTGACGCTGCGCACGACGGGCAGGCGCTCGAGATCGTCGTAAGCGACGACCTCGTCATACAGCCCGCTCGCCTCGACGAAGCCGACATTGCCCTTCGAGGTCAGGCCGATGCGACGAATACCGGGCGAGGATTGCCGCGCGACACTGGCGAGGCCCATCGCGGTCTTGGACGAGGCGCTGGTGACGACCAGCTGCTCGGCCCCGAACCAGTCCTGCCCGCGCAGGAAGTACTCGATCAGGAAGCCGGTGCGGAACAGCGGCCCGAAGATCATCCGCTCCGCCTCGCGCGCGGGATCATGCTCGGGATCGGCCGCGAGGCGCGTGTAGCTGTTGTAGACCGGGCTCATCGGCTGGCGGTAGTCGGTGGTGTCGAGGAACCCGCCCTCCGTCACCTTGCCGGGGCGCACGTCCAGATGGCTCGCCATCGGCAGATAGCCATAGACCCGCTCGCCCACCGCGATCTCGGGATGGTTGCTCTCGATCACCCGCGCATGGCCCCACATCGGCACGATGCCGAGGCCCTCGGGCGCGGGGAAGAAGTCCCAATATTTGAACCCGTCGCCCACCACCGCATAGGTGACATTGTTGGCGGTGACCGAGAAGCTCTCGACCGCGAGCCGCACCGCGCCTTCGGCCAGCGGGGCCAGCGGCACTTCGACCAGCGCGGCATCGGTCAGCGCGCCTTTGCGGACATGGACCTGGGTATTGTGCATCGGGGTTCCTCCTCTTTTCCCGCCCTAGCCGCTCACGGCTCGCTTTCCCAGCGGGTTGCAGCAATCGACGGGCGGGCGCGGCAGGCTTCGAGCCAGGCCAGCAGGCGGTCGCACTGGGCGATGCCCGCCTGCCCTTGCGGCGTCAGTTCCAGCCCGCGCAGCACCGGATAGAGGAACACATCGGCCAGCGTGAAGCGCCCGGCGCTCGTCCATGCCCCGTCGACCGACAGTTCCGCCTCGAGATAGCCGAGCGCCCGGCTCACCTGCGGCAAGGCGCGCTCGATCCGCTCGCGCTCCAGCGGAAAGCCCGCCACGCGGTGCATCACCCAGGGCATCACCAGACCATGCTCGAAAAGCGGGAAGAGGTAGTTGTTGGCCACGGCGATCCACTTGTCCATCACCGCGCGCTGCGCCGGATCGGCAGGCTGCAGCGCGCCGCCATTATGGGCGTTGTCGATGTAATGGGTGATCGCGACGCTCTCGATCAGTTCGAGCCCGTCGACTTCCACCACCGGCACCTTGCCGAAAGGATGGCGATTGGCGGGCGATTGCGCCGCCGTGGCGACAACCGCATGGCTGACGCCGGCTTCCTCGCAGGCGATCTGGACGATCCGGGTATAGGTCGAGATGACCGTCCCGAAGATTTTCACCTGCGGGACAGCATCGGCGGCGTCGGGGGTCACACCCGCATCGGCATCAACACATAGAGCGCGCGGCTCGACTCGTTCTCGCGGATCAGCGTCGGCGCACCGGCATCGGCGAGGTGGAGCTCCACCGTGTCGGCGTCGATCTGGCCGAGGATGTCCTTGAGATAATTGGCGTTGAATCCGATCTCCATGCCTTCCGAACGGTATTCGGCAGCAAGTTCTTCCGCAGCCGTGCCGTTGTCGGGCGAAGTGACCGAGAGCGTGACGCGGTCGTTATCGAGCCCGATCTTGACCGCACGGGTCTTCTCGGTGGCGATGGTCGCGACGCGGTCCACGCCCGAGAAGAACAGCTTCGGATCGACCTTGAGCAGCTTGTCGTTCGCGGTCGGGATCACGCGGCTGTAATCGGGGAAGGTGCCGTCGATCAGCTTGGAGGTGAGCACCACCCCGCCTTCACCACCCATGGTGAAGCGGATCTTGCTGGCCGACAGATCGATCAGCACGTTGCTGTCGAGCGCCTCTTCAAGCAGCTTGCGCAGTTCGCCCACGGCCTTCCGCGGCACGATCACGTCGGGCATCCCGGCAGCGCCTTCCGGGCGCGGAAGGGTGAAGCGCGCGAGGCGGTGGCCGTCGGTCGCCGCGGCCTTGAGCATCGGCTCGTCCTCGTCGGTGACGTGAAGGAAGATGCCATTGAGGTAGTAACGGGTTTCCTCGGTCGAGATCGCGAAGCGGGTGCGGTCGATCAGCTCGGCGAGCATCCGCGCCGGCAGTTCGAAGCTGGTCGGCAGATCGCCCTCGACGATCACCGGGAAATCATCGCGCGGCAGGGTCGGCAGCTTGAAGTTCGAGCGGCCCGCCTTGACCTCCAGACGGTTGTCATTGGTGGTGAGGCTGACCTGGCTGCCTTCGGGCAGCTTGCGCGCGATGTCGAACAGCAGGTGCGCCGAAACGGTGATCGCACCGGGCTGGTCCACGGATGAAGCGCTCATGGTCTCGACCACCTGCAGATCGAGGTCGGTCGCCATCACCCGCACCGAGCCGCCGTCGCTGGCATCGATCAGCACGTTGGACAGGATCGGGATGGTGTTGCGGCGTTCCACCACCGACTGCACGTGGGAGAGGCACCGCAGCAGAGTCGCGCGTTCGATCGTGGCCTTCATCGCTATCGCCTATCGTTCCTGTGGTTGGCACCGAAGAGAGAGGAATCGCCTTCAAGCGCCGGAATATATCCGAAAACCTTAGCGCGGCAGAACATACGGGCAAGTTGGCGGCTTTGCGAGGAGCGACGTGGCTGGGGATAAGGGGGGCAAGACCCCCTCGGCGCAGCCTTGCCCCTTACCCCAGCATCGCCATCCCGCCGTTCACGTGCAGCGTCTCGCCTGTCACATAGGCCGCCTCGCGGCTCGCGAGGAAGGCAACCGCAGCGCCGATTTCCGCGCCCTCGCCCATCCGGCCCATCGGGATGCGGCCATTGATCGCCGCCTGCTGCTTTTCATCAAGCGCGGCAGTCATTGCGGTGCGGATGAAGCCGGGGGCGACGCAGTTGGCGGTGATCCCGCGGCTCGCGACTTCCTGCGCGAAGGCCTTGGTCATGCCGGTCAGGCCCGCCTTGGCGGCGCAATAGTTCATCTGGCCGGGATTGCCGGTCGCGCCCACGACGCTGGTGATGTTGATGATCCGCCCGAAGCGGGCCTTCATCATCGGCTTGGCCGCCGCGCGCATCAGGCGGAAGCTGGCTTCGAGGTTGATGCGGATCACCTGATCCCATTCATCGTCCTTCATCCGCATCCCCAGATTGTCGCGGGTGATGCCGGCATTGTTGACGAGAATGTCCATCGTCCCGAGCGTATCGAGCATCGCCGGGATCAGCTCCTCGACCTGCGTCTGGTTGCCGAGATCGCAGGTGATCTCGACATGGCCGTCGTGATCGTGGTGCGGATAGGCTTCGTTGAGCTCGTCGCGGAAGGCCCGCAGCTTGGCCGCGTTCGAGCCCGACAGCGCAAGCCGCGCGCCCTGCGAGGCGAGCGCGTGCGCGATGCTCGAACCGATCCCACCCGATGCGCCGGTCACCAGCGCGTTCATGCCCTTCAGTGAAAACATCGTCTCTTCCTTGGCCGGATTTCCTGCCGCCCTGTTGCGCCGGGCGGGCGCGAGGGTCAACGCCGGAACGCGGGTTTCACGGGGCAAAACTCGTGCGCCGCCGCTCGCGCAGGGCACCGGCTGCCAGGCTTCCCTCGACCAGTTCATACCCCATCAGCGCCAGCACCCGGTTGCCCAGGAAGATCGGACGGGCATTCCCGTACCAGTCGGTGCAGGAGGCCTTGCAGCGGTCGTCTGGCTCCGGGCCGCGCGTGGCGGCGAGTTCCCCCAGCCCGGCGAACCGGCCCTGTTCGCGCCGCAGGAACAAAATCGCCGCGCCGGGATCCGCGCCCTGCCCGTCGCTGCGGCTGAACCAGCGGGTGATGGGCAGGCCGAGAATGCCCGATGAGCCGTCGGCGCTGGCCGGGTCGGGGCGATAGAAGAAGGCCTGACTGCGCGCCTCGCTCTCCTGCGCGCCGGCGAGCCGGTAGATATCCTCCACCGTCACCTTTTGCCCGAGCGAGAGCGCGGTGAAGCCCAGCGCATCCTGGCCCGCTCGCCCGACCACCACGGCATCATCGCCGATCCGGTCAAACCGGGCAGCCTCGTGCGTCAGCGTCAGCTTCTGCACCGCCCGCCCGTCGAGCGGCACGGCGTAGACCGCGCGCGAGGTCCGGTCGCCTATACCGGTCGCACCATAAAGCACATAATCGCCCAGGAAGCGGTTCTGGAACACGTAGCCCGCCGGTTCGGGCAGATCGCGATATTGTGCCTCGGGCAACCGCGCCGCGCCGGCGGCAAAGCTGGCAAAGGGGATGGTGGCGAGCGCCACATCGCCGTCGCTCACCTCGCTCGCCCACATGCCATCGCCGCGCGCTTGCGATCGCAGAAGGACGCGCAGGACACCCGCACCGGCATCCTCGGCAAAGGAGAACTGGTCGACCGGCGCGCCTGCCACCTGCACCGCGCCGGGGGCCGAACCGTCGAGCGGGATGCGGTAGAGCTGCCCCGGCACCCGTTCAGCCAGCGTGCTGGAGAGACCTTCCGCCACCTCCGTCAACGCATAGACCGCCTTGCGCGAGACATAGAAGGCGTGGTTCGCGGTTCCGGCAATCGCAGTGGCGCGGCATTCCAGATCGGGTCGCGAGAGATCGCAGCGCGTGATGGTGTGCAGCGTACCCAGCGGATAACGTCCGCTGCGATAGGGTTCGGCGACGAGAATATCCTCGGGCTGCACCAGCAGTCTGGGCCGCGCCTTGGGGTCGCGCTCGCGCATAGCGGGCAGCATCGCGTCAAGCTCGGTCCAGTAGGTGTAGACCGGGGCATAGAGCACCAGCTCGTCCCCGATCAGGCGGGAGGCATAGTTGGACGAGGAATAGTAATCGCCCGAACGCAGGTAATGCGTGTCGCGCCATGTCAGCGAACCGTCATCGCCGAGATCGAAGCGGTTCAGCTCGGTGCCGAATTGCCCGTAGGAATAGCCGATGACGATGATCTGGCGATCATGGACCAGCAGCTCGTCATACCAGGTCTCGTCGGGATCGCGCTTGTCGGGCGCAAAGGCATCGACCGCCGCCGCGGGCGCGAGCGCATCGCCGCCGACGCGGATGGTGAACAGCCGCCCGCGGCGCAGCACCACCAGCCAGTCGCCCGCGCGCTTGACGATCCCGCCTTCATCCACCCCGGCTTCCTGGGTGTTGGTAATGCTCTCCTCGGCAGGCGCTTCCTCCGGCGAAGCGGCCGCGTCTATCGAGATGGAATAGAGCGTCGGAGACTCGCTTTCGAATAGCGCCAGCTGCCGCCGTTCCAGCGCGGCCATTTGCCGCGTGAAGGCGGCAAATTCGCGCTTGTCGGCAAAACCGCGCAGCTGCGATCCGGCTGGGGCCTCGGCTTGCCTCGTCGCGGGTGCCGTGAGGCCGACGGCCGCCATGATGGCCAGCGCAATGGCGAGCAGCGTTGCGATCGAACGCGCCGGAGACGCGCGCTGTTCGGGTTCCTGCAACCAATCTCTCCCCGCCGGACAACTTGCCGTGCGTGGAGAAGCTTAAGCGATCACAGGGATTTGGCAAAGGCCTCAAGGTCGGCCATGGTCACGAGGCTCGTGACCTGCGCGTCCTTGTCGATCCGGCCGACCATCGGGCCGACCACCTTGCCGCCCAGTTCGACGAAGTGTTCGATGCCCGCCTCGCGCATCGCCAGCACGCTTTCGCGCCAGCGCACGCGGCCCGTCACCTGCTCGACCAGTAACGCGCGTTCCTCGTCCGGGTCGGTCACCGGAGCGGCGGTGACATTGGCATAGACCGGCAGTGCGAGCGCGCCCGGCGGGGTTTCGCCCAGCGCCTCGGCCATGCGCGCGGCCGCAGGGGCCATCAGCGAGGAGTGGAACGGGGCCGAGACATTGAGGATCATCCCGCGCTTGATCCCGAATTCCTTGACGAGGCCGACCGCGCGCTCGATCGCGCCGGTGTGGCCCGAGAGCACGACCTGCGAGGGATCATTGTCGTTGGCGACCTCGCACACCTCGCCTTGCGCTGCAGCTTCGGCCAGCGCCTTGGCCTGTTCGAGATCCGCGCCGAGCAGCACCGCCATCGTCCCCTCGCCCACCGGCACGGCGGCCTGCATCGCGGTCCCGCGCAGCTTGAGCAGGCGCGCGGTATCGGCAAGACCGAAGGCACCGACAGCGCACAGAGCGGTGTATTCGCCGAGCGAGTGGCCCGCGACGCAGTGGCCGTGCTCGGCCAGCTTCACCCCGAAATCGCGCTCCAGCACCCGCAGGGTGGCGATCGCATTGGCCATGATCGCGGGCTGCGCATTCTCGGTGAGAGTGAGCTGATCCTCCGGTCCTTCGCGCATCATCGCGAACAGCTTCTGGCTGAGCGCCTCGTCGACCTCGCCGAACACGTCGCGCGCCGCTTCGCTCGCCTCGGCGAGTTCGACGCCCATGCCGACCTTCTGGCTACCCTGACCCGGAAAAAGAAACGCGCGCATCATCGACCCCGTTCTGTCATGATTTTGGCGCGCGCCGTTACGTCCGCGCGGGCGGGCTGGCAAGGCCGAAGGGCACAACCCTGTTGGCAGAATAGTGCCCGATCAGCGCGCGGCCGAGGTAGGGAATGCCCGCGCGGTCGCACCAGTAGCGGGCGATGTCTTCCTCGCTCTGGCCGAATTCGACATAGTTTTCCGGCACGTCGGTGATCGCGCCCAGACGCAGGCCCGCCAGACGCGGGAGCGTGAGGGCGAGGTGGAAGAACAGGCGGTCGATGGAATACATGTGCTCGGCCACTTCCTCGACCATCAGCACATGGCCGGTGAGATCGGGCATCATCGGCGTGCCCGCGATCATCGCCAGCGTGATGAGGTTGAAGGCCGCGGCCGGCGTGGTGCCATCGAGGCTCGGCTCGACTCCGCTGGTGTCGCCCTCGAGCCATTTGAGCACCCGCCGGATCGCCTCGCGCCCGCCTTCCGAGCGCGCACTGACCGGCATGTGCCCGTGCACACACTGCCCGATGCCGTTGCGGTAGAGCGCGGCGAGCAGGTATCCGGCGTCGGAAAAGCCGATATAGGTCTTGGTCCGTGCCGCAGTGTTCATCTGCGCCACCGCAGCCTCGGCAATGCGGTTCGAGCCATAACCGCCCTTGGCGAACCACACGACATCGAAGGCCGGATCATTGGCGCATTCGAGTAGCGCGGTCAGGCGCCGCAGATCATCGCCGGCGAAATGGCCCTGCCGCTCGAAGCATTGCTCGTGGAACGTCACGCGGTGGCCGGGAAACTCCGCCGCGACCAGTTCCTCGAGCGCGGCCTGCTGCTCGCGGGTAATCGGCGTTGCCGGCGCACAGATGGCGATATTCGTCATACGTCCCAGCCTATGGCGCTTGTCAGTCCCCGTGCAAGTCAATAACCATGAGGAATATGGATAACGGGGTCATGGCCGGGTCGCTCGAAGGGCGCCCGCTTTTCTTTTGCGGCATCGGCGGATCGGGGATGCTGCCGCTCGCGCAGATTGCGCATGGCCTCGGTCATCCGGTCGCGGGGTCGGATCGCAGCCGCGACCAAGGCCGCACGCCGGAGAAGTTCGCGTGGCTCGAAAGCCATGGTTTCCAGCTCTTCCCGCAGGACGGCAGCGGGGTCACCTCGCCCGAGCAGATCCTCGTCGCCTCGGCCGCGATCGAGGACAGCGTGCCTGAAGTCGCCCGCGCGAAGGAACTCGGCTGCGAGCGGTTGAGCCGCGCGGAGCTGCTCTCGGCGCTGTTCAACGATGCCGGCTTCTCGATCGCGGTCGGCGGCACCTCGGGCAAGTCGACCGTCACCGGGATGATCGCCTGGATCCTCCACGAAGGCGGCTATGATCCCACCGTGATGAACGGGGCAGTGATGAAGAACTTCGTCAGCCCCGACAATCCGTTTGCCAGCGCCCGCATCGGGCGGCGCGAGCTGTTCGTCAGCGAGGTCGACGAAAGCGACGGCTCGATCGCGCTCTACCGCCCCACCATCGGCGTGCTGCTCAACGTCAGCCTCGATCACAAGAGCATCGAGGAACTGCGCGTCCTGTTCGGCAACTTCGTCGCCAGCGCCGGAACCGCCGCGATCAATCTCGACAGCCCCGAGGCTGGCTGGCTGGCCGGACGTGCCCGCGACCGGGTGACCTTCGCGCTGCGGAACAGCATGGCCGACATCACCGTCGATCCCGACTCGATCGACCAGAGCGACTTCGGGATCCGCGCCGCGGTGATCGACAACCGCAAGCGCGAGGTGTTCCCGCTGATCCTGCCGATGCCCGGGCTGCACAACCTCTCCAACGCGCTGGCGGCAATCGCGGCGGCGAGCGCGGCGGGGATCGGCGTGGGACATGCTGCCTACGCGCTGCGCAGCTTTGCCGGCCTTGCCCGCCGCTACGACGTGATCGGCGCCTCGCCTTCGGGCATCACCGTGATCGACGACTTCGGCCACAACCCCGAGAAATGCGCCGCCACCTTGCGCACGCTCAAGGCCAGCCACGGCCGGGTGATCGCCTTCTTCCAGCCCCACGGCTACGGCCCGCTGCGGCAGATGGGCACCGAACTGGCCGAAACCTTCGCCCGCGAACTGGGGCCGGAGGACATCACGATCATGTGCGACCCGGTCTATTTCGGCGGCACGGTTGATCGCAGCGTCGGCAGCGAGAGGATCGCTGCGCTGATCAAGGTCTCGGGCGGCAAGGCCGAACACATCCCCGCCCGCGAGGACTGCGCCGAGCGCATCGTCGCCCTCGCCCGTCCGGGCGACCGGATCGTGGTGATGGGTGCGCGCGACGACACGCTGACCGAGTTCGCCCGCTCTATTCTTGCCCGGCTCGGCTGACCCCCAAAATCGCTGATGGCTGAAGGGGCTGAGCAAGGTTAGCCTGATTGCATGCATCCGCGTGACTTCTCCCTCGATACGCTGCTGGCCAACTGCGCCGCACGCCACGCCCACCGCCTTGCCACCGTCGACGGTGCCCAGCGCCTCACGTGGGCCGAGCTCGACGCGCGGGTCACCAATCTCGCCCGCTGGATGCTCGCCCGCGGGATCGCGCCGGGTGACCGCATCGCGCTGCTGCTGACCGACGGCGCGCCGTTCCTCACCACCCTGCTGGCCGCAGGCCGGATCGGGGCGATCGCGGTGCTGCTCAACTGGCGGCTGGCCCCGGCCGAGATCGCGTGGATCTGCGGCAATGCCGGGCCCGCGATGACCTTCGCCAACCCCCGCTTCGCCGACCTTCTGGCAGGCGCCGAGGCGGGCGAGGTGCAGGTGGTGGACGAGTCCCATGCGCCTGACGGCCTGTTCGAGATCGCCGCCACGACGGCCCACGCCCCGCTGCTCAACCCCTACGACCTCGGCCTCGGCCTTGCCCCGGACCGGCCGCTCTACATGATGTACACCAGCGGCACGACCGGCCGGCCCAAGGGCTGCTTGCAGGCGGGCAGCGCGGTTGCCGCCAGCGCCCTCGGCTTTGCCCAGCGCCGCGGCTTTGGCGCTGACGAGGTGCTGCTCTCGGTCAACCCGCTGTTCCACGTGGTGGGGATGCAGCAGGTCGCGGCGATGCTGGCCTGCGGCGGCGCTTCCGTGTTCGCGGGGCGCGATGACGACAGCGCCGCGATCCTCGATCTGCTCCACCGCGAGGGCTGCACCACCACCAGCGCCTTCCCGACGATCAGCTTCCCGTGGCAGGCGATGAACCCGATCCGCGACGGGAAAATGCCGCTCACCAACTACACCGGCGGGGCGGGCATGGGCCGTCCCCAGATGTACGAGTTCATCGAGAAGGAGTGGGACGCGCGGGTGGTCGGCGGTTACGGCCAGACCGAGATCTGCGGCTTTGCCACCTTCATGGACTATCCCGATATGCTCGAGGCCCCGCGCTCGATCGGCTGGACCCTGCCGCATGTGACGATGACGGTGCTCGATCCAGAGGGGAACCACCTGCCCCCGGGCGAGGAAGGCGAGCTGTGCCTGCGCGGGCCTTCGGTGATGCTCGGCTACTGGAACAACCCCGAGGCCTCCGAGGCCGCGCTCGGCCATGGCTGGCTGCGCACCGGCGATCTCGGCACGATGGACGAGCGCGGCCGCGGCTATCTGTTGGGGCGCGCCAAGGAGCTGATCAAGACCGGGGGCGAGAACGTCTATCCGGCCGAGGTCGACGCGATCTTCGCCGCCATGCCCGAAGTCGCCGATGCGGGCTGCTGCGGGGTGCTCGACAAGCAGTGGGGCGAGGCGGTCAAGGCCTTCGTGGTGCTCAAGCCCGGCCAGACCCTCACCCGCGAGGAGATCACGGCGCGCTTCAAGGACGCAATCGCGGGCTACAAGCGCCCGCGCTACATCGAGTTCGTGGACAGCCTGCCGCGCGATCCCATCGGCAAGCTGCTGCGGCGCGAATTGTCCGCGCGGCCTGTCACCCCCGATCAGGCGGCGTGAGGCTCAATCGGCCAGCGCCTCCACCGCCACGCTCTGGCGGTTGAGGTAGAGCGGGCCGAAGGCGGTGAGGAAAGCCACGTCCCCGCTGTCACGCCCGATCCCGATCTTCGCCATCTCGGCTTCGTTCGCCATGCCGGTCGCATCGACAAGGTGCCATTCGCCGCCAAGAAACACCTCGGCGACCGCGTGGAAATCGGGTGGTTTTACCCCCGGCGCATAGACGCTGGCAAAGCGCGCCGGAATTTCGCCCGCCCGCGCTAGCGTGATCAGCAGGTGCGCGTAATCGCGGCATACGCCTTTGCCTGCGTGGAAGGTGTCGATCGCATTGGTCTCGGAATCGCTTGCACCGGGCACGTAGGACATGTGATCCGCCACCCAGTCGTGCATGGCCGAAAGCCTCGCTCCGCCTTCAAGGGTGCCGAAGGTGCTCTCGACAAAGTCGGTGAACTGGTGCGAAGGGCAATAGCGGGAGGGCAGCAGGTACTGCACCGTCTCTCCGGGCAAGCGGTGCGGGGGAAGTGCGGGGAGCGCGGCAATGTCGCGGACGATCCGCTCGATCCTGACGGTGC
Organism: Porphyrobacter sp.; assembly: GCA_027531395.1. Lineage (GTDB taxonomy): Bacteria > Pseudomonadota > Alphaproteobacteria > Sphingomonadales > Sphingomonadaceae > Erythrobacter. The sequence continues at coordinate 629,854 of JAPZRO010000004.1, read as the reverse complement.
TGCGGTAATCGACGAGCAGCTGGCCTTCCTGACGTAGCCAGATACGCTCGCCGATATGGTCCTGCGCCGGAACACGCGCAAAGTGTTCGCAGGGGGAGAGGGTCAGCTTAGTCTCCTCGACAACCTGCTCGGGGATCGCGGCGGCCTCGATTTGGAGCAGCAGGTCGCAGGGGCGCGAGAGGCTGTAGTCGAGCTGCACATTGATCTGAAGGCGCACGTTCATGGTCCCGTTCGCGTGAAGTCGTCCGCGAATGTGCGACAACGCAGGCGATGTCCGCCTGACACGTGATTGTTTCAATTGATACCGGGGCCATAGGCTGCGCGAGCCCCGGGCGCTACTGCGAAAACTCAGCCGCCCGCTTGCGCCAGAGCCCGGCGTCCCTCTTCCTCGCGCGCAAAGGCCCGCAGGTAGGCGGGGCGTGCGGTGAGGCGGGCGCGGTAGTCCTTGAGACTTTGCGGCACGCCCTCGTCCAGCCCGACACTTTCGGCGAGGATCAGCGCGTAGCCGACGCAGATATCGGCCACGGTGAAGCGGTCGGCGCAGAGAAACTCGCGCCCCTCGAGCCGCTGCTCGACCTTGATCAGGCGCTTGTGGAACCACTTGGCATAGGCGAGGCCCGCCTCCTGCAAGCCCTTGTCCTTCTCGAACAGGCAGAAGCGCATATAGACCGTCTGGGGGAAGGTGATCGTCGCATCGGCGTGGTAGGTGTAGTCGCAATATTCGCCGTAATCGCGCTCGCCCGGGGCGACGGCCAGCGCCGTGTAGCCTTCACGGGTGGCGAGGTAATGCGCGATGGCGCAGCTCTCGGTCATCTGCGTCTCGCCGTCGACCAGCATCGGCACCGTGCCCAATGGGTTGATGCCCATGTATTCGGGCGCGAGGTAGCGCGGCGGGAAGGGCAGAATCTTGAGGTCGATATCGACGGCCGCTTCTTCGGCGGCCCAGGTCGCGCGCAGTCCGCGCGAGCGCGCACAGGTGTAGAGGATCGGTTTGGTCATGGATGGAGGCTTAGTGCGCCTCGTCCGCGCCGACACCCAGCACTTTGTGTAAGGTAAAGGCGATGATCGCACCGAGGATCAGACCGAAAATCGCCGACAGCGTGGTCGCCGTCAGCCAGCCGAGCACGCCGCCGGCCGCGCCTGCCATCTCGTGCACTGCGTGTTCGGCCCCGTGGATCGGGCCGTAGAACCAGTCGAGGCCCAGCTTGTGGAGGCTGTCGACCACGATATGCCCGCCAACCCACAGCATCGCCGCCGTGCCGACCACCGAGAGCGTGGTGAGCAGCTTGGGCACGAAGCGCAGCAGGAAGCGCCCGAAGGCCTGGGACGAGGCGCTCGCCTTCTGCGTCAGGTGCAGGCCGATATCGTCGAGCTTAACGATCAGCCCGACCGCGCCATAGACCGCCACTGTCACCGCCACCGCCACCAGCGCCAGGACCGCGCCGCGCATGACGAGGCTTTCGTCGGCGACCTCGGCCAGCGCGATCGCCATGATCTCGGCCGAGAGGATGAAGTCGGTGCGGATCGCCCCGCCCACGCGCTCGTTCTCGAAGGCGACCGGATCGGTGATCTCGTCCTCCAGCGTCTCGCCATGCTTGGCGAAGCCGAGCTTCTCCATCACCTTCTCCGCGCCCTCATAGGCGAGGAAAGAGCCGCCGATGATCAGCAGATAGGTGATCGCCGCGGGCAGGAACTCCGAGAGCAGCAGCGCGCCCGGCAGCAGGAACACCAGCTTGTTCTTGAGGCTGCCCTTGGTGATCTTCCAGATGATCGGCAGCTCGCGCGAGGGGGAAAGGCCGGTGACGTAGCTCGGCGTCACCGCCGCATCGTCGATCACCACGCCCGCCGTCTTGGTGCCGGCCTTGCCGGCGGCCGCCGCCACATCGTCGACCGAGGCCGAGGCGGCCTTGGCGATCACCGAAATGTCGTCGAGCAGTGCGACCAGTCCTGACGGCACGGCGAAACCCCCCTTTTATCGAATCATGCTAACGCGCAACCGCCCGCCTGCCCGTCCGGTTCCCGCGCGACAAGACTTGCAATTGCCCGGCAAAGCTGTAAGGGGCCGCGCTTCGCATGGGAACCGCCCGGCGATGTATCGAAGAAAGCCGGAGGGGCCCCGTGCGCGCAAGCGTCGGATCAGCCAGCGATCGGCATGGTAGTGAAAGGACGCAAGATGGCGCTCTACGAGCACGTCTTTCTTGCGCGTCAGGATCTGAGCCAGGCTCAGGTTGACGCGCTGGCGGCGCAAGCCACCGAAATCGTCGAGGCCGGCAACGGCAAGGTCACCAAGACCGAGACCTGGGGCCTCAAGTCGCTCGCCTACAAGATCGAGCGCAACCGCAAGGCGCATTTCGTGCTGCTCAACATCGACGCCCCCGGCTCGGTCGTTGCCGAGCTCGAGCGCCAGACCCGCATCAACGAAGACGTCATCCGCTACATGACCATCCGCGTGGACGCCCACGAGGAAGGTCCGAGCGTGATGATGCGCAAGAACGAACGCGAGCGGAAGCGTCGCGAAACCCGTGAGGAGCGCGACTGATGGCCCGCCCGTTTTTCCGCCGCCGCAAGTCCTGCCCGTTCGCGGCCAAGGACGCCCCCAAGATCGATTACAAGGACGTGCGCCTGCTGCAGGGCTTCATGTCCGAGCGTGGCAAGATCGTGCCCTCGCGCATCACCGCCGTTTCGGCGAAGAAGCAGCGTGAACTGGCCCAGGCGATCAAGCGCGCCCGCCAGATCGGTCTGCTGCCCTTCATCGTGAAGTAAGAGGAGAAGACGAAATGGATATCATTCTCCTTGAGCGCATCGAAAAGCTCGGCTCGATCGGTGACGTCGTCACCGTGAAGGACGGCTATGCGCGCAACTTCCTGCTGCCGCAAAAGAAGGCTCTCCGCGCCAACGAAGCCAACAAGAAGGTCTTCGAAGCCAACCGTGACCGTCTGGTGGCCGAAAACGCCGCCCGTCGCTCGGACGCTGAAGCGCAGGGCGAGAAGGTTGCAGGCGCTGAAGTGGTGCTGATCCGCGCCGCTTCGAACGCCGGCCAGCTCTACGGTTCGGTGAGCGTGCGCGACATCGTCGCCGGTCTCGCCGAGCAGGGCCACTCGGTCGACAAGCGCATGGTCATCCTCGGCGCGCCGATCAAGACCATCGGCATGCACGACGTGACCGTCGCCCTGCACCCCGAAGTGCGCGTGACCGTCAAGGCCAACGTTGCCCGTTCGGACGACGAAGCCAAGCTCCAGAGCGAAGGCGTCGACGTGCTCGCCGCGATGTTCGAGGACGAACAGCGCGCGATCGAGGAACAGGCCGATGCCACCCGCATCGACACCAGCCTCGAACCGGGCGAAATCCCGGCCGAACTGCTCGAAGGCGGCGAGGACGCCTAAGCCTTCTGCCTCTCGGCAAAGACACACAGCAGGGCGCGAAGATCATCTCGATCTTCGCGCCCTTCTTGTAAACAGCCCCCGCAAACGCCAAGGTGCTGCAACACAACGATAACACAAAAGGAGCAGAACAACTGCCATGATCGATATTCCCGCTATCCTCAGCGAACTCCAGCAGCACTATGACGAGGCGGTGCGCACCCTGCGCGACGACGTGATCGCCTTCGGGCGCGACGGCACCATGCCTCCGCCGCATCGCCGCGAGGACGGCAGCTACGCCTACCCGCAGATCACCCTCACCTATGCCGGCGTCGGCGCCCCGCGCGATCGCAGCCGCGCCTTCGGGCGGCTCGAGATGCCCGGCACCTACACCACCACCATCACCCGGCCCGATCTTTTCGCCGAATATCTCACCGAGCAGCTGACCCTGATCGCCGCCGAATACGAGGTCGAGATCACGGTCGGACGTTCGCATCAGGAAATCCCCTTCCCCTATGTGCTCGACGGCGAGGCCGGGGCGGCGATGGTCGGCATCGCGCCGCAGGAAATCGCCGCGCACTTCCCCTCGACCGACCTCGCCCTGATCGGCGACGAGCTGGCCGACGGGATCGAGGTCGACGGGATGAGCGACATGCCGCTCTCGCTGTTCGATGGCCTGCGCACCGACTACTCGCTCGCCCGCCTCAAGCACTACACCGGCAGCGAGGTCGCGGACTTTCAGGACTTCATCCTGTTCACGAACTATCACCGCTATGTCGATGAATTCGTGAACTGGGGTGCGACCCAGATCGGCACCAACGGCTATGTCGCGCTGACCGGCGCGGCCGGGCTCGACATCCGCGAGCCCACCACCCATGCGCAGGACCAGCTCAACGACACCGCGTGGCGCCGCCACCAGATGCCCGCCTATCACCTGATCCGCGAGGACGGGCGCGGGATTACCCTCGTCAACATCGGCGTCGGCCCCTCCAACGCCAAGACGATCTGCGATCACCTCGCGGTGCTGCGCCCCCATGCCTGGCTGATGATCGGCCACTGCGGCGGGCTGCGCTCGACCCAGAAGATCGGCGACTTCGTGCTCGCCCACGCCTATCTGCGCGACGATCACGTGCTCGATCCGGTGCTTCCGCCCGAAGTGCCGATCCCGCCGATTGCCGAAGTGCAGCAGGCTATGGCAGCCGCGGCCGAGAAGGTCAGCGGCGTGCAGGGCGCGAACCTCAAGCAGCGGATGCGCACCGGCACGGTCGTCACCACCGACGATCGCAACTGGGAGCTGCGCTATTCCTCGTCAGCCAAGCGCTTCTCGCAGAGCCGTGCCATCGCGATCGACATGGAAAGCGCGACCATTGCCACGCAGGGCTACCGTTTCCGCGTGCCCTACGGGACGCTGCTGTGCGTCTCGGACAAGCCGCTCCACGGCGAGATCAAGCTGCCCGGGCAGGCCAACAAGTTCTACGAGGAAGCCATCGCCGCCCACCTCCAGATGGGCATCGTCGCCTGCGCGATGCTGCGCGACGAGGGCGACCGCCTGCATTCGCGCAAGCTGCGCGCGTTCAACGAACCGCCCTTCAGGTAAGGGCGGCGCGAGCAGGCCGCCGTTCCGGCGCGGAACGGCGGCCCTGCCCTATGGGTTAGAGGTCGTCCTTGCCGCCGGTGAGCTCGATTTCCTTGTCGTCAGCGGTTTCCGAGATGATCGCGAGCACCGAATCGAGCTTCTCTGCGGAAATGTCGTCGAACACCTTGGCGACGAAATAGACCACGCCGCCACGGATTTCCCAGCTGCCGAACTTGGTCTGGCCCGAGGCTTCCAGCAGCGCCAGCGCTTCCTTGCCGCCAACCTCATGCTGATCGATGATCGCGGCCGGCGCAAACACCTCGCGGATCACCAGACCGGCGACTTCCTCGGTCTTGCCCGAGACGAACACGATCTGCGAGCGCGATTCCTTCTCCCAGCTGATCACGATCTTGTAATCGCCGTCATCGTCGATCTCGTACTTGGTGCCCCGCGCATCGAGACGCTTCTCGACGCTGGCATCCTTCGCGGCGGCAGGCGCTGCGGTGGCCAGAACAAGCCCCGCGGCAGCAAGGGCGGGCAGCGACAGGACGTGACGTGCATTCATGCGATTTTCTCCAGTAGCGCCAAGGCAGCGCGGGGAGGTCTTAGCCCAGATCGTGGGCCGCGACTTGGATTTTTTGGTCAATCCTCACGCAAGGTGACGCGCAGGCCGGGCGCGGCTAGGCTGGTGCGACAATTTTGCCGGAGAATTTGCCATGCCTGACCCTGCCCTGTCCCGCTCGATCGCCGGGCGCGTCGCGATCGTCACCGGCGCGGCGAGCGGCATGGGACTGGCCACCGCGCGCCTCTTCGCCAGCGAAGGCGCTGCTGTGGCGGTGATCGATCTCGACCTTGCCGCCAGCGCGGCGGTGGCGGCGGAATGCGGCGGCAGCGCGCGCGCCTATGCGCTCGATGTGGCGGATGGCGAAGCGATTGCACGGGTGGTGGCACAGATCGCCGCCGACTTCGGGAGGATCGACATTCTGGTGAACAATGCCGGGGTGTCGAGCTTCTGCGGCCTCGATGGTCCCGCCTACGAGGAGATCTGGCACCGCGCGCTCGCCGTCATGCTCACCGCCCACCAGCGCATGGTGCGCGCCGCGTTGCCGTGGCTGCGCCAGAGCGATGCCGCACGGATCGTCAACATCGCCTCGACCGAAGGCCTCGGCGCGACCCCGGGCGATACGCCCTATGTCGCGGCCAAGACCGGCGTGATCGGGCTGACGCGCGGCCTCGCGGTCGATCTCGGGCCTGAAGGGATCACGGTCAACTGCATCTGCCCCGGTCCGATCCGCACCGCGATGACCGATGCGGTGGCTGAGGAGCACAAGACCATCTTCGCCAAGCGCCGCACCGCGCTCAAGCGCTACGGCGAGCCAGAGGAAGTCGCGCACATCACCCTGTCGCTGGTGCTGCCGGCAGCGAGCTACATCACCGGGGTGGCGATCCCGGTCGATGGCGGGCTGACGGCCAGGAATGCATGAGGGGGGCTATGGCTCCAGCGAGACCGGGGTGAAGCCGTTGCGCAGCGCCATCTCGTCGAACAGCGCGTCGCAGGCGCGCTTGCCGGCCTCACAGCGCATCGCCATGGAGGCGCGCGAAGTGTCCTTCCCCGTCGGTTCCACCCAGCGCTTTATGACGGCGGGATAGGTCGGCGCGCCCTCGGGTGCGAAGGACCAGATCGAATAGCTGGCCTGGTCCATGATTACGGTCCAGCCGTTCTCGGTTCTGGTCTTGACCCCCTCCCGCACAGAAACGGCTGCCCGAGCCTCGGCAACGCTGCCATATTCGATCCCCTCGGCGAGCGTATCGGGCAGGGGTTCGGGCGTGTAGTTCGGGCAATTGCGCGCAAGCAGCCGCCACACCAGCAGCGCCTGCAATGGACTGTGCTGTCCGGCAATCTGAGCGAAGGCCTCGTTGTCGAGCACGTTCTCCTCGAAGCGGGAGATCGTGAACCCGTCCGCGCCGGGGGCCTGATGCAGAATGGTGTAACCGCACATCCGGTCAGCCTTGGCGAAGGCCGCGCTGGCATCGATCGCGACAAAGGTGCCGGGATAGGGCACGCCGGGGCCGTCCTTGGTCCAGGTGAGCTTGACGAGATTGCGCGAAACCAGCGCCCCGCGCGCAGCGGCCGCCTGCCTGCGATCCTCGCGGAACCGCTCGAGCGGATACTGCGCCCGCATTCCCTCGCCCATCATCGCATGGGCGGCATCGTAGTCGCCCGCCTCGACGAGGGCGTTGAACCGCTGCCATGTCGCCAGCGCCTCGGCCTCGAGCGCTTCGCTCGGGATCCAGCCCGGGGTCGAGCCCTGGGTGATATTGACCTCGCGCGGGGCGTTCTGGGCGATCATGGGAGAGGCGATACACAGAGCCAGTGCAAGCGCGGCGATCCCAGCCTTCACGACAATTCTCCCTCTAAAGTCAGGAGCCTAGCGCGTGCGGCGGGCAAAGTCGACTACCCCCGCCCCTTGGTCTTGGTCGTCCCGTTGGCGTTGGCGGCGATGAACTCGATGATCTGGCCGGCAATGTCCTTGCCGGTCGCGCTTTCGATGCCTTCGAGGCCGGGGGAGGAATTGACCTCCATGATGACGGGTCCGTGATTAGACCGCAGCATGTCCACCCCGCACACGTTCAGCCCCATGCGCTTGGCGGCGCGCACGGCGGTGGAGCGTTCCTCGGGGGTGATCTTGATCACCTGCGCCGAGCCGCCGCGGTGGAGGTTCGAGCGAAACTCGTCCGGCGCGCCGGTGCGCTTCATTGCCGCGACCACCTTGCCGCCCACCACCAGCGCGCGGATATCGGTGCCGCCGGCCTCCTTGATGAACTCCTGCACGAGGATGTTGACGTTGGCCCCGCGAAAGGCCTCGATCACCGACTTCGCACTGCTCATCGTCTCGGCCAGCACCACGCCGATGCCCTGCGTGCCCTCGATCAGCTTGATCACCACCGGCGGGCCCTTGACCGCCTTGATGATCTCCTCGGCGGCCTTGGGATCATTGGCATAGGCGGTGAGGGGCAGGCCGAGGCCGTGCTTGGCGAGGATCTGCAAGCTGCGCAGCTTGTCGCGGCTGCGCCCGATCGCGACGCTCTCGTTCAGCGACCAGATGCCGCGCATCTCGAACTGGCGCAGGATCGCGAGGCCGTAATTGGTGATCGAGGCCCCGATGCGCGGGATCACCGCGTCATAGGCAGCGATCGGCGCGCCGTTGTAGAACACCTCCGGCCGGTGGCTGGCGATGTGCACCGTGCAGCGGAGCGTGTTGAGGATGTCGAGACTGTGGCCGCGCGCCTCGGCGGCCTCCTTGAGCCGGCGGTGCGAATAGAGATTCGGATTGCGCGCCAGCATCGCGATTTTCATGGGAACCCTTTCATGCCGGTGGCTTACCGGCGGCCCGGCCCCTTAGACGCGTTTTGTGACGATTGCAGCCACGAATGACCGCTATCGACCACCATCCGACGCCGCAGCGCAGTGCGCCCGATCAGCATCGGAAACTGCATCTGGGAACGATCCGCGAGACTGATTTCCGCCCTGAAGGTTAAATTACCGATCGATAACGGCGTCTTTATGACAAAGCGCTCCTGGCTCTCGCCGTTGGAGCTGGTGATGCCGCGCACATCGACATGCACCGCTTCGCAGTGGTGGCGCACCCCGTCCCAGTCGACCGCGAAGCGCACGAAGCGCTCCCCGTCGCGCAGGAAGTCGTCGAGCACATGGGCGTGGAGCGAGGAGGTGCGCGCGCCGGTGTCGATCTTGGCGGGTATGCCGGCAAGGCCAAGCTCGGGCAGATCGACCAGCTCGCGCCAGCCCACGACCATCAGGCTGCGCGTCTTGCTCAAGGCAGGATCGCCATCCCGTCCCCGCCCTCGCCGCCCGGCAGGCGGCGCAGGACTTTACCGCTGGCGTAATCGACCTCGGCGACGGTGTCGCTGGCGGTCTCGGCGACGTAGATGCGGCGCCCGTCGTCCGACCACAGGATGGTGACCTGGAACCGCGTCTGCGCCTCGGCAGGGCCGGAGACGGCGATGGTGCGGATCACCTTGGCCGTGGCCGTGTCGATCACCGAGAGGCTGCCGTCCTGAAGGTCGGAGGTCACCGCGACATCGCCTTGCGGGCGCACGGCGATGCGCAGCGGGAAGCGGCCGGTGGCGACCGTGGCGCGCACTTCCATCGTCTGCGGATCGAGCGCGAAGGCCTGATTGGAGCCGCGCGCCGAGACCCACAGGGTTTTCCCGTCGGGCGAGAGCGAAATGCCCTCAGGCTCCTCGCCCACCGTCACCGAGAGCGGCGCGCGGCGGGTGACGAGATCGACCCGCGTCACGGTGCGCGAGCCGAGGTCGGTGGTCCATGCGGTGCGCCCGTCGGGGCTGACCGCGAGCATGTGGCTCCCCTCCTTGCCGGTCGCGCTTTCGAACAGGGCGCGGGTCTCGGACAGCGGCGCCTTGATCCAGAACACCGATTTGCGCCCCTCGGCGGTGGCGTAGATATCGCCGTTGGCGTGCCAGACGATGCCGTGCGGACGGGCATTGGCGCCCAGATCGATGCTGGCGACCTTGTCGAGGCTATCGGTGCGGAAGATGTCGACGCTCGTCCCGCCATAGCAGGCGAGCGCGACGTGCTGGCCGTCGGGTGCGGTCGCCAGCTCGTGCGGGTTGGTGCAGCTCGGCAGGCGCAGCACCTCCTTGCCGGTGGCGAGATCGACTTTGGACAGCGTGTTGCCGCGCTTGGCCGCCACGAACAGCGTCGGCGCCATCGCCGCATCCGCGCCCGTCGCGGGGCCTTCCATCGGGGCGCAGCCTGCGATTGCCAGCGCGGCAAGGCCCGCGGCCAGCGTCAGCCTCACTTGGCCGTCCCCGCGCCAGTGCCGCCCGGCGCGGCAGCCGTGGTCTTGTCGAGCTTGGGCGCCTCGTCATCGGCAAAGGCGATCTCGCCGAAGTCGCGCACGATTTCGAGGTAGCGTTGCAGCGCGTTCAGAAACAGCGGCTGCGGCACGCCGATATCGCGCGTCAGGATCGCCCATTGCGCCACCGGATCGCCGCTCTCGTCCCGCCAGATCGAGACATATTTGAAGTTGAAGTTGCTCTCGGTGATAACCTTGTCCGAGATCGGGGTTTCGCGGTCCCAGCTGGTCGAGAGCACCAGCGTCTCGCAGAAATCGGGGACGGCTTCCTCGCAATCGGCGAAGATCACATAGACCGGGCCGTCGCGGGTCTCGATCTCGATCGAGGGCTTCTCGCCCTCCTCGGTCACTTCCTCGAACTTCGCCTTGTAGCCGGCCTCGCGCAGGATCTTGAGCAGACCCTTGGCGTCGGTCGCCTTCACCAGCGGGGTGGCGGCCTCCTGCGCCTGCGCCGGCAGGGCCGGACCCATCGCCAGCGCACCGAGCGCAAGACAAGCTGCTGACAATCGGCGAAGTTTCATGTGCGCTCCCCAGAAAAACTGACAGGCGCTAGCAATAGGGGCGCAAGGCCGCGCGGCCAAGCCCTCTTGCCCAACAGGTGCGGATCAGGCCGCAAGAAAGCGCAAAATCCCCTCGCCCAGCTCCGGCTTGGTCGCGCTGTCGAGATGGCCGCCGGGGACTTCCTCGTAGGTCGCGGCAGGCAGCAGATCGGCGAGGTCGCGGGCCGAGCCATTGTCCTGATCCTTCTCGCCGCAGATCACCAGCGTCGGCATGGTGATATTGGCAAGGCCGGCCAGATCGAGGTCCTCGAAGGCCCCGAGCAGCAGGCGCGCGGCGACGCGGTCCACCCCTTGCGACTTCAGGAACTGGCGCGAGAGCCAGGCGGGATCATCGCGGGTGATGGTCTCGAATTCGTCGATCACGCGGGTGAAGAACCCTGCGCGCCGCTTCCAGTCGGCCAGCCCCGAAACCCCCATCCCCGCCAGCACCAGTCGGCGCGGGGCGAAGACGCCGGTGGCGCAGCCATGCACCGAGGTGCGCGCGCCGAGCGAAAAGCCGCAGAGGTCATACTCGCCCTCGGCCAGCCCCAGATGATCGATCAGCGCGGCGACATCGCGCACCAGCACGCCAGGGGGATAGCGCGAGGGATCCTGCGGTGCCTCGCTCTCTCCGTGGACGCGGAAGTCGGGCATGATCGCGCGGAAGCCTGCCTCCGCCAGCCGGGCGGCGTGCCCCCACTTGATCCAGTTCATGTGCGCCGAGGAAAACAGCCCGTGCAGCAGGATGACCGGGCGGCCCTCCCCTTCGGAATGGACGGCGATGGCCGTGCCGTCGAAGGAGGTGAAATGCTCAAGGCTCATCGCAGCCGCAGCCCCTTCTGCCCCATCCGCCAGCGCGCCAGAGCGATGCGGTCCTGCCCGAAGAAGGGCTCGCCCTCGAACACCAGCGTCGGCACGCCCCAGTGGCCCGCCGCTTCGAGCGCGGCCTGATTGGCGGCGATCTCGGCATCGAGCGCGTCGGCGTCGCTGGCTGCTTCGGCATCAAGCTCAGCCAGATCGAGCCCAGCGCGCGCAGCCGCTCCGGCCAGATGATCGCCCTCGTGCCAGTTATCGACCGTGCCTGACCAGATCACCTTCGACACCTCGTCGGCAAAGGCCAGCCCTGCCCCGCGCCGCTCGGCCGCCTGCCCCAAGCGGCAGAGGCGATGGATATAGGGCTGCTCGGCGGCGATCTCGCGGGTCATGAGGTTCTGCACCACCGGATCGGGGCGCGGCCAGCGATAGGGAATTTCGAGCCACTCTGCGACGCGCGCGGCATCCCTGAAGATATAGCGCCCGACATTGGGGCTGCCGGTGAACAGGATGGAAGGATCGCGGATCGCGATCGGCAGCACAGTGCGCAGGGCGATCGTCAGGTCATATTCCGCCGCCAAGGCCCGGTAGCGCCCGATGGCAAGGTAGGAGTACGGCGAGCGGAAGCTGAAGAACAGGTCGGCATGGAGTGTCATGCAAGCACAGCTAGCGCGGTTCGCGCGGCGGGGCCAGAGCGGGCTTGAGAATGATAAGCCTGCTTATTATAAGTGCACGCATGAGTATCGAGACCGGCTACCGAATCGCCGCCAATTCGCGCCAGCTGCGCCGCCTGTTCGACGAGCGCGTGCGCTCGCTCGGCCTCACCGCCCCGCAGGCGCGGCTGCTGCTCTCGCTTGAACACAATCCCAATGAAAATCAGGCCTTCCATGCCGAACAGCTGGAAATCGAGCCGATCACGCTGACCCGCATCATCGACCGGCTGGAGGAAGCCGGCTGGCTCGAACGCCAGAGCGATCCCGCCGACCGGCGCGCGCGTATCCTGCACCTCACCGACAAGAGCCGCGGCATCGTCACCCGCCTTCGGGCGACGGTCGAATGCCTGTTCGAAGACATGCTGGAGGGTTTCGACGCGGATGAACGCGCGACCTTTGCCGCGCTGCTCGAACGGATCTCGACCAATCTCGCCGCCGCCCGCCAGCCGGAGGCGATCAATGGCTGAAGCCGATCCCGCCATCACCCGTGAGGCCGCCAGCGAGGCCCCCTCCGCCACGGCGCGGCGTCCGTGGGGGCGCTGGGCACTGATGCTTGCCGTGCCGCTGGCGCTGGTCGCGGGCGCGTTTCTCTACTGGCAGAGCCTTGCGGGCAAGGTCTCGACCGACAATGCCTATATCAAGCAGGACATGGTTGCCGTCAGCGCCGAAGTCGGCGGGCGGATCGTCGAAGTGCTGGTGAAGGACGGCTCGCGGGTAGCCGCGGGCGACATCCTGTTCCGCATCGATCCCGAGCCCTTTCGGCTGCAACTGGCCGAGGCCGATGCCGCGATCGCGGGGGCGCAGGCGAATGTCATCGCGCTCAGCAACGCCTCCGAGCTCACCGGCACCGATATCGAGGCCGCGCGCAGCGATGTCGCCTTTGCGCAGGCGCGCTTCGAGCGGGTCAAGGCGCTGCGCGACAAGGGTTTCTCGACCAAGGCCGATTACGAGGCCGCCGAACAGGCCGTGGTGCAGGCGCGCGAGGCGGTGCGGCAGGCCGAGGACCGCCAGCGCGAGGCGCGCGCGCGGCTTGCGACCGGCGCGGCGGTGCCCGGGGTCAATCCGCAGGTTGCCGCCGCACAGGCCCAGCGCGCCAATGCCGAGCTGTCGTTGCGCCGCACCGAGGTCCGCGCGCCCGCCGCAGGCCGCATCGCGCAGGCCGAGCGGCTCCAGCTGGGCCAGCAGGTCGTCCCCAACCTGCCCGTGCTGACGCTGGTGCGCGCCGGATCGACCTATGTCGAAGCCAATTTCAAGGAGACCGACCTCGCCGACATGGCGGTCGGCCAGCGCGCCGAGGTGCGCTTCGATGCCTATCCCGATCTCGTCCTCAAGGGCCGGGTCGCCAGCATCGGCGCGGGCACGGGCGCGGAGTTCTCGGTGCTGCCCGCACAGAACGCGACCGGCAACTGGGTCAAGGTGACGCAGCGCGTGCCGGTGCGGATCGCGCTCGAGGGCGAGAGCCCGCGCCCGCTGATCGCCGGGCTGTCGAGCGAAGTGACGGTGTTCACCGGCCAGCCGGCCAAGCGCTGACATGGCGAGCGCTGCCGCGCCTGCGCCAAACGCCGCGCCCGCGCCGCCGCTGGCCGACGCCGCCGAGCTTGAAACCCGCAACTATCCGCTGATGATCGTCGGGGTGATGGCGGCCTCGCTGCTGCAGATCCTCGACACCACCATCGCCAATGTCGCGCTGCCGCACATGCAGTCTTCGCTGGGCGCGACGGTCGACACCGTGACCTGGGTGCTGACCAGCTACATCATCGCCTCGGCCGTGGCCCTGCCAATCACCGGCTGGCTGGCCGACCGGATCGGCGCACGGCGGCTGTTCATCGGTTCGGTCGCGGGCTTCATCCTTGCCTCGATGCTGTGCGGGCTGGCGCAGAACCTGGAGGAGATGGTGATCTTCCGCGCGCTGCAGGGCGTCGCTGGGGCCTTCATCGCGCCGCTCAGCCAGTCCTTCATGCTCGATGCCACCCGGCCCTCGCGCCATCCGCAGATCATGGCGGTGTGGGGCATGGGGATCATGATCGGCCCGATCCTCGGCCCCATCCTCGGCGGCTGGCTGACCGAGACCGCCAACTGGCGCTGGGTGTTCTTCGTCAACCTGCCGGTGGGCGCGCTCTCGCTCGCAGCGCTGATCGCCTACCTGCCGCGCCGGCCGCAGCGCGCGCGGCGCTTCGACATCGCCGGCTTCGTACTGCTGGCGCTGGCGCTGACCGCCTTCCAGCTGATGCTCGACCGCGGGCAACAGGAGGACTGGCTCGCCTCGGCCGAGATCTGGGCCTATCTGCTCATCACCCTCTCGGCGACATGGATGGTGGTGATCCACTTCGCCACCGCCAAGGCCCCGATGTTCGAGCGCGCGCTGTTCGCCGACCGCAACTTCGCGCTCGCGCTCGGCTTCATGGTGGTGACCGGGATCGTGATGTTCGCGGTGATGGCGCTGCTGCCGCCGATGCTGCAGAACCTGTTCGGCTACGGCGTGATCGACACCGGCATCGTGCTGATGCCGCGCGGGGTGGGCGTGCTGATCTCGATGCAGCTCTCCGGCCTGATGATGCGTCGCGGGATCGACGCGCGTCCGGTGGTGGCGAGCGGATTCCTGATCTGCGCCTGGTCGCTGTGGCAGATGGCGCACTGGTCGCTGGAGGTGGACGAGATGCACGTCATCATCAGCGGGTTGCTGCAGGGGCTCGGCATGGGGCTGGTGTTCATCCCCTTGCAGGTGAGCGCCTTTGCCACGCTCTCCCCGCGCCTGCGCACCGACGGGTCGAGCCTGCTCAACCTGTTCCGCTCGCTGGGCGCCTCGGCGGGGATTTCGTGGATGACGGTGCTGCTCGCCCGCAACATCCAGACCAGCCATTCCGATCTCGGCGCCAATATCACCGCCGCCACGGGGAGCCTTGTCGATGTCTCGACCGTCGACCGCTTCCAGGCGCTCGGCGACACCGCGATGAGCGTGATCGATGCCGAGGTGAACCGGCAGGCGGCGATGATCGCCTATGTCGACGATTTCTGGCTGATGATGTGGATCACGCTCGCTGCCGCCCCGCTGACGCTGCTGATGCGCCGCAACGCCGCGCCGGCCGGGCCGGTGGCGCTGTCGGAGTAGCTTCGCCTATCGGAAGAAGCACTGGGTTCCGGCGTACAGCATCTCCACCTTGTCGGCGGTGATGAACCCGCCGATGGCTTCGCCAAGCGCGAATTCCTCGCCCAACGTGCTGCCTTCGACCGGCGCGAAGCCGGGCGCGGCCTCGACCACGCTGCGCGCCGTGCCGACCTGCACCTCGCCTGCCAGCTTCACCGTCCCGCTCGCCGGCGTGTCGCCGTCCTGCGCGAGGTGCCAGTTCCAGCCGACGAGGCGGTCTTCCTGGAAATGCACGGTCAGCCCGCCGGGAAAATCGGTGAAACGCACCGGCCCTGCCCCGCATTCGGGGTTTGAGCCGCTGCGCAAGGCGGCACCCAGCGCCTTGGCAAGCGCGGCTTCGACCTCTTTCTGGCCTGCCGCGAAGAAGAAAGCCTCGGACCCCGCAACCAGCCCCTCGGGCCGAAGTTCGACGGCATTGGCCGCGACGGGCGCCTCGCCCGTCTTGCCTTCGAGCCTTTCGGAGGGAGAAGGCACGCCCCCGCTGTCGCAGCCTGCCAGAGCCAGCGCACCGGCGAGCATCAGGAGAGCCAAACCTTTCGTCATCGCGGTATCCCTTTCCACCAGCCTGCGCGTCGCACCAGTGGCAGCGCCAGCAGCGCGCCCAATCCGGCTAGCGCCATATCTTTCTGCGCGTCAAACATGTCGCCCTGTTCGCCATTATAGGCCCCGGCATCCTCGGGCGCGAGCGCGAGGGTCAGCGACCATTCGAAGATCTCGTAAAGCCCGCCCACCGCCAGCACGAACATCACCCCGAAGGCCAGCGCCATGCGGCGGGTGAGGCTCCAGTAACGCACCCCCAGTTCGATCATCGGCGGCATGGCCAGCACCCCGAAGGCAAAATGCACCAGCCGGTCGAACATGTTCCGCTCGAAAGCGAGGGCCGCACTTATCCCGTCGCCCAGCCAGTCCTCGTAGGGGACAAAGCTGTAGGACCAGCGCGCCGCCAGCAGGTGCAGCAGCACGAAGGCGGTCATGCACCCGGCGGAGAGATTGCTGATCGGCGAGCGGCGCAGCGTGCGCCACGCAAGCGGCAGGCCGAGCGCCACCGGGCCGACCTGCAGCCAGGTGTTGCCCGGATAGAGCGCGCCCCAGGCACTCAGCGGCACGCCCAAAGCCACCGCCGCCAGCATCCAGACTTGCGCCCGAGCCAGCGGCGGCATGGCTGCGGCCCTAGCCCTTCTTCAGGTGCCGGCGGCCGAGCAGTTCGGCGATCTGCACCGCGTTCAAGGCCGCGCCCTTGCGCAGGTTGTCCGAGACGCACCACAGCGTCAGGCCGTTCTCCACCGTCGGGTCCTCGCGCACGCGGCTGACGAAGGTCGCGGCATCGCCGACGCATTCCACCGGCGTGATGTAGCCGCCGTCCTCGCGCTTATCGACCAGCATCACGCCGGGCGCCTCGCGCAGGATGTCCATGGCCTGCTGCGCGCTGATCTCGTTCTCGAACTCGATGTTCACCGCTTCCGAGTGGCCCACGAACACCGGCACGCGCACGCAGGTCGCGGTCAGCTTGATCTTCGGATCGAGGATCTTCTTGGTCTCGACCACCATCTTCCATTCTTCCTTGGTCGAACCATCGTCGAGGAAGCTGTCGATATGCGGGATGACGTTGAAGGCGATCTGCTTGGTGAACTTCTGCGGTTCCACCGGATCACCGACGAAGATCGCGCGGCTCTGCTGGAACAGCTCGTCCATGCCCGCCTTGCCCGCGCCGGAGACCGACTGGTAGGTGCTCACCACCACGCGCTTGATCGTCGCGGCATCGTGGAGCGGCTTCAGGGCCACCACCAGCTGCGCGGTCGAGCAGTTGGGGTTGGCGATGATGTTGCGCGCCGTATAGCCGTCGATCGCGTCGGGGTTCACTTCCGGCACGATCAGCGGCACGTCGGGGTCCATGCGGTAGAGCGACGAGTTGTCGATCACGATGCAACCGGCGGCGGCCGCCTTGGGGGCATATTCCTTGGCCGGGCCCGAGCCTGCCGCGAACAGGGCGATATCCCAGCCGGTGAAATCGAAATGCTCGATGTTCTTGCACTTGAGCATCTTGCCGGTGTCGCCGAATTCGACTTCCGTGCCGGTCGAACGCGGCGAGGCGACCGCGGCGACTTCGTCGCACGGGAAATCGCGCTCGGCGAGGACCTGCATCATTTCGCGCCCGACATTGCCGGTCGCGCCGACCACTGCCACCCGGTAACCCACTTGGCATTCTCCTATCATTTCGCAGCTGCGAGATAGCGACCCTTGCCCCGAGCGCAACTGCTAAGAGCGCGGTGCAGACCTATTCGGCCTGCACCACTCACTTGGGCGGCGTCACCCCGTGGCGTTCAAGGAAGCGGAAGATGCTGTTCCACACGTGCGGGCCGATCTTCTCGCCCGACACGCGGTGGGTGTAGCCGGGGTAGAGCATCATCTCGAACGGCAGGTTGTTTTCCTGCAACACGCCGATCAGTTCCGAGGAGTTCTCGAACACCACATTGTCGTCCGCCATGCCGTGGATCAGCAGCAGCGGATCGGCGATCTTGGTCGCATCGGGAATGGCGCTGGCCTTCTCGTAAGCCTCGGGCACTTCGCGAGGGTTCCCCATGTAACGCTCGGTGTAGTGGGTGTCGTAGAGCTCCCAGCGGGTCACCGGCGCACCGGAAATGCCCGCGGCATAGAGGCCCGGATCGGCTTCCAGCATCTTGAGCGTCATGTAGCCGCCATAGGACCAGCCATAGGTCGCAATCTTGTCGGGATCGACGAAGTCGAGCGCCTTCAAAAACTGCGCCCCGGCCTTCTGGTCGCGCACCTCGGCCCCACCCATCGCGCGGTAGAGCGGCTGTTCGAAGTCCACCCCGCGATTGGCCGAACCGCGGTTGTCGAGCTGGAAGAAGATGTAGCCCTTGTCGACTACCGCCTGCGCGAGCGCACCGCCCCAGCCTTTGGTCACGGTCTGCGGACCGGGGCCGCCATAGTGCTGGAAGAACACCGGATAGCGCTTGCCCGGCTCCATCTTCGGCTTCAGCATCATCCAGTGGAGCGGCGTGCCGTCCTCGGCGGCGATGGTCCCGAATTCGGGCGTCACGTGGGAGCTCACGAAAGGCGCATAGGGGTGTTCGCCCTCGACGCGGTTTTCCTCGATCCACGCGACCTGCTTGCCGTCCGGCGTCGCCAGATAGGACTGCGGCGGCTGGTTGGGGCTGGAGCGGGTGACGTAGAGCAGCCGCCCCTTGCCATCCATGCTGGCAGAGTTGGTGAAGGCGGGATCAGTGAGCAACTCGGGCTCGCCCGTCCCGTCGATACGCGCACGGTAGATCTGCTGGGTGAGGACGCCCTCGGTCGCCTGATAGGTGAAGGTCCCCGCCTCCTCGTCCACGCCGACCAGGGTGGTGGTGGGCGAGGTGCCGCTGGTGAGCTGCTGCCACTGCCCGCCGGCAAAGCGGTAGAAATGCCCGTAGCCGTCGCGCTCGGACCACCACAGCAGGCTGCCGTCCTTGAGGAAGCGGTAGTTGTCGCTGAGGTTGACCCAGTAGTCAGGCCGCGCGGCGCTCTCGGTGAACCAGATCGTGCTCGCGCCCGTCGCCGGATCGACCCTGAGCACGTCGATCTTCGTCTGCGCGCGGTCCTGCCGCTGGACATAGATCGCGCTGCCGTCCGGCGCCCAGTCGACGCGCGCGACATAGATATCGAGATCGAGCCCGAGATCGACCTTCACGCTCGCGCTGCCATCGGGGTTCATCACGTAGAGCTCGACCACGGCATTGTCGGTGCCAGCGGCGGGATAGCGCTGGTCGAACACCTTGGTGCCCTTGGCGCCGATCGCCGCGCGGGTGACGATGCCGACGCTGGCTTCATCGGTGCATTGAACCACGATGCGGCTGTCGTCGGGCGACCACCAGTAGCCCTGGAGCCGCGCCATTTCCTCCTGCGCGACGAATTCGGCCTCGCCCCAGCGGATCGTCTCGGCCTCGCCTGCCGGGGTGATCGGCTGGGCTTCGCTGCCCACCGGGCCGACCCACAGCCGCCGGTCGCGCACGAAGGAGACATAGCCGCCCTTGCTCGACAGCTTGGGGTTGAGTTCGGTGCCCTCGGTGTCGGTCAGGCGGGTGACGGTGCCGTCGAGCCGCGCAAGGTAGAGATCGCCGTCGAGCGGCACCAGCACGCCCGCCCCGTCGCTCGCCCATTGATAGGTGATGATGCCCTTGAGCCCCGCGACCCGCGCGCGTTCGCGCTGCATCTTCTCGTCTTCGGACAGCTCGCGGCCCGAACCCAGCGCCAGCGAATCCACCAGCATCCGCCACTCGCGGGTCTCGATGTCGTAGCCCCACAGGTCATAGCGGTCGCGATCATCGGCGCGGTTGCGCAGCAGGGTGAGATAGCGCCCGTCGGGCGAGAGCCGCACCTGCCGCGGCGCGGGGCCATCGAGGCCGGGCGAGGCAAAGACGCGCTCGAAGGAGAGCGTGGGGGCTTCAACCGCCATGGTGTCCTCCGCCAAGGCCGGAGCGGTCAGACAGGTCGAAAGAGAGAGGGCAACCGCAGCAAGAACCGAACGCATCCAAAGCTCACCTCGTCATTGCGAGCCGCCGGAAGGGCGGCGCAGTGTCGCTCCTCGCAATCACGATGCGGAATGGCAAGGGGCACAAACGAAAAGGGCGGCCCCTTGCGGGACCGCCCTTCGCAAATGGATGGCCGAAAGGCTTACGCCTTGGGCGCGGTGGTCTTGCGCTCGGCGATACGCGCGCTCTTGCCGGTGCGGCCGCGCAGGTAATAGAGCTTGGCGCGACGCACGACGCCGCGACGCACCACGGTGATGCTCTCGACGATCGGCGAGTAGAGCGGGAAGACGCGCTCGACGCCTTCGCCGAAGCTGATCTTGCGCACGGTGAAGTTGGAACCCATGCCGCGGTTCGAACGGGCGATCACGACGCCTTCGTAGTTCTGCACGCGCTCGCGGTTGCCTTCCTTCACCTTCACGCCGACGCGGACGGTGTCGCCTGCGCGGAATTCGGGGATGTCCTTGCCGGACTTGGCGATTTCTTCGGCTTCAATCTGCTGGATCAGGTTCACTGGTCCGGTTCCTTAGTTTTGCGCCGCGCGCCAGAGGCAGACTGGACCCGAGCACCCTCATGGCGCTCCCACAAGTCCGGCCTGCGTGACCGTGTGTCATTCTCGCTTTGCAGCTTGCGCCACGCCGCGATCTTCGCATGATCCCCCGATCGCAGCACTTCGGGGATCGTGCGCCCTTCCCATTCAACAGGTCGGGTGTAGTGCGGATACTCGAGGAGGCCGTTTTCGTACGACTCCTCGGTGCCGCTGGAAGGCGCGCCCATTACGCCGGGAAGCAGCCGAATGCAAGCGTCAAGGATGGTGAGCGCCGCCATCTCGCCGCCGGAGAGGACGATGTCGGCGAGGCTGACCTGCTCGATTTCCGGCCGGGCCTCGAACAGGCGCTCGTCGAACCCCTCGAACCGGCCGCACAGGATGATGACGCCGGGGCCGGATGCGAGGTCGCGGATGCGCTGCTGGGTGATGGGTTTCCCGCGCGGGGTCATGGCGAGGATGGGGCGTCCGGCGGCCGGTGCACTGTCGAGCGCCCGCGCCAGCACATCGCACTTCAGCACCATGCCCGCCCCGCCGCCCGCGGGGGTATCGTCGACGGTGCGGTGCTTGTCGGTGGCAAAGTCGCGGATCTGCACCGTCTCGCAGGCCCACTTGGCATCAGCGAGCGCGCGCCCCGCGATGGAGTGCCCGAGCGGCCCGGGGAACATCTCCGGGTAGAGCGTGAGGATGGTGGCGGCGAAGGTCATTCAGTCGAACACCGACGAGTCAGGCTGGGCAAGCTTGCGCTCGCCCAAACCCAGTTTGCGTGCGATCAGCACCGAGACAAGAGCAATGGCCATCGCCACGCCCCAATAGAGCACATAGGTCGGCAGTTCAGACCAGAACGTCGCGGGATACTCGCGGCAGCAGAAGCCCTGTTCCATATCGATCAGCAGGCCGATGCCTACAATCGGCATTGGCCCCGCGATACCGACGGCGATGATCGTGCGGATCGCCAAGGACAAGCTCGTCCGACGACCGAGTGCGGCAAACATCAGCAACGCCGGACCTGCGATTATGGCGAGAACGAAGAGGATGGTGGCGGCGAAGGTCATTCAGTCGAACACCGATTGATCCGGCTCGGCAGGCTTGCGCTTCGTCACGACCAGCGCGAGCGGGAAGGCCAGCGCAGCGAAGATGGCCGTCCCCACCGCGACGGCAATAATCGGAAGAAGCCCGGCACCCGAACCGATCAGGGCGACAAATGC
Organism: Porphyrobacter sp.; assembly: GCA_027531395.1. Lineage (GTDB taxonomy): Bacteria > Pseudomonadota > Alphaproteobacteria > Sphingomonadales > Sphingomonadaceae > Erythrobacter. The sequence continues at coordinate 608,527 of JAPZRO010000004.1, read as the reverse complement.
TGGGATGGTCAACAGCACGCCGAGCGCGACTGCGGCATAGCCCGCCCGACGTGCAGGCGACCTTCGCTTGAACGCATGATTGGCGATGAACCCGAACAGCATCGCCAGTCCCGCCAGAAAGGCGAGCGTGAAGATCCCCGAGACTATTGCCATGCCACCCCATCCTTCGCCCGCGTATCGACCGTCAACTCGAACACATCCGGCCGCGCATAGTGCCCGTCGGTGTCGAGATTCGTCAGCCCCTCGGCCACTTCGGCGAGATCGAGTTCGGCGAAGAGCGTCTCCTCCCCCTCGCCCGCCTGCGCGATCACGCGGGTGTCGGGGGCGGCGATCAGGGAGCCGCCGCGGTTGAGCACCTCGCCGGGGATAACCTCGATCAACTCGCGCGCTTCAATCGAACCGCCAACCCGCTCAAGCCCGTCGAGCAGATCGTCCTTCACCTGCACCAGCCCCGCCGCCAGCACGAAGCAGCGGCCCTCCATCGCGTAATGCCGCGAGGCGATCTGGTGGCTTTCGCGCACCGTCGGCCATGCCGCCACGTGAACATCCTCGCCCAGATTATGCATCGCCGCGCGGGCGAGCGGCATCCAGTGCTCCCAGCAGATCAGCGTGCCGAGCCGGCCCCACTCGGCCTCATGTATCCCCAAGGTCGAGCCATCCCCGCGCGCCCAGATCAGGCGCTCGCCGTGGGTCGGCACCAGCTTGCGGTGATCGAGCACCGGCAGGCCGGGGCGGAAGGTCAGCTGGTTGTTGACGAGGCTGCGCCGCACCCGCTCATGCGCACCGATGGAGATGATCGCCCCGCTCGCGTCGGCGAGGTCCTGCAAGGGCAATAGCCGCTCATCATTGGCGACCACCGCCTGCTCCAGCATGATCGCATGGAGCGCCTTGCTGCCGGGATGATCCCACAGCGCCGCGCCCGGTGCCTCGTCGAGCCACAGGGGATAGCCGCCGAGAAAGGTCTCGCCGAAAGCCACCAGCTTCGCGCCATTGTCGATCGCTTCGCCCGCGAGGCGAACGGCCTTGTCGATACCGCCCTGAAAATCGAGCGGGATCGGTGCGGCTTGGATGACGGCGACAGGCAGCGTGGTCATGCCAGCCGCTTACGCGCGAAGGTCAGCCCCCGCAACCGCCGCAGCCGCCGCCGCCGTCTCCGCCGCCGCTGTCACTGGTGCTGCTGCCGCTGTCACCGCCGCCGCTGTCGCCGCTGCTGTTCTGCTGGCGCAGCGCGTGGACCGGCTCCCACGGTGTGCCGACCAGCACCCCCGTACCGAACAGCGCGACCGCCATCGACACCTCGTCGGCGCGCGGCGCGCGGGCAAAGCGCTGAGCGGCGGCCTTGTGATGCGCCACCTCGGCGATCCCGGCCTGGGTGCGCGGGTCGCTCATGAAGAAGCGGATCAGCGCGATCACCGCGGTCAGCCCCATCAGCGCGACCAGGAAGCCGGTCGGCTCGCCCAGCGCGCTCCCGGCGCGCTCTCGGTAGAACCCGATCATCAGGAGCGCCGCGAAAGGCGCGACCGAAAGCCAGCGCAGGCGCGAGACCTCGTCGGGGCGCAGCAGCAGGCCGCTGCGCTGCAACCGCGCCGCGAGCCGCTCGGCATGGGCATCGAGCAGCGCGCGCGCCTCCTTGAGCGTCAGCGGACCTTCAAAAGCCAGCACGGCGCGGCCCGCAGGGGTGCTCGGCAGGCGCGGATCGGTAACCGACAGCGTGCCCGCTTCGCCCGGGGCAAGCCCGCCGCGCACATAGAGATCGGCCAGCAACGCATCGGCGAATCGCTCGCGCCCGCCGGCCAGCAGCGCGAGGCTTTCGGCATCGGCCGAGTCGCCGCGCCGGCCGCCCGAACGCAGATGTGCGGGCATCCACCACGCGGCAAAGGTGCTAAACCCCAGCAGCGCAATGTAAAACAACAGGAAATCGCTGCCCGTCCAGGACGAGAACAGCTGCATTATACTATCCTTCCCGCGAGCCGGCCCACCGCAAGGAGGATCAGGCCCAGCGCCAGCGCGACCCGGCGTGGAAGGACGATAACATCGAAAAAGTTAACGCGCACACCCTGCGGATCGACGGAAAAGCGCCGATGCGCCGGGGGCCAGATATCGGCTGGCGGCACCTCGCCGAAGGCCGCCTCGTAGGCCGCGAGCGTGTCGGCATATTGGCGGTAGAAACGGCCGCGTTCCGCAGCGCCGCCGCGGGTCGGGCCGTGGTGCAGATCGCCACCCAGAACCTGCGGGCAGAAGGTCTGCCAATAGTCGCGCGAATAGGTGAGGTGGAGGTGCCAGGCCTGATCGACCGCGTCGGACGGCGTCACCTCCTGCCCCGCCGTCATCGCGAGATAGCAGAAGCGCCTGTATTCACCGATCACCTGCTCGGCATGGGCGAGGGTCCAGCGGTTCTCGCGCGCGAGCCGGGCGGTGAAGGACAGCGACGCGTCGGCGGGGCCGATGGTGTGCGTGGCGATGCGCTGCCAGAGGGCGTCGTCTTGGGGCGGGCTCACGCCCTCAGTCTTCGGCGAAGGCCCCGGCGATGACAAGCCGGTGTTCGTCCCACTCCAGCACTGCGGCGGGGATCATCGGCACCATGAAGGTCTTGGGGCCCTTTTCGGGGACGGGATCGCGGGTGATCTCGATGATGTCGGTCGCGCCGAAATTCTCGATCGCAGCGACAGTGCCGACGGCCTCTCCAGTGTCGGTGACGACCGGCAGGCCGAGCAGATCGGCGTGGTAATATTCGCCCTCGCTCAGCGGCGGGAGGGCCTCGCGGGGCACGCTGAGCAGGGTGCCCCGCAGCTTTTCGGCATCGGCGCGCGAGCTGCTCTCGGCAAGGCGGGCGATCGCCCCGCCCTTCCCGTCCTCGCGGATCTTCACGAGGGTGAGCGCGCCGTCATTGAAGCTCTTCGCCTTTGCGAGGGTGGCAATGCCTTCGCCGAACAGCTTCAGACGCACCTCGCCCGTCACCCCGTGCGCGCCGGCAATGGCGGCGAGGGTGACGGGCGCGGGCATTGTGGCTTAGCCTTCGGCCTGCTCGTCGGCAGCCGGAGCTTCCTCGGCAGCGGCTTCTTCAGCAGCCGGGGCTTCCTCGGCGGCAGCTTCTTCAGCCGGCGCTTCTTCGGCAGCCGGAGCGGCGGCAGCGGCCTTGGCTTCTTCTTCAGCGGCGCGTGCGGCTTCTTCGGCCTCGGCGATCTTGGCGGCACGCTCTTCGGCGCGCTCCTTGGCCTTCTCGCCCGGCTCACCCTTCTTCGGGTTCACGCGGGCCGCACGCTCCTTGATGCCGGCAGCGTCGAGGAAGCGGGCAACGCGGTCGGTCGGCTGGGCGCCGACGCCGAGCCAGTAGCGGGCGCGGTCTTCGATGAGCTTCACGCGCTCCGGCGAATCCTTGGCCAGGACCGGGTTATAGGTGCCGATCTGCTCGAGATACTTGCCGTCGCGGGGCGAACGGCTGTTGGCGACGACGATGCGGTAATAGGGACGCTTCTTGGCACCGCCGCGCGAGAGCCGGATGGAAATCGACATGAGAACTTACCTTTCGATTGGAATTGATATGAAGTGTTGAATTGAAACTGTTGACCTGAAACTATTTCTTGCCGGGAGGCCCACCGAGACCGGGCAGTCCGCCGATCCCGCCGCCGAGGCCCGGAAGGCCGCCACCGCCGCCCATTCCGCCCATCGGGCCGCCGGGGCCGCCCATCCCGCCGCCGAACATCGCGGCGAGGCCCTTGAGGCCGCCCATCTTCTTGATCTGCTTCATGGCGCGGGCCATTTCCTGATGCATCTTCAGCAGCTTGTTGACAGTCTGCACATCGGTGCCGCTGCCCGCCGCAACGCGCTTCTTGCGCTTGGCGTTCATCAGATCGGGGTTGGCGCGTTCCTTGGCGGTCATCGAGGAAATGATCGCCTCCATGTGGACCAGCACCTTGTCGTCCATGCCCGAATTGGCCATCGCGGCCTTGGCCTTCTTCATGCCCGGCATCATGCCTGCCACCATCCCGAGACCGCCCATGTTGCGCATCTGGCGCAGCTGCATGGCGAGATCGTTGAGGTCGAACTTGCCCTTCTCGATATTGCGGGCGAGCTTTTCGGCGTCCTCTTCCTTGATCGTCGCCGCCGCCTTTTCGACGAGGCTGACGACGTCGCCCATGCCGAGGATGCGGTCGGCGACCGAGCCGGGACGGAACACCTCGAGCGCGTCGAGTTTTTCGCCGGTGCCGGCAAACTTGATCGGCTTGCCGGTGACCGCGCGCATCGAGAGCGCCGCACCGCCGCGCGCATCGCCGTCCATGCGGGTCAGCACAACGCCGGTGAGCGGCACTTCGCCGCTGAAAGACTGCGCGACGTTGACCGCGTCCTGGCCGGTGAGCGAATCGACCACCAGCAGCACTTCGTTGGGGGCCGAGACGCTGGCGACGGCCTTCATCTCGGCCATCAGCGCATCATCGACATGCAGGCGGCCCGCGGTGTCGAGCAGCAGCACGTCGAAGTTCTGGAGGCGCGCAGCTTCCATCGCGCGCCGCGCGATATCGACCGGCTGCTGGCCGGCGACGATCGGCAGGGTCGCGACATCGACCTGCGTGCCGAGCACCGCGAGCTGTTCCTGCGCCGCCGGACGGTTGACGTCGAGCGAGGCCATCAGCGCCTTCTTGCCGTGGCGCTCGCGGATCAGCTTGGCGAGCTTGGCGGTGGTGGTCGTCTTGCCCGAACCCTGCAGGCCGACCATCATGATCACGACCGGCGGCTTGGCATCGAGGCGCAGGCCTTCGACTTCCATCCCGCCAAGGGTTTCGACCAGCTCGTCATGGACGATCTTGATGACCATCTGGCCCGGCGTGACCGAGCGCAGCACGTCCTGCCCGACAGCCTTTTCGGTGACGGCATCGATGAAGCGGCGGGCGACGGGGAGCGCGACGTCGGCTTCGAGCAGCGCGATGCGGACTTCGCGCATGGCATCGCGCACGTCCTGCTCGCGCAGCGCGCCGCGACCCTTGAGCTTGTCGAACACTCCGCCAAGACGGTCGGACAGCGTATCGAACATCGCCTGCTCCTCCTGCCGGACGCCGGAGCGCCCGGAAAATGCGAAAAACGCCGGCGGACGAAACCTCGTCGGCCAGCGTTGCGGAAGGTGTCCCCTTGGGGGATGCGCCTTTCGACTTTGAACAATTGGTGACTGGTGGAGCCTAGCGGGATCGAACCGCTGACCTCAACACTGCCAGTGTTGCGCTCTCCCAGCTGAGCTAAGGCCCCGAGCCAGTCATCATGCGAAGCAGAGCCGTGAGCCCTGCCTGCGGGAGGCGGCCATTAGTAGGGCCGCCTCCCGCTTGCAAGCGAAAAAATCAGCTTTCGTCGTCGTCGTCGTCGCCGGTGCCGGTCGACACGCCGAGATCGTCGTCGCCGCCGAGGTCGACGTCGTTGTCGGGCGAATCGCCATCCTCGTCGATGTCCTCGATGTCTTCGAGATCACCCAGATCATCATCGCCGCCGAGATCGGCATCCGCCTCGGCATCAACCTTCTTCTCTTCCTCGAAGGGAATCGGCTGCTTCGACTTGAGCACCGGTTCGGGCGACCAGGTCTCGCCGCATTCGATGCAGGTGACCGGATCTTCCTTGCCGAGATCGTAGAACCGCTCCCCGCACTTGGGGCAGGTACGCTTGGTACCCCATTCGGGCTTTGCCATCATTATTCCTCAAAACAGGCCTGCCCCCTTGCCAAGGGGCGGGCGAAAAACTGTGATATTCACGGATGCTGTGATCGGGATTGTGGGTTCCGGCAAGCCCTTTATCAAGACCGTGCCAGCCCGCGCGCGGCGCGCCTTGCCAGAAGCGCGGGGCGCTGTCAAAGACCGCCGCCTGATGACCAGCCACACCTTCGCTCCTCTCGGCCCCTTGCGCGGGACAATCCGCGTGCCGGGCGACAAGTCGATCAGCCACCGTTCGCTGATGTTTGCAGGCCTTGCCGTAGGCGAGAGCCGCATCACCGGCCTGCTCGAGGGCGAGGACGTGCTGGCGACTGCGGCGGCGATGCGGGCTTTCGGCGCGCAGATCGCACGCGGCGATGACGGCGTCTGGACGGTCCACGGCGCGGGCGTCGGCAGTTTGCTCGAGCCCAAAACGGCGCTCGACATGGGCAATTCGGGCACATCGACCCGCCTGCTGATGGGCCTTGTCGCGAGCCATGCGATCACCGCGACCTTCATCGGCGATGCCAGCCTGTCGGGCAGGCCGATGAAGCGGGTGATCGATCCGCTGTCGCTGATGGGCGCTTCTTTCGAGGCCTCGGCGGGCGGCACCCTCCCCCTGATGCTGCGCGGCGCAGCGCCTGCCGTGCCGATCACCTACCGGCTGCCGGTGGCCAGCGCGCAGGTGAAGAGCGCGGTGCTGCTCGCCGGGCTCAACACGCCGGGCATCACCCGCGTGATCGAACCCGTCCCCACCCGCGACCATACCGAGCGGATGCTGACCGGCTTCGGCGCGCGGCTCGAAGTGGGCGAGGAGAAGGGCGAGACCGTGATCGCCATCCACGGCGAGGCAGAGCTCAAGCCCTGCGACGTGGTCGTCCCCGGTGATCCCTCCTCGGCCGCCTTCTTCATGGTCGCGGCCACCATCGTGCCGGGCAGCGACCTCACGATCATGAACGTCGGCCTCAACCCGACCCGCGCCGGCCTACTCGAGGTGCTGCGCCAGATGGGCGCAGACATTACCGAGGTGAACCCGCGCGAGGTCGGCGGCGAGCCGGTGGCCGATCTGCGCGTGCGCCATGCAGCCCTGACCGGCATCGAGGTCGATCCGGCGATTGCGCCGGCGATGATCGACGAGTTCCCGGTGCTGTTCGTCGCGGCCGCGCTCGCGTCCGGCACCACCCGCACCACCGGCCTCGACGAGTTGCGCGTCAAGGAAAGCGACCGCCTCGCCGCCATGGCCGCCGCGCTCACCGCTGCGGGTGCGCGGGTCGAGGAGCACGAGGACGGCCTCACCATCCACGGCACCGGCGGCGAGCCGCTGCGAGGCACCGCCAACGCCCGCGTCAAATCGCTGCTCGATCACCGCATCGCCATGAGCATGGGCATCGCGGGCCTTGTCAGCACCGGCGGGGTCGAGGTCGACGACATCTCGCCGATCAACACCAGCTTCCCGACCTTCATGGGCCTGCTGGCCGAGGCGACGGCGTGAAGGCGAGGGTTCTGCTCTACGGTCTTGGCATAGGGATTTTCGGTACTGGGGCCACGATCTACAATCATCTCTTCCATGGCAAGCCGATCCGGATCGAGGTGCTGGCGATGATGCCGCTGATCGCTTTGATTTTCGGCTTTCTCATGTGGCTGCGCTGGGATTGGGCACCCGAGGAGGGCCGCAAGGCGCGCGCTGAACAACGCCGGGAAAGAGGTGAGGAATGAACACCCCGCTCGACTGGCCGAGCATCGTCGGCCTTTTCGGCACAGCCTGCATCATCGGCGCCTATGCCTATCTGACGCTGGCGAAGGCGACCAATCCCTTCCTGCTCCACGGCATCAACCTGCTGGGCGCGGCGCTGCTCACCGTGTCCCTGATCTACCACACCAACTGGGCGAGCCTCGTGCTTGAGTTCTTCTGGGCGGGAATCGCGCTGCTCGGGTTGGCGAAGGCGTGGCGCAATCGCGCGGGCGTGGATAGAAGCGGGGGATGATCCGCACCCTGCTCCACCTCGGACAAACGCCCCTGAAGCGGCGCATGGTTGCGGCGGTGCTGTTGGTGGGGGCAGCGCTGGGCGTGACGTGGCTGCGGACCGAGGGCGACCAGTTCTGGATCGCCCTCGGGCTCAACCTGCTGGCCGCATGGGCCGCCTTCGGCTTTCTCCATTTCCGCTGGCGCGCGCGAGAGCAGCGCGAGATCACGCCGGCCAAGGCAGAGGACATTTTCTCATGAGACCCTTTCTGGCGGCGCTCGCCGCGCTGACCTTGCCCCTCGCCGTGCAGGCGCAGACGGCTGCCCTCCCCGCCGACCCCGCCGCCGACTGGTCCGAGGCGACGTCGGAGCATCGCGTTGCGGTGGAAGGCGGCAAGGTGTGGGTGCGGGTCAACGGCGTCATCGGCCCAAAAACTGATAACGCCGCGACGCCCGTTATCTTCATCCACGGCGGCCCGGGCGGCACGCATCTTAACTTCGGCAATCTCCTCAGCCTTGCCGACCAGCGCCCGGTGATCCTTTACGACCAGCTCGACAGCGGGATGTCGGACCACCCGGAGGACCCGGCCAACTGGAACCCTGCGCGTTTCGTTGCCGAGCTGGAGGCGATCCGCAAGGAGCTGGGGGTGGAGCGCTGGCACGTGATCGGCCATTCCTGGGGCTCGGCCCTCGCGCTCGAATATGCGGCGGCCTACCCGCAGCACACGGCATCGGCGGTGCTGAGCGGCACTTTCATTTCGACCTCGCACTGGATCACCGGCACCAACCTGCTGATCCGTGACCTGCCCGATGATGTTGCCGCCGCCATCCGCGCCTGCGAAGGGCCGAACCCGCCCGCGCCCACGGTGTGCGAGCCCGCCACCGCCACCTTCTACGCCGCCTATAACGGCCGCCCCGATCGCCCCGCCGCCTCGCCCGAAATGCGCGCCTACCGCGCCCGCTACGGCGGCAAGGGGTTCAACGCCAAGCTCTACAACGCCATGTGGGGGCCGACCGAATTCCGCGCCTCGGGCAGCCTTGCGACCTATGACGCCACGCACCTGCTGCATCGCGTTGACGGCAAGCGCATCATGTTCGTGGTCGGCCAGTATGACGAGGCGCGGCTCGATGACGTGCAGGACTTCGTCGCGCTCACGCCGGGTTCCGAACTGGCGGTGGTGCCGGGCGGCAGCCACGCCTTCATCGGCGAGCGGCCAGAGGTGGCCGAGGCGATCTTCCGCGACTGGATGAACCGCATCGACGGGCGGGAGAGCGCAGGCCAATGATCATCGCGGTCGACGGCCCCACCGCGAGCGGAAAGGGCACCATCGCCAAGGCGCTGGCAGCGCATTTCGGCCTGCCCCACCTCGACACCGGCCTGCTCTACCGCGCGGTCGGGCGGCAGGTGCAGTTGAACGGCGGCGATCCCGACGATCCGGACGCGGCGCTGGCCGCCTGCGCCTTCCCCGACGCCCTGCTCGATGACGACATCCTGCGCTCCGAGGAGGTCGGCGGGTTTGCGAGCCGCGTCTCGGTTCATCCGGCGGTCCGCCACGCGCTCTATGAACGCCAGCGCGCCTTTGCGCTTCAGGAAGGCGGCGCGGTGCTCGACGGGCGCGACATCGGCACGGTGATCGCCCCCGAGGCGCCGGTGAAGCTGTTCGTCACCGCCAGCGTGAGTGAGCGCGCGCGGCGGCGCTGGCTGGAGATGCAGGGGCGCGGGATCGACGTGCCGCTCGCAGCAATCGAGCGCGACATTGCCGCCCGCGATGCGCGCGACATGGGTCGCAAGGATGCTCCGCTGAAGCCTGCCGACGACGCGCTGGTGCTCGACACCACCCATTTCGGCCGCGAGGCGGCGATCGAAGCGGCGATCGAAGCGGTGCTGGCGAAAGCGGGCCGCGCCTGACCGCTTTCCTACTCGCTTCCGGCGCGCAAGACTGCCCGGATGGCGACATGCCCTCTCTCCACGTGTGATCAACCGGCCTCCCGCCGGTCACAGCAGGCGCGCGCGGGGAGCAGACTTTTCTGTTTCAGGACTGTGTCTCCTGTGTCTCCTACAGCCCCGAAGCTGAACGCGCGCAGCCTTGGCCGAGGGGCTCGCGGGGGCGAATCTCCTTGCCTTTTGCACCACTCTCCCCTAGGCGCGCGGCCGTTCTCGCAATCATCTCTGGTTGAAGGAACCTTCGCACAGGCATGGGGCCTTGCGGAGAAGTCTGCCTCTTGCCCCGCCAGCCCCGGCAATGGTGCCTGGGAAGCGGAGAAAGACCCCGGAAAAACCGGTGGCCGGTAGCACAACGAAACAGGACTAGTTCCACTATGGCAAGTCAAATGCCCACCCGCGCCGATTTCGAGGCGCTCCTCAATGAACAGCTCGGCGGCGCCGGCGAAGACGGCTTCGAAGGCCGCGTCGTCAAGGGCACCGTCACTGCAATCGAGAACGGCTATGCCGTGATCGACGTCGGCCTCAAGAGCGAAGGCCGCATCCCCCTCAAGGAATTCGCCCGTGGCGAAGACGACCACGGCCTGACCGTCGGCGGCGAAGTCGAAGTCTTCGTCGATCGCGTCGAGAACGCCGATGGCGAAGCCATGCTCTCGCGTGACCGCGCCCGCCGCGAAGCCGCGTGGGACAAGCTGGAAAGCGAATTCGGCGAAGGCAAGCGCGTCGAAGGCCGCATCTTCGGCCGCGTCAAGGGCGGCTTCACCGTCGACCTCGACGGCGCCGTGGCCTTCCTCCCCGGCTCGCAGGTCGACATCCGCCCGGTGCGCGACGTCACCCCGCTGATGGACGTGCCGCAGCCCTTCCAGATCCTCAAGATGGACCGTCGCCGCGGCAACATCGTCGTCTCGCGTCGTGCGGTGCTCGAAGAAACCCGCGCCGAACAGCGCAGCGAGCTCATCAATGACCTGGTCGAAGGCCAGATCATCGACGGCGTGGTCAAGAACATCACCGATTACGGTGCGTTCGTGGATCTCGGCGGCATCGACGGCCTGCTGCATGTCACCGACATGAGCTACAAGCGCGTCAACCACCCGAGCGAAGTGATCGCCATCGGCGACACCGTGACCGTGCAGATCGTGCGCATCAACGCCGAAACGCAGCGCATCAGCCTCGGCATGAAGCAGCTCGAAAGCGATCCGTGGGATGGCGTGGCCGCCAAGTACCCGGTCGGCATGAAGCTGTCGGGCCAGGTGACCAACATCACCGAATACGGCGCCTTCGTGGAGCTGGAAGCCGGCATCGAAGGCCTCGTCCACGTCTCGGAAATGAGCTGGACCAAGAAGAACGTCCACCCGGGCAAGATCGTCTCGACCTCGCAGGAAGTCGAAGTGATGGTGCTCGAAGTCGACAGCGACAAGCGCCGCATCAGCCTCGGCCTCAAGCAGGCCCAGCGCAATCCGTGGGAAGAATTCTCGGAGAAGCACCCGGTCGGCTCGGTGGTCGAAGGCGAAGTCAAGAACGCGACCGAATTCGGCCTGTTCGTGGGCCTCGATGGCGACGTCGACGGCATGGTGCACATGTCGGACATCGCCTGGGGCATCTCGGGCGAGGACGCGCTGGCGCTCCACCGCAAGGGCGAGATGGTCAAGGCCGTCGTGCTCGATGTGGACGTCGACAAGGAGCGCATCAGCCTCGGCATGAAGCAGCTCGAAAAGGGCGCGCCCTCGGCTGAAGGCACCGCCAGCGGCTCGAGCCTGCGCAAGAACCAGACCGTCACCGTTACCGTGCTCGAAGTGCGCGACGGCGGGCTGGAAGTGCAGGTCGGCGAAGACGGCGCGACCGGCTTCATCAAGCGCAGCGACCTCGGCCGCGACCGCGACGAACAGCGCCCCGACCGCTTCCAGGTCGGCAGCAAGGTCGACGCGATGGTGATCGGCTTCGACCGTTCGAAGAAGCCGAACTTCTCGATCAAGGCGCGTCAGATCGCCGAAGAGAAGGAAGCTGTTGCGCAGTTCGGTTCGTCGGACTCGGGCGCTTCGCTCGGCGACATCCTCGGCGCTGCCCTCAAGAAGGGTCAGGAGTAATTGTGAGACGCTTGCCCCTCGGGGCGAGCGTCAAACAACAAGAAAGGCCCGCCTGCACCCCGCAGGCGGGCCTTTCCTATTGGGGCATGCGGGGGTAAGACCTCCGCCATGATCCACGTTCACCAGTTCCCCTGCCTTAGCGACAACTACGGCTACCTCGTCCACGACACCGACAGCCACGAAACCGCGGCGATCGATACCCCCGATGCGACCGAATATCTGCGGCAGGCCGACCAGAAGGGCTGGCGCATCACCCAGATCTGGAACACCCACTGGCACCCCGATCACGCCGGCGGCAACGAAGCGATCAAGGCGGCGACCGGCTGCACCATCACCGGCCCGGCGGAAGTCGGAGGCAAGTTCCCGATCGACCGCATCGTCGCGCATGGCGACACGGTGATGCTCGGCGCGGTCGAGGCTGCGGTGATCGACGTCTCGGGCCACACCAACGGCCATATCGCCTTCCACCTGCCCGACGCAGGCGTGGCCTTCGTCGGCGATTCGGTCTTCGCGCTGGGCTGCGGGCGGATGTTCGAGGGCGAGCCGAAGCAGTTCTGGGCCAGCCTCTCGCGCATCAAAGCCCTGCCGCCGCAGACCCTGCTCTACTGCGCGCACGAATACACCGCGTCCAACGCCCGCTTCGCGCTCCATGCCGATCCGGACAACGCTGCCCTCGCCGCCTATGCCGACGAGATCGCGGCCAAGCGCGCTGCGGACCAATGGACCGTGCCGACCACGCTCGAACGCGAGCTTGCCACCAACCCCTTCCTGCGCGCCGACGATCCCGCGCTGATGGCGAAGTGGGGCGGCGTTGCGCCTTACGAGACCTTCGCGGCGCTGCGGGCCGCCAAGGACAATTTCTAGGCCCATGCAGGCCCTCAGGGTCGAACGCCTGTCGGAGGATCTCTCCGGCGTGACGCTGGCTGACCTTCCCCCGCCCGCCCGCGCGCCGGGCGAGGCGCTGGTGAAGGTGCGCGCGGCCTCATTGAACTTCCCCGACCTGCTGATGACGCAAGGGGGCTACCAGTTCAAACCCGAGCTCCCCTTCACCAGCGGCCTCGAATTTGCCGGCGAGGTGATCGAAGCCGATGCCGATAGCGGCTTTGCCCCTGGCGACAGGGTGATGGGCGGCAACAAGACCGGTGCTTTCGCCGAACTGGCCAGCGTTCCGGCGGGCAAACTCTCGCCGATGCCGCAGGGCTTGGACTTCGCCGCCGCCGCCGCGATGGGGGCGGCCTACTCCACGGCCTACACCGGCCTCGTCGAACTGGGCGGGTTGCAGGCGGGCCAGTGGGTGCTGGTCCACGGCGCGAGCGGCGGCGTGGGCCTTGCCGCCTGCGATCTGGCGCGCGCGCTGGGGGCGAAAGTCATCGCCACCACCGGTTCGCCCGCCAAGGCCGAGCGTATCTCCGTCCTCGCCCGCCCAGACGCGGTGATCCTCGCCGAGGGACGCTTCCGCGAACAGGTGGCCGAAATCACAGGCGGCCGCCTCGCCGATATCGTGTTCGACCCTGTCGGCGGCGACGTGTTCGACGAATCGACCCGCTGCGTCGCCTTCGGCGGCAAGCTGATGGTGGTCGGCTTCACCTCGGGCCGGATCGCCGACATCTCGACCAACATCCCGCTGATCAAGGGCTTCTCGATCGTCGGCCTGCGCGCGGGCGAATATGCCCGGCGCTTCCCCGAGCGCGGCCGCGCTATCCACGCGGCGATCAACGCGCTGGCGGAGGAGAAGCGCATCACCCCCGCGATCGACCGCACCCTGCCGCTCTCCCGCTGGCGCGAGGGCTTCGACGCGATGGCGAACCGCGAGCTGGTCGGCAAAGTGGTGTTCGTGCCGGGCGCTTGACGCCGGTCAGTAGAGGTATTTGTCCTCGCGCACGGTGAAGATCAGATTGTAGCCGCCATAGGGCGTCCTGATCAGCTTGGTCTTCTTCTCGCCTTCGCGCCAGACCAGCATCAGACCCTGCGAGGTCGTGTCGATCGCCCCGCCAGTGCCGGTGCCGATCACCGAGCCGAAGGGCGCGGTATCCAGCTCGGGCGCGCCCAGCTCGGCTTCGAACTTGGCACGCAGCCGCTCGAAGCAGCCGGCCGGGGCCTGCGATCCCATGAAGCTGATCGTCACCAGCCCGCCTTTGCCGCTGCGATAGCCGAACGGCGCGGGGCAGCCGGGGATCACGTCCATTTGCCGCTTGGGCAGGCTGTTCATGAAGGCCTTGGCCTCGGCTTTGGGAGTCGCGGTGGTGAACTGGCCCCACAGCACAACGGGAGCCTCCTGCGCTACCAGCGGCGTGGTGGCGAGCAGGCCTGCGACAATCGACCAGCGCTTCGTCACATACCCCATGCCAACCTCCTGTCTCGCTGACAGATAACCGCAGGCATCAAAAAGAAAAAGGGCGGCCTCGTAGGACCGCCCCCCTCTCCGTAACCGGATGAATTCGTCGCTTACAGCGAGGCAATGACCTCGTCGGCGAGCTTCTTGTCGGCCTTCTTGTCGTGGGCCTTGGCGATCAGCACCTTCGAGGCGGCAGCCGCAGCGGTCACGGCCTTGGCCATGACCTCGGCGACCGCGGCGCGCTCGGCAGCGGCGATCTTGTCCTCCGCCATGCGCTGGCGACGGGCGACCATCACTTTGCTATCGGCCTCGGCCTTGGCGAGGATCGCGTCGGCTTCCTCGCGGGCACCGGCCAGCATCGCTTCGGCGTCCTTTTCGGCACCCGCGATCTTGGCGGCATATTCGGCCCGCAGCGCCTCGGCCTCGGCGCGCAGCGCCTTTGCCTCTTCGAGTTGCTGACGAATCTCGGCGATCTTGGCGTCGAGCCCGCCGGTGATCAGACCGGGGACCTTCTTCCACACGAACACCGCAACCAGCACCAGCATCGCGAGCGCGACCCACTGGTAGCTGTCGAGCCCGAGCACCGACGGTTCGGCGTGGCCCTCGGCCCCGCTGGCGAGCAGAACGAGAATGTCAGCCATGCGCCATTACCTCCTTGACCGCAGCGTCGGCGGCGGCGGGTTCGACTTGCGCTCCGGCGACGCGGGCGACAATGTCACGCGCCGCATCGGCAGCCACGCCCTCGATCTCTGCCATGGCGCTGGTGCGCGCGGCTTCGATCGCGGCTTCGGCTTCGGCCAGCTGCTTGTCGAGCTTGGTCTGCGCCTTGGCGAGCTTGGCTTCGGCAGACTTGGCCGCCTTGGCCTTGGCTTCGGCGATCAGCGCCTGCGCGGCGGCACGATTCTCGTTCTCGCGCTTGCGCCAGGCTTCTTCCTCGCTGTCGGCGGCATCGCGGGCGGCCTGGGCCGCGGCGAGGTCACCGGCGATCTGCTGGTCGCGCAGGTCGACCGTGCCCATGATCTTCGGCACCATGCCCAGCCCCACGACGAGGAAGGTCAGGCCGAAGAACACCAGCAGCCAGAACACCTGGCTCGAGATGGTATCAGCGATTTGGACGATCTGGGGCATTTTTCCGCCTTACAGTCTGGAGCGCCGGGGACGCGGGGGACAAGCCCCGCGCCGCCCGGCAGAACCACGTGCCGGACTTAGCCGAAGATCAGCAGAACGGCGATAACGAAGGCCAGCAGGCCGAGAAGTTCGGCAGCCGCGAAGCCGATGAACAGACGGCCCTGCTGGGCGTCGGCGGCACCGGGGTTGCGCAGCGCGCCTTCGAGGAACGAGGCGAACACGTTGCCCACGCCGAGTGCGGCGAGGCCGGCACCGATCGCCGCGAGACCGGCACCCAGAAGAGCTGCAGCTTGTGCGTCCATGATAGTAAACTCCTTGAGAAAAATTCGTTGGTTAGTGAGGGTTTCGAAGATCGTCCCTGAAGACGATCAGTGAAGGTTTTCCGCGTCGTTGATGTAGAGCGAGGTCAGCAGCGCGAAGACATAGGCCTGGATGCCCGCGACGAGGATTTCGAGCGCGCTGATCGCCACCATGAGCACGAAGCTGGGGATGCCCACCGCCGCGCCGAGCGCCGGGCCAGCGCCGCCGCCGGCGATGACGAAGCTCGCCAGCACCTTGAGCAGCACGTGACCCGCCATCATCGCCACGAACAGACGCAGCGCGAGGCTGAAGGGGCGCACCATGAAGGAGACGAATTCGATCGGGGCGATGAACACCGCCATCACGAAGGGCGTATCCTTGGGCACGAACAGCGAGAAAAAGTGGAAGCCGTGCTTCCAGAAGCCGACGATCAGCACGATCGAGAAGCTCAGGATCGCCAGCACGCCGGTGACGGTGAAGTGGCTGGTAAAGGTGAAGGCATGGATCCCGGGGATCACGCCGACCGGCACGAGGCCGAGGAGGTTCCCGAACAGGATGAACATGAACAGCGAGAAGATGTAGGGCACATACTTGCGCCCGGCCTTGCCGATGTTGGCTTCGAGCATGTCGTCGATGAAGCCGGTCATCGTCTCGACCGCCATCTGCCAGCGGCCCGGTACCAGCTCGCGCTTCATGCCGCCGGCGACGAAAATCCACACCATGACGGCGGTGATCGCCATCCACAGCGCGGAGTTGGTGAATGCGATGTTGAACCCGTCAGCCAGCTGCCAATCCGAGCCGAACAGGGGCTCGATGGTGAACTGCTTCATCGGATCGACCTTGCCTTCTTCGGCTGCCACGATCTGGGTCCTCAAATATGTTACATGAAACACGCCCCTCAAGGCGGCGCACAGGGGCTGGCGGAGGTCTAACCCTGCCTGTCCTCATCGTCTGCCTGCCCCTCGGGACGTGTATTCGCCGCAAGGATGATGCTTCTGAAGGCCGATACGGTTCCGAGGAACAGCCCGGTCAACAGGCCCCAGGGCGCGATCCCGGCCAGCGAATCCACCGCAAAGCCGATGACCAGACCACCGATGATCCCACCTAGAAGACTGGCGAGAGCGCGGTTGCCGCTGCGGTAATTCGCATCGGTCCCCTGCACCTTCGGCCGGTTGCGCTGCTCTTCGCGCTCGCGTGCGGCCTTGAGCCGCGCTTCGAGCGCGTCGATCCGCGCATCTTCGACGATAGGGTCTCGGGCGGGTTTCTCGTCGCTCATGCCATGCTCCGGGAAGAGGAAGTTCAAGGCACGCGCTACAAGGTGCCCGCCGAGGGCGCCGCCCCCTTAGAAGGGGGGCACATATGTGTCAACACGGGGAGCGGCGAGTTTGTGCAGATGCGAACAGTTCATCCGTGGCGGTTCGGGCGGCCGTTCGACCTAGTGGCGCATCGCGCCCAATTTCAGCGCTTCCATTCCTTGTTGCGCTTGCCCGGCCCGAAGGGTCGCGAGGCCACGCGGCCGAGCCGCAGGTGCCCGATCCCGTAGGGATCGAAACAGCACTGAGGACGTGCCCGCGGAGGCGGGCACGCTATCATCATGGGCAGCGCGGGTCGCGGATCGGAGCGCCGGCGCCGCGGGTCTGCCACGAACCGTCCGGCGCCATGTACTTTTCGCCCGGCGTGGTGCGGGCGATCGCCTGACACCCGGCGGTCAGCGCATAGGCTTCGAGCGTCGCGTTGTTTTCCTTGGCCTTCTCGGTGTAGACCGCACGGCGCTTGATGTTGATGTCGTTGACCAGATCCTGCAGCGTCTTGTCCGCCGCGCCGACGATACCGAGATAGCCGTCAGGCTGTTCGCCGATCTTGCCGGCGGCGCGCGCCGCGGCATAGGCCGGATCGCGCTGCGCCAGCGCTGGGCCAGCCACCAGGCCTAGCGCGGCCAGCGCGGTGATCCCGGCAAGAATTGCATTGCGCATTTTCATTCCTCCTCGAGGCGGATTTTCCTTCAAAAGATATCCGCGTTCTCGTCAATCGTGTTGGCCGCGTCCTCGGCCAGGCGGTAGATCACTTCCTGCCGGATGTTGATGTTGAGCTCGATCACGATCGGCTTGTCCGGCGCGGCGATGTTGATGCACCCCGCAAGACCCGCCGAAAGGATCGCCGCCGCCATCATGCGTCCGGTCGTTCCGTATCCTCGCCGTTCCATTGCCGCTGCCCCTTGCCCGCTGGTGGCAGAGGATGTGGCAGCGCGCGCCGGAACGGTCAATTCGGTGTGCTTCATGGCTTGTCTTCGCTTTCGGGAGGTTGAACGGGTTTGGCAGGATTGGCGGGCACGAAGCGGCCGTTCTCGGCCTTGAGCAGACCGCGGTCGACCGGATTGCCGAGGAAATCGACGTCCCAGAAGGAACGCACCATGGTCGCCAGCTCGTAGAAATTCTCCGAGCGGACATTGACCTTGAAGCGGATCGGCAGCTTCGCGAGCCGGCGGGTGACGAAGTTCTGGCTGGTGCCGGCGCCCTGCCGCACCCCGTCGAAATCGAAATTGGTGATGATCTCGCCGCCGAGGCTGCCGTTGAGGCCGACGCTCATCTGCCGGTAATCGAGCGAGCGCAGCGCGGAGAAGGCGTAGTTGCCCATCGTGCCGAGGTCCTCATAGCTCAGCTCGCCGATATAGGCGACATTGCCCCCGCCCGGCCGCGCGATCAGCATCCCGTTTTCGATCCGGCCATTGCCTTCCTTGTCGAACACGATCGGCACCGTCCCGTCGAACACGCCGGTGGCCGAGAGGTTGGTCAGCTCCATCTGCGCGACGAAGGTCGCCGCATCGAGCCCGACGATCTCGAAGATGTAGTGGCGTTCTTCCGGCTGGCTGAAATCCATCGCCAGCGGGCGCATGATCAGCTCGCCGCCCATGAAGGGGAAGCGCGCGTCTTCCAGCTTCAGCAAGGTGCCGTTCTCGAGCGCGAATCGCACGTTGCCCGAGAGCACCTCGATCCCCGGATTGATCGCGGCGATGGCGAGCGTCTGGTCGGGCGCGGTGGTGAGATTGACGAGATCGGTGAACACCACCTTGCCCTTCAATCCGCGCACCGGGCCGAAAGCGGCGGCAAAGTCGAACCCCTCGCTGGCGAAGGTGCCGGAGCTGGTGATCTCCTCGCCCTGCCAGTCGATCCGCCCCTCGCCCGTCACCGTGCCCTCGGCGAGCGCGATCACGCCGGTGGCGAGATAGCTGAGATCGGCCGGTTGCAGGCGGTTGTCGAAGGCGAGGCCGAGCACGGCGAGGCGCGCGCCGCCGCGGGCGGTGTCGAGATCATGGGTGATGGTGACCTCGGCGACCAGACGGTCGGATTCGGGGTGACGCAGGCGGGCTTCGGCGCGGATTGCGGAATCGGTCAACGTCATCACCGCGTCGCGGGCGGCCAGCGGGGTGAAGCGCGCCTCGCCCCCGCTCCCGTCTGCGCCCGGACGGTCGGACAGGCGGAACTGCGCCCCGTCGATCCGCAGCACGCCGTCGGCATAGGCCCAGCGTCCGCCGATCGCATCGAGATCGAGCGGGACGGCATCGAGCCGCGCGGTGCCGCCGGCAAAATCGCCGCCGGGCTCGCCGGCAAGACTGCCGGTGAGGCTCGCTGCGGTCAGCCGCACCTCGCTGTCCGGTTCGCCGAGGCGCACGGCAATGTCGTCGAGCGCGAAGGGTTCGGGATAGCGCAGCCGGACGCCGCCCGCCGACAGACGCGCCGGAGTCTCGCCGAGGCGGCCCGCAAGCACCAGTGGGCCGGTGTTGGCGGCAAGGGTCAGGCCGTCACGATAGGCCAGCAGCGGCGCGCCACCCTCGGGGCAGAGCGTGACCTGCTGCCCCGCCAGCTCCAGTCCCGACAGCGCGAGAGAGCGGAACCGGATCGGCGTGCAGCCGGTGCCGAGCGCCAGCCCGCGCGCGGGCGACCAGCGCCCTTCGATCGGCAGGTCGAGCCCGCGGACCCCGCCGCCGGGCAGATCGCCGCTCGCGGTCACCAGTCCGTCGAAGCGCAGCTCTCCGCCGCGTTCCTGCCGCAAGCTGAGGCGCGGGATCGCCAGCCGGTTCGCGCCGGCCGCATATTCGGCCATCGCCATGCGCAGCGACCAGCCGCCGTCCGGCCCCTGCTCCATCCGCCCGTTGATCGCGGGCAGCCCGGCCCCGCCCGCCAGCATATTGCCGCGCAGCGCCACCAGCGCGCCATCGGCAATGCCGGCATTGACCTGCGAGAGCGCCAGCACCCGCTCGCCGCTGCGGGTGGCAAGGCTCGCCTCGGGCACGATCAGCGCCAGTTCGCCCGTCTTGTGGCGCAGGATCGCCTCGGCGCGGAAGCCTGCCCCGGCGAGCGCGCGCTGCAATCCGCCGCGTGCCTTGTCGAGCAGCGGGGCAAGCAGCGTGCCGTCGAGCCCCGCCTGCGTTCCCGCCAGCTGCGCATCCAGCGCCTGATCAGCAGCCAGCCCGGTGCCCGCGAGATCGGCCTGCCATTCGCCGCGCGCGCCCGTGGCCTCGCCGCGCCAGCTGCCCTCGGCCTCGAGCCGCGCAAGCCGGCCCTGCGGCGCAGCGATCCCGGTCAGTGCCAGATCATGCGCGACGGCCAGGCCCTTTCCGGACCATTTGAGCCGCGCGGTGCCACTGAGCCCCTCGCCGGTCAGGGAGGCCAGCCCCAGCCCCGCGCCGCGCAGGGCGAGGTCGCCCTCGGCGGCGGTGAAATCGCGCGCGAGCGCGATCTTTGTGCCGATATCGGCGCGCGCCAGACTCGCCCCGCCGCAGCGGACCCCGCCGAGCCGCAGCGGCCCGTCGAGCGTCGGCGCGCCGCTGGCGGTGGCGAGCTTGCCGTAGAGCGTGGCGCGCTCGGCCCGGCAGCCCTCCACCCCGATCCCCGGCGCGGCCACCGCCAGCATCCCGGCAAATCCGTCGTCGAGGCGCCCGCCACCCTCCAGTTTGATCCCGAGCGCGCCGTAATCGCTTTCGATCAGCGCCCGGGCATCGACCAACGCGACATTGATCGCGGGCAGGCGCGGCGGCTCCTTGCTGTCGGTAAAGATCAGCGGATCGAGCGCGCCGAGGCTGAATGTGCCGCCAAGATAAGTGCCATAGAGCCGTGCGCCCTCGATCCGCACGCGCCGCACCTCGGGCCCCTGCCAGCCGACTCCCAGCTCCACCACCATGCGCCGTGCGGTGAGATCGGGCCGCGCGGGATCACCGACCACGAGGTTTTCGATCACCTGCGTCTCGGGGCCGATCGCGACAATGTCGTAGGTCGCGGCAACGCCGTTCTCGCGCAGGTAATCGTCGAGGAAATCGCCCGCGATGCGCTCGCGGTCGAGCCATATGACACTCCCCGCGACCAGCGCGACCACCGCTGCGCCGAGCCCGATCCGGCTCCGCCACCGGCGCGGCCACAGCCCCGCGCGCGTGGCTGGCGGAGGAGTTTCATCATGCGTATCAGGCACCGCCATTGCTTGTTACCCTTGCGCCCATCGGCCCCCAAAGGCAATGATGCAGCGGGATCAGTTCCTGCCGGGGGTCGCCTTGCCTGGAGATGAAGAAGGATTCGATTTCGGCGAAGCGCCGACGGCAACGTCCGATGCGGGCAAGGCCGCGGGCGAACACCACCGCGTCCGCCTGCGCCACCGGCTGCTGACCGGCGGGGCCGAGGCGCTGGCCGATTACGAGGTGCTCGAATACCTCCTGTTCGCGGCCATCAAGCGGGGTGACACCAAGCCGCAGGCCAAGGCGCTGCTGGCGCAGTTCGGCAGCCTTGCCGCGGTGCTTAACGCCGATCCCAAGGCGATGCAGCGGGTCAAGGGTGTGGGTGAGAACAGTGCCGCCGCATTGAAGGCGGTCGCCACCGCTGCCCGCCGCATGGCCCGGGGGGAGATCGTCAAGAAGCCTGTGCTGTCCAGCTGGCAGGCGCTGATCGACTATCTCACCACCGACATGGCCCATCTGACGGTCGAGCGGGTGCGGATCCTCTATCTCGACACGAAGAACCGCCTGATCGAGGACCATCACCTCGGCGACGGCTCGATCGACGAGGCCGCGATCCACCCGCGCGAGGTGATCCGCCGGGCGATGGACGTGGGCGCCTCCGCGATGATTCTCGTTCACAA
Organism: Porphyrobacter sp.; assembly: GCA_027531395.1. Classification (GTDB taxonomy): domain Bacteria; phylum Pseudomonadota; class Alphaproteobacteria; order Sphingomonadales; family Sphingomonadaceae; genus Erythrobacter. Next base: position 586,983 of record JAPZRO010000004.1, on the reverse strand, counting down.
CCACCCCTCGGGCAGCCCCGAGCCCAGCCGCGCCGACATCCAGATCACCCAGCGCATTGCCGAGGCCGGGCGGCTGCTCGGCGTGAGCGTCCACGATCACGTCATCATCGGACGCGAAGGCCATACCTCGCTCAGGGCCAAAGGGCTGATCTGATGACCGCACCCGCGCTGCCGGGGTCGCGGTCCGGCTATCGTCCCGAAATCGACGGGCTGCGCGCGCTCGCGATCGCGCCGGTGGTGCTGCACCACGCCGCGCCCGCGCTGCTGCCGGGGGGCTTTGCCGGGGTCGACGTATTCTTCGTGATCAGCGGCTACCTGATCTGCGCGATCATCACCGGCGAGCTGACCGAGGAGCGCTTCAGCCTGTGGCGCTTCTGGGAGCGGCGGGTGCGGCGCATCGTTCCGGCGCTGGCGGCAATGCTGGCGGCGAGCACGCTGGCCGCCTGGGCGATCCTCACGCCCGAGGATTTCCGCCAGTTCGCCAAGGCGCTGGTCGCCGCCTCGGTATTCGCCGCCAACCTCCAGTTCGCGCGCGGCAGCGACTATTTCGACAGCGCCGAAGGCACGCGCGCGCTGCTGCACACCTGGACGCTGGGGGTGGAGGAGCAGTTCTACATCCTCTTCCCGCTGCTGGTGATGGCCTTGTGGCGCCGGCGACGGGGCGCGCTGCTGCCTGCCGTCATCGTGCTCGGGCTGGCGAGCTTCGCGCTGGCGCTGTGGCTCGCGCCGCGCTGGCCGCTCGGGGCCTTCTACCTGCTGCCGACTCGGATGTGGGAGCTGGCACTGGGCGCTACTTGCGCCCTGCTGCCGCGCGCGCCCCGCGCCGATGGGCGACTGGCGCTGCTGGGGATCGCGCTGATCATTGCCGGTTTCGCACTGATCGGCCCCGCGACCCCTGCGCCGGGGTTGATGTTCCTGCTGCCGACGCTTGGCACCGCGCTGGTGCTGCTGTTCGCAGGGCCGGACACGCTGGCCGGACGCGCGCTGGGCCTCAGACCGCTGGCATGGCTCGGGTTGGTCTCCTTCGGCACCTATCTGTGGCACCAGCCGGTGTTGTTCTTCCTTGGCTACGTCCACTTCGGCGCACTGCCGTGGTGGCTGGTGCTGGCGGGGATCGCCGCTTCGGTGGGGCTCGGCGCGGCCTCATACCACCTGATCGAACAACCGGTGCGGCGGCGGCAATGGCTCGCCCGCCCGGCCCTGCTCGTGCCGGTCTGCGCGGCCGCACTCGCGCTGCCGCTGGCTGCGGGCGCGGCCGCCTATCTCGGCCCGCTTGCCCCGCGCAGCATGGCCGAGGCCGCGCGGCTCGATGGCTTGCGCCCTGCCGATGCCACCACCGAGATCATCGTGCCTGACGCAGGCCCGCTCGCTTTCGTGCTCTACGGCGACAGCCACGCCGGACAATATCACGCCGCCGCCACCGCGCGCTTTGGCCCGGGCGCGCTGGTGAGCGCTTTCGGCTGCCTCTCCGCCGGAGGACTGGTGAGCCGTCCGCCCGGCCATCCCAAGGAGGCCGCCTGCCGCGCCCTGCCGGAAACGCTGGAAAGCGTGGTCAAGGCACGCGGCGTGCGAACCGTAATCTGGGCGCAGCGCTGGGAGCGCTGGCTCTATCGCGCCGATGCCAGCGAGCCGCTCGGCACCACCTATGGCGCGGGAAAGTCCCACCTGCTGCGCGCGCTGGAGCGGTTCGCGTCCCGCCTGCCCGAAGACGTCCACATCATCCTGCTCGGCAACGCGCCGACCCCGCAGGCCGCCGGGCCGCTGCTCGAGCGCGGCTGGCTGCGGTGCCGCGCCTTCGTCAATGCCGCCTGCCCCGACAGCTTCCCCGAGACCCGCGCCGAGGGCCGCGCCGTCAACGCCGCTTTGCGTGCCTTCGCCGCGCGCCATCCGCGCTTCACCTATGTCGATGCCGCCGCCCCGCTATGCCCGGACGGTCGCTGCCTGCTGGTGCAGGAGGGCAAGCTCAATTACTGGGACGCCAGCCACCTCAGCCCCGCCGGCGCCGCGCGGGTGATCGCCACCATCGATCCCGCCCTGATCCGCTGAGGCGCGCCGGCGCGATCTTGCCTTGATCGCCCCCCTACCCTACCGCGCGCGCCAAACCAGCCACACCGGAGTCGAACATGGTCCCCCGCTACGCCCGCCCGCAAATGACCGCTCTGTGGGAGCCGGAAGCCAAGTACCGCATCTGGTTCGAGATCGAGGCACACGCGACCCAGAAGCTCGCCGATCTCGGCGTGGTGCCGCAGAGCGCCGCCAAGGCGCTGTGGGACTGGTGGGCGACCAACCCGACCATCGACGTCGCCGCGATCGACGCGATCGAAGCCGTGACCAAGCATGACGTGATCGCCTTCCTCGACTGGGTGGCGCGCGAAGTGGGCGAGGAAGCCCGCTTCATGCACCAGGGCATGACCAGCTCCGACGTGCTCGACACCACGCTTTCGGTGCAGCTGGCGCGGGCGAGCGATATCCTGATCGCCGATCTCGACGCGCTGCTCGCCGCGATCAAGACCCGCGCCGAGGAGCACAAATACACCCCCACCATCGGCCGCAGCCACGGCATCCATGCCGAGCCGGTGACCTTCGGGCTGAAGCTCGCGCAGGCCTATGCCGAATTTGACCGCTGCCGTGCGCGGCTGGTCGCGGCGCGCGCCGAAATCGCCACCTGCGCCATTTCGGGCGCGGTCGGCACCTTTGCCAATGTCGATCCGCAGGTCGAAGAATATGTCGCCGAGCAGCTCGGCCTCGCGGTCGAGCCGGTCTCGACGCAGGTCATCCCGCGCGATCGCCACGCGATGTATTTCGCCACCCTCGCGGTGATCGCCGGCAGCATCGAGCGGCTGGCGGTCGAAATCCGCCACCTGCAGCGCACCGAGGTGCTCGAGGCCGAGGAGTATTTCTCGCCCGGCCAGAAGGGTTCGAGCGCGATGCCGCACAAGCGCAACCCGATCCTCACCGAGAACCTCACCGGCCAGGCACGCATGATCCGCGCCTATTCGCTGCCCGCGCTGGAGAATGTCGCGCTGTGGCACGAGCGGGACATCTCGCACTCCTCGGTCGAGCGCTTCATCGGCCCGGACGCGACGATCACGCTCGACTTCGCGCTGGCGCGGCTCACCGGCGTGGTCGAGAAGCTGCTGGTTTACCCTGAGCGGATGGAGAAGAACCTCAACCGCATGGGCGGGCTCATTCATTCGCAGCGCGTGCTGCTGGCGCTGACCCAGGCCGGCCTCACCCGCGACGATGCCTACCGGCTTGTCCAGCGCAACGCGATGAAGGTGTGGGAATCGGACGGCGCGCTGTCGCTGCTCGATCTGCTCAAGGCCGATGCCGACGTCACCGCGGCGCTGACGCCGGAGCAGCTCGAAGAGAAGTTCGATCTCGCCTACCACTTCAAGCACGTCGATACGATCTTCGCGCGGGTGTTCGGCTGAGCGGCGCGCGGGCCGTGCTGGACATGACGCGCGAATCGCCTAGGCTTTGGGGCAGACAGGGCCAAGGGGAGAGAGGCGCCTCGTGAAGATACTTCGCACCATCCTGTGGGTTCTGGCCGCGTTCGGCTTCCTGATCTTCGCGATCTACAACTGGACGCCGGTAGAGATCACCTTGTGGCAGAACCTCGTGATGGAAACCAAGCTGCCGGTGCTGGCGCTGCTGGCTTTCGCGCTCGGGTTCCTTCCGCTGTGGGCCTATTACCAGAGCGTCAAATGGAGCATGAGCCGCCGCATCCGGGCGCTGGAAAATTCCCTGAAGCACACCGCGCTGGCGCGCCATCACGAACCGCAGCCCGCCACGCATGGTGTGGAAACCCTTGTGGATAAGCCTGTGACCAAGACGGTAGAAACCCCCGATCCGCTCTCTCCTGCCGACACTTCCGCCGATGGGGGTGCGGGCGAATGAGCAATCCGGTCTATCTCGCGCTCGACGTGCCGCAGCTCGAGCCGGCCAAGGCGCTGGTGAGCAAGGTCAAGGCGCATATCGGCGGGGTGAAGCTCGGGCTCGAGTTCTTCTGCGCCCATGGTGCGCACGGGGTGCACGAGATCGCGCATCTCGGCCTGCCGATCTTCCTCGATCTCAAGTTCCACGACATTCCCAACACCGTCGCTTCGGCGATGCAGGCGATCCATGTCTACCAGCCCGCGATCGTCACCGTCCATGCCAGCGGCGGGCGGGCGATGATGGAGGATGCCAAGGCCGCCGCGGCCGAGGGTTGCAAGGTCGTCGCCGTCACCATGCTCACCAGCATGGACGCGAACGATCTCACCGCCACCGGCGTCTATGGCAGCGCCGAGACGCAGGTGATGCGGCTTGCCGAACTCGCCCATTCCGCCGGGCTCGACGGGATCGTTTGCTCCGGGCAGGAAGTCGGCGCGGTCAAGAAGGCGTGGAAGGACGGCTTCTTTGTCGTCCCCGGCCTCAGGCCCGCAGGCGGCGGCACCGGCGACCAGAAGCGCGTCGTCACCCCGCGCCAGGCGCGCGACAATGGCGCGAGCGTGCTGGTGATAGGCCGCCCGATCAGCCGCGCGGAAGACCCGGCGGCCGCAGCGCGGGCGATCGAGGCGACGCTGTAGGGCCTGACAGGCGTGGCGGATGCGGCGACCCCCAACCTGCCCGCACGCGACTTTGCGGCGACGGCGGCGTTCTATGCCAAGCTCGGGTTCGAAGAGGACTACCGCTCGGACGGCTGGATGATCCTTTCGCGCGGGGACGTAACCCTCGAATTCTTCCCCTACCCCGATCTCGATCCCTTCCAGTCGTCTTTCAGTTGCTGCCTCAGGCTCGATGATCTGGGCGCGATCATGCGGCAGGTGGAGGCGAGCGGCGTGCCCGATGCTCGGCAAGGCATTCCGCGCTATCACCCCGCGGCGCCCGATCCGAGCGGGCTCACCATCGCCTATCTGATCGACCCCGACGGCACGCTGCTGCGCCTGATCCAGAACGACTGACCATGACGGACACACTCGCGATCACCATCGCCACCCCCGCCGACGCCGACGCGCTCAAGGACCTGCTCGAAGCCGCCTATCGCGGGGATTCGGCGCGTCAGGGGTGGAACCACGAGGCCGACATCCTCGACGATGAACGCATCGGGCGCGAGGAGCTCGACGCGCTGCTGGCCGACCCTTCGGTAACGATTCTGACCGCGCGGGACGGGGAGAAGCTGATCGGCTGCGTCGCGGTGACGCGCAAGAACGCGAGCCTCGGCTATCTCGGGATGCTCTGCGTTTCGCCTACCCTTCAGTCGGGCGGGCTCGGTCGCCGGCTGCTCGATGCGGCAGAGGACCATGCCCGCGCGCTCGGCCTTGCCGCGATGGAAATGACCGTGATCGACAGCCGCGCGAGCCTGATCGCGTGGTACGAGCGGCGCGGCTATGCCTTTACCGGCGAGCGCCGCCCCTTCCCCGTGCTGCGGGATCCGCCGGTCAATTTCGTGGTGCTGGAAAAGCCGCTCGCCCCCGCGTAAGGCGGCGCGCATGAGCGGCACTCTCGTCAAGATCTGCGGGCTTTCGACCCCCGAAACCATCACCGCCGCCGTGCAGGCGGGGGCAAGCCATGTCGGGCTGGTGCACTTCCCCAAGAGCCCGCGCCATGTCTCGGTGGCCAAGGCGGCGATGCTGCGGCGCGATCTGCCCGATACGGTCGGCGTGGTGCTGCTGGTGGTCGATCCCGAACCGCAGGCGCTGGCCGAGGCGATCCGCGTGATCGGCCCCACGGTGGTGCAGTTTCACGGGGCCGAGCCGCCCGACCGGCTTGCCCGCACCCGCACCGAGTTCGGCGTCGAGGTCTGGAAGGCGCTGGGCGTGAAGGACGCGGCCGCGCTCGAGAAAACCGCGCCCTATCACGGCGCTGCCGACCGCCTGCTGTTCGATGCCCCGGCCTCCAGCCTGCCCGGCGGCAATGGCGAGACTTTCGATTGGAACCTGCTGCGCTTCTACAAGGGACCGACCCCGTGGGGCCTCGCCGGCGGCCTCACCCCCGCCAATGTCGGCGAGGCGATCCGCCTGACGGGCGCGCCGCTGGTGGATACATCCTCGGGGGTCGAGCGTTCCCCCGGTATCAAGGACGTGGACAAGATCGCGGCCTTCTGCAAAGCGGCACGCATATGAACACACCTCTCAACTCCTTCCGCACCCAGCCCGACGAGCGCGGGCACTTCGGCCAGTTCGGCGGGCGCTATGTCGCCGAGACGCTGATGCCGCTGGTGCTCGATCTCGAGCGCGAATACCGCAAGGCGCAGAGCGATCCGGCGTTCCAGGCCGAGTTCGACGACCTGCTCGAGCATTATGTCGGCCGCCCGAGCCCGCTCTATTTCGCCCCGCGCCTCACGGAAGAGTTGGGCGGTGCGCAGGTGTGGTTCAAGCGCGACGAGCTCAATCACACCGGCGCGCACAAGATCAACAACTGCATCGGGCAGATCCTGCTCGCGATCCGCATGGGCAAGACCCGCATCATCGCCGAGACCGGCGCGGGCCAGCACGGCGTGGCGACGGCGACGGTCTGTGCGCGCTTCGGCCTGCCTTGCGTGATCTACATGGGCGCCGAGGACGTGAAGCGCCAGTCGCCCAACGTGTTCCGCATGAAGCTACTGGGGGCCGAAGTGGTCCCCGTCACCAGCGGCGGCGCGACGCTCAAGGACGCGATGAACGAGGGCCTGCGCGACTGGGTCGCCAATGTCCACGACACCTTCTACATCATCGGCACCGCCGCAGGCCCGCACCCCTACCCCGAGATGGTGCGCAACTTCCAGAGCGTGATCGGGAAGGAAGCCCGCGCCCAGATGCTTGCCCGCACCGGCCGCCTGCCCGACCTGCTGGTCGCGGCGATCGGCGGCGGATCGAACGCGCTGGGTCTGTTCCACCCCTTCCTCGATGATCCCAGCGTCAAGATGCTCGGCGTGGAAGCGGCGGGCCACGGCCTCGACGGCGATGAACACGCTGCGAGCCTGCTCGGCGGCTCCCCCGGCGTGCTGCACGGCAACCGCACCTATCTGCTCCAGGACGAGGACGGCCAGATCACCGAAGGCCACTCGATCAGCGCCGGTCTCGACTACCCCGGCATCGGGCCGGAGCATGCGTGGCTCAAAGAGTCGGGCCGTGTCGATTACAGCGCCGTCACCGACGAGGAGGCGCTGGACGCCTTCCAGCTGCTGTGTCGGACCGAGGGGATCATCCCCGCGCTCGAACCCTCGCACGCCATCGCGGCGGTGAAGAAGGTCGCGCCGACCATGCCCAAGGACAGCATCATCCTCGCCAACCTGTGCGGGCGCGGCGACAAGGACATCTTCACCGTGGCGGAGCGGTTGGGGGTGGAGCTTTGAGGAGGGATCGTAGCCCCGAAGCGATCTGGAAAATCAAAAAAGCCATTGCAATCTGCGCGGCACTCATTGGTGCGGGGGTCATGATATGGTTCTATGTCGAGGCTGGACCGGAGCTTCTTGAATATCCGGAGCATGGCCGCAGGCGCTTTTCGCGATGGCTAATGGGCCCTCTCCTTCCAGCACTTGTGTATGCAGGCTTTCTATTTTGTATTTACTGTTGGCTCTTGCCGGAAATGTTGAACCGTTCGGATGACTAACCGCCTCACCACCACCTTCGCCCAGCCCCGTCCGTCGCTCGTCTGCTTCATCACCGCAGGCGATGGCGACACCGCGGCCAATCTCGATGCGCTGGTGGAAGCCGGCGCGGACGTGATCGAGCTCGGCATGCCCTTCACCGATCCGATGGCTGATGGTCCCGCGATCCAGAGCGCCAATCTGCGCTCGCTCGGCGCGGGCACGACCACGGCGGACGTGCTGCGCTACGCCACCGAGTTCCGCGCCCGGCACCCGCAAGTGCCCTTGGTGCTGATGGGCTATGCCAACCCGATGGTGCGGCGCGGGCCAGAGTGGTTCGCCGAGGCCGCTGCGTTGGCAGGCGTCGACGGCGTCATCTGCGTCGACATCCCGCCTGAAGAGGACGACGCGCTCGGCCCGGCGCTGCGCGCCAAGGGCATCGCTCCGATCCGCCTCGCCACCCCCACCACCGATGCCGCGCGCTTGCCGCAGGTGCTCGCCGGTTCGGAAGGCTTCCTCTACTACGTCTCGGTCGCCGGGATCACCGGCAAGCAGCAGGCCCAGATCGCCAGCATCGAAGCGAACGTCGCGCGCATCAAGCAATCCACCGACCTGCCCGTCGCGGTCGGCTTCGGCGTGCGCACCCCCGAACAGGCTGCCGATATCGCCAAGGTGGCGGACGGCGTCGTTGTCGGCTCGGCGCTGGTCGAGATTTGCGGCGCATATGGCGCCGAGGCTCCGCAGCATCTCAAGACCCTCACCGCTGCGCTCGCCGAAGCGGTTCACAACGCCCGTTAATTTCGTCATTGCGAGGAGCCGAAGGCGACGCGGCAATCCATGGTCCGCCCTTGCGCGGGAACTTCAACACCAATCCATGGATTGCTTCGTCGCTGCGCTTCTCGCAATGACGAGCGAAATACTCTAGGACACCGCCCATGAACTGGTTCACCCGCGTCCGCAATTCGCTTGGCTTCTCAGCCGACAAGAAGACCACCGAGAAGGATCTGTGGATCAAGTGCCCGTCCTGCCAGGAAATGCTGTTCGTGCAGGAATACGAGGCGAACCTCTCGGTCTGCCCCAAGTGCGAGCATCATGGCCGCATCGGGGCGGATGCGCGGCTGGCGCTGCTGCTCGATCCGGGCTTCGAGGTGCTGCCCCTGCCCAAGGTCACCGAGGACCCGTTGCAGTTCAAGGACACCAAGAAGTACACCGACCGTCTCAAGGCCGCGCGCGCCGCGAACCCGCATGAGGACGCCTTCGTGGTCGGCTCGGGCACGATCGACACGCGGCCGGCGGTGGTCGGCGTGCAGGACTTCAGCTTCATGGGCGGCTCGATGGGCATGGCCGTGGGGCAGGCCTTCTGCGAGGGCGCGCAGAAGGCGATCGACCGGCGCTGTGCCTATATCGTGGTGACCGCCGCCGGCGGCGCGCGGATGCAGGAGGGGATCCTCTCCCTCATGCAGATGCCGCGCGCGACGGTGATGACACGGCGCCTGAAGCAGGCTGGCCTGCCCTATATCGTGGTGCTGACCGATCCCACCACCGGCGGGGTGACCGCGAGCTACGCCATGCTCGGCGACATCCACATCGCCGAGCCGGGCGCATTGATCGGTTTCGCCGGCCAGCGCGTGATCCAGGACACCATCCGCGAACAGCTGCCCGAGGGCTTCCAGCGCGCCGAATACCTGCACAAGCACGGCATGGTCGACATGGTCGTGCCGCGCAGCGAGCTCAAGACGACGCTGGCGAGCGTGCTCGACTACCTCACCCCGGTGAAGGCGGCTTAACGCCCCATGCGCGACTTCGGTCGGTCGGACGACCCGCGCGTTCAGGCCCAGCTTGATCGCCTCGCCCGCCTGAGCCTGCCACAGGGCCGGCTTGGCCTCGAGACGATCCGTGCGCTGATGGAGCGGCTCGGCAATCCGCACCGCAAGCTCCCGCCGGTGTTCCATGTGGCAGGGACGAACGGCAAGGGTTCGACCTGCGCCTTCCTGCGCGCGATGCTGGAGGCCGAGGGTTACCGCGTCCACGTCACCACCAGCCCCCACCTCGTGCGCTACAACGAGCGCATCCGGCTCGCCGGAGAGCTTATCTCCGACGCGATGCTGGCCGAGGTGCTGGCAGAGGTGCTGGATGCGGGCGACGACCTCGGCCCCAGCTTCTTCGAAGTCACCATCGCCGCCGCCTTCCTCGCTTTCTCGCGCACGCCTGCGGATGTCTGCGTGGTCGAAGTCGGCATGGGCGGGCGGTTCGATGCGACCAATGTGCTGGAGCCCGAGGCGCTGGCGGCCTGCGGGATCGCCGCGCTCGGCCTTGATCACGAACGCTTCCTCCTCGCGCCGGAGGAGAGCGTACCGACCGAGCCGATGGCGCGGATCGGTTTCGAGAAGGCGGGGATCGCCAAGCGCGGCGTGCCGCTGGTGACGATGGGCGAACGCTATCCCCACGAGAGCCAAGCGGCAATTCGAGCCGTGGCCGACAAAGCAGGGGCTGAGCATTTCCCGTTCGGCTCGGGAGAGGCTGGCAAGGATTGGTATTGCGATGCTTTCAATGGCGGTGAAGGGAAGCTCTTTTATCGCGAGAGGTATTGGGAAGAGCATTCTTACCCCGCTCCTTTCCTGATTGGCGAGCATCAGTATCTGAACGCCGGCCTCGCTGTCGCAATGCTCCGACATCAATCGCGGATTGCGGTAAGCGAAGACGCGATTGCGCTGGGTATGCGCGCCGCCCGCTGGCCTGCGCGGATGCAGCGCCTCGGCCCCGGCCCGCTGACCGCGCTCGCCCCCGACCAGCCCGTGTGGCTCGACGGTGGTCACAACCCCAGCGCGGGCGCGGCGATTGCGGCGCACTTCGGCGGTCCGGCCCATCTCGTCATCGGCATGATCGAGGGCAAGGACCCGCGCGCCATCATCGACCCGCTGGCGGGCCGCATCCGCACGCTCACGGTCGTCCCGGTGCCCGGCCACGATCACCACGCGGCCTCCGCTTTCGGCCCCGATGCGCGCGCCGCCGCCGATGTCGAGGCCGCGCTGCTCGGCATTCCCGGGGACGGCTACCCGATCCTCATCGCCGGCTCGCTCTACCTCGCGGGCGAGGTGCTCAGGCTCAACGACGAACTGCCCGACTAGAGCGGTCTCGTTCAGCTTCACGCCTGTTGGAGACACAGGAGACACTGTCCTGGAACAGAAAACCCGCCGTCCGGCCGGCCGCATTCCACAAATGCGAACCGGGCGGGGGCGATGGCATGTCATCTGCGCAGGTCTGCCCGCAAGCGGGCGAGTAGGAAAGCGCTCTAGATCAGCTCCGGCTCCGGCGGCGGCGCATTCTCCGCCCGCCCCGAACGCGCCTGCCGCACCCATTCGATCACGCACAGCACCACGGCAAAGGCGCCGATCCCGGTGGTGAGCAGGAAGACGTCGTAATAGCCGCGCTCCTCGATCATCTGGCCGAGCGCCGGGCGACCCAGCGTCCCCACCAGCATGGTGAGCGAGGACAGCAGCGCATATTGCACCGCGCTGTAGCCCTTGGCGACGACGCTCGAGAGGTAGGCGACAAACGCCGCGCCTGCGATGCCGACCGCGATGTTCTCCATCCCGATGGTCAGCATCAGCCGCGCCATGCGATCATCCGCGCCGAACTGGCCGGCGAGCCAGGTGAAGCCGGTCAGGTCGCTCGCGAGCTGCATCCGCGCGCCGCCCACGGCGAGATCGGCGTAGAGCAGGTTGGTCAGCGCCGCGATCACCGCGCCGAGCGTCAGCGTGGTCATGCGGCCGATCACCGTCAGCAGCGTGCCGCCTAGCGCCAGTCCGACGATCAGCGCGCCGACGCCGAAGAACTTCGACGCAATCGCCACCTCGTCCTTGGTGTATTGCAGCTCGCCCAGATAGAACGGGTAGGCAAAGCTGCCCCAGATCGCGTCGGTGATGCGGTAGGACAGCACCAGCGCGATCACCAGCACTGCGGCCCACTTCAGCCGCCCGATGATCTCGGCGAGCGGCAGGATCAGCGCGCGGTAGCCGTGATCGAGCGCGGTATCGAGCGCGGTGCTCGCTGGCGCATCGGCGGTGAGAACGTATCGCCCCTGCTTGCGCATCGATTCGAGCCAGCCCGCGATCAGGCCCGGGATCACCACGGTGGCGATCACGATCAGCGGGCCCATCTGGCTGACGAACTCGGTCGAATCCGGGCGAGTCTCGGGCGTCGCGGTCAGGGAGCGGACCATGAAATCGAGCACCGTCACCAGCGCCCAGCCCCACAGCAGCGCCACCGCGCCCAGCGCATAGGCGCGCACCCGCGGGGTCATCTGCCCGGCCTGCCGCAGCGTGCCAAGATTGGCGCGCTCGCTCTCCAGCGCGGCGGCGCTGCGCTCGGCATCGGGCGCGAACAGCCCGAGGAAGCCGACCGCCAGCAGGATCGCGCCCATGCTGGCGAACACCGTCGGCCAGCCCATCCGCTCAGCCATGAACAGCGCCAGCGCGCCCCCCACCAGCGCGGCGACACGGTAGCCCATCTGGAACACGGTCGAGAGGATATCGATTGTCGCCACCTCGTCGGCGACATCGACGCGCCAGGCGTCGATCACCACGTCCTGCGTCGCGCTCGCGAAGGCCCCGATCCCCGCCAGCAGCGAGAACACCCCGAGCGAGGACAGCGGATCAAGCGCCGAGAGCACCACCAGAATGCCCCCCAGCAGCAGCTGCGCGGTGACGATCCACTGCTTGCGCTTGCCGAGCTTGCGCAGGCCCGGAAGGTCGACCCGGTCGAGCGCGGGGGACCACAGGAACTTGAAGGCGTAGGCAAGGCCGACCAGCGAAAACACGCCCATCGTCTCGACATCGACCTTGGCATCGGTCAGCCACGCATAGAGCGTGCCGAGCAGCAGCGCATAGGGTAGCCCGCTCGCGAAGCCGAACAGCAGGACATAGCCGGTCTTGGGATGGCGCAGCGCCGCCAGCAGGGCGAGCCAGCGCGAAAGGCGCGTGTGATGTTCGAGAGCGGCTTCAGCCATTGACGATCCCATGCTGGCAACGCGGATTTGCTCCGCGCCGGTTTCGTGGCACACTAGGCGCGGATGAGAGGATGAGAAAAGAGCGATGAACGCCGCAACAACAGATATGCCCATATTGCGCCCGACGCCCGGCCAACTGGCGCTGGCGGAGGCGATCCGTGGCGGCGTGGGCAAGGTCGCTGGCGGGATCCAGACCGTGCCGGCCAGCAACTACACCTGCCCCGATCACTTCGCGCGCGAGAAGGCGGGCCTGTTCGATCGCCTGCCGCAGGTGATCTGCCCTTCCGCGCTGCTGCCCGAACCCGGCATGGCGGTGCCGCATGATGCGACCGGCCGCCCGCTGCTCGTCACCCGCGACAATGACGGCAAAGCCCACGTCTTTCTCAACGTCTGCCGCCACCGGGGCACGCGGCTGGTGGAGGGGCAGGAGGTGCAATGCGCCAAGCGGCTCGTGTGCCCCTATCACGCCTGGACCTACCGCCTCGATGGCGGGCTGATGGCCTTGCCCCGGCCCGAGACCTTCCCCGGCATGGACAAGGCCGATTACGGCCTCGTCGAACTGCCCAGTCTGGAGGCAGGCGGGCTGATCTGGTTCGCCCCGAAGGAGGGCGCGGACTTCAGCGATGCCCGGAATCTGGGCAATGATCTCGACGCCTTCGGCTTGTCCCAGGCGCACCTGTTCCGCCGCAAGCTCCATACGGTCAAAGGCAACTGGAAGCTGATCATGGATGCCTTCCTCGAAAGCTACCATGTCACGCGCCTCCACGCCGCGACCATCGGTCCGTTCTTCAAGGACGGGATCACCGCCGGCGACCAGATCGGCCCGCACCAGCGCTCGGCAGTCGGGCGGCTGGAGGAGATGGAAGGCGTCGATCTCACCGACATGGCGCAGCTGCGGCGCGTGGTGACCTTCGCCTACCAGTTGCTCCCCGCGACGATCATCGTCCCCAGCCCCGATTACGTGAACGTGATGGTACTGATGCCGCAGGCCCACGACCTCACGCTGGTCGAGGATTTCATGCTGATCCCCGAAGCCCCCGCCACCGAGAAGGCGCTGGCGCATTGGGAAAAGAGCTGGAAGCTGCTCGATGGCGGGGTCTTCGCATCGGAGGATTTCCGCGCTGCCGAACTCGGCCAGCAGGGGCTTGCGAGCGGTGCGGTCAGCCACATTACATTGGGCACGCTCGAAGGCGGGATCGCGCGGTTCGACCAGATCGTCGCGGACGCCCTGCGCGCGGCGAACTGAGGGGCGCGCTCAGTGGTCGCATTTCGCGAAGAAATGCTCTAGGCGCGCCGCCATGCCAACCCAGCCCCCCCGCTCCGAAACCCGCCCCGAGGGCGACCGCATCGCCAAGCTGCTTGCCCGCGCCGGTATCGCCAGCCGCCGCGAGGTCGAGCGGATGATCGCCGAAGGCCGCGTCGCGCTCGATGGCAAGGTGCTGGAGACTCCGGCGACGATCCTGCCGGGCCTCAAGGGCGTGACGGTCGACGGCAAGCCCGTCACCGCCGCCGAGCCGACCCGGCTGTTCGCCTTTCACAAGCCCACCGGCCTCATCACCGCCGAGCGCGATCCCAAGGGCCGGGCGACGATCTACACCGCGCTGCGCAACGCCCTGCCCAAGAACGCGGGCCGGGTGATGCCGATCGGCCGGCTCGACCTCAACACCGAGGGCCTGCTGCTGCTCACCAATGACGGCGAGGTGAAGCGCAAGCTCGAACTGCCCGCCTCGGGCATTCCGCGCACCTACCGCGCGCGCGCTTTCGGCGCGGTGTCGCAGGAGCAGCTCGAAGACCTGATCGAAGGGATCGAGATCGATGGCGTGCGCTACGGCTCGATCGACGCGAACCTCGAACGCTCGTCGGGCCGCAACCTGTGGATCGAGATGACCATCACCGAAGGCAAGAACCGCGAAGTGCGGCGCGTGCTCGAACATCTCGGATTGCAGGTGAACCGCCTGATCCGCGTCGGCTACGGCCCGTTCAATCTCGGCGATCTGCCGCGCGGGCAGGCGGTGGAGCTCAAGGGCAAGCCGGTCGACCGTTTCCTTGCCGAGATTGCCAAGGGCCCCGCGAAGGGCGGCCCGAAAGCGACGCGCCCGTGAGGATCATCGCTGGCCAGTGGCGCGGGCGCAAGCTGGTCGCGCCCAAGGGCGATGCCACCCGCCCGACCGCCGACCGCACGCGCGAGACGCTGTTCTCGATGCTGTTGAGCCGCCTCGGCGATTTCGACGGATTGCAGGTCGCCGACCTGTTCGCCGGCTCGGGCGCGCTGGGCCTCGAGGCGCTGTCGCGCGGCGCGGCCTCTTGCCTGTTCGTCGAACAGGACCGCGCGGCGCTTGATGCGATCAAGGCCAATATCGCGGCCCTCGGCGCGCGGGAGAACGCGCGGATCGAGCCCGGTTCGGTGATGGCCCTGCGCGCCGCCTCACAACCGCTCGATCTGATTCTCGCCGATCCGCCTTATCGCTCGGGCGCGGGCGAAGTCGCGCTCGACCGGCTGCTGCGGCTCGGCTGGATCGGCCCGCAGACCTGGATCGCGCTGGAAACGGCGGGCAACGAGGATGTCGCGATCAAGGGCCTTGCTCTCGAAAGCGAACGCCGGGTCGGCAAGGGCAAGCTCAGCCTCTTTCGCCTCGCCTGACCTGTGCCGGACCCGGCGCCGCCCGCTACCAGAGCGGCGGTCGCTTATCCGCTCTGAGAGGAACGGGTGCGGGTTTCGATCTCGGCCCAGACCGATTCGCGCTGCGGCTCGGCCATCTGGCTGAGCGACACCTTGTCGCTATCGGAAAGCGCCCAGAACATCTTCCGGCGCTCTTCGCTGAGCGACCAGAAATAGGCTTGCGTTTCGGGTGGCCAGGCCTTGAACGCCTGCTGCTTGTCGGCCGGCCAGCTCTTCATCGCGGCCTCCTGTTCGGCCGTCATCGGCCCGGCAGGAGGTGCGGCTTCGGCCCGAGCCTCGGCCTGTGCGGAAGGGGCCGCCGGCATCGCCGCGAGGGTCAGACCGGCTCCGGCAAGAGCGAAGATTGTCAGAGACTTGTGCATGGGTTTCTCCATCATTGACCAGACCAGGCATGCACGAACGCAGGTTCATCCCGCCGCGCGAACCCCTGTCGGCAGGACCTCCCGACTATGGAGGCAGGACCTCCGGTGGCAATCCCCGCGCGGGACCGGATATCCCGTCGATGCCCCGTCCGGTCGGTAAATGTGGCGCGTTCGCGGCAGGCCGATCTGCGGCTGCGCCGATTGCCGGGCACAGGGCCAAAGCGCGCCTTGCCCGCGCGGCAATTGTTCCCTACCTGTTCGCATGAGACGATGAGCAGCCACCTGCCCTCCCCCGCGCCCGGACGCGACACGGTTCCCGCCTATGCCGCGCGGCTGAACCCGCCGCAGCGTGCCGCCGTGCTCGCCACGGAAGGCCCGGTGTTGATGCTGGCAGGGGCCGGAACGGGCAAGACCGCGGCGCTCACCGCACGGCTTGCGCATCTGGTGGCGACGGGGCGCGCCTATCCCAGCCAGATCCTGTGCGTCACCTTCACCAACAAGGCCGCCAAGGAAATGCGCGAGCGCGTCGCGCACCATCTCGGCCCGCAGGCGGAGGGGCTGCCGTGGCTCGGCACCTTCCATTCGATCTGCGCCAAGATGCTGCGCCGCCATGCCGAACTGGTGGGCTTGCAGCACAATTTCACGATCATCGACACCGACGATCAGTTACGGGTGCTCAAGGCCCTGATCACCGAGGCGGAGCTGGACGAGAAGCGCTGGCCTGCGCGCCAGCTCGCCGGGTTGATCGACCGCTGGAAGAACCGCGGGCTCAACCCTGCCGATCTCGATGCGGTGGAGAACGAGGCATATGCCAATGGCCGCGGCACCGCGCTCTACGCCCGCTATCAGGAGCGGCTGAAGCAATTGAACGCCTGCGATTTCGGCGATCTGATGCTGCACATGCTGAACATCCTGCGCGGCCATCCCGATATCCTCGCCGATTACCAGCGCCGCTTCCGCTACATCATGGTGGACGAATATCAGGACACCAATGCGGTGCAGTACCTGTGGCTCCGCCTGCTGGCGCAGCAGCACAGGAACATCTGCGTGGTGGGGGACGACGACCAGTCGATCTATTCCTGGCGCGGCGCCGAGGTCGCCAACATCCTGCGCTTCGAGAAGGACTTTCCGGGCGCGGAAGTGATCCGGCTGGAGCAGAACTATCGCTCGACCCCGCACATTCTGGGCGCGGCTTCGGGGCTGATCCGGGCGAACAGCCAGCGCCACGACAAGACCCTGTGGACCGAGGTCAACGGCGGCGACAAGGTCAAGGTCATCGGCGTGTGGGACGCGCCCGAGGAAGCGCGCCGGGTGGGCGAGGCGATCGAGCGGCTCGAAGCCGAGGGTGCCCCGCTCGATCAGGTCGCGATCCTGGTGCGCGCACAATACCAGACCCGCGAGTTCGAAGACCGCTTCATCCAGATCGGCATCGCCTACCGCATCATCGGCGGTTTCCGCTTCTACGAGCGGGCCGAGATCCGCGACGCGCTCGCTTACCTGCGCCTGATCGCCCAGCCGCAGGACGATCTCGCCTTCGAGCGCATCCACAACCAGCCCAAGCGCGGACTTGGCGCGAAGGCGCTCGAACAGATGCACGCCCATGCGCGCCGCACCGGCCTCCCGCTGGCCGCCGCCGCGCTGCAACTGGCCGACAGCGACGAGCTGCCCAAGCGCGCCGCGATCACCATCGGCGGGCTGATGCGCCAGTTCCTGCACTGGCGCGAGCAGGCCGAGGTGCTGAGCCCCTCAGATCTCCTGCGGCTGGTGCTGGAGGAATCGGGCTACAACGCCATGCTCGCCGCCGACCGCACGCCCGAAAGCGCCGGCCGCGCGGAAAACCTCTCCGAACTGGCCCGCGCGATGGAGGAATACGAAACGCTCGGCGACTTCCTCGAGCATGTCAGCCTCGTCATGGACAACGAGCGCGCCGATCAGGGCGAGACCGTGACGATCATGACGATCCACGCCGCCAAGGGCCTCGAATTCGACAATGTCTTCTGCGTCGGCTGGGAGGAAGGCGTGTTCCCCAGCCAGCGCGCGATCGACGAGGGCGGACTTGCCAGCCTCGAGGAGGAGCGCCGCCTCGCCTATGTCGCGATCACCCGCGCGCGGCGGCATTGCACCATCCTCCACGCGGCCAACCGCCGGATCTACGGCCAGTGGGTCAGCTCGATCCCCTCGCGCTTCATCGAGGAACTTCCCGCCGAGCACATCGATGCCGAAACGACGCTCACCGGCGGGGCGAGCCTTTGGCGGGCGAACTGGCGCGAGCAGGAAGACCCCTTCGCCCATGTCGCGCGCGATTATCCCGCCAAGGCGCAAGCTCGCGGCCCGGGCTGGCAGCGCGCGCTGACATCAGGCTACGAAACCAAGCCCGCCCGCGTGCGCGAGAACACCCGCTCCGCCGCCAGCTTCGCCGCGCCTGCGCGCAGCGACATCGCGATCGGCGCGATGGTCACCCACGACAAGTTCGGCACCGGCTGCGTGATCGATCAGGAAGGCAACAAGCTCACCATCCTGTTCGAGGACGCGGGCGAGAAGCGCGTGCTCGACAGCTTCGTGAAGGTGGTGGGCTGAGGCCGTGCACCTGCTCGACCTGCTCGGCTTCTTCTCAATCCCCGGCTTGAAGCCGCCCCGCGGCGAGCATTGGGGATGGTGGGTGCTGTGGGGGCTGTGGGTGAGCTTCTGGCTGGCGCTGCTGGCGATCGTCGTCGCCGTGCTGCTCGGCTTCTAGGCGGGCTGATCGCTCGCCACGTCAGTAGCAGGCTTCGCCTTCCAGTAACGCGCCTCGAAGGGGCGCAGCAATTCGCCGCCCAGATCGCGGGTGCCCTCGGCGATGCCGGTCTCGCAGTTCACATAGGGCGCAGGGTCGGTGTAGGTGCCGAACAGCTTGTCCCACAGCGTGATGGTGTTGCCGAAATTGGCGCCCATCAGCGCCTCGTCGCGGATGTGGTGAAGGCGGTGCGCGGCGGGCGACATCATCACCTTGCCGACCGGCCCCAGCGTCCAGGGCACATCGGCATGGATGAAATAGCCCCACCAGGCGCGCAGCAGCGACGCGGTGAGGATCGCCCAGATCGGCAGGCCCAGCAGCAGCACCGGCACCAGATCGACCAGCAAGCTCAGCAGCTCGCCGAGCGGGTGCTTGCGGTGCAGGGTCAGCCAGTTCATCGCCTCGTCGGCGTGGTGCGTGGCATGGACGCGCCACAGCGCCGGACTGTGCTCGAAGCGGTGGCGCCAGTAGGCGACCAAGTCGATCAGCAGAATGGCGACGATGATGGTGAGAACGGCCGGCAGCGCGGCCCAGAACTCGATCAGCGCCGGCTCGCGCGGGATCAGGCGGCGGTAGGCGGTCAGCGGCACAGCGATCAGCGGCATCATCACCACGCCGTTGAACAGCATCAGGCCGAGATTGGTGCCGACTTCGCGCCGCGCGGCCATGAAGCACGCAAACAGCCGGTCGCGCTTCATCACCGCGGCCAGCGCGATGAAGATCAGCGCCGCCGGAACGAGCTCGACCACAGTGGTCCGCAGGGCTTCGAGAACAGCGTCGATCATGCGCGCGAGGATAGCGCGCGGGTCGCGAAGAAAGCGTTAAGCCTGTCCGGCGGGGACGGAGGGAGTGCTTAGCCGAAGCCGACGTCGAGGAAGGACGGACGCGGGCCGTTCCACTCGCCGGCGGGCACCGGCTCGTCATCCTCGTGATAGCGGCGGCGCGGCTTGCGATCGTCGCTGGCCGTCACGCGGTCGGTGCGCGGGGTGGACCTGTCACGGCGCGGGCGTTCTTCGCGGGGAGCGCGTTCTTCGCGGGGAGCACGCTCTTCGCGGGGAGCGCGCTCTTCGCGGGCACGTCGGGGTTTGCGCTCCTCACGCTCCTCACGCTCTTCGCGCGGGGCTTCGGCCTTGGCGGCCTCGGCACGGGCGATGACTTCGGACAGATCGACGCGCACGTCTTCCTTTCCGAACACCTTGATCGCGCTGCCGGTCAGCTTCTCGACATTGGCGATCGCCTCGGCGTCCTCTTCGGAGACGAAGGTGAAGGCTCGGCCCTTGGCCCCGGCGCGGCCGGTGCGGCCGATGCGGTGGACGTAATCGTCCGGGTGCCACGGGGTGTCGAAGTTGAAGACGTGAGACACGCCCTTGATATCGAGGCCGCGCGCGGCGACGTCGGAGGCGACGAGGATGTTGACCTCGCCTGCCTTGAAGCGTTCCAGTTCCTTGATCCGGCTCGACTGGTCCATGTCGCCATGGATCTCGCTCGACCTGAAGCCGTGGCGTTGCAGACTCTGGTTCAGCTCGCGCACCGTGGTCTTCTTGTTCGCGAAGATCATCGCGGTTTCGACGAGGTCGTTCTCGAGGAACCAGCGCAGCGTCTCGCGCTTCGAACGCGACTTCACCGGGACCTTGAAGGCGGTGATATCGGCATTGGTCGAGGCCGCGCGGCTGACTTCAATGCGCTTGGGGTTGGTCAGGAACTTCTTGGCCAGCTTCTCGATCGGCGGAGGCATGGTGGCCGAGAACAGCATGGTCTGGCGGGTTTCGGGGAGCTTCGAGCAGATGAACTCGATATCCGGGATGAACCCCATGTCGAGCATCCGGTCGGCCTCGTCGATCACCAGCAGCTCGCAGCCGTTCAGCAGGATCTTGCCGCGCTCGAACAGGTCCATCAGCCGGCCCGGGGTGGCGATCAGCACGTCGACGCCGTCCGACAGGGCCTTGAGCTGGTCACCCATCTGCACGCCGCCGATCAGCAGCGCCATCTTGAGATCGTGGTTCTTGCCGTACTTCTCGAAGTTCTCGGCGACCTGTGCGGCCAGTTCGCGGGTCGGTTCGAGGATCAGCGAGCGCGGCATCAGCGCGCGGCGGCGGCCCGAAGCCATCACGTCGATCATCGGGAGCACGAAGCTTGCCGTCTTGCCGGTGCCGGTCTGGGCGATGCCGATGAGATCCTTCATCATCAGCACGGTCGGGATCGCCTGCGCCTGGATCGCGGTCGGCGTCGTATAGCCCGCGTCCTCCACGGCTTTAAGCAATTCGGGCGAAAGGCCGAGATCGGCGAAGGTCATGCGGTGTGTGGTGTCCGAGAATAGCGGGCAGGGTTGCTGCCGGGATTGCTGGCCGCCGCGCGTTGCAAACGCGGGGCAGGCACGGCGGGCCTCTCTCTCAATCGGGGGCAAAAGTCAAGGAAGCGCGGCGCTGGCGCGCAGGTGCGTCAGTCGCGTGCCTCGACCAGCTGGCGCATCGATTCCACCTCGCAGCGCACGCCGGTGCGCGACTGGAGCTTGTCGCGCTCGACACACAGCCGCCCGTCCTTGTTCCGCTCGACATAGAAGCCGGAATAGAAGTCGCGGGCGCGGCACGATTTTTCGAGGTTGACCGAGAGCATCCGGCGGTCGCGCAGGAACAGCACCAGCCGGTTGCCGCTGCCGGTCTGCACGCCGGCAATCCCTTCGAGCGGCACGCATTTCTCCTTGCGCGCTTCCTCGAAACGCGGCGGCATGGCGCGCTGGGGCAGCTCGGCTGTCAGATTGTTGCGCGCTGCTGGTGCGATCCGCACCACCAATCGTTGTTCGATCCGCACCTGCCGCACGCTGAGCTGGCTGCGGAAGGCCGAGAGCGGGTTGATCCGCGGGGGATCATCGAGCGCTGCAGCGGAGCATTGCGGGGCCGAGGAGGCCGGAACAGGCGGAGCCCTGTCGCCCGGGGCAGACACGCCCGCCCCCGCTGCTATCGGCAGCAGGAGCGCCAAAGGCGCGGTCAGGGCGAACAGGCTGTGCATGGCGGTAAGGGGCTTCTCCTTGGCGGGGCTCGCGACCGGACGGCGCAGTCCGGGCATCATTCCGAGTAGCGCCGCCAATTGAACCCCGGCTTAACTGCCGCACAGGGGGGCGCAAAAGCGCTGGCACATTTGACGCGGACTGTGGCATGGGCGCAACAATGACGCCGCTCCCCTCGCCTGCCGCATTTCTCGACGAAGCCGCCGCGCTGCTCGGCCCGCGCGGGCTGACCTCCGACCCTGAACGGATGGATGCCTGGCTGACCGACTGGCGCGGCCGCTACACTGGTCGCGCGCTGGCGCTGGCCTCGCCCGCGTCGACGGCCGAGGTCGCCGCGCTCGTGAAGCTCTGTGCCAGCCATGGCGTTCCGATCGTGCCGCAGGGAGGCAACAGCGGCATGGCCGGCGGTGCGACCCCGGACGAAACCGGCACCGCGATCATCCTCTCGCTGCGGCGGATGGACACCATCCGCAGCCTTGATGCTGAGGCCGGGCAGGTGGTGTGCGAGGCGGGCGTGATCCTCCAGCACCTCCACGATGCGGCAGAGGCAGCGGGAACGCGCTTTCCGCTGACGCTCGGCGGCAAGGGCTCGGCCACCATCGGCGGCCTCGTCTCGACCAATGCCGGGGGCACGCAGGTGCTGCGCCATGGCACCATGCGCGCGCAGGTGCTGGGGCTGGAGGCGGTGCTAGCCGACGGTTCGGTGTTCGACGCGCTGACCCCGCTCAAGAAGGACAATCGGGGGTTCGATCTGAAGCAGCTGCTGATCGGCTCGGAAGGCACGCTCGGCATCGTCACTGCGGCCACGCTGCGCCTGCTGCCCGCGCCCACGGGCCGCGTGACCGCCTGGACCGGCCTTGGCTCGATCACCGCCGCGCGCAGCCTGCTGCGGCGGGTCGAGCGCGACATGGGCGAGGCGCTCGAAGGTTTCGAGGTGGTGCCGGCCCATTGCCTCGACGCCGTGCTCGCCCACCTGCCCGCCGCCCGCGCGCCGCTCGACACCGCGCATCCGTGGAACGCCTTGATCGAATGCGTCTCGGCCAGCGCCGACAGCGCGGCCCTGCGCGAGAGGCTCGAAGCCAGCCTTGCCGCGGCGCTGGAGGAAGGCTTGCTCGACGACGCGGTGATCGCCGCGAATGAGCGGCAGGCCGACGATTTCTGGACCCTGCGCGATTCCATTTCCGCCGCCGAACGCGCGATCGGCCCGGCGATGCAGCACGATATCTCGGTGCCGGTCGAGAAGATGCCCGAGTTCATCCTCGCCGCCAGCCCCGCGATCGAGGCCGACTTCCCCGGCACCCGCGCGGTGGCTTTCGGGCATCTGGGCGACGGCAATGTCCATTTCCACGTCCTTGCCCCGCCGGGCGCGGTGCGCGGCCAGTGGGAAGAAGCCGAGGGCAAGGCGGTGAGCGCGCAGGTCTATGATCTGGTCACCCAGTGGGGCGGTTCGATCAGCGCCGAACACGGGATCGGGCAGATGAAGGTCGCCGAACTTGCCCGCCTGCACGATCCGGTCGCGCTGGCGCTGATGCACAGCGTCAAGCGCGCGCTCGATCCGCTCGGGCTGCTCAACCCCGGCAAGCTGGTGATGGCGTCCCCTGCGGCTTGCACCTAGGGCCGCAAACGCCTACAGGCCGCCGGTCCGGCGGGCGAGCCCTGCCACTGGGATCGAACACAACCGCAAATTCTCGGAGACGAATTCATGGCCAGCGCGCCGCAACCGCAACTTCCGCTGTTCTACAAGGACCTGATGCCGCTCAACAGCCGCGACCATGCGGACTGGAAAGTGGCGACGATGGAGGACGCCTCGTTCCTCGCCCAGACCCATGCCGTGCCGCTGACCAGCGACGAGTTCATCGACGCACAGCGCCACTTCCCGATCGTCTTCACCGCCGGCGACAACCCGCTGCCGATCGCGCTGTTCGGCCTCAACGAAGGCGTCAACACCTTCATGGGTGACGACAACAAGCTGAACACCGTCGTCTATGTCCCGGCCTACGCGCGCCGCTATCCCTTCATGCTCGCCAAGCTGCGTCCGGATGCGGAAGAGTTGTCGCTGTGCTTCGATCCGACCTGCGGCGTGATCGGCAAGTTCGACGAAGGCCTCGCGCTGTTCGATACCGAAACCAAGCCGACCGACTACACCCAGGGCGTGCTCGAATTCTGCCGCCGCTTCGAGGAATCGGGCCAGCGCACCAAGCAGTTCATGGAAGAGCTCCAGAAGCTCGGCATCCTGATGGACGGCGAGATCGCGATCACCCGCAATGACGATCCGGAAAAGCCCTTCGTCTATCGCGGCTTCCAGATGGTGAACGAGGAAAAGCTGCGCGATCTGCCGATCGAAACGCTCGACACGCTGAACAAGAACGGCATGCTGATCCTGATCCACGCCCATCTGTTCTCGCTCAATCTGATGCGCACCCTGTTCGAGCGTCAGGTGATGCAGGGCAAGATGCCGGCGGCTCCGGCTGCGGTGAACTGATCGCCCCGGAGCTCCTTCGCGGGGGCTTTGCAGACCAGAAAGCGACGGGCGGTCCCTCATGGGGCCGCCCGTTTTCTTTTGCGCGGGGGGCTATTCGGCGGCTTGCAGGATCTGCTCGCCGCCGCCGCCCATCAGCGCGGTCTCGGCGCCCATCACCCGCACCAGATCGGCAAGGATCGCGGCCATGCCGGCCATCCCCTCGCCCGGCTCGGCGAGACGGTGATCGAGATAGGTCGCGCGGCACACCTCGACCTGCACCGCGTGGATGCCCTTGTCGGGCGCGCCGTGACGATCGAGCACATAGCCGCCCGAATAGGGCCGGTTCTGGGCGGCGGAGCAGCCTTGCGTATCGAGTTGCCGCAGCGCCGCTCCGATCAGGGCGTGGTGGCACGACACGCCAAACCGGTCCCCCAGCACGATCCGGGGCGCACGCTCCTCGCCCTCGGCGAGGCGCAGCGGCGGCATGGAATGCAGATCGATCAGCAGCGCCGCGCCCCAGACCTTGCGCATCCGCGCCAGCTCCTCGGCGAGGAAGGCGTGATAGGCACGGTGGATGCCGGCGATCCGCGCAGAGAGCTCGGCGCGCGGCAGGCGCCCGCGCCAGATCTCGCCCGAACCCGGCAGGCGGCGCGGCACCAGCCCGAGGCCGCTGCGCGCGCGGCGGTTGCCGCCCGGTCCGCCCGATGTTGTCAGACTGGCGACGCCCTCGGGCCGTCCGCCCTCGACCATGTCCCAGTCGATATCGTCCTCGGCGCGGTTGAGATCGAGCAGCGCGCGCGGCGCGTGTGCCACCAGCAGCCCCGCCCCGGTCGCCTGCGCGATCATCCGGCCGAGCCGGTCAACCAGCCGGTCTTCCAGACGCAACTGCGCACCCTGCGGATCGCGCATCCGGTCGACCACCTGCGGCGGATAGGCCCGGCCCGCGTGCGGCACGGCGACCAGCACCGGCAGGCGCATCTGTTTGGGGGCAACGAAAGTGAAGGCGGACGTGCCGTCCAGCCCCGGCACACGCCCGCCGCTGACGTGCTGCAGATCGCCGACAAGGGCGCTGGCAGGATCGCGGGGGCCGGAGGGAGCGAGCGACATCGCTTGCCTTGCTGCCGCCTTTGCGCCCCCCTGTCAAAGCCTGATCGTCAGCCGCAAGCGGCTTACGCCGGCAAACGGCACGCCGGAACAAAGATTTCTTAAGCCGCACATGCTACACACTCGCGCATGACATCGACCAGCACCCCGCACATCCTGCTCGCCGAAGACGAAGAGGCGATGCGCACCTATCTCGAGCGCGCCCTGACCAATGCCGGTTACCGCGTGAGCGCGGTTGACCGCGGCACCGACGCGATTCCCCTGCTCGAAACCGGCGATTTCGATCTGCTGTTGTCGGACATCGTGATGCCCGAAATGGACGGAATCGAGCTCGCCCAGCGCTGTGCGGAGATTTCGCCGCGCACCAAGGTGATGTTCATCACCGGCTTCGCCGCCGTCAGCTTGCGCGCCAGCCGCGAACAGCCGGCGGCCAAAGTGCTGTCCAAACCCTTCCACCTGCGCGATCTGGTGCTGGAAGTGGAGCGGGTGTTCGAGGACGCAGCCTAGCTTTTTTCCGAATCGCTTGCACCCCGGCGGGTGCTGCGATAAAGGGCCGCTCCGCGCTCGAAAGGGCGCGATCCGATGGTGCGGGCGTATAGCTCAGTGGTAGAGCACTATGTTGACATCGTAGGGGTCGCAAGTTCAATCCTTGCTACGCCCACCATCGCAGAAATGCCCCGCAACTCCCCGGAGTTGGCGGGGTTTTTCTTTGACTGCCGCTGACCGCACGCAGTCCTGACCGCAACACTGGAAAACTCTGCCCCTGCGCCTTTGCGCTGCGCTGTCGCCTGCCTAAGCCGGAACGGTGAGCGCACAGATAGACATCGGCCGGGACGCCAGCGGACAGAGCATCCTCATCGATCTCGAGGAGCTGCTCGCCACGCGCTTGCTGGTGCAGGGCAATTCCGGCTCGGGCAAATCGCACCTTTTGCGCCGCCTGCTGGAGGAATGCGCCGGGCTGGTGCAGCAGGTGGTGATCGACCCCGAGGGCGATTTCGTCACCCTCGCCGATCACTTCGGCCATGTGGTGATCGACGCGGCGGCCTATTCCCCGCGCGAGATCGAGGCGCTGGCGGCCCGCGTGCGCCAGCACCGCGCCTCGGTGGTGCTGTCGCTAGAGGAGTTGGAAGTCGAAGCGCAGATCCGCTGCGCCGCGCTGTTCCTCACCGCACTGTTCGATGCCCCGCGTGAACACTGGTATCCGGCGCTGGTGGTGGTCGACGAGGCGCAGATGTTCGCGCCTGCCGCTGCGGGCGAGATGAACGACGATACCCGCCGCCTGACGCTCGCCGCGATGACCAACCTGATGTGCCGCGGGCGCAAGCGCGGGCTCGCCGGAATCGTCGCCACCCAGCGCCTCGCCAAGCTGGCCAAGAACGTCGCCGCCGAGGCTTCGAACTTCCTGATGGGGCGCACCTTCCTTGATATCGACATGCAGCGCGCAGCCGACCTGCTCGGCATGGACCGGCGGCAGGCCGAGCGCATCCGCGATCTCCAGCGCGGGCAGTTCCTCGGGCTTGGCCCGGCGATCAGCCGGCGGCCGGTGGCGGTCAATGTCGGGACGGTGCAGACCGGTGCCAAGGCGACAGGCCAGGGCCTGATCCCGCTGCCTGATGCGCCGGGCGAGGCGATGGAAGCCCTGCTGACCGACCGGCTCGCCGAGGCCGCGCGCGAACCCGCAACCCGCACTCCCGCCCCGCCCCCGCGTCCGGCGATCGAGATCGAGCGGGCGCTGTCGGCGGCCCCGGCCCTGCGCCCAGCTCCGGCTGCACCGCCCACGCTACGTGCTGTGGAACCCGACGCGCC
The DNA here is from genome assembly GCA_027531395.1 of Porphyrobacter sp. Classification (GTDB taxonomy): domain Bacteria; phylum Pseudomonadota; class Alphaproteobacteria; order Sphingomonadales; family Sphingomonadaceae; genus Erythrobacter. Next base: position 560,233 of record JAPZRO010000004.1, on the reverse strand, counting down.
TGCGGTGCTGGAACAAGCGCCCATCAGCGCTCCGGCTCCGGCGGCAGAGGGGATTGCCGACGTGGTGCGCGAGCTCGCGGCCAGCGAAGGCGCGACCTTCCGGCCTGCCACCGCCCTGTTCCGCGATTTCGCGATCCGCTGCCGCCAGCTCGGTATTGCCAGCGCCCATGTCGATCTGCCCGGCTTCCGCCGCCTGTTCGCCTTCGCGCTCGCGGGGGTCGACCAGCTGGAGGAACCGCTGCGCGGTCTGGTCGAGCAGCAGGCCGCGCGCGTCGATGACGATGTGCTCGCCCCCTATCTCGCGCTGGTGATCGCGGCGGCGAGCGGTGAGCCGATGCCGGGCGAGGAGGAACTCGCCCGCCTCTATGGCAGCGCCTCGCCCAGCCGGGTGCGCCGGCTGCTCGACCATCTCGAGCGCATGGGGCTGATCGTGGTGCGCGAGGACTTCGGCGGGGAGCGCAGCATCACTGTGCCGGGCGTCGACGAATGGCGCGCCGAACAGGGCCGCATCGCGCTCGCCTCCTGACCGCGCCACTTCGACCAGCTGTTGCAGAGTTTGCAAATCAATTGCGGTTTCTCTGGCAAGCCGTCCGCTTGCAAGCCCGTCTGCCTCTGCTAAAGCGCGCGCGGGATCTTTTACGACATCCTGTTCACTCACAGGCTGCCCGCGGACGGGCGATGAGAATGGGGCATAAGAACAATGCAGAAAATCAAGGTGGCAAACCCGGTCGTCGAGCTTGACGGCGACGAGATGACCCGGATCATCTGGCAGTGGATCCGCGAGCGTCTGATCCTGCCCTACCTCGACATCGACCTCAAATATTACGACCTCTCGATCGAGAACCGCGATGCGACGGACGATCAGGTGACGGTCGATAGCGCCAATGCGATCAAGCAGTATGGCGTCGGCGTGAAGTGCGCCACCATCACCCCCGACGAACAGCGCGTCGAGGAATTCGGCCTGAAGAAGATGTGGAAGTCGCCAAACGGCACGATCCGCAACATCCTCGGCGGCGTCGTGTTCCGCGAGCCGATCGTGATCGACAACGTGCCGCGCCTGGTGCCGGGCTGGACTGATCCGATCGTGGTCGGACGTCACGCCTTCGGCGACCAGTACAAGGCGACCGACACCCTGATCCCCGGCCCCGGCAAGCTGCGGCTGGTGTGGGACGGCGAGAATGGCGAGAAGATCGACCTCGACGTGTTCGACTTCCCCAGCGCCGGCGTGGCGATGGCGATGTACAACCTCGACGATTCGATCCGCGACTTCGCCCGCGCCAGCTTCAACTACGGCCTCAACCTGGGTTGGCCGGTGTATCTCAGCACCAAGAACACGATCCTCAAGGCCTATGACGGCCGCTTCAAGGACCTGTTCCAGGAAGTGTTCGACAACGAGGGCTTCGCCGAGAAGTTCAAGGAAAAGGGCATGGTCTACGAACATCGCCTGATCGACGACATGGTCGCCTCGGCGCTCAAGTGGTCGGGCAAGTTCGTGTGGGCGTGCAAGAACTACGACGGCGACGTGCAGTCCGACACCGTGGCGCAGGGCTTCGGCTCGCTCGGCCTGATGACCTCGGTGCTGCTCTCGCCCGACGGCAAGACCGTGGAAGCCGAAGCGGCGCACGGCACCGTCACCCGCCACTACCGCCAGCACCAGCAGGGCAAGTCGACCTCGACCAACCCGATCGCCTCGATCTTCGCCTGGACCCGCGGGCTGATGTACCGCGGCAAGTTCGACGGCACCCCCGATGTGGTGCGCTTTGCCGAGACGCTGGAAAAGGTCTGCATTGCCACGGTCGAGAAGGGCAACATGACCAAGGACCTCGCGCTACTGATCGGCCCGGGCCAGGCCTGGCAGACCACCGAGCAGTTCTTCGAGACGATCGTGCAGAACCTCGAGCAGGAAATGGCCAGCTGGGCCTAAGCCGGCACGGCCGCATGGAAACGGGAAAGCCGGGGGGCCTTGCGGCCTGCCCGGCTTTTTCTTGTCCTGCCCAAGGGTGACAGCCCGCCCCCGGCCCGTTAAGCCTCATGCGTGGCCGGCGAACTCACCCCCTCACCCCTCCTGTCCGATGCTCTGGTGATCCTCGGTGCGGCGGGGATCGTCATTCCCGTGTTCGCGCGCTTCCGCATCACGCCGATCATCGGGTTCATCCTGATCGGGGCGCTGATCGGCCCCTATGGCCTCGGCGCGCTGGTTCCGCGCACCCCGTGGCTCGAACATATCACCATCACCGATTCCGGGGTGCTGACACCCTTTGCCGATTTCGGCATCGTGCTGCTGCTGTTCGCAATCGGGCTGGAGCTGTCGTTCAACCGCCTGTGGCAGCTGCGGCGGCTGGTGTTCGGCCTCGGCGCGCTCGAGCTGATCATCATCGGCTCCTCGCTTGCCGCCTTCCTCGGCCTGAGCGGAATGCTCGGCTGGACAGCGGCGCTGGCGCTGGGCTTTTCGCTCGCCTTTTCCTCGACGGCGATCGTCTTGCCGATCTCGGGCACCCGAACGCCGGTGGGCCGCGCGGCGCTGTCGATGCTGCTGTTCGAGGATATCATGATCGTGCCGATCATCTTCATCCTCGGCGCGCTTGCCCCCAATGCGCGGAGCGAAGGCTGGGAAGGCCTGATCGAAACGCTGTGGCAAGGCGGTCTGGTGATCGCGGTGCTGCTTGTGGTGGGCCGCCTTGCCTTGCCCCGGCTGTTCGCGCAGGCCGCGCGCACCAAGAACCCCGAACTGTTCCTCGCGGCATCGCTGCTGGTGGTGATCGGCGCGAGCCTCGCCACCGCGCTGGTCGGCCTCTCGCCCATCGTCGGCGCGCTGATCGCCGGCCTGCTGATCGCCGAGACCGAGTATCACACCGAGGTCGAGCTGATCATGGAGCCGTTCAAGGGCCTCGCCCTCGGGGTGTTCCTGATCACCATCGGCATGAGCATCAATCTGGTCGAGATCGGCGCGCAGATCGGCACGCTGACCCTCGCGGTGGTGGGCGTGCTGACCTTCAAGGCGCTCGTCACCGGCATCCTGCTATGGCTGATGGGCGCGCGGCGCAGCACCGCGGCCGAGACCGGGGTGATGATGGCATCCCCGAGCGAGACCAGCCTGATCGTGCTGTCTGCGGCCACGGCCGCGCTGGTGATCGATAGCGAGACCGCGCAGTTCTGGCAGACCGTCACCGCCATCGGCCTCACCATCACGCCGCTGCTGGCCAAGCTCGGTCAGGTGATCGCACGCCGGGTCGAGCCCGTCTCGCATCTGGCGAGCGAAGCGGATAGCGCCGAGGAGCGCACCATCATCGTGGGCGGCGGGCGCGTCGGGCGGCTGGTGGCGGACATGATGCAGACCCACGGCCAGCCCTATGTGATGATCGATTCGAACCCCGATCTGATCGAGCAGGCCCAGCGGGAAGGCTATCGCGCCATCTTCGGCGATGCCGCGCGGCGGGGCACGCTGACCCGGCTCGGGGCGGCCAGCGCGCCTGCGGTGGTGCTGACGATGGACGAACCGGTGCTGGCCCAGCGGCTGGTGATCAAGCTGCGCGAGACATATCCCGAGCTGCTGATCGTCGCCCGTGCCCGCGACATGGATCATGCCGCCGCGCTTTATCGCGCCGGTGCGAGCCATGCCGTGCCCGAAACTCTCGAAAGCTCGCTCCAGCTTTCGGAGGCCGTGCTGGTCGATATCGGTGTCGCGATGGGGCCGGTGATCGCGTCGATCCATGCCAAGCGCGACGAATATCGCGACCAGCTCGAACGCGACGGGGGGCTGAGCGAGAAGCCCAAGCTCAAGAGCTCGGGTCTGCGCGAACGCGAGGCCTAGGCCGGAACGACGCTGCGTTCGAGCGTCTTGAAGCGGGTGCCGTCGGTCTGACGCACCGTGATGGTGACATCGCCGCCCTTGCTGACGTGACGGTCCTCGACCCTGCCGGCCTTGCCCTTGTGGACGCCCGCGATCACCAGACAAGCGTCCCCGTTCTGCATCGCCGCCTGGCTCAGCCTGCGAGGACGGCCTTCACCGCCGTCAGCGCCTCTGCCGCCTTGCTGCCGTCCGGCCCGCCGCCCTGCGCCATGTCAGGCCGGCCGCCGCCGCCTTTGCCACCCAGCGCCTCGACCCCGGCGCGCACCAGATCGACCGCGCTGAAACGCGCCGTCAGATCGTCGGTCACCGCCGCGGCGATGCTCGCCTTGCCGTCATTGACCGCGATCACCGCGGCAATACCCGAGCCGAGCCGCTGCTTGGCGGCATCGAGCAGCGGGCGCAGTTCCTTGGGATCGAGGCCTTCGAGCACCTGACCCGAGAAGGTCACGCCCGCGACGGTCTCGTCGGTCGTGGCCGCAGCCCCGCCCGAGCCGCCACCACCCAGGGCCAGCGCCTTCTTGGCTTCGGCCAGTTCCTTTTCGAGCCGCTTGCGCTCGTCCATCAGCGCGGCGAGGCGAGCCGGGACTTCCTCGGGGGTCGCACGGATCACCCCCGCCGCCGCCTTCAGGGCTTCCTCGCGCGCGACCAGCCATTGGCGCGCGCCCTCGCCGGTCATCGCCTCGATCCGACGCACGCCGGAGGAGACCGCGCTTTCCGAAACGATGCGGAAAATGCCGATGTCGCCGGTGGCGCGCACATGGGTGCCGCCGCACAGTTCGACCGAGTAGCTGCGCCCTTCCTTGCCCGCGCGGCCCATCGCCAGCACACGGACCTCGTCACCATACTTCTCGCCGAACAGCGCTAGCGCACCCGCCGCGACGGCATCGTCGGGGGTCATCAGGCGGGTGGAGACTGCCTCGTTGGCGCGGATTTCGGCGTTCACTTCAGCTTCAATCGCGGCGATGTCGTCAGGCGTCAGCGCGACGGGGTGCGAGAAGTCGAAGCGCAGTCGGTCTTCGGCGACCATGCTGCCCTTCTGCGTGACATGACCGCCGAGGCGATTGCGCAGCGCGGCGTGGACGAGGTGAGTGGCCGAGTGGTTGGCGCGGATACGGTCGCGCCGGGCCACGTCGACGTCGAGCTGGACATTGTCGCCGACCGCCACGGCGCCGGCCTCGATCCGGACCTGATGCGCGTGCAAGCGGCCCAACGGCTTGGCGGTGTCAGTGACGCTGGCCTTGAGGCCCGCGAGGCTCGCCATGGTGCCGGCATCGCCGGTCTGGCCGCCGCTTTCGCCGTAGAACGGGGTCTGGTTGGTGAGGATCACGACCTCGTCGCCTGCGGACGCACTGGCGACTTCGGCCCCGCCCTTTACGATCGCGACCACCCGGCCCTCGCCGCTGGTGGCGGTGTAGCCGGTGAACTCGGTCGCGCCCTCGCGCTCGGCGATGTCGAACCACACCTCGCCCGAAGCCGCCTCGCCCGAGCCCTTCCACGCAGCGCGGGCAGCGGCCTTCTGGCGCGCCATGGCGGCGTCGAAGCCGGCCTTGTCCACGCCGATCCCGCGGGCGCGCAGCGCGTCCTCGGTAAGGTCATAGGGGAAGCCGTAGGTGTCGTAGAGGCGGAAGGCCACTTCGCCGTCGAGCTCGCCGCCCTCACCCAGACCGCCGGTTGCCTCGTCGAGCAGTTTGAGCCCCTTGTCGAGCGTGCGGCGGAACTGGGTTTCCTCGCGTTCGAGCACTTCCTCGATCAGCGCCTGACCGCGCGCGAGCTCGGGATAGGCCGCGCCCATCTCGGTGACGAGCGCGGGGACGAGTCGGTGCATCAGCGGCTCGGACGCGCCGAGCAGGTGCGCGTGGCGCATGGCGCGGCGCATGATCCGGCGCAGCACGTAACCGCGGCCCTCGTTCGACGGCAGCACGCCATCGGCCATCAGGAAGCTGGTCGAGCGCAGGTGATCGGCGATGACGCGGTGCGAGGCGGCCTGCTCGCCCTGCGCCGCGACGCCGGTGAGGTGCTCGCTCGCAGCGATCAGCGCCTTGAAGGTGTCGGTGTCGTAGTTGTCGTGCACACCCTGAAGCACGGCAGCGATGCGCTCGATCCCCATGCCGGTGTCAATCGAGGGCTTGGGCAGTTCGATCCGCTCGCCGCCCGCCTGCTGCTCGTATTGCATGAACACGAGGTTCCAGATCTCGACGAAGCGGTCGCCATCCTCGTCGGGGCTGCCCGGAGGGCCGCCGAAGATGTGATCGCCGTGATCGTAGAAGATTTCCGAGCACGGGCCGCAGGGACCGGTGTCGCCCATCGACCAGAAATTGTCCGAGGTGGCGATGCGGATGATGCGCTCCTCGGGCAGGCCGGCGATGCGCTTCCACAACCCGGCGGCTTCATCGTCGGTGTGATAGACGGTGACGGTGAGCCTGTCCTTGGGCAGACCCCATTCGCGGGTCAGCAGGGTCCAGGCATGCTCGATCGCCTGCTCCTTGAAGTAGTCGCCGAAAGAGAAGTTGCCGAGCATCTCGAAGAAGGTGTGATGCCGCGCCGTGTAACCGACATTGTCGAGATCATTGTGCTTGCCCCCGGCGCGCACGCATTTCTGCGAGGAGGCGGCGCGCGGGCTTGCGGACGTCTCGAGGCCGGTGAACACGTTCTTGAACGGAACCATCCCGGCATTGACGAACATCAGCGTCGGATCGTTGTACGGCACGAGCGGCGCGCTCGGCGTGACGGCGTGACCGGCCTTGCCGAAATAGTCGAGGAAGGAACGGCGGATTTCGTTGGTCGAGCTCATGCGCGTGCAGTTAGGCAATGCGGAAGACGAAGGCAATGGAGCGCGCGCAGGCCACACTTCACCGCAGGGCTCGGGTGTGGCCCGCGATCCACAACGGGACGCACCTCGCTCCCGCCCGCCCCGCCGATGCCGTCACGTTCACCCAAGCGAAAAGCCGGCGCGAGGCCCTGGGGAGAGGCCTTGCGCCGGCGTTCCGGTCTTCCGGGCGCTGTGGGACAGACGGGGAGCGGGACACTCCCCGGCAATACGCCCGCTTGGGGATCAGTCTTCGAGGTCCGCGTCCGGCCCCGTCATCATCTCCCCGGCCACCGCATCGGTCCGGCTGCGGATTGCAGCTTCCAGGCGGTCGCAAACTTCCGGGTTTTCCTTGAGGTAGGTCTTGGCGTTCTCGCGGCCCTGACCGATGCGGATCGAATCGTAGGAGAACCAGCTCCCCGACTTCTCCACCAAGCCGGCCTTCACGCCGAGATCGAGGATCTCGCCGATCTTGGAGATGCCCTCGCCATACATGATGTCGAATTCGACCTGCTTGAACGGCGGGGCGACCTTGTTCTTCACCACCTTCACGCGGGTGGTGTTGCCGATGATCTCGTCGCGGTCCTTGATCTGGCCGGTGCGGCGGATGTCGAGGCGAACGCTGGCGTAGAACTTGAGCGCATTGCCGCCGGTGGTGGTTTCCGGGTTCCCGTACATCACCCCGATCTTCATGCGCAGCTGGTTGATGAAGATCACCATGCACTTGGAGCGGTTGATCGAACCGGTCAGCTTGCGCAGCGACTGGCTCATCAGGCGGGCCTGCAGGCCGACGTGCGAATCGCCCATCTCGCCCTCGATTTCCGCGCGCGGCACCAGCGCCGCGACCGAATCGACCACCAGCACGTCGATCGCGTTGGAACGCACCAGCGTATCGGTGATTTCCAGCGCCTGCTCGCCGGTGTCGGGCTGCGAGACGATCAGCTCATCGATGTTGACGCCGAGCTTCTTGGCATAGACCGGATCGAGCGCGTGTTCGGCATCGACGAAGGCCGCGGTGCCGCCGGCCTTCTGTGCTTCAGCGATGACGTGCAGCGCCAGCGTCGTCTTGCCCGAGCTTTCCGGGCCATAGACCTCGATCACGCGGCCCTTGGGCAGGCCGCCCACGCCGAGCGCGATGTCGAGCCCGAGCGAGCCGGTCGAAATCGCTTCGACCTGCATGGTTTCCTTCTGGCCCAGCTTCATCGCCGAACCCTTGCCGAAAGCCCGGTCAATCTGGGCAAGCGCGGCTTCGAGCGCCTTCTGACGATCCACGTCCTTTTCCTTCTCTACCAGCTTCAATGACGTAGCCATCGCATGCGCTCCTTCGCTTGCCTAGAGGCGATCGCCAGTTTTCGACGACCGTCCTTGGAAAGCGATGTATCGCATTTGTTCCACTGGAACAAGAGGGGAACGAAAAAAATTTCCTACAGAGCGCGCAAGGGCTTGGGGCCGGTCACTTGCCGACCGCCTCGGCCTCGGCCTGTTCGGCCCGCGCTTGCCGCAGAACGGCCCCCACCTTGTCCCCGATCGCGGCCACGCTGAAGGGCTTGGCGATGAAGTGCATGTCGGGAATGTCGATGTCGCGGCGCAGCTGTTCCTCGGCATAGCCCGACATGAACAGCACCGGCATTTTCGGGCGGGCAGCGCGGATCGCGCGGACCATGGCGGGGCCGTCCATGCCCGGCATTACCACGTCGCTGACCACGATATCGAAGGCCGCGCCCGGCTCGGCGATCGCGGCGAGACCTTCCTCGCCGCCTGCACAGGCCTTCACCTCGTAGCCGGCGCGCGCGAGCGCCCGTTCGGCGACGGCGCGGACCATGTCCTCGTCCTCCACCAGCAGCACCTTGCCGCCGGCCGACCATTCCGAGGAGACCAGCGTCGGCCGGACTTCGCGCTTCTTCGGCACCTCGCCGCGGTGGACCGGGAAATAGACGGTAAAGCGCGCGCCGGTGGGGTGGCCGGACTTGTCGGTGATGTTGTCGGCGAAGATGAAGCCGCCCGACTGCTTGACGATCCCGTAGGCGGTCGAGAGGCCTAGCCCCGTGCCCTTGCCCTGTTCCTTGGTGGTGAAGAACGGCTCGAACAGCTTGGGCAGCACATGCGGCGGGATGCCGCCGCCGGTGTCCTGCACGATCAGCACGGTATAGTCGGCCGCGGGCAGCACCTCCGAGCCGAGCTGCACCACCTCGGCGGCATGCAGGCTGCGGGTGAACAGCGAGATCCGCCCGCGCCCCTCCCCGCGCGACTGGATCGCGTCGCGGGCGTTGACGGCGAGGTTCATGATCACCTGCTCAAGCTGCTGCGGATCGGCCCGCACCGCGCCAAGATTGCGATCGTGCTGGACGTAATAGGTGATCTTCTCGCCCAGGAGCCGCTTGATCAGCGGGCTCACCTCACTCACGACGTCGGGCAGCTGGATCACCTCGGGCCGCAGGGTCTGCTGGCGCGAGAAGGCAAGCAGCTGGCGGGTCAGCGCGGCGGCGCGGTTGGAATTGGCGCGGATCTGCTGGATGTCGTCATAGTCGCTGTCGCCCGGGATATGGCGCAGCAGCATCAGGTCGCAGGTGCCGATGATCGCGGTCAGCACGTTGTTGAAGTCATGCGCGACCCCGCCGGCGAGCTGGCCCACGGCCTGCATCTTGGTCGCCTGCGCGACCTGGCGGCGCAGCTGGTTCTCCTGGCTCGAATCGGCGAGGCTGAGCAGCACCGCCGCCTCGCCCAGCCCGCGCACCCCGGCGAGGCCGAGCGAAACCGGCTCTTCCGGGCTGCCCACCAGCCGCACCGCGACATCACCGCTGGTCGCCGGGCCGCGCCCGTGGCGGCGCACCGCGTCGGACAGGGCGGCCTTGTCCTCGCGCACCACCAGATCGGTGGGGAAAGCCGGGAGCCCCCGCCCCTCGCGGTCGACCGCGCGCAGGAAGGCCTCGTTGCCGAACAGGAAGCGCCCGTCGCGGTCGGTCATGGCGAGGCCGAGCGGCAGCTGGCCCAGCAGCGCGTCGAGCTGCGCCACGCCCGCCTGCGCTCCGCCGTCGAAGCCCGAGCCGATGCCGACACCGCTGTCGATCAGCAGCATCAGCGAGGTCGCCTCGTCCGGCCCGAGTGGCTGGCTTTGCGTTGCGGGGTCGATCAGGGGCACGTCGACCAGCGTCTGCGGGGTGCCGCCGCGCCCTTCGCGGGCGAAGAAGATGCGGTCGCGCTCGTCGGTGCGCAGGTAGCTGACAAAGTCCTGCCCCATCAGCGTGGCGCGCTCGTCGCCCGCAGCCCGTTCGGCGAAACCGGCGCTGACCGCGCGGATCACGCCGTCGGCGGTGGTGATTGCGGTCTCGATCCCTGCGCGGCTCAGCATCTTGCCGAAAGGCCCTGCCAGATCGAGCGCGCCGAGGCTGGTGGCGGCGGTACGGACCAGCGGCCGCAGCCGCCAGACCAGATGATCATCGCCGCGCCCGGCCCGCCTTGCGGAAATCTGCCATTCGGTCTCGCCATCGGGCGCGGCCAGCGAATCGAGCGCGGCCGCCCCGTCGCGCCAGGCATCGCGCGCCAGCCGGGCGAGCGCCTCGACCCCCTCCCGCTCGAACGGCAGCGCGGGCGGAGCGGCGGCAGCGCCGAAACGTTCGAGGAACAGGCTGTTGGCACACACGAGGCGATTGGCGCGATCTGTGATCGCGATCGCCTCGCCGCTGTGCTCGATCGCCGCGACCGTGACTGTCCAGTCCGGCGGCGCGAGCGCATCAGGCGCAGGTGCGGCACCGAGCCGGTCCAGCAGCAGTCCGGCCCCGAGCAGCACCGCGACGCCCAGCACGAAGGCAAGCGCCACCAGCCAGCTCGACGTGGCGAAGAACAGCACCGCGGCGCTCGCCAGCAACCCGCCGCCAAGCAGCATCAGCAGGTTCGAGGACGGCGCGGCATCGCTGGCCGCCGACGGTTCGTCGACGATCGCGGCAACGCGGTTCAGACCTCGGCGGATGGGCTCGGACAAGCGGCGTGTTCCCGTTGTGTGATCAACGCGCCGGACTCCCCGCGAGCCGGCGCGAGGCGCCTTCCTAATGCGAGCCGAGGCGCTGGTCGAGACGCGCTTCCATCACCTTCAACCGCCGGGCGCGTTTACGGGCCACCACGGCGCGCCACACCCATCCGGAAATGATCCAGCCGAGCAGCGGCGTGACAGTCGCCAGCACCGCACCGCCCAGCAGGGTCGCCGCGCCCATCTCGTAGATGGTGGCGAGCATGTCCCACGAGCCGTCATCGGCCGAGGCGACCGGAAGGCTGATGCCGGCCACGTTGAACTGCAGCAGGAATTCGCCGATGCGATTGGCCACCACCAGCCAGAAGGGCAGCGTGAAGGGATTCGTGACAAAGGTCAGCAGCGCTGCGAGCGGCACATTGGCGCGCATCGGCAGGGCGAGAAAGGCCGAGAGAAAGATCTGTCCGACCGGAATGATGAAGGCGGCAAACAGCCCCAGCGCCACCCCGCGCGGCACCGAGCGGCGGGTGAATCGCCACAATTCGGGCGACAGAAAGCGGTGCGCGATCGGGGCGAGATACTTGTTGCTCGCCATCTCCTCGCGCGTGGGCGTGTTCTTGCGGATGATGTCCATCGCCCAGGTTTTCGAGCGTTTCGAGATACTTGGGCGCGCCTGTTCGGGACGGGTCATGGGCGAACCTCGCCGCAGCGCAACGACGCGAGACTCGGCGCAGGGGAAAAACTCGGGATCATCGCAGCCACCATGTGCTCCATATGGGTAGCATCCGGTTTCTGACCAGTAGGTGAATCCGCCGGAAACCGGGTTTTTTGACGCTCTTCTAGCCGCGCTCGCGCATCAGCCGCGCCTTGTCGCGCTTCCAGTCGCGTTCCTTGATGCTGGCGCGCTTGTCATGGGTCTGCTTGCCCTTGGCGAGCGCGAGTTCGACCTTAGCGCGCCCCGTGCGGTTGAAGTAGATCGACAGCGGCACCAGCGTCATGCCCTTGCGCTCGACCGCGCCGAACAGCTTCTCGATCTCGCGTTCGTGGAGCAGCAGCTTTCTCGGCCGGCGCGGTTCGTGGTTGAGGCGGTTGCCGTGGCTGTATTCGGGGATGTTGGCGTTGATGAGCCACACCTGCCCGTCCTTCACCTCGGCATAGCTTTCGGCAATGCTCGCCTCGCCCGCGCGCAACGCCTTCACCTCGGTGCCCTGCAAGGCGAGGCCCGCCTCGAAGGTGTCCTCGATATAGTAATCGAACCGCGCGCGGCGGTTTTCGGCGACAGTCTTGAGCTTGTCGAAGGTAACGGGTTTGGGGCGTGCCATGGGAGGCGCGATGTAGGCATCGGCGCGCCAAAAAGCGAGGGCCTTTGCGCTTTTGCGCGGCGCGGGTTACGCTGGCGCGATTGCGGGGCAGCCAAAGGGGGGCGATGCGCATGACGGAACCGACCGGGCCATTCACCATCGCGGGCGAGGACATCGCGCCCGGCACATCGCGCGATCTCGCCTTTCCGATCACCACCATGGCGACGGGCAATTCCTCGTCACTGGCGGTCCGGGCGCTGCACGGCGCGAAGCCCGGCCCGGTGGTGTTCGTCAGTGCTGCGATCCACGGGGACGAGATCGTCGGCACCGCAGTGGTCCAGCGGCTCGCGCAGGGCATCGATCCGCAGGCGCTGGCAGGCACGTTGCTGCTGGTGCCGGTGGCCAATGTCTTCGGCTTCATGACCCATTCGCGCTATCTGCCCGACCGGCGCGATCTCAACCGCTCCTTCCCGGGCAGCGCCAATGGCTCGCTCGCGGGGCAACTGGCGCACATCTTCTACCGCGAGGTGGTGGGGCGCTGCACGCTCGGCATCGACATCCACACCGCCGCGATCCACCGCTACAACCTGCCGCAGATCCGCATCGCCTCGGGCAACAAGCGGCTGGTCGAACTGGCGATGGCCTTCGGCGCGCCGGTGATCATCGAAAGCCCTCTGCGCGACGGGTCCTTGCGCGATCTCGCCCAGAAGAACGGGGTCGACATGCTGCTGATGGAAGCGGGCGAGGCGCTGCGCTTCGACCGGCTGTCGATCGAGACCGGGGTGGCAGGCGTGAGCCGGGTGCTCGCCCATCTCGGCATGATCGAGGCCGACGACGGCCTGACTGAAGTCGGCATCCCGGCGCGCGCCAACAAGTCCAGCTGGGTGAGAGCGCCGCGCGGGGGCGTGACCCACCGCGTGCGCAAGAGCGGCGATCCGGTGCGGAAGGGCGATCTGCTCGCCCGCGTCACCGGCCTGTTCGGGGATGATCCGCTCGATCTGGTCAGCCCGATCGACGGGATCATCATCGGCCACGCGACGCTGCCGGTGGTCCACCAGGGCGACGCGCTGTTCCACATCGCGGCCATTCCCAACCCCGAACGCGTGGGCGCGCGGATCGACACGATCACCGATGCCATTCTGGCGAGCGAACCCGAAGGCCCGGCCGAACGGCTGCTGGACGAGGACGAGGTGGTGTGACGTTCAGCCTTAGCCTGCAAAGCCTGAACGATGAGACACTTGAGACACAGTCCTGAAAGCGAAAACCCCGCCCGGCGTGCACGGACACGGGTCGCGAAAGCCGTGAGCTCAGTTGCAGGAGAAGGCGGAGGGGTCGGCATGGCGAGCGCAGGTTTGCACCGCGCCGGCGAGTAGGAAACCCCTGAGGCGTTAGGGGCGGATCCCTACCCCGCCAGCACCCCCGCCAGCACCAGCGCCTCGTCCACCGCCTTCTTCGCTTCGGGCGAGCATTCCACTAGCGGCAGGCGCACTTCCGGCTCGATCCAGTCGTGGACGCGGCTTAGCGCATACTTCACCGGCGCCGGCGAAGCGTCGGAGAACATCGCGTAGTGCAGCGGGAACAGACGGTCGTTTAATTGCCGCGCCTTCTTGAGCTCGTTCGCCGCGATCGCCTCGTGGAACTCGGCGCACAGCTTGGGGGCGACATTGGCCGTCACCGAGATGCATCCGCGCCCGCCCGCCGCCGCGTGCGGCAGCCACAGCTCGTCATTGCCCGACAGCTGGCAGAACTCACGCCCGATGCCCATGCGGTGATCGGCCACGCGCGACAGGTCGCCGCTCGCGTCCTTGATGGCGATGATCCGGTCCGGATACTTGTTGACCAGCGCCACCACCGTCTCGTCCTCGAGATCGGTCACCGTGCGGCCGGGCACGTTGTAGAGCACGATCGGCAGATCGCTGTTCTCGGCCAGGAAGCTGAAATGCGCGATCAGCCCGCGCTGGCTCGGGCGGTTGTAATAGGGGGCGACGCACAGCCCCGCCGCCGCGCCCGCTTTGCGCGAGAAGTTCATGTGCAGGAGCGCGTTGCGCGTGTCGTTCGAGCCGCAGCCCGCGATCACCGGCACGCGGCCCGCGGCCTGCTCGATGCAGACCTCGATCACGCGGTGATGCTCGGCATTCGAGAGCGTCGAAGCCTCGCCCGTCGTGCCGCACGGCACCAGCGCCGCGCTGCCGTTCTCGATCTGCCAGTCGACCAGCCGCCGGAAGGCCGACTCGTCAAACGTCCCGCCGCGAAAAGGAGTCACCAGAGCGGGTATCGATCCGCTGAACATTGCTTTTGTCCTGCCTTCATCGTTAAGTTGGCCGAGGTGGAGGCGCTCCTCCGTCTCTTCCTTGTTCAGCGCCTACTAAGGAGCCGATCGGCACTATGTCCAGCATGGTCCACACGCTGTTGCCAAAGACCCGCCGTTTCGCGCTGACCGCAGCGGTGCTGGCGCTGGCGGCAAGCGCCGGGACCTTGACCGCGCAAAGCTGGGGACAAGGGGCCGATAGCGGCAATCTCGTCGCCCGCCAGCCGGGCGCGATGGGCACCGCGCTGGCGCGCTGGGAGACCTTGCAGGCGAGCCGCGAAATGCGCTTCGTCGACTATGCCGGCTTCGTGCTCGCCTATCCCGATTTTCCGCGCTCCGACATCTTGCGCCTGCGGGCGGAAAAGGCGCTGGAAAGCGATGCCCCCTCGCAGGCCGAGGTGCTGTCCTATTTCGATACCCAGCCGCCGCTGACCAATCCGGCGCGGGCGCGCTATGCGCTGGCGCTGGCCGCGGCGCAGCGGCCCGAGGCCTTCGAGCAGGCGCGGCTGGCCTGGCGCGGCGGGGAAATGAGCGATCCGGTCGAGCTCTATCTCGCAGGGCTCTACGGCGCGAAGTTCACGCCTGCCGATCACGCGGCGCGGATCGATGCGCTGCTATGGCAGGGCAAGGCCGATGCCGCCTCGCGCCAGCTGGTCAACCTTGCCGAGGCCGATCGTCCGCTGGCCCTCGCCCGCATCGCGCTGCTGCGCGGCAGCCATCCGACCGCCGCCGGGATCACCGCGCCGGCGAGCGCGATGTCCGATCCGGGGTTCGTGTTCAATCTCGTCAATTACCTGCGCGCCAGCGGTCAGGCGGGCGAAGCGATCAGAGTGCTGACCACCGGCCCGCTGTTCGAGCGTCCCGCACTCGATCCCGAGGAATTCGTCGGCGACATGCTGGCCCTCGCCAAGGCGGGCAGCGCGCGCGATGCGGCGCAGATCGCGGGCCGGGTCGATTACCTGTTCGCGCCGGGCACCGATATCTCGCAAGCCAGCTTCACCCTGCGTGACCGTTACACCGATCTGATGTGGATGGGCGGCACAAATGCGTTGTGGCGACTGGGTGACGGCGCTTTCGCCGCGCCGCTGTTCCAGCGTTACGGCGATGCCGCGCGCACCCCGCTGACCAAGGCCAAGGGCTATTACTGGGCCGGCCGCGCGATGCGGCAAGCCGGGAACGAGGCCGCCGCGCGGGTCTATTTCGAGCGCGCCGCAGTCTATCCGCACTACTATTACGGCCAGCTCGCGATTGCCGCGCTGGGCCGCGACATGCCGGCCTTCGACCCGCTGCCCGAGGTCTCCATCAGCGCCGCCGACCGCACCGCCTTCGAGGGCAGCGCGCTGGTGCAGGCGATCCGCACCATGGCGCGCGAACGCCGCGACTGGCGCACCGAACGGCGTTTCTTCGAGGCGCTGGGCGATCAAGCCGACACGCCGCAGGAACTCACCATGGCCGCCCAGCTCGCCGCCGAGATCCGGCTTGACGAGATGGCCGTGGTGATCGGGATGAAGGCGGGCGAGCACGGGCTCACCGGCTTCGAGCGGATCGGCTTTCCCACCATCGCCACGCCGGTCGTCAACGACTGGACCATGGTCCACGCGATCAGCCGGCAGGAAAGCGAATTCGATCGCACCCGCGTCTCCCACGCCGGTGCACGCGGGGTGATGCAGCTGATGCCCGGCACCGCGCGCGAGCAGGCGGGCAAGCTCGGGATGCAGTATCTCGCCGCCGATCTTACCGCCGCGCCGCAATACAACATCCAGCTGGGCGATGCCTATTTCGCTAGGATGATGAGCTATTACGGCGGCGCCTATCCGCTCGCCGTGGGCGCCTATAACGCAGGTCCCGGCCGCGTGAACGAGTGGCTGCGGCTCAACGGCGACCCGCGCAAGGGCGAGATCGACTGGGTGACCTGGGTCGAGAAGATCCCGGCCAATTTCGAGACGCGCTATTACATCATGCGGGTGATCGGCAATGCCGTGACCTATTCGCACATGTATCCGCAGCAAGCCGGACTGCCGCGCCCGATCAACACCTTCCTGCGCTGATCCTGCCCTCATGACGCTCAAGCCGTGTCCGCCGATCACGCCTGCAGGCTATGCTGCGCTGAAGGCGCGCTATGATCACCTGCTCGGCACCGAGCGCCCCGCGATTGTCGAGATCGTCAGCTGGGCGGCGGGCAATGGCGACCGTTCGGAAAACGGCGACTACCTCTACGGCCGCAAGAAGATGCGCGAGATCGACCGCGAGCTGGCCCACCTCGCGCGCCGCATGAAGGTGCTGCGAGTGGTCGATCCGGGGGCGCAAGTAGACCGCAATCGCGTGTTCTTCGGCGCGCGGGTGACGATCGCGGACGAGGATGACAATCAACAAACCGTGCAATTGGTCGGCGATGATGAACAGGACGCAGGCGCTGGGCGGATCGGCTGGAACTCGCCGCTCGCCCGGGCGCTGCGGGGTGCCGCGATCGGGGATTTGCGCGTGGTCAGCCTTCCCTCTGGCAGCAGGGAATGGGAAGTGCTGGCAATCGACTATGACTAGGCTCGCCGCTCTTGTCCTTTTGCTCCTCGCCGCGCCGCTCGCCGCGCGCGAGAGTCTTGGCGTCTATGACAGCTGGGCGGCGTTCAGGGATACAAAGCCGGCGCGCTGCTACGCCATCGCCAAGGCGCAAGGCAGCCCGCCTGCGCCGGCCTATGCAACGATCTCGAACTGGCCGGAGAAGAAGGTGCGCGGCGCGGTGCATTTCGTGCTCTCGCGCGAGGCGTCAGGCGGCGTGCGCCTCGTCGTCGGCGACAAGCGGTTCGATCTCGTCGCCAAGGGCCGCAATGCCTGGGGCGCAGACGCGCGGCAGGATGCCGCGATCATCGCCGCCCTGCGCTCGGCAGCCCGCATGAGCGTGAGCGCGACCAGCGCCAAGGGCGGCAGTTTCACCGACCGCTACGCTCTCGCCGGAGCCGCTACCGCGATCGACGCGGCCACCGTGGGATGCGCCCGGCGCAGCTGACTGGTCAAATCGCCAAAGCGCGACTATATGGCCGCCACCCATGGCCGATACCGCACTCATGACCATTCCGGGCCTCGTCGACCCGGTCCCCGCTTCGCGCGACATCACGCCGCGCGCTGACGGCCGTATCGACCTCATCGGTCTGCCCCGCCCGCGCATCCGCGAGCTGTTCGAGGAAGCCGGGCTCGATGCCAAGGCCGCCAAGCTGCGCGCCAAGCAGGTGTTCCACTGGCTCTACCACCGCGGCGTTACCGATTTCGAGGCGATGACCGACATCGCCAAGCCGATGCGCCCGTGGCTGGCAGAGCGTTTCGTGATCGGTCGTCCGGATGTGGTCGAGGCCCAGCATTCGGTCGACGGCACCCGCAAGTGGCTGCTGCGCACCGCTGACGGCCACGATTTCGAGATGGTGTTCATCCCCGACGAGACGCGCGGCACGCTGTGCGTCTCCTCGCAGGTCGGCTGCACCCTCACCTGCTCCTTCTGCCACACCGGCACGATGAAGCTGGTGAGGAACCTCACCCCCGGCGAGATCGTCGGCCAGGTGATGCTCGCCCGCGATGCGCTGGGCGAATGGCCGCGCGGCACCATGGTCTCGGACGCCGACGCGATCGACGAGGATGACGAGGCGGGCCACTACACCGCCGATGGCCGCCTGCTGACCAACATCGTGATGATGGGCATGGGCGAGCCGCTCTACAACTTCGATCACGTGCGCGACGCGCTGAAGCTGGTGATGGATGGCGACGGCCTTGCTCTCTCCAAGCGCCGGATTACCCTCTCGACCAGCGGCGTCATCCCGATGATGGAGCGCTGCGGCGAGGAGATCGGCGTGAACCTCGCGGTCAGCTTGCACGGCGTGCGCAAGGAAGTGCGCGACGAGCTGGTGCCGCTCAACAAGAAATACGGCATCGAGCAGCTGCTGCAGGCCTGCGCCGACTATCCCGGCGCCTCGAACGCGCGGCGGATCACCTTCGAATATGTGATGATCAAGGACAAAAACGACAGCGACGAGGACGCGCGCGAGCTGGTCCGCCTGCTGCGCGAGTTCAAGCTGCCGGCCAAGGTCAACCTCATTCCCTTCAATCCGTGGCCGGGCGCCGGCTACGAGACCTCGACCCCAGAGCGCATCCGGCGCTTTTCGGAAATCGTGTTCGAGGGCGGCTTCTCAGCTCCGGTGCGCACGCCGCGCGGACGCGACATCGATGCGGCTTGCGGCCAGCTCAAGACGGCCGCCGAAAAGAAGTCCCGCGCCCAGCGTGACCGCGAGGCAGCAGCAGCAGCGGCAGCGGCTCTCGATTGACGCTTCTGCGCGCGGGGCGTAACCTGCGCGCACCGGCAACCGGAGGAACAGCATGGCCTTTTCGATGCCCAGAGCAGCCATGATGACCGGCGCGCTCGCGCTGGCGGCCGTCTCGCTCCCGGCGCAGGCCCAGCTTGGCGGGCTGTTCGACAGCACCAGGCGCGGCGCGGAAAAGGCCGACAATTGCGGTAAGGGCAAGAAGGGCGATCGCGGTCGCGGCGCGCTCGGCGGATTGCTTGGCGGCGCGGTCGATCAGGTCACCCGCAACGCTGGCCTGCCCTCCTTCCTTCCCGTCCCCGAATTCTCCGACCAGCTGTCCGAAAGCATCGCCTGCCGCCTCGATCCCGAGGAGCAGAAGCAGGCCGCCGAAGCTACGCTTTCGGTCACCCGCACCGACAGCGAGGACGCTGTGCCCGAAGTCGGCGCGAGCGCGTCATGGACTTCCGAGACCCGCGAGAATGTCAGCGGCACCTCGACCGTGACCGGGCGCGAGGCCTCGCGCGGCGATCTCGACTGCATCACCGTCACCGACGTCGTCATCATCGAAGGCGAGGAAACCCGCGCCGAAAAGCGCATGTGCCGTGCGCCGGGCTCGGCGCGCTATTCCATCATCGCGTGATGCGCGCCCTGCGCCCCGTCGCAGCGCTGGCCGCGCTGGCCCTGCTGACCGGGGCAGTAAAGATGGACCCCGAAAATCCGTCCTGCCCGGCCGAACCCGATTTCGGCCCCGCCACCGCGATGACGCTGACCCCCGCCGACAAGGCCGGCAAGCGCGTGCTGCTGGCCGAGGGCAATATCGACGCCACCCTGCCCGCCCGGCTCAAGGCCGCGATCGAGGCGGACGAGCGGATCGAGGAGGTGTGGCTGCGCTCGCGCGGGGGCAATGCCCGCGCCGGCAACGAGGCCGGCCGGATCATCCGCTCCTATCGCGGGATGCTCACCCGCATCCCCTCCGGCTGGGCATGCTTTTCGGCCTGCAATTTCGTGTTCATGGGCGGCGACCGGCGCGTGGTGGACGATGGCGGGGTGTTCATGGTCCACATGTTCACCCACACCAACGACCGCGCGCTGATCGATGAGGTGGTGATCGAAGGCAGCAAGGCCACCACCGAGCTGATCGGCAGCATCGAGCAGTCCTCGGCGCTGCTCGCCAGCGAGGACAATGATTTTCTGATCCGCATGGGGATCAGCCGCAAACTGCTGACCGAGATCATGTATAAGCAGCAGGCGGTGAAGAGCGAGGACAACCCCTCCACCCGCTACTGCCTGAGCCAGGCCGAGGTGCGCGAATACAACGTCATGCCGGTCGAGAAGCCGGCCCCCTGAAACGCGTGAGCACCGATCCCGCTACCATCGCTTTCTATCAGGAGCGCGCGCCGCACTGGGTGTTCCATTCGGGCGAGCGCCATAGCCACCAGCTCGATGCCTTCCTCGATCGCCTGCCGCCCGGCGGGGCGGTGCTGGAACTGGGCAGCGGCGGCGGGCGCGATGCGGCGCGGATCAGGGAACGCGGCTTTGCGGTCGATGCGACCGATGCCGTTCCCGCGCTTGTCACCCGCGCCAATCAGGCCTTTGCGCTGGGCGCGCGCGTCATGGCCTTCCACGAACTCGAGGGCGAGGCCGCCTATGCCGGGGTCTGGGCCCATGCGAGCCTGCTCCACTGCCCGCGCGCGGCCCTGCCCGATGTGCTCGCCCGTATCCACCGCGCGCTGGTGCCCGGCGGGTGGCATTTCGCCAGCTTCAAGCTGGGCGACGGGGAAGGCCGCGACCTGCTCGGACGACTGCACAATTTCCCGCCGGCCGAATGGCTTGTCGCGGCCTATGAGGCGGCGGGTTTCGCCATCGCGGCGCAGGAGACCTATGTGGGCCAGGCCAGCGATGGCACACAGCGCGACTGGATCGATCTCACCGTGAGGAAGCCGTGAAGCACATCGTCACCGCCGTCTGCACCGGCACCGCGCGCCCCTTCAACGGCGCGGAGCTCAGCGCCATCACCAAGCGCCCGCGCGAGAGCGCGGTGCAGGTCCTCACCGAGGGTCTCGCGCCCGACGAGCAGGCCGACCGCCGCGTGCATGGCGGGCCGGAGATGGCGCTGCACCTCTACCCGCTCGATCACCACGCCTGGTGGCGCGGAGAGATCGGCGATCATCCCGCGCTCGATGAACCCGGCGGCTTCGGCTCAAACCTTGCGGTCAGCGGGCTCACCGAGGAGATGGTGCATATCGGCGACCGCTTCCGCCTCGGAACCGCGCTGATCGAGGTGAGCCAGCCGCGCCAGCCGTGCTGGAAGATCGAGCACCGCTTCGGCCACAAGGGGATGGTCGCGCGAATCATCGCAAGCGGACGGAGCGGCTGGTATTTCCGTGTGATCGAGACCGGCGAGGTGGCCGCGGGCGACTCGCTCGAGCGCGTCGCGACCGGCGCCGAAGACTGGAGCGTTGCGCGCGTGTTCCGGACGCTGGTGGCCGGCAAGGCGACCCGTGACGAGTTGGCCGAACTTGCCGCCCTTGCCACGCTCGCGCCGAAACTGCGCGAAAAGGCCTCGGCTCGTCTCTGAAAGGCAACGGGCTGTCCCGCAACGGGAATAAGCGGCCAACCTTAACAGTTTCCTGTAAGCTTCGTTCATGCAGCGTTCGCGTTAGATGAACGAAAAGGGTCGGGCTCCATCGGGGAGCCGCCACAAGGAAACGAGCCATGAAACATCTTGCCCTGATCGCTGCCGCCGGGTCGCTGGCGGCTTTCGCAGCCCCCGCGCAGGCTGCCGAACTGCCCGCCGCGCCGACCCCGGTGTTCGCCGGCTACCACGACAGCGCCCTGCCCTTCGCAGCCGTGGCCGCCTATGGCCGCGGCGACTGGGACGACGATGACGATGACTGGCGCGATCGCCGCGACCGTCGCCGCTGGCGCGACCGTGATCGCGACTGGGATGATGACCGCCGCTTCCGGGGCCGCGACCGCTACTGGCAGGGCCGCGACGGCCGCTGGCGCTGCCGCAAGGACGACGGCACCGTCGGCCTGCTGGTCGGCGCGGGTGTCGGCGCCCTGATCGGCCGCGAGGTCGACCGCCGCGGTGACCGCACCCTCGGCACCGTGCTCGGCGCGGTCGGCGGGGGCCTGCTGGGCCGCGAAATCGACCGCGGCGGCGCACGCTGCCGTTGACGGATGCGACGGAGCGGGCTTCCGGCAGGACGGAGCCCGCCCGTCCCTTCCTTCATTCACACCAATGCAAGGATCGGCTGACCATTCTGGCCGTGAGCAGAACAACCGGAAGGAGGCTGCCATGAAGAAGATCGCCATCGCTCTTGCCGCCGGAGCCATGTCCCTGTCGCTCGCCACGCCCGCGCAGGCTGACCCGCCGCCGCACGCGCCTGCCTGGGGCAAGCGCGCCAAAGACCGCATCTATGACGATCGCGGCCGCTATTACGAACCGCGCCGCCTGTCGCGCCGCGACTATGTCTGGCGCGGAAATGACGGCCGCTATTACTGTCGCCGCGACAACGGCACGACCGGTCTGGTGATCGGTGCAGGCGTCGGCGCGCTGGCAGGGGCCGAACTCGCCCGCGACAGGACGCTGGGTGCGATCATCGGCGGCGTTGCCGGCGGGTTGATCGGGCGCGAGATCGACCGCGGGGAGCTGCGCTGCCGCTGATTCATGCCTGCGCGATTGAAGCGCGTCGGCAGGGCTGTTAGCCACCGCAGG
This sequence comes from Porphyrobacter sp., assembly GCA_027531395.1. Taxonomy (GTDB): domain Bacteria; phylum Pseudomonadota; class Alphaproteobacteria; order Sphingomonadales; family Sphingomonadaceae; genus Erythrobacter. The sequence goes on along the minus strand of JAPZRO010000004.1, from coordinate 537,997 downwards.
ATGCCCATCCTGACACACATTCCCGCATGACCCGCCCCGCCGTTCTCGTGACCGGCGGGGCGACCCGTATCGGCGGTGCCATCACCCGCGCCTTTGCCGCCGCCGGGTGGCACGTAGTGATCCACTACAAGTCCTCTGCCGCGCAGGCCGACGAACTCGCCGCAACGCTCCCGTCTGCCGAGACGGTGGGGTTCGATCTGGCAGATGATGACGCGGCGGTCGCTGCCATCCGGCAACTCGCCAATCGCCTCCCTGACTGGCGCTGCCTCGTGAACTCGGCCTCGGTTTTTCACTACGACGCTGTAACCGGGCTCGATCCGGCAACGTATCGGGAAGCGATGCAGGTCAATGCCCTCGCCCCGGCCCGGATGAGCCAGACATATCTCGCCCACGCAGCGAGTGGGGCAACGCGCACAGTGATCCAGATCACCGACATGAAGATCGCCAACACCAACCCCGATTTCTTCAGCTACACCATGTCCAAGCACGCGCTGGCGGCGACCATCGGGATGATCGCCAAGGGTGCGCGCAGCCCGCAGGACCGGATCTACGGCATCGCCCCCGGCGCGATCCTTGCCAGCCACGACCAGAGCGAGGACGAAACCGAGCTTTCGCACCGCATGAACCTGCTCGGTCGCAAGACCGGCGCGGACGAGATCGCCAATGCCGCGCTGTTCCTTGCCACCGGCGCGCTGGCGAGCGGCGAGACGCTGTTCATCGACAGCGGCCAGCATCTGCTCGACCAGCCGCGAGACGTGATCTGGCTCGCGCGCGAACTCGCCGCTGCCGAGCGCAACCCCTGACGCGCATGGCGAAGCATGCTCTCTCGACCCGCCTGTGGCACTGGGTCAACGCAGCGGCGATCATCGTGCTGTTCATGTCGGGGCTGAACATCTCCAACGCCCACCGCTATCTCTACTGGGGTGATTACGGCTTCGATCCCAAGGATGCCTGGCTGAGCGTGATCCGCTTCCCCGGCTGGGCAACGATCCCGCAGCATTACAACCTCGCGATGGCGCGCGATTGGCACATCCTTGCCGCCTGGCCGTTCGGGGTCGGACTGCTGTTCATCTGGATCGCGATGCTGGCGAACGGCCATTTCCGCCGTGATCTCGCCACCAGACCCTCCGACTGGACACCCGCGGCAGTGATTGCCTCGGTCAAGGCGCACAGCCCCTCCGGCGAACCGGCGCATCATGGCTACAACGCGGTCCAGAAGATCCTCTATGGCGGGGTATTCGGCGTGCTGCTGCCTATGATGGTGCTGACCGGACTGTCGATCAGCCCCGGGTTCGAGCCAGCCGCGCCGTGGCTGATCGATATGCTCGGCGGCCGCCAAAGCGCACGCTCGCTGCATTTCCTCGCGGCGTGGGGCATCTTCGGCTTCTTCGTGATCCATATCGGGCTGGCGCTGACCGACTGGCGGCTGATCCTCGAAATGTTCACCGGAGGACGGCGGGAAGCCGCGGCCTCTGTTGCTCCCACGCCAACTCCCGAACCCGCCCCGCCTGTTGAAGGAGCGATCGACCATGGTTGAGATTCCGCGCCGTTCACTGCTCGCCGGGATGGCCGCTCTGGGTGCCGGAGCCTGCGCCAAGATCGGTGAAAGCGAGGCCGGCAGGAGCGCGGTCGCGACGGCCGATGGCTGGCACCGCGCGGCGCACCGCGCGCTCGCGGGCAAGCAGGGACTCGTGAAGGAGTATGCCCCGTCCGAGCGCTCTCCCACCTTCAAGGGCAATGGCTCGCTGACGGTCGAGACCCCGTTCTATCAGGACCAGCTGGCCAGGGGCTTTCCCGACTGGCGGCTGACCGTGGGCGGGCTGGTGGAACAGCCGCTGAGCCTCACCATGGCCGATATCCGCGCCCTGCCGCAGCGCACCCAGATCACCCGTCACGACTGTGTCGAGGGTTGGAGCGCGATCGGTGAATGGACCGGGCCGCAGCTTTCCGCGCTGCTGGATGCCGCGAAGGTCAGGGAAGAGGCGAAGTTCATCGTCTTCCGCTGCGCCGACACGCTCTATGGCCGCTCCTATTACGAGAGCGTCGACATGGTCGATGCCTATCACCCGCAGAGCATCGTCGCCCATTCGCTGAACGGCGAACCGCTCCCGGAAAAGAACGGCGCGCCGCTGCGCATGCGGCTGGAACGGCACTTGGGCTACAAGCATCCCAAATATCTGACCGGGATCGAAGCCGTCGCCAGCTTCGCCGGGATCGGTGACGGCAAGGGCGGCTTCTGGGAAGATCTCGCCGGTTACCAGTGGTATGGCGGGATTTGAGGACGCGGCGGGTCTCAGCCTTCGGGGAACAGCCTGAGCATCGTCTGCCAGTCCTCGGCGATGATCTCTTCCAGCACCGCCAGATCGATGTCGGCGAGCTTGTTGACATAGAGGCAGCTCTTGCCGGTGCTGTGCTTGCCCAGCCGGGTCATGGCCTCGGCACCGTGCGCGGCGGTGATGTCGTCGCAATAGCCGCCCATCAGATAGAGCGAGTGCTTGGCTTTCCTCGGGCTGAAGCCGGTTCGCATCCAGTGGACATTGCGCCCGCTTTCATAGGTGGTCCGGTATTCGCCATAGCCGATCAGGCTCGGCCCCCACATTTTCGGCGCTTCCCCGGTCACCCGCCGGAACAGGGCGTCGAGCACCTTCGCTTCCTCGCGGCGGTTCGCAGGCTCGACCGCGTCGATGTAATCGGCCGGATCGACGTCGGTTATCTGGGTCTTGGCGTCAGCCATCGTGTGCTCTCCCCCCTCCGGTCCACTTTGCCAGCGCGCGCGCTTGCGGTAACCTTGGAGGACAGAACCACGAAAGGAGACCCATGAGCAAGGCCCTCCTCGATCGCTTTCTTTCGCGCGCTGTCCGGCAGGGACGGCTCGGCGTGGTCTATGCCGATGGCAGCGCCAGCACTTTCGGCACCCCCGCCCCCGGTTTTCCCGAAATCGTCCTGCGCCTGGCCGACGACAAGGTGCCGCGCGACATCCTGATGGACCCGCGGCTCGGCGCGGCGGAAGCCTTCATAGATGGCCGCCTGCTGATCGAGGAGGGCGACGTCATGGGCCTTGTCAGCCTGCTGCGCGCCAATGCCCCGTGGGACAAGGGCGGCAATCTCGGCCGGCCCGGCGCGCTCAAGCGGCTGGTCAACAGGGCGGGTTTCGCCGCCGAGCAGATCAACAACCGCGTCGGATCGAAGCGCAATGTCGCGCACCACTATGACATCGGCAATGATCTCTACGCGCTGATGCTGGATGCCGAGCACTGGCAATATTCCTGCGCCTACTGGGCAGACGGCGTCACCACGCTCGCCGAGGCGCAGGGGGCCAAGCTGGCGCATATCGCGAAGAAGCTCGCCCTATCACCCGGGCAGGAGGTGCTCGACATCGGCTGCGGCTGGGGTGGGATGGCGATCCATCTGGCGAGGCATCACGGCGTGCGGGTGACCGGCATTACCCTATCCGAGGAACAGGCCACGCTCGCCCGCGAGCGGGTCGCGGCGGCGGGCGTGGCGGACAGGGTGACGATATTGCTCGAGGACTACCGGGACACCGCCGCCTCGGGCCGCTGCTTCGACCGGATCGTCTCGGTCGGGATGTTCGAACACGTCGGCCGCGCCCAGTTCGAGACCTTCTTCGAAGCCGCCGCGCGGATGCTCGCCGATGACGGGGTGATGTTGCTCCACACCATCGGGCGCATGGGCCGGCCCGGCACCACCGATGCCTTCACCCGCAAATACATCTTCCCCGGGGGCTACATCCCCGCCCTGTCCGAGACGCTGGCAGCCAGCGAGAAGTTCCGCCTGATTGCCGCCGACATCGAGACGCTGCGCCTGCACTACGCGAAGACGATCCGCTGCTGGTATGCCAACTGCATGGCCAACCGCGAGGCAATCATCGCGCTCCACGACGAACGCTTCTTCCGGATGTGGACCTTCTACCTCGCCGGCGCGGCGACGGTGTTCGAGCATGGCAGCATGTGCAATTACCAGATCCAGTACGTGCGCAGCCGCCATGCCCTGCCGATCACGCGGGATTACCTGATCGGCAGCTGACGCGCGCCTGCTTGACAAGCGGCGGGCTGACTGCAACCGCGCCCCCGCCTTCTCACGTTCAGGAACCGCGCCATGGCCCAGCCCCAGAAAGTCGTCCTCGCCTATTCGGGCGGTCTCGATACCAGCGTCATCGCCAAATGGCTGAGCGTGGAGCGGGGCCTTGAGGTGGTGACCTTCACCGCTGATCTGGGTCAGGGCGAGGAAATCGAACCCGCCCGCGCCAAGGCCCGCGCCATGGGCATCCCTGACGATCACATCTTCATCGAGGACCTGCGCGAGGAATTCGTGCGCGATTTCGTCTTCCCGATGATGCGCGCCAATGCCCGCTACGAGGGCGACTACCTGCTCGGCACCTCGATCGCCCGCCCGCTGATCTCCAAGCGTCTGGTCGAGATCGCGCACCAGACCGGCGCGGACTTCATCGCTCACGGCGCGACCGGGAAGGGCAATGATCAGGTGCGCTTCGAACTCAGCGCCTATGCGCTCGATCCCGACATCAAGGTGATCGCCCCGTGGCGCGAATGGGACCTGACCAGCCGCACCGCGCTGATCGCCTGGGCCGAGGCGCACCAGATTCAGGTGCCCAAGGACAAGCGCGGCGACAGCCCGTTCTCGACCGACGCGAACCTGCTGCACACCTCGTCGGAAGGGAAAGTGCTGGAAAATCCGTGGGAGGAAACCCCCGACTACGTCTACTCGCGCACGGTCAATCCCGAGGACGCGCCGGATACGCCGGAATACATCACGGTCGATTTCGAGAAGGGCGACGGCGTTGCGCTCAACGGCGAGGCCATGTCGCCCGCCACGCTGCTGGCCGCGCTGAACGATCTCGGCCGCAAGCACGGCATCGGCCGGCTCGATCTGGTCGAGAACCGCTTTGTCGGCATGAAGAGCCGCGGGATGTACGAAACCCCCGGCGGCGAGATCTACGCCCGCGCGCATCGCGGGATCGAGCAGATCACGCTCGATCGCGGCGCGGCGCACCTCAAGGACGAGCTGATGCCGCGCTATGCCGAGCTGATCTACAACGGCTTCTGGTTCTCGCCCGAACGCGAGATGCTGCAGGCGGCGATCGACCACAGCCAGGACAAGGTGACCGGCACCGTGCGCCTCAAGCTCTACAAGGGGCTGGCGAGCGTGGTGGGCCGCAAGTCGCCCTACTCGCTCTATTCCGAAGCCCACGTCACCTTCGAGGATGACGCAGGGGCCTATGACCAGAAGGACGCCGAGGGCTTCATCAAGCTCAACGGGCTGCGTCTGCGGCTGCTCTCGCGCCGCAACCGGGACGCCTGATTGCACTGAACCGGATGGGGAAAACCGAGTCGCCGCGCTCGCTGCGGCGGCGTCGGGCCTTTAATGTGACAGTCTGACGGCGGTTCCGTTCCCGCCCGCTCACCCGCTTTGCGACAAATGCGACGAAGCGTTGAGTTATCCACTCGTGTCCACAGCCTAAAGCGTTGGAAGTGGAAAAGTCGGCGGCTGGAATGTTGCCAGAACGCCGGTTGAGGCGCACTTTCAACTTGTCTTCGGGACACGAAGCAACCGGAACGGAAAGCCGCAAGGCCTTGAAGTTACCGGAGTTTTGATCCCAAGGATGGCGGTGGTGTCTGTCCACGCGCCTGTCGAGAGAGGGCATGCAAGAGGCCTCGGCCGAATGCAAGTCGGCTCGTTTGAGACGGGAGCGACGCGATGTCACCGGACAGGCCGGGGACCTGGCCGGAACGGGTGATGGGGAAGGACGCAAGTCCGGAACCGCCGCAAGCCCGGATCGGTAAAGGAGCGCGGTCTCGGCCAAGCGACTGCGCAAGGCAGCGAACATCGGAGGCTTCGGGCTTCGAAAGGGCGCAGCAGGGCAGGAGCGAAAGCCGGATGCCGGCGCGAGCGCCGGTGACAAATCTCTGGCAAGGCCGGCCGCAAGGCAAGGCAGCGAGAGGCTAGACATCGGGCGCCAAGCATACCCTGGCGCAAAAGATGCGGAAGGTTCGCCGGACGCATCATGAGCAAGGGGTGTCCACGCGCTGGTGAGAGTGGGGTCGGCAGCAATGCCGGCCCCATTTGCATTGTACTTCATGGTGGCGGTCTAGCCCGCCCCGCACGTCGTCAGCCGGCCCGCGACTCCGAGTCGCAGCGTGCAAATCCGTTTTCCGTTGGCCGTCGACAGCCGCACTTTGCCGCAAATCGCGGGCGATTCAGCGCCGGAATGCCTCTCGCCTACGACAAGCCGTTGCGCCGGTTTGCCTTTTGCAAGCTCTGCAACCTAGAGGCACTGTCCATGCGGACGGGAAATCGCACCTCTGCCTTCAAGGCCCGTAGCCTGCGCGCAGCGCTGGTCGCCGGAGCGCTCGGCCTCGCGCCGCTCGCCGCCTCGACCGCCGCGACGCCGGCCGATGGAGCCCTGCCGCTCGAAGCGAGTGCGGTGTCGATCGAAGTGGTACCGGTTGCCCCCGCCCCGCTGCCCGAGGAAACCGCCTCCGCTCCGGCCGAACTGCCCGAACAGACGACCAGCCTCGGCAGCGGCTCGGCCTCCTACTACGCCAGCAAGTTCCACGGCCGCCGCACCGCCAGCGGCGAGGCCTTCGACAATGGCGCGATGACCGCCGCGCACCGCACCCTGCCCTTCGGCAGCCTCGTGCGGGTCACCAATCCGGCCACCGGCGCAAGCGTGATCGTGCGCATCAATGATCGCGGACCGTTCAGCCGTGGCCGGTTGATCGACGTGAGCCGCGCCGCCGCCGAAGAACTCGGCATGATCGCGCGCGGCCACGCCACGGTCGAACTCGAGCTGATCGAGGGCTGAGGCCTGCGCTGACGGCACCCCCTTCAGGGGTTGGCCGAATAGCTCATCCCGAGCGCTGCCGTATCCCCGCTGATCCGCAGCTTGAGCTGCGCCCCGCGTGCGCCCGAGGTGTTGCGCAGCAGCGCCATCTCGCCGGGTGCGAAATCCGCCTTCACCTCTCCGCCCGGCGCAACGGTGCCACGCGCGACCGGCGTGCCAGCGCCCTCGGCCTTGCCCAGCACCTCGACCGCGACCTGTCCGGTATTGCGTCCGGTGACAGTAAAGCCACCTTTCTGCCCGCCACCGAGCTCGAAGGTCTCGCCCGCCTCGATCTGGAGATTGGAATTGATCGTCCCGCCTGTTGCGGGGGTGACGGCGATCAGACCGAGAGCGGACATGAGCGCGATCAGCGCAAGCCCGATCCGGCGGGCCCTGGGATAGGTGAGCGGCATTGCAGGTCTCCTCACTATGTCCCGCCACAGCGAGCTACGCGCTGCGGATGACGAAGGACGCACAGGCCCAGTCTGCCTCGCCCGCGCGACAGGGCTTGCGCGCGGCGGCGGCGCGGCTAGGACTGCTGGCCGCCCGGAACCGCAGCGGGGGCGCTGCGGCGGGCGACACAGGGGAAATCTCGCCATCACGCTCGCATTGATCCTGCTCTATGTCTTCGCGCAGGTGCTGCTCGCCGCCTGGGCCGGGCGCGGGGCGAAGTCGGATGCCGACTATCTGGTCGCCGGCCGCAGCCTCGGCACCTTCGCCGTGGCGATGAGCCTGTTCGCGACTTGGTTCGCCTCGGAAAGCCTGATCGCAACCTCCTCCGAAGTCGCCTCCGACGGGCTGTCCGGTGCGCGGACCGAGCCCTTCGCCTATGCCATCGGGATCCTGGCCATCGCGCTGTTCTTCGCCCACCGGCTGCGAAGCGGCGGCTACATCACGATCGCCGATTTCCTGCGCGCCCGCTTCGGCGAGGGCACAGAGCTGCTCGCGGCGGGGGTGATCGCGCTTTCGGCCACCACCTGGTCGGCGGCACAGCTCTATGCCTTCGCCACGATCATCGACACCGCCTCGCCGCTCGACTTCCCCGCCGCGCTCGCCGGAGCGACCCTGCTGGTGGTGACCTACACCCTGTTCGGCGGCCTCGCCGGAGACGTGGTGACCGACATCCTGCAAGGCGCGATCATGGTCGCGGCGATGCTGATGCTCGCCTTCCTGATGTTCGATGCCCACGGCGGCGTCGCGGCAGCGGTGGCCAGCGTTCCCCCGCAAGCCTGGTCCTTCGCCAGCCCGGGCGAGAGCTGGGTGGCCTGGGCCGAGTTGTGGCTGATCCCGATCGCCGGGACGATGGTGAGCCAGGAGGCGCTCGCCCGCACACTCGGCGCGCGCTCGCCCGAGGTCGCGCGGCGCGGGGCGCTGGCGGGGGCGGGGATCTACCTCATGGTCGGCCTCGTGCCGGTCAGCTTCGGCCTGTTCGGCCCGCAGCTCGCACCGGTGCTGGGGGTGGAGCTGGCCACCGACGAGACCTTCCTGCCCGGCCTCGCGCAGGCGCTGTTCCCGTCGTGGCTGCACATCGTCTTCACCGGCGCGCTGCTCTCGGCGATCCTGTCATCAGTCGATAGCGCGCTGCTGGCGGTCTCGGCGGTGGCGGCGGAGAGCGGGTATCGCCGGATCGACCCCGACGCTTCCCCGCGCACCATGCTGCGCGCCGCGCGCGTTGCGACGGTGATCGCCGCGGCGGTGGCCGCACTGGTGGCCGCTTCGGGCGAGTCCCTGCGCGATCTGGTGCTCGATGCAGGCGCGATCGCGGCGGTGCTGGCGGTGCCGATCATCATGGGGCTCGCCGGTCGCGGGCAAGGCACCCATGCCGCGCTCGCCGCGATCATCGTCGAGATCGCGGTGCTCGCCGTGCTCGACTGGGGGCTCGGGATCGAGGGGGCGTTCCTGTGGATGATCGCGAGCGGTGTCGCGGTGTTCGCAGCTGTTGCAACACTCACCCGGCCCGCCCCCGCCCCGGAAGCCTGATCGTCCAGCAATCCGAAGGGTTTACCCAGCGTCGGCGTTGGTTCTTTGCCAGCATCGCGCGGAATGGTTTCAGATTGGATACATCCCTGCTTGCCGGTGCCGGAGGCCGCGCACAGACTCGCGCACCTGAACCGCGGGAAGAGACCATGTTCTATTTGCACATACCCAAGACCGGCGGCCAGACCCTTGCGCGCCGCCTTGCCTCGGCCTTCCCTCCGGGCCGCGCGCATCTGCAGGAAGGCCAGTTCACCTATCCCGCCGACTGCGCCGCGCTGGGCCAGTGCCTTGCCTCCCATGACTTCGTCGAAGCCCATCTCACCGGACAGCTGCTCGAGCATCGCCGCATCGCCGATCTGCTGGTCACCGTGCGCGAGCCGGTGGCGCAGATCATCTCCAACTTCCGCCACATCCGGCGCGAGCCTGACCGCCGCCTCAGCCGCGCCGCGCGCGAGCTCGATCCCGGCACCTTCCTCGACCATTTCGGGGACTTCTTCGCTGACTTCCAGACCCGCTACCTCCTCTCAGCCTTCCTCCCGCTCGGGATCGAGGAGGAGCGCCGCGGCTTCCTCCCCACCGTCGCGCGCCATCTGCCTGCGGTGCTCGAACGGGCGCGCTGGCTCGTCCCGACCGACCAGATCGACGCCTTCGTCCCGCTGTGGGAGGCGGAGACCGGTCACCGTGCGGCCGAGCGCGGCTATGCCACCAACCACGCGCCTGCCGACGACGTCGATTGCGCCGCACTCGAAGCCGCGATCCGTGCCCGTCCGGCGCTCTTCGCGCTCGACAGCGTGCTCTACCAGCACGCCTGCCAGCACTTCGCCGCCTGGGCTGAGGCGGTGGCCGAGCAGCGCGCGCCGTGGGACTACCCCGCCAATGCCGCGCGCGTGTTCCACAACGACAGCGACGGCGGCGGCGTATGGCTGCGCGGCGGCTGGTACCCGTCCGAGCCGACCGCGCATGGCCCCGGCAACTGGGCCGGCCCGACCCGGCGCAGCGACCTCGCGGTGCGGCGCGGCGCGGGGCAGGACGTGCTGACCTTCGACGTCACCGTCATCAACGGCATCACCTTCACCGACATCCTCGCCTTCGAGACCGCCCGCTTCACCGAGCTCCCCCTGCGGCGCGAGGAGCTGGCCCCCGGTCACTGGCGCTACCGCATCGACCTCGCCGCCCTCCCCCGCACTTGCGGGATCGCGCTGATGGTCCCTGATTGCTTCGCCGCGATCAACGTCTTCCCCGAGGGCGAGAGCGCCAGTCTCGAACGGCGCAGCTTCCTCGCCACCGGCTGGGCACTGGAGTGCACGGCGAAGCCCGCCAGGCCGCGCGCACGCAAGGCCCGCCCTGCCCCGATCGTGGTGGACGAGGCCGAGGTGGTACTGCCGGCCGAGTGAGCGGGGCTAGTGGTGAAGGACGCGGCACGACGGCCCGTCCCTGCCCTGCCCCCTGTCTCCCCCGGCGTCCCTTCCGGCGTCCGCGCCGTCCCCCTCCCCGCCGCGCCTGTTGGAGACACATGAGACACTGTCCAGAGAGGCAAAACCCGCCGCCCCGCTGCCCGCTTCTCTGACCGCGCCCCTGCCGCCTGCGCCGACCGCCTCCGCCGCGGCCTCCGCCTCGTCCGCGGCCCCGTGTTCGTCGGCTTCCGCTTCGGTGTCGTCCTCGGCCACCGCGGCCCCCTCCCCGTCCTCCGGTGCCGCGTCATCATCGTCCGCGTCCGCCCAGCGCTCCTCCGCCCAGCCCTCCGCGTCCTCGTCCCCGCATTCCTCCTCGTCGTCCCAGTCGTAGAGCGCCTGCGGATCGAGCAGCCGCTCCACCTCCGCGTCGAAATCCGCCACCGTGGCGCTCACCCCCGCACTGCCCGCAATCCGGTCGAGCCGCGCGAGGTGGGCGAGCAGCAGCCGGCTGTCGTAGCGGGTGCGCGTGGCGACCTCCTCGCCGTGGTAGTAGACCACCTCCTGCACCCCGTTGAGCGCGCGGTCGGCGAGCACCTCCTCGACCTGCGGCCGGGCGAGCACCAGCGCGGCATCCCACAATTGCCGGAACTGCGCCGAGGCGCGCCGCATCCGGTAGAGATGCGCGCGGCTCACCCCGACCTGCTGCGCCGCCGCCCTGACATTGCCCCACTGCGCGAGCGTCTGGAGAAAGGCCGCCTGGCGTTCGAGCGGCAGATCGGGCGCGAATAGGGCAGGGCCGGAGGGGGAGAGCTGGGAAGACATGGGCGCGGGCTCCTTCACAAGAGGGTGAGCATCAGGGCGCGCCGCCCTCGCAAGTGCCACCCCTCACCGAGCGCCCGAGGCTGTCGCGCCAGCCCTCAGGCGGAGTGCCGAGGGGCTGGCAGAGCAGGGGCGCGGGGTGAGGGTCGCGAAGCGCAAGGCCGACGCCTGCGCGGGAGGGTATGTCGGGGGTGGGGGTGTAGGAAAGGGGGGGCGAAAGATGAAACTAGAATATGATTTCCTCTACCTCGGGGTAGGTAAGGCAGAACACCTCCTTACAGAGCTTTCTGAAGCTTCTATTCTGCCGATAAAGGGTTGGTAAATCGAGTTTTTTTGTGAGCCTAACCTGGTCTTGACTCTCTTTATAGACAACCCGAGCAAGCCGCCTAAGAGTACCTTTGGCGTCTCGAGTTTCGGCAGGAACAACATTCTCGGGGAGACTTCTTACTCGACCGTCAGAAACACGTTCGATCTGCTCAAGAAACAAGACCTCGAACTCTCGAACTAAAAATGCCAAGCCTACCGAAATTTCACGACCGTTCTTCCAAGCTCTTATTCGTTCCTGCGCCTCAGTGTACTCTTGAGCCGCACAATCATCATCGAGATCAACAATAACGCAGATATGATCAGGGTTTCGACTGTAGGCAAGGGCAAGTAGGCGCTCGAGCTCTCCATCCCGCCTTATCTTCCGCCATTCTCCGCCACGAATTGGTTTTGAGGCCACGTACGCGTCGCCCACCATAAGTCCTATTTGCGTTAAAAGCTGCGGAACTGCCGTGAGATCGCCGGCTCCTTCGACGATTGCAACGATGTTCACAAGATGAGACCCTCAACTACCATGAGTTCACCAGCGGTGAATAGTCGCTGGCGAACTATATCTCTTTGCCTCTCCGAAATCGGTGAGAACGAAGATATATCATTTTCCCAGTGAGCAACAATGATATCTTCAACGTCAAACATGTCGAGAAGTGTCGGACTATGGGTTGTTAAAAATAGCTGCCTTGACTGATTTCCTTCGAGATAATCTTCTGCGGCCTCAAACAATACTGGCAAAAGCCCCGGATGGATCATTTGCTCCGGCTCTTCTAGCGCAACCCGCTCTGGAGGGTTTTGCTGATAGAATGCAGAAAGCATACCGAGCATCCGCAAGGTTCCATCTGAAACCTGCGACATGTTCAGATAATGTGGATTCTTTCCATCAAAGCCATCTACCTTGAAGGTGGGCAGGTAGAAGCCGGCCGTATTCTGAATCTTTATCTCAGAAAGGGATGGCAACACCTGAGCCAACGCATTAGTTAAGGATTCACGCTTCGATCGAGTAGAGGTACTCCGTAGCTTACGAATTACAGACGCTAAATTTTTTCCATCGTCCTGAAGAGAAGTATTTGTACTTACAGGCTGAGGATCCCTGATGACGTTTGGATATATGGAATAAGCTCCATAATCTATAACTGCGGCATACAGTCCACGGAACAACAGGCTATAAGGCGAACTTATGTTCGGATTAAACTGAGTGATCAACAATTCACTTTGGGATAGCCTTGGCGCGGGAAGAGTGGAGTATATATTACTTTTCGCCTCAAGTTCGATTTTGCCACTAGCGTCTCGCTTGTATCGCGCACGAAAAGGAACATCGCGCTCGCTTGGCTCCAAAGGGTCGACCCCAAGCCAGACGCCTTCCTCCTCAGTTACGGTGAACTCGCCACCCTTTGATGCAAGAGAAAATTTGAAAAACCCTTTTTCGTTTTGCAACAAATCTACAAATTCAAGCTTTATCGAAATTATGTATGGCCGAGTTTTGCTCCACCGCCTTATACTATCGATACCGTGACGCATCGACACGGCCTCATCAAGCCCAACTTGTGCTGCGTCTCTTGTGAACTTGAGAACGTCTAAGAGGTTACTCTTTCCAGTAGCGTTAGGGCCAACAATGATATTCCGTCGACCAAACTCAACGACTGAGCGCTCGATGCTCTTGAAATTCGATACGTCGACACGCTTTAGCAATTTAGCCTCGTGGTTGGTTTCGAACTCACATTAGGCCGACGTTGCACTTCGAACAATACTCATTTGCTTTCGGTGATCGAAGGCGCCTGCTTGACGTCGTAACATACGGCGCGAGCGCCAAAGGGACCCAATTACATTGCAAAGAGCAAAGGGCGCAATGCCCCCGGTGGGCGACCGCTGCCCTTTCTCCATTGCTTGGGGGCAGACTCGTGCCCGAGTCAGCTCTGCAACAACGGCTTCAAATACTGCCCCGTAAAGCTCCGCGGCTCCTTCACCACCGCCTCGGGTGTCCCCACAGCAACCACCTCGCCGCCGCGCACCCCGCCTTCCGGCCCAAGGTCGATGATCCAGTCGGCGGTCTTGATCACGTCGAGGTTGTGCTCGATCACCACGACCGAGTTCCCCCCCTCGACCAGCCGGTGCAGCACCTCCAGCAGCTTGCGCACATCCTCGAAATGCAGGCCGGTGGTCGGCTCGTCGAGGATGTAGAGCGTCTGGCCGGTGCTGCGCCGCGCGAGTTCCTTGGCGAGCTTCACCCGCTGCGCCTCGCCGCCTGACAGCGTCGTCGCCTGCTGGCCGACCTTGACGTAGCCGAGGCCGACCTCGTTCAGCATCCGCATCTTCTCGCGGATCGACGGCACGGCCTTGAAGAACTCCTCGGCGTCCTCGATCGTCATGTCGAGCACGTCGGCGATGCTGAGGCCCTTGAACTTCACCTCCAGCGTCTCGCGGTTGTAGCGCTTGCCGTGGCACTCCTCGCAGGTGACGTAGACGTCGGGGAGGAAGTGCATCTCGATCTTGATGAGGCCGTCGCCCTGGCACTTCTCGCAGCGGCCGCCCTTGACGTTGAAGGAGAAGCGCCCGGGCTTGTAGCCGCGCGCGAGGCTTTCGGGCAGGCCGGCGAACCAGTCGCGGATCTGGGTGAAGGCGCCGGTGTAGGTGGCAGGGTTGGAGCGCGGGGTGCGGCCGATCGGCGACTGGTCGATCTCGATCACCTTGTCGCAATATTCGAGGCCGGTGATGGCGTCATGCGCCCCCGCGATCACCCGCGCCCCGTTGAGCACGCGCGCGGCGCCCGCCTGCAGCGTGTCGATGGTGAGCGAGGACTTGCCTGAGCCCGAGACCCCGGTGATGCAGGTGAAGGTGCCGAGCGGGATCTTCGCGTCCACGCCCTTGAGGTTGTTGGCGCGCGCGTTCTTCACCTCGATGAAGTGCCCGTTGCCCTTGCGGCGCTGCGCCGGCACGTCGATCCTGCGCTTGCCGGTGAGGTAGTCCGCGGTGAGCGAGCCCTTGGCCTTGAGGATGTCCTTGAGGCTCCCCTGCGCCACCACCTCGCCGCCATGCACCCCTGCGCCGGGGCCAAGGTCAACGATGTGGTCGGCGGCGCGGATCGCGTCCTCGTCATGCTCGACGACGATCACGGTGTTGCCGAGATCGCGCAGGCGCTTGAGCGTCTCCAGCAGCCGGTCATTGTCGCGCTGGTGGAGGCCGATGCTGGGCTCGTCGAGCACGTAGAGCACGCCCGAAAGCCCGCTGCCGATCTGGCTGGCCAAGCGGATGCGCTGGCTCTCGCCGCCTGACAGGGTGCCCGAGGTGCGGTCGAGGTTGAGGTAGTCGAGCCCCACGTTGTCGAGGAAGCCCAGCCGCTCGTTGATCTCCTTGAGGATCGCGCGGGCGATCTGCGACTGCTGCGAGGTGAGCTGCGCGTCGAGCTTGAGGAACCACTCCTTGGCATCGGCGACGCTCATCTGCACCGGCGTGGCGATGTCGCAGCCGGCGACCTTCACGCTCAGCGCCTTCTCGTTCAGCCGCTTGCCGCCGCAGGTCTCGCAGGCCTGCGCGGTCTGGTACTTCGACAGCTCCTCGCGCATCCACGCGCTTTCGGTCTGGAGCATCCGGCGGTTGAGGTTCCCGATCACGCCCTCGAAGGCCTTGTTGACGGTGTATTCGCGGCGCCCGTCCTTGAAGGTCAGCGGCACCGGCAGCCCGCCCGTGCCGTGGAGGATGATGAGCTTCTGGTCGGGCGCGAGGTCCTTCCACGGCGTGGTCAGATCGAAGCCGTAAGCCTTGGCGAGGCTGGCGAGCACCTGCATGTAATAGGGCGACGGCGGGTTGGACTTGGCCCAGGGCACCACCGCGCCCTGCTTGAGGCTGAGCGCCTCGTTCGGCACCACCAGCTGCGGATCGAACAGCATCTTCTCGCCGATCCCGTCGCAGGCCGGGCACGCGCCTTGCGGGGCGTTGAAGGAGAACAGCCGCGGCTCGATCTCCTCGATGGTGAAGCCGGAGACCGGGCAGGCGAACTTCTCGGAAAAGACGATGCGGTTGGGCGGCAGGCCCGCCCCCTTCATCGCCCCGCCCTTTCCTTCATCCTCGCGCCCCGGCACTACGCCGTCGGCGAGATCGACATAGGCCAGCCCCTCGGCCAGCTTCAGCGCGGTCTCGAAACTTTCGGCAAGGCGGGTCTGCAAGCCGTCCTTCACCGCGATGCGATCAACCACCACCTCGATGTCGTGCTTGAACTTCTTGTCGAGCGCGGGCGCCTCCTCGATCGGATAGATCTCCCCGTCGATCCGCACGCGGGTGAAGCCGGAGCGCTGCCATTCGGCCAGCTCCTTGCGGTATTCGCCCTTGCGCCCGCGCACCACCGGCGCGAGCAGATAGAGCCGCGTGCCCTCAGGCAACGCCATCACCCGGTCGACCATCTGGCTGACGGTCTGCGCAGAAATCGGCTCGCCGGTCGCAGGCGAGTACGGCACACCCACCCGCGCCCACAGCAGGCGCATGTAGTCGTAGATCTCGGTCACCGTCGCCACGGTCGAGCGCGGGTTGCGGCTGGTGGTCTTCTGCTCGATCGAAATGGCCGGCGAGAGCCCGTCGATATGCTCGACATCGGGCTTCTGCATCATCTCGAGGAACTGGCGCGCATAGGCGGAGAGCGACTCCACATAGCGCCGCTGCCCCTCGGCATAGATGGTGTCGAAGGCGAGGCTCGACTTGCCGCTGCCCGAAAGGCCGGTGACCACGATCAGCGCATCACGCGGCAGATCGATGTCGATACCCTTGAGATTATGCTCGCGCGCACCGCGCACAGAGATTTTGGTGAGGCTCATGAGGGAGATCTGTTCCGCAAATGTTCGCTGAAGTAAAGGGCGCCGGCGGCGGGTTATCCGCAGCAGTTACGCAGTGTGGAGGGGCAACGGACGAAGGCTGCGCAAGTTTCCCGGATCACAGCGTCTGCGCCAGCGGCACGCTGAGCCCCGCCTGACGGGCGATCATGTTCACCCATTCGCCGACCTTGGCGATCTCGTCCTCGGTTACGCTGCTGCGGGTCGCCTCGGCGTCGCGGGCGGATTTGGCGGCGTAGTCCTCGCCGGTCTTGGCGTCGGCGGCGAACACCGGGCCGCTGGCGATGGCGGCGACCTGCTCCGGCGACACCGCGTGTCCGGCAAAGGCGTAGACCGCCGCCAGCGTCTTCGCCGGATCGCGGCCGAAGGCATCGCCGTCGAGCACCCGCACCCGCGCGCCGAAATTCTGCACCAGCGCGGCAAGGAAGCGCTGGTTGAGGAACCACGCGAGGCCGGTCGCCTGAAGATCGGTCATCAGGAACTGCTCGCGCCCGTCCATGCCGAGATCCATGCCCGCATAGGACATCATCTCGAGATAGAGCTGCCGGCCCCAGCGCCGACCCATCATCCCCTTGCGCACCACGGCAGCGAGGAAGGAGGGCAGCGGATTGCTCATCAGCACCGCGCGCGCCTGCGGCAGGGCCTGCATCAGCGCAGGTGCGAGGCGGTTGGCGTGGTTGGTGGGCTTGATGAACACCGCCTCGCCCGCGCTCCACGGCCGCGCCAGCAGCGCCGCGACCGGAGCCACCGCGCCCTGCCCCGCCGGCCCTGCCCCGGCGAGGCTGGCAATGATCCCCGGCTCCGACAGGCCGGTGCTGATCCCGGGCTGTTCGAGCGCGCGGGCCAGCAGGGTGGAGCGGCAGAAGGCAGTGTGAAAGATGAAGGTCACAGGCGCGGACGGCGCAGGCACGGCGGAGGCGAGCGTGGCCAGCGGCACCTCGGTGGTTTCGTAACCAGTCTCGCGGGCGATGTCGGCAAGGAAAGCCGTCGCCGCCAGCCGCGCGCGCGGCAGTTTGGCGAAGGTCAGGTTCTGGCGCGCAGGATCAAAGGCGTGCGGCAGCCAGTGCGGATCGGCGGCGAGTGCGGCGGGCGAAAGCATGGCACCGGCTCTAGAGCGCGCCGCGGCCCTTGCCTAGCGGCCCTCTTCATTCGGGAGGTGTCGCCGCGCCGGTTTGCCGAAGTCACCCGCCAAACCCGCGCACGGCGCCGAAAGTGCAATGGATTGCAGGATTTTAATCGCCCATTTTCATGGATTTGAGCCATTTCTTTGCTGCCCTACAGAAAATCTGAAGTCGCCAGAAGCGCGAATCCCGGGCATCTAAGGGCTCTCTTTAGTCACTCCCGGCCGGGTCCCTTGCAGGGTCGCAACCTGGCTTCCTGACGGAAGAAGACGGACCGGGACGCGCCCCTCTTGCCGGCTGTCCCCATGCCGCGCGGCGCGCCCCGGTCCACCAGTTACCTGCCTCACGCTCCGGTCTGCAGCGCCCTCGCACCGGGCTCGCCGAGCCAGCGCGCGGATACGCCCCAGACCCTGGCGATGACCTCCGGCGCGAGCGCGGTTTCAGGCGCGCCATCGGCAACGAGCGCGCCGCGATCGAGCACCAGCACGCGGTCGGCATGGTTCATCGCGTGGGCGAGATCGTGGAGCACCACCACCACGCCCTGCCCTGCACCAGCGCAGGCCTTGAGGTGCGCGATCAGGCCGAGCTGGTGCGCAAGGTCGAGCGCGGCGAGCGGCTCGTCCGCGAGGATCCAGCGCGGGGTTCCGGCTAGCACGCGGGCGAGCAGCACCCGCGCGCGCTCGCCGCCCGACAGGCGGCTGACAGGGCGTTGGCGCAGCGCCGCCAGATCGAGTGCGGCCAGTGCGGCCTCGATTTCCTCCGTGCCCCGGTCTCGCCACGGCAGGCGGCCGAGCGCGACGAGGTTTTCCGCCGCCACGTCCCAGGCGATATCAGGGGTCTGCGGCAGGTAGCCGATCGCCTGCGCCCGTGCGCGGGGCGGCATGTCGGCAAGGTCCCCGCCCTCCAGCGTCACCTGCCCGGCAGCAGGGGCAAGCAGCCCTGCCAGCCCCAGCAGCAGGCTCGATTTGCCCGCGCCATTGGGGCCGACAATGGCGGTGATCGTGCCCGGCTCGAGCGCGGCAGACAGGCCCGCCACCACCGGCACCCCGCCCCGCTCCAGCGCAAGGTTCTCGGCCGCCAGCCTCACAGCCGCCCCCGCCGCATGCGCACCAGCAGCCACCCGAAGAACGGCGCGCCGATCAGCGAGAGCGAGATGCCGAGCCTGAGCTCGCTCACCAGCGGCAGGATCCGCACCAGGCTGTCGGCGGCCAGCACGAGGCATGCGCCTGCCAGCGCGCTCGGGAGCAGCAGGCTCGAGGGCAGGCGGTCGGTCAAGGGGCGCACCAGATGGGGGACAACGAGGCCGACGAAGCCGATGATCCCCGCCACCGCCACGCCTGCGCCGACCGTCAGCCCGACGCCGATGACCAGCAGCAACAGCAGCCGCCCCGGCTCGACCCCGAGCGAGCGCGCCGCCTCCTCGCCGAGCGTCAGCGCATCGAGGCTGCGCGCGGCCAGCGCCAGCACGGCGATGCCGGCGCCCATCAGCGGCGCGGCGATCATGACCTCGCGCCACGAACGGTCGGTCAGCGCGCCGTTGAGCCACATTACGATCTCGCTGAGCGCGAAGGGGTTGGGCGCGAGTGTGATGGCGAGCGCGGTGAGCGCCCCGGCAAGGCTCGCCAGCATAAGGCCTGCGAGGGTGAAGAGAGCGATGCCCCCTCCGGCCCCGCCCTGCGCGTCCGAGGCGGTGCGCCCGGCGATCAGCGCCAGTGCGGCCATGCCCAGCCCCGCTCCGGCCAGCGCCGCCACCGGTAGCGCCCAGCTTACGCCCAACCAGAAGCTCGCCACCGCGCCGAGCGCCGCCATCGGGGCGATGCCGAACAGGCCGGGATCGGCGAGCGGGTTGCGCAGATAGCCCTGCATCGCCGCCCCGCTCGCGCCCAAACCTGCGCCGATCACCACCGCCAGCACCGCGCGCGGCAGGCGCAGCTCGGCAAGGATCAGCGCGGCATTGGCAGGGCCGTAGCTGGCAAAGGGATCGATCCACATCCTTCCGGCCAGCAGCGAGAGCGGCAGCAGAACCGCGAGCAGCGCGGCGAAGATCAGGCTCGCGCGGTTCACGGCCGCAGTTCCGCCCGCAGTCCATCGAGCCGGTTGCCCAGCGCGATCACGGTCGGCCCGCCGCAGAACAGCAGGTTGGGCGCGAGCGGCTCGACCCACGTGCCCGACAACTGCTCCAGCAAAGGATGGCGCTGTCCGGCGCTGTCGCCGGCGACCAGGAGCAATTCGGGCGGGCGGGCGAGCACGGTCTCGAGCGCGACGAAATCGGCCTGGCCGAGGCCCATCGCCGAGGCATGGCTGGCAAAGCCCTTGGCGCGCAGCAGTTCGGCCACCAGCGTCGCCTCACCCGCGACGATCTCGCCCGGCTGCCACAGTAGAGTGTCGACCGGATAGCCGGGCGGCACGGGCGCAGCGGCGCGCTCCATCGCGGCCACCAGCGCCTCGCCCTCGGCCACCCCGCCAGCTAGCCGCGCCACGTCGCGCACCTGTGCGGTGCTGGCGGCAAGGCTGGTGGGGCTGCCGAAGGTCTCGACCCGCAGCCCTGCGCGTTCGAGCGCGGCGCGGGTCGGCTGCGGCAGGAAGCTGGAGGCGAGCACCAGATCGGGCGCGAGCGCAATCACTTCCTCCGCCGTGCCGCCGGTGACGGCAAAGCGCGCGGCGACATCGCGGGGGATCGAGCTGCTGCCCGGATCGCGGCTGTAGTGCGACAGGGCGAGCACCTGTCCGGGCCGCGCCACCTCGACGAGGATCGCATCGAGGCAGGGGTTGAGGCTGACGATCGTCGGACCTTCCACCCCGCCCTCCGGAGCCGCCGGAGCGCAGCCGGCCGCAAGCAGCGCGCCCGCCAGCAAGGGCAGCGCGCCCCAACGTCCCCCAAGCCTGTCCCGATCCCGCGCCATGTCCAGCGCCCGCGATAGGGCCGGCTCTGGCCTCACGCAAGGCAGTCACACCTTGCTTGGGCGCTGTCCCCAATCGGGACGCGGGCGGCGCGGGCGCTCGCCGCGGGCGTGCAGGCGCGCTAGGGCGGGCGCGACGTCATGCCCCTGCCCCGCACTCCCGCCGCGTTGATCGCCTCGCTCGCCGCCATTCTCCCGGCGCGCGGCGTGTGGCGCAAGCGGCTCGCGGTGCTGGCCGCCGCGATCGCCGTGCCTGCGCTGGCCGCTCCGGGGAACCTGCTGGCCCTGCCCGGCCCCGCCGCCGAAAGCACCGCCGCGCTCGCCACCCGCAAGGCCGCCGAAGCCGCGCTGCCGTTCGAGCGGCCGGGGATGAGCTTTCCCGGCTCAGCCTATTTCTACATGGCCGACCCTGCGGGCACCGCGCTGGTCGCTCTGCCCGAGGCCGATCCGCTCTCGGTGGGCGCGGAGGACGGGCGCGAGCTCGGCGCGCTGATCGATGTCGGCGCACCGGCGCGGCCGTTCTTCTCTGCCGGGGTCGGCCTCACCCATGCCCGCGCGCAGGAATGCCTCGCCCAGGCGATCTGGTACGAGGCCGCGAGCGAGAGCGAGGCCGGCCAGCGCGCGGTGGCGCAGGTGGTGCTCAACCGCGTGGCGCACCCTTCGTGGCCGAATTCCGTGTGCGGCGTGGTCTATCAGGGCTCGGAGCGGCGCACCGGCTGCCAGTTCACCTTCACCTGCGACGGCAGCCTTGCCCGCCGTCCCTCCGGCGCAAGCTGGGCGCGCGCGCAACGGATCGCGAGCGAGGCGCTGTCGGGCAGCGTCTATGCCCCCGTCGGCCATGCGACCCATTACCACACGCTCTGGGTCAATCCCTATTGGGCCGGCACGCTCGATCACATCGGCACGATCGGCGCGCACCGCTTCTACCGGCTGCGCGGCGGAGCGGGCGAGAAGAGCGCCTTTACCATGGCCTATGCCGGGCTGGAGAATGGCCCTGCGGCACGCGCGGTGACGACGCCCGCGCTGCCTGGGGTCGAGGCCTCGGCCCCGCGTCCGGTGATCGCCTATGATCTCGATCCCGTTCCGGCCGCTCCCCGCAGCAGCACCAAGGCTGCAAGCGCGGCTGCGCCTGCTCTGCCCGCAACCGTGCCCAACGCAGCCTATACCGGCGCGGGAACGGTGAAGGCCGAATATGCCCGTGCAGGCCAGTGGAAGGCCCGCCCCGAGACTGCGCCAAGCCCCGCTCCGGCGGAATAGTCCGCCCGGCAACACCCCGAAATCACGGTTAAGCTGCCCGAAACCCTGTTTCGGCACCAAGAGTTCAGGCGCCTTCGGCTAACCGGCTGCCACAGTCAGAACGGTGCGCCGCCCTGCGGCGGACGCCCCGCCCCAGCAGGAATGTGCCTTCATGTCGATCCGTCTCGCCCCCGCCCATGACCCTGCCCGCACCGCCGGGCGGCACGCCGCCGGACGGGGGCTGGTGACGCGGGTCAAGGTGATGGCGGCCAATGACAATGACGATGCCGCGAGCGGCGAGCCTGCGGGGGCCTTCGATCCGGTTCTGGTCGCAGCCCTCAGGCACTTCGCGCGCCACGGGCTCGAGTCCGCGCGGGTCGCCCATGCCGAGGCGGCGCGCGCAGGGCGCGAGGGCAATGCGCCGGTCGCCGCCGAGTGGATCGCGATCACCGGGATGTTCGACCGCCGCCTTGCCGCTACGGCACAAAGGGAGCTGATCCCCGCCTGATTGCCGGCGATTGCGCTAGGGTGTTTCCCTGATGCGCTGGCCCGATCGCTTTAATGCAATTGCGAACTGTTTGCAAAGATAGTTGCCGCTTGCGACTTTTTGACGGTTGCAAACCCGTTTTGAGAGGCCTACCGCGCCTCTTGTAACGGGTGCCCAGCCGCTTGGGACGGGAGGCAGGCACCAGCGCCACTTGCCTTTTGGCGCGCCTCACAACTTCGTCCCGACGGATCAGGGAAGGAAGTCCTCAATCATGGCCCGCAAGAAGATCGCCCTCGTCGGCGCCGGCAATATCGGCGGCACTCTCGCTCACCTCGCGGCCACCAAGGGCCTTGGCGATGTGGTTCTGTTCGACGTGGTCGAAGGCGTGCCGCAGGGCAAGGCGCTTGACCTGTCGCAGTGCGGCCCGGTCGAAGGCTTCGACGCCAGCATCACCGGCACCAACGACTATGCCGACATCGCCGGCGCCGACGTGGTGATCGTCACCGCGGGCGTGGCGCGCAAGCCCGGCATGAGCCGCGACGACCTGCTCGGCATCAATTTGAAGGTGATGAAGGCGGTCGGCGAAGGCATCGCTGCCAACTGCCCCGACGCTTTCGTGATCTGCATCACCAACCCGCTTGACGCGATGGTCTGGGCGCTGCGCGAGTTCTCGGGCCTTCCGGCCAACAAGGTCGTCGGCATGGCCGGCGTGCTCGACTCGGCGCGCTTCGCCACCTTCCTCGCGTGGGAATTCGGCGTCTCGGTGAAGGACGTGAACGCCTTCGTGCTCGGCGGCCACGGCGACACCATGGTGCCGGTGCTCTCCTACTCGACCATCAACGGCATTCCGGTTGCCGACATGGCCAAGATCAAGGGCATTTCGGAAGAGCGCCTCGGCGAAATCGTCAAGCGCACCCGCTCGGGCGGCGGCGAGATCGTCGCGCTGCTCGGCACCGGCTCGGCCTATTACGCCCCCGCCACCAGCGCGATCGCGATGGCCGAAGCCTACCTCTACGACCAGAAGCGCATCCTGCCCTGTGCGGTGCAGGTTGACGGCCAGTACGGCGTCGACGGGCTCTATGTCGGCGTGCCGGTGGTGATCGGCGCGAACGGCGCGGAAGAGGTGATCGAGATCAACCTCACCGACGAAGAGAAGGCCAACCTCCAGGTCAGCGTCGATGCGGTCAAGGAACTGCTCGAGGCGTGCAAGGCGCTGGATAGCTCGCTGGCGTGAATGAATTGAACGAGGAACGCTCCCAGCACCCGTTCCCCCTGTCATGGGGATATCTGCCGTTTCTCACGGCGGGCGGGGTGTTTTCGTTCCTCGTTTGCTTTCTGGCCGGATGGCTGATTACGCCCGCCTTCAGCCTATTTCTTGGCTTCGGAGCGGCTGCCGAGCGGCTCTACAAGTTTGGATTTCGCGGTGGCCGCACTTGGGCCGCTGTCGCAATCATCGCTTCAGTCGCGGCCTACTTCGCCGCTGTTCCGTTTCATAACTAGAGGTCTCTCATGTCCATCCTCGTAAACAAAGACACCAAGGTCATCACCCAAGGCATGACCGGCAACACCGGCACCTTCCACACCCAGGCCGCGCTCGATTACGGGACGCAGATGGTCGCGGGGGTGACCCCGGGCAAGGGCGGCACCACCCATATCGGCCTGCCGCAGTTCGACACCGTGCGCGAAGCCAAGGCCGCGACCGGCGCGACCGCCTCGTGCATTTACGTCCCCCCGCCGTTCGCCGCTGACGCGATCTGCGAGGCCATCGATGCCGAGATCGAGCTGATCATCTGCATCACCGAAGGCATTCCGGTGCTCGACATGGTCCGCGCCAAGCGTGCGCTCGCGGGCTCCAAGTCGCGCCTCATCGGCCCCAACTGCCCCGGCGTGCTGACCCCCAACGAATGCAAGATCGGCATCATGCCGGCCAACATCTTCAAGAAGGGCTCGGTCGGCATCGTCTCGCGCTCGGGCACGCTCACCTATGAGGCCGTGCATCAGACCACCATGGCAGGCCTCGGCCAGACCACCGCGGTCGGCATCGGCGGCGACCCGGTCAACGGCACCAACTTCATCGACGTGCTCGACCTGTTCCTCGATGACCCCGAGACCGAGTCCATCATCATGATCGGCGAAATCGGCGGCTCGGCCGAAGAAGAAGCCGCCGCCTTCATCAAGGCCGAGCGCGCCAAGGGCCGTTCGAAGCCGATGGTCGGCTTCATCGCTGGTCGCACCGCCCCTCCGGGCCGCCGCATGGGCCACGCCGGCGCGATCGTCTCGGGCGGCCAGGGCGGCGCCGAGGACAAGATCGCGGCGATGGAAGATGCGGGCATCCGCGTCTCGCCCTCGCCCTCGCTGCTCGGCGAAACGCTGGCCGCGATGCTGAAAGAAAACGCCTGATCGACGTCTTGAATACCGGCCCCCTGCACGCGTGACGCAGGGGGCCGCACTACCTCCTTATCAGTTTCTCCTCCCCGGGAGTCCCCGCCATGGGCAACGAACAGCAGAACTTCCTCCCCGCCTTCACCGATCAGGAAGGCCCGCAGCCCGGCCCTTCGTGGGCCAAGCGCGGCTGGCTCGACACGCTGGCAGACAGCGGCGCCGACCTCGTGGCCGCGATGGACCCGACCGAGATGAAGCTCGCCATCGCCAAGGCGGCGAAGGATGCCGGCAAGGCGGCTGATCCGGCGGCGATCGAAAAGGCCGCCAAGCTCTCGATCGCGGCGATGACGCTGGTGCGCCTCTACCGTGTGCGCGGCCACATGGCGGCCGATCTCGATCCGCTCGGTCTGTCGAACCGCGAAGGCCCGGCTGACCTGACGCTCGAGTGGCACGGCCTTGCGGGCAAGGAGAACGAGGACGTCTATGTCGGCGGCGTGCTGGGCATGGAATGGACCACGGTCGGCAAGCTCCACCAGCGCCTGCGCGAAGTCTACTGCGGCAAGGTCGGCCTCGAATACATGCACATTGCCGCCACCGAGGAACGCCGCTTCCTTCAGGACAGGTTCGAAAAGCCCGGCGAGCTGATCCAGTTCACGCCCGAAGGCAAGAAGGCGATCCTCGCCGCAGTGCTGCGCGGCGAAGGCTACGAGGAATTCCTCGCCAAGAAATATGTCGGCACCAAGCGCTTCGGGCTTGATGGCGGCGAGTCGATGATCCCGGCGCTGGAAGCTGTAATCAAGCACGGCGGCAGCGCGGGCGTGCGCGAGATCATCTACGGCATGGCCCACCGCGGCCGCCTCAACGTGCTCGCCAACGTGATGGCCAAGCCCTACCGCGTGATCTTCCACGAATTCTCGGGCGGCTCGGCCAACCCCGATGATGTCGGCGGATCGGGCGACGTGAAGTATCACCTCGGCACCTCGACCGACCGCGAGTTCGACGGGATTTCGGTGCACATGAGCCTTGTGCCCAACCCCTCGCACCTCGAGACCGTGAACCCGGTTGTGCTCGGCAAGACCCGCGCCCAGCAGGCGATCCGCGACGACCTGAAGAAGAAGGATCAGGTGCTGCCCGTGCTGATCCACGGCGATGCTGCCTTTGCGGGTCAGGGCGTGGTGTGGGAGAGCCTCTCGCTCTCGGGCGTGCCGGGCTACGACACCGGCGGCTGCGTCCACTTCATCATCAACAACCAGATCGGCTTCACCACCTCGCCGAAATTTGCCCGCTCCTCGCCCTATCCGAGCGATGTGGCCAAGGGCGTGATGGCGCCGATCCTCCACGTCAACGGCGACGATCCGGAAGCCGTGACCTTCGCGTGCAAGCTCGCGGTCGAATACCGCCAGACCTTCCACCGCGACGTCGTGATCGACATGTGGTGCTATCGCCGCTTCGGCCACAACGAAGGTGACGAGCCCAAGTTCACCCAGCCGGTGATGTACGACAAGATCCGCGCGCATCCCAAGGTCAGCGTCTCCTATGAGGCGCGGCTGGTGCGCGAAGGCGTGGTCGAACCGGGCACCCGCGAGAAGATCGCCGCCGATTTCACCGCGCTGCTCGAAGAGGAATTCGAAGCGGGCAAGAGCTACAAGCCCAACGAGGCCGACTGGTTCGGCGGCCGCTGGGCCGGGCTCAACAAGCCCGCCGATCCGGAAACCGCGCGCCGCAGCGTCGAGACCGCGATCGAGCCCAAGACCTTTGACGCATTGGGCCGGGTGCTGACCGAAGTCCCCGCCGATCTCGACATCCACAAGACGCTCGACCGCGTGCTTTCTGCCAAGCGCGAGATGTTCGCCACCGGCGAGGGCTTCGACTGGGCCACCGCCGAGGCGCTGGCCTTCGGCAGCCTCGTGATGGAAGGCTATGGCGTGCGCCTCTCGGGTCAGGACTCGGGCCGCGGCACCTTCTCGCAGCGCCATGCGGTATGGGTCGACCAGAAGTCGGAACGCAAATACGTGCCGCTCTCGACCCTGCCTCACGGCAAGTTTGAAGTGCACGATTCCACCCTGTCGGAATATGGCGTGCTCGGCTTCGAATACGGCTTTGCGATGGCCGATCCCAAGAGTCTTGTGCTGTGGGAGGCGCAGTTCGGCGATTTCGCCAACGGCGCGCAGATCATGATCGATCAGTACATCGCCAGCGGCGAGAGCAAGTGGCTGCGCGCCAACGGCCTCGTGATGCTGCTGCCGCACGGCTATGAAGGCCAGGGGCCGGAGCACTCCTCCGCGCGCCTCGAGCGCTTCCTCCAGCTGTGCGCCGACGACAACATGTGCGTGTGCAACGTCACCGTGCCGGCCAACTACTTCCACCTGCTGCGCCGCCAGATGCTCCGCAGCTTCCGCAAGCCGCTCGTCATCATGAGCCCCAAGTCGCTGCTGCGCCATCCGCTCGCCAAGAGCAGCAAGGCCGACTTCCTCGGTGACCGGCAGTTCCGCCGCATCATGTCCGACACCAAGGACATTGCCGACGATAAGGTGAAGCGTCTGGTGCTGTGCTCGGGCAAGGTCGCCTACGACCTGATCGAGGCGCGCGATGCAGCCGGGATCGAGGATGTCTCGATCGTCCGTATCGAACAGCTCTTCCCCTTCCCCGGCGATCCGCTGGCCGTGCGCCTCAAGCGCATGACCAACCTTCAGGAAGTGGTGTGGTGCCAGGAAGAGCCGCGCAACAACGGCGCGTGGTTCTTCGTCAACGAGCGGATCGAGGATGCGCTGACCGCTGCTGGCCACGCCGGGATGCGCCCGCGCTACGCCGGCCGCGACGCCGCCGCCTCGCCCGCGACCGGTCTCGCCAGCCGCCACAAGGCCCAGCAGGAAGCGCTGATCGCTGCCGCGCTGGGGCTGTAACGGCTCGCCACACTTTACACAGACACACAGAATTACGCAGGAACCCATTCCAATGGCTACCGAAATCAAAGTTCCCGTCCTCGGCGAATCCGTCACCGAAGGCACCATCGCCGAATGGTTCAAGCAGCCGGGCGAAGCGGTCGCGGCGGACGAGCCGATCTGCAGCCTCGAGACCGACAAGGTCGCGGTCGACGTCCCCTCGCCGGTCGCGGGCGTGATGTCGCAGCACCTCGCTGCCGTGGGTGACACGGTCGAGGTGGGCGCGGTGATCGCGATCATCGAGACAGGTGCGAGTGCTGGTGCGACGCCTGCCGCTGCTGCTGCCCCCGCAGCCGCGAAGGCCGAAACCCCCGCACCGACAGCCTCGGAAGAGCTGCTCACCCCGGCCCAGACCATGTCGCCCGCGGTGCGCCGTGCGGTGCTGGAACACGGGGTCGATCCCTCGACCATCAAGGGCACCGGCAAGGACGGCCGCCTTACCAAGGAAGACGTGCTGGCGGCGGCCGAAGCCAAGGCCAAGGGCGGCGCGGCTCCGGCTCCTGCCCCGGCTGCCGCCGCTCCCGCCGCAGCCCCGGCCAACACCGGCGGCGCGCGCGGCTCCGAACGCGTCAAGATGACCCGCATGCGCCAGACCATCGCCAAGCGCCTCAAGGCGGCGCAGGACAATGCGGCGATGCTCACCACCTTCAACGACGTCGACATGAGCGCCGTGATCGAAGCGCGCGACAAGTACAAGGACCTGTTCGCCAAGAAGCACGACATCCGCTTGGGCTTCATGGGCTTCTTCGCCAAGGCTGCCTGCCTTGCGCTGAAGGACGTGCCGGCGGTGAACGCCTATATCGACGGCGACGAGATCATCTATCACGACTATGTCGATATCTCGGTGGCGGTCTCGGCCCCCAACGGCCTCGTCGTCCCCGTGATCCGCGATGCCGACAAGAAGGGCTTTGCCCGCATCGAGCAGGACATCGCCGATTTCGGCGCGCGCGCGAAGGCGGGCACGCTGACCATGGAAGACATGACCGGCGGCACCTTCACCATCTCGAACGGCGGCGTGTTCGGCTCGCTGATGTCGACCCCGATCATCAACCCGCCGCAGTCGGCGGTGCTGGGCCTCCACCGCATCGAGGACCGCCCGGTGGTCCGCAATGGCCAGATCGTGATCCGCCCGATGATGTATCTCGCCCTCAGCTACGACCACCGCCTGATCGACGGGCGCGAGGCGGTGACGGCGCTCAAGATCATCAAGGAAGCGATCGAGGATCCCACCCGGATGCTGATCGACCTCTAAGTCTGCCTTCCCCTCTTCTCAGAGAAGAACCATGAGCCATTCCTACGATTACGACGTTATCTTCATCGGCGCCGGCCCCGGCGGCTATGTCGGCGCGATCCGCGCCGCGCAGCTGGGTCTGAAGACCGCCTGCGTCGAAAGCCGCGAAACGCTCGGCGGCACCTGCCTCAACGTCGGCTGCATTCCCTCGAAGGCGCTGCTCCATGGTTCGGAGAAGTTTGCCGAGGCGGCCAACGGCACGCTCGCGCGCTACGGCGTGAAGCTCGGCAAGGTCGAGCTCGATCTTGCCGCGCTCCAGGCCGACAAGGCCGATGCAGTCAAGGGCCTGACCGGCGGGATCGAATTCCTGTTCAAGAAGAACAAGGTCACCTGGCTCAAGGGCCACGGCACCTTCAAGGACGCGCACACCGTCACCGTCGCGGGCCAGGACTATACCGCCAAGGAAGTGGTCATCGCCACCGGTTCGAGCGTCACCCCCCTGCCCGGCGTCGACATCGACAACGACAAGGGCATCATCGTCGACAGCACCGGCGCGCTGGCGCTTGACCGGGTGCCCGAGCATCTCGTGGTGATCGGCGGCGGCGTGATCGGCCTTGAAATGGGTTCGGTCTGGAGCCGTCTGGGTGCCAAGGTCACCGTGGTCGAATTCCTCGACCAGCTGCTGCCCGGCATGGACGGCGACGTGCGCAAGGAAGCCGCCAAGATCTTCAAGAAGCAGGGCCTCGAACTGAAGCTCGGCACCAAGGTCACCGGCGCGGTGGTCAAGGGCAAGACGGCCACGCTCACCATCGAACCCGCCAAGGGCGGCGCGGCCGAGACGATCGAGGCCGACTGCGTGCTCGTCGCCATCGGTCGCCGTCCCAATGTCTCGGGTCTCGGGCTCGACAACATCGGGCTTGAACTCAACGCGCGCGGCCAGATCGAGACCGGACACGACTTCCGCACCAGCGTCGATGGCGTGCGCGCGATCGGTGACGTGATCCCCGGCCCCATGCTGGCGCACAAGGCCGAGGACGAAGGCATCGCCGTGGCCGAATACATCGCCACCGGCACCGGCATCGTGAACCACGATGTGATCCCCGGCGTGGTCTACACCATGCCCGAATTCGCAGGCGTGGGCCTCACCGAGGAGCAGGCGCGCGAACAGGCGGCCGCTTCGGGCACCGAGATCAAGGTCGGCAAGTTTGCGATGATGGCCAACAGCCGCGCCAAGACCAACCACGAACCCGACGGCTTCGTGAAGGTGATCGCCGACGCCAAGACCGACAAGGTGCTGGGCGTGTGGGCGATTGCCTCGGTGGCCGGCACGATGATCGCCGAGGCCGCGCTGGCGATGGAATTCGGCGCTACATCCGAAGACATCGCCTACACCTGCCACGCGCACCCGACCCACGCCGAAGCCGTCAAGGAAGCGGCGATGGCGGTGCAGGGGAAACCTATCCATATGTGAATTGCCCCTCCCCTCCGCTTTGCCTAGACCGCAGAGCCGAGGGGAGAATTCACGCATGGCCTATCCGCAACTGACCGACAAACCCGGCGCGCTGGCGACAGCGGCGGCGATCCGCGCTGGCAAGATGAGCGTTGCCGAAGCGGTCGATGCCGCGATCACCCGGGTCGAGAAGTTGGATTCGGCCATCGATGCGCTTGCGGTGCCCAATTTCGAGGCCGCCTATGCCGAGGCCAAGGCGCTCGATGCGGCAGGCCCCCGCGACGACATGCCGCTCTACGGCGTGCCGATGACGATCAAGGAAAGCTTCGACGTCGCCGGCCTGCCCACCACCTGGGGCCACCCGCAATTCAGGGACAAGCTCGCGCCGAAGGATGCGCTGCTGGTGCGGCGGCTGAAGGCGGCGGGCGCCATCATCATCGGCAAGACCAACGTGCCGGTCGATCTTACCGACTGGCAGAGCTTCAACCCGGTCTATGGGCGCACCGCGAACCCGCACAACCCCGAACGCTCGCCGGGCGGCTCGTCGGGCGGCAGCGCGGCTGCCGTGGCGAGCGGGATGGTCGCCTGCGACTACGGCACCGACATCGGCGGATCGGTGCGCGTGCCGGCGCATTTCTGCGGGGTATGGGGACACAAGACCACCTGGGGCCTCGTCCCCAAGACCGGCCACGACTTCCCCGGCATGAGCCGCCGCGAGGGCTTTGTCGCCGCTGCCGACGGGCCGCTGAGCATCGCCGGACCGCTGGCGCGCAATGCCGCAGACCTCGCCGCGCTGGTCGAAGTCGGGGCCGAGTTCCCGCTGCGTCGCCGGCCAAAGCCGCTCAAGGACTGCCGCGTGCTGGCGATCACCACGCTGCCCGGTGCGCCGGTCGATGCCAGCGTGCTGGATCCGACCGAGGCCGCGCTTGAAGCCCTCGCCCGCACTGGGGTGCAGATCGACCGGGCGAGCGACCTCCTGCCCGATCAGGCGCTGCATTATCGCAGCTATTTGAAGATGATGAACATCACCATGTCGGGCGGCGCCCCCGCGCCCGACGGCAAGCGCGCCACCGCGTCCGACTGGTTCGCGCTGATGAACGCGCAGGCGACCTGCATCGCCCAGTGGGAGGCACTGTTCGCCGAATACGACTTCGTGCTGGCCCCGCCCGCTCCGGTGCTCGCCGTGCCCCACGCCGACAAGGCGGTGTTCCGCAGCACGATCACCATCAACGGCGCCGAGGAGCCGGGCGGCAGCGGGCTCGTGTGGTCGGGCATGGCGACCTTCCCGGGCCTGCCCTCCACCATCGTGCCGATCGGCAGCGGCACCTATCTCGGCGCCGAGCTGCCCTGCGGAATGCAGGTGATCGGCCCGCGCTGGAGCGATCTCGACTGCATCGCCGCAGCCGAGGCGATCGGACAGGTGTTGCACTCCTAGGCCTTCCTCGCCATGGCCGCGGCATGGCACGACTGACAATGCGCACCCTCGCAAAATGGCACATCTGGCTCGGCTGGCTGGTCGGCGTGCCGATTGCCATGTGGCTGGCGACCGGCCTGTTGATGGTCTCGCGCCCGATCGAGCAGGTGCGCGGCGATCATCTGCGGCGCGAAGTGGCGCAGCAGGCGCTGGCGATCCCCGGCAGCGCGCTGGCAGGCGCCGAGGCTAACCTCGCCGAGATGCACGTCACCATGCAGGACGGCCGCGCGGTCGCGGTGCTGACCGGGCTCGACGGCAGCGTGCGGCGGGTCGACTTCGCTACCGGAGCGCCCCTGCCCGCGCTCGATGCCGCCGCCGCCCGCGCGCTGGTGGCAGGCCGCATCATGGGCGGCGACAAGGTCGAGCGCGTGACGCTGTTCCCGGCCGACAAGACCCCGTTCGATTTCCGCCGCCCGCTGGCGGTGTGGCAGGTCGCGCTGGAAGACGGCACCAATGTCTATGTCGGGCGTGACACCGGCAATATCGAGGCGGTGCGCACCCGCTGGTGGCGCGCCTTCGACTTCGCCTGGGGCCTGCACATCATGGACCTCTCCGAGCGCGAGGACACCAGCCATCCGGTACTGATCCTGTTCGCCGCGATCTCGCTCGCCGGAGCGCTGATCGGCTGCGTGCTGATGTTCCGCCGCCGCAAGGCGCGGGTGACCGCGCCCGCCGCATGACCCCGACCGTCCTCACCCCGATCCTCGACCTGCTCGACCTCGCCGGCATCGCGCTGTTTGCGCTGTCGGGGGCGGTGCTGGCGGCGCGGCTGAAGCAGACCTTCGTGACGATGGCCTTCTTCGCGCTGGTGACGGGCGTAGGTGGGGGGACAGTGCGCGATCTGCTGATCCGCGCGCCGGTATTCTGGATCGACGATCCCTGGGTCGCGGCGGTGTGCCTCGGCACGGCGCTGATCGCGTGGTTCACGCCGGTCAGGTGGTGGGAGGGCAAGGGCTTTGCCTATGCCGACGGCGCAGGGCTCGCCGCCTATGCCGTGCTCGGCAGCGCCAAGGCGCTCGCTTATGGCGTGCCGCCAGTGCCGGCCGCACTGATGGGCGTGATCACCGGCTGTGTCGGAGGGATCATCCGCGATGTGGTCGCGGGCCGCCCCTCGATCATCATGAGCCCCGAACTCTATGTCACCCCGGCCGCGCTGACTTCGGCGCTGTGCGTTGCCGGGATGGTGGCCGCGCCATGGCTCGGCGTGGCGGACGAGGCCGCATGGGCCCTCGCCTTTGCCTGCGGCTTTACGCTGCGCGCGGCAGCGATCCGCTGGGAATGGGGCCTGCCGAGCTACGGCGGCCCCTCCCCCTCCGGCTAGCCACCGATATCGCCGTCGATGGTCTCTGGGCCAGAAACCGGGATCTCTTCACCCGGGACCGGGCCGCCGGGATAGGCCGGCATCGCCGCACCTGACGCAGCGACCGCAGGAAGGCTCGCCTCGCTCACCGCCATGTCGGGGCGCACCGTGCCGCCGACCGCAGCGCGCGCCGAGGCGTAGCGATCGTCGCTCCACTGACCGTCGGCGCGGGGAGCCGCACCGGAAGCCGCGCCCCAGTCAGAGCCGCCAAAGCTCCCGCCGCCGAAGTCCACGCTCTCGATCCGTCCGTCATTGCCGATCCGGCACTGGAACGGCGAACCGTTGAACAGCGCGCCGCTGACCATCCAGCCCGCGCCGGTGCGCTCGACATTGTCGACCGTGTCGACCCGCACATCGCGCTCGATCCGGGTGAGGCACTGGTCGACCGCGCTGTCGAGGCCCGAGGCGCCGCTGCCCCGCCGGTCTGCCCGGCGATC
Organism: Porphyrobacter sp.; assembly: GCA_027531395.1. Taxonomy (GTDB): domain Bacteria; phylum Pseudomonadota; class Alphaproteobacteria; order Sphingomonadales; family Sphingomonadaceae; genus Erythrobacter. The sequence continues at coordinate 504,793 of JAPZRO010000004.1, read as the reverse complement.
ATCGTAGCGGCGGGTGTCGTCGCGCCAGTCATTGTCGCGCACCACCACGACGTCGCGGTCGCGCTCGCGGCGGTTGTTGGAACTGGCGATCGCGGCAATCCCGCCGATGATCGCCGCACCGATCAGCACGTCGCCGGCATCCACGCGATTGCGCCGCCAGCCACGATGCCCCCAGCGCCGGCAGCCCCACCCTCGGCAGCGCCAGTCGGCGGTGGCCGAGGCGGGATCGAAGCGGCTGTAATCGAAGGCCGAAGCGGGTGCGCCGAGGCCGGTCAGCGCAGCAGGCTGGGTGGCGGCCGCGGCCGGAGCGGCGAGAATGGTGGTGCCGGCAAGCGCACCGGCAAGCGCCAGCGCACGGAACTTCAGAGCCATGAATGCTCCCTCCTGATTGCGTTGCAAGCGCCCACCAAACGCTCTGATGCGAGCACGGTTAACCGTGTCAGGCTTGCGCTGGGCTGAACGTGTCGCCCGACGCGAGCCGCCCCGCCAACCCTTGCGGGCGGCGAGGCGGCGGGGGTGCCCGGGTGCCGAGGGGAGCGGCGCGGGTAGGGAGTGGGTCAGCGCAGGCCGCGGATGCCGTCGAAGTTGATCAGCGGCGCGCCGCGTCCGTCGAGGCGGCAGGTGAAGCGACCGCGATCATAGCCGCGCCCGCCCCAGCGTCCGCCGTCGCCGACTTCGATCCGGCCTTCGATGCGGAAGCCGAAGCGGCGGCGGTCGACATCGCGCACGTCGATCACGTCGGCAAAACGATAACCGCCAAAGCGCCGGGCCTGGTTCTCGGCTGCCCGCACGCAGCGTTCGACCGCCCCGCGCGCTCCGCCACCGAAGCCGTAGCGGTCTCCGCGCTCCCAGCGATCACCGCGATCCCAGCGGTCGCCGCGATCCCAGCGGTCACCGCGGTCCCAGCGGTCGCGGTCGCCATCGAAGGCGCCGGCCAGCGCGGCAATCCCGCCGATCACCACCGCGCCGGCGATGATCTCGCCCGCGCCGATGCCGTCGCGGTCGCGCCGGTCGTCGGCCATGGCAGGGGTGGCGGAAGCGACGGCCAGCGCGCCGGCCGCGAGCGTGCCGAGCGTGGTCCGCGCCAGTCGGGTGGTGGTGGTCGTCATGAGTCTCATCCTCGCTTGGCACCGAGGCGTGATTGCGCCGGTGACAAGGAGAAACTGCGCGATTCGCCCTGAGACGAAGCTGAATCGGGCTGACAGCGATTGTTAATATTCGTGGCTGTTTTGCTGAACGCTTATTCGGCAGGTAGCGCGGCCAGCACGTCGCGGGTGAAGGCGGCAATGTCGAAGCCCGATCCCGGCGGGTCTTCGCCGCGGCGCACGATCACAACGTTGCGCGAGGGCACGATCACGACATATTGCCCGCGATTGCCGAAGGCCGCGAAGGTGTCGGCCGGCACGCCATCGCTTTTGTTCATCAGCCAGAACCCCGCGCCATAGCCGAAAGCACCCTCGGGCTGGGGGCCGGACGGGGTGGCGACATATTTCGCCCAGCCCTCGGGCAGCACCCGTTCGCCCGAAGGGAGCTTGCCGTCGTTCAGATAAAGCTGGCCGAACTTCGCCAGATCGGCGGCCGTGGTCCACACCTGCGAGGAAAGGATGTATTCGCCGCGGATGTCGGTCTCGGCGACAGTGTGCTTCATGCCGAGCTTGGCGAAGAATTCGTGCGGCGGGTAATAGGTCAGCCACCCGCCGATCGCCTTCACCGCCAGCAGCGTGTCGTTGTTGGCATAGCGGAACACGGTGCCGGGCTTGTGGATCAACGGCCAGTTGATCGCCGTCTCGTCCACCGTCGATCCGCCGAAATAGAGCGCATCGGTGCGGTTGCCCGGCGTGTCGGAATAGCGTCCCGTCGCCATGCGCAGCGCGTGATCGAGGGTGACCGCATTGCGCGGATCGCTCCCCCCACCGCTGCGCCAGTAATTGATGCCGACCGGTTCATCGACGCTGGTCTCGCCCGCCAGCACCGTCGCACCGACCAGCGTCGCCGCGATCGACTTGGCGACCGACCAGGTGCGCTGCGGAGTCTTCTCGTCGAAGCCCGGCGCATATACCGCCTGTTCGACCAGGCCATTCCCTTGGCGGTTGATCCGCACCAGCGCGGCGGTAGTGCGCGAACCTTGCCCATATTGGCCTGCGCGCGCTGCATCGAGCACCTTGGCGAGCGGCGTCAGCGGCGGAACTGTGCCGCCTTCACTGCCGGGAATGACGCCAGACATGATGACCTTGTCCTCGGCCGGCGCTGCCACCGGCACAGGCGCCTGCGGATTGCTGACATCTTCGGGCGCGCCGATCGGGAAGGTCGAACAGCCGGTGTCCGTCCCGAAATAGGCGGCAATGCGGGCGGGCATGTCCTCGGCCCATTTCACCGCAACGTGCGCGATCTGGCCGGTCGGGCGGCGGACAATCTCGTGGGGCAGAGCGCTTAGCAGCGCGTTGTGCGGAGTCTGGATGCCGGTCAGCTCCCACTGCGCGACGCTCTCCGGCGTACGGGTGGTGCCGTTGCGCTCGGCCAGCGCGATCGCGCTGCACAGCATCAGCGCCTTATAGCCCGCCGCGACCGCCCGGTCGTAGCGCGCATCGAGCGCCTCCTGCTGACTCTGGGCGACGGCGGGAGCGGCGGCGAGGAGCAGCGTGGCGGCTGCGAGCGTGGTGCGGATCATGGCGCGCACCCTACCCCGCCTGCTCCAAAAGAAAAGGGCCGCCGGATTGCTCCGGGCGGCCCTGTTCGTGCGTTGGTCGAAGCGCGGCTTACGCGTCTTCGTATTCGTCTTCCGACTGCACCGGACCCGAATCCTGGCCCTTGGCAGCTTCGTCGCGGTCGACCAGCTCGATGATCGCCATCTGCACCGCGTCCGAGGCACGGATGCCGGCGCGCAGCACGCGGGTGTAGCCGCCGTCGCGATCCGCGTAACGCTCGGCCAGAACTTCGAACAGCTTCTTGAGCTGGGCCTCGTCACCCAGACGGCTCATCGCCAGACGACGGTTCGACAGGCCGCCACGCTTGGCGAGCGTGATCAGCTTCTCGACGTAGGGGCGCAGTTCCTTGGCCTTGGGCAGGGTAGTGGTAATCTGCTCGTGCTTGATCAGAGCCGCCGCGAGGTTGCGCAGCAGCGCGTGGCGGTGACCGGTCTTGCGGCCCAGCTTGCGGCCCGACATACCATGACGCATATTCTTTACTCCGTTCGAAAAGGGGCCGTTTCAGGTACCCCAGTGCTGGTGGCTGTCTGTCAGGGCCGCCACCTTCGCCCATCTCTCTGGCCAGACCGTCGCGGGAGTAAATCCCGTGACGTCGAACGGGCTGAAGCCCGACGGCCGGCTTCGCTTCAGTCCGCCCCGAGCTTGCGCTCGGGAGCGGCGAAGCATCAGCCAAGCAGTTCCTGTTCGAGCTTCTTGGCCATCTCTTCGATGTTCTCGGGCGGCCAGCCCGGGATGTCCATCCCGAGGCGCAGGCCCATGCTCGAGAGCACTTCCTTGATCTCGTTGAGCGACTTGCGGCCGAAGTTCGGCGTGCGCAGCATCTCGGCTTCGGTCTTCTGGACCAGATCGCCGATGTAGATGATGTTGTCGTTCTTGAGGCAGTTGGCCGAACGCACCGACAGTTCCAGCTCGTCCACCTTCTTGAGGAGGTAGCGGTTGAGCTGGTTGGCGTCGCTTTCTTCCGGCTGCACGGCATGGCCGATCATCGCGCTCTGCGGCTGCGGAATGCCGTCCTCGAAGTGGACGAAGAGGGTCAGCTGATCCTGCAGGATGCGCGCGGCATAGGCCACGGCGTCTTCCGGGGTGACAGTGCCATCGGTTTCGACGGTAAGGCTGAGCTTGTCGTAGTCGAGCTCCTGCCCGACGCGGGCGTTCTCGACCTTGTAGCTCACCTGACGCACCGGCGAGTAGAGCGAGTCGACCGGAATGAGGCCGATCGGCGCGTCCACCGGACGGTTCTGCACGGCGGGCGAGTAGCCCTTGCCGGTGTCAGCGGTCAGCTCCATGTTGAGCGTCGCGCCTTCATCGAGCTGGCAGATCACCAGATCCTTGTTCATGACTTCGATGTCGCCGGTCACGGCAATATCGCCAGCCTTGACCGCGCCCGGGCCGGTGGCCGAAAGCTGGAGCCGCTTGGGGCCTTCGCCTTCCATCTTCAGCGCGATCTGCTTTACGTTGAGGACGATATCGGTCACGTCCTCGCGCACGCCGGCGAGCGACGAGAATTCATGCAGCACGTTCTCGATCTTGATCGAGGTGATCGCGGCGCCCTGGAGGCTGGAGAGCAGCACCCGGCGCAGCGCGTTGCCGAGCGTAAGGCCGAAGCCGCGCTCGAGCGGTTCGGCAACGAAGGTCGCCTTGCGCTGACGATCGCCGCCATCCTTGATTTCGAGGGTGTTGGGTTTCTTGAGTTCCTGCCAGTTCTTCGTGTTGACGGACATGGATTTCCCCTAATTCGCCCTTGGCGGGCGGTTCAAATTCTGGGCGGGCCGGAAGCTCTGCGGGCGGTGCTGCTTCTGGCCCCTTCGGGCGGCGACGGCACGGATTGCCGCCGCCATCCCGGCGGATCAGACGCGGCGACGCTTCGAGGGACGGACCCCGTTGTGCGGGATCGGAGTCACGTCGCGGATCGAAGTGATGTTGAAGCCCACGGCGGCGAGGCCGCGCAGTGCGCTTTCACGACCCGAACCCGGGCCCTTCACTTCGACTTCGAGCGTGCGAACGCCGTGCTCGGCAGCCTTCTTGCCGGCATCGTCGGCAGCGACCTGCGCTGCATACGGGGTCGACTTGCGGCTGCCCTTGAAGCCCATCATGCCGGCGCTGGACCAGCTGATCGCATTGCCCTGCGCATCGGTGATGGTGATCATGGTGTTGTTGAAGCTGGCGTTGATGTGCGCAACGCCGCTGGTGATGTTCTTCTTGTCACGGCGCCGGATACGGCCTGGTTCGCGTGCCATTTTCTATATTCCTCTAGCTCGTCAGAAGGAAAAAGCGTGGGGGCTGAGCCCGCAGCTTACTTCTTCTTGCCCGCGATGGGCTTGGCCTTGCCCTTGCGGGTGCGGGCGTTGGTGTGGGTGCGCTGGCCGCGGACGGGCAGACCATTGCGGTGACGCAGGCCACGATAGGCGCGCAGGTCCATCAGGCGCTTGATGTTCATCGCGGTCTGACGACGCAGGTCGCCTTCCACGGTGAAATCGGCGTCGATGGTTTCGCGGATGCGCAGGATGTCCTCGTCCGAGAGGTCCTGCACGCGCGCGGTGTGCGCGATGCCCAGCTTGTCAGCGATCTGGACAGCCGTGGTGCGACCGATCCCGTGAATATAGGTGAGCGCGATGATCACGCGCTTGTTGGTGGGGATATTGACCCCGGCAATACGAGCCACTTATTTCTCCATGCTCCACAGGGACTTGAGGGCCATCAGGGCCCGCCCCTATCTCAACGCTCATTCATTCCCCTGCCCGCTTGCCTCGACGCCTGCGAGGTCGCAGGAACGCAAACGGCAAAAAGTCCGGTTGGCACGCGCGGGCGCTGTGCCTGCCGAACTTGCTTCGAGCATGTCGAATGAGCCGCGCGCATAGGCTGATTCGGCCAGCCCGTCAACCGCCTGAACCCGAAACCCTTTGCAAGCCCCGTCAAGCCCCCTGCCCCGCCGTCCCGGAGCGCGGGCGCGGAGCCGGATCTAGGGCTTGTCCTCGTCGGCCAGGTCGCTGAACACGTCATCGACCGTGGGGATCTTCGCCTTGGGCGGGGGGGCCTTCTCGGGCACCTGCTCTGCAGGTTTGGCCGCAGCCTTTGCGGGTGCCACCGGAACCACGGGCGCCTTGGCGCCGGGCGCGGTCGCTGCGGCGGGAGCCTTCGCGGGAGCCGCAGGGGCCTTGGCCGGCGCAGGCGCGGGCGCAGCCTCATCGGCGGCAGGCTCGCCCTCGGGCGCAGGTTCCGGCTCGGGCTCGGGCTCGGGCTTCGGCATCTCGACCGGGCCAAGGCCCTTGGCGAGCGACTTGATCTGCAGGCCCATCACCCCGTCGACCGCGCGCGCGATCACCGGCAATTCATAGCGCATCGGCCCGCCGACATTGTATTCCCACACGATCCGCGTGCCCTGCTCAACCTCGCTGATGGCGATGGTGAGGATGCCGTTGACCGGCTCGCTCTGGAGCGGGCCGAGCGCGCCCTGCATGCGCAGCGCGCGTTCGGGATAGGCCTGGATCACGCGCATATGCTCGACGCTGCCTTCGAGCGTGAAGCGCCCGGGCTCGTCGACTTCGGGGATCTTCTCGCAGAAGCACCCGCCCGCCTGCGGCGTGAGCGTGAGATTGGCCGCCTCGCCCGACCAGGTGTGCTCGGAGGTCCACCATGTCGCGGGCGAGATCAGCGCCAGCCACACTTCCTTGGGGCTGGCCTTGACCACCACCTCGTGGCGCGAGACGAAGCTGTCCGGGCCGCCGCCGGTCACCTCGGCAGCCACTGGCGCGGCGGAGAGCAGCGAAAGCGCCGCGAGCGCGCAGGACAGACGGAATTTCGGCATGGCGGCAACCTCCCTCATCGAGACGGGTGCTTAGGCCAAAGCTTGGCGGCGCGAAAGCGCCCCCGCACAATCAGCCGCGCAGAATGGCGTCGATCTGTTCGGCGACCGTGTCGATCGCGGCCATGCCGTCGATCCGCGAGACGATCCCGCGCGCTTCGTAGCCGGGCAGGATCGGCGCGGTCTTGGCGCGGTATTCCTGCATCCGGGTGCGCACGGTTTCCTCGTTGTCGTCGGGACGGCGCTTGAATTCGGTGCTGCCGCAGCTGTCGCACACGCCTTCCTTGGCGGGCGGATTGGCGGTGTCGTGATAGAGCGCACCGCAATTGGCGCAGGAGAAGCGGCCGGTGATGCGCTCGACCAGCGCGTCCTCGTCGACTTCGAGCTCGATCACGTGATCGAGCGCGCGGCCGTTGCGGGCGAGGATCGCGTCGAGCGAATCGGCCTGTGCGGCGGTGCGCGGGTAGCCGTCGAAGATGGCGCCGGTTTCCGGGCCCATCGCAGCGAGTTCCGCGTCGATCAGGTCCGAGACGATCTCGTCCGAGACCAGCTCGCCGCGCTCCATCACGGCCTTGGCCTTGAGCCCGACCGGCGTGCCGGCCTTGACCGCGGCGCGCAGCATGTCGCCGGTCGAAAGCTGGCGCATGCCGTGCCGCTCGACCAGTCCGGCGCTCTGCGTGCCCTTGCCTGCTCCGGGAGGACCAAGAAGAATGATGTTCACGAACCGTCCCCCATTACACCGCCGGTTCATGCCGGCGGCTTGCTTTCAGAACTGCGGGTTCAACCATGGTGGTGCTTGCGTCAAGTATCAGACTTGGGCCTGACCTCAGCGCATCCGCCCCTTGAGCTTGGCCTTCTTGATGAGATCGCCATACTGGTGCGCCAGCAGGTGCGACTGGACCTGGGTGATCGTGTCGACGGTGACGTTGACGACGATCAGCAGGCTGGTGCCGCCCAGGAACAGCGGAATGCCGGTCTGGGCGATCATGTACTCCGGCAGCACGCAGACCAGCGTCAGATAGATCGCGCCGATCACGGTGATGCGGGTGAGGACATATTCGAGATAGTCCGCGGTGCGCTTGCCCGGACGGATGCCGGGGATGAAGCCGCCGTTCTTCTTCAGGTTGTCCGCCGTCTCCTCGGGGTTGAACACCACCGCGGTATAGAAGAAGCAGAAGAAGATGATGCCGGTCGCATAGAGCGCCATGTAGAGCGGCTGCCCGTGAGCGAGATACTGGTTGAGCGACTGGATCACGGTGTAGAACCCGCTCTCGGTGTCGACCGACTGGCCGGCGAACTGCGAGATGGTCAGCGGCAGCAGCAGCAGCGAGCTGGCGAAGATCGGCGGGATCACGCCCGCGGTGTTGATCTTGAGCGGCAGGTGCGAACGGTCGGCCTGCATCATCCCGTTCTGCGTCGCGCGCTTGGGATACTGGATCAGCAGGCGGCGCTGGGCGCGCTCCATGAAGGAGATCAGCAGGATCAGGCCCACCACCATGGCGATGAAGCCGATGATGATGACCGGCGCAATCGAGCCGGTGCGGCCGCCTTCGAACAGGTTGGAACCGAAGGTCGGGAACTGGGCGACGATGCCCGCCATGATGATCAGCGAAACGCCGTTGCCGATGCCACGACTGGTGATCTGCTCGCCCAGCCACAGCAGGAACATGGTACCGCCAACGAGGTTGATGACGGCAACGATGCGGAACATGTAGCCGGGATCAACCACCGCCTGCAGGCCGCTCTGCGCGCCGAAGCTTTCGAGGCCGACCGCGAGGAAATAGCCCTGGATCGCGCACAGGAACACCGCGCCGTAGCGGGTGTACTGGTTCAGCTTCTGGCGCCCAGTGGCGCCTTCCTTCTTGAGCGCGGCAAGCGTCGGGTGCAGCGCCGAAGCCATCTGCACCACGATCGAGGCGGTGATGTAGGGCATCACGCCGAGCGCGATGAGACTCATGCGCTCGAGGCTGCCGCCCGAAAAGGTGTTGAACAAATCGAGGATGCCGCCACGGGTCTGGTCATACAGCTCGCTGAGGATCAGCGGGTTGACGCCGGGCAGCGGCACGAAGCTCAGGAAACGGAAGACGATCAGCGCCCCGATCGTGAACCAGATGCGCTGGCGGAGCTCGGTGGCCTTGGCGAAATTGCCGAGGTTGAGGTTGCTCGCGATATTGTCGGCGCGTGATGCCATGGGATGTCGTCGATCCTAGCTCTTGATCCGGACCCGCCGGGTCAGCGAAATCGCCCTTGGACAAGGGCCGCTGCGGCGTGCGGGAGCGTAAATAGGGAGCGCGGGGGCCAATGTCGAACCCCCGCGCTCACCATTTCGTCGATTACTTCGCCTTCGCCGTCTTGTTGGCGTCGCGGCGGGCGAGCTTCTTTTCGTGCTCGGGGGTCGGGGCCGGAGCCACTTCGACGCTGCCGCCGGCCTTTTCGACCGCAGCGATCGCGCCCTTGGTCGCGCCGGTCACGGCGAAGGTCGCCTTGGCGGTGATTTCACCCTTGCCGAGCAGACGCACGCCGTCCTTGCCGCCGCGCACGAGGCCCGCTGCGCGCAGCGCTTCCTCGGTGATGGTGGCCTTGGCATCGAGCTTGCCCGCGTCGATGAACTTCTGGATCATGCCGACGTTCACCTCGGCATAGTCCTTGCCGAACGGGTTGTTGAAGCCGCGCTTCGGGAGGCGCATGTGGAGCGGCATCTGGCCGCCTTCGAAGCCCTTGATGGCAACGCCCGAACGGGCCTTCTGGCCCTTCTGGCCGCGTGCCGAGGTCTTGCCCTTGCCCGAGCCGATACCACGGCCGACGCGGACGCGGCCCTTGCGGGCACCGGCGTTGTCGCGGATGTCATTCAGTTTCATAGTCGTGCACTCGCTTTCGCTTTTGTCGCGCTGATAGAAAGCAAGGCCCCGACAAGCGAGGCCTTACCTGATTTTAGTCGATCACCTGCACCAGATGCGGGATCTTGGCGATCGCGCCGCGCACCTCGGGGGTGTCCTGACGCTCGACCACCTTGTGCATCTTGTTCAGACCCAGACCGATGAGGATCTGGCGCTGGCTGGCGGGACGACGGATGGGCGAACCCACCTGCTTGATCTTGATGGTAGCCATTGTCGTTTACTCCACGATCGCGGCAGCTTCGGCTTCCGCCTCGGCTGCGCTGGCCCCGCCCCGACCCAGCAGGTCGGCAACCTTCTTGCCGCGACGCTGGGCAACCGACTTCGGCGAAGTCTGCTCAGACAGCGCGTCGAAGGTGGCGCGGATCATGTTGTAGGGGTTCGAGGTGCCGACCGACTTGGTCACCACGTCGGCGACGCCGAGGCTCTCGAACACGGCGCGCATCGGACCACCCGCGATGATGCCGGTCCCCGGAGGGGCCGAACGGACGGTCACCTTGCCCGCGCCGAAACGGCCGTTGCCGTCGTGGTGCAGGGTGCGGCCTTCCTTGAGCGGAACGCGGATCATCTTCTTGCGGGCCGAAGCGGTCGCCTTGGTGATCGCTTCGGGCACTTCGCGAGCCTTGCCGTGGCCGAAGCCGACGCGGCCCTGGCCGTCGCCGACCACGACCAGCGCTGCAAAGCCGAAGCGCTTGCCGCCCTTCACGGTCTTCGAGACGCGGTTGATGTGCACCAGCTTCTCGATGATGCCGTCGTCTTCTTCCTGCTTGCCGCCGCGACGATCGTCACGGTTGCCGCGACCGCGACCACGGCCTTCGCCGCCTTCGCGGTTGCCGCCACGGCCACGACCACGACGGCCCTGGGTCTCGCCGGCATCGCCGCCGATGTCACCCGCCACGTCGGGGGTTTCGATGGTGTTTTCGTCAGCCATGATCAGAACTCCAGCCCGCCTTCACGGGCGGCATCGGCCAGCGCCTTGACGCGGCCATGGAACAGGAACCCGCCGCGATCGAACACGACATTGGTCACGCCCGCCTTCTTGGCAGCCTCGGCAATCTGCTTGCCAACTTCGGCCGCAGCCGAAACGTTGGCGCCGCTCGCCTTGACACCCAGCGTCGAGGCGGCAGCCACGGTGCGGCCAGCGGCATCGTCGATGATCTGGGCGTAGATGTGGCGACCGGTGCGGTGCACCGACAGACGCGGCTTGCCACCGGCACGCGCACGCAGCGCAGTGCGGACCCGGCGACGGCGACGTTCGAAAAGGGAAAGCTTTGCCATCTTACTTCTTCTTCCCTTCCTTGCGGAAGATGTACTCGCCGCGATAGGCGATACCCTTGCCCTTGTAGGGCTCGGGCTTGCGCCAGCGGCGGATTTCGGCGGCGAACTGGCCAACGGCCTGCTTGTCGATGCCCGAGATCTCGATCGTGGTCTGGTCCGGGGTCTTCACCTCGAGACCGGCCGGAACCGGAAGATCGACATCGTGGCTGTAGCCGAGCTGCAGCTTGAGCGTGGAGCCCTGCGCATTCGCACGGTAGCCGACGCCCTTGATGACGAGCACCTTGGTGAAGCCGTCGGTGACGCCTTCGACCAAGTTCGACACCAGCGTGCGCTGCATGCCCCAGAAGGCGCGCGCCTGCTTGCTGTCATTGGCCGGCTTGACCAGGATCTCGCCCTCTTCGACCTTGTAGTCGATGAGGTCGGACAGACCCAGCGTCAGGGTGCCCTTGGGGCCCTTCACGCTCAGCGTGCCGTTATCGATGGTGGCCGTCACCCCGCCAGGGATCGCCACCGGCCTTTTGCCGATGCGGCTCATCAGAACACCTCCGCCAGCACTTCGCCGCCGACGTTGTGGCTGCGTGCCTCGGCATCCGAGAGCACGCCGCGCGGCGTCGAGACGATGGTGATGCCAAGACCGTTGCGGATCGTCGGGAGTTCCTTGGAACCCGAATAGACGCGGCGGCCGGGCTTCGAGACGCGGGCCACGTGCTTGATCGCGGGCTCGCCTTCGAAATACTTCAGTTCGATCCGCAGCGCCGGGTGCTTGCCCGAGTTGTCCTCGGAGTAGCCACGGATGTAGCCCTCGCGCTGGAGCACTTCGAGAACGTTGGCGCGCAGCTTGCTAGCGGGCGTGAGGACCGAGTCCTTCTTCGCCTGCTGGCCGTTGCGGATGCGGGTGAGCATGTCACCCAGGGGATCGGTCATAGCCATCTACTTGGTCCTCACCAGCTCGACTTGGTCAGACCGGGAATCATCCCGCTGTTGCCGAGTTCGCGCAGTTCGATACGGTTGATGCCGAACTTGCGGTAGTAGCCGCGGGGGCGGCCGGTGGTGGCGCAGCGGTTGCGCACCCGGGTCGGGTTCGCGTTGCGCGGGATTTCCGCCATCTTGAGGCGCGCGACCAGACGCTCGGTCTCGTCGAGGGACTCATCGTCAGCGATCGCCTTCAGCTTCTCGTACTTCGCAGCGTACTGCTTGACGAGCTTCTTGCGGCGTTCGTTCTTGTTGATCGAACTCAGTTTCGCCATGGACTTAAGCTCTCTTCTTTCGTGTCTCTACGAGGAAGCGGCTCACGCCGCCTCCTTCTGTTCACCCTTGGCTTCGCCCTGGAAGGGGAAACCGAACAGACGCAGCAGCTCGCGCGCCTCTTCGTCGGTCTTGGCAGTGGTGGTGACGATGATGTCCATCCCACGCACCTTCTCGATCTTGTCGTAGCTGATTTCCGGGAACACGATCTGTTCCTTGAGACCCATCGCGTAGTTGCCGCGGCCATCGAACGACTTGGCGTTCAGACCACGGAAGTCACGGATGCGCGGCATGGCCACGGTCACGAGACGATCGAGGAATTCGTACATGCGTTCGCGGCGCAGGGTGACCTTGCAACCGATCGGCATGCCTTCACGCAGCTTGAACTGCGCGATCGACTTCTTGGCGATGGTGATGACCGGCTTCTGGCCGGCGATCAGCGCCATTTCCTCGGCAGCGGTCTGGACCTTCTTCTTGTCCTGGCTCGCTTCGCCCACACCCATGTTGAGCGTGATCTTCTCGATCTTCGGGACTTCGAGACGGTTCGTGTAACCAAACTTCTCGGTCATCGCCTTGACGATTTCGGCGTCGTACTTCGCCTTCATCCGCGGCGTGTAGGTTGCATCAGCCATTGATGGTCTCCCCGCTCTTCACGGCAACGCGCACCTTCTTGCCGTCCTTCACTTCGAAACGGACGCGGGTGGGCTTGCCAGTCTTGGGATCAGCCACAGCAACCTTCGAGATGTGCATCGGGGCCGGGAACCGGTCGATGCCACCCTGCGGGTTCTGCTGGCTGGGCTTGCGGTGACGGGCGACGATGTTCACGCCCTCGACGACAACCTTGCCGTCCTTCGGGAGAACCTGGGAGACCGTACCGGTGCGACCCTTGTCCTTGCCCGACAGCACGACGACGCTGTCACCCTTCTTGATCTTGGCGGCCGACATTACAGCACCTCCGGAGCAAGCGAGATGATCTTCATGAAGCCGCGCGAGCGCAGTTCACGCACCACCGGGCCAAAGATACGGGTGCCGATCGGCTCCTCGTTCTTGTTGACCAGCACGGCGGCATTGGTGTCGAAACGGATGACGGTGCCATCCGGACGGCGCACGTCCTTGCGGGTACGCACGATCACGGCGCGGTGAACGTCGCCCTTCTTGACCTTCGCGCGCGGTTGCGCCTCCTTGATGGAGACGACGATCACGTCGCCGACGCCCGCGGTACGACGCTTCGACCCGCCCAGCACCTTGATGCACTGGACGCGCTTGGCGCCGCTGTTGTCCGCGACGTCGAGATTGGATTGCATCTGGATCATTGATCCGTCTTCCTTCTCACTGGCTTACCGGGACGCCCGATCCGACCGGGGCCCGGCAGTTCCGTTTACGCTAATTCAGTTGCCGGCTTCCGCGACGTCGAGATCAGCCTCGATCGCCTGGGTGCCGCCCGCGACGACCCGGTCCTTGACGGCCCAGGTCTTGGTCTTCGAAATCGGACGGGTCTCTTCGATCCGCACGACATCGCCCACGGTGTATTCGTTGTTCTCGTCGTGCGCGTGATACTTCTTCGAACGACGGATGATCTTCCCGTAGAGCGGGTGCTTCACCTTGCGTTCGACCTTCACGGTGACGGTCTTGTCGGTCTTGTCGGAGGTCACAGTCCCGACGAGGATGCGCTTGGGCATTGTGCTTACTCCTTACGCCTTGGCGGCGGCGGCTTTCGCCGCACGCTCGCTCTGCAGCGTCTTGATCTGCGCGATGGTCCGGCGCACCTGACGGATGCGCGAGGGAGCCTCGAGCTGGTTGGTCGCAGCCTGGAACCGCAGGTTGAACTGCTCGCGCTTGAGCTCGGTGAGCTCGGCGTTCAGCTGGTCATCGGTCTTGGTGCGAAGGTCCGCGATATCGGCCATTATTCGCCTCCCAGGTGGCTGGTGTCGCCGAGACGGGCGACAACCTTGGTCTTGATCGGCAGCTTCATCGCTGCACGCTCGAATGCCTCGGCGGCCAGCGGGCCGGCAACGCCGTCGAGTTCGAACAGGATGCGGCCCGGCTTCACCTTGGCTGCCCAGTATTCGACCGAACCCTTGCCCTTACCCTGACGGACTTCGGCAGGCTTCTTCGACACCGGCACATCGGGGAACACGCGGATCCAGAGACGGCCCTGACGCTTGATGTGACGGGTGATCGCACGGCGAGCCGCTTCGATCTGGCGGGCGGTGACACGCTCCGGCTCAAGCGCCTTGAGCCCGTAGGAGCCGAAGTTGAGGGTGGTGCCACCCTTGGCTTCGCCCTTGATCCGGCCCTTGAACTGCTTGCGGAACTTGGTTTTCTTCGGTTGCAACATTGTCTGTTACCTCAACGAGCCGGACGGACGCCGGAAGTCTGGGCTTCCATCATCAGGCGGTCCTGCGCGGTCGGATCGTGAGCGAGGATCTCGCCCTTGAAGATCCACACCTTGATGCCGATGATCCCGTAGGCGGTGAGCGCCTCGGCTTCGGCATAGTCGATGTTCGCACGCAGGGTGTGGAGCGGAACGCGGCCTTCGCGGTACCATTCGACGCGGGCGATTTCCGCCCCGCCGAGACGGCCGCCACAAACGATCTTGATGCCTTCGGCACCCAGACGGAGCGCCGACTGCACGGCACGCTTCATCGCCCGGCGGAACGCCACGCGGCGCACCAGCTGGTCGGCAATGCCCTGCGCAACGAGCTTGGCATCGATTTCCGGCTTGCGGATCTCGACGATGTTCAGCTTCACCTCGCTCGCGGTCATCTTGGCGAGCTTGGAGCGCAGCTTCTCGATGTCCGCGCCCTTCTTGCCGATGATGACGCCCGGACGCGCAGCAAAGATCGAAACGCGGCACAGCTTGGCCGGACGCTCGATCACGACCTTGGAAATCGCCGCCTGCGGCAGGTTTTCCATGACGTACTTGCGGATCGCGAGGTCTTCCTTGAGCAGGCCCGCGTAGTCACGCCCTTCGGCGTACCAGCGGCTGTCCCAGGTGCGGTTGATCTGCAGACGCAGACCGATCGGATTGCTCTTCTGACCCATCTTAGGCCTCCTCTGCTTCGCGAACGACGATCCGCAGACGCGAGAACGGCTTGAGGATCCGGGTCGACTTGCCGCGGCCACGGGTGTGGAAGCGCTTCATCGTCACCGACTTGCCCACGCTCGCTTCAGCGACGATCAGCGCGTCGACATCGAGGTTGTGGTTGTTTTCCGCGTTGGCGATCGCCGAGGCGAGCACCTTGCTCGCATCGCGCGCCATCGCCCGCTTCGAAAAAGCGAGGATGTTCATCGCCTCTTCGGCCTTCTTGCCGCGGATCAGGGCAGCAACGAGGTTGAGCTTCTGCGCCGAACCACGGATGGTGGTGCCGACGGCCAGCGCCTCGTTATCGCCCACGCGGCGGGGTGCCTTTGCCTTGCCCATTAGCGCTTGCCCTTCTTGTCGGCAGCGTGACCGGGGAAGGTGCGCGTGGGCGCAAATTCACCAAGCTTGTGGCCGACCATTTCTTCCGAAACCGAAACGGGAATGAACTTGTGCCCGTTGTAGACGTTGAAGGTGAGCCCGACGAACTGCGGCAGGATCGTCGAACGCCGCGACCAGGTCTTGATCGGCTTGGCGTTCGTGGTTTCCTGCGCGCTTTCAGCCTTCTTCAGCAGGCTCAGCTCGACAAACGGACCTTTCCAGACGGAACGTGCCATCGTCTCTTACCTCTTCTTCTTCGCGTGACGCGAACGGATGATCATCTTGTCCGTCTGCTTGTTATGGCGCGTGCGGGCACCCTTGGTCGGCTTGCCCCACGGGGTCACCGGATGACGGCCACCCGAGGTGCGGCCTTCACCACCACCGTGCGGGTGGTCGACCGGGTTCTTCGCAACGCCGCGGGTCAGCGGACGCTTGCCCATCCAGCGCGAGCGGCCGGCCTTGGCAAAGTTCTGGTTGCCGTTGTCGGGGTTCGACACCGCACCCACCGTGCCCATGCAATCGGCGCGCAGGTAGCGCTGCTCGCCCGAGTTGAGGCGGACGATGACGAAAGCGCGGTCACGACCGACGACCTGCACATAGGTGCCGGCCGAACGGGCGATCTGGCCACCCTTGCCCGGCTTCATCTCGACATTGTGGCAGATCGTGCCGACCGGCATCTGGCCCAGCAGCATCGCGTTGCCCGGCTTGGTGTCGGTCTTCTCGCCCGCCACCACCGTGTCGCCGACAGCGAGACGCTGCGGAGCGATGATGTAGGCCTGCTCGCCGTCCTCGTACTTGACGAGAGCGATGAAAGCCGTGCGGTTCGGGTCATACTCGAGACGCTCGACGGTGGCCGGCATGTCCCACTTGCGACGCTTGAAGTCGATGAAGCGGTACTTCTGCTTGTGACCACCGGCGATGCCACGCGAGGTGACATGGCCCTTGTTGTTGCGGCCACCGGTCTTGCGCTTGCCTTCGGTAAGCGACTTGACCGGCTTGCCCTTGTACAGGGCCGACTTGTCGACCAAGATCAGACCGCGGCGCGCGGGACTGGTCGGCTTGTAGTTCTTGAGTGCCATTGTTCGTGTCCTGTCCCTTGGCCTCAGATACCGCTGGTGATGTCGATCATTTCACCCTCGGCGAGGGTGACGATCGCCTTCTTCACGTCGGTGCGCTGATAGGCCTTGCCCTTCCAGCGCTTGGTCTTGCCCTTGACGACCAGGGTGTTCACCGCGACGACCTTCTTGTCGTAGATCGCTTCGATGGCTTCCTTGATCTGGGGCTTGGTCGCGTCCTTGGCCACCTTGAAGACAACCGCGTTCTGTTCGGACGCGAGGGTCGACTTCTCGGTGATGTGGGGGGCGAGGATCACGTCGTAATGACGCGCATCGACGGTCTGCTTCTTAGCCATTGAAGCGCGCCTCCAGCTTTTCGACCGCGGCCTTGGTGAGGACCAGCGTGTCGTGGTTGAGGATGTCGTAGACGTTGGCGCCGATCGCCGGGAGCACGTTGATGCCCGGCAGGTTGCCCGCAGCCTTCTTGAAGCCCGCGTCGACCTGTTCGCCGTCGATCACCAGCACCTTGCCCGAAAGACCGGCCTTGGCGAGGTGACCCTTGAGGATCTTGGTCTTGGCTTCGGCCAGCTCGAGGCTGTCGACCACGACCAGGCCGTCCTTGGCCTTGCTCGAAAGCGCCATCTTCAGGCCGAGCGCGCGGATCTTCTTGTTGAGCGACTGCTCGAAGTCACGCTTGCGCGCACCGTGAGCCTTGCCGCCGCCGATGAAGATCGGAGCCGCGCGGTCGCCGTGACGGGCGGTACCACCACCCTTCTGGCGGCCGAACTTCTTGCCGGTGCGGGCCACGTCCGAACGCTCACGCGTCGGGCGGGCGGTGCCGCGGCGGTTCTCGAGCTGCCAGGTCACGACGCGGTGCAGGATGTCGGCGCGCGGCTCGATGCCGAACACGTCATCCGACAGTTCGATATCGCCTGCGGCCTTCCCGCCGTCGATTTTCTGAACCTTGATCTTCATGGCTCAGCCTTCCTTGTTTTCTTCGGTGGCCTCGGCGCCGGCTTCGGCACCTTCGGTCACCATGGCTTCTTCGGCAGCAGCTTCCACGACCGAGGGGGTCTCGTCAGCGACCGGAGCGTGCTTCTGGAGCACGGCGCCGGGGAACGGCAGACCTTCGGGGAGCGGCAGCTTCACGGCATCGCGCACGAGCAGCCAGCCGTTCTTCGAGCCCGGGACCGAGCCCTTGACGAACAGCAGACCGCGCTCGGCGTCGGTGCGAACGATTTCGAGGTTCTGCTGGGTGCGCTGACGGTCGCCCATGTGGCCGGCCATCTTCTTGCCCTTGAACACGCGGCCCGGATCCTGACGGTTACCGGTCGAACCATGCGCACGGTGCGAGATCGACACGCCGTGGGTGGCGCGCATACCGCCGAAGCCCCAGCGCTTCATGGCGCCCGCAAAGCCCTTGCCCTGCGTGTGGCCGGTGATGTCGACCTTCTGGCCGGCGACGAAGTGGTCAGCCGAGATGGTCGCGCCGACGGGCACGAGCGCGTCTTCGCTCTCCACGCGGAATTCGGCGACCTGCTTCTTGAGGCCGACGTCAGCCTTAGCGAAGTGCTCGCGCTGCGGCTTGGCGACATTCTTCTGCTTGGCTTCGCCAGCACCCAGCTGGAGCGCGAAATAGCCATCGCGCTCTGCGGTGCGGTGCGAAACCACCTGGCAATCTTCCAGCGACAGAACGGTCACTGGCACGTGCCGTCCGTCCTCCTGGAAGAGGCGGGTCATCCCGACTTTCTTTGCGATCACGCCGGTGCGCATCGTCTTGTTACTCCTCAACAGAGGCACCCTACGGACCATCCGCAAGGTGCATGGCAGGCCACGACGCAAGCGCCGCAGCCCAGTTCAGCCCGAATTTTCAAGCATCGCCCCGTCCGGGCTGAGTGCTTCCGCTGGCCGGGTGGCCGCAGGAAGCGAGACGGGGGACGCGGCCCGGAGAGTGTCTCCGGCGGTATCCACCCTATCGTCAGGCGGAGCGCATATCGCTCCAACGATAGAGGCCCCCACCCGAAGGAGGGGGCATTTCGGCTGGCTTACGCCAGCTTGATCTCGACGTTCACGCCGGCAGCCAGATCGAGCTTCATCAGCGCGTCCACGGTCTGGGCGTTGGGCTGCACGATGTCGAGCAGCCGCTTGTAGGTGCGCACCTCGAACTGCTCGCGCGACTTCTTGTCGACGTGCGGGCCGCGGTTCACGGTGAACTTCTCGATACGCGTCGGCAGGGGAATGGGGCCACGAATAAGAGCGCCGGTGCGGCGGGCCGTATCAGCGATCTCACCAGTGGCCTGGTCGAGAACGCGGTGGTCGAACGCCTTGAGGCGAATACGGATATTCTGAGCTTCCATGTCCTACTACCGATGCGAAAGAGCCAAGGAGCCGCCGGTTGCCCGGCATTTCCCAAAAACAAAGACCGCCCCGCGTGCATCCGGTTTCCCGTGAGCGGGCGGCCTTCCTCAAAACTCGTTACAGACGGGACGAATCTCGTCTGCGGATGCGCGCCTATACGGGGAGCGCCCTCCTAAGGCAAGGGGGCTTGGCAAGGAAATTACGTGACCGTGAAACGACCGCGTTTGCCGCGCCAGACTGCCCTACCCTTAGACGCCAAAAGGCCCGGCAGCTCGTAGAGCGGCCGGGCCTCAAAGCGTTCAGTTGCGCTCCCTAAGGGAGCAGAACCTTACTTGGTGATCTTGGCAACGACGCCCGAACCCACGGTGCGGCCACCTTCGCGGATCGCGAAGCGCAGACCTTCGTCCATGGCGATCGGCGCGATCAGCTTGACGCCGATCGAGACGTTGTCGCCCGGCATCACCATTTCGGTGCCTTCGGGAAGGATCACTTCGCCGGTCACGTCGGTGGTGCGGAAGTAGAACTGCGGGCGGTAGTTGGCGAAGAACGGCGTGTGACGGCCACCTTCGTCCTTCGACAGCACGTAGACTTCGGCTTCGAACTCGGTGTGCGGCTTGACCGAACCGGGCTTGCAGAGCACCTGGCCACGCTCGACTTCTTCACGGCCGACGCCGCGGATCAGCGCACCGATGTTGTCGCCGGCTTCGCCGCGATCGAGCAGCTTGCGGAACATTTCGACGCCGGTGACGGTGGTCTTGCGGGTGTCCTTGATGCCGACGATTTCGACTTCGTCGCCGACGTTCACGATGCCGGTTTCGATACGGCCGGTCACCACGGTGCCGCGACCCGAGATCGAGAACACGTCTTCGATCGGCATCAGGAAGTCCTTGTCGACCGGACGGTCGGGCTGCGGGATGTACTGGTCGACGGCTTCGATCAGGGCGATGATCGAGTCCTTGCCGATGTTGTCATCGCGGCCTTCGAGCGCGGCCAGAGCCGAACCCTTGACGATCGGAATGTTGTCGCCGTCGAAGTCGTACGACGAGAGCAGCTCGCGCACTTCGAGTTCGACGAGCTCGAGGATTTCCTCGTCGTCAACCTGGTCGACCTTGTTCATGTACACGACAAGCGCCGGCACGCCGACCTGACGGGCGAGCAGGATGTGCTCGCGGGTCTGCGGCATCGGGCCGTCGGCAGCGTTCACCACCAGGATCGCGCCGTCCATCTGGGCGGCACCGGTGATCATGTTCTTCACGTAGTCAGCGTGACCCGGGCAGTCGACGTGCGCGTAGTGACGGGCAGCCGATTCATACTCGACGTGCGCGGTCGAGATGGTGATGCCGCGCTCGCGCTCTTCCGGAGCCTTGTCGATGTTGGCGAAGTCCACGGCGCTACCGCCGTAGGTTTCAGCCATCACCTTGGTGATCGCCGCGGTCAGGGTGGTCTTGCCATGGTCAACGTGACCGATGGTGCCGATGTTGCAGTGCGGCTTATTCCGCTGGAACTTTTCCTTGGCCATTTCTCTGGTGTACCTTCTTGGATGAAAATGTGTGTTCGCGGGAGAGTGTGGCGGCACCCGCAGAATCAGGCGCCGCCCCTAGACTGCCGAAGCAGCTTAGGCAAGTTTCTCCTTGACCTCGGCTGCGACGTTGGCCGGAACCTCGTCATAGTGCGAGAACTGCATGGTGTACTGCGCGCGGCCCTGGGTGAACGAGCGCAGTTCGTTGACGTAGCCGAACATGTTGGCGAGCGGGACGAACGCCTCGACCGCCTGGGCATTGCCGCGGGTATCGGTGCCCTGGATCTGACCGCGCCGGCTGTTGAGGTCGCCGATGACGTCGCCCAGGTAATCGTCCGGGGTGACAACTTCGACCTTCATGATCGGCTCGAGCAGCTTGATGCCCGACTTCTGGGCGACTTCGCGCATGGCGCCGCGGGCGGCGATTTCGAACGCGATCGCGCTCGAGTCGACGTCGTGGTAGGCACCATCGATCAGCTTGATCGAGAAGTCGATGATCGGGAAGCCCACGAGGTGGCCGCTTTCGGCCTGCTCGCGGAAGCCCTTCTCGATCGCCGGGATGTATTCGCGCGGGATGTTCCCGCCCTTGATCGCGTCTTCGAAGGTCACGCCCTGGCCGCGTTCACCCGGAGTGACGACAACCTTCACGCGGCCGAACTGGCCCGAGCCGCCCGACTGCTTCTTGTGGGTGTAGTCGACTTCGACTTCACGGGCGAGGTATTCGCGATAGGCCACCTGCGGCGCACCGACATTGGCCTCGACCTTGAACTCGCGACGCATGCGGTCGACGATGATGTCGAGGTGGAGTTCGCCCATGCCCTTGATGATGGTCTGGCCGCTCTCGTGATCGGTCGACACGCGGAAGGACGGGTCCTCCTGCGCGAGACGGTTGAGCGCGATGCCCATCTTTTCCTGGTCGGCCTTGGTCTTGGGTTCGACCGAGAGCTCGATCACCGGCTCGGGGAATTCCATGCG
The DNA here is from genome assembly GCA_027531395.1 of Porphyrobacter sp. Lineage (GTDB taxonomy): Bacteria > Pseudomonadota > Alphaproteobacteria > Sphingomonadales > Sphingomonadaceae > Erythrobacter. Next base: position 483,499 of record JAPZRO010000004.1, on the reverse strand, counting down.
CTCGAGGATGATCGGCTTGGACGCGTCGCACAGGGTGTCCCCGGTGGTGGTGTCCTTCATGCCGGCCAGCGCGACGATGTCGCCGGCAAATGCCTCATCGATGTCCTCGCGGTTGTTCGAGTGCATCAGCAGCATGCGGCCGATCTTTTCCTTCTTGTCCTTCACCGAGTTCAGGACCTGGCCCTTGGTGAGCTTGCCCGAATAGATGCGGGTGAAGGTCAGCGAGCCGACGAACGGGTCGTTCATGATCTTGAACGCCAGCGCCGAAAACGGTGCATCGTCGCTCGAGGGGCGCTCGGCTTCCTCTTCGCTGTCAGGCAGCACGCCCTTGATCGCCGGAACGTCGAGCGGCGACGGCATGTAGTCGACCACGGCGTCGAGCAGGGGCTGCACGCCCTTGTTCTTGAACGCCGAGCCGCACACCACCGGCACGAAAGCGCGTGCCATGGTGCCCTTGCGGATCAGGCGCTTGAGGGTCGCGGCATCGGGCTCGTTGCCTTCGAGATAGGCTTCCATGACATCGTCGTCCTGTTCGACGGCGGTCTCGATCAGCTTCTCGCGATATTCGGCAGCCTTGTCCGCCAGATCATCGGGGATGGCGATGAATTCGTACTTCGCGCCGAGGCTCTCGTCCTTCCAGACGATGCCGCGGTTGTTCACGAGGTCGACCACGCCCTGCAGCTGGCTCTCGGCCCCGATCGGGAGATAGAGCACCAGCGGGGTCGCGCCGAGACGGTCGATGATCGACTGGACGCAGTAGTAGAAGTCGGCACCGGTGCGGTCCAACTTGTTGATGAAGCACATACGGGGGACGCCGTACTTGTCGGCCTGACGCCACACAGTTTCCGACTGGGGCTCCACGCCCGCCACGCCGTCGAACACCGCGACCGCGCCGTCGAGGACGCGCAGGCTGCGCTCGACTTCGATGGTGAAGTCCACGTGGCCCGGGGTGTCGATGATGTTGATGCGGTGCTTGGGCATGTTGGCGCGCAGCGCTTCGGGGTCGCTCATCGGATCCATGGTCGGATCTTCGGCGGTCCAGAAGGTCGTGGTCGCGGCCGAGGTGATGGTGATCCCGCGCTCCTGCTCCTGCTCCATCCAGTCCATCGTCGCGGCACCATCATGCACTTCGCCGATCTTGTAGGACTTGCCGGTGTAGTAGAGAATACGCTCGGTCGTCGTGGTCTTGCCGGCATCGATGTGCGCCATGATGCCGATATTGCGATAGCGCTCCAGCGGATATTCGCGGGCCATATCAGGTTCCTTACGAGTGAGGGGGCCGCCTGCGTGCGGTCAGCGCCCCATATAGGGATGATTGTGACAGCCGAAAGACCAGGCCCTTCGGCTGCCCACAATCAACGGAGTTACCAGCGGTAGTGCGAGAAGGCCCGGTTGGCGTCGGCCATGCGGTGGGTGTCTTCCCGCTTCTTGACCGCGTTGCCGCGGTTGTTGGCGGCATCCATCAGCTCGCCCGACAGCCGCGCGGCCATCGTGGTTTCCGGACGACCGCGCGCGGCGTTGATCAGCCAGCGGATCGCGAGGGCCTGGGCACGCTCGGGGCGCACTTCCACCGGCACCTGGTAGGTCGCACCACCGACGCGGCGGCTGCGGACCTCGACCTGCGGCTTCACGTTGTTCAGCGCATCGTGGAACAGCTGGATCGGATCGGCCTTGGCCTTGCTCTCGACCGTGGCGAGCGCGCCATAGACGATCTTTTCGGCAACGGCCTTCTTCCCGTCGAGCATGAGGTTGTTCATGAACTTCGACAGCACCTGATCTCCGTACTGCGGATCAGGCAGGATTTCCCGCTTCTCGGGACGACGACGACGTGACATCTTCTTAATTCCTTCGGAATGCGGCGAACCCGTCCGGGTCCGCCTTGCGGCTCCGGCCCACTCCGCGTTTCCGGCCTTTTTGGCCGACCACCCAGAAGCCACCTGGTCGGTGGCAGGGTGAAGCGGAGGACCGTAGCCCCGTTGAACCTTACTTCGGACGCTTGGCGCCGTACTTCGAGCGCGACTGCTTGCGATCCTTCACGCCCTGCGTGTCGAGGACGCCGCGCAGCACGTGGTAGCGCACGCCGGGAAGGTCGCGCACACGCCCGCCGCGGATCAGCACCACGGAGTGCTCCTGCAGGTTGTGGCCTTCGCCCGGGATGTAGCTGATGACTTCGCGCTGGTTGGTCAGGCGGACCTTGGCCACCTTGCGCAGCGCCGAGTTCGGCTTCTTCGGGGTCGTCGTGTAGACGCGGGTGCAGACGCCGCGCTTCTGCGGGTTCTGCTCCATCGCAGGGACCTTGCTCTTGGCCTTCTGCGGAACGCGGCCCTTGCGGACCAGCTGGTTGATTGTCGGCATTAAGTTCTCACTTCACCTTGCTTGAGGCCATGGCCAGACCGGTGAGGAGATCACGAATCGCGAAAGCGCGCGCGGCGGGAATCTTGCCCCGTCAGCGCCACATATCGCGAGCCGAAAACGCTCCACCCGCCTGAAAAGACCGGGTTACTTTGTCGGCTGCCCCGTGTGAGGGACATGACCGCCAATGTTCAGCTCAATCCGAGCGAGGCCCGGAAGATGCGCGCCCTTAGGCGGGATCGGGTAGAGGGTCAAGGGTGGGTGTTGGAGGGGATTCCGCAGAATTCAACTGGCCCGGCATGTTCGGCAACGATGCCAGAGGCAGGACGACGGCAATTAACAACCCCTGCGCACCCGCCCGCTCTGAAGCCCAGATGGAGCACCAGATCATTCAAAGGAAATCCCCCAAAGGGTACATCCAAAAGCTAGACGCTGGAACCTATGCGGGTTAGACTTAAGCTTGCAAAAAGAAGAGGATACCACGCCCCATGAAGGCCTCTGAAACCAAAGTCGAAAAATTCTTAGCGAATAATGAAACAACATTCGCAATCCCAGTGTATCAACGCAATTATGATTGGACGCGGACCCAGTGCGAGCAGTTACTCAGAGACATAATGCAGGTCGGCCAAAGTGAAGAAAGTACAATGCACTTCATTGGGAGCGTCGTTTATGTTCACGACGACGTTTACACAACTTCTGGACTAACAGAATTGACAATAATTGACGGACAACAAAGGCTTACTACAATTACTCTATTGTACATTGCTTTATACAGGCACGCACTTTCTGAAAATAATAGATCGCTCTCGGACAAAATTTACGAGACATATCTCGTGAATAAGTTCGCAGAAGAATCGGAAAAATTAAAACTGAAACCGACGGACAATAATAAAATCGCTCTTTCATACGTTTTAACCCCCGATAAGTCATACATCGACTTACCTTTTTCTAGGATTTTGGAGAATTTCCGATTTTTCTTTGAGAAAATAAATTCAAAAACCGCTCCGATAATTTTAAAAGGTCTGCAGCGTCTCGTCTTTGTTGAGATTGCGCTCGATCGTCAAAAAGACAGTCCGCAGCGTATATTTGAAAGCCTAAACTCGACAGGCTTGGAGTTGTCTCAGGCTGATCTCATTAGAAATTACATTCTGATGGGGCTGCCCCGCGTGGAGCAAGAGCAAGTTTTCAGTAACTTTTGGGCGCCGATTGAGGAAAGTGCTAAAAATTTTGTCACGAACGAGAGCAGAGTATCCGACTTTGTTCGCGACTACCTTACGATGAAGAACAAGGAGATTCCGAACAAATCGCAGGTATATGAAAAATTCAAAGAAAACTTTCCCACCCCGAACCGTGATAAGTTGATTGAAATTCTTTCTGAAATTCGGACATTTGCAAAGATTTACTCGAGACTTTTGAATCCTGATCGCGAAGAAAATTCAAAAATTTCCCGCGAACTACATTACATAAACAGCTTAGAAATAAGTGTCGCCTACCCCTTCCTGATGCAAGTATATCAAGACTACGATACAGATGTCATATCTGACGAGGAATTTCTGTTTGTACTTAAGCTCGTTCAATCTTTCGCATGGAGGCGATTTATCGTCGGACTACCGACCCACGCCCTAAACAAAATATTTATGAATCTTTACGACAGAATCGATAAAGATTTCTATTTACCGTCTCTTGAAAAAAGTCTGATGCAACGAACGGGCACGCAGCGATTTCCTAGAGACGTCGAGGTTATTGAAAACCTTAAATACAAAGATATATACAACACAAAGCCCAAGAGCAGAAATTACTTTTTTGATAAAATTGAAAATTTCAACAACTCTGAGGTAGTTGACGTATCCTCCCCGCTACTGACGATTGAGCACATATTCCCACAAAATCCAGATCTTGTGTGGAAGCAGGCGCTGTCTTCAGATGAGTTTAACGAGATATCAGATAAATATCTCAACACGATTGGTAATCTTACGCTCTCCGGAAATAACGGAAAGCTCGGCAACAAAGGCTTTATCGCCAAACGAGATATGAATGATGATGGCTTAGAGCAAGGATATGCCTTCAGTCGCCTCTGGCTCAATCGGGCTCTGAAGGATTTAGACCGTTGGGGGGTCGCCGAAATTCAAGATCGTATCAAGCAGATATCTGAGAGATTTTTGTACATTTGGCCCGCGCCAAATGTAGTTCTAGATGACGTTTCCGATTTGGGTGAGGTCAATATCTTTGACGCAGAGGAGCCTCGCCACAAGAAGCTAGAATATGCGGTGTTTTTCGGAAAGAAGATCATAGTCCGCCAGGTTGCGCGACTCTACGTAGAGATATTCTCGCAGTTGTTTGACCTCCAGCCAGAGGCTTTCCAAGGAACCCGACTGAGTGAGCGACTTCAGATTTCAGCTGATCCGGCAATCTTGCGAAGCCCACTCAAAATTGCTGATGGTTATTTCATTGAAGGCAATTTGGATAATAAATTGAAATTTGATCGCATGAAGGCTGCGCTTAGCGAGCTTGGCATAGAGGATGAGCTTTCTGTGAAGTTTGAAGCATAGTATGTGATCTTCGAAACCCGAGGGTGCCTCGCGATAGCGAAAACCCCCACCTCCTTCGTTGTGGCAGGCGGGCGGCGGACTTCCGTCCGGTTGTCCTCGCTTCGCTCGTTCAGCTCCGCTTCGGCTTTCGCGCCATAAGGAGCGGCGCGCGTTCTTGCTGTCCTATCGCTGCGCTACTTGAGGACGAGCGCGCTTGCGGCGAGGCTTCGCCCGCCGGACCAGTGCCACACGCATGGTTGGTGGCTCCCCCTTCTGGTCATTGCGAGCGTAGCGGACGCGCAGCTGGCCGTAGGCCTACCAATCCAGAGCGAATTCCCCAGCGGCTCTGGATTGCCGCGTCGCTTCGCTCCTCGCAATGACGAAACCATTTTCCTACTCCCCCGCCCTCTGCCATTCCCTCCCCCATGTTCGAGGACGACGAGCCCTACCCCGACCCCGGTCCCATCCGGCGCAACAAGCGGGCGACGCCGCGGCAGGCCACCTCCGAGGTCGCGTGGGAGTTCGAGCCGGCGGTGTTTGCCGAGGATGATCCGGTGCTCGACTTTGCGCCCTATCTCCACAAGCAGCCGAGCCGCAATTCGATCACGCCCGATCTCCAGCGGGCCTTTGTGCTGCGGCTGGCCGAGACCGGCATCGTCACCTCGGCCGCCGCCCATATCGGGCGTTCGATGGAGGCGCTCTACAAGCTGCGCAAGCAGCCCGGTGCGAAGGACTTTGCCCGGGCCTGGGACGAGGCGCTGCGCTGGGGGGTGCTGCGGCTCGAGGATTGCGCGCTCGAACGGGCGCTGTCGGACGCGCCCTATAACCCGCATGCCAATTCGATGCTGTGCTTCGTGCTGCGCTATCGCGGGCAATATCGCGTCGATGCGCGCGATCTGGTGCCCGGCCACCCGATCTATGAATGGATCCGCGAGGACGTGCTGGAGGAGGAGCGCGAAAAGCGCCGAGGCTCAGGACGCAAGAAAGGCGGTTAGCGCGCGGACTTTCTTGCTGCGCCATTGCGGCGGGGGGGCGATCAGCCAATAGGCGCGTTGTCCGGGCTCGGGGCCTTCGAGCACGGTGAGCGCCCCGCGCGCGATCGCGGCTTCGGCCAGCGCCAGCGGCAGGATCGTGCGGCCCATTCCGGCGAGCGCGGAGGCGAGCGCCTGTCCGGGGCTGCCGGCCTTGATGCAGGGGTTCTTCCCCTCGGGCATGGGCATGCCGGGCCAGTCGATCCAAGCGTCGCGGTGCTCGGGCGCGGCGACGGTGACGCGCATGGCGGGGGCGAGCTGCACGCCTTCGAGATCGCCCGGCCCGTCGACCAGCCGGATCGCGAGGTCGAGATTGGCCTCGGTGAAATCGGCATGTTCATCTGGCGCGAGGATATATTGCACGCCGGGGGTGCCCGCCTGGAAGCGGGCGAGGCGCGGGGCGAGCCACTCGGCATAGAATTCGCGCGGGACGGCGATGGTGTAACGGTCCGAGGCCTGGCCGGCCTGCATCGCCTCGACGCTCTCTTCGAAGCGCAGGAAGCCTTCGCGTAAAGGGTCAAGCCCGGCCTCGCCCTCGGGCGTCAATTCGAGGCCCTTGGAGGTGCGGCGGAAAAGGACGACGCCGAGCACGTCCTCGAGCGCGCGGATCTGCTGGCCCACGGCGGCCGGGGTGACGGCGAGCTCGTCCGCGGCGCGGGTGAAGGAGAGATGCCGCGCCGCCGCGTCGAACACGCGCAGGGCATTCAAGGGGAGATGGGTGCGCTTCACGCTGGCCGAATTAGGCCCGACAAGGGCTTAGGGCAAGCCTAGCGCGGGCTGCGGCCCTCGGCCGTCTCGGGCGCGGAGAGCGGGAAGAAGGGGATGCGCACCTCGAACGGCGAGCCGTCGGGGCGCTGGAAGGTGTAGAACCCCTCCATCGAGCCGAACGGCGTCGTCAGCGGGCAGCCCGAGACATAGTCATGGCTCTGCCCCGGCGCGAGCAACGGCTGTTCGCCGACCACGCCCTCGCCATCGACATGGTTCACCATCCCGCGCCCGTCGGTGATGCGCCAGTGGCGGGTGCGCAGGCGCAGCGGCTCGTGGCTGCCGTTCTCGATGCGGATGTGATAGACCCAGAACCACTTGCCCGCCTCCGGATGCGACTGCTCCGGAAGGTAGTTGACGGCGACGCGGACGGTCACCCCGTCGGTCGTGGCAGCGTGCTGGAAGAATTCCTTCATATCGTGCCTCAAGGTAGCGATTCTGCATCGCGCCACAAGACCCTCAACGCAGGTAATCCCCGCTGTATCCCGCAAGGGGCCAAGAATCGCTTGTGGCACGGGTGGTGTGGCTGGCCTATGTGTCTTGGCCATGACCGCCCTGCCCTCCGCAACCGCCCTGCCGCCGACCCGCCGCGCGGTGCTGCGCGGGCTTGGGGCGGGTGTGGTGGCGGGGGTGCTCGGCGGCTGCGGGGCGCGCGGCGGTCCGGCGCTCGCCCTGCCGCAAGACCCGCAGGCGACCGCGACGCCCGATCTGGTCGACCTCGCGCGGCTGGATCCGCGCCTCAGGCTCGACATCCGCTATGCCACGCCCGCCAACTTCATGGGCCGGGTGCTCTACCCCGTCTCGCGCGCGGTGGCGCAGCGACCCGTGGCCGAGGCTTTGTCGAAGGTGCAGACCCGCGCCGAGGCGGCGGGATATGGCCTGCTCATCTTCGACGCCTACCGCCCCTGGCGCATCACCAAGGCGATGTGGGACCAGACCCCGCCCGAGAAGCGCGAATTCGTCGCCGACCCGCGGACCGGATCGCGCCACAACCGCGGGTGTTCGATCGACCTCTCGCTGCACCGGGGCGGCGTCGAGGTCACCATGCCCAGCCCCTATGACGACTTCACCCCCGCCGCCTACCGCAGCAACACCGCCGCGCCTCCGCAAGCGCTGGCACTCTCGCGGATGCTGGAGGGCTGGATGGTGGCCGAGGGCTTTGCGCCCCTCCCCAACGAGTGGTGGCACTATGACTGGGCCGAGTGGCGGCGCTATCCGGTAATGGATGTGCCGCTGGAGGATGTGACGGCGGGGTGAGGGGGTTTCAGGGGCTTCGCGCCGGTCAGCTGCCGATATCGAAGACGGCGGTTGCCAGAACCTGCACCCGGTCCAATCGCTCACCCGTTTTTGCTGCCCGGCTGATGATGATGGACAACGCCGGCTCTTTCCTGCTGCGGAAAACGGACGTTGTCATGCCGTTCTGCGCCGTCGACGTTTCGGACTGCCAGCGCAGTTTGAAGTCGTCCGATGCAAGGACACTCTCGATACTCGGCTGGAGATCCACGCCGCCGCCGCCCGTGATGTGGCACATCGGCAATTGGTCGGAAACAACAAGCACGTAGCCCGCATTCGGGGCCGAATTGATGCGCCAGTAGTGGTTCGCGCGTCTGAGTTGAGGGGGCAGGAGATTCACTTCCTCCACGCGGCCAACAGGTTTCATCTGGTCCCCAAGGCCGACCGCCTCGATGAATGGGCCGGTTCCCTCGGCCCAGCTGGCGGGATTCAGCACCCATTCCTCGCAGCCGCGCAACGCACCGTCGAAACCCTTTTCGAGGTTTGGTTCCGCCCACGCGGGTGACGCAAGTGCCGAACCGGCAACGACAGCAAGGACAATCTTTCGCATAAGACGACGATAAGGCCGAAAGCGTTTGATTGCCAGTTGCTTGCAGCCATTGGCAACACCTATGCCTGACTGCCTCAGCCCCTCACCCCTTCGCCAGCAGCTCCTCGATCTGCCCGAGCCGCTCTTTCCCGAAGAACATCTCCGTCCCGTCGACCCACATGGTCGGGATGCCGAAGGCGCCGCGCTCGACGGCCTTGTCGGTGTTGGCGACGAGGCCCTGTTTGACCTCGTCGCTCTGTGCGCGGGCGAACAGGTCGGCGGCGTCGAAGCCCGCCGCGCTCACCGCTGCGCCGATGGCCTCGGGCGAGGAAATGTCGAGCCCGTCCTCCCAGATCGGGCGCAGCAGCGCCTCGACGAACTGGACCCCGCGCCCGTCCTGATCGGCGGCGTAGAGCATCCGCTGGAGCAGGATCGAATTGAACGGGAATTGCGGGTGCAGGCGATACTTCGTCAGCCCGTGCTTGGTGATGAAGCGCTGCATTTCGAGCATCGCGTATTCGTTCTTGCCCTTCACATCCTTGTCGCGGATCATCGGCGGGGCGTTGCCGGTGAGCTTGTGCATCCCGCCGAGGAACACCGGCACGACATCGAGCCCCGCCTCGTAGCGGTTCAGCAGCTCGCGCAGGGGCCACCACACCAGATAGGCGTTGGGGCTGACGAAATCGAACACCAGTTCCACGCGGTGCGCCATGTTTCCTCCCGTTGTTTTCCGTTCACGAGGGCGGCTCGCACAGCAAATCGGCATGGCCGCGCGCAAGATCCTCGAAGGTGACGGGGCGCGTTGTTGCACCGGGCTCGATCCGGTGCAAGCGATAGCCGAGGGTTTGGGTGAGCAGATCGTGGAGCGCGCGGGCGGCTTCGGGGCGGCCGTCGAAGAAGGCATTGTGCCATTCGACGATCAGCTTCGGGCGATAGCGGGCAAGCGTCTCGCGTGCGCCGCGCAGCACCTCGTGCTCGAACCCCTCGACGTCGATCTTGACCAGATCGATGCGTTTGAGATCGCGCTCGGCGACGATCGCATCGAGCGGGCGGCATTCGATCTCGACCGTGGTGACGGTGTCACCCTGCCGCTCCACCGCACGCTCGGCGATGTGGGGCAGCATCGTATTGCCGCCCTGGCGGTTGGCGAACTGGTGCAGCACCACCCGCCCCTCTTCCGCTCCGGCGGCGCAGCGCAGCACCTCGCAGTGCCCGTAGAGCCCGTTCATCACCACGCTTTCATAGAGCAGCGCGGCGATGCGGGGGGCGGCCTCGATCGCAATCACCCGCCCCTGCGGGCCGACGCGCCCTGCGCCGAAGATGGTGTAGGTGCCGCAATTGGCGCCGATATCGATGAAGGTCATGCCGGGCGCGAGCAGGCTGCCGATGAGGTTGGTGAGGTTGCGATCGAACCAGCCGTGGCGGATCAGGTGCGGGACAATCGCGGTGTCTCCGCCGTCGACCAGCATCAGGTGCCCGAAGGCGGTTTCGAGCAGCACACGGCCCTGCCCCATATAGGTGGCCGGCATCCGGGAGGGTGCAGGCGGCGCGGCGGCGCGGCGTTCATGCGCGGCGAGCGCGGCGGCGATCAGCGCATCGCGCCCGAACAGGTGGCGGGTGCCGGGCGCCAGCGGCTCGCCCGTGTCGGACAGCACCACGAACACCTCGTTGGCGAAGGTCGGCGCGAGGCTGTCGAGCGCGGGGAGCAGCAGCGCCGAGGGCACCTCGTCCACCCGGCCCTTGTGCAGCACCAGCGCGCGCGGGGCATCGGCAGCGGGCGGGGAATGGCGGGTGCGGCAGCCGGGCAGCAGCAGCTCGAAACCCGAGGTCGCGAAGACAGTGGAGGCTGGCAGGCCAAGCCCCGCGACATGGTGTGCCGCAGCCTGCCAGAACGGATCATCATGGGGCATGGGACGCAAATAGCCCTTCTGCTTCAAGGGTCAAAGCGCCTTGCGACCAAGCCGCACGGCACTGCGGCACCTTGGGCGCGGCGCAGGCGATTCCCAAGCGGCAATGGGTCCGAAATGGCGCGGAGCGGGCTAGATTCCGGCTGCGGCGAGCGCCTGATCCATGTCCTCGGTGAGGTCGGCAATGTCCTCCAGCCCGACATTGATGCGCAAGAGCCCCTCGGTCACCCCCATCGCCGCGCGCGCCTCGTCGGTGAGGCCGGCGTGGGTGGTCGAGGCCGGATGGCACATCAGGCTGCGCGCATCGCCGATATTGTTCGAAATATCGACCAGCTTCAACGCATCGAGAATGGCGAAGGCGCGCGCCCGCGTGCCGACATCGAGCGCGAAGATCGGCCCCGTCGCGTCCATCTGCGACATCGCGAGATTGTGCTGCGGATGGCTCGGCAGGCCGGGGTGGAGCAGGTGGCCGCCTGCCGCCGTCACGCGCGGCTCGAGGAATTCGCCCAGTGCCACAGCCTGCTCGGACTGCTTGAAGGCGCGCAAGGGCAGCGTCTCCAGCCCCTTGAGCACCACCCAGGCGTTAAAGGCGCTGAGCGTCGGGCCGGTGTTGCGCTGGAACGGCATCAGCACTTCATCGATCCACTGCTTGCTGGCGCAGATCGCACCTGCCAGCACGCGGCCCTGCCCGTCCATCAGCTTGGTCGCGGAATAGGCGACCACGTCCGCGCCGAATTCCATCGGGCGCTGGAGCACGGGCGAAGCGAAGGCGTTGTCGACCACGCTGGTGATCCCGTGCGCCTTGGCGAGGCCGCAGACATAGGCCAGATCGACGATATCGAGCGTCGGGTTGGCCGGGGTCTCGAAGAAGAACACCTTGGTATTGGGCCGGATCGCGGCCTCCCACGCGGCGTTGTCGGCGCTGTCGATAACGGTGGTTTCGATCCCGAACTTGGGCAGCAGCGTATCAACCAGCCAGCGGCAGCTTCCGAAGGCGGCGCGCGCGGCGACGACGTGATCGCCGGCGGACAGCTGGCAGAGCAGCGCCGCCGTCATCGCCGCCATCCCGGAGGCCTGCGCACGGCAAGCCTCGGCCCCCTCGATCAGCGCGATGCGTTCCTCGAGCATGGCGACGGTGGGGTTCTGGAGGCGCGAATAGGTCATGCCCTGCGCGGTGCCGGCGAAGCGGTCAGCGACGGTCTGGGCATCGTCGTAGGTGTAGCCCGAGGAGAGGAACAGCGCCTCGCTGGTCTCGCCATGTTCGGAGCGCCAGGTGCCGCCGCGCAGCGCGCGGGTTGCGGGGCGCCAGCCGCTCGTGGCGGCGCGGTCCATTCCGGTGGTCTTCTTCATGGCGCGCTGCTTAGGCGGGGAGAAGCCCGCCCGCAAGCAGGCCTTGCAGCGCCGTGTCGCCGTGGCCGATCGCGCCGAGCATCATCGTCCCCTCGATCAGGGTGAGCAGATAGCGCGCCCCGCCCGCCGGATCGGGATCGTCGGCGGGCATCTGCCCTTCGAGCCAGCCGAGCAGCTCGTCCATCATCGCCTGTGCGGCAGGCTGGTAGCCGGAAATGCCGCGCGTGCAGCCGGCGACGATCTCCCACCACAGCGCCATGAAGGGCTGCATCTGCGGCGCCGACCCTTGCGCGAGGATGCGGGCGATCACCTCGGCGCGGGTATGCGCCCGCTCGCTCCCCATCGCGGCGTCGAGCGCGCCGGCATAGGCCTTCGCCAGAAAGGCCAGCAGATCGGCGATCAGCGCTTCCTTGGTGCCGAAATGGTAGAGCAGCATCCGGTCGGATGTGCCCGCCGCCTTGGCCAGCGGCCGGAGGCTCGCCTGCCCGAGGCCATGGGCAAGGACATGGCCAGCCAGCATCGGCAGCAGGCTGTCCTTGGACATGGGAGGCTGTTTCTTCACGCGCGCCATCGCCCCCTTGTAGCCCCCGCCAGGGCGCGCTACAAGCGTATGTAGCACTCGCTACATGATTCTGGAGAAGCGGTTATGGATCTTGCCCTTACGCCCTTCATCGCGCTCGCCGGCGGCGGGCTGGTCTGCGCCGTGACGGCGATCCTCGTCGCCTTCACGCGCCCCGCCGCGCCGGGCAATGCGGTGCTGGCGGCGATCCTCTCCGCAGGCTTTGCCGGCTTCACCGCGATCACCATCGCCACCGAAGGCGTGTTTCCGGTGATCCTCAACCACACCTCCAACCTGTGGGGCGTGCAGGTGTGGTGGGACCTGCTGTTCTCGCTTGGCATCGCCTATGTCCTGATCCTGCCGCGGGCGCGCGCCCAAGGCATGAACCTGCCCTTGTGGACGGTGCTGATCCTCGCCACGGCCAGCATCGCCCTGCTCGCGATGTGCGCGCGGCTGTTCTGGCTGGAGCGTGCAGAAGCCAAAGCATAATCCGCCTTGCCCAAGGGCTTGCCCCTGCCTAAGCGGCGGGGGCCATGGCCGAGGCGCACGCTTCCTCTCTCTCCGACACCGCCCCGCCCGCGCATCCGCGCGACCCGCTGGCCCTGTGCCTTGCCCTGACCGGGCTGTTCGCGCTGCTGGCGGGCTGGCGGCTGGCGATCCCCTCGGTCGAGGTGTTCGACGAGGTGCACTACCTGCCCGCCGCGCGCGAATTGCTGGCGCTGTGGAGCGAGGGCCACGGCGAATATCTCAACCGCGAGCACCCGCTGCTCGGCAAGGAGCTGATCGCGCTCGGCATCGCGGCTCTGGGCGACACGCCGCTGGGCTGGCGGATCATGCCGCTCATTTTCGGCACGCTGGCCTTTTTCGCATCGCTGCGCGCGATGTGGCATGCGAGTGCCGACCGCTTCTCCACCCTCGCCTTCGGCATCCTGCTGGCGACCGGCTTCCACCTGCTGATCCAGTCGCGCACCGCCATGCTCGACATCTTCATGGCCGCCTTCCTTGCCGTGGCGGCATGGCAGTTCGCAGGTGCCTGCGCCGAGCCCGAGAAGGGGCGCTGGCGGCTGGCGCTGACGGGCATCGCGCTGGGCCTTGCGATGGGGGCGAAGTGGAACGCGATTCCGCTCGCGGTGCTGCCCGGGCTTGCCTTCCTCGTCGCCCGCGCGCGCGCCGGTCGCCGCCGGTTGTTCCTCTCGCGCCGCGGCGCGCCGGTACCGGGGATCACGCTGGTCGAGGCTTTCGTGTGGCTCGGAATCGTGCCGCTCATCGCCTATGCTGCAACCTTCCTGCCCGGCTACTGGCTAGCCGAATACCTGCGCCCCTCGCCGCTCGCCGAACAGGGGCTGATCGGCTTCCACGGCGAGATCCTGAGCCTCCAGCAGCAGGTGCTCACCCCGCACACCTACCAGAGCAACTGGCCGCAATGGGTGCTCAACACCCGCGCGGTGTGGTATTTCTATGCGCCCTCGGACGGGTCGCAGCGCGGGGTGCTGCTGATCGGCAATCCGCTGACGATGCTGCTCGGTCTTGCGGGCGTGCTGTGGTGCCTCGTCAGCGGCGTCGTCCGCGAGAACTGGACCAAGCTGGCGGTGGTGATCGGTTACGGCGCGAGCCTCGGCCTATGGGTCGTCGCGCCGAAACCGGTGCAGTTCTACTACCATTATTTCGTGCCGCACTTCTTCCTGCTCGCAGGCCTGGCGCTGGCGGCGTCGGACCTGCGTCGCACCGGCTGGGGCAAATGGCCCGTGTGGGCGATGCTGGCGGGCTCGGCGAGCGTGTTCGCATGGTTCTACCCGATCATCGCAGCGCTCCCCCTGAAGGCATCGGGCAGCTTTGTGACCTGGATGTGGCTGGATGGGTGGAGGTAGGATAAAATCTCCTCGTCATTGCGAGCGAAGCGAAGCAATCCATGAACCGCTCGTCCGTTTTTCAGCCCGCCGTCTACATCATGGCGAACCACAAGGGCGGAACGCTCTACATAGGCGTAACCTCGGATTTGCCGCAGCGTGCATGGCAGCATCGTGAAGGCCTCGTCGACGGCTTCACCAAGAGATATGCCTGCAAGCGCCTCGTCTGGTTCGAACTGCATTCGACCATGGACTACGCGATCACACGCGAGAAGCAGCTCAAGGGCGGATCACGAAGGGCCAAGATTGCGTTGATAGAGAGCGGAAATCCCGAATGGCGTGACCTGTTCTTCGATTTAAATCCTTAGGCCATGGATTGCTTCGCTTCGCTCGCAATGACGAGGGGATATCAAAACCGCCCCCACACGAAGCGGCTCGACAGGGCGTAGTTCCACACCGAACCCACCACAATCCCCGCCAGCGCGGCCAGCGCCCAGAGCACGCCCTTGTCTTCGAGGAAGGTCGCGATCCCGACATTGGCGAAGGCCCCCACCGCGCAGGTGGCGCAGAAGCCGAGCCAGCCGCGCAGCACCGCGCCCGCCCCCTTCAGCCGCTTGTCGCGGTAGGTCAGCCAGTTGTTGAGCCAGAAGTTGAAGCTCATCGCCACCAGCACCGCCGCGGTCTGTGCCAGCGCGAAGCCCTCGCCGAAGACGAACAGCAGCGCCGTCAGCACCGCGAAGTGGACGATCACGCCGAGCGCGCCGACCGTGCCAAACAGGGCAAAGCGGGTGGGGATCACCCGCCCGAGCGTCTTATCGTAGAGCCCGGCGAGGAAATCGAACAATATGGCGCGGTCCAGCTTGCTTTCTCCCTCGCGGCGGGCCGCGAATTGCAGCGGAAATTCCTTCACCCGCATCGGCGTGTCGGCCGTCGCCAGCAGATCGAGCAGGATCTTGAAGCCGATCCCCGACAGGCGCGGCACCAGCGCGCGCGCGGTGGCGGCGGGGAGCAGGAAATAGCCGCTCATCGGATCGGTCAGCGCCACGCCGGTCAGCCTGCGGGCAAGGCCATTGGCAAAGGCGGAGAGCCGCTCGCGCTCGGGCGCGGCCCAGTCGGCGGTGCTCGCGCCCTCGGCAAAGCGGCTGGCGACGGCGATATCGGCCTCCCCGGTCCGAACCGCGGCGAGCATCGCCCGAAGCAGCGCGGGATCGTGCTGGTGGTCGGCATCCATCACCGCCACAAACGGCGCGGCGGTGGCGCAGAAGCCCTCGATCGCCGCGCTGGCGAGACCGCGCCGGCCGATGCGCTGGATCACGCGGACGCGCGGGTCGGCGAGCGCGAGCGCGCGCGCCTCGTCCGCCGTGCCGTCGCGGCTGTCGTCATCGACGATGATGACCTCCCAGCCAATCCTCTCGCCCAGCGCCGCGTCGATCCGCTCGACCAGCGGGCCGAGATTGCCGCGCTCGTTGAGGGTCGGCAGGATGATCGCGAGGTCGAGCATCGCTCTAGAGGCGCGCGCGCACCGCCTCGCCGATTGCCGCCGTGCCGTGGCTGCCGCCGAGATCGCCGCCGCGGAAACCGTCGGCCAGCGCCGCTGCCACCGCGTTCTCGATCCGCGCCGCTTCCGCTTCCATCCCGAAGGAATGGCGCAGCATCATCGCCGCCGAGAGGATCGTCGCCATCGGATTGGCCTTGCCCTGCCCGGCAATATCGGGCGCAGAGCCGTGGATTGGCTCGTAGAGGCCGAAGGTGCCGAAGTCCGTCTCGCGCTCGCCCAACGAGGCCGACGGCAGCAGTCCGATCGATCCCACCGCCGCGCTGGCGAGATCGCTCAGGATGTCGCCGAACAGATTGCCGGTCAGCACCACGCCGAAGCGGTCGGGATGGCTCACCACCTGCATCGCGGCATTGTCGACATACATGTGATCGAGCGTCACCTCGGGGTAATCGGCGGCGATCTCGATCACCACGTCGCGCCACAGCTGGCTGGTCTCCAGCACATTGGCCTTGTCGACGCTGGTGAGCGGATGGCCGCCCGCCGCCGCGGCACGGAAGGCGACATGGGCGATGCGGCGCACCTCGTGTTCGGCATAGGACATCGAATCCCAGCCCTCGTGCTCGCCCGCCTCGGAGACGCGGCGACCCTTGGCGCCGAAATAGACGTCGCCGGTCAGCTCACGCACGATCAGCATGTCGAGCCCGGCGGCGATATCCGCGCGCAGCGGCGAGAGATGCTCCAGCCCCGCGAACACCCGCGCCGGGCGCAGGTTGGCGAACAGGCCGAGGTGCTTGCGCAAGCCGAGGATCGCCTGCTCGGGCCGCAGGTGACGTTCGAGCGTGTCGCAGGACGGATCGCCCACCGCGCCGAACAGGATCGCATCCGCCGCGCCCGCCAGATCGAGCGTCTCCTGCGGCAGCGGATGGCCGTGGCGCTTGTATGCGATGCCGCCGACATCGCCCTCGAACAGGGTAAGGCCGGGGAGCGACAGGGCTTCGAGCACACTCACCGCTTCGGCGGTGACTTCGGGGCCGATCCCGTCGCCGGGCAGGACTGCAATCTTCATGGGTCGCGGGGTCTTTCAGATCATGCGCTTGAGCCGCTCCGTGAGCAGCTGCCTGGCGGCCATAACATCGGTCTTGCGCCCTGCAAGCAGCGAGTTTGCCAGCGGGGCTTCAAGGCGGGCGAGCGCGGCGAGCAATGCAGGCAGATCGGCGCCCGCATCGGTCCGCTCTGCGCCGTAGCCCATCTCGGCCAGCAACATCGCCTCGTAGGCGACCAGCCCCGAGACCCAGCCGCGCGCGGAGGGGGCAACCGCGATCGCGCTCATCAGCGCATCGAGCGCCTCGTAAAGTGCCGGACAGGGATAGCGCTCGGGCAGTGCGGCGGCAGTGAGCGCGCAGGCCCACTGGATCGCAGCCGCTGGCAGCGGCTCGGTCATCAGCGCGGCGCGCGAATGTTCAAGCTCGAGCCGGGCAAAGGGCAGCTGGTTGGCGGAGCGCACGGCGAGGTCGGCCGCCACGCGGTTCCCCGGCACCATCACCGCACGCAAAGCCCGCCCGCGCCCGCCCGCGACAAAGGCGGCGACAAGGCCGTTATCGGGGGTCAGCAGCCGCGCGATCGCCCCGGTCTCGCCGTGCGCGCGCGATGCGAGCAGAATCGCGGGGGAGCGCAGGTTCATGCCCGCGCGGTCCGCCTATTTCTTGGTCGACTTGGCTTCCAGCGCGGCGAGGCGCGCTTCGAGCGCGTCGGCCTGCTCGCGGGCCTTCTGGGCCATGGCCTTGACCGTCTCGAACTCCTCGCGGCTGACGAAGTCGATGCCGCCAAAGGCCTCGCGCATCCGCTCGCGCGCGCTTTCGCGGGCTTCGCGGGTCATGCCCGCCATGGTTCCGGCGGCGCTGTTGGCGAGTTTGACGAGGTCGGCGATGATCGGGTTCTGGCTTTGCATTGGCTTTATTTGGAGATTGGGCGCGCCATTGTCCAGTATGCAGCGCGCCTACAGCTTCACCCGTGTTTCCGCGCCGCTGGCGCCGCGCTGGCCGCCGTCGGGGTTGGCCTCGATGAAGGCGAAGTTGAGCGTTCCGGCAAAGCACACCCACGCAAGGTAGGGCACCAGCAGCAGCGCCGCCACGCGCCGGACCCGCCAGAACAGCGCGATCGACGCCAGCAGCAGCACCGCCGCGACGCCGATCACGATCAGCCCGCCCTGCATATCCTGCATCCCGAAGAACACCGCGCTCCAGCTCTGGGTGATCAGGAACTGCACCGCGAACACCCCGAGCGCGAGCCCGCGTCCGGCTGCGCCCCAAGCGCTCGTCACCAGCGCCAGCGCGAGGCCGATCAGCACGAACAGGATGCTCCAGACGATTCCGAACACCGCCGGCGGGGGATAGATCGAAGGCTTCACCAGTCCCGCGAACCACGGCGTGTTCGGGCCGCCCAGCTGGCCCGCGGTGAAGCCGATCAGCAGCACCAGCGGCACCATGAACAGCGCCCAGCGCAGCAAACTCGCCCGCAATTGTGCTTTGGAAGCAAGGACGTTCATGCGTTCTCCCGATCCAGGCACCGGAGTGATTCTTTCACCCGAGGGCCGTAGCCGGTGTCGATACCAGAGCCGCGCACCAGCGCCAAACTTCGCGCCAAATATGCCCCGCAATGATGCAGCCCCGCCACGCAGCAATCAGGCAATCGGGGATGGTTTGCGCGAAATGAAAGGAAAGGCTTGGGGCATTGCCAAACTGTCTGCTAAAGGCTGCCACATTCCTGCCGTGATTCGGAAGCGCGTGCACGGCAGGATCGCACTTCGCGCTTCCGTTTTTCACAGCCCGGCCATTCGGCCTTTCAGGGGAAACAACATGAAGAAGATCGCTCTCGTCGCCGTCGCCGGCCTCGCCCTCGCCACCGCCGCTTGCTCGAAGCCGGCTGAAGAAGCTGCTCCGGAAACCGCCGCTGACGAAACCGCTGTCGCCGAAGACGCCATGGCTCCGGAAGCTCCGGCTGCTGACGCCGCCGCCACCGAAGCCGCTCCGGCTGACGCTGCTGCTGCTCCGGCTGACGCCGCTGCTGCTCCGGCTGAAGAAGCTCCGGCTGCCGAGTAAGCCTTACGGCTTGCCGGTCCCGGTGTAACGCCGGGTCACGGACAGATAGGGCCGGTAGCAACCTTCGGGTTGCTGCCGGTCTTTTCTTTTGGGCCTAGCCGCGCCGCGCGGATATCAGGAATTCGACATTGCCCTGCGGCCCGGTGATCGGGCTGGTGGCGATGCCCGCTACCCTCCACCCCAGCCCCTCGATCCAGCCGCGCACCTCGTCGCACACCCGCGCGTGCAGCGCCGGATCGCGCACCACCCCGCCCTTGCCGACCTCCTCGCGCCCCACTTCGAACTGTGGCTTGATCAGCGCGACCAGCTGGCACGGCGTGTCCGCCAGTTGCAACGGCACCTCCAGCACCTTGGCGAGGCTGATGAAGCTCGCATCGCACACCACCCAGTTGCACGGGCGGTCGATATGCTCAGCCGTCAGCAGGCGCGCCGAGAGCTGTTCCAGCACCGTGACGCGCGGGTCCTCGCGCAGTTTCCAGGCGAGCTGGTTGGTGCCGGAATCGACGCAGAACACGTGATCCGCGCCATTGCTCAGCAGCACATCGGTGAAGCCGCCGGTGGAGGAGCCGATATCCATCGCCACAGCGCCGGCCGGATCGAGCCCGAAATGCTCCAGCGCATGGGCGAGCTTGATGCCCCCGCGGCTGACCCAGGGATGATCGCGCCCGCGCACGTCGAGCGCGGCGTCCTCGGCCAGCTGGTGGCCCGGCTTGTCGATCTTGGTCTCGCCGGCAAACACCAGCCCCGCCATCACCAGCGCCTGCGCGCGGGCGCGGCTTTCGGCGAGCCCGCGCTCGACCAGCAGCTGGTCGACGCGGCGCTTTTGCGCTTTTGCGGGGCGGGAGGGCTTATCAGTCATGGACAAACCGAGGCCCTAGCGCGCAAAGTGCGGGCATGAAAGCTGGTCTCACACTTGCGACGGCCGCGCTGGCGCTGGCGGCCTGCGCGCCCGCGACGCCCCCGCCCGCTCCCGCACCTGCGCCGGTCGCGCGCCCGGCCCCCGCGCCGCGCCCGGCTCCGGTGCCGCAGGCGCCGGTCAGCGACAACTGGATGGACATTCCCGCAACGCCGGGCGACTGGCGCTATGCCCCGCTTGGGGCAAGCACCGAGGCGAGCTTCTGGAGTCCCGCCGGCGCTCCGATGGCACGGCTGCGCTGCATGGCCGACACCCGCACCGTGGTGCTCTCGCTGCCCGAAAGCGGCGCGCGCACGCCGCTGGTGACGATCCGCACCGAGACCACCACCCGCACGCTCGAAGCCATGCCCGCCGACCGCGAGATGACGGTCAGCATCGCTCCCGGCGATCCGCTGCTCGACGCGATGGCGCTGAGCAAGGGGCGGTTCGCGGTGGAAAGCGAGGGCCTGCCGCCGCTCTACCTGCCGAGCTGGGCCGAGGTGACTCGGGTGATCGAGGATTGTAGGTAGGAGAAAAAGAGCGGCGGTCGCTTCTCGCTCTGGCTTCGGTCGCGCAGCGACCGCGAGCGCACGCGCGCGAGCCGCAGGTGCTCGATCCCGCAGGGATCGAAACGCGCCGAGGATGTGCCCGCGGATGCGGGCACACACACAAAGGCCCCCTAACACGATTCTATACATTAATATCCACAGGCTCATGCACAGGCCGTCCCCAACCTGTCCACATGCCCGGGCCGGAATCAAAAACGCCCGAGGTCTCCCTCAGGCGCGGCATGATCCGGTGTTACGCGGCGAGCGACGAGTATGACGGCGGAAAAGATTTATACAAGTCTTGTCGAAGCCCCTCCGATGAATCACATTACACCCCGAGGCCAGCGGCGAACGCGGCTCTCGGCCCCCGGTGAAACGCGGGGTCTGGCTCACAAGCGCGAAAGGAGGTGATCCGATGTCTCATGGTTCAGTAGCGAGGTCGGTGAAGATCCCTACGGAGCATACTCGGTAATCATCCTTCTGAGTAAGGCACCGTGAGCGGCGCTTCCGGCCGCTGACCATGTTGAGGGCAGCTTCCCGACGGGCGAAGCTGCCCTTTTCATTTGCGCTCTTGTTTTGCGAGCGGGCCTCCGCCCGCTCGTCCTCGCTAGACGTCCTCCGCTTCGCTGCGGACCCGCTGCGGGCGGCCGGTCGGCCTTGCGGTCGCTGCGCGACCGGATCAGCGCGTATCTTCCCATTCAAGGGAGGGGGACCACCGCAGGCGGTGGAGGGGCGAGCAAGACCGTGCCAAGAGCAATCTTGCTCTAATCGGCGCGCAGGATTAGGCGCACCTCATGCAACTCACCCGCCTTCCGCACCCCGCGCCCACGCCCGATGCCACCCGCGAGCAGCTGATCGCCGATCCGGGCTTCGGCACCGTGTTCACCGATCACATGGTGGTGATCGACTATGACGAGGCGCTGGGCGGCTGGCAGACCCCTGTCCTCGGCCCGCGCGAGCCGATCAGCCTCGATCCGGCGGCGAGCGTTCTGCACTACGCGCAGGAGATCTTCGAGGGCCTCAAGGCCTATCGCCACCCCGACGGCGCGCTCGGCCTGTTCCGGCCCGAAGCCAACGCAGCGCGCTTCAACGCCTCGGCCGAGCGGCTTGCCATGCCCGCGCTGCCGCCCGAGCTGTTCCTCGGCGCGATCAAGGCGCTGCTGGAGGTGGACGGCAACTGGTATCCGGCGGTCGAGGGCGGCGCGCTTTACCTGCGCCCCTTCATGATCGCGACCGAAGCTTTCCTCGGCGTGCGTCCGGCGAAGAAGTACAAGTTCATCGTCATCGCCTCGCCCGCCGGCAACTACTTCAAGTCGGGCGCCAAGGCGGTGAGCATCTGGATTTCCGACTACACCCGCGCCGCCCCCGGCGGCACCGGCGCGGCCAAGTGCGGCGGCAATTACGCCGCCAGCCTCGTGCCGACCGGACAGGCCTTCGCCAAGGGGCATGACCAGGTGCTGTTCCTCGACGCGGTCGAACGCAAATGGGTCGAGGAACTGGGCGGCATGAACCTGTTCTTCGTCTTTGCCGACGGCACAGTGATCACCCCGCCGCTGACCGGCACGATTCTGCCCGGCATCACCCGCGACAGCCTGATCGCCCTGCTCGGCGAGCAGGGGCTGAAGGTCTCGGAGGCCCCCTATTCGATCGACCAGTGGCGCGCGGATGCCGCCAGCGGCCACCTCGTCGAAGTGATGGCCTGCGGGACGGCGGCGGTCGTCACCGCGGTCGGCAAGGTCGCGGGGCCGGAGGGCGAGTTCACCATCGGCGCAGGCGGCATCGGCCAGACCACCGCGAAACTGCGCGAGACGCTGGTGGGCATCCAGACCGGCCAGATCACCGACACCCACGGCTGGGTGATGCGGATGTGATCTGGCACAGGCGGCTGAAGTTCTGGCTTTGGCTGTTCTGGCTGGAGCACCCCGTCATTCTGGTTGTGATCCTTGCGCTCGGTTATGCGGCGATGCGTGGCTACGGCCATTACCGCAGCAATGAATTCTGGAAGGACGGATACGCCGAGACCGAGGCCAGCGTTACCGGCTTTGGTCAGGCGCAGAGCCGGCGGGGCCGGTTTGCGCAGATGCAGGTGGAATTGGCTGACGGGACAAGGACGACCTTGAACGCGCCGATCGAGGACGTCCAACGCTGCCGTGCAGGCGACCGAGTCACGGTTCACCGCAAGGAGGGCCGCCATCGCATCTGGGGCCGGTGCTACGAGGCAGAGCCGCGATGACACCGCCGCTCCGCGTCGCTGCGCTCTACCAGTTCACGCGGTTCGATGATCCCGAAGCCCTGCGCGATCCGCTGCTCGCCGCCTGCGAGGCTGCGGGCGTGAAAGGCACGCTGCTGCTGGCGCGCGAGGGGATCAACGGGACGATTGCGGGCACGCCTGAAGGGCTGGACGTGGTGCTTGGCGCTATCCGCGCGCTGCCCGGCTGCGAGAGCCTCGAGGTCAAGTTCTCCGAGGCGCCCGCAATGCCCTTCGGCCGCCTCAAGGTCCGCGTGAAGCGCGAGATCGTCACCATGGGCGAGCCCGACATCGACCCGCGCCTTAGCGTCGGCACCTATGTCGATCCGCATGACTGGAACGCGCTGATCGCCGATCCCGACACGCTCGTGATCGACACCCGCAACGACTACGAGGTCGCCATCGGCACCTTCAGCGGCGCGGTCGATCCGGCGACGCCGAGTTTCCGCGACTTCCCCGCATGGTTCCGCGCCCACCGCGAGGAACTGCTGGCGGGCAAGAAAAAGGTCGCAATGTTCTGCACCGGCGGCATCCGCTGCGAGAAATCGACCAGCTTCCTGCGCGCCGAGGGGGTGGAGGAGGTCTATCACCTGCGCGGAGGCATTCTCAAATATCTCGAACAAGTGCCTGAAGAACAAAGCCTGTGGCAGGGCGAGTGCTTCGTATTCGACGAGCGCGTGAGCCTCGGCCATGGCCTCGCGCAGGGCACCCACACGCGCTGCCAGCCCTGCGGTCGGCTGTTCCCCGTGGGCGAGAGCTGTCCGGTGTGCGGCCCCGCAACCGACGCGCCGTGACCCCGCCCGTCCTCTATTCCTTCCGCCGCTGCCCCTATGCGATGCGGGCGCGCATGGCGCTGTGGGTGGCGGGCGTGACGGTGGAGCTGCGGGAAGTGAAGCTCGCCGCCAAGCCGCCCGCGCTGCTCGCCGCGAGCCCCAAGGGGACGGTCCCGGTGATGGTGCTGGACGATGGGGCAGATGGCGGGAGCGTGATCGACCAGAGCCTCGACATCATGCGCTGGGCGCTGGGGCAAAGCGATCCCGAGGGCTGGCTGGCGGGCGAGGATGCGGCGCTGATCGCGGCCAATGACGGGCCGTTCAAGCACCACTTGGACCGCGCGAAGTATCCCGGGCGCTACGAGGAGGACGGCATCACCGATCACCGCGCAGCCGCCCTCGCCCTGCTCGCGCCGCTGGAGACGCGGCTGGCGGAGGCACCCTACCTGTGCGGCGAGAGGCGCGGCCTCACCGACATCGCGCTCTTCCCCTTCATCCGCCAGTTTGCCGCGATCGACCCGGCGTGGTTCGCTGCCCAACCTCTGCCGCGCTTGCAAGCATGGCTCCCTGGTTTGCTCGCCGCCGATCTGTTCGCGGCGGTGATGCCGAAATTCGCACCTTGGAAAGAGGGCGATCCGCCGGTGCTGTTCGGGCCCTAGCTCCCCAATCCCTCCCGGAACGCATCGACCAGCCAGCTCGCCGCCGGGCCGAGCCGCGTGTCGCGCCGCCAAAGCGCCGAGAGCCGGTAATGCGCGCCGGGCTTCTCCGGCAGGTCGAGCTCCACCAACGCGCCTGACGCCAGATCATCGGCCACCATCCCGCGCGGCATGTTGCCCCAGCCGAGCCCCTCCTTGAGCAGCGAGTGCTTGGCGCCCAAGTCCCCCAGCCGCCAGGTCAGCGGGGAGAGCACCGAGAATTCACGCCCTTCGGTCAGCGGCGAGCGGTCGGTCAGCACCAGTTGCAGGTGGCGGCGGCTCTCGCCTGCGGCGATCCCGGGCTGCGCGAGCGGGTGCGAGGGCGCGGCAACCGGGATCAGCTCGATCTCCCCCACCGCCTGCCGCTCGAGCGCGGGCTGATCGCCGATCACCGGGCCGCCGATCGCAAGGTCGGAACCGCCCTCGATCACGCAGGCCGCGACCGCGCCCAGCCCCTCGATCCGCAAGGTGAGCGCGCAGGTCGGGAACATCTGGCGGAAGGCCCCGAGCACCTGCGCGGTCACCTCGCCCGGAACCATCACGTCGACCACCAGCGTCAGCGACGGCTCCTGCCCGGCATGGAGCGAGCGCGCCTTGGCGAGCAGCGCGTCGACCCCATCGGCAATGCCGCGCGCCTCGGCCAGCAGCCCCTCCCCGGCCGCCGTCAGCACCGGCCGGCGCGAGCCCTCGCGGTCGAACAGGGTGAGCGCCAGCTGCGCCTCGAGCTGGGCGATGCCGTAGGAGATGGCCGAGACCGCCCGGCCGCTCGCCTTGGCCGCTCCGCCAAAGCTGCCGTGTTCGGCCACGGCGAGGAAGATGCGCAGCTGATCGAGGGTGGGTTCGCCGAGTTTCATGGCTGAATGTTCGGATAATCCGAACATCTTGGCAAGTTTTATCGCACTTATCCGCACCCCTGCCTTGGCCTATCTCCGCTGCAACACGAACAAGGAGACACGCCATGATCGAACTGCGTCCCTTCAACACCCTCGGTGCCGCGAACCACGGCTGGCTCGATGCGCGCCATCACTTCTCCTTTGCGGGCTATCACGATCCCGCCCGCGTCCACTGGGGCGCGCTCAGGGTCTGGAACGATGACAAGATCGCGCCCGGCACCGGCTTTCCCACCCATCCGCACAGCGACATGGAGATCATCACCTATGTCCGCAGCGGCGCAATCACGCACCGCGACAGCATGGGCAATGAAGGCCGCACCGAGGCAGGCGACGTGCAGGTGATGAGCGCCGGCAACGGCGTGCGCCATTCGGAATACAACCTCGAAGGCACCGACACGACGCTGTTCCAGATCTGGATCATCCCCGACGAGCGCGGCGGCGAGCCCAGCTGGGGTGCGCGCCAGTTCCCCAAGGGCGAGCGCGCCGGCGCCTTCGTCCCGCTCGCCAGCGGGGTGGCGAACGACAATGACGCGCTGAAGATCCGCGCCGATGCCCGCGTGCTGGGCGCAACGATCAAGGCGGGCGAGAGCGTGACCTACACGCCGCGCTCGGCGGATCGCCACCTCTACCTCGTCCCCGCCACCGGCAAGGTGCGGATCGACGATGTCGAAGCGAACGCCCGCGACGGCGTGGCGATCACGCAGATGGACAGCGTGACCATCACCGCGCTCGAAGACAGCGAGGTCGTGCTGGTCGACGCGGCGTAAGCCCAACCTTCCCCCCGGAGCCGGCCGGTTCCCCCACCCCCTCTCCCCCCGGCCGGCTCCACCCCCTCTCCCCCTTCAAGGACACAAGGCCATGAACAACATCCTCTACGTCACCGCCAGCATCCGTTCGGAGGCCGACAGCATCTCGCGTGGCCTCGGCCAGCGCCTCGTCGACGGTCTCGCCGCCAAGACCGGTGCCAGCGTCACCACCCGCGATCTGGCGGCCAATGACCTGCCCTATGTCAGCGCCGAGCGTTTCGGCGCGAACCTCACCCCCGCCGCCGATCGCACCCCGGAGCAGGCCGAACTCGCTGCCATCGCCGACACGCTGATCGCCGAATTGCAGGCGGCCGACACCATCGTTATCGCCTCGCCGATCTACAATTTCGGGCCGCCCGCCACGCTCAAGGCCTGGGCCGACCTCGTCGCCCGTGCCGGCACCACCTTCCGCTACACCGCGACCGGCCCCGAAGGCCTGCTGACGGCCAAGAAGGCCTATATCGCGATCGCCAGCGGCGGCACGCCGGTGGGCAGCGAGATCGACTTCATGAGCCGCTGGCTGACCTTCTTCCTCGGCTTCCTCGGGATCACCGACGTCGAGGTGATCGCCGCCGACGGGATCATGGGCCAGGATGGCGAAGCCAAGATCGCCGCGGCTCAGGACGCCGCCCTGAAGCTGGCGGCCTGATGCCTCGAACCGCCGCCGCGCCCGGTCTCACCGGACCGGCGCGGCGGTATCGAGCACCATCGCGCTGCGGGCCGCGCGCGCGTAGTATTCGGGACGGCGCGGGAACTTCACCGTGAGCAGCAGCACCAGCGCCACGACATAGCCCGCGCCGGACATCAGGAAGATCGACCGCAGGCCCCCGAGCGCCTCGCTCTGGCCGAGCATGAAGCCCCCGAACGAGATTCCGAAATTGGCCACCGCCATGTAGATCGTGAACTGGGTCGCGGCGACCTTGGCATCGCACAGCCGCATCGGGATCGGCAGCGTCGCGACGGTCAGCAGCATGTCGAGCGCGATCCAGCCGAACACGAAGGCGGTGAACAGCCGCGGATCGCTCCACCAGGGCTCGCCCCAATACATGCCCACGAACATCGCAAGGCCGACGCACAGCCACATGATCGCGATGCGTTTGGCCCCGAAGCGATCGCCCAGCCATCCGCCCAGCGTCATGCACAAGATTCCCGCGACCAGCCCGCCCGAAGCCGTGAGCGAGGCGATTTCGGCGGTGCCCAGCCCGGCGTAATTGGCCCCGATCAGCGGACCGCCGCCGGCAAAGCAGCCATAGGCAATGCCGCGGGCGAAGATCACCGGCAGGAACAGCAGGCTGACGGGCCGCGACAGCGCGACAAAGGTCGCCTTGAGCAGCGGCCACCAGGCCTCGATCCGGATGTCGAGATTGCGCGGATGGGCGCTCCCCGCGCTCCACGGCAGCCGCCGCTCGCCCGCGCGCTCGCGCACGCTGGAGATGTAGAGCGACAACAGCGCAATGATCCCCGCAACGATCAGGAAGGCGGTCGGCGCGCCGTAGCCCTCGAGCACGACACCGCACATCGCGGTCGCGGCGGCGACGCCGATCGACTGGCCGCCGAACATCATGCCGCTGCCGCGCGCGCGCTCGTCCTCGGACATTATGTCGACCGCGAGGCCATCGACCGCGACATCCTGGAAGGTCGTCGCCAGGTTCACGGTGAAGCCGATCGCGCCGAGGATCGCGACATCGCCCACCGCCGGGTCGATCAGCGCGGCGGCGGCGAGGCAGGCTATCATCACGCTCTGCGCGGCGAGGATCCACGCCCGCCGCCGGCCCATCGGCAGAAAGGTGTAGCGGTCCATGATGAAGCCGTTCACCAGCTTCAGCGACCACGGCAGCGCCGTCAGTGCGGCGACCGAGCCGACCTCGGCCGCGCTCGCGCCGTTGGCCGCCATCCATGCCGGAACCGCGAAAAAGAACAGCCCGATCGGCATCCCCTGCCCGACATAGAGAATGAACAGGGTGAACAGACGCAAGCTTCGGCTATGCTCGAGCACGAGGCCGCGCGGCGCTGCAGTGGCTGGTTCCGTCTGCATACGCCCCCCGCGATGCTGTCAGTCGTGACGGAATAACAGGCCCCGCGAATTTCTCCAAACGGCAGGCGGATTTAGAGCTTGGGCCGCATCAGCTGCCATTTGAAGATCGTGCGGCTGGGGCGGACGACGATGATCGCCACCCCGGCCAGCGCCATCGTCCCGCCGATGATCAGCGGCCAGCCGATTGCATCGCCGGTCAGCCAGGTGCCGAAGGCGATGGTGAGCAGCGGGGTGAGCAGGGTCATCGGCACGATCAGGTTGGCGTCATGCGCCTGGAACAGCCGGAAATAGGCCGAGTGCGCGCCGACCGAGACGACCACGCCGGCAAACAGCACGCAGGCCCCCACCGCCAGCGGCGCGGCCTCGACCGCGGCGAACTGGCCGCTCTCCAGCAGCAACGTCCCGGGCAGCATCACCATCAGCGAGGCAACCGCCGCCCAGGCCTGCAAGGCCACCGCGCCGACCTCCAGCCGCTTGACGAAGACCGAGGCGAAGGCGCCGATGAACACGCCGGCAAAGGCAAAGCCGAGCCCCACCGGATCGCCCGCTTCCGAGGGCGCGCCGATCGCGAGGCCCACTCCGCCGAGCGCCAGCGCCATGCCGAGGCCGCGCCGCCAGCGCACCTCCTCGCCAAGGAAGATGATCGCGAACAGCACGGTGAGCGGCGCGCCCGAGAGATTGACGATCCCCACCGCCGAGGGGCTCGCGGTCTGAAGGCCGATGAACTGCAGCCCGAAACTGCCGCCGGTGATCGCAAAGCCGATCCCCAGCACCAGCAGCGGGCGCTGCGGCACGAAGCGCAGCAGCGGGAACAGCACCGCCAGCACCGTCGCCGAGCGCAGCACGGTGTAGAATAGCGGCGGCAGGCCGAGCGTCGTCACCGCGATCTTGGAGACCACGACATTCATGGCCCAGGCGACATTGCAGAACAGCATGATGCCCAGTGCGGAGAGAGGCAGCTTTCCGGGCATTACGGGGTAAGGTCGCGCGCCACCTCGTCCGGCAGGCTCTCGCGCAGCTCCTCGCGCCACACAGTGGCCACCGCATCGGACGGCGCGCGCCAGTCACCGCGCGGGCTCAATGCCCCTGCCGAGGAGACCTTCGGCCCGTTGGGCAGCGCGGAACGCTTGAACTGCGAAAAGCCGAAGAAGCGCGCGCAGAACTTGTCCATCCAGCGGGCGATGGTGGCGAGGTCATAGGCGTTCTTCTTCGCATCCGGGAACCCCGCCGGCCACAGGCCTTGCGCGGCATCCTTCCACGCGTGCCACGCCAGAAACGCGACCTTGGAAGGCCGCTGGCCGAAGCGGATCACGTGGTGGAGGAAGAAGTCATTGAGCTCGTAGGGGCCGACGAGGCTCTCGGTCGACTGGATCTGCCCGTCCGCGCCGGGCGGCACCAGCTCGGGGCTAATCTCGGTATCGAGGATCGCCGCCAGCACTTGCCCGCAGACATCGGTGAACTGGCCCGTGCCGATCACCCAGCGGATCAGATACTGGATCAGCGTCTTGGGCACGCCCGCGTTCACGCCGTAATGGCTCATGTGGTCGCCCACGCCATAGGTGCACCAGCCGAGCGCCAACTCGCTGAGGTCGCCCGTGCCGACCACGAAGCCGCCGTGCTGTCCGGCAAGGCGGAACAGGTAGTCGGTTCTGAGGCCCGCCTGCACGTTCTCGAAGGTCACGTCGTGCACCGGCTCGCCTGCTGCAAAGGCGTGGCCGATATCCTCGAGCATCTTGCGCGCGGCGGGGCGGATGTCGATCTCGCCTGCGGTGATCTCCATCGCCGCCATCAGCTTGTGGGCGTTCGACTTGGTGCCGTCCGAGGTGCCGAAGCCGGGCATGGTGTAGCCGCGGATGGTGCTCCGCGGCAGGCCCAGCCGGTCGCAGGCCTTGGCCGCGACGATCAGCGCATGGGTGGAATCGAGCCCGCCCGAAATGCCGATGATCAGGCTCTTTGCGCCGGTCGATTCGATCCGCCGCATCAGCGCATCGACCTGGATGTTGAACGCCTCGTAGCAGTCCTCGTCGAGCTTCTCGGGCCGGTCGGGGACAAAGGGGAAGCGCGCGACCGGGCGCACGAGACCGATATCGCCTGCGGCATAGTGATGCTCGAACACGATGCGGCGGTAGGAATCCTCCGGCCGCCCGGCCCATTCGGCGGCATCGGCGAAGGTCTGGTTGCGCAGCCGCTCGGCGGCGAGACGCTCGGTGTCGATATCGACCACGCACAGCTCGCCCGTGCGGTCGAAGCGCGCCGATTGCGCCAGCAGATCGCCCATCTCGTAGATCACGCCCTGCCCATCCCATGCGAGATCGGTGGTGCTCTCGCCGTGGCCGCTCGCCGAATAGACATAGGCCGCGATCGCCCGGGAGGCCGAGGAGCGGCAGTGCAGGTGGCGATCATCCGCGCGCCCGATGGTGACGGGCGAGGCCGAGAGGTTGCATAGGATCAGCGCGCCTGCGAGCGCCGCTGTCATCCCCGGGGGGACGGGGGCCCAGAAATCCTCGCAGATCTCCACCCCGAAGCGGAAGCCCGGCAGGTTGGCGGCAGCGAACACCAGATCGGTGCCGAACGGCACTTCCTCGCCCGCCACCCCGATCCACAGATCGGTGCAACCCCGCCCGTGGGCGAAGTGGCGCTTCTCGTAGAACTCGCGGTAATTGGGCAGGAAGCTCTTCGGCACCACGCCCAGAATCTGCCCGCCCGCGATCACCACCGCGCAATTGTAGAGCTTGTCCGCGCGGCGCAGCGGCGCACCCAGCACCAGCACCGGATGGAGGTCGGCCGAGGCCGCCACCACCTCGGCCAGCGCCTGCTCGACCCGCTCCAGCAGCGCGTGCTGGAGCAGCAGATCGTCGATCGCGTAGGAGGACAGCGTGAGTTCGGGGAACACCACCAGATCGACATGGGCTGCATGGGCCTTGCGCGCCTCGGCCAGCACGCCCGCGGTGTTGAAGGCGACATCGGCCGGACGGCTCGCCGGGGTGGCGGTCGCCACGCGCACGAAGCCGTGTTCGTGGCAATCGAAGAAGGGGTGCGAGGTCTCGCTCATGATGCTTCACGCGCTCCGGGTGGGCTTGGCCAAAGCCTCTAGCGGCTAATCCTTGCCGTTCCTAGCAGCCGCGCCAAAAGTCCTGCTTTGCGCGGGCCAAGCCATTCGATGGCCTTGCGGCGCTTGCGCCTTGGCGAAGCAGCCTCCAAGTGTCGCTCCAAATCATCAAGGAGCCGCATCTCATGGCCGACGCAACCTATACCCCGCCCGCTGTCTGGAACCCCGATACCGTCTCGGGCGGGCGCTTTGCCGGGATCAACCGCCCGACCGCAGGCGCGCGCGAGGAGCGCGAGCTGCCGGTGGGCGACAATCCCTTCCAGCTCTACTCGCTCGCCACGCCCAACGGGGTGAAGGTGACGATCATGCTCGAGGAACTGCTCGAGGCCGGGCATACGGGCGCGGAGTATGACGCGTGGACCGTCAACATCGGCGCCGGCGAGCAGTTCGGCAGCGGGTTCGTCGCGGTGAACCCTAATTCCAAGATCCCCGCCCTGCTCGACCGCAGCAACCCCGAGGCCCCCTTCCGCGTGTTCGAAAGCGGCGCGATCCTTGTCCACCTCGCCGAGAAATTCGGGATGTTCCTGCCCGCCGATCCGGCACAGCGCGCCGAAGTGCTGAGCTGGGTGTTCTGGCAGGTGGCGAGCGGTCCCTTCATCGGCGGCGGCTTTGGCCACTTCTACGCCTATGCGCCGGAGAAATACGAATACCCGATCAACCGCTACGCGATGGAGACCAAGCGGATCTTCGACGTCGCCGACCAGCGGCTGGCGCAAAGCCGGTTTCTGGCGGGCGACGAATACACGCTCGCGGACATCGCCAACTTCCCCTGGCTCGCGCCCTTCACCGACGGGACGATCTACAACGACGCCAAGACCTTCCTCAGCATCGATGACTACACCAACGTCGCGCGCTGGGTGGCCGAGATCAAGGCCCGCCCCGCCGTCCAACGCGGGCGGATCGTCAACAAGGTGTGGGGGGATGAGGACACGCAGCTCAAGGAGCGCCACTCGGCCGCCGACTTCGCCGGCAAGCGGCTCGACTGAGACCTCGAAAAAAGGGGGCGAGGCGCACGCATCGCCCCCTTCACAAGCCCGATTCACGCGTTATAGAGCGCGCCTCTGCTGGGGCGTAGCCAAGCGGTAAGGCAGCGGTTTTTGGTACCGCCATGCGAAGGTTCGAATCCTTCCGCCCCAGCCAGTTCCCTGAAATCGTTATATTATAAGCCCTTAGGGGCCGCGAGTTGACCTCTGTGGGCCAGCTTTGTGGGCCAGCTCTGTGGGCCAAGCGCTCGGGTTCTAGCGCCAGTCGTCACCTACGCCTTCGGATGTGATCGATCCTCGGGCTTGACCGGCTGGTTTCAGGAGC
The DNA here is from genome assembly GCA_027531395.1 of Porphyrobacter sp. GTDB lineage: Bacteria > Pseudomonadota > Alphaproteobacteria > Sphingomonadales > Sphingomonadaceae > Erythrobacter. The sequence goes on along the minus strand of JAPZRO010000004.1, from coordinate 451,432 downwards.
GCGCCTGACATCTGCGAATGACCGAAAGTGGGTGGAAAGGCGACATTCGATCATGTGTCGTGAACACTCGCTTCGACTGCTCTCCCGCCTTCCCAGCGAACATCCAGAACCCAGATGTCGAGCATACTGGGACACAGCAACCAGTAGCTTCTAGTTGGCGCATATGCGACGGGTTCCGGCTCGCCTAACAAGGCCGTCAATTCCTTTCGCGTCTTCCCCTCGACACCGATCCGAAGTTGTAGGTCCGCAATCATGCCACAGCGGGTGTCGTCGTCTGGGTAAGCTGACGGTTGGGCGGCGGCCCAAGTTTCGGAATTGAACGCGCGGGGGATGGTCGTCGTGTAGGGACCTCCCGCTAACCAAAGTATCGGGATACTGACAATCGCAATCCCGAGGATTGGCAGAAGGACGCAACCAATAACACGCGAGCGTCGATCAGAATATGCCATCGGGTGATAGTCTCATTTGCGCTCAATGTCCGCAATGGGGTCGGTAGCTGAACGGCAGCTTTTGTTTGAAGTACCCAGTTAGCTGCCCGTCCGGTATCAGGTGCACACCGCGATGCCGGGAACGACCGAAAGTGGGTGGGAAGTTGACGCTAGGCCATTGCCCTATTGCGCTATTCCGCGACCCTCTCGTTTCCGATGAAGCCAAAGTTCACTCGATCTTTTGTGGCCGCATAGGCAACCACCGAAAGGAGGTTTGAATATCGCTCGGCAAAGTCCGCATAATTGTGGGAAGCGCTCGGTGGGTCGAAAAGGATACCGTTGCCTGAAACACGCAGCGCCGACCCCGGCTTTATACCAGCATGCACCTCAAGCGCCTCCGCATATTCCTCTAGCGAACCGAAGTCCTCGCGGTCTGGAAAGCCTTCCCACAATCCAGCCTCCTTCAGTCTGCCCTCATACATCACCATCATTTCAGGTCGGGCCAGCTCCGAAGTGAAGTCCATGTAAGCGGCAAACATCTCACCGTCTTCAAACGTGACGATCTCGTTGCCAGCGGCCTCTCTGATGCATGCAAAATTATCTGAGGTCGCTGCAGCACTTGGCTCGATGACGATCTCGATGCTCTGGAGGTAGTCTTCATATTTGACGGTGAACCCGCCTGGATTAAGGCTACAGTCGAGCAATCGCTGCTCGATGACCCGTTCTTGCGGCGGTAAAGGTTCGGGAGGAACGTCGATCATCGCTGCATCCTAGCACCAAGCCGAATGTCCGCAACGGGGTCGGTAGCTGAACGGCAGCTTTTTTGCTCAGCCGCGCTGAAGCTGCAAGTCCGCTCTCTAGGTGTCAGCGAGAAACAAAGCAGGGCATCATGCCCCCTCAGGCTCTCGCGCCAGCCCCTCAGGCCCTCTACACCGCCGCACAGTACCGCTTCACAGTCGCCTGTGAGAGGCCGAACTGATTTGCCGTCTGGGCAATGCTGGCACTGTTGGCCTTGCGCCACGCCCGCACCGCTGCAGCATCCGCCGCAAAAGGCCTGCCGAGGCTTTCCTTGTTCCGATGGGTTCGCCCGGTGGCCTTGAGGGTCTCCCGCGCCACCTGCCGTCCCGCTGCCGTCCGCTCGGCAATCCGGCGGCGTTCCATCTCTGCCACCTGCGCCAGCACTGCGAGGATCAGCTCGCCCACACCGCGCCCGATGGGGCCTAGACCGTGAACGTCCACGGTCACGCCCATGTCCAGAAGGCGGCGCACCGTCGCTTGCACGTCCAGCGCATCACGGCCCAGCCGGTCCACCGCATAGACGTGGATGGTGTCACCCTCGCGGACGGTTGCCAGCATGGCAGCGAAGCCGGGGCGATCAGCCGCCAGCACTCCACCGCTCACACCCTCGTCTGAGAACTCTTGATCGAACGTCCCGCCCATCCCTGCGCGCTGCGCTTCGATGGACTGGTCTGAGGTGGAGACGCGGTAGTAGGCGATACGGTGTGACATGGAGTAGCTCACAAGTTAGGGGCTTCGATAACCCGGCTCATAAGACCGGCTCAATATGCCCGTCAAGACATCTTGTGAGCTAGGCTTTGAACTTACAACTTGTGAGCCTACGCAATCGGCCCGTCGCAGATTGGGCGCGGCTGCTCTCACGCCCCGCCCGATAAAGCTGCCGGGGTTGCCGCGCCCCCTAGGACCCCTGACCATGACCTAGCAGGGACCGAAGGAGGCGCGGCGAACTGGCAGGCCCGGCAGGGAGCCTATGGGGGGTAGCGCCGTCGTCTGCGGCGTATATGGGGCTTCGGATTTTTGCAGCAAAACCAACGGCCTTCAATTAACACGCACTCTCGGAGGGTGGAGATACTGAAAGAGAACTCCAAGAGTGCCCCAAAGGTACCCCGTCGGAGAACCTCACGAGAACCGCAGGGGTGGTGCGAGAGGACGGGGGATCAGTCATCCTTCCCGCCCCCTCGTCACCCTTCCCTAGGCCGCTACCTGCTGGAACCTTCCGGCCCGATAGCTACGTGAGCGGGGCAAGTCGTCGAACAGCTTCACCTGCAGCGCGATGTGCGCGAAGGAGTCACGCTCCCTGCCCAGCCCTGCAGCGATGGCCGCGAACGGGAACGGCTCGCGTCGGTGGATGGCGGGGGCCTTGGTCACCGAACGCTCGGGAACGCGGACCCGCTCGCCATAGAGGCCCCGGTACTCTCGATACTGTGTCATGCGTATGTCTCCATGCGGGCGAAGCGCATCGGCTTCAGATCCTGCGATCTGCGAAGCTCGGCGCGTCGGGCGCGCTTGGCCTTGGCCTTCTCACGCGCCTGCCAAGCGGCGATGAGTGCCGGGTCGATTGGTTTGTTGGGGAAGGCAGCCGCCCTCGCCCTGTCGCTGAGAAGCTCCGGGCAGCTGGTGCCAACCCGCATGATCTCGGCGATCACCGATGGCCCCTCGGCTCTCCGGCGGTCCCCTTCCGCTTTGTCGCAGACCTTGCAGGTTGCCCGCCGGGGTCCTGAGGGATCACCCGCCCGCCTGAGATAGAACTCGGCAAGCGGCTTGGTCTCGCCGCACTTGGTGCAGCGTTTTGCGGTGTGGGTCATGCCTAAGGCTCCGAAGGGGGGTGTGGGTCGGCAAAATGGGCCTTCCGCACCCACGCATTTCTGCGGGTTTCCGGCCCCTCAAACAGCCCGTGTCGCCAGCCAAGCAGGGTGAGGTGCTGGGACAGCATAATCGGGACGCTACAGACCTCAGCAAGCACGGGCGGCTCGTTGACGCTGACGGTCCTGCCAACGCTTTTGCTCCGCTGCCTCCGGGCTGCGGGCGTTGAACCCTTGGACACCGTCGGCCCTCAGGGCCTCGGAGAACTCTTCCCGGCTCACCAGCCCCCAGCCCCTGCGATTGAACTGGTGAGCGAGTTCGGCGTGAGCCGTCTCGGGGTCGACCAGCAAGCCGTAGGTGTTCGGCTGGGTACTGCGGGAGCTTAGGGGGCCGATGCGGCCCACGTATCCGGCGATCAGCAGGGCCTTGGAGATGGGACCCCAGGTATCGGGACCGGCCTTCGGTCCGCCTGTTGCAGCTGTCCCGCGCGCGGCGCGCTTGCGGCACGGCGTGGAGCAGTAGAGCGAGTTCGAGCGGATTGAGCGGTAGGTGGTGCCGCACTGGTGGCAGGTACGTTCACGCCCTGCCTTTTTCGGCTCGGACGCGGTAACCGCCGCCTGCCTAGGACCCGTCAGGGCACCAGCAGGGGCAGCGGCAAAGAGGGTTTGCACTGTGCAACTCCCCGTTGGGAGACCAGCGCGTGAGCGGCTTGGATATCGTCCCACAGGTTCGCTGCGGGCTGCCGGGTGAGCGGCTGGAATAGATCGACCATGCACTGGCCTCCTGTGTTGATGGGTGTGGTGTCAGTCGCCTTCGCAGCCGATGTCGATGCGAAGCATCCCCGGCATCACCTCGGTGACCTTGCGGCGGTGCCGTTCGGTGTATCCGGGGGAACTGGGGGAGTTCATGTCGACATAGGGGCGGTCATCAAACCGCTTGGCTGGAATGATCCGGGCGTATGGGCGGCGCGTCTCTAGCGTCATCGGCGATCCACCTTCATTCGGGTGAGCGTATCGGCCCGCGCCTCGATCCGCGCAGTGCGCAGCCGCTGCTCGGCCAGCTGCCGGGCTTCGGCCTCCTCGGCCTGTTGCTCGTTGCGCTGGCGCAGGAGTTGGGCGGACTCGATCAGCGCCTTGTCCATCCGCTTCTTGCCCTCGATCCCCGGCTTCCCTTCGTCGTCGACAAGCAGGCGGATTTGGCGGTCGATGTCGGCGATGGCGTTCTGGAAGTTGGCGCGCTTGGTCGGGTCCAGTCGATAGACCGGCTCGGCGACCAGTTCCCCGGTGACCGGATCATTGGCCTTCCTCAGTTCGGCGATGTCATCCACCGCCGTCTGATAGGTGGCCCGCTTCTCCTGCAGCGTCCGCACGTCCATTGCGATCTGCGCCTGTGCCCGGTGGAACGGGAGAGCATCCGGTCCCACGCCAGCCAGACCACGGATGCGGCCCTTCTGCTGCTGAATGACCTCGGCGACCAGCTTGCCCTCATACTTGGCCCGATCTTCGGGGGGCATCTTCGGCATCCGTTCAAGCTGGCGGTAAACCTCGCCCTGCAGTTCGGGAGGCAGGGCCTCGACCTTGAGCTTTAGCGGGGGGCGGACGCCGCCGATTTGTTTCACGCTGCCCGGCACGTCGCGGATGCTGTCCATCTGCAGGACCTGCTTGACGTAGGGCTGGAGGTCTTCGGGGATGGTATCGGGCTTCGCCGAGAGGTCGCCATAATTGTCGACGACAGCGCGCATCGGCTCGTTGTCGGGGGCGGTAGTGGTATCGTTCAAGGGAGTTGCTTCCTGCCGGGCTGTCCCGGTCACAGGCGTTGCGAATATGCGCCCACTGGGGGCGCGGGTGGTCCTCGGTTGCCCTTTCGGGGTCCCGATGGATTTCGTGGGATGGCGGTGGTGATCGACCCGGCAAACAGGCGGGCTGTAGGGGCGCGTAGCGTCCCGTCTCGCACGTCCCCGCACCTACCCCCCTGCCGTTGGCGACATAGGACCTTTCAGGTGCCGGAAAATGGCGGATTTGCGTGGGTTCGAAGGGGTACTTTTGGGGAGGCGAGGTCGCCTTGCAGGCTCGATCCTCGCTCCTGCCCCCCACTGGCGTGGAAGACCACACCCGACCAAGCCAAGCCTAAGAGGCTCTGACAGAGAACCTGTAGGGCTTCAGAAAAGAGATAGGGAAGGAGAACCTGTAGGAGTGTACTCTAAGAGTTCCCCTAAAGAGCGCGCGCGCGTGGGGGCATTGCGCCTCCCGGCAATCGCGGTTCGTTCTCCGATAGTGCGTGTTATTTGCCGCTGCCCCGGAAACGGTTCGGTTCTCCGAGGATGAGGGTCAATTGACGGCCCGGCGAAAATGGTTCCTTCTCCAAGAGCGAGGGTTAATTGGCATGGCCCTGCAGCCCCACCATTGGTTACCAGCGGGACTTTCACCATTGGTTACCAGCGGGGCATCCCTCATTGGTTACCAGCGGTCCGAATGATCTTCATGACCGCCACATGGGAGCAGCCGAGTTCGCGAGCGATAGCGCGGACGCCAAGTCCAGCGCCGTGAAGGGCGAAAAGACGCTCCCGATCGATCTTAGGGTGTCCGCGACCAGCCTTGCCGTTCACCTTGTCCCGCCGGGCCTCGTACTCCGCATGCTCCCTCTCAGCTGCTTGCCACATCTTCTCGGATGCGCGGCGGAGGCTTTCTTCCCGTGCGCGTTGCGCTTCTTGCCGAGCGCGCTGTATCTCTTCTCTTGCACGCTGCGCCTCTTCCCGAGCGCGCTCTGCCTCTCGCTGTACGCTCTCTGCCCATTCCCGTGCGCGGCGAACCACATCTTCCCACATGGGCTGCGGCTCTTCTCGTACCTGCTGCCATTGGTTGTCTCCAGTATCCGGCCCAAGGCGGTTGAGGCCTATCCGATCTGCGATGTCTTGAACGGACAAGCCCGTCGCAGCACGGATGCGCTTAACCTTTTTTGCCGGCGGCTCACCGTTGTAGGCGTCTCGCCAGACTGTCTCGTCATCTGCAAAGGTCATCGGCTGTCCTCTGATTGTGGGCTTAGCGATTGGTTACCAGCTGGAAAATGGTTCGCTATTCTGAGAGTGCGGGTTAATCGGCATCCCCTCAGCGCCCCGGAAAGACCACCCCCGGATACTCGATCAGCCCAATCAGTTCCGCCTTGCGGCCCAGCGTGATCCCGTGGGGGCTGTACCGCCCGTAGGTGAACCCGCGCTCATGGCCCAACACCTGCGCCCATTCGTTCTCGGACACGCTCTGGCGTTCCATGATCTCGGTCACGTTCTTGCGGAACGAGTGGAAGACTTTGCGCCGGTCGGTGAAGCCCTTCGCCGCCTTGAAGCGTGAGAACTCCCGGCCCGCATCATGCCCCGGCTTCTTGCCCGGCCCCTCGTCATTGAAGCCCGGCCAGACCCGGTCGGTCGGCTTCCCGGCGAGCTTGCCAAGCCATGCTATGCGCGGGTGGAGCGGCACCTGTCGATTGCCCGCTTGGGTCTTGGCGTCCTTCACGTCGATGTACGCCACCCCCTCGGCCTCCCGAATGTCGCCCAGCGTGAGCGAGGCAATCTCGTTCAGGCGCATCCCGGTATGGAGAGCGACCACCATGATCTCGGTAACATCGGCGCGGCTAGGGGGCGGGTCGAACAGGAGCTGCAGCTCGGCCACGCTCCACGGCAGATAGCCCAGCTGGTTCTTGCCGGGTCGCAGCTTCTCATGGAAGCCGACAAACGGATTCTTGCCCTCGCAATGGCCCCGGTCCTCAGCCCAGCGCCATAGCTCCTGCAGCGTGGTGCCGTGACGATTGAGGGTGGACGCGGAAAGCCCCGGAGAGCGGCCCCCGTAGCTCTTCTGGATGTCCGCCCATGTCATGCTCTTGGCCTTAGGGGAACGGGACCACAGCGGGTCCAGCTGGCGCAGCGCATCCATGAACCCAGCCGCATCGACCTTGCGCACCTGTCGTATCGGCTTGTCACCGAAGAAGCCCGCGAACAGCCGGAACGTCGCCTCCTTCTGCTGCCGGGTGTTGCTCTCCTTCAGGCCTCGCTGGGTAGCCCAGAGCTTGACGTAGTCCGCCGCCAGTTCCGAGAAGCTCGGTTCGAGTTCCTTGCGGGGCTTGGGGGTCTTGCCACGGCGCTCGGTTATTGCGTCCTGCAAGGCTGCCAGCCGCGCCGCAGCGGCCCCGTGTAGATCGCCCCCACCCGCTTCCGCCTGCGCTGCAAGCTTGTCGATCTCGAACTCGATCCCCGTTTCTACAGGGTCCGCGTCGCTCTCGGTGTAAACGAGATACTCGCCGCCCAGAGCGGCCCGCCTCCCGTCCTCATATATCTGCCGTAGGGCAGCGCGGCTGGTGGTGACGGTGGAGGATGCCGCCGCCCACTCGGAGCGAAGGCCCGCTTCCCACGCCTCAGCCTCAGCCTTGGCGGATGCCTTGTCACGGGCCTGCAGGGTCTTCTGGAGCAGCTCCCGGCCCTCATAGCGCCCCCGGAGTTCCGTGGGAATGCGGACTTTCGCCCGCCATTTGTTGTGCCTGTTCTGGAGGTACGCCACGCCTTGTCTCCGAATCCCTGTGGGCCAGCTTTGTGGGCCAGCTCTGTGGGCCGGTAGCACCTGAAAGACAAGGGTTTCTTTGGGTTTCAGCGGCTTAATGTGGGCCAGACTCCGGCTCCTTCCGCCCCAGCCACACTCATGAATTATCGATATTTCATCCCTTGGGAGACACAAGGTGGCCCGTGCGGGCCAGTTTTGTGGTCCTTGCCGGCCAACTGCTGGGCCCCGGAAATCGAAACAGTCAGCTGCTAGGGCGAATACGCGCTGCTTCAGTTCCCCCACGATCGCTTCAATATCCATGAGGGACCGCGCGAGACGGGCGATCACGCGAACATTGGTAGCCGAAGGATGCGAGAGAGCCTTCATAAGCAGATAAGCCCGGAATCCTATCCGAATGAGTGTATTTCAAGCCTGACCTCTTTCTGCCAGTCGGCGTCCGCCCAGGGCGTTCGCGACCCAAGTCCTGGGTAGGCCCTAGGATGGTGACAGGATCCCCCCCCGGATTGTTTCCGCTCCTAGGGCCACACCCTTCTCCCGTGGAAAGAAAGCAACAGGCCTAGCGCACGATGTCAGCGCTCGCTGCGGGACCTCGCCCGTGAACTTGCGGGGCACCGAAGGAGGCGAGGCGGACTGGCAGACCCGGTGGCTTTGCGAGCGGCCTGGTCTCGCCGCATTGGGCGCAGCGCTTTGCTGTTTCGATCATGCTTGAGGCTCCGAGGCAGAGTGCAGGTCGGCAAATGCGCCTTCCGCGCCAGCCAGAAGCCTCCCGCACCACTGCTTTCATCGGCCTGTGCTCGACAAGCTGCGGCGCTTGAACCACTGTCGCGCGCATGACGACGACGCCTCTCCCGCCCCTGTCCGCCGCGCGCGCCGCATGGTTCGTCGCGGCGCTCGCCGGTTTCGTGCTGCCTGCGCTCGCGCTGCTGCTGCTGGATGGCGCGCGCGGTGCGGCAGGCCCGGTGCTGGCGGTGGGGATGATGGGCGCAGGCATGATCGCGGGCGCGATTGCCGGGCGCTTGTGGGTCGGGGTCGCGCTGGCGCTGCTGGCGGGAGCGGGCCTCGTGCTGCTGGCACGCGGCCTCGGGATGCCCGTCCTTACCTCAACTCAGGAGACCGCGCTGGCGCTGGTCATTGCCAGCCTCAGCTTTGCCGCCAGAGGTGCGCTGTTCGCCCGCTCGGCCGGGGCGCGCGGCTGGTGGATCGCGCTTGGCGTGGTCGGCGGTGAGGCGGCAATGGTGGCGACCGCCGCAGCCCAGCCCGGCGCCCTGCCCGGCTGGCTGCTGGCGCTGCTGCCCGCGCAATGGGCCACCACCGCGATCCAGACCGCGCTCGCCGGCAGCGGCACGCTCGCCGCAGCGCCGGTCCTGATCGCGCTCGGCGGGACGGCAGCCAGCACGCTGCTGGTCGCCGCCCTTTGGCCGCGCCGCTGGCCCTATGCGATCATGTTCAGCGCGTGGCTCGCGCTCTCGGCGCTGGTCTATCACCACCAGACCCCGCCCGAGCAGGCGGGCGCGCCTGCCGCTGCCGTCAGCTGACCGTGAAGGTCACCGTGCCCTTCATCGCCTGACCATCGGCGCCTGCGGCCTGCCAGCGCACGTCGTAGGTGCCGGCGGGCAGCGCGCTCCTGAGCGTCAGCGTCAGGGTCTTGCCGTCGGCCGACCAGCTGGTGGTGAAATTGCGCATCAGCATTTCGCCGTGGTTCGGCATCCCCGGCATCGCGGTCATGACGATCGCAGCGCTGGCCTTGGCCGGGTTCACCTTCTCGCTGAAGGTCAGGGTGATGGTCTTGGTGCCCTTGGCCTTGGCCCCAGCCGCCGGGGTCGAGGCCGTAAGCGCGACCTTGGCCAGCAGCGGCGCGGCCGGGGCGAGCGTGACGAGGGCGAAAGCGGCGAGAATGGCGGGGATACGCATGGGGGAATGACGTCCTTCGTGTTGATCAGAACCAGAAACGGATGCCGGCGACGAGGCTGGTGGCGGAAGTTTCCTCGCCCCGCAAGCGCGCAAAGTCCGCAGCCCGCCCGGTGCGCCAGGATTGCTCGATGCCGATGTAGGGCGCAAATTCGCGTCTGAATTCATAGCGCAGCCGGACGCCTGCCTCGATCTGGTCGAGCCCCGCGCCCACGCCCAGCAGCGCAATGTCCTGCGCCGAAAGGTTCGCTTCCACGCGCGGCTGGAGGATCAGACGCTGGGTGATGCGCTGGTCGATCTCGGCCTCGATCCGCGCGGTGATGTCGCCGCGGGTGCTGACGAACAGCGCGGCGTCCACCTCGAACATATAGGGCGCAAGGCCCTGCACACCGATCACGGCATGGGTGGTGTCGGGCCCGGCGATATCGTGGCGCACCCCGGCCTGGACATCCCAGAAGGGCTTGAAGGCCCGGGAATAGAGGGCCTGCACCTCGGCGTCCTCAGGCGAAGCGCCCCATTCCCCCTCGCCCTCGCTCTTGAACCACAACCGCTCGGTCGGGCTGCCGAAGTAACCCTGAATGTCCCAGAGGTAGAGGTCCGCGCCCTCGCGCACTTGCGTCTCCAGCCGGTCGCCCTGGAACCAGAAGACGGGAAAATCGCCGTGGGTCTTGCGCAAATCCGCGCGCGAGGCGGCCATGGCCTCCGCCCCCCAGATCGCATCGGCCGCACGCGGCGGCCCGCTGCCGGCCTCAGGTGGAGGCGGGGTTTCCATGATCGGGCCGGGGGAGGCATCAGGTGCGGCCTCGCCCATGTCGTGCCCTGCATGAGGATCGGTTTGAGGTTCGCCCATGTCATGCCCGGCATGGGGGTCCTGCGCGGCGAGCGGCGCGGCGGGGAGCAGCGCGAGGGCGGCCAGCGCGGCTCTCACGCCTCCGGCCCCATCACCGTCACGGTCTGCATCATCCCGCCGTGCATGTGGTAGAGCAGGTGGCAGTGGAAGGCCCAGTCGCCCGGCTCGTTGGCGGTGAGATCGAACTGCGCGCTTGCCCCCGGCTGGACGATGACGATGTTCTTGCGCGGCTGGTGGGCAGGCGCCTCGCCATTGACCAGCTCGAAGAACATCCCGTGCAGGTGGATCGGGTGCGCCATCATGGTGTTGTTGACGAGCTTCACCCGCACCCGCTCGTTCCACGCAAAGCGGATCGGCTTGTCGTGGACGGCGGAATACATCTCCCCGTCGAACGACCACATGTAGCGCTCCATGTTGCCGGTGAGGTGGAGTTCCAGCAGGCGCGAGGGCTCGCGCGTGTCGCGGTTGGGCTCGAGCGCGGAGAGCATTCGGTAGGTGAGCACGCGGTGCTCCGCATCGCGCAGGCCGAGGCCGGGATCGCCGAGCTTGTCGACCGGCTCCATCGCAACCATGTCGATCCCGGGGCCGACTGTCACATCGGGCGGCAGCAGCAGCGGGTCGCGCATCTTCATGCCGTCCATAGAGTGACTGCCATCGCCATGGTTCATCCCCATGTCGCCCATGTCGAGCAGGGGCGGCTTTCGCGGCGGCGGGATCGGGGCGCGCGCGCCAGGGCGGCTGGCTAGCGTCGCCAGCGCCATGCCGGAACGGTCCATGCTCTCGGCGACGATGGTATAGGCCTCGGCGGTGGGCGTGACGATGACGTCATAGGTCTCCGCCGTGCCGATCTGGAATTCATCGACCTCAACCGGTTTCACGTTCTGGCCATCGGCGGCGATCACCGTCATGGCAAGGCCCGGGATGCGCAGGTTGAAGAAGGTCTGCGCCGCGCCGTTGATGACGCGCAGGCGCACGCGCTCGCCGGGGGTGAAGATGTATTCCAGCCCCTCCTTCGGCCCGCGCCCGTTGGCGAGGTAGGTGTAGGTCGAGCCGGTGACATCGGCGATGTCGGTCGCGGGCATGCGCATCTCGGCCCACATCCGGCGATCCTCGGCCGAGAGCGGGTAATCATCGGCCCAGCTGGTCTGCTGGTAGTTGAAATAGCCCTCGCCCTTGCGCAGGCGGTCCATGATGAAATGCGGGTCGAGCGGGGTGAACTCGCTCAGCAGCAGGATGAACTCGCGGTCGTAGGCGACCGGTTCCTCGCCCGCCGGATCGATGATCAGCGGGCCGTAATGCCCTTGCTGCTCCTGCAGACCCGAATGGCTGTGATACCAGTAGGTCCCCGCCTGCCTGACGGGAAATTCGTAGACGAAGGTCTGCCCCGGCTTGATGCCCGGAAAGCTGATCCCCGGCACCCCGTCCATGTGGAACGGCACCAGCAGGCCGTGCCAGTGGATCGAGGTGTCGGTGTCGAGGGTGTTGGTGACATTGAGGCGGACGTTCTGGCCTTCCTTCAGGCGAATGAGCGGCCCCGGCACCGAGCCGTTGACGGCGATGCCGTGCCCCTTCCTGCCTTGCACGACCCTCGGGCCGTGGCCGACGGCAAGGTCGATCACCGCGCCCGACACTTCGTCGAAGCCCACGCGGATCGGGTTGCCGCCCTTCATACGGTGCAGCGAATGGCCCTGTGCCCAAGCGGGCAGCGCGGCGAGCGCCGAGGCGGCACCGGCGGCCCGGAGCAGGCCGCGGCGGGAAACGGGGACGAGGTTCATGATGTGCTATCCGGCCCGGCTGCGGGTGGGGCGGCGCGCGGCATCGGTCTGCGCGGGTAGGCTGAAGGCGGCGAGGATCGGGCACGGCCCCTCCCCGCCTTTCGCGCAATCGGTCGCGAGGGTCTTGAGCGCGTTGCGCATCATCTGGAGGGTCGCGATCTTCTCGTCGATCGCGGCAATCCGCGCCTCGGCGAGCGCGCGCGCGGTGGCGCGATCATTCTGGTCGAGCCCGAGCAGCACCGCGATTTCCTCCAGCGAGAAGCCCGCGGTCTGCGCGGCGCGAATCGAGCGCAGGCGTTCCAGATCGACCTCGGTATAGCGCCGCACCCCTGCCCCGCGCGGGGGCTCGCTGAGCAATCCGCGCCGCTGATAGAACCGCACGGTCTCAACCGAGACGCCCCCGGCCCGGGCCAGATCACCGATTTTCATGAACGCCTCACAAAGCCGTACCTAACTACAGGAGTTCTATACGGGCCACTGTGGAAACCGCAAGCCCGGGACACGCCCCCAAGCGCGCGATCATGGTTTACGATTGCTTAAGCACCCCCCTGTACCAACAGACCGAGCGCGCGGGACAGGGGCCTGCGCGCCCCTCGCGGGGACCGGTAAAGCCACAATGACCAAACTCATCATCCAGATCCCGTGCCTCAACGAGGCCGAAGTCCTGCCCGCGACGCTCGCGGCGCTGCCGCGCCAGATTCCGGGCATCGACGTGATCGAATATTGCGTGATCGACGACGGCAGCCACGACGACACCGCCGGGGTCGCCAAGCGCTGGGGCGTGCATCACGTGGTGCGCCATCGCCGCAACCGCGGGCTCGCCGCCGCCTTCCGCAGCGGGATCGACAAGTGCCTTGCCGAGGGTGCCGACATCATCGTCAACACCGATGCCGACGGCCAGTATGAAGGCGCCGACATCGCCGCGCTGGTCGCGCCGGTGGTGGCAGGCCAGGCCGATATCGTGATCGGCGACCGGCAGGTCGGCAACAACGCCCATTTCGGGCCCGTGAAGCGCCGGCTCCAGCGGCTCGGCAGCTTCGTGGTGCGCAAGCTTTCGGCGACCGACATCACCGATGCCGTCAGCGGGTTCCGCGCCATCAGCCGCGATGCGGCGCAGCGGATCAACATCACCACCGAATTCAGCTACACCACCGACATGCTGATCCAGGCGGGGCGCAAGCGTTTCGCCATCACCTCGGTGCCGATCCGCACCCATGCCGCCACGCGGCCCTCGCGGCTGTTCAAGTCGATCCCGCGCTTCATCCAGCAGACCGGCGTGACGATCCTGCGCGCCTACACCACCTTCAACGCGCTGCGCGTGTTCACCGCGCTCGGCGCGACCGCCGCGCTGGTCGGGATCGCGCCGATCGCCCGCTTCCTGTGGTTCTTCCTGCTCGGCGAGGGCGACGGGCATATCCAGTCGCTCGTCATCGGCGGAGCGCTGCTGGTGGTGGGGGTGCTGGTGGCGACGCTCGGCATTCTCGCCGATCTGATCGCGACCAACCGCAAGCTGATCGAGACCAGCCTCTACACCCTGCGCCGGATCGAGGACCGGCTTGACCGGCGCGAGGCCGGTGAGGCCGATATCGCGGCCGCATCCGAGATCGCCGAGACGCTGCGCCGGTCGGCCTGATGACGCTGTCGGCAGTGCAAGACCCGGACAGCGCGCAGCCTGCCAGACCCGTTACGGCTGCACGGACCAGCGGCAGCGATGTGCTTGCCATCGCGGTCGCCATTGCGGTGGTCCTCGGCCTGCAATTGCAGCTGGTGTTCACCCGCTCGGTCAACTGGGACGAGTTCTATTTCCTCGGCCAGGTCCACAAGTTCGTGCGCGGCGAGCTGACGGTGCCGCTGCAGACGCTGCATGTCCGGCTGTTCGCGTGGCTGCCGGGCACCGGATTGGACACGGTGAGCCAGATCGTGCTGGGACGCCTCGTGATGTTCGCTGCGCAGATCGGGACCTGCCTTGCGATCGTGACGATCGCCCGGCGGTTCACCGATCTCGCCGGCGCGATGCTCTGCGCGCTTGCCTATCTGACCTTCGCCTTCGTGATCCAGCACGGCTTCGCCTTCCGCACCGACCCGCTGGCCGCGTGCATGACGATGACCGCGCTCGCCATTCTCGCCCGCGCGCGGCTTGGCCTGCCTGCCATCCTTGTGGCCGGCGTGATCCTTGGCGCGGCCTTCATGGTGACGATCAAGATCGTGCTCTACGCCCCCGCCTTTGCCGGCATCGCTTGGCTGCGCTGGAGCGAGAACGGTTTCGACCGCCGCACGGCCGCCGCGATTGCTGCGATACCGGCGCTTGCCATCGGCGTGGCCGCGGTGCTGTTCCAGCTTCACAGCCTGTCGCTCGCCCCGCCCGACACGGCGGTCGAGATTATCAGCTCGTCGGGCAGCAAGATGTTCGGTCTGAACCCGAAATACGGCTACACGCTGAAGGCGCTGCTGCTCAGCCTGCCGTGGATCGTCCTGCTGGCCGGTCTGGCCCGCGCGCTGACGGCCAGGGGCACGCCCGATGCGGCCGCACGGATCGCGCTGGCAGGCCTGGCCGCGCCGCTGCTGACCCTGATCTTCTACACCAACACCTTCCCCTACTTCTATCCGTTCATCCTCCCGCCCGTCGCCGCAGCGCTGGGCGGAGGCATCGCGTGGCTGACCGGACGCTACCGGATCGCGGTGCTGGCCGGGCTGATGGCGCTGGGCGGCGTGCTGGTGTGGGCGATCGACGGGCCGAGCCGGCAGCAGCAGCAGCGCGCCATCGAACAGGCCGTCGACCAGATCTTCCCTCGTAAGGTCGCCTATTTCGACTTTCCCGGCTTTTTGCCGCGGCACCAGAAGGTCAACTTCTTCATGACCGTCTGGGGCTTTCGCAACTACATCGAGGCCGGCGAGCCGCACTTTGCCGCGATCATGCAGAGCCGCCCCGTGCCCTTGCTGCTGGCGGTGGAGCCGGAAGACAATCCCGGGCTGCTGGCGGTGATGGAAGGTGGCCCCAACACGAAGCTGTTCCACGCCGAGGATCTCGCTGCCCTGCGCGAGACCTATCGCCACGCCTGGGGCCCGATCTACATCGCCGGCAGACGTCTTGCGCCGAGCCAGCGGCAGGTCTGGACCGTGCATGTGCCCGGCACCTACACGGTCGAGGGGAGCCTGCGCGTCAACGGACGCGCATACCGTTCCGGCGATCTGGTGCCCCTACCCCGCGGGAAGGCCGAACTGGTCGCCGGGTCGCAGGCGCCGGCAGGCCTGATCTGGGGTGAACGCCCGTCCATCCCCGCGACCCGTCCGCCTGAACGCCCCTACTGGACCGGCTTCTGATCCCGAACAGTCGCTCCCGGCAGTAGCTGCGAGGACATCGCACGCTGCCTTAGCGGCTGCGCACCCGCCACAAGCGCAAGGCCTCGGGGCCGTCGAGCGCAACCGGCTCGAGCCAAGCGGGCGCATCCCCTTCGCTCAGCCGCGCGGCGAGGCTCTGCGGCCCGCCCGCCTGACGATAGACCGCCATCTCCCCGATGTCGGCGCAGGTGACGACGTAGCGCGCCCCGCTTGCTGTCACCACCGCGTGGGCGGCTTCGGCCTCGGCGGTGAAGCCCGCGATCACCCGGCCCATCCCCGCCATGGCGCGGTGATGGCTGGAGGCGACGACGCTGTGGCGCGTGTCCAGCAAGAGGCCGGGGCCGAGATCGAGCGGCGCGAACACGGTGCCTTGCGGCAGGCGGTCAATCGCGCGGGCATGGCGATGCATTTCGCAGGTGGAGGTGGCGACCGTGGCACCAGCCTCGCCCGCTCCGCCGCCTGCTCCGCGATTGGAGAGCAGCGGCGCGAGCGCGTTCACCAGCGGGGCGGGCAGCAGCAGGACATAGACCCCCGCCGCCGCCGCCAGCCGCAGCGGCAGGCCCGCGCCCCCGCGCCACAGCTGCACACCGCGCCACGCCAGCCAGCCGAGCGGGATGGTCGCCAGAAGGCTGGCAAAGGCGATCGAGCGATAGGTCATCAGCCCGCCAAGCACCGCGACCGCCAGCAGCAACGCAAACTTGCGCCACCAGCCGCGCGCGGCAGGCTCGCCGCGCAGAGCGTTCCACAGGGCGATGGCGAGCGCGGCCAACGTCTGGATCAGCGCGGGCAGGGCCTCGGAGAGCGGGCGGTGCCACAGCGGCAGGCCCTCGGTGACGCGCACATACCACAGGTCGCGCACCAGCGGATCGAGCCCGGCAAAGGGCGGCGCGAGACACGCCGGCGCGGCCCAGGCGACCAGCGCGATTCCGGCGATGCCGCTCAGCCCCAGCCCGCCGAGAATGACAAGGCGCGAACGCGGCGCAAGGGCGCACAGCAGCGTGGCTCCCCCCGCGACGATCACGAACAGGCCGAGATGCGCGGGCGCGATCGCATCGCAATGGGGGGCGAGATCGGCCAGCCCGCGGGTCGCCGCGAACAGCACCACCAGTCCGCCCGCCAGCGCCTGAAGATAGCGCACCAGTGCCACGCGCGCGGCATCATCGGCCAGCCAGCGCCAGGTCAGCACGCCGGCGAAACCCGCCGCCATGAACACGGTTTCGAGCGAGACCATCAGCCCCGCCGCCATGGCCGCGCCCGCGATCAGCGCGCCGCGCGCAGAATGATCCCGCAGGATCGCCCAAAGCGCGATAGCGACGGTCATAATCTGCCAGCCGTGGTGATCGATCCGCAGCGGCTGGAACTGCGCGGGCAGCAGCGGCACCAGCGCGAAGCTTGCACAAGCGAGCAAGGCCGGCCCGAGGCCGAAGCGCTGGCAGGCCAGCTTGCCGATGGCGAGCATCGTCACCAGCAGCAGCAGCAGCGGCACCGCGAAGGAGGCGGCCCACTCGGCATCGGCCATCGGCATGAACTGCGAGAGCAGCCACACCAGCCCCGCCAGCGGCGCATCGACCAGCCGCGACCAGTGCATCAGCGTGCCCTCGGGCGGGCTCATGCGGTGCTGAAACAGGTCGAACCAGCCCTGCCCGGCGAGCAGGTCGCGCACCTGCACCAGCCGCATCACGTCGTCGGTATCGGGAAAGCGCCCCGCCGCCAGATGCGGCGAGGCGAAGCCAAGCACCGCGCTGACCGCCAGCCAGACCAGCGCAATCGCGAGGCCCTGACGCCGCGCCAGCCCTGCCATCATGGCCGGGCGCTGGGCCTGAACACGATCTGCGCGCGCAGGATATAGGTCAGGGTGAAACTCGCGGCGATCGCGGCGAGTTTCGCCAGCCGCGGATCGATCCCCGCATGGTCGGCCGCCGTGACGATCAGCGTCGTCAGCGCCAGTCCGGCCAGGGCCGAGACCACGAACAGGGTCTTCTGCACCATCCGCTGGCGGCCGACCGCCGCGACCCCGTCATGGAACACCGCGCGGCTTGAAATCAGCCAATGCGCCAGAATGCCGAGCGAATAGCCCAGCGCCGAGGCCGGACCCGCGGCAATGCCGAGCGCCAGCGCGGCAAAGAAGGCGCTCACGTCCACCGCAAGCGCGCCGACGCTCGCGCCGAAATAGCGCAGGAAGCGGATATCGGACAGCCGCAGCGCGAGCGCGGCAAGCGGACGGATCATGGGCAGCTCCCGGCTGGCCTGCCTCAGGCGGATTTGCGCAGCGGCGGTTGGGCCTCGCCCTCGGCGGTAATCCGCTCGGGCACGCCGCGCAAGCTGGTGAGCGCGGCGATCTGGTCTTCGCTCAGCGGACGGGTCTCGGCCGCCTCGCGCGCCGGCAGACCGGCCTCGGCGCCCTCGTCGCCCGCCTCGTGATACTCGGCGTCCTCGTTGACGCACCAGGTGTCGTAGACGCGCTTGCCGGCGAGGATGTTCTCCACGGTCAGCATCGCGGTCATCATCGCGTGGTCCTGGTTGTTGTAGCGGTGCATCCCGTTGCGCCCGACGAGGTGCAGCGTGGGGAAGCGTTCTTCCAGTTCATGGCGCATCGCGGCGACATTGGCGGCATAGTCCTCGTCATAGACCGGATAGGCCTTTTCCTGACGCACCACCGCGCCGCCCATCACCTTGGCCGGATCGACGAGGCCGAGGATCTCCATCTCGCGCTTGGCAAGCTCGACTAGCTCGTCATCGGGCGCGGACCACAGCCCGTCGCCTTCGAAGCAGAAATATTCAAGGCCGACGCAGGCGACCTTGGGATCGGGCACCATCTCGGGCGACCACGAGCGGAAGTTCTGCACCCGGCCGACCTTCACCTTGCTGTCGTGGATGTAGATCCAGTTGTCGGGGAACAGGTCCTCGCTGTCGATCATCAGCGCGACGGTGAGGAAGTCGCGGTAGCGCAGCTTGCTCGCTTCCAGCGTGGTCGCGGGCAGCGGGTGGAGCCGCTTGGCGAGCTCGCGCATCGGCGCGGAGCTGATCGCGTGGGCCGCACGGATCTGGACGAGGCCGTCAGGGCCCTTGGCGGTCATCGACCAGCCGCCCTGTCCGTCGCTGGCGAGGCGGTCGAGGCTGTGCGCCATCAGCACCTGCCCCTTGCCGCTGGCGATGATCTTGTCGCGCGCCGCATCCCACATCATCCCCGGGCCAAGGCGCGGGTAGCGGAAGGTTTCGAGCAGGGTCTTGACCGCCTGCCCGTCATTGGGGCGCTTGTTGAGGCCGAGGCTGCGCTTCAGCCCGTCGACCACCGCGCCCATGAGCGAGAGGCCCTTGATGCGCTGGGCGGCCCAGTCGGCGCTCATCTCGTTGCAGGGCATGCCCCACACCTTCTCGGTGTAGGTCTTGAAGAAGATCGAATAGAGCTTCTCGCCGAACTGGTTGGTGGTCCAGTCCTCGAAGCTCTTCACCTCGCGGATCGGGAAGGCGCGGCGCCACAGGTAACTCGCCATGCAGGCGGTCGAGCGCAGGATGCCGAGATTGCCGAGCGCCTCGAAGGCGCGCAGAGGGTAGGAGTAGAACTTGCCCTCGTAATAGATGCGGCTCATGCGCGGGCGCTGGATGAAGTCGTCGGGCAGGATCTCGTTCCACAGATCAACCACCGCCTGCGACTTGGAGAAGAAGCGGTGCCCGCCGATGTCGAAGCGGTAGCCTTCGTGCTCCACGGTGCGGCTGATGCCGCCGACATAGACCGGGTCCTGCTCGATGATCGCGACGGTCTTGCCCGCCTTGGTGAGCTGGTAGCCCGCGGTCAGACCGGCAGGGCCGGCCCCGATGATCACGACATCGACGTCGATGACGCCCGGCCCTTGCGAAGATGCGGTGTTGCGGCCAGCGGTTCCGGTATCGATCGACGTCATTCAAGCCCCCGTTTTGCAAGCAGCGCGCCGGAGACCCTTCCCGCGCGCCCTGTGCGTGGCAGGTCAGGGGATGAACAAAAATGGTTAGCGATCGGTAAACACAGGGCCCTTTTCGCGCAAAATCGCCGCTCCGCGATGCCGGGGGCGGGCCTAGGGGAAACTACAGGGAATTGGCGGTCTCGATCGCATCCGATCCGGCCGGCAGGCTGACGAGATCGCCATCGCGGCCGAGCCGGATGTCGCCGCCGAACACCGCACCGGTGCCGTCCATGAAAGCGCGCTCGATCATCCGCGTGGGGAGCGGCGGGACGGTGTGGTAGAACACCAGCATCCGCGCCTCGGCCCGCGCGGCGATCTTTGCTGCGTCGAACGGGCTGGTGTGATAGCCCGGAATGTCCGCCAGCACCTTGGCGATCACCGGGGCGCCGTTGGCACGCGCGGCGGCCTCCATCTTGCCGACCAGCACCGGATCTAGCGCCTCGTGGAACAGCACATCGACGCCCTTGGCCGCACGCGCGAAGGCGGGATCATAGGCGGTATCGCCGCTGATCGCGACCGAGCGGCCCTTGTAGTCGATGCGATAGGCATAGGCGTCGGTCACCGGATCATGCGACACCCGGATCGCGGTGACGACGAGATCGCCCTTGCGCAGCACGACGATGCTGCGCGCGCCCTCGGGAATGACGATCTCCGTCGGCACGAGGCCGTAGCCCGCCGGATTGGCAACGCCGGTTCCGTGATGCGCGGTGCGGTAGCCCGCGTCGATCCGGTAGGCGCGGTTGAAGCCCTCGGCGACCTCGGCGGTGCCGGGCGGGCCGGAGACGGGCAGCGGCGCGCCCCGCGCATTGGCGACCCAGGACTGCACCATCAGCTCGCCCAGCCCGTCGATATGGTCGGAGTGGAGGTGGGTGAGCAGCAGCCGGTCGGTTCGGCCCAGCGGAAAACCCATCCGCCCGAGCACCCGCATCGAGCCCGCGCCGACATCGACGATCAGCCGCGTGTCGCCCGCGATCACCCCGAGGCAGGGGCCGGCGCGCTCGGGATCGGCCATCGGCGAACCCGAGCCGCACAGATAGACATGGAGGCCGTCGGGCAGCGCGGCGCTGCGATCGGCACCGACATTGCGCTGCACCACCCGTTCGAACAGCGCCAGCGCGATCGGGCGTTCGAAGGCCTTGAACCCGGCAAAGCCGAGCGCGGCCAGCACCGCCAGCGCGAGCGCGATTTTTGTCCCGCGCTTCATGCGTCGCTCTCCCCCAGACCGGGCACGCGGCCCGGCACCCATTGCTCGCCCGCAAAGCGGATCGCGGGAGCGATGAAATTGCCGCCGCTCTCGTCCTTCACCACCAGACCGCGCTCGGCCACGTGCGGCTCGTCGAGCGCTTCGCGGAAATTGAGCACGGGGGCGAAGGCAACGTCCTTGTCGGCGAACCATTCCACCCATTCGGCGCGGGTGCGCGTGGCGAAGGTGTCGCGCAGGAAGGCGATCAGTTCGCCCTGCTCGCCCGCAGGGGCATCGGCGATGGGGTAGAGATCGGGGCGACCGAGCGCCTCCAGCAGGTTGCGCGCGAACTTCAGCTCGCGCCCGCCGAGCACGACATGGGCATCGTCGGCGGTGCGATAGACCTGATAGAACGCCGCGCCGCCGAGGCTACGCTGCGCGGCCGAGCGCGGGGCCGGGCCGCCGGCGATCGCGCTGCCCGCGGTGTGCGCGCACCATGGCAGCAGGCTGTCGAACATCGCGCAGTCGATATAGGCGCCCTCGCCCGTCCGCTCGCGCCCGACCAGCGCCATCAGCACCGCCGATAGCCCGGTGAGCCCGGCGGCGAGATCGGCGCTCGCCGCGCCGGGAACCACCGGCGTGCCGTCCGGCCCGTCATTGACCGACAGGAACCCCGCGAGCGCCTGCACCGCCATGTCGTGCGCGGGATGGTGCGAGAGCGCGCCATGCTGGCCGAAGGCGGAGATCGAGCAATAGACGATGTCCGGCCGGATCGCCTTGACGCTCTCGTAATCGAACCCCAGCCGCGCCATCACCCCCGGACGGAAACTCTCGACGAAGACGTCGGCCCCGGCCACCAGTTCGCGCAAGGTCGCCTTGCCCGCCTCGCTCTTGAGATCGAGCACGACGCTCTTCTTGCCGCGGTTGAGATTAGCGAACCACACCGAATGCTCCGCGCCGTCATAGGCATCGAACGGCGCCTGCTCGCGCGCCGGATCGCCCGCAGCCGGCTCGATCTTGATCACCTCCGCGCCGTGATCGGCCATCATCACCGTCAGCATCGGTCCGGGCAGGAACTGCGAAAGATCCACCACCCGAACGCCGCTCAACTTGCCCATGACCTGCCCTTGCCCTCCCGTGCCGGTGCTTTTGAAAGACCTCGTCGGCATCACGGGCGCGCTTGGCAAGGGTTTTCGCGCGCACTGTCCCCGAGCTGGGTTCGCCTTGCCTGCATCATCGCTTGAATCCCCCGCCCCGCGCGGGCATCACCGCAGCGGGAGAAGAGGGGTAGATCGACATGAGGATTGCAGGATTTCGCGCAGGCGCCGCGCTGGCGCTGGTGCTGGCGGGTGCGACATCGGGCAGCGCGCTGGCACAGGAGGCCGCGCCTGCGGCGAGCGAGGCGACCCGAGCCGCGCAGGCCGCCGCCGCCGCGCAGCTGCCGCCCGAAGGCACGCGCGATGCGGAATTCTCGGTCCGCGGCTTTCTGGCGACGCGCAAGGATCCGCTGATCCTCAATGCCGCCGGCAAGCCGGTCTGGAACCTTGCCGCCTATGACTTCGTCAGCGGCCCCGCGCCCGATACGGTGCACCCCGCGCTGTGGCGGCACATGACCCACCTCAAGCACCACGGACTGTTCGAAGTCGTGCCGGGCGTGTGGCAGGTGCGCGGCTTCGACGTATCGAATATGACGATCATCCGCGGGCAAAGCGGGTGGATCGTGATCGACCCGCTCACCAGCAGCGACGCGGCGAAGGCGGCGCTGGAGCTGGTCAACACCACGCTCGGCGAACGGCCGGTCAGCGCGGTGATCTATTCGCACAGCCACGGCGATCACTTCGGCGGCGTGCGCGGCGTGGTGGACGAGGCGGCGGTGACCGCCGGCCGGGTGCCGGTGATCGCGCCCGAGGGGTTCATGGAAGAGGCGACCTCGGAAAATGTCATGGCCGGCGGCGCGATGTCGCGGCGGGCGGCCTATCAGTTCGGCACCGGGCTGGCGCCGGGGGCGACCGGGCAGATGGGCAGCGGCATCGGCCGGGGCCTGTCGGTCGGCCAGCTCAGCCTGATCGCGCCGACCGACACCATCGCGAAGACCGGCGAGACCCGGGTGGTGGACGGCATCGCGCTCGAATTCCAGATCGTCTCGGGCACCGAGGCTCCGGCGGAATTCAACGTATTCATCGCTCCGGCCAAGACCTTCCTTGCCGCCGAAATCGCGACCTGTTCGCTGCACAACATCCTCACCCCGCGCGGGGCCAAGGTGCGCGATGCGCGGGCCTGGGCACATTATCTCGACGAGGCGGCAACCCGCTATGCCCCGCAGTCCGATGCGGTAATCTCGAGCCATTGCTGGCCGATCTTCGGGCGCGAGGCGGGCACCGCATGGCTCTCTGCCCAGCGCGACATCTACCGCTGGCTCCACGACCAGACCGTGCGCCGCATGAACCGCGGCGAGACCATGGCCGAGATCGCCGAGGCGCTCGATGCCGCGATCCCGCCGGGGCTTGCCGCGGAATGGTCGACGCGCGGCTATTACGGAACGGTCAGCCACAACGCCAAGGCGATCTACCAGTTCTATCTCGGCTGGTATGATGCCGTCCCCGCCAATCTCCACCCGCACCCGCCGATCGAGCGCGCCAGAAAGCTGATCGAGGCATTGGGCGGTGCCGAGCGCACGCTGGCGCTTGCCGAAAACGCGATGGCGGCGGGCGATTACCGCTGGTCTTCGGACCTGCTCCAGAACCTCGTCTTCGCCGCGCCCGAGAATGCGCGGGCCAAGGCAATGCTGGCGGCGAGCTACGAACAGCAGGGCTATCAGTCGCAGAGCGCGATCTGGCGCAACCAGTTCCTCTCGGCCGCCAGCGACCTCAAACGCGGACGGCCCGAGAGCAACGCGGTGCAGAGCAACGACACCATCGCCGCGATCTCGACGCAGGAACTGCTCGATAGCGCCGCGACCCTGTTTGCCCCCGAACGCTTCACCGCCCCGGCGGGCGGGCGCAGCCTGATCGTCGCGATCGACATTCCCGATCGCAAGGAACAGGCGATGCTCGAGATCAATGGGCAGGCGATGATCGGGCGCAGCGGCGCGCTGCCGGCCAAGCCCGACATCACCATCCGCGGCCCGCGCCGCGCGCTGCTGGCGCTGATGTTCGTCAAGGTGCCGGTGAGCACCGTGGCCGGGATGCCGGGGGTCGCCATCGAGGGCGACGTGGCGGCCTTGCAGGCGTTGCTCGACGCACTCGATCCGATGCCGCACGGCTTTGACATCGTCCTGCCGTGAAAAACCGCGCGGGAGCCGCGAAGGATTGGCCGGGGTGAATCGTTTGGGTTAGGACAGCCACGGCATCGCTTGCTGCGGCCGAGAGGATAGCCATGCGTCACACGACCCCCAGTAACCGACCCGGCCCCTGCGAGGCGCAGCAATGAGCCCGGCCAGCATTGCCCTCAACCGCTTCGGCTATGGCCTGGCGCATGGCAAGCAACCGCCCGAGGACGCGCGCCGTTATCTGCTGCGCCAGCTCGACGCCTTCGACCCGGCCCCGCGCGCCATCGCTACCCGAACCGCAACCCGCGGCAAGACCGGCGAGATGCTGCGCCTGCTGCGCGACCTTCGCGAAAAGGTGCGCGAGATGGGCGAGCCGGGGATGGCCGAGCAGGGCATGGCTGGCGCCATGGCCGAGGGCGCACCCGAAAACCCCCGCGCCGCTGCGCTCGCCGGCCTGCCGCCCGAATATCGCGAGAAGCTGATGGAGGCGCGCCGCGTGGTGGTCGACGATCTCGCGGTGCGCGTGAACGTCGCCATTGCCAGCCCCGCCCCGCTGGTCGAGCGGCTGGTGCATTTCTGGAGCAATCATTTCAGCGTCTCGGTCGGCAAGCCGGGCACGCAGTTCGAAGTCGGCCCGCACGAATTCGGCGCGATCCGCCCGCATGTGCTGGGGCGCTTTTCCGACATGCTCAAGGCCGCGGTGCTGCACCCGGCGATGCTGCTCTATCTCGACCAGTTCCAATCGATCGGCCCGGAATCGCCCGCCGGAAAGCGGCGCTTACGGCAGGCCGGAGCGCAAGGCCCGCGCGGGATCAACGAGAACCTCGCGCGCGAAATTCTCGAGTTGCATACCCTCGGGGTGGACGGAGGCTACACCCAGGCCGACATCGCCGAATTCGCCCGCGCGCTGACCGGGTGGACCGTGCCGGGGGTCGGGCGGGTCGGTCGCCTCGCCGCAGACCAGCCGAGCGGCGCGGCCTTCGTCGCGCTGGCGCACGAGCCGGGTTCGCGCATGATCATGGGCACGCGCTATGCCGAGGTCGGGCCGCAGCAGGCGATCGCCGTGCTCGACGATCTCGCCGCGCACCCCGCCACCGCGCGCCACATCGCCACCAAGCTCGCACGCCACTTTGCCGGCGACACCCCGCCCGCAAGCCTTGTCGCGCAGCTGGAAGCGGATTTCCGCAAGACCGGCGGCGATCTGGCCAGCCTCACCCGCACGCTGATCGCCGCGCCTGAGGTATGGGTGCCCGGTCCGGTCAAGTTCCGCAGCCCGTTCGAATGGTTCATCGCCGCCGCACGCCTCTCGGGCATCGAGCGGATGGAGCCGCCGCGCATCGCGCGGGTGCTGGGCGAGCTTGGCCAGTCGCCGTGGCGCGCGCCCTCGCCCGCCGGCTATGACGATCTCGCCGCCAGTTGGGCCGCACCCGATGTGCTGCTCCGCCGCGTGGAGCTGGCCGAACGCATCGCCCAAGGCTCGCCGGCCGAGGACGTTCTCGCCCGCGCCGAGGCCGCCTTTCCCGATACCCTGAGTACTTCGACGCGGACAATGCTGACCCGCGCCGAAAGCGGGCGGCAGGCGCTCGCCCTGCTGCTCGTCGCCCCTGAAATGATGCGGAGGTAAGCCGACATGCTCACCCTTCTGAACCGTCGCACCCTGCTCGCCGGATCGCTCGCTCTGGGTGCCAGCACCCTCGCCCTTCCGCGCATCGCGCTGGCGCAGGGGAGTGGCACGCGCAACCTGCTGTTCGTGCTGCTGCGCGGCGCGGCCGACGGCATGGCGATGCTCGCACCCGTAGGCGATCCCGGCTTTGAAGCCCTGCGCGGTGCCAGCCTTGCCGATTACGAGAGCGCCCCGCGCATTGGCAGCTTCTTCGCGCTGCACCCCGCCTTTGCCGAGGTCGGCAAGGCCGCGCAGGCGGGCGAGGCGCTGTTCGTTCATGCCGCCGCGACCACCTACCGCGAGCGCTCGCATTTCGACGGGCAGAACCTGCTCGAGACCGGCGGCACCGCGCCCTATGCAACCAAGGACGGCTGGCTCAACCGGCTGGTCGGCCTGCTGGCCGAAAGCCGTGGCGGCGCGGTGCCGCGCGCGCTGGCCGTGGCCCCGACTGTGCCGCTGACGCTGCGCGGCAATGCGCCGGTGTCGAGCTATGCGCCTTCGGCCCTGCCCGATGCCAGCGCCGATTACATGACGCGCGTGGCAGCTCTCTATGATGGCGATGCCGAGCTTGCCGGCCTGTGGTCGCGCGCGCTTGAAACCCGGGCGATGGCAGGCGACGACAGTTTGCGCAGCCTGCGCGATGCCGGAGCCAACGGCACGCTGATCGCCTCGCTGATGAAGGGCCCCCAAGGCGCGCGGATCGCGATGATCGAGGTCGACGGCTGGGACACTCACGCCAACCAGCGCGGGGCCTTTGCGCGGTCGGCGCGCGGGCTCGACGCGCTGCTCGCGGCCTACAAGGCGGGCATGGGCGAGGAGTGGGCGAGCACCATGGTGCTGGTGGCGACAGAGTTCGGCCGCACCGCGAAACTCAATGGCACCAATGGCACCGATCACGGCACCGCCGGTGCGGCGATGGTGCTGGGCGGCGGCGTGCGCGGCGGGCGGGTGCTGGCCGACTGGCCGGGCCTTGGCGAGAGCCAGCTCTACGAGGGCCGCGACCTTGCGCCGACCATCGCGCTCGAAAGCGTTCTGGCAGGCGCGGTGGCCGAGCATCTCGGGCTCGATCCGGCAACGACGCTGGCGCGGCTGTTCCCCGAGCGGACCGCAAAGCCGCTATCCGGGATCTTGCGCGCCTAGAACGAGCACTCCGCTTCGGCCGCGCGCTCGTCGCGGGCGATCTCGCTGATCTCGATCGTGAACTTGCCCTTGGAGGCAAAGGCGAGCTTGTCGCCGACCTCGCCGAGGCAGTCGCTGGTCAGCACCATCTCGCGCCAGCCCTTGCCCGCAGCGACCGCGAGGCGCTGGGTGATGTCGAATGCGGTGCCGTCGGCGCTCACCGTCACGGCCGCCTTCGGACGCTCGGTCACCTGATAGGTGATCCGCCAGCCCGCGCTGCTTTCCGGGCCGGTCAGTGCCAGCTTCGCACCCGGCGCAAAGGCGATGCGGCGTGCATCTTCCTGCGCCTTGCGGTCGATGCCGGTCGCGGTGATGCCGTTGCCCACGCCGCGCAGGTCAGGCAGCACGGCATTGTCGGCCACCGCCTGCACCGTGTTGCCGAGCCGGCCGGACGCGAACCACGCCGCGCCATGATCGGCGGTGAGCGCGTTGCAGGTTTCATCGAGCGTTCCGGGCCCGCCCGCAGCGCCGAGATCGAGCCCGTAGCCGACTGCGAAAAGCGCGCCTTCCGGGCCGTTCACCGGCGTGCCCTCGCAATGCGCAGGCCAGCTGAACGAGAGGCGTCCGGTGGCGGGGCGCGCGCCAAACAGCACGTCGGCCACACCCGCCCCCTCGCTGCCCGGCAGCCAGGCGGCGACAAAGGCATCGGCGGCGTTGATCTCGCGGTTCATCCACAAGGGGCGGCCCGAAAGGAACACCGCCACGGTGGGAATGCCGCGCGCGCGATAGGATTTGAGGAGGGTCAGCCCTTCCTCGTCACGGAAGGCGAGATCCTTGCGGTCACCCACGAACTCGGCATAGGGCTCCTCGCCGAAGACGACGATCGCGACATCAGGCTTGCTTCCCGCGCTGCCGCCCTCGGGGGCCAGCACCGCCTCGCTGCCGCTGGCCTTGGCCGCTGCGGCGATGCCCTGCCAGATCGAGGTCGCGCCCGGGAAATCGGCGGCGGTCAGCTCGCCCCCGCCCTGCCATGTCACCGACCAGCCGCCGGCCTGCTGCGGGATGTTGTCGGCAGCGAGGCCCGCTACTTCGATCCGCGCTCCTGCCTTCAGCGGCAGGACACCGCTGTTCTTGAGGATCACCTGCGACTTGGCCACCGCCTCGCGGGCGATGGCGCGGTGCTCGGGCGATCCGAGCAGCTCCCAGCGCCCGCCAAGGCTGCGCGCCGAGGGCTTTACTTCACCATCGAAGATGCCGAGCGCTTGCTTCAGCCGCAGCACCCGCAGCACCGCCTCGTCGAGCCGGCTCATCGGGATCGTGCCGTTCTTCACCTGCTTGACCAGCGAACGGTGGAGCGCCTTCCAGTCCTCGGGCACCATGTAGACATCAAGCCCGGCCATCAGCGCCTGAGGGCAGTCCTTGTTGGTGCAGCCGTCGACCTGCCCGTGACCATTCCAGTCGCCGACCACCAGCCCGCCGAAGCCCAGCTTCCCGCGCAGCTCGCCCGTCAGCAGCGGAGCATTGCCATGCATCTTCACGCCGTTGATCGAATTGAAGCTCGCCATCACGCTGGCGACGCCCGCGTTGATCGCTGCCGGATAGGGCGCGGCGTGGATCGCCATCAGCGCGTCGAGATCACCGTCGACATCGCCCTGGTCGACGCCTTGGTCGGTGCCGCCATCGCCGAAGAAGTGCTTGGCGGTCGCAGCGACCTTGCCCTTGCCGAGGAAGCCGGGGTCGCCCGGGCGGCCCTGAAGGCCCTCGACCATCGCCGCGCCGAGACGGCTGACCAGCGCCGGGTCTTCCGAATAGCTTTCGTAGGTGCGGCCCCAGCGGTCATCACGCGCGACCGCGATGGTGGGGGCGAAGGTCCAGTCGATGCCGGTCACCTCGATCTCGACCGCGGTCGCCGCGCCGATGCGGCGGATCAGATCGGCATCGCCGGTCGCGCCGAGCGCAATGTTGTGCGGGAACACGGTCGCGCCGATGACATTGGCATGGCCGTGCACGGCATCGGTCGCCCACACGGCGGGGATCACCGGCTCGCCCTTGGGCAGCGGCGCGGTCGAGGCGACCCAATATTCGTCGGCGAGCTTCAGCCAGTCGGCCGCGGGTGCCTTGTCATCGCCATAGGGGCCCGAATTGCCGCCGTTGAGGATCGTGCCGAAGCGGTAGCGCTTCACGTCCTTGGCGGTGATCGAGCCGATATCGGGCATGATGATCTGCGCGACCTTGCGCTCTAGGCTCATCGCCGCGAGCATCTGCTCGGGGCTCTGCGGCGAAGCCTCAGCCGGAGCAGCCACCGGCGCACCAGTCGAGCGCACCGGCGCGTCGGCAGAGCACCCCGCCAACAGCGCGGCAAGGCCTGCGCTTGCCGCAAGCTGTCCGAAAATTTTACGCGTCACCAGACAAGTCCCTCCCAAGACCACTCTTTCGCTGGCCAGACGTTTGTTGAGAACGTTATCAAGATACTACAAACCCCGCCCGCTTTTGCAAGCGCCAAGCGTTCAGGCCGACGGGGTTTTCGGGGACTGCGACAAAGTCGCGAGCAGGCCCGCGCTCACCAGCGCCAGCACGGCGAACAGCACGAACAGCGCGGCATAGCCGAGCTCGGGCACCAGCAGCACCGTCAACCACGGCATCACCATCGCCGGCAGAGTGTTGGTGAGGTTGAACAGCCCAAGGTCGCGCCCGCGATGCTCGGGCGCGGGCAGCACGCGCAGGGTCTGCCCGGCATGGAGCGAGAGAAAGATCGCGGCGGCCATCGCGAACAGCACATAACCGGCGATCGCCTGCGTCAGGCTCCCCGCCGCCGCCATCACCAGCATCCCCGCAGCGCAGAGCAGCGCGCATCCGGCGAGCGGCAGGATCGGCCGGCCGTGGCGATCCGACCAGCGTCCCAGCAGCAGCGACAGCGGCACCGCGCCGACCAGCACGAGGCTGAAGATGTTGGCTGCGGAATGCTCGGGAAAATCCGGCGCGATCGAACGAAGCCAGTAGAGCAGGAAGGCGAACATCCCGCCCTCGGCCACTTGGACCAGAAACCGCGCGGCCCACATCCGTCTGACCGGATGCGCCGCAACCGCCACTCCGTCCGGTGCGGCTGCCATGCGCGCGACCATCAGTCCCGGCCGCTTCCGCCCGCCGCCCAGAACCACCGCTGGCAGAACCAGCACCGTCACCAGCCCGGCGACCACCGGCAGCCGCGCAGCGGCCG
Source organism: Porphyrobacter sp. (assembly GCA_027531395.1). Lineage (GTDB taxonomy): Bacteria > Pseudomonadota > Alphaproteobacteria > Sphingomonadales > Sphingomonadaceae > Erythrobacter. The sequence goes on along the minus strand of JAPZRO010000004.1, from coordinate 421,596 downwards.
GGATCAGCCCCTCGATCGTCACCAGCGAGCCCGCCAGCGCGCCCAGCGCCGGCGACAGCGCCAGCGCCCCGCCCAGCACCCCCTTCTGGCTATCGGGAAAACAGTCCCCCGCCCAGGCCATCAGCGGGGCCAGCATCAGGTTGAGCCCGACCTGCCACAGCATCACCAGCATCACGACTTCCGAAATCGAATGGGCCTTGCCGATCTGGAGCAGCCAGAAGTTCGAAGCGACGAGGCCTGCCACGATCCACACCCGCCGGCGGCGCGTGACATCGCTCAGCATCCCCACACCGATATTGGCAAGGCTCGCCATGACAGCACCGAGGAAGGTCGCCTGCGCCAGCGCGGTTATGTCCTCGCGGCCCTGAAGTGAGGCGATGCGTTCGGGCAGCAGCACCGTCAGCAGCGGGACGAAGGCGACCGCCCCGCCCGCCGAAGCGAGCGCGAACAGCACGAGAAACCAGCCCGGCTGGCGCTCCGGTTCGGCCTGCGGCAGGTCCTGCGCGGTCAAGCCGTCCCCGGTGCGGGCGCGGTGGAGGAGCGTTCGACCAGCGCGGCGGCGACTTCGATCACCGGGTCGCCGTCATCGGCGGGTTCACGCGCGATCAGCTGCTCGACCGCGCGGCTGACGGTCTCGGCAATCGGCTGGTCGATCGCCGTCAGCGGCGGATTGGTGAAGCGCACGATCGGGGTGTTGTCGAAGGAGATCAGCGACAGGTCGCGCGGAACGCTGAGGCCGCGATCGCGCGCCACTTCGAGTGCGGCCAGCGCCATCTGGTCGGAGGAGGCGATGATCGCGGTCAGATCGGGGTTGCGATCGAGCAGCGCGCGCGCCGCGCGGGTGCCGCTCTCGTAACCGAAATCGCCCGTCTCCAGCAGCCCCTCGACCGGCAGGCCATACTCGGCCAGCGCACGCTTCCAGCCCTCGATGCGCCAGCCCGACAGGCTGTATTGCGCCGGGCCCGCGATCATCCCGATACGGCGGTGACCGAGTTCGATCAGCCGGCTGGTGGCGAGGTGGCCCGCGCCCTCGTCGCCCATTGTCAGCGCGATCCCCGGCCCCGGGGTGTTCGATCCGATCCGCGCAAAGGGAATGCCGCGCTCCGCCAGCAGCTCGGTGATGAGGCGGTTTTCCGAGTGCGGCGGGGTGAGCACCACACCGTCCGGCTGCAACGCCGAGATCGCCGCGCTTAGCTCGCGCTCGACATGGTCGGAATGGGTGTCAATCAGCTCGACCATCATGCGGTAGCCGTGCTTCGAGCAGGTCAGGATCCCGCCCAGCAGCATCTGGTCGACCCAGTCGGTGCCGCGCCGCTCGCGCCAGTCCGCCAGCGTGCGCTCGCGATCATTGATGGCAAGGATGATGTAGGAGCGCGACCCGCTCATGCGCTGGGCGGCAAGGCTGGGGACATAGCCGAGCCGCTCGATCGAGGCGCGCACCTTGTCGCGCAGCTGCGGGCGCACGTTGGGGCCGCCGTTGACCACGCGGCTCACGGTCTGCAGCGAGACGCCTGCGTCCTCGGCCACCTCCCTGATCGTGACTGTCTTGCGCCCCCGCGCCATGACCTTTCGTCTTTCCGTCCCGGCTATTTCATGCACGCCCGTCCCGTGGTCGGGTCCCGGGTGCAGCGATAGACCCTAATCCAATCGATTGCGAATTGCGCGGGAAACGTCTTGCCCGCAACCCCTTTTGCATTGTTTTGTTCGGACAAACGCCCGCCCACGGCAAGGTTGGCCATGATGTAGAACGGCCGGTCGAAAGGCGCGGCGGGATTGCCGCGGGCGAGCGGCGAGGCGGAGCTCCATTTCTCTGCCGGAACAACGAGGTGCACACGGTCATCGACGAGGAAGCGGATCAGCCCCTCGCCCCATTCGACCGCATAGACGTGGAACTCATCGGACGGCAGCGCGAGGTTCGGCAACGCCGTGCGGCTGTCGACGAAGCGGTTCTTCGGCGCGAAGTCCCCGAAATGCAGCGCGCTGATGGTGCGGTTCTCGCCCTTGCCGCCTTCGCACACCTTGCACTTGGCACCGATATTGACCGCTTCGAGAATGTCGATCTCGCCCGAGCGCGGCCAGGGCCCGTAGAGGTCCTCGGCCGGCATCATCCACACCGCCGGCCAGGTGCCCTGCCCCGCCGGCACCCTGGCGCGCACCTCGAAGCGGCCATAGCGCCAGGCGTGGAGGCCCCGCGTGCGCACCTTGCCCGAGGTGTAGAACTGCAGGATGTCCGGATTGGGGTTCTCGGCAATCTCCGGCGGGCGCGCGGGGCCGGTGAAGCGCTCCTTCTTCGCCTTGAGCAGCAGCAGCCCGCCTTCGACCGCGATGTTGTCAGGCCGGTCGGTGTAGCACTGGCGCTCCCAGTTGCCGCCGCCCCAGCATGATTCCTCCGGTTTCCATTTGCTGCGGTCGAGCGCGGTGCCGTCGAACTCGTCGGCCCACACCAGCTCCCAGCCCGCGCCCTCGCGCGGGGCAACCTGCTGCGGCGCAGGCTCGGAAGTCGCCCCCCCGAAAAGCAGCAGGGCCGCTGTCAGCGTCCCCGCCTTCAGCAGCCCTGCAATTTTCATGTCGCTCTTTCTGGTTAGAAATCGAAGCGCGCGAGGAAGGTGAAGCGGCGGTCGTTGCGGAACGCCGACCTCTGCACCCGCGTGCCGTCGAAGTCGATCACCTGCGAGGTGCGGAACACCTCGTCGAGCAGGTTCACACCCTGCACACCGAGCTTGATGCCGTCCTTGAGCGTCACGAACACGGAAGCGTCAAGCTGCCCGGTCTCCTCGCCCCAGATCGGCGAGAACGGGAAGATGTCGTCACGCGGCGTGATCACGAAGGCCGAACGCCAGTTGTAGGCGGCGCGGGCCGACAGCCAGTCCTTTTCGTAGAACAGCACCGCGTTGACGGTGTGCTTCGAAATCCCGGCCAGCGGCTGGAAGGCCGCGAAATCGCCCTGGTTACGGGCCAGGTTGGTGTTCCGGAAGTCGCCGCCGTCGACATAGGTGTAGGTCAGCTGCGAACCGAGGCCGCTGAGGAAGCCCGGCAGGAAGTCGTAGGTCTGCTGGTAGGCAATCTCGACACCCTTCATGGTGCCGTCCTGACGGTTGTCCGGACCATTCACCTCGACATCGAGATCAAGGCCGCTGGGGCTGACGAAGTTCACAAGGTCGACGCCGTTGTTGACGATCCCCTTGATGTCCTTCGCGAAAGCCGACAGCGTCAGCGAGCCTACCCGGTCGAAATACCATTCGACCGAGAGGTCGTAGTTCCACGACTGGATCGGGCGCAGGTTGCGGTTGCCGGTGAACAGCTGGAACAGCGGACCGGTTTCCAGCGTGCCCTCGGCGCGCAGGTCAGCGGTGTTGTCGCCGATCCCGCCGCCCGAGCGGAAGGCCGCAAGGTCAGGCCGCGAAATGCCCTTCGAGACCGCAGCGCGGAACAGCAGGCCGTTGCCGGTATCGAGCAAGGCGTTGAAGCTCGGCAGCCAGTTGTCGAAGGTCACCGCACGGTCGTCGAGCACGATCTCGCCGGTATGGGCTGCCGCGAACTCAGCGAGGCGCCCCGAGGACAGGCCGCAGAAGGCCGGACGCTGGTCAGGCGGCAATTGCTGCGCGCGGCCGCAAGCGGCGGTCACTTCGGACAGCTGCGCCACCCCGTCGCCGTTGCCGCCCGAGGACGGATCGTCGAAGAAGAACGGGTTGGGGAAGCCGATAAGGCCCGCCGCACGCACTTCGGTTTCGATGTAGCGCAGGCCGAAGTTCCCGATCAGCTTCCAGCCATTGTCGAAATCCGTGCCGTAATCGACGCGGGCATAGGCAGCCTTGGTGGTTTCGGCGACGTTGCTGATCTCGTTCTCGCAGAACGGCGTGCACTGGGTGCTCTCGCCCGTCACCGAGTTGGTGAAGCTGCGGTTATTGACCCCGAAGAACGGGTTGGGCGTCTGCGAGAAGCGGTTGATCTCGCGCGCCTGATCGGCCGAAGCGCCCGAGAGATATTCCTGCAGGAAGCTGTCAGCGCCGAAGAAGTGCGCCCCGCCCGGCAGCGGCGCGGGCGCATTGCCGCGCTGGAAGCCGTTGTCGAAGGGCGAACGCAGGTTGGCGAAGGCCGGGAAGTCATCGACATAGGCGCCGCCGCCGATCGCGAATTCCTGACCGGGCAGGCCGGTGAAGAAGCGGCCCGGCTGGAACCCGCCCGTGGCAGCGCAGCCCGGACCCGCGTTCCACGGCGCGCAGCCCGCGCGGCCCGCCCACGGTGCCGAAAGGTTGCCCCAGGTGCTGAAGTTGGTGTCGCGGGTGGTCTGGTCACGCTCCGACCAGCGGGCGCCGAACTTGACCTGCTTGAAGAAGCCGTCCTCGCTGATGTCGTATTCGGCATCGAACCGCGCGGTGTCGAGATCGCCTTCGTTGCGGGCAAGCGAGTCGAGCAGGAACCAGTAATAGGTGTTGCGGCCCGAGGTGAAGTAGTCCGCCGGCGCGCCCGGAGGCGCGAGGAACTGCACCTGCGGAACATTGCCGCTCATGTCGAGATCGATGTTCGCCCAGGTCGCCATCGTGCCGATGACCGAGTCCTGCCGCAGCTCGGATTCAATGTGCTGGACTTCGAAGTTGAAGCGGAGGCGGTCGGTCACGCTCCAGTCGATGTCGAGCGAGAAATCCTGCGTCATCGCGCGGGTGTCACGCTCGAAGCGCAGCAGCTCGAGCGGGATGCCGCCGCGGCCGAAGGGGTTGGCATAGGCATCGCCGATGCGCTGGCTCAGGATGCCGCGCTGGAAGATGCCGTTCGAGTCGAACTCCCAGGTGCTGCCAGCCGCCGGAACGGGGAACAGCGCGTCATCATTGACCAGTGCGATCGCCGCGTTCTCCTTGGTGAAGAAGCGGGTGTCGGCGCGCAGCCACTCGGCGGTGACGACGAAGCTGCGATCGGGGCTTTCATACTGGATGGTGCCCGACACGGCCTCGCGGTCGCGCTCGAGATCGGTGGTGCGCACGCCCGCGCCCTTGGGCACGACAACCGCGCCTGCCGGCGGGAAGTTGGTCTCGTCAAACTGCTGCGAACCGCCGAAGCCGCCGCTGCCGACCGGGCGGACGCGCAGGCAGCCGCCGGTGAGCGAGGCGGGACGGTAGCAGGGGTCACCCACCTGCGAGGCATCGGTGCGGCTGACCAGCTCCGACTTGGCATAGCCGATCTGGAAACCGAGCGTACCGGCGTCGGTTTCCCAGGTGTTCGAGGCGAGCACCGAGAAGCCCGGCGACCATTCCTCGGCAAGGTCCCCGACGTTGGTTTCGATCGTGCCGGCGATGTGGAAGCCGGGCCGGTCGAGCGGCTTGCGGGTCACGAGGTTGACGGTGCCCGCGATGCCGCCTTCGACCATGTCGGCGGTGAGGTTCTTGAACACCTCGACCCGGCCGAGCAGTTCGGGCGAGACCTCGTTGAAATTGAGAACGGTACCACCATTGGCCGAGAAGATGTCGCGGCCATTGAGTTCCGAGCGGACGAAGTTGAGACCGCGGATGATCACGCCCGTGCCTTCGACCGAGAAGCGGTCAGGGTCCGACGGCTTCTCGAAGCGGCCGATATTGATGCCGGGGACGCGCTGGAGCGCTTCGGCCACCGAACGGTCGGGCAGCGCGCCGATATCTTCGGCGGTGATCACATCGACGAAAGTGTCGGCATTGCGCTTGATGGTCTGCGCCGAGGACAGCGAGGCGCGGAAGCCGGACACCACGATTTCAGGCTGGTTGGGATCGGCCGCAACCTCTTCCTCGGCGGGCTCTTCGGCGTCCTGCGCCAGAGCCGGCGCGGCGGTGGCGACCGAGATGGCGATCGCCGATGCAGTGCCCAGAGCGAACAGACGCCGACGCGGCGCAACGCTTGCGTATTTCATGATCTTTCAAACCTCCCCATGCCCCGTGACAGATTCGTGCCGGTCACTGGCGCTTGCAGATGCATTCCTAGCGCATCTTGTTAGCGTTCTCAAGACTTGTAATCCGCGTGCCATATTGCATTCTGGCAACACTTCGCGGGGCGGCAGAATCCCGGAAAACCGGCCCGAACGGGCCTCGCAGGGATTGAGGAAAACATGACGATTCAACACATAATCATCGTCGGCGGCGGCACGGCCGGGTGGATGGCAGCCGCCGCGCTGTCGCGCCTCAAGGGCGGACGGCCTGTGGAAATCACACTGATCGAATCCGAGAGCATCGGCACGGTCGGCGTGGGCGAGGCAACGATTCCACCCTTTGTCGGCTTCAACCAGCTGATCGGCGTGGACGAGCGCGAGATGCTCAGCGCGGTGGGCGGCACCTTCAAGCTCGGCATCCAGTTCGAAAACTGGGGCAGGCTCGGCGACAGCTACATCCACCCCTTCGGCGCCTATGGCTACACCATGGGCGGGATCAGCTTCCACCACGTGTGGCACCGCATGGCGCAGGGCGGCGACAAGCGCCCGATCCAGGTGTTCAACCTCGAAACCATGGCCGCCTATTTCGGCAAGTTCGCCCGCACCGAGGATTACAAGCGCGACGATCTGCCGCCGGTCAATTACGCCTATCACCTCGATGCCGGGCGCTATGCCGCCTTCCTGCGCAAGCTGGCCGAAAGCCGCGGCGTGGTGCGGCAGGAAGGCAAGGTCGCCGATGTCGCGCTCGACGGCGAGAGCGGCTTTGTCACCGGCGTGACGCTCGATGATGGCCGCGCCTTCAAGGGCGATCTGTTCATCGACTGCTCGGGCTTCCGGGGCCTGCTGATCGAACAGGCGCTCAAGACCGGCTATGACGACTGGAGCAACTACCTACCCTGCAATCGCGCGGTCGCCCTGCCCTGCCAGCGCGAGGACGGCAGCCCGCCCCCGCCCTTTACCCGCGCCACCGCGCACTCAGCCGGGTGGCAGTGGCAGGTGCCGCTCCAGCACAGGAACGGCAACGGCCACGTCTATTGCTCGAGCTACATGGAAGACCAGCAGGCGCTCGACATCCTGCTCGGCAATATCGCCGGCAAGCCGCAGGCCGAGCCCAACTGGCTGCGCTTCGTCACAGGGCGCCGGAGGAAGTTCTGGAACAAGAACGTCATCGCGCTGGGGCTGGCGGCGGGCTTCATGGAGCCGCTCGAATCCACCTCGATCCACCTCATCAACACCGGGATCGACAAGCTGCTCTCGCTGCTGTCATTGGACGGGGTGACGCAGGCGCAGGAGGATGCCTTCAACCGTCTGACGGGCCGCGAATATGCCCGCATCCGCGATTTCCTGATCCTGCACTACAACGCCACGCAGCGCACCGATTCCGACTTCTGGAACTATGTGCGCACGATGCCGGTGCCCGACACGCTCACCGAGAAGGTCGAGATCTTCAAGGCCAACGGCCAGATCTTCCGCGAGGAGGACGAGCTGTTCACCGAGACCAGCTGGGCGGCGGTGATGATGGGTCAGGGGATCAGCATGGGCGGCCACAACGCGATGGCCGATGCGCTTGATCCGGCAAAGACGCTGGAGGAGGCGAACGAGATGGAGAAGTCGATCCGCTACCTCGTCCAGCACATGCCGGGGCATGGCGACTACCTGAAGCGCTACTGCCCCGCGCCGATGGCGGCCTGACGCGCCAGCGCCCGGCCTGACAGGAAGGCGCCTTCAACGCGCGGACTGTGGAGCCAGTCGCCCGCGATCCCGATCCCGCGCGCCGCATCGTAACGCGCGCCCTCGCCCGCCAGCGCGGCAGGCAGCGCGTAAAGCCAGCGATGGGCGTCGAGGTGCGCGGGAGCCACGGGCGCAGTGCCGGTGGCGGCGAAGAAATCGGCGAGCAGGATCTGCGCGACCTCATCCTTCGGGTGATCGACCAGTTCGCGGCTGCGCTGCGGTGAGGCGTGGATCACCCATGCCTCGGCGCTCGCGCGGCCCGGCTTGGCCGAATTGCGCGCGGCCCAGCTGACCGGCCCAGTCGCGCTGCGGAAGGTGTCGGCGAGCGGAAGCGGCGCATCGAAGCCTGCCATCACCGCCCAGCACGGCGCGGATTCGACGCCCGCAGCGAGCGCCGCGAGGTCCGGCGCGGGTTCGGCCAGCAGCACGGCGGCCTGCTCGGCCGGCACGGCGACAAGCACCCGAGTGGCGGTGAAGCTCTGCTCGCCCGCCTCGACCCGCCAATGCGCGCCATCCCGGACCAGCCGTTCGGCCCGCACGCTCCAGCGCACGTCGAGCGCCTGCGCCATGGTGCGGATCGGAGCATTCATGCCCGGCACGCCGACCCATGCGTCCTCGCCCGCCGCAGGCCAGCGCGCGGCGACGCCAGCCGCTTCCCATGCTGCCACCGTCTCGCGGAAGGCGGGATCGCGGGCGGTGAAATATTGCGCGCCGTGATCGAAGCTCACGGTTGCGTCCGAAATCTCCACCCGGCGCGCAGCCATCCGCCCGCCCGGGCCGCGGCCCTTGTCGAGCACGACAACGCTGGCCCCGTTGCGGGCGAGTTCATCGGCGCAGGCAAGGCCCGCCATGCCGCCGCCGATGACGAGAAAGTCGCTGAATTGTCCGTCCATCCCGCGCCAACGCATGGGAAGCCGGACAGTTTCAGGGTGCCGAACGCGGCGGCTTCGCCTCGGCCAGCACCAGCGCGAAGCGGCTTTCGCTATCGGTCCAGCGCGCGCGCGGCTCCCAGCCTCCGGCGGCGAGCAGCATCTGGCCCGAGCGCTTGGTGAACTTGTGGCTGTTCTCGGTGTGGATGGTCTCGCCCGCCGTCATCGCGAAGCGCTGGCCGCTGACGGTGAAGCTGACATCCTGCTGCGCCACCAGATGCATCTCGATCCGGGCGAAGGGATCGTTCCAGCGCGCTTCATGGGCAAAGGCATCGACCGGAATGTCGCCCGCAAGCTCGCGGTTGATGCGGTGGAGCAGGTTGAGATTGAACCGCGCCGTCACCCCCGCCGCATCGTCATAGGCGGCAATCAGCGTTCCCTCGTCCTTCACGAGGTCCATGCCGATCAGCAGCAGCGCGCCCTCGCCCAGCGTCTCGCGCATCGAACGCAGCAGGTCGGTCGCGGTGCGGGCGATCATGTTGCCGATGGTTGATCCGGGGAAGAACCCGAGCTTGGGCAGGCCTTCGACCTCGGCAGGCAGCTCCACCCGGCGCATGAAATCGGCCTCGACCGGGTAGACCGGCAGGCCTGCAAACTTCCCCGCCAGCTCGGCCGCCGCCGCGCGCAGGAAATCGCCTGCGATATCGAGCGGAACATAGGCCGAAGGCGCAATTGCCGAGAGCAGCAACGGGGTCTTGACCGAGGAGCCCGAGCCGAACTCCACCACCGCCCGCCCCGGCCCGATCAGCCCGGCGATTTCCTCGGCCCGCCCGCGCAGGATCTCGGTCTCGGCGCGGGTGAGGTAATATTCGGGCAGGCGGGTGATGTCCTCGAACAGCCGCGATCCCGCATCGTCGTAGAACCAGCGCGCAGGTACAGCCTTCTGCGGTTCGGCCAGCCCGGCGAGCACATCGGCGCGGAACGCGAGATCGACCCCGTCCGCATCGCGCTCGACCAGCTTGAGGCCCTTGCCTGTCGTCATCTCACGCGTCCTTGGCGAGCCGCAGGCCGGTGAACTGCCAGCGCTGGTGGGGGTAGAAGAAATTGCGATAGGACGCGCGCGAGTGGCCGCGCACCGTGGCGCAGCTCGCCCCGCGCAGCACCACCTGCCCGCTCATGAACTTTCCGTTGTATTCGCCCACCGCGCCTGCCGCGACGCGGAAGCCGGGATAAGGCAGATAGGCCGAGCGGGTGAACTGCCAGCAATCGCCGAACAGCCCCGCACCCCCCTGTGGCAAGGGCGGCGCGGCGCGATCGAGCTGGTTGCCGCCCGCCGGATCGTGAGCGGCGGCAATCGCCTCCCATTCGAACTCGGTCGGCAGGCGCCCGCCCGCCCAGGTGGCGAAGGCATCGGCCTCGAAATGCGAAATGTGGGTCACGGGCGCGTTCGCGTCGCGCTTCTGCCAGCCCTGATGGGTGAAATGCTGGTCCTCGCGCCAGTAGAGCGGCGCGGTGATGCCCTCGCGCTGCACCCAGGCCCAGCCGTCGGCGAGCCACAGGCGCGCATTCGTATAGCCACCGTCGGCGATGAAGGCATCCCATTCGGCGTTGGTCACCAGCCGGTCGGCCAGCGCAAAGGGTTCGAGCAGCACGCGGTGGCGCGGGCCTTCATTGTCGAAGGCAAAGCCGGAGCCGTCATGGCCGACCAGCGCGATCCCGCCGGGGTGCTGGTGCCAGCCGAGCGGGCCTGCGGGCGCGGCGGCGGGGAGCGGCACGCCCTCCCACATCGCTGGCCCCAGCGGATTGCAGAACAGCGCGTGCTTGATGTCGGTGAGCAGCAGTTCGATGTGCTGCTGTTCGTGCGCGACGCCGAGCGAGATGAGGGGCGCGAGCGCCGGATCATCGAGCAGCGGCGTCATCGCCTCGGTCACTGCGGCGCGCCAATCCATCACCTCGGCGAGGGTCGGCCGCGACAGCAGCCCGCGCGCAAACCGGGCGATCCGCGCGCCTTCGGCCTCGTAATAGGAGTTGAACAGGAACGGCCAGTCTTCGCGATGCAATCGGTAATCGGGCCGGTGATCGCGCAGCAGGAAGGTCTCCCAGAACCATGTGGTGTGCGCGAGGTGCCACTTGGCCGGGCTCGCATCCTCCATCGACTGGATCGTCGCATCGGCGTCGGAGAGCGGCGCGACCAGCGCCTCGGTCAGCGCGCGAGTGGCGCGGAACTGCGCGGGCAGCGATGCTGCACCCTCCGTCTCGTGCGGCTTCTTCGGCTCACTGCGAGGCACGCGCGTCTCCTGTCTCCGCCAACCGCCAGCCATTCGCTGAATGGCGCTGCGGCGTTACACGGAAATGACGCAAGGTGCGAGGAAAGCTGTCGAAAGCCGCCGGTCAGGCCGCGTCGGCGCTGATCTCGGCCTCGCGTCCGCCAGCCGCCTCGTTGAGCATTTCGGCAACGAGGAACGCCAGCTCCAGCGATTGCTCGGCATTGAGACGCGGGTCGCAGTGCGTGTGATAGCGGTCGCCGAGGCGCTCCTCGGTGATCGCCACCGCCCCGCCGACGCATTCGGTCACGTCCTGGCCGGTCATCTCGATATGGATGCCGCCCGGGTGCGAGCCTTCGGCGCGGTGGACCGCGAAAAAGCCCTTCACTTCCTTGAGGATGCGGTCGAACGGACGGGTCTTGAAGCCGGTGTCGGACTTCACGACGTTGCCGTGCATCGGATCGCAGCTCCACACCACCGGATGGCCTTCGCGCTGCACCGCGCGCACCAGCTTGGGCAGCCCGTCTTCGACCTTGTCGTGGCCGTAGCGGCTGATGAGCGTGATCCGCCCCGCCTCGCGCTTGGGATTGAGATCATCGAGCAGACGGATCAGCGCGTCGGGTTCGAGCGAAGGCCCGCACTTCATGCCGAGCGGATTGCCGATGCCACGCGCGAATTCGATATGGGCCGAGCCGGGGAAGCGCGTGCGGTCACCGATCCACAGCATGTGCGCGCTGGTCGCATACCAGTCGCCAGTGAGCGAATCCCGCCGGGTCATCGCCTGCTCGTAAGGCAGCAGCAGCGCCTCGTGGCTGGTATAGAAGCTGGTGCCCTGAAGCTGCGGCACGGTGCCCGGATCGACCCCGCAGGCCTCCATGAAATCGAGCGCCTCGCCGATCCGGTCGGCCATCTCGGTGAACTTCTCGGTCCACGGGGTGCGGCCCATGAAATCGAGCGTCCACTGGTGGACCTGCCGCAGGTTGGCATAGCCCCCGCCCGCGAAGGCACGCAGCAGGTTCAAGGTGGCAGCGGCCTGCGAATAGGCCTTCACCATGCGCGCGGGATCGTTGCGGCGGCTGACGGGATCGAACTCGATGCCGTTGATATTGTCGCCGAGGTAGCTCGGCAGGGTCACATCGCCGATCGTCTCGGTCGGCGAGGAGCGCGGCTTGGCGAACTGGCCCGCCATACGCCCGACCTTCACCACCGGTCGCTTTGAGGCGAAGGTCATGACGACCGCCATCTGGAGCAGCACGCGGAAGGTGTCGCGGATGTTGTTGGGGTGGAACTCGGCAAAGCTCTCGGCACAGTCCCCGCCCTGCAGCAGGAAGCCGTGGCCGCGCGCGACCTGCGCCAGATCGGCCTTGAGCGCGCGCGCCTCGCCCGCGAACACCAGCGGGGGATAGGACGACAAGGTCTTCTCCGCCTCGGCCAGTTCGGCCGCGTCCTCGTAATGCGGAAGATGCCGCGCTTCGTGCGACTTCCAGCTATCCGGGGTCCAGGTCTCGGGCACGTTCAAACTCTTTCCATCCAATTCGCGCGCAAGGCTTGCGCGGGGCCGCCCGCTACAGGAGGCGGGTTTCAATTGTAAAGCCGCAATGCCCCTTGCGACAACTTTATTTCCCGCTCGCCGAAATCGGCGGGAGCGATCAGCGCCCCGCTGCCGCCGCGCTGGCCGCCCGCGCGCTGGCCGTACCGCCCGCCGGAGCTTCGGCCAGCTGCTGGCCTTCGGGGATGATCGCCAGCTTGAACGGCACCCCCTTGGCGAAATAGCGATCGGCAAGGAACTGCATCACCTGCGGGCTGGTCTGCGAATAGTCCGCCAGCAGCGTGCGCAGCAGCGCCGCGCGCTGGGGATCATTGGTCGCGCCTTCGAGGTTGTAGAGCCAGAACTGGTTGCCGGTCGACGCGCGGCGGATCAGCTGGGCGAGCGGTTCGGTGACGCGCGCCAGCTCGTCGGCGGTCGGCGGATTGGCGGCGAGGTCCTTGGCGATGCGGTCCGCCTCGGCGAAGAACACCGGCACGAATTCCGGCTCCAGCTGCGCCAGCGCGGTGATCCGCCCGCCGCTCGGCAGGTCTTCGGGCCACTTGGAGAAGACCTGCGGCGAATAGCTCGCCCCGGCGCGTTCGCGCAGGGCTTCGAGCAGGCGGTTGTTGAACAGCTGGGTGAGGATTTCGATCTGGCGGCTTTCGCGCAAGCTCGCAACCCCGCCCCCGCTCGGCCAGGCGACCACGGCGGCAGCCTGGTTGGCATCGCCGCGATGGGTGACGATGGCGGGCTTGTCGGGCGTCGGCGCGAAGGCCGGAACCCGTGCGGCGACCTCGGCCGGGATGGCCTCGCGCGGCGGCAGCGCGCCGAAGGTCTTGCGCAGCTGCTCGACGATCGCGGGCTGATCGAACTCGCCGAACACCAGCACCTCGACCGGACCCTGCTTCAGCAGCGGCTCCCACACCTTGCGGAAGCCCTCGGGCGTGACCCCTTCGAGCGCCTTGGGATCGGGCGTGGCGAAACGCTGGTCGCGCCCGGTCACGAGGAATTCGAGATCGCGGTTGAGCACCCCGCCCGGGCTGGTCGAATAGGTGTTGTAGGCGAGCTCGGCCGCCGCCTTGGCGCGGATCACCGGATCGGCGTCCCAGCGCGGCATCCCGAGCTTGGCGGCGAAGAGGTAGAGCTGGTCGGCGACATCGTCCGAACGGGTCTGTGCCGTCAGCGTGAACACCGCATCGTCGATCGCGAAATCAAAGCCCAGCTTGCGGCCCGTCGCCAGCCGGTCAATCTCGTTCTGGCCGAGTTCGCCGAGGCCCGAGCCGACCAGCGCCGCCTCGCCCATGGTGGCATAGACCGCGCTCGCGGCATCGAAGGCACGATAGCCCGATCCGAACCGTACACGCACCGTCACGCGGCCGGGTTCGGCATCATTGGCCCACAGCAGCGCCTTGACGCCATTGGCGAATTCGACCTGCTCAATCTCCAGAACCCCCAGCGGCTTCTGGGCAGTGATGGTGCCCGGCGCGCCCACCGCGGGCAGATCGGCAAAGGAGATGCTCGCCGCCGCCAGCCGCGCGCTGCCATCGACCTTGGCCTCGCTCGCCAGCGCCAGCTTGAGCGCGGCCACATCGGCCTCGCCCGCCTGCGGCGTGACATAGACAGAGCGGGTCACCACGCCTTCGAACAGGCCCTGCGTGCGCGCCAGCACCTCGGCCGGATTGAGCCGCGCCTTCATGCCGCGGAACACGTCGAGCACCACCTGCGGCGCGGCAACGGTCTCGCGGATATCGACTGCGTTGACGAGATTGTTGGCAAGGTTCGATCCCGACTGGACGCTTTCCTGCTCGACCTCGTTGGCGAAGACGACGTCGAATTCGGCGGCCTCGCGGTCGATCTCTTCCTGCGTCGGCGGATTGACCAGCGCGTCGGCGATCACGCTGCGGACATCGGCGAGCGCCGCCTGCCAGTCGCCGCTGAGCGGCGCGAAGGTGACGAAGGTCGCATCGACCGAGCGCGAGATGTCGTCCTGCTGGACCTGCGCGTAAAGGAAGCTGCCGCCGCCGCGCGCGCGGCTTTCGAGCCGGCGGTTGATGATCGCCTGCGCGATGGCATCGAGGAGCAGGCCCTCGTTATAGACGATGGTGTCGGTCACCGGCCGCCACGGACGCATCACCGCATAGGTCAGGCTGCGCGGCAGATCGGGTTCGACCCCGACCGCGAGCTCGCCGATGGGCGCGGGGACACCCGGCGCGGTTGCAGCATCGGCCGGCGGAACTGGATCGCCGAAATCGGGCGCGACGCCGGGCTTGCCGGTGCCTTTCCAGTCACCGAACCACTGCTCCACCAGCCCTGCCAGCACCATCGGATCGGCATCGCCGGCGACGATGATGGTGGTGTTTTCGGGCCGGTACCAGCGGTCGTAGAAGGCTTTCACACTCCGCCCGCGCGCGGCGTTGAGCGTCGCATCGGTGCCGATCGGATTGCGCACCGCCAGCCGCTGTCCGGCAAAGAAGGTGCTGCGGGTAAGATCGGCCATGCGCTGCCCGGCCCCGCCGCGCTCGCGCTTTTCAGCGAGCACGATCGGGCGTTCGGCATCGACATTGACGTCATTGAGCACCGGCGAGCGGATCATGCCCGAAAGCAGCTTGAAGCTCTCCGCCAGCTTCGCATCATTCACATCGGGAATGTCGAGCTTGTAGACCGTATGGGTCGGCGTCGTCTCGGCATTGGCATCGCTGCCGAAGGTCGCTCCAAGACGCTGCCAGGCGGCAATCGCCTCGCCCTGGCCGAGATATTTGCTCTCACGGAACAGCAGGTGTTCGAGCAGGTGCGCAAAGCCCTGTTCGCTGTCTTCCTCGTGCATCGAGCCGGCATCGACCCGCACCCGGATCGAGATCTGGCGCGGCGGCACGCCATTGCCGCGCACGGCGTAGCGCAGCCCGTTCTTCATCTCGCCGAACAGCCACTTGTCGTCGACCGGAACGTCCGAGCCGCGGTAGAGCCACGGCACGGTGTCGCCGGTCTGCAGCGCCTTGGGGGCAGGAACCGGCGGGGCCGCAGGGGCGGTCTGGGCGGGCGGCGTGTTGGCCTGCTGCGCGAGCAGCGGCTGGACCAGCACGAGCGGGGCAAGCAGGAGGGCGAGAGCGCGACCAGCGCGGGAGAACGGCGTCATGGAAAGGCTTATAGGGCGGCAAAATGTGAAGCGATAGTGAATGCGCAGCCATACCCGCAGCAGAGGCTCTGTGCGCTTGAAATCGGACAAAATCGGTCTTAAATGCCTCCCATGTTCATCGAAACCGAAACCACCCCCAACCCGTCCGCGCTCAAGTTCCTGCCGGGCGTCACCGTCATGGCCGCCGGCAGCCGCGAATTTGCGACCCCCGAGGCCGCCGAAGCCAGCCCGCTGGCGCAGGCCATCTTCGACACCGGCGAGGTGGTGAACGTGTTCTTCGGCGCCGATTTCGTCAGCGTCACCGCGGCGCCCGGCGCGGACTGGAGCGCGCTCAAGCCGCAGGTGATCGCGATTCTGCTCGATCACTTCGTCTCCGAAGCCCCGCTGTTCGCGCCCGCGACCGCCGGCGGCATCGCGGTCCCGCCGCCCGAGGACGAGATGGCCGTGGAAGAGCGCCCGGAAGATGCCGGGGTGATCGCCGCGATCAACGAATTGCTCGAAACCCGCGTGCGCCCGGCGGTGGCCGGCGACGGCGGCGACATCGCCTATCGCGGTTTCCGCGACGGCGTGGTCTATCTGACGCTGCAGGGCTCGTGCTCGGGCTGCCCGTCGAGCACCGCCACGCTCAAGCACGGCATTGAAGGCCTGCTGAAGCACTACGTCCCCGAAGTGACTGAAGTGCGCGCGGCGTAACCCATGCAGTTCCACGATCACGCGCTTTCCGCAGAAGCGCTCGCCCAGCTGTTCACCGAAGCGCGCAGCTACAATGGCTGGCTCGACAAGCCTGTTTCTGACGAACAGCTCCATGCGATCTGGGACCTCGTGAAGATGGCCCCCACGTCCGCCAATATGCAGCCGGCGCGGATCGTGTGGGTCAAGTCGGCAGAGGCCAAGGCGAAGCTCGCCGACTGCGTGATGGAAGGCAACCGCGCCAAGGTGCTCGCCGCCCCCGTTACCGCGGTGATCGGCTACGACATCGACTTCCACGAGGAACTGCCATGGCTGTTCCCGCACACCGACGCGAAAAGCTGGTTCGAGGGCAACGAGGCAGGCCGCGAGGAAGGGGCGTTCCGCAACTCCTCGCTGCAGGGTGCCTACCTCATGCTCGCCGCGCGCGCGCTGGGGCTCGATTGCGGGCCGATGTCGGGCTTCGATCCGGCCGCGGTCAACGCCGCCTTCTTCGCCGATGAACCGCGCCACCGGGTCAATTTCATCTGCTCGGTCGGCTACGGCGATCCGGCCAGCATCTTCGATCGCTCGCCCCGCCCGGAATTCGGCCGCTTCAACCGCATCGCCTGAGGCGCATCTCGCCGCTTGCGCGCGCGCCCGCCGTGAGGCAGGGCGCGGCCATGCGGATGCTCGCGATCGAAACCGCCTCCGAGGCCTGCAGCATCGCCCTGTTCGAGGGCGAGCAGCGGATCGCGCATGATCACCGCGTGATCGGGCGCGGCCATGCCGAAGCGCTGGTGCCGATGATCGCCGCGCTGCCCGACAAGGGTCGCGCCGACCGCATTCTCGTCAGCCTTGGGCCCGGCAGTTTCACCGGAGTCCGCATCGGCCTCGCCACCGCCCGTGCGCTCGGGTTTGCGTGGGGGGCCGAGGTGCTGGGCTACCCCACCCTCGCCCTGATCGCCGCGCAGGCGCAGGCCGAGCATCCGGGGCAGCCGCTCACCGTGTGCGTCAATGGCGGGCATGGCGAATGGTTCGTGCAAGATTTCGGGGGCGACGGCCTGCCCGAGAGCAAGGTGCTCTCGCAGACCCCGGCCTCAGCGCGGGGCGACATCCACTATTCCTTCGCCGCCGGGAGCCGCGCACGCGAATTGCTGGAATTCGATGGTGCGGGCATGGTGACGCTAGACATCCTGCCCGATGCTTCCGCCGTGCCGCTGCTCGATCCGGCGCTGCTGACCAGCGATCTCGCGCCGATCTACGGGCGCGGGGCCGATGCCACGCCGATGGCCAAACCGATCGGTCGCCCGCTGCCATGAGCCCCTCGCCCCTTCTCCTCGACAGGATCATGGCGGTGATGGAGGCGGCCTTCGACCCGGCCTATGGCGAGGCGTGGAACCGGCGGCAGGTGGCCGACGCCCTGTCGATGCCGAGCACCCACGCGCTGGTGGTCGACTCCGATGGCGAATTGCTGCCCGAAGGTCTCGCCAGCACCCGCGCAGCCGCCGGCTTCGTGCTCAGCCGCCATGTGCTGGACGAAGAGGAGCTGCTGCTGATCGCGGTGATCCCCGGCGCACGGCAGCGCGGGCTCGGCGCGATCCTGATCAACCGTCTGTTCGAGGCGGCGCGGACACGCGGGATTTCCCGCATCTATCTGGAAATGCGGCGCGGCAATCCGGCGCTGCACCTGTATCGCAAGCTCGGTTTCGAACCCATAGGCGAGCGGCCCAACTATTACCGCATGGCAAATGGCGAAAGAATCGATGCGATTACTTTCGGCCGTTCGATCTAGTTAACCGCAATCCGTCATATTCTTGGCGGTGGGGAAATTCCCCCAGTTGCAAATGCAGGCCAATTCAGCCATGCCCGAGTAATCGGAAATATCCGAAAAATCGACTGAGGAACTCGTGGTAGCCATGGAAATTGCAATGAAAGAAACGCTTATTACGCTGACCAGCGACATTGTTGCTGCCCACGTCAGCAACAATGATGTCGCGGTGGCTGATCTGCCGGGACTGATCACCAACGTCTATGCCGCGCTCGCCAATCTCGGTGAAACGCCGGTGGTGGAAGAAGCCAAGCCGCAGCCCGCAGTGGCAGTACGCAATTCGGTCAAGCCGGATTACATCGTCTGTCTTGAAGACGGCAAGAAGCTGAAGATGCTCAAGCGCTATCTTCGCACCAATTACAACATGTCGCCGGAAGAATACCGTGCGCGCTGGGGTCTGGCGGCCGATTATCCGATGGTCGCCCCCAACTATGCCGAAAAGCGCCGTGATCTGGCCAAGAAGATCGGTCTGGGTCGCAAGCCCGGCACGCCCGCTCCCAAGCGCCGCACCAAGAAGACCGCGTAAGCACATCGGCGTCCGCCCTGTTGAGAGGGCGGCTTGCCAGCTTGAGCAAGCAGCCCCGTCCCTATAAGGATGGGGCTGTCTTGCTATTCTATGGCCCACACTGCGGGCCGCGCCCCGGGCGATGGAGCTGTCATTGAGCCAGAAAATCGATCTTGAGCAATTGTGCGCCGAAAAGGGCCTGCGCATCACCGAACAGCGCCGTGTGATCGCCAAGGTGCTTTCGGAGAGCGATGATCACCCCGATGTCGAACTGCTCCACGCGCGCGCCTCGGCGGTCGATTCCAAGATCTCGATCGCCACGGTCTACCGCACCGTGCGTCTGTTCGAGGAAGCGGGCATCCTCGATCGCCACGATTTCGGCGACGGCCGCTCGCGCTACGAGCCCGTGCCCGAAGCACACCACGATCACCTGATCGACGTGGAGACCGGCAAGGTCGTCGAATTCGTCGATCCCGAAGTCGAAGCGCTCCAGCGCCAGATCGCCGAACGGCTGGGCTACCGGCTGGTCGATCACCGCATGGAACTCTACGGCGTGCGGCTCTCGCGTGACGACTGAGGAGAGCCTGCGCGCGGCGGCCGCGCGGGGCGAGACAACACCGCTTTCGCCGATGGGCTGGGTGCGCCTCACCTTGCGCGCCCTCGCCCTGATCGGGCTGATCATGGTGTTCGTGCCGCTGCACTATCTCTATCGCGTGGTGGCCTATGGCTCGCCCTTCCCGATGCTGTTCCTGCGCTACGCCGCGCGGGTGTGTGGGGCGAAGGTCGAGGTGATCGGCACGCATTTGCGGCGCGATGTGTTCTATGTCGCCAATCACCTCTCGTGGGTGGACATCCTCGCGCTGGCGGGCGCGAGCGGCACCGCCTTCGTCGCCAAGGCGGAACTGGCCGAAGCCCCGGTGGTGGGCTGGCTCGCGAGCCTCAACCGCACGGTCTTCGTCAAGCGCGAGCACCGCATGGGCGTGGCCGAGCAGATCAACGCCCTGAAGGAGGCGCTGGTCGACAACTGGTCGGTGACGGTCTTCCCCGAAGGCACCACCACCGACGGGCAATCGCTGCTGCCGTTCAAGACCTCGATGTTGT
Source organism: Porphyrobacter sp. (assembly GCA_027531395.1). Taxonomy (GTDB): domain Bacteria; phylum Pseudomonadota; class Alphaproteobacteria; order Sphingomonadales; family Sphingomonadaceae; genus Erythrobacter. The sequence goes on along the minus strand of JAPZRO010000004.1, from coordinate 402,078 downwards.
CCGTGCTGGAGCCGCCGCCGCCCGGTGTGCTGGTGCAGCCGGTGGTGCTCGATTACGGGCCGGTGGCGGAGTGGATCGGGTGGATCGGCGAGGAAGGCGGGCTCAACAACGCCAAGCGGGTGCTGTCGCGCAAAGGCACCTTCCGGCTGCGGCTCCACTATCTCGAACCCTTCAGCCCCGAGGACTTCCGCGGGCGCAAGGCGATCAGCCAGGAAGCGCGCCGGCGGATCGAGGAGGCGCTGGTCGAGATACTCGGCAAGCCCCTGCGCCCCTTCGCGCACACGGTCGCCCCGGTGCGCTACGAGCCGAAGAACGAGACGGCGGATTAATCGGTAATCGACAGCTCCAGAGGGCTTTCGCTGTCGACGAACAGGCGCGTTCCATCAACGAACTCGATGACCACTTCAGCCTCGCGATGCCGCAGCACGCGGGCCACGACCTTGCCTAGCAGCATCGCCGTGGCGCGTTCAGCCTCTGCGTCCAGCGCCATGCCTCAAAGCCCCGCGCGCACCAGCCAGTCGTGGAAGATCCGCACCGGACGGCTTTCGAGCGCCACGGGCTTGCACACGAACCAGTAGGAATAGGGGCTCTCGACCGGCGCGCCAGGCAGGTTGACGAGGCGGTTGTCGTTGGCGCGGCGCAGGTGGTCATCGTGCATGATCGCCACTCCCAGCCCCTGCGCGGCGGCTTCCAGCATGAGCGCCCCGGAATCGTAGTGATCGATCGCCGCCGGGGTCATGCCCTCGAGTCCGTTGGCCTTCTTCCACGCCGCGAAGCTTTCGGGCAATTCGTTGTGGATCAGGAAGGTCTGCTTGGCCATCGCCTCGGGGGTGATCTCCGGCCCGATGCTGCGCGCGGTGTCCTTCGAGCAGATCGCGTGGACGAGATTGTGGTCAAGCCGCACCGCGTGCAGCCCGCTCGCCGGGCCGCGCGACAGGATGATCGCGGCGTCGAGCGTGTCGCCCACCCGGTCCTCAAGGTGCGGGGCGGTGTCGATATCGATGTGCAGCAGCGGGTGGCGTTTGCGCAATTCGCCAAGGCGCGGAAACAGGCGCTGGCTGCCGAACATCGGCAGCACGCCAAGCCGCAGGCGCAGCAGCGCGATATTATCCGACTGGCTCTCCACCGCGCGGGCGAGCGCTTCCATGTGCGGGTTCACGGCCTCGTAGAAGGCCTGGCCCTCGTCGGTCAGCTGCATCGACTGGCGCGCGCGGGTGAACAGCTTCTTGCCGACGAATTCCTCGAGATTGCTGATCCGCCGCGACAGCGCCGAGGGGGAGAGACCGATCTCCTCCGCCGCCGCCCGGGCAGAGCCGAGCCGCACCGTGCGCATGAAGGCTTCGAGCGCACGAAGAGGGGGCAGGCGGCGAGCGGGCATCTGTGTTCTCCTTGTTGGAGCCAGATACGCACGAAACGCGGTTGGGATGCAAAAAATCGAAGAAAAAATGCGATGGGCGCGAAAAAGTTGCGCCTAGCGCACCTCCTCCTCGCTCACCGGGGGGTGAAGGCGCAGCCGCGTGACGTGGGTTTCGTCGCCCGCCGTCACTTCGATCCGCCAGCCGCTGGAATGGGTTAGCACTGTGCCGACCGGCGGCACCGCCTCGGCCAGCACGAAGGCGAGGCCGCCCAGCGTATCGACTGCCTCCTCGACTTCGGCAAGGCGCGGGTCGACCATCTCGGCCACATCGTCGAGCTCGGCGCGGGCATCGCAGTCCCACATCCCTTCACCGATCGGCACGATCAGCGCCTGCGGGGCATCGTCATGCTCGTCCTCAATCTCGCCGACGATTTCCTCGACCAGATCCTCGATCGTGATGAGCCCGTCGGTGCCGGAGAACTCGTCGACCACGATCGCAAGGTGCACACGCTTGGCCCGCATGTCGGCCAACACGTCGAGCGCGCCGCGCGCCTGCGGCACATAGAGCGGCTGGCGCAGCAGCGTGGTCCAGTCCTCGGGTGGCGGCGTGCCCTTGGCGATGATCGGGAACACGTCCTTGATGTGGATCATGCCGATCACATCATCGAGCGTCTCGCGGTAGACCGGCATGCGCGAATGGCCGTGCTCGGCAAAGGCGGCGACCAGTTCGGCCCAGCTGATCGAGGCATCGACCGCGATGATCTCGCCGCGCGGCACCGCGACATCGTCGGCGTCATGTTCGGAGAAGTGCAGCAGGTTGCGCAGCATCTGGCGCTCGACCCGCGAAAGGTCCCCGCGCGCCTGTCCGCTGTCTTCGGTTGCGGACGAGGGGTTCTCGTCCTCGTGTTCGTCGATCGCTTCCTCGAGCTGTTCGCGCAAGGAGCGCGCGCCTTCGAGGCCGAGGATTTTGCGCAGCGCAGGCCACAGCCCGCTGCTACTCTCCGCGTCTCCCGACTGAGATGCGGATGATGGGGAATCGGCCATGGCCTTAGACAATGCTCCTAGCGGTGATCATGCGCCATATGGGTCAGCGATGCCCAGTTTTGCAAGTATGGCGGTCTCCAGCGCCTCCATTTGCTCGGCCTGCGTGTCGGAATCGACATGATCATGGCCGGCCAGATGGAGCAATCCGTGGACGATCAGGTGCGTGGCATGGGCTTCGAGAGTGACGCCCTTGTCCGCCGCCTCGCGCGCGCAGGTCTTCGCCGCGAGCGCGATGTCGCCGAGCATCACCGGCGGGCCGTCCGCACCGAGGCCTTCCAGCTCCGCGCGCTCCAGCATCGGGAAGCTGAGCACATTGGTGGGCTTGTCGCGCTGGCGCCATTCGCGGTTGAGCGTGTGGACTTCGGCATCCGAAGTGAACAGCAGGCTGACGACGAGGCGCGGGTTGGCCAGCAACGGCTCCCCCTCGCCCGCAGCCTCGGCAGCACGCTCGGCCAGCGCGTCCCATTCGGCTTCGGGCCATTCCTCGATGTCGATATCCAGCTGCATCGCCCGCCCATAGCGCGGAACGCCGCCGGTGCAAAAGGCGCTTGCCGCAGACGCATTTCCTGTTGCGCCCCGGGCCGCGCAGATGCGAACAACCCGGTGTAACGGACCGGGCATCGTCCGGGCGTCGGGGGGACAGAATGCACCGCAAACTCGTCGTGATCGCCGCGGGGGCCGCGAGCCTATTTGCCAGTCCCGCACTGGGCCAGTCCCCGGCCGACCAGCCGCCCCCCGAGCTTCCCCTGCCCGATCTCACGCCCGCCAGCGCCGAGGAAGAAGCCGCTGCCCTCGTGTGGCTTGGCGGGACAGCTACGCCCTTCGATCCTTCCGCCTATGATGCCGCGTCGCTGGCCCCGCTGGCCGAGCGGCTCGGCAGCGCACGGGTGATCGGCATCGGCGAGGCCACCCACGGATCGCATCAGGATCAGGCCTTCAAAGCCGAACTGATCAAGCAGCTGGTCATGTCGGGCAAGGCCGATGTGCTGATCCTCGAAGCCAATCGCCTGCCCGCGATGGCGTTTGACCGCTACATCCGCGAAGGTCAGGGCGATCCCGCCGAAGCGATGCAGGCCACCGCCTTCTTCCGGATCTGGAAGAACGACGAATTCGGCGGGCTGCTGCTGTGGCTGCGCAACTGGAACCGCACGGCCGAGCGCAAGGTGCGGATCATCGGCGTGGATTGTCAGGACGGCGGACGCGACGCGGCGGCGGCGCTGGCCCTGATCGAGCGGCACGATCCGGCCTCGGCGACACGCCTGCGCGGCGAGTTGGGCGGATTGATTGCCGCGATGGACAAGCCGCGCACCCGCTTTGTCGACTGGCTGGTCGATGCGCCGCTTCCCGAAACCCAGCGCGCGCTTGCCGCCAGCCAAGCGCTTGATGCCTGGTTTGATGCAGCGCCCGAGGCCGCGCGCACCGATCCCGGCTTTTCCGAGGCCCGCTGGGCGGCGCGCACTGCCCGGCAGGCTTTCCTCGCCTTCGAATTCGAACGCGCCGATGCCGACAAGTCCAAGGCCGATCCGGCCTATTTCGGCCGGCGTGATCGCTACATGGGCGAAAACGTGCTCGCCATGCTGGCCGACAGCGAGCGCGGCGTGGTGTGGGCGCATGACAGCCATGTGATGGAGGACTTGCCCGAAATTGCCGAGATGGTCGGCTTCGTCACCGTCGGCACGGTGCTGCGCGAGAAGCTGGGCGAGGATTACGCGACGGTCGGCTTCACCTGGTCACAGGGCGCATTCCGCGCGACCAGAGTGCCGGAAGGCGCCGATGTGCTGAAAGCCTCGCAGCGCCAGACGTTCGAGCCGTTCAATCTCCCCAACAACCGCCCCGGTGAGTTGGGGCATATGTTCGACCGCACCGGCCACAAGGCGCTGTGGGTGGATCTGGCCGCGCTTCCGGTGGATGGCCCTGTGGCGAGCTGGGCCGGCCGGCCCTATTGGCGCGGCTGGTCCGGCTGGATCGCCAATCCCGCAATCTGGCAGGTGACCACTGTCGAGATGGGCGAGTTTCCGCTGCCGGTGCGCATGGGGCACGACGTGATCGTGTGGTTCCAGACCATCAGCCCCTCGCACCTTTGGCCGGCCCCGCCCGCACCGCCCGCGCCTGCCCCCTAGCGCGGCTCCGCTGCGGCAAACTTCGCCGCTTCGGGATGCTGTTTCCCGTAGGCGATCAGGCAGCGCATGTAGCGCGGGAAGAACTCCTTGGGATTGTCGATGGCCTCGTCATCGCGCTGCCACTGGTAGCAGATCTTCTCCTCCTGCCCGGCACCGGGGAAGTCGATCGCGGTCTCGTAGCGCAGGTGCTCGGGTTCAAGCCGAACGAAGCTGGTGTCGAACTCCTCGGTGCCGTGCTGCTGGTCGGCGATGAACACCGAACTGCGATAGGCCTGGTTGGTCATCACGCTGACGGTGCGCTGCGCCAGTTGCAGGAAGGTCCATTTCGGATGCGGCGTGCCCGGGGGAGGTGTCTCGGGCTTGCCGTCCGCGCCGACCGGACATTTCGAGAGCCCGCAGAAGGCCGGCACCTCGAGCGTCGCATTGACGATAAGGAACAGGTTGCGCGGAACGTCCGCAGCGCGCTCCAGCGCCTTGGCTTCGGCCACCTTCTGCTTGAAGGCGTTGGCGGTGAGATCGACCAGCACCCCGAAGCGCGCGCCGCCATCGATATAGAGACGGTTGTCGATGAACACCGGATCGGCCGACATCGGGACCGACGACGAGGCCAGCAGCGCCTCGATATAGCAGCCGCGCATCTGCTTGGCGCGGTCCGGATTGCTTGTCAGGTTCTCCACATAGAGCGCCGCGGCCTTGGTGAGATCGAACACCGCCATCTCGCCGCTGCCCATCTCCACCGCGCCGACCAGCAGCGTGCGGCCCTGCGCCTTCTCGGCCGCGACCTTTTCCAGCGTGGCCTGGTTGATCAGGCGCTTGAGCTCCTCGCGCAGCGGCTCCAGCCGCGCGATCGTGCCCTCGGTCGTCAGGCTGAGCGCCGCACGGATCGGCTTCTGCTCGAACTTGCCCGGCACCAGCGGCTTGAGCAGCTCCTTCTCGGAGGTGATGCTGTATTCCTCGACGATGGTCTTCGTGTCGCCAAGGAAGGCGAAGGTCGCCTGCAGCGCGCCGGTGCTGATCCCGGTGACCAGCTTGAAGCGCGGCAGGCTGCCGCCACGATGCTGTTCCCAGGCGCTCATGAAACCGGCTCCGAAAGCGCCCTGCTGGCTGCCGCCCGACAGGATCAGCACCGATTCGCTCACCGCCTGCTGGCCCGGAACCATGCTTTCCTCGTAAGTCGGGGTCTGGCCGAGCGCGTCGAGCAGCTTGAGCCCGACGGGGTCGCTGCGCGGATCGGTCTGCCATGCTTCCTCGGCTCCCGGCTGCGGAGGCCCTTCCAGCGAGGACTGGGGGAGCGGCAGGCGCGCGCCGAAGGTGATGATCTCGTCGCATCCGCCCGGTGCCACCTGCGGCGGGAGATGGTGCACCGGATCGACCTTGCCGCACCCTGCCAGCGCCAGCGACAGCGTGGCCAGCCCCGCCAGCGCGCTTCCGGTATTCCTCATGCCTGTGATCCCCCATGAATCCGTGCGCCGCGCACAGTGGCTGGCAGTGTAGGCAAAGCAAGGCCCATTGTCAGCCGCCCGCAGCGACGTGCGGCCTCACAAATTTCGAAGAACCTTACGAAAAGACGCGGGTTTTTCGCGGGCGCCTCTTGATCGGGGCCAGTAGAACGGGCTCTGTGCAACTCGCAGCAGGGGGAGAGCAGACCGGTGGGCCATATCGAGACCGCGACCAATGTCGCGTGGAAGAACTACCACGAGAACCGCAAGCTGACGGTGGCCCAGCAGGCGACCTACCGGCGCGGGAGCGAGAAGTCGGCGTCCGGCCCCGAGGCCTTCGCCCGCTCGGCCCCAGTGATGCAGGCGCATATCGTCACCGCGCTCGCCCGCCAGTCGCGCGCCGGTGTGCTGGGCGCGGCGTGGAGCTGGTCGGCGCTGGTCGGCAATGCCGGACTGCAGCTGGAAACGCGCGAACTCGATGCGCTGCATCCGGTGCCCGCGGGCGACCTGCATGGCAACAGCCGGCTCGAAGCGGGCCACCTCGCCTACGTGGGCGGAGGCTGCGGGCTGGCGCGGCTGACCGCGTGGGCCGAGGCGCGGGATCGCTCGATCGCGATCTGCGGCTCCTATCTCGGGCAGTCGGTGGCGGGCGCGATGGCGACCGGAGTCAATGGCTCGACGCTCGGCAAAGGCGGCTTCCAGAACCAGATCAGGGGCATCCACCTCGTCACCGGGCCCACCCGCAGCGTGTGGATCGAGGATCCGGCCCACCCGGCCCTGTCGGACGCCACCGCGCTGCGCTTTGCGGACGAAGTGATCCGCGATTCCGCCACCTTCGCCGCGACGCTCGTCCACCTCGGCGCACTGGGGATCGTCAACGGGGTGCTGTTCGAGCTGGTCGACAAGGACCTGTTCTACCCCGTGCGCTGCAAGCGTCGGGTCGATCCGGCGTGGCTCGCGCAAGTCGAGCGCGGCGATTATGACGCGATTGCGCGCGGATGGGACCTGCCAGGCGATCCGGTCTATTACGAGGTGCAGATCGACCCCTATGACCCGTGGGGCAGTCCGGCCCTGCACAGCTTCATCTATCGCCACGAGGCCGCCGCCGAGGCGCGCAAGGCAATCATCGAAACGGCGCCCCTGCGGCAGGTGCACGACCTGATCGAGCCGTCAGCCGAGGAGACGCTCGCGCCCCCGATCCCGCCCGATCTCTATGCCGCCTATGCCGCCGGTTTTCGCGAGATCCCGGCGCCGAACGCGGAGAATCCGCCGCAGCTGCAATCCTGGGGTGCGCTCCATTCGGGCTGGCCCGATCCGCGCACCCACGCGATCATCTATGATGCGGCGCTGGCGATCGATCAGGACCGCATCCTCGCGGCGATCACCGCGATGACGGGTCACCTCCAGCAGCAGTTGCAGCAGCTCCCGCCCGAACACCGCCTGCGGCACATGGTCTACACTCTGCGCTTCGTCGAGGGCAGCGCGGGGTTGATGGGCTATACCCGCTACCACCGCAGCGTGGCGATGGACCTGCACGGGCTGATCCCCTCACCGCTGACGCAGAAGGCCGCCGCTGATAGCTGCGCGGCGCTAGATGCGGCCGGGATCGGCTATTGCCAGCACTGGGGCAAGTTCACCCCCGGCGCGTCCAGCTGGGTGGCGCGCGAGTTCGGCGCGGGCCATCCGGCCAATCCGCTGGCGCAGTGGCGCGCGGTGCGCAGGCGGCTGCTCGATCCGCTGGTCGAACCGCTGTTCCGCAACGACGCGCTGATCGAATGGGGCGTGATCGAGGCGACCCCCGCCCCGGTCGCGCCGCCCAAGCCTAAGCCGGCGCGTCCTCGCTCTTTCCTTCGTAGGCTTCTACGATTCTTCCGACGATCGGGTGGCGTACCACATCCGCGGCGGTGAAGCGGATCGTTCCGAAGCCTTCCACCCCTTCGAGCCGCTGCACCGCATCGTTGAGCCCGCTCATCGACGGTCCGCCGGGAATGTCGACCTGCTTGGGGTCACCGCAGATCACCATCCGGCTGTTCTGGCCGAAGCGGGTGAGGAACATCTTCATCTGCTCGCGTGTGGTGTTCTGCGCCTCGTCGAGGATAATGAAGCTGTCCGCCAGCGTGCGCCCGCGCATGAAGGCGATCGGGGCGATCTCGATCTCGCCATTGGCCAGCCGCCGTTCGACCTGTTCGGGCGGCATGCAATCGTTCAAGGCGTCGTAGAGCGGGCGCAGATAGGGATCGACCTTCTCCTTCATGTCGCCGGGCAGGAAGCCGAGCTTCTCCCCCGCCTCGACCGCCGGGCGCGAGAGGATCAGGCGCTGGACAGAGCCGGTGATGAGCTGGCTGACCGCCTGCGCCACCGCGATATAGGTCTTGCCGGTGCCCGCCGGACCGAGCGCGAAGATGATATCCTCGCGGGCCAGCGCCTTCATATATTCGATCTGGGTCGCCGAGCGCGGGACGATGGTCTTCTTGCGCGTCCGGATCATGATCGGCGCTGCGCCCTCCTCGCCCGAGATGATCCCTTCGAGCGTGGGTTCGGAGGACATGGCGATCAGCGCCTCGATCGCCCCGCTGTCGAGATATTCGCCGCGCGCGACCCGGTCATACATGGTGCGCAGCGTCTCGCGGGCGCGGGCGACATCGTCCTCCGGCCCCTCGATCACCACCTGGTGGCCGCGCGCGTGGATATACACCCCGAGCCGGTTTTCCACCTGCACCAGATTGGCGTCGAACTGGCCGAACAGCGGCCCCAGCAGCGACTGGTTCTCGAAGGTCAGCTCCACCCGGGCGCGCCGGGGAGCGGGAATGCCGCGGGGATCGGGCGAAAGAGCCGGATTGGCGGCGCGTGAGGGACGTCGGCCCATAGCTTCCTTTGTTTCGGGGCCGGGGGCGATCCCCTGCCCTTGATTCGGGAAGGTAAGCACGCGCGGGGGCAAAGCAAGCGCAGCGCCGCAATACGGCGGTGGAAAGTCGTCAGACTGTCACGGTCTGGCGGACGATCCCCTTGAGTGAGTTCGGCCCAGCTTCGGCCAGCTCGACCTCGACCATATCGCCGATCGCGGCAGGCGCCTCGAACCACACGCTCTGGAGCCAAGGCGACTTGCCGAGCCACTGGCCTTCGTGCCGGCCCTTGCGCTCCACCAGCACGGTGCAGGTCTTGCCGATGCTCGCCTGATTGAACGCATATTGGTGCGCGCCGATGCGCTGCTGGAGGCGCTGGAGGCGCTCGTCCATCACCTCAGGGGCGATCTGGCCGTCCATCGTCGCGGCAGGCGTGCCGGGGCGCGGCGAATATTTGAAGCTGAAGCAGGCGGCGTAGCGGACCTCGTCGACGATGCTGAGCGTGTCCTGAAACTCGGCCTCCGTCTCGCCCGGGAAGCCGACGATGAAATCGCCCGAGAGCGCGATATCGGGCCGCGCGGCACGGAAGCGCTCGATCAGCTTGAGGTAGCTTTCCGCGGTGTGCTGGCGGTTCATCGCCTTGAGGATGCGGTCATTGCCCGCCTGCACGGGGAGGTGCAGATAGGGCATGAGCTTGGCCACCTCGCCATGCGCGGCGATCAGGTCGTCGTCCATGTCGTTGGGGTGGCTGGTGGTGTAGCGGATGCGCTCCAGCCCGTCGATCTGCGCCAGCACACGGATCAGCCCGCCGAGCCCTACACGGCGGCCCTTGTCGTCCTCGCCCGCCCAGGCGTTGACGTTCTGGCCAAGCAGCGTGATCTCCTTCGTCCCGGCTTCGACCAGTTTGCGCGCTTCGGCCACCAGATGGGTGAACGGCCGCGAGATTTCCGCGCCGCGGGTATAGGGCACCACGCAATAGGTGCAGAACTTGTCGCAGCCTTCCTGCACCGTCAGGAACGCGCTCGGCCCGCGCTTGCGGCGCGCCGGGAGCGCGTCGAACTTGGCGATGGCGGGCATGTCGGTATCGGTCGCGCGCTCGCCGTTTGCCGCCTTGTCCAGCATCTCGGGCAGGCGGTGATAGGCCTGCGGGCCGACCACGATGCTGACTGCCGGCGCGCGCGCCATGATCTCCTCACCCTCGGCCTGCGCGACGCAGCCTGCAACCGCGATCAGCGGGGCCTTCCCTGCCTCCTTGCCCGCCGCGACCAGCCGGCCGATGTCCGAATAGACCTTCTCGGCGGCCTTCTCGCGGATGTGGCAGGTGTTGAGGATGACGAGATCGGCCTCCTCGCCTTCGGGCGCGGGGGTGATGCCGCGCTCGCTGAGCAGCTCGCCCATGCGCTCGCCGTCATAGACGTTCATCTGGCAGCCGAAGCTCTTGACCCTATAGGTCTGGGGAGGCGCGGAGGGTTTCATGAGGCCGCGCCTTTAGCGCCGAAGCAAGGGCTGTTCAACGAAAAGGGGCGACCGAAGCCGCCCCTCCTTTATCCGGATTGTGCCGCGAAGGCTCAGGCCACCGTCGCCTTCACAATCTTGCCGGGGGCGCGCGGCGGTTCGCCCTTGGGGATGGCGTGGACATGTTCCATGCCGCTGATCACCTGGCCCCACACGGTGTACTGCTTGTCGAGGAAGCGCGCGTCGTCGAGGCAGATGAAGAACTGCGAGTTGGCCGAGTGCTCGTAGCTGGCGCGCGCCATCGAGCAGGTGCCTTCAACGTGGGGCTCGGCGTTGAATTCGGCCCGAAGGTCGGGCTTGTCGCTGCCGCCCATGCCGGTGCCGGTCGGATCGCCGCCCTGCGCCATGAAGCCGGCGATCACGCGGTGGAAGATCACGCCGTCGTAGAAGCCTTCGCTCGCCAGCTCGGTGATGCGCGCGACGTGGCCGGGGGCGAGATCGGGGCGCAGCTTGATCACGACATCGTTGTGGGCGCCGTCGCCATTGTCGAGCGTGAAGGTAAGGGTTTCGGCCATTTCGTCTGTCTCCTGATGGAATTTGCCCCGGCTTTACGCAGCCAATGCGCCCCTGTCACCCTCCAGCCTTGCTTTTCATAACCCCCTGCCTAAACGCCGCATATGGCCGACGATCGCATCCTCGATGAAGACCTGCTGGCGGGCGATACCGCAGAGGTCGAGGTGCGTCCGGACGACCGCGTGGATGATGAACGCCACGACGAGGAAAACCGACTCAAGCCCGAATATGTGCGCGAGGTGCACGACGCGCTGGCTGCGGGCGACAAGGGCGCGGTCTATGACCTCGTCGAGCCGCTCCACGCCGCCGACATCGCCGACCTGATCGAGCTGCTCGAACGCTCGGAGCGCGCGGCGCTCGCCCGGGCGATCACCGACCTGATGACCTCCGACGTCATCGCCGAACTCAACGACTACGTCCGCGAGGACCTGATGGAGGCCCTGCCAGCGCAGGCGGTCGCCACCATCGCCGAACAGCTCGACACCGACGATGCGGTGCAGCTGATCGAGGACTTGGACGAGGCCGACCAGCGCGCGGTGATCGCCGAGCTGGAGCCCGAAACCCGCGAGGCGGTGGCCTCCGCGCTCGCCTATCCCGAAGAGACCGCCGGCAGGTTGATGAGCCGCGATTTCGTCGCGGTGCCCGAGCACATGACGGTCGGCGACCTGATCGACTACCTGCGCGAGGACGGCGATCTCGAGCACGATTTCTTCGAGGTCTTCATCATCGACGAGCGCCACCATCCGGTCGGCACCTGCGCGCTCTCGTGGATCCTCACCACGCCCCGCTCCGTGCGCCTGACCGACGTGATGAAACGCGACCAGACCCTGATCCCCGTCACGATGGATCAGGAAGAGGCCGCGCTGATGTTCCAGAAATATGCGCTGATCTCGGCGGCGGTGGTGGACGAGAGCGGGCGGCTGGTCGGCCAGATGACGGTCGACGACGTCGTGCACATCATCTCCGAAGAGGCTGGCGAGGACGCGCTGCTGATGAGCGGTGCGGGCGACGGCGACATCAACGAGCCGATCCGCGAGGCCTATACCGCGCGGGTGCGCTGGCTGATCGCCAATCTCGGGACGGCGGTGGTCGCCTCCAGCATCATCGCGCTGTTCGGGGCGGCGATCGAGCAGCTGGTGGCGCTCGCCGTGCTCATGCCGATTGTCGCCAGCATCGGCGGCAATGCGGGAACGCAGACCATGGCTGTGGCGGTACGCGCGATTGCCACCAACCAGCTCACCCGCGCCAACACGCGGCGCATCCTGTGGCGCGAATTCCGCGTCGCGCTGTTGAACGGCAGCACCATCGCAGGCCTGATCGGCTTGGCGGCGGGGGTGCTGTTCACCCCGCTGATGGGCGTGGTGATCGCGCTGGCCATGATCATCAACATCGCGGTGGCGGGGCTCGCCGGCGTGCTGGTTCCGGTCATCTTCGAGCGGCTCGATCAGGATCCGGCCGTGGCGAGCAGCGTGTTCGTGACCATGATCACCGATTCGATGGGCTTCTTCGCCTTCCTAGGTTTGGCAGTGGCGGCGGGCCTCGCCCCGCTTTAACCCTCGTCCCCGAGAGCTAATCGGGGAGAGAGCAATGGCAGGACGGGTTTCGGGCAAGGTGGTGCTGCTGACAGGCGGCGCGATGGGCCTCGGCAAGGCGGCGACCAAGGCGCTGCTGGCAGAGGGGGCGACGGTGATCATCACCGATATCGACGAGGCCGCAGGCCGCGCGACGGCGGCGGAACTGGGCTGCGGCTATATCCATCAGGACGTCACCGACTGGGCGCGCTGGCAGGCGGTGATCGCCGAGGTCGAGGCGACGCACGGCCGGCTCGACGTGCTGGTCAACAATGCCGCGATCACCGTGTTCGGGAGCATCGCCGACATCTCGCCGGAGGATTTTCGGCGCTGCTACACCGTGGACGTGGATTCGATCTTCATGGGCTGCAAGGCGGCAATCCCGCTGATGGCCAAGGGCGGCGGGGGATCGATCGTCAATTTCTCCTCGGCGGCGGGCAACAAGCCCTCGCCCGATCTTGCCGCCTACAACTCTGCCAAGGCGGCGGTGGTGACGCTGACCAAGTCCATCGCGCTCTACTGCGCGCGCGAGGAGAACGGGGTGCGGGTGAACTCGGTGCAGCCCGGCACGATCCTCACGCCGAATGTAGAGAGCGTGATCGCCGGCACCCCTGATCCCGATGCGACCCGCGCGGCCTTCTCGGTGGCCCAACCCATCGGCCGGATGGGCGAGGTCGATGATATCGCACACCTCGTGGTCTATCTCGCCAGCGACGAGAGCAAATTTGCCACCGGCGCGCCGTTCATCGTCGACGGCGGTCTGAGTATCGCCTGATGGGCAGCGCGGAGGACCGCTTCGCGATTGTCGATCTCGCCGCGCTCTACATGCGCGGGCTCGACCGGCTCGACGGGGCGCTGCTGGAGGCGCAGTTCTGGCCGGAAGCACGGTGCGAATACGGCATCTTCAGCGGCAGCCCGGCCGATTTCGCGGCCTTCTGCATGGCCGCGCTGAAAGACCATGCACGCAACCACCATATGCTCGGCCAGCACCTGATCGACTTCACCGGTCCGGACGAGGCGTATGGCGAGGTCTATTACCAAGCATACCACCGCGTCCATGACGAGGCCGGCAACCCGCGCGACCTGTTCATCGCAGGCCGCTATGTCGATCGCTACGAGCGGCGCGCAGGTGTGTGGAGGATCGCCTACCGTTCCGAGCTGGTCGACTGGCTGCGCGACGATCCGGCGAGCGACGCGATGCTGGCGGGCGCGCCCTTCATCCTCGGTCAGCGCAAGCCCGATGATCCACTCTACAACCGCGAGGCGATGCAGCCATGAGCAAGCCCGATCTCACCGCCCCGTCGGATCCTGCCCTCGCCCCCGGAGAGGCGCGCTGCCCCGGCCCCTCGATGCAGGACATCCTCGATGCCGATGGGGACAATCCCCCCGCCGCGATGCGCGAGCAGGCCTACACCTTCCTTGGCGACGAGGACCTGCCCTTCGCCCGCTACACCGATCCGGCGTTCCACGAGCTGGAGCTGGAGCGGTTGTGGCCCAATGTCTGGCAATGGGCCTGCCGCGAGGAACACATCCCCGATCCGGGCGACCGCTACGTCTACGATGTCGGCCACCATTCGGTGCTGGTCGTGCGCGGGGCCGACATGGCCATCCGCGCTTTCGTCAATTCCTGCCCCCACCGGGGGATGAAGTTCGCATCCGAAGGCTCGCGTGGGGTGCGCCGCGCCAATATCCGCTGCCCCTTCCACGGGATGAGCTGGAACCTCGACGGCACCCTGCGCGAAATTCCCTGCCGCTGGGACTTCCCCCATGTCGAGGACGCGCAATTCGGCCTCGATGAAGTCGCCTGCGACACCTGGGGCGGCTTCGTGTTCATCCACATGGGCGCAAATCCCCCGCCGCTGGCCGAGCAGCTCGAAATCATCCCCGAGCACTTCAAGCTCTGGCCGATGCATGACCGCTATGTCGCGCTGCACACCGAAAAGGTGCTGCCAGCCAACTGGAAGATGGCGATGGAGGCCTTCCTTGAGGCTTTCCACGTGCTCGAAACCCACGCGCAGGCGGTCTACACCGCCGCCGACGCCAATGCGCAATACGATATCTTCGGGCGGCACGTTTCGCGCTTCATCCACGCGGTCGGCGTGCCCAGCCCGCATCTGAGGCAGGAGGTGAGCGAGGCGACGCTGTTCGGCAAGCTCGGCCGCGATCCATCGGCGCTGCCCGAAGGCGCAAAGGCCCGCGCCGAACACGCCCGCCTGCTGCGCGAGGAACTGGGCGCCGCCTTCGGCACCGATCTGTCGAAGGTTTCCACCAGCGAGATGATGGATTCGATCGAATATTTCCTGTTCCCCAACGCCTTCTTCTTCCCCGGGATCAATATCCGCCTGTGCTACCGCTTCCGCCCTCTGGGGCCGGACGAGTGCCTGCACGAGATTCTGGTGCTGCAACCCCTCCCCGCCAGTGGCGAGCGCCCTGCCCCTGCCACGCCGATCCGGCTCGGGGTGGAGGACAGCTACACCACCGTCCCCGGTTTCGCGCTGGCGGAAATCCTCGATCAGGATACCGAGAACCTCAAGCTCCAGCGCGACGGGGCGAAGGCTTCGCGCAAAGGTGCGCAGACGCTCGGCAATTATCAGGAAGCCCGCATCCGGCGGCTGCATCTGACGCTCGACGAATATCTCTCCCGTTGACTTGCGCGCGGGGGCGCGGGAGAGGCAGAATATGCGTCTCCACCTGACCAAGATCGCCTTCGGGGCGAAAAGCTACGAGCATCTCGAAGGCTGGTATCGCGGGCGCGACGCGATTGCGCTCACCACACGCAACCGGCCGACCCGGCACGAGGAATGCATCGGCGGATCGCTCTACTGGATCATCAACCACGCGATCGTCGCGCGCTCGCCGATCCTCGGCTTCGAAAAGACCGAGGACGGGCGCTGGGACATCGTGCTGGAGCCGCGGTTGATCCGCGTGCACACCCAGCCCAAACGCGCGCATCAGGGCTGGCGCTATCTCACCGAGGACAAGGCCCCGAAGGACGTGGCCGAGGGGGAAGACATCGGTGATGCCCTCCCCGGCCGGCTCGCGATGAAGCTCGAGCGGCTTGGCCTCGTGTAAGGGCTGTCGCTACGGGCAGCGCCCCTGCCGGATGAGCTGGGAAAGCCGGACGCTGGTGCCGCCGACCGAGCGCCGCGCGTGATCGGCGCCGACGGTGGCCGCGCTGGCGGTCGCCTCGGCGAACATCCGTCCGCCGACCGAGACCACCACCAGATTGTCAGGCGACGCCTTGCGGCAATGCTCTACCGTCTCGCGCAGCTGCAGCAGCGCGCGCTGGCGCGGCAGAGCGTCGGACAGGGCGATATCGACCGCGTCATGGCCCTGTTGCGCGATCTGGTTGGCGAGGGCTTCCTTGCTGCCCGGGAAAGCCATCTCCACCCGCCATCCTGCATCGGTGAACTGGTCGGCGAGCATTGCGGTGGAGAGCATGTGCGGCTCGCCCGGCGCGGTCGCCAGCAGGATCGAATAGCGGCTGCGGCGCAAGGCGGCGGCGCTGGCGGCATGGCTGCGCACGGCATGGCCGGCGAGTTGCAGCATGCTGAGCCCTACGGTCAGCTCGAATTCGGAGCACCGGTCGGCCAGCCAGGCATCGCCCATTGCGCGCGCCACCGGCTCGATCAGGTGGGAGACGATATCATCCGCGCTCCAGCCCTGTTCCGTCACGCTGGCCAGCCGCGCATTGAGTCGCGCATCATCGCCGTCGAGCGCAAGCTGCGCCATGCCCGGCACGTAATGGGCCAGCGCGTGCGGGGCGAGGTCGCTCGCACGGCTGGTGCGGCGCGGATCCTCGTCGCGGCTGTAGAGCAGCAGATCCCAGTCGGAGAACAGGCGGCTGGAGACCATATGCTCGGTCAGCACCTCGATCTCGCGGTGGCGCTGGTCGCGGCAGATCGAGGACCATACCTGCTTGAGCCCGGCCGGCGGGCCTTCGAGCGTCTGGAGGAAGCGTCCGTTTTCGTAGAGCAGCATGCCGGTGACGCCGAGCTGGCGGTTGCGTCCGCGCGCCTGCGAGACAAGCTGATCGAGTTCATTTTCTGTCGGCCGCGAGACAGCGCGGCTCTGGTAAGTCAGGCAACCGATGATGCTGTTCGGATCAGTCCTGACGAAGCCCGTTTGCACCTGCATTGCACCCTCCCCACGACGGATCGGGACAAGCGGGCATACCGGCAGGGCTTCTCTCACGGCCCCTTGCGATAACCCGGCGGAAGATCCCGTCCGCGGATTGTTCGACTTTTGGAGAGGTGAGCCGTCCGCTGCGTGGCGACCGGCCCCTTCCGGTGGCCCGCCGCGCCGCTCGGCAGGTCGGAAGAGTCGCAACGTCACCCAATTTGGGTGATAAGGTCAATCCTTAAGTGCGATTTACCGTGTGCCCGGGGCACTCCACCACGAGAGCGTCTGGTTGTCATGGGCCGAAGTCCACACCCCGTCGGGGGTCCAGCGCAGCGCGCCGCTGCCGACAGCCGCCCCGAGTCGCGCGCGAATCGCGCCGCTCGCCGGGTCGATCACCACCAGCGTCTGGTCGTCGGTGGTGCGCAGCCACACCGCGCCGCCGCCAGTGTCGATATCGCCCCACTTGAGATTCGCACCGACCTTGGTGCGCCCCGCGAGCTTGAGGGTAGCAGGATCGACCTTGGCGACGGTGCCGTCGCCCTGTTCCTGCACCCACACCGCGCCCTCACCTGCCGCAAGGAAGCCGGGGGTGTCGCCGAGCGCGACCGTGCCGGAGACGGTGTTGGTGGCCGGATCGATCCGCTGGAGCACCTTGCCCTCGCTCGAGACCGCCCACAGCGCGTCGAAGCCATAGGCGAGATACCAGGTCTCGGGCGCGACAGGGATGGTGGCGACCACGGCGTTGGTAGCGGGATCAATGCGCGCGACCTTGCCGGCCGGATCGCTCGCGACCCAGATCGAGCCTGCGCCTGAGACGACATTGGTCTCGCCCTTGGGATTGGCGAGGCCGCTGGCAATCGTGGCTTCGAGCGAGGCGGTCTTGAGATTGATGCGGTAGATCTCCGCGCCCTTGCAATTGGCGACCCATAGCGAGCCTTCGGCAATCGCCATCGTGCCGCAGGGGCGCGGCACCGCGAAGCTGGCGACCTTGCCGGTGGTCGACCACTGCTCGACCCGCCCGTCATTGGTGACCCATACCGTGTCGCCATCGACCGCGAGGAAATCGGCAAAGCCCGGCACCTCGAGCGCCTTTTCGGTCAACTCCACCGCCGGGCCCTCCGCCGGCGGAAGCGGCTCTTCAGCGGCGCAGGAGACCACGAGGGCCGAGGCCATCACAAGAGCAAGCGGGCGTGCGGCAGAGCGTCGGGCCATGGCGTTTCTTCCTTCGGATGGACGAAATTCGGGGCTATCGGGAACCAAGGATAGGCATATTACATTTCTTCGCAATCGTAATAATTCCCCATGGACAAAGCCTGCGGATGGGGAGATGCTGCGACTGCGAAAGGAATCCGAATCATGCTCCATCAGCTTCGCCGCGCAGCCCGCTTTCTCCTGATCGCTTGCGCGCTGGCAGTGGCGAGTTGTTCGGGCAGCGAGGAGCCGGCCGAGCCGCGCACCGAGTTCGCCATCGGCTGGTCGATCTATGCCGGATGGATGCCCTGGCCCTATGCCGAGCAGGCCGGGATCGTGAAGAAGTGGGCCGACAAATACGGCCTCACCATCAAGTTCGTGCAGGTCAACGACTACGTCGAATCGGTCAACCAGTACACGGCCGGCAAGCTGGACGGGGTGACGGTCGCCAACATGGACGCGCTCACCATCCCCGCCGCGGGCGGCAAGGATACCAGCGCGATCATCCTCGGCGACTATTCCAACGGCAATGACGCGGTGCTGCTCAAGGGAGCCAGCGACGTTGCCGCGATCAAGGGACGGCAGATCTATCTGGTCGAGCTCTCGGTGTCGCACTACCTGCTCGCCCGCGCGCTCGAGAAGAACGGCATGAAGCTGACCGACATCAAGACGGTCAACACCTCCGACGCCGACATTGCCAGCGCCTTCGCCTCGCCCGCGATCAACGCAGCGGTCGCGTGGAACCCGCAGGTCACCACGATGAAGGGCGTGCCCGGCACCAGCGCGGTGTTCACCTCGGCCGACATTCCGGGCGAGATCCTCGATCTGCTGGTGGTCGACACCGCGACGCTCAAGGCCAACCCGAACCTCGGCAAGGCGCTTGCCGGGATCTGGTACGAGACCATGGCGCTGATGGCCCGCGACGACGCCGAGGGCAAAGCGGCGCGCGCGGCGATGGCCGAGCTTGCGGGCACCACGCCGGAGGAATTCGAAGGCCAGCTTTCGACCACCTTCCTCTACAGCGATCCCAAAGCGGCGCTGGCGGCCATGTCCTCGCCCGATCTCGTCACCACCATGCAGCGGGTGCGCGATTTCTCCTTCGCGCAGGGCCTGTTCGGACAGGGCGCGCGCTCGGCCGACGCGGTGGGGATGAGCTTTCCGGGCGGCAAGACGCTGGGCGATGCCAATGCGATCACGCTGCGCTTCGATCCCACCTTCATGCAGCTCGCCGCCGACGGCAAGCTCTAGGACGAACGCGGGGCTGATCCGATGCGCTGGGTGAACCGCACCATCGGCCGGGGGCAGGCGCTGCTGTTGGGCGGCCTGCCGCTGGCGGTGCTGGCGGTGGGCTATATCGTCGCTGCCGCCGCGCGCCACGCCGAAAACCCCGCCGACAAGATCCTCCCCCTGCCCGGCGCGATGGCGAGCGCGATGGCGGCGCTGCTATTCGAAGCCGATCCGCTGTCGGGCCAGCTGCTGTTCTGGGCCGATACGCTCGCCAGCCTCACCCGCCTCGGCATGGGGCTCGGCATCGCCACGCTGTCGGCGCTGCTGGTCGGCCTTGTGCTCGGCGCGCTGCCGCCGGTGCGCGCCACCTTCGGCCCGCTGGTGACCGCCATCGCGGTGATCCCGCCGATCGCCCTGCTGCCGATCCTGTTCATCGTCTTCGGCCTCGGCGAGACCGCCAAGGTCGCGCTGATCGTGATCGGCATCGCGCCCTTCATGATCCGCGACCTTGCCGGACACATCACCGCCCTGCCGCGCGAACAGGTGGTCAAGGCGCTGACGCTGGGCGCATCGAGCTGGCAATTGCTGCTGCGCGTCGCGCTGCCGCAGGCGATGCCGCGCCTGATCGAGGGGCTTCGCCTCTCGCTCGGACCGGCCTGGGTGTTCCTGATCTCGGCCGAGGCGATCGCGGCAGACGTCGGCCTTGGCTACCGCATCTTCCTCGTGCGCCGCTACCTCGCGATGGACGTGATCATCCCCTACGTCGTGTGGATCGCGCTGCTTGCCGTGGCGATGGATTTCGCGCTCACCCGCACCAGCCGCCTCGCCTTTGGCTGGGCGCACAAGGGGGGGCATTGATCCGATGCTGAGCCTCACCAATGTCTGGGTCGAATATGGCGAGAAGGTCGTGCTCGAACGCATCACCCTCGACATTGCCGAAGGCGCCTTCGTCTCGGTGATCGGGCCTTCGGGCGCGGGCAAGAGCAGCCTGCTGCGCGTCATCCTCGGGCAGGACCAGCCGAGCCGCGGGCGCATCACGCTCGACGGCCAGCCGCTGCCGGCCGAATGCGGGCCGGATCGCGGGGTGGTGTTCCAGCGCTATTCGGTGTTCCCGCATCTCACCGTGCTGGGGAACACCATGCTCGGGCTGGAACTGGCCAGCGCGCCCTTCACCGCGCGCCTGTTCGGCAGCGCCCGCCGCGAAGCCCGCGCGCAGGCCGAGGAGATGCTCGCCGCCGTCGGCCTCGCTGACAGCCTCAATCTCTACCCGTCGGAAATGTCGGGCGGGATGCAGCAGCGTCTCGCCATCGCGCAGGCGCTGATCAAGCGCCCGCGCATCCTGCTGCTCGACGAGCCCTTCGGCGCGCTCGATCCCGGCATCCGCGCGGATATGCACGCACTGATCACCCGGCTGTGGCGCGAATTCGGGCTCACCATCGTGATGGTCACCCACGACATCAAGGAAGCCTTCGCGCTCGGCACGCGGGTGCTCACGCTCGACAAGCGCCGCCACGATCCGCACGCCCCGCAGCGCTACGGCGCCGGCGTGATCTACGACATCGCGCTGACCCGCAAGGCCGAGGCCGAGCGCAGCGCAACGCTGGAAACCCCCGCATGACCACCGAACCCTCCCGCCTCGCCCGGCTTTCGATGAGCCTGCCGGCCGAGCTGTTCCGCCAGCTCGACGTGATGGTCGAGGAACGCGGCCTGCCTTCGCGCTCGCAGCTGATCGCCGAGCTGATCCGCCATGCGCTCGCGGAGCACGAAGCGCTGACCCGCCCGGACGAGATGCTCGCGGGAACTGTCACCATTGTCTACGCGGGCGGCGGCGGGCGGGTGCGCCAGCAGCTGGCCGAGACCCAGAGCGATTACCTGAAGGAGGTGATCTCCTCGCAGCACGTCTTCCTCGAACAGGACCAGTCGCTGGAAGTGCTGCTGGTTCAGGGCCCCGCCGTGCGCCTCAAGCAGCTGTGCGATGCGCTGCGCAAGATCCGCGGCGTGCAGCAATTGCAGCTCGTCACCACCACCGCACTGCTGCCGCCGCTGCACGAGCAGGACGGGGCGGGCTCGCCTGACGCACAGGAGGCAGCCGAATGAGCCAGACCGCTGACCCCAAGGCCGCACGCGAGCACGCCCGTGCGCAAGGTGGCACGCGGGTGGAGACCATGCCGATCCTGCCGCCGGTGGCCGATGATCTGCCCGCAGGCGTCGCGCCCGCCGATCTGGTGTGGGAAGAAACCATCGCCCCGGGCGGCTACGCCTCGCGCCGGATCGCGCGCGGGACCCGCCTGCGGCTGATCGACAAGGGCGGCGATGCCTGCGCCTCGCTCAACATCTTCAACGCCGAATTGCCGACCGAAAGGCTCAATGTTGCCGACACCGTCAAGGTACAATGGAACGCGTATCTCGGTGTCGGCAAACTCCTGCTGTCGGACATGGGGCGGGTGATGCTCAGCATTCTCGCCGATGATGCCGAAACCCACGATGCCTTCTGCGGCACCTCCAACGCCGCCACCAATGCCGCGAAATATGGCGAGGGGCGCAATTCGGGGGCCTTCCCCAACGGGCGCGACCGGCTGATCCTCGGCGCGGCCAAGCACGGACTGACGCGGCGCGACGTGCATCCCTGCATCAACCTGTTCAAGGGCACGGTGATCGAGGCCGACGGGGCGATCACGCCGGTCGTCGGCCCCTTCGCGCCGGGCCGCGCGGTGACGCTGCGCGCCGAGATGGATGTGATCGTGGTGATCGCCAACTGCCCGCACGTGCGCGACCCGAGGCCGGAATGGAACTCCACCCCGCTGCGCCTCACCGCGTGGCGCGGGCCTGTAACTGCCGAAGATGATGAGGTGCGCAATGCCACGCCCGAGGGGATGCGCGCCTACCTCAACACCGAGGACTACTACCGCAGATAACCCCCTCAACGGGAAAAAGAACATGACAGACGACCCGGCCCTCTCCGGCCTTTCCGGCTCCATCGTCCACGACGAAATCGTGCCCGCCCGCGCACCCTGGCTGCACCATGTCGCCAAGGGCCAGACGCTGCGCATCGTCGATGTCGAGGGCAACCAGGCGGTCGATTTCCTGATCTATTCCGCCGCCGACGATGCCGAGCGTTACTCGGCGCAGGATACGGTGGCGGCGCAGGGCAACCTGTTCCTGCGCACCGGCACCGTGCTGCTTTCGAACGAGGGCAATCCGCTGATGACGATCGTCGACAGCGCGGTCGAATATCACGACACGATCGGCGGGGCATGTTCGTGCGAGAGCAACACGCTGCGCTATGGCCACCACACCAAGCACCAGCACGCCTGCGTCGACAATTTCCTCGAGGCGAACCTCACCGAGGGGCGCGGCAAGCGCGACATAGTCTCCAACATCAACTTCTTCATGAACGTGCCGGTGGAAGCGGACGGGACGCTGGGGATCGTCGACGGCATTTCGGCGCCGGGCCTGACGGTCGATCTCAGAGCCGAGATGGACGTGATCGTGGTGGTTTCGAACTGCCCGCAGATCAACAATCCCTGCAACGGCTTCAACCCCACGCCCGTGCGCATGATCGTGGCGGCATGAGCTTCGATACCGTCCTCATTGCCAACCGGGGCGCGATCGCCACCCGGATCATCCGCACCTGCAGGCGCATGGGGCTGAAGTCGGTCGCAGTCTATTCCGAAGCCGACGCGGAATCGCTCCATGTCAGCGCGGCAGACATGGCGGTGTGCATCGGCCCCGCCCCGGCGAGCGAGAGCTACCTCGACGTCGCCGCGATCCTCGCCGCCGCGAAGGCCACCGGCGCGGGCGCGATCCATCCGGGCTACGGCTTCCTTGCCGAGAACGCCGAATTCGCCGAGGCCTGCGCGGCCGCCGGGATCGCCTTTATCGGCCCGACGCCGGACAATATCCGCACCTTCGGCCTCAAGCATTCTGCCCGCGCGCTGGCCGAGGCGCATAATCTCCCGCTGGCGCCCGGCACGGGCCTGCTCACCGGCGAGGACGAGGCTGCGGAGGCCGCTGCGCGGATCGGCTATCCGGTGATGCTCAAGGCGACCGCCGGCGGCGGCGGGATCGGGATGCGCATCTGCGCCGACGAGGCCGCGTTACGCGAGGGCTTTGCCGCGGTCGTCCGGCAGGGGCAGGCGAGCTTCGGCGATGCCGGTGTGTTCCTCGAACGCTACATCGCCAATGCCCGCCACATCGAGGTGCAGATCTTCGGCGATGGCGCGGGCCGCGTCATGCCGCTGGGCGAGCGCGACTGTTCGCTCCAGCGGCGCAACCAGAAGGTGGTCGAGGAAGCCCCGGCGCCCTGCCTATCCGACGCCAAGCGCGCCGAACTGATCGCCGCCGCCGTGCGGCTCGGCGAGGCGGCGCAGTATCTCTCCGCCGGCACGGTCGAGTTCCTCTACGATGCCGACCGCGCCGAGTTCTTCTTCCTTGAGATGAACACCCGCCTGCAGGTCGAGCACGGCGTCACAGAGGAGGTGATGGGGATCGACCTCGTGGAGTGGATGATCCGAGGGGGCGCGGGCGATTTCGCGATGCTCGATGCCCCCGCGCCCGCGCCCAAGGGCCACGCGGTGCAGGTACGGCTCTATGCCGAGGACCCGGCGCTGGACTACCGCCCCACCACCGGCACGCTCACCAATGTCGTCTTCCCCAAGGATATTCGCGCCGAGACCTGGGTGATGGCGGGCAGCACGGTCAGCGCCTTCTACGATCCGATGCTCGCCAAGCTGATCGTCCACGGCCCAACCCGCACCGAAGCGATTGCGGCGATGGGCCGCGCGCTCAGCGAATCCCGCGTGGACGGGATCGAGACCAACTTGCGCTGGCTGCGCGACGTGCTGGCCGAACCGCGCTTTGCCAGCGGCGATGTGACCACCCGCCTGCTCGCCTCTGTCACCCACACCCCCGCCAGCATCCGCGTGCTCTCGGGCGGCACCTCCACCACGGCGCAGGACTGGCCCGGGCGGCTCGGCCTTTGGGACGTGGGTGTCCCGCCATCAGGGCCGATGGATGACCGCAGCTTGCGGCTCGGCAACCTCCTGCTCGGCAACCCCGAAGGCACGGCGGGGCTGGAGATCACCGCCAGCGGTCCAACCCTGCTGTTCGAGGCCCCTGCCCGCATCTGCCTCACAGGTGCCGATTTCGGCGCGAAGCTCGACGGGGTGCCGGTGCCGCTCGGCCAGCCGATCGACGTTGCCGCAGGACAGACGCTCAGCATGGGCCGCGTCTCGGGCGGCGGGATGCGGGGCTATGTCCTCTTCGCGGGCGGGCTCGACATTCCCGCCTATCTCGGCAGCGCGAGCACTTTCACCCTAGGCCAGTTCGGCGGACATGCCGCGCGCGCGCTGGTGGCAGGCGATGTGCTGCATCTGGGCGGGGCGGCCACCAACACGCCCGCAAAGGCCGAGTGCCTGCCCGAATTTGGCAAGAACTGGGAGCTGCGCGTCCTCTACGGCCCCCACGGCGCGCCCGATTTCTTCACGCCCGACGATATCGCCCGCTTCCTCGAGGCCGAGTGGCAGGTGCATTACAACTCCAACCGCACCGGCGTGCGGCTGGTCGGCCCCAAGCCCGAATGGGCGCGGCGCGACGGGGGCGAGGCGGGGCTGCACCCGTCCAACATCCACGACAACCCCTACGCCATCGGCGCGGTCGACTTCACCGGGGACATGCCGATCATCCTCGGGCCGGACGGGCCTTCATTGGGCGGCTTCGTCTGCCCCTTCACCGTGATAGCCGCCGACCGCTGGAAGATCGGCCAGCTCTCGCCCGATGACCGCGTGCGCTTCGTGCCGGTGACCATTGCGGACGCGATGGCGGCAGATCGCGCCCCGCTCACTGCCTTGCCCGCGCCCACCACGGCGCGCGCGCTGCCCGATCTTTCGCCGATCCTCGCCCAGCTGCCTGCACAGGGGCACCGCCCGCGCGTCACCTGGCGCCAGCAGGGGGATCGCAACATCCTCGTCGAATATGGCGAGATCGTGCTCGATATCGAACTGCGCATCCGCGTCCATGCGCTGATGCAGGCGCTGGAGGCGATGCGCCTGCCCGGCGTGATCGACATCACCCCCGGCATCCGCTCGCTGCAGCTGCATTTCGACGGCACCACGCTGGATCAGGCAGGCGCGCTCGCGGCGCTGATGGCGTGCGAGGAGGCGCTCGGCCAGCTTGACGATTTCGCTGTGCCCTCGCGCATCGTCCACCTGCCCTTAAGCTGGCGCGATCCGGCGATCACTGAAACCATCGAAAAATACATGGGCGCGGTGCGCGACGATGCGCCGTGGTGCCCGGACAACATCGAGTTCATCCGCCGCATCAACGGCCTTGCCGATGCGAAGGCGGTGGAAGACCTGATCTTCGATGCCAGCTACCTCGTGCTCGGCCTCGGCGATGTCTATCTCGGCGCGCCGGTGGCCACCCCGGTCGATCCGCGCCATCGGCTGGTGACGACGAAATACAACCCGGCGCGCACCTGGACCCCGCCCAACGTGGTGGGCATCGGCGGGGCCTATATGTGCATCTACGGGATGGAAGGCCCGGGCGGCTACCAGCTGTTCGGGCGCACCATCCAGGTGTGGAACACGCATCGCCAGACGGACGCCTTCACCGACGGCAAGCCGTGGCTGCTGAGGTTCTTCGACCAGATCCGCTTCTATCCGGTCAGCGCCGAAGAGCTCGCCGAATGGCGGCGCGATTTCCCCACCGGACGCCGCGCGATCCGGATCGAGGAGACCACCTTCCGCCTCGCCGATTACCGCGCCTTCCTCGCCGAAAACGCCGCCAGCATCGCCGCTTTCGAGGCCACGCGGCAGGCCGCCTTCGATGCCGAGCGCGCCGCGTGGCAGACAAGCGGCGAGTTCGACCGCGTCACCGATCTGCTCGCCGAGGACACCTCCGGCGAGGCGGCGGTGATCGAGCTGCCCGAAGGCACCGAGCTGATCGAGGCGCCCTTCGGCGGGAGCGTGTGGAAGCTGCTGGTCAGCACCGGCGATGCCGTCGCGGCGGGCGACGTGATCGCGGTGATCGAGGCGATGAAGATGGAATGCCCGCTCGAAAGCCCCGCCAGCGGCACCATCGCCGCGCTCTATATCGAAGAGCGCCAATCGCTTCAGCCGGGCGCGCCGATGCTGGCGCTCAGGAGGAGCGCATGACCGCACCCCTCCGTCTCTCCGCCGGAGCCATCGCTGCTGCTGTGAACGGCGGCGAGACCAGCGCGGTTGCGGTGATGGAAGAAACCCTCGCCCGCCTCGCCGCCTATGATGCGGTGCAGCCGCAGGTGTGGATCAGCCGCGCCGCGCCCGAGAATCTGCTTGCCCAGGCCCGCGCCATCGACGCACGCGTGGCAGCGGGTGAGCATCTGCCGCTTGCCGGCGTGCCCTATGCGGCGAAAGACAATATCGATGTTGCCGGGTTCGCAACCACCGCTGCCTGCCCGGCCTTCGCCTACCAGCCCGGACAGTCCGCCACAGTGATCGCGCGGCTGGAGGCAGCGGGCGCGATCTGCGTGGGCAAGACCAATCTCGACCAGTTCGCCACCGGGCTGGTCGGCACCCGCAGCCCTCACGGCGCGCCGCGCAATGCCTCCAACCTGGCCTATGTCAGCGGCGGATCCTCGTCCGGCTCGGCGGTCGCGGTGGCGGCAGGGCTGGTCGCCTTCGCGCTCGGGACGGATACGGCGGGATCGGGGCGGGTGCCGGCGGCGTTCAATCATCTCGTCGGGTTCAAACCCACCAAGGGGCGCTGGAGCACGCAGGGGCTGGTGCCGGCCTGCCGCTCGATCGACTGCATCACGGTGTTCACCGATGCGCTGGCGGATGCACAGCTGGTGGACAGCGTGGTCGCCGGCTTCGACATGGCCGATCCCTTCTCGCGCCCGCTCGCCGATATGGCGATCACGGGCAAGCGCATCGGCGTCCCGCGCGCCGACCAGCGGGTCTTCTTCGGCGACCTTCAGGCAGAGGAACTCTACGAACGCGCGCTCGAAGTGCTGGGCACGCAAGGCGAGCTGGTCGAGATCGACATCACCCCGCTGCTGGAAGCCGCACAACTGCTCTACGGCGGGCCGTGGGTGGCCGAGCGCACAGCGGCAGTTGAGACATTGCTGCGCGATAATCCTGACGCGATCGACCCCACGGTGCGCAGCATCCTCGAACCCGGCCTTGCGATGAGCGCGGTCGAGACATGGAACGGCATCTACCGTCTCGCCGCACTAGCGCGCCATGCCGAGGCGCTGTGGGAGAGCGTCGACGCGCTCGCCTTTCCCACCACCGGCACGACCTACCGCATCGCCGAGCTCGCCGCCGCACCGGTGGCCCTGAACAGCAATCTCGGGCGCTACACCAATTTCGTGAACCTGCTTGACATGGCCGCGGTCGCGGTGCCGGCGGGTGCACGTCACAACGGCACAGGCTTCGGCATCACGCTGATCGGCCCGGCGCACAGCGACCGCGCGCTGATCGCCATGGCGCAGGACTATCTCGCCGCTGCACAGCTCCCCGCCCTCCCCCCGCTCGACACCGGAGACCACATGGATACCATCAAGCTCGCCGTCGTCGGCGCCCACCTCGAAGGCATGCCGCTGCACTGGCAGCTGACCAGCCGCAACGCGAAGTTCGTCGGCGCATTCACCACCGCGCCAACCTACAAGCTCTACGCCATGGCCGAGAGCGTGCCGCCCAAGCCCGCGCTGGTGCACAGCAGCGATGGCGGGGCGGCGATCGCGCTCGAGGTTTACGAGCTGGGCCTCGCCGAATTCGGCAGCTTCGTCGCTGAAGTCCCGCCGCCGCTCGCGATCGGCACGGTCACGCTTGCCGACGGCACCAGCGTCAAGGGCTTCGTCGCCGAACCGCGCGCGCTCGATGGGGCCGAGGACATCACCCATCTGGGTGGCTGGCGGGCCTACATCGGGGGTTTGTAATTGCCCGATAACGCCGCCCGGACCCTGCTTGAATGGCTGCAACAGCGCGGCGAGAGCGCGCACGCCGGGACGCTGGCGGCGCTGCTTGACGAATACGCGGCGCTCGCCCGCGCCAAGGAGGCCGCCGAAGCGGCAAACGAGGCCAAGACCCGCTTCCTCGCCAGCGTAAGCCACGAGATCCGCTCGCCGCTCAACGCGATCTACGGCTATGCCCAGCTGCTCGAACGCGGTGACGGGCGTGACGGGGTGCAGGCTGGCAAGGTGATCCGCCGCAGCGCCGAGCATCTCTCCAATCTGGTCGAGGGCCTGCTCGATATCGCGCAGGTCGAAAGCGGTTCATTGAAGCTGGCGCGCGACACGATCCGCTTTCCCGCCTTCCTCGAACAGGTCGCCGCGATGTTCGAACCGCAGGCGGCGATGAAGGGGCTGGCGCTGCGGCTCGACCTGCCGCCGACCCTGCCCGAATATGTCCGCACCGATCCCAAGCGGCTGCGGCAGGTGCTGATCAATTTGCTCTCGAACGCGATCAAGTTCACCGATCACGGCGAGGTCGCGCTGAAGGTGCATTACCGCAACGAGCTGGCGACCTTCGAGGTGGCCGACAGCGGCATCGGCATCGCGCCGGCCGATATCGAGCGCATCCTGCTGCCCTTCGAGCGCGGCGGGTCTGCAACCGAGCGCGCCGGGATCGGCCTCGGCCTCGCGATCACGCAGGCGCTGGTGCACATCATGGGCGGCGAGTTGCGGATCGAGAGCAAGCCGGACGAAGGCTCGCGCTTCATCGTCCGGCTGATGCTGTCGCAGCCGCTCTCCCCACCGGCCGATTGGCCCGGGCACGAGGATGCCGGCTTCTACCTCGGGCGCGAGCGGCGGCTGCTGCTGATCGACGACGACCCGGCCCATCGCGCAGCGCTGCGCGCTCTGCTGGAACCGCGCGGCTTTGCCGTGCTGACGGCGGCGGGGGGCGAGGAAGGGCTGGCGCTGGCGGCCAGCGCGCAGCCCGATCTGGTGCTGCTCGACGTGTCGATGCCCGGCATCAGCGGCTGGGAGATCGCCGCCACCCTGCGCCGCCGCCACGGTGCTGCCCTCAGGATCGTAATGCTTTCGGGCGAGCTTCCGGACTCGGGACCGGACCAGCCCGGCGGCCCGTCGGCCGACGGCTTCGTCACCAAGCCCTTCGCCTTCGACCACCTGCTCGGCGTGATCAGCGAGGCGCTGGGACTGGAATGGGCGCAGGCGCGAGGCACGGCAGGAGAGGGGACGCCGCTACCCGTGCTGCTTGCCGCCGAGGCCCAGCCGCACCTTGCCGAAATCGCGCGGCTGGTGCGGATCGGGCACGTGCGCGCGATCGAGGCGCGGATCGACGCGCTCGCCGCGTTGGGGCCGGATACCGCGGCGCTGGCCGAACGGATGCGCTCGCACCTCGACGCCTTCGATCTCAAGGCGCTGGCTGCGCTCGCTACAGCGGGAGGGGAACAATGACGGGCCGCGATCGCAACACCGGCGCACGCGACTGCATCCTGGTGGTCGACGACAATCCGGATTCGCTGAGCTTCCTCGTCGACACGCTCGAAGCCGAGGGCATGGACGTGCTGATCGCGCGCAGCGGCGAGGCGACGCTCGAACTGCTGGGCGAGGCCGCGCCCGATCTCATCCTGATGGACGCGCTGATGCCGGGGATGAGCGGGCTCGAGACGACGCAGGCGATCAAGCGCGATCACGCGACCGCGCATATCCCGGTGATCTTCATGACCGGGCTGACCGATCCCGAACACGTGGTCGCGGCGCTGCAGACCGGCGGGGTCGACTATGTCCGCAAGCCGGTGGTGGTGGACGAGCTGCTGGCGCGGATGCGGGTGCATCTCGCCAATGCCCGCGCCTCCTACCGCTCTCGGCTGGCGCTCGGGCGGGCGGGTCGCAGTCTGGTGGCGGTGAACCGCGCGGGGTCGCTGATCTGGTGCACCCCGCAGGCCGAGAGCCTGTTCCAGCGGATCGACCCGGCATGGGATGCCGCCAGCGCAAGCCTGCCCGAAGGAATTGCCCCGACGCGGCTGATGGCGCTCGCCGAACCGGGCCATTCGGGCACGCTCACGCTGTCGCTGGCCGGGATCGAGCTGGAACTGGCGCTGGCCGAAAGCGACCGCTCGGGCGAGATCCTGTTCAAGATCACCGAAGTGGGCGAGGCCTCCAAGGTCGATCTGCTGCTCAAGCAGACCACCCTCACCCGGCGCGAGGCCGAGGTGCTGCTATGGGTCAGCTACGGCAAGACCAACCGCACCGTGAGCGAGATTCTCGGCATCTCCCCGCGCACCGTGAACAAGCATCTGGAGCAGGTATTCCGCAAGCTCGGCGTCGAAACCCGCGCCGCGGCAACCGCGCTCGCGGTGCGAATGATCTCGGAATAGAGCGGCTTGGGGCACGCGCCTGTGAAGCGCTGTCGCCACTACGTCATTTGGCCACTTACCCGGACGACCCAGCTTGCCATGGAAGGCAGGACAGCATCGGGCGGGGATCATTGTCTCGAGCAGGCCGGAACACCGGCTCTGGCGAGGCAGACGGGTTAACAGACGACGCTGAGTGGAGTGCGCCATGGCCGGAGTGCAAGTAGGTAAGCGGATCATCGGGGCTGACGCGCCGGTGACGGTCGGCTGGGAAAACATCGGCAAGGTCGAAGGCGGGCCATTCAAGCAGTTCTTCTTCACGTACTTCCAGCCCGCCGTCCTCTTCGGCCTGATCGCCTTCTGGTACTACGCCCCCAACGAATGGGCGCTGGCCTCGATCGGCATTGCCATCGGCCTCGGCTTCAAGGTGCTTCTGCTCGGGCTGGAATGGGTCAATCCGCGCTACCGCAGCTGGCAGCTGACCTGGAAGGAATTCTCCACCGACCTGTTCTATGTCGGTCTCGGCTACACGATCCTGCGTATGGTCGATGCCTATATCGGCGACGGCGTGATGATCGAGGCGGTGCAGAACGCCTTCGACTGGGAGAAGTTCAGCTGGTTCACCGGTCTGCCGCTGCTGCTGCAGGCGATACTGATCTCGATGATCTTCGACTTCGGCCAATACTGGATGCATCGCGGGATGCACAACTGGTACCCGCTGTGGCTCACCCACGCGCCGCACCACTACATCACCCAGCTCAACATCAACAAAGGCGCGGTTGGCAACCCGGTCGAGCTGTTCCTTATCGGGCTGGGGATCGGCGGGTTCTTCGACTTCCTGCCGCGTGCCTTCCTGCTGGCGGGCGCGATCGGGATGGCCGTCTCGACCTACCAGCACATCAACGTGCGCTTCAACACCCCGCGCTGGTGGCGCTTCATCTTCAACACGGTGGAGCATCACTCGGTCCACCACTCGCAGGACTACGAGGCGACCCGCAGCAATTACTCGGGCACCTGGATCATCTGGGACCGCATCTTCGGCACCTGCGTCGATGGCGAGGCCGAGCTGCTCGGTATGGAAGGCGGTCGCCGGATGGATATCACCGAGACCATGCATTACCCCTTCACCGAGGGCTACAAGACCTTCCGCGCATGGCTCAACCGGCGCTTCGCCATCCCTGCCGGTGCAGCGCACCAGCCGGAACCCGCGGAGTGAAGCGGACGCTCGCATCGGAGCAGACGGCATGAGGCTTGCCCTGCCCTATATCGAACGGATCTGGCGCGCCGAAGGCGAAGTGCCGCTCGACGAGCCGCTGACCCCGGCCGAGGCCTTTGCCCGGCTCGATCCGCTGTTCCAGACGCCCGGCACCACCTATGCGGTGGAGGGCGACACCCTGACTTATGCGAAGCACAATCCTGCCGCGCAGGACAAGCTCGCCACCTTCACGAGCGGCACCCTCCGCGTCGCACAACAGCAGGACGGTGCCGCGAAGCTGGTATTCAGCGTGAAGAGCAAGGCACTGCTCATGGTGTTCCTCGCCCCGCTGCTGTTCCTCGCCTTCGCGCAGATCATGACCGTCGCCAACGCGTGGGAAAAGGCCGCGATGGAAGCCGAGCAGGCCGAAGCGAAAGCGGCGGGCAAGGACAAGGAAGGCGACAAGGCGAGACCCAAGGCGGAGCTCCATCCGCTCGACAAGATGCTCGGCGCGCCCGAGCCCGAGGATCCGTCCAAGAAAAAGGACGAGATGAAGGACAAGGAAAAGTTCAAGACGACCCCCGCCTATGTGCTGGCGGGCATCTTCTTCGTGCTGTTCCTCGTCGGCCGGGTGCTCGAACCCTGGCTGCTCAAGCGCACCCTGCGCGCCGCGCTTGCTTCCGCGACAACCGAGTCGGAGAGCGCAGATTCGGCAGCGGAGCTTTGTTCAGGCACAACCTGACGCGCAAGTATGCCTCGTAGAAAAACTGTGACCAGAGCCAAGCCTTTGTATCAAAGGCCGAATGATTGCGTGATTTTGTTACAATCAAGGCTCTGGCGCTAGTGCGATCCATATAAGTCAAATGGCGCATGGCGTGCCTTTCATCAAAGCCACATCACTCCAACTATCGGCATGCACCTCAGGGGAAGTGTGCAAACGATTTGGACGGATCCGCGCGCGAGACGCGGGACGGTCAATTGCAGGGGAGGAACATTAAACCCATTTTCCGGGGGCCTTGATGAACATCTCCAAGAACAAACTGATCCGTCGCACCCTCCTTTCCACCACCCTGATGACCGGTCTGGCCGCTTTCTCGCCCGCCGCAGCGACTGCAGCCGATGACGCCGTCGCCCAGGCCGAGCCCGAAGTGCTCGCTACCAGCGCCGCCGCCGCCGCCGAAGCCCCGGGCGAAGAAGCCATCGTCGTCACCGGCTCGCGCCTGCGCCGCGACTCCAATCTCGATTCCCCTTCCCCCGTCGTCAGCATCACCGCCGACTCTTTCCGCGGCGAGCAGGAAGTGGCCGACGCGCTGCGCACCATTCCTGCCTTGTCCGCCTCGGTCAGTTCGGCCCAGTCGATCGCGCCCAGCGAGACCGGCGGCGGCGGCGCGGTCGGCGCGGCCACGCTCAACCTGCGCGGCCTGGGCGCGGAACGCACGCTGGTGCTGGTCAACGGCCGTCGCCATGTCGCGGGTGTCGCCGAAACCTCGGTGGTCGACATCAACTCGATCCCCTCTTCGCTGATCAAGCAGGTCGAAGTCCTCACCGGCGGCGCTTCGGCGGTCTATGGCGCGGACGCTGTCACGGGCGTCGTCAACTTCGTGCTCGACCGCGAATTCGAAGGGCTCGAGCTCGGCGCGACCGGCGGCCTCTCGACCGAAGGCGATGCCGGCAATTTCGACGGCTACATCAAGTTCGGCAAGAACTTCGCCGAAGGGCGCGGCAACATCACGCTGGTGGGCGACTACAGCTACGACAACGGCCTGCGCTTCGGCGACCGCGCGCAATTCCGCAACGGCAACATTGCCGACGACGGCCCCAACCCGGCGCTGCGCTTCCAGCGCGGCGATCTCGGCACGAACACGCCCAATTTCAGCAACTTCTTCAATATCTCGCGCGGCCGCTATCCTTACGGCTTCGTGATCCCCCTGCCCGGCACGACGCGCTACAACCAGATCTTCCCGACCGGCACCACGCCGACCGCTGCCGAACAGGCGCTGATCGACCGTGCGCTCAATGCCCCCACCCGCGCGATCGGCTCCCAATACGGCTTCCAGATCACCTCGGCCGGCGGCGTGATCATCCCGGCCGACTTCGCCGATCCCAACTCGGACATCGACCGCGACGGGCGCAGCGACTGCCTTGAAAGCTTCACCGGCTTCAACGGCCTGTTCGACTACAACGGCTTCGGCGCGCTCGGCGGCTGCTACATCGCCACCGCCAACGGGATCGAAGTGCTCGATGAGGACGGCCTGATCGCCGGGAACTTCAACGCCTTCGGCGGCGAAGGCAACATCTTCGACAACAGCGGCTACCTGATCCCCAAGACCGAGCGCTACGGCATCAACGTGCTCGCAGATTACGACATCAGCGACAGTCTGAACGTCTATTTCGAGGGCAAGTATTTCCGCCAGGAAACCACCTTCGGCACCAACCAGAACTCGTTCTACGACCTGCTGACTGTCGCGCCGGACAACCCCTTCATCCCCGATGTGCTGCGCCCGATCTCGGATGCGGCGGGCGGCCTGTTCATCACCCGCGATCCGACCGATCTCGGCCCGAACATCGACACCAACATCTCCGAGACCTTCCGCTTCGTCGGCGGGTTCAAGGGCAACCTGTCGGACGAGATCACCTTCGATGTCTCGGGCAACTGGGGCCGGTATGATCTCAAGGCGATCAACCGCAACAACGTGCTCTACGACCGCTTCCTCGCCGCGATCGACGTGACCCGGGATGCGCGCGGCAACCCGGTGTGCCGCAGCGAGATCAACCCCGCGGTGCGTTCGCCCGCCACGGTGTTCGGCATCCCGACCGGCGAGTTCGGCTATCTCACCTTCGTCCCCGGCCAGGGCGAGTGCCGACCGGCCAACCTGTTCGGGGTCGGCTCGATCAGCCAGGAGGCGGTGGACTTCATCACCACCACCACCATCAACACCTTCCGCACCGATCAGCTCGAGCTTCACGCGCTGGTCAGCGGCGACACCTCGGCCTTCTTCAACCTACCCTATGACAGCATCCAGTTCGCCGTGGGTGCGGAGTATCGCAAGGAGAAGAGCCGCTCGATCTTCGACCCGCTGGTGCGCGGCATCCTGCCGGTGACCACGGTCGACGGCACCGCCGGCCAGTTCGTCGGCGATGCGCCGGGCTTCAACGGACAGGGCTTCTCGCAGACCTCGCTTGCCACCCCGCCCGACGGGTTCTTCCAGAATTCGGGCGGCAAGTACGACGTGGTCGAACTGTTCGGCGAACTCGGCACCACGCTTATCGAGGATGTGCCTTTCTTCGACGAACTGCGCCTCGAACTTGCGGGCCGCTATTCGGACTACAGCACGGTCGGCGGGGTGTTCACCTACGCGATCAACGGCTTCTGGTCGCCGATCGAGGACATCCGCGTGCGCGGCACCTACTCGCGCGCGGTGCGGGCGCCGAACATCTCGGAACTCTTCGCGCCGCCGCAGGCTGCCTTCTTCCGCCCGTTCGATCCCTGCGACCAGGCCGAGATCGACGCGCTGGTGGCTGCCGGTGATCCCAACGTCCAGAACCGCATCAACAACTGCCGCGCCGACGGCATCCCGGCCGGCTTCGCCGATCCGCTCAGCGCCCGCTTTGCAGGCACTATCGCGGGCAATCCCGATCTGCGCGAGGAAACCGCCGACACCTACACCGTCGGTGTGGTGCTGCAGCCGCGCTTCATTCCCGGGCTGGCGATCACGGCGGATTACTACCACATCCAGATCGACGACGCGATCAGCACGGTCGCGGCGCAGGATGTGGTCGACAACTGCTATGATAGCTCGACCTTCCCGAACGACTTCTGCAACAGCTTCACCCGCAACCGCGATCCGAGCTCGGCGCAGTTCCTCGGTTTCACCTCGCTCAATCTGACGACCATCAACTTCGTCCGGATCGAGACCGCCGGGGTCGATGCCTCGCTGTCCTACACCACCACCATCGGCGATCACCGTCTCGGCCTGGCAGCAACCGCATCGTGGGTCGACAAGATCGATTTCTTCTTCGATCCGACCGACCTGTCGCGCATCGATCCGGAGCTGGGCGAATTGCAGCGCCCCGAATGGTCGGGCCGGGCAACGGCGAGCTACGGGATCGGCGACTTCAATCTCGACTACACCGTCACCTATCTCGGCGAGATGGCGCTGCGCGGGGTCGAAATCGAGACCTTCGAGGCGCAGTTCGGCGACGCCGGGATCACCGGCGAGACCTGGACGCACAGCGTCACAGCATCGTACAACTTCACCGATTACGGGATGCAGGTGTTCGGCGGGGTCAACAACATCTCGAACGTGAAGCCCTTCATCACCGAGCGCGCCTATCCGACCAGCCCGGTCGGCCGGTCGGTGTTCCTCGGACTGCGCTGGACGATGTAAGCCAAAGCGCCAATGGCTTGGCAGGGGCCGGGGAGCGTCAGCGCGCTTCCCGGCTTTTTGCTGCCACCCGCCTTAGCGCGTTGACGTAGACCTCGGGTGCTTGCGCGCCGGGGATCATGAAGCGGTTGTTGACGATCATCGCCGGAACCCCGGTGATGTTGAGGTCCCATGCCTGCTGCTCTTCGGCAATCACACGCGCCTCGAGCTCGGGATCATCAAGCGCGGCCTTGGCCGCCTCGCGGTGCAGGCCGGCGGCAGCGGCGATATCGAGCAGCACCGCCCGATCCGAAAGGTTGCGGCGCTGGTTGAAATGGGCTGCGAACAGCGCAAGCTTCAACTGCGTCTGCACCGCAGCACCCGCCTGTTCGAGCGCGAAAGCCAGGAGCTTGTGGCAATCGCGGGTGTTCCACATCATCGCCGGCGGTGCCTCACCCTCCCCCTCAAAGGAGAGCGATACGCCCGCCCCTTCGGCAATGGTCTTCATCTGCCCGCGAATGCGTGCACCCTCTTCAGCCGGGCGGCGGTATTTGCGCTGGAGATGCGCCTCCTGCTCCTCGCCTTCGCGGGGCATGTCGGGGTTCAATTCGAACGGCCGCCAGCGGATTTCCGCGGCGATCTCGCCCTCCAGCTCGCCCAGCGCCTTGGTCAGCTGGCCATAGCCGATCAGGCACCACGGGCACATGACATCGGAATAGATGTCGATGGTGAGGTGCTCGGAGGTGAGCGTGTCGGTCATTTGTCGAGCCACCAGGCGATCAGGTGATGCGCGATGGCGAAGGGGCGCGGGAAGTAGAGCAGGTCGGTGCCCGCCTCGCCCGCCGCGCGCGCTTCCTCCAGCTCGGCGCGGGTGAACCAGCGCGCGTCTTCGAGTTCGGTGGTATCGATATTGAGCGTCGGATCATCGGCCACGCTGGTGCAGCCGATCATCAGCTGGCTCGGGAAGGGCCAGGGCTGGCTTGCGATGTAGCGCACGTCGCGCACGCGCACCCCCGCCTCCTCGTGAATCTCGCGCGCGACAGCTTCCTCGATGGTCTCGCCCGGTTCGACGAAACCGGCGAGTGCGGAATACATCTTCGGCGGAAAGCGCGGCTGGCGGCCGAGCAGCAGACGGTCCTCATGCTCGACCAGCATGATCGTCACCGGATCGGTGCGCGGGAAATGGTCCGCGCCGCAATTGTCGCAATGCCGCTGCCAGCCGCCCTTGACCAGCTTCGTCCCCGCCCCGCAGCGCGCGCAGAAGCGGTGCCGCGCGTGCCAGTCGACGAGACTGCGCGCCCCGCCGTAGATCGCAAGGTCAGCGGGGGCGAGCTGCTGCATGATCTGCCATGCACGCGGCATGGCATAGGCGGGGCCCTCCGCACCCTCGGTCGGAACAGGAGCAAAGCAGGCATTGCCGTCCATCAGCCCGAGAAACACCAGCTCGGCATCGGGCGGCACGTCGGCGAGACTGCCCCAGACGAGGCCGCCCATGTCGTCGACCCCGGGCAGCAGGCCGTCCATCACCAGCACCTTGGCGCGCCAGTCCATCAGGCCGGCGAGCGCATTGTCGTCGACCCTGATATGGTCGGCCCGGTCGATCGGCGAGCCGGCAAAGGCCATCAGCGGCGCGGGAACAGCGGGATGGTGCATCACGCCGCCTTCTGCGCGCGCTTGGTGGCCATGTCGGCCTCCATCGCGGCGAGGAATTCGTCGCGGATCGGATAGGCCTCCGAGGGCATGTACTGCGTGAACAGGGTCGAGCGCAGCTTGAGGCCGAAATCGACCGCCGCGAGCGTGCCTGCCGCCCCGCCCCAGCCGAAGGTCTGGCCGACCGAGCGCCCGCCCGCGCCGTGGCCCTGCCCTTCCATCCAGCTGCCCTTGGTGTCGACCGTCTTGGGCAGCAGATCGGAGGTGCCGACCCGCACCGCCTCCTCGCTCATCACCCGCACGCCGTCGAGCATTCCGTAGCCGAGCAGCATCCGCAGGAAGCGGTCGTAATCCTTGGGGCTCGAAACGAGGCCCCCGCCGCCCGCCGGCACTTCGGGCGGATCGAGATAGACCGAGGCCTGCCCCGGATCGAGCGGGAAGGCATTGCCGCCGAGGATCCCGTAATTGTCGGTCAGGCGATAGGCCTCGCTCTGCGGCACCTGCATCCACGTGCTGTTCATGCCGCAGGGCTCGAAGATGCGGCTCTTGAGGAAGGCCTCGAATTCCATGCCGCTGGCCACCTCGACCACCCGCCCGAGCAGGTCGATGCTGCACGAATAGCTCCACTTGGTCGCCGGCTGATACATCAGCGGCAGGCCCGCGAGGCGATCGGCCCAGGCCTCGAGCCCGGGTGCGGGGGTGACGTTGGGGAAGCCCGGAATCGGCATCCGGCTGACCCGCCCGCCGACCAGCCCGAGATCGTTATAGGCCTTGAGCAGCGGACCCTTGCTGATGATCTGGTAACCCAGCCCGGCAGTGTGGGTGAGCAGCTGGCGGATGGTGATCGGCCGCTCGGCGGGGACGGTGTTCTCCAGCGGGCCTTCGGGATCGACCAGCACCCGCATGTCGCGGAAGGCGGGCAAGACCTCGTGCAGCGGCATGTCGAGACCGAGCTTGCCCTCGTCAATCAGCATCATGATCGCCATGCCGGTGATCGGCTTCGACATCGAATAGATGCGGTAGAGCGAGTTCTCGTCGACCGGGGTGGGCTTGGCGAGCGAGAGCGTTCCGCCGCCGACCTTGTGGGCGTGAGCCTCCTGCCCCCAGCCGAAGGTCACGAGCAGATTGGCGACCTTGCGGCCCGAAACATATTTGTCGGCCAGCGCCGCGACATTGGGCCAGCTTTCGGCCACATCATGAGCGAGCAGCGCGCGCCCGAAAGGCAGTCCCGAGAGCGCGGCACCTCCCGCCAGCAGGGCGCTGTGGCGGAACAGCGAGCGACGCGAAAGCGAGGGCAGATCGAGGGCGTGGGTCGGCATGAGGCGGATTCTCCGATGGCTTGCGCGAGCGTATCTGCGGCACGCGGGCGCGAGGGTCAATCGCCGCTAGCCCCTGCGGGCTTGCAAATCGTCGGTGTCCTATTCATATAAGACACATGCTCAACGCCCTTGCCTATCTGTTCGGCCTCGTAAGCCTCGTGATCGTCATTCCCGCGCAGTTGCCCCTGCTCGGAGCGGCCAACTGGATTGCCCTGCCGGTAATCGTGATCGGTGTGATCCTCGGCGCGCTGTCTTCGAAGGACGGCGGACGCAATTTCTGCCTGATCGTGCTGCTGATAGCGGCGGTGCGTCTGACGCTGGGCGGCGGGATTCTCTAGACCAGCGCGAGCGCCGCGGCCTTGGCGAACAGGGTCGCAAGCCCCGCTTCCGCAATCCGGCTGACCGGCCACCACTGGCCCTCGCCCGGCACTGCCGCGCCGGTTTCCAGCGCCTTCACCTCAAGCGTCAGGTGGGCATGGGTGAACCCGTGTCGTACCGCCCCGAGGCTGCGCCATTCGCCCGCCAGCGGCACCGCGCCCGAGCCATCGCCCTGCGCGCTCCAACCGTCATCGGGCAGCGCACGCATCCCGCCCAGCATCCCTTTGTCCGGACGCGTGACCAGCCATACCTCGGCCCCTTGCCCGCGCGTGATCCAGAAGGCGGTGCCACGCCGCTCGGGCACGACTTTCTTCGCGGGCTTGACCGGCAATCGCTCGGGATCACCAGCAGCGCGCGCAGCGCAGGCCTCGCGCAGGGGGCACAGCAGGCAGCGCGGATCGCGCGTCGTGCAGGTCTGCGCGCCGAGGTCCATCATGGCCTGCGCATAGTCGCCTGCGCGGGTCTGCGGCGTGATGCCTTGCGCCGCCGCGCGGATCGCCTTCCTCGCCGCCGGCAGCGGTTCTTCGATCGCGAACAGGCGAGCCACCACCCGCTCGACATTGGCATCGACCACCACCGCGCGCCGGCCGAATGCGATCGCGGCGACGGCGGCGGAAGTGTAGTCGCCAAGGCCAGGCAAGGCGCGCAGCTCGGCCTCGGTCGACGGGAAGCCGCCACGTTCCGCCACGGCGCGGGCGCACTTCATCAGATTGCGCGCGCGCGAATAGTAGCCGAGCCCTGCCCAGGCGGCCATGACCTCGTCCTCGGGCGCGGCAGCCAGCGCCTCGACCGTCGGCCAGAGCGTCGTGAACTTCGCAAAATAGGGCTTTACCGCCGCCACCGTGGTCTGCTGGAGCATGACCTCGGACAGCCACACGCGGTAGGGCCATGCGGGATCATCCGGCAGCGCGCGGCCCGGCGGGTTGCGCCACGGCAATTCGCGCGCATGGGCATCATACCAGGCGAGGAGCGTGTCGGAGATACTGGCAGTCACGCGCCGCCTATGGCATGGCGGGCGGACACATGGGAAGCGACAAGAAATCCTCCGGTAAATCCGCGCCGAAGCCCTATACTCGCCCGCGCGGGCAAGGTGTGCGCCCGATCGGCGATCTCATGCCCGAGATCGGCCGCACCGCCTTCCGCCGCTTCGGCTTCGTGCAGTCCTCGGTCGTCACCCGCTGGCCCGAGATCGTAGGCCCGGCTCATGCCCGCGTGTGCAGCCCCGAGGCGATCCGCTTCCCTCCGGGCGAGAAGGCCGAGGGCATCCTCCAACTGGTGGTCGTCCCCGCCCACGCCCCGCTGATCCAGCAGGTCATCCCGGAGATCATCGAGCGGGTGAACCGCTTCTTCGGCTACAAGGCGGTGGCGCGGGTCAAGCTGCGGCAGGGCGCGGTCACCCCGGCACAGGCCGACAAACCCGCCAAGCCTCCGCCATCGCTCAAGCCGATCCCGCTTGAACTGGGCGACAGCTTGCGCGACATCGGCGATCCGGAACTTCGCACCGTGCTCGAATCCCTCGCCCGCAGCCTCGGCGAGCAAGAAACCCCCAAGACCTGACAGGACCCGCCATGACCTTGCGTCCGCTCTTCCTTTTCGGTGCCGCGCTCGCGGCCTTCGCCGTGCCCGCGGGCGCGCAGCAGGACCTCGCCAATCCCGGCAGCGCCTTCAAGGGCGTCGATCCGCAGGGCAATTGGAGCGCGGCGGTCGAGCGGACCGAGCGCGGCCACCTGATCGGCAACCCCAAGGCCGAAACCCGGCTGATCGAGTTCGTCAGCTACACCTGCGGCCACTGCGCCAACTTCACCATCCAGGGCGAGCCGGCGATGGACATGACGCTGCTGCTGCCCGGCAAGATGGCGGTGGAAGTGCGTCCGGTGATCCGCAACGCGCTTGATCTCACCATCTCGCTGCTGGTGCAGTGCGGCGACCCGGCCGGGTTCAAGGAACGCCACCGCGCTTTCATGTATGGCCAGCGCCAGTGGATGGCCAAGGCCCAGAACGCTCCGCAGAGCCAGCAGCAGATCTGGGCCCGCGCCGACAAGACCAGCCGCATGAACGCCGCCAGCGCGCTCGGCTGGACCGACATGATGGTGCAACGCGGCCATTCGATCACCGAGGTCAATGCCTGCATCATGAACGATGCCGCGGCCAAGAAGCTGATCGACAATGGCGAGGCCGATTTCACCGATTTCGGGGTCAATGCCACCCCTAGCTTCGCGCTCGACAACAAGCTGCTGGCCGAGGTGCACAGCTGGGAGGCACTCTATCCGGTGCTCTCGGCGCGCTTCGCCGCTGCCGACGGGGGCGCAGCCGCCACACCCTGATCCCGGATTTGTTCACAGCCCTAGTGCACGCCACTTGCTGCACCGGCAGGCGGGCGGCTATCCTTCGCAATCGACTATTCCCTGAGGATTCCCTGACGATGAAACTCACCCGTCTGTTCGCGTTCGGCCTGCTGGCCGCTGCCCCGCTGGCACTCGCTGCGTGCGGCGATGATGCTGCCCCCGGCGAAGTGGCCGAAGGCGAGGCCTTGCCCGCGGTCACCGCCCCCCCGGGGACGAGCTGGACCGAGACCGTCACCGTCACTCCCGAAGGCGGCTTCCTGCTCGGCAACCCCGATGCGCCGCTCAAGCTGATCGAGTTTGCCTCGCACACCTGCGGCCACTGCGCGACCTTCTCGGTCACCGGCAAGCAGCCGCTCAAGAGCAAGTATGTCGCCAGCGGTGTCGTCAGCTTCGAACAGCGCGAGATCTTCCTCAATCCCTTCGACATCGTGATCGCCACCATGGCGCAGTGCGGCGCCAAGGAGCAGATGCAGCCGCTCTCGGACGAGGTGTGGCAGAACCTTGAAGCGGTCTTCACCGGCCTGCAGGGCAACCCGGCAGCGGTGCAGGCGGCGGGTGCTCTCCCGCCCGAACAGCGCTTCGCCAAGGTCGCCGAAGTCACCGGCCTGCTCGACTTCTTCGCCGCGCGCGGCCTCAGCGCCGATCAGGCCCGCACCTGCCTGACCGACACCGCCAACATCGACGCGATGGTCAAGGCCTCCGAAGCCCAGGCGCAGGAAGTCGGCGTCACCGGCACGCCGACCTTCGTGCTCAACGGCAAGAAGCTCGACGTCAACACCTGGGAAACGCTCGAACCGATCCTCCAGCGCGCCGGCGCGCGCTGACGGTCGGCGGGGCGAGGCACCGGCCCGATGCAGATTCACCGGCTCAAGCTCAGCGGATTCAAGAGCTTCGTCGAGCCGGCTGAACTGCGCATCGAACCCGGACTGACGGGCGTCGTCGGCCCCAACGGCTGCGGCAAATCCAACCTGCTCGAAGCGATCCGCTGGGTCATGGGGGAAACCTCGGCCAAGTCGCTGCGCTCAGGGGGAATGGAGGACGTGATCTTCGCGGGCACCTCCACGCGGCCCCCGCGCGACTTTGCCGAAGTCGTGCTCCACGCCGAGGATGACGGCGGCGAGGAACTGGTCGTCACCCGCCGGATCGAACGCGGCGCTGGGTCAGCCTACCGCGTCAACGGCCGCGACGTGCGCGCCAAGGACGTCGCGCTGACCTTCGCCGATGCCGCCACCGGCGCGCACTCCCCTGCCCTCGTCAGCCAGGGCAAGATCGCCGCAGTGATCGCCGCCCGCCCGGCCGAACGTCGCGCCATGCTCGAGGAAGCCGCCGGGATCGCCGGCCTCCACGTGCGCCGCAAGGATGCCGAGAGCAAGCTGCGCGGGGCGGAGGCCAACCTTGCCCGGCTCGAAGACCTGATGGCCGGGCTCGACGCGCAGATCGCCTCGCTGAAACGTCAGGCCAAGCAGGCCGAGCGCTACACCGAGCTCACCCACAAGATCCAGAGCGCCGAAGCCCGTCTGCTGTTCGCCCGCTGGCGCGAAGCCGCCTTTGCCGCCAAGGAAGCGCGTGCCGCCGCGGAAAGCGCCAATGCCGCTGTCGCCGAGGCGCAGGCGCGGGTCGCCGAGGCGCAGAAGGCGCAGGGCGAGGCGGTGCAGGCGCTTACCGAAGCGCGCGACGAACTGGCCGACCGGCGCGATGATGCCAGCGCCCACGGCCATCGCATGGCCGCGCTCGCCGAAAAGCTCGAAGCCGCCGAGACGCGCCTCGCCGATCTCACCCGCCAGCAGACCCGGCTGGAAGAAGACCGCGCCGATGCCGACCGGCTAACCAGCAGCGCGGTCGAGGCGCTCGCCCGGCTCGATGCCGAGGTCGCCGCCAGCCGCACCGCCGTGGCCGAGGCCGAAGCCGCCCGCCCTGCCCTCGCCAACCGCGCCGAAGATGCCGAACGCGCCAGCCGCGCGGCCGAACTCGCGCTCGCCAAGGCGACCGCCGATCATGCCGGGGTCGAGGCCGAATGGCGCGTCGCCGAAGCGGCGGTGGAACAGGCGCAAAGCCGCCTCGCGCGGGTCGAGGCGGAGATGGCGCGGCTCACCCGCACCCGCGCCGAACTTGCCGCAAGCGGCGATGCCGAGGCCGAAGTCCTCGCCGCCAAGCACGCTGCCGAGGCTGCAGCGGGCGAGGTCGCCGCACTGCGCGAAAGGCTCGCCGCCGATCAGGCGCGCAAGGGCGACTTGCAGACCGCGCGCGACGAGGCTTCGGCGCGGCTCGCCACCGCGCGCGCCGAACTCGCCGGGATCGAGCGCGAACACACCGCGCTGGCCCGTGACCGCGAGGCGCGTGCCAAGCGCGAGGCCGGGCGGCAGGGGCTGGCGACCGCGCTCGACAAGGTCAGCGTCGCGCCGGGCTACGAACGCGCGCTCGCCGCGGTGCTCGGGCGCGACGGCAAATCGCCGCTCGGCGCGCCCGCCAGTCCGCAGGACGGGCGCTTCTGGACCGGCACCAAATCCGCCCCCGCCGCCGTCGCCGACAGCCTGCTCGCCCACCTCAAGGATTGCCCGGCGCAACTTGCCGCGCGACTAGCGC
The DNA here is from genome assembly GCA_027531395.1 of Porphyrobacter sp. Taxonomy (GTDB): domain Bacteria; phylum Pseudomonadota; class Alphaproteobacteria; order Sphingomonadales; family Sphingomonadaceae; genus Erythrobacter. The sequence goes on along the minus strand of JAPZRO010000004.1, from coordinate 358,001 downwards.
TGGTGCATTGCGTCGAGGCCGACGATGGCCGGACGCTCGCGCCGGGCGAATGGCTGGTGACCCGCGCCGGGCACCTGCGACGCTGGGACGGCTTCATCGCGCGCGGCGAAGGGGCGGCGGAGGCCGCGCAGCTCGAAGCCGCCAACCGCTTTGCCGAACTCGAAGCCGCGCTCCCGCCCTTGCGCGATGCCCTCGCCGCTGCCGAGGCGGCCGACAAGGCGGTGCGCGAAGAACTTTCCGCCTTGCAGACCGCACTGGTGGCACAGGAGCGTGCCATCGCCGGAGCGATCGAGACCGAGCGGCAGGCGCTTCGACGGCTCGATCAGGCCGAAGCGGCGAAGGAACGCCTCGCCGCGCGCCTCGCGGAACTGGCGGCGAGTGCGGGCGAAGTCGAGGCGCAGCTGGCGGGCGCGAAGGCCGATCTCGCCGCCGCCGAGGAAGCCCGCGCGCGCCTGCCCGCGCGCGATGCGGGGCGCGCCGCGCTCGAAGCCTCGCAGGCGAAGAACGAAGCCGCGCGCGCTGCGGTACAGGCCGCGCTCGCCCAGCTTGCCGCGCAGGATCAGGCGCTCGCTGTGGCGCGCGAGCGGCTCGCCGCGCAGCAGGCCGAGCAGAGCGGCTGGAAGGCGCGCTCCTCCGATGCCGAGCGGCGCATGGCCGAAGCCGCCCGCCGCCTGGCCGAGATCGCCGAGGAGCGCGCGGTCCATGCTGGCAAGCCCGCCGCACTCACCGCCGAGATCGAGGCGGGCGAGGCCACCCGCACGCGGCTGGCAGCCGAACTCGCCGAAGCCGAAGCCGCGATGCGCGAGGCCGATTTGCGCAGCCGCGCCGCCGACAGTGAGCTTGCGACCCGCACCGAAGCCCTCGCCCAGGCGCGCGAGGGCCGCGCCAGCCTTGCCGCCCGCGCAGAGAACGAGGAATCGCGCCGCGCCGAACTCGCGCGCATTTCCGGCGAGCGCTTCCAGTGCCCGCCCCCGCTGCTGGGTGAACGCTTCGGCTTCACCGAGGAGGACATCCACGCCGCCAGCAGCGAATCCGAGGAGCTCGAACGCCTCACTGCGGCGCGCGAACGGATCGGGCCGGTGAACCTCGTAGCCGCCGATGAACTCGCGCGGATCGAGGGCGAACATGGTTCCAGCGCGCAGGAACAGGCCGAGCTGGTTGAAGCCATCGCGCGGCTGCGCGGATCGATCGGCAGCCTCAACCGCGAAGGCCGCGAGCGCCTGCGCGCCGCCTTCGAGGAAGTGGACGGCCATTTCCGCGTGCTCTTCACCCGCCTGTTTGAGGGCGGGCAGGCGCACCTCGCGCTGGTCGACAGCGACGATCCGCTGGAGGCGGGGCTCGAGATCTACGCCCAGCCGCCGGGCAAGCGGCTGCAATCCCTCTCGCTTCTGTCAGGCGGCGAGCAGGCGCTGACGGCCACGGCGCTGATCTTCGCGCTGTTCCTCACCAACCCCGCGCCGATCTGCGTGCTCGACGAAGTCGACGCACCGCTCGACGACGCCAACGTCGAACGGTTCTGCGACCTGCTCGATTCGATGGTCCGCACCACCACCACGCGCTACCTGATCGTCACCCACAACGCGGTGACGATGAGCCGGATGCACCGCCTGTTCGGGGTGACGATGGCGGAAAAAGGCGTCTCGCGCCTCGTCAGCGTCGATCTGGGCGAGGCCGCGCTGATGGCGGCGGAGTAGGCGTGCCTCAGGCCTCGAGCGCCGCCGCGAGCCTTGCGCGCACGGCCTTCAGGCCCGCGATCACCTCGGCCATGTCGGGCCCTTCGCTCACCATCAGGCGCACGCCCGGTGTCTCGCCCTGATCGGCGGCGGCGCGGCGATCGCCGGCGCGGCGGTCTTCGTGGCGTCGGTCATGGCCGGACTTGGCCGCGGCGCGCAGCACCGCTTCGGCACCCTTCAGGGTATAGCCCTCGCGGTTGACCAGCCGGTCGATCGTCTCGACCACGGCGACGTCGCTGGCGCGGTAGTAGCGCCGCCCGCCCGAGCGCTTGAGCGGCTTCAGCAGCGGGAATTGCGCTTCCCAGTAGCGCAGCACGTGGGGCTTGATGCCGAGCGCCTCGCTGACTTCGCCGATGGTGCGCAGCGCGCCTTCATCTTTCCCGTCATCGAACCCGGCCATCAGCCCTCACCTTTCGTGCTGTCGATCACCCCTTGGTGATACGTTCCTTGAGCAGCTGGCTGGCCCGGAAGGTCATCACCCGCCGCGGCGTGATCGGCACTTCGATCCCGGTCTTGGGATTGCGGCCGATCCGCTCGTTCTTGTCGCGCAGCACGAAGCTGCCGAAACCGGAGATCTTGACGTTCTCGCCCTTGGCGAGCGCATCGCTCATCTTGCCGAGGATCGCTTCGACCATCTCGAGCGAATCCGCCCGGCTCAGGCCCATCTTGCGGTTGATCGTTTCCGCCAGATCGGCGCGGGTGAGTGTGCCTACCGAACGCATCATGCGCTTTCTCCTTCGTGGCGCGACCCATCGAAGACCTAAAGCTTACTATTTTCCGCCGCATTTGCAATGCGATGGACGGGGTAAGCATGAGTTTTCAGCAATTGTGTTAGCGAAACCCTGCGCAAATCGCGCCGCGATCACATGCGTATCAGGCTTGCGCCCCAGGTAAAGCCGCCGCCCATGGCCTCCAGCATCACCAGATCGCCCGCCTTGATCCGCCCGTCCTTGCGCGCGACATCGAGCGCGAGCGGCACCGAGGCGGCCGAGGTGTTGGCGTGGCGATCGACCGTGACGATCACCTTGTCCGGCGTAATCCCGAGCTTGCGCGCGGTCGCATCAAGGATCCTGGCATTGGCCTGATGCGGCACCACCCAGTCGATGTCGCTGGCGGAAAAGCCTGTATCGGCAAGCACTTCCTTGAGCACATCGGAGAGGTTGACCACCGCATGGCGGAACACTTCGGGCCCGCGCATGCGCACATGGCCGACCGTCTGCGTGCTCGACGGGCCGCCATCGACATAGAGCAGATCATGCTGCGCGCCATCGGCGTGGAGCTTGCTTCCGATGATCCCGGGCGCATCCTTGCCGGCATTGTCGGCCGACGGCGCTTCCAGCACCACAGCGCCGGCCCCGTCTCCGAACAGCACGCAGGTGGTGCGGTCTTCCCAGTCGAGAATCCGGCTGAAGGTTTCCGCACCGATCACCAGCGCGCGCTTGGCCATGCCGGTGCGCAACAGCGAATCGGCCACGCTGAGCGCATAGAGGAAGCCCGAACACACCGCCGCGACGTCGAATGCGATGCCGCCATTGCAGCCCAGCGCGTCCTGCACCTTGGTGGCGGTGGCGGGGAAGGTGTTGTCGGGTGTGGCGGTGGCGAGGATGATCAGCCCGATGCTCGATGCATCGACCCCGGCATCGGCCAGAGCTGCCCGGGCAGCGGCCGTCGCGAGCGTCGCCGTAGTCTCGCCCTCGCCCGCAATGTGGCGCTGGCGGATGCCGGTGCGCTCGACGATCCATTCGTCCGAGGTATCGACCCACTCCGCGAGCTGGGCATTGGTCACCACCTGACGCGGAAGCGCCGATCCGGTGCCGAGCAGCCGCGATCCGGTCACGCCGCGCCCTCGCTGCCCTTGGCGCTGCGGCCATTGCCGCCGTGCGAGAAGGCTTCCTGTCCGAGCTCGGCAAGGTCATGCGCGATCCGCTCGGTCAGCTTGTTTTCGAGCAGGCGCGCGGCCACCGCCACCGCATTGGCGACTCCCTTGGCATTGGCGCTGCCGTGGCTCTTCACCACCACGCCGTTGAGGCCCAGGAACACCGCGCCATTGTGGTTGTTGGGATCGAGATGGTGCTTGAGCAGCTCGGTCGCCGGGCGCGAGACCAGAAAGCCGATCTTCGAACGCAGCGAGGAGGTGAAGGCCTGCCGCAGCAGATCGGTGACGAAGCGCGCCGAGCCCTCGATCGCTTTCAGCGCGATGTTGCCGGAGAAACCGTCAGTGACGACCACATGGGTCTCGCCGCGGTTGATCTTGTCGCTCTCGACGAAGCCGTCGAAACGTAGCGCCAGCCGGCCCTCGCCATTGGCCGAGGCAGCGGTGAGCATGGCAGCGGCGTCGCGCAGCTCCTCGGTGCCCTTGATTTCCTCGGTGCCGATGTTGAGCAGCCGCACCACCGGCTTGTCGAAGCCGTTGACGATGCGCGAATAGGCCGCGCCCATCACCGCGAACTGGACCAGATTGCGCGCGTCGGCCTCGGTATTGGCGCCGAGATCGAGCATCACCACGTCATGTTCCTGCAAGGTCGGCATGATCGCTGCGAGCGCAGGGCGATCGATCCCCGGCATCGTGCGCAGCGCGATCTTGCTCATCGCCATCAGCGCGCCGGTATTGCCCGCGCTGACCGCAGCACCGGCATCACCGGTCTTCACCGCGTTGACGGCGAGCCCCATGCTGGTGGTCTTGGCGCGGCGGATCGCGCGGCTCGGCAGCTCGTCGCCGCCCACCACGTCTTCGCAATGAAGGATTTCGGAAGCACTGCGCAGATTCGGGTGATTGTCGAGCGCGGCCGCGATGCGCGGCTCGTCGCCCACCAGCAGGAACTTGAACTCGTCATGGCGGCGGCGGGCGAGCGCCGCGCCTTCGACCATCACGCGCACGCCTTCATCACCGCCCATCGCATCGACAGCGATACGCGGCAGGCTCATGGTGCTTCTCTCCGGTCTATCGTGAAGGCCACCGGCGATCAGCCGACGGCGACAACCTGACGCCCGTTGTAGTGGCCACAGTGGCCGCAGATGTTGTGCGGGCGCTTCAGCTCACCGCAGTTCGGGCATTCGTGGAACGCCTCGACCTTGAGGGCATCGTGCGAACGACGCATGCCACGACGGGAAGGCGATACTTTTCTCTTGGGGACAGCCATGGCGGCACCAATTCCTCAAATAAACAACGTGCGCGCCATCGGCGCCTGCGATTCTCGAAGGCCGCCCTTACGGCAAGGAGCGCTGGCGCACAAGCAACAAGCAAGTGCGTGCTTTCCTTGGCCAGCAGCGGCGGGAAGGCGGGCGCTATAGCGGAAAATTCGCGCGTTGCAACCCGACTCGGGCCAGCCTAGTCAGAGCGCAGACGAACGAGGGGATCCCATACAATGACCGTGCTTCCTGTAACGCTCGCCGCCGCGGCGGCTGCTGCCGTACTCAACATCTGGCTGTCGATCCGCATCGGCGCGGTCCGCCGCGCGCTCGGCATCTCTGTTGGCGACGGCGGGAGCGACGCCCTTCAGCGCCGGATGCGTGCGCAGCTGAACTATGTCGAGAACACCGCCTTCGTGCTGGTGCTGATCGCGGCGATCGAGCTGGCGGGCGCAGGCAGCTTCTGGCTCGCCTATGTGGCGGCGGCCTATTTCATCGGCCGGGTGCTGCACGGCTTCGGCATGGACGGCGGCAACTGGGGCTGGGGCCGGATGGTCGGCACGCTTGTGACGATGCTGACCCAGCTGGGTCTCGCCGTGGTCGCGGCGCTGGTGGCGGCGGGGGTGTTTTAGCGCTTCAAGTCCCTCCCCGTCCCGGACGTGATCCGGGATGGGGAGGCACTTTGACGGTCAGGACAACGCATAGTCCGAGACAAACGCATTGGTCTTGCGCTCGCGGCCGAAGGTGCTCGTCGGGCCGTGGCCGGGGATGAACATCACGTCCTCGCCCAATGGCCAGAGGCGCTGGGTGATCGAGTCGATCAGGTCCTGATGATTGCCGCGCGGGAAATCGGTGCGGCCGATGCTGCCCTGGAACAGCACGTCGCCGACAATCGCGAAGCGGCTGGGGGCATGGTAGAACACCACGTGGCCGGGGGTGTGGCCGGGGCAGTGGATCACATCGAGCGTCAATTCGCCCACCGTCACCGTGTCGCCGTGCTTGAGCCAGCGGGTCGGCGTGAAGCTCTTGGCGACCATCCCCCAGCGCGGGCCGTCATCATCGAGCTGGTCGATCCAGAAGCGGTCATCCTCGTGCGGGCCTTCGATCGGCAGGCCCAGCTCGTCCGCCAGCATCCCGGTCTGCCCGCAATGGTCGAGATGCCCGTGGGTGACGAGCAGCTTTTCGAGCGTCACGCCAGCCTTGGCGACAGCCTCCTTGAGCCGGTCGAGATCCCCGCCGGGATCGACCAGCGCGCCCTTCATCGTCTTAGTGCACCAGATCAGCGAGCAGTTCTGCTGAAGCGGCGTCACCGGAATGATCGCGGCGCGCATGGGGAGCGTGGTTTGTTCAGTCATGAAGGCGGGCTTAAATCTTCCCCCCCTTCCACACAACCCGCCCGATGATCGCGACCTCCTCGGCCGCGACCTCGACCGGGGGGTAGGCGAGGTTCTGCGAGAGCAGCGCGATCCGCCCTGCCCCGGCGCTCGCCACGCGCTTGACCATCAGGGTGTCGCCGAGGCGCACCACGTGGATGCCGTCGCGGAACGGGCGGGGGCTGCGGTCGACGAGAATCTCGTCGCCATCATTGAGCAGCGGCTCCATCGAATCCCCCTCGACCCGGATGGCGGAGAGCTGCGCGCTTTCGAGGCCTTGCTCGGCGAGCCAGCGGCGCGAGAAGCGGAAGGTGTCGAACGCCGCCTCCCCACCCGGCAACATGGCACCCGGCCCGGCTGACGCGCCGAGATCGAGCCGCGGAACCTCCACCCATGCGCCCGATTCGCGCTTAGGGGGCTTTACGTAGGATTTTTCCTTCGTCTCGCGGAGCTCCTCCTCGCCCACGCCGAAGAACCGCGCGAGGGTGGCGCGGTCCTGCTCCTCCAGCTTGCGAGGCGAGCCTTTGCGAATGAATTGCTGGAGATAGGACGGATTGCGTCCCAACAGCTCGGACAGGGCGGCAAGGCTCACCCCCTTGTCCTGCGACAGCGCGAGCAGCCGCGCGCGCGGTCCGGTGAGGCTTTGGGCGGAGTTTTGCGGGTCGATAACCATGAAAACATCCTACACGTAGGATTTTTCCTAGACAAGTAGGAAATCAAGTGAAACATTTCAGGAACATCGAGCGAGTCGCCCGGTGCATCACTTTCGACACGGCAACCAACAGGGACGCACTACCATGCTGCTTCGGACCATCGAATCCTTCCTGCGGACGCACAATCTGCCCGCCACCAAGTTCGGGCGGCTCGCTGCCCATGATCCGCGCTTCGTGCTCGATCTGCGCATGGGGCGCACCCCCCGCCGCGACACCGAGCTGCGCACCCGCGCCTGGATGCAGGGCTATGCCGACCGCGCAGCGGCCGAAATGAAGGAGATGGCATGATGCTGACCGAGAGCCACCGCGATCCCTTCGCCCACGCCTTCGCCGATCTGGATGATATCGAGGTCAAATCGCTCGCTGCCGCCTTCCGTCCGCGTCGCACCACGGCCGATCGCGTGCGGGCCGCGCTCAAGGCGCTGGCGCAGGGGCATGGCACGCTGATCACCCATGACGAGAAGGCCTGGGCCTCGATTACCTTTTCGGGCACGCGGCACGAGGTGGTGCTGGAATTCTGCGGGCCCGAGGCGGTCGCGGGCGGCGAGGAGCTGATCGAGCGCCTGCCCGATCACGAATTCGCCCTGCCCGGCCAGCTGGTCGCAGATGCGACGATCACCAAGGTCGATCACCGCTTCGGCGCGATGGAGCGGCTGGAAGTCACCGCCGTGCTGCTGCTGCTGGAGGAGGGGTGAAGGAGCCCCTCCCTCCCCTCTACCCCCTGATCACGATCATCTTCTCGATGGTCATCTCGTGGCAGGTATAGGGAATGCCGCCAACCCCGTGCCCCGAGGTGCGCAGGCCCGCAAAGGGCATCCAGTCGGTGCGGAAGGCGGTGTGGTCGTTCACCATCACGGCCGAGGCATCGATGTTGCGATAGGTGTGCATCGCGCTCGCCAGATCATTGGTGAAGATCGCCGCCTGGAACGCCACATCGAGCGAATTGGCCTGCGCGATCGCTGCGTCGACGTCGCTATAGGAATAGACGCAGACCGCCGGGCCGAACACCTCGTTGCGCGAGATCGTGGCGTCCACCAGCGGGTTGAGCAGCACGGTCGGCGCATAGGTGGTGTCCGACAGCTTCTCGCCGCCGCTCAGGATTTGCGCCCCGCCGCTGCGGGCCTCGTCGATCCACTTGGCCACCCGCTCGACCTCCTTGGGACGGATCAGCGGGCCGCATTCAGTATCCTCGTGGATCGCGTTGCCGACCTTCAAGGCGGTCGCCGCCGCCGCCAGCCGCGCGGACAGCTCGTCCACGATTGAGGCATGGGCGAACACCCGCTGCACCGAAACGCACACCTGCCCCGAATGGTAGAACCCGCCCTTGGCAATGCTGGGCACCGCCAGATCAAGGTTGGCGCTGGGATCGACGATCACCGGCGCGACCCCGCCATGCTCCAGCGCGCAGCGCGTGCCGGGGGCGAGCTTGCTCCGCAGCGACCAGCCCACCCCGGCCGAGCCGATGAAGCTGAAGAAGGCGACGCGGCTGTCGCTGACCATGCGCTCAGACACGTCGCGCGGCGGCTGCACCGCCTGCGCCCAGCCGGGCTCCAGCCCCGCCTCGTGCAGGATCGACACGAATTCGAAGCACGACAGCGGGGTGTCCGCCGAGGGCTTGACGATCACCGGACAGCCCACCGCCACGGCCGGCGCGACCTGATGGACGATCAGGTTGAGCGGATGGTTGAAGGCCGAGACCGCCACCACCACGCCGATCGGCTCGCGCGTGGTCCAGGCCAGCCGGCCATCGCCCGCCGCGGTCAGCCCCATCGGGATCTCGGTGCCTCTGAGCGACCCGATCTCGTGGATGCACAGCTCCATCCCGTTGATCGCCCGGTCGACCTCGACCCGCGCGTCGATCAGCGGCTTGCCGCCTTCGTTGGCGATCTGGAAGGCAAGGTGATCGCGCCGCGCGCGCATGATCTCCATCGCCCTGTGCAGGATCGCCGCGCGCTGGTGCGGCTTCTTCCACTGGCTGCGGTCGCGGGCGAGGCGGTGGGCGCGGTCGAGCGCCGCATCCACCGCGTCCCAGTCATGCGTCGGCACGGAACCGATCACCGACAGGTCGAAGGGATTGACCACTTCATGCATGGCAGATGTCCTTACCCTCGCCGGTGATCACAGCTCCTTCGAAAGCCGCTTGATGTCCTTGTTCAGGATCTGGTCGTTCTCGGTGTAGTCGACCGGGCAGTCGATCAGATGCACGCCCGGCGTGTCGCGGCAATGGGCGAGCAGTTCGCGCAGGTGATCGGACGAAGTCACACGGTGGCCGATCGCGCCGTAGCTTTCGGCATATTTGACATAGTCCGGGTTGCCATAGGTCAGGCCGAAATCGACGAAGCCCATGTTGGCCTGCTTCCAGCGGATCATCCCGTAGGCATCGTCGCGCAGGATCAGCACGGTGAGATTGAGGCCGAGCCGCACTGCGGTCTCCATCTCCTGCGAGTTCATCATGAACCCGCCGTCGCCGCAGATCGCCATCACCTTGCGCTCGGGATAGAGCATCGCGCTCATCATCGCGCTCGGCAGGCCCGCGCCCATCGTCGCCAGCGCGTTGTCGAGCAGCACGGTGTTGGGCAGATAGGCGGTGTAGCCGCGCGCGAACCAGATCTTGTAGACCCCGTTGTCGAGGCAGATGATCCCGTCATGGGGCATCGCATCGCGCACCTGCTGGACAAGGTGCGGCGGGAAGATCGGGAAGCGGGTATCAGCGGCGAGCTTGCTCGTGTGCTCAACCTCGGCCTTGTGATAGGCCAGCATGTGCTCGAAATCCCAGCTGCGGTTGGGGCTGATGTCTTCTTTCATCTGCCAGATCGCGTTGGCGATATCGCCGATCACCTCGATCTGCGGGAAATAGACCGGATCGACTTCCGCGGTGCGGGTCGAGACGTGGATCACGGTGACGCCGTTGTCCTTCATGAAGAAGGGCGGCTTTTCGATCACATCGTGGCCGACATTGATGATGCAGTCGGCATCCTCCACCGCACGGTGCACGAAGTCGCCCGCCGAGAGCGCCGCGCAGCCGAGGAACTTGGGGTGACGCTCGTCGATCACGCCCTTGCCCATCTGGGTGGTGAGGAAGGGGATGCCAGTCTTCTCGACGAATTGTTCGAGCATCCGCCCGCACAGCTTGCGGTTGGCGCCCGCGCCGATGACGAGCACCGGGTTCTTGGCGTTCTCGATCGCCTTGACTGCAGCACGCACCGCCTTGGGCTCGGCCGAGGGACGGCGCGCAATGCTCTTGGGCAGCGGCTTCCAGTCGGTGGTGGGCTCTTCGGCGATATCCTCGGGCAGCTCGATCAGGGTGGCGCCGGGCTTTTCCTCCTCGGCCAGACGATAGGCCTCGCGCACGCGGCTGGGGATGTTGTCACCGGCGGCGATCTGGATCGCGTATTTGGTGATCGGCTTCATCAGCGAGACGATGTCGACGATCTGGAAGCGGCCCTGCTTGGACTTCTTGATCGGCTTCTGCCCGGTGATCATCAGCACCGGCATCCCGCCGAGCTGGGCATAGGCCGCCGAGGTGACGAAATTGGTCGCGCCCGGCCCGAGCGTGGCGACGCACACGCCGGTCTTGCCGGTATGGCGGCCATAGGTCGCGGCCATGAAGCCGGCGCCTTGTTCGTGGCGGGTGAGGATCAGCTTGATCTGCTTCGACCGGCTGAGCGAGTCGAGGAAATCGAGGTTCTCTTCCCCCGGAACCCCGAAGATATACTCGCAGCCTTCCGCTTCGAGGCACTCGACAAAGACGTCCGAGGCTTTCTTGGTATCGCTCATGTTTCGCAATTCCCCCCAACTGCATTACGGGCGCGCCAAGGCACCCTCGCCGGCCCCTTGCTATCCGCCCCCATGCGGATAGCCCGGCATTATGACCGCGCCGTGATGGCGGAGTCTGCAAGGCGAGTATTGCAGAAAAGCGCCAAGCCGCAAGGCGCTGGAAAGATTCAGTAGCCCAGCCTTGGATCGAACACCGGGGCGACCGGCTCTCCGCGCAGATATTTGCCGAGATTGTCGAGGAAGCGATCACCCGATCGGATGAACATCTTCGACTGCGCGCGGCCCGACAGGTGCATCGAGATATGCGCGTTATCGAGGCTCCAGAGCGGGTGATCGGCAGGCAGTGGCTCAGGCGTGGTAACATCGAGAAAGGCCCCGCCGATGGCGCGGGCTTGGAGGGCCTCGACCAGCGCAGGCTGGTCGATCACCGAGCCGCGCGCGATGTTCACGATCACGGCATCGGACTTCATCGCCGCCAGCTCAGCCGCGCCGATCATGCCTTCGGTCTCGGACGTGGCGGGGACGGCGAGAATCACCCAGTCGAACTCGCCAAGCCGCGCGCGCCATTCGCCGGGGCCGAGGGTGTTCGGGCCGCCCGAACGCCGCACCACGCTGACCTCGACATCGAAGGATTCGAGCCGCGGCTGGATCAGCTTGCCGATCGCGCCATAGCCCAGCAGCAGCGCCTTCGATCCCGCCAGCTCGCGCTTGCCGGGCGAATCGAACAGCCATTCGTGCCGCTCCTGCGCGCGCACAACCTCGCGGTAGCCCTTGGCGATGTTGAGCATCCCCATGACGACATATTCGGCGATTGTGATGGCGTTGATCCCCGCCCCGTTGGTGACAGTGATCCCGCGTTCGATCAGCACGTCCATGGGGAGGAAATCGAGCCCGGCATAGATTGAATTGAGCCACTTCAGTTTCTTCGCCGCGCGCAGGGTTTCGGCCATGGCGGCCTGATCGTTCATGTCGAACCAGCCGATTTCGGCCTCGGCCACGGCTTCAATCGCCTCCTCGTGCGACATGAACCAGCGCACGTCGAGGCCCTCAGGCAGACGGCTTTCGAGCATCGGGCGGATCAGGCCAGAGATGGCGAGAATGGTCATAGGCAGAAGGGTTACTGCCGGAATGCGAGCCACGCCACCCCTGCCAGAACAGGTAGCCCCAGCAGATCGACCTGCGCGATCTTGCGCAAGGGTGCGGGGTTGCCGGCCTGCCAATAGAGCAGCAGGAAGCTCACCATGCTGATCCCGACGACCAGCACCGCCAGCCGCCGTCCCTCGGGCACGAAGGCGGCGAAAATGCAGGCGACGAAGACGCCGAAGAACAGCCCCGCGCGGTGGTGCATCAGCAGGAACAGCGGATTGTCCGGCTGGATGCGGTAGAGGCTCGTCAGCGTCGCCGGCCGGAACAGCGCGAGCGCGGGCATGGCGTGGATGGCGGCGAGGACGAGCCAGAGGACAGGTTGCATCATGCAACCTTTGTAGCGAGTGCTACATAAGCGTCAAGCCAGCTTCCACTCCCACCCCAGCGGATCGCCGTCCATCACTTCGATGCCGGCCGCGGCAAGTTCATCGCGCTGACGGTCGAGCGCTGGGTAGTTCTGCTGCGCGCGAAGCTCCTTGCGGAAGGCGATCGCTTGCTCGACTTGCTCTTCGCCTATCGTCGCGGCCTTAGGCCGAATGCGCAGATCGGCACGGGTCAAACCGTCGAAACCAAACCCCAAAACCGCATCGAACTTGCGAAGCAATTCCAAGCGGTAATCAGACGATATCTTCTTGGCTGCTAGAAGCTCTTCAAACACGGTGAGAGCAACCGCCGTATTCAAATCTTCTGATATTGCCCCGTCGAACCTGTCGTTGTGGCCGGACAGAATTTGCTCGATAGCAGTAGGCGAGCCTGCGTCTTTCGGCGGCGTTTGCAATAGCCGCTCCCAAGCCATCACCATCCGCTTCAATCGCGTCAGCGCCGCGCCCAGCCCATCCCAGCTGAACTCAAGCTCGGAGCGGTAATGCGCCTGCAAGCACATTAGCCGGTAGGCCAGCGGGTGGTAGCCCTTGTCGATCAGCAATTGCAGCCGCAGGAACTCGCCCGAGGACTTCGACATCTTCCCCGATCGCTCGACGAGGAAGTTGTTGTGCATCCAGATGCGCGCGCCGGAATTGCGCGGATCGTCGAGACCATTCGTGCAGCAATGCGCCTGGTTCTGCGCGATCTCGTTGGGGTGGTGGATCTCGCGGTGGTCGATCCCGCCAGTGTGGATGTCGAAGGGGAAACCGAGCACCTCGCCGCTCATCACCGAGCATTCGAGATGCCACCCCGGCGCGCCCCTGCCCCAGGGCGAGTCCCACTCCATCTGGCGACTCTCGCCCGGCGGAGTCTTGCGCCAGATCGCAAAGTCGGCGGCGTTGCGCTTGCCCTCGACCGCCTCGATCCGGCCCTCGCCTTCCTCGGTGTTCGCGCGGGCGAGGCGGCCATAATCGGCGACGGTCGAAACGTCGAAATAGAGCCCGCTTTCGAGCTCGTAGCAGTGCTTCTCCGCGATCCCCTTCGCGAATTCGATCATCTGCGGGACGTAGTCGGTCGCGACCGTCCACTGCGCCGGCTGGCGGATGTTGAGCGCGCGGACATCGGCCCAATAGGCCTGCTTGTAATGCTCGGCGATGTCCCAGATCGACTGCGCTTTCTCCGCAGCCATCTTCTCCATCTTGTCCTCGCCCGCGTCGGCATCGTCGGTGAGGTGGCCCACATCGGTGATGTTGATGACGTGGGTGAGCTTCAAGCCCTTCCACGTCATCGTGCGCCCCAGCACATCGGCAAACACGTAAGCACGCATGTTGCCGATATGCGGGTAGTTATAGACCGTCGGCCCGCAGGTGTAGACGCGCGCCTCGCCCGGGTGGATGGGCTCGAACACCTCGAGCGAACGGGTGAGCGAGTTGAACAGTTTGAGCGGCGCGTCGGTCATGGGCGGGGCCTTTGCCCCAATCCATCACCCGAGCGCAAGCCGCCTCACTCGAACCCGATGAACTTGACCTGCTGATCCAGCGGCACGCGCTCGCGCTCGAAATTGTTCACCGGGGCGTCGGGATCGCGGTAGCCGATCGCCATGCCGCAGAAGAACATATAGCGTTCGTGATCGAGGCCGAGGAAGTCGCGGATCACGTTGGCATAGAGCGCCATGTATTCCTGGAAGCAGGAATCCAGCCCCTCCTCGCGCAGCAGCAGCGCGACCGTCTGGAGCCACATGCCGGTGTCCGACCACTGGGCTTCCTTCATCAGGCGCGGGAAATAGACAAACAGCACCGCGGGCGCATCGAAGCTGACCGCGTTCTTCATCATCGCCGCCATGCGCCCCGCACCATCGTCGCGGGCGATGCCCATCGCGCCGAACATGCCGGCCGACACGCCGTCGAGGCGCTTCTTGTAGGCTTCCTCGGTGCCGGGCGCGGCCCAGTCATACTCAGCCGCCTGCGGCGCGGAGGTGGTAATCTTCGCCTGCAGGTCCTTGAGCGGCTGGCCGGTGACGATGCTGGCTTCCCACGGCTGGTAATTGCAGCCCGAGGCCGCCCAGCGCGCCTTGTCCATCACACGGGTGATGGTGTCGAGATCGACCGGCTTGTCGAGAAAGGCCCGGATCGAGCGGCGGGTCGTGACGGCTTCAGTGACGTTCATCAGTTCAGTTTCCTATCTTCCAATTCGACCACCCGAACAACCGTTTCGGGAACAGTGATGATTTCAACACAGAGATCCTCGCCTGCTACCATCAGATGGATAAATTCATCGCACCAAGGCACAGGGCTCGCTGAGCGGATTTCATCGAGAAATGCACTTTCCTCGATCTTGTAGATGGAGGTCTTTGGATTGACCCCCTCGGCAGTCCGAACGCCCCAATAGTGCAGTAGGTCGCCTTCGTCCGTGGCCCGAAAACTGATAATGCGGTCGACCACGATCTCAATTCGGCGAGGTGGGTAACCGATAAGATTGGTCGTTTGGGGAACGGCCTCTTCGGCAAGAAGGCGAATGGAGCACCTTTCGGGGCCTGCCTGAACGGAAGTGATATGCCAGCCGAACGACGTGATCGTTTCTGGAAGCTGCACCGCAAATGGACTGAAACCTCTAGGAAGAGTCACCGCCGCCCCTTCACGCCTTTCTCATCCTCGAACAGCTCGGCGAGCTGTTCCATGATCGTGCCGCCGAGTTGCTCCACATCCATGATCGTGACCGCGCGGCGATAGTAGCGCGTCACATCGTGCCCGATCCCGATGGCGACCAGCTGCACCGGCGAGACCTTCTCGATCCACTCGATCACGCTGCGCAGGTGCGCTTCGAGATAGCCTGCCGAGTTCACCGACAGGGTCGAATCGTCCACCGGCGCGCCATCGCTGATCACCATCAGGATGCGGCGTTCCTCGGGGCGGTAGAGCAGGCGGGAATGGGCCCAGATCAGCGCCTCGCCGTCGATGTTTTCCTTGAGCAGCCCCTCGCGCATCATCAGCCCGAGATTGCGGCGCGCGCGGCGCCACGGCTCGTCGGCCTGCTTGTAGATGATGTGTCTGAGATCGTTGAGGCGGCCCGGATTGGCGGGCTTGCCATCGGCGAGCCATGCCTCGCGGCTCTGCCCGCCCTTCCACGCGCGTGTGGTGAAGCCGAGGATTTCGGTCTTGACCCCGCAGCGTTCGAGCGTCCTCGCCAGAATGTCGGCACTGATCGCGGCGATGGAGATCGGACGGCCCCTCATCGAGCCCGAATTGTCGATCAAGAGCGTGACGATCGTGTCCTTGAACTCGACATCGCGCTCGACCTTGTAGCTGAGCGCGGTACCGGGCGAGATGATTACGCGGGCCAGCCGCGCGGCATCGAGCACGCCTTCTTCCTGATCGAAGTCCCAGCTGCGGTTCTGCTGCGCCATCAGACGGCGCTGGAGCCGGTTCGCGAGCCGCGTCACGACGCCCTGAAGCCCGGTGAGCTGGCTGTCGAGATAGGCGCGCAGCCGGTCGAGCTCCTCGGCGTCGCACAGGTCGGGCGCGGCGACTTCCTCGTCGAAGCGGGTGGTGAAGGCCTTGTAATCGACGCTCGCGGGGACTTCGGCCTGCGGACGGTTGGGGCGCACCGGCGCGTTGGAGGCATCGCTGTCGTCGCCCGGTTCGCCTTCCGACATCTCGCTGTCGGTCTGGGTGTCCGAGGATTCCTGCCCCTCGCCCTCGCCTTCGGCCATGTCGCCGGCCATTTCGGCCGCCTGCGGATCGCCCTCGCCCTGGTTCTCGTCCTCGCCCTCGCTGTCGTCAGGGCCGTCCTCGTCATCGGGCTCGTCGGATTCGCCGTCCTCGGGCGCATCGGTGGGCCGGGTGAGATCGAGCTCGCGCAGCATGTCGAGCGCGAGCTTCTGGAAGGCTTCCTGATCGCCGATCTTCTCGGCAAGGCCGGCAAAGTCGCCGCCGACCTTCTCCTCGAGGAAATCGCGCACAAGCTCGATCCCGCCGCGGGCCTTTTCCGGCACCGCCTCGCCGGTCAGCGCCTCGCGCACCAGCAGCGCGAGCGCGGTCTGGAGCGGCACTTCGGAGGAATTCTGCGCGCGCACGATCTTGTCGGACGCGGTACGCATCTCGGTCGCTGCGTCGAGATTGGCCTTGATCCCGCCGAACCGGTTGGCGCCCAGTGCCTCGTAACGCACCTGCTCGATCGCGTCATAGCAGGCGCGCGCGATGGGTTCGGGCGGCGCGGAGCGGGCGTGGAGCGCGGCGTCGTGGTGGCGCAGCTTGAGCGCAAAGGAATCCGCAAAGCCGCGCGCCTCGGTCACCTGATCGGCGGGCAGATCGCGCCCCGGCAGCGGCACGCGGAAACGGTTGCCCGCCGCGCCGGGCACATCGGCGCTCCACGCGACCTCGACCTCGGGATCGCGCGCAATCGCCCGCGACGCGCCGGTGAGCGCCTGCTTGAACAGATCGAGCGGGGACTGGTCAGCCATTATCCGTTTTCTTTAGCAACGAGATTGGCCCGGGGAAGCCGCAAATTCATCAGGCCCCGCAGCCGCGCGTCAGAGGATGCTCTGTCCGGTCTTGGCCCAGTCGGCGAGGAAGCCCTCGATGCCCTTGTCGGTCAGCACGTGCTTGAACAGGTCGTGGATCACCTTGGGCGGCGCGGTCATCACGTCCGCGCCGATCTTGGCGGCCTGCAGGACGTGGGTGGTGTGACGCACGCTCGCGACGAGGATTTCGGTGGCGAAGTTGTAGTTGTCGTAGATCAGGCGGATGTCCTCGATCAGGTCCATCCCGTCGAAGCCGTTGTCGTCATGCCGCCCGACGAAGGGCGAGATGAAGGTCGCGCCGGCCTTGGCCGCGAGCAGCGCCTGGTTGGCCGAGAAACACAGGGTCACGTTCACCATCGTGCCTTCGCCGGTGAGCGCCTTGCAGGTCTTGAGGCCGTCGACCGTCAGCGGCACCTTGATGCAGACATTGTCCGCGATCTTGCGCAGCACTTCGGCCTCTTTCATCATTGTAGCGTGATCGAGCGCCACCACTTCGGCGCTGACCGGGCCGTCGACGATCGCGCAGATTTCCTTGGTCACTTCCATGAAGTCGCGGCCCGACTTGGCGATCAGCGAGGGGTTGGTCGTCACCCCGTCGAGCAGGCCGGTGGCGGCGAGATCCTTGATCGCGTCGATCTCAGCAGTGTCGGCAAAGAATTTCATGGGGTCACTCCAGTAAATTTGCGATAGCCAGCGCAGGGGCGCGGGGACTAGGTGGCAGGCATGACGCGCCAGCCGATGCGATTTGCGATGCTGCTTGCCGCCGGTTGCGCGGCTTGGCAACCGTCGAGTGCGCATGCCAACCCGGAAGACACGCAATTCTGGCTGGTCGGCTTTGCCCGGGGCAAGCTTGACGACGATGTCTTCCTGACTGTGGACGCTTCCTACCGCTGGCGCGACCCCGAATTCGGCGCCGATCAGCAGACCTTCCGGTTGAGCGTCGAGAAGGCGCTTGATGACGAGGTGCGAATCGGTGGGGGAATGTCGCTGTTCCAGACTGGCGGCGTCAGCGAGTACCGCCCGCACCAGCAATTCCGTTATGCCAGCAAGGGCCTCGACCTGCGCACCCGGTTCGAACAGCGCTGGTTCGACGGGGCCGACCAGGTCGAACTGCGCATTCGCCAGCGGGTGCAATATACCCAACCCGTCGCTTCGCAGGTCGAAGTGTTCGGATCGGCGGAATGGTTCGGGATCGTCCAGTCACGGCGCGATGGCGGGCGGCGCGGAACCGAGCAGGTTCGCAACATCGTGGGCCTCGCCTATCAGGTCAGCGACCGGCTCGAAATCGCACCCAGCTACATGCTCCAGATCACGCCGCGCGATGGCCGTCCGGACGCCATCAGCCACGTACCGCAGCTGACGCTCAACTGGAGCTTCTAGACCCGCCCCAGCCCGCCGAACACCGCGATCAGCACCGGATCGCGGGTGGCGCCCGGATCGCGGCGGATGGCGGCTTCCTCGCGCGCGATCTCGCCCCAGATCGCATCATCGACCTCGCGTCCGATGCGGCTGGCGACCTCGCTGACCCTGACCCCGGTGAGAGCGCCCAGCGCCTCGCCCACCAGTGGGTCTTCGGCCAGCCGGATCGCCTCACCCAGTTCCGGCACCATCGCATCGATCAGCGCGGTGCCGAGTTCGAGCCGCAGGAAATCGCTCGCCGCGCTCGGCCCGCCGCGCACCAGTTCGACCGCGTTGGCAAAGCCGATCACCTCGACCGCATCGGTCACCACCGGCGCGGCGCGGAAGCTCGCGTCGATCGCGAAACTGGCGAAGCGTTCCTCGAGCCGGTCCTTGAACAGCTGCGAGGTGAGGATGCGCGACAGGGTATTGCCGCGCGTGCCCAGAAACTGGTCGAGGCCGATGCGCGCGACCTGTTCGTCCCAGAAACCTCCCGGCGCGGTCAGGCGGGCGAAGGCGTTCTCGCTGGCGAGCAGCAGCATCCGGCGGATCGCTTCCTCCATGGTGAAGGCCGGGCCGGTGCTGGCGCAGCCGGGCAACAGCACCAGCGCGCCCGCACCGGCGAACCCGGCGAGGAGCGAGCGGCGGGTGGGAGCAAGAAACTCGGTCATTGGCACTGTCTCCATACTTGCCCGATGCTCATGCCGCTCTCCATATAACCCTACGATGAACCGCATCCGCCTGCTTGTCCTCAATGCCGCATTGGGCCCGCTCGATTACCGGCTGCCCGAGGGGGTGAGCGCGCCTGCCGGGAGCGTGGTGATCGCGCCGCTGGGCCCGCGCAAGGTAACGGGGATCGTGTGGGACGAAGGCCGCCTGCCAGGCGAGGAAATCGCCTTCGAGCGGCTGCGCCCGATTCTCGAAGTGGTGCCTGTGCCGCCGCTTCCTGCGCCCTTGCGACGCCTGATCGAGTGGACCGCCGACTATTACTGCGCCCCGCTCGCCAGCGTGGCGCGGATGGCGCTGGCCAGCGGCGGCGCGCTGGGCGGGCCGGCGACCATGACCGAATACCGCCTGTCGGGCGGCACCCCCGAACGCATGACTGCCCAGCGCCTCGCCGCGATCGAGGCGCTGGAGGGCGAACAGGGCACGATGCGCGAGCTGGCGGGGATCGCCGGGGTCTCCGAGGGCGTGCTGCGCGGGCTCGTCAATCAGGGCGTGATCGAGCCGGTGACCGTAAACATCGACCGGCCTTACCCGCCCGCCGATCCCGACCATGCCCCGCCCGACCTCTCGCCCGAACAATCGGCCGTCGCCACGCGGCTGGTGGCGGCGGTTGAAGCGCGCGCCTTTGCGCCCTTCCTGCTCGACGGGGTGACCGGGTCCGGCAAGACCGAGACCTATTTCGAGCCCGTCGCCGCAGCCTTGCGGATGGGCCGGCAGGTGCTGGTCCTGCTGCCCGAAATCGCGCTGACCGAGAATTTCCTTGCGCGCTTTGCCGCCCGCTTCGGCGCGGCGCCGGTGCTGTGGCATTCCTCGCTGAAATCGACCGAGCGCCGCCGCGCATGGCGGGCGATTGCGGACGGATCGGCGCAGGTGGTGGTCGGCGCGCGTTCGGCGCTGTTCCTGCCCTATGCCAACCTCGGCCTGATCGTGGTCGACGAGGCGCACGAGGTCAGCTTCAAGCAGGATGACGGGGTGCGCTACAACGCCCGCGATGTTTCCGTGATGCGCGCAAGGTTCGAAGGTGTGCCGGTGGTGCTGGCGAGCGCCACCCCTGCGCTCGAAAGCCTGCACATGGCGGCGCAGGGCATCTACGAGAAGCTCGATCTGCCCGCCCGCTTCGGCGGGGCCAGCCTGCCGCAGGTAGCGCTGATCAACCTGACGGAAGAAAAGCCCGGCAGCGGCCGCTGGCTCGCGGGGCCCTTGATCGAGGGCCTACGCGACCGGCTCGCCAAGGGCGAACAGTCGCTGCTGTTCCTCAACCGCCGCGGCTATGCCCCGCTGACGCTTTGCAGGAATTGCGGGCACCGCTTCAAATGCCCGAGTTGCAGCGCGTGGCTGGTCGAGCACCGCCTGTCATCGCGCCTCGCCTGCCACCATTGCGGGTTCGAGACGCGCGTGCCCGAGGCCTGCCCCGAATGCGGCGAGAGCGACTGCCTCGTCGCTTGCGGTCCCGGGGTCGAGCGCATCGCCGACGAGGTGCGCGACCTGTTCCCCGAGGCGCGCATCGCGCTGGCGACGTCGGACACGCTCAACACTCCCGAAAGGGCGGCGCAGTTCATCGCGGCGGCAGAAGCGGGCGCGATCGACATCATCATCGGCACGCAGCTCGTCACCAAGGGCTTCCATTTTCCCGAGCTCACGCTGGTCGGCGTGGTCGATGCCGATCTCGGCCTTGAAGGCGGCGATCTGCGCGCGGCCGAGCGCACCTATTCGCAGGTCGCGCAGGTCGCGGGGCGCGCGGGGCGCGGGGCCAAGCCGGGCGAGGTGCTGATCCAGACCCGCCACCCCGATGCGCCGGTGATCGCGGCGCTGGCCAACAACGACCGCGACGGGTTCTACGCCGCCGAAACCGCCGCCCGCCGCGATGCCAACGCTCCGCCGTTCGGGCGCTGGGCGGCGATCATTCTCTCCTCCGAAGACGAGAAGGAAGCGCGCGAGGCGGCAGTGCGGCTGGGCGATGTCCGCCCGCGCCTTGCCGATGTCCAGATCCTCGGCCCCGCCCCTGCCCCGCTGGCGCTGCTGCGCGGGCGCTATCGCTACCGCTTTCTGGTGAATGCGAAGCGCAGCGCCAATCTGCAGGCGGTGCTGCGGGACTGGATCGCGGCCGTGAACTTCGCCCCCGGGGTGCGCGTGGGGGTGGATATCGACCCCTATTCCTTCGTCTGACGAAACCGAAAGGGGGTGCCTCGCGTATGGCCCCCATGACCTCTCCCGTTCTCATGCCGATCCTCGGCGACCAGCTGTCGCGCAATCTCTCAAGCCTCCACGGCCTCAGCCCCGCCGAAACCCGCATCCTCATGATGGAGGTGTGGGACGAGGCGACCTATGTGAAACACCACAAGCAGAAGATCGTGCTGATCTTCTCGGCCATGCGCCACTTCGCCGCCGAATTGCGTGCCGAGGGCTGGCAGGTCGATTACGTCACGCTCGACGACCCCGCCAACACCGGCAGCTTCACCGGCGAGGTCGCCCGCGCCATCGAACGCCATGCCCCGTCCGAAATCCGCGTGACCGAAAGCGGCGAGTGGCGGGTGCATGAAGCCATGCTCGAATGGGAGGGCCGCTTCCCCTGCCCCGTCTCGATCCTCCCCGACACGCGGTTCATCGCCACCCACGCGGATTTCCGCCGCTTCGCAGACGGGCGCAAGCACCTGACGATGGAGTATTTCTACCGCGAAATGCGCCGCAAGACGGGGCTCTTGATGGAGGGCGACAAGCCCGTCAGCGGCGTCTGGAACCTCGATGCCGAAAACCGCGAGCCGCCCAAGGAAGGCCTGCGCGCCCCGCCGGCACCCAAATTCGCGCCCGATGCCATCACGCAAGGTGTGATCGCGCTGGTGGGCGCGCGCTTCCCCGATCACTTTGGCGACCTCGAACCCTTCGGCTGGCCCGTCACCCGCGCACAGGCGCTCGAAGCCGCCGAGGCCTTCTTCGCCCGCCGCCTCGCCCTTTTCGGCCCCTATCAGGATGCGATGGTGCACGGGTCGGACGATCTCTACCACTCGATGCTATCGACCAGCCTCAATATCGGGCTGCTCGATCCGCTGGAGCTGTGCCGCCGCGCCGAGGCTGCCTATCAATCAGGCAGGGCTCCCCTCAATTCGGTCGAGGGCTTCATCCGCCAGATCATCGGCTGGCGCGAATATGTGCGCGGGTTCTACTGGCACCAGATGCCCGGCCTCGCCGAAGCCAATGAACTCGCCGCGGACCGGCCGCTCCCGGAGTTCTTCTGGACCGGCAAGACCGAGATGCGCTGCCTTGCCGACTGCATCCGCACCACCCGCGAGGATGCCCATGCACACCATATCCAGCGGCTGATGGTGCTCGGCAATTTCTGCCTGATCGCCGGGATCGATCCTAGCCAAGTCGCCGACTGGTATCTCGCGGTCTATGCCGATGCCTTCGAATGGGTCGAACTGCCGAACGTGGCCGGCATGGTGCTCTATGCCGATGGTGGCAGGCTCGCGACCAAGCCCTATGCGGCGAGCGGCAACTACATCAACAAGATGAGCAATTACTGCGGTGGCTGCCGCTACAAGGTGGCGCAGAAGACCGGGCCCAACGCCTGCCCCTTCAACCCGCTCTACTGGCACTTCATGGACCGCAACCGCGCGCGGCTCGAAAGCAATCACCGCATCGGGCGCATTTATGCCACCTGGGACAAGATGGGCGCGACCAAGCAGCGCGAATATCTGGAGACGGCCGAAAAATTCCTCGACTCTCTCGAACCTGCCCGCAAAGGTTGGGCGAGAAACACTGAGGGGAGAGAGCCATGCTGACCATCCACCACCTGCGCCTGTCGCAATCCGAACGCATCGTCTGGCTCGCCGAGGAGCTGGGGATCGACTACAATCTCAAGCTCTACACCCGCCGCACCGACAACCGCCTGGCGCCCGACGAATACAAGGCGCTGCACCCGATGGGCATCGCGCCGGTGATCACCGATGGCGACCTGGTGCTGGGCGAGAGCGGGGCGATCATGGACTATATCGTCGCGAAATATGCCCCCGGCACGCCGCTGGTGCCGGGCGCGGATCATCCCGATTTCGCCGACCACCTGTTCTACTACCACTGGGCCAACGCGACCTTCATGACCAATGGGATGATGGCGCTGGTGGCGCAGTTCATGGGCGCGACCGAACTCCCGCCCTTCGTGGCCGACCGCGTCGCGAAAGGCTGGGCGATCGTCGAAAAGCGGCTGGGCGAGGCGGACTATTTCGGCGGATCGCAGCTGACCACCGCGGACATCATGATGGGCTTCCAGCTCACCACCAGCCGCGCGATGAGCGGGATGAGCATTGACCACCTGCCGAACTTGAAGGCCTACCTGAAGCGCATCGGCGAACGCGAAGCCTACCAGCGCGCGATGGCCAAGTGCGAACCGGGGATGCCGCCGAAGCTGGACTAACTTCGTCGCCCCGGCCCCCGAGCCGGGGCCTCGCTGGCTTATTCGCTTTCCAGCGCGCCCCAGCGGCGGAGCCATCTGCGGCGCAGATCCCAGGCCCCCATGGCGACGAAGGCAAGCCAGCAAGCCAGCGTCAGCCAGTGCTTGATTCCCGTCCCACCGGCGAGCAGTATCGCCGTGGTCCCAAGCGCTCCCAAGGCGATCATGAGCAAGGTCGGCAGGAGATATTCGAGCTTCTCGCCCGCGCCGAGCCTGTTCCAAGGCAACCACGGCTGCGGATCCTCGGGCAGATCGGGGCGCGGATTGAGCCTGCCGTGAATATCGCCGATCCAGCTGCCGTAAAGGATCAGAAGGACTCCGCCCTGCCAGCCGATCGGACCAAGAAGATGAACCGCAGCCAGAGCAGGCAGAGCTGCGATAAGCAGGAAATAGGGCCGGAAGCGGTTCAAAACAGTCACGAAATCAAACTAGAGCATGAAAAAGGCGTAAGCAAGAATTGCCTCACACCCCCTCGCGTCTGAGCAACTCCGCCTTGATGTCGAGCCCATAGGCATAGCCGCCCAGCGTCCCGTCGCTTGCGATCACCCTGTGGCACGGGATCAGCACCGCGACGTGGTTCGCCCCGTTCGCTCCGCCGACCGCGCGGCTCGCCTTGGGGTTGCCGAGCGCCGCCGCCAGCTCGCCATAGCTCCGCGTCTCGCCGTGCGGGATGCGGCGCAGTTCTTCCCAGACGCGCTGCTGGAAGGCGGTGCCTTTCACGTCGAGCGGGATCGCGGCGCTGCCTGGCCCCGGCTGTTCGACCGCCGCCAGCACCTGCGCGAAAAGCTCGCGGAAGTCCTCGCCCGCGGGCACCAGCTGGGCCTTGGGAAAACGCGCCTGCAACTCCGCCTCGCCCTCGCCGAAAGCGAGGCAGCACACGCCCTTGTCCGTTGCGGCGACCAGCATCGACCCCAGCGAGGTTTCCAGCACCGCCCAATTGACCACGCGGCCCGCGCCGCCCTTGCTCCAGTCACTCGGGCTCATGCCCAGCCTGCCTTTCGTCTCTGCATAGAATTGTCCGGTGCCCACGTAGCCCGCTTCCGAAAGGGCTTCGGTCACGTTCAGACCCTTTGCCAGCGCCTCTCGCACACGTTCCTCGCGCAAGGCGCGGGCGAAGGCGGCAGGCGAGAGGCCGACGGTGCGTTTGAACAGGCGCTGGAAGTGCGTGGGGGCATAACCGGTGAGGTCCGAGAGTTCGTCGAGCGTCATCGCTCCCCGGTCGCGGATCGCGGCGATGGCGGCGAGCACGCAGGCCTCCTCGGCGCTCTGCGTGTTTGGCGAACAGCGCTTGCACGGCCTCAGCCCCGCCGCCTCGGCATCCCGCGCGGTCGCATAGAAGCGCACGTTCTTGCGCAAGGGTGCCCGCGCGGGGCAGGAGGGACGGCAGTAGATCCCGGTCGAATGGACGCCGGTCACGAAGGCCCCGTCGAAGCGCCGGTCCTTGGCCAGCATCGCCTGCCAGCGGGCATCGTCGGTGATGTTCTCATAATGTTTCACGTGAAACACCCCCGATCCGCCGCGCCCGCGCCGCAAAGCACCCGCGCACGGCGTTGTGGACGTCGGCCTCGACGATCCGCTCCTGCGCCAGCAAATGCTGCAAGCCCGCTTCGGCCTCGCCAGGCCGGCTGAGAAGCGCGTCCACCATCATGCCCTCTGCGTCGAACCCGCGCAAGGAAAGCACCCGGGGGCCGAACACCGGCGGGAGCGCATTGACGAAGCGCGCCGGTGCCATTGCGCGCTCGCTCACGAAGATCGCGTGGGCGGTGCGGTAAGGTCCTTCTGCCGGGCGGCTGACGTGGTTGATCAACAGCAGCGCCGTGCCGGGGGCGGCATCCTCGAGACTCACGCGGCAGGGGTATCCAGGCGTTTCATCGGCGATCACGCGCACCGCGCCGCGCGCGGCGAGGTCGGCATCGCCGAGCCCGAAAAGCGGGGCGAAAGGGGCGGGGTCGAGGCCCTCGATCACATAATCCATCACGGTCCCTCCGATTGACCCGCTCCGGATAGGCCCGCAGCTGCCCGCCGGCACCCGGGAAGCTTGCGCTCAATGTCGGATCAGGCCGTGGGCGCTATGCTGGCACCGATCGCGCGGCTGCGTGCCTTGAGCGCATCAAAGGAAACGTCGCTCCCCGCATCGGCATAGGAGTGCACCGCGAAAACCCGCTGGCCCGCCAGCGTCAGGCAGGTGGCAAAGTTGGTCGTCACCTGTTCCGTGCCCGCCGCAACGACAACCGTGCCAAGGATATAGACGCAGTCGTCGTCAAACCCTCCGGCGCGCGCGCTGCCGCTGTTGATCGTAATCGCCTCGCCGGTGCCCTTGGCCACGTCTACGCTCCCCGAGTCGATCCCCTGAGCGAGCTGCTGCTGGCCGAGTTCGCTTTCCAGCTGCTTGGCGGCCAGCGCGATGAACATCGCCTTGGGGATGCCGATCGGCTGGGCGTTGCGCTCGGATTTGACGATCGAATAGTCGACCTCGGGATTGGTGCAGCTGCGCAGGTTGGCATGGGTGAAATTGAGCGAGTCGATATTGGCGAAGGCCTCGGCCAGCGCCTTGTCAGCACCCTCGGGCAGGCAATAGCCCTCGGGAACGGCGACGGTGAAGTTCTTGTCGGCCACGGTAAAGCCGGTGCTCCTGACATCCTGCGCCTCAGCCGCCGAGGCCAGGGGTAGCGCCGTTACTGTCGCCCCCAAAACCGCCAGAGTGAACCACTTCGCCATTGCCTTCTGCCTTCCCCTGCAAGGTTGATCCGCGTGTGACGAGGTGCCAAGTGCGGTTACCGGTTTGTCTTCAAGGCCTCTATCGCATGTCCGTGACCAGCGAAATCATCAACTTGTGGTTGCGGCTCGCTGCGGGCGTCATGCTGCTTCTTGTGCTGGCCGCCCCTGCCGCGGCCGACCCTGCCGATATCGACGCGGCCGCGCGCGGGGTGGTGCGGGTGGTGCTGATCGGCGAGCGCGACGGCCAGCCCGTCCCTATCAGCCACGGCACCGGGTTTGCGGTCAGCCCCACGCGGATCGTCACCAATGCCCATGTGGTGAGCGAGGCGAGCCAGGACGATACGCTGCGGATCGGGATCGTGCCGTCCGAGGGCGAAGGCGGGGCCTTTGCCCGGGTGATCGCGATCAGCCCGCGCAACGATCTGGCGCTGCTTGAAATCGCCAAGGGCTCGCTGCGCCTGCCGCCGCTGGCGCTGGCATCCGGCGCGGGCGGCACCGGCGGCGAGGTTTCGGCGGTGGGCTATCCGATGAATGTCGATCTGGCGCAGGGACTTGATATCGCGGATGTTTTCCGCCCGCAGCCGGCGGTCAAATCGCGTGGCTTCCTGTCAGGCGAGCGGCCTTCGCGGCAATTCGACACGATCCTCCACACCGCCCCCATCGCGCGCGGCAATTCGGGCGGGCCGCTGCTCGATCCCTGCGGACGGGTGATCGGGGTCAATAGCTTCAGCGCCGATGCCAATGGCGGGGATGCGGAGTTCTACTTCGCGGTCTCCTTGCGCGAATTGCTGCCCTTCCTCGAGGGCAACGGAGTGAAGCCGGTGGTCAACGCCCTGCCCTGCCGCTCGATCGCCGACCTCAATGCCGAGGAACGCCAGCGGCTCGAGGCCGAGCAGGCCGCCGCGCGCGAGCGGCTGGCGATCCGCGCGCAGGCCGATGGCGAGGCGCGCGAACAGGCGCGGCTGGCAGCGCAGATGGAAGTGCTCGACGCGCGCGAGAACGCGATGGCCCTCGCCCTGCTCGCGCTGCTGGCGGCGATCGGCAGCGGCTATGCTGCGGTGGTGTGGCGGCGCGATCCCGAGACCCGCAAGCGCGCCGGCATGGCCGCCGCTTTCTCAGGTGTCGCCGTGATCGGGGCGTTGACATTGTGGTTCACCCGCCCCGGCCTTGCCGCGATCGAGGAAAAGGTCGCCGCCGCGCTCGGCGGGGATGACGGCGCTGAGAGCACCGCGCCGGGTGGCGACACGGCCGCCGAGGGCGCGCTGATCTGCACGCTGGTGGCCGAACGCAGCCGCGTCACCACCGCCCGCACCGACGATGTCGCCTTCGACTGGGCCGCCGACGGCTGCGTCAACACCCGCACCCAGTACGGGCTTTCGGCAGGCGGCGAATGGAGCCGGGTGCTGGTGCTGGAGGACGAGGCAGCGGTCGCGGTCAACCGCTACGATCCCGACACCCGCGCCTTCCGCACCGACCGCTACCTGCTGGGTCAGGAGGCGATGGACAAGGTGCTCGAAACCCGCGCGCAATATTCACCTCCGGCCTGCGGGGTGAGCGATGCCGCGCGCAAGCTCGGCGAACAGCAATCCGCGCTCCTTGCGCTGCTGCCCGAGGCACCCAACGAGCGGCTGGTCTATGGCTGCAAGGCGAAGCGGGTGACGCCATGAGCCGCAGGCGCTGGCTGGTGCTGATCGCAGGCGTGCTGGCGCTGCTGGCAGGCGGGCGCATGGGCTTGCGCTATCTCGACTGGCAGGCGTCCGAGGCAGCGCGTGAAGAGACGGGTTTCACCAGACCCTGACGGCACTCCCAATTCGCACCTGCACAATTACTACCCCCGACGGCTTGCAGGAACGGGAATCTGTTGCTAGGCGCGCGCCAACTTTGACGGGGTGCCCTTGTGCGCGCTCCGCCTCCAAAGCCCAAGCAAGACCCCTTACGAGTTTTCCGAGAGGACTGCACGCGCGTGGATATTTCCGCCGGTATCAAGGCCAGCCTGGCTGGACGCTATGCTTCGGCCCTGTTCGATCTCGCCAGCGAGAACGGGACGGTCACCGCTGTCGAGAGCGATCTCGAGAAGCTGGCGGCTGCTCTCGGCGAATCGGCCGATCTGGCGGCGCTGACCACCAACCCCGAACTTGCGCGTGACGTGCAGGGCAAGGTCATGGCCGCAGTGGCGAAGAAGCTGAAGCTGTCGCCGCTGACCACCAATTTCCTCGGCGTGCTCGCCGCCAACCGCCGTCTGGCTAAGCTGCCCGCGATCATTTCCGCCTTCAAGGCGATCGCTGCTGCCCAGCGCGGCGAGGTGTCGGCCACCGTCACCAGCGCCCACCCGCTGTCGGCTACCCAGCTGACCGCGCTCAAGAACAAGCTGACGGCGCGCGAAGGGCGCACTGTCATGCTCACCGCCTCGGTCGATCCCGACCTTCTCGGCGGCCTTGTCGTCACCATCGGTTCGCAGCGCATTGATGCCTCGATCCGCACCCGTCTCAACTCGCTCGCCAAAGCCATGCAGGCTTAAAGGACACGAAAAATGGAAATCCGCGCCGCAGAAATCTCGAAGGTCATCAAGGACCAGATCGCCAATTTCGGCACCGAGGCCGAAGTCAGCGAAACCGGCACCGTGCTGTCGGTGGGTGACGGGATCGCCCGCATTCACGGCCTCGACAAGGTGCAGGCCGGCGAGATGGTGGAATTCGCCAACGGGGTGCAGGGCATGGCTCTGAACCTCGAAGCCGACAATGTCGGCGTCGTGATCTTCGGCTCGGATAGCGAGATCAAGGAAGGCGATGTCGTCAAGCGCACCGGCACCATCGTGGACGTGCCGGTCGGCAAGGGCCTGCTCGGCCGTGTGGTCGACGCGCTCGGCAACCCGATCGACGGCAAGGGCCCGATCGTGGCTGAAAAGCGCAGCCGCGTCGAAGTGAAGGCGCCGGGCATCATCCCGCGCGAATCCGTCTCGGAGCCCGTGCAGACCGGCCTCAAGGCGATCGACGCCCTCGTCCCCGTCGGCCGCGGCCAGCGCGAGCTGATCATCGGTGACCGTCAGACCGGCAAGACCGCCGTTGCGATCGACACCTTTATCAATCAGAAGGAAGCCAACGCGGGCGACGACGAGAAGAAGAAGCTCTACTGCGTCTACGTCGCGGTCGGCCAGAAGCGTTCGACCGTCGCGCAGATCGTCAAGCAGCTCGAAGAAAACGGCGCGATGGAATATTCCATCGTGGTCGCCGCGACCGCTTCGGAGCCCGCTCCGCTCCAGTACCTCGCGCCCTACACCGGCTGCGCGATGGGCGAGTATTTCCGCGACAACGGCATGCACGCCGTGATCGTCTATGACGACCTTTCGAAGCAGGCCGTCGCCTACCGCCAGATGTCGCTGCTGCTGCGTCGTCCTCCGGGCCGCGAAGCCTATCCGGGCGACGTGTTCTATCTCCACAGCCGCCTGCTCGAGCGCGCTGCGAAGATGAACGAGGAAAACGGCCACGGCTCGCTCACCGCGCTGCCGATCATCGAAACCCAGGCGGGCGACGTGTCGGCCTATATTCCGACCAACGTGATCTCGATCACCGACGGCCAGATCTTCCTCGAAACCGGCCTGTTCTATCAGGGCATCCGTCCGGCGATCAACGTCGGTCTGTCGGTGTCGCGTGTGGGCGGTGCCGCCCAGACCAAGGCGATGAAGAAGGTTTCGGGCTCGATGAAGCTCGACCTCGCGCAGTACCGCGAAATGGCGGCCTTCGCGCAGTTCGGCTCGGACCTCGACGCCGCGACGCAGAAGCTGCTCAACCGCGGCGCGCGCCTGACCGAGCTTCTGAAGCAAAAGCAGTTCTCGCCGATGCCGTTCGAAGAGCAGACCGTGTCGATCTACGCCGGCACCAACGGCTTCCTCGATTCGATCCCGGTGAACCGCGTCAACGAATACGAAGCGCAGATGCTCGACTTCATGCGCCGCGAACACGGCGACGTGCTGGCCGAGATCCGCACCTCGAAGAAGTTCGAAGGCGAAGTGGCAGACAAAACCAAGGCTGCGCTCGAAGCTTTCGGCAAGCAGTTCGCGTAAGGACGCCCTGACGTGCCCTCACTCAAGGAACTCAAGGGCCGGATCAACTCGGTCAAGTCGACCCAGAAGATCACCAAGGCCAAGCAGATGGTCGCGGCGGCCAAGCTGCGCCGTGCCCAGAGCGCGGCGGAGGCGGCGCGTCCCTATGCGACGCGCCTTGCCGCGGTGATGGCCTCGCTGGCGGGCAAGGTGTCGGGCGATGCCGCCCCTCGCCTGCTGGCCGGCACCGGCTCCGACCAGCGCAACCTCCTCGTGGTGGTCAACACCGACAAGGGCCTGTGCGGCGGTCTCAACTCGAACCTCGTCAAGGCCGCCAAGGCCAAGGCGCGCGAGTTGCAGGCGGCGGGCAAGTCGGTCGAATTCTACCTCGTCGGCAAGAAGGGCCGCGCGCCGCTCAAGCGCGAGTTCCCGAACCAGATCGGCGCAGGCTTCGACACCAGCACGGTCAAGACCCCGGGCTTTGCCGAGGCAGAAAGCATCGCGAACGAGCTGATCGCGATGTTCGACGCCGGCAAGTTCGATGTCGCGCACCTGATCTACCCGACCTTCAAGTCGGCGCTGGCTCAGGATCCGACCGCTACCCAGCTGATCCCCGTCCCCGCTCCGGCTGAAGCCGCGGCGAGCGATGCCGTGGTCGATTACGAGCCGGGCGAGGAAGAGATCCTCGAAGAACTGCTGCCGCGCTACGTGCGCACCCAGCTGTTCGGCGCGCTGCTCGAGCGTGAGGCTTCCGAACAGGGTGCCTCGATGACCGCGATGGACAACGCCACGCGCAACGCGGGCGAGCTGATCCAGAAGCTCACCATCCAGTACAACCGCAGCCGCCAGGCCGCGATCACCACCGAACTCATCGAAATCATTGCGGGCGCAGAAGCGCTCTAAACGAAGGCTAGGAACGAAAAATGGCCACCGCCGCTCTCAACCAGACCACCAACGGCACCATCTCGCAGGTGATCGGCGCTGTCGTCGACGTGCAGTTCGAAGGCGAACTGCCCGCGATCCTCACCGCGCTCGAAACCCGCAACGGCGACAAGACGCTGGTGCTCGAAGTCGCCCAGCACCTCGGCGAGAACACCGTGCGCACCATCGCGATGGACGCGACCGAGGGTCTCGTGCGCGGCAGCGAAGTGATCAACACCGGTGCGCAGATCTCGGTGCCGGTCGGCCCCAAGGTGCTCGGCCGCATCATGAACGTCGTCGGTGAAGCGATCGACGAGCGCGGCCCGATCGGCGCGGAAACCACCGCCCCGATCCACGCCGAAGCCCCGGCCTTCGTCGACCAGTCGACCGAAGCCGCGATCCTCGTCACCGGCATCAAGGTGATCGACCTCCTCGCCCCTTACGCCAAGGGCGGCAAGATCGGCCTGTTCGGCGGCGCGGGCGTGGGCAAGACCGTGCTCATTCAGGAACTCATCAACAACATCGCCAAGGGCCACGGCGGCGTGTCGGTGTTCGCCGGCGTGGGTGAGCGCACCCGCGAGGGCAACGACCTCTACCACGAATTCCTCGACGCCGGCGTTATCGCCAAGGACGCCGAGGGCAATGCGACCTCGGAAGGCTCCAAGGTGGCGCTCGTCTTCGGCCAGATGAACGAGCCCCCGGGCGCCCGCGCGCGCGTCGCGCTGTCGGGCCTGACCATGGCGGAGTACTTCCGCGACGTCGAAGGCCAGGACGTGCTGTTCTTCGTCGACAATATCTTCCGCTTCACCCAGGCGGGTTCGGAAGTGTCGGCGCTGCTCGGCCGCATCCCCTCGGCGGTGGGCTACCAGCCGACCCTCGCGACCGACATGGGCAAGCTGCAGGAGCGCATCACCTCGACCACCAAGGGCTCGATCACCTCGGTGCAGGCGATCTACGTGCCCGCGGACGACCTTACCGACCCGGCGCCGGCGACCAGCTTCGCGCACCTTGACGCGACCACCACGCTGAGCCGCGCGATCTCGGAACTCGGCATCTACCCCGCGGTGGACCCGCTGGACTCGACCAGCCGCGTTCTCGAACCCCGCGTCGTCGGTGCCGAGCACTACGAAACCGCCCGCCGCGTTCAGGAAATCCTGCAGAAGTACAAGTCGCTGCAGGACATCATCGCGATCCTCGGGATGGACGAGCTGTCGGAAGAGGACAAGCTCACCGTCGCCCGCGCGCGCAAGATCCAGAAGTTCCTCTCGCAGCCCTTCCACGTCGCGGAAGTCTTCACCGGCATCCCGGGCTGCTTCGTGCAGATCGAGGACACCGTGAAGAGCTTCAAGGCGGTGGTCGACGGCGAATATGACCACCTGCCCGAGCAGGCCTTCTACATGGTCGGCGGGATCGATCAGGCGGTCGAGAAGGCCAAGAAGATGGCCGAAGAGGCGTAAGGCACCATGCCCCTCCACTTCGAACTCGTCACCCCGGCCAAGCTCGTGCGGTCCGAGGACGTCCACATGGTGGTCGTCCCCGGCACCGAGGGTGAATTCGGCGTGCTCGAGGGCCATGCGCCTTTCATGAGCACCATCCGAGACGGCGCGGTGCAGGTCTATGCCAGCGCGGGTGCCGCACCCGAGATCATTCAGGTGCGCGGCGGCTTTGCCGAGGTGAACGAGAAGGGCCTCACCGTGCTCGCGGAGCACGTCGAGGGATAAGCCTTCCGCTTCATGCGACTGACAACCAATCAGGGCGGGCCAATGGCTCGCCCTTTTTGTGTCTATCCCCTTCCCTTTCCTCGCCTCTCCGGTCAAAACAGCGCCCTGCATTCCCCTGAGGAGAGGACGCTTGAAACTTGTCTCCACTTTCGCACTGGCACTCGCAATGACGGCCCTGTCCACCACTGGCGCAGCCGCGCAGGACGCCCCGGTCGACGGGGTCCCCGGCCCCGAGCAGGATCCCTATATCTGGCTCGAGCAGGCCCGCTCGCCCGAGGCGCTCGACTGGGTCGCCAAGGAAAACGAGCGCACGCTGGCGGCGTTCGAAGCCGACCCGCGCTATGCCCAGTTGAAGGCCGAGGCGCTGGCGATCTTCGACAGCAACGACCGCATCCCCTTCGTCTCGTTCCGCCCCGATGGCCTGTACAATTTCTGGCAGGACAAGACGAACCCCAAGGGCGTGCTGCGCCGCACGACCCTCGAAAGCTACCGCACCGCCAGCCCCGAATGGGAAGTCGTGCTCGACATCGACGCGCTGGCCAAGGCGGAGGGCAAGGAGTGGGTGTATCAGGGCTCGTCCTGCCTGCCGCCGGCGCTCAACAAGTGCATGATCGCGCTCTCCGATGGCGGCGAGGATGCCACCATCATGCGCGAGTTCGACATGGTGACGAAGTCCTTCGTCGAAGGCGGCTTCGTGCTCGATGCCAAGAGCCAGGGCGGCGTGGAGTGGGTTGACGAGAATACCCTGCTGGTCAGCCGCGGCTTTGGCGAAGGCACGCTCACCGAGAGCGAATATCCCTTCACCACCCGCGAATGGAAGCGCGGCACTGCAATCGCCGACGCGCCCGAGATCTTCCGCGGCGATCGGACCGACGTGTCCTCGGGCGCCGGGCTGCTGCGCGACAACACCGGCACGATCCATGCCCGCACCGCCTATCGCGGCATCAGCTTCCACGAACGGCTGATCTATGTCTGGAACGACGGCGCGTGGCTGCAGCTCGACATTCCCACCAAGGCCTCGCCCTACGGGATCGTCGACGGGCACATCCTGATCTCGACCGATGTCGACTGGACCGTCGACGGCCAGACCTTCCCCGCCGACAGCCTGATCGCGATGGACCTGGAGGAGTGGAAGGCCAACCCCAACGGCGCGAAGAAGACGCTCGTCTGGGCTCCGGGCCCGCGCCAGACCAAGCAGGGCGGCGCGATCACCGGCTCCTCGCTGTTCGTGACACTGCTCGACAATGTCGTCGGCAAGGTGCTGCAGTTCAATTTCGAGAACGGCGCCTGGGTGTCGAAGCAGGTGCCCCTGCCCGACAATGCGACGCTCGGCATCGCCAGCTCCTCGGACGAGACCGACCAGATCATGTACACCGTGAGCGGCTTCCTCGAGCCGACCACGCTCTACTACAGCGACGGCACCGCTCCGCCGGCGGTGCTCAAGACCTCGCCGGCCTATTTCACGCCCGAGGGCATGGAGGTCGAACAGCACGAGGCGGTGAGCAAGGACGGGACCAAGATCCCCTACTTCATCGTCAAGCCCAAGGGGATGAAGGCCGACGGTTCCACCGCCACACTGCTGACCGGCTATGGCGGCTTCCAGGTGCCGCGCCTGCCCGCCTATCTCGGCTCGACCGGCAAGCTGTGGCTCGAGAAGGGCGGCGCCTATGTGCTCGCCAACATGCGCGGCGGCGGCGAGTTCGGGCCGCAGTGGCACCAGACCGCGATCCGCGAGAACAAGCAGCGGACCTGGGACGACTTCATCGCCGTGGCCGAGGATCTGGTGAAGCGCGGCTTCACCTCTCCCGAGCACCTCGGCATCCAGGGCGGCTCGCAGGGCGGGCTACTGGTCGGCACGGCCTTCACTCAGCGTCCCGACCTGTTCGGCGCGGCGATCGTGCAGATCCCGCTGTTCGACATGCTGCGCTATCACCTGATCGGCCGCGGGGCCTCGTGGATCGGCGAATATGGCGATCCGCGCATCCCCGAACAGCGCGCGTGGATCGAGGGCTACTCGCCCTACCAGAAGATCGTGCCGGGCGTGGATTACCCCTCGCCCTTCCTGTGGGCCTCCACCGCCGATGACCGCACCCACCCTGCCCATGCGCGCAAAGGTGCGGCGCGGCTCAAGGAGCTGGGCCAGCCTTATTACTACTTCGAGGACACCACCGGCGGCCACTCCGGCGGGGTCGACAATGACCAGCGCGCCAAGCTCCAGGCGCTGCAGTTCATTTACCTCATGCAGCGGCTGATGGACGCGCCCAAGGCAACCTCGGGCGAATAGCCCAAAGCGTTTCACAGCATCGCCAGACAGGGGCGGTTCCCGCGCGGGAGCCGCCCCTTTTTTCGTTAGATAACAAGAGCAACCCCGGCCACCTGTAAAGCAGCCCGACACTTTGCCCTCGGCTCGTCGCAAGCGGCGCACGGGGCGGAGTGTCAACGCCCGGTTAACCCTGTCTCGCAGCCACTCGTTAAGTCTGCCCGTCAACACTTGGCCCATCGGGGGCGATGACTAGCGACGAGGAGTATGACCGATGGCCTACCCCAGCAACGTTTCGATCGCCGATGCGATCAAGAGCTACTACGCCCTGCCCCGCAATCACCGGGTGCACTGGTCAAAGGCGCGCAAGGACGAGGTGGTGCGCGCCGTGCGCGACCGCGCGATCAGCTTCCACGAAGCGCGCGAACGCTACCTGCTGAGCCGCAGCGAGTTCGAGCAGTGGGAAGCCGACTACATCGCCAGCGGCGGCGAGGCAGCGCGGCAGGACGCATGAGAGGGAACGCCCCGAACTAGCGGGTAGGCGCGTCGAAATCGGCGGGCTTGTTCGCGATCCATGCGACGAACTTGGCGATGGCCGGGTTGCCCCGGATCACCCCGGCATCGTCGCCGATGCGCGCGAGCTCATTGTTGGTGAAGTTGGCATGGATCGTCTTGTGGCAGATCGGGTGCACCGCCACCTTTACCTTGCCCTTCTTGGCCTTGGGCACCGGGTGATGCCACTGGACGATATCGCCCATCGGCCGGTCGCACAGCCAGCAGGTGAGCGGGGCGAGGTCGTTGCTCATCCCTTCTTCTCCGCGGCTTTCTTCTTTTTCATGGCGTCGTGGAAGCGGTCGGCCCAACCGTCCTTCACCAGCTGCTCGGCGCGCACCATGCGCAGCTCTCCGGGCGCAACATCGCGGCTGACGGTGGAGCCCGCTGCGACAATAGCATCCGCGCCGATGGTGACGGGCGCGACCAGCGCCGAGTTCGAGCCGATGAAGGCCCCCGGCCCGATCACGGTCTTGTACTTGAAGTAGCCGTCGTAATTGCAGGTGATCGTGCCCGCGCCGATATTCGCGCCTGCACCGATGGTGGCATCACCCAGATAGGTGAGGTGGCTCGCCTTGGCGCCCGGCGCCATCACCGCGTTCTTCACCTCGACGAAGTTGCCGATGAAGCTGCCTTCCTCCAGCACCGTGCCGGGGCGCAGGCGGGCAAAGGGGCCGACCTTGACCCCGCTTGCGAGGCGCGCGCCTTCGATATGCGAATTGGCGCGGATCAGGACATTGTCCGCGACAGTCACGCCGGGGCCGAAGAAGACATTGGGTTCGATCGTGACGTCGCGGCCCAGCACCGTGTCGTAGGCGAAGAACACGGTCTCGGGCGCGATCAGGGTCGCGCCCTCCTCCATCGCCTGAAGACGGCGGGCGGCCTGCCAGCGGGCCTCGGCCTGCGCCAGTTCGGCGCGCGAGTTGATGCCTGCCACCTCGTCGGCGCTCTCGGCGACGATCACCGCGCAAGCGCGCCCGTCGGCAATCGCGATGTTGACGATGTCGGGGAGGTAATATTCGCCTTGGGCGTTGTCGTTGCCGACACGGGCGAGCAGCGCGAAGAGATCTTCAGCGCGCGCGGCCAGCAGCCCCGAATTGCACAGGTGGCAGGCGCGCTCGCCTTCGTCGGCATCCTTGTATTCGACCATCTTGAGGATCGTGCCCGCATCGTCGGCGATCACTCTTCCATAGGCGAGCGGATCTTCCGGCTCGAAACCGAGCACCACGGCGGCGGGGCTATCGGCGGCGTGGAGCCGCTCGAGCATCGCGCGCATCGTCGAAGCCTTCACGAAGGGCACGTCGCCGTAGAGCACCAGCACATCGCCGGCAAAACCCGCCAGCGCGTTCTCGGCCTGCTGGACGGCGTGTCCGGTGCCGAGCTGGGGTTCCTGCAGGCAGGTCTCGGCGCGGTCTCCCACCGCCGCTTCGATCTGCTCGCGCCCCGCACCCACGACCACCGCCAGCCGCTCCGGCCCGAGCTGCGCAACACTCGCCATCAGGTGTTCGAGCATCGCGCGCCCGGCGATCTTGTGCAGCACCTTGTGGGTGTCGCTCTTCATGCGGGTGCCCTTGCCCGCGGCAAGGATGATGGCGGCGAAGGGAGTGGTCGTGTCAGTCATGAAAGCCCCTGTAAGCAAACCCGCGCCTGCCAGCAAATGCTTGCGGTTTGATGTAGCATCCGCCAACCGCCCCCCATGACCACGATCCCTTTCGATGCCATCGGTTTCGACCTCGACGGCACCCTGCTCGATACCTTCCGCGATCTTGGCGCGGCGGTGAACCATGCGCTGGTGCTCGGCGGCTTTACCGAGGTGTCGGTGGAGACGAGCAAGGACCTGATCGGCGGCGGGGCCAAGATCATGCTCGCCCGCGCGGTCGAGGCGCAGGGCGGGCTGCCCGAGGACGAGTTCAAGCGGCTCTACAAGGCGATGCTCGGCTTCTACGAACAGAACAACGCGGTCCACACCGTCCCCTACCCCGGCGTGCGCGAGGCCTTGGCCACGCTGGCGGCGCAGGGCGTGCGCATGGTGGTCGTGACCAACAAGTTCGAGGCCTTCGCCCGCAACGTCCTCACCCAGCTTGATCTGATCGATGCCTTCGAGACCGTGATCGGCGGGGATTCGATGGGCAAGGGCGAGGACGGCCAGTTCCTCGCCAAGCCCCACCCCGCGCCCGTGCTCAAGGCCCGCGAGGTGACGGGATCGGGGCGCTTCGTGTTCATCGGCGATTCGACCTACGACGTGCGCGCTGCCAAGGCCGCAGGCGTTCCGGTGGTCGCGGCGGCCTATGGCTATTGCGACCGCCCCCCACACGAGCTCGGCGCGGACGCGGTGATCGATTCGTTCGACGCCCTGATTCCCGCGCTGGAGAGCCTGCGGGCCACCATCTGACCCTACGGCAAGCGTCCCTGTCAGTTCGGCTGTTGCAAGGCGCTCATGAAAGTGCCACGCAGCGCGCCGCATTCCAGTTTACGCAGGCGTAAAGCGCGCCGCGACGCAACCACAGGAGAACACGCATGACCATCAACTTCAAGGACAAGGTCGCCATCGTCACCGGTGCAGGCGGCGGGCTCGGCAAGGCATACGCGCTCGAACTCGCGCGCCGCGGTGCGAAGGTCGTCGTCAACGACCTCGGCGGCTCGCGCGACGGCACCGGCACCTCGGACGCCGCCGCGCAGGTCGTCGCCGAAATCGAGGCCATGGGCGGCGAGGCGATGGCCAACGGCGCTTCGGTCACCGAATACGAGCAGATGGAAAAGATGATCGCCGACGCCAAGCAGAAGTGGGGCGGCGTCCATGTGCTGATCAACAACGCGGGCGTGCTGCGCGACAAGACCTTCGCCAAGATGGAGCCGGCCGACTTCGAATTCGTCGTCAAGGTCCACCTCACCGGCTCGGCCTTCGCCACCAAGGCCGCGTGGGAAACCTTCCGCGAGCAGGGCTATGGCCGCATCCTCATGACCGCCTCGTCGACCGGCCTGTTCGGCAATTTCGGCCAGGCGAACTACGGCGCGGCCAAGCTCGGCCTTGCCGGCCTCACCAAGACGCTGGCGCTCGAAGGCGCGAAGTACAACGTCCGCGTCAACACGCTCTCGCCGGTCGCGGGCACCCGCATGACCGAAGACCTCTTCCCCGAGGAAGCCTTCAAGCTGTTCGCGCCCGAGAACGTGGTGCCGGCCGCGCTGTTCCTCGTTTCGGAAGACGCGCCGACCAACGCCATCGTCGGCGCGGGTGCGGGCGGCTTCCACTCGTCGTGGACGGTGATGAACGACGCCGTGTGGCTGCCGGAAGCCGAGCGCACCGTCGAAGGCTTCGCTGCACGCTGGGAGGAGATCAACTCCTTCACCAACCTGATCGCCCCGCAGTCGGGCAGCGAGCAGTCGGGCAATATCCTCAAGGCGATGCAGAAGGTCACCGGCACCGGCCCGACCAGCGCGCGGGGATAATTGACCACAGCAATTGCAGACAGGGGCTTCGCCGCAACA
This sequence comes from Porphyrobacter sp., assembly GCA_027531395.1. Taxonomy (GTDB): domain Bacteria; phylum Pseudomonadota; class Alphaproteobacteria; order Sphingomonadales; family Sphingomonadaceae; genus Erythrobacter. Next base: position 318,983 of record JAPZRO010000004.1, on the reverse strand, counting down.
TCGCGGCGGAGCCCCTTTTTGCTGACAGTGCACCGGCCAAGCCATTTGGTGTATTGACACAGCAATACACTCATGTAGCCTCCGCAGTCATCAGGCGATGCAGCGAGAGGCGCGGCCAATGAACAGTGTTACCGCCCCGCCCCGCAATCCGCCGCATCCGGTCCAGCGCCTGATCATCATCGCGCTGGCAAGCCTGTTCATCTTCTACCACATCACGATGCTGGCCGAGTTCGCGCGCGGTCAGGGCTTGACCGGCGATCCGCTCTACAACGGCGTGCAGGCAGCCCTGCGTGTAGGGATCATCGCGAGCCTCGCCCTCGTGGCTCTGGGGAAGCGCTTTGCGCTTTGGAGCATGTGGCTGAGCATCGGCAGCCTGATCGCGACCCACTATTGGGCGCATTTCGGCATGGTGGAGGCGGACTTCACCATCGGCCGCCACCCGCTTTCCTACCTCAAGGGCCTGATCATGCCCTCGATCGTCACCGCCGCCTTTCTATATCGGCGGCGCTGAAGCGGTTCCTGCCGCCTAGTCGTCAACAGCCTTCAGGAGCCGCCGCTCCATCGGGGCAAGCACCCCTGCGAGGTCGTGGCCGCGCTTCAGAACTTGGCCGTGTTCGCCGAACAGCGTCCACATTCCCTGCTTCGACCGGAGCGCCGGGCGCTTCTCTAGCCGCGCTTGCGGGCGTTCGGCGGCGCGCCGGAAGGCGGCGAAGGTGGCGGCGTGGCGATCGAAATCCATCGCGTAGTCGCGCCATTCCCCGGCGGCGACCATCCGTCCGTAGAGATCGAGGATGCGCATCAGCTCGGCGCGTTCGAACCCGACCTGATCTGCCCCGCGCCCCGGGAATGCCACCACCTGTCCGGCAATTCCGGGGATTTGTCCCGTATTCTTCAATCTTCGGTCCCGCTCTTGCGCCGTCGCACGGCGGTGACCGGCGGCGCACGCTCGGCCAACAGCGCCTTCATCTCGGCGAGTTCCTCGCGCAGGGCGACAACTTCGCTTTCGAGCTTTTCCACGCAGTCGCGGCGTGGCCGACCCTGTTCGTCACACGGCGGATCGTCGCAGGGCGTGCCGTAGGGGATGAATTCCTTGATCCACTCCTCCGCCGGCACCAGCGTCGAACGGGCCTTGAGCCCGATCATCGTCGCGCCCGCCGGCACATCCTCGGTCACGACCGCATTGGCCCCCACCCGTGCGCGCTCGCCGACCACGATCGGGCCGATGATCTGCGCGCCCGAGCCGATGATGACATTGTCACGCAGCGTCGGGTGGCGCTTGCCGCCCTTGCCATTCGTCGGATTGGTGCCGCCCAGCGTGACGCATTGGTAGATCGTCACATTGTCGCCGATCTCGGCGGTCTCGCCGATCACGGTGAAGCCGTGGTCGATGAAGAAGTTTTTCCCGATGCTTGCACCCGGATGGATGTCGATCGCGGTCAAAAGGCGCGAGAGGTGGTTCACGAAACGCGCGAGGAAATAGAGCTTCGCCTCGAACAGCCAGTGCGCGATGCGGTGGAAGCCCAGCGCCCACACACCCGGATAGAGCAGGATTTCCCAGCGCGAACGCGGTGCAGGGTCACGCGCACGGACCGAGTCAAGATAGCTGATCAGGCGCTCGAACATGGCCTCAAATTCCCACCAAACACCGCGCGATGCAACTCGCGATAATCAGAACAGTCGGCTCTGCTCCGGCCCGTGCAGAGCCTCGAGCGCGGCGCGCCACACTGACATGGTGGCAGGTGCCTGACGTTCAAGGGAGATCCGGTCGATTGTCGCCACCAGCGTCTCGATCGCCGCAAAGCTGCGGGTGGTGCGCGGGACGAGATACTCCGCCGCGCCCTCGGGCAGGCTGAGGCCGCGCGCCTCGGCATGGGCGTGGATCAGATCGGCGGCAAAGGCATCATCGGGCGCGCCGATTTCCAGCTGGAGCGAACCGCCGATACGCGAGGCGAGATCGGGCAAGGCGATATGCCAGCCGCCATGCTCTTCGTCGGCATTGGCGACAATCAGCAGCGCCGCGCCTTCCCGCGATCCGCCCTGCTGCACCGCGTTCCAGCGGTGGAACAGCTCGGTCTCGTCCATGGTCTCGGCATCGTCGATCACTTCGAGGCTATCACCCCCCGCCAGCCCCTGCGCCCAGCGCGCCAACAGCGACTTTCCCGAGCGCGGCGGGCCGGTGAGCACGGCGACGTGGAACGGCCACCGCGCCGGTTCCTGGAGCGCCTCGATCACATGGGCATTGGCCGCGCCGACGATGATGCGCTGCGCTTCGGCGGAGGTCCGCGCCGACAGCGGCAGAGCGATCTGGGACGGGGACGGGCGGCTCATACGCGCGGCCCTCAACGGCTGATGGCGAGCGCGTTAGCCCCCCGCCGCACCGCAAATCCGCGCGCTTCGAGCGCGGCGGCGAGTTCCTCGAGGGACCCTGCAAAGCTCACGCTCATCACCGAGGTGCCACCGATCGCGGTGCTGGTCACGCCCACGCCGCGCACGCCGGCTGTCCCGCGCACGGCGCCGAGCGCGCCGTCGAAGGCCCCGGCGTCGGGCGTGGCGAACTGGACGACGATGCTGCGCACCGCCACCTCGCCCGGCTCGATCCCGGTGACGGGCTGGGCCGCGATCACCGGAGCCACCCCGGCCGCTGCCGCCGCGTCCGCTGCCGAGCGCGCCCGCGCCGCACGGCCGATCTCGATCAGGCGGGCAATCGCGGGATCGATCTCGCCGGTGCCGCCCAGCCGCAGGGTCGGATCGGGCTTGAGCTTGCCGCTGGCGAGCGCGGCGGTGAAGATGGCATCCATCCGCTCGACCGCTTTGGCGAGCATCGCGGGCAGCTCGTCCGGTCCGGCCGCCTTGAGAGTGAAGCTTTCAAGCGGACGGCTGTCCGGGCCATAGCGCGCAGTGAAGGTGCCGCTTACCGGCCCGCCGGGGAACTGGTGATCGAGCCGCGCGAAGGCCATCAGCGCGTCCGAGGCGCCATACTGGTCGAGCGTGCTGCGCCACCAGACGCGGCTGTGCCTTGCGGTCTGGCCGAAATTGATCAGCAGCGAATCGCCCCCCGCCCCGCTCGGGCGGACATAGTTGATGCGGCTGCTGCCCGGATTGAACTCGGCCCAGGCGCGCTGCCAGGCGTTGCGCTGTTCGAAGGTAGTGTAGGCCCCGCCGCTCACCTCGACCGGGATCAACAGCAGCGGCGCCGAACGCGCGGCCTGCTGCGCTCCGCCGAGATAACCGCTCGCCCGCTGGCGATCGAACACCACGCCGAGCGTGGCGATATAGCGCTTGGGGCCGAGCCGCTCGCGCTCGATCACGATCGCCGAGACGAGGCCGTCGAGCTGGCCGTCGGACAGCTGCGGGCCATTGATCTTCGCCCAGGCCTTGCGCTGCGCCTCGCGCCAGCCCTTGGCGCGGGCTTCCTCGGCGCTGTCGGCGGTGACATCCACGCTGATGCCCTTGACCTCGATATCGGCGCTCGCGGCGGTGGGTGCGATCCCGCGCTCGCCTGCAACCTGCGCCATCAGCGCATAGCCGCCTCCGAGCAGCGCGAGCGCAAGCGTCGCACCGCCAAGCCAGCGCTTCAGCGCTTGCGAAGGGGCCGCAGCCGGGCCGGAAAGGGAAAGCGTCGCGCGCATGGGGAAAGCCCGCTCCCTTTGCCCAAAGGCGGGTGGAATTCCAAGCGCGAAAGGCTATGGGACTGCGCATGACTTCGGGGACAAACGAGAGCAAGCCGCAAGGCTCGGGCTACACCTATGCCGACGCGGGCGTGTCGATCGCAGCGGGCAACGCGCTGGTGAAAGCCATCGCCCCGCTGGCGAAAGCCACTGCGCGCCCGGGCGCGACCAGCGAGTTGGGCGGCTTCGGTGGGTTCTTCGATCCCAAGGCGGCCGGCTACAATGATCCGCTGCTGGTCGCCGCCAATGATGGCGTGGGCACCAAGCTCAAGCTTGCGATCGAGCATGACCGGCATGACACGGTCGGCATCGATCTGGTCGCCATGTGCGTCAACGATCTGATCGTGCAGGGCGCAGAGCCACTGTTCTTCCTCGATTATTTCGCTACCGGCAAGCTCGAGAACGGCGTCGCCGAGCGCGTGATCGCGGGGATCGCCGAGGGCTGCAAGATCGCCGGCTGCGCGCTGATCGGCGGCGAGACGGCGGAGATGCCGGGGATGTATGCGCCCGGCGACTATGACCTCGCGGGCTTCTGCGTCGGTGCGGTCGAGCGCGGCGAGCAGCTCACTGGCGACAAGGTCGCGCCCGGCCATGTGCTGCTGGGCCTGGCGTCCTCCGGCGTCCATTCCAACGGCTATTCGCTGGTGCGCAGGCTGGCGGCGGACAAGTGCTGGAAACTGAACCGCCCCGCCCTGTTCGATCAGGACCAGCTGCTGATCGACGCGCTAATCGCGCCGACCCGCATCTATGTCGCCAGCCTGCTGCCGCTGATCCGCGCTGGGCTGATCAACGCCCTCGCCCACATCACCGGCGGGGGCCTCCTGGAGAACATCCCGCGCATCCTGCCCGTGGGTGCCCACGCCCATGTCGATGCCGACCTGTGGCTACAGCCGCGCCTGATGGCCTTCCTTCAGGCGCAGGGGAACATCGAGCCCGAGGAGATGGCCCGCACCTTCAACTGCGGCGTCGGCATGGTGCTTGCCGTGAACGAGGCGAACGTGGCCGAAGTCACCGCGAAGCTTGAAGCGGCGGGCGAGACCGTCTTCCCGGTCGGCCGGATCGAGGCGGGCGAGAAGGGCTGCACCGTGCGCGGCAGCATCGAGACCTGGTCGGCCAAGGGCGACTGGAGCGCGACGCATCTTGGCTGAAAAGGCCCGCATCGCCGTCCTCATCTCCGGCGCGGGGACAAACATGGCCGCGCTGGTCTATGCCAGCCGGATCGCGGACTGCCCTTACGAGGTGGTGCTGGTCGCCAGCAATGATCCTGCCGCCGCCGGCCTCGCGCTGGCGCAGGCGGAAGGCATCGCGACCTTCGCCCTGCCGCACAAGGGGATGACCCGCGAGGCGCATGACGCCGCGATGGAGGCCGCGGTGCTGGAGGCCGGCGCCGAATACATCGTTCTGGCGGGCTATATGCGCATTCTCTCGGACGGCTTCGTGGAGCGCTGGGCCGGGCAGATGCTCAATATCCACCCCTCGCTGTTGCCGCTCTACAAGGGCCTCGACACCCACGCCCGAGCGATCGCGGCGGGGGATAGCCATGGGGGCACGAGCGTCCATCTGGTGACGCCGGAACTCGACGCAGGCGAAGTGCTGGCGCAGATCGCGGTGCCGATCATCCCGGGCGACACGCCGGAGAGCCTCGCCGAACGGGTGAAGCTCGCTGAGCACCAGCTCTACCCCCGCGCCGTGGCCGATTACGTGTCACGCTGGCGGGATCCGGCGGCATTGCTGGCGCGGGTGCGCGCCCTCGCCCTCGCGCTCCCCGAAACCGACGAGCGCGAGAGCCACGGCAGCCCGGGCTTTCGCGTCGGCGGAGAGAAGACCGGCAAGTATTTCGCCTATTTCGCCGATCAGCACCACGGCACGCAGCATATAGCGCTGCTGGCACGGACCGGCGGGATGGACGAGCTGCTCAATCTGGTCGAGAGCCAGCCAGAGGTCTATTTCAAGCCCGCCTATTACGGCGCGAGCGGCTGGGTGGGGATCATCCTCAACCGGCCGGGGGTCGACTGGGACGAGGTCGGTCAGTGGCTCCAGCGCAGCTGGCGCTCTGTCGCGCCCAAGCGCCTCACACGCTTCATGGATATCGCGGACGAGTTCTGATGGCTCCTGTGCGCACCCATCCGCTTGCGCGGGGAGCTCTGGCGCAGCGGACGAGCGATTTTCTCGGGCGCGCGTGGGACAAGGGTTGGCTACCCCCGCCCGATCTCGATCCACAAGCGCTCTGGACCTTCGCGGCCAAGCCCTTCGGCGCGCAGGCCGAAGCCGCCGAACATGGTGGACGCAGCCCCGAGGACGTGGCCGATTTCCGCGAGCGCTTCACGCGGATCATCGCGGCGGTGGAAGCCGAAGCCGATCTCAATCCGCTCGGCCGCACCATGGCCTGGGGGCAATTGTCGCGGCTGGTGAAGAACCGTCTGGCGCTCGGCGCGCTGTGGGACGCGCAGTCCGCGCTGCTAGACACCTACCTCGCCCCGCCAATCATCGTCATCGGCCATATGCGTAGCGGCACCACGCGCATCCACAAGCTGCTCGCCGCCGATCCGGCCTTCTCGCACACGCGCTATTGCGACGCCTATCATCCGGTGCCGTCCCGCCTCGGCCTCAACCGGCTGGCGAGCGCCTTCGAACTGGCGATGCTTGGCCTGCTCAATCCGTGGATGCAGTCGATCCACCCGATGGCCCCGACGGCGGTCGAGGAGGAGCTGGCGTGGATTTCCGCCGCGCTTCACCATTCGATTTACGAGAGCCAGTGGCACATCCCGTCCTATTCGGCATGGAGCGAGGCGCGTGATCCTGCGCCGATCTATCGAGAGCTGAAGCGCATCCTCCAGACTGACGCCACCACGCGCGACCTAGCCGACAAACCGCGGGTGATGAAGGTTCCAGCATTTGCCGAGGATCTCGACACGATCCTTGCGCTGTTCCCCGATGCCCGGCTGGTGCTGGCGGAGCGCGAGCATGAGGCCGTGCTGCGGAGCGCGGTGAGCCTTGCGGCGAACCAGATGGCGGTGCAGTCCGACGCTTGCGACCTTGCTACCATCGAGGCGCGCTGGCGGCACAAGATCGCTCTACGCGATGCGCGGATCGCCGCAGCGCTGGAAGGCTGGCAGGGGCCTGTGGCGCGGGCTTCGTTCGATGAGCTGAACGCCGACTGGGAGGGCGCAATAGGCCGCGTCTATGCCGATCTCGGGCTGACGCTCACTCCGCAGGCCTTGGCAGCGATGCGCCGCACCATGGCTGCGAGCGAAGGCGGGCACCACCATGCTCACCGTGAACAACTCGCCCGCTTTGCGAAGGCCTGACAAAGCAAAAGGGCCGCCCCTTTCGGGACGGCCCTTTGCATCGCGTCAAAGCTGAAAAATCAGCCGACGATTTCTTCCGGCTTGAAGAAGAAGGCGATTTCGATCGCGGCGTTCTCTTCACTGTCCGAACCGTGGACGGTGTTCTCGCCGATCGACAGGGCGAGCTCCTTGCGGATGGTGCCGGGGGCAGCGTCGGCGGGGTTGGTCGCGCCCATCACTTCGCGGTTGCGAGCGACGGCGTCTTCGCCTTCGAGCACCTGCACCACCACCGGCTCGCTCATCATGAATTCGACGAGTTCACCGAAGAAGGGGCGCTCCTTGTGCACCGCGTAGAAGCCTTCGGCCTGCTCGCGGGTCATGTGGATGCGCTTGGAGGCGACGACGCGCAGGCCGGCTTCTTCCAGCATCTTGGTGACCGCGCCGGTCAGGTTGCGACGGGTGGCGTCGGGCTTGATGATCGAAAAGGTGCGGGTGACCGCCATGATAATGCTCCTGTGAACGTCTTTTATGGGGGATATTGGCCGCGCCCCGTAGATGCTGCGCTGCAAAATGGCAAGCCCGCGCACGCGCCAAGAGACGCGCACGCAGACGCGGTGCGGAGCCAGCCTGAGGACGCGCTCAGCCGCCCTTGTTGCTGCCGATGATCAGCTGGCCGGTGGTGCCGCTCTCGCCGCCGGGGCTGGTGGTGACCGACAGGGTCGAGCCGTCCTTGCTCTCGCCGCCGATCATCTGCGTGCCGTTGGTGTTCATTTCGAGCTGGATGTCGAACCCGGCCGCCTTGGCCTGCTCGCGGAAATGGGCGATCACCTTGTCGGCCGCCGCATCGGTCTCGAACATCACCATCGTCCCCTGCCCGTCGGGCTGGTTGACCACAGTGTTGGTGACCACCTTGGAGCCAGGATAGAGGCTGAACCCGGCAGGCAGCGTCACCGGCACATCAGCGCCCGAGCGCATGGTGGCCGTGCCGTCCTTGCCCTCGATCGTCATCGATGTCTCGCCGCTGTCCTCGTCGACGGTGTATTCGGCGTTCTCGCCATCCTCGGTGGTGAATTCGCCCGAGGTTTCCGAGCCGCAACCCGCCAGCGACAACGCCGCGCTGCCTGCAATCACCAGTGCCATCTTGCGCATGTCCGTCTCCCCTCGATCCGTGATGCGGGCCAGCATCCCCCATCGCGGCGCGCGCGGCAAGCCCTCAGGCCTTCTTCACCCAGCGCCCGTCCTGCTGTTCGAAATAGGCGCGCTCGATATCGGCGCGGCCATCCTGCGCGCGCCATGCGGCCCGCGCGGCCGGAGCCGCATCCGGCTGGAACAACAGGAATGCGCGGGCAAACCCTTCGGTCTCGCGGAAGATTCCGTCGGCAAGGATCACATGGCTTGCCCCGTTGGGCGCAGCGCAATCGGCGGAGAGGACGATCGGCTGACGCTCCGCCCCGGGGGCATCGGCCTCGCCATTGGCAAGGAAGGCCTCGGGGCCCGCCTGCCACAATTCGCGGGCAATCGCGGCGCGCTGTGCGGGATCGGCGGCGACGACCAGCACCCGCTCGCCCTCGCCCAGCACCCGCCGAGCGATCAGGACCACGACCTTTTCGACCGGATCGCGCGAGACCTGCCAGAAATCCAATTTCATGGCGCGGGTTTAGACCTCCGGCAGCGATCGGAACAATACTTCACATTGTCCCAGTCGCGCTCCCACTTCTTGCGCCATGTGAAGGGCAGCCCACAGGACAGGCAGGTCTTGGTCGGCAGATCCGACTTCTTCCGCATTTTCGGCATTCTGGGCCTACCGCTGCGCTACTTGAGGCCCAGAATGCGCTGCATCAGCCTTCGACCACATCCCGGACGAACTGGTCGAGCAGGCGCACGCCGTAGCCGGTCGCGCCCTTGTCCCAGGTGTGACCGGGCTTCGAGGCCCACACCATCCCGGCGATGTCGAGGTGCGCCCAGGGGGTGCCGTTCTTGACGAAGCGCTGGATGAACTGTGCAGCGGTGATCGAACCGGCCTCGCGCGGGCCGACGTTCTTGATGTCGGCCACCGGCGAATCGATCAGCTTGTCGTAATTGGGGCCGAGCGGCATCCGCCACAGCTTGTCGCCGCTCGCCTTGCCTGCCGCATCGAGCTGCGCGGCGAGCGTATCATCATTGGCGAACATCCCGCCATATTCGTTGCCGAGGCTGATGATCATCGCGCCGGTGAGCGTGGCGAGGTCGACGATCCGCGCGGGATCATACTGCTCCTGCGCCCAATGCAGCGCATCGCACAGCACCAGCCGGCCCTCGGCGTCGGTATTGAGCACCTCGACCGTCTGGCCGCTCATGGTGGTGACGATATCGCCGGGGCGCTGCGCCTTGCCGTCGGGCATGTTCTCGACGAGGCCCATCACGCCGATGACGTTGGCCTTGGCCTTGCGCGTGGCGAGCGCCAGCATCGCGCCAGCCACCGCGCCCGCGCCGCCCATGTCCCACTTCATGTCTTCCATGCCCGGCGGCGGCTTCAGCGAGATGCCGCCGGTGTCGAAGGTCACGCCCTTGCCGACAAACACCGTCGGCTTCTCGTCGGCAGCGCCGCCGTTCCAGCGGATCGCCAGCAGCTTGGATTCGCGCTCCGAGCCCTTGCCCACGCCGATGAGTGCACCCATCCCGAGCGCTTCCATCTCGGCCTCGCCCAGCACGGTAATCCCGACGCCAGTGCCGGCGAAGGCTTCCTCGCAGGCGGCAACGAAGCTGGCGGGGTAGATGATGTTGGCAGGCTCGGTCACCAGCATCCGGGTGAATTCCACCCCGCGGGCGAGCGCTGCTTCGCGCTCCCATTCGGCTTCGGTGCCTGCGGGCGCGTTGATCACGTGAACCGTCGCGAGCGTCGGGCGCTTGTCGGCGGCAAGGCGGGTGCGATACTTGTCGTGCCGCCAGCCGCGCAGGCGCAGGCCGAGCAGCACTGCGGCGGCATCGGCAGCCGAAAGCCCGGCCTGGCCGAGATCGAGCACCATCGCCGTCTCGCCCGAGACGAGATACTTCGCGGTCAGCGCCGCGCCGGCACGTTCGCAGTTCAGGCGCCGCTCCGCCGCACCCGCTTCGCCGGCCCCTGCCAGCGCGATCCAGCGCAGACCCGCGCCGGTGCTGGCGAAACCGTCGAACACCTGCCCCACGCGGCCCGCGAAACGCGCGGCCGCCGCGCCTTCGGCCAGCGCGGGATCGAGCGCGGCGAGGCTGGCGCCCTGATTGACCACCTGCGCGTGCAGGCGAGTATCGGCAGGCGGGGCGGCGGTGAAATGGATCTGCATGGGTTCTCCGAAAGGAAACGCGTGGTCGCCCGAACGGCATCGCGCTGGCAGAGTGCCGCGCACCTGCGACAAGCCGCGCGCACCGGGGGCGCAATGGCGATTGCGATTAGGCGCGAGCGGTGCAATAGGCAAGGCCATGTCGGGAGGCTTGTCGTACGGATCGCGCGCGGCCGCGTACCATGGCCAGCGCTGCCCGGCGCGGGGCACTTCGTCACGTCTGGCCCTCGCGCTGATGCTGCTGGCGACCCCGACGATTCTCGCTGCGCAGGACGATGTCACCGCGCCCGCACAAGCCGCGCAGGAAACCGCGCCCGTCATCGATTTCGAGGCGCGCGAGATCGCCTATGACAGCGAGCGCGAAACCGTCACCGCGCGCGGCAATGTCATCCTGCGCTCGGACGATCGCTCGGTCCGCGCCGACGAGGTCACATGGGACCGCACCACCGGCAAGATCATCGCCACCGGCAACATCCGGCTGGTCGATGATGCCGGCAACCAGCTGTTCACCGATCAGGTCGAGCTGACCGAGACCTTCGAGGCCGGGGCCATGTCCGAACTGCTGATCGCGCTCAGGGCCGGGGGCCGGCTTGCCGCCCGCTCTGCGACCCGCGGCGAGGACGGTGTCGCGCTGCTCACCGATGCGGCCTATTCGGCCTGCGCGGTGACGGGCGAGGACGGCTGCGCCCAGAACCCCAGTTGGCGGATCACCGCCGACAAGGTGATCTTCGACCAGAAGGCTCAGCGGGTGCGCTTCAACGGTGCGATGCTGGAACTGTTCGGCGCGCGGATCCTGCCCCTGCCCGGCCTCGCGCTGCGCACCGACGGCAAGGCCGAAAGCGGCTTTCTCGTTCCCGATTTCCGGGTCAGCCAGGTCAACGGTCTGGAAGTCAGCGGCGAATACTACTGGCGGCTTGCCGACAACCGCGATCTGACGCTGGGCGCCTATGTCTTCTCCAACGTCGCTCCGATGGCGAGCGCGAAGTGGCGGCACCTGACCGACAAGGGTGCCTACCAGATCAGCGGTTTTCTCACCGCCAGCGACCGCCTCACAGACTTCACCGGCGGGCAGAGCTTCCAGAACGAACTGCGCGGCCATATCGACAGCAACGGGCGCTTCCAGTTCTCGCCCGAATGGAGCCTGACCGGCTCGATCCGCCTCGCCAGCGACCGCACCTTCCTGCGCCGCTACGATCTCAGCCGCGATGACCGGCTGCGCTCGACCATCAATCTCGAACGCATCACCGAGAAATCCTATTTCTCGCTCGCCGGCTGGGCCACCCAGACACTGCGGATCAATGCAGAACAGGGACAGGTGCCGCTCGCCCTGCCCGCGCTCGACTATCGCCAGCTGGTGGCCGACCCGCTGTTTGGCGGACAGATCGAGTTTCAGGTCAACAGCCTCGCGCTGCTGCGCAACGACGGACAGGATACCCAGCGCGCCTTTGCCGGGGCGAAGTGGGATCTGCGGCGGCTGACCGGGCTCGGTCAGGTGGTGACGCTGACCGCGCTGGTGCGCGGCGACATCTACAACACCGACAACATCCTTGCGACCGCGACCCCGAGCTATCGCGGGACCGAGGGCTGGACCAGCCGCGGCATCGCCACCGCCGCGATCGATATCGAATGGCCCTTCGTGGGCGAGGCCTTCGGCGGCACGCAGGTCCTGAAGCCCCGGGTGCAGATCGTCGCCAGCCCCAAGCTGCGCAATCTCGACGTGCCCAACGAGGATGCCCGCGCGATCGATCTGGAGGATTCCAATCTCTTCGCATTGAACCGCTTCCCCGGCTACGACCGGGTGGAAGACGGCACGCGTGTGACCTGGGGCGTGGACTGGGAACTCCAGCGCCCCGGCTGGAAGATTTCGACCACCATCGGCCAGTCCTATCGCTTCGATGATCCGGCCGAGCAGATCTTCCCCACCGGCACCGGCCTGTCCGAGCGGGTGTCCGACTTCGTCGGGCGCACCCAGATCCGCTTCCGCGACTTCGTCAACTTCACGCACCGCTTCCGGCTCGACAAGGACAATCTGGCGGTCCGCCGCAACGAGATCGACGCGACGATCGGATCGCGCCGCAACTATATCGAGGTCGGCTATCTCCGGCTCAACCGCGACATCCAGACCGTCGAGGACCTGCGCGACCGCGAGGAACTGCGCGCCGCCGCGCGTATCGCGCTGGGGCGCAAGTGGTCGATGTTCGGCTCGGGGGTGTTCAACCTCACCGATACCGACGAGGATCCGGTGTTCCAGCCGGACGGGTTCGAACCGATCCGCACCCGGCTCGGGATCGCGTATTCCGACGATTGCATCGAATTCGGCGCGACTTGGCGGCGCGATTTCATCGACGCGGGCGACGCGCGGCGCGGCAACACGTTCCAGCTGTTCTTCGCCCTGCGCAATCTCGGCTTCCGCTGAGACAGCCTGCGAATTGGCAGCGCGGATAATTGGGGGTAAGGGCCTGTCGCAGTGGCCAGCGCCGCGGGCCCGGAGTAAGGCGGGACTCAGCTTCCATTCAGCCGCGCGGGCGCAAGGCTGCACCACATTGCGTGAGGGGTCGCGCACTAATTGACCTAAGGCGGGAATGAACGAGTGAGAATGAAGCTGTTTTCAAACAAGGCCAAAATGACGCTGCGGGGCGGCGCGATGCTGGCCTCGCTGGCTGCGCTCGCACTGGTTCCGGCTGCAGCGCCGGCGCAGACCGTGGCGGTCCCGACGGCCGAGAATCCTTTCGGCCTGCCCGAGGACATCACCATCTTCGGCAAGACCGATCCCAACCGCCGCGCGGCAACGGCGGTGGTAAACGGCTATGTCATCACCGGCACCGATATCGACCAGCGCGTCGCGCTCGTCACCGCATCCTCGGATGCTCCGGTCTCCGAGGACGAACTCCTGCGCCTGCGGGTGCAGGTGCTGCGGAACCTGATCGACGAGACGCTCAAGATCCAGGCCGCCGAAGCCGCCGAGATGAAGGTCACCCCGAACGAAGTCGAGGAGACCTACCAGCAGCTCGCCGGGCAGAACTTCGGCAGCGAGCCGAAGAAGATGGACGAATATCTGCTCCAGATCGGCTCCTCGCCCGCCTCGCTCAAGCGCCAGATCGAAGGCGAAATGGCGTGGGAGAACCTTCTGCGCCGCAACATCATGCCCTTCGTCAACGTCTCGGCCGAAGAGGTCAACGACGTGCTCAAGCGCATGAACGAGGCCAAGGGCACCGACGAATACCGGCTGGGCGAGATCTATCTCTCCGCCACCACCGAGAACCGCGCGGCGGTGCTCAAGAACGCCCAGGCGATCATGGAACAGCTTCAGCAGGGCGGCAGTTTCGTCGCCTATGCGCGCCAGTTCTCCGAGGCGACCACCGCGGTGGTCGGCGGCGATCTGGGCTGGGTGCGGCTCGGCCAGCTGCCTCCGCAGCTTGCCGCCGTCGCGCGGCAGATGCAGCCGGGCCAGCTCAACGGCCCGATCGAAATCCCCGGCGGCTTCTCGATCATCTACCTGATCAACAAGCGTCAGGTGCTGATGGCCGACCCGAACGAGGCAGTGCTGAACCTCAAGCAGATCTCGATTGCCTTCCCCGAAGGCGTGACCGAGGCTGCGGCGACCGCCAAGGTCGAGCAGTTCGGCAACTTCATCGAGTCCCTGCGCGGCTGCGGCGATGTCGAAGCGGGCGCGGCGGCGATCGGGGCGCAGGTCGTCTCCAACGACCAGATCAAGGCCGCGAACCTGCCCGAACAGCTGCGCGCGATCGTGCTGAACCTGCAGATCGGCCAGACCACCCCGCTGTTCGGCGGGATCCAGGAAGGCGTGCGCGTGCTGATGCTGTGCGGGCGCGATGATCCCAAGGATGCCGGCGCGCCGACCTTCGCGGCGGTGATGGACCAGATCGAGCAGGAGCGGGTCAACAAGCGCGCCCAGCGTTACCTGCGCGACCTGCGCAACGACGCCTATATCGAATACAATTGACGGCAAGCGCGGCACCCTTGGCAATTGCTTTGGGCGATCCGTCGGGGATCGGCCCTGAAGTCATGCTCGGCGCATGGGCGCGCCTGCGGGCCGAACGCCGCGTCCCGCCCGCCTTCGTGGTCGGCGGACCGGAGCTCCTGCGCGCAGCGGCCGAGGCCTTGCGGATCGACTGCCCGATCGTCCCGATTGCCGAGCCTGCCGAGGCGGTGTTCGCCGCAGCGGCCGGCCTGCCGGTGATGGCGGGGCTCGATGCCCAGTGGAGGCCCGGCCAGCCCTCGCCGGACGGCGCAAGGCTGGCGCTGGCCTCGCTCCAGTGGGCGACGAAGTTCGCGCTCTCCGGTCTCGCTGCGGGCCTCGTCACCGCGCCCGTCGCCAAGAGCGCGCTGGCCGCAATCGGCTGGGACTACCCCGGACAGACCGAATTCCTCGCCGATGCCTGCGGGCTTGCCTATCGCGATGCGGTGATGATGCTGGCAGGGCCGTCGCTGCGCACCGTCCCGCTCACCGTACATGTCGCGCTGGCCGAGGTGCCGCAGCTGCTCTCGGTCGAGCTCATCACCCACAAGGCACGGATCGTCGCCGCGGGCCTCCGGCGGGACTTCGGCATTGCCGCCCCGCGCCTCGCGATTGCAGCGCTCAATCCCCATGCGGGCGAAGGCGGCCAGTTCGGCGACGAGGAAGCGCGCATCATCGCGCCTGCCATCGCCGCGCTTCAGGCCGAGGGGATCGACGCGTTCGGCCCCGTCCCCGGCGACGCGCTGTTCACGCCCCGGGCGCGGAAGACCTATGATGCCGCGCTCGCCATGTATCACGATCAGGCGCTGATCCCGATCAAGGCGCTCGAGGTGGACGAGGGCGTCAACGTCACGCTTGGCCTACCGATCATCCGCACCTCGCCCGATCACGGCACCGCCTTCGACATCGCCGGCAAGGGCCTCGCCGATCCTGGCGCGATGGCGGCGGCGATCGTCATGGCGGCGGAGATGGCCGCGGCGCGGGCGCGCGTATGACCACCCTCCCCCCGATCCGCGAAGTGATCGCCCGTCACGGTCTCGCCGCGTCCAAGGCGCTGGGGCAGAACTTCCTGCTCGACGAGCAGCTGCTCGCCCGCATCGCGGCGCTGCCGGGCGATCTGTCGGGCGCGGCCGTGCTCGAAGTCGGCCCCGGCCCCGGCGGGCTGACGCGGGCGCTGCTGCGCGCCGGTGCGAAGGTCACCGCGATCGAGATGGACCGCCGCTGCCTGCCAGCGCTCGCCGAACTGGGCGAGGCCTTTCCCGGCCAGCTTACCGTGATCGAGGGCGATGCGCTGAAGCTGGACCACAGCGAACTGATGGGCGGGCAGCCGTTCCACGTGCTCTCGAACCTCCCTTACAACGTCGGCACCGCGCTGTTCGTGCGCTGGCTCGGGGGAGAGGCCTGGCCGCCGCTTTGGCAGTCGCTCACCCTGATGTTCCAGCGCGAAGTGGCCGACCGGATCGTTGCCGCCGCCGGAGACGCCGCATACGGTCGCCTCGCAGTGCTCGCCCAGTGGCGCGCCGACGCGCGCCTCGCCATGAAGGTCCACCGCAGCGCCTTCACCCCGCCGCCCAAGGTGATGAGCGCGATTGTCCACGTCACGCCCGCCGCCATGCCCGAAGGTGTATCGGCGAGGATGCTCGAACGCCTCACCGAGGCTGCCTTCGGCCAACGCCGCAAGATGCTGCGTCAGAGCCTGAAGGGCGTGCCGGGGGCGCTGGAGGCGCTGGCGGCGCTGGGGATCGACGAGACTAGGCGGGCGGAGACTGTCAGCGTGGCTGAGTTCGTCGCCCTCGCCCGCGCCATGCAAGGGTGATCGACCCGCCCGCTCCGTTCAGGTTCGCGCCTGTTGGAGACACATGAGACACTGTCCTGAACGCAAAAACCTGCCCCCGTCACAGGCGCGTCCGGTTGCAGGCAGATGCGGGCAAGACAGGCCATACGGGCGAGCCTGTCAAATCGCGAGCGTGTAGGAAACCGCTCTCCTAGCCCGCCTTCTTCACCTGCCGCCAGTGGTGCAGCAGCGGCTCGGTGTAGCCGCTGGGCTGTTCGACCCCCTTGAAGATCAGGTCCTTCGCCGCGCTGAAGGCCGCGTCATTCTCGTTGCCGGTGAGCGGCACATAGAGCGGGTCGCCCGCGTTCTGGGCATCGACCTTGGCGGCCATGCGGGTGAGCGAGTCCATCACCTGCGCTTCGGTGATCACCCCGTGCAGCAGCCAGTTGGCGATGTGCTGGGAGGAGATGCGCAGGGTCGCGCGGTCCTCCATCAGGCCCACATCATTGATGTCGGGCACCTTGGAGCAGCCCACGCCCTGGTCGATCCAGCGCACCACATAGCCGAGCAGGCCCTGGCAATTGTTGTCGAGCTCCTCGGCGATCTCCGCTTCGGACCAGTTCGCGCCCTGCGCCAGCGGGATCGCCAGTAGCGCGTCGAGGCCCATCGGTTCGGGCAGGGTCTTCTGCACCTCGAACACGTTGAGCTGGTGGTAATGCAGCGCGTGGAGCGTCGCGGCGGTGGGCGACGGCACCCATGCGGTGTTCGCGCCGGCCTTGAGGTGGCCGATCTTCTCGACCATCATCTGCCCCATCAGATCGGGCGCGGCCCACATGCCCTTGCCGATCTGCGCCTTGCCCGAAAGGCCGTGCCTGAGGCCGATGGCGACGTTGCGCGCCTCGTAGGCCTTGAGCCAGTCGCTGCCCTTCATCGCACCCTTGCGCAGCATCGGCCCGGCGCGCATCGAGGTGTGGATTTCATCCCCGGTACGGTCGAGGAAGCCGGTGTTGATGAACACGATCCGGTCACGCACCGCATGGATGCAGGCGGCAAGGTTGGCGCTGGTGCGGCGCTCCTCATCCATCACCCCGACCTTGATCGTGTGGCGGGGGAGCTGAAGCAGATCCTCAACCGCGTCGAACAGATCATTGGTAAAGACGCATTCTTCCGGCCCGTGCATCTTGGGCTTCACGATGTAGATCGAGCCCTCGCGCGAGTTGCCGAACGTGCCGTGGCCTTCGACATCGAGCGTTGAGATCGCCGAGGTGAAGACCGCGTCCATGATGCCCTCGGGCACTTCCGAGCCATCCGCGAGGCGGATCGCCGGGTTGGTCATCAGGTGGCCGACATTGCGCACGAACATCAGGCTGCGGCCCTTGAGGGTCTGCGTGCTGCCGTCGGGCGCGGTGTAGGTCTTGTCGCCCGCCAGCGTGCGGGTGAGCGTCCTGCCACCCTTCTCGAAGCTCTCCGACAGATCGCCGCGGATGATGCCGAGCCAGTTGGTGTAGGCCAGCAGCTTATCCTCGGCATCGACCGCCGCGACCGAATCCTCGCAGTCGGCGATGGTGGTAAGCGCCGCCTCGACCATGATATCGGCGATCCCGGCCTTGTCGGTCGCGCCCACAGGCATATTCGAATCGAAAACAACTTCGATGTGCAACCCGTTGTTCTTGAGCAAGATGCTCTTCTCAGTCTCGCCGATGTACTGGCCCGCATCGGCGAGCACCACACCGTCGCGGCCGGCAAGGTCGGCCCAGCTTCCGCTCGCCAGCGGGAAGGCCTCGTCGAGGAACTGCCGCCCGCGCGCGATCACCGCAGCGCCGCGTTCCGCGTCATAGCCGCCCGGCCGCGCCGGGGCCGCATCGAGCGCATCGGTGCCGTAGAAGGCGTCGTAGAGGCTCCCCCAGCGCGCATTGGCGGCGTTTAGCAGGAAGCGCGCGTTGAGAATCGGCACTACCAGCTGCGGGCCGGCCATGGTCGCAATCTCGGGGTCGACGTTCTGCGTGCCGATGGTGAAGTCGCCCGGCTCGGGGACAAGATAACCAATCTGCGTGAGGAATGACTTGTAAGCCGCTGGATCATGAGGATTTCCGGCGCGCTCGACATGCCATGCGTCGATCTGCGCCTGCAAGGTCTCGCGCTTCGCCAGAAGCGCGCGGTTCCTCGGCGCGAATTCGGCCAGCAGCGCCGCAAAACCCTGCCAGAAGGCCTCCGCATCGCGCCCCAGCGGGCCGAGAACCTGGGCTTCAAGGAAACTCGCCAGCCGGGAATCGATCGCGATGCCGGCGCGGGTGGTCATGTCAGTCATCAGAGTCCTCGTGGGTTGTCAGGGCCCGGGGAGGAGAGGACGGGCCGCCCTATGGCGCAGGGGAGATTGGATTGCAACGGGTTGGACTGGCGCGCGCGGGCGGCTAGAGGAAGGGCATGGACGGGACGCAGATGATCGACTCCAGCGCGATGCTGGCGCAGGTTCGCGCGTGGAGCGCGATCAACACCGGCACCGCCAACCTCGCCGGTCTTGCCGAGCAGGCCGACGCGCTGGCCGAGGCGTTTTCCGCCCTGCCCGGCAGCGTCGAATTGGTCGATCCCGCCCCCGTCACCGCGATAGCCGCCGACGGCAGCGCTTTCGACAAGCCGCATGGCCAGAATCTGGTTGTGCGCGTGCGCCCGCAGGCCAACCGGCGGATCCTGCTGACCGGTCATATGGACACCGTCTTCCCCGCCGATCACGCGTTCCAGCACCAGCGCTGGCTCGACGAGGAGACGCTGAACGGCCCCGGGGTTGCCGATATGAAGGGCGGGATCGCGGTGATGCTCCATGCGCTGCTGGCCTTTGAACAGACCGCAGCCGCCTCCAGCCTCGGCTATGACGTGCTGATCAATTCCGACGAGGAAACCGGCTCGCTCGCCAGCGCTGGGCTGATCGCCGAGCTCGCCGCGGGAAAGCTTGCCGCCCTCACCTACGAACCCGCCGCCCTGCCCGACGGCACGCTGGCGCACGAGCGCGGGGGGACGGGGAATTATTCGATCACCTTCACCGGCCGCAGCGCCCATGCCGGGCGCAACCCGCACGAAGGGCGCAACGCGATCGTCGCCGCGGCCGATCTGATCCTGCGGCTGAAGGCGCTCGAGACCGCGGAGATCACCATCAACCCGGCCAAGCTCGAAGGCGGCGCGGCCAACAACGTCGTGCCCGATCACGCGGTGCTGCGCTTCAATATTCGTCCGAAGACCGTCGAGGCCGGCGCAGCCTTCGATCATGCTCTCAATCACTTGCTGATCGATATTGAGACTGCGCACGAAGTTTCGACCCATCGCCACGGCGGCGTCACCCGCCCGCCCAAGACAGTCGATGCCAAGGCCCAACGCCTGTTCGATCTGGTGCGCGAATGCGGCGCGGAGCTGGGGCAGGACATCCGCTGGCAAGCGACCGGCGGGGTGTGCGACGGCAACAACATCGCCGCCTGCGGGGTCCCGGTGGTCGACACCATGGGCGTGCGCGGCGGCGCGATCCACTCTCCGCAAGAATATCTTATCGTCCCCAGCCTCGCCGAGCGGGCGGCGCTGTCCGCCCGCGTGATCGAGCGTCTGGCCCTAGGAGCATTATCGTGACCTTCCGTCTGCGCGCCGCGCGCCCTGCCGATCTCGAGGCGCTTTACGAAATGGCCAAGCTGACCGGCGGGGGGTTCACCAACCTGCCGCCCGATCGCGCCGCGCTGCGCAGCAAGCTCGAACGGGCCGAGGCGGCCTTCGCGCGCGACAGCGATTCGCTCGGCGACGAGCTGTTCGTGCTGGTGCTCGAAAACGCCCGCACCGGGGCGGTGCGCGGCACCTGCCAGCTGATGAGCCAGGTCGGCCAGCGCTGGCCGTTCTACTCCTACCGCCTCAACACCCTCACCCAGTATTCGCAAGAGCTGGATCGCACGGTGCGCGCCGAGCTGCTCAGCCTCGTCACCGATCTCGAAGGCTCGAGCGAGGTCGGCGGGCTGTTCCTTCACCCCAACGAGCGCGCCGGAGGGCTCGGCCTGCTGCTCGCCCGCTCGCGCTACCTGTTCGTCGCGATGCACCGCCCGCGCTTTGCCGACCGCATTCTCGCCGAGCTGCGCGGGATCATCGACGAGCGCGGCGGCTCGCCCTTCTGGGACGGGGTCGCGGGACGCTTTTTCGGGATGAGCTTCCAGGACGCGGACTATTTCAACGCGATCAACGGCAACCAGTTCATCGCCGACCTGATGCCCAAGCATCCGGTCTATATCGCCATGCTGAGCGAGGACGCGCGCTCGGTGATCGGCGTGCCCCACCCCACCGGGCGCGCGGCGATGCGGATGCTGGAGGACGAAGGCTTCCGTGCCGAGGGCTATGTCGACATCTTCGACGGCGGGCCGACGATGGTGGCGCGCACCGACAATGTCACCAGCGTCAAGAACAGCACGCTCGCCAAGGTCACCGCGCTCGCCGTGAGCGAGGGCGAGAAGGCGATCCTCGCCACCGGGCGGCTCGGCACCTTCCGCGCCTGCTTCGGCGCTCGGGTGCTCGACGGCGAGGGCGGCATCGCGATCGATTCCGCCAGCGCTGACCTGCTCGACGTGTGTGAAGGCGACATGGTGTGGAGCGTGGCGCGCTAAGACAAACCCTCGGCATCACGAGGAGCGCAGCGAAGCGGTAATCCATGGCCCGCCCGCTCGCCGAAACAGAACCGACATGGATTGCCGCGCGGCCAAAGGGCCGGACGCGATGACGAATGGGACGGGAATAATGCTTACCGAGATCAATTTCGACGGGATCGTCGGCCCCTCGCACAATTACGCCGGCCTCAGCCTCGGCAATATCGCCAGCGCGAGCCATGCGGGCGATCCGTCCTACCCGCGCGCCGCGGCGCTTCAGGGCGTGGCCAAGATGCGCGGCAATCTCGCGCGGCTCGGCGTGCAGGGCTTCCTGCTGCCCCTGCCCCGCCCCAACCACGCGCTGACACAGGCGCTCGCGCTCGACGGCACCGAGCCGCCGCAGCTGCGCGCCGCGCCGTGGTCGGCTTCCTCGATGTGGACCGCCAATGCCGCGACCGTCTCGCCCGCGCCTGATACCGCAGACGGACGCTGCCACCTGACGCCCGCCAACCTCGTCACCATGCTCCACCGCGCGCAGGAATGGCCCGATACCAAGCGCCAGCTCGAGGTGGCTTTCGGCGACACGGCGCATTTCGCGATTCACGACGCCGTCCCGCCGACCTTCGGCGACGAAGGCGCGGCCAATCACATGCGGCTGTGCGAAAGCCACGATGCCCCCGGTGTCGAGGTGTTCGTCTACGGCAAGACCGGCGGCCGCTTCCCCGCGCGCCAGCACGAACAGGCGAGCCGCCTCGTCGCCCGCGCGCACGGCCTCGCGCCAGAGCGAACCGTCTTCATCGAACAGAACCCCGAAGCGATCGCCGCCGGCGCGTTCCACAATGATGTGGTCGCGGTGGCGAATAGCCGGGTGCTGTTCACCCACGACATGGCCTTTGCCGACCAGCAGGGCGCCTACGATGCGATCCGCGCCGCCTTCCCGGCGCTGGAGGTGGTCGAAGTGCCCTCCTCCGCCGTCTCGTTGCAGGAGGCGATCCGCACCTATCTGTTCAACGCCCAGCTCCTCACCCTGCCCGATGGCAGCATGGCGCTGATCGTCCCCGAGGAATGCCGCGAGAGCGCCGCCGTGTGGGGCTGGGCCGAAGCGATGCTCGCCAGCAATGGCCCGATCCGGCAGGTGATCCCGGTCGACGTGCGCCAGTCGATGGCCAATGGCGGCGGCCCCGCCTGTCTGCGCCTGCGCGTGGTGTGCGATCCGGCCACGGTCGATCCGCGCTTCCTGCTCGACGAGGCCAAGGCCGAGCTGATCGAGCGCACCATCGCCGCCCATTGGCCCGAGCAGATCGACCCGTCCGATCTTGGGACAGAGGCACTGGCGAACAGCGTGATTGCGGCACGGCTCGCCTTGCTCGAGGCGCTCGACCTCACGCAGCTTGGTTAACGCGTTTGCCGACTCGGCGGCGATGGGTTTAGGGTTACGACATTGTTAAAGAGGGCGCCGCGAGACGGTGCCCGCCCTGCCCCGGGAGAGCCCATGCTGCGCAAGATCGGTCGGCTGTTCGTGATCAAGACGCGCTTCGAGGCGTTTCTGATCATCTATGCCCTCGCCCTGGGGTCCACCGCGCGCGGCACGGAGTATCTCCACAAGTTCCCCGGCTTCGGCGGCCAGTTGCTGTTCCTCGCCACCACCGGCGCGGTGTTTCTGGCAGGCGCGAAGATGCTCGACTGCCTCAAGCTTGAGAAGGAAGTGGCCGAGTTGCGCGCGCAGGCGAGCGCACCGGCGGAGTGAACGCGTCTGCGCGGCAGGACAGGTCGCGGGCGATGCGCCATCTCGGCTTCGGAGCAGCTCTGCTTGGCGGGGTGGTGATCGCCGGCTTCATCTACCTCATTTTGGCAGTCGGCGAGTGCCTCCCCCGCGACGAGAGCACGGAAATGCTGGCGTGTGATGCGACCAAGCAGCGGGAGGCCTGGCTCTATCCGCTTCTGTTCGTGCTGAGCGCGGCGGGGAGCATTGTCATGCATCTGCGCGGAGCGGCAGGCGCATGGCTGGTCGCGCTCGCATCGAGCCTGATCGCGGCGGTCGCCCTTATGGCGATCAACCCGCTGTTCGCTTGAGCCGGGTCCGCCAAATGTCGGAAAGGTGGGGGTTTCTGTTGCTACGTACCCCCGGACGCCCGGTTTCCGATTCTGTTACCCGGTTCGGTCCGAACCGTGCTCAAAGCTTTGTAAATTCAGGCCGTTAAGCCGTCACATTACGCAGCGAGAGCAAGTGCTTCGTTGTCGTTGGCACTTATGGGTTTTGAGCCTTTAACGGGTTACTCAGCCCGGGCGAAAACTACGCTTTTCAACACACGTCGATCCTGGTTCGGCCCCGTCAGGAGTTGCGGCGCCCTTTGCGAGGAGCCGCCGCTTCTGGTGGAGCCGCCGGGTACT
Source organism: Porphyrobacter sp. (assembly GCA_027531395.1). Classification (GTDB taxonomy): domain Bacteria; phylum Pseudomonadota; class Alphaproteobacteria; order Sphingomonadales; family Sphingomonadaceae; genus Erythrobacter. The sequence goes on along the minus strand of JAPZRO010000004.1, from coordinate 295,984 downwards.
GCCCCCGGGTCCGTTGCATCTATTGCACGCAGCAATTTATCGCCATAGCCGGTCGAAACCGGCGAGAGCTGATATAGCGCGGCATTCCTGAATGTGAAGTGAGCGGAGCCCTTACTTCTTCAGCGCGTCCCTGATCTCGGCGAGCAGCTCGATCTCGGTCGGCCCGGCGGGTGCGGCAGGTTCCTCCGGCTTGGCGAACTGCGCGGTCACCTTGTTCACGTAGCGCACCATCAGGAAGATGATGAAGGCGAGGATCACGAAGTTGATCACCACCGAGGCGAAGGCCCCCAGCCCGATCACGTTGGCCCCCGCCTCGCGCGCGGCGGCGAGCGGGGTTCCGGGGGCAACCTCGCCCGAGAGCACGATGTAGCGGGCCGAAAAGTCGATATTGCCGAAGATCGCTCCTACCACCGGCATGATGATCTCGTCAGTCAGCGATTTGACGATCGCCCCGAAGGCCGCGCCAATGATCACCCCGACCGCGAGGTCGATAACATTGCCCCTGAGAATGAAGGCCTTGAATTCCGACAGCATGATGATCCCCTCCGGCTGGTGTTCACCATGTTCTGGCATTCCCGGCGCGCGCTGCCAAGCCGCGCGTTTTCTGCCCCGCCCGCTTGAACCGGCAAGGGGGTGTGCTATATCCACAATACAGAAGCTTGCTGCACCGGGCACCTGTGCTCCGGCGCCATCAGGAGGGATCGATCGATGACGTTCACCACCATGTTGCGCGGCGCATTCGCCGCCCTTGCCGCGCTGAGCCTTGCCGCCTGCGGGATCAACTCGGTGCCGACCAAGGAAGAAGCCGCCAAGGCGCAGTGGGGCAATGTCGAAAGCGCGCTCCAGAACCGTTCGGACAAGATCCCCAACCTCGTCGCCGTGGTGCAGGGCGCCGCGATCTCGGAGAAGGACATCCTTCAGGGCGTGATCGACGCCCGCGCCCGCGCGACTTCGATCAACATCACCACCGATGACCTCTCGAACCCCGAAGAGTTCAAGAAGTTCAACGATGCGCAGAACCAGCTGACGCAGGCGCTCGGCCAGCTGCGCACCGTGGTCGAGAACTACCCGCAGCTCGCCAGCCAGCCGCGCTTTGCCGATCTTATGGTGGCGATCGACGAGGCCAACAACCAGATCAACACCGAGCGGGTGCGCTACAATGATCTCGCGCGCGACTACAACACCGAGATCCGCACCTTCCCCTCGAGCATCGGGGCCAACATCATCCACGGTGCCAAGCCGCTCGAATATTTCGAGGCCGACGAAGCCGCCAAGGCCAACCCCAAGGTCGACATGAGCGGCATCACCGGCACCCCCGCCCCGGCGGCCGCGAACTGAGGTGAACGCCCCCCTCGCCCCGCTGCGCCGGGTGCTGCTGCTGCTGGCGGGCCTTTTCTGGCTCGCGCTCGCCGGAGCAGCGCAGGCGCAGGACTACCCGCCGCGCCCGGACGGCCCGGTCTATGACGGGGCGGGCATCCTCTCGCCCGAGACCGTCGCGAAGCTCGATGCCGAGCTGCGCGCCTACAACAAGCAGACCGGCCGGGCAATCATCGTCGCTACTGTGCCGAGCCTCGGCGGGGCGAACATCGAGACCTATGCGACCACGCTGTTCACCGACAAGTGGGGCATCGGCGGCGCCAAGCGCGATGCCGGCCTGCTGCTGCTGATCGCGCCGAACGAGCGCAAGCTGCGGATCGAGGTCGGCTATGGCCTCCACGGCTATTTCGGCGGGATCATGGCCGGGCGCGTGATCAATGACGTCATCACCCCGCGCTTCAAGGAAGGCAATTTCGATGCCGGCGTGACCGACGGGGTCGCCGCGATCCTCGCGCATCTGGCCAAGAGCCCGGAAGACGCGATCGCGATCGAGGAAGCCGCGCAAGCCGCCGCCGCGCAGGAGAGCCGCAGCGATGGCGGCTTTCCCTTCGGCGTGCTGATCTGGCTCGCCTTCGTGTTCTTCTTCTTTGTTCTGCCGATCCTCTCGGGACGCAGGCGGCGGCGCAAGTATCGCGCCAGCGGCTCCGGCCCTTGGGGTGACCGCGGCCGCGATGCCGCCGACACCGCGCGCGACATCATCCTGTGGGAAGTCGGCAGCGCGATCCTGCGCGGCGCGCTCTCCGATCGCGACAATGGCGGCTGGGGCGGTGGCGGCGGCGGTTTTGGCGGCGGCGGGGGCGGCTTTGGCGGCTTCGGCGGCGGCAGTTCCGGTGGCGGCGGCGCCTCGGGGGGGTGGTAGACCATGGCCTATCTCGATGATGCCGGGCGCAAGCTCGTCGCCGAAGCAGTGACCGCCGCGGAAAGCGGAACCTCGGGCGAGATCGTCACCGTGCTGACCGATCGCTCGGACGGCTACACCGACGTCGCCCTGCTCTGGGCGGCGGGCGCGGCCTTCACCGCGATGAGCGTGTTTGCGGCTGTCCCCCTGCCCTTCCTTGAGGCCTGGGATGCGGTGTTCGGCGGCTGGGGCCACCAATGGACCACGGGCGAGCTCGCCAGCATGGTGATCGCGCTCGGCCTCGTGAAGTTCCTTGCCGTGCTGCTGGTGCAGCAGTGGGAGCCGCTCAAGTTTTTCCTGATCCCCGGCCCCACCAAGACGATCCGCGTCCACAACCAAGCGGTGCGCCAGTTCAAGGTCGGCGCGGAACGCCGCACCACCGGACGCACCGGGGTGCTGATCTACCTCTCGATGCGCGAACACCGCGCGGAAATCGTCGCAGACGAGAGCATCGCGGCGCTGGTTCCGGCCGAGGTCTGGGGCGAGGCGATGGGCGACATGCTCGCCGAGATCCGCAAGGGCCGCATCGCCGAGGGGCTGGCCGCGGGCATCCGCGATGTCGGCTTCGTGCTCGCCGAGCACTTCCCACGAGGGGAGGACGACCAGAACGAGCTGCCCGACCGGCTGATCGAGGTTTAGGCACCCTTCCCTCTTGACCGGTGCCGTTCGAAGCTGTCGAAGGGCCGTCCCTGATTGCCCGACGGAGCACACCTTGGAACGAGACCGCGACGCCGACCTGCCCGAACAGGTGATGTGGGAAGGCCGCTTCATCACCGCCAAGAAGCGGGGCCGCTGGGAATATGTCGGGCGCGCGCGCGGCATCCGCGCGGCGGCGATCATCGCGCTCGACGCGGACGCCGACGGCACGCGCCACGTGATCCTCGTCAGCCAGTATCGCGTGCCGCTGGGCCGCTTCAGCCTCGAGATTCCCGCCGGCCTGATCGGCGATGACGCCGGCAAGGAAGGCGAGGATGCCACCGTCGCTGCCGCGCGCGAGCTGGAAGAGGAAACCGGCTACCGTGCCGGCACGCTCGAAGTGCTGGGCGAGTTCTATTCCTCGCCGGGCATGGTCTCGGAATGCTTCACGCTGCTGAAGGCGACCGGCCTTGAACGGGTGAGCGAAGGCGGCGGAACCGAAGGCGAGAATATCACCGTCCACCGGGTTGCGCTGCGCGATCTTTCGCGCTTCGTGGCCGAGTGGCGGCGCGCAGGCCATGCGGTCGACGTGCGCATCGCGATGCTTTTGACACCGGAATATCTGGGAGAGGACTAAGTTATGGCAGGACGGGTAGCGGGCAAGATGGCCCTGGTGACGGGCGGCGCGCAGGGCCTTGGCCGCGCGCATTGCATCCGCCTCGCGCAGGAAGGCGCGCGGGTGCTGGCGACCGATATCAACGGCGCGGGCGCGGCGGAAACCGCAGAGATCATCAATGCCGAGATGGGTGCAGGCACGGCCTTCAGCATCGCCCATGACGTGACCGATCCGGCGCAGTGGGAAGCGGCGGTCGACGCCGCGCGCGAGCACCTCGGCGGATTGAACGTGCTGGTCAACAATGCCGGGATCGGGGTCGCCGGCAATATCGAGACCTGCAAGTTCGAGGACTGGCAGCGCTGCTTCGACATCAACGTCAATTCGATCTTCCACGGCTGCCAGAAGGCCCTGCCGCTGATGCGCGAGCACGCGCCGGGATCGATCATCAACATCTCCTCGATCGCCGGGCTGATCGCCAGCGACACGATGCCGGCCTATAATTCCTCGAAGGCCGCGGTGTGGATGCTGTCGAAGTCGATCGCACTGCACTGCGCCAAGAAGGGCATGAACATCCGCTGCAATTCGGTGCACCCGACCTTTGTCGATACGCCGATCCTCGACGGGACGGCCAAGGCCCACGCGCTCGACAAGGACGTGCTGATGGAGAAGCTCGCGCGGCAGATCCCGCTGAAGTTCGTGGGCGAGCCCAACGATATCGCCAATGCGGTGCTCTATCTCGCCAGCGACGAAAGCCGTTTCATGACCGGCGCCGAGCTCAAGCTGGATGGCGGAATTTCCGCAATGTAAACGAAGAAGGGGCCTGCGAGGCCCCTTCCCGGTCGTTTCGATTCAGGTGCAGCGGCCCGAAAACCGGGAACCGCTTTTCTGTAGTCGCTGCACTCAATCCGCGATCAGCGCGACCGCGAGGTAGATCAGGATGAAGCTGCCGAAGCCGATCAGCGTGCCGGCGACGAAGCCGATGCGGACCAGCAGCGGGTCGATCCCGAAGTAGTTGCCGATCCCGGAGCATACGCCGAAGACCTTGCCGTTGGTCTTGTCGAGGCGGAAGCCGGCGCTGGGCGGCTTGCTGCCGGAATTGCGGGTAACGTCGTTCATGTCCATCGGTCTCCTGTTGCGTGTGTATTGGTGGCGGGGCGGTTACGCGACCATGCCGGGGCTGGCGGGCAGGATCGCATAGGCGAAGCTGGCAACCGTCAGGATCACCGCGAAGGTGGCGGAAGCGAAGCGGGCAGTGGTTTCGGGGCCGAACATGGGGAAATGGTCCTTTGGGTCAGAATGGTCGGGGTTGGCCAGGCTCAGGCCATCAGGCTCGGGCTGGCGGGGACGATCGCGTAGGCCAGGAAAGCGGCCGAGATGACGACCGAGAAGGCGGCGGCGAACAGGCGGTTCGAGGCGTCGAGGGCAAACATGGGGTAATCTCCTTGGTGTTTTTCGCTGTCCCGCGGGACCATCCCGGGGACGCAAGATACCTTGCAGGAGCCGTGCCAAACTCGAAAAACGGCAGAATTCCGCCATTCTCCAGCTTTCAGCGCGCAAACAGGGTGCTCACCTTCTCGAAAGCTTGGTGATTTTTCCCAATATTTGGCATCGCGGATTTCGAGCATGGCGGTCTGGCCAAATCGGTCCCCTCCCGCTACCTGCGCCAGAGCCATGGGCCTCAGCCGGATCAGCCTCGAAAACTTCCGCAATCACGCGGCGACCAGCCTGAGCGAAACCGCGCATTTCAACCTGCTGGTGGGCGAGAACGGCGCAGGAAAGACCAACCTTCTGGAGGCACTCTCGCTGCTCGGGCCGGGGCGCGGATTGCGGCGCGCCAATCTCGGCGATCTGGCGCGCAGGCCCGCGCCGGGCGATGCCCCCCTGCCCTTTGCCATCGGCGCCAGCCTGAGCGAGGCGGGGACCGTCTCCGCGCGGCTCGGCACCTATACCGAGGCCGGCAACCCCGGACGGCGGCTGGTGCGGGTCAACAGCGCTGCGGCCAGCGCCGCGAGCCTCGCCGAGTGGCTCGCCCTGTCATGGCTGACCCCGGCGATGGACGGGTTGTTCACCGACAGCGCGGGCGCGCGGCGGCGGTTCATGGACCGCATGGCGCTCGCGATCGCGCCCGATCACGCGCGGCGGGTGAGCGCGCTGGAGACAGCGCTGCGCGAGCGCGGGCGGCTCTTGGAAAACGGCGGCGATCCGCGCTGGATGGACGCGCTCGAAGCGCAGGCGGCCGAACATGGCGCGGCGGTGGCCACCACCCGCGCCGAACTGGTCGCACGGTTGGCGGACGAACTGTCGGCCCTGCCCCCCGAACCCTTCGCCCGACCTGCGCTGACCTATTGCCCCGGAGGGCCGCTGGACGAGGGTTCCTTGCGCGCCGAACTCGCCCGCAATCGCCAGCGCGACCGCGCGGCGGGCCGCGCGCTGACGGGGCCGCAGCGTGACGAACTGGAGGTGGTGATGGCCTCCACCCGCCAAAGCGCCGCATCCTGTTCGACCGGCGAGCAGAAGGCGATGCTGATCGCGATCACCCTCGCCCACGGCATCCTCGCCTCGGCGGGCCGCCCCAGCGTGCTGCTGCTCGACGAGGTCGCTGCCCATCTCGATCCCGTGCGCCGCACCGAGCTGTTCCGGCGGCTTCGCGAGGGCCGCGCGCAGGTGTGGATGACCGGCACCGAGCTCGCCCCCTTCGATGCGATCCGCGAGGAAGCCGCGATCTGGCGGGTCAGCGGCGGGGGCGTGGAGCGGCTCTAGGAAGCAGGCGGCGGCGGCAAAGCCCCTTCGACCTCGCCCAGCGTCGAGGCCACGAGACGCTCGATCCCTTCGGCGGTCGGGTGGATCTTGTCGGCCTGGAACAGCTCGGGCTCGCGGTAGATGTCCTCCAGCCAGAACGGGATCAGGCTCGCGCCATGCTCCTTGGCGAGCTCGGCATAGAGCGCATCGAACTGCGCCTGATATTCCGGCCCGTAATTGGGGGGCGCGCGCATGCCCATCAGCAGCACCGGAATGCCGCGCTTCTTCAGCTCGTCCAGCATCTGGCCGAGATTGGCCTTGGTCTCTTCCGGCGAAAGCCCGCGCAGCAAATCATTGCCGCCCAGTTCGAGGATGAACAGATCGGGCTTCTTGTCCTGTGCATCGAGCGTGAAGGCGAGCCGCTGGAGCCCGGCCGCGCTGGTATCGCCCGAAACCCCGGCATTGGCGATCTTCGCGTTTACGCCCTTGGCCCGCAGCGCCGCTTCCAGCCGCGCCGGATAGCTCTGCGCCGGATCGAGGCCGTAGCCGGCAAACAGGCTGTCCCCGAAGGCGAGAATGCGCCGCTCCGGCCCCATCACCGGGATTTCGGGCAGCACCTCGCCACTTGCTTCAGCCCCAGCGGGAGCGCTGGTGCCCTCGTCCGCCGCGTCGCTGCACGCCGCCAGCGCCAGCAGGCCTGCACCCATCACGACAATATTCGACCAAGAGCGCTTGTGCATCCGCGAGCCTTCCATACCTGTAGCTTGTTGCAACCTCTCACCTATGCCATCGGAACCACGTGACAAGTCCCTCTCTCGCAATCAGCGCTCGCAATCTCACCCTCACCCTCGGCAGCAATGCCGCGCCAGTCACGATCCTGCGCGGTATCGATCTCGACATTCCCCATGGCGAGGTCGTGGCGCTGCTCGGCCCCTCGGGGTCAGGCAAGAGCTCGCTGATGGCGGTGCTATCGGGCCTCGAACGCGCCAGCGGGGGGAGCCTGACGGTCGCGGGTGCCGATTTCACCGCACTCGATGAGGACGGCCTCGCCGCCGCGCGACGGGGACGGATCGGGATCGTGCTGCAGGCCTTCCACCTGCTGCCGACCATGACCGCGGCCGAGAATGTCGCCACCCCGATGGAACTCGCCGGAATGGACAATGCCGCGCCCCGCGCGCTGGCGGAGCTGGAGGCGGTCGGGCTCGGCCATCGCACCGGGCACTACCCCACGCAGCTTTCGGGCGGCGAGCAGCAGCGCGTGGCCATTGCCCGGGCCACCGCGCCGCGCCCGGAACTGATCTTCGCAGACGAGCCGACCGGCAATCTCGACGCCGCCACCGGCGAGGAGATCATCAACCTCCTGTTCGCCCGCCGCGCCGAGACCGGAGCGACGCTCCTCATCATCACCCATGACGCTGCGCTCGCCGCGCGCTGCGAGCGGGTGCTGACCATGGCGGACGGGGTGATCGTCTCGGACACGGCGGCCAAAGCGGCATGAGCCTGCCCCTCGGCACCGCGTGGCGGATCGCCCGCCGCGATCTCAATGCGCGATTCAAGGGGCTGCGGCTGCTCTTGGTGTGCATTTTCCTCGGCACCGCCGCGCTCGCCGCGATCGGCACGCTGACCGCCGCCATCGAGCGCGAACTCGCGTCGAGCGGGCAGGAACTGCTCGGCGGCGATCTCGAGGTTGAGGTGTGGCAGCGCGACCTGCGTCCCGAAGAACTGGCCGCACTGGAGAAGTATGGCGAAGTCTCGGGCGGGTTCCGCCTGCAGGCCATGGCGAGCACGCCCGAGGCCGCCGCGCCGATCGAACTGAAGGCGGTTGACCTGAAGTGGCCGATGTTCGGCCGGCTGGTGCTGGCCGACGGGCGCGACGTGGGCGCGCCGACGGGCAAGGACGCATGGATCGCCCAGACCGCACTCGAACGGCTCGGGATCAAGGTCGGCGACAACTTCACCGTCGGAACGGTGACGCTCAAGGCAGCAGGCGTGATCAAGGACGAGCCCGATCGCCTGTCCGAGGGCTTCCAGCTCGGCCCGACGGTGATCGTCGCGGAAGACATCCCTGCCGAGGCGGGATTGCTGCAACCGGGCGCGCTCTACCAGAGCAAGCACCGCGTCGCCTTCGCCGATGCCGCGAGCGACCCCGAGGTCGTGGAAGAGGCGCTGACCAAGGCCTTCCCCGAAGCCGGGTTCGACATCCGCACCCGCGACCGCGCCTCGCCGGGGGCTGACCGCTTCGTGCGGCAGATGAGCGATTTCCTCACGCTGGTGGGCCTCGCCGCGCTGGTAATTGCGGGGATCGGGATTGCCGGGGGCGTATCTTCCTATCTCGATCAGCGCCGCGCCAGCATCGCGACCTTGAAGGTGCTCGGCGCGACCTCGGGCGACATCGTGCGCATCTATGCGATGCAGATCGGCGCGGCAGCGCTGGTGGGCAGCCTTGCGGGGCTTGCCGCGGGCGTTGCAGTTACGCCGCTGCTGGCGGGCGCGCTGCAAGGCCTGCTGCCGGTCGAGAGCGGTTTCATCATCTCGCCCCCGGCGCTGGCGCTGGCAGCAAGTTACGGCCTGCTGGTGGCCTTCGCCTTCGCTGCCGCGCCGCTGCTGCGCGCGCGCACCTTCCCGGCGATGGCGCTGATGCGTTCGGGCATCGTGCCGCTGGCGCGTGACAAGCGGGCGCTGATCGCCACCGGCATCGGCCTCGCCGCGATTTGTGCGCTGGCGCTGCTGACCACCGCACAGCCGATGCTGTCGGGCGGGTTCCTGCTCGGCGCAGGCGGGGCGCTGCTGCTGCTGGCGGGGCTTGGCTGGGCGATCCAGACGCTCGCCCGCCGCCTGCCGCGTCCGGCCAATCCGTTGCTCAGGAGCGCGATTGCCAATCTCCACCGCCCCGGTGCGCCCACCGGCGCGCTGGTGACGGCTCTGGGCTTCGGTCTCGCCGCCTTCGTGCTGCTCGCCGCGGTGCAGAGCGCGATCGACGGCAATATCCAGCAGCGTGTCCCGCGCGAGGCGCCCGACTACTTCGTGCTCGATGTGCCGCGCGACAAGGAGCCGCGCTTCTTCGAGCTGATACAGCAGGATTTCCCCAAAGCCGGCATCCGCACTGTCCCGACCATGCGCGGCGCAGTGCTGGCCTATGGGCCGAAGGACAAGATGATCCGCGTCGCCGATCTCAAGGAGATTCCCGACGGCGCCTGGGCCCTGCGCGGCGAGCGCGGGCTGACCTATGCCGACACCCTGCCGCCGGGCAACCGCATCGTGGCGGGCAAGTGGTGGAGCCCGGTCCACAATGGCGAGCCGCTGGTCTCAGTCGATGCCGACTTCGCTCGCGCCGTGGGGCTAGAGGTGGGCGATTATCTCACCATCGGTATTCTCGGCGTGGAGCGCACCGCACGGGTGGCCAACCTGCGCGAGATCGACTGGGAGTCGATGGGCTTCAACTTCGCGCTGGTGTTCAGCCGCAACGCGATCAGCGATGCGCCGCACAATCTCGCGGCCACCATCGACCTGCCTGCGAACCCCGACACCGCCGCGCGCGGCACGCTGCTGCGCGCGCTGGTGAAGGAACTGCCCTCAAGCTCGGTGATCGAGGTCGGCGGCATTCTGGTCGAGGCGAGGAACCTGCTCCAGCAGGTCAGCCTTGCCACGCTCGCTGCGGCGGCGGTGACGGTGCTGGCGGGGCTGGCGGTGCTGATGGGCGCGATTGCCGCCGCGCGCGCGGCGCGGACCTATGACACCGTGATGCTGCGCGTGCTGGGCGCGAGCCGGCGGCAGATCCTGTTGCTGCAACTGGCCGAGTATGGCCTGCTTGCCGGCCTGTTGGCGCTGGTCGCGCTGGCGCTCGGCGGCGGGCTCGCCTGGGTGGTGATCACCCGCCTGTTCGAATTCGACTGGCTGCCCGACTGGGGTCAGGTCCTCGCGGTGCTCGGGCTGGGCGTCGGGCTGGTGCTAGCCTTTGCGCTGGCAGGATCGCTGCCGCTGCTCAGGGCCAAGCCGGCGCGGGCGCTGCGGGAGCTCTAGAGCCGCCCCGCCAGCGCCCGGCGACGGTCAGATCAGGCGAAGACGTCTTCCGAATAAGGGTCCTTCGGGTCCGGGCCGAAACGGTTCGGGCCGCGCGTGCCTTCGAGGCACATGAACACGAACAAGATGATCCCACCGACATAGGGGATGAAGCCGAGCAGGATGAACCAGCCCGACTTGTCCTGATCGTGGAAGCGGCGCACCTGCACCGCAATGCCCGGGATCAGGAAGACGAGGAAATAGACCACCACCACGAATAGCACGGCGATGCTGCCGAAGGGCGTGGTCGGATCGTCCGAGGGTGAGCCAAGCAAGATTGCCAGCAGCATGATCGGCACCAGCAGCAGCATCTGGAACAGCACGAACATCCAGTATTCCTTGCGCCGCGAACGCCCCGAAAAGTCGGCGTAACGCTTGAGTGGCATGATCATGTATTCCATCGCGTGATCCCCCTTTGGTGCCGGTTAGGCACTGGCAATCCATCACATTCGCGGGCCCCGCGCAAACGAAAAAGGCCCCGTGCGTCGCCGCACGAGGCCCCTTTCCTGTTTGCCGTAACGCCCGCTTAGAAGCGGAAGCGCACCAGGCCGCCGTAGGTGCGCGGCTGGCTCGGGTAGCCCGAGACAGTGCCGGCCTGCGCCACGCCGTCGAACACCGTGATGATGTACTCGTCGTCGAGCAGGTTGCGCGCCCAGATGCCCAGTTCGAGACCGTTTTCCATCTGGAAGATCATCGAGCCGTTCACCAGGTTGGTTTCGCGCTGGAAGATGCGGTTATCCCGACGCGCCGTGATCGGGCCGTTGAAGGTCGGCAGACCATTGTTGATGTCGACGTTGCTTTCGTGGGCGTAGTCGAGGCGGGTCACCAGCTTGTTGCCGCTGTCGCCGAATTCATGCGTGTAGGTCGCCGAGGTGGCGATGCTGAATTCGGGGATGCCGCCCGGACGACGTCCGGTCAGATCGCCCACCGGGCTCGCGGTGAAGCTGTCGAACTTGGCATCGAGATAGGTCATCGCGAAGGTGAACACGAGGCCGTCCACCGGGCGGATGGTGCTGTCCAACTCGAAGCCCGTCACCGACTGCTGACCGGCATTGTTCAGCTGGAAGCCGGTGCCGGTGAAGAGGAAGCTCTGGAAGCCCTTGATGGTCTGGTCGAACAGCGCGAGGTTGAAGCCGAAGCCGTCCCACTGGGCCTTCATGCCCAGTTCGTAGACCTCGGCATTTTCCGGACCGGCGAAACGCGAACCGGTGCCGAGGTTCGGCACAGCCAGACCCGCATCGGTGACCGGCGAGGACGGCGCCGCGAAGAACGAGCGGCCCGGACCCGGGATGTAGTCACCGAAGGCCGGACGGCTATCGCGCGAGAGGTTGACCGAGCTCGCCTTGAAGCCGGTCGCGTAGCTCGCATAGACGTTGACCTCGTTCGAGACCTGGTAGGCGGCACGCAGCAGGTAGGTGAACTTGTCGTCGTTGGTCCGGCCCGGCTCGACCGAGTTGGGCAGGTTGAGGAACGGCGGCTGGAACTGGAACGGCGAGAGGCCGATCAGCGGGTTGGTCGCCGGGTTGGTCGCCGCCGCGAGCAGCTGCTGCTGCACCGCCGACGGCAGCGCCTGGAACTGGGCGCGGGTGAAGACATCGGGGAGCGCCGGGTTGGCCACGGTCGCACCGGTGATGAAGGCATCGACGAGGTTGATGTTGGCCAGCTCGTCGAAGGCCTGCTGCGCGAGCGCAAAGTCCTTCTTGTCGTCGGTGTAGTTGAAGCCGGCAGTGAACACGAGGCCGTCAGCCGGCTCGAAGTCGATGGTGCCGAACACCGAGACCGCGCGGTTGTCCATCGCGAACTGTTCGGCGGTCAGCGGGCCGGCCGAGAAGATCGAACCCTGCGGCAGACGCAGAGCCTGTTCCACACCGTTGAACACCAGCGGGTTGCCGGCGAGCAGAGCGAAGAAGGTGCGGGCGTCCGGACCGGTCGTCAGGCTGCTGTCCTGCGTGATCGACTCGTCGAAGTAGAAGCCGCCGAGCAGGAAGTTGAGCGGGCCGTCGAAGTCCGACGCGATGCGCAGTTCCTGGGTGAAGGTATCGACCTTCTGGTTGCGGATTTCGCTGACGATTTCCGCGCTGCTGAAGTCGACGTCCTGGTTCTGGAAGTTTTCCAGTTCACGATAGGCGGTGATCGAGGTCACCGTCAGGTTGCCGACGTTCCAATCGACCTGGATCGACCCGCCATAGTTGTCGACGACGTTCTCGGGAACCTGGTTGAGGAAGGTGTTGTAGCTGAAGAAGTCGGTGTCGAGCGCACCGCCAACCGCGCCGATCGCGGCAGCCGTCGGGCCGGCAACCAGAGTCGAGACCTGGCAGCAGGCTTCGTCGATCTTCGAATAATCGGCAATCATGCGGATCTTGAGGTCCGGGGTCGGCTCGATCAGCAGCTGGCCGCGCGCGGACCAGCGGTTGCGCTCGGAGATTTCCTCGTCGAGGTTGACGATCGTGGCATAGCCGTCGCGGCGGTTGTAGCTGCCGTCGAGCGAGAAGGCGATGTTCTCGGAAATCGGGCCGGTGACCTCACCGCGCAGCACCATGGCATTGAAATTGCCGTAGCTGGCTTCGACGATGCCGCCGAATTCATACTGCGGTTCCTTGGTGACGACCGAGATCACGCCGGCGCTCGCGTTCTTGCCGAACAGGGTCGATTGCGGCCCGTTCAGCACTTCGATGCGCTGGATCATGTTGAGGTCGGACAGGGCAGCAGCCGAGCGCGAACGGAACACGCCGTCGATGAACACGCCGACCGAAGGCTCGATCCCGAAGTTGTTGTCGCCGTTGCCGAAGCCGCGGATGATGAAGGTGGTGCTCGACGCGCTCTGGAGCTGGCTGACGCGCAGCGAGGGCGTGACGGTCTGAAGGTCGAGCACGTCGCGGATCTGCGCCTGCTCGATCACCTCGCCGCTGGTCACCGAGACCGCGATCGGGGTTTCCTGCAGGGTCTGCTCGCGCTTGGACGCGGTGACGATGATGACATTGCTGCCCTGCCCGGCTTCAGGCTCTTCGTCCTGGGCATGAGCGACGCTCGGCATGGCCGCGGCAACCGCAGCGGCACCGGCGAGCAGGGTGAATCGGTACGAGCCGGCAGTGCCGGTGTGGGTCGAACGCATGGAAGCTCCTCTCCTAAAATCCCTCAGACCACGGCGCCGGTGCCCGGCACGCAACCCCCGTTGCGCTCTCTCCCGCGATCGTCGGGGCGAGTGATAAGCCAGTGACGGTTGCACGACAAGCGCAAAGCCCGCGCTTTTCCGGGGCAAATCACCCCTGTGTGGCGCGCGGGCAACAGTGGCTAACCCCTTGCAATGGACCGCCGGCACCCCGACGCTTGCCCCGTTGGCACTCTTGCGCTAGGCGGCGCGGCGATGTTGCAACGCAACAAGCAGCGCGCCCGCGGCACCGTGCCGTAGCGTCGCCGCCTGTCGCCAACCCGCCACAATCCCGGCCTAACCCCGCGCGCCCGGCCGTGCGCCATGCTTTTGACCTGCCCGGCGCATCTGGTGTCCGGGTTGCCAAGTGGAAAACGAAAAATGTCCTCCTCGCTGAGAAATATCGCGATCATCGCCCACGTCGACCATGGCAAGACCACGCTGGTCGACCAGCTGTTCCGCCAGTCCGGCACCTTCCGCGAGAACCAGCGGGTCGAAGAACGCGCGATGGATTCGGGCGATCTCGAAAAGGAACGCGGGATCACCATTCTTGCCAAGTGCACCAGCGTCGAGTGGACCCCGGAAGGCGGCGGCGAGACCACCCGCATCAACATCGTCGACACTCCCGGCCACGCCGACTTCGGCGCCGAGGTGGAACGCATCCTCAGCATGGTCGACGGGGTGATCCTGCTGGTCGACAGCGCGGAAGGCGCGATGCCGCAGACCAAGTTCGTCACCGGCAAGGCGCTGGCGCTGGGCCTCAAGCCGATCGTCGTCGTCAACAAGATCGACCGCCCGGACGGCCGCCCGCAGGAAGTGCTCGACGAGGTGTTCGACCTGTTCGTCAGCCTCGATGCCAATGACGAGCAGCTCGACTTCCCGGTGCTCTACGCCTCGGGCCGCGAAGGCTATGCGAGCGACGATCAGGAAGCCCGCAGCGGCACCCTCGCCCCGCTGTTCGCCAAGATCATCGAGCACGTGCCGCCGCCGGGCCTCGACGTGTCGGCCAAGTTCAGCTTCCTTGCGACCCTGCTCGACCGCGACAACTTCATGGGCCGCGTGCTGACGGGCCGCGTGCAGTCCGGCACGATCAGGGTCAACGATCCGATCCACGCCATCGACCGCGAAGGCAAGGTGATCGAAGTCGGCCGCGCGACCAAGCTGATGAGCTTCGACGGGCTCGAGCGCGTGCCGGTGGAAAGTGCGCAGGCGGGCGACATCATCGCTCTGGCGGGCCTCGAAAAGGCGACCGTCGCCAACACCATCTGCGATCCCTCGGTGACCGAACCGATTGCCGCCCAGCCGATCGACCCGCCGACGCTGGCGATGCGCTTTGCCGTCAACGACAGCCCGCTTGCCGGGCGCGAGGGCAGCAAGGTCACCAGCCGCATGATCCGCGACCGCCTGCTGCGCGAGGCCGAAACCAACGTCGCGATCCGCGTCACCGAGAGCGAGGACAAGGATAGCTACGAAGTCGCCGGCCGCGGCGAATTGCAGCTCGGCGTTCTGATCGAGACGATGCGCCGCGAGGGCTTCGAGCTCGGCATCAGCCGTCCGCGCGTGCTGTTCCGCGAAGAGAACGGTCAGCGCATGGAGCCCTATGAAACCGTCGTGATCGACGTCGATGACGAGCACTCGGGCACGGTCGTCGAGAAGATGCAGCGCCGCAAGGCCGATCTCACCGAGATGCGTCCCTCGGGCCAGGGCAAGACCCGCATCACCTTCTCCGCCCCCTCGCGCGGGCTGATCGGCTATCACGGCGAATTCCTGTCCGACACGCGCGGCACCGGCATCATGAACCGCCTGTTCGAGAAGTACGGCCCCTACAAGGGTCCGATCGAAGGCCGCATCAACGGCGTGCTGATCTCCAACGGCGACGGCGAGGCAGTGGCCTATGCGCTCAATTCGCTCGAAGAGCGCGGCGAGCTGTTCATCAGCCCGCAGATGAAGGTCTACGAGGGCATGATCATCGGCGAGAACGCCAAGCCCGACGATCTCGAAGTGAACCCGCTCAAGGCCAAACAACTCACCAACATCCGCTCGAGCGGCAAGGATGACGCGATCCGCCTCACCCCGCCGCGCCGGATGAGCCTCGAGCAGGCGATCGCCTACATCGACGACGACGAGATGGTCGAAGTCACCCCGCAGTCGATCCGCCTGCGCAAGGCCCTGCTCTGCCCGCACGAGCGCAAGAAGGCCAAGCGCAAGAAGGACGATTGAGGCGACGGACAAGGGATAAAGCGCCGCGCGCGGTGGCCAAGCGCTGCGGCGCTTGTTACCCACCCGCCTCATGAACGCCTATACGCTCGCGAGCCTCGCCGCCTATTTCCTCCTGATGATCGCCATCGGGATCTATGCCTGGGCCAAGACCCGGGCGGATTCCGCCGGATATCTGCTCGCCGGACGCGGACTTGGCCCAGCGGTGACGGCGCTGAGCGCCGGGGCCTCGGACATGTCGGGCTGGCTGTTGCTGGGCCTGCCCGGCGCGCTCTATGTCGGCGGGCTGGTGGAGGCGTGGATCGCCATCGGCCTGACCGCCGGCGCGGCGCTCAACTGGATCATCGTCGCCCCGCGCCTGCGCGAACAGACCGAGCGGCTGGGCGATGCGCTCACCATTCCGCAATTCCTCGCCAACCGCTTCCCCGACAGCGGCACCGCGCTGCGGGTGGTCTCGGCGGTGATCATCGTCGGCTTCTTCACGGTCTACACCGCGAGCGGCATGGTCGGCGGGGGCAAGCTGTTCGCCACCGCCTTTGCCGGACTGCTGCCTGAAACCGGCCTTTCCGACTACATGCTCGGCATCCTCATCACCGCCGGGATCGTGCTGATATATACCATGATCGGTGGGTTTCTCGCCGTCAGCCTTACCGATTTCGTGCAGGGCATGATCATGATGACCGCGCTCGTGATCATGCCGCTGGTGATCCTGTCGGGCTATGACAGCGCCGCCCCGCTGAACCTGTCCTCGGTCCCGCAGGAAGGCTTTCTCAGCCTGACCGAAGGCGCGACCTTCGTCGGCGTCATCAGTGCGGTGACATGGGGCCTCGGCTATTTCGGTCAGCCGCATATCATCGTGCGCTTCATGGCGATCGACCGGGTCGAGAACGTGCCGCGCGCCGGGATCATCGGCATGAGCTGGATGGTGATCTCGCTGCTCGGCGCGGTGGCGGTGGGCCTTGCGGGCCGCGCCTATGCGGAGGCCAACGGGCTGGTTGTCGATGACCCGGAGACGATCTTCATCCTGCTGTCCGAGCTGCTGTTCCACCCCGCGGTGACGGGCTTCCTCTATGCCGCGCTGCTGGCCGCGATCATGAGCACGATTTCCGCGCAGCTGCTGGTGTCGTCCTCCTCTTTGACCGAGGATTTCTACCGCCTGTTCCTGCGCCGCAACGCCTCCGAGCGCGAGGCGGTGAACATCGGGCGGATCAGCGTCGCGCTGGTCGCGGCGGCCGCGCTGGTGATCGCTGCCGATCCGGAGAGCGAAGTGCTCGGCCTCGTCGCCAACGCCTGGGCCGGCTTCGGCGCCGCCTTCGGCCCGCTGATCCTGCTCGCGCTGACCTGGGACCGGATGACCGGCGCTGGCGCGGTGGCGGGGCTGGTGACCGGCGCGGGCGTGGTCGCGGGATGGATCGCGCTGGGCTGGAACACCGGGTTTCTCGGCGGCCCCGGGCTCTACGAGATCGTCCCCGGCTTCTTCGCGGCGATGGCGGCGATCGTTGTGGTGAGCCTGTTGACTGGCCCGCGCACCCGATAGGCTTCCCCTCCCCCGCAATCGGGCGCATATTCGCGTGGCAGGGGGAGGCATCGGCATGGACACATCAGCACAAGCGCGCATAACCGGGCCCAGAGTGACGGGACTGGGCGGGGTATTCTACGTCGTGCGCGATCCCGAGGCGACGCGCGCATGGTATCGCGACACGCTCGGCATCGACGGCCCCTATGGCCCGCAACTGGCCTGGGCCGACGAACCGAAGCAACACCCCTATTCGCTGGTAAGCCACTTCGCCGACGACGAATACATCAAGCCCGGCAAGGGCGGTTTCATGATCAACCTGCGCGTCGATGACTGCGACGGTTTCGTCGCCGGCCTAAAGGCCAAGGGCGTCGATATCGTCGGGCAGGCCGACGAGGGCTATGGCAAGTTTGCCTGGCTGCTCGATCCCGACGGGGTCAAGATCGAGTTGTGGGAGCAGGTCGCCGACGAGCTTCCCTAGGGCGATCCCCGATGCGCGCGGCAAGCATCGCTTGGGCAAAGTTGTTTCCGCCTCGTTAACCATTTCTGGGCAATAATCCTTAGCCATGAGGGCCAAGGCATTTCTTCGCGGATGGACGCTGCTGGCAGGCGCGCTGGCGCTGGCGGGCTGCGGCTCGCTGGTGCCGGGCGGAACCAGCGGCGCAGCGCCGGGCACCGCGAGCGCATCGGCCGGCGGACAGGCCCGCCCCGCCACCCGCGTCACCTCGGCCACGCAGAGCTATGCCGCCAGCGCGGAGGAACGCGGCTGCCTCGCCGATCTGGGCGCGAGCGGTGCGCGGTTCGAGCGGCTGCCCGATACCTATGCCGCGCCCGGGTGCAACAAGCTCGGCACGGTGCAATTGTCGGCACTGGCCGGTGACCGCTCGACCTTCGGGGTGAGCAATCTCGGTCCGGTGCGCTGTGGAGTCGCCAAGGCTTTCGGCGACTGGGCGCGCTTTGGGGTCGATCGCGCCGCGCGCGAGATCCTCGGCAGTCCGATCGCGAAGATCGAGACGATGGGTTCCTATGCCTGCCGCAAGGTGGCCGGGACCGAGCGGCTGTCAGCCCATGCCCGCGCCGAGGCGATCGACGTCTCCGGCTTCGTGCTGGCCGACGGCCGCCGCATCGTGCTCAAGCGCGACTGGGATGGCGGCGATGCGGCAACCCGCGAATTCCTGCGGGTGGTGCATAGAAGCGCGTGCAAGCGGTTCGGCACAGTGCTCGGCCCGGAATACAACGCCGCGCACGAGGATCACTTCCATCTCGAAGGCACCGGCGCGAAGTTCTGCCGCTGAGGCTACGACCGCCCATCATGAAAGCCATGCCGGCTGACCGGCAACCACCGACTGCTGACGGGGGAGCGCGCCGCCGCAAACGGTTTGGCGACCCCGGCATACTGGGACAGCAGCACCGGGGCCGCCCGGGGGTACCGGCCCGTTATCGATCCAGTGGCCCGCCAGAGCGGCCGGAGGCAGGTGGCCCTGCTGGCGGACGTTCTTGAGCGGGTTGGCCCTGCCCTTTCGTCAGGCCCGCAATTTCGGTTCAAGCTTGGCTTCAAGCCGCAGGCGCACGGCCTCGGCCGCGTGGCGTGCGCCCAGCTTGTTCATCATGTTGGCGCGGTGGATTTCCACGGTGCGCGGGCTGATATCGAGCTCGCGCGCGATCGCCTTGTTGCTGCTGCCCTCGGCCAGCCAGTCGAGCACTTCGCGCTCGCGCGCCGAGAGCGTCGAGATGCGGTCCCGCGCCTCGATCATGCGGCGGCGGGCAGCGCCGAACTGTTCGGCTTCCTTGCCGATGCGGGTGAGGCAGCGGGTGAAGCGCTCCGGATCGAGCGGCAGGGCGAGATAATCGAGCGCGCCGGCCTTGATCGCCTCGACGATACGGTTGGGTCGCGGCTGCACTTCCACCGCGATAAGCGGCAGCCAGATGCCGAGCCTGCCCAGCCGGTCGAGGATCATGCCCACCCCGCCCTCTTCCGCGGTATCGCGGGCGATGATGATGCCTTCGCGCGGCGGGTGGACCGAAAGCTCCGACAGATCGCCGTAGACCTCGCAATGATGGCCCAGGGCAAATCCCACACGCGCCAGTTCGGCACGCTGGCGGCTGCACGAATCGATGAAGTGGAGAGAGGCTTTGCGTGTCATGCAAGGATGACTGCGCCAGCCCCTTAGGCAATTCACGCAAGGTCGCCCCCGTTCCGGAGGAATTACCATAACCGGATCGAGTCAAAAAATTGATTTTATTGTTCTATTTCACTCCGAAACGAACCTTGATCTGGCCCGCCGGCTAGCCCTCGCTACCGAAACTATACGGAGGGAGCGAATGGAACGCCGAACGCAGCGCATCGCCCCAGCCCGAGGATATCTTGGCGAAATAGGGATCGTCGGCCGTCACGCGATGCTCGTGGGTCGGCGCGAAGCTGTCCTTGCCGATCACCAGCAGATCGAGCGGCAGGCCGACCGACAGGTTCGCCTTCAGGGTGGAATCGAAGCTGACCATCAGCAGTTTGACCGCATCCTCGAAGCTCATGCCCTTGTCATAGCCGCGGATCAGGATCGGGCGGCCATACTTGGTCTCGCCGATCTGGAAAAACGGGGTGTCCCAGCTGGCCTCGATGAAATTGCCTTCGGGATAGATCATGAACAGCCGCGGCTGCATCCCGGCGATCTGCCCGGCGACGATCATGGTGGCGGTGAAACGCCCCTTGCCGGTGTCGCCGTTTTCGGTCTGCGCGGTTTCGATGGTGGTGCGCAAAAGCCGTCCGATCTCGGTGGCGACCTGGAACATGGTGGGCCCCTTGAGCAGCGTGTTCTCGCGCTCGGACGGGGCCTTGGTGCGTTCCTCGAGCTGGCTGATGACGGCCTGCGTGGTGGCAAGGTTGCCTGCGGTCATCACCGCGATCATGCGCTCGCCCGGCACGCTCCAGTGGAACAGCTTGCGGAAGGTGGAGATGTTGTCGACGCCCGAATTGGTGCGGGTGTCGCTCATCAGCACGAGGCCACGGTCCAGCACCATGCCAACGCAATAGGTCATCTCGGTTTCTCTCCCCCGCACGCTTGCCGCAAGGGCATCGCCCTAGCCCAAAGCGCCGCGCGCGCAAAGCGCAAGGCTACTGGTTGGTCTGGTCCTGCTGCTGGCTGGCGGGCGTATGCGGGGCGACCGCGACGCCGACGCGCAGCACCTCGTCCATTCCGCCGAAGCTGATGCCGGTGACCGGCGCGGCATCGCGGTAGTCGCTGCCGGTGGCGACGCGGACATAGCGCGGATCAGGGCTAATGCCGTTCGAGACATCGAAGCCGACCCAGCCCAGCCCCTCGACATGGGCCTCGGCCCAGGCGTGGGTCGCTTCCTGCTCGATCCGGTCGTCCATCATCAGATAGCCGCTGACATAGCGTGCCGGAATCCCGCTCGCCCGCGCCGCGCCGATGAAGATGTGCGCATGGTCCTGACACACGCCGTAGCCGTGCACGACCGCCTCCTCGGCGGTGGTGGCCGAATGGGTGCGACCGGCCTCGTAGGCGATGCGATCGCGGATTTGGCCCGAGAGCGCGTGGAGGAAATCGAGCGGCGCGTCCCCTGCCGGCCCCGGCACCTCGCGCAGCAGGGCGCGCAGCTTCGACCCCGGGCGGGTGAGCGGGGTCTGGCGCAGGAAGCTCCACAAGGGCAGGTGGCCCGAATGGCGGCCGATCACGCCGGCATTGTCTTCGGTCTCGACGATCCCCTCGCAGGTCACCGTCACCTCGCGCGCGCCGGGGTTCACCCCGATCAGCGTCACGTGGTTGAAGTGCTGGTCGTCATATTCCAGCTCGGCATGGGCATTGTCGAAGGTCATGCGCCATTCGATGATGCGCTGGCCCTGCGTCTCCTTGGGCGTCAGCCGCAGCCGCTGGAGCGCGTGCATCACCGGCCCGCCGAAGGCGTAGTGGGTGGTGTGCCGGATGGCGAGGGTCATGGTGCTCATGCGAGGAACCGGTAATCTTCGGCGATCGCCTGAGCGATGGCGGCGTTGCGGGCGAGGAAATCGACGAGGAATTCGTGCAGGCCCTGATCGAAGATCTGGTCCACGGCGAGGTGGCTGATGCGGGTATCGGCATCGCGCATCAGGGCGTTGCAACGCCCCTCGGCCCCGTGCATCCGCGCCAGTGCCGCAAGGTTCTCGCGCAGGGCGTTGCGGCAGAAGGCGAGACTGCGCGGGAAGCGATCGTCGAGCACCACGAATTCGACGATCCCGCGCGCCTCGATCTGCCCGGCGTTGAGCCAGCTGTAGACCCGCGCCCCCGCAACCGAGCGCAGCACCTGTTCCCACTGCCCGGTGTCGAGGCTCGATCCGACATAGGAGAGCGAGGGCAGCAGCAGGAAATACTTCATGTCGAGAATGCGCGCGGTGGAATCGGCGCGCTCGATGAAGGTACCGGCGCGGCTGAAGTGATAGCCCTCGTCGCGCAGCATCGAGCCATCGAAGGCGCCGTGGACCTGCGTGCCCGCCCGGCGGATCGCCACCAGCACCTCGCCCACCATGGTCGGGCCGACCGGGCGTGCGAGCAGCTTGTCGAGCTTCATCCAGTTCTCGTTGACCGCTTCCCACACGTCAGAGGAGATGTTGATGCGCGCCGCCCTCGCGTTCGCTCGCACCGCGCCGAACATCGACCGGACATTGCCGGGATTGGAACTGCCGCGCAGCACGAAGTTCCACACCTGCAGCCCGTCATAGCCATCATGCGCCGCCTCATAGGCCCGGCTCAGCCCCAGCGTGGCGATCACCGAGCGCCATTCGGCCTCGGCGGCGACAATATCGCGGGTCAGCGCCATGCGCAGCGCCGCTTCGAGCAGGCGCGCGGTGTTCTCGGCCCGCTCGAGATAGCGGAACATCCAGAACAGGCTGTTGGCGGTGCGGCCTAGCATGGTGCGTGTCTCCCCATCCTAGTCCTTGAGCACCCAGGTATCCTTGGTGCCGCCCCCTTGCGAGGAGTTGACCACCAGCGACCCCTTCTTGAGCGCCACCCGCGTCAGCCCGCCGGGGGTGATGTCGATGCCTTCCGGGCTGACCAGCACGAAGGGCCTCAAATCGACATGGCGCGGCGCGAGGCCCTTGGCGGTGTAGATCGGGCAGGTCGACAGCGCGAGCGTGGGCTGGGCGATGTAGTTTTCGGGCTTGGCTTTCAGCTTCTCGCGGAAGGCGGCGATCTCGCGCTTCGAGGAGGTCGGCCCGATCAGCATCCCGTAGCCGCCCGAGCCGTGGACTTCCTTCACCACCAGCTCGGCGAGATTGTCGAGCACATAGGCGAGGCTGTCGGGATCGGCGCAGCGCCACGTCTGGACATTGGGCAGCAGCGGCTTCTCGCCGGTGTAGAACTCGACGATCTCGGGCATGAAGGAATAGATCGCCTTGTCGTCCGAAATACCCGTGCCCGGCGCATTGGCGATGGTGATCCCGCCCGAACGGTAGACATCCATGATCCCCGGCACGCCGAGCGCGGAATCGGGGTTGAAGGTCAGCGGATCGAGGAAATCGTCATCGACCCGGCGATAGAGCACGTCGATGGGCTTGTAGCCGCGGGTTGTGCGCATCTGCACCCGCCCGCCGACCACCCGCAGGTCGCTCCCCTCGACCAGCTCCGCGCCCATCTGGTCGGCAAGGAAGGCGTGCTCGAAATAGGCGGAGTTGTAGATGCCCGGCGTCAGCACCGCAACCGTCGGCTTGCCGCCGGTGAACGCGGGCGGGACGCAGGCGGCGAGACTGCGCGCGAGGCGGCGCGGATAGTTGGAGACGCTCTCCACTGCGATCCGGCTGAACAGATCGGGGAACATCGCCATCATCGTCTCGCGGTTCTCCAGCATGTAGGAGACCCCCGAGGGCGTGCGCGCATTGTCTTCCAGCACGAAGAACTCGTCCGGCCCGGTGCGCACGAGGTCGATGCCGACGATATGGGTGTAGATCCCGCCCGGCGGGGTGAAGCCGACCATGTTGGCCAGCCATGCGTCATTGGTGCGCAGCAGCCGCTCGGGCAGCCGGCCTGCGCGCACGATCTCCTGCCGGTGATAGAGATCGTAGAGGAAGGAATTGAGTGCCCGCACCCGCTGCTCGATCCCGCGCGACAGCTTGCGCCATTCGTTGGCGGTGATGATGCGCGGCACCATGTCGAACGGGATCAGGCGTTCTTCCGCCTCGTTCTCGCCATAGACGTTGAAGGTGATGCCGGTGCGGCGAAAGGTATCATCCGCCTCGCGGTTCTTGCGCTTGAGGAATTCGCCGGGCTGCTCGCCGAACCACCGGCAATATTCGGCATAGGCGGGGCGCGTCTGGCCACTGCCGTCGAACATCTCGTCGAAATTGCCGGTTCCCGCGCTCATTGACCCCCGCATGACCCTTAGGTGCGATGCAACAATTAACGGCGGTTTTGCAAAAGGAAAGCGGTTGCTGCTTCACGCGCAACATCTTTGCGCGGGGGTCGGGCGTCAGCGGGTGGTTTCGAGCTCGCCCAGCACCGTCATGATCACCTGCGGGTCATAGGTGAAACCGATATGGGTGCAGCGCACCGCGATCGCGCGGTCGCGCTCGCCCGGCCGACCGGCAGCGCAGCGCGGGGCGATCGCGCCGTCATTGGCGCTCCACAGCGCGACGGTCTCGACCGGCGGCTTGGCGGCGAGATCGGCTGCGATCGGCGGGGCGTCGACCGAATGGCCGGTGATGAACTGGTAGGCGCGCCAGACATTATTGGCCCGCGGAGAGCCGCTGAAGGGCGAACCCATGGTGATGACCTTCGCAACCGCATCGGGCTGGCGCTTGGCCAGCTCGCGCGCGAACAGGCCGCCGAGACTCCAGCCGAGCAGCACTACGGGCCGTCCGTGGCGCGCGTGGAGATCGGCCAGCCGCGCCTCGAGAAATTCGAAGCGCTCCTCGTCCGGCCCCCAGTTGAAGCCCAGCCCCCAGCGCTTGGTGCGGTGGCCTGCCGCTTCGAGCGCTTGCGCGAGATAGCGCATCCGCACCGGATGGGTGGCAAAGCCGGGCAGGATCATCACCATCTGCGGGTTGGCGGTGGCGGGAATGTCGAGCTTGCGGCGCGGGCGGCGCACCGGTTCCAGCAGCGCCTGTGCCTCGCCCAGCATCCGGCCCAGCCGCGGCTTGCCGGCCTCGTGCTCCTCCGGGATGACTTCGCGCGCCAGCGCCACGCGCCGCGCGAAGCCGGAAGCCGCATAGGCCTGCCGCGCCTGCGCCCCCACGCTCGCCGCCGCCGCAAGCAGCGGCGCGGCCAGACGGGGACGTTCCAGAGCGATGCGAGGCTGAACCATGGCCGCGACCAAGCCAGATTCGCCATGAATGTTCAATTAATTGTAACAGCCGCAACAAATCCGACACATTTCGCGGTGCCGGTCACCGATGCGATCACTTGGCCGGACAGTCGCCCACCCGTTCGTGCTTGGCGGTGAAGGTCATCTTGCCCTCGCCCATTTCCGGCACCTGCATCGCCATGGTGGCGGTGAATTCGGAACTGGTGGGCGTAACGGTGCCGTCCATCGCCATGCGCGCATTGCCCTCGGGGGTCTTGCACACCATCACCGCGTCCATCTTGCCGTTGGCGAGGTTGAAGCTTTCGTAGGAGCACTCGCCGTTCTGGCCGCGCTTCATCATCTCCTGATAGCCCTTGTCGACCTCTTCCTGCGTCAGGCAGTATTCGCTGGTGGTGGTGAGCCCCGCGCCGTGCCCCTCCATCTCGGGCGGCATGCCGGGGATCTCCATGCCGGTCATGGTGATGACGGCCTTGTACTGGCCCGGCTCGGGCTTCAGCCCCTCGGCCTCGGCCTTCTTCGCGGCTTCCTTCATGCTCACTTCGCCGTTGCCGTCGGCATCGGCATTCCCGCCGCCCGAACAGCCCGCCAGCAAAACGGCCCCGAGGCTTGCGATGATGGTGATGCGCTTCATGTCCGTCTCTCCTGCTGCCTTTCGCGTGGCATAGCAGCATTCGCGCCAAAGCGTGCGCCGAAAAGCGCAAACCCGCCCTGCCGCGCCTTGCACGTCCCCGCTTTGTTCCCCATAGAGACCGCATGGCCGAACTCGTGATCCGCCGCGGACTGGACGAGCCCGAAACGGGCGCGGACTTCACCCCGCACCGCCCCCAGCGGCCCGACAAGTCGATGGGCGGCATCCCGTTCAAGCTGGTGTCCGACTACGAGCCGGCGGGCGACCAGCCGACCGCGATCAAGGAACTGACCGAAAGCGCGCTGGCGGGCGAGAAGACGCAGGTGCTGCTGGGCGTCACCGGTTCGGGCAAGACCTTCACCATGGCCAAGGTGATCGAGACGCTCCAGCGCCCGGCCCTGATCCTTGCGCCGAACAAGATCCTCGCCGCGCAATTGTATGGGGAGTTCAAGAGCTTCTTCCCCGAAAACGCGGTCGAGTATTTCGTCTCCTACTACGACTACTACCAGCCCGAAGCCTACGTGCCGCGCTCGGACACCTATATCGAGAAGGAAAGCTCGGTGAACGAAGCGATCGACCGGATGCGCCACTCGGCCACCCGCGCGCTGCTGGAACGGGACGACGTGATCATCGTCGCCTCGGTCTCGTGCCTCTACGGGATCGGTTCGGTCGAGACCTATTCGGCGATGATCTTCGACATCAAGGTCGGCGAAGTGGTCGACCAGCGCGAGCTGATCCGCAAGCTGGTCGCGCTGCAATACAAGCGCAACGACGCCGCCTTCACCCGCGGGTGCTTCCGGGTGCGCGGCGACAGCCTCGAAATCTTCCCCTCGCACTACGAGGACATGGCCTGGCGGGTCAGCTTCTTCGGGGACGAGATCGAGGCGATCAGCGAATTCGATCCGCTCACCGGCACCAAGGGCGCGAGCCTCGAGAAGGTGCGCGTCTACGCCAATTCGCACTACGTGACGCCCGGCCCGACGATGAAGCAGGCGATGGCGGCAATCAAGTTCGAGCTGGAAGAGCGGCTCAAGGAGCTGGAGGCGGAAGGCAAGCTGCTCGAACGCCAGCGGCTGGAACAGCGCACCAATTTCGATCTCGAGATGATCGCGGCGACGGGAAGCTGCGCCGGGATCGAGAACTACAGCCGCTTCCTCACCGGCCGCCTCCCCGGCGAACCCCCGCCGACTTTGTTCGAATACCTGCCCGAAAACGCCCTGCTGTTCGTCGATGAAAGCCACCAGACCGTGCCGCAGATCGGCGCGATGGCGCGCGGGGACCACCGCCGCAAGCTGACGCTCGCCGAATACGGCTTCCGCCTGCCCTCCTGCATCGACAACCGCCCCTTGCGCTTTAACGAGTGGGACGCGATGCGCCCGCAGACCTTCGCTGTCAGCGCCACGCCGGGCAGCTGGGAGATGGAGCAGACCGGCGGCGTCTTTGCCGAACAGGTGATCCGCCCCACCGGCCTCATCGACCCGCCCGTCACCATCCGCCCGGTCGAGGACCAGGTGCAGGACTGCATCACCGAGTGCAAGGCGACCGCCGCCAAGGGCTATCGCACCCTCGTCACCACCCTCACCAAGCGCATGGCCGAAGACCTCACCGAATTCATGCACGAGGCGGGCGTGCGGGTGCGCTACATGCACTCCGACGTCGAGACACTGGAGCGCATCGAACTGATCCGCGATCTGCGGCTCGGGGTCTATGACGTGCTGGTCGGTATCAACCTGCTGCGCGAGGGTCTCGACATTCCCGAATGCGGGCTGGTGTGCATTCTCGACGCGGACAAGGAAGGCTTCCTGCGCTCCGAGACGAGCCTGATCCAGACCATCGGCCGCGCCGCGCGCAATGTCGATGGCCGGGTGATCCTCTATGCCGACCGCATCACCGGCAGCATGGAGCGCGCGCTCGCCGAAACCGACCGCCGCCGCGCCAAGCAGCAGGCCTTCAACGAGGAACACGGGATCACCCCGCAGACCATCAAGCGCAACATCCACGACATCGTCGCGCACACCGCCTCGCAGGATTCCGTGGTGATCGACACGGGCGATGACGAGCGCAACAACCTCGTCGGCCACAACCTGCGCAGCTACATCGAGGACCTCGAAAAGCGCATGCGCGAGGCGGCGGCCAATCTCGAGTTCGAAGAGGCAGGCCGGTTGCGCGACGAAATCCGGCGACTGGAGGCGGACGAGCTCGGCATCCCCGACGGCGAGAAGCGCGCGCCGATCGTGGGGCGGAGCAACGAAGGCAAGCCAGGCACACGCAAGACCCGCTACGGCAAGACGCGCTACAAGCGAATGGGTGGGAAGCCGTAGGTGCGCCCCTTGAACCGGCCTCGCATCCCTGCCACTCCCCTCGACCCATGAACGCACGATTCCTCGCGCTGCTGGCCGCTGCCAGCACCCTCGCCCTCACCGCTCCCACCATCGCGCAGGACGCGCCCAAGTCGGAAGGCGCTGCCAAGCCGGCCGCCGCGCCCGAAGCGCAGGTGCGCACGCGCGATCTGGCCGGCACCTTCGGCGGGCAGCGCATCACCTACCGCGCGACCATCGCCGACACGATCCTCTCGGGGGAGGACGGCAAGGCCGAGGCGGTGATCGTCACCACCTCTTATGTGAAGACTCCCTCCGATCCCTCGCGTCCGGTGTTCTTCATCTACAACGGCGGGCCGGGTTCGGGCTCGGTGTGGCTGCAGATGGGGGCCTTCGGGCCGAAGCGCGTCGCGATCCCCTCGGACGCGCGCGACGACGGTGCGCCGCCCTATCCGCTGCTCGACAATCCCGACAGCCTGCTGGATGTCGCAGACCTCGTCTTCATCGATCCGCCCGGCACCGGCTTCAGCTATCTGACGCCGGGCACCGACCCCAAGAAATACTACGGCCTCAGACAGGATGCCCGCGCCGTCGCGCAGGTGATCCGCCGCTGGATCAACGACAATGGCCGCTGGGGCAGCCCCAAATATCTCGGCGGGGAAAGCTACGGCACCAGCCGCACCGCGATGGTCGTGGATGAACTCGAAGGCTCGACCTACAACGACGTCGGCCTCAACGGGCTGATCCTGATCTCGACCATCCTCGACTTCGCCGGGCGCGAACCGACGCCGGGGAACGAGATGGCCTATGTCGTCACCCTGCCGAACATGGCGGCGGCGGCCTATTATCACGGCAAGGTGCAGGCCCCCTCGGTCGAGGCGATCGTCGAGGAGGCACGCCGCTTTGCCATCGGGCCCTTTGCCAGCGCGCTGCTCAAGGGGCAGGACCTGCCGCAGGCCGAGCGCGAGGCGGTGCGCAAGGAGCTCTCGCGCCTCACCGGCCTTTCCGAAGAGTATCTCGAACAGGCCGATCTGCGCGTCACCGACCAGCGCTTCTACAAGGAACTGCTGCGCGACCGGGGCCTCACCATCGGGCGGCTCGACGCGCGCTACACCGGCAAGGACTTCGACAACGCGGGCGAAACGCCCGATGATGATCCGAGTTTCTACGGCATCGATGCGGGCTACACCGCCGCGATCAACCAGTGGGCGCGCGAGACGCTGGGTTACACCACCGACCGGCAGTACCAGTCGATTGGCTCCGTCGGCGGGCAGTGGGACTGGTCGCTGGGCAGCGGCCGGGGGCGGCAGGCCTATCTCAACATCGCCCCGCTAATCGGGCAGGCGATGCGCCAGAACTCGCAGCTGCGGCTGTTCAATGCGCAAGGCTATTACGATTTCGCCACGCCCTTCTTCGGCGCGGAATATTCGCTCAAGCGCACCGGCATTCCGCAGGACCGGATCACCTGGAAATATTACGACGCGGGCCACATGATGTATGTCCGCGACGAGGACCGGGCGAAGCTCTCGGCCGATCTGCGCAGCTTCATCAAGGCGCGGTGATGCGGGCAGAGCGCCTTGCCGGAATGATGATGCTGGGTGCGGCGCTGGCGCTGCCGGCGTGCAAGCCCCCGCCAACCGATGTCGGCAGCGCGCGCGCGGCCAATCTGCCGGTGCTGCCCGGGCCTTCGCGGCCGATCGCCTCGCCCGACACCACCGATGCGGTGTGGGCGGCGAGCGGCGGACCGATGCGGCTGGTCTACGGCGTTCCGGGCCAGCCGGTGCTGCTGGCGGTGCAATGCGATGGCGCGGG
The DNA here is from genome assembly GCA_027531395.1 of Porphyrobacter sp. Classification (GTDB taxonomy): domain Bacteria; phylum Pseudomonadota; class Alphaproteobacteria; order Sphingomonadales; family Sphingomonadaceae; genus Erythrobacter. The sequence goes on along the minus strand of JAPZRO010000004.1, from coordinate 266,730 downwards.
CACGGCCAATGCGCGGCTGCGGATCACGCGTCATGCTCCCGCCGATCACGGCGCGGGCGCGCTGCTGGCGCTGATCGGCAATGGCTGGATCGGGCGCTTCCCGGTCGATGCAACCCGCGTGCGCGGAAAGCTGGTGTGGCAAGGTGCGGCCCCGGCGAGCCGGCGCGAATGGGACGCCTTGAAGCCCGAGCGCGAGGCCACCGTCACCGTTCCCGGCGCGGGGCTGCTCCGCCTCAATCCGAGCCCGCTGCCGATGCAGCTGGTCGAGGCGTGCCGGAAGGTTGACGCGCCTGCGTCTCCAATAGCTCCGGCGTAAGCACCTGCGGCAGTTGCTCGGGCGCCGAGGCTCCCGGGGCATACCACAGATAGAGCGGCACGCCCGCTGCACCCTGCTCGGATAGGAAAGCGGTGATCGCCTCGTCGCGCACGGTCCAGTCGCCGACCATGGTGATCACGCCAGCCTCCTCGAAGGCTTCGCGCACGCTTTCGCGCTCGATCGAGGACGCCTCGTTGACCTTGCAGGTCACGCACCAGTCGGCGGTGAACCACACGAACACCGGCTTGCCCGACGCGCGCGCCTCGGCCAGCGCCTCGCGGGTGAAAGCGAGCGGTGCGTGGATGCTCTGCTTGGCCTCGGCACCCTTGGCCTCGTAGACATTGGGCAGCGCGATAAGGGCAAAGGCAAGGAACGGCGCCGCGACGAGGCCAAAGGCGGGCCACGCCATTTTACCCGACTTCTGGAGCCGCCCGACCACCCACAGGGCGATCAGCACGCCCACCACCAGCACCAGTGCGATCAAGCCGAAGCTCTGGCCGCCAAGCTGCGCGGTGAGCCACACCAGCGCGAGCGCGGTCAGCCCCATCGGGATCGCCATGATCCTACGGAACCGCTCCATCCACGCCCCCGGCTTGGGGAGCATCCGCCGCAGGGGCGGGACGAAGCCGAGCAGCAGGAACGGCAGCGCCAGCCCGAGCCCGAGCAGCGCGAACAGCGCCAGCGCCTGCACGGTCGGCAGCAGCAGCGCCGCGCCCAGCGCCGCAGCCATGAACGGACCCGTGCAGGGCGTGGCGACGAAGGCCGCGAGCAGTCCGGTGGCAAAGGCCCCCGTGCGCTCGCCGCCCATGCTGACCGAGACCGAGGGGAGCTCGAACAGGCCCGCGAAGTTCGCGGTGATCGCGGCGGCCAACACCAGCAGCGCGACCACGACGCCCGGCTCCTGCAACTGGAACGCCCAGCCGACCTGCTCCCCGGCGGCGCGCAGGGCCAGCATCGCTGCCCCGAGTGCGACGCACGCGAGCACCACGCCGGCGGTATAGGCGAGGCCTTCGGCGCGCGCCTTGGCCTCGCTCTCGCCCGCGCGGGCGAGGGTCAGGGCCTTCAGGCTGAGGATCGGGAAGACGCAGGGCATGATGTTGAGCAGCAATCCGCCCGCCAGCGCACCAAGGATCAGCGTCCATAGCGGGGGGATGGGCGCGTCTTGCGGCCCGGCGATCACCTCTCCGCCGGTGGGAACATCGCCGGGCGCAGCGACAAAGCGCACCCCGGCCCCGTCCCCGAAGGACAGGATGCCGGTCACCTGCGCCAGCGGCGCGAAGGGCGGCGCGTCGATTCCTTGCGGCAGCGGCGGCAGGGACTTGAGCGGGATCTCGACGACCAGCAGATCGCCCGCGCGGCGGAACACCTGCGCTGCGGCAAAATCGGCATCGGCCGATGCCGTGATGCGCTTCTCGCCGAGGAAGAGATGCGGATCACCCAGCCCCACACCCGCCGGCAGCGGGATCGCCAGCCTGAGTGTCTCGCCCGCGATCGCAAAGCGCGCCTTGGCATCCAGTAGCGGTGCCACTTCCGCCCGCCAGCGCGCGAAATCGCCGCCCGGGCGCGAGGTCAGCACCGCGTCCTGCGGCACGCAGATCTGGTCGGTGCAGGCGAGATATTCGACGTAACCGGTAATCGCCCCCGCGTCGGCAAGCGCGGCCTCCGGCCCCAGTGTCACCGGCACCAACACCACATACTGACCTTCGTAGATGTGGTTCATCAGCCCGCTGATGGTGAGCCGCTTGGGCACCGGATAGAGCGGATCGCCAGCCGTCCATCCTGCGGGCAGATCGAGGCTCAAGCGCATCCCCTGCCCGGCATCACCCGGGTTCGACCAGTAGCCGTGCCACTCGGGTGACTTCGGCGTGAAGCGCAGCGCCAGCATCTGCGTGCCCTTCACAGGCGCCGGATCAATGAACAGCTCCACCGCGATATTCTTGTCACCGTAGAGCGCCTTGGGCTCAGCCTGCTGGGCATGGGCCGCGCCCGCCAGCATCAGACTTGCGAGGAGCGCAAGCCAGAATGCAGCGAAGTATCGGATCGGATGCGGGAAGGTTCTTGCGCGGGACACGGGCTACCCTCTAGGCTCGACGCTCAATCTTCGCAATCGGAGCCGCAACGGTGACACAGCCTGCCAACGATACCCGCGATCTCGTGATCCTCGGCGGAGGACTGGTGGGCATGACGCTGGCGCTGGCGGCGGCGAAGAAGGGCCTGTCCTCCCACGTGATCGACCGTGCCGATCCGGCGGAGCTCACCGCCGAGGGCTTCGACGACCGCGCCACCGCCATTTCCACCGCCAGCTGGCACCTGTTCGAGAATATCGGGATTGCCGAGGGGCTCGAGGAATTCGCCTGCGACATTTCCGCCATCGCGGTGACCGATCAGAACAAGCCGGGACGGCTCGATTTCGTCCCCGGCCCGGATGACGGCACGCTGGGGCGGATGTTCCCCAACCGCCGCCTGCGTCTCGCGCTGTTCGAGGCGGCGGCAAAGGAGCCGCTGATCCACTGGGTTGCCAAGGCCAACGTCACCGAGCGCCAGCGCAGCGAATATGGCGTGGCTGCCGTGCTGGCGGACGGCACCAAGCTCAAGGGCCGGCTGATGATCGCCGCCGAGGGCCGCCAGTCGCCCACCCGCGATTCGGCCGGGATCACCATCGCCAAGTGGGATTACCACCACCGCGCGATCATCGCCGGGCTGACCCATGAACGCGCGCATGACAATGTCGCGTGGGAAATCTTCTACCCCGCCGGCCCCTTCGCGCTGCTGCCGATGAATGACGATGCCGACGGCACGCACCGCTCCTCGCTGGTGTGGACCGTATCCGAAAAGGACGGCGCGGCGGTGATGAAGCTCGGCGACCGTGCGTTTCTGGCCGAGGTCGAGAAGCGCATGGGCGGGGTGCTGGGCAAGGTGCTGAGCGTCGGCCAGCGTTCGTCCTATCCGCTCGGCTTCCACCACACCGCGAAGATCACCGCCGAGCGCCTCGCGCTGATCGGAGATAGCGCGCACGGCATCCACCCGATCGCGGGGCAGGGCCTCAACCTGGGCTTGCGCGATGTCGGCGCGCTGGTGGAGGTGCTGGCCGATGGCGCGCGGCTGGGACTCGATCCGGGCGATCCGGAACTGCTCAAGCGCTACGAGGCGTGGCGCGGGCTCGACAGCTTCATGGTGGCGCTGGCCACCGACGGCCTCACCCGCCTGTTCGGCGTCCCCGGCAAGACCGCGAGCGCGGTGCGCCGGCTCGGCATGGCGGCGGTGCAGCGCACGCCGCTGCTCAAGAGCTTCTTCATGGACGAGGCGCGCGGGGTTTCGGGCGATCTGCCGGAATTGCTGAAGGCGTAACGATCCCTTTTCCGTTCGCCCAGAGCTTGTCGAAGGGCCGCTCTTCCTTGCGCGGCAAGCACCGGGTTCAAGAAAAAAGACGGTCCTTCGGCAAGCGCAGGACGAACGGGGATGGGTTCCCCCTAATTCCCCACGAACAAGGGGCTGTTCAGCGATCGCACCGGATTGCCCGCGCCGTCGCGCAGGCCGCGCTGGTCGAGCACGGCGGCGGTCTCGATCACTTCGAGGGCCTCCATCGCCTTCTTGTAGCGTTCGGCATCCTCGATCCACGCGGCCGCCTTGCTCGCGCCGGGCATGCCTTTCACCTCGTCGATCGCGTTCTGGTAGCGGCCCTGCTCCAGCGCCCAGCGCGCGCGCTCCAGCCGGCGTTCGGGCTGCGGCGAAGGCGTGCTTTCGCGGCGAAACACGAACAGCTGCGAGATCTCGCGCTTGAAGGCGCCCCATGACGGGCCCTCGCTGCCTTCGCGCAGTTGCGGCCCCAGCCCCTCGAGCCGCGCCACCAGCCCGTCGAGCCGCACCGGATCGCGCGAGAAGGTGATGATCGTGCTCACCGCATTGGGCCATTGGTCGCCGAAGCGCAGGCGCAATTGGTCGGCGAGATAGCCGAGCTCGGCCCCGCGTTCGACCGCGCGGCGGGTGGCGAAGGCGATCAGCAGGCTCTCGGCGCGCGCGGCATTGCCGGCGGCGGCCTGGGCCTGGAGATCGAGCTGGGTGAGGCGCTGCTCTGCAGCGGCAAGGCGCTGGTCGAGCCCGCCCTGCTGTTCGGCCACGCGCTCCACCGCTTCTTCGGTCTTCGCATTCTCGATCGCCTGCGCCAGCGGGCTGGGCGACGGGGAGAGCCCCGCGCCGGGGGTCTTGCCGGCATCGGCCACCACCGCCACGCCGGAGCGCGGCGCGCCACTGCCTTCGGGCTGGAGATTGTACCACACCACCCAGCCCACCAGCGCACCGCCGGCGATGAAGGCGGCGATGGCGGCCAGCAATATGCCCCGGCCGGAGGAAGGTTTGCGGCGGCTTCCGAACTTCGATTCCATCGCGATCCGTTCTTGCGACCCTTGTTGTCCTCGGCGCGCCGGTGCCGCGATTACGACTGTCCGGCAGGAGGAACGGGAATGGAGCGCCCCTTCTGACACAGTTCACACGCCAATGCCAACAAGGCAGCCTCGTCGGGGCGGGTGGCTGTGTGGACAGCACCCCAACCCTCCCCTGCTGCTGCCGCGATCCGCAGGCCGAGCGCGGCGAGCGCGATGGCGGAGCGCGGCAGGCCAAGCCGGTCGCACTCGGCGGCGAAATGGCGCGCGGTGGCAGCGGAATGGAGCAGCACCAGCGCTTCGCCCGAGGCCAGCAGGGGCGCGGCCGGATCGAGCGGCAGCATGGCGCTGCGATAGGCGATCACGGTGTCAAAGGTGACGCCTTGCGGGGGGCTGAGCGGCACATGCTCCTCGCCCGCGATGCGCAGCAGGTGGCAAGGGCCGGAAATCGCATCGAGCACGCCTTGCAACCCCCCGCTGCCGGTGAGCGCCACAGTCAAGCCTGCCGCACGCGCGGCATCAGCGGTGGCCTCGCCTACGGCATAGACCGGCTTGCCGGTCAGCCGTGAAAGGTGTTCGCCGGCATGGAGGATGGCGTTGGCGCTGCCGATCAGCAGGCCATCATAGGCCGCCGGATCGGGGCATTCCCACGCCACCGCACGGATTTCCGACAACGCGCAACCGGTGATCGCGAGGCCCAGTGCGCGGGCCTTCTCCAGCGTCGCGGCAAGTCCCGGTTCGGGCCTGAGCGCGAGGCAGTGCAGGGTCATTTTCCGGAGAAGTGCTGCGTGATCGCCGGTGTCGCCCGTGCCAGCAGATCGGCGGCGAGCGCCGTGACCGGGCCGTGATCGCCCGGCGCGATGGTGGTGCTGCCTTCGACCCGCTCGGCCCCGTCGGGGCTGAACAGCGCGGCGCGCATTTCGAGCGCATCGCCGGCCCACTGGCACAGCACCGCAACCGGCGAATGGCAGGTGCCGCCCAGCGCCGCGAGCAGTGCGCGCTCCGCCTCCAGCTCGGCGCGGGTCGGTGCGTGGTCGATGGCGGCGAGGAGCGCCGTCGTTGCTGCATCATCGGCGCGGCATTCGATCGCGATCACGCCCTGGGCAGCGGCGGGGATCCATTCCTCGGACTCAAGCGGCGCGCCGACGCTGCTCTGCTCAAGCCGCTCCAGCCCCGCGGCAGCAAGGAAGGTCACATCGGCCTCGCCGTCCGCGAGCTTCTTCAGCCGGGTGGCGACATTGCCGCGGAAGGTCACGACCTTGCAGTCGGGACGCAGGTTGAGCAGCTGCGCGGCGCGGCGCGGCGCGCTGGTGCCTACAATCGCGCCTTCAGGGATTGCCGCGATGCTCGCTGCCCCCACCAGACAATCGCGCCGGTCCGCGCGCGGCAGGAAGGCGGGGAAGTGGAACTGCGCCGGCCGGATCGTCTCGACATCCTTGGCCGAGTGCACCGAGAGGTCGATCCGCCCCTCGCCCAGCCACTGGTCGAGCTCCTTGGTCCACAGCGCCTTGCCGCCGATTTCGGACAGCGGGCGATCCAGCACCTTGTCGCCGCTCGCCAGCACGGGGACGATTTCGATCGCCTCCTCGTCCCAGCCATGGGCGGCACATAGCCGGTCACGGGTTTCATAGGCCTGCGCCATGGCGAGGGGAGAATTGCGGGTGCCCAGACGCAGGCGCGGGACGGATTGAGTTGCTTCGTTCATGGCTAGCCTTGCCCTAGCCTTCACAAAGACTAGATGGAAGCGCGATGGGATCGGCAACGCACACCTCTGACGCAAGGTTAGTCCTCGGCATCGAATCGAGCTGCGACGAGACCGCCGTGGCGCTGGTGCGCGGTGACCGGACGATTGTCGCGCAGGCAATCGCCAGTCAGGAGGCCGAACACGCGCCCTATGGCGGGGTCGTCCCCGAAATCGCCGCGCGCGCCCATGCCGAGCGGCTCGCGCCGATGCTGGAAAAGGTGATGAGTGAAGCGGGCGTGGCACTCGATGATCTCGACGCCATCGCCGCGACAGCCGGGCCGGGGCTGATCGGCGGGGTGATGGTCGGCCTCGTGAGCGCCAAGGCGCTGGCGATGGCCTCGGGCAAGCCGCTGCTGGCGATCAACCACCTCGAAGGCCACGCGCTGTCGCCGCGCCTCGCCGACGCGGACCTGGCCTTTCCCTATCTCCTGCTGCTGGTTTCGGGCGGGCATTGCCAGATCCTCGCCGTCGAGGGCGTCGGGCGCTACCGCCGCCTTGCCACCACCATCGACGACGCGCTGGGCGAGGCGTTCGACAAGACCGCCAAGCTGCTGCGCCTCGGCTATCCCGGCGGCCCGGCGGTTGAGCGGCTGGCGCTGGAGGGCAACCCCCGCGCGGTGCCCCTGCCGCGCCCGCTCAAGGGATCGAGCGAGCCGCATTTCTCCTTCGCCGGCCTGAAGAGTGCGGTGCTGCGCGCGGTGGAAAGCGGCGAGCACGCCCCCGCCGATATTGCCGCGAGCTTCCAGCAGGCCGCCGTGGAATGCCTGATCGACCGGCTCACCCGCGCGCTGGAGGCCGCTGGCCCCTTCCCCGCCCTTGTCGTCGCCGGGGGCGTCGCCGCCAACAAGACCGTGCGCGCCGCGCTTGAGGCCTTCGCGCAGGCCCACGCGATGCGCTTCACCGCCCCGCCACTGGCGCTGTGCACCGACAATGCCGCGATGATCGCCTGGGCAGGCTGCGAGCGGCTGGCGCTTGAAGGCGCGGATTTCGCCGGCGACCCGCTCGATTTCGTCGCGCGCCCGCGCTGGCCACTCGACCCGGCGGCCGAGGCCGTGCGCGGCGCGGGATACAAGGCATGAGCGCCCTTCCCACCATCGGGGTGATCGGTGCGGGCGCATGGGGCACCGCGCTGGCGCAGATGCTCAGCTCCGACGGGCGCGAGGTGGTGCTGTGGGCCTATGAGCCGGACGTGGTCGAAGCGATCAATGCCGACCATCGCAACCCGCTCTATCTCCCCTCGGCCAGCCTCGCGCCGACCATCCGCGCCACCGGCGATCTGGCCGGGTTTGCGGCGATCGAGACCGTGCTGGTGGTCACGCCGGCGCAGGTGCTCGGCAAGGTGCTGGCGGGCCTCGCACGCGCCCCGCGCGATCTTGTTCTGTGCTCCAAGGGGATCGAGGCCGGCACCGGCAGGCTGATGAACGATGTCGCCCGCGAGGCCTCGCCGGGAAGCGCAATCGCGGTGCTGTCCGGGCCGACCTTCGCGCATGAAGTCGCCGCCGGCCTCCCCACCGCCGTGACCCTCGCCTGCGGTGGCGGCGCGGCCCAGTGGGAGCGCCTCGCCCCTGCCATCGCGCGGCCCGCGTTCCGGCCCTATTACTCCGACGACGTCACCGGGGCGGAGATCGGCGGCGCGGTCAAGAACGTGCTCGCCATCGCCTGCGGTGTGGTCGACGGCCTCGCGCTCGGCCAGAACGCCCGCGCGGCGCTCATCGCGCGCGGCTATGCCGAGATGCTGCGCTTCGGCGAGGCACTCGGGGCCGAGGCCGAGACGCTGGCGGGCCTGTGCGGGCTCGGCGATCTGGTGCTGACCTGCTCGTCCACCTCCAGCCGCAATTTCTCGCTCGGAAAGGCGCTGGGCGAAGGGGCCGATCCCGCGGCGCTGATGGCTGACCGCCGCACTGTCGCGGAGGGTGCCTTTACCGCGCCGGTGCTCGCCGATCTGGCGGACAAGCGCGGCATTCCCATGCCGATCGTCGCGGCCGTGAACGCGATCCTGTCGGGGGCGAACGCGCGCAAGGTCGTCGCAGAACTGCTCGCCCGCCCGCTGCGCGCCGAGATCGAAAGTGACGCGAAGGATCTGAAGGCGTGAGCCAGCCGCCCGCCGAAACCCCCGCCGCCCCGGATAAAGGCGGCGACGATCTCGCCACGCTGGCAAAGGGCGGACGCACCAACACCATGGGCTTCGTCGTGCGCCTCATCGCGCGCATCCCCTTCCTCGTCATCGCCACGCGTCTTTACGGCGCGGAATCGCTCGGGCGTTTCGCCTCGGCGCTGGTGCTGATCGAGATCGTCGCGCTGATCTGCTCGCTGGGCGAGAAACGCGGGCTGGCGCAGCGCCTGTCCGAAGGCGCGGGCGATGACCGCAGCGCGGAAACCAACCTCGTCTATGACGGCATCCTGCTCGCACTGGGCTATTCCGCCGTTGCCGCGCTGATCCTGCTGATCTTCCCCGAGCCGATGTTCCCCAACGGGATGAACTCGGACTGGGACATCTGGCTGGTCGCCACCATCCCCGCCTTTGCCATCACCGAAATCCTGCTCGCGGCGCAGGCCTACCGCTTCGACATCGCCACCACGGTGCGCGCGCGGGCGGTGGTGGAGCCGTGGACCATCTCGATCGGCGCGGGCGTGTTCTTCTTTCTGCCGGGAACGCGCGAGAGCGGCCTTGCGCTGGCCTTCATCGCCTCGATCTATGCCGGGCTGCTGACCGCCTTGTGGCCGTTCCTTCGCACCTACGGCCTGCCCAAGGACTGGCAGCCTCAAGCGCGGGCAATGCTGGCGATGTCGAGCCGCGCCTTCCCGCTGGTGGGCGCGGACGCGATCGAGCGCGGCACGCGGCTGCTCGATATCTTCATCCTCGGGTTGTTCGCGCCGCCACAGGCGGTCGGCATCTACTACGCCGCGCAGCAGATCGCCTCGCTGCCGCAGAAGCTCAAGACCAGCTTCGAGCCGATCCTCTCGCCGGTGATCACCAAGAACCTGCGGATCGGCAACATGGAGGCGATCGCCGCGCAGGTGCGGCAGGTGGGGTTCTGGATCATCGCGGTGCAATTGGGCATCGCGCTGGTGCTGGGCGTGCCAGGCGAGGCGGTGATGGGCCTATGGGGGCCGGACTATGTCGCGGGCACCGCCGCACTCGCCTTCCTGCTCGCCGCCGAAGTGGTCGCCTCGATGGCGGTCGTCTCGGAGAGCGTGCTGGTCTACATCGCGAGGAAGCGGAACCTCGCAATCTCAGTCGGGATCATCGCGCTTCAGGCGGGGCTGACGGTGGCGCTGATCCTCGCCGCGCGCAATGCGGGCCTTGGCGCAGGCTACGAGGCGGCGGGCGCAGCCGGCGCGCTGATGTTGGCGCTGGCCGCATCGAGCCTTGTCAAGGCGCTGCTGCTGTCCCGCCTGCTGGACGCGCGCGTCACCAGCTGGCGCTGGGCGCTGGTCTATGCGGCGGCGGCGGCGGTGGTGGTCGGCCAGCTGTTCACCTACCTGCCCGAATGGGTCGAATTGCTGGTCGGCATTCCCGCCGTGCTCGGCACCTATGCGCTTGTGATCTGGCGGCGCGGTTTTGACGAGAACGACAAGGTGCTGTTCCGCAAGAAGGTCGTCCCCGAGCCTGAGCGTCCCCCGGCCTGAGACGATCCACGGCCCGCCAACGGACGGGCCGCGAGCGCACGCGCGCGAGCCGCAGGCGCTCAATCCCGCAGGGATTGAAACAGCGCCGAGGACGTGCCCGCGGAGGCGGGCACGCAAACAAGAACCCCCGCGTTCAGTCGCTATTCACGGCCCCGAATCGATTTTTCGCCTCGCCAGAAGTGCGGGGAGAAAAGGTGATGCGAGGGACTAGACTGATCGCCACGGCGGCGCTGTGCGCCGTGATCGCGGGCTGCGCCAGCAAGGCGCCCGAAAAGCTGGCCGAGGCCCCGCCGCCTCCGTCCGTCCCGGCACCGCCGCCTCCCCCTCCGCCGCCGCCTGCGCCGCCGGCGTTGCGGATGCCGGCCCCGCAGGCCGTTGTCGTCACCGGGTCGCGGGTGCGCACTGGCTCCGTCGCCTCCGAGGCGGCCTATTTCGCCCCGCCCGTGATGGTCGCCACCGATCCGGGCAACGAGCGGTATGACGGCAAGGAAGTCTCCCCAGTCAAGCTGACCCAGGCCGAGCCGGTCTCCACCTTCAGCGTCGACGTCGACACCGGGGCCTATGCCAATGCCCGCCGCTTCCTGACGCAAGGCATGATGCCCCCGCAGGACGCGGTGCGCACCGAGGAGATGATCAACTACTTCCGCTACGATTACGCGCGGCCGAAGGATCGCAGCCAGCCCTTCACCGTCACCACCGACGTCGCAAAGACCCCGTGGAACGAAGGCACCTATCTGATGCGCATCGGCCTGCGCGGCTATGACATCGACAGCGCCGAGCGGCCGCCGGCCAACCTCGTGTTCCTGATGGATGTCTCGGGCTCGATGAATTCCGCCGACAAGCTGCCGCTGGTCAAGACCGCGCTGGCGGGGCTGGCGGGCGAACTCAGCCCCAAGGACAAGGTCTCGATCGTGGTCTATGCGGGCGCGGCGGGCATGGTGCTCGAACCCACCAGTGACACCGCGAAGATCCGCCGCGCGCTCGAAAGCCTCGAAGCGGGCGGATCGACCGCCGGGGGCGCAGGCATCGAACTCGCCTACCGCATCGCCGAGGACAATTTCATCAAAGGCGGGGTCAACCGCGTGATCCTCGCCACCGACGGCGATTTCAATGTCGGCGTCTCGGACACCAAGGCGCTGATCGAGCTGGTCGAGAAGAAGCGCGACAGCGGCATCACGCTGACCACGCTGGGCTTCGGGCAAGGCAATTACAACGAGGCGATGATGGAGCAGATCGCCAACCACGGGAACGGCAACTACGCCTATATCGACTCTGCGCTAGAGGCGAAGAAGGTGCTGGGCGAGGAGATGAGCAGCACCCTGTTCACCATCGCCAAGGACGTGAAGATCCAGGTCGAATTCAACCCCGCGGTGATCGCGCAATACCGGCTCGTCGGCTACGAGAACCGGGCGTTGCGGGAAGAGGACTTCGACAATGACCGGGTGGATGCGGGCGATATCGGCGCGGGCCATCAGTTGACCGCGATCTACGAAGTCGTGCCCGTCGGCGGCAAGGGCTGGATCGCCCCGCGCAAATACGAGGACGCGCCGGCACAGGCCGCCACCGCGCGGCTGGCCGAGGCCGCCACCGTCAAATTGCGCTACAAGCTGCCCGACGGCGACACCTCGAAGCTGATCGAGCAGGTGGTGCCCTCGAGTGCGCTCAAGTCGGCCACCGCCCCGCGCGGCGACTTCGCCTTCGCCACTGCCGTCGCCGCCTTCGGGCAGGTGCTGCGCGGCGATGAAATGATGATGGGCTTCACCCACGCCGACATCAGCGCGCTCGCCAGCAAGCAGGACAATTTCTGGCGGCAGGAATTCCTGCGGCTCAACGAGCTCGCTGGCAGCATGAAGGGCGGCTGAGGGCTTGGGGCAATCGGGGCGGTGGTGCTAAGCGCCGCTCCGACTGATTCTGCGCCGGAGACATTCCCGTTATGACGACCGAACTTAACGCGCTGCTGCCGTTCATCCTGATTGGCCTGGTGGTGCTGGTGGTGGCGGTGTGGCTGATCGCCAAGGCCAATCGCAAGACCATCGTGATCGATGACGGCAGCATCAAGCAGGACGTGCTCGACGAAGGGGCCGAACGTGCGCGGCGCAATCAGGCGCTGATCGACGCCGCTCCGGCCGCGGTGAAGCCCGTAGCCGAGCCGGCTACCGCGCCCGCCGAACCCGTGCCCGCCCCGCCGCTCGCGCCTGCGCCCGCCCCGGCTCCGGCCCCTACCCCCGCAGCGGCGGACGATCTCGCGCGCATCAAGGGCGTCGGGCCCAAGCTCGTCGCGCTGCTGGGCGAACTCGGCGTCACCTCCTACGCCCAGATCGCGGCGTGGACCGATGCCGATGTCGAGCGGATCGACGCGCAGCTTGGCCGTTTCGCCGGGCGCATCACCCGCGACCAGTGGATCGAGCAGGCGAAAATGCTCAGCGCCGGGGACGAGGCGGGCTTCACCGAAAGATTCGGCCGGAACGGATAATAATCGCGCAAGGTTTACGTCCAACCCGTGTTACACTCGCCCTCGGGGAGTCGTAACGACGGGGAGATGGTCTATGGCCTTGCGAATATTGGTGGCCGAAGACGAATTCGTCACGGCCTACGACTTGTGCGACACGTTCGAGGAAGCGGGCTACGAGGTCGAAGGGCCGCACGCCGGAATTTCCTCGGCGATGCTGGCCTGCCAGAAGGAAAAGCCCGATCTCGCCATCCTCGATATCGAGCTGGCCGACGGGCTCAGCTATGAACTGGCGCAGAAGCTGATCGACGAGAACGTGCCGGTGATCCTCCATTCCGAGCGGTCGGAATGCGACGCCATCGCCGCGCGTTTCCCGCGCGCCACGGCGCTGGCCAAGCCCTGCCCGCCCGCGACGCTGCTCGATGCGGTGGGGCGCGTTCTGGCGACCGCCTGACCCCTTGCTCTGGCCCGCCAAGCCTGCGAAGGCGTAGGGCAACAAAAGACGCAGGAGCAACGCCATGCATGGCACCCCCGCCCCCAAGAGCGGTATCGCCCCGTTCAACTGGGAAGACCCCTTCGATCTCGAAAGCCAGCTCTCCGAAGAAGAGCGGATGATCCGCGATGCCGCCCACGGCTTTGCGCAATCCGAACTCCAGCCGCGCGTGATCGACGCGTTCCGCGAGGAAGTCGATGCGCCCGAGCTGTTCCCGCTGATGGGGGCCGCCGGACTGCTCGGTGCCACCATACCGGAGGAATTCGGCGGCGCGGGGGCGAGCTATGTCGCCTATGGCCTCATCGCCCGCGAGATCGAACGCGTCGACAGCGGCTACCGCTCGATGGCGAGCGTGCAGTCGAGCCTCGTGATGCACCCGATCTATGCCTATGGCTCGGACGAGCAGCGCCGCAAATACCTTCCCGGGCTTGCCGCCGGCACGCTGATCGGCTGCTTCGGCCTTACCGAGCCTGACGCAGGCTCCGACCCGGCGGGGATGAAAACCTGGGCGAAGAAGGACGGCGGCGACTACGTCATTTCCGGCTCCAAGACGTGGATTTCCAACGCGCCCTTCGCCGACGTCTTCGTGGTCTGGGCCAAGAGCGAGGAACATGGCGGCGCGATCCGCGGCTTTGTGCTGGAAAAGGGCATGGCCGGCCTTTCCGCGCCCAAGATCAAGGGCAAGATTTCGCTGCGCGCCTCGACCACCGGCATGATCATGATGGACGAGGTGCGGGTGCCGGCCAGCGCGCTGCTGCCCAATGTCGAAGGACTCAAGGGCCCCTTCGGCTGCCTCAACCGCGCGCGCTACGGCATTTCATGGGGCGCGATGGGGGCGGCGGAGTTCTGCCTTGCCGCCGCGCGCCAATATGGTCTCGATCGCCACCAGTTCGGCCGGCCGCTCGCCGCGACCCAGCTTTACCAGAAGAAGCTCGCCGACATGATGAGCGACATTGCGCTCGGCCTTCAGGCGAGCTTGCGCGTCGGACGGCTGATCGACGAGGGGCGGTTCGCCCCCGACATGATCTCGATCGTCAAGCGCAACAATGTCGGCAAGGCCTTGGACATTGCCCGTCAGGCCCGCGACATGCATGGCGGCAACGGCATCTCCGAGGAGTATCAGGTGATCCGCCACGCGGTGAACCTCGAAACCGTGAACACCTACGAAGGCACGCATGACGTTCACGCGCTGATCCTCGGCCGCGCGATCACGGGGATCCCGGCGTTTTGATGCGTCTGTTCGGCTACTTCCGCTCGTCGACCTCCTACCGGCTCCGCATCGCGCTGAACCTCAAGGGGCTCGCCTTCGAGAATGTGCCTGTCAATCTGGTGACGGCGGAGAACAAGGACGCCGTCTTCACGCAGCGCAATCCCTTCGGCTCGTTGCCGATGCTGGAGGCGGACGGGCGTGACCGCGCGCAGTCGATGGCGCTGCTGGAATGGCTCGACGAGGCCTATCCCTCGCCCGCCTTCCTGCCCGCCGATATCGAGGCGCGCTACACCGTGCGCGAGCTGGCCTATGCCATCGCCACCGAGATCCACGCGGTCAACAATCTGCCGGTGCTCAAATATCTGAAGGACCCGCTGGGTCATACGCAGGACGAGATCGACGTCTGGTATCGCACCTGGCTGCAGCGCACGCTCGATCCGGTCGAGGCGCGGCTGGCGCAGCTGGGAACGGGCGATTTCCTCGATGGCGATGCGCCGGGGCTGTTCGAGATCGTTCTGATCCCGCAACTCGCGAACGCGCGGCGCTTCCAATACGACCTGTCGGCCAGTCCGCACATGACCCGCATCGAGGCGGCCTGCCTCGCGCTCCCCGCCTTCGCGGCGGCGCATCCGGACAGGCAGATCGACGCACCCTAATTCACCGTCTCGGGAGGACAGACAATGAAACTCGCAACCCTCAACGATGGCACCCGCGACGGGCGGCTGGTGGTGGTCTCGAAAGACCTCACCCGCTGCTGCGCCGCCGGCTATATCGCGCCGACGCTGCAATTCGCGCTCGACAATTGGGAGCGGGTCGCGCCCGAACTCGAGGTGCTGGCCCGCGATGTCGAGCACGAGACGGTGCCGTGCGAGCGGTTCCACGAGCGGCAGGCGCACTCGCCCCTGCCGCGCGCCTACCAATGGGCCGATGGCAGCGCCTACATCAACCATGTCGAACTGGTGCGGCAGGCGCGCGGGGCCAAGGTGCCGGAGAGCTTCTACCACGATCCGCTGATGTATCAGGGCGGCTCGGACTCCTTCCTGCGCCCGCGTCAGGACATTCCGCTGGGCGATCCGGCGTGGGGCTGCGACATGGAGGGCGAGATCGCCTGCATCACCGATGACGTGCCGATGGGCGTTTCGGCGGAGGAAGCGGCGGGGCACATCAAGCTGCTGATGCTGGTCAACGACGTGTCCCTGCGCGGGCTGATCCCGGCAGAGCTGGAAAAGGGCTTCGGCTTCTTCCAGTCAAAGCCGGCGAGCGCCTTCTCGCCGGTGGCGGTAACGCCGGACGAGCTGGGGAATGCGTGGAAGGACGCGCTGATCCACCTGCCGCTGATGGTCGATCTCAACGGTGCGCCGTTCGGCCGCGCCAATGCCGGGGTAGATGCGACCTTCAACCTCGCGCAACTGGTCGCCCATGCGGCCAAGACCCGCAACCTGTGTGCGGGCACGGTGATCGGCACCGGCACGATCTCGAACAAGGGTGCCGATGGCGGGCCGGGCAAGCCGGTGGCAGAGGGCGGCGCGGGCTATTCCTGCATCGCCGAAATCCGCATGATCGAAACGATCCGCGATGGCGCGCCCAAGACGCCGTTCATGCAGGCCGGGGACACGGTGCGGATCGAAATGCGCGACACCCACAACCACTCGATCTTCGGCGCGATCGAGCAGCATGTGGTGGCGGCATAGCGGGGTCATTGCCGCTTCATTGCACGGTCATTGCTGGGCCATTCCGGCGCGGAACCGCGGGAATGGCCCCGTTCAATGTTTCACGTGAAACATTTCAGGAACAAAAGCCGAGACTCTCGGCGACGGCTTCATTGACGATCCGGCCCTGATGCACATTGAGGCCGGGGGCGAGGTGCGGGTCGTCCTCGCAGGCCTTCAGCCCCTTGTTCGCCAGCGCGAGGCCGAACGGCAGGGTGGCGTTGTTGAGGGCGTAGCTGCTCGTCAGCGGCACCGCGCCGGGCATGTTGGCAACGCAGTAGTGGATGATGCCGTCGACCTCGTAGGTCGGGTTCTCGTGAGTGGTGGGGTGCGAGGTCTCGAAGCACCCGCCCTGATCGATCGCGACGTCGACCAGCACCGCGCGGCGCTTCATCTCGGGCAGCATGGCGCGGGTGACAAGGTGCGGCGCACTCGCCCCGGGGATCAGCACCGCGCCGATCACGACATCGGCCTGCGACACGGCCTGCTCGATCGTCCCGGCGGTGGAGAAGCGGGTGATCGCTCGGCCCTGGAACATCTCGTCCAGCAGGCGCAGGCGCGGGAGCGAGCGGTCGAAGATCTCGACGGTTGCGCCCAGCCCCACAGCCATGCGCGCGGCCTGCGTGCCGACCACGCCGCCGCCGAGGATCACGACCCGCGCAGGCAGCACGCCCGGCACCCCGCCCATCAACGTGCCGCGCCCACCGGTGCTGGCGCGCAGCGCGAGCGCTCCGGCCTCGATCGCGAGGCGCCCGGCGACTTCGCTCATCGGCGCAAGCAGCGGCAGCGCGCCGCCCGGGCCGGTCACGGTTTCATAGGCCACCGCCGAGACGCCCGAAGCCATCAGCCCCTTCGCCTGTTCGGGATCGGGCGCAAGGTGGAGATAGGTGAACAGGATCTGGCCCTCGCGCAGCTGCACCCATTCGCTGGGCTGCGGCTCCTTGACCTTCACCACCATCTCGGCGCGGGCGAAGACTTCCGCGGCGGTATCGACCACCTCGGCCCCGGCCTTGCGGTAGACATCATCGTTCTTGTCGATCCCGAGGCCCGCCCCGGTCTCGACGATCACGCGGTGCCCGGCAGCGACATATTCGCGCACGGCTTCGGGGGTAAGGCCGACGCGGAACTCGCTCGGCTTGATTTCCTTGGGAACGCCGACCAGCATGATTCTCTCCTCGCGATGACGTGGAAATATCGCTAAAGGATGCGCAATAAAATTTCAAGTTCGCGCAAGGTCGAATCAAACCAAGGAGCCTGCCTTTGACCGCCTACCCCACCGTCAAAATGTTCATCGCCGGCGCATGGATCGAGACCGGCGAAGCAGGGGAAATGCCGGTGGTGAACCCGGCGACGGGCGCGGTGATCGGCCAGTGCCCCAAGGCCTCCCCCACCCAGCTCGATGCCGCGCTCAAGGCCGCCGATGATGCCTTCGTCAGCTGGAGCCGCACCTCGGGCGCAGAGCGCCACGCGATCCTGCGCCGCGCTGCCGATCTGCTGCGTGAGCGCGCGCCCGCCATCGCCAGCGTCGTCACCGCCGAAATGGGCAAGCCGCGTGCGCAGGGCATCGGCGAAATCACCGGTTCGGCCGATGTGATCGACTTCCTCGGCGAGGAGGCCAAGCGCAAGGGCGGTCGCCTGATCCCGACCCGCGGCGACCAGCTGATCGCGCAGATGGTGACGCATGAGCCGGTCGGCCCGGCGGTGCTGCTGACCCCGTGGAACTTCCCGATCAACCTGCCCGCCAAGAAGATTGCCGGCGCGCTGGCGGCGGGTTGCACCGCGATCCTCAAGCCGGCCGAGAACACCCCGGCTTCAGCACAGCTACTAGTGGAGTGCTTCGTCGATGCAGGCGTGCCTGCCGGGGTGCTGAACCTCGTCCACGGCGATCCCGGCCCGGTATCCGAACACCTCATCGCCTCGCCTGTCACTCGCAAGGTGAGCTTCACCGGATCGACCGCGGTCGGCAAGCATCTCGGCGCACTCGCCGCGAGCCACATGAAGCGCTTCACCCCCGAACTGGGCGGCCATGCCCCGGTGATCGTCAGCAAGCACGCCGACCTCGACCGTGCGGTGGCGATGTGCGCTGCGACCAAGTTCCGCAATGCCGGGCAGGTATGCGTCTCGCCCACGCGCTTCCTCGTCGACAAGACCATCTACGACCGCTTCGTCGCCGAATTCGCCGAACGTGCGGGCAAGCTCAAGGTCGGTGATCCGGGCGCGGACGAGAGCGTCGACATGGGCCCGCTCGCCCACGCCCGCCGGATCGCGGCGATGGAGGCTGTGGTCGCCGATGCCGGCGGCAATCGCGGCGAGGTGGTGACCGGCGGCAGTGCGATTGCCGGCAGCGGGTTCTTCTTCCAGCCCACCGTCATCGCCAATCCCGCCCCCGACAGCCGCTTCATGACCGAGGAGCCCTTCGGTCCGATTGCCGGGATCGTCCCCTTCGACGCAATCGAGGACGCGGTGCGGATCGCCAATTCCTTGCGCTACGGCCTTGCCGCCTATGCCTTCAGCGGCGACCTCGACGAGGCGCACTATCTCGGCAAGACGCTGCGGGCCGGCATGGTAGGGATCAACCAGCTGATCGTGTCCTCGCCCGAAACCCCGTTTGGCGGGATCGGCGACAGCGGCTTCGGCTCGGAAGGGGGCGAGGAAGGCTACCTCGCCTTCACCGACACCAAGCTGGTGATGATGGCCAAGGCGGGCGGCTGATCCGCCTTCGACCGCTGATTCAGGGGATCAGGCGGGCAATCCGCTTCAGCAGCGAATGGCGGCTGTCCATCGGCTGGATGCGGCCATAGCGCGCGCGGCGCGTGTGCTCGTCCTGGATGCAGACAGTGCGGCGCATGGGATCCGGTCCGCTGGACCAGATTGTCGGTCGTGCCATTGATCGCGTTCCCGATTCGCTTGTTGTTGTGTGATGCACACTAACAGCAAATCTGTGGAAAACGTAGTATGGATTTGGTTAACGCACTTGCGTTCGACTGTCTTAGCGGTCGGTCCGCCGCACCCCCGCTGCACGCACGTCGGCGAGCGTCGGATAACCGTTAACGGCCATCAGCAGATCGGCTTCGGCGAGGATTGATCGTAACACCCACGCTGCACCTTCCGCCCCGCCGAGCGCGAGGCCGTAGGTATAGGGCCGCCCCACCCCGACCGCGCGGGCACCCATCGCCAGCGCCTTGACGGCATCGGTGCCGGAACGGATTCCGCTGTCAAACAGAACCGGCGTGTCGCCCGACGCTTTCACCACGTCCTCCAGCAGGTCGATGGTCGCGATCCCGCCATTGGCCTGCCGCCCGCCGTGGTTCGAGCAATAGACCGCATCCGCCCCGCTATCGACCGCGCGGCGCGCGTCATCGGGATGGCAGATGCCTTTGAGGACGATCGGCAGTTTCGTCACCGACTTGAACCATGCCATGTCGTCCCAGGTGAGCACCTGTCCGAAGGTCGCCGCCCAGGTGAAGATCGCCGCCGCGGGATCCTCCTCGGGGGGCTTGGCGAGCAGCGAGCGGAACACCGGATCGCAGAAGTAGTTGTGCAAGACCTTGCCGCGCAGCTGCGGGAAGTTGGACGCATTGAGATCGCGCGGGCGCCAGCCCGTCACCCAGGTGTCGAGCGTCACCACCAGCGCCTTGTAGCCCGCCTCCTCGGCGCGGCGGATCAGGCTGGTAGCCAGCTCCTTGTTTTTCGGCGTGTAGAGCTGGAACCACGCGGGCGTATCGCCGCAGGCGACCTTCACATCCTCGAGCGGATCATTGGCGAGGGTCGAGGCACAGAACGGCACCCCCGTCATCGCCGAGGCCCGCGCGGCGGCCATGTCGCCGTGGCGGTCCTGCGAGGCCTCGCCGTTGAGGCCGATCGGGGCCATGAACAGCGGCGTGGGGTATTTGTGGCCAAACAGCTCGATCGACAGGTCGCGGGTGGTGCAATCGACCATCATGCGCGGCACCATGCCCCAGTGGTGGAAGGCGGCGGCGTTCTGGTCCTGCGTGTGCTCGTCCCCGCAGCCGCCCGCGACATAGTTGGTGAGCATCGGCCCCAGCGCCTCGTGCGCGCGCTTTTCGAGGGTGGCGAAATCGACCGGGAAGGTGGGCAGGATGCCCTTCAGCCCCGCGTTGTAGATCTCGTTCTGCATCGCGCCGAAATTGCTCATGGCGTCTTGTCTCTCCCGTTGTCTTTGCCGGGGAGATCAGCCGAAGCGGCGCGTCAGGGCAAGCGGTTTCTAGGCGAAGAAGCGTTGCAGCCGGGGACGCACCTTGAGGAAGCGCAGATAGGCCGCCTCTAGCACCCGCAGCACCAGCGGACTGCGCGCCGCAAGGCCCAGCGGGCGCAGCAAGGGAATCGCGCGCCACATCGCCGCGAAGGCGGCAGCGCCATCGTGCACCACCCCGTCCTCCTCGGCATGGAAGCGGGCGAGCAAGGCTGTGCGATCGATGGGGCAGGAGGGATCGGCCCCTGCGGCCACATCGACAAAGGTGATGCGCCCGCGCCGGTCGAGCCGCCGCATCAGCGCAATCTCGCGCAGGCACAGCGGACAGGCGCCGTCGTACCAGACCTTGACCATCAGGGAGCGATCCACAGGCGGATGATATAGGCCACCGCACCCAGCACCGCGACACTCGCGGCCCAGATGCCCGCCATCCAGAGCAGGCGCTGCCACAGGGGAGCCTCAGGTTCGCGTTCCGGCGGCGCAAGCACTATTTGCGTCCTATCGCTGCGCTACTTGAGGACATCAGTGATACCCCTCATCCGCCACCTTGCCCCTGAACACCCAATAGGCCCAGGCGGTGTAGCCGATGATCAGCGGCAGGGTGATGGCCACGCCCACCAGCATGAAGATCTGGCTGCGCTCGGGTGCAGCGGCATCCCAGATGGTCAGGGCCTCGGGCACGGCATAGGGCCAGATCGTCACCCCCAGCCCGCTCATGCCGAGGAAGAACAGCGCAATGCCGAGCCAGAACGGCTTCGAATTGCGGTCCTTGAGGATCGCGCGCAGCATCGAGAGCGCGACAATCGCGGTGAGGATCGGCACCGGTGCGACCCAGTAGACCTCCGGTGCCGAAAGCCAGCGCGCGGCGTAATCGGCGTTCAAGGCGATGTTGTAGAGGCTCACCGCGCCCATCAGCACGATCGTCGCCGCACCCCAGCGGATCGCGAGTTTGCGGGCGTGGGCCTGCTCCTCGCCATCGAGCTTCCAGATCAGCCAACTCGCCCCCAGCAGGGCATAGCCCGCCACAGTGCCGAGGCCGGTGAGCAGGGTGTATGGGGTGAGCCAGTCCCACCAGCTGCCGGCATAGGCGCGGCCTTCCACCTCGATGCCCTGCAGCAGCGCGCCCAGCGTCATCCCCTGCGCCAGCGCAGCGACGAAAGAGCCGCCGGTGAAGGCCTTGTCCCAGAAGGCCTGATGCCCCGGATCACGCCAGCGATATTCGAAGGCGACGCCGCGGAACACGAGGCCCAATAGCATCGCGATGATCAGCGGATAGGTCGCCGGCAGGATCACCGCATAGGCGAGCGGAAAGGCGGCGAACAGGCCCCCTCCCCCCAGCACCAGCCAGGTCTCGTTCCCGTCCCACACCGGCGCAATCGAGTTCATCGCCCGGTCCCGCTCGCGCCCGGCGGCGAAGGCCGGGAAGAGGATGCCGATGCCCAGATCGAACCCGTCCATCACCACATAGGCAAAGACCGCAAAGGCGATGATGAACGCCCAGATGACGGTGAGATCCATCACACCGGCTCCTTTTCAGACGGGCCATGGGTCGGCAGGGTCTCGTCACCCAGCGGGTTCTGGGTCGGCCCCGGGGTGATGCCGGCGGTGCGGATCGGGCCGGTGTCGCCGCGCTTGACGCCATATTCGCCTGCGTGCGGGGCCTTGCCCATCAGCTTGAGGATGTACCACACGCCGATTCCGAAGACCGTGAAGTAGACGAGTATGAAAGCGAGCAGCGAGGCCGCGACGGCGGGCGCGTCGAGGGGACTTGCCGCATCGGCGGTCCGCAGCACGCCGTAGATGACATAAGGCTGGCGGCCAACTTCGGTGGTGATCCATCCCGCCAGAACCGCGGCGAAGCCCGAGGGCCCCATCAGCACGGCGGCACGGTGCAGCCAGCTCATGTCGTAAAGCTTGCCCCGCACCCGGCCCCACAGGCTCCACAACCCGATGCCGAGCATCGCAAAGCCGATGCCGACCATCACGCGGAAGCTCCAGAAAACCGTGCCGACCGGCGGCTCTTCGTCATCCGGAATAGTGTCGAGCCCGGCGAGCGGCGCATCGAGATCATGCTTGAGAATCAGCGAGGAGAATTTCGGGATTTCGATCGCATAGCGCACCTCCTTAGCCTCGCTGTCGGGAATGCCGAACAGGATCAGCGGCGCGCCGTCGGGGTGGGACTGGAAGTGCCCTTCCATCGCCATCACCTTGGCGGGCTGATGCTCGAGGGTGTTGAGGCCGTGCATGTCGCCCGCGAAGATCTGTGCCGGGGTAACGATCGCCGCCATCCACATCGCCATCGAGAACATTGTGCGGGCGTGCGGATTGGCCTTGTCCTTGAGCAGGTGCCACGCCCCCACCGCGCCGACAACGAAGGCGGTGGTGAGGTAGGCCGCCATCACCGTGTGGACGAGGCGATAGGGAAAGCTCGGGTTGAAGATGATCGCGGTCCAGCTGTCGCCCGGCATGAACTGGCCGTTCTCGGCCACGAAATAGCCGGTCGGGGTCTGCATCCAGCTGTTCACGCTGAGGATCCAGAAGGCCGAAACGAAAGTGCCGAGCGCCACCATCAGCGTTGCGGCGAAGTGCAGTTTCTTGCCGACCTTGTTCATCCCGAACAGCATCACACCGAGGAAGCCTGCCTCAAGGAAGAAGGCGGTCAGCACCTCGTAGGCCATCAGCGGGCCGATCACCGGCCCGGCCTTGTCCGAAAACACCGACCAGTTGGTGCCGAACTGGTAGGACATGACGATCCCCGAGACGACGCCCATCGCAAAGGCGATCGCGAAGATCTTGAGCCAGTATTTGAACAGGTCGAGATAGACGCTCTTGCCGGTTTTCAGCCACAGCCCTTCGAGCACCGCGAGGTAACTGGCGAGCCCGATCGAGAAGGCGGGGAAGAAGAAATGGAAGCTCACCGTAAAGGCGAACTGGATCCGTGCAAGCAGCAGGGCGTCGAGGTTTTCCAGCATGGTCAGGAGCTAATCCCTTGGCTGCACCGATCAATTGCAATCGCTGCACCGGATATACGGTTTGAAGCCGAAAGGGTTGCACCGCCGGACGGTATTGGGGGGGTGTCCGGCGGTGCGGCGGCAGACGTCAGGGGGTCATTCCCGCGAGCGCCTGTCCGCTTTTGAACAGCATGTAGCCTGCAACGGCGAAGATCAGCAGGGCGAAGACGGTCTTGAGCCGGCCGCCCGCAGCAAGGCGGTGCGAGACGCGGGTGCCGATCAGCCCGCCCACTGTGCCTCCGGCGATGAACACCCCTGCAAGGCCCCAGTCGATCAGCCCCGATGCCGCGTAGCTGCCGGCGGTCGCAAGGCCGAAGGCTGTCACCGCGACCAGACTGGTGCCGACCGCGTTCACCATCATCATGTCGGTCGAGGCGATCAGGCCCGGCACGATCAAAAAACCGCCGCCGATCCCGAAGAACCCGCTGAAGGCGCCGGTGCCGAGGCCAAAGGCGACCAGCCGCGGGGCATTGTCGCGCCCGAGCCTCACGCCGGGGTCGCCCTCGGCCTTGCGGCTGCGCAGCATCAACGCGCCCACCGCCAGCATCAGCAGCGCGAACAGCACCAGCAGTTGCTGCCCGTCGACGCTCTTGCCGAGGCTCGAGCCGGCGAGCGCGCCGAGGACGCCGGAACTCGCGAACACCAGCCCGCAGGGCCAGCGCACGTCGCCTGCGCGGGCATGCTGGACAAGGCCGATCGCGGCATTGGCCGCCACTGCCAGCGCGGCTGTGCCGATCGCGACATGGGGGTTCTCGACGCCCACCAGATAGACCATCAGCGGCACGGCAAGGATCGAGCCTCCGCCGCCGACCAGCCCGAGCGTGAAGCCGACCAGCACGCCCGACAGCGCGCCCAGCGTCAGGTGCAGGGTGTCGATCATCCGCCGCGCTGTCTTTCCGTCAGCCGCACCAGCAGCATTCCGGCCAGCATCGCGGCCACGAAGATCGCAGCCGGAGCGGGCTGGATCGCCAGCGCGGCAAAGCCCGGGCCGGGGCACAGCCCGGCAATTCCCCAGCCAATGCCGAACAGCGCCGAACCACCGACAAGGCGGGGCGTGATGTCGCTGCGGTCGGGGAGCGAGAAGCCCTCGGCAAAGGCCGGGCGCTGCATCCGCTTCTGCACCAGCCAGGCAAGCGCCATCACCAGCACCGCGCCGCCCATCACGAAGGCGAGCGTCGGGTCCCACGCCCCGAACAGATCGAGAAAGCCGCGCACCCGCGCCGGATCGGTCATTCCGCCCAGCGCAAGGCCCGCGCCAAAGATGGTCCCCGAGGCGAGCGGGATCAGCGTGTCGCGGATCATGGCAGCACCTCAATCCCGAACGCGTTCATCGCTGCGACCGTGGCAAAGCCGGTCGCCATGAAGGTCGCTGTGGCAACCAGCGAGCGCTGCGAGAGGCGGCTCATGCCGCACACGCCATGCCCGCTTGTGCAACCGCTACCGAGCCGTGTGCCGACGCCGACGATCAGGCCGGCGATCACTAGCGGCACGGTTCCGGCAAAGGCAGGAACGGCCGCGCCCGACAAGCTCGTGACGATCAGCGCGCCGAGCGGCAGGCCGATGATGAAGGCCCATGCACCCGAGCGCGGCAGCGAACCGGAAGCAAGGCCGACGGCACGCGCGGCGATGCCGGACACCCCGGCAATCCGCCCCGCGCCGAGCAGCATCAGCGCTGCGGCCAGCCCGATCAGCAGCCCGCCCGCAAGGCCTGCGAGCGGAGCCGATCCGGCGAACCCCGGCAATTCGGTGGCGAGCAGGATCATACCGCGTTCACCGGCAGCTTGAGATAGACAACGCCGTTGTCGTCGGGCGGCGGCAAGTGGCCCGCGCGCATGTTGACCTGCACGCTCGGCAGGATCAGCCGCGGCATGTCGAGCGTCGCATCGCGGGCCTCGCGCATGGCGACGAATTCGTCCTCGCTGATCCCGTCATGGGCATGGACATTGCCTTCGCGCTCGGCAGCGACGGTGGTCTCCCACACATATTCCGTCCGGCCCTTGGGCAGGTAGTCATGGCACATGAACAGCCGCGTCTCGCCCGGAAGCGAGAGGATGCGGCGCAGCGAGCGGAACAGGGTGCGCGCATCGCCGCCTGGGAAGTCGGCGCGGGCGGTGCCGTAGTCGGGCATGAACATGGTATCGCCCACGAACACCGCCTCGCCCACGACATAGGCGATGCATGCGGGCGTGTGGCCGGGAACGTGCATCACCGTCACCGGCAGGGTGCCTATGGCGAAGCTGTCGCCATCACTGAACAGGCGATCGAACTGAGAGCCGTCGCGTTCGAACTCGGTGCCGGCGTTGAACAGCTTGCCGAAGACCTGCTGCACCATGACGATATGCTCGCCGATCGCGATCTTGCCGCCGAGCCGCTCCTGGAGATAGGGCGCGGCCGAGAAATGGTCGGCATGGGCATGGGTTTCGAGCAGCCATTTCACTTTCAGATTATGCGAATTCACGTAATCGATTACTGCATCGGCAGAGGCGGTCGAGGTGCGGCCCGAAGCGGGATCGAAATCGAGCACCGAGTCGACAATCGCTGCCTCGCGGGTCGCCGGATCGTGCACGACATAGGTCACCGTGAAGGTCGCAGGATCGAAGAATCCCGCAACTTCAGGGCGGAGCGCCGCATCGGCACGCGCCCGCTCGACCTGCGCGGCGGCCGCAGCGAGGATCGGGTCATGGGCACTCATGACTATCTCCTTTTGATTACATAAATCGTGTATATGTATTGCATTCTCGAAGTCAAGTGATATGAGTGCGTCATGAACGGTTCAAACGCCATGCCTCCCCCCTGCGCCGGCCTCCGGATCGGCGATGTCGCGCCCGATTTCGAGGCACGCAGCACCGTCGGTCCGGTGCGCCTGTCGGCCTTTCGCGGGCGCTGGCTGGTGCTGTTCTCGCACCCGGCGGACTTCACCCCGGTCTGCACCACCGAATTCGTCGCCCTCGCCCGCGAAGCCGCCGCCTTCGAGGCGCGGGACTGCGCGCTGATGGCGCTTTCGGTCGACAGCCTGTTCTCGCACTTCGCCTGGCTGCGCATGATCCGCGACCGGTTCGGGGTGGAGGTGCGCTTTCCCATCGTCGAGGATCCGACGCTGGTGATCGGCCGCGCCTTCGGCATGGTTTCGGCACAGGACAATGACAGCGCGACCGTGCGCACCACTTTCTTCATCGACCCCAAGGGCGTGATCCGGGCGATGACCTGCTACCCCGCCAATCTGGGCCGCTCGGTGCCGGAAATGCTGCGCATACTCGACGGGTTGCAGGCAATCGATGCCAAGGGTGCGCTGGCCCCAGCCAACTGGCAACCGGGCGAACCGATGCTGGACGTGCCCACCCACGATCTCGACGAGGTCTACGCCGCTGAGGACATCACCGGCTGGTTCCTGCGCGACACCGGAGGCAAGGCCTGATGGCCGAGGACGATCTGATCGAGGCGCTGAAGGCCCTCGCCCACCCGCTGCGCTTCCGTATCCTCACCGCGTTGGCCGCCGGCGAGCGCAATGTCGGCGAGATCGAGCAGGTGACGGGCATCGGCCAGCCGGCCCTCTCCCAGCAATTGGGCGTGCTGCGCAAGGCGGAACTGGTCGACACGCGCAAGGAAGCCAAGCTGGTGTTCTACAGCATCGCAGCGGAGCAGATCGGCGCGGTCACTGCTGCCCTCGCCGCGCTCGTCTCAGGCATCGCGGTGACGCCTGATGCCCCCGCGCCGCTGCGCACGCCTGCACCGGGTGTCGCCAACTTCGCGCGGATGTCCTGAGCCGTTACTCGCCCGCAGGCGGTGGCGCAGCCGGATCCCAGCCCCCGCCCAGCGCCTGGTAGAGATCGACGAAGGCAAGATCGCGCGCCAGCCGCGCGCGCGCCAGCGACAGCTCGCTCGACAGCACCAGCCGCTGGGCATCAAGCACCGAGAGGTAGTTCACCACCCCGCCCTTGAAGCGCAGTTCCTGAAGGTAGAGCGTGCGTGCGGCGGCCGCGTACTGCTCGGTGAGCGGTGCCAGCTGCTCGTCGGCGGCGCGGTAGGCGTAGCTTGCTGCGTTCACATCGAACAGCGCCGCCTGCACCGCGCGGCGATAGCCGATCAGCGCCTGCGTGGTCTGCGCGCGGGCGGCACGGACATTGCCGAGATCGCGCCCGACATTGAGGATCGGCAGGCCGACCTGCGGCCCCCAGGAATTGATCGCTGCCGAAGCACCGCCATCGAACAGCGAGCCCAATTCGGTCGAAGAGCGCCCGAACAGCGCACCAAAGCCGATCGTCGGGAAGGGAAAGCGGTTGGCAATCGCAACGCCCTCGCTCGCGGTCGCCGCCGCGAGCGACTGTTCGGCGATGATCACGTCGGGCCGCCGCGCGAGCAGATCGCTCGGCACGCCCACCGGCAGCGCATAGGCCCCGATCCCGCGTGCCTGTGCCTCTGCATCGAAGGGGCGCAGTTCGATTTCGCTCGGATAGCGCCCGAGCAGCACCGCCAGCAGGTTCGCATTGACCAGCCGCGCCTGCCGGATCTGCGGCAGCAGCGCCCGCGTGCCGGCCACCTGCGCGCGCGCCTGCTGCTCCTCGCTGTCCGACACCACGCCTTGGCGGTGGAGCAGCTGCACCAGTTCGAGGCTCTTCTGCTGGAGCGCGATATTGCGTTCGAGGATCGCTTCCTCGGCCTGCAACTCGCGGATCGTCAGCCACGTCGTCGCGACCTGCTGCACCAGCGTGGTGACCACGGCTGCGCGCCCCGCCTCGCTCGCAAGCAGCTGCGCACGCGCGGCCTCGTTCTGGCGGCGCAGCTTGCCGAACAGGTCGATCTCCCAGTTGAGCACCAGGCCGAGGGTGAATACCCCGTCATTGCTGTTGCCCTGCGGCTGCGGCGCGGTCTGGAGCGCGCCGTCGAGCGTCGGGAAGAAGCGGCTGCGCGAGACCAGCAGGCGGGCGCGCGATTCCTCGATCCGGGCATAGGCCTGTTGCAGATCGAGGTTGTTCGCCAGCGCCTCCTCGATCAGCGGCCGCAGTTCAGGATCGCGGTAAAGCTCGAACCACGGCAGGTTCGCCGCCGATTGCGCGGTTTGGCGGTCGAGCGCGACCGCGTGGGTATCGGGCAGCGACAGATCGGGACGCGCGTAATCCTCGCCGACGATCGCGCAGCCTGGCAGCGCGGCGGCGAGCGCGATCAGAGCGCCGGTGCGGAGCCAGCGCGGGCTCATGCCGGTTGCTCCTGCGCGGCATCGGGCAACGGCGGCGGCGGCGGGGCGACCTTGGGCGGGCCGAAATAGCGCTCGGTCAGGCTCTGCACGATGGCGTAGAGCGCCGGCACCACCAGCACCGCCATGATGGTCGAAACCAGCATCCCGCCGAACACCACCGTGCCGACCGACTGCTTGGAAGCCGCCCCCGCTCCGGAAGCGATCACCAGCGGGATCACCCCGAGGATGAAGGCGAAGCTGGTCATCAGGATCGGGCGCAGGCGCTGCACTGCGGCATCGCGCGCGGCCTCGGCAATCGGCATCCCCTTCTCGCGGTTGAGCTTGGCGAATTCGACGATCAGGATCGCGTTCTTGGCCGACAGGCCGACCAGCGTCACCACCCCGATCTGGCCGTAGACGTTGAAATCGAGCCCGCGCAGCATCAGCGCCAGCAGCGCGCCGAGCACGCCGAACGGCACGCCGAGCAGCACCGCGACCGGGATCGACCAGCTCTCGTAAAGCGCGGCGAGGAACAGGAACACCACCAGCACCGACAGCGCCATCACCACTGCGGCGGCATTGCCGGTCTCGACCTCCTCGGCCGTGACCCCCGCCCATTCGTAGCCATATCCGGCGGGCAGCACCTTGGCTGCGGTGCGTTCGAGCGCGGCGAGCGCCTCGCCCGAGGAATAGCCCGGGGCCGGCGCACCGGTGATGTCGGCCGAGCCATAGAGGTTGTAGCGGCTGGTGAAACGCGGCGCGGCGCCCTTCTCGACGCTCACCACCGCCGAGAGCGGCACCATCTGTCCGGTCGTCCGGCTCTTGACGTTGATCAGGCCAAGCGCGGCAATATCCTCGCGATAGCTCGCCTCGGACTGCACCATCACCTTGTAGTTCTTGCCGTAGCGCGTGAAGTCGTTGACCTGCGACCCGCCGAGCAGGATCTGGAGCGTCTGGTAGACGTCGGTCAGTGCGAGGCCCAACTGCTTGGCGCGCTCGCGATCCACCGTCAGCTGGTAGTTGGGCGTGCCGGCGTTGAAGCTCGAGGAGATGCGCCCGATTTCGGGCTGCTGGCTCGCCTCGGCGATGAAGGCGCGGGTCATGCTGGCGAGGCCCTGGCTCGATTGCCCCGCGCGCGCCTGCAGCATCATCGAGAAGCCCGAGGACGCGCCGAAACCCGGCAGGGCGGGCGGCCCGAAGCCGAAGATCATCGCCTGCGGGGTGATGTAGCCGATGGCGTTGACCCGCTTGATGGTCGCGCTCGCAGACTCCCGCAGCCCGCGCTCGTGCCACGGGGCAAGCTTGGCGACCATCAGCCCGGCATTGGGGCTGGCGGTGCCCGACAGGACATCGAAGCCCGAGATCGACATCACCGCCTCGACCCCGGGAAACTTGTTCACCTTGCCCGAGAAATCCGTGAGCACTTCATTGGTGCGCTGGGCGTTGGACGCCTCGGGCAGCAGCGCCTGCACGAAGATCGCGCCGACATCCTCGTCCGGCACGAAGCCGGTGGGCGTGACGCGGAACATCAGCACCACCCCGCCGATCACCAGCGCAAGGAACACCGCCACGCGCCGCAGGTTGGCGGTGGTCATGCCAATGAAGCGGCCGTAGCGTTCGGTCATCCGGTCGAACCAGCCATTGAAGCGCGCGAAGAAGCGGGCGAGCCAGCTCGTGCCGGGCTCCTCCGGGCGGGGCTTGAGCAGCAGCGCGCAGAGCGCCGGGGTCAGGGTCAGCGCCACCACCGAGGAGAACAGCGTCGAGACCGCAATGGTCAGCGCGAATTGCTGGTAAAGCTGCCCGCTCACCCCCGGAATGAAGGCCATCGGCACGAACACCGCGGCCACCACCAGCGTCGTCGCGACGATCGGCGCAGACACCTCGTCCATCGCCTGACGGGTGGCTTCGACCGGCGACAGGCGCTCGTGCAGCATCTTGTGCTCGACCATCTCGACCACCACGATCGCATCGTCGACCACGATCCCGATCGCCAGCACCATCCCGAACAGCGAGAGCGTGTTGATCGAGAAGCCGAGCGCCTGATAGGCGATCAGCGTCGCCAGCAGCGAAACCGGTACTGCCAGCATCGGGATCAGCGTCGCGCGCCAGGATTGCAGGAACAGGAACACCACCAGCAGCACCAGGATCAGCGCATCGCGCAAAGTGTGCTGCACCTCGGTGATCGATTCCTCGACGAAGGTCGAGCTGTCGTAGACGATCTCGTAGTCAAAATCGGGCGGGAAGCTGACCTTCATCGTCTCGAGCCGCGCCTTCAGCTCCTCGGCAGTGGCCATGGCATTGGCGCCGGGCGATAGCGCGACGCCAATCGCGGCGGCAGGCTTGCCATTGAGGTTCGCTTCCTGGGCATAGCCCTTCGCGCCCAGCTCGACCCGCGCGACATCGCGGATGCGCACCTGCGATCCGTCGGGACCGGTCTTGAGCACGATGTTCTCGAATTGGCTGGCGTCGTTGATCCGTCCCTGCAGTTCGAGGCTGTACTGGAACCCGCTGGCGGTCGCTGTAGGCGGCTGGCCGACCGCGCCGGGCGCAGCCTGCGCGTTCTGCTCGCGCACTGCGGCGACCACATCCATCGGGGTCAGGCCGAGCGCCGCCAGCCGGTCGGGCCGCAGCCATACGCGCATCGCAAAGGGCGATCCGAACACCGTCACATCGCCCACGCCCTGCACGCGCTTCAACTCGTCGACGATCAGGTTGTCGAGATAGTTGCTGATGAAGGTGCGATCATAGGCCTCGCCGGGCGAATGGAAGGCGACATACATCAGCGTATCGGCCGAGGCCTTGCGCACCGTGACCCCGATATTGTTGACCTCGGCGGGCAGCTGCGGGAGCACCTGCGAAACGCGGTTCTGGGTCTCGACCGCGGCGATGTCGGGATCGGTCTCGAGCCCGAACTGCACCGTCACCGAGGACGATCCGTCAGCGCTGGAGACCGCCTTGATCGACTTCATGCCGGTGACGCCATTGATCTGCGAATCGAGCGGGGCGGTCACCCCGTCCTCCACCACCAGCGCGCTAGCGCCGGGGTAGAGCGCTGTGATCTTCACTGTCGGCGGGGCAATGTCGGGATATTGCGCCACGGGCAGACCGGTGAGCGACAGCACGCCCGCCAGCGACAGCATGAGGGCGATGACGATGGCGAAGACCGGGCGGTCGATGAAGAAGCGCGCCACCGGGCCTTACTTCCCTGCCGCTTTCTTCATCGCTTCGGCTGCATAGGCCTTCGCACCGCCCGGCGGCAACGGCTGGACCACCATGCCGGGGCGGACCTTAGCCAGCCCTTCGACAATCACCACCTCGCCGGGCTTGAGCCCCTCCTCGATGATCCACTGCCCGGCAGCCTGCGTCCCGACCCTGACCGGGCGCTGCTCGGCGGTGTTGTCCTTGCCGACGACCATCACGAAATAGGCGCCGAACTGTTCGATCACCGCGCGGTCGGGCACGACCACGGCATTCTTGCGGGTCTGGACCTTGATCTGCACCCGCCCGAACTGGCCGGGCAGCACCGCCCCGTCAGGATTGGGGAAGATGGCGCGTAGGCGGTAGGAGCCGGTGGTTGGGTCTACCGCGCGGTCGGCAAAGTCGATCGTGCCGGTCTGCGGCAGCACCGTGCCATCGGCCAGCACCAGCTTGATGCCGGTCGCAGCCTCGGCCTTCTCCTGCGGGGTGAGACGGGAAAAGCTCAACAGCTCCTCTTCCGAGGGGCTGAAATAGACCTCGATCTGCGAGGAATTGCTGATCCGCGCCAGCTCCACTTGCCCGGGCGCGACGAGCTGGCCGACGCTCACCGCCGACTTGCCGATGCGGCCCGAGATCGGCGCGCGCACCTGTCCGTAGCCCAGCGTGATCTCGGCATTGCGCAGCGCGGCGCGGGTCGCCCTGACCTGCGCAGCGGCGGCCTTGGAGGTGGCGACAGCATTGTCATAGACCTGCCGCGCGATCGCGTCGGCAGCGACCAGCGGCTCGTAACGCGCGACATCCTCGCCCGCGCGCGCCGCCTGCGCCTCGGCCGCGGCGACATTGGCGAGCGCCATGTCGCGGGCCGAGACATATTCGCGCGCCTCGATCTCGAACAACAGCTGGCCCTCGCGCACGAAGGCGCCCTCGGTGAAGGCGCGGCGCAGCACCACACCGCCGATACGCGGATAGACCGCGACCTCGCTGCCTGCGCGGATGTCGCCGATGTACTCGGAATAGAGCGGAGTATCCTGCGCAGCGGCCTTGAACACCTCGACCGGGAGCGGCGGCGGCGTCGGCGGCGCCTCGGCACCGCATCCCGCCAGCAAAGCCACCGCAGCCATCCACGGCGCGATTTTCAGCAAGCCCCTGTCCCCCATGACCCACCTCATCGTGCGACCCGCCTTCGCCAGCGGCCAAGGACGGAGATTGTGCGGACACTTCACGGACGCACCAGAGACGTGCCGAACCGGCAGGCAGCTGGAGGCGACGGACAAAGAGTTCCCGATATTTGAGGCTTTTGCAAGCTTGCGGGACAATGTTTCATCGGATTGCAGCGCCGCGCCCGGACTGCAGCCCAATGATGCGGGCATTTGCCCCAGCCCTCAGTCTGGCAGGAGCGCTGCCGCGACTGCTGCAGGATCGGCGTCCGCGATCACCTGTCCCGGCGCTCCTGCGCGCAGCATGGTTGCCGCCGGATCAGGCACGCTCCCGGGACCGAGAACCAGCACATCATAGCGCGCAACCGGCAGTCCGGCGGCAAGCGTGTCGGCAGCAGGCAGGCTCAGCACCATCGCCGCACAGCCGCGGTTCCCGACCAGCATCTGGCCCGCTTCCAGCAGCCCGCACGGCCCCTGGTGCAACCATTCGCCCGCAAGGCGCACGCCGGCATGATCGTGGCAGCCTGTGGCGATGCCGCGCGCCTCCAGCATGGCTGCAACTTCCTGCGCCAGCGTGCTGCTCTCGCCAGACCCGGCGAGGATCGCGCAGGGGATGCGTCCACTCCCAGGCACCATCGCCGCAAGGATCTGGGGATAGACATGCGCCGAGGTGGTGCCGCCCAGCTGCGGCTGGGCATTGACCTCGCAGATCGCCGCACCGCCCTCGCGCCACGATCGGGCGATGTCGGGAATGATCAGATCGATCCCGGCCAGATCGAGCCGCAACGCCGCCGCGGCGCGCACCGCGAGGCGGGCATTGTCCGGGTGGACCTTGTCGAACACCGCGACCGGCATCCCGCCAGAGGCAACATTGGCGGCACGGCGCAGCCGCACGAAGTGTCCCGCCTGCGGCACGGACTGTTCCGAAAGCCCCTCCTGTTCGAGCAGTCCTTGCGCCTCCTCGTCGAGCGCCAGCCGCTTGAGCGCGGCATGATCGCCGCTGCCCCGGCGCGGATCGGCATTGGCCTCGGCGACCAGCGCGGCGATGCTGCGGATGCCGTCGCCGGTGACACCCGCCGGCACCCGTTCGACCGCCCAGACCAGCGCCCCCTGGAACACGGTCAGACGGTAGTCGCGACCGTGGATGTGCTTTTCGACGATGATCTCGCCCGAGTGCTTACGCGCCGCCTCGAAGGCGCGCGCCACTGCGCCCGGGTTTTCGAGCCCGGCCGCAACCCCGGTGCCACCGTCGAGATTGGCGGGCTTGACCACCACCGGATAGCCGAGCGCGGCCGCTGCGGCCTGCGCCTCGGCGGCGTTCCCAACCCGGCGATGCGGCGGCACGGGCAGGCCCGCCAGCCGCAGATGCGCAGCCGCGAGCATCTTGCTGCGTGCCAGCTGGGTGGCGATGAACGGGGTCGCGTCGGTGAAGGTGCTGTCGAGCCAGCGGCCATGCACCCCCTCGCCCACCAGCAGGAACTGCCCGGGCAGCTCGCGCAGCGGCAGGCCCAGCCCGTGCGCCGCGCGCACGAAGCGCGGCACGTTGCTCGAGCGGTAATTGGTCGCCGCGAGCACGCCGTGGAGCCGCACGAACTCGGCCTCGAGCGGCGGATCGCGGCGGCCTTCGAGCAGCGCCGGCAGCAAAGCGAGAAGGCATTGCAGCAGCGTGGAGAGCGGGCCGAGACTGCGCCCGGGCGCGGGGATCTGGCACAGCGCCGCTTCGCTTTCGTGCTCGATCACATGCGCCGCCTCGCATACCGGCAGCCCGGCGGCGGCCTGACAGGCATCGATCAAACCCAGCAGCCACGCCAGAGCCGCTCCGCGATCTGTCTCGGCAGCGGGAACAGGGGGCGGTTCAAACCGCGTGAGCAGGGTCGCGACGCGCTCCCCTGCGGCCGCGCAGGCCGATGCCGGCATAGCCGGGCCATCCAGCCGGCACAGCAGCGAGGGGTAGGCGCTGGCATAGGCAAAGCCGGTGCAGGCCCGCGCCGGCTCGCGCAGCAGCCAGACCGCCGGCATGGCCGGATCAGGCATCGGGCCGCCGGGCGACGATCGTCATCAAGCTCCAGCGCAGGCCGGTGCGCCCGTCCGGCAGCGGCTCCACGCCGGGGCCATCGTGCAAGGCGCGCGCGATCGCCGCGTCACCGGCCTTGCAGATATCGAACAGACTGCGGCAGAACGCGACCATCGCGGCTTCATCGGCGAACACCCAATGGAATGCCTCGATCCGGTGCGAGAGCACGTCCCAGCCCGCTTCAACGAGTTCGCGCAAGGTGTGGCCGTCGAGGAATATCCCCTCGTGCCCGGTGCTGTTGTGATCGCCCACGAAGCCGTCGAGAAACCGCGCCACCGGCGTGTCAGCGGCGACATCCGACAGCACGAAGCGCCCGCCCGGACGCACGATCCGCCGCAGGTCGCGAAACAGCGGACGCTTGTCGGCGAGGTGATGCACGCCGGCGAGGCTGATCGCCACGTCCGCCGCACCGTCGGCAAAGGGCAGCGGCAGCAGGGGCATTCCGGTTTCTTGCGCGCCGGTGCGGTGGTTGGTGAAATCGGCGCAGGGCTCATGCCCAATCCACCCGCAGCCCTCGGGCAGATACCCGCGTAGGTAACCCCCGCCCGCCGGCACATCTGCCACCACCATTCCCGGCGAAAGCGCGGCGTGGGCGAGCGCCTGCCTGAATTCCTGCGCCCGCGCTTCGGGATAGGCCAGCATCGCCCGGTCGTAGGCCGAGCCGCGCTGGCCGAACAGGTCTTCGTAGGATGGCGCCGTCTGCACGTTCATGTCGATCCCCCTTGCGACGCCCCGGCGGGCAGGCCCGAAGACCTGCCCGCCGACGCTTGTGGCCCGGCAGGCTTCAGAAGCCAATGCCAAAGCCGATCCCCACGGCATAGCGGGCCTTGTCGCCGAAGGTCGGCGCGCCGACCCGGCCGAACAGCGAGACCACGCCCGGGCCAACCTCCTGGCTGAACCGCGCCTCGGCGCGCGGACGGGTATCCTCGCGTTCGAGCATGGCCGGGACGGTGAAGGCCTCGAGGCCCGGGATCTCCGAAGTGCCCTCCAGCTGGACAATGTCGGCATCGAAATCGCGCTCGACCATCGCGCCGAGCGTGAAGGTTCCGCCGCTGCCGACCGGGATGATCGCCTCGACCCCGACCGTGGCGAAGGTCGCGTCGAACGAACCCCCGGCGAAGTCGGCGGGGAAGTCCCCCGGTGCCTCGGTAAAGGCATCGAGATCGCTGCCCTGCCACGTCAGGCCGAGCACCGGTGCCAGCACGATCCCGCCGCCAACATCGACGCCATAGGACAGTTCCCCGGTGATGGTGGTGGTGCCGATTTCGGATTCGCCCGGCGTGACCTCCACATTCTCCAGCCCGATGCCGCGCTGGAACGCGTTGTCCTGACTGGCAAAGGCCACGCCGACCCGGCCCGAGAGGCCCGTCGCTTCGGCGGGATCGCTGTCATAGGCGACCCACGCCCCGAAGGCATTGCCGTCGTCCGGCGTGATCGCGCCGATCGGGGTGCGGTAGTCGGTGATGACCGCGCCGATGCCGACCACGATCTGCTCGCTGGCGCGGTAGGCGGCGCTGAACTTCACCGTCTGGTCCTCGCGCTTGGCGATGCCGAGCGCACCGTCTGCACCGGTCATGGTCATCAGGCCGTCGACCCCGAGGCAGAAGCTCTGGTCGGCGCGCGGATTGCAGCCACCATCGGCAGCCCAGGCCGTCATGTCGCGCTGGAACTCGGTGGTGAGCGCCAGATCATTGGCGAGCAGCCCGAAGGACGCGATCATGTTGGTGAAGTCCTGGATCTGCGTGCGGTAGATGAAGGCTCGGTAGCGTCCCTGCTCCGAGGTTTCCGACTGGCCGACGATCGTGCTGCCGTCGTCGCTGATGGCCCATGCGTAGGACCAGCGCCCCCCGAGCGTGCCGAGGTCGACCATCCCGTCTTCCTCGGTCCAGCGGAAGGCATGATAGTAGTTGTCCTCGCCGCCGATGTGCGAATAACCCGCCACAACCGAACCATCGGCGCTGACATCCTCGCCGTAGGACCAGTCCCCGCCAAGCGTGCCGAGATCCTGCATCCCGGTCGCCTCGGTCCAGCGGAAGGCGCGATGAGCGGTGTTATCGACAACGTAGGAGTAGCCGACGATGGTGCTGCCGTCGGCGCTGATGCGGCGGGCATAGGAATAGTTCCCGCCCAGCGTACCGAGATCCTGGATCCCGGCCGCCTGCGTCCAGCGGAAGGCATGGTAGAAGTTATTGGCGGTATCGGTCGTGGAATAGCCGACCACCACCGCGCCCGAATCGTCGACATCGCGCGCGTAGGAGTAGTTGCCCCCCAGCGTGCCGAGGTTGACCATCCCGCCCGCCTGCGTCCAGCGGAAGGCGCGATTGGCATTGCCCTCGCCGGTGGTGATGTCGGATTCGCCGACCACCACTGAGCCATCGCCATTGGTGGCCACGGCATAGGAGTATTCCCCCCCGAGCGTGCCGAGATCGGCCATGCCGCCCGCCTGCGTCCAGCGGAATGCATGGTGGTGGCTGTTGGTCGTATCGACATAGGAATAGCCGACCACCACCGCACCATCGCTGCTGAGATCATAGGCGTAGGAATAGGTGCCCCCGAGCGTGCCGAGATCCTGCATTCCGCCTGCGGAAGTCCAGCGGAAGGCGCGGTTGGAATTGTTGCCCGAAAGGCTGGATTGCCCGACCACGACATTGCCGTCGGCGCTGACTGCGCGGGCGTAGGAATAGGTGCCGCCGAGCGTGCCGAGATCGACCATGCCGTTCTCGGGCGTCCAGATGAAGGCATGGTAGTTCCAGTTGTTCTCGGAAATGTTGACCCGGGATTCACCGACCACGACATTGCCGTCCGCACTGACATCGACGGCGTAGGAATAGGCCTCTGCGCCGTCTTCCAGTGTGCCGAGATCGAACATCACGTCGAGCGGCACGTCGATCGGGCCGCTGGACTGGGCCAGCGCGGCCGGACTCCAGACCGAGACGAGCGCAGTGGTGGCCAGCAATCCTGCCGCCCTGAGGCTACGATTCTGCAATGCCGAGCGCGCCGACACTGCCGGATTCTTCAGACAGATAGTGGTCATAAGTGGTCTCCCAAAGACACCCCGGATTTCCTTCCCGGCGGCCTCGGAGCCACTCTTGCGCCACTTGGCGTGGCATTCTTTGACATCAGTCAAAATGCAAAAATCAGACAGAACGTTTCATACGGGGGATAAAACGTTTGCATCCTGTCGTATTTATGCAAGTTCATGCAATTTTAGCACCTTGCCAGTGCCCTTTTTCCCGCATCCGCGAACCGGAATAACCAGTTTCCTAACTAAACTGACAGGAATGTAAGTAATGGATTGGGAAGAGTTCCGGGGTGTGGCCAAGGCGGTGTCACAACCACTGGCACCGATGCCCCGAGACGGGTCGCCGGAGCGGCTCTGGCCCGCACGTCATTTTTCGCAAGCCGTGAGGCCACATTTAGGGTATGGGCCTGCGCATTCATTGGCGTAGCCGCACCGGCTTGCGCCCCTTTTCTCCGGATGCCCTGCTCACCCAGCCGCGTTCGCCGCGCCGTTTTGGCGCGCTGCATGATTCGAGTTCCACGCCCATGACGTTCCCCGCACTTCCCGCTCCGCTCGCCGCCGCACTGGCCGAGCGCGAATACGCCGCCGCCACGCCCGTACAGGCCGCCGTGCTCCAGCCCGAGGCCGCCGGGCGCGATCTGGTGGTCTCGGCACAGACCGGCTCGGGCAAGACCGTCGCCTTCGGCCTCGCCATGGCGGACCAGTTGCTAGGCGAGGATGGCCGGATCGGTTTCGCGCCCGCGCCGCTGGCGCTGGTGATCACCCCGACCCGCGAACTGGCGCTGCAGGTCAGCCGCGAGCTGGAATGGCTCTACGCCCGCACCGGCGCAAGGGTGGCGACCTGCGTGGGCGGCATGAACCCCTCGGCCGAGCGCAAGATGCTGTCGGGCGG
The DNA here is from genome assembly GCA_027531395.1 of Porphyrobacter sp. GTDB lineage: Bacteria > Pseudomonadota > Alphaproteobacteria > Sphingomonadales > Sphingomonadaceae > Erythrobacter. The sequence goes on along the minus strand of JAPZRO010000004.1, from coordinate 228,060 downwards.
CCCCGCGATCGTGGTCGGCACCCCGGGCCGGTTGCGCGACCATTTCGAGCGCGGCGCGCTCAACCTCGCCAGCCTTGCCGTCGCCGTGCTCGATGAAGCCGACGAGATGCTCGACATGGGCTTCCGCGAGGAGCTGGAGGCGATCCTCGACGGCACGCCTGACACCCGCCGCACCTTGCTGTTCTCGGCCACCATGCCGCGCCCGATCGAGGCGCTGGCCCGTCGCTACCAGCATGAGGCGCTGCGCATCGCCACCATCGCCGAAGGGCGCGGGCATGGCGATATCGCCTATCAGGCCGTCACTGTCTCGCCGCCCGAAATCGAGAACGCGGTGGTCAACCTGCTGCGCTTCCACGAGGCGGAAACCGCGATCCTGTTCTGCGCCACGCGCGAGAAGGTGCGCCACTTGGCCGCGACCCTGCAGGAGCGCGGCTTTGCCGTGGTCGCGCTGTCGGGCGAGCATTCGCAGTCCGAACGCAACCACGCGCTGCAAGCCCTGCGCGATGGCCGCGCCCGCGTGTGCGTCGCCACCGATGTCGCCGCGCGCGGGATCGATCTGCCGACCTTGAGCCTCGTCGTCCATGTCGAGCTTCCGCGCGATGCGGAGACGCTCCAGCACCGTTCGGGCCGCACCGGCCGTGCCGGTCGCAAGGGCGTTGCTGTGCTGATCGTCCCCTTCTCCGCCCGTCGCCGCACCGAGGCGATGCTGGGCCGCGCCAAGATCGCCGCCGAATGGCAGGACGTACCGAGCCGCGAGGCGATCATCGAGCGTGATCGCGAGCGCCTTCTAGCCAAGCTGCTCGCGCCAGTCGAAGTCGAGGATGCCGATCGCGAACTCGCCCGCCGCCTGCTGGAAACCCGCAGCCCCGAAGAGATCGCCGCGATGCTGGTCCACGCCCACCGCGCCAGCATGCCCGAGCCTGAGGAAATCGTCGCCAACACGCGCGAGGCCCAGAAGGAGCGTCACCGCCCCGGCTTCGAGGACACGGTGTGGTTCCGGATGGATCTCGGCCGCAGCGAAGGCGCCGACCCACGTTGGGTCCTGCCGCTGATCTGCCGCCGCGGCCATGTCACCCGCGGCGAGATCGGTGCCATCCGCATCGGTCAGACCGAGACCTATTTCCAGATCCCGCGCGCCATCGCCGACAAGTTTGCCACCGCCGCCGCACGCACCGGCGCCGCCGAGCGCGAGAGTGAGGGCGAGACGCTGCACATCGAACGTTCGGACAGCGGCCCGCGCGAGGCTGCACGCAGCAACCGCCAGCTCCGCCCCTCGCGCAGCGCCAACGATGCCGGCTTCGTCAAGGCCAAGCCGGTCGGCAAGGGTTTCGCCCGCAAGCCCGAACGGGCCGCAGGCGCGCCCGGCGCCAAGCCGTGGCACGGCAAGAAAACCGGCCCCGGCGGCCCGCCGCGGCACAAGCACCGGAAATCCTGACCGGACGCCGGCGCGCGCCGGTCAGTCCTGATGGGCTTCCTTGTAGTGCTGCTCGAGCCAGAGCGCGCCGTAATCGTTGCGGGGATCGCGCGCGATCGAATGGACGTGGTTGAAGCCCCCGCCCGGTGAGCCTTCGCGCACGTAGTCGATGATGATCGAGGGGCCCTCGACCTGGAACATGTAGCGCGCCTTGGGATCGCCGGTCGGCCCCCACCACGCGAAGTGGAGCTTGTCCGGGCCGTCCGCGGCGATCGCAGCGCGCTGGCGCGCGGCGGCTTCGTCCGAGGCATCGCCGAGATATTCGTCGATCAGCGCTAGCAGCAACTGGCGCTGCACCGGATCGAGCGCGGAGGCGGGGATGCCTTTGGGCGCCCCTGCACGGTCCTGCCGGCCCTTGCCCGCAAACACCGTGTTGTCGACCGCACCGGCGATGACAGCCCGCTTCACCTGCTCCGGGCTCATCGCCCCCAACAGCGCAAAGGCGCGGTCGGCCTCGTGCTGGAGCAGGCGCCAGCCCGCGAACCGCCCGTCAGGCACGGTCTGCGGATTGGCGCCGAGAAACAGCGGGGTGAAGGCGATCTTGCCGTCCGCGACGGTAAAGTTGGCCGCGTAGTGGTGCCCGGTCATCATCCAGCCCCAGTCCTTGCCCGCCGGATCGCCGAACACGGTGACGAAGAACTTCTCGCTGTCGAAATTTGGCGCGAAGGCGCGTCCCCGCTCCTTGGCCGGATCGCCATCGGGCAGCTTGGCAATCGCTGCGAGGGTCAGCTCATGGAGCACATCCTCGTGCCACATAGAGGTGATCGTCTTGAGATAGCCCTGGCTCGAAAAGGCCGCCGCCAGCATCGCGTGGAGCGCCTTGCGCTGGTCGGCATTCATCTGCGCAACCGCAAGGCCGGAGCGCGGCACCATGCTGGCGGGCAGGTTCGACCACGCGGTGCGCCGGGCATTATCGTCAAGGCTCGCCTGCACCGCTGTGCGCCCGGCGTCGTCGAGGCTGGCCAGAAAGGCCTGCGTTGCCGCCCGCATCGCCTCAACCCGCCCGGCCTCAAGCGCGTGCTCGGGCGATTCATGCGCCGCAACGCTGCCAGCCGGCACAAATGCAGCCAGAACAGCCGCAGTGATCGCGATCGTCGTCATTCTCATGGAAAGTCCCCCCGTTCCCCTGTGCAAGGGCTACAGGAGGTTCGGCAGGGTTACAACCGGACTTGCGGCAAGGGGACGATGGTAGCGGAGGAGGGACTCGAACCCCCGACACGCGGATTATGATTCCGCTGCTCTAACCGGCTGAGCTACTCCGCCCCATGGGCATCCGGCGCGGCTTTCCGGGCCGGATTCGGCTCCGGGTGTCGGCCCGGGCGAGGCGCGCCATTAGGGCGGGGAGCGCGCGGGGTCAAGCCCCGTTGCGCGGCGGGCTTCAGAGCCTCTCGCGCCCGCGGAACGCGCAGGCCTTGACCCGCTCCCACGGTCCGCCGCGATAGTGCCACAGCTCCAGCGCGGGGAAGGCGAAGCGCCCCTTGGCCATCCACGACGCAAGCAGCGGGGGCAGGTTGGCCTGGAGCGCCCTAGCCTCTTCCTTCGTCACCTTGTTCTGGATGGTGATGTGCGGGCGCGGCTCGTAGAGGTCTTGGCTCGTCAGGCTGCCGTGGAAGTGCTCGGCGATGCCGGCACGCAGGGCCAGCAGCTGCGGCGCCTCGAGCGCGATCGCGGTGCCCTTGCCCAGATCCATCACCCCCTTCACTGCGCCTTGCGGAGCGGCAAATTCGGCGGCGATGCGCGGCATGAAGTCACACAGCTCCTCAAGCAGCGAGGGCGCGAAGGCGTGGAACAGGGTGACGTGGGCGTGGAGGTGGTTGCGCTCGGGCGGGTAGTGCGCGCGCCGCAACCCTTCGGCAAAGCCCGCCAGATCGGGCGGCAGGGCAGCGGTGAGGATGAAGGGCTGCGGGATTTCGCGCAGGCCCTTACATCTCGCCCCGCTCGCGGCGGATCGCGTACCACTTGGCGACGTTGGCGTTGTGCTGTTCCAGCGTGTCGGCGAACCAGTGGCCGCCGGTGCCGTCGGCCACCATGAACAGCGCGCTGGTGCGGGCCGGGTTGAGCACCGCGGCGATGCTGTCGCGCCCGGGATTGGTGATCGGGCCTTCGGGCAGGCCGACGCGGGTGTAGGTGTTGTAGCCGTTGACCGCAGCGATCTCGGACTGGCGGATGCGGCGGCCGAGCGGCTTGCCCTTGGTGATCGGGTAGATGATGGTCGGGTCCGCCTGCAGCTTCATGCCGGTGCGCACGCGGTTGGAATAGAGCCCCGCGACCATGCCGCGCTCCTCGGGCTTTCCGGTCTCCTTCTCGACGATCGAGGCGAGGATCAGCGCGTCGCGCATGGTATCGACCGCGATGCCCGGGCCGCGCTTGGCCCATTCCTCGGCCAGCGCCTTGTCCATCGCCGCCTGCATCTGTTCGACCAGTGCCTTGCGGCTCTGCCCGCGCTCGAAGGCGTAGGTGTCGGGCAGGATCGAGCCTTCGGGCGGCACGTCGACCTCGCCGGTGAGCAGCTCCTCGGCCATCAGGCGTTCCCACACGAGGATCGAGGGCATCCCTTCGGGGATGGTGACGAAGCGGCGGATCACGTCACCCGACTGGAAGGCTTCGAGGATGTCGCCCTGGCTCATGTCCGGGGTGAGCAGGAACTCGCCTGCCTGGATCGGCGCGTCGGAACCGAAGATGCGCGCCTGCAGCATGAAGCCGGAGGCCGAGGAAATCAGCCCCTCGGCCTCGAGCTTGTCCGCCACTTTGGCGACCGATGCGCCGGCGGGGATGGTGAAGCTGGTCTCTTTCTCGATGGTCGCCCCGCCGAGGAAGGTCCACGCGAGCACCAGCCCCGCGACCACGAGGCCGACCACTAGCAGCAGCAGACCCCGCGCGCGGTTCACGGTGTCAGTCGACCTTCTGCATGATGATCGAGGCGTTGGTGCCGCCGAAACCGAACGAGTTGTTGAGCACCGCACGCACTTCGCGCTTCTTCGCCTTCAGCGGCACGAGGTCGATGCCTTCGGTGCCGTCGTCGGGATCATGCAGGTTGAGCGTCGGCGGCACGATCCCGTCGCGCATCGCGAGGATGCAGAAGATCGCCTCGACAGCGCCCGCGCCGCCCAGCAGGTGGCCGATCGCGCTCTTGGTCGAGGACATCGACGCGCCGCCCAGATCCTCTCCCAGCACGCGCTTGATCGCAGCGAGCTCGATGGTGTCGGCCATGGTGCTGGTGCCGTGGGCGTTGATGTAGTCGATATCGCCGGGCCCGAGGCCCGCCTTCTTGAGCGCCATGCGCATCGCCAGTTCCGCGCCGCGGCCCTCGGGGTGCGGGGCGGTGACGTGGTAGGCATCGCCCGACAGGCCATAGCCGGTGACTTCGGCGTAGATCTTGGCGCCGCGCGCCTTGGCGCGCTCGTATTCCTCGAGCACCACCACGCCCGCGCCCTCGCCCATGACGAAGCCGTCACGGTTCCGGTCGTAGGGGCGGCTGGCTTCGGTCGGGCGGTCGTTCATGCTCATGTTGAGCGCACGCGCCTGCGCGAAACCGGCAATGCCGAGCGGGTTGATGGTGCTTTCCGCCCCGCCTGCCAGCATGATGTCGGCATCGTCAGCCGCGATCATCCGCGCGGCATCGCCGATCGAGTGCGCGCCGGTCGAGCAGGCCGTCACCACCGCGTGGTTCGGGCCCATGAAGCCGTACTTGATCTGCACCTGCCCGGTGATCAGGTTGATCAGGCGTCCGTGGACGAAGTGCGGAGAAACCCGGCCCGGCCCGCGCTCGTGCAGGTTGACGCTCTCGATCTCGATGCCCGGCAAGCCGCCGATCCCCGAGCCGATCGAGCAGCCGGTGCGCTCCTTTTCGGCTTCGGTCATGTCGGTCAGGCCCGCATCTTCCAGCGCCTGTCCGGCGGCATCGATGCCGTAGACGATGAAGGGATCGACCTGGCGCTGGACCTTGTGATCCACGCGCTTGTCGGGGTCGAAGCCCCAGGGATGATCCTTGCCCTTCACCTCGCAGGCGATGGTGCACTTCTGGTTCGAGGCATCGAAGCGGGTAATCTGACCCGCCCCGCTTTCACCGGCAATCAGGTTTGCCCACGTCGTTTCGACATCGCCCCCGAGCGGGGTGACAAGACCGAGGCCGGTTACAACCACACGGCGCATTCGCGTTCTCCGAAAGAGAGACTGGCTCCGAAAGGGAGCCTGGCTCCGAAAAAGCAACAGGCCCAACCCGGGTAGGGCTGAGCCTGTCTAGGCCCTGATCCGCGTGTCGGCAAACGGGTTGCCGGACAAATGCCCCGCCTTATCCCCGATGGGCAGGCGGAAAGCAGGCGCGGACACCGGGGCGTCCTTGAGGGTGTTAGCCCTTGTGCTCTTCAATGTACTTGGTCGCGTCGCCGACCGTGGTGATCTTTTCGGCCGCATCGTCGGGGATTTCGACGCCGAATTCCTCTTCGAAGGCCATCACCAGCTCGACGATGTCGAGGCTGTCCGCACCGAGATCGTCGATGAAGCTGGCATCCTGGGTGACCTTGTCAGCCTCGACGCCGAGATGCTCGACGACAATCTTTGCCACCCGATCGGCAGTATCGCTCATGGTATTCCCTCTTGAAACTGGGGTTAGGTAAAACTCGTGCCCGCCCTAATGAAGGGCGAGGGGATGCGCAAGTGGGCATGACGTTCAGCCCGCTTCCTCTCCATAGTGCAATGCAAGCTGGCGCTCGGCCCTGAGGCGCGAGGCGATGCGGGCGAGGCCTTCCTGCGGCTCCGGCTTGCGCGGGCTGATCGCCAGCACCGCTTCGTAGCGCGCGGCGGCCGCTTCGAGATCGTCCGCGTTTTCGTGGCACAGGCCGATATTGAACAGGATGGTGATGCTCTGCGGATTGGTCGCCTCGAGCGCTTCGAAGGCGCGGCAGGCCCCGGCGACGTCGTTCTTGGTAAGGCGCAGCGCAGCGCGGAAGGCCGTCTGGTCAGGCTTCGACATGCCCTCGCGGCTTTCGAGCACGCGGATATTGTCATAGCGCTCGGTCGGCGCGAGGTCGCCGCGGACCTCGGCGGCGAAGCGGGAAGCGAGCTCCTCGATCATCCCGCTCACCGGCGGGGTGGTCTCCTCGTCCTCGCAGAAGCGGCGGCTGGCGACGAGTGTGTCGCCCTTGGCATAGAGCAACTCGCCCTCGCGCGAGACCAGCCGCACTTCCGGGCGCAGCGTGACATTGCGATCGCGGCAGGGATAGGCGACCTTCTTGCGCTCGGTGCAGCGGTCGGAATCGTCGCGTGCAACGCATTCCTCGACCTCTTTCGAGCCGGAGTCGGTATCGCGCACCTCGACATCGCCGATCCCGCGCAGCACTGCGTCAGGGCCGCCGCGCTGAACCGGCTGGCCCGCCCCGCCATCATAGGTGTAGCTCTCGCCAAATGCCGGGGCGGTGAAGCTGAGATCGAACCACGGCCGCCCCTCTATCGTGGCATTGCGCAGCGCGGAATCGATGGCGAAGGCCAGCCGCTCGCCCCCGCGCCCCGAAAACTCGGCAATCGCGATCGAGCGCGCGCGCGAGGGGGCATCGGTTCCGGCAGCATAGACGCCCTCGACAGGCAGGGTCTCGGCCGTAGCCGCGCCCGCAAGGCCGAGAGCCCAGAGCCCGATCACCCACCTCGATCGCATCGTTCACCCCCCTCGCCGCGCTTGGTCCGGCGCGAAATTTGCAGGCTTTCCGGACAAGGACAAGCCGCTTTCCGGCGCGCTTGCCAGCGGCCGCGTGCGCGTGCGATGGCCTGCGCATCATGCTGACCTTCTGCTCCCCCGCCCAGAAAGCCCACGCGCCGGCCCGCGAACTCGTCAACGGCAAGGCGGAGGATCACGCCGAAACCCCGCAGCGGTTCGATTCCGTGCTGGCGCAGGTGACCGGCGCGGTGCGCGCGCCTGCCGATCACGGCCTCGCCCCGATCCTTGCGGTGCACGCGGCGGACTACGTCGCTTTTCTGGAATTGGCGTTTGGCGAGTGGCAGGCGGCCGGGCGCGAGGGCGATGCCATCGGCTATGCCTTCCCGGTGCGCGCCCGGCGGCCGCTGGCGCTTGATCGGATCGACGCGAAGCTCGGGCAATTCGGCTTCGATACGGTGACGCCGATTGCCGCAGGCACGTGGGAGGCGGCCTATTGGGGGGCGCAGGCGGCGCTAAGCGGGATCGCGGCCATCGCGGCAGGAGAGGCGCGGCAGGCTTTCGCCCTGTGCCGCCCGCCCGGGCACCATGCGGGGGCGGACTATTTCGGCGGCTATTGCTACCTCAACAACGCCGCCATCGCTGCCCGCGCAGCCGTCGCGCGGGGCCTCGGCCCGGTCGCGGTGCTCGATGTCGACTATCACCACGGCAACGGCACGCAGGACATCTTCTACGAGGACGGAGCCGTGTTCTTCGCTTCGATCCACGCCGACCCGCGCATGGACTTCCCTTTTTTCTGGGGCCACGCAGACGAGCGCGGCGCAGGGGCGGGCGAAGGCGCGAACCTCAACCTGCCGCTGGCGCGCGGCACCGGGTGGCGCGAATATGAGGGCGCGCTCGCCAAGGCGCTGGAGGCGATTGCCGCTTTCGGTGCAAAGACGCTGATCGTCAGCTACGGCGCGGATACCTTCGCCGAGGATCCGATCTCACACTTCGCGCTGACGACCCGCGACATGCAGGCCATGGGCGCGGCGATCGGCGCGCTGGGCCTGCCGACGCTCACAGTGATGGAAGGCGGCTACGACGTGCCCGCGCTGGGGCACAATGTCGCAGCCTTCCTCGCCGGGCTGGAGAGCGCTTAAGCTCCGCCCACCGGCTTCACCGGCGGCTCGACCACCCGCAGGGACAGTTCGCGCAGCTGTCGCGGTTCGGGCGCGCTGGGCGCCCCCATCAGCAGGTCCTCGGCGCGCTGGTTCATCGGGAACAGCGTGATTTCGCGCAGGTTCTTGGCCCCGCACAGCAGCATCACGATGCGATCAACGCCCGCGGCCATGCCCCCGTGCGGCGGCGCGCCGTACTGGAACGCACGGTACATCCCGCCGAAGCGCTCCTCGACATCGGCCTGCGTGAGACCGGTGATCTCGAACGCCTTGACCATCGTCTCGGGCTTGTGGTTGCGGATCGAACCGCTCGCGATTTCATAGCCGTTGCAGACCAGATCGTACTGGTAGGCCTTGATGGTCAGCGGGTCCTGCCCGTTGAGCGCATCGATCCCGCCCTGCGGCATAGAGAAGGGGTTGTGGCTGAAGTCGACCTTCTTTTCTTCCTCGCTCCACTCGTAGAACGGGAAGTCGACGATCCAGCACAGCGCGAACCGGCTTTCGTCGATCAGGCCCAGTTCCTCGCCCACGCGGATGCGCGCCGCGCCGGCCAGCTTGGCGGCATCGGCGGCCTTGCCGGCTGCAAAGAACAACCCGTCATTCTCGCCAAGGCCGAGTTCGGCATAGAGTTCCGCCATGCGCTCGGGCCCGTGGTTCTTGGCGATCGGCCCGCCGAATTCGCCGCCCTTGCGGGTGACGTAACCAAGGCCGGCATAGCCTTCCTTGCGCGCCCAGTCGTTCATGTCGTCGAAGAACTTGCGGCTCTTCTCGTGGGTGGCGGGCGCGGGGATCGCGCGCACCACACCGCCTCCGCCGACGATCTTCTCGAACAGGCCGAAGCCGGACTGGGTGAAGTGGTGCGACACGTCCGAGATGATTAGCGGGTTGCGCAGATCGGGCTTGTCGCTGCCATACTTGAGGATCGCCTCGTCATAGGGGATGCGCGGGAATTCGCCCGCCGGGGTGACCTTCTTGTCGCCCGCAAAGGCGGCGAAGGTGCCCTGGATCACCGGCTCCATCGTCTCCCACACTTCTTCCTGGGTGGCGAAGCTCATTTCGAGATCGAGCTGGTAGAATTCGCCCGGCAGACGGTCGGCGCGCGGGTCCTCGTCGCGGAAGCAGGGGGCGATCTGGAAATAGCGGTCGAAGCCCGCGACCATCAGCAGCTGCTTGTACTGCTGCGGGGCCTGCGGGAGCGCGTAGAACTTGCCGGTGTGGATGCGGCTCGGCACGAGGAAGTCGCGCGCGCCTTCGGGGCTCGAGGCAGTGAGGATCGGGGTCGAGAATTCGTTGAAGCCCGCCGCCGCCATGCGCTGACGCATATCGGCAATCACCGCCACGCGGGTCATGATGTTCTTGTGCAGCGTCTCGCGCCGCAGATCGAGGAAGCGGTACTTGAGGCGGATATCCTCGGGATAAGGCTGCTCGTCGGCGACCGGCATCGGCAGCTCTTCGGCCGCGCTCTGCACCGTCACGCCGCGCGCGAACACCTCGATCGCGCCGGTCGCAAGATTGGCATTGACCGTCTCGGCCACACGCGCCTTGACCTCGCCCTCGATGGTGATGACGCTCTCGACCCGCAGGCCTTCAAGCACCGGCAGCGCCGGGCTGTCGCTGTCGGCGACGATCTGGGTGATGCCGTAGTGATCGCGCAGGTCGACGAACAGCACGCCGCCGTGATCGCGCTTGCGGTGGATCCAGCCCGACAGGCGGACGGTCTCGCCGACATTGGCGGAAGAAAGCTGTGCGCAAGTGTGCGTGCGGTAGGGGTGCATCTAAACTCTTGTCCTGTTCGCGGCTATGACGCTAGGGCGCGCTCGCGCGGCGCTGGTCGAAGCCCTGCTCCGTCGTCGGCGCGCTAACAGGGGAAGCCTCGCGCTTTGTCAAGCGGTGCGAGAGCGGACTGGGACACATCCCGAGGGCGGCACTCCGCCCGCGACAAGCGAAGAAGACATGAAAATCCACGAACTGATCACCACGACCGAGGCCCTCTCCGCGCTCTGCGAACGCCTCGCCAAGTCCGAATTCGTCGCTGTCGACACCGAATTCATGCGCGAGAACACCTACTGGCCCGAACTGTGCCTGGTGCAGATCGCCAATACGGAAGAAGCCGCCGCGATCGATCCGATGGCCGACGGGATCGACCTCACCCCGCTGCTCGATCTGATGTGCAACAATGAGGACGTGCTCAAGGTCTTCCACGCCGGCGGGCAGGATGTCGAGATCATCGTCAATATGACGGGCAAGACCCCGCATCCGATCTTCGACACCCAGATCGCGATGATGGCGATCAGCCAGTCCGAGCAGATCGGCTATGCCAATCTGGTCGAGACCTGGATGGGCCTCACCATCGACAAGGGCGCGCGCTTCACCGACTGGAGCCGCCGCCCGCTGACCGACCGGCAGATCGAATATGCGATCGGCGACGTGACCCACCTCGCCACCATCTTCCCGCGCATCCTGAAGAAGCTGATCAAGACCGGGCGCGGCATCTGGCTCGATGCCGAGATGGAAAAGCTCGCCGATCCGTCGAACTACCTGACCGATCCGGGCGTGGCGTGGAAGCGCATCCGCCAGCCGGGGCGCAATCCGCAGGTGCTCGGACGGATGAAGGCGCTGGCCGCCTGGCGCGAGAGCGAGGCGCAGCACAAGAACATCCCGCGCGGCCGCATCATGCGCGACGAGACGCTGGCCGACATCGCCAGCCATCCGCCCAAGACGCAGGCCGATCTCGCCAAGGTGCGCGGGCTTTCGGCGGCGTGGAAGGACAATGACATCGGCAAGCGGCTGATGAAGGTGCTGGCCGAGGCCGAGCCGCTGTCGAAGGACGAAATGCCCGAAAAGGCCGGCCGCGGCGCGCCGCTGGGCAAGGAAGGCGCGCTGGTCGCAGACCTGCTCAAGCTGCTGCTCAAGATCCGCGCCCGCGAGATCGACGTCGCCGCCCGCCTGCTGACCCGCGCCGAGGAGATGGAAGCGCTCGCTGCCGGCGTGCGCGATCTGCCGGTGCTCAAGGGCTGGCGCTTCGAGGTGTTCGGCAAGGACGCGCTCGATCTGGTGGAAGGCAAGCTCGCCTTCGCGGTCGAGAAGGGGCGGCTCAAGATGACCCATATCGACGACGTCATCGCGCCTGCGCCCGATACGCTGGCGGCGGAGTGACGGGCGAGCGGTGAGCACCTACCTCCCCACCATCAAGCAGCTGCAATATCTCGTCGCGCTGCATGAGCATGGCCATTTCGGCAAGGCGGCGGACGCGAGCTTCGTGTCGCAGTCGACGCTTTCGGCCGGCATCCGCGAGCTCGAATCGCTGCTCGGCGTGACGCTGGTCGAGCGCTCGCGCCGGGTGGTGCGTTTCACCGCGCTGGGCGAGCAGGTGGTGGCCAAAGCCAACCGCCTGCTGCGCGAGGCCGAGGAGCTCGCCGATCTGGTGCAGGCCTCGGGCAAGCCGCTGTCGGGCGAATTGCGGATGAGCGTGATCCCCACGATCGCACCCTTCCTGCTGCCGCGCCTGCTGCCCCGCCTGCGCCGCGAGCGACCGGAACTGAAGCTGATGCTGCGCGAGGAGACCAGCCACGACGCGCTCGAATCGCTCCATCACGGGCGGGTCGATTGCGTGCTGCTGGCCCTGCCCTTCGACACCGGTGATGCCGCCATCGCCCACATCGCCGATGACCGCCTGTTCGTCGCCTTCCCCAAGGACGATCCGCGCGATCCCCCGGCCAGCATTCCGCCCGAGATGATCGAGGCCATGGTGCAAGGGGGCCGCCTGCTGCTGCTGGAGGATGGTCACTGCCTGCGCGATCACGCGCTCGCGGCCTGTTCCCGCTCCGAACTGCGCGCCAGCGCAGGCATGATCGGCACGAGCCTGCACACACTGGTGCAGCTGGTCGACAATGACCTTGGCCTCACCATGCTGCCCGAAATGGCGCTGGAAGCGGGCATCCTCAACGGAACGGAGGTGGTCGCGCGCCCCGTGGACAGCCCCACCGCCAAGCGCGAGATCGTGCTGGCATGGCGCCGCAATTCGCCCAGAGAGGCCGATTTCCAGCTGCTCGCGGAAGAATTGCGGGCGGGGTGAAACCATTGGTTGGGCAGGCACAAATGCGCTAAGCTCGAACCGTGACACCGCCCGATCAGGAACCCCTGCCCTATCATAGCGATGTGCGCGGGCCGCGCGCCGGGAGCGGATTCATGCTGACCATGCTCAGCATGTTGCTGGCCGGCATCCTGCTGCTCAACACCGGCGCGCTCGAAGTGTCCTATTCGGGCTATGCCTTCATGTTCCTGTTCCCCTTCGCGATCGGCGGGCTGGCAACCGGTGCGGCCCTGCAGATTTACTCGCATTACGGCTGCATCCTTGCCCCGGTACTGCTGTTCGCGATCATCTTCCCGCTGGTGCATTATGGCCTTGCCGAGGGGCTGGTCTGCATCCTGATGGCGCTGCCGCTGTGGCTGGCCGCGGGAATTGGCGGCGGGCTGGCGACGTGGTTCATCCACCGCCGCCAGCGCCGCCTTTCGGAGGAAAGCGGCACGGCGCGGCTCAAGGTGGTGGGCCTCGTCGCCCTGCCCTTCGCGCTGCTCTATGCCGAGGAGGCAAGCCCGCCCGCATGGCAGGAGCGCACCGTCGTGCGCAGCGTGGACATCGCCGCGAGCGCTGATGCTGTATGGCCGCTGCTGGTCGCGATCCCCGCAGTCGGGCCGGATGAGGGCATCGCCACCTTCACCCACGACTTCGCCGGCATCCCCCGCCCTTCGGAGGCGCGGCTGGTCGAGCGAGAAGGCCGGCTGGTGCGCGCGGGCCGCTGGGGCGAGGACATCCGGTTCGAGGAGCGCATCACCGCGCTCGATCCCGGCCGCCGCATCGCGTGGGACTTTGCCTTCCCCGACAACTCGGTGCAGCGCTTCACCGATCACCACATTTCGCCCGATGGCCCGCTGCTCAAGATCGCGCAGGGCGGCTACACCCTGACCCCGCTGTCCGATGGGCGGGTGCGGGTGACGCTCTCGACCACCTACCGGATGCGCAGCCGCCTCGGCTGGTATCTCGAACTGTGGGGCGAGCAGATGCTCGGCGATGTGCACGACAATGTGCTGGCGATCATCCGCCAGCGCGCCGAACGTCTGGCGCTCAGCACTCCACCAGCGCGAGGCTGAGCGCGAGGCCCGCGCCGAAGGCCGCGCCGAGCTTGCGCAGGCGCGCGCCGCTCAGCGCTTCGCCGGCTTCGTCAGCCGACGGCTGATCCCCGCTCGCCAGCCGCGCGATCTCATCGCTCTGGCGCAGTTCGATATCGTCGACCAGACCGTGGACATCCTCGGCCAGCATCTCGGCATCGCCGATCAGCGACGAGGCGCGGGCATAGTCGCCCTGCGCGATCGCGCTCCTCGCCTCGCGCTGGAGCCTGCGCGCATGATCCGCCAACTGGTCAACATACTTGCCCTGTCCGGGCGTAGACTCCGATCCCATGGGAGATAACGTAACCCAACTCCGCTGGCGATTTCCAGCCTCAATCCATATGCTTCAGGCCGACGCGCAGGTAATCCCAGCCGGTGATGCAGGTCAGCACTGCCGCCGCCCACAGGCTCGCCAGACCGACCACGTGGATCCAGCTTTCGGCAAAAGTGCGGCACATGTCGCCGACCGACTGGCACGGCTGGCCATGCACGCCCCCGCCCAGAATCAGCGCGCCCAGCGCCACCAGCTGGAAGGTGGTCTTCCACTTGGCCAGCGCCGAAACCGGCACCGAAACCTGGATCCCGCCGAGAAACTCGCGCAGGCCCGAAACCGCGATCTCGCGCATCAGGATGACGAGGCCGGCGATGACATGGACATCGCCCACATAGGGCCCGCGCAGATAGCCCTGCGCGGTCAGCACCAGAATCACCGCCGCGACCATGATCTTGTCGGCAATCGGATCGAGAAACACGCCGAGCTTCGACACCGTGCCATGCGCGCGCGCCAGATAGCCGTCGAAGAAATCGGTGATGGCGATCACGCAATAGAGCCCGAAGCCGATCAGATAGCCCAGCTGCCACTGCGGCCACCACAGGAAGAACGCCAGCAGCGGCACCGCGAAGATGCGCGAGAGCGTGAGGATATTGGGCAGGCTCGACATGGCTGATCCCCGCTCTAGCGCGCATAGCGCGGCTGCAAAAGCCCGCGCGCATTGCCCTTCCACTGGATGACACCCTGCGCGCGGGGCTTGTGAATGCGGGGCCGCGCGCTATGTCCCGGTGAACGCACAGGGAAGCACCGGCACACCATCTGCATGACAACCTCGACCAATCTCATGCGCCAGCGGCGCTTTCTGCCGCTGTTCCTGACCCAGCTGCTCAATGCGCTCAACGACAATCTCTACAAGCAGGCGATGGTGCTGTTCGTGGTCTATCAGGTCTACGATTCGCCCGAGACCGAGACCTTCGTCAGCGGTATTGCCACCGCGCTGTTCGTGCTGCCCTTCGTGCTGTTCTCGGCCACCTCGGGCCAGCTCGCGGACATGCGCAACAAGACCACCATCATCCGCTGGATCAAGTTTGCCGAGATCATCATCATGTCGGTCGGCGCCACCGGCCTGCTGCTGGCCGCCAAGGGCGTGCAGATCGGCACCCTCGCGATCCCGCTGATGTTCCTCGCGCTGTTCGCGATGGGGATGCATTCGACCTTCTTCGGCCCGATCAAATACGCGATCCTGCCGCAGCATCTGGAAAAGGACGAGGTGCTGGCCGGCACCGGGCTGGTCGAGGCGGGCACCTATGTCGCGATCCTCGTCGGCATGATGCTGGGCGGCGCGATGCCGATCATGTGGAGCATCGTCGCGGTGATAACGGTCGCGCTGGTGGGCTATCTGGTGTGCCGCTGGGTGCCGCCTGCCCCGGCGCAGACCGAAGAGACCAAGGTCGACTGGAACCCGATCCGCGCCTCGAAATCGCTGATCGCCTTCTCGATGGGCAATCCGGAACTGCGCTATTCGGTGCTGGCGATCTCCTATTTCTGGACGATCGCCGCGATCCTCTCGGTGCAGTTCATCCCGCTCGCCAAGAACGTGCTGCTGGCCGACAAGCAGGTCGCCGCGGTGATGCTGGTCGCCTTCTCGGCGGGGATCGCGATCGGATCGGTGTCGATCAACACGCTGCTCAAGGGCGATATCTCGGCACGCTATTCCGCGCCCTCGGTGCTGGCGCTGGGCGCGCTGCTGGTGGGCTTCTACCTGCTGTGCCGGATGTGGAACCTCACCCCGGCCTCGGGCGAGCTGTTCACCGTGGGCGAGTTCATCATGCAGCCGCTGGCGCTGGTGCTGCTGGCTAATCTGGTGCTGATCGCGGTGGCCGGGGGCATGTTCGTGGTGCCGCTCTATGCCTTTCTCACCACCAAGGTCGACAAGTCGGAGGCCTCGCGCTCGGTCGCAGCCAACAACCTGATTTCCTCGATCTACATGGTGGTGGGTGCAGGCGTGGCAGGCGCGCTCGGCTTCTTCGGCATTCCGCTGCAGGAACAGCTGCTGATCAGCCTGGTGCTGTGCCTGCTTTCGGCCGGCCTCGCGCGCAAGCTGCACGCGCTTGAGCTCAAGAATCCGCCCGAGGCCGACGCCTTCAGATGATAAAGGTGAGGATCGCGGCGGTCGCGGCGACATAGACGCTGGCAAAGCCGCGCACGTCGGCAAGCGTCAGCCGCCACAGGTCTTCCGCCGGAATCGGGATCAGATCGCGCTTCACATGCGGCGGCAGGCTGGCACGGAACCAGTGACGGGCGCTCTCTTCGGTGAGGACGAGGCTGCGGCGCATTGTTCGAGTCTCCCTTGGCAGGACCGCCCGTTTTAAGACTTTCTTAACCTTTTGGAACCGCAACGACGCCCCTGTCACAGCTTGGGACAGGCTGTGCACGCCTGTGGAGCGCGCGCGGTTTGCGCGCCGCCCTGCGCGGCTGTAGAGGCCGGGCAGGACGACAAGACGGGAGAGGTTCAGGTGTCTGATTCCAAACGGAGCGCGGCGGCGCTGCTGGTCGATTGCCTTGCCGAGCAGGGCGCGACGCGGATCTTCACCGTGCCGGGGGAAAGCTTCCTTGCGGTGCTCGACGCCCTGCCCGAACGCCCCGAGATCGATGTGGTGACCTGCCGGCAGGAAGGCGGAGTGGCCTTCATGGCCTGCGCCGACGGCGCGATGAACGCCGCTAGCACCGGCCGTCCCGGCATCGCCTTCGTCACCCGCGGCCCTGGCGCCACCAACGCCTCGATCGGCGTTCACGTGGCGCATCAGGACTCGCAGCCGATGATCCTGTTCGTGGGCGATGTCGCCCGCTCGATGCAGGGACGCGAGGGCTTTCAGGAGGTGGACTTCACCGCCTTCTTCGCACCGATCTGCAAATGGGCAGCGCGGATCGACGATCCGCTGCGCATCCCCGAATACATCGCGCGCGCCTATGCCGTGGCGATGAGCGGGCGGCCCGGGCCGGTGGTGCTCGCCCTGCCCGAGGACATGCTGGTCGAGCAGGTGCCTGCGAGCCTTGGCCCCCGCCCCTTCGTCACCCGCCCCGCGCAGGCGGTCTGCCCCGATGCGATGCAAGCGCTGCTCGGCCTGATCGCCGATGCCGCCAGCCCGATCGCGATCATCGGCGGGGCAGGCTGGAACGCCAAGGCGCGCGAATACTTCCGGCAATTCGCCGAGCGCATCGGATTGCCGGTCGCCACCGCCTTCCGCCGGCAGGACGCCATTGCGCCCGACAGCCCGGTCTATGCCGGCAATCTCGGCTATGGCCCCAACCCGAAGCTGGTCGAGCGGGTGAAGAACGCCGATCTCGTCATCACGGTCGGCGCGCGGCTCGGCGAGGCGACCACCGACGGCTACGAAGTGCCGACCCTCGAACACCCCGGCCAGACCCTCGTCCACATCCACCCCGACCCCGAGGAACTGGGCCGCGTCTATCGCACCGATCTGGCGCTGTGCTGCTCGGTCGACGAATTCGCCGAGGCCGCTGCCCTGTGGGAAGAGACCGACATCATCCCCTTCGACGCGGGCGCCGAAGCCCATGCCGAATGGCTCGAATGGTCGACGCCCAAGCCCTCGGACGCGGGCATGGACCTTGGCGCCTGCGTCGCGGCGATGCGCGAAATGCTGCCCGCGGACACGATCATCTGCAACGGCGCGGGCAATTTCGCCGGGTGGTGGCACCGCTACTGGCGCTACACCGCCTATCCCGGCCAGCTTGCGCCCACCTGCGGCGCGATGGGCTACGGCGTGCCGGCGGCGGTCGCGGCCGCGCTGCACTATCCCGAGCGAACCGTGGTCGCGGTGGCGGGTGACGGGGACTTCCTGATGAACGGGCAGGAACTCGCCACCGCCGCGCAATATGGCGCGAACCTGATCGTGGTGGTGGTCGACAACGGCGCCTACGGCACCATCCGGATGCACCAGGAGCGCGAATATCCCGGCCGGGTTTCGGCGACGACCCTCGCCAACCCCGATTTCGCGATGCTCGGAGCGGCCTTCGGCGGATGGAGCGCCAAGGCCACCACAACGGAAGAATTCGTCGCCGCGCTGGAGGAAGCGAAGGGCCGCACCGGCATCCGGCTGATCCACGCGCTGACCGATCTCGAGCGCATCGCGGCCAGCGGCGCGACCATCAGCGGCCTGCGCGCGCGGGCGCGATAGCCGGGGTCAGAACGGGGCGAAGCGGGCTCCGGCCCGCTGCCCGCTCATTGTGCAGTCATTGTACGATCATTGCCGGGTCATTGGCTGTTTCACGTGAAACAGCGTCAGCCCCGGGCCATCTCGCGGATCACGTCCCATTCGGCCGGCGTGACCGCGCAGACCGAGAGGCGCGACAGGCGGATCAGTTGCATCTCGGCCAGCCGCGGCTCGGCCTTGATCGCGGCAAGCGTGACGGGGTGGGCGAACTTCTCCTTCGCCTTGAGCTTCACCGCCGCCCACTTGCCGGTCTCGTCGGTGGGATCGCCGATTCCGCTGACGGTGATCTCGGCAATGCCGACGATCTCCAGCCCCTCGCGGCTGTGGTAGAAGAACGCCTCGTCGCCCACCTGCATCGCCATCAGGTTGTTGCGCGCAAGGTAGTTGCGCACCCCGTCCCACGTGCCCTCGCCCTCGGCGACGAGATCGTCCCAGCTGTATTTGAAGGGTTCGGATTTCATCAGCCAGTAGGCCATGGCGGGTGGGGCTCCTTGCAGGCGGGGAGAGGTGGACAGGTCGCCTCGCCGATAGCCCGCCGGCACGGCCGCACTCAAGCCCCGCGGCGCGCCAAGCACCGGATTAACCCGATCTTTAACGACCCATGCGATGGTGCGTGGGATTGGGGGAAGGCGCGGCACCCGCCGCAGTCCCGCCCGGAATGCTTCAGGGTTGACGGCTTTGCAGGACAACGAACCAGACAATCCGCTGCACAGCGCCGAGCGCGACGTCGTTGCGCTGGGCATTGCTGCGGCTGCGATCCTGCTGCTGGTGGCGACCGGCGGTGCGGTGATGCCGAGCGCGGTGCGATCGCTGCTGGGTACGGGCAGCGCGCCTGACAAGCTGCTGGTCAGCGCGCTCTTGCTCAACATCGCGCTGATCATCTTCGGCTGGCGGCGTTACCGCGAACTGACCCACGAAATCGCCGAGCGCCGCCGCGCCGAGGATCATGCCCGCCTGCTCGCCGCCACTGATCCGCTCACCCATTGCCTCAACCGCCGCAGCATGATGAGCGCCACCGAGGAGCTGCGCGCCCGCGCTGCCCAGCGCGGCGAGGCCATTGCCTATTGCATGATCGATCTGGATAATTTCAAGCAGATCAATGACATGTATGGCCATTCCTGCGGCGACGCGGTGCTCGTCACACTGAGCGGACGGATCCGCGAACTGCTCCCGCGCGAAGCCCGGCTGGCGCGGCTCGGGGGCGACGAATTCGCCTTCGTCATGCCCTATCCGGTGGGGCATACCGACCGCCTCGACGATCTCGTCGTCCGTCTGTTCGCGAGCATCGCCGCGCCGCTCGAAGTGCGCGAGGTCACGGTCGAGCTGACGGTCTCGATCGGGCTTTCAACGGATCACGATGCCGATGGTTCGCCCGGGCCGGTGGTCGATGCCGAAACCCTGATGCACCGCGCCGACATGGCGCTCTACCACGCCAAGAAGCAGGGCCGGAACCGCCACTTCTGGTTCGACCCGAGCATGGAAAGCGAGCTCAGGTTCCGCAACCAGCTGGAAACCGGCATCCGCCGCGGGGTCAGCCAGCAGGAATTCGTGCCCTATTACGAGCAGCAGGTCGACATCCAGACCGGCGAGCTGGTCGGCTTCGAGATGCTGGCGCGCTGGCAATCGGAACAGCTCGGCCTTGTCAGCCCGGAAATCTTCATCCCCATCGCCGAGGAAATGGGGCTGATCACCCAGCTGTCCGAGCAGTTGATGGACCGCGCCTTCGCCGATGCGCGCGAATGGGCCGACAGCCTGACGCTGTCGATCAACATCTCGCCGGTGCAGCTGCGCGATCCGTGGTTCGCCCAGCGCCTGCTCAAGCGGATGGTGGCGAGCAATTTCCCGCCGCAGCGGCTGGAGATCGAGATCACCGAAAGCTGCCTGCACGAGAATATCGGGCTGGTGCGCGCCATGATCACCTCCCTGCGCAACCAGGGGGTGCAGGTCAGCCTCGACGATTTCGGCACCGGCTATTCGAGCCTCGAACAGCTGCGCAATCTGCCGTTCGACCGGATCAAGATCGATCGCAGCTTCGTCAGCGAGCTGCGCGAACCTTCGGGCCAGTCGCGGCTGGTGGACGCGATTGTCGCGATGGGCCGCGGGCTTGATCTGCCGCTCACTGCGGAAGGCGTGGAAGACGAGGAAATCCTCACCGCGCTGCGCTCGATGGGCAAGCTCAAGGCGCAGGGCTATGTCTACGGCAAGCCCGAAAGCGGCGAGGAAGTGCGCCGGCGGCTGGCCGCCAGCGGCAAGCTGGCGGG
Organism: Porphyrobacter sp.; assembly: GCA_027531395.1. Lineage (GTDB taxonomy): Bacteria > Pseudomonadota > Alphaproteobacteria > Sphingomonadales > Sphingomonadaceae > Erythrobacter. The sequence goes on along the minus strand of JAPZRO010000004.1, from coordinate 207,843 downwards.
CGCGAGCAACCTACCCGGATCGCCGGTCGCGGCTCCGGCTCCGGTGCCGGAACCGGGCCTGCCGCGCGCGGCCAACTCCTAGACCGCTCCCGCGCAGGACTGGACGCAGGCCCCTCGCGTGCATAGATGCGGGGGCGTGACGCAGGCTATCCCCTTCATCAAGATGCACGGGCTCGGCAACGACTTCGTCGTGCTCGACGCGCGCACTACCTCGCTGCCGGCGATGACGCCTGCCGTGGCCCGCGCGCTGGGCGACCGGCGGACCGGGATCGGCTTCGACCAGTTGGTGCTGCTGGAGCCGAGCGAAACCAATGATTTCCGCGTCCGGTTCTTCAACTCCGACGGCAGCGAGGCCGGAGCCTGCGGCAATGGCAGTCGCGCGGTTGCCGTGCTTCACGGGGCGCCCGCCGTGGTCGAGACCGCCAGCGGGCCGATCACGCTCGAACCGCTGGAGGGCGGCGCGCGGGTCGACATGGGGGTGCCGCGCTTCGACTGGGACGCGATCCCGCTCGCCTATCCGATGGATACCTTCACGATGCCGGTCGGCTGGGAGAGCCTCGAAGCACCGATGGCGGTCAATGTCGGCAATCCGCACGTGATCTTCTTCGTCGATGATGCCGAGGCGGTGGAGCTCGACCGGCTCGGTCCGCTGATCGAGCACGATCCACTGTTTCCCGAGCGTGTGAACGTCAATGTCGCGAGCCTTGCGGGGCCCGATCACCTGCGCCTCCGGGTGTGGGAGCGCGGCGCGGGGCTGACGCGCGCCTGCGGCACCGGCGCCTGCGCCACGGCGGTCGCGGCGATCCGGCGCGGACTGGTGGCGAGCCCCGTCACCGTCAGCCTGCCCGGCGGCGATCTCGTGATCGCGTGGGAAGCGGGAGGCAGCATCCTGATGAGCGGCCCGGCGGTAGAGAGTTTCCGCGGCACCTTCGACTGGGACGACTACGCTTGAGCGCACCTGCGATCATTTCGCTCGGCTGCCGCATGAACATCGCCGAGAGCGAGCGGATGCGCGCGATGCTGGCGGGCGAGCGGGACCTGGTGGTGGTCAATTCCTGCGCGGTGACCGGCGAGGCGCTGCGCCAGACGCGCCAGGCGATCCGCCGCGCGCGTCGCGATCACCCGAGTGCGCGGCTGGTGGTGACCGGCTGCGCCGCCGAGATCGACCGTGCCGAGATCGGCGCAATGGACGAGGTCGACGCGCTGGTCGCCAACGCCGCCAAGCTCGATCCGCGCAGCTGGAACATCCCCGCCGAGGCCTCGCCCATCGCCCCGGCGCGCACCCGTGCTTTCGTGGCGGTGCAGAACGGCTGCGATCACGCCTGCACCTTCTGCGTCATCCCGCAAGGGCGCGGAGCGAGCCGCTCGCTGGCCGTGCCGGAGGTGCTCCGCGAGGTCGAAGCGCACCTTTCAGCGGGAGCGCAGGAAGTGGTCCTCACCGGGGTCGATCTGACCAGCTGGGGCCATGATCTGCCCGGCTCGCCCGGCCTCGGCGTGCTGGTGCAGGCGATTCTCGACGCCTTCCCCGCCCTCCCCCGCCTGCGCATGTCCTCGGTCGACGGGATCGAGATCGACGCGCTGCTGTTCGAACTGCTGGCGCACGAGGCGCGGGTGATGCCGCATCTGCACCTGAGCTTGCAGCACGGGGCCGACCTCATCCTCAAGCGGATGAAGCGGCGGCACCTTCGGGGCGATGCGGTGGAACTGGTGGGGCGATTGAAGGCGCTGCGCCCCGATATTGCCGTAGGCGCGGACCTTATCGCCGGCTTCCCGACCGAGGACGAGAGCCACCACGCGGAAAACCTCGCGATCATCGACGAACTCGGCATCGTCCACGCCCACATCTTCCCCTTCTCGCCCCGCCCCGGCACACCCGCCGCACGAATGCCGCAGCTGCCGCGCGACATGGTGAAGGCCCGCGCAGCCGAATTGCGCGCACGCGCCGCCGAAGTGCGTTCCGCATGGCTCCAATCGCTTGTGGGCGAAACGCTGCCCGTCCTCGCCGAGCGCGACGGCACCGGCTATGCCCCGAACTACGCGCGCGTCGCCCTGCCCCCCGGCACGGCGGCGGGCGGCATTATCGATGTAACCGTGCGCGAGGTCAGGGAGGGCCTGCTTGGATGAGTGAAACCAGCTGGACCCAGCGCCTGTTCGGCGGGTTTGCCAAGACCTCGGAACGGCTTGCCGCCAACCTGCCCGGTGCCAGCGGCGGGACGGCGAAGCTCGACGATGCCACGCTCGACGAGGTCGAGGATGCGCTGATCATGTCCGATCTCGGCCCCTCGGCGGCGGCGCGGATCCGCGCCAAGCTGTCCGAAAAGCGCTTCGGGCTGGAGATCACCTCGCGCGAGCTGAAAGAGGCTGTCGCCGAGGAAATCGCCGCGATCCTACGCCCGGTCGCCAAACCGCTCGAAATCACAGCCTTCCCGCGCCCGCAGGTGATCCTCGTGATCGGGGTCAACGGCAGCGGCAAGACCACCACCATCGCCAAACTCGCCCACCTGTTTCAGGAGGACGACTACGGCGTGCTGCTGGCAGCGGGCGACACCTTCCGCGCGGCAGCGATCGGGCAGCTCGCCACCTGGGCGGGCCGCATCGGGGTCGACATCGTGCGCGGGCCCGAAGGCGGCGATCCGGCGGCGATCGTGTTCGATGCGGTGAAGCAGGCGACCGATACCGGGATCGACGCGCTGATCGTCGACACTGCGGGCCGCTTGCAGAACAAGAAGGAGCTGATGGAGGAGCTGGCGAAGATCCGCCGCGTGCTCGGCCGGCTCAACCCCGAGGCCCCGCACGATGTGGTGCTGGTGCTCGATGCCACCAACGGCCAGAACGCGCTCGCCCAGATCGACGTGTTCAAGGAAGTCGCGGGCGTCACCGGCCTGATCATGACCAAGCTCGACGGCACCGCGCGCGGCGGCGTGCTCGTCGCGGCGGCGGAGCAATATGGCCTGCCGATCCACGCCATCGGCGTCGGCGAGAAGATGGAGGACCTCAGGCCCTTCGATCCCGATCTGGTTGCCCGCGTGATCGCAGGGGTGGCGTGATGAGTGAGACGGAAGGCAAGAAGGCCGCCTCGAGCTGGCTCAACGTCGCGGTCGATTACGGGCCGCTGCTGGTGTTCCTCGCGGTCTATCGCTGGCAGGCCCCCGCCGATCCCAATCCGGTGGGCGAGCTCAGCGCGATCATCGCAGGGACGGGCGCCTTCATGGTCGCCGCCGTCGCCGCGCTGCTGGTGTCCAAGTGGCGGCTCGGCAAGGTCTCGCCGATGCTGTGGTTCTCGACCGCGCTGATCGTCGGCTTCGGCAGCCTCACCATCTTCTTCGGCGATCCGACCTTCGTGCAGCTGAAGCCGACCATCATCTACGCCTGCTTCGGCGTGGCGCTGCTGGGCGGCTTCTTGATGGGCAAGGCGCTGCTCAAGATCCTGCTCGAAGCCGCCTTCGAGGGACTGTCGGAGGAAGGCTGGCTCAAGTTGTCGCGCAACTGGGGGGTGTTTTTCCTCGCCCTTGCAATCCTCAACGAGGTGCTGCGCGCGCAGCTCGACTTCGAAGGCTGGCTGTGGGCCAAGCTGTGGGTGTTCCTGCCGCTGACCTTCCTGTTCACCTTCAGCCAGATCCCGATGCTGCTGAAGCACGGGTTGAGCTTCGAGGAGCGGGACGAGCCGCTCAAGAACGAGCCGCCGACCGGAGGCTGATCACCCGCGCGGCTGGCTGAGCGCGATGCGGTTGCCCTCGCTGTCCTCGAACTCGGCGACGAACCCCGCCGCGCCGATGTCCTTCTTGGCGTAGAGCACCCGCCCCCCGCGCGCGGTCGCCCGGGCCAGCACCGCGTCGATATCGGAAACGTCGAAGTAGATGATCGGGCCCATGTGCGAGGGCTGGTAGACATCGCCTTTCGCCAGCGCGCCGGCTGCCCCGAAACGATCATCGGCGCGGGGGAAGAAGGCCATCTCGTACCCGTCGACGCTCTCGCGGGTCAGCGAATAGCCCAGCACGTCCTCGTAGAAGGCCACCGCACGGTCCATGTCGGTGACGGGGATCTCAAAATGGACAACGGGATTGGTCGTCACGGCGGCCTCCTCGCGCGCGCCCGGCTGTGGCTGTTCAACCGCGCAGGCCGTCGCCAGCAAGGCCAGCATGACCGCAGCCGGCCGCAGCATCAGATCTCCAGCTGGCTCCCGAGCTCGACCACGCGGTTGGTGGGGAGCTTGAAGAAGTCCATCGCGCTCGCCGCATTGCGCAGCATCCACGCGAACACCTTTTCGCGCCAGATCGACATGCCGGGGTGATCGCTCGGGATCAGGGTCTGGCGCGAGAGGAAGAAGCTGGTGTGCATCATGTCGAATTCGCCACCGCAACGCTCCATGGTCTTGAGACCTTGCGGCACGTCGGTCTCTTCCATGAAGCCGTAGTTGAGCACCGCGCGGTAGAAGCCGTCGCCCAGATCGGTCATCTCGCACCGCTTGTGCGGGCCGACGAAGGGCACGTCGGCGATGTTGATCGTGAGAATCACAACGCGTTCGTGCAGCACCTTGTTGTGCTTGATGTTGTGCAGCAGCGCGGAGGGCACGCCGGCGGTGGTCGAGGCCATGAAGATCGCCGTCCCCGGCACGCGCACGGCGGAGTTCTTGGCCGACTTGGCGAAGATCTCCAGCGGCAACGCGCTCTCGCTCATGCGTTCGCGCATCAGCTTGCGCCCGCGCGCCCAGGTGGTCAGCAGGGTGAAGATCACGAAGCCGATGACCAGCGGCACCCACCCGCCCTGCGGCACCTTGATCAGGTTCGCGCCGAAATAGGCGACATCGACGATCAGGAAGATCGCCACCAGCGGCAGCGCCTTCCATAGCGGCCAGCGCCAGAGGGCGGTGAGCACGGCAGCGAGCAACAGAGTGTCGATGAACATCGCCCCGGTCACCGCGATGCCGTAGGCGGCGGCAAGGTTGCTGGAGGACTGGAAGAACAGCACCAGCAGGATCACCATCACCATCAGGCCCCAGTTGATCGCCGGAATGTAGATCTGCCCGGCTGCTTTGGCGCTGGTATGCAGGATATCCATGCGCGGGATGAAGCCGAGCTGGATCGCCTGCTGGGTGAGGCTGAACGCGCCCGAGATCACCGCCTGGCTGGCGATGATCGTGGCGAGCAGCGCAAGGATCACCACCGGCACCTGCACGGCATCGGGGATCATCAAGAAGAACGGATCCTTGATCAGCGCCGCGGTCGCCTCAGGCGAGGTCTGCGACAGCACCAGCGCGCCCTGCCCCATGTAGTTGAGCATCAGCGCCGGGAATACGAACACCAGCCACGAAATGCCGATCGGCTTGCGTCCGAAATGGCCCATGTCGGCGTAGAGCGCCTCCGCCCCCGTCACCGCCAGCACGACGCTGCCCAGCGCGATGAAGGCGGTGAACCCGTCGGTGACGAAGAAATTGAGCGCGTTGAGCGGGTTGACCGTCTCGAGGATGATCGCCGGATTGGCGGTGAGGTGCATCACGCCCAGCGTCGCCAGCATCGCGAAATAGGTCAGCATGATCGGGCCGAACAGCTTGCCCACCTTCTCGGTGCCGCGCGATTGCAGCGCGAACAGGCACACGAGGATCGCGATCGCGGTGGGCACGATCCACGGCTCGAACCCGGGGACGATATATTGCAGGCCCTCGGTGGCCGAGAGCACCGAGATCGCCGGGGTGATCATGCTGTCGCCGTAGAACAACGCGGTGGCGAACACGCCCAGCAGCACCAGCGGTGCGGTCCACCCGGCAGAATCGGAGGCGCGGCGGATCAGCGCCAGCAGCGCGAGGCTCCCGCCCTCCCCCTTGTTGTCGGCGCGGGTGATGGTGAGGACGTATTTGACGGTCACCACCATCATCATCGACCAGAACACGAGGCTCAGCACGCCGTGAATATGCGCCGCATCGGGCGAGATGCCCGGCGCGCCGTGGTGCGAGGCGAAGGTCTCGCGGAAGGCGTAAAGCGGGCTGGTGCCGATGTCGCCGAACACCACACCAACCGCGCCGATCGCCAGCGCGGCGGTGGAGGCGCTGTGACCGTGGCCGTGGCCATTGCTGTCGTCAGGCGTTGCGGGGGAAGCGGTGCTGGTCATCTCAATCGGATTTCCCGTCAGTTCGGTACTGCCCATCCCGCCCAAGCGACTCAAGCCGGAGAGGCGGCGCGCCTAGCACTGTGTTTTCGCAGCCGCAACATGCGACGCATGCGCGACACATGGTGGACACGCGGGCCTCACTGCCCTTGCAGCATCGGCGCGCGCGCGATCATGTCGTCGAGCCGCGCGACTTCCGCCGCCAGCCCCTCGCGCCAAGGGGCATCGGGGGGCGAACGTTCGACCAGGCTCGCCCACACGGCACGCGCAGCGCGCACCTCTCCGCTCTGAAGATAGGCAAAGCCGAGGAAGTAGTCCGCGCCGGGATTGTTCGGATCGATCGCGCGGGCGCGGCCGAAGGCCTGCACCGCCGCCGGGGTTACCGTACCGTCGGCATGGCCCACCAGCGCAAGGCCGAGCGCGAGCCAGCTTTCGAGGTCGTTCGGGTTCTCTTCCAGCCCGCGCCGCAGCAGGCCCGCGGCATCGCCGAACCGCCCGCGCCGGGCATAGGCATCGGAGGTGAGCAGATAGTCGGGCGGCGGGGTGGTGCGATCGAACAGCGCGGCGCGCCCTTCGACCATCGCCTCGCCCTGATCGGACACGCGGCTCTCGGGCGCCTTGGGAGCCGACGGCAGGCCGGGCGAACCCTGCCACGCATAGCCCGCGAGGCCAAACACCAGCACCGCACCGAACAGCGTCAGGCCCTGACGCGGCAGGCGCAGCAGGAAGGCCGCGAGCGCAAAGGCGGCGAGCGCCAGCGACGCAACGGCGAGCCAGCCCCCGATCATGCCGCCTCTCCCGCATCCGAACGCCGCTTGCCGAGCCGCCGCAGCAGCACGCCTGCGACCAGCAGGATCACCAGCACCGGCACCGCGAACAGCGGCCAGGTGGTGCTGCTCACCTCGGGCTCGTAGCTGACATAGTCGCCATAGCGCGCGATCAGCCAGCTACGGATCTGGTCGGGGCTCTCGCCGGCGAGAATGCGGCTCCTCACCTGATGGCGCATGTCGCCTGCCATCGGCGCGTCGGAGTCGGCAATCGACTGCGACTGGCACTTGAGGCAGCGCAGCGTATGCATCAGCGCGGCGGCCTCGGCTTCGAGCCGGGGATCGTCGAGCTGGTTATAGGCATAGGGCGCGGGCGGCATGGTGTCCTGCGCACCCAGCGGCCGGGGCAGCAGCACCGCGAGCAGCACCAGCATGGCGGCAAAAGCGGCGCGGATCATTTCGCCTTCTCCAGTTCGGCCAGCAACACCGCCACGTCATCCGCACGGATGTCGCCGATATGCTGGTAGCGGATCACGCCCTTGGCATCGATCACGAAGGTCTCGGGCACACCCGACGAGCCGATCGCCAGCTGCACCTCGGAGATGCGGTCGGAGCCGATGCGGCTGTAGGGGTTGCCGTGCGCTGCAAGGAAATTGGCGACATCCTCGGGCCGGTCGCGGATGGCGATGCCGATGATCTCCACCCCTTGCGCCTTGAGCGCTTCGAGCTGCGGCGCCTCGGCGATGCAGGGCAGGCACCAGCTCGCCCAGACATTGAGCAGGCGCGGACCGCCGCCCACGAAATCCGCCTTGGCCGCGCCCGGCAGTCCTTCAAACGCCGGCTCGAGCGCGAAATCGGGCAGCGGCTGGCCGATCATCGTGCTCTCGACGAACTGGTCCTTTTCCTGGGTCAGCATATAGCCCGCCAGCCCCGCGAAGAAGGCGAACAGGGCGAGCGGCACCCACAGCAGAAGGCGGTTCTTCACGATCGGCCTACTCCGCCGGAACCGGTGCAGCGCCGAGCGCTTCGAGATCGGCGCGGCGCGCGTCGCCCAGTTTCACCGCCTTGCGGCGCTTCACATCGACCCGCACCCGGCCCGCGATCGCCAGCACACCGCCGAGCGCGATGAGGATGCCGCCATACCAGATGAAGGTGACAAACGGCTTCCACCACACGCGGATCTGCCAGCGCCCGTCCTCGGCCTGATTGCCGATCACCGCGTAAAGCTGCCCGTTCCACTTGGTCAGCAGCGCGCTTTCGCTGGTGGCCTGCGGGGGCGACCAGAAATTGCGGGCCTGCGGGGAGAGGATCACCGGTTCGCCATCGCCCTGCCGCACCGCCAGCCGCGCCTCGATCGCGGTCCAGTTCGGGCCGGCCACCGGCGCGACGCTTTCCAGCGTGACGCTGAAATCGCCGACCTGCTCGGTGCCGCCCGGAGCGACTGCCGCGAGGCGTTCCTGCGTGAAGGCACCCTCGCAGGCCATGCCGAACAGCGAGACCGCGACCCCGAAATGGGCGAGCACCATGCCCCAGGTCGCCGCCGGAACGCGCCGCAGATTGCGGCCCCGCAGCGGCAGCACCGCCGCCACCGCCAGCGCCGGGGCGAGCCCCAGCCCGAGCAGCGGCAGGAAGGGATAGGAGCCGAAGAAGCTCACCAGCGCGATCGCACCGATCAGCACCGCGGCGATCAGCAGCATCTCGAACTGGATGCGCGCCGGCTTGTCCGCGCGCCAGCGCAGCAGCGGGCCGACCGCCATCACCAGCAGCATGGGAATTGCGAAGATCGCCGAGGCCGGATTGAAGTAGGGCGGGCCGACGCTGACGCGCACGTCGAAGGCCTCGGTCAGCAGCGGATAGAGCGTGCCCAGCAGCACGATCGCGAGGATCGCCGAGAGCATCACGTTGTTGAACACCAGCGCACCCTCGCGGCTGGTCGCGGCGAACCGCTTGCCCTCGGCCACGGCCCCCGCGCGCAGCGCGAAGATGGTGAAGGCCCCGCCGATATAGAGCCCCAGCAGCGCGAGGATGAAGCTGCCGCGTTCCGGGTCCACCGCAAAGGCATGGACGCTGGTCAGCACGCCAGAACGCACGAGGAAGGTGCCCAGCATCGACATCGAGAAGGCCAGCACCCCAAGCATGATCGTCCATGTGCGCAAAGCGTCACGCGCAGCCAGCACGCTCACCGAGTGCATCAGCGCGGTCGCCGCGAGCCACGGCATCAGCGAGGCGTTCTCGACCGGGTCCCAGAACCACCAGCCGCCCCAGCCAAGCTCGTAATAGGCCCAGAACGAACCCGCCGTGATCCCCAGCGTCAGGAGCACCCACGCGCCCAGCACCCAGGGGCGCATCGCGCGGGCGAAGGAGGGGTTGACCTCGCGCGTCAGCAGCGCGCCCATGGCGAGGCTGAAGGCGACCGACAGGCCGACATAGCCCGCGTAGAGCGTCGGCGGATGGATCGCGAGGCCGATGTCCTGCAGCAGCGGGTTGAGCCCGGTGCCTTCGACCGCCGGCACCGGCAGGCGCTCGAACGGGTTGGAGGACAGGAGCAGGAAGGCATAGAAGCCCAGTGCCACGAAGCCCTGCACCGCCAGCGTCGCGCCCATGGTGCGTTCGGGCAGGCGCTTCTCGAAGGCTGCCAGCAGACCGCCCGACGCGGCCAGCACGCCGACCCACAGCAGCATCGAGCCCTCGTGATTACCCCAGGTGCCGGTGAGCTTGTAGATCAGCGGCTTCATCGAATGCGAATTGGTCGCCACCAGCTTGATCGACAGGTCGGTGACGGCGAAGGAATAGAGCAGCAGGAAGAAGGCCAGCACCGCCAGGAACGCCTGCACGATCGCGGCCGGGCGGGTGTAGATCGCCAGCGGCGCGGCTTCGCCTTCGGGAACGCGCAAGGCCATCGCGCCCGAGACCATCTGCAGCACCGCCAGCGCCGCAGCGAGCCACAGGGCGGCAAGTCCGATTTCGGCAATCATTGCTCAGCCCCTCACCTTGTCCCTTGTGCCTAGTCCAGCCCGACCGTGGTGTCGGCAGCCATCTTCGCGGCTTCCTTGGTGCCCATGCCTTCCAGCTCCTTGGGCACGTAGTTCTCGTCATGCTTGGCGAGCAGGTTGGTGGCGATGAACACCCCGTCCGGGCCAAGGCTGCCTTCGGCCACCACGCCGGAATTCTCGACGAAGAGATCGGGCAGAATGCCGCTATAGCGCACCGGAATGGCCGCATCGGTGTTGCCGGTGACCATGAAGTCGACCGTCACGCCGTCAGCGGCGGTCTTGATCGATCCGGCCTGCACCATCCCGCCAAGCCGCACCGCCTGCCCGACTTCGGGCGGATCTGAGGCCATCTGCTCGGGCAGGTAGAAGTAATTCGCCTGATTGCGCAGGGACCACGCTGCCAGCAGCCCCGCGCCGACGATCGCCAGCACGGCGATCACCACCAGCACGAGACGTTGATGCTTGGCCTTCATGCCCTGCTCCTTCTCAGCGCCGCCGCGCGGCATCGCGGCGCGCCTCGGCATTGCGCATCGCCCGCCACGCCCAGATGCTCACGGCCGCGAGCGCAACCAGACCTACCCCGTAGGCGAGGATGACGAAATCCCATTGCGCCAGTTCCTCGCGCATCACGCCTGCTCCATCACGGGGGCCGCGGCAAGCGGCGCGTCATCGTCCAGCGCACGGCGGCGCAACCGCGCCTCGACCTGCGCCTCGGCGATCAGCGCGCGCATCCGCATCAGCACGATCCCGCCGAACAGCAGCGAGAAGCCGACCACCGCGATCAGCAGCGGCCACAGATAGGCGGCATCGATCGCGCTCTTGCCCATGGTGATGCTGGGCGGCTGGTGGAGCGAGTTCCACCACACCACCGAGCGGTTGATGATCGGCACGTTGATCGCGCCCACAAGACCGAAGATCGCGGCGATCTTGGGCGTCGTGCCCTCGCGCGCGGCGGCCTGCGACAGGGCGATGTAGCCGGCGTAGAGGAACAGCAGGACGAGCATCGAGGTCAGCCGCCCGTCCCACTCCCACCAGGTGCCCCAGGTCGGTCGGCCCCAGATCGAGCCGGTGGCAAGGCAGATCGCGCAGAACACCATCCCCGGTACGGCAATCGCCCGGGCCGAGAGCGCTGCGAGCGGGTGCTTCCAGATCAGCAGCATGGCGCTGGAAATGGCGATTCCCGCCCAACCGCCCATCCCCAGCCACGCGGCGGGGACATGGATGAACAGGATGCGCACCGTCTCGCCCATCAGCCGGTCGGGCGGGACCACGAACAGGCCCCACGCGATCGCACCGAGCGACAGCACGAGGCCGCTCCAGAACAGCAGCGGCATCAGCCACTTCGCAAGGGCGAGGAATCGGGTGGGGTTTGCGTAGATGTGCATGGCGTTAGCGTCTGGCGGGGCTTGTAGCCTTACACCCGTCCGGGACAAGACTGCAATTCATGCACGCCCCGATTAGTTCCCGCCCGAAGGCGGGTGCCACAAGGCTCAGCCGCGCCCGATCAGCTTCTGGGCCATGCGGTCGGCGACCACATCGGACGGCACGCCGGTGGCGTCGCTTTCGGCCCAGATCGATTCGAGCCGCCCGGGAATCTGCGCGAGCCGGCGGCGCACCTCGTTGATGTCGGCCGGTGCACCCTCGCGACGGGCGAGATATTCGAGCGCGACCGAGATGATCCCGCCGGCGTTGATCACGTAGTCCGGCGCATAGAGGATGCCGCGCTCCGCCAGCAGCGCGCCATGCTCGGGGCGGGCCAGCTGGTTGTTGGCGCCGCCTGCCACCACCGCGCAGTCGAGCCGGGCAATGCCCTCCTCGTCGAGGATCGCGCCCAGCGCATTGGGGCTGAACACGTCGCAGCCAACCGACATGATCGCGTCGGATGCTACGGCCTGTCCGCCCAGCTCGCGCGCGAGCCCGGCGGCGCGTTCGGCATGGATGTCGGCCAGCGTCAGCTTCGCGCCGTCCTTGGCCAGCAGCCGCGCCACGCCGCCGCCGACCGAGCCGGTGCCCTGCACCGCCACATGGACGCCCGCGAGGCTGTCCTTGCCGAGCTTGTGCTTCACGGCGGCCTTGATGCCGAGGAAGATGCCCATCGCGGTGAACGGGCCGGGATCGCCGCCCGCGCTGCCCTCGCCCGCCACCGGCAGGCCGGACACATGCGCGGTGCGCTGCGAGACCGCGACCATGTCCGCTTCGGTGATGCCGACATCCTCGGCAGTGACATAGCGCCCGCCCAGCGCCTCCACGGCATCGCCGAAAGCGGCGAGCATTTCGGGCGTCTTGATGCGTTGCTCGTCAGCGAGGATCACCGCCTTGCCGCCGCCCATCGGCAGGCCGGCCATGGCGTTCTTGTAGCTCATCCCGCGCGACAGGCGCAGCGCATCGCGCATCGCGCCGGCGGGATCATTGTAATGCCAGAAGCGGGTGCCGCCCGCAGCGGGGCCGCAGTGAGTCGAATGGATCGCGATGATCGCGGTCAGGCCGCTCGCCCGGTCATGCACCAGCTGCACGCATTCGTGCGCGTCGAAATCGGGCTCGGCCCAGAAAGCGGTCATCAGCGTGTCCCCGTTTCCGGCGCGGGACAGCGTGACAGGGGAAGAGGATGATGGGGCGACCAACGGGGTTCGAACCCGTGACCTCCGGTACCACAAACCGGCGCTCTAACCAACTGAGCTATGATCGCCACACGCCCCTGCCCGAAAACAACCTTGCCGGTCGCTGCCAAGCCCGCGCTAGAGGCGCGCGGTTTACGCAAGGCTCGCGCGCGGTCAAGTGCGCTTTGGGCGGGCGCGAGCCTCTTGCACAAAGGCCTGCCGATGGGAAGCGAAAACTGTTTTCCGCAAGCTCTCGCGCAAGATTGTTTCGCGGGGTGCGAAATCATTGCGCCGCCGTTCTGGCGATCTATCCTCGTCCACATGATCGAAGCCAGCGAATCCATCGCCGCACGGCTGGCCGCGCATGACGGGGTGCAGCGTCTGCCGACCCCGAAGGCCGAGCTGTTCCAGCGGCGCGGCTTTGCCGATCATGCCCTGTGCGCCGAGTTGATCGCGCTGATCGACGCGGGCCGCCGCCCCTCTACCATCGCCGACGACAATGGCGATGCCTATTTCCGCACCAGCGAGACCTGCGATCTGGAAGCCGGCCTGCCCGCGGTCGAGCGGATCGAGGCGATGATCGCGCAGCTCTCCGGCCTCGATCCGGCCTATGGCGAGCCGCTGCAAGGCCAGCGCTACGCGCAAGGGCAGGAGTTCAAGCCGCACACCGATTACTTCACCCCGGGCGGGCGCGACTTCGCGCAATTCTGCACCCTGTCGGGCAACCGCACGTGGACTTTCATGATCTATCTCAATGAAGTCGATGCAGGCGGTGCTACCCGTTTCAAGGTGCTCGACAAGACCTTTCAGCCCGAAACGGGGAAATTGCTGTGCTGGAACAATCGCCTGGCGGACGGAAGCGTGAACCCGGCGACGCTCCATCACGGGATGAAGGTCAGAAAGGGCGTCAAATACGTGATCACCAAGTGGTATCGCGAAAAACCGTGGAGGGGATGATGACCGACTACACCGCACTGGCTGCGAAGCTGACGGCAAGGCTGGCCGAACTGGCCGAGCGTTCGGAAGAGATCGAGGCGGATCTGCGCGGCGCGCTCGATGCCGATTTTTCCGAGCAGGCGGTCGATCTGGCCGATGACGAGGCGCTCGAAGGGGTGGACGACGTGCTGCGCGCCGAAGCCGCCCAGATCCGCGCCGCGCTCGCCCGAATCGACAACGGCACCTACGGGACCTGCGCCAATTGCGGCGCGGAGATTGGCGCCGAACGGCTCGAAGCCCAGCCGGTGGCGACTCGCTGCATCAAATGCGCGGCGTGATGGTCCGGGCTGGCTGAGGCCCACGCCTCAGCCGCCCGATGTACAAACGAAAAAGGCGACCCCGTCGGGCCGCCCTCCTCGTTGCGGGCCGAAACCCGCGCAGCTTGTGAGAAGCTTACTTCTTGAGGCTGAGGCCACCGAAGCGCTTGTTGAACGCAGCCACACGACCACCTTCGGAAACCTGCTGCTTGCCACCGGTCCAGGCCGGGTGGCTGAGCGGGTCGATTTCGAGCGACATCACGTCGCCTTCCTTGCCCCAGGTCGAACGGGTCTGGTATTCGGTGCCATCGGTCATCTTGACCGTGATCATGTGGTAATCGGGGTGCCCTTCGGCCTTCATGACGCAATTCCTTCGAGCTTTCGCCGGTGCCGACCGGCGGTGCTATGAAACGGGAAGCGCGGCCCTTAGTGGGGAACGCCGCGCAATGCAACCTTAGATGACGTCCGCCGCTCTCAGGCAGGCGGATCGGTCATCATCGCGGTAAACTCGACCTCGCAGGTCGTCTTGCCCTCGACGCTCGCCACGCCATTGAACTTGTAGACGCGGCTGCGTTTCTGGGTGAATTCGACATGCAGGTCGAGCAGGCACCCCGGCGTCACGGGGGCGCGGAACTTGGCGTTCTCGATCCCCATGAAGATCACCAGCTTGCCGGTGCCGGCGAGCTCCATCGTCTCGATCCCGAGGATGCCGGCGGCCTGCGCCAGCGCCTCGATCTGGAGCACGCCCGGCATGATCGGAGCACCCGGGAAATGGCCCTGGAAGAACTGCTCGTTCATGCTCACGGCCTTGACCGCGTGGATCCGCTCGCCGAGCGTGATCGACCGCACGCGGTCGACCAACAGCAGCGGGTAACGATGCGGCAAGGCTTTGAGGATCTTGCCGATATCGTAGTCCACGACGTCAGGGCTGCGGGTTTCACCCTCGCTCATCGCTTGCTCCTTCGCGCAGCGCGCAGCCAGCCTCAGCGGCCAGCCGGTGCCTGCGGGTTGCCCTGCTGCTGCTGTTGCTGCTGCTGGCGCTGCTGGATCAGCTGCGCGGTCATCAGGCGCTGCTGGATCTCCTGATAGAGCTGGACGCTCTCGCGCGCCGGCTGCCAGCCCTGCGGCGGAACGATGCCGACCGAGGGAACCTTGGCGTTCAGAGCGGTGGTGATCTGCTGGGTGATGTCGGCCTCGGGCACGGTGAACATCACGGTCGCCGGATCGATCACCAGCTTGATCTGCTGCTTGGTCACCACTTCCTGCAGGGCCGCGCCGTACTGGGTGATCACCTGCTCGACCGCATAGACGCGGGCGGCATCGATCTGGTTGGTGAGCGCCTGGATCTCCTGCTCCAGCGTCTGGAGCTGGGTGAACTGCGGCGAGTTCTGCTTGGCGGCGAGCTCGGCATCATCGACCTGCTTGTCGCCATTGGTGTCGAACGACTGCAGCAGGGTCTGGCGCTCCTGCGCCTTGGTGCGGCGCAGCTCGTTCTGCTGGGCGTAGGTGGTGTTGACCTGCTCGTAGGCGGTCTGGAAGGCGGTCGTGCCGAGGACAGCGCGCGAGATGTCGACCGTGGCAATACGGCCTTCGATCTGGGCCTGCGCAGGCACGGCAGCAACGGCGCACAGCGCCACCGCAGCCGGGGCGATCAGCTTGGAGAAAATCGTCATTAGAATTGGGTTCCTACGTTGAATGTGAACTGGCGCTCGTCGTCACCCGGGACCTTGCGGATGGTCTGGGCGAAGTCGATGCGGAACGGGCCGAAGGGCGAATTCCAGTTAACCCCGATCCCGGCGGTGATGCGCGGGCTGGGCGAATTGCCGAGGAAGGTTTCCTTGATCGCGCTGCCCGGACGGATGATCGCGGTGTTGGCCGAGCCGTCGGGCGCGGTCGGGTTGATGGTCGGATCGAACACCGGCTGGCCGTTGACCAGCACCGGCTGTCCGTTGGCGTCGAGCCGGCGGGTGAGATAGAGCAGGCGACCCTGGGCATCGCGCTGCTGCAGCCCGTTGGGGTTGTCCTGCAGCACCGGAGTCTCGACGCCCCACAGCGCGCCAATGTCGGCCCAGATCGAGGGCCTGAGGCCCAGCTCGCGGGCGCCGGTGCCGAGTGGAATTTCCAGCTCTGCACGGCCAAGGTAGTAGTTGCGGCCACCGATCGCGTCATCGCGGGTCTGGTTGCGCGCGGTCACCAGCACGGGGTTGCCGTTGGCATCCGGCTCGTAGCGCTGGGTCAGCACGCGCGGACCGACGCCGCGGATCGCGAAGCCGCGGAACTGCGGCTCACCGAGGAAGAAGCGGTCGGTCAGCAGCACGTCGTCGACGCCTGCGCCGGTGCGCTCCTGCAGCGGGATGATGGTGCCACCTTCGGCCAGGATCGAGAAGATGAAGCCCGAATTGCCGACGTTCCAGAACTGCTGCCCGCGCCCACGGAAGCGGACATAGCGCTGGTCACCCCCAAGCCCGGCGAATTCGGCGCTCAGCGAGACGGTCTTGCCCCGCGTCGGACGGATGCGCGAATTGAGCGAGTTGTAGTTGAGGCTGAGGCCGAGGATCGAGCTCAGCCGGGTGCCGATCGCATCGCACAGGAAGCGGCCCGCCAGCAGCGGATCGCACTCGCGCGTGCCGTCGCCGTTGAGGTCGGAGAAGAACTGGTTCTCGTCGAGCGTCACGTCTTCGTAGTTGAGCGTGTAGCTGCCGACCAGCGACATGTACTCGGTCAGCGGCACACCCGCGCGCGCCGAGAAACCGGTGGTCGATTGCCGGAAGGTGGTGTTGCGATCGCGGTTGGTGAAGTTGAAGCTGTTGAAGTCGCGGCGGTAGATGTCGACACCGGCCGAGATGTTGCGATCGAACAGGTAGGGCTCGCTGAAGCTCACCTGTGCCGAGCGCGAGAACTGCGAATAGTTGACGCTGAGGCCGATAGTCTGCCCGCGCCCGCGGAAGTTGCGCTGGCGGATCGAACCGGCAAGGATGAACTGCTCGATCGACGAGAAGCCCGCCGAGAACTGCAATTCGCCGGTCGGACGTTCCTCGACGTTGGCTTCGAGCACGATCCGGTCGGGCGCGCTGCCTTCGACCTGGCTGACCTCGAAGTTCTCCTGGAAGTAGGCCAGCGAGTTGATGCGCGCGGTGGTGCGCTGCACGGCGAGGCTGTTGAAGGCGTCACCCTCGGCGATACGGAACTCGCGGCGCACGACCTTGTCCTGCGTCAGCGTGTTGCCGTTGACGTCGACCCGCTCGACATAGACGCGCGGCGCCTCGCGCAGGATGAACGTGATGTTCATCGTCAGGTCGTCCTTGTTCGCGCGGAAGCGCGGCTGGACGTCGGCAAAGGCGTAACCGAAGCGGCCGGCAAGCTCGGTCAGCTGCTCGACCGTGTCCTCGACCGACTTGGCGTTGTACCAGTCGCCGGTCTGCATCGGCAGCTGGGTGGTCATCGCGTCGCTGTCGAAGTCGCGCAGCTGGCTGTCGACCTTGACCTCGCCGAACTTGTAGCGCTCGCCCTCTTCCACCACGTAGGTGATGATGAAGTCCTTCTGGTCGGGCGTAAGCTCCGCAACCGCCGAGACGACGCGGAAATCGGCGTAGCCTTCGGTCAGGTAGAACTGGCGCAGCTTCTGCTGGTCAAACGCCAGACGATCGGGATCGTAGCTGGTGTTCGAGCTGAAGAAGCTGGTCAGGCGCGCCTGCTTGGTCACCATCTCGCCGCGCAGCTGGCCATCGTCGAACTTCTCGTTGCCGAGAATGTTGATCTGGCGGACCTTCGACTTCGGGCCTTCCGAAATCTCGAACACGATGTCGACGCGGTTCTGGGGCAGCTGCACCATCTTGGGCTCGACCTGCGCGGCGAACCGGCCCTGGCGCTTGTAGAGCTCGATGATGCGGGCCACGTCCGCGCGCACTTTGGAACGGGTGAAGATCTGGCGCGGGGCGAGCTTGATTTCGGGGAGGATCTTGTCCTCCTTGAGCCGCTCGTTGCCTTCCAGCACGATGCGGTTGATCACCGGGTTTTCGGTCACGGTGATGACGACATTACCGTTATCGTTGCGGATCGAGAAATTGGCGAAAAGCTCGGTCGCGCCGAGGTTCTTGAGAGCCTCGTCAGCCGCGGCCGAGGTGTATTCCTGCCCGACGCGCAGGCGGATGTAGCTGAGGATGGTGGTCGGCTCGAGCCGCTCGGCCCCGACCACGCTGATGGTGCGGATGGTGTTGCTCTGGGCGGCAGGCGCAGGCGCGGGTGCCGGCTGCGCGGTGTCCTGAGCGAAAGCCACGCCCGGCACGCCTGCAAGGATCGAACCGCAGGTCAGCAGCACCGTCAGCCGTCCGGCCCGGGACAGGGTGCGCGAAGTGCCGGTCTGGCCATCGACCGGGCCGCGGCCTGTCTCGCTCATAGGGTTCATGCTGCTAATGTCCCGTCCAACCTGTGAGTGATCCGCCCCCGCGAAACCGGGCGCGCTCGGGGGAAGCCTCTGCCCGATGCACGCCGCGCAATCAAGCCACGAGGCCGGGCTGGCCGCGTTGCGGTGAAGGCTTTCCACGGCAAACCGCAGCTTTTTGCAGATACCTCGTCAAGAACCGAACAGAGGCAGCGAAAAGAGGTCATTCACCGTCACCACCACCATCAGCATCAGCACCAGCGCAATGCCGGTGCGATAGGCCCATTCGGTCGCCTGCGGTCCCACCGGCTTGCGGCGGATTGCCTCGGCCAGGTAGAACATCAGGTGCCCGCCATCGAGCGCGGGGATTGGCAAGAAGTTGATGAATGCCAAATTAAGCGAGATCAGCGCGGCGAAGTTGATGAAGGCCGCAAACCCGAGGCTCATCTGCTCGCCCGAGTACTTGGCGATCTTGAGCGGGCCGCCCAATTCCTTGAAAGACCGGTCGCCGACCAGGATCTGCTGGATGCCGGTCACCATCATGCCCGTCAGGTCCCAGCTCTGCTTGACGGCCAGCGGCACGGCCTGCAGCAGCCCGACATCCTCGAACACATATTTCCCGCCCGCCGGCGCGACCCCGATCTGGCCGACCGAGGTGGGGTTGCCGAACTCGTCGGTTCTGACGACCCGCGCGGTGGTGAGGGCAAAGTCGATCTCCTCGCCTTCACGCTCGACCGTGAACACCATCTTGCGCGAGGGATGGAGGCCCACCGCAGTGCGCAGCTGGTCGAAATCGGCAACCGGCCTGCCGTCGATGGCGATGATCGTGTCGCCCACCTGCATGCCCGCAGCCTCGGCCACGCTCTCCTCGGAAAAGCCGCCAATGGTGCGCGAATCCTCCGCGCCTTCGATCACCGGCTTGCCGAGAATGGCGTAGAAGGCCGCGAAGATCGCTATTGTCACCAGCAGGTTCGTCACCGGCCCTGCCGCCACGATCAGCGCGCGCTTCCACAAGGCGGCGTGCTGAAAGCTCCCCTCCTCCTTCGGCGCGGCGGGATCGGGCACGCTCGCCGGGTTCATGTCGCCCTGGAACTGCACGTAACCGCCCAAGGGCAGTATCGAGAGCTTCCAGCGGGTGCCGAGCTTGTCGGTGAAGCCTGCGATTTCCTTGCCGAAGCCGACCGAGAAGGCTTCCGCCTTCACCCCGAACAGGCGCCCGACCAGCAGGTGCCCAAGCTCGTGCAGCGTGACGAGCGGCCCGAGCAGCAGCAGGAAGCCCGCCACGTACATCCAGAAGGGGGGCGATTCAAACAAGGGCGGTGTTCTCCAGCAGGCTCATGGCTTGCCTGCGAGCCGATTGATCGACGGCGAGCACCTCATCGAGGCTCGCCGGGCGCGGCGCATCATTGCTGCGCTCGAGGGTTTCCTCGACCAATGCGGCAATCCGGGTGAACCTGATCTGACCGGCAAGGAAAGCGGCGACTGCGACTTCGTTGGCGGCGTTGAGGATCGCGGGCGCCGCGCCCCCCGCCGCAATCGCTTCGCGCGCAAGGCGGGTGGCGGGGAACAGCGTCTCGTTGGGCGCTTCAAAGGTAAGCTGGCCGATGGTGGCGAGATCGAGCGGAGGCAGCGGCGTTTCCATCCGCTGCGGCCAGGCGAGGCACGAGGCAATCGGCACGCGCATGTCAGAAGGGCCGAGCTGCGCCAGCGTCGAACGGTCGCGGAATTCGACCATCGAGTGGATCACGCTCTGCGGGTGGACGACGATGGCGAGCTTTTCCAACCCGACCGGGAAGAGGTGATAGGCCTCGATATATTCGAGCCCCTTGTTCATCATCGTGGCCGAATCCACACTGATCTTGGCGCCCATCGACCAGTTGGGATGGGCGACAGCCTCCGCCGGAGTGGCGGCATGCAGCCGCTCGGCCGACCACGTGCGCAGCGGTCCGCCGCTCGCGGTCAGCGTGATGCGCGCGACATCCGACAGGCGATTGCCGGCAAGGCACTGGAAGATCGCGTTATGCTCGGAGTCCGTCGGCAGCAGTGTCGCGCCATGGCGGGCCACCGCCTCCATCAGCACCTCGCCAGCGGAGACCAGCGCTTCCTTGTTGGCGAGCGCGATGGTGCCGCCGCGTTCCACCGCCGCCATTACCGGCGCAAGCCCTGCGCAGCCGACAATTGCTGCGACCGTCATGTCCACAGGCCGCGCCGCCGCCTCGACCAGCGCCTGCGCGCCGCCCGCCGCCGTGATCCCGCTATTGCCGAGCGCTTCGCGCAATTCGGGCAGGCAGGTCTCGTCGCCGACCACCGCGAGCTTCGCATCGAATTCGATCGCGAGCGCCGCCAGCTCGGCCGCGCTGCAATGGGCGGTGAGCGCCTCGACGCGCCATTCCCCGCGGTTGCGGCGCACCAGATCGAGCGTCGAAGCGCCGATCGAGCCGGTGGCGCCGAGCAGAGTGAGCGAACGGGTCATCGTCGCATCATCCCAGCAAACGCAGGCCCAAGGCAATCACAAACAGCATAAAGAACACTGCAAGGAAGCCGTCGAGCCGGTCAAACAGCCCGCCATGGCCGGGAATGAGGTTGCTCGAATCCTTCACGCCCGCCCGCCGCTTCATCCAGCTTTCAAAGAAATCGCCGGTCTGTGCGACCACCGCGATCAGCAGGCCCGCGACCAGCGCAAGCGCCAGACTGACCATGTCGTAGCCGGGAGACCCCGCCGCCGGACCGAAGTCTGCCAGTTCGTTGCCGATCCCCACCAGCCCCGCCGCCAAGGCCCCACCAGCGAGGCCAGCCCAGGTCTTGGACGGGCTGATCCGCGGCGCGATCTTGGGGCCGCCGATGGCGCGTCCGGCGAAATAGGCGCCCGCATCGACCGCGATAATCGGCGCGATGTAGCCGATCAGCACCTCGAACGGGCCGTAGCCGAGGCTCTGGCCGTTCACGGGCAGGAACTGCGCACCGTTCCGCAGCGCCATCATCGCCAGCGCCGCACCGCCGATGTAGATCACGCCGCTAAAGAACCACAGCGTCTCGGCGACACTCGATGCGCCGAAGCGGCTCACCAGCCGGTTCCATTCCCACAGCACGCCCAGCGCCAGCACGCCGACGAAGCCGGTCCAGAACCACCCGCCGAGCCACAGGGCCCCGGCGGAAATCACCAGCATCACGATCGCCGAACCGAGCCGCACCGGCAGATCGGACACAGCCTGCTTGCGCACTTCAGCGCCCGCCATAGCGCCGCTCCCTCCGCGCAAAGTCGTCGAGCGCCTGCGTCAGGTGCGCCGGCTCGAAATCGGGCCACAGCGTGTCGACAAACAGCATCTCGGCATAGGCCGATTGCCACAGCAGAAAATTGGACAGGCGGATTTCGCCGCTGGTGCGGATCAAGAGATCAAGCGGCGGCAGATCGGCGGTGTCGAGATGGAAGGCGATGCTTTCGATCGAGACATCGCCCGCCGCCGCCGCCTTGGCCGCAGCCCGCGCGATCTCGTGCTGGCCGCCGTAATTGAGCGCGACGGCCAGCGTCTGCCTGCCGTTCGCGGTCTGCGCCAGCGCGTCTTCCAGCATCGCGACGATATCGGGCGCCAATGACTGCCAGTCGCCGATGATCTTGAGCTTGACGTTGTTGGCGACGAATTCGGGCAGGTCGGATTTGATGAACTTGCGCATCAGGTTCATCAGATCGTCGACCTCCTCGTCAGGCCGCTTCCAGTTTTCCGAGGAGAAGGCGTAGAGCGTCAGGCACTCGAGCCCGGTCGGCTCCAGCGCCCGCACCAGCCGCCGCACCGCTTCCACGCCGCGCTGGTGGCCGACGGCGCGCGGCAACCCGCGCTTCTTGGCCCAGCGGCCATTGCCATCCATGATGATGGCGACATGTCTGGCGCGCGACTGGTCCAATCCTGTTCCCACGTTCCGGAATCCCGCGCCTTACTGCGTCAGGATTTCCTGCTCCTTCTTGGCCGCCGCCTCGTCGGTTTCCTTGACGTATTGATCGGTCAGCTTCTGGACCTGCTCTTCCGACCGCTTGCGCTCGTCCTCGGAGATTTCCTTCTTCTTCTCGTCGGTCTTGAGGCTTTCCATCGCGTCGCGGCGCACGTTGCGGATCGCGATCTTGGCCTTCTCGGCATACTGGCCCGCGAGCTTGGCAAGCTCCTTGCGGCGCTCCTGCGTCAGATCGGGGATCGGCAAGCGCAGGGTCTGGCCGTCGATGATCGGATTGAGGCCAAGGTTGGCATAGGCAATCGCCTTTTCCACCGCGTGGAGGTTCGACTTGTCCCACACCTGCACCGAAAGCATCCGCGGCTCGGGCGCCGAGACCGTGGCGACCTGCTGGAGCGGCATCATCGAGCCGTAGACCTCGACCTGCACCGGATCGAGCAGGGTGGTGTTGGCGCGGCCGGTGCGCAGGCCCTGAAGGTCGCTCTTGAGCGATTCCACCGCGCCCTTCATCCGGCGCTCGACATCGGCCTTGTCATACTGCGGCATGGCTGGGGTTCCCTCTGATTGTATTAGCTGTCTTGAACAATGGTCTGCACGCCCTCGCCCGCCAGCACGCGCGCAAGGTTGCCCTTTTCTCGGATCGAGAAGACCACGATCGGAATCTTGTTGTCGCGGCACAGCGCCACAGCCGAGGCGTCCATCACCTTGAGATTGTCGGCCAGCACGCGGTCGTAGGAGACGGTATCGAAACGCACCGCGGCGGCGTTCTTCTTGGGGTCGCTGTCATAGACCCCGTCGACGCTGGTGCCCTTGAGCAGCGCGTCGCACTTCATTTCCGCCGCACGCAGCGCCGCGCCGCTGTCGGTGGTGAAATAGGGCGCGCCGACACCAGCGGCAAAGATCACCACGCGGCCCTTTTCGAGGTGCCGCTCGGCGCGGCGGCGGATCACCGGCTCGCACACCTGATCCATCTGGATCGCGGACTGCACCCGCGTCTCGACCCCGAGCTGTTCCAGGGCGTTCTGCATCGCCAGCGCGTTCATCACGGTCGCCAGCATGCCCATGTAGTCGGCCTGCGCGCGGTCCATCCCCTGCGCCGCCCCCGCCATGCCGCGGAAGATGTTGCCGCCGCCGATCACAAGGCAGACTTCGAGGCCCGTTTCCTTGGCCGCCTTCACCTCGCCTGCGAGCGCGGCGACGAAGGCCGGATCGATCCCGAACTGCTGATCCCCCATCAGCACTTCGCCCGAAAGTTTCAGGAGGACGCGCTTGATCGGGGGGAGAGACATGGGGATGCGGGGCTCCGGGTGGAATCTGAGTGGCGCGCACTTAACCGGCAATCAGCCGATGCGCAAAGGGTAAGGTAGCGCCGGGCGCAGCGGCGCTCAAGGAAACGGCCGCCGCAGCATGGGAGCTGCGACGGCCGGTTCGTGTTTCGACAGAGCGAAAATCAGCCGGCTACGGCCGCTGCGACTTCCGCTGCGAAATCGGTTTCTTCCTTCTCGATGCCTTCACCGAGCTGGAAGCGGGCATAGTCCTTGAGCACGATCGGGGTGCCCGCGGCCTTGCCGGCCTGGGCGACGAGATCGGCGATCACGGTCTTGTTGTCCATCACGAAGATCTGGCTGAGCAGCGCGTTTTCCTTGGCGAACTTCTTCACCGCGCCGTCGACCATCTTTTCCTGCACGTCGGCCGGCTTGCCGGTTTCGGCAGCCTTTTCGGCAGCGATCTTGCGCTCGCGCTCGATCACTTCGGGATCGAGGCTGTCAGCGTCGAGCGCCATCGGGAAGGCGGCGGCCGCATGCATGGCAAGCTGCTTGCCGAGCGGCTCGAGCACGTCGGCGCCCGCTTCGCTTTCCAGACCGATCAGCACGCCGATCTTGCCGAGGCCTTCGGCAGCGGCGGTGTGCATGTAGGCAACGACCGCGCCCTTCTCGACCGAGACGGTCTTGATGCGGCGGATCTGCTGGTTTTCACCGATGGTGGCGACGTTGTCGGTCAGCTTGTCGGCAACCGTGCCGCCGTCGGGATAGGCAGCCGCCTTGAGCGCGTCGACATCGTCCGAACCGGTCGCGAGGGCAACCGCGGTCACCTTGCGCACGAAGTCCTGGAACTTGTCGTTCTTGGCGACGAAGTCGGTTTCCGAGTTGACCTCGACCGCCACGCCCTTGGTGCCTTCGACCAGCACGCCGACGAGGCCTTCGGCCGCGGTGCGGCTGGACTTCTTCTGGGCGGTGGCGAGGCCCTTGGCGCGCAGGGCGTCAACGGCAGCCTCGATGTCGCCGCCGGCTTCGG
The DNA here is from genome assembly GCA_027531395.1 of Porphyrobacter sp. Lineage (GTDB taxonomy): Bacteria > Pseudomonadota > Alphaproteobacteria > Sphingomonadales > Sphingomonadaceae > Erythrobacter. The sequence continues at coordinate 183,513 of JAPZRO010000004.1, read as the reverse complement.
CGAGCGCCTTCTTGGCGTCCATCATGCCAGCGCCGGTGCGCTCGCGCAGCTTCTTCACATCGGCGACGGAGAAATCGGCCATGGGAATTTCCTTTTCATTCGGTTGTTCGGGCGCCCGGCCCTGCCGTCCCGGAGAGGGAGGCAATGCCGGGCGCGCTAGAGGGGGAATGTGACGGGCGATTGACGAAAACCGTCAAACGCCCGCGCAAAATCAGGCTTCGGCGTCTTCGGCAGCCGGCTCGTCGGCGACGACAGCTTCGGCCGGCGGCTCTTCCATCGCACCGAAATCGCTCGACACGTCGGCCTGGAACTTGCCCTTGCCGGCCAGCGCCGCTTCACCGATCGCCTGGCAGTAGAGACGCACAGCACGGCTCGCGTCGTCGTTGCCCGGAACCGGGAAGGCGATGTTCGACGGGTCGACGTTGGTGTCGAGGATCGCGATCACCGGAATGCCGAGCACAGCGGCTTCCTTGATGGCGAGGTCTTCCTTGTTGGCGTCGATCACGAACATCACGTCAGGAATGCCGCCCATGTCGCGGATGCCGCCGAGCGACATTTCCAGCTTCTCGCGCTCACGGGTGAGGTTGAGCACTTCCTTCTTGGTCAGGCCGCTGGTGTCGCCCGAGAGCATTTCCTCGAGGCTCTTGAGCCGGCGGATCGAACCCGAGATGGTCTTCCAGTTGGTGAGCATACCGCCCAGCCAGCGATGGTTGACGAAGTGCTGGCCCGACATGCGCGCGGCTTCGGCGATCGGCTCCTGCGCCTGGCGCTTGGTGCCGACGAACAGCACCTTGCCGCCCGAACGCACGGTCGATTCGACGAAATCGAGCGCGCGCGCGAAGAGCGGCACGGTCTGCGACAGGTCGATGATGTGGACGCCGTTGCGCGCGCCGAAGATGTACGGCTTCATGCGCGGGTTCCAGCGGTGGGTCTGGTGGCCGAAGTGAGCGCCGGCCTCGATCAATTGCTGCATCGTGACGACAGGTGCCGCCATAGGTAATTCCTTTCCGGTTGTTCCTCTGGAAGGCTGGAACCGCGCTGGCGGAGATCCCGCCTGCGGCACCGGTATGTGCGCCTTCCATGTGACGTTGCTGCCCCGGACAGACCCTGCGGCCAGCCCGTTGCGAGCGCGCCCTTAGCCGCGTGCCTCGGGAAAATCCAGCCCTGATTCCCAAGGCGATGCGGAACATAACGCGAAAATCGTCTTGACAGGTCGGAACACCTAGGGAACAAAGCCTATAGAACAAACGTCGAACACCGAATCGGAAGGAACCGGCCATGCTTGCTCTTGCCATCAACCTGCTGCTTGCCCTTGCTGCCGTCGCGGCGGTGCTGAGCCTTGCCGACAGCGCGATCAAGGTGCGCCGGGCCTATGCCGCGCTGATGCGGGAAAAGGCGCTGATGGATGCCGGATTCGTAATGCAGGTCGATCCGCGCGAGGTGCGGCTGCGCGCTGGTGCGCGTCAGGGCGGTGCGGTTATCCTGCCGCGGCGCTCGCCGATGCTGCGGCCGCTGCCTGCTCTTGCGCGCGGCGCCGCTTGATCCGGCCGTACTTCACCAGACCGTATGGCATCAGCGCTAGATAGGTGACGCAGATCGCCGAGAGCGTCCACCATGGCTCCAGCAGCAGTGCGGCAAAGGCCAGCGCGACAAAGGCGATCAGCGGGAGACGGATCGAACGCCGCGGGCGCAGCGAGGCCCAACTCAGCGTCGCCATGTTGGAGATCATCAGTCCCGCGATAACCGCCAGCCACACGGTCATCACCAGCGGATCGCGGAAGAAGGCGATCCCGGTCTCGTGCCACAGGTAGAACGGGGTGAAGGCGAGCCCTGCCCCGACCGGCGCCGGCACTCCGGTCAGGAAGCCCGCGGACTTGTGCGGCTGGTCATCGACATCGATCCGCGCATTGAAACGGGCCAGCCTGAGTGCGCAGGAAATCGCGAAGGCCAGCGCGGCAAACCAGCCGAAGCGCGGCAGGTCCTGCAGACTCCACAGGAACAGAATCAGCGCCGGAGCGACACCGAAGGACAGCGAATCGGCAAGACTGTCGAGCTCAGCGCCGAACCGCGACTGGGCGTTGAGCAGGCGCGCGATGCGCCCGTCGATCCCGTCGAGCACCCCCGCCAGCACCACCAGCCCTATCGCGTAATCCCACTGGCCATCGATCGCGAAGCGGATGCCGGTCAACCCGGCGCACAGCGCGGCGGCGGTGATCGCGTTGGGCAGCATCGCGCGCAAGGTCAGCCCGCCGCCGCGGACGGCGCTACTGCCCCCGTCTTCGTCCTCGTCTTCGGCCGCCTTGGGGCCAAGCCGCGCTGGCAGGAAGCGGGCGCCGGGCAGCTTGCGCGAGCCCCGTTTGCGTGGCGGCCGGCTGCTCATTGGGCGATCCCTTCGATCAGCCCGCGCTGGCCGATGTCGGCGATCACCGTCTCGCCCGCAATCACGGTCTGCCCGATCATCACCTTGGGATCGGTGCCGGCGGGAAGGTAGACATCGACCCGGCTACCGAAGCGGATCAGCCCGACGCGCTGGCCCTTGGCAACGATATCGCCGGGCTTGACGAAAGGTACGATCCGCCGCGCCACCAGCCCCGCGATCTGGGTAAAGCCGATCTTGAGCCCGTCACCGCGCTCGATCAGGATATGCTGGCGCTCGTTGTCCTCGCTCGCCTTGTCGAGCTCGGCATTCATGAAGCGTCCGGGAATATAGACCACCCGCCGCACCGTTCCGCCCACGGGGGTGCGGTTGATGTGCACATCGAACACGCTCATGAAGATCGACACCCGCGTCACCGGACCGGCGGGAAGACCGGCAAAGCCCGAACCGTCGTCGATCTGGAGTTCGCGCGGCGGCTCGACTTCCTCGATCAGGGTCACCAGACCGTCAGCCGGCGAGACAAGCGCGGCATCCGCCTGCGGCACCACACGCTCGGGATCGCGGAAGAAGGCGAACACCCCGATCGAGAGCAAAGCCAGCGGCCAGCCGATCAGCTCCCAGCCGACAGCCAAGAAGAACAGGCTGACCGCGCTGGCGGCGAGCCCGAACTTGCGACCTTCCGGGTGGATCGTGGGCCAGGTCCAGCCCGCGTCTCCCCGGCCTTTGTTATCGAGGATTTCACCTGCCATCGCTCAGCTTCTAGGGAGTGGCGCGCGGGCCTGCAAGGACACTCGGTCCGCTGCAGCCACCTCAGCCGACTTTGCGAACGAACACGCTGCCCGCGGAGTAGCCCGCACCGAAGCTGCAGATCAGCCCGGTATCGCCCGCCACCAGATCGTCCGAATGCTGGTGGAAAGCGATGATCGAGCCGGCGCTGGAGGTGTTGCCATAGGTGTCGAGCACGGTCGGGCTCTCGTCCTCGTTCGCCTCGTGGCCCAGAACCTTGTGCGCGATCAGACGGTTCATGCCGGCATTGGCCTGGTGCAGCCACAAGCGGCGCAGGCCCTCGGGCGCGATGCCGAGGCGGACGGCTTCATCAAGGATCATCTGCGCGACCATCGGCACCACCTCCTTGAACACCTTGCGCCCTTCCTGGACGAACAGCTTGTCCGCTGCGCCTTCGGTCTCGGGCGTGGCGCGGTTGAGGAAGCCGAAATTGTTGCGGATGTTGTTCGAGAACACCGTCTTGAGCTTCGTGCCGAGGATGTCCCAGTGCTGTGCCGGAGCGATGGCGGCATCCTCGACCAGCACCGCGGTCGCCACATCGCCGAAGATGAAGTGGCTGTCGCGGTCGCGCCAGTTGAGGTGGCCGGACGTGATTTCGGGACTGACCACCAGTACGCTCCGGGCATTGCCCGCGCGGATGTAGTCGGCAGCCGTCTGGATCCCGAAGGTGGCCGAGGAGCAGGCGACATTCATGTCGAAGCCGAAGCCATTAATGCCGAGCGCCTGCTGGATCTCGATCGCCATCGCCGGATAGGGGCGCTGCATGTTCGAGGCCGCGCACAGCATCGCGTCCACGTCCTTCGGATCGCGTCCGGCGCGCTCCAGCGCCTGCCGGGCAGCGGCGACACCGATTTCCGCCATGATCGACAGCTCGTCATTGGCGCGCTCGGGCCAGCGCGGGGCCATGATGTCGGGGTCGAGAATCGGCGCCTTGCTCATCACATGGCGCGCCTTGATCCCGCTCGCCTTCTCGATGAATTCGACCGAGGAATAGGCCAGCGGCTCGGCCTCGGGATGCGCGGCGTTGTAACGATCGACGAAGGTGTTGAAGCTGGCGACCAGCTCTTCGTTGGTGATGGTCTCGGCCGGGGTGAACAGGCCGGTGGCGGAGATCACCGGGCGGCCGGTAAGGCTAGGTTGCGCTTCCTGCATGAATCCCTCTTGCGTGAAGCGAGCGGCCTTAAAGCGCACCCCTGCGCCCTGCAAGACCCGGTAGCGCCGGAGCGGTGGACGTTCAGTCCGCCGCTCCGCCCGCCCCGTCGTCATCGCGGCCCAGCACTTCGGCCAGCAATGGATTGGGGAAAGTGCGGCGGATGGTCACCGCGTAGAACACCTCGGACAGGTCGGGCAGCTGGAACAATTCGTAGAGCAGGCCCGCGGCAAGCTCGTCCTGCACCACGATCGGCGGGATCACCGCCACGCCCGCGTCGGAGCGCGCCAGCAGACGCAGCATCGCCATGTCGTCGGCCTCGGCAGCGATGCGCGGGACGATGCCCATGCGCTCGATCATCGCGTCGAACCCGGCGCGCAGCGCGGTCTCGGGCGTCGGCAGGATCAGCGGCACCGTGGTCAGCAGGCGTGTCAGGCCCTGCGCCGCCAGCGCCAGCCGTGAACGCGCGCCGACGAGGCTCACGGGCTGCTCATCGAGCCGCCGCACGAGATAGGGGCTGGCGGCGTCGCGTGCGGGGACGAGGTTGGTCAGCAGCACGTCGATGCTCATCGCTTCGAGCGCGCGCAGCAGGCTCGGCTGGGTGCCCGAGCGCAGCACCACCTCGACATCGTCGCGGCCGATCAGCGGTGCGAGAAAGCGCATCTGGAAGTTGCGCGACAAGGTCGCCAGCGCGCCGATCCTGAGGACCTTGCGCTGCCCGCCGACCGCGCGGAAGGTTGCCATCAGCTGGTCCGAGGCGAGGAATATCTGGTCGGCATAATCGAGCGCGATCCGCCCTGCCTCGGTCAGCACCAGATTGCGCCCGCGCCGCTCGAACAGATCATGCCCGAGATCGGCCTCGAGCGCCTTGATCTGGGTGGAGACCGCGCTTTGCGAGATGTTGAGCGCGCGCGCGGCCGCCGTCAGGGTGCCTTCGCGGGCGGTGGCGCGGAACAGGCGCAGGTGATGCAGATTGAGGTTCGCCACCGGAAACTCCCGAATAACGTTCCAATTATCCGAACGTTTAGCCGCAAAATATGTAATTTTTTAAATTCTGTCGAGATTTTATTGGGACGGCACATCCTTCGAACCCCTCCGTCGGAGTGCCGCCATGTCGCTTGCTTTCGCCCTGTCGTTCCTCGCCCCGCTGGCGCTCATGCCCGCAGCCCTGTTCGCCGCGCTCCGGCCCGGCCAGCGGCCCGGCAGCCTGCCGCGCTGGTCGGAAGCCTCGGCCTTCGCGGCCTTCGCGCTGGCGCTCGGCGGACTGGTGCAGACCGCGCTCGGCCCGGTAGCGGGTGTGGGCCTGCTTGAAGGCGCGGCGCAGATCGGCCTGCGCGCGGATCTGGTCAGCACCGCAGTCGCCAGCTTGGTCGGCTTCATCGGCTGGATCGTGATGCGCTACAGCCGCACCTATCTCGACGGCGAGGCGCGCGAGGGGGCGTTCCACGGGCTGATGCTGGTGACGCTGGCAGCGGTGCTGGTGTTCGCGCAGGCCGCGACCCTGCCCACCCTCATCATCGCGACCTTCGCGGTCGGCCTTACCCTGCGCAAGCTGCTGCTGTTCTACCCCGACCGGCCCGAGGCGCAGCGCGCCGCAACCAAGTTTGCGCGGGTGTGGTATGCGGGCGACGTGATGCTCGCCTGCGCCGCCGGGCTGCTGTTCAGCAAGTTCGGCACGCTCGACCTTGGCGCCCTCCCCGCCGCCGCCGCGGCCAGCGGGCTTGGCTTTGCCGGCACGCTGGGCGTCGCCGCAATCGTCGCTGCGGCCGCCCTAAAGACCGCCGCCTTCCCGCTGCACGGCTGGCTGACCGAGGTGATGGAGGCCCCCACCCCCGTCTCCGCCCTGCTCCACGCCGGGATCATCAATTCGGGCGGCGTCCTCCTCATCACCGCCGCGCCGCTGGTGCAGTCGAGCACCGGGGCGATGGCCGCGCTGGTGATGATCGGCGGCTTCACCGCGCTGTTCGGCGCCGCCGTGATGCTCACCCAGAGCGCGATCAAGACCGCGCTCGCCTGGTCGACCATCTCGCAGATGGGCTTCATGCTGCTGCAATGCGGCCTTGGCCTTTGGACCCTCGCGCTGCTGCACATCGTCGCGCACTCGCTCTACAAGGCGCATGCCTTCCTCTCGTCGGGAAATGCGGTCACCGAAGTCGCCGGCATCCGCCGCCCCGGTCCGGTCGCTGTGCCGAGCGTGCCGGCGGTGCTCAAGAGCTTCGCGCTGGCGCTGGCGATCTTCGCCGTGATCGCGGCCGCCTTCACCGCCGCCTTCGGGCCCAAGTCGCCGCAGGCGCTGGCGCTTGGCGCGATCCTGATCTTCGGGGTCGCCTACCTTGTCGCGCAGGGCCTCGCCGACCGTGCGCCTGTCGCCCTCACCAAGCGCACCGCCGCTTCCGCGCTGGCTGCCGCGGTGGGCTACTTTAGCTTCCAGACCATCGCTCAGGCGATCTGGGGTCCGATCCTTCCCGCGGCGCCGATGCCGACCGAGTTGGAATGGGCGCTGCTGGTGGTGGCGGTGGCGAGCTTCGGCCTCGTCGCCTTTGCCCAGGCGCTGTTCCCGCTGTGGGCGCACCACCCTGCCACCGCAGGCCTGCGCGTCCACCTCGCCAACGGCCTCTACCTCAACGCCCTGCTCGATCGCGCGATCGGCGGCTTCCGCATCACCGGCTCACGCTGATCCGCCGTCCTACCGGAGTAACGCCCATGTTCATGAAGCACTCGCAGATCACGCCGGTCAGGCTGTCGGCCATTCTCGAAGCTGCCGAGGCGGCTGCCCGCGCCATTCCTCCGGCCTTCCCGCTCGATGCCACGGTTGCGGTCAATCCCTTCCTGGGCCAGACCGGCGAGGATCTTGCCACTGCCGCTGCACGCCTGGGCCGGGTCGCGGGCATCCGCGTGACCCGCAAGGGCGCGGACTACGCCGCCGCGATCCGCGACGGCCGCATCAACGAGGACGATCTTGCCGACGCCCTGGCTGCCTCGATTGCGCCGCTGCGCCCCGCCGATACGACCCATCTGCGCCGCGCCGCCGAACAGCTGGGCGATGGCCCCGCACCGGCCGCCCTGCCGACCGTCGCCGATCTCGCCGCGCAAGCGACTGGCATCGACTGGCCGGCGCTGATCGACAAGTGCATCGGGCTGTGGGCCGCGGGTCAGTTCGATCGCGGGCAAGCGCTGTGGTCGCCCGCGCCGGGCTCCGAGGCTTTCGCCGCATGGCGCGCCTGGGCGATGCATGACCTGACCCCGGAGATCGCCGGGCTCAAGGGCTTCTGCGCCCATGTCGCCGCCGCGCCCGACACGCCCGAGCGCGCGATCCTGTTCGCCGCCGAGGCGCTGGGCATCACCGATGCCGCCGCCGAGACCGCCTTCCACCGCCTGTTCATGAGCATGGGCGGCTGGTCGCAGCACGCCCGCTGGCTGCTGTGGCAGGCGGAACTCGCCGGCGACACCGACCGCACCATGGTCGATCTGCTCGCCATCCGCCTGATCTGGGAAGAAGCCCTGCTCGCCCACGCTCCCGAAGTTGCCGAGCGCTGGGCCGCCACCGTCGCTGCCCATGCCGAGCCGGTGGCGCCCGGCGCCGACGAGGTGGCGCTGGCGATCCTCCAGGACGCGGCCGATCGCGGCCACCAGCGCCGCCTTGTCGCGGCTCTCGACGGGGAGGCGCCTTCCGGTGATCGCCCCTTCCTGCAGGCCGCTTTCTGCATCGACGTGCGCTCAGAAGTGTTCCGCCGCGCGCTCGAAAGCATCGATGACAGCATCGCCACGATCGGCTTTGCCGGCTTCTTCGGCCTGCCGCTGGCGCACCATGCCCACGGCTCCGACATCCGCGAGGCGCGCCTGCCGGTGCTGCTCAACCCGGCGGTCGAGACCACCAGCGCAGGCGATCCGGCGCGCGACCAGCAGGCCCGCATCACCGCCCGTTCGGCGCGCGCATGGGGCCGGTTCCGGCAGGCAGCGGTCAGCTCTTTCGCCTTCGTCGAGGCGATGGGCCCGGTCTATGCGGCCAAGCTGGTGAAGTCGGCGCTGGGCTTTGCGCCCAAGGCTAAACCCGAGCCCGCCCCCGAAGTGATCGGCGGGATGAGCGCCGAGGCCAAGGCCGATACCGGCGCTGCCGTGCTCAAGGCGATGAGCCTAACCATGGCCCACGGCGAGATCGTGCTGCTGCTCGGCCACGGCGGGAACGTCACCAACAACCCGCACGAGAGCGCCTATCACTGCGGTGCCTGCGGAGGTTACACCGGCGAGGTCTCGGCCCGCCTGCTGGCGATCCTGCTCAACGATCCCGAGACCCGCGCAGGCCTCGCCGCACGCGGGGTCGAGGTCCCGGCGGACACGCTGTTCGTCGCCGGCCTGCATGACACCACCACCGATCGCGTCACGATCTACGAGGACGGCCTGCCTGGGCCCCGCGCCGGCGACCTTGCCAGAGTGCGCGAGTGGCTGGCGCAGGCGGCAAAGGTCGCCCGGGCCGAGCGCGCGGTGCGACTGCCGGGCGCGCGCTGGAACACCATCCACCAGCGCGCCAGCAACTGGGCCGAAATCCGCCCCGAATGGGGTCTGGCGGGCTGCGCGGCCTTCATTGCCGCCCCGCGCGCGGCGACGGCGGGCCGCGATCTCGGCGGGCGAGCTTTCCTTCACTCCTACGACTGGCGCGCCGACGAGGGCTTCGGCACGCTCGAACTGATCATCACCGCGCCGGTGGTGGTCGCAAGCTGGATATCCCTGCAATATTTCGGCTCCTCGGTTGCGCCCGAGATGTTCGGCGGCGGCAACAAGCTGATCCACAATGTCGTTGGCGGGATCGGTGTGATTGAGGGCAATGGCGGACGCCTGCGCGCCGGCCTGCCGTGGCAGGCAGTGCATGATGGCGCGGTGCTGGCGCACGAACCCCTGCGCCTCAGTGTCATGATCGAGGCCCCGCGCGAGGAGATCCTCGGCGTCCTCGAACGCCACCCCGGCGTGCGCGATCTGTTCGACAATGGCTGGCTGCACCTCTTCGTCCTCAAGGACGGCAAGGTCGACGCGCGCTACCGCCCCGGCCTCGAATGGACCGATACCGCGCCACAAACCTTGGCTGCCTGATCCCGTGAGGGTCGCAGGTTCGGGCGGAGGGCGGGCCGATGTCCGCCTTCCGCCCGGGCTTTTTCCTGAATTATTTCATGCATCCACCGCTGCAACGCCGGAATAAGCGGCCGAGCTGATCCGTTGTGAGTGGCAAGAGACCTCTTGCCGAGAACGGATGACTGACCAAATGCTCGCCCACGCCGCCCTTCCCCCCAGCGAAATCGACCTGCCCCCGCTCGACGCCTTCCCCTGGCTCGTGCGCTCCGACCAGGCCGCCCCGGTCGCGCTCTCGGCCACCGGCAGGACGGAGCCGGGCGGCGGCCGGAAGCTGCTCCTCCACGCCGGCATCGCGATGGCCTTTGCCGCGCTGTGCGGCGGCGTGGCCTATGTCTCGGGCGTGACGGGCGAGGCCCCGGCCCCGGCGATCGAACGCGCGAGCCCCCAGCAAGCCGTCACCGCACCCGCCGCGCCCAGCGCGCTGGCTACCAATCCTGCGGCAGACAGCGCCGCGCTGCTTGCCGCCCCCGAAACCCTCGACACAGCGCCTGAGCGCGACGCGCGGGTGGAGCCGGCGCCCGTCCCCGCCCCGCGCATCACCCCCACGCTCGGCGAGGCCCAGGCCGCTGCGGCCGATGCCGCCAGCCTGACCGCCGCCGCCGCGCCCCCGGTTGCCGAGACCGCCGCGAGCGCGGTAACGCTCAGGGAGTTCAGGCTGGCGATGGATCAGGGCAGGGACGCGGTGCGTCAGGTGATCCGGCTGGGAAGCCGCCAGAGGCCGCCGCGCGATGCCTCGCCGGAGGAACTCACCGCCTATCGCCTGAGGCAGCAGAACGCCGAAGCGGCCCGTGGCTATCGCAATTACCTCGATACGCTGGCCCGCTCGATGCGCGGCACGCAATCGGAGAGCGTGGCGCAGCAATCGCTCGAAAAGGCGCGCCAGACACTCGGCTACCTCACGACGATGCTGGCGGATTCGCAGGCTTCGCTGCGCTGAGGCGCGGCCCAAAGAGAAACCGAAGGAAGGTGGTGGACAGGGCTGGATTCGAACCAGCGTACGCTTGCGCGGGCAGATTTACAGTCTGCTGCCTTTAACCACTCGGCCACCTGTCCACACAGTCCCCTGCCTTGAGGGGGGCGTTCCCGAGCGCTTTTGCGCCCTGAATTAGCGCGAGTCCCCAAGGGGGCCCGCTGCCGAGAGGCGCCCCTTTGGCGAAGCACTGCTTGCCTGTCAATGGCCCTGCTGGCAGGGGGCGCTTCTGATGCTGGCAAGGAGCGACAATGACCGAAGGTAAACGCAAGCGCGCATTGCGCGGACGCGCCGGGCGGATGAAGGGCGGACGCGGTTCGGGCAAGGCGAGCACCGGACAGGTGCGCCTGTGGGGCCGTCATCCGGTCGAAGCAGCGCTCAAGAATCCCGAACGCCAGCACCGCAAGCTGTGGGCGACCCGCGAGGGCATCGCCAGTCTCGACGGCGAACTGCCGGCCGACTTCCCGGTCGAATATGCCGACGTCGCCGACCTCGCGCGGCTGGTCGCCAAGGACGCGCCGCATCAGGGGCTGGTGCTCGAATGTGCGCCGCTGGAGGACGTGTTCCTCGACGAGGTCGCACTGGGCGAAGCCGACCGGCCGATCGTGGTGCTGGATCAGGTCACCGATCCGCACAACGTGGGAGCGATCCTGCGCTCGGCAGCGGCCTTCAATGCCGCAGCGATCGTCACCCAGGATCGCCATGCGCCGCCCGAAGGCGGTGTGCTGGCGAAAGCTGCCTCGGGCGCGCTGGAAAGCGTGCCCTGGGTGCGCGTGGTCAACCTTGCCCGTGCACTGGAGGAGCTGGCCGAGGCCGGATACTGGCGCATCGGGCTCGCCGGTGAAGCCGAAGCGGTGCTCGCCGACACCATGCCCACCGGCCCGCTCGCGATCGTCCTCGGCGCCGAGGGCGAGGGCCTGCGCCACAACATCGCCGCGCATTGCGATGCGCTCGCCAAGCTGCCGATCTCCTCGGCAATCGAAAGCCTCAACGTCTCGAATGCGGCGGCGATTGCGCTTTATGCCGTCGCCACGCGCGGCTAGAACGCTGCCCGAGGGAGGGAAATGCCATGACCATGTTTTCGACGATCCGCTTGCGCGCCGCGGCGCTGCTCACCGGCTTTGCGCTGGTGCTGTCGGGCTGCTTCATGTCGCCGGGCAAGTTCACGTCCGAGCTGGCGCTGACCGGGCCGGACAGCTTCACCTTCAGCTATGAAGGAGAGATCTTCTTCCTCACCCTTTCCAAGCTGGCGCTCATGGGGGCGACCACCGAGGAGGCCTTCACCCCGTCCGAATGCTACGACGAGGAGACCTACGAGCCGCGTGAGTGCACCAAGGAAGAACTCGCCTCGCAGCGTGCCGAATGGGATGCCGGCGCCGAGGAGCGGGCCGCCAAGGCCAAGAAGGACGCCGAGATGATGAAGGCGATGATGGGCGGCATCGACCCGACCGATCCCAAGGCGACCGAAGAAATGGTCCGCCTGCTCGAACGGCAGAAGGGCTGGAACCGCGTGGTGCACAAGGGCGACGGCCTGTTCGAGGTGAGCTATTCGGTCAGCGGCACCTTGGGCCACGATTTCATGTTCCCGACGATCGAGGGCTTCCCCGCCACCAATCCGTTCGTCCAGATGATCCTGCGCGATGGCGGACAGGTGCGCATCAATGCCCCGGCCTTCGTGTTCCAGAGCGGCGACAATCCGATGGGCGCGATGATGGGCGGCATGGGCTCGCTGGCGAGCCTCGCGGCGATGGGCGCCGCCGAAGATGCCAACAAGGATAATCCCGAGGCCGCGCAGATCCCGGGAATGCCGGTGCTTGACGGCACCTTCACGATCCGCACCGCGCCGGGCATGCGGATCCTCGCCAACAACACCGATGAAGGCGCGGAAGCCGCCACCGCCGGTGGCGAGGTGCTGCGCTGGAACATCTCGCAGCGCACCTCGGCCGCTCCCACCGCGCTGATCGCTGCGGGCGGCTGAACGCCTCGCAGCGCCGCAACCCGCGCGGACAAGAAGAAACCCCGCCGGCCGCTGAGGTCGACGGGGTTTTCTTCTGCCTGCAACGCCCTGCGGGGCGCGCGTCAGGTGATCAGTTAACGGCGTCCTTGAGACCCTTGCCCGCCTTGAACTTGGGCTGGTTCGACGCCTTGATCTTCATTTCCTCGCCGGTGCGCGGATTGCGGCCGATCGAGGCCTTGCGCTTGGCGACCGAGAACGTGCCGAAGCCCACCAGGCGCACTTCGTCGCCGCCCGAAAGGGCCTTGGTGATGGTGTCGAACACGCTTTCCACCGCGTTCGAGGCATCGCTCTTCGAAAGGCCGCTCGCATCGGCAACGGCGCTGATCAGGTCGTTCTTGTTCATCTGTGAACCCCCTAGGCTCGAGATTTTGTTGTTTCGGTGAATCGCCCCACGAAAAGACCGAATTTGAGACTGTTTCGGCAAGGCTGTCAAAGGCTATTCGCCCCCGAAGCGATGACCGCGCAAAGCGGGGAAGTTTTGCAGCGGATCACGGCGCGATGCGCCATGAAACGAACCACTCCTGTGTCCGGGATTGAAGGCGACCCTGCCGCGAATCACGGCAAGAGGTCGCCTTCTAGCGGTTCAATGTGCGGTTGGCACCTCCGAAGCGCCGGGATTGGCACCCGAAGCGGTGGTTCCCGGCTGGCTCGCCAGATCGTCCGCCTCGGTCCACTCAATCGCCTCCAGCGGCTCGACCAGCGCGCGGGCCAGCACCTCGTCGACATGGCTCACCGGAATGATCTCCAGTCCTGCCTTGGCATTGGCCGGAATCTCGGCGAGGTCCTTGACGTTCTCCTCGGGGATGAGGACGGTCTTGATGCCTCCGCGCAGCGCCGCGAGCAGTTTCTCCTTCAAGCCGCCGATCGCCAGCACGCGGCCGCGCAGCGTGACCTCGCCGGTCATTGCCACATCGGGGCGCACAGCGATGCCGGTGAGGGTCGAGACGATCGAGGTGACCATCCCGATCCCGGCGCTCGGCCCGTCCTTGGGCACAGCACCTTCGGGCAGGTGGATGTGGACGTTCTTGCGGTTGAAGACAGAGGGCTTGATGCCATAGGCGGGCGCGCGCGCCTTCACGAAGCTGAAGGCGGCCGCGACGCTCTCGTTCATCACCTGGCCGAGCTTGCCGGTGGTCTTGACCTCGCCCTTGCCAGGGGTGGTGACGCTCTCGATGGTGAGCAGCTCGCCGCCGACCGACGTCCAGGCGAGGCCGGTGACGGCACCGACCTGGGGCTCCTCTTCCGAGACCCCGTGCTTGAACTTGCGCACGCCCGAATAGTCGCCGAGGTTTTCCGGCGTGATGGTGACGCTGTCCGCCTTCTTCTCGAGGATCTGGCGCAGGGACTTGCGGCACAGTTTGGCAATCTCGCGCTCCAGCGTACGCACTCCGGCCTCGCGGGTGTAGTAGCGGATGAGGTCGCGCAGCGCGGCTTCCTCAAGCGCGAACTCGCCCTTCTTCAGCCCATGCGCCTTGACCTGCTTTTCAACGAGGTGGCGCTGGGCGATCTCAACCTTCTCGTCCTCGGTATAGCCCTCGAGCCGGATGATCTCCATCCGGTCGAGCAGCGGCTGGGGCAGGTTGAGGCTGTTCGCAGTGCACACGAACATGATGTCGCTGAGGTCGAGATCGAGCTCGAGATAGTGGTCCTGGAACTTGGCGTTCTGTTCCGGGTCGAGCACTTCCAGCAGCGCCGAGGCCGGATCGCCGCGGAAGTCCTGACCGAGCTTGTCGATCTCGTCGAGCAGGAACAGCGGATTGCTGGTTCCGGCCTTGCGCAGGTTGGCGACGATCTTGCCCGGCATCGAGCCGATATAGGTGCGGCGGTGGCCGCGGATCTCGGCCTCGTCACGCACCCCGCCCAGCGACTGGCGCACAAATTCGCGCCCCGTCGCCTTGGCGATGGACTTGCCCAGCGAGGTCTTGCCCACACCCGGCGGGCCGACGAGGCACAGGATCGGACCCTTCAGCTTGTTGGTGCGCGCCTGCACCGCGAGGTATTCGACGATCCGGTCCTTGACCTTCTCCAGCGCATAGTGATCCGCATCAAGGATCTCCTGCGCCTTGGCGATGTCCTTCTTGAGCTTCGACTTCTTGCCCCACGGCAGGCCAAGCAGGACATCAAGATAGTTGCGGATCACCGTCGCCTCGGCGCTCATCGGCTGCATCGAGCGCAGCTTCTTCAGCTCGGCTTGCGCCTTGGCCTTGGCTTCCTTGGAAAGCTTGGTCTTCTCGATCTTCTCGGTGAGTTCGGCAATCTCGTTGCCCTCGCCGTCGTCCCCGCCGCCAAGCTCCGACTGGATCGCCTTGAGCTGCTCGTTGAGGTAATATTCGCGCTGGGTCTTCTCCATCTGGCGCTTCACGCGCCCGCGGATGCGGCGCTCGACCTGCAGCACCGACAGCTCGCCTTCCATGAAGGCCATGACGAGTTCGAGCCGCTTCAGGGGATTGCTCTCGGTCAGCAGGCTCTGCTTGTCGGACACCTTGGCGCTGATCGCCGCGGCAATGGTGTCGGCCAGCTGTCCGGCATCATCGACCTCGCTGAGGTCGACGCCGTTGTCTTCGCCCATCTTCTTGTTGAGCTTCACATATTCGCCGAACTGCTCGGTCACCTGCCGCATCAGCGCGGTGACTTCGCTGCCGGCGACCGTTTCCGGCACCAGCGGCTCGACCTCGGCAACGAGGTGCGTGCCGGCATTCTCGAGCGCGGTCAGGCGCGCGCGGGTCTGGCCTTCGACCAGCACGCGCACCGTGCCATCGGGCAGCTTCAGTAGCTGGAGCACCTGAGCGATGACGCCGACATCATAGAGATCATCGCCCTCCGGATCGTCGCAGCCCGGATCGAGCTGGGCGATAAGGACGATGTCCTTGGAGGCTTCCATCGCGGCTTCAAGCGCCGCCACCGACTTGTCGCGCCCGACGAACAGGGGGACGACCATGCCGGGGAAGACAACGATGTCGCGCAGGGGGAGGAGAGGGTAGGTCTGGTTCATATAGGAGATATGGGAAGGCCCTTCCGGTCTCGCAATGGTGCGCGAAGGCTAAGCTGTGGACGCGGGCGCGAGACCCGTCACGCCTCACCCCAGACCGGGCAGGTTGAACCCCGGCGGCAGGCCCATCGAGGACTGCATTTCCTTCATCTGCTCGTTCGAGACTCGGTCCGCCCGGTCGCGCGCGTCGTTGAAGGCGGCGGCGACCAGATCCTCGACGATGCCTTTGTCGTCGGGGTTCATCAGGCTGTCGTCGATGCTCACCCCGAGGATGCGGCCCTTGGCGCTGGCGCGGACCTTGACGAGGCCGCCGCCGGCGGTGCCCTCGACCTCGATCGCATCGAGCTTCACCTGCATCTCGTTCATCTGCTTCTGGATCGTCTCGGCGGCTTGCTGGGCCGCCTTCATCATCTCTTCCATCGACTTCATTTCGGGGGGACTCCTCAGTTCCAGGGGGGACGGGACGCGCGGGCGACATTGCCCTCGGTCCCGAGCAGTTCAGCCTCGGGAAAGGCCGTGAAGGCTGCCGCGACCAACGGATCGGAGCGGATGCGCGCCTCCTCGGCGGCGGCTTCGGCCTCGGCCGCCTCGCGCAGTGACGGCTGTGCCGCACCGCTGCCGCGTTCCATCTGCCAGCGCTTGCCGGTGAGCTTGAACAGCGCCTCGCGGATATCGGGCGCGGGATCATCGGTGAAGCTGTCGGCCTGTTCGTAGACCAGCTTTTCGGGGCCGAGTTCGATTACCCGCACCCGGTCACGCATCATCTGGGCGACGCGCAGCTGGCCCGAGGCATCGACCGCCTCGACCAGCGCGGCCCAGTCCCGCGCCGGCGCGGCAGAGGCCGGAGCGGCCGGCGCGGGAGCGCTGCCCTCGGCCGAAGGTGCTGTGACCGGAGCCGTAAACCCGCCCGCCGCGATCTCCTCCAGTCGCTTCGCCAGCTTGCCCGGATCGGGCATCTGCGCGGCGTGCAGGATGCGCAGCAGCGCCATTTGCAGCGACACCAGCGGATCGGGGCCGGTGCGCACCTCGTCATGGCCCTTGAGCAGCAATTGCCACAGGCGGTGCAATTCCCCCGCCCCCAGCCGCGCGGCAAAATCGGCCAGCGCGGCGCGTTCTTCCTCGGCCGGGGCCTCGGGCTCAGTGCCCGACACCTGCGCCAAGGTGATGCGGTGGACGAGGTCCATCAGCGCGCGCATCAGCGCCAGCGGCTCGACCCCGAGCGCATATTGTTCGTCCACCGCCGCCAGCAGTGCGGACGCATCGCCTTCGAGCAGGTGGCCGAGCAGGCGGCGCTGCGCGCTCTTGTCGGCCAGCCCGAGCATGTCACGCACGCGGGATGCGGCGACCTTGCCCTCCCCGTCCAGATCGGCATGGGCGATCGCCTGATCGAGGATCGAAAGGCCATCGCGCACCGAGCCTTCGGCGGCATTGGCGATAATGCTGAGCGCCTCGCCTTCGGCCTCGACACCCTCCAGCGCGCAGACCTTCGCGAAATGCTCCGCCAGCATCGGCGCCGGAATGCGGCGCAGATCGAAGCGCTGGGTGCGGCTCAGCACCGTCACCGGCAGCTTGTCGACCTCGGTGGTGGCGAACAGGAACTTCACATGCGGCGGCGGTTCCTCAAGTGTCTTGAGCAAGGCGTTGAAAGCATTGCGCGACAGCATGTGGACTTCGTCAATGATGTAGATCTTGTAGCGCGCCGAGACGGCGGCATAGCGCACCTGCTCGATGATCTCGCGCACATCGTCGACCCCGGTATTCGAGGCCGCGTCCATCTCGATCACGTCGATATGGCGCCCCTCGGCGATCGCGGTGCAAGGCTCGCACACGCCGCAGGGGTCGATCGTCGGCCCGCCCTGCCCGTCCGGCCCGACGCAGTTCAGCGCCTTGGCGATCAGCCGCGCGGTCGAGGTTTTGCCGACCCCGCGTACCCCGGTCATCAGGAAGGCGTGCGCCAGCCGGTCACGCGCGATGGCATTGGCGAGGGTGCGCACCATCGCCTCCTGCCCGATCAGCTCGGAGAAGGTCTGCGGCCGATACTTGCGCGCCAGCACGCGGTAGGGCTGATTGCTGGCAGCGACAGGAGCCGGAGCGGGCGCTGGCGTTGCCACGGATGCGGGAGCGGGTGCGGGAGCAGGCACAGGATCGCCGAACAGCGCGTTCTGACCCGCCGCCTCAAGCTCGGCAGCGGTCGGCCCGGTCTCTTCCTCGGGCAGTTCGGGATCGGAATCGTTCATGCCGACAAGCTAGGCGCTCGGGCCCCGTTTGTCATGATGCGCGTGCCAGCGATGCCGGTGAAAAAGGAGCCGGGCGACCCGTCGCAATCCACCTGTGCTGCTTCCTTCCGGACCTGACACGGTGAGCAGACGCAAACGTCCACCCGACTCCCGGGCCGGCATATGGCGGGGGATGCGGGAGATTTCAAGCGGGCAATGACGGGGAACCGGCCCCGGGCCGCAACACGACTAACGAAAATTATCCGCGTAGGCCTGCAGCTTGAGCCGCTTGGGCGGGGTCGCGTGGACGCGCGCGGGGATGCCGTATTTCTCGGCATAGGCCTTGGCCGCATCCTTGCTCGGGAAGGTCAGCCGCACCTGCGACTGGGTGTCGCCCGTGCCGGTCCAGCCCATCAGCGGATCGGCAAAGCGCGCCTGCGACTGCTCAAACTCCAGCACCCATTCATCGGTGTGGGCCTTGCCGGACTGCATGGCGTGCTTGGTCTTCTGGTATATCCGTGCGCTCATGGCCCCGCCCCTTAGATCACGAATCGCTGCGGTTGAAGGCGTTTTTGGTCTTCATGCTCGGCTTTTCGAGCCACGGCTGATCGGGCCAGCGGTGCTTGGGATAGCGGCCCTTCATGTCCCTGACCACGTCGCGCCAGCTGCCGCGCCAGAAGCCGGGCAGATCGCGCGTCGCTTGCACCGGACGCCCGCCGGGGCTGGTGAGCTTGAGCAGCAGCGGGGTGCTCCCGATCATCGGGTGGCTGTCGAGCCCGAACACCCCCTGCACCCGCACCTCGACGCTGGGCGCATCATCGCCGGCATAGTCGATCGCGTGGCGGGTGTCGGCGGGCGAGGTGAAATGGGTGGGCGCCGCGCGATCGAGCGCCTGACGTTCGTTCCAGTCGATCAGGCCCAGCGCGGCATCGGCATAGCGATGGGGCGGCAGGTCGAGGTCACGTCGGCCGGCGAGCAGCGGCGCGAGCCAGTCGGCGGCGTGCTCCCGCAGTGCCTCGGGCGACAGCGCGGTGACGCCGGCAAACCGTGCGCGGGCGAGGAAGCCTTCCGGAAGCAGCTCATCAAGCCGCTCCAGCGCCTTCTCCACCAGCATTTCGGCATAGATCGCCGGGTCGGGCGAAGGCTCGGGCACGCTGGCGAGCACGATCGCCCCGAGCCGCCGTTCGCGACGGGCTTCGATACGATCCTTGTCACTATTCCAGCGGGTTGTGACGCGTTCCTGAAGCTCCTTGGGAAACAGCGTCACAATCCTCTCGGGTGCGATCTCGGCACCTGCCGTGATGCGCGCGCCCTTGGCCTGCCCTTGCGCATCGCCGATCACGATCCACTCGGCGCGGGCGAGCGGTGAGGCAGGATCGAGCACATAGCCGCGCCCGCCCGCACTGATCCAGTTCTCGCCCGAGGGATCGCGGCGGCGGGCGACGAAATCGGGGCGAGCGTGCGCCAGCGCCTCGGCGGCGTCCTGCACGGGAGTCGCTCCGATCACGCTGGCAAGCTTGCCCGCCTGTCCCGCCCAGCCTTGCGCGATCCGGCCCGCCGATACTGATCGCGGGGCGCGGTCAAGGCGCCAGCGCGCGAGACGCTGCATGAGATCCTCGCCGCGCCCGCCGAGGCCGCGCTCCTGCAGCAGCATCACCAGCCGCGCCGCGTCCTCGCCGCAGCCCGCTGCCGTACCGTGCAGAACGGCGGCAGCCTGATCAGGGGCCATCGGCAGGCTGGCAATCGCCTCGCCCAGCGCAGTGATCCGTCCGCCCGCATCAAGCGCGCCGAGTGCCTCCAGCGCGCGCCGTGCCGCCGCGACCGAGGCTTCAGGCGGCGGATCGAGCCACGGCAGCGCTGCCGGATTGGTCGTCCCCCACTTGGCAAGGCGCAGCAGCAACGGGGCGAGATCGGCCTGGAGGATTTCGGCGGGCGTGAACTCCGGGCGACCCGCGTGCCCGGCCTCCTCCCACAGGCGGTAGGCGACCCCCGGCCCCTGCCGCGCCGCGCGCCCGGCCCGCTGCGCCGCCGAGGCTTGGCTGGCGCGCCGTGTCACAAGGTGTGTGGTGCCTGCCGCGCGGTCGAACTCGGCGAGACGCGCAAGGCCTGAATCGACCACGACGCTCACCCCATCGAGCGTCAGCGAGGTCTCGGCAATCGCGGTCGCCAGCACGATCCGGCGGCGGCCTTCCGGGTCACGGCGGATCGCGGCGCGCTGGGCGGCGGGCTCGATCTGGCCGTGGAGCGGATGGATCGGCGTGTCGGGGAGACGCGGCTCCAGCCGTTCACGCACCCGCTCGATCTCGCGCACGCCGGGCAGGAAGGCGAGGATGTCGCCCGCCTCCTCACGCCATGCGGTGAGAACCGCGGCGGCCATGCGATCCTCGATTCCTTGCGAGGCATCACCGCCAAGCCATTTGATCGTCAGCGGAAAGCTGCGCCCTTCGCTTTCGATGATCGACGCGCCCTCGCCCAGTAGCCGGGCAAAACGCGCGCCGTCGATCGTCGCCGACATCACCAGCACGCGCAGATCCTCGCGCAGCACCGCGCGGGTCTCAAGCGCCAGCGCGAGGCCCAGATCGCTGTCGAGCGCGCGCTCGTGCGCCTCGTCGAACAGCAGGGCGGACACACCCGGGAGCTCGGGGTCCTCGACCAGCCGGTTCACCAGAATCGCCTCGGTCACGACGAGGATGCGCGTCCTGGCCGAGACCTTGCTGTCGAGCCGCGTCATGTAGCCGACGGTCTCGCCCGGCTTCTCGCCCATCAGCTCGGCCATGCGCTCGGCGGCGGCGCGGGCGGCAACGCGGCGCGGCGAGGTGAGGATGATCTGGCCGGTGCACCACGGCTGCGAGAGCAGATCAGGCGCGACAGCGGTGGTCTTGCCCGCCCCCGGCGGCGCGATCAGTACGCCCGCGCCCGCTTGCGCCAATGCGGCACGGATATCGGGCAGGATGGCCGTGATGGGAAGGTCGGGGAGCATTGCCCCGGCCAGTAGCTTGCTCAATGCCCGCGCGCGACCGCGAATTGCGCCGCTTCGGCCATCGCCTGACGAGCCTTGCCGTCAGGGAAGATCGAGATCGCGTCGATCGCTCTGGTAGCGAAGTGACGTGCGCGCTCGCGCGTGTCTTCCAGCGCGTTGTGCTTGCCGATCAGGTGGATCGCATGGGCGAGATCATCGTCCGACGAACGGTGGCCGATGATCGCGTCCTTCCAGAACTTGCGCTCTTCCTCGTTGCCGCGGGCGTAGGCGAGGATCACCGGCAGGGTCATCTTGCCCTCGCGGAAATCGTCGCCCTGGTCCTTGCCCATCTGCGCGGCATCGGAATCATAGTCGATCGCATCGTCGACCAGCTGGAAGGCGACGCCAAGGTTGCGGCCATAGGCTTCGAGCGCGTGTTCCTGTTCCTCCGAACATTCGGCCACCACCGCGCTGATCTGGCTGGCGGCGGCGAACAGCGCGGCGGTCTTGGCGCCGATGATGTGGAGGTACTGTTCCTCGCTGGTGTTGATCTGGCGCTGTGCGGAAAGCTGCGAGACCTCGCCTTCCGCGATCACCGCGCTGGCGCGGCTGAGGATCGAGAGCACCTTGAGGCTGCCGTCCTCGGTCATCAGTTCGAAGGCGCGGCTGAACAGGAAATCGCCGACCAGCACGGTCGCCGGATTTCCGAAGATGATGTTGGCCGCCGCCTTGCCGCGCCGCAGTTCGCTGCCGTCGACCACGTCGTCGTGCAGCAGGGTGGCAGTGTGGATGAACTCGACCGCGGCGGCGAGCTTGTGGTGGCGGGTGCCCTTGTAGCCGACCAGCTCGGCGCCAGCGAGGGTCAGCATCGGGCGCAGCCGCTTGCCCCCGCCCGAGATCAGGTGCCCGGCAAGGCGCGGGATCAGCGGGATCTCGCTCTGCATCCGGTCAAGGATCACGGCGTTGACGGAATTCATCCCCGCGGCTGTCAGCGACAGCATCGGATCGAGCGTTGGTGCCTTGCGCGGCAGAGGGACGACTTCGGCACTCATAACAGTCGGGCATTAAGGCGGCCCCCGTGTGCTTGGCAAGCGCAGAATTGCTGCTAGTTTCGCGCGCCATGCCGCAGGAAACGCAAAGCCCCCCCGCCCCCGCCAATGCACCCGATCCGGTGCTGGCGGCCTATCGCAAGAGCATCGACAACATCGATGCGGCGCTGATCCACATCCTTGCCGAGCGCTTCCGGATCACCCAGGCGGTGGGCGAATACAAGGCCAAGGCCACCCTGCCCCCGGCCGACCCCGACCGCGAGGCGCGCCAGATCGCGCGGCTGCGGAAGCTCTCGGAAGAGGCCAACCTCGATCCGGAATTCTCGGAGAAGTTCCTGCGCTTCATCATCGATGAAGTTATCCGCCACCACGAAAAGGCGCGCGGCGGCTAAGCGGAAATCAGAACGGCGCGTCGGCCTCGCGTCCACCGTCGCCGCGACCGGCTGTCGGCGGGGCCGATGGTGAGGGCGTTGGCGGCGGGATCGACGGCCCCCACTCACCCTGCCCGCCCTGTTCGCGCGGGAGTGCGGGCGAGCCGGGCGGCAGCGGCGTACCGTTGGCGAGCGCTTCGAACACGTCCCGCTGCGCCTGAAGCGCATCGGCGCGGTCCCGCAGGAAGCGCCGCTCGGCACGGGTGAGGCGGACGATCTGGCCATCGGGCAGCAGCGCATGGCTCCCTCGCCCCGGATAGAGAATTGCGCCCGAAGTGCACACCGACCGCCGCACCGGCACCTCGTCGCAGCGCGGGCCGATGGTGCCAGAATCGATCACCGGCGGGACATAGGGATTGCTGAAGACGGTGCGCTGACCGTTGAAGCCAAGCTCGCGTGGGCTGGCGCAAGCGGTGAGGGTCAGCAAAAGAGCCGCCATGCCGAACCGCGCCACGCCCATCGCCCGTGCCTCCTCGCATCATGCGAGCGAAATCAATCGCCTGGAGGCCGTGAACCGCGTGTGAACCGGGCAAAAAGAGGGGCACGCAGCCGGGTCAAAAGCTGCGTGCCCCAGACGGAGAGCGGGCCGCGCCACCAGCATCGGCCTGCGCTCCGCCATCTTGCGCGCTCCATCGGGTGGCAGGATCAGGCGGGGCCGCGCGATGCCTGCCGAAAGCGGCGCAATCCTGCGTGTCTCAGCCCCGCGGACGGCGCGCGCGTGGCGGGCGGGTGACACCGGGCGGGCGGGTGCGGCTGACGCTGCGGCTCACCTGACCATCGCTGCGGGTGGTCACGCGATCACGCGCAGCGAGCACATTGCCGGCGCTGTCGGTGACGCTCTGGCTGGCCTGCGAATTGCCCTGCCCGTCACGGCTGCGGCTGCCCGCGAGGCCATAGGTCTCGCCGCCGCGGCCGGTGGCGGTGCCGGTGAAGGTCGAACCGTTCTCGGTGCGCGTGCGCTCGCCTTCAAGGCTGCGGCTGCGGCCCTGCGGGCCGGTCTGGACGACATCGATGGTCGCGCCGGCGTCGGTGCGCTGGCGGACGGCGGTGCTCGATGCGGTATTGCCGGTATTGAGATTGGTCGCCTCGCGCTCGCGGGTCGCGGTGCCGGCCTCGCGGTCCACCGTCGTGGTGGTGGTGGCGCTGACATTGGGGCCTTCATAGCTGCGGGTGCGGCTCTGCTCCTGCGCGGCGGCGGGAAGCGCGTAGGCCAGCGCGGCAAGCGAAGCGAGCATCAGGGGGGTCTTGATCATGGCGAAACTCCTCGTGCGTTGATGTCTGTCCGCCGCGTCGGGGTCATGCGGCGGGCGACACAAGGGAAACGCGAGAGGTGACGGACGCCCTTCGCGGGGAGCCCGACTTTTTTCGTTCAGCGCGGCGGTTCGGCCTCGGCTGTGCCAGTGCGGGACGGATCGGGCTCGGCGGTACCTTCGGGGGCACTCTGCGGCCCGGTTTCAACCGGCGACGTGCCAGCCGGCGCCTCGCGGCCGAGCCGCTGGGCGCGGCGCTGCTGCCAGGCTTCCATCAGCGCGCGGCGCTCTTCGGGCGGCAGCCGGCGCACCGCTTCGCGGCGCTGCTCGGGGCTCATCCGCCGCAGCCGTTCGAGTTGCTGGCGCTGCTGGAGGCTGCGCTGCTCCTCGCGGATCGGGCGCACAATATCCTCGCGGGTCAGCGCCTCGCCGCTTTCGACCCGCTCGCGCAGTTCCTCGCGGCGGGCCTCGATGCGCTCGCTCAGCACCCCTTCGCGGCGCAGGCGGGCCTCTTCGAGCCGCTGGCGGATGCGGGCTTCCTCCTCGGGGGTGGGCAGCGGCAGGCCGGCGGCAGCGCGGCGCTCCTTCTCGCGGGTGATGCGCTGGTCGAGCAGCTGGCGGCGCATTTCCGAGCGGCCCTTGCGCACCTCGTCGATCCGGCGGAAGGCCTCGCCGAGTTCCTCGGGGGTGTCGATCGGGCCTTCGATGCGGACCGGCGCGAACGCGGCCGGTGCGGGATCGACCGGCACCGCAGCCACCGCCGCAGCGGCCTCAGCCGGCTTGCTCGCGGGCTCGTCGCCAGTGATGCTGGCCCATACCTTGCTCGCCGAGGGCACCGGCAGGCCGACCCGTTCGAGCAGGCCGGTGGCCGCTGCCGCCGTCGCCAGCGCGCTGAAACCGACCACGCCGATCGCGATCCTTCGTCCGAGCCGCCAGCCGCGCACCGTGCCGGTGGAGCCGGTGCGGCGCAGTTCGGGCAGGGGCGCAGGCCGGGTAGCGGTGGCGGCGAGCACCTTGTCGGCAAAGCCTGCGGGAAGATCGGGCGCCACGAAGCCATCCAGCGCGCGCGCCAGCGGGCTGCCCGGGGCGATCGGTGCGCCGTCGTCGTGTTCGGCGGGGCTCATTGTGCCTCTCCCTGCGCCGCAAAGGCCTGCCGCAGGCTTGCGCGGGCGCGGTGCAGCAGGCTTTCGAAGGCCTTGATGTTCATGTCCATCGCTTCGGCCGCCTCGGCATTGGGCAGCTCCTCGTAATAGGTCAGCACGATCGCGGCGCGCTGGCGTTCGGGCAGCGCCAACACCAGCGCGCGGGTGGCACCATCGCGCTGCTCGACCTCGATACGGCTGTCGGCCAGCGGGGCCTCGTCGGCACGTTCGGGCACTTCCTCACCCGAGATCCGGCGGCCGGCACGCAGGCGATCGATCGCGAGATTGGTCACCACGCGCTTGAGCCAGCCCGACAGGCGCAGGGCCGCGCCTGCCGGCGTGCCCGCCGGATGGCGCTGCGCCAGCCGCGGCGCATGGTCCCACAATCTCAAACACGCTTCCTGCACAATATCCTCGGCCTCATGGGCATCGCCGACCATGCGGTAGGCGATCCGGTTGAGTGCACCTGCATGCCGCGCGATCACCTCGCGCAGCGCCTGAGCATCACGCGCCGCCAGCCGCGCCGCGAGCGCCGCGTCATCGGCCATCGGGGCCGCCATGGAAGGCTCGCCGCCAGCTTTCATGTCTCGGCGCAAATGGCCCCGTTTGCTCTTGGGTGTGGTGGTGCACTCGGAAGGCTAACGGCGCTGGCCGCCAAACCCTTCGCGGCATCTCTCATCATGCGCGCGGCAGGCGCAGTTCGACCAGCAAGCCGCCGAGATCCTCGCTGGTACCGAGCGTGACGGAGCCGCCGTAGATCTCCGCCACATCGCGCACGATCGCCAGGCCGAGGCCGGTGCCAGGCTTGCCGGTATCGAGCCGCGCGCCGCGATCGAAGATGCGGATGCGCTCGGCCTCGGGGATGCCGGGGCCGTCATCCTCGACCCAGATCAGGCATTCGCCCGCCCGGCCCTCGGCGCTCTCGTCCTCGGGATCGATGGTGACGAACACGGAGCCCCCGCCATACTTGGCGGCGTTCTCGATCAGGTTGCCGAGCATCTCGTCGAGATCCTGCCGCTCGATCGCGACTTCGGCGGTGCGGCTCCCCGCAATGTCGAGCCGGCCGTCGGGATAGAGCCGCTCTACCGCGCGGCGCACGGCCTCGGCACTGGCCCGGACATTGGTGCGCGCATGGCCGACCGCGCGGCGACCGACGGCACGGGCGCGGGCAAGGTGGTGATCGACGTGGCGCTGCATCGTACGGGTCTCGCGCATCACCGTGGCCCCGAGGTCGGGCGCGCGCGCGGTGGCGGCGTTGGTGAGCACCGTCAGCGGGGTCTTGAGCGCGTGCGCCAGATTGCCCGCGTGCCGCCGCGCTTCCTCGGCCTGCCGCTCGGAATGTTCGAGCAGCGCGTTCAATTCGTCGACCAGCGGCTGCACTTCCAGCGGCAGCGGCTCGGTGATCCGGCCCGCACCAGTGGTGCGCAGGTTCTGGATCGCCGCCCGCACCCGCCTGAGCGGCGAGAGGCCGTAGCGGATCTGCAGCAGCGCCATCACGAGGAGGCCGAGGCCGAGAACCGCAAAGCTCCAGATCAGGATCAGCCGCACCCGGCCGATCTGGGCGTCCATCTGCTCGGTGGCGCTGGCGACCGCGAAGGTCCAGCGCGTCTCGCTGCCGGGCAGGATCACGGTACGCTCGGCGATGCGCAGCGGCTCGCCGGCGAACTGGGCGGAGTTGTAGAAATGGACGTCGCTGTCGAAATGCTCGCCCTGCGTCTCGACCCCCTGCAGCGTCAGCGTCCGGTCCCACAGGCTGCGCGAGGGCCAGGGATCATGCCCTGCGCCGCTCACCTGCCAGTAGAGCCCGCTGCCCGGTTCGAGGAACCTCTGGTCGCCGAGCGCGCGGTAGAAATTGACCTCGCCAAACGCGTCGATCTCGGCCGAGGAGATCATCGCGGTGAGGATGTAGTCGAGCTGCTCGTCGAAATTGCTCTCGACCTGAGCGGTCAGCGTGCGTTCGAGCGCGATGCCGCCGCCCAGCAGGAGGACGAAGATCCACCCCGCCGCAATCAGGCCCATGCGCCGCGCAAGGCTCGCGCGCGGTGCGGGGCGGTCCGGCTGCGCTGCGGGCGCTTGCGCCACGGCCACAGCCGCCTCGCCCGCAGGCAAGCCGGTCAGCGCGTCACCGCCCTCGCCCGCCGCCTCAGGCGCGGGGGGCTTCGGCGGGGTCGTCGAGGCTGTAACCGAGTCCACGGATGGTCGTAATCACGTCTGCGCCAAGCTTCTTGCGGATGCGGGTGACGAAGACTTCGATGGTGTTCGAATCCCGGTCGAAGTCCTGATCGTAGATGTGTTCGATCAGCTCGGTGCGGCTCACCACCTTGCCCTTGTGGTGCATCAGGTAGGAGAGCAGCTTGTATTCCTGCGCGGTCAGCTTGACCGGCTCGCCCGCCAGCGTCACCCGGCCCGAGCGGGTGTCCAGCCGCACATCGCCGGCGGTCAGTTCGGACGAGGTGTTGCCCGAGGCGCGGCGGATCAGCGCGCGCAGTCGGGCGATCAGCTCCTCGGTCTGGAACGGCTTGGCGAGGTAGTCATCGGCGCCTGCATCAAGCCCGGCGACCTTGTCCGACCAGCTGTCGCGCGCGGTCAGGACGAGCACCGGGAAGGTCCGCCCCTCGCGCCGCCACATGCCGAGCACGGTCAGCCCGTCGATTTCGGGCAGGCCGAGATCGAGGATCACCGCGTCGTAATCCTCGGTCGAGCCCATGAAGTGCCCGTCCTCGCCATCGGCCGAAAGATCGACGGCATAGCCGTTGTGCTCCAGCGTCGACTTGAGCTGCGCGCCCAGCGTGGGCTCATCCTCGACGATCAGAATTCGCATGTTCCACCATTTTCCTGCTGCATCATCGGCGGGTTGGTGCGCTTTTGGCACGTCAGCGTCAAGCAAGGGGGGCGAAAGGATGCCATGCCTGTCCCCCGATCATGCCGCGCGCGGCGCACGGTCAGCGGGATCGCCCGATCACCCGTCCGGTGCGGGCATCGACATCGACATAGGTCACGCGGCCCTCGCGGATGAACTTGAGCCGGTAGGCCCGCGCGGTCGAATCATAGGCCGGGCCCAGATACTCGCTGCCGCGCATCTGCGGCAGGATGCGCCGTTCGATCTCGCGCAGCGAGAGCTGGGTGCCGGCCTGCGCCTCGCGCCGCGCCTCACCCTGATCGCTGAGCGACTGCTCCTGCGCTGCCGCCGCCGGAGCGGCCACGGCCAGACCCGCCGCGGCAAGCGCGGCCAGCACAGCGGCGAGACGGGAGGGAGCGGGGTTCATCATGCAATCATGCCTAGCTGCAAGGCTTTGAACAAGGAGTGAATGGCCGCGCAGCCTTACTGCGCGGCGTTGTTCACCAGCTCGAACTTGAACGACATGGCAATGCCGGTTGAGACCATGCCCGGCTGCACCGGCGGCGGGGCGGCGGCGACCATGCCGTCGCTGGCCTTCATCATCGCCATCTCGGGCATCGGGCCGCGGCCTTCGATACTCTCGCTGATCCACAGCACCCGCGCGCCGTCATATCCGAACATGTCGGCATAGGCCTTCACCCGCGCCTGCACCCGCTCGATCGCGCGCTTGCGCGCCGCGTCCTTGGCGGCCTCGTCGTTCTCGATACTGAAGGAGGGGCCGTTGAGATCATTCGCACCGGCGGCGACCAGCGCATCGAGCACCTTACCGGTGTCCTCGATCTTGCGCAGGATCACGCTCACCCGGTTCGAGGCCTGATAGCCGCGGAACACCGGACGCTGGCTCGCCTGATCGTAGTCATAGCGCGCATTGAGGTTGATGCCGGTGGTCTGGATGTCCTTGTCGGCGATGCCCATCGCCTTGAGCTTGGCGATCACCTTCTGCATCTCGGCCGAGTTCTGGCGCAGCGCCTCGGTCGCGGTCGGGGCTTCGGTGGTCACGCCCGCGCCGATAGTGGCGATGTCCGGGGCCACCGAGACGCTTTCGAAGACGCTGAGTTCGACCACCGGGCCTTCGGCCTTGAGCTCGATCTCGGCAGCGGCAAGGCTGGCGGCGGGAAGTGCGAGGGCGCTGGCGGCAAGCAGGGCAAGAGCGGGACGGATCATCTTCGGTTTCCTCCAGTAGGCCTGCGCCAATGAACCCGTCCAGCTTTCGCGGGACTGAACCGCCTTGGCAGGCCCCTGACAAGTCCCTAACGAGCGCGGGCCATGGCACAACCTCCCATCTTCTCGTTCGAAGGACTCGCGCTGCAACAGGGCGGGCGCTGGCTGTTCGGCGGCCCGACCCCGACCAGCGGCGCGGCGCCGATCGACCTGCACGTGCTCCCCGGAGACCGGCTGGCGCTGATCGGGCGCAACGGGGCAGGCAAGACGACGCTGCTCAGGCTCATCACCGGCCGGATCGAGGCGGACCGCGGCCAGCGGCGGGTGAAGCCGGGCACGCGCATCGTGTTCCTCGAGCAGGAGCCCGACTTCTCGCCCTATGCCACGCTGATGGACTTCGCGCTGGGCGGCGAGGATGCGCCGGCCGCGCACGAGGTGGAGGCCATCGCCGGCCAGCTCGGCATCGACATGAGCCGCCCCGCCGCCACCGCCAGCGGCGGCGAGCGGCGGCGCGCCGCGATCGCCCGCGCGCTGGCGCAGGAGCCCGATCTGCTGCTGCTCGACGAGCCGACCAACCACCTCGATCTCGGCGCGATCGACTGGCTGGAGGACTGGCTCAGCCGCTATCGCGGGGCCTTCATCACCATCAGCCACGACCGCACCTTCCTCACCCGCCTGACCCGCGCGACCCTGTGGCTCGACCGCGGCACGCTGCGGCGCAAGGAGGTGGGCTTCGGCGGTTATGAGGCGTGGGAAGAGGCGGTCTATGCCGAGGAGGCCCGCGCCGCTGAGCGGCTCGACGCCAAGCTCAAGATCGAGGCGCACTGGCTCGAACGCGGGGTGACCGCGCGGCGCAAGCGCAATCAGGGACGGCTCGAGAAGCTGCACCAGATGCGCGCGGTCAGGGCGGCGATGATCTCGGGCGCGGGGACGGCCAAGCTCAAGCTCGCCAGCGATGACGACTTCAAGTCCAAGTCCGTGATCGTCGCGGAAGGCATCTCCAAGACCTACGGTGATCGGCCGGTCATCAAGCCCTTCACCCTGCGTATCCAGAACGGCGACCGGATCGGCATCGTCGGTGCCAACGGCGCGGGCAAGACGACGCTGCTTAAGCTGCTCACCAAGGAGCTGGAGCCCGACACCGGCTCCGTCACTCATGCCCGCACCCTGTCGGGCGTGATGATCGACCAGCAGAGGAAGCTGCTCGAACCCGACGCGACCGTGCGCCAGATCCTGGCCGAGGGCGGCGACTGGATCGACGTGCGCGGGGTGAGGAAGCACGTCATGGCTTACCTCAAGGACTTCCTGTTCGATCCCGGGCTGGTCGACACCAAGGTCGGCATCCTCTCGGGCGGCGAGCGCTCGCGGCTGCTGCTGGCGCGCGAGTTCGCCCGCACCGCGAACCTGCTGGTGCTCGACGAGCCGACCAATGACCTCGATCTCGAAACGCTCGACCTGTTGCAGGAGGTGATCGCCGATTTCGACGGCACGGTGCTTATCGTCAGCCACGACCGCGACTTCCTCGACCGCACCGTCACCGTGACCCTCGGGCTCGACGGATCGGGCAAGGTCGACATTGTCGCGGGCGGCTATGCCGACTGGGAGGCCAAGCGCCGCAAGCCTGCCGCGCCCGCTGCCGGGGGTGGACAGGCCAAGCCTGCCGCCGCTCCCATCCCCCCGCCACCGCCAAAGCCCGCTGCGGCGCCCAAGCTCTCCTACAAGGACCAGCGCGACTACGAGATCCTGCCCGCCCGCATCGCCGAACTCGAAGCCGCGATCGCCAAGGGCGAGGCGATCCTTGCCGATCCCGAGCTCTACTCCAAGGACCCGCAGCGCTTCGCCGCGATCTCGAAGGGCATCGAGACTGCCCGCGCCGAGAAGGACGCGGCCGAGGAACGCTGGCTGATGCTGGCCGAGATGGTCGAGGGTTAGCTCTCCTTTCGTTCATCTTCGGGCCTGTTGGAGACACATGAGACACTGTCCTGAAGCGAAAATCCTGCCCTCCCCGCCGCTCATGTGATCCGGTAGAATTCCGCTACGCGTTCAAGCGCGATGCGCAGCACCAGCTTGCCGCTGCGGGCGGGCCAGCCCAGGGTCTTTTCGGCCTCGGGCAGGGCCTCGCCGGCGCAGACCACCCGCCACAGGATGTCCTCCAACCCCCGCCCCGCCGCCTTCACCGCGCCGTCGAAGCGCTGGCGGGCGGCGATCTGTTTTTCATTGGGCGATAGGCCGCGCTCGCCGGTGCTCTTCACCCGCACCGGATCCCAGCGCATCGTGATGCTGGCCGAAAGCTGCGCGCGCTCGTAATCGGCCCGCAGCGCCTCGCCCGCGTCGAACAGCCGGTCGGACAAATGCCCGCGCGCGTGGAGCCAGGCGAGCGGGCTTTCGGCAAGATTGACGGTGACGGTCCGCACCGCGCGCCGCCCGCCCTGCGCCGCCCCGCGACGCGGGCCTTCGGCTGTAAGTTCGCGTTCGACCAGCTCGCGCTTCATGGCATTTCTCCCCTCGATGATGACGGGAAGCGGCTTGCCAAAGCGGCTCATCTGTAGGAAAGTGAAAAACCATTCTGGTTAATACTCGAGGGCGTTTTTGTTGCCCTACCGCTTCGCTACTTGAGGGCCTGACATGCTCAACCGCATCCGCGACATCCGCAAGGCCAAGGGCCTGACGCTGGCCGACCTCGCCGCCGCCTGCGATCCGCCCACCACCGCGCAGACCATCGGGCGGCTGGAAACGGGAATGCGGCAATTGTCGCTTGCCTGGATGAACCGCATCGCCGCCGCGCTCGGCGTGGAACCGGCGAGCCTGATGCGCACCGAGGCGGGAGAGACAGCGCAGATCGTCGCCGAGCTGGTCGCCAGCGGCGCACAGGCGCTTGCCGCCCCGCGCGAGGCGTTGCTGCCGAGCGAGCTGGCCGATGGCCCGGCCCCGCTGGTGCTTGCGGTGAGCGAGAGCGTCGGCGAATATCGCCCGGGCGACCTCGTCTGGCTGCGGCCGCTCGATCCCGAGGATGCCGCCAGCGCGATCAACCGCGACTGCCTTGTCCCCCGCCCCGGCGGGCGCTTCGCCTTCGGGCGGCTGATCGACCGGAAGGGCACGCTGGTCGGCCTGCTGCCACCCGGCGCGGGGCAGAAGCAGGTGGTGGTCGACAATCCGGCATGGATCGCGCTCGCCTTCATGCTGGTCAGGCCGCTTTAACCTCCGCGCGCGCAGGAAGGGCTTCGTGAAACACGTCCTCGTCCTCTCGACGCTCTATCCCAACGCCGCGGGGCCGCGCTTCGGCACCTTCGTGGCGCGCTCGATCGAGGCACTGGCGAAGCGCGGGAACTGGCGGGTGACGATGGTCAACCCGATCGGCCTGCCCCCGCTGGCACTGGGGCGCTACCGCCCGCTCGCCGATCTGCCCGAGGTAGCCGAGGAAGGCGGTGTCACCGTCCACCGCCCGCGCTTCACGCTGATCCCGCGCATCGGCGCGCGCCGCAACGCCGCCGCGATTGCCCGCGCGGTGCTGCCGCTGGCGAAGCGTCTCCATGCCGAAACGCCGTTCGATCTGGTCGATGCGCAGTTCTTCTTCCCCGACGGCCCTGCGGCCGCGACCATCGCGCGTGAACTCCGCCTGCCGCTGTCGATCAAGGCACGCGGGAGCGACATCAGCTTCTGGGGCGTGCAGGATTTTGCCAAGGCCCAGATGCTCGATGCCGCGCGCGCGGCCACCGGCCTGCTGGCCGTCAGCCGCGATCTCGCCGGGCAGATGGCGGCGATGGGCATGGATGAGAGCAAGATCACGGTGCATTACACCGGGCTCGACCGCGACCGCTTCCGTCCGCTCGAACACACCCAGCTGCGCCGCCAGCTCTCCGGGGAGATGGGCTTTGCCATGCCCGACAACGCCCCGCTGCTGGCCTGCGTTGGCGCGCTGATCGAGCGCAAGGGCCAGGGCATCGCGATAGCGGCGCTCAAAGACATTCCCGGCGCGCGGCTGGTGCTGATCGGCAAGGGCGAGGATGAGGCGCGGCTGCGGGCGCTGGCGGCCAGCGAGGGCGTGGCCGAAAGGGTGTTCTTCGCCGGCTCGCTCGATCACGACGTGATGCCGCTGATCCTCTCCGCCGCCGATGTGATGGTGCTGCCGACCGTCGCCGAGGGGCTGGCCAATGCCTGGGTCGAGGCGCTCGCCTGCGGCACACCGGTGGTGACCACCGATGTCGGCGGCGCGCGCGAGCTGATCACCTGCGATACGGCAGGTCGCCTGCTGGCCGAACGCACGCCCGAAGCTGTCGCGGAAGCCGTCAACGCCATCCTCAACGCCCCGCCCCCACGCGAGGCGGTGGCCGCGCTGACGGAAGGGTTCAGTTGGGAGGCCAACGCTGCGGCGCTGGCGGAGTATTATGAAAGGCTGGTCGGGCAGGCCTGAGCCCCGCCCCCACCTACACTTCCCCGCGCGCGACCTTTTCCTGACGCTCGATCGCGCCTTCGGTCGGCACGAAGCTGTTCGAGGTCACGCCCATCCAGATCAGCAGCGGGCCAGCCATGTAGATCGACGAATAGGCGCCGATGAACAGGCCGGTGGTGATCGCCGCAACCATCCCGAACAGGCTCGGCGGACCGAAGATCAGAAGCGGGATCAGCGCGAGGAACAGCGACAGCGAGGTCATCACCGTGCGCGACAGGGTCTCGTTGACCGAAAGGTCGAGCAGCTCGGCCATCGGCATCTTGCGGAACTTCTTGAGGTTCTCGCGGATGCGATCGTAGACCACCACGGTATCGTTGAGCGAGTAGCCGATGATCGCGAGGATCGCGGCGACGATCTGGAGGCTGAACTCCATCTGCGTCAGCGCGAAAAGGCCCACGGTCACCGACACGTCGTGCACCAGCGCGAACATCGCGCCCACGCCGAACTGCCATTCGAACCGCACCCAGATGAAGATCGACACCGCCGCCATCGCCGCCAGCAGTGCAAGGATCGCCTGATCGCGGAATTCGCCCGCGACCTTGCCCGAGACGGTATCGTTCCCGTCGGTGCGCACGTCGGGATATTCCTTGGCGATCGCGGCGATCACCTTCTCGCCGATAGCGGTGGCAGCGCCGGGGGTGTCCTCGGCGCCTTCGGGCAGGGCGACACGGATCGAGACGGTCTGCGGCCCGCCGAATTCCTGCACCACCGGCTCGCCATAGCCGAGCCCGCCGACCAGTTCGCGCAAGGAGGCGACCGGCGCCTGCTCACGCTCCTCGAAGGTCATGCGCACTTCCTGACCGCCGGCGAAGTCGACCCCGAAATTGAGGCCGTTGACCAGCACCGCCGCCCAGCTCCCGAAAATCAGCACAAGGCTGAGCACGAAGAACGGGACGCGCAGCTTGAGGAACTTGATGTTGGTATCGTCGGGGACGAGCTTGAGGAGTTTCATGCGATCGCTCCTTCAGATATTGATGTCATTGGGGCGCGTCTTGCGCAGCCAGCCAGCAACCCACATGCGGGTCAGCGTCACGCCGGTGAACACCGAGGTGAACAGGCCCACCACCAGCACCACCGCGAAGCCCTTGACCGGGCCCGAGCCGAAGGCGAACAGCGCCACCCCGGAGATGAAGTTGGTGGCGTTGGCGTCATAGATCGCGCGGCCGGCTTCCTTGTAGCCCGCCTCGACCGCGGCGACGACCTTGCGCCCGCGCTTGCGTTCCTCGCGGATGCGCTCGTTGATCAGCACGTTGGCGTCCACCGCCGCACCGATGGTGATGACGAAGCCGGCGATCCCCGGCAGGGTCAGGGTGAAATTGCCGAGCGCCATCAGCCCCAGCAGCATCAGCACGTTGAACACCAGCGCGACCGTGGCGTAGATGCCGAAGCGGCCATAGGTGGCGATCATCAGCGCGATCACCGCGAAGCTGCCGATCGCCATGGCGAGCAGGCCCTTGCGGATCGAGTCCGCGCCGAGGTCCGGCCCGACGGTGCGTTCCTCGATCACCTGCAGCGGCACCGGCAGCGCACCCGAATTGAGCGCGATCGCCAGTTCGTTGGCGCTTTCGGCGGTGAAGTTGCCCGAAATCTGGGCGCTGCCACCAAGGATCGGCTCGTTGATGTTGGGCGCCGAGAGCACCTGCCCATCGAGGATGATCGCGAAGGGCTTGCCCACGTTCTCGCGCGTCAGCTTGGCGAATTTAGCCCCGCCCTGCGCATCGAAGGTGATGTTGACGACGTTCTGGTTGGTGTTGGGATCGACCCCGGCCTTGGCATCGGTGAGGTTGTCGCCGCGAATGCCGCCGAGCCGGCGCACCGCCTCGAACCGGCCTTCCATCGGGCTACCGGGGGCATAGGGGAACACCTGGCTGCCCGGAGGCGCGATGCCGGCCGCCACGTTCTCGGGCAGGGCATTCAGATCAACCAGCTTGAATTCGAGCTGCGCGGTCTTGCCGAGCAGGCTCTTGAGCGCGTCGGGATCCTCAAGGCCGGGCACCTGAACCACGATGCGGGTCGCGCCCTGACGGATGATGGTCGGCTCGCGCGTGCCGAGCTCGTCGATACGACGGCGCACGACTTCGGTGGCGCTTTCCATCGCCGTGTCGAGCGCGGCCTCGATCCCCGAATTGGTCGGGGTGAGCACGATGCGCTGGCCATCGACCACCGCCAGATCCCAGTCGCGGGTAAGGTTTGCGCCCTGCATCACCGGTTCGAGCAGCCCGCGCGCACGATCGATATCGGCGGGGCTGTCGAGCATGAAGCTCATCCGCCCCTCGCCGGTCGACACGTCGCCGATGCGGATGCGCGGCTTGGCGTTGCGCATCAGCTGGCGGACGGTTTCTTCCATGTTCTCGAGCCGCTGGACGCGGATCTCGTCGGCCTTGGCTTCGAGCAGCAGGTGCGAGCCGCCGGCAAGGTCGAGGCCGAGGTTGACCTGCGGGTTGGGCAGGCTCGCGGGCCAGTCCAGCCCCGAGACATTGAACAGCGAAGGCAGCGCCAGCACCGAAGCGGCCAGCGTCAGGCCCCACAGCCAGAGCTTTTTCCAAAGGGGGAATTCGAGCATTGCGTCTCAGGTCTCGCGCGAAAATGGATGCGGCGGCTGGCCCTCGGGCAGCCGGATCAGTCGTTGGCCATTAATCGTTGGCGGGCGTGCCGCCCGGAGGAATGATGTCGCCGATGGTGGCCTTGATCGCCTTCACGCGGACATTGGTGCCCAGCTCCAGCTCGACATAGGTATCGTCGACCTTGATGACCTTGCCCACGAGCCCGCCCGCGGTGACGACCTGATCGCCCTTCTTCATGCCTGCGACCTTGGCCTGGTGCTCCTTCTGCCGCTTCATCTGCGGACGGATGATGAGGATCCAGAAGATCGCGATCATGCCGATGATCGGCAGGAAACTGATCCAGGCCGGCGGCGCTTCGGCAGCACCGGCTGCGGCGGCAAGAAGGTCGATTGTCATGCGTGTAAAGCCCGTCAGATCCCGTGATTGATATGCAGGAGCAAGGCCCCTGCCGTCCAAGTGGGCGCGCCTAGCAGCAATGCAAGCGGGCGGCAATCATGGGCCTGAAGGCGGTGCACACATGCAACACCCTTTCGCGGCCCAAACCCGCTTGCCAGCTTCCCACGCCGCCCCTATAGGCGCCGCTCCACTGGTGTCGGGACGTAGCGCAGCCTGGTAGCGCATCACACTGGGGGTGTGGGGGTCGGAGGTTCGAATCCTCTCGTCCCGACCAGTGGTTTCCCCCCTCATCGTCGCCATCCCCCGCCGCGCATTTGGCGCTGCCAGCCGACACGCGTAGTCTTTCGCGGGGGCGCATTCGGCTGAGCGAGTCGCGCCCTTTGGGGAGGGACGCCGTC
The DNA here is from genome assembly GCA_027531395.1 of Porphyrobacter sp. Classification (GTDB taxonomy): domain Bacteria; phylum Pseudomonadota; class Alphaproteobacteria; order Sphingomonadales; family Sphingomonadaceae; genus Erythrobacter. The sequence continues at coordinate 147,185 of JAPZRO010000004.1, read as the reverse complement.
ATGCTGGGAACATCACCGCCCGTCTGCTTCGTGCTCGCCGCCGACATGGCCCGCGCGCGCAGCTTCTACACCGACACGCTTGGCCTCACGGAGACCGGCGAGGATCCTTTTGCGGTAAGTTATGATCTGGCCGGAACCACCTTGCGCCTGACCCGGATCGAGGATCATCAGCCCGGCCCGCACACCGTGCTCGGCTGGCAGGTCACGGATATCGAGGCGGCGATCGATGCGCTTGCCGCCAAGGGCGTGCAGATGGCGATCTATGATGGTTACGGGCAGGACGCGCGGGGCGTGTGGACCCATCCGGGATCGGGTGCGAAGATTGCGTGGTTCCACGATCCCGAAGGCAACAACTTGAGCCTCACGCAAGCGCCCTAGAGGTTGCGGCCCACCACTTCGAAACCCTCGTCCGCCGCGCCGACGGAATCCCGCACCACGGCGATGCCGGCTTCCTTCTGCGCCTTGAGCTCAGCCTTCAGCTTGGCCGGATCGCGGGCGAAGACGAAGCCGAAGCTCACCCCGCCCTCCTTGCCGATGGTCGCGTGGTGGAGCTTGTGCGCCTGCACCAGCCGCTTGGCGTAACCCTTGCGCGGCACCCAGCGCCAATAGCGCTGGTGGACCAGCCCATCATGCACCAGCGTGTAGATCACCCCATAGAGCGTGATCCCGACCGCGAACCACCACAGCCAGTCCCAGTAGAGCGAGCCGTAGATATACATCGCGGCGTTGATCGTGCCGAACACCACCGCGAACAGGTCATTCTTTTCCAGCGTGTTGTCATGCGGCTCGTGATGGTCGCGGTGCCAACCCCAGCCCCAGCCATGCATGATGTACTTGTGGGCGTACCACGCGAACAGCTCCATGCCGATCAGCGAGGACATGACGGTGAGGAAGATTTCGAGCCAGCTCATGCGGGCGCCTTTGCGATCAACTCTGTCATTTCCACGTCGCCCACCCCGGCCCGTTTCGCCGCCGGCAGGCCCCACCACGGCACGTCGGGCCGGTGGTGATGCTCTAGATGATAGCCGAAATGGAAGCAGGTGGCGAGGCTGGCGAGCGTGCCGAAATCATTGCTGCGGGCATTGTGGCGGTCAGCAAAGGGCTGGCCTTCGCGGTGGCAATGCGGGCGGAAGGTGCCGAAGTAGAACAACTGGAGCGACGAGCCGAGCGCCGGCAAGCCGTAGAGCAGCACGATCTGCGCCATCGGAATGTCCAGAACCAGCCAGTAGATGCCGACCACGGTGTGCACGAACAGGATCGAGCGCCAGCCGAAATAGCGCCGGAAGAAAGTCGCATACCAGCGGCGGAAGTCGGCCGGATTATGTTCGTCGAAGTCCGGGTCTCCGGCATGGCCCGCCAGCCTGTGATGCGCGAAGTGCGCATCGCGCAACTGCTTCCACGCGAACCCGGCGTAAAGCGCCAGCAGCACCGCGCCGATTGCCGAATTGAGCTTCGGCTTGCCAGGCACCAGCGAGCCATGCATCGCATCGTGGCAGACGATGAACACGCCGACCGAAAGCCAGCACTGCACCATCGCCATGGCGAGCGCGAGTGGCCAGTTGCTCCAGCTCAGTTCGAAAATGAACATGCCCCAGGCATGGATGCCGAGCCAGCTTCCGGCGATCGCCACGGCGAGCGCAAGGCCGACGGCGCGCTGCACATCGCGCCCGGGCAAGGTGAAATGCGGATGGCTCATGCCGGAGTTACGCGCAGGGCGGTCATGCAGATGCCTATAAAGTGCGCGGACGAAACGGCAATTGCGTTTGCACAAATGGCGGCGCGCCCTCCCCCAAGGGCGCGCCGCTCCGCAGCATCAGCCGTGCGGAATCATGAACTTGAACAGCTGCGCCGGCTTGAAATTGCCGGTCTGGTTGCCGCCCGCATCGGGATTGCCGGCGAGCTGGAGCTTGCGAACGCCGCTCCCCCTGCTGAAATCGAGCTTCGCCATGTCCACCCACAGCACGCTCGGGCTCTTGGTGTCCTGATAGTAGTAGACCTTGTTCTTCTGGTCCGCGACCGTCAGCCACAGGGTATCGGCGATGTTCGGCTGGCCGGGGATCTTGATCCCGATCGGCACGCTGACATTGCGCATCACGCTGAACACCGCGGCCACCGCGGTGCGCGGATCGGCCGACTGCTTGGCCTCGTTGATGTAGTAGGAAGCGCGCACGAAGCGGTCAGAGGCGCGGTTGGTGCCGGGCAGCATCGTCTGTCCGCCGATCGTCTTCCAGTAGGTATTGAGCGCGATTTGCTGATCGAAGGTCGGCGAGTTGGTCATCACCTGATACTGCCGGCCGTGGTGAATGACGAGCTTGCCCTTGATATATTCGAAGATCGCCGAATCCCCTGACGCATCCGAGATCGACAGGTGCACCGTGCCTGGTTCGCCGGTCGGCGCGGTGATCGCGACCATGCGGAACTTTTCCTGGCTGAGGTCTGCGACCGCCTCGGCGACGGTCGCATAGTTGTCGAGCACATATTGCACCCAGGCCGAATTCGCGAGCGTCGGGCGGTTGTCGCCAGCCGTGGCGGGCGGATAATCCGATTCGGGCAGATAGAGCAGATTGGCGACGAGCCCCTTCTCGTTCATCCCGTCGGCCGTCGCACCATCATAAAGCGTGGTCACGACGCTGCCATACTTGCTGGTCCACACCACCGGGGTGGCGGTGTTGCTGTTGCGCTCGAGCCCGCGCGGGGCGAGCCACATGTTGCTGCCGAGATCGGCCTCGAACCAGTCCATCGTGCGGCCGGTGACGGTCTGGCCTTCGAGCCCGAAATAGACCGCCCTGCTGCATGCATCGGCGATCGACGGGGCCACCAGTGCGGTGGCGAGCAAGGCGGTAAGTGCAGCGCGTTTCATCATGACTGTCTCCCTTTCACCATGACCGGTTCGTGAGGGAGGAGCCGCCGCGCCCGATTTGCGCAGCTTGCGACCGCTCGCCCCCCGACGATACGTCACTGGCTGACATAGGCTTTTCCGGAGCGGGAGATTGTCGCCGCATAGACAATTGGCCACCCGATTCAAAAAGGGGATCGCGACAGCGCTTGTCTTGGCAGGGGCGAGGTGAGATTGTGCTGCGCGAGACAATGTCGGTAAAGGGGATGCCTGCGATGTCGGCCCGTTCGAACCAGACGCCTGATGGCCGGGCCGAGGACATTCCGCGAGCGCCGGAGCAATGGCGCGCGCTGTGCGCGGCGCGGCTGGGGGCGCGCGGCTGGCTGTCGCAGCAGCCCGAGAGGTTTCGCCAGCAGATGCTCGACATGGTGGTGGCCGTCCATGTCCCGCGCGGAACGCCGGTGTTCAGCGTCAACGGCCCACCCGGCGGGATCTACGGGATCATTTCGGGCGGGATCGGGATCGAGGGGTCGGGCCCCTACAATGTCCCGCGCCTCGGCCACATCCTGCGCGCGGGCAGTTGGTTCGGGCATGGTCCGGTGCTGACCGGGCGGGGTCACCGGGTGCAGAACATGCGCGCGCTCGAAGACAGCGAGCTTGCCTATGCCCCGCTTGCCCCGCTGCGGGCGCTGCTGCAGTCGGACAACGAGGCCGCACGCTGCATCTCTTCGATTGCCGACGGGGGCAACATCCTCGGCACGCGGATCATATCGGATCTGCTGATCCCGACCGTGCCGCACCGCATTGCCGCTGTGCTGCTGCGCGTCACCGGGATCGAGGACGGGATCGAACCCGATCACCCCGAAGGCTTTCGCATCACCCAGACCGAGCTTGGCGAGATGGCCAATGTCTCGCGCGCGCTGGTCAACCGGGTGCTGGGTGATTTCGCCCGCGCGGGCTGGATCACCAAGCATTACAACCGCTTGCGGGTGGATGATCTCGCCAGCCTGCAGGCCTTCGCTGCCTCGCAGGTGTGACCGGCGCTATTCCCCCTTGGGGAAGAAGAATTCGCGCAGGTGTTCGCCGATGCGCGCCGGACGCAGGGTTTCGGCGTCGATGCAGCACCACGAGGACTGCACCTCGGCCAGCACCTCCTCGCCGCGCTTGATCAGCGTCGAGTAGAACGCGCGCGCGCCGTTGAAGCGTTCGAGCACGGTCTGTGCGATCACGGCATCATCGAGGAAGGCGGGCTTGCGATAGGTGATCTCGTGCTTGAGCGCGACCCACGCCTTGGACGCCACATCCTCGGCCGGCGCGATTCCGCGCCAATGCGCCAGTACCGCCTCCTGCACCCAGTTCAGATAGCGCGCATTGTTGACGTGCCCCATGAAATCGATGTCGGCCGGTTCGACCGTGATCGGGTGAAGAAAGGGCGCGGCGGGAGATTCGGTTGCTGACATATTTGTCAGTTATACCCGAGGAAGCTTGCAAATCCATGACGAATTTGACGCGTATCAAGCACACATCTTGCGCAAAGCCGAGGTGCGCGTCTAATCGCCCTCCCCCACCCCCTTTGCACACAGGGAAACAGACCCGATGGCGAGCCGCCCGCGCACACTCTACGAGAAGATCTGGGACGCGCATGTCGTGGAGATGCGCGATGACGGAACGGCGCTGATCTATATCGACCGCCACCTCGTCCACGAGGTCACCAGCCCGCAGGCTTTCGAGGCGCTGAAGGTCGCCGGACGCCCGGTGCGGCGGCCCGAGCTGACGCTGGCCGTGCCCGATCACAACCTGCCCACCACCGCGCGGCTGGATGCGAAAGGTGCGCCCGTCCCCATCGCCGATCCCGAAAGCGCAGCGCAGCTCGCGGCGCTTGAAGTCAATGCGCCGGCCTTCGGCATCCGCTACATCCCCGCGACCGCCAAGGAACAGGGCATCGTCCATGTGGTCGGCCCCGAACAGGGCTTCTCGCTCCCCGGCACCACCATCGTCTGCGGGGATTCGCACACCGCGTGCCACGGCGGCCTCGGCGCGCTCGCCTTCGGCATCGGGACGAGCGAGGTCGAGCACGTGCTCGCCACCCAGACGCTGCTGCTCCAGCAGTCGAAGCCGATGGAAGTGCGCGTGGACGGCGATCTCGGCCCGGGCGTGAGCGCCAAGGACCTGATCCTGCACATCATCGGCCGCATCGGCGCGGCGGGCGGATCGGGCTACGTGATCGAATACCGCGGGCGCGTGTTCGAGCGCATGACCATCGAGGAGCGCCTCACCGTCTGCAACATGAGCATCGAGGCGGGCGCGCGCGCCGGCCTGATCGCGCCGGACGACACGACCTTCGCCTATCTCAATGGTCGCCCGATGGCGCCGCAGGGCACGGAATGGGACGCGGCGGTCGCTTACTGGCGCACGCTGCACTCGGACGAAGGCGCGGTCTTTGCCAAGTCGGTCACGATCAACGCCGCCGATGTCGAACCCAGCGTCACCTGGGGCACCTCGCCCGAGGACGTCGTGCCGATTGGCGGGCTGGTGCCGCACCCCGAGGACTTCGCCGACGAGAGCAAGCGGGTCGCCGCGCAGAAGAGCCTCGACTACATGGGCCTCGTCCCCGGTACGCCGATGACCGAAGTGCCGATCGAGAACGTCTTTATCGGCAGCTGCACCAACAGCCGCATCGAAGACCTTCGCGCTGCTGCCGCCGTGCTCAAGGGCCGCTGCAAGGCGGATAACGTGCGCTGGGCGATCGTTGTGCCGGGTTCGGGTCTGGTGAAGGCGCAGGCCGAGGAAGAAGGGCTCGACAAGGTGTTCATCGACGCCGGGTTCGAATGGCGCGAGCCGGGCTGTTCGGCCTGCCTCGGCATGAACCCCGACAAGGTGCCTGCGGGCGAACGCTGCGCCTCGACCAGCAACCGCAACTTCGTCGGGCGGCAGGGGCCGGGGGCGCGCACGCACCTCGTCAGCCCCGCGATGGCCGCTGCCGCCGCAGTCACCGGTCGGCTCGCCGATGTGCGCGAACTGGTTTGACGCCAGCCCCTTGAAACCGGCCCACGCGAGGCGCATGAAACAGCCATGACCGACAAGCCCAAGAACAACACCGCCCGCAACGCCGCGATTGCTGCAGCGGGTGCCATCGGATCGGCGGCCATCGCGGCTGCGCTGCTCTATGCCGGCAAGCGCAAGAAGAAGGCCGAGGAACCGGCCAAGCCCGACGCCATCCCTTCGGGCGAACCGCCCCAGACGGACTGACAGGAACCGCCATGCAACCGCTCACCCGCGTCGAAGGCCGCGCCATTCCGCTCGGTCTCAAGAATGTCGACACCGACATCATCATCCCCGCCAAGTGGCTCAAGACTATCAGTCGCGAGGGCCTTGGCGCGGGCGCGTTCGAGGTGCTGCGGGCAGAGCCGGGCAATGTCTTCGACGATCCCGCCTACCAGGGCGCGCCGATCCTGATTGCGGGCGACAATTACGGCTGCGGTTCCAGCCGCGAGCATGCGGCCTGGGCGATGCTTGACCTCGGCATCCGCGTGGTGATCGCACCGAGCTTTTCCGACATCCATTCGGGCAACGCCGTGAAGAACGGCATCCTGCCCGTGGTGCTGCCGCAGGAAGCGGTCGACCGTCTGCTGGAAGTGGCGCGCGAGGGGCTCGAGATCACCGTCGATCTCGAAGCGCAGACCGTCACCACCCCCTATCAGGACCGCTTCGCCTTCGAGATCGATCCGTTCCGCAAGCACTGCCTGCTCAACGGGCTCGACGAGGTCGGGCTGACGATGGCGCGGGGCGAGGCGATCGGCGCATTCGAAGCCAGCCGGACCGCTGCCCAGCCGTGGCTGATGCGCGGCACCGCAGCCTGACACACAGATTTACGGGAGAGGACTAGCCATGAAAGCCATTCGCAGCCACGCCACAGGCGGGCCGGAAACCCTGACGCTCGACGAGGTCGAAGTCCCCACCCCCGGCAAGGGCCAGGTGCTGGTCGCGGTCAAGGCCTGCGCGATCAACTATCCCGACACGCTGATGATCCGCGACCTCTACCAGTTCAAGCCGCAGCGCCCCTATGCGCCGGGCGGCGAGATCGCCGGGATCATCGAGGCGATCGGCGAAGGCGTGGAAGGCTACAAGGTGGGTGACACCGTGATGGCCGGGATCGGCAATGGCGGCCTTGCCGAGAAGGTCGTGGTGCCGGTGGACCGGATGTTCCCGGTGCCGGACGGCGTGTCTTACGAAAAGGCAGCGAGCCTGCTGATGACCTACGGCACCACCATCCACGGCCTCAAGGATCGCGGCCACATCAAGCCGGGTGACACCGTGCTGGTGCTGGGCGCGGCGGGCGGCGTGGGCCTCTCGGCGGTGGAACTCGCCAAGGCTTTCGGCGCGCGCGTGGTCGCCGCCGTTTCCTCGGAAGCCAAGGGCGAGGTTGCCCGAAAGGCCGGGGCTGACGAAGTGGTGATCTACCCCAAGGAAGCGATGGACAAGGACGCTTCCAAGGCGCTTGCCGATGCCTTCAAGAAGGCCTGCGGGCCCGAGGGCGCGAACATCGTCTACGATATCGTCGGCGGGCAGTATTCCGAACCCGCCCTGCGCGCCATCGCGTGGGAGGGCCGCTTCCTCGTGGTCGGCTTCCCCGCCGGGATCGCCAAGATGCCCTTGAACCTCACCCTGCTGAAGTCCTGCGACATCTGCGGCGTGTTCTGGGGGGCCTTCACCATGCGCGAGCCGGAAGCCTTCCGCGCACAGGTGCAGGAACTGTTCGACCTGATGAAGGCCGGCAAGATCGACCCGCTGGTCAGCGAAACCTTCCCCCTCGCCCGCGCCGGTGATGCCATCGCCAAGCTCGAAAACCGCGAGGCGGTGGGCAAGCTCGTGGTGACGATGGAATAATGTCTCTGAGCCCGCGGCTTCGCGCTTGAAGCCGCAGGCGGCCCGCTTTATCGCTGATGGCGGATCGTATCCGAAGGGACACACACGAATGACCGATTTCAAGGACCGCGAGCGCGCCGAGGAAGCCCACTTCGCGCTCGAGGAGGAAACCGCCTTCCGCATCGCCGCGCGCCGCAACCGGCTGCTGGGCGAATGGGCCGCGGGGCTGATGCAGCTCACCCCGGCCGAGGCCGACGCCTACAAGAAGGCGGTGGTGCAGGCCGATTTCGAGGAAGCCGGCGACGAGGACGTGATCCGCAAGCTGCTCGGCGATCTCACCGCCGCCGGAACCGACATTACCGAGGCCGATATCCGCGCCAAGCTCGACGAGATGTCCATCGAGGCGCGCCGCCAGCTGCTTGGCGGAGTGTGATCGCATGCCGATGAGCGCCGCTGCGATCGAAGCCGCCATCCTCGCTGCCCTGCCGGGCGCGACGGTGGAGCTGACCGATCTTGCCGGAGACGATGATCACTGGGCAGCCACCGTCACCGCGCCGCAATTTGCCGGCAAGAGCCGGGTGGCGCAGCACAAGATGGTCTACGCAGCCTTCGGTGGCCGCATGGGCGGCGAACTCCACGCCTTGCAAGTCACCACCAAGGTTCCCACCTGAACCGCATCACCCGTCCAACCCATCAGGGGCCGCACCGCACCATGTCCGATACCAACGCCCGCATTTCCGATCTCGTCACCAGCAACGATGTCGTGCTGTTCATGAAGGGCACGCCGCTGTTCCCGCAATGCGGCTTTTCCAGCCGCGCGGTCGCGATCCTCGATCATTGCGGGGTCGCCTATGAAAGCGTCGACGTGCTGCAGGACATGGAAATCCGGCAGGGCATCAAGAGCTTCTCCGACTGGCCGACCATCCCGCAGCTCTATGTGAAGGGCGAATTCGTGGGTGGCAGCGACATCATGATGGAGATGTTCGAGGCCGGCGAACTCCAGCAGCTGCTCAACGAAAGCGGCGTGAAGACTGTTTGAGTTTCGCACCCGCCTCCGCGGGTGCGTCCTCGGCGCTGTTCCTTCGCTTCGCTACGGGCGCCTGCGGGCGCGCGTTCGCGCCTGCGGTCGCTGCGCGACCGATGCCAGCACATAAATCTAGCAGAGCGCAAACGGCCCGAAGGGCCGCAAGCGCGAATGCGCGTCGGCCGGTCAGGCCGGAAGCCAAGCGGGCCGGACGGCCCGCGCCGGCGCTTGAGGCGCAAACAAGAAACACAAAACAAAAAACGCCCCGCAGGACCAGTGCGGGGCGTTTTCCGTATTGGGGAGGCGCTGCCCGAAAAACCAGGAAGGGCGCGCCTCGATTTGAAGACCATTGGGACCGCAACCTGTAATGCATGGTGCGTGCCAAATCAGGGAAACCACGCAATTCCGGCATTTTGCGCTCTGCGCACGCGCTCGGCGGAGGCCTGTCTGTAAAGCATTCCGACACCCCTCTCCAAACCGGCAGGAAGCCGCCAAAGCGCTTGGCAAGCGCTTGCCGCCGCGCCATCCTGCCTGTGATGAGCACTGATTCCTCTCCGCAGGGCATTCCCGCCGCGACCATCATCATATTCCGCAACGCCCCGGCAGGTGGCCCGCCGGAGGTGCTGATGACCGTCCGCTCGACCGGCATGAGCTTTGCCGGCGGCATGGCGGTGTTCCCCGGCGGACGGGTGGACCCGGCGGACTACGCACTCGGCGAGGAGATCGCCGCCGCCCACAGCCTGGAGCCCGACGAGGCCGCGCACCAGATCGCTGCGGTGCGCGAGACGCTGGAGGAGACCGGCCTCGCGATGGGGCTGGCCGGCGCGATCGACGCCGAGCGGGCCGCTGCGGCGCGGGCGATGCTGGCCGAGGTGGGCGCGCTGGCGCCGGTGCTGGCGGAATTCGGCTGGCAGCTCGATCTTGCCCAGATCACGCCCTTTGCCCGCTGGTTCCCCAAGAACGAGCGGATTCCGCGCGTCTACGACACGCGCTTCTACCTCGCCAATCTCGGCACCGGCGCGGTCGACGTGTCGATCGACCATTCGGAGAACACGCACCTGTTCTGGACCTCGGCACAGGGCGCGCTGGAGGCGGCGGAGCGCGGCGAGATCAAGCTGATCTTCCCCACCCGCCGCAATCTCGAACGCCTCGCGCTGTTCGCCAGCTACGACGAAGCCCGCGCGCAGGCCGAGGCGATCCCGGTGAAGACGATCATGCCGCAGATCGTGGAGGAAGGCGGCAAGGCGTGGCTGACGATCCTCGGCGATGCGGGCTATCCGGTGACCGCCGAACTGCTAGAGACTGTGGCGCGGGGTTAGGGGGTATTTGTTCTCCGCATCGCCTCCGCGATGCGAACTCCTCGCTCATGCGACCTGACGGTCGGGTGTCCCGCCTGCGGCGGTTCAGCTTCGCTTCCGCTGCGGGCGGCCGTTCGGCCTTGCGGTTGCTGCGCAACCGGAACCAGCGCGTCAAGCTTAGGTTGCAACGGCCCCTACACAAAAACGGCGGCGCGGGTTGTTCCCGTCGCCGCCGTCATGCGCTCACCCGAGGGCAGACTAGAACTTGTAGCCGAACTCCACCCCGAGGCGCTGGCGGCCGCCGGGCGAGATGAACGAACCGCCGAACTCGACCGCGGTGATCACCTCGTTCAGGTACTTCTTGTCGAACAGGTTCTCGGCGTACGCGAACAGCGACCAGCGGTCGGTCTCGATCCCGATGCGGGCGTCGACCACACCGAAGGCATCGCGGCGCGAGACCGAGTAGTCGGCATCGCCCACGAAGGCCGGCAGTTGCAGCGCCGAACCCGGCAGCAGCCCGCTGAACAGCGTCGGGTTGGTGTCGTCCTGCAGCGTGTGGAACCACGTCGGGCCGGTCACGCGGTAATCGACGCGGCTGACGAAATCCATGCTGCTGGTCATCGGCACTTCAAGCTGGGTGCCGAAGTTGAGCGTGTAGTCGGCGGTGTAGGGCGAGTTGTTGCCCACCGTCACCGGACGCGAGGCGTTTTCCTTGATCTCGCTCTCGGTCACGTTGGCCGAGCCGAACACCGTCCAGCCCTCGATGATTTCGGCCGTGAGGTTGAGCTCGCCGCCGTAGATCTCGACCTCGTCGATGTTCGAGACCACGCGCAGCAGGCCGAAGCCGCCGACGAAGAATTCGAAGAACTGCATGTCCTCGATGGTGGTGTAGTAGCCCGCCAGATCATAGGTGATGCGGCCGTCCAGCAGGCTGCCCTTGATCCCGGCTTCGAAGGCGCTCGACACTTCCTTGCGGTACTGGTCGTTGATCAGCACGTTGGTGCCGATGAACTGGTTGAACGCCTGATCGACAATCGCCGCCGAGCCCTGGTTGTTGAACCCGCCCGATTTGAAGCCGATGCCCCAGTTGGCGTAGAGGTTGGCATTGTCAGCCACCTCATAGCGCAGCGAGATCTTGGGCTGGAACTGCTTGAAGGTCTGCGACTGGTCGGGGATCGCCTGGACCACGCCGTTGACGACCTGCTGGCCGGGGTTGATCGGCCCGCCGGTGATCGGATCACGCACCGCCGGCACTAGGCTGCTGACTGAGCGGTCCTCGATGTCGTAACGGCCCGCGACGGAGATGTTGAAGCGGTCGCTGACATCGAAGTCGGCGGCTGCGAACAGCGCGTAGACATCGGTCTTGAACGAGTCGTTGTACAGCTGCGTGGTCGGGTTGGACGAGCCCGGCGCATTGTAGAGCTGGCGGGTCACGCCCTGGCCGAGATCCGCGCCGAGGCTGACGCCGACTTCACGGTCGATGTGCAGGTAATAGGCGCCCACCTGCCAGTTGAACGGCCCGTCACCGTTCGAGGCGAGGCGGATTTCGCCGCTGATGTCGCTCTGCTCGCGGATCTGGAACTGGGTGCCGTCGCAGGTTGTCGGGCTGTAGGGGCCGAAGGTCGAGCCGTTGGCCGGCGCGAAGATGAACGGCACCGGGATCTGGCCGATGAAGGTCGGCGCGTTGAGCGGGTAGCCGGTCAGCTGTGCGGTCGAGGCAAAGCAGGCGGCGTTGGCGCGGGCGAGATCGCCGGTCGCGGTGCCGGTGAAGTCGAGGAAGCGCGCGAAGTCGGCCGAGGTGCCGTCGGCGGTCAGCGACTGGTCGACATCGCTGTAGAGCGCCCAGGCCGTCAGCGTGACGCTGTCGAAGTCATGCTCGATCTTGGCTGAGGCTTCGAAGGTGGTCTGGTCGTTGGTCGGGCGGATGTTCGAATAGAAGCCGAAGGGATGCTCGTTCACATCCTCGAAGAAGGCCGGATCGACGCCCGCGAAGTTGGGCAGGTGGAAGCTGGCGTTGAAGTTGATCGAGGCGCCGGTGAGATCGGCATAGCGGGCCTTCACGTCCAGCTCGGTGTTCGGACCAAGCTCGGCCACGAAACGTCCGTCGACCGACCAGATTTCCTGATCGTCGATGGTCTTGGAATTGCCGAGGAAGCGGTTGCGGAAGAAGCCGTCGGTGGTCGAATAGTTGCCCGACAGGACGAAGCCGGCGGTATCGCCCACCGGCACCGAGACATAGCCGGTGGCAAGGTAGGTGCTGTCCTGCGCCGCGCGCAGCGTCACCCCGCCTTCGAGCTCGTCGCCCGGCTTGACTGTCTGCACCACGATCGCGCCGGCCGCCGCGTTGCGGCCATAGAGCGCGCCCTGCGGACCCTTCAGGATTTCCACCTGACGCATCGTGCCCTGGTTCTGGTTGAGCTGGGCGGTGTTGGTCTTGAGGATCCCGTCGACCACCAGCGCAACCGAGCTTTCCGCGTCGCGCGCGCCGTTGATGCCGCGGATGTTGATCTGGGTATCGCCCGCTTCGGCGGTGCCGGTGACGATCGTCACGCCCGGGGTCAGCTGGATGAAGTCATCGGCGCGCTGGACGCCGGTCTTGGCGAGCGCCTCGGCACCGAACACGGTGATCGCAGCGGGCACATCGGCGACGCTTTCCGACTGGCGGCGCGCGGTGACGATGATGGCGTTGTCTTCTTCGGCGGCCTGATCGGCAGCCGGGGCATCCTGCGCGATGGCAGGCGCGGACAGGGCAATGGCGCCAAGAGCCGCGCCAGAGGCAAGAACGAGACGGATATTCATGGGACGGCTCTCCTGAGAGGAAACGGTAAGGTGAGGGATCAGACGAGCGGGTTGGCGCCGCTCATATAGACGTAGACTTCCTGGAACTTCGCGCCGTCCGGACCGGGCCGGAAGCGCCAGAAATTGGTGTTCTCGAGCAGTGTCACGTTGCCTTGCGCATCGTGCAGCTCGGCGGTGAAGCAGGCGGTGATGCGCCCGTTGGCCTCGTCCACCGTGCAGGTGAAATCGCGGTGGATGATGGTTTCGTAGGAGGCGAAGAAATCCTCGAACATCCGGCGGATCTCGGCCTTGCCGCTGTGGCGGGTGAAGGCCGTCTGGACGCAGAACAGCGCGGTGTCGTGGAAGCAGTCGAGCACCGCGTCCATGTCCTTGGCATCGACGCGGGCGAAGTACTTGTTCAGCGCGAAATCGATCAGCTCAGCGCGCGACAGGGTGGGTTCGTACTGCATCAGGCGTCTCCTTCCTTCAGCAGGTTATCACCCGACATGTAGACATAGACGCGGTGGAACAGCCGGTCCTTGAGGTAGAAGCGGTTGCAGTTCTCGTAGCGCAGCTCCTCGCCACCATTGGGCGTGATCAGCACCGTGAACTGGCTGCACACCGCGTTGGTTTCGGGGTCGGCGGTGTGGACGAAGTTGCCGTGCCAGATGGTCTCGAAATCGGCGAACAGCTTGACGAACATCGCCCGGATCGCCTCGCGTCCCTTGTGGACGGTGTTGCTGGTCACCTCGGTCAGGATCGCATCGGGGGTGAAGCAGTCGAGCACCTGGTCCATGACCTTGTTGTCGACCCCGTCGAAATAGCGCTTGGTCACGATATCGATATAGAAGGGATAGGGCAGCGGCGCCTGGCCGGGCCCACCTTCTTGCCATTCGCTCATCAGTACCAGCCCTTTCGGATATTGGCGTGCATCGGCACCTCGGGTGCGGGGAAGGCCTTCTTCGAATGGGTCAGCCCCAGTTCGATCAGGGTTTCGAGATTCTTGTAGGCGACCTGCCCGGGGTTCAGCACCGGAACCGGCAGCTCGCTCTGAAGGTAGGCGGCGGACTGGTGCATGGTGGTCGAGCCGAGCACGATCACGTCCGCCCCGTCCTCCTCGATCGCCTTCATCGCTTCCGCCTTGAGCTTGGCGAAGACGACCTCTTCCTTGCCCTCGAGCAGTTCGGTCACGTCAGGCCGCGTATCGATCGAGCGCACCGAAGCGCAGCGGTGGTCCCAGCCGTGCTGGTTGAGCACCTTCTCGTAGAGCGGGAACCACTGCGGCCACATGGTGATGACCGAAAACTTTTTGCCGAGCATCATCGCGGCGGCGAAGCTCGCCTCGCCCGGGCCCACGACGGGAATGTTCAGCACCGAGCGCAGCGGCCACAGCCCGGAATCGCTGACCGTGTCGATCAGCACACCGGCATAGCCTTCCTGCTCCGCGGTCACCCCAGCCTGGAACACCGTCCAGTCCATCAGCAGCGTGTCATGATAGGAATCGCCCAGAGCTGCACCCCAGCGCACGGCCTCGAAAGTGGGCGCGAAGCCCGGGCGCACGAATCCGTCGGGAAGCTGCTGGGCGCGGTTGGCCACCCCGGCTTCATCCATGGCAATCGGCACAATGACCTTGATGCGCTTCACGGCACTCCCCTGTTGCCTTGCGTCGCGCTGGTTATTGTATACAAAACGCTCCCGTCAAGCACTAAACACGATTGTTGCGCGAAGCGGCTGTGAAGTGTGTTTTTGTCACCTCACACGACTTGCGGCCCGCAAGCCAAGCAAGCACAAGGAAGCCCATGAACGCGCCCAGTTTCACCCCGGCATGCAGGATCCCGCGAGGATGAGCCGCGCCTCCGATCGCGCCTATGCGGCGATCCGCGCGCACCTGCTCAGTGGCCAGGTGAAAGCGGGCGAGCAGCTGACCGAAGACCAGCTGGCGCAGATCACCGGGGTCAGCCGCACCCCGGTGCGCGAGGCCGTGCGGCGGCTGGAGGACGAACTGCTGCTGGTCCGCTCCGACACCAAGCGCCTGTTCGTCGCCGACTGGAGCCGCGACGATATCGAGGAGATGTTCACCCTGCGCCAGATGCTCGAATGCCACGCCGCCGAGCGCGCTGCACGCAGGATGACGCGGGGTCAGGTGGCCGAGATGGAAGCGGTCAACCGCGAGCTAAAGGCCGCAATCGAGCAGCCCGCCCCCGACGTCGCACGCTTCCTCGACGCCAACCGGGCCTTCCATGATGCGATCATCGAGGCGGCCGCTTCGCCGCGTCTCGGGCAGATGCTGGCACGGCTGGTCGAAGCTCCGGTGGTGCTGCGCACGGCACGCACCTATTCGACCGAGGACCTGCGTCAGTCGGCGCGCGATCACGACGAGCTGATTGCCGCTTTTGCTGCCCGCGATCCCGATTGGGCCCGCGCGGTGATGGGCAGCCACCTGCGCCGCGCATTCCACACCTTCGCCCGCACGGTCGGGCCGGCGACGGATGCAGAAGACGCATAACAACGCGACGAGACGCGTGTGGTTCCAGTGCAATTCGTCTCGCCAAGCATGATTGCAATTGTATACAAACTGGGCCATGCACCCCGCAATCCCCGCAAGCATAGGCGATTCAGGATGTCAGCCGCTCACATCGAACTGGTAGAGGTTGGTCCGCGCGACGGGCTCCAGAACGAGCCGGACATCATTGCGACCGGCACCAAGCTCGATCTCATCAACCGGATGATCGGCTACGGTGCGCGGCGGCTGGAGGTGGCGAGCTTCGTCCACCCGCAGCGCGTTCCCCAGATGGCCGATGCCGAGGCGGTGATCGCCGCCCTGCCCGACCGTCCCGATTGCACCTATGTCGGCCTCGTGCTCAACAAGCGCGGCGTGCTGCGCGCGCTCGCCACCCGTGAGAACGGCGCGCGCGGCGTCGATCAGGTCGGCTGCGTTGTGGTCGCCAGCGACACCTTTGGCCAGAAGAACCAGGGGCAGACGATCGCGGAAGGCATCGCCGAGACCCGCGAGATGCTGCGCTTCGCCCGCGCCGAGGGCATCCGCGCGCAAGTCACCATCAGCGCAGCTTTCGGCTGCCCGTTCGAGGGCGAGGTCAAACACGACACCGTCCTCGCCATCGCCGAGGAAATCGCCGCCGAAGCGCCCGAGGAAATCGCGCTCGCCGACACGATTGGCGTAGGCACCCCGTGGGAAGCGGGCGAATTGTTCAGCAAGCTGGGCGAACTGCTCGCAGGCAAAATCCCGATGCGCGCCCATTTCCACAACACCCGCGGCACCGGCATCGCCAACGCCTGGGAGGCCTGGAAGGCCGGGGTTCGCACCTTCGACGCCTCGCTCGGCGGCCTCGGCGGCTGCCCCTTCGCGCCCCGCGCGACGGGCAATATCGCCACCGAGGACGTCATCTACATGATGGCGCGTTCCGGGGTGGAGACGGGCATCGATCTCGACGCGGCGATTGCCGCCAACAAGTGGTTTGCGGATGTGCTGGGGCGCGAATTGCCCTCGGCGGTCGCCCGCGCAGCATAGGCTAGAGGACAAGGCATGACATACAGGCTGGGTGTGGACGTAGGCGGGACTTTCACCGACCTGCTGCTGTTCGACGAGGCGAGCGGTGCCTTCTGGCGGCACAAGACCCCCTCGACCCCGCATGATTCTTCGGAAGGCATCCTGACGGGGGTCAAGGCGATCACCGAGAAGGCCGGCATCACCGCCGCCGACATCACCTACTTCCTCCACGGCACCACGGTCGCCACCAACGCGGTGCTCGAAGGCAAGGGCGCGCGCGTCGGCCTCGTCACCACGCAGGGCTACCGCGACATCATGCAGATCGCGCGCTCCTATGTCCCGGGCGGTCTTGCCGCGTGGATCGTGTGGCCCAAGCCTCAGCCGCTGGCGCGGCTCGAACACACCGTCGAAGTCCCAGGGCGGATGGATGCGCGAGGACGCGAAGTCGCCCCACTCGACGAGGAAGCAGTGCGCGCGGCCTTGCGCAAGCTGAAGGGTGACGGGATCGAGGCGCTCACGGTCAGCCTGATGAACGCCTACCTCAACGGCGCGCACGAGGCGCGGATCGGCGAAATCGCCGCCGAGGAGCTGCCCGGCATTCCTGTCTCGCTCAGCCACGAAGTCCTGCCCGAAATGCAGGAATACGAGCGCACCCTCTCGACCGTCGCCAACGCGGCGGTGCGTCCGGTGGTCAGCAAGTATGTCTCCAACCTGCGCACCAAGCTGGAGGCTGAAGGCCTCAAGGGCCGCCTCTCGCTGCTGCGTTCCGATGGCGGGCTGATGTCCAGCCAGAAGGCCGAGGAGCACCCCGTCAACATCCTCATGTCCGGCCCTGCCGGCGGGGTGACGGGCGCGCTGTGGGTGGCGAAGAATGCGGGCTTCAAGAACATCCTGACGCTCGACGTCGGCGGCACCTCGACCGACGTGGCGCTGATCCAGGGTCTGGAGCCTCGCCGTCAGCGCACCACCGAAGTCGGCCACCTCTCGGTCCGCGCTTCGGCGCTCGACGTGAAGACCGTCGGCGCAGGCGGCGGCTCGATCGCCCACGTGCCCGAACTGACCAAGGCGCTGCGCGTCGGCCCGGAAAGCGCGGGCGCGGTGCCGGGGCCGGTGGCCTACAACAAGGGCGGCACCCTCCCCACGGTGACGGACGCCAACGTGGTGCTCGGCTACCTCCCCGAAGACCTGCTCGGCGGCAGCTTCAAGCTTGACCGCGAGGGCGCGAAGGCCGCGGTGCAGACCATCGCCGATGCGCTCGGCGTGACGCTGATGGAGGCCGCGCGCGGGATCATCGACATCGTCAACGAGAACATGTTCGGCGCGCTGCGGATGATCTCGGTCCAGCAGGGCTACGACCCGCGCGAATTTGCGCTGATGGGCTTCGGCGGTGCCGGCCCGCTCCATGTCAACGCGGTCGCCCGACTGATGGGCTCCTGGCCCGCGATCTCGCCGGTCTCCCCCGGCGTGCTCTGCGCGCTGGGCGATGCGACCACGCGGATGCGCACCGAGACCGCGCGCAGCTTCTCGCGCCTCGCCAAGGACACGACCATTGCCGATCTCGTCGCCGTGCTAGACGAGATGGCCGCCCAGACCCGCGGGGAGCTGGCTGCGGACGGCATTCCCGAAGATCAGATCACCTCGTTGTTCGAGATCGATGTGCGCTATGCCGGGCAGGCCTTCGAAGTGCCGCTGACGATCACGCAGGACATTCTCGAGAAGGACGGGATCGCAGGCATCCTCGCCCGCTTCGACGAGGAGCACCTGCGCCTGTTCACCTTCAACATGGACACCCCGCACGAGATCGTAAACCTGCGCGCGGTCGCCCAAGGGCAGGCGCCTGCCCTCCCCGCGGCGCAGCTGCCCAAGGGTGACGGCGACCCGTCCGCCGCCAAGATCCGCGACCACGTGATGTGGATCGGCGGGGAAGAGCGCGCCGCCGTGATCTACGACCGCGCCAAGCTGCGGCAAGGCGACGTGATCGAAGGCCCGGCGATCATCACCGAGATGGATTCGACCACGCTGGTCGAACACGATTGCCGCGCGACCGTGGACGCTGTCGGTAACATCCTCATTACTCTCAAGGCGAAGGGATAAGACGATGCCCGCCAAGATCATCGAACCCAACACCACCCCGTTCCAGAAGGTCGCCATCGACCCGGTGACGCTCGACATCATCGAGAACGCGCTGCGCAACGCCCGCATCGAGATGGACGCGACTCTCGTGCGCACCGCCATGTCGCCGGGCATCCGCGAACAGGGCGACGCCTTCCCGCTGATCTCCGATCCCGCCGGCAAGATGATCGTCGGCCAGTTCGGCAGCTTCATCGACGGCTTCCTCAGGCAGTATGACGGCACGATCGAGGACGGGGACATGATCTTCCTGTCCGACCCCTATTCCTGCGGCGGTGCGGTCAGCCACTCGAACGACTGGCTGGTGCTGCTCCCGGTGTTCAAGGACGGGCGTCTGCTCGCCTATACCGCGATGTTCGGCCACCAGAGCGACATCGGCGGCTCTGTGCCCGGCTCGATGCCGATCGGCGCGTCCTCGATCTTCGAAGAGGGCGTGCGCATCCCGCCCGTGAAGATCTGGAAGAAGGGCGAATACAACGAAGACCTGATGAAGCTGGTGATGCACCAGACCCGCAAGCCGGACTGGTGCCAGGCGGACCTCAACGCGCTGATCGCCTCGTGCCGCGTTGCGGCAAGGCGCGTGATCGAGATGGCCGACCGCTTCGGCGATGACGTCTACGTCTCGGCCACACAGGAGCTCCTCGCGCGCAACCACCGCGCGATGAAGGCGCTGCTGGCGATGGCGGTGGCCGAGGAGCCGGTGAGCTTCGAGGACTACATCTGCGACGACGGCAAGGGCTATGGCCCCTACAAGATCCGCTGCACCATGTGGCGCGACGGGGACAAGGTAATCCTCGATTTCGAAGGCACCGATCCGCAGTCGGCCGCATCGATCAACTTCTTCCTCAACGAGAACATGTTCAAGATGTTCTTCGGCATCTACATGATCATGGTCTTCGATCCGCAGATCCTGTTCAACGACGGGTTCTACGATCTGATCGAGGTGCGCATTCCGGAAGGCTCGCTGCTGAAGCCGCACTTCCCCGCCGCGCTCTCGGGCCGCACGCATGCGCTGGGGCGCATCTTCGACATCCTCGGCGGGCTGCTCGGGCAGAAGACCCCGGAGTTCCTCAACGCCGCCGGCTTCTCCTCCTCGCCGCACCTGTTCTATTCGGGCTGGGACGCGCGCGAGGATGGCACGCGCGACTGGTTCCAGCTGTTCCAGATCGGCTTCGGCGGCATCCCCGGCCGTCCGCTGGGCGACGGGCCGGACGGGCATTCGCTGTGGCCGGGCTTCACCAACGTCCCCAACGAGTTCCTCGAGCGCTACTTCCCGCTGCGGATCGAGCGCTATTCCACCGCGCCCGACAGCGGCGGGGCGGGCCTGCATCGCGGCGGCAACGGCATCCACATGACCTACCGCTTCCTCGCCGACGGCGAGATCGCGATCCATGACGACCGCTGGTTCGTCCCGCCCTGGGGCGTGAACGGCGGGCATCCGGGTGCGCGAGCGCGCAAGGTGCTCGAACGCGCCGACGGCTCGCAGAGCATCGTTGGCAACAAGGTCGAGAGCGTCAAGGTGAAGGCGGGCGACCTCTTGCACTTCATCACCTGGGGCGGCGGCGGCTGGGGCGACCCGCTGGCGCGCGATCCCGAGCTGGTCGGCCTCGAAATCCGGCAGGGCCTCGTCACCCCCGAAGGCGCGCGCGCCTATGGCGTTGTGGCAGATAGCCAGGGCGTGGTGGACACGGCCGCGACCGCAGCCCTGCGTGCCGAAATGACCGCCAGCCGCGGCGAACTCCCGCTGTTCGACTATGGCCCGGGCATCGAGGCGCTGCGGGCGAACTGCGAGGCTGAAACCGGCCTTCCCGCTCCGATCCAGCCGGTCTGGGCCAATGCCTTTGCCCTTCGGGAGGCGGCGGAATGAACGCTGTAACGCCGACTGCCAACACCAGCGCGCTGGCGGGCATCAAGGTCGTCGAGATGGGCCAGCTGCTCGCCGGCCCGTTCTGCGGCCAGCTGCTCGGCGACATGGGTGCGGACGTCGTCAAGATCGAACCGCCGGGCGCGGGCGATCCGATGCGCAACTGGGGCCAGGGCGACGAGAAGGTGCAGTGGGAAGTGATCGCGCGCAACAAGCGCTCGGTCACCTGCAACCTGCGCGTGCCCGAAGGTCAGGAACTCGCCCGCCGGCTGATTGCCGATGCCGACGTGCTGATCGAGAACTTCAAGCCCGGCACCCTCGAACGCTGGGGCATGAGCCCGGCCGAGCTCCACGCAGTGAACCCCGGCCTCATCATCGCCCGCATGTCGGGCTATGGGCAGGACGGACCTTACTCCGACCGCGCCGGCTTCGGCGGGATTGGCGAGGCGATGGGCGGCTGGCGCTACATCGTCGGCGAACCCGACCGTCCGCCGAGCCGCATGGGCATCTCGATCGGCGACACCCTGTGCGCCACCTATGGCTGCATGGGCGTGCTCGCCGCGCTCCACCACCGCGACAAGACCGGCGAAGGCCAGGTGGTCGATTCCGCGCTCTACGAGGCGGTGTTGCAGGTGATGGAGGGCCTTGTCCCCGAGTATGATCGCAACGGCGTGATCCGCGAGCGGTCGGGCTCGGTGCTCAAGGGCATCGCCCCGTCCAACGTCTACACCTGCAAGGACGGCAGCTACATGATCGGCGGCAACGGCGACGCGATCTTCGCGCGTCTGTGTCAGGCGATGGGCCGCCCGGAGCTGTCGAGCGACGAGCGCTACTCCACCCACATCGCGCGCGGGATCCATCAGGACGAGCTCGACGCGCTGATCAACGACTGGACCGGCACGCTCACCGTCGACGAGGTCGATGCGCTGATGATCGAATATTCGATCCCCGCCGGCCGGGTCTACCGCGCTCCCGATATGCTCGCCGATCCGCATTTCCAGGCGCGGCAGGCGATCGTCGAGGTCGAGACCCAGAACCGCGGGCGGATCAAGATGCAGAACGCATTCCCGAAGCTGTCGAAGACGCCCTCGAGCATCCGCCGTCCGGCCCCCGCCGCGCCGGGGCAGGACAATGCCGAAGTCTACGGCAGCCGGCTCGGGCTCGATGCCGCCGAGCTGGAGCGGCTCGCGCAGGCGGGGATCATCTGATGGCCGGCCCCTCGGCATCCGACAATTACGCCGGGGTGTTCGAGGGGCGGCTGCAACCGGGCACGCGTCCGGCGCTGCTGATCGTCGATGTGGTGACGGCCTATCTCGAGCAAGGCTCGCCGCTCCACATGGACACTGCCGCGGCCGCCCGCGACAGCAACGCCCGCCTCGCCGCCGCCGCGCGGGCTGCGGGGGTGCCGGTGGTGTTCACCAACGTCAGCTACAAGCCTGACGGCTCGGACGGCGGGGTGTTCTACCGCAAGGCACCGGTGCTCAAGGCCTTCATCGAGGGCTCGCCGCTCGGCGCCTTCCCGCCCGAACTGACGCCGCAGGCGGGCGACCGGGTGTTCACCAAGCAATACCCGAGCGCCTTCTTCGGCACCGGCCTTGCCGAGGCGCTGCACGCCGAGGGTATCGATACGCTGCTGATCACCGGCTACTCGACCTCGGGCTGCGTGCGGGCGAGTGCGCTCGACGCGATGCAATACGGCTTCGTTCCGCTGGTGGTCCGCGAGGCCTGCGCCGACCGCCACCCGGGCCCGCACGAGGCCAACCTGTTCGACCTTCAGGCCAAGTATGCCGAAGTGATCAGCGAGGCCGAGGCCTTGGCGGTGATCGAAGCCGGCGTCTGAGGCAGGCGCCCATCGGTCCCGGAGGGACCGCAAGGCCGACCGACCGTCCGCAGGGGTGGCCCCGAAGGGGCCGGGCCGCCGGAGGGAAGCCAAGGGCGCGGACGCGACCGCCGGCGCTTGAGGCGCAAAACAAAAATGGCGCGCCCGGCAGGACTCGAACCTGCTGCCTCAAGATTAGAAGTCTCGCGCTCTATCCAGATGAGCTACGGGCGCGCGCCGGATGCGTCATTAGCGTGCTTTGCGACCCGCGCAAATCGCGCTAACCCTCGGCGCGATGGAAAACACCTCTCCCGGCCTCCAGCCCGATCCCGCCGCCGCTTTCGACCGCGACCCGACCGACGGGATCGTCGCGACCAGCCGCCCGCCGGTCACCTTCCGCTACTTCGATCTGGTGATGGCCGGGTTCGTCACGATCCTGCTGCTTTCGAACATCATCGGCGCGGCCAAGCTGACCTACGCCAGCGTGCCGTTCTGGCCCGAGGGCTGGTGGCCCGCGCCCGACGGCACCTTCATCTACGGCGCGGGGATCCTGTTCTTCCCGCTGGGCTACGTAATCGGCGACGTGCTGACCGAGATCTACGGCTTCGCCAAGGCGCGCCGCGTGATCTGGGTCGGGACGGCGGCGATGATCTTCCTCGCCTTCATGAGCTACATCGTCACCGCCCTGCCCGCCTTCGACGGGTGGGAATGCGCCGCCAGCGGCTTTGGCGGAGAGCGCCCGCCGTCCTCCAACGGCGATCCGGCGATCCCCGGCGGGGCGATCTGCCAGATGACCTATGAAAGCGTGTTCGGCAGCACCTGGCGGATCGTCGTCGCCTCGATCACCGCCTTCTGGGCGGGCGAGTTCGTCAATTCCTTCGTCATGGCCAAGATGAAGGTCTGGACCAAGGGTCGCGCCCTGTGGACGCGCACCATCGGCTCGACCTTTGTGGGACAGGGCGTCGACAGCCTGATCTTCTATCCGGTCGCCTTCTACGGCATCTGGACGACCGAGGCCGTGCTGACCGTGATGGTCACCAACTGGGCGCTCAAGGTGGTGTGGGAGGCGGTGCTGACGCCGGTCACCTATGTGGTGGTGAACAAGCTGAAGGCGGCCGAGGGCGTCGACCTGTTCGACATCGACACCGACTTCTCGCCCTTCGCCAGCAGCGCCAAGAGCTGAGATTACCGGACCGCGCAATAAAATGTCGAAGTTGACAAAGGTGACACCGTGTCACCTTTGCGCTTTCGGTTTTTCCTCATGATTTACAACGGCGTGTGCCGGAAAGGCAGTCCGGACGGACACCGGAGCCGCGCGCGGAAATGCTGTCGCAGGATGGCACGGGGATCGGACGATGCGAAAGAGCCGCGCGCAGGTTACGCGCCCGGGCGGCTGTAGGAAATGGTCGCAATCTTCTCACCGTCGCCCCGTGCTTGACACGGGGCCGCCGTGAGAAGCCCCCCCTAAACCGCGCTGTCCGGCACCACCTCGACCCGCCATTCGACCCCGAGCCGGCCCGCGAGGAGTTTCATGTCCTTCTCCGTAGGCTGGCCGAACAGCGCGGCGTGGCTCTCGGCCAGCCGCAGCACCAGCGTGCCTTCTTCCATCGCCAGCCGGCTGACTTCGAGCGAGCGGCGCGACTGGGCGCCCAGCCGCCGCGCCAGCCGCAGCGCGAGGCCCCAGCGGATCGCCTCTTCAAGCGCCTCCTCGCTCGCCAGCGCGCGCACGCGCGGGGGCAGGTTCATCTGGTTGCCATTGGCCGCGATCGCCGCTGCCATCATCGCCCGGCCCTTGCCGTCGACCGCGATCCAGCGCTTGTGCAACGCCCAGTCGATCGCCTGCGGCAGGCGCAGGTTGGGCTCGATCTGCATCGAGGCGAGCGCGAGCATGGTCGCGCCCAGCCGCAGCCGCTCGCTGCCATGGGTGCGCGCCGGGGCCGCATCGAGCGTCCAGGCCGCCATCCGCGTCGCCAGTGTCGGGGTTGCGCCGCGCTGGCTGGCGAACACCGCGATCCCGGCCAGCAGCGGGTCCTGCGCGCGGCTGTGCGCGGGCAGGCGGTCATAGAGCAGACCCTCGCGCAGCCCCCAGGAGGAGAACACCACCTTGGCCGGATTGAGCCGTGCCAGCAGCGCCGCCAGCAGCACCGCAGCATCGGGCAGCTTCTCCGCGCGCATCGACGAGATCCGCTCGCGCCCGCGCAGGGCATCGCTCTCGCTTCCGGCGAGCGCCTCGGCGATCTGCATCGCGGTGGCCGCATCGAGCTCGAAGCCGTGCGGATCGCTCAGCGGGTGGCCCGAAACCGCCATCGCGAACACCGCCATCGCGCGCCACGTGCCGCCCACCAGATAGAGCGCGCCATTGGCCTCGGGCGCGGCTTCGGCAAGGTCCCATCCGGCGCTGCGGATCACCTTGTCGAGCGCCTTGCGCATCCCGGCCCATCCGCCCTTGCGATATTCGGGCAGGCGCAGCGTGCCGAGCGGCAGGGTGCTCGCGCCATCGGCCGAGCCCTGGCTCACCCGCACCAGTTCGAGGCTGCCGCCGCCCAGATCGGCAACGATGCCGTGCGCGTCGGGGAAGGCGCCGATCACGCCGTGGGCGCTGAGCAGCGCTTCCTCCTCGCCCGAGATGACCCGCGGCTCCAGCCCGATCGCGCGCAACTGCTCGACGAATTCTCGCCCGTTGGCCGCCTCGCGGACGGCGGCGGTGGCGACTGTCTCGATATCGCTGATGCCGAGATCATCGAGCAGCAGCGCAAAGCGCTTGAGCCCGCGCAGGGCCAGCGCCATCGCCTCGTCCGCGAGCCGGCCGGTAGCGGCGATCTCGCGGCCCAGCTTGGCGGTGACCTTCTCGTTCAGCAGCACCATCGGCGCGCGCATCGTGCCGCCATAGACGACAAGGCGCACCGTGTTGGACCCGATGTCGATGATCGCGCGCTGCGGCGTACCGCCAGCGATGTTGCCGGTGCGGTTGTCGCGCCGTGTCCGGTAGCTCATGCCATGCTCCCCCGCCGCAGGGAGAGCTTGGGCACTGCGCCCGCTTCCAGCGCCCCGCCGCGACCCGACAGCGACGGGTTGGTCATGAAATAGCGGTGGCAGTTGAACGACTTGCCATCCGTCTCGACCCGCGAATAGGAACCGTCCCCGTGCAGCCACCAGCTCTGTTCGGTATCGAGCATGTTGGCGAGCAGCACCTGCTGGAGCACCTGATCGTGCACCGTGCGGTTGAGAATGGGGATCAGCGTCTCGACCCGGCGATCGAGATTGCGGCTCATCATGTCGGCAGACGCGATGAACACCGCCGCCTGCGCGCTCGGCATGGCGGCGCCGTTGGCGAAGGCATAGATGCGGCTGTGTTCGAGGAAGCGGCCGATGATCGACTTGACGCGGATGTTCTCGGACAGGCCGGCGATGCCAGGTCTCAGACAGCAGATGCCGCGCACCACCAGCTCCACCTGCACCCCGGCACCGGAGGCGGCGTAGAGCCGGTCGATCATGCCCTCGTCGGTGAGCTGGTTGCACTTCATCCAGATCGCGGCGGGCTTTCCGGCCTGCGCATTGGCGATTTCGGTGTCGATCCGGGCATAGATTTCCTGCCGCAGATCGATCGGCGCAATGTGCATCCGTTCGAGCGCGTGCGGCTGGACATAGCCGGTGATGAAGTTGAACATCTTGGCCGCGTCGCGCCCGAGCTTGGGATCGGCGGTGAAGAAGCTCAGATCGGTGTAAACCTTGGCCGTGACAGGGTGGTAGTTGCCTGTGCCGAAGTGGCAATAGGTGCGGAAGCCTCCGCCCTCGCGCCGCACCACCATCGCCACCTTGGCGTGGGTCTTCCAGTCGGTGAAGCCGTAGATCACCTGCACGCCCGCACGTTCGAGCGCGCTCGCCCATTTGAGGTTCTGCTCCTCGTCGAACCGGGCCTTGAGTTCGACCACCGCGGTCACCGACTTGCCGGCCTCGGCCGCCTCGATCAGCGCGCCGATCACCGCCGACTGGCTGCCGGCGCGGTAGAGCGTCTGCTTGATCGCCACGACGTCGGGATCGGCCGCGGCCTGACGCAGGAAATCGACCACCACCTCGAAGCTTTCATAGGGGTGGTGGATGATGATGTCCTTCTCGCGGATCGCGGAGAAGGCATCGCCGTCATGCTCGCGGATGCGCTCGGGAAAGCGCGGCGAATAGGCGTCGAACTTGAGATCGGGGCGATCCTCGGCGACGATTTCGGCAAGGCCGTCGATCCCGATCATCCCGTCGGTCTTGATGACGGCGGCCTCGTTGATGCCGAGCTGTTCGAGCAGCAGGCTTTCGGCGGCAGGGTCGAAATCCTCTTCGAGTTCGAGCTGGATCACCTGCCCCCGGCGGCGGCGCTGGATCGCGCTGCGGAAGGTGCGCACGAGGTCTTCGGCCTCTTCCTCGATCTCGATGTCGCTGTCGCGCAGCACCCGGAACAACCCGTCACCCTGAATGGTGAAACCGGGGAACAGAGCTGCTGCATAGCGCTGGATCAGGCTGGCGATCGAGATGTAGAGCGCCCCGCCCCGTCCGGCGGCGGCCCCGCCATCGACCCCGGTCACCTCGTCCGGCACGCGCACGAAGCGCGGCAGGGCGCTGGGAATCAGCACCATCTCGATGATCTGCTCGGCGGTCTCGTCGCGCGAGAGCGTGAACAGCAGGCCCATGCCCTCGTTCTGGACGAAGGGGAACGGGTGCGCCGGGTCCAAGGCCTGCGGGGTGATGATCGGCAGGATCTCGTTGAGGAAGAAGGCCTTGAGCCACTTGTGCGCGGCCGGCTGGACGCGCTGTTCGTCGGCCACATGGATGTCGGCCCCGGCCAGCGCCTCGCGCAGGGAGCGCCAGATCGCCTGCTGGCGCTGGGAGAGATCGACTAGCTTCTCGCGGATCGCGGCGAGCTGCTGGGTGGGGCTGCGCCCGTCGATCGAGGGGGTGGCGAGGCCGCGCTGCACCTGCCCGACGAGGCCTGCGACGCGGATCATCATGAACTCGTCGAGATTGCTGCCCGAAATCGACAGGAACCGCAGCCGTTCGAGCAGCGGATAGGCCTCGTTCCCGGCCTCGGCCAGCACGCGCTGGTTGAACTGGAGCCACGACAGCTCGCGGTTGAAATAGGGCGATTCGTCAGGGGCAAGCTCGGCCATCTGCACGGCCCCCGCCTGTGCGGGAGCGGGTTCGCTGCCAATCGGTGACGTGCTCATCGCTTTCCTGTTCCGGACGCTTCCTGGAGTGCGCCATGTTCGCTTGCGCAAGCGGTGTAAATCAGGAAGCCGGGCTTGTCACACCAATGTCAGGTAGGAAGGCTCACAACAACGACCGGCTATCCGCGATCCGCGTGATGCCGCGCTTGCCTTTGGCGTCGCGGCCCAGCTGGACGATCACGTCGATCACGCTCGCGGCATAGGCGATGGTGTCCGAGCGGGTCAGGCCGATGCCGGTCTGCATCACCATCAGCGCCAGTTGCTCCAGCGCGCCGCGCAGGGAGTTGGCGTGGATGGTCGAGAAGCTGCCCGGGTGTCCGGTGTTGATCGCGCGCAGGAAGCTGACGCTCTCGGCCCCGCGCAATTCGCCTAGCACGATCCGGTCAGGGCGCAGGCGCAGCGCGGCTTGCAGCAGCTCGTTGGCGGTGACCTTGGCCTCGCCCAGCTCGCCCTTGACCGCGACAAGGCCGACGCCGTTCTCGCCCGGCAGCTTCAACTCGGGCGTATCCTCGACCAGCACCACGCGTTCCTCGCGCGGGATCTCGCCGAGCATAGCGTTGAGGAAGGTGGTCTTGCCTGTGCTGGTGCCGCCCGAGATCAGGATCGTGCGCCGCGCCCGGATCGCCTCGCGCAAGTAAGCGATCGGCTGGGCCTGCGGGTCGGGCAGATCGAAGGTCATCTCGCCCACCAATGGCCCGGTGTCATAGGCGTCCAAGGGCAGATCAAGCCGGCGGTGGCGGCGGATCGCCATCACCCAGTGACGGCGAGCTGCAGGCGGACCGCAGAACTGCACGCGCGCGCCATCTGGCAGAGTCGCGCCGAGCAGAGGATGCTCGCGGTTGATCCCCTGATGCGAGACCCGCGCCACCTGTTCGGCGAGGCGCTGCACCAGCCGGTCGTCGATCTCCGGGGTCTCGATCCGCTGCATTCCGGGGTTCGAGGCATCCTCGATCCACACCTCGCCGGGACGGTTGACCATGATCTCGGTCACCGTGTCGCGGTCGAGCCAGCGGCGGAAGGGCGCGAGATAGGCGTCGAGATAGACCGAACGCTCGGCCGAAAGCCGTGCGCCGGTGTCAGCCTCGCTCTCGCCTGCCTCTGCCATCAGCCGGTGGATATCCGCGCTCATGCCGGGATCAGTTGCCGACAGCGCTGAAGTCGAGATCGCGCGCGGTGAACACGCGGATCGGCTCGCCCATCGCCACGCGGATGGTGGGGCTGATCTGGCCTTGCGACTGCACCGCCGAATTGGCCGCGCCCTGCGCGCCGCCGGCGACGATCACGCCGCCCACGCCGCCGGTCGCAATCGCGCCGAGGCCGCCCACCACCGAGAGCAGCAGGCCCGAGCCGAAGCGCTTGAAGAAGTGGCTGTTGACGTCGCCCTGCAAGCCGGTCGTCCCGTCGAAGGCAATCGCGGGCGAGCCGATATTGACCGACACGCCATCGGGCCGGATCAGCCGCGTCCAGATCACATAGGCGCGCTTCTGGCCCTGCTGTACCCCGGCCTGATACTGGCCGATCAGGCGCGAGGAGCGCGGGATCAGCACGCGCTTGCCATCGAAGCTGCGCACGTCCTGGCTCACCACCGCGCGAACAAATCCCGGCACGTCGGTGTTGATCGCGGTCTCGAGGATCGCGGGGATCAGCGTGCCTTCGGTGACGGTGGTCGAGGGATTGACCATCGCGCGGGCCTGCGCAGGCGCGCCGCCGACGCCGCCGACCCGGCTGGCGAATTCCGCCGCTCCGCCGGTACCGACCGCCGCGCTGCCGGCATTGGGTGCCGGCGCGCCGATGGGCGCTTCGGCCAGACGCGAACTGCGCGCCGTGCTGGCATCATAGACCAGCTGCGGGCTGGCATAGGGATTGGTTGCCTGAACGGTATACTGGCCAGGCTGGTTGGCGAGCACCGGCGCAGGCGCAGGATCGGGCTGCGGCACCACCGTGGCCGGAGCGGCCACCACCGGCGCGGCGACGGGAGCGGGGGCCGCAGCCACCGGCGCGGCGACCTGCGGATTGCCCACGCCCTGCGGATCGGGCAGGCGCGCGGATTCCATCGCCCAGAAGGTCACGGCGCCAATCGCGCCGATCAGCGCCACCCCGGCAGCGAGGCCGAGGCCGTCACCCTTGGCCTTGCGGTCGGTGACCGCGGGGAAGGCCGCACGGCTGGCGAGGTCGATGATCTCGGCCGATTCCTGCTCGCGCGGATCGCTCCCCGAACCGGAAGTGTCGCCCTTCTTCGGCGGCAGACGCATGGCAAGGCGCATCAACGGGACTCCCTGACAGGATGGAATGGGGTGGGCATCACTTCGCCCCCTTCTTGCGCGCGCCGCTGAGGCCGGCGCTGCGGGCGGAGACCGCATCGGGTCCGATATTGGTGAGCGTCGCGGTGTCGCGGCCCGAACGCAGGATGATCTGCGGCGGCACGCCGTCGACCACCACGGTCTCGCCGCGCACGGTGAAGTTGACCGGGCCTTCCTCGCCGTCCTCGTTCATGACCAGAACGGCCGGGATCGCGGTTCCGGCAGGCCAGGTGAGGAACACCGCCGAGCCGTCGTCGAAGGCCTTGGAGGGCAGCAGTTCGGGCGTGCCGGCGCTGGCCCATTCGAAGTTGAGACTGGCCGGATCGACCACCGCATAGGGGTCTTTCGCCGCTGCCAGCTCGGCCGGATCGGCCTTGGCGCGCAGGGCCTCGGCCTCTGCCTCGGCCGCGGCGGCAAGGCGCGCTTCCTCGGCGGCTTTCTCGAGGTCCGGATAGCGGAACTGGAGCACGTAGAGCGCGGCGTTCTTCGGGCTGGCGACGAGATCGAACAAATAGGTGCGCTTATCGGTCACCACCGTCATGTTGGTGCGCGCGGTCGGCTCCAGCGGCTTCACGAACAGGATCGTCTGCGCCTTGTTGGGCTGCACCTGCCACGCGGTCGAATCCCCGATCGCGACATTCTCGATCACCTCGTCGGGGGCGAACTTGATGGTGGTCTGCACCAGCACCTTGCCGTCGATCCGCACCACCTGCGCCTCGTCAAACACGAGCGTCTTGAGGCGCGGATCATCGGCCAGCGCGGGCGCGGAAAGCGCCAGGGCAGCAGCGGAAAGGGTCAGCCGAAAGAGGCCGGCGCGGGTCATTGGTAGGTCTCCGAGGGCGTGGGGGCAGCGGGCTTGGGCGCGGCGCTGCCGGCGGAACGGAAGCGGTTGCCGATGCCGCGGGTGCGCGCGGCGGCGGGATTGAGCAGGGTCACCTGCGCGCCGCCGCCGCCGGTGGCATAGACGCGGGTCTCGCGCACCGTGCCGGCCGGGCCGGTGTCATTGGCGGCTGCGATCACCGCCTGTGCGGGGCCGACATCGACGCGGCGCGGCGCGGTCGTCGCGGCGGCGGCGGCGGGCGCGATCGCGGTGCTGCGCGGCATGGTCGCTGCCGGAGCGGGCGCGGCATAGGCGCGCGGGCTCTCGCCGCCAGCGCCGCGCTCCTTGCTGGGCACAAGGCCGAACACCTGCCAGCGCGAGACCATCATCGCCGAAACCACCAGCGCCATCAGCATCAGCGACGCGTGGACGAAGCCGACGAGGAAGAAGGCCATCGCCGCCTGCTGGTCGATCTGGCCCGGCACTGCCACCAGCGCGGCCAGCACCGGCACCGCCAGTTCGAGCATGATCGAACCGCCCAGCACCGCGAAGAGCGGCGCCAGCGCCATCATCGTCAGCCCCTTGAGCCAGCCGGTGAACAGCCCGCGCGTGCCTTCGAACAGCGCCAGCACCACGAAGATCGGCCCCAGCGCGAGCAGCAGCGCGAGCGCGATCCGCGCGGTTACCAGCAGGCCCACCGTGCCCAGCAAGAGCAGCATCGCGCCCATCCACATGATCCCGGGCGGGGAGAAGGCGTCGATATCCTTGGTGTCGCCGGTCGCCTGCTGGACGGCCTGGAACACCACGTCGAGCTTCTGCGCGAAGACGGCCGTGGCGCTCTCGCCGCTGGTGCCGGTGAGGATGCCCGCGATCTGGTCGGGCCCGCCGATGAAGATGTTGTAGAAGATGGTCGAGAAGGCGACGAAGCTGGTGGCGAAGGTCAGCACCAGCCCCAGCGTCATCATCCGCGGCAGCAGCGCGCGCACCGACAGGTTCGAGCGGCCGAGCATCAGCGAGATGCCGAAGAAGCCCACGTAAAGCCCCAATAGCAGGGTCAGCGCGAAGGCGAGCTGGCCCTCGGTGCCGAACAGGCGGTTGAAGGCCTGTTCGCTGACGGTCGCCGCGATGCAGTCCACCGCCGTCAGCGCAGCGGAGACGCCCATGCCCATCGACTGGGCGGCAAGATCGCAGGCCATGCTCATTCCGCCGCCTGCCACACGGGCTGGCCATCCTCGTCCACCGCCGACCCATCAGGCCACGGCCGGCCGGTGAGCGCGGGATACCAGGCCGAGGGCGCATCGCCGACCGCCTCGCGCAGCAGATCGAGACGGCGCACCGCGCTCTCGCGGCCCGAGAGGATGGTGAGCACTTCCGGCGCGCCCGACAGGTCGAGCCGCACCACCACGCTCGCGTCCGGCTGGCGCACGAGGAAGCAGCGCGAATGGGCGGGCAGCGAGCGGATCAGCGCGAATTCGTGGCTCGTGAGGCCGAAGCCGTCGCAGTAATCCTCAGGGCGAGCGCGCGAGTTGGGCATGAACACCATGGTCGCGGTCTGCTCGACCAGCGCGGTCGAGATGCGGCTGTCGAGCGCATCGCGCGCCGACTGGGTGGCGAACCCGACCAGCGCGTTCCGCTTGCGCAGCGTCTTGAGCCAGTCGCGGATGCGCGCGGCGAAGACCTCGTCATCGAGCGCCTTCCAGCCCTCGTCGATCAGGATCATGGTCGGCTGCCCGTCCAGCCGCTCGTCGATGCGGTGGAACAGGTACATCATGGTCGGCGTGCGCAGGCGCGGGTTTTCGAGCAGCGCGGTCATGTCGAAGCCCAGCACGCGGGTTTCGAGATCGAGCAGATCGCGCGCATTGTCGAACAACCAGGCGTGCTCGCCCTCTCCGATCCACGCCGCCAGCCGATCAGCCAGATCGCCCGGCTCGGGACGGCGGGCCCCGGCCAGCAACTCCTTGAAGTGGCGCAAGCGCCGCAGCGAGGGATCGTTCGCATAGGTCGCATCGACCGCGGCGGAGATGGTCGCGAATTCCTCTGGCCCGTCAGCTTTCAGGAGCACCGCCAGCCAGTCGCGCAGGAAGGCGCGGTTGGCAGGCGTGTCGGGCAGGCTCAGCGGGTTGAAGCCGGTGGGCTGGCCCGGCGCGATCCGGTCATAGCGCCCGCCGATCCCGCGAATGAACAGCTCCGCCCCGCGATCCTTGTCGAACAGGATGGTGCGCGGTTTGAACTTCTGCGCCTGCGCGGCGAGGAAGTTCATCACCACGGTCTTGCCCGAGCCGCTCGGCCCGATCACCGAGAAATTGCCAAGGTCGCCGTGGTGGAAGTTGAAGAAGAACGGCGTGGCGCTGGTGGTCTCCAGCAGGGTCACCGCATCGCCCCAGTGGTTGCCGCTCGCCTGCCCCAGCGCAAAGCCGTGGAAGCTCCCGAAGCCTGCCATATTGGCCGAGGAAATCAGCGCGCGGCGCACGATATATTCCTCGTTGCCGGGGAACTGCGCCCAGAAGGCGGGTTCGAGATTGGTGTCCTCGCGCACCGCGATCGCGCCGGTATCGGCCAGGGCGGCGGCGCAGGCCGCCATCGCGTCATCGAGGCGCGGCAGCGTGGTTTCGCGCACCAGCACGGTGAGGTGATGGTCGCCAAAGCCCACCGCTCCATTGCCCAGCGCATCGCGCGCGGCGAGCATGTCGGCGCGTTCGGCGGCGGCCTCTTCATCGACCGAGCGCGAGCGGCGCAGCGCGAGGTCGATCCGCTCCTTGGCGGTGGTGCGCTCGTTGGGGGCGTAGCTTTCGGTGACGACCATCTCGAACGGCAGGCGCAGGAGATTGTCGAGCAGCCCGGGCGAGGTCGCCTCGGGATAGTCCTTGAGCCCGAGGATCGCGGCGAAATCGGGCGCCGCCGAGCCGCGCAGCTCCATCGCGTCGAGCCCGAAGCTCGCGCGGCGATAGGGCAGCATGTGGCCGATATCGGTCTCGGGCGACGGGCGGCGCACGGGCCGCATCTCGCCATTGTAGAGCGCCGAAAGCAGCTCGAGCATTTCCGAATTGGTGCCGCTGGAACCGGGGGCCTGATAGTCACCCAGCACCGCCGCGCCGTAATTCTGCAAGCTGGCGACCAGCCCAGTGATCGCGGCCTTGAGGCTGCGCAGGTCCTTGGAATCGGCCTCCAGCTCGTCTTGCCCGGCGCGCGAGAACATCTTCGAGAAGCGCTCGGGCAGGCCCGTCTTGCCGCGCGCGGGGCGGCGGATGAGGGTCACGAACTGGTCGTTGATGAACAGCGATCCGCCCGCCAGCCGCTGCTTCCAGCGCGCGTCGATATGGCGCGACAGGGCATCGGGGAATTCGGCGTCGAGCTCCACTTCCACCCGGCGGCGGATGACGTGGTGATACATCACGAAGCGCGCATCGAGCGTCGAGCGGAGCATCACCTCGCGGGTGGCGGCGTGGGCGTTGAGCGCGTCCGAATCCTCGGTCTCGAACAGCAGGCCCGGCACCTGAATGGCACTCATGACGGAGCCATCGCGCAGCAGCACGGTGTTCTCGTCGATCAGCCGGGCATAGGGCAGGCGGTCGCCGACCTTGGCTTCCTTCGCGCTCCAGGCGGCGGCACCGATCCATTTACGGGGCATAGGAATTGCATCCCCAGCGTTTGAAATTGGGAACGCGCGGGCACTTCGAAACCTTCGTGATCCACAGGTCGAAGATGCGCGGCTCGCGCAGCGAGGCGAAATAGCCGATCACGTGCATCACCGCCGGAACCGGCAGGATCCACCAGCTCTTGAGGATCAGGAAGGCGATCGTCGTCACCATCAGGTTGATGATGAAAAAGTTCATCGTCACGCCCGCGAACATCTGCGGCCGGGTGAGCGCGCGGTGGACAGGGTGGCGGACGAGGTCGCTCATCAGCCGGCTGCCGACTGGATGC
Source organism: Porphyrobacter sp. (assembly GCA_027531395.1). Lineage (GTDB taxonomy): Bacteria > Pseudomonadota > Alphaproteobacteria > Sphingomonadales > Sphingomonadaceae > Erythrobacter. Next base: position 112,808 of record JAPZRO010000004.1, on the reverse strand, counting down.
CGGCGACGATGGTGGTCGCGCCGAACAGGATGAACACGCCGATGATGACAGTCGCGCCGAAGCGCCAGTTCATCCGGCCGGTGAGCATCATGAAGCCGATCGAGGCGACCGCCATGACGGCAATCACGGTCGCCACGGTGCCCAGCAAGGTGCCCTGGAGCCACAGCAGCGCGTTGTTGATCGGGCCCGAGCCGGCCGGATCGGCGGTTTGTGCCAGAGCAGCGCTCGGTGCGAGCGCCAGCGTGAGCAGCGCGGAGAAGCGGGCGGAAAGGCGGGAAAGCGAAGTCATCAAGTGTCTCATCGTCCTGATTATGGTGTCGCGCCCAGACTACTGGCCTGCGGGTCGCGAATGGCTGGCGAGGCGGCCCATGATGGCCGCCACATAGTTCTGGGTCTCGCGGATATTGGGAATGCCGCCCGCGCGCTCGACCCGTCCCGGGCCGGCGTTGTAGGCGGCGAGCGCCTTTTCGAGATCGCCGTCGAAGCGGTCGAGCTGTTCGCGCAGGTAGCGCGCCCCGCCCTCGAGATTCTGGAACGGGTCGGAGGAATCGACCCCGAGATAGCGCGCCGTGCCCGGCATCAACTGGGCCAGCCCGCGTGCGCCCACCGGCGAGACCGCGTTCTCGCGCCAGCGGCTCTCCTGCCACACCACCGCTTCGAGCAGCGAGGGCGAAAGATCGAAGCGGGCGGCGAGTTCATGGATCTTGGCGACATAGCGCGCCGGCACGCCCGCAGCGTGGCGCGCGGGATCGGAGATGACCGAATCGGGCAGCATCACGCCTTCGACCATGACAGGAGCGGCAGCGGCCTCGGCAATGGGTGCGGCCGCGGCCTCGCCGGTCGCCGGTCGTCCCGCGAGCGGCCCGGCCACCCAGCGCGCACCCTCCGCGCCCAGTTCGAGCACGTCGGCATGCGCCGCGCTCGCGGCGGTCAGCAGCATGGCAGCAATGGTAACGCGGCGTGCCGCGGCGAGAATCATTCCAAGGCCCTCCGGAATGTCTCCCCAATGTCTAACCTAAATGACAAGCGGGTGACAGTCTTGCGAAACGGCTCTGGCGCGCGGACCCTTTGCCGGACAGCAGAACGGGCGGATCGCCTCCCCCGGCAACCCGCCCGTGCTTGCGGTTCGGTGCGACCCGAGGGCCGCGTCAGGCCTTATATAGAGGTTCGCTGGCGCGAACCCGGGCGCGTCGCGCTCAGCGCGACTTGACTTCAATCGCGATAGGTCAGCTGTTCGCTGCGCGGACGGAATTCGCCGCGATCGAGCATCCTGAGCGCCTTGCGCGCCAGACGGCGCGAATCGGTGGCACTGCCATCAGCGGTGTCGAGCTCGACCACCTCGTGGCAGGTCAGCGCCGCTTCAAAGGCTGCGCGGGCCTTCACGTCATCACCCTTGTGCGCATAGGCGATGCCGAGGTTGATCAGCACCGCAGGATCATGCGGATCGGCCGCGCTCGCGCGCTGGAGCACCGCCAGCGCTTCCTCCTCGCGCCCGGCTGCGAGGGTCTGCGCGGCAAGTTCCCCGCCCTCACCGGCCGAAGCCAGAGCAGCGCCGGTGTCGGCGGCTTGCGGCGTGGCGGCCATCAGGGCCATCGCGAACAGGGTGACAGACATGGGCACAGGCTCCTCTTTCCGTGTGAGATGCAGAATGACTCACAAGAGGGCTTGATGCAACAAAACCGTAACATTGTAATTTTTCTGCAATTTAACGGCGTAAGTAACTGATTTATATTCACGCCAAACTGTAACAATCGCGATTTCGGCGCAATCGCGCTTTGTCATATTTGTCTTTCTTCGGTCATATTACAGCAAATGCCATGCAGCTGTAATGCTGCAAGAATTCTGTCACGCAGCACCCCTAGCGAAGCGGCGCGCCTTCGAATCTTCCGTTGTCCGCGCGTTCATCGATTCTCGGCTTTTCAGGGGACCGCTCGCTGTGAAAAACATTCAACGCACTCTCGTTCTGGGTTGCAGCCTCGTGGCTCTGGCCGGCTGCGGCGCGGACGAAATCGTCTCGCCCGGCACCGGCGGCAACATCATCATCAACAACCCGACCCCGTCGCCCACCCCGACGCCGACCCCCACGCCGACCCAGTCGCTGGTGACCCCGGCTGCGGGCTGCCCGACCATCGCCACCTCGGGCGGTCTGGTCGATGCCGGCACCATCTCGGGCCCGACCGGCACCTACCGCGTGTGCCAGCTGCCGGCGCGCTTCACCTCGACCGACAACCTCCCCTTCATCCGCGGGCTGGTCTACCAGATCAACGGCCGTGTCGATGTCGGCACCGACCGCGGCTTCTCCAGCACCGGCACCACTGTCACCCTGACGGTCGAGCCGGGCGTGATCCTGTTCGGCCAGCAGGATTCCTACCTCGTCGTCAACCGCGGCAACGCGATCCAGTCGAACGGCACCTCCGAGCGTCCGATCATCTGGACCAGCCGCGACAACATCCTCGGCCTCGCCAACGACAACAGCCAGCAGCAGTGGGGCGGCGTCGTGCTGCTCGGCCGCGCGCCGATCTCGGACTGCTCGACCGGCGTGTTCAACACCTCGGCCGCGCCGACCAACAACCCGACCTGCGAAGGCCGCCTCGAAGGCGCTGCGGTCGCCACCCCGTTCGGCGGCGCCAACGCGGCCGACAGCTCGGGCTCGTTCCGCTTCAACCAGATCCGCTTCTCGGGCTTCGAACTGGCGCCGAACAACGAACTCCAGTCGCTGACCACCGGCGGCGCGGGTTCGGGCACCGTGATCGAGAACCTCCTCTCGTTCAACAGCTCGGATGACGGCGTCGAGTTCTTCGGCGGCGGGTTCAACGCCCGCAACTTCGCGATCATCGGCGCGTCGGACGACTCGCTCGACGTCGACACCGGCGCGATCGTCAACCTCGACACCGTGATCGCGGTGCAGCGTTCGACCACCGGTGACCGCGGCATCGAACTCGATTCGCCCAACGTCGCCGACCGCACCCCCTCGAACGCGATCCCGCAGACCCGCTTCCAGGTGAACAACTTCACCTTCGTGATGCGTGACGGCGCTCCGCAGGTCATCCAGGCACGTGGCGGTGCGGCGCTCGGCCTCACCAACGGCGTCATCAACGCCGGCCTCAACCACTGCTTCCAGATCGACGAGCCGGCCACGCTGGCCGCAATCATCGGCGTGGATTCGGTGGTGGGCGACTGCCCGGCGACCGATCCGATCCGTGGCGGCGCAGGCAACACCAACGCCGACGTGGCGGCCCGCATCAACGGCGGCACCAACAACAACCTCGCCTTCACCATCACCCTCACCAATGGTGTGGTGAACGGCACGGGCGAAACCGGCCGCACCCCGTTTGCTGCGGCCGGCCGTTCGAGCTTCTTCCCGAACCGCACCTTCATCGGCGCGATCCAGAACGCCGCGGCGCTGACCAGCATCTTCGGCAACTGGACCTGCAACTCGTCGATCCAGAACTTCGGCAGCGCGACGGGTAACTGCACGGGTCTGCCGGTCTACCCGGCCTGATCGGCGCTTATGCCACCGCAAGGGGGAGGCGCCGCGTAATTGCTGCGCCTCCCCCCTTTTCGAATCCAGACTGACCAATTCATCGAGAAGGTTCTCACCTATGCCCTACGGCAAGCGCCTGGCAGGCCTGCTGCTTCTCACCACGTCGCTGACCTTGCCGTCGGTGCTCCACGCGCAGGATGCGCCGCAGGACGAGACCGCGGTCGAAGAAGCCGAACCGGTCGAGGGCGAAGCGCCGCCCGAGGAAGAGCTCGAGCAGTCCGACGTCTCGGTGCCGGGCGGCGGGATCATCGTCACTGGCCGCCGCAACCGCGATCCGGCGCGCAGCTCCAGCCAGGTGCTGACCGTGCTGTCGGAAGCCGACATCGCCCGCACCGGCGAAGGCGACATCGCCGGCGCGCTGGGCCGCGTGAGCGGCCTCTCGCTGGTCGGCAACGGCCGCGTCTTCGTGCGCGGTCTGGGTGACCGTTACTCGCTCGCCCTGCTCAACGGCCTGCCGCTGCCGAGCCCCGAACCGCTGAGCCGCGTGGTCCCGCTCGACATCTTCCCGACCAGCGTGATCTCCTCCTCGCTGGTGCAGAAGACCTATTCGGCCAACTTCCCGGGTGAATTCGGCGGCGGCGTGATCAACCTCACCACCAAGGCGATCCCGACCGAGGACTTCCTCACCGTCAGCCTCGGCACCAGCGGCGACACCGAGACCACCTTCGAGAACGGCCTCACCTATTTCGGCAGCCGCTGGGACACCTTCGGCTTCGACAACGGCAACCGCGACATCCCGAGCGCGCTGCAGGATGCCATCACCTCCGGCACCCGGATCAACGACCTGTCGCCTGCGGAGCAGCGCCAGCTCGCCGGGCAGATCATGCCGCTCAATCTCGTGACGCTGCAGAAAAACGACAACCTGCCGGCCAACTTCTCCGCCAACATCACCGGCGGTGTCTCGTTAGAGGTCGGCGACGGCAACTATCTCGGCCTGATCGCCACCGCCGGGATCACCAATTCCTGGCGCAACCGCTCGGTCATCAGCCAGCAGTTCGGCGACGCGCAGGCGGGTGACATCATCTTCGATTCGAACACCTTCATCACCGACAACAAGGTGCTGGTGAACGGCCTCATCGGCATCGGCCTCGACATCGGCGAGCACACCATCCGCTGGACCAACCTCTACATCCGCGACACGCTCAAGACCGCGCGTCTGGCGCAGGGGACCGACTTCTTCACCGACCGCGTCACCGGCTTCGACTTCCAGACCCAGCAGACCGGCTGGTTCGAACGCCAGCTGATGGATTCGCAGCTGGTCGCCGAATTCAACTTCGACAAGCTCCAGATCGACCTGCGCGGCGGCTATGCCCAGACCGATCGCGAGGCGCCCTACAACGCCATCGTTCCCTATTTCCGCACCAACTTCCCGGTCGGCAGCGATCCCTTCGGCGACAAGTTCGTGGTCGATGTCGGCGCGCTGATCGGCGGGACCGAGCGCATCCAGGTCGGCTTTGAAGACCTCACCGAAAAGCTGTGGTTCGGCGGCGCGGACGTGTCCTACGAGCTGACCGACAATCTCAGCGTGACTGCGGGCTACAGCTATTCGGACACCGACCGGCGCTCGACCTCGTTCATCATCCGTCCGCTGATCAGCTCGGCGGCCGAGCTCACCACCGCGCTGCGCGCGCTGGGCCTCCGTCGCCCGGGCGAGATCATCAACGGTGCGGTCCTGGCGACCGATGCCAACGGCGTCGGGCTGTTCAACGTCACCGTCTCCGATCCCACTCCCTTCCCGGTGTTCGATGCCGCGCTGACGGTCCATGCCGGCTACGGCCTGCTGCGCTACCAGCCGACCGACACGCTCAACATCGAGGCAGGGGTGCGCTACGAGGACGGCCTTCAGGTGGCCGCGCCCGATCCGGTGTTCGGCGGCGGGGTGCCCGCTACCCCGACCCGCATCGCCAATGACTACTTCCTGCCCTCGGCGACGATCACCTGGGAGGCGATGGACAATCTCCAGCTGCGCGTCTCGGCCTCGCAGACCATCGCCCGCCCGCAGTTCCGCGAGCTGGTGGAGCAGACCTATTTCGATCCCGAATCCAACCGCCGCTTCCGCGGTAACCCGTTCCTGCAGGACAGCGAGCTGATCAACGCCGAAGCGCGGCTCGAATATTACCTCGGCGGGCCGAACAAGGTGAGCCTAGCGGGCTTCTACAAGGATATCGACAACCCGATCGAGAACTTCCTGATCACCGCGCCCGGCATCATCGAGACCAGCTACGCCAACGCGCCCGCGGCCCAGCTCTACGGCGCCGAGCTCGATATCGCCTATGGCATCGACCTCGTCGACTGGGGCGGCTTCTTCGAGACCAAGCAGTTCCTGATCCTCGCCAACTACACCTGGACCCAGTCGAAGATCTCGGTGGGGGCGACCGATCTGGCGCCGATCCCCGGCTCGGTGCAGCAGCCCGCGAGCCAGCTGTTCGACGACGGCGCGCCGCTGGTGGGCCAGTCGGACCATGTCGCCAACCTCTCGCTCGGCATCGAGGATACCGAGAAGGTCCAGCAGTTCACCGTGCTGTTCAACTATGCGAGCGAGCGCGTGACCCTGCGCGGCGGGGCCCTGCCCGACGTGGTCGAGGATCCGGGCCTGACGATCGACGTGGTGGCCCGCTCCGAGCTCAAGCTCGGCGGGGTGCCGCTGGAGCTGAGCTTCGAGGCGCGCAACATCTTCGGGCGCGACAATTTCGAGTTCCAGGAAGTGAACGGCAACCGCGCCGAGCTCAACACCTTCCAGGTCGGCACCAGCTTCGCGCTCGGGGTCAAGGCCAGCTTCTGACCTCACGGTCCGCCGGACAACAAAGGCCGCTCCCGTGCGGGGCGGCCTTTTTTGCGTGGCAAGTCCACCGGCATGTTGCGGCAGCCCTTCAGCGCCAAACCGCCAATGTCTGCCAGCGGGCTGCCGCTACAGGTTGCATCTTCAGCCCGAGCAGCGGGCGCAGCCAGTGCACCCGGCGCGCGATCTCGTAGGTCAGCGCGCAGCCGAACACTGTCGTCAGCAGGATCACGCCGAACGCGAGGTCAGCCTGCGCTCCGGCCTGCTTGAGCCAGAAGCCTGCCGCGACGATGATGGTCTGGTGCGCGATGTAATAGGGAAAGATCGCCTCGGTCAGATAGCGCCGCACCGGACCATCGTAGTGAAGGCGCATCTGAGCAAAGCCGAGCAGCCCGAGGATCGCGCTCCACGCCAGCACTGCCCGGGCCAGCGGGCGAGCGGTTTCCGACAGCAGCGTCCCGTCGCTCAGCCCATGCGCTGCAAACATCGCGGCGCAGGCGAGCGCGGCAAGGCCGGCCAGTGCACGCCAATGCGCGAGGATTGTCTCCCAGGCCGTTGCCGAGCGTGCCAGCGCCACGCCGAAGAAGAAGGCAAAGCCGTAGATCGCATGGGCATAGGGATCATCGAGCAGCGCGTGGGTCTCGCCGAACACCGGATGCAGCACCAGCCGTGCCGACGCCAGCCATGCGATCGGCAGCACCACCAGCCGCCAGCCGGAAAAAAGCTGGTCGAAGCGGTGCTGGAGCCTTGCTCGCACCCCAGCGGGCAAGGCAGCGAGCCCGGCCAGCGCCATCGAATAGGCCCACAGATAAGCAACGAACCAGAGGTGGTTCCAAGTGGGCAGCACCATGCCGAGGCTCGATCCGAACTCGAAATAGTCGTGCAGCCAGAAATGCGCGAAACCCGCGTCGTACACGCCGTGGTCGCGCAGCTCGAACCAGGGCTGGGGCGCGACGAACAGCACCATCCCCGCCAGCAGCGGCACCACCAGCCGCACCGACCGGCTGGCGGCAAACGCGCCCGGTGCTGCGAGCTTGGCAAGCAGCGCGCGCGAGACCACGCCCGAGATCACGAACAGCAGCAACAGCCGCCATGGATTGACCGCCATCATCGGCCACACCGCCCATTCGACGGGCGTGGAGGCTTTGACGTGCCAGCCCCATGGCACGAAGAACATTCCGATATGATACAGGATCAGAAGTGCAAAAGCGCCGATCCTGAGCCAGTCGAGGCCGAATTGGCGCCCGGTCAATGTGGTGGTGGCTTGCATGTCACGTCTCCATCGCATCTAAGCTCTGGCCGATATCTGCTGCCCGCTACCGCGCTGTCGCGGCACGGATGACGGGCGGCGGAACCGGTGGGACAGAAGGCGGGGCAGGCTGTGACGAGCGGAGGGGATCGAGGGCTGAGCGGTGAGCCGGGCAAGATGGCCCTGTTGCGCGATCCGCGCGCGATAACCGCGGTGGCTTTTGCCGGATTCGGATTGCTCTACATGGTGGTCAATTCCGCCAGTCTGATCGACCAGCGCCGCGCGCTCGGGCAGCCGATTGCGCAGTGGCAAGCGTGGGTGCTGGAAGGCACCAGCTTTGCTGCCTGGCTGGCGCTGCTGCCGCTGGTGCTGGCGTTGGCGACCCGGCTGGCATCACGCGCCTTGCCGTTGGCCACGCTCGGCCATGCAGCGGGCTGCATCGCGGTGTCCCTGGCGCACACCGTGCTGATGGCGGGCCTGCGAGCCGTCTCCTTCGCGCTGGCAGGCGAGGACTATGCGCCGACCGAGGCTTGGTCCGACCGGCTGCTGTTCGAGGCGCGCAAGGACGTGATCACATACGTCTCGATCCTTGCGGTGTTTCTGCTGGCACGGCAGCTGGTGGCCCGGCCTGTAGCGACCCCCTCGCCGCCATCCGGGGAGACGGCACTGATCGAGGTGCGCGATGGAAGCCGGGTCGTGATGCTGCGCCCCATGGAAATCGACTGGGCGAGCGCAGCCGGAAACTATGTCGAACTGCATGGAAGCTTTGGCAGCCTGCTCGCACGGCGGACGATGGCGGATCTGGAGTCCGAGCTGACGCCTTACGGCTTCGTGCGCGTCCACCGTTCCCACCTCGTGCGACGGACCGCGATTGCAGCCACCGAGACCCGGCAGAGCGGGGACTTCGACATCACCCTGCGTTCAGGCGCGGTGATCAGCGGCAGCCGCCGGTTCCGGCAAAACCTCGCTTAGCCAGCGTGCCGCGTGCGGGCATCCGGTTTCGGGCGCGTCCTGTGCCGGCGCAAGCGGCGCTTGCGGCACGACAGCTTCCGAAGCCGCGCCCCTCACCCCAGATCGAAGACATAGCCCATCGAGCGCACGGTACGTAAGGGATTGCCGCCGCCCGCCGCCTTGATCGCGCGGCGCAGCCGGCCGATCCACACGTCCACGGTGCGCTCGTCGATCGGGGGTTCGCGCTTGCCGAGGCCGCTGATCAGGTCCTCGCGGGTCAGCACCCGGTTGGGGTTCTCGGCGAAGAAGCGCAGCAGGCGGAATTCGTTGGGGCGCAGCGGGATCGGCTCGCCGTTCCAGCGCGCCTGCAAGGCCGCCATGTCGATGCTGAGCGCGCCCACCTCGAAGCGCTGGGTGGCGTGGCGCTCGACCCCGCGCGCCTGCAGCGCCAGCACCCGGTCGAGCACCGCGGTGCGGGTGAGCGGGCCGACCACGTAATCGTCCGCACCCGCGCGCAGCGCGCGGCGGCGATCATCGGCGTCGTCGTTTTCGAGCACCATGGTGATGTGGGCATCGGCGGTGCGCGCATCGGCGCGCAGGCGGCGGCACATCTCCAGCCCCGCGAGATCGTCCATCACCCAATCGATGAAGGCCCACATCGGCCCCTCGACCAGCCGGCGCGGGCCTTCCGCCCCCAGCCTGTCGAAGGTGAAGCGGCGCTGGTCATGGACGAAATCATCGAGGCTTTCGCCGAGTTCGCTGGTCAGGAAGATATTGATGACGTCCATGTGTGCCCCGCATGGTTGCGAGACTGGCTTGGCGGAGCTGTATGACGCGTTTGTGACTGGATTTCAGTTGTATGTAACAAAGTCACGTATTTGTTGGACGGGGACGCAGATTGCCCTCTTTCCATGCCGTCGCCCCTGCGCAGGCAGGGGCCTATCCGGCCTCAAATCACGCTCACCTTGTCCATAGCCGGCATCGGCATTCCCATGCCGGTGGGGAACTTGGGCCGGTAGGGCGCCTCGAGCGGGGCGATCTCCTCGCCCGTCAGCATGATGTCGAGCGCCTTGACGGCATCGGCGATATGCTCTGGCTTCGTGGCCCCGATGATCGGCGCGGTGACCTGCGGCCTCGTGAAATGCCATGCGAGGCCGATGGTGGCCATCGGGACGCCCCGCGCCGCGGCGAGTGCTTGCACGGCGTCGATCACCGCACGGTCGGCCTCGTCCTCGGGTTTGTAGAGCGCCTTGCCGACCACGTCGGTCTCGCTCCGCACCGTTGCCTCGCCATAGGGCCGCGTCAGCCGCCCGCGCGCGAGCGGGCTCCACGGGATCACCCCCACGCCCTCAACGCCGCACAGCGGCAGCATTTCGCGCTCCTCCTCGCGGTAGAGCAGGTTGAGCTGGTTCTGCATGGAAATGAACCGCGTCCAGCCATTGGCGCGGGCCACCTCCTGCGCCTTGGCAAACTGCCACGCATACATCGACGAGGCGCCGATATAGCGCGCCTTGCCCGCCTTCACGATGTCGTGCAGCGCCTCCATCGTCTCCTCGATCGGGGTGACGTCGTCCCAGCGATGGATCTGGAACAGGTCGACATAGTCCATGCCCATGCGCGCAAGGCTGTCGTCGATCGCCTGGAACAGCGCCTTGCGCGACAGCGCGCCGCAATTGGGGGCGTTGCGCCACACGCCGAAGGCCTTGGTGGCAACCACGATCTCGTCGCGCCGGGCCATCTCGCGCAGCAGCTTACCGGTGATCTCCTCCGAGGTGCCGCCGGAATAGATGTTGGCGGTGTCGAAGAAGTTGATCCCCGCCTCCAGCGCCTCGCGGAAGAAGGGCCGCGCGGCCTCCTCCCCCAGCAGCCAGTCGCCGTGCCAGCCCTTGGAGGTGTCGCCATAGGACATGCAGCCGAGGCACAGGCGCGAGACGGAAAGGCCGGACTTGCCGAGGCGGGTGAACTGCATGGCGCTAAGGCTCCTTCAGGAGAGGGTGAGGCCGCCGTCCACCACCAGCGTCTGGCCGGTGATATAGGCGCTCAATGGCGAGGCGAGGAACAGGGCGGCGCCGGCCATGTCCTCGGGCGTGCCCATGCGGCGCAGGGGGATGCGCTTGATGCTCGCTTCGCGGCGCTCGGGGTGCTCGGTGGTGACCGCGGTGAGCTTGGTCGGCACCAGCCCCGGCGCGATGCCATTGACCCGGATGCCGTCCCGCGCCCAGGCCTCGCCCAGCGTCTTGGTGAGGCTCGCCGCGCCGGCCTTGGACGCAGCATAGGCAGGCGTGCCGATGGTCGATTTGAACGCGGCGACCGAGGAGACGATGATGATCGCGCCCTTGGCTTCAGCCAGCGCGGGGTGGAAAGCGCGCGCGGCGTCCATCACCGAATTGAGGTTGATGTCGACCACCTGATCCCACCCCTCGCGGGTGAATTCCTGCCGGCCATAGCGCACCGTGCCCTGACACAGCACCAGCACATCGACCGGCCCCAGATCGCCCGCCAGCCGGTCGGCCGCCGAGCGGTCGGTGAGGTCGAGCTGGCGGTAGTCGAGGCCGGTGAAATCCGAATCCTCGGCCTCGAGATAATCCCCCGCATCGGGCCGCGTGCCGGTGACGGTGACGCTCGCCCCCCTGGCGCGGAAGCCGTGGGCGATGCCGTTGCCGATCCCGCTCGACCCGCCGATGACGAGGACGCGTTTGCCGCCAAAATCGAGCGGATTGTCGAGCGGTTCGGTCATGTCAGGCCCCTCCCAAGGCGCTTAAATCGAGCGGCTGATCACTTCCTTCATGATCTCGTTGGTGCCGCCGAAGATGCGGGTGACGCGCGCGTCGCGCCAAAGGCGGGCGATGGCGTATTCGTTCATGTAGCCCGCCCCGCCGTGGAGCTGGAGCGAGACGTCGCAGGCTTCCCACTGGAGGTCGGTGTGCCACAGCTTGGCCGCGCTCGCCTCATCCGTCGTCAACTCGCCCGCAAGGTGCTTGCGGATCGCCCAGTCGAGATGCGCCCAGCCGACCTGCAGCTTGGCCTTCAGGTCCGCGAGGGTGAACTTGGTGTTCTGGAACTCGAACACGGTCTTGCCGAAAGCCGCGCGCTCCTTGGTGAACTTCACCGCCTCGTCGAACGCCCGCTGCGCCGCCGCCTGCGCGCCAACCGCGATGCTGAGGCGCTCCTGCGGCAGCTCCTCCATCAGGTGCACGAAGCCCATGCCTTCCGCGCCGAGGATGTTGGTCATCGGCACGCGGCAGTCGTTGAAGAACAGCTCCGAGGTGTCGGCCGAGTGCTGCCCGATCTTGTCGAGATTGCGCCCGCGCTCGAAGCCGGGGGTGTCGGCGTCCACCAGCACAAGGCTGATGCCCTTCGCGCCGCGCTCGGGATCGGTCTTGGCGACCACGATCACCACATCGGCGTTCTGGCCGTTGGTGATGTAGGTCTTCGAGCCGTTGATGACGAGGTGGTTGCCGTCCTTCCTCGCGGTGGTGCGGATGCCCTGAAGGTCGGAGCCCGCGCCAGGCTCGGTCATGGCGATGGCGGTGATGATGTCGCCGGTGACCATGCCGGGAAGATACTTGGCGCGCTGTTCGGGGGTGCCGAGGCGCTCGAAATAGTTCGCCGTGATGTCCGATTGCAGCGTGAAGCCCGCCGCCGAACCGAGGTAGGAGAGCTCCTCGGCTACAATGCAGTTGAACCCGAAATCGAGGCCGAGGCCGCCGTTCTCTTCCTTCACCGTGGGGCACAGCAGGCCCGCCTCGCCTACCGCCTTCCACACCTCGCGCGGGACGATGCCCTTGGCTTCGTGCTCGTCGAGGTTCGGGGTGAGATGTTCGGCAAACACCTTGCGGACAGTGTCGCGGAAGGCCTCGTGGTCTTCGTTATAGGCGGTGCGGTGGGCGGTCGCGAGCATGGGGGTTCTCTCCGGCAAATGGGTTTCGATTTGCCACGATAGAAGCCCGCGCCTCGCCTAGGGTCAAGCGCGAAAGTGGGGGTGCGCGACATCGCGTCATCCCAGCGCAAGCTGGGACCTAGGGCGGCAAGCGCTGCTCTGTGAGGCACTAGGCCCCAGCTTGCGCTGGGGTGACGGGGAGGGTTGGCGCGATAAATTCTCGTCTTCCCGGGCTTGACCCGGGATCCCGCTTCTTCTTCGATCAAAAGCACAAAAGGCAGCGGGGCCCCGGATCAAGTCCGGGGAGACGATTGGGCCAAAAGGTCAGCCAACAAACGCCCGTTCGATCACGAACTGGCCGGGCTTGCTGTTCGCGCCTTCCTCGAATCCGCGGGCTTCGAGATCGGCGGCGTGGTCCTTGATCATCGCCATCGAGCCGCACAGCATCACGCGGTCTTCCTCGGGAACGAAGTGCTGCGGACCCTTGGACTGTTCGAACAGGCGGCCATCGTCGATCAGCTGCTGGATGCGGCCCGTGGTGCGGAAGGGCTCGCGGGTGACGGTCGGCACGTAGATCATCCGCGCGCGGTCTTCATCCTCGAGCAGCGGATCGCCTTCGAGCTTGCTTTCGAGCAGCTCGCGATAGGCCAGTTCGGCGACGTTGCGCACCGAGTGGACGACGATCACCTCCTCGAACATCCCGTAGACCTCGGGATCGCGCACGAGGCTCATGAAGGGCGCAAGGCCGGTGCCGGTCGAGAGCATGAACAGCCGCTTGCCCGGCAGCAGCGCGTCGGTGACGAGCGTGCCGGTCGGCTTCTTGCCGAGATAGATCGGATCGCCCGGCTGGATATATTGCAGGCGCGAGGTCAGCGGGCCGTCCTGCACCTTGATCGAGAGGAATTCGAGCTCCTCGGCATAGGACGGCGAGGCGACCGAATAGGCGCGCAGCAGCGGCTTGCCGTTGTCGCCCGGCAGGCCGATCATCACGAACTCGCCCGAGCGGAAACGGAAGCTCGCCGGGCGCGTCATCTTGAGGCTGAACAGCCCGTCGCACCAGTGGTGGACTTCGGTGATGGTCTCGACGGAGAGCGCCGCGCTTTCGGTGAACTGGTCGCGGGTCAGGGTGAGCTGGTTCAAAACGGGCCTCGGAACTGTGATCGGCGCCGCCCGTGACGGGCAGCCGGAATGGGGGCGCAAATGGACGATAGGCGCGCCCCCTTCAAGACAGTTTAGTGATAAGGGGTGAAAGCGGGCCTTGGATTGCGGCAGATCAACCCGCCGCTCAATTCCAGCCCGCGCGGTCGAAGATCTTCACCGCCTCGGCCTGGCCCTTGCCGATTTCCGCCGCGTTGAGCGTGTCGGATTTGAACGCGCCCAGCTGCTCGACCGCCGAATTGGCCTTGAGGCCGGTGGCCGCAGGATATTCGTTGTTGCCGTCGGCAAAGTAGCGCTGGGCGCTTTCCGAGGTGAGATATTCGAGGAACTTCACCGCATTCTCGCGGTTGGGCGCGGTCTTGACCACGCCGGCGCCCGAGATGTTGACGTGGGTGCCGGTGCCGGCCTGATCGGGGAAGATCACGCCCACGGCATCGAAGATCGCCTTTTCCTTGCCCTCGCCCGCGGCATAGCGCGCAAGGTAGTAGGTGTTGACGATCGAGATGCGGCACTCGCCCGCCGCCACCGCCTCGATCATCGACGTGTCGTTGCCCTGCGGCGCCTGCTTGAAGTTGGCGACCACGCCCTTGGCCCACGTCTCCGCCTCGGCCGCGCCCTTGTGGGCGATGATGCTGGAGAGCAGCGAGATGTTGTAGATGTTGGAGGAGGAGCGCACGCAGATCTGCCCCTTCCACTTCGGATCGGCGAGATCGGCGTAATTGGCAAGGCCCTGCGGCACGCCTGCGGCCTTGTTGTAGATGATGATCCGCGCGCGGGTGGAAAGGCCGAACCACAGCCCGTCAGGGTGGCGCAGATGCGCGGGGATGCGCTCCTTGAGCACCTTCGAATCGACCGCGCCCAGCACGCCCGCTTCCTCGGCGCGCCACAGCCGCCCGGCATCGACCGTGATGAGGATATCCGCCGGGCTGAACTCGCCTTCGGACTTGATCCGCTCGATCAGCGCGTCGGCATCGGCCTCGATGCGGTTGACCTTGATGCCGGTCGCCTTGGTGAAGTCCTCGTAGAGCGCCAGATCGGTGTCGTAGTGGCGCGAGGAATAGATGTTGACCTCGCCGGTGATCGGCACCGCGGCGCCCTCACCCTCGGGGGTTTCCGAACAGGCGGCAGTCAGGGCAAGGCCGGCGCAGGCGATGAGGCCGAGCAGCAGTTTCTTCATGGCGGGGAGCTTTCCGGTTACAAGTTGCGAATGACTTGCAATATTATCTGATGCAGCGCAAGCGCTAATTCCGGGCGAACACCCTCAGCGTGCCCGCGCGCGGAATTACCCGGTAGCGCGCCGCAGGATCGACCGGCGCGGCGGTTTCGACCGTGATCTCGCTGCCGTCGGGGGCGACCAGCACCACCCGCACGCCCTTGCCTTGCGCATGGCAATCGCGCACCCGCAGGCCCGCACCGTCCTCGGCCAGATCGAGCGCATCGGCATGAACCAGCAAATCGACCGCCGCCGCATCGGGCAAGCTCCCCAGCGCACAGTCCGCAGGCCACAGACCGAAGGCCGAGGCAAAGCCGCCCTCGCCCCGCGTGCCCGCCACCACCTGCGCGCCGCTGAACATCGCGCCCACCGCCGCGCTGGCGGGGGCATCGTGCAATTCCTGCGGCGAGGCGAACTGGACGATCCGTCCGGCCTCCATCACCGCGATCCGGTCGGCAATGTCGAGCGCCTCGGCGGGATCGTGGGTGACCAGCACCGTGGTCGCGCCGCGCTCGCGCAGGATGATGCGGCAGTCGCGGCGCAAGCGGCGGCGCAGGACGATGTCGACGCTGGCGAAGGGCTCGTCCATCAGCAGCACCTGCGGCCCCGGCGCCATCGCCCGCGCCAATGCGGCGCGCTGCTGCTGACCGCCCGAAAGCTCGTGCGGATAGCGCGCGCCCAGCCCCGCGAGGCCGACCTGCGCCAGCCACCCCTCGATCTCGCCGTGGCGCGCCTTGGGCAGGCCGAAGGCGAGATTGGCGGCGATGGTCATGTGCGGAAACAGCGCGCCGTCCTGGAACACGAGGCCCACCGGCCGGTCTTCGGGCGGCGGGCAGGTGCGATCATCGGCCAGCACCGCGCCATCGAGCAGGATCGCGCCCTGTTGCAGCCGCAGCATCCCCGCGGCGAGCGCCAGCAGAGTTGACTTCCCGCAACCCGACGCGCCAAGCAGACAGGTGATCTCGCCGGTCGGCGCGCTGAAGCTCACATCCTCCAGCGCCCGGACCTGGCCATAAGCATGGGCAATATGACGGAATTCGAGGCTCAAATGATGATCCTGCCCATGACAGCCGGGGATGTGCGGTGAGCCGCCTTAGGCAATTTGCAGGCCCGCAGGCAAGCGCGCGCGCGCAGGGCAGCGCGGGATCGGGCGCAGGCTGGAGCCTCGCCGCGCTCGCCATCGCCGCGCTGGCGGGCTTGCCGATTGCCGCGATCCTGTTCGCCGCGACCGCGGGCGGGATCGAGGCGATCGCCCATCTCGCGCGCACGGTGCTGGGCGAATATGTCGCCAACACCGGCCTGCTGATGCTGCTGGCGGGGGGCTTTGCCGCGCTGGTCGGAACGGGCTGCGCATGGCTTGTAGCCGCGAGCGAGTTTCCCGGCCGCCGCGTGCTCGGCTGGGCGCTGGTGCTGCCGCTGGCGGTTCCGGCCTATATCGCGGCCTATATCTATGCCGACCTGCTCGACTATGCCGGGCCGGTGCAGAGCGCCCTGCGCGCAGCCACCGGCTGGGGGCCGGCGGACTACGCTTTCCCGCAGATCCGCTCGCTTGGCGGCGCGGCGCTGGTGCTGGGGTTGGTGCTCTATCCTTACGTCTACCTCCTCGCCCGCACCGCCTTTGCCACCCAGAGCCTGACCCAGTTCCGCGCCGCGCGCAGCCTTGGCGCCGCGCCTGCGCGCGCCTTCTGGCGGGTCGCCCTGCCCGCCGCGCGCCCGGCCATCGCCGGCGGCCTCGCGCTGGTGCTGATGGAGGTGCTCGCCGACTTCGGCGTCGCCGAATATTTCGCCATCCCCACCTTCTCGACCGGGATCTTCCGCAGCTGGCTGGCGATGGGCGACAAGGCCGCCGCGCTCAAGCTTGCCGCGGTGATGCTGGTTTTCGTGATCGCGCTGGTCGCGCTCGAAGCCGCGACGCGGGCCGGGCGCAGCGACAGCCGCGACGGGCTGGCGGCGCGCGAAGGGGCCGAGCCGATGGTGGCGCTTTCGCCGACCGGCAAGGCGCTCGCTTTCCTCGCGTGCTTCACCCCGGTGCTGCTCGGCTTTCTGGTTCCCGCAGGCGCGCTCGGCGCGATGGCGCTGACCGAGACCGCGCGCGCCGCTGCGGGCGATCTGGCAACCTATGCGCGGGGCAGCCTGTGGCTCGGGCTCGCCACCAGCGGGGTGTGCCTTGTCGCCGCGCTGCTGCTCGCCTTCGCCCGGGCACGCTCGGCCTCGCGGCTCACGGCAGGCGCGATCCGGCTGGGGACGCTGGGCTATGCCCTGCCCGGCGCGCTGCTGGCGGTGGGTCTGCTCGCCCCCTTGGGCGCGCTCGACCAGAGCCTGACGCGCTTCGCCCGCGATTCGCTCGGGTGGAGCGGCGGACTGCTGCTGACCGGCACGGCGGCGATCCTCGTCTATGCCCTGTCAGTGCGGTTCCTGACGGTTGCCTACAACTCGGTCAGCGGCGGGCTGTCGCGCATTCCGCCCGGGCTCGATTCGGCGGCGCGCTCACTCGGCGCGCGGCCGGCGCGGGTGCTGGCGCGCATCTATGCCCCGCTGCTCGCCCCGAGCCTTGCCGGTGCCGCCGCGCTGGTGTTCATCGACACGGTGCGCGAACTGCCCGCGACGCTGATCCTGCGCCCCTTCAATCTCGAAACCCTCGCCACCCGCACCTACCGCCTCGCCAGCGACGAGCGGCTGGTCGAAGCCTCGATCCCCGCGCTGATCCTGCTCGCCGCGGGGCTGCTGCCGGTGCTGCTGCTGAACCGGCTGGGGAAAAGATAGCGGAGTGTAAAGCACGCTGGACGGCACATCTGTCCAACTTGCTGCTTGTCCCGCCGCGAGGCCGCGTTACAACGCCAGACCTATGGCACGATTTCCGTTTTCCGCAGTCGTCGGTCAGGACGAGATGAAACAGGCGCTGCTGATTGCAGCGGTCGATCCTTCGGTAGGCGGGGTGATGGTGTTCGGCGATCGCGGGACGGGCAAGTCCACCGCCGCGCGCGCGCTCGCCAGCCTGCTGCCCCCGATCATGGCGGCCGAGGGCTGCCCCTATGGCGCCTCGAAAGAGGACCAGGCGCGCTATCCCGAGGTCTGCGGGCGCGGCAAGATGGTGAAGCGCGCGGTGCCCTTCGTCGACATGCCGCTCGGCGCGACCGAGGACCGGGTGATCGGCAGCCTCGATCTCGAACGCGCGCTGCGTTCGGGCGAGAAGGCGTTCGAGCCGGGCCTGCTCGCCAAGGCCCACCGCGGCTTCCTCTATATCGACGAGATCAACCTGCTCGAGGATCACCTTGTCGACCTGCTGCTCGACGTCGCCGCCTCAGGCGAGAACGTGGTCGAGCGCGAGGGCCTGTCGGTGCGGCACCCGGCCAAGTTCGTGCTGATCGGCAGCGGCAACCCCGAAGAGGGCGAACTGCGCCCGCAGCTGCTCGACCGCTTCGGCCTCTCGGTCGAGGTGCGCACGCCCAAGGATATCGAGGTGCGGATCGCGATCATGAAGCTGGTCGCCGAGAACGAGGCCGACCCGCAGGGCTTCGCCGCGCGCTGGGCGGAGGAGGATACCAAGATCCTCAACCGCATCGCCAAGGGCAAGGCCAGGCTACCCAAGCTGGTCCCGTCCGAGGACGTGCTGCGCGATGCGGCCAACCTGTGCCTTGCGGTGGGCGCGGACGGTCTGCGCGGCGAGCTCACCCTGATGCGCGCAGCCCGCGCACTGGCGGCGCTCGATGGGGCCAAGGCGGTGACCCGCAAGCACCTGATCGCGATTGCCCCCTCGGCGCTGCGCCACCGGCTGCGGCGCGACGTGCTCGACGAAACCGGCTCGACCGTGCGGATCACCCGCGCGATCGAAGAGCTGTTCGGATGATGCAGGCGGAGGACACCGCCGATCCGCTTGATGAAGCGGTGCGTGCGGCCCGCCTGTTCCTTCTCGCTCCCCGGCTGTTCGGCGGGATGGTGCTGCGCGGCTCCAGCCCGGCGCGCGAGGCGCTGGTGGCGGCGCTGGCCGAGCATATCGCGCTCCGCCGGATGCCGGGCCATGTCGATGACGAGCGGCTGCTGGGCGGGATCGACCTTGCTGCCAGCCTCGCCGCCGGCAAGCCGGTGCGCCAGAGCGGGCTGATTGAGGAAGCGGCGGGCGGCGCGCTGATCGCCGGCATGGCCGAGCGGATGGATGCCAGCATCGCCGGACGGCTGGCGCAAGCGCTCGATGAAGGTAACGCCGCGCTGGTGCTGTGCGACGATGCGGTCGAGCCCGACGAAGGCCCGCCCGCGAGCCTGACCGAACGCCTCGCCTTTGCCTGCGATCTCAGCCAGTCGCGCCGCTGGCAGGGGGTGGAGCTTGCCAAGCCCAAGGGCAGTCTCGCCGCAGTCGCGCCGCTCGATGCGGCGGCGATGAAAGCGCTGGCCGCCACCGCCGAGATGCTCGGGGTCGAGAGCCTGCGCGCGCTGATCTTTGCCGGAGAGGCGGCCCGCGCCCTCGCCGCGCTCGACGGGCGCGGCGCGGCGGAGGAGAGCGATCTCGCCGGCGCCGTGCGCCTCGTGCTCGCCCCGCGCGCCACCCGCCTGCCGCCAGAGGAAGTGGAGCAGCCCCCCGAGGAGCAAGACGAACCGCCCCCGCCCCCTGACGGTGAGCGCGACAACCAGCAGGACAGCGAACAGCAGCAGCAGGAGCAGGACCTCTCCGACATCCTCGTCGAGGCGGCCAAGGCGGCGATCCCGGCCGATCTCCTCGCGCAATTGTCGCAAGGCAAGGCCCCGCGCCGGGGCAACACCAGCGGCACCGGGCAGAAGCGCAAGGCCGCCACGCGCGGCAAGCCGCTGGGCGCGCGCCCGGGGATGCCGCGCGGCGGGGCCAAGCTGGCGCTGATCGACAGCTTGCGCGCCGCCGTGCCGTGGCAGCCGGTGCGCCGCCGCGAGCAGGGCGCAAACCCCGACGCGCCGATCATCATGCGCAAGGAAGACCTGCGCATCCGCCGCTTCGAGGAGCGCAGCCAGCGCGTCACCATCTTCGCGGTCGATGCCAGCGGCTCGGCGGCGGCGGCGCGGCTGGCCGAGGCCAAGGGCGCGGTCGAGCTGATGCTGGCGCAGGCCTATGTCACCCGCTCGGAAGTGGCGCTGGTCGCCTTCCGGGGCGAGACCGCCGAGCTGCTCCTGCCCCCCACCCGCTCGCTCACCCGCGCGCGCCGCAGCCTGACCGAGCTGCCCGGCGGCGGCGGCACCCCGCTGGCGATGGGCCTCAACGCCGCGCGCGAATGCGCCGAGGCGGTGATCGCGCGCGGGCGCAGCGCCGCGCTGGTGGTGCTGACCGACGGGCGCGCCAACATCGCCGCCGACGGCTCGCCCGGCCGCGCGCAGGCCAAGGAGGATGCCGAGGCCGCCGCCCGCGCGATCTATGCGCGCGGGATCGATGCGCTGGTGGTCGACATCTCGGCCCGCCCCGGCCCCGAAGGTGCGGCGCTCGCCAACGCGATGGGTGGGCGCTTCCTCGCCCTGCCCCGCGCCGACGCGCGGATGTTGCAGGCCGCGATCAACGCCGTGCAACCGCTCGGCAAGGCGGCATGAGCGGGCTCGACTGGAACCGCGAAGGGCTGATCTGGCCGCACCGCGAAGCGAGTTCTTTCGTCACTGTCGGCAAGGCGCGCTGGCATGTGCAGCGCATGGGTTCGGGCCCGCCCTTGCTGCTGCTCCACGGCACCGGAGCCTCGGTGCATTCGTGGCGCGGGTTGATGCCGCTTCTGGCGCAGGACTACACCGTGATCGCGCCCGATCTGCCGCGCCACGCCTTCACCACCGGGCATGATCCTCAAGCGATGAGCCTGCCCACGATGGCCGCAGAGGTCGCCGCGCTGCTGGAGGCGCTGGAGATCGAACCTGCGGCGATTGTCGGCCATTCGGCAGGCTCGGCGCTGGCGCTGCAACTGGCGCTGGCGCACGGCTACAGCGAGCCAATTGTCGGTCTGTCGGCGGCGCTGCGCCCCTTCCCGGGGCCGCTGGCGCAGATCTATCCGGCGATTGCCAAGGCGTTGTTCGTCAACCCGCTGGTGCCGCGCCTGTTCTCGGGCACGATCGACTGGGCCGGCGGAGCCAAGCGCTTCCTGTGGAACTCGACCCGCTCGCGGATCGATCCTGCGGGGTTCGAATGTTACCGGACGCTGTTCAAGAACGCCCAGCACGCGGGCGGCGGGCTCGCGATGATGGCGAACTGGGACTTGCCGTCCCTGCGCGCGCGGATGGGCGAGGTGCGCAATCCGGTGCTGCTCGTCCACGGCGCCAAGGATCCCGCGATCCCGCTCGAATGGGCGCGGGACGCGGCAGGCTGGCTCGCGCAAGCACGGCTTGAAGTGCTGCCCGGTCTCGGCCATCTTGCCCATGAGGAAGACCCCGGGAAAGCCGCCGCGCTGATCACCGCCTTCCTCGCAGGGCACGGCTAGGAGAGGCGCCATGGGCAATTTCGGCTGGGTCGAGATCGTGCTGTTCTACGGCCTCGCGATCGGCTTCGGCGTCTGGCAGTTCTGGAAGATGGACCGGATGCTCAAGAAAACCCGCGCGGAAAAGGCGGCCAAGGACGCCGCCGAACGCGATGCGCAGCCGCCCTCGGCCTAGGCGAGCGGCGCCCGGCCTCAAGACTTCATTAAGGATAATTCGCTAGTCCACAGCCTGCAGTGGCAGGGCGCACAGCCATGCGCGAGCAGGGGACGATGACCATGAACATGCAGTCTTCGGCGATGACCGACCTGCTGGCCGCGCAGAAAGCAGCGCAGGCGACTGTCCCGCAGGCCGAAGCCCCCAAGCCGCGCCACCTGTTCGGCCCGGTGATCGACTTCCTCTGCCTCGGCGGCTCCTCGCTGCTGCTGCTGCCCTTCATCTTCATGCTGCCCGAAGCCGAACTCAAGGCGCCGCTGGCGACAGCGATGATGCTGCTGACCAACCTGCTCAACCATCCGCACTTCGCCCACAGCTACCAGATCTTCTACCGCGGCTATGGCACGAAGGCCTTCAGCGGCGCGCTCGGCCGCGAGATGCAGGTGCGCTATCTCGTCGCCGGGCTGATCGTGCCGGTGCTGCTCGCCGCCTTCCTCGGCTATGCCTCGCTGGCCGCCGATACGCAGCTGCTCGGCTATGCCGGGAACCTCATGGCCCTCGCGGTCGGCTGGCACTACGCCAAGCAGGGCTACGGGATGCTGATGGTGGATGCGGCGCTCAAGCGGCGCTATCTCGACGAGCGCACCAAGAAGATCCTGCTGGTGAACGGCTATGCGGTGTGGCTGGCGGCCTGGGTGAGCCTCAACCTTGCGGTGCGCGAGGAGAACCTCTGGGGCCTGGCCTATTACAGCTTCGCCGTGCCGCAGCCGCTGTTCTACATCACGAGCGCCGCCGCCTGCGTCACCACCGCGCTGTCGGTCTGGGCGCTGGCGATGCACCGCAAGGCCAAGGGTTCGCTGCCGGTCACCGGCGTCGTTGCCTATGGCGTGAGCCTCTACCTGTGGCTGGCGTTCCTCAACGTCAATCTGCTGTGGATGCTGGTGGTGCCGGCGCTCCATTCGATGCAGTATCTGACGGTGGTGTGGCGCTACCAGCTCAATTACGAGAAGGCGCAGCTCGCCACCGAGGACTATCGCAAGGGCAGCGTCCTGCGCGCGGTATTCGGCGCCAATCCGGCGGGCCATATGGCCGCTTTCGTGCTGACCGGCGCGCTGCTCGGCTTCCTTGCCTTCTGGGCCATTCCGGTGCTGGCCGACAGCATCGTGCCCTATGACCGGCAGGCGATCGCGGGCTTCCTGTTCCTGTTCACCGTCTGGATCTTCATCAACGTGCACCACTACTTTCTCGACAGCGTGATGTGGCGCCGCGAGAACCCGGATACCCGGCTCTACCTGTTCGGCTGACGCGTCAGCGCGCCCTGCGCGGCATCCGGTAGGGCAGCATGAACTGCACCAGCGGCGAGGAGAAGCGCCGCATGTCGAGGCTTTCCTGCACCGCCACCACCTCCTCGCCGAGGAAGCGCGAGGCAAGCTCGGAGCGGGCGTAGAACGGCGTATCCTCCCATGTCCGGCGCACTTCGGCGACCCCGATGTCGGAGCGGGTGCGGCGGTCGACCCGCCACTTGCTCTGCGGCAGCTGCGCGATCGGCGGCAGATCGACCGGTTCGGGCGCACCATCCGCCCCGAAGCGCAGCGCGCTGGCGAACAGCGAGCCGTCGCCGCGCTCGCCCTCGTAGCACACCAGCGCGCCTTCCTTCAGATGCGCGCGCGACCAGTGCCAGGTGTTGAAGCCCTCCTCCAGCGGCTCGGCCCCGCGGTTGTGATCGAGATAGGCCTTGCCGCTCCACGCGAGCCCGGGCGAGGTCATCTCGACCTCGATCCGCGCGCGCGGGGCGAGGCAGTGCCAGATATGGCTCTCGTTCGCATCGAGCGCGAAGGCTGCGCGGTTCAGGGCCTCGGGATAGACCCGCACCGTGCCTGTCACCTTGCGCTGCCACGGCACAAACAGGCGTGTGTCGCCTTCGACAATGTCGATGGTGAGCGCCCCGTTCTCCCAGCGCACCGCGCTCGGCCCGATCGCGAGGTTGGCGGCATCGCGTTCCACCGCGCTCCGCCCGCGCTCGGTCATCGCCCAGCGCGCCTGCGGGCCGTAGAGCGCGACATTGAGCGAGGAATGGTCGAGCGGATCGCCCCGCCCGCTCTTCTTGTAATAGGGCGAGAACACGCTCCCGAGGAAGGCGATGATCGTCAGCCCGTTCTGCCCGTCGTCGCTGATCGCGTCGACATACCACCAGGAATAGCCGCCCGCGGGGATGTCCTCGTCGAAGCGAGGTCCTTCGCGATCACCTTTGCTGCCAGCTGCCCGGACAAGGCTGCCATGGGCACCCCAGCCGCCGGATGGGTCGCCCCGCCCGTGCAGTAGAGACCGGGCAGCCGGGTTCTGGGTCCCTGCCGCTGGAAGGAGGCCGCCCAGCCGTGTGACGCTCGCCCATAAAGCGCGCCCCCCGTGGCCGGGAACAGCCCCTCCCAGTCCTCGGGGGTCATGAGCCGGTGTTCCAGCGGGTCTTCCAGCGTGAGGCCGCAGCGCTCCAGCGTGGCCATCATGGCTTGGGTGCATCGCTCTCTCTCCTCGGGTGCATAGCGTCGCGCATCGCCGTTGGCGGGCGCGTTGACGATGATCTGCAGGCGCTCGCGACCCTGCGGTGGCGGCGCGTGCTCGCCCGCTCCCCGGTCGATCGCGCAGACATAGACGGTGGGTTCGGACGGGGTTGCCCCCGCGCCGATCTCGCGGAACTCGCGCGGGTAATCGCGCGAGAAGAAGACGTTGTGATGGGTGAGGTCGAAGCCGCTCGTGCGCGTATGGGCATACCACACCAGCGCCGACAGCGAGCGCTTGGCAGGCGGGATCGCCGGCACCGCGCGCCGCGCATCCTCGCCCAGGCGGCCGGTGGCGAGCGCCGAAGGGTCGCCGTTGCAGATCACGATCTCGGCCGGGATCACCTCGCCGCTCGCAAGCCGCACGCCGCTGGTGCGGCCATTATGGGTCAGCACCTCGGCAACCGGCGCTTCGGTGCGCACCCGCGCGCCCTGCCGTTCGGCAAGGCCGGCCACGGCTTTCGCCAGCGCATGGATGCCGCCCTCGATCAGCCACACCCCGCGCGCCTCCACGTGCGCGATCAGCATCAGCGTGGCCGGCGCGGCAAAGGGCGAGGAGCCGCAATAGGTGGCGTAGCGCCCGAACAGCTGTTGCAGGCGCGGGTCCTTGAAGTGTTCGCCCAGCGCGTCCCACATCCGGTCGAACGGGCGCATGGCGAGCATGTCCCCCATCTTCCACGGGCCGATGCGCCACATCATCGGGAAGGGCGTGGAGGCCTTGTCGCCGCGCAGGAAGGGTTCTTCGAGCACGTCGAAGATGCGTGCCGCCTCGCGCGCGAAGCGGAGGTAGCCGGAAGCCTCGTCCGATGATCCGGTGAAGGCGCGCACCGCGTCACCGCTGCGGACGGGATCGTTATAGAGGTCGAGATAGCCGCTGTCGTCCCACGCATGGCGGGCGATGACGTCGGCCTTGCGCGCGGTGACATGGTCGTCGAGCCGAGCCCCGCAGGCGGCGAAGACCTCGTCGAACACTTCGCGGTAGGTGAACACCGTCGGCCCGCCGTCGATCTCGGCCCCGTCGACGCTGACGCGCCGCGCCTTGCCGCCGACCCAGGCTTCCTTCTCGAGCACGGTCACGTCATGGCCGCGGGCCGCCAGCAGCGCAGCGCTGGTGAGCCCGCCCATTCCGGCTCCGATCACGGCGACTCGTGCGCTCACCCGTCCTCCCGTCGATCCCAGTGACAATATCATTGACCTTGTCACTTCATCTGTCCAATTGTTTAGACATATGGTCTTCGAAAATTCCTGTCAGTGATCGATTGGACCGCCTTGCGGATCGGTTGGATCAAGCGTCGCAACCGCGTCTTCGCCAACCCCCGCTTCCAGTACTGGGCCGCGCGCCTGCCGCTGATCCGCTGGATCGCGCGCAGCCGGGCCGATGCCGCCTTCGATCTGCTGGCGGGCTTCGCCTATTCGCAGGTGCTGCGCGCCTATGTGGAGGGCGGGCTGTTCGATATATTGCAGGACGGTCCGCTCGGCGTCGGCGAGATCGCCCCGCGCATGGCACTCAGCGAGGACGCGGCGCTCACCCTGCTGCGCGCCGGACGGGCGCTGATGCTCTCGGAAGAGGCGGGGACGGACCGCTGGATGCTGGGCGAACAGGGCGCGGTGTTCGCCGCCAATGCCGGGGTGCGGGCGATGATTCGCCACCACCGCCTGCTCTATGCCGATCTGGCCGATCCGCTCGCGCTGTTGCGTGCCGACCGGCGCGAGCCGACCGGGCTGTCGCGCTTCTGGACCTATGCCGGCGCGCTTCAGGGCGTGACCGAACGCGGCGAGCAAACCGCTGAATATTCGCAGCTTATGGCCGCATCACAGCACTTCGTTGCGGACGAGGTGCTGGCCTCGGTGAGCTTTCGCGACGTGCGGCGGCTGCTCGACGTGGGCGGCGGACACGGCGCTTTCCTGAAGGCGATCGGCACCGCCTGGCCGCATCTCGAACTCGGCCTGTTCGACCTGCCGGAAGTTGTGGAAACCGGCCGGCAGGTTCTGGGCGAGGCGGTGGGGCCGGCGCGCGTCTCCGCGCATCCCGGCAATTTCTTCAAGGATTCCATTCCCCAAGGCTACGACATGGTGTCGCTGATCCGGATTCTGCACGATCACGACGACGAACCCGCACAGGCCCTGCTCGCCAATATCCGCGCCAGCCTCGCCCCCGGCGCGCGGCTGCTGATCGCCGAGCCGATGGCCCGGATTCGCGGGGCCGAACCGATGGGAGAGGCCTTTTTCGGGCTCTACCTGTGGGCGATGGGATCGGGCCGCGCGCGCAGCCCGGCGGAAATCACCACCATGCTGAAAAAGGCCGGTTTTGCGCGCGCTCAGCTCGTCGCAACTGCGCAACCGGTCAACGCAAGCGTCATTATCGCGCGGGCCTGAGGGAAACTTGTCCATAAAAATTGACAGTGCTGAACGTAAAGCGTAGCAAACAGTTGGGAGAACGTTTCAGCGGACTTTTCGAGTCGACGTTTTCGGCCTCGAGAAGCCCCGGGCGGAGAGCGAAAACAGATGAATACGCTGGCAGTCATTCTCGAAGCTCCGGAGCGCCTGGCGCTGCGGTCGCTTGAGATGAAGCCGGTCGAAGCAGGGGATGTCGTTGTCGACATCGCCTGGAGCGGGATCAGCACCGGCACCGAAAAGCTGTTGTGGACGGGCAAGATGCCGCCCTTTCCGGGGCTCGGCTATCCGCTGGTTCCGGGCTACGAATCGGTCGGCCGGATCGTCGATGCCGGTGCGGAAGCGCGCGGACGGATCGGCGACTGGGTGTTTGTCCCCGGCGCCAATTGCTACACCGATGCCCGCGGCCTGTTCGGCGGCACCGCCCGCCGCGTGATCGTGCCTTCGGCCCGCGCCCTGCCGATCCCCGAACATCTCGGCGATGCCGGCGTGCTCTGCGCCCTCGCCGCCACCGCGCTCCACGCCATCAAGGGCGGCTTCCATCACCGCGATGCCCTGCCCGATCTGATCATCGGCCACGGCGTGCTCGGCCGCCTGCTCGCCCGCCTCACGCTGGCGCTCGGCGGCAAGGCCCCGACGGTGTGGGAAACCAACCCTGCCCGCCGCGCCGGAGCGGTCGGCTATCAAGCGATCGACCCGTCCGAGGACGAGCGCCGCGATTATCACGCGATCTACGATGCCAGCGGCGATGCGAACCTCATCGATACGCTGGTGATGCGGCTCGCCAAGGGCGGCGAGATCGTGCTCGCCGGGTTCTATTCCGAACGGGTGAGTTTCGCTTTCCCGGCGGCATTCATGAAGGAGGCCCACTTCCGCGTCGCGGCTGAATGGCAGCCCGGCGACCTCGCCGAAACACGTGCGCTGATCGAATGCGGACGGCTCGACCTCAATGGTCTCGTCACCAACCGCCGCCCTGCGGCCGAGGCGACCGATGCCTATCCGCAGGCCTTCAGCGATCCCGATTGTCTCAAAATGGTTCTCGATTGGAGTGACTGCTAGATGTCGATACTCGAAACCCGAACCCTGGAAGATCAGGCTGCACTGCTTCGCGACGAAGCATCGCAGGAGCCTGATCCGGTCCACACCGGTGAGGTAACCAAGGAAACGCAGATCATCGCGATCTACGGCAAGGGTGGTTCGGGCAAGAGCTTCGCGCTCGCCAATCTCAGCTACATGATGGCCCAGCAGGGCAAGCGGGTGCTGCTGATCGGCTGCGATCCCAAGAGCGACACCACCTCGCTCCTGTTCGGCGGCAAGGCCACCCCTTCGATCATCGAAACCTCGTCGAAGAAGAAGCTCGCGGGCGAGGAAGTGCGCATCGAGGATGTGTGCTTCCAGCGTGACGGCGTGTTCGCGATGGAACTGGGCGGCCCTGAAGTCGGCCGCGGCTGCGGCGGACGCGGCATCATCCACGGGTTCGAAACGCTCGAGAAGCTCGGCTTCCACGACTGGGGCTTCGATTACGTACTGCTCGACTTCCTCGGCGACGTGGTGTGCGGCGGCTTCGGCCTGCCGATCGCGCGCGACATGTGCCAGAAGGTGATCGTGGTCGGCTCGAACGACCTGCAGTCGCTCTATGTCGCCAACAACGTGTGCCAGGCGGTCGAATATTTCCGCAAGATGGGCGGCAACGTCGGCGTGGCCGGCATGATCGTCAACAAGGACGACGGCACGGGCGAGGCCCATGCCTTCGCCGAAGCGGTCGGCATTCCGGTGCTCACTGCGATCCCCGCGCACGAGGACATCCGCCGCAAGAGCGCCAATTACCAGATCATCGGCATGCCCGGCGGCGAATGGGGCAGCCTGTTCGAGGAGCTGGCCGCCAATGTCGCGAGCGCCCCGCCGCTGCGGCCCAAACCGCTGACGCAGGACGAGCTGCTCGGGCTGTTCAGCCCCGATCAGGTCGGCGGCGCCATCGAGCTCGTTCCCGCCACCCAGGCCGACATGCGCGGCGGGGTGTTCGAAACCCGTCCCACCCTCGAAGTGATCTACGACGAGGCGTGACAGCAATGGACGATCTCACCCCCCACGACGCGTCACGCGCCCCGGACCGGATCGATCTTTCCGCTGCTCCCGAAGGTGTGCCTGCTGACAGCGGCTCCGGCTGCCACGGCGGCAAGGACACCATGCTCGCCGCCGCCCGCGCGGCCGGCAAGAGCGACATTCTCGATCGCTATGCCGCCGACTATCCGGTCGAGCCCGAGCGCGGGCCGCACGACCAACCCCAGTCCATGTGTCCCGCGTTCGGGTCACTCCGGGTGGGCCTGAGAATGCGGCGCACCGCGACCGTGCTCTCAGGCTCGGCCTGCTGCGTTTACGGCCTGACCTTCACCTCGCACTTCTACGGCGCGCGGCGGACCGTGGGCTATGTGCCCTTCTCCTCGGAAACGCTCGTCACCGGCAAGCTGTTCGAAGACATCAAGGAAGCCGTCGAAGGCCTCGCGGATCCCGAACTCTACGATGCGATCGTGGTCACCAACCTGTGCGTGCCCACCGCCAGCGGCGTGCCGCTGCGGCTGCTCAAGAAGCAGATCAACGGGGTGCGCATCATCGGCATCGACGTGCCGGGCTTCGGCGTGCCGACCCATGCCGAGGCGAAGGATGTGCTCGCCGGGGCGATGCTGCAATATGCCCGCGAGGAAGTGAAGGCCGGCCCCGTCGCCGCGCCGCGCGAACGCTCGGACAAGCCGACGGTGACGCTGCTGGGCGAGATGTTCCCCGCCGATCCGGTGGTCATCGGGCAGCTGCTTGCCCCGCTCGGCCTTGCCGCCGGCCCCGTGGTGCCGACCCGCGAATGGCGCGAGCTCTATGCCGCGCTCGACTGTGCCGTCGTCGCCGCGATCCACCCCTTCTACACCGCCAGCATCCGCGAATTCGAAGCGGCCGGCCGTCCGATCATCGGTTCGGCCCCGGTCGGTGCGGATGGCACCGCCGCCTGGCTGCAATCGCTCGGCGACACGCTCGGCCTGCCGCAGGCGCAGGTGGACGGGGTCAAGAACGCGATGATCGCGGCCTGCCGCGGCGCGCTCGAAAAGATGCCGATCAAGGGGCGCATCACGGTCTCGGGCTACGAAGGCTCGGAGCTGCTGGTGGCGCGCCTGCTGGTCGAAAGCGGGGCCGAGGTGCCTTACGTCGGCACCGCAACCCCGCGCACCAAGTGGTCGGATCCCGATCGCGAGTGGCTCGAGGCCCGGGGTGTCAAGATCCAGTTCCGTGCCAGCCTCGAGCAGGACATTGCCGCGGTCGAGGAATATCGCCCCGATCTCGCCATCGGCACCACGCCGGTGGTGCAGCATGCCAAGTCGAAGGCGATCCCCTCGCTCTACTTCACCAACCTCATCTCGGCCCGCCCGCTGATGGGCCCGGCGGGCGCAGGCAGCCTGGCCACGGTGATCAACGCGGCGATGGCCAACAAGACCCGCTTCGATGCGATGCGCGACTTCTTCGAAGGCGTCGGCACCGAACACGCGGCGGGCGTGTGGGAAGACCTGCCGGTCGACCGCCCGAAGTTCCGCAAGAAATACGCAGCCCTCAACGAAGCGGCGCGCAAGGCATCGGAGGCGATCGGCACATGACCCTCGTCCTCGATCACGACCGCGCCGGCGGCTACTGGGGCGCCACCTATGTCTTCACCGCGGTGAAGGGCCTGCAGGTGATCATCGACGGTCCGGTGGGCTGCGAGAACCTGCCGGTCACCTCGGTTCTGCACTACACCGACGCCCTGCCCCCGCACGAGCTGCCGATCGTCGTCACCGGCCTCGCCGAGGAAGAGCTCGGCAAGACCGGCACCGAAGGCGCGATGAAGCGCGCATGGCAGACGCTCGATGCGGAACTGCCCTGCGTCGTCGTCACCGGCTCGATCGCCGAGATGATCGGCGGCGGCGTCACGCCCGAAGGCACCAACATCAAGCGCTTCCTGCCGCGCACCATCGATGAAGATCAATGGCAGTCGGCCGACCGCGCGCTGACCTGGCTGTGGACCGAATTCGGCCCCAAGAAGATGCCCGAAAAGCGCGTGCGCAAGGAAGGCGAGAAGCCGGTCGTCAACATCATCGGCCCAGCCTACGGCATGTTCAACATGCCCTCCGATCTCGCCGAGATCCGGCGTCTGATCGAAGGCATCGGCGCGGAGGTGGGCATGGTGTTCCCGCTCGGCAGCCACCTTGCTGACATCCGCGATCTTGCCACCAGCGACGCCAATGTCTGCATGTACCGCGAATATGGCCGCAACCTGTGCGAGACGCTGGAGCGGCCCTATTTCCAGGCCCCCGTCGGCCTGTCGCAGACCACCAAGTTCCTGCGCGCGCTGGGCGCCGAGCTCGGGCTCGATCCCGAACCCTTCATCGAGCGCGAGAAGCACACCACCATCAAGCCGCTGTGGGATCTGTGGCGCTCGGTCACGCAGGACTTCTTCGGCACGGCGAGCTTCGGCATCGTCGCCAACGAGACCTATGCCCGCGGCGTCCGCCACTTCCTCGAAGACGACATGGGCCTTCCCTGCAACTTCGCCTTCTCGCGCTGTGCGGGGGTGAAGCCCAAGAACGACGAGGTGCGCGCCGCGATCCATGCCAATCCGCCGCTGGTGATGTTCGGCAGCTACAACGAGCGGATGTACATGGCCGAGTGCGGGGCGCGCGGGATGTATATCCCGGCGAGCTTCCCGGGCGCGGCGATCCGGCGGCATACCGGCACCCCCTTCATGGGCTATTCGGGCGCGACCTATCTGGTGCAGGAAGTGTGCAATGCGCTGTTCGATGCGCTGTTCCACATCCTCCCGCTCGCCACCGAGATGGACAAGGTCGACAAGACCCCGGCGCGCAATCTCACCGAGTTGACCTGGGACAACGACGCCAAGGCGCGGCTCGACGAGCTTGTCGAAGCCCAGCCGGTGCTGATCCGCATTTCCGCCGCCAAGCGGCTGCGCGATGCGGCCGAGCGGACCGCGCGCCAGCGCGGGCACGATATCGTCACGGCAGACTGCCTCGAAGAGGCGCTGCTGGAAGGAGCAGGCGCATGACCGGCGTGGTCGCCTGTTCCACCAACCTTTTGTCGCCGTCGCGGAGCATCACCGTGCCGGCACAAGCCCATGCCCCTTTCAAGGGGGCGCTCCAATCCACGTGGGGGATCACGCGGGGATGCCGACGGGGGCCTTCGGGCTCCCATTTCCACCCAACTGAACGGAGACAACCCGATGAACGAACGTATCGGAACTCACCTGACGCCTGAAGAGGCACAGGAAATCCACAAGGGCTTCATGGGGACTTTCGTCCTTTATGTGGCGATCGCTCTGGTCGCTCATGCCCTCCTGTGGGCCTACAAGCCCTGGCTCTAATTCCGTGACGATCTCGCGTGGTCTGCACGGTGCAGGCGGCGCAATCTTCTGAACGGTTCAAGAAAGGAATTTTCCCATGTGGAGAATCTGGTTCTACTTTGACATCCGCCGCGCTCTCGTGGCCCTGCATGTGGGTCTCGCCGTGCTGGCTTTCACCATCCACTTCCTGCTTCTCAGCACGGATCGCTACAACTGGCTCGAGCGCGCTCCCGGCGCCCCCGCGCCGGCTCAGGCCGCTATCGAATCGTCGGAAGCTCCGGCGGCGGGATAGTCCTGCTCGAAATGTGAGGGGGCAGGTTCGCCTGCCTGCCTCCTAACACTTGTCGAACAACCTATAGCACCCGCCCTTGTGGCGGGGAGGATGGACCTATGGCGCTCCTTAGTTTCGAGCGGAAATACCGCGTACGCGGTGGCACATTGATCGGCGGCGACCTTTTCGACTTCTGGGTCGGGCCGTTTTATGTCGGATTCTTCGGAGTGACGACGGCAATCGCGGCGTTGCTTGGCACGGCGCTGATTTTCGCCGCCGCGACCCAGGGTCCGACCCTTAACCCGTGGCTGATCTCGATCAACCCACCGCCGGTCGAGTACGGGCTCGCCTTCGCTCCCTTGAGGGAAGGCGGATACTGGCAGGTCATCACCATTTGCGCCGTCGTTGCCTTCGGCTCCTGGGTGATGCGCCAGGCAGAAATCTCGCGCAAGCTGGGTATGAGCTACCACGTCCCGATCGCTTTCAGCGTCGCCGTGTTCGCTTATGTCACCCTGAACGTGATCCGTCCCGTGTGGATGGGAGCGTGGGCCAACGGCTTCCCCTACGGCATCTGGACGCACCTCGTGTGGGTCTCGAACGTGGGCTACGCCTTCGGGAACTTCCACTACAATCCCGTGCACATGCTCGCGATCACGTTCTTCTTCACGAACTGCCTCGCGCTCGCCCTGCACGGCGGCCTGGTCCTGTCGGCGGTCAACCCGACCGGCGGCACCGACGTCAAATCGCCGGAATATGAAGACACCTACTTCCGTGACTTCATCGGCTATTCGGTCGGCACGCTCGGCATCCACCGGGTGGGGCTCTTCCTCGCGCTTTCTGCCGCGTTCTGGAGCGCCATCTGCATCGTCATTTCCGGCACTCTGTATGTCGGCAGCTGGATCGAATTCTGGGATTTCTGGAAGAAGATTCCGATCTGGTCGTAAGGAGCACCTGAACCATGGCGACATACCAAAACATCTTCACCCAGGTGCAAGTGCAAGGGCCGCCCGAAATGGGCGTCCCGCACCTCGACGGAAGCGAGGGCCGCATTGCCCTCGTCGGTCACAACCACTGGCTGGGCAAGATCGGTCAGGCGCAGCTCGGCCCGATCTATCTCGGCTGGCTGGGCATGATCAGTCTCGCTTTCGGCGGGGCGGCGATCATGATCATCGGGCTCAACTTCTGGGCCCAGGCCGGCTGGTCACCGCAGACCTTCATGCGCGAGTTCTTCTGGCTCTCGCTGAATCCTCCGGGGCCCGAATACGGCTTCAGCCCGTTCGTACCTCTGGAAAAGGGCGGCTGGTTCATTCTGACCGGCGCGTTCCTGACCATCTCGGTGCTGTGCTGGTGGGTGCGCACCTACATGCGGGCCAAGGCGCTCGGCATGGGGATGCACATTCCCTGGGCCTTCGCCTCGGCAATCTGGCTGTTCCTGGTGCTGGGCTTCATCCGTCCGATGCTGCTCGGCGACTGGTCGCAGGCCGTGCCCTACGGCATCTTCAGCCACCTCGACTGGACCAACAACTTCTCGCTGGTCTACGGCAACCTGTTCTACAATCCGTTCCACGCGCTCTCGATCGTCTTCCTCTACGGGTCGGCGGTGCTGTTCGCGATGCACGGGGCGACCATTCTGGCGCTGGGCCGTTACGGCGGCGAGCGCGAGATCGAACAGATCACCGACCGGGGTACGGCGGCGGAGCGCGGCGCGCTGTTCTGGCGCTGGGTGATGGGCTTTAACGCCACCTTCGAATCGATCCACCGCTGGGCCTGGTGGTTTGCGGTGCTGACCACCCTCACGGGCGGCATCGGCATCCTCATCACCGGCACGGTCGTCGACAACTGGTACCTGTGGGCGCAGGAACACTACTACGCTCCCGATACCATCCACTACGACTCGAGCGGTGCGCTCCAGTTCACCCAGCAGCCTGCTGAGTAAGAACTGGCGCTGCCCGCCCCTGCGGCGGGCGACAGAAACCCGGCCTGGCCCAAGCGGCCCGGCCGGGTTTTCTTTTGTCTAGTTGAGATTGCGGCGCTCAGGCCGGAGGACGTGCAGCCAGCCGGCTGCGCAGATCCATCAGGTGCAGCGGGAGCGAGGCGGCCAGCGGCAGGGCGATCCACCACCAGTCCGCGCCCGTCAGCGCCGCGCGCAGGCCGAGCACGATCAACGCCGCCGGCCCCAGCAGGCCGAGCACCTGCCCCCAGCTCCAGCCGCGCCGCCAGCGCAGCCACAGGCCCTCAG
The DNA here is from genome assembly GCA_027531395.1 of Porphyrobacter sp. Lineage (GTDB taxonomy): Bacteria > Pseudomonadota > Alphaproteobacteria > Sphingomonadales > Sphingomonadaceae > Erythrobacter. Next base: position 78,640 of record JAPZRO010000004.1, on the reverse strand, counting down.
CACACAGCACGGCAAGAATGACATCGGCCGCGTGGCCGGAGGCGAACAGCGAGGTCATCATCGGTGTCCCTGCCCCTGGCCCTGCCCCCGGATCAACCGAAGGGGCCGTTGAGATCGACCACCGCCCAGTTGAGGGCCCCGGCAAAGCTCACCCACGCCAGATAGGGCACCAGCAGCGCCGCCGCGGTGCGCGAGAAGCGCCCGCAATAAATGATCAGCGCGATGATCGAGAGCCACAGCAGGGTGAGCTCGATGAAGGCCCAGTCGGGGCGCTGCATCCGGAAGAAGATCAGGCTCCAGGTGATGTTGAGAAAGCCGTTCAGGGCGAAGAGGCCGATCACCCATTCCGCCACCGCCGATGTCGGCGCCGCGCGCCATGCGGTGATCGCCGAGATCGTGATCAGCGCATAGATCAGCGTCCAGCCCATCGGGAACATCACGTCGGGCGGGTTCCAGTCGGGCTTCACCAGCGCCTGATACCACGGCCCGAGATCGGTAACGGTCGCACCCAGCGCCGCGACGCACAGCGCCGCCACGGTGGCGACCGTCACGGGCAGGATCATCATTCGGTTCATAACGGCAACGTCTAGCGCGTTGCTGGCCTCAAGCCTAGCAGGTGCGCGGTGTCCTTGAGGAAGATCTTGACGTGGGCGAGCGGTTTGGCGCGCACCAGCTTCTTGTGCATGTAGGCCTGCCAGGTCAGCTCCTGCACATCCTTGTCGTCGCACATGGTGACGAAGCGCTCGCGGCGCTTGTCCGAGGAATACCAGAAATACTGCATGATCCCGAGGATCCAGAACACCTTGCCGTGCTCGCTCATGAAGCGCTTGCGCGCGCTGCGCAGATGCTTGGCCTCGCCGGTCCGCAGGAAGGCGGCCGCAGCCTCGCCCACCAGCCGCCCGCCGACCATGGCGTAATAGATCCCCTCGCCCGAGGCCGGCGCGACGATCCCTGCGGCATCGCCCGCGACGATCACGTCCGCGCCATTGTCCCAGCGCTTCAGGGGCTTCAGGGGAATGGGCGCGCCCTCGCGGCGCACGGTCTCGCAGCGGTCGAGCCCGAGATCGTCGCGCATCGTGGCGATCGCGCCGCGCAGGGAGAAGCCCTTGTTGGCGCTGCCCACGCCGATGCTCGCGGTCTCGCCATGCGGGAACACCCAGGCGTAGAAATCGGGCGAGAGCCGGCCCTGGTAGAACACGTCGCAGCGCGAGGCGTCGAAGGCCTCGGTGTTCTCCTCGGGTGACTTGATGATCTCGTGATAGGCGAAGACGCAAGGCACCCGCTCGGCATCCGGCAGGCACTGCTTGGCGACCGCCGAGCGCGCGCCGTCGGCACCGATCACCACGCGGGCGCGCACGCCCTCGATCGGGCCGCCGCGGGTGCGGCGGAAGGTGACGATCGGATGCGCCTCGTCATCGCGCTCGATCTTCTCGAAGGTGGCGGTGAGGCGTTCCACGCCCGAGTGCCGCGCGCGCTCGCGCAGCCATTCGTCGAACTCGTCGCGATCGACCATGCCGACATAGCCGATCTCGCCCACCGGCATATCGACCGCGCGGCCCGAAGGCGCGATCATGCGGGCCGCGCGCGCCTTGGCGACCAGCAGCGATTGCGGAATGTCGAAATCGGCCAGCAGCCGCGGCGGGACCGCGCCGCCGCAGGGCTTGATCCGCCCGCCGCGCTCGATCAGCAGCACCGAATGGCCCGCCAGCGCCAGATCGGTCGCGGCGGTGGCTCCGGAAGGACCGCCGCCAATCACCACGGCATCGTAGATTGTCTGGTTCATGCGTAGACCTCTTCCCTCTTGTCCTGTCCGGCGCTCGCGCGCACTGCCGCCGCGCCTGTCGCCTTGATTGCCAGCAGCGCCGCGCACACGAAGGCGGCCGCCTCGATCCCGAACACCAGCTGGAACGCCGCGCCGTCATCGCCGAGCGTACGCCGCGCGAGATCGACCCCGACCGCGCCGGTCAGCCCGCCGAGCCCAAAGGCGATGGCCTGCGATGCGCCCCACACGCCCATGCGCACGCCTTCGCGCGTGGTCTCGCCCGCGCCCGCCAGCCCCATCATCGCGCCGATGGCCGCGACCGCGAACACCCCGTTGCCGAGGCCGAGCACGAACACGTTCGCGCCGAGCGGCCACGGCGGACCATTGACCGCCGCCAGCCCGAGCGCGCCCAGCCCCACGGCCGAAAGCAGGCACCCGCCGATCACCCAGACGCGCAGCCCGTCGGGCCGCTTGCCGGTGAAGGCGCTGCCGCCGATGCCGGTGACGATCATGCCGAGCAGGATGCCGCCCTGATGCTGCCCGCCGAGCTGGGTCGATTCGCCCGGCGCGAGGCCGAAGACGAGTCCGGCAAAGGGCTCGAGGATCAGGTCCTGCATCGAGAAGGCGATCATCGAGACGAAGATGAAGATGGTGAAGCGCCGCGCCGCGGTCTCGTTCCAGATCTCGCGGATCGCCGCGCCGAAATCGGGGGCCGCCCCGCCCTCGGCCGCGTGGCCGAACTGGCCCGCCTGCCGCTCGAGCCGGAAGGTCGCGAGCGCCGTCAGGCTCACCATCGTCAGGGCAAGACCGCCCGCCACGGTCAGCAGGCGCTCGGGCGAGAAGGGCTGGATCAGCTTGCCGACAGTGATCGCCGAAGCGACAATGCCGGCCACCATCATGATCCATGTCACCGCCGCGCCCGCCGCGCGCCGCTGCGGGGCAACCCCGCTCGCCAGCAGCGCCAGCGCCGAGGTGCCGCCCGCGCCCACCCCCGCGCCGATCAGGGTGTAGGCGATCACCGCCAGCGTGAAACCGAGCGTGGGAGAGCTGTCGAGCATCAGCGTCGCCTGCGTCGCCAGCAACGAGGCCGCCGCCAGCAGCGCGACTCCGCCGACGATCCACAGCGTGCGGCTGTTGCCCCTGTCCGAGCCGTGGCCCCACAGCGGGCGGCCAAGCTGCACCGCATAGTGCCACGCCACCAGCCCCGCCGGGATCGCCGCGGCGAGGCCGAATTCCACCACCATCAGCCGGTTGAGCACGGTGGTCGCCAGCATCACCAGCGCACCGATCGCCGCCTGCACCATGCCGATGCGGGCAATCCCGAGCCAGCCAAACCCCTTGCTCGCACTTTCCGGCGAAGGAGAGGCGAGCGGGGCATGCATCAGATGTAGCCCCCGAGACCCAGCGCCGAGGCGAGCATCCCCAGCACATAGAGCGTCACGCCCACGCCATTGTACCATGGCGCCTGCCCTGCCGGATCGCGGATCAGGCGCGGCATGGCGGCGATCTGCGCCACCAGCACGCCGGTGACGATCAGCGCCGAAAGGCCGTAGCCCCACAGCGCCAGCAGCGCGATCACCACGATCTGGAGCGAGGCCATGGTGGTGCAGGCAAAGCGCGCGGCATGCTCGACACCCATGGTCACGGGCAGCGAGGTCAGCCCCGCCTGACGGTCACCCTCGACCGCCTTGAAATCGTTGAGCACCATGATGCCATGCGCGCCGAGTGAATACATGAACAGGATCAGCACCACCTCGACCGAGGGCATGGCGCCGAGCATGACGGTGGCACCGGTGAACCAGCTGAGGCCCTCGTAAGTCAGGCCGCACACCAGCGGTCCGACCATGCCGTTGGCCTTGAAGCGGAAGGGCGGCGCGGAATAGGCCCAGGCGAAGGCGAGGCCGACCAGCGAGGCGACGAACACGATCGGTCCGAGCAGCCAGCCCACGCTGGCCGAAATCAGGCTCATGATAATCGCGATGTAGAGCCCCCAGCGGCCCGGAATGCGGCCCGAGGGGATCGGGCGATCGGGCTCGTTGATGGCATCGACGTGCCGGTCGAACCAGTCGTTGACCGCCTGGCTGGTGCCGCACACCAGCGGGCCTGCCAGCAGCACGCCGCCGGCAACGAACCACCAGCGGCCTTCCAGCCCGGCCCCGGACGAGACCGCGCCGCACATGAAGGCCCACATCGGCGGGAACCAGGTGATCGGCTTGAGCAGTTGCAGGACGTCACGCGGCCGGAAGCCCGAATGCGGGGGAGGCGTGGTTCGCGCCGTGGGAACGGGCGCGGAGCGAGTCGTAGGCACCGATTGTTCCATGAAGTCAGGCTATGCCTGACAAACCGGAGCGTCAATTTATTTTGACACATGGATTCCGGACAAAACGGATTCCGGCCCGATTTTTCTCTTCCGACGGGGACAGGGTGTCAAATCGGGCCATGTCAAACGGCCTGTCAGGGACGCTTTTCACGCACGAGCAGCAGTTGCGCGATCGGTGCGCGTTTGGTCGCGCCGTGGGCGCCCCGTGCGCGGGTCGTCGGCGGGTGGTTGCGCGCGGCTAGTCGTTGTCGCCGGCGAGGTTGCCGAGCCCGTAGCGGTGCAGCTTGGAATAAAGGCTCTGGCGCGAAAGGCCGAGGATTTCCGCCGCCGAAGCGCGGTTGTCCGAGGTGTAGGACAGCGCCGCCTCGATGCACAGCCGCTCGATCAGGTCGGTGCTTTCGCGCACGATGTCCTTGAGGCTCATCCGGCCGACCAGTTCAGTGAGCTGCTCGACCGAGCGCGGCAGATCCTGCGAACCCGGCGGCAGATCGCGCAGGCGGCGGCCGATCGGGCGGATCACGAAGGCATAGTGCGGATCATCCCCGCCGGTCCTTACCGCTGACAATTCAACCGGTTCGCCCTCGACATCATGGCCCGTGCGCAGCACCGTGCTGACATTGCGCGCCGCGCCGTATTGGTCGATCTGGCCTTCGATGAGATCGAGATCGATGCCCGGGCGACCGATCGATTCCGACAGGTGCCGCCCGCGGAGCTGATCGACGCTGGCGGCCTGCAGCAGCTCGACGAAGGCGGCGTTGGCGGTGACGATATCGAGGTTGGCATCGGCCACCACGAAGGCATCGGGCATCTGGTCGACCAGTTCGAGCACCGGCGAGACTGGAGGGGCCATCCGCTCGGTGGTCGGCACCAGCCTCACCAGCAGATATTGCCCGCGATCCTGAGTGAAACCGGTGATCGCCACCATCACGTCGCGCGCGCCGCGCGACAGACGGATTCGCGCCGGACTGACCGTGTCCGACACCAGCGCCGCGCCGACCAGCGCTTGCATCGTATCATGCGAGCTCTTGTCGAGCACGCTCGGAAGCTTCTTGCCCGCAAGGCTTCCCGCCCGCGCGCCGACCAGCGTGTGCGCGGCCGGATTGGCCTCGCGGATCTTCAGGCTCGCGGCCTCGATGATCAGCACCGCCTCGGTCGAACGCTCGAACAGCATCCGGTAGCGCGCTTCGAGCTGGCGCATCCTGAGATAGTCGCGCTCAAGCGATTGCTGGACCTGGAGCAGGCGCTGCTGGAGCTTGCCCGCCTCGCGCAGATCGCGGCCGAAGGCGATGCGGTGAGTGCCGCCGTTGACGCTCAGCACGGCGTAGCGGATCGGTACCTCGCCATCGCGGGTGGGGTGGTTGACCTGCCGCCAGTGCTGCACCTCGCCGCGCCGGGCGGCGGCGAGCATCTCCATGATTTTCGGGCGACTTTCATCGGTCACCGTCTCGATCCAGTTGCTCCCGATCCAGTTCGCAAAGGCCGGGAACTCGCGCGGATCGAAGGCCGCATCGAGGATCGTTCCGGTGTCGTCGAGCACCAGCGTGACATCGCCCGCCACCATCGCCAGCTTCATCGCCGCATCGGCATCGAGCGTGCGGAACAGCTCCGTCGCCTTCTCGAAGGGATGCTTGCCGTCGATACTGTGCTTGCGGGTGAGCATGGCGGACGGGACCTATCGCCGGTGCTGGCTGCTGAGTGCGGACACCTTCACCAGGGACTCGGCCATGTCCAGCGCGGCGAGCGCATCGGCACCTGTGCCGTCTGCACCGACATCCTGAACAATACCCGGGTTTTCGTTGATCATGCGTCCGCCGACCAGCACGGCAATCTTCGGATTGGCCGAAGCGTTGCGCATTGCCTTGATGAGGTTGGAGAGGGCCGCGCTAGGACAATCGCGTGCGAGCGTCAATCCTACGAGATCGAAGGGCCGCTGGGACAGGCGATCGAGCAGTTCGCGGCGTTCCGGCTTGACCAGCGCCTCGCTCTGCCAGCCGGCGCGCGAGAACACTTCCTCGATCATCATCGTCCCGAAATTGTGGTGATCGCCGGGCATCGGCGAGAACAGCGCAGAGCGCGGGACATTGAGCGAGGGCAGATCGGCAGGGGAGCGCGCGGCAATCTCGCGCATCACTTCCTGCAGGCGCCACAGGCCCATGGTGACGTCGATGAAATCGCATTCGTCGCGGTCCCACATCTCGCCCAGCATCCGCGCCGCGGGGGCGAGCAGATCGAGGCAGATGGTCTCGACGCTGGAGCCTTCGGCAATGAAAGCATCGACTTCCTCGAGCAGGCTGGCCGCTTCCAGCCGCAGCGGGAGCATGGCGAATTCGGCCGCATCCTCGGGCGCGATCGGGCGGCCGCGGCGGGCCTTGAGCGGATTGTCGCTGTCCAGGTGGGCCATCAGCAGACGCGGGATGATTTCGCCCTCGATGATGGCATTGACCGAATCACGAGACTCTTCGCGGCTTCCGGAAGCTGCGCGGCGAACCCGTTCAAGCGGGGCGGATATCACCCCTCGCAGGACCGCCGAACCGGCGCCGAACATGCTTGAAGCCTTCGAATCTCCCATTCGCCAGACCCTCCCCAGGTCGTGCGGACATCCTTCCGCAGGAGGTAGTAAGCGCAACCTGACAGTGCGCCCTTGGCCATGATCCCGAAAGCCAGCGAATCCTGTGTACGCCTTTTTCCGAGAGGGCGCAAACGAGACTACCGCCGTGCGCCAAATCGTCAACAAAACTAAACGTCCAATCAGGTTGACACTCATGTTGGAACGCGCGTAATCTCCGACTCCAAGAGAGAAGGCTGACGCACGAATGACTCGGAAGGATCAGGCATCCCCGGTCGAACCCCACACCACGGTGACGGGGGCGGGCCACGAGAGAGGGAAGAGCCGGGCGCTCTATACCCCCGAACAGCGGGTTCGGCGGGACCAGACGGTCTGGACGGTGATCCAGGGCGTGCTCGCGCCGATGCAGTTTCTGGTGTTCATCATCAGCCTTGCGCTGGTGATCCGCACGCTCAACACCGGCGAAGGCGCCTATGCCGCTGACGTGATGTTCGTCCTCAAGACACTGTTCCTCTACACCATCATGGTCACCGGCGCGATCTGGGAGAAGGTCGTCTTCGGCAGGTACCTGTTTGCCAAGGCGTTCTTCTGGGAAGACGTGTTCTCGATGCTCGTCATCGCGCTGCACACCCTCTATCTGGTGATGCTGTTCGGCGCTTACGGCACGCTTCAGGAACGTCTGGTCGTCGCACTGGCGGCCTATGCGGCCTACGCCATCAACGCCGGCCAGTTCATCTGGAAGCTGCGGATGGCGCGGCTTGAAGGCGAGCGCGAGGCCAAGGCGGCGAAGGCCATGGCCGCCAATGACGAAGCCCCGGCCCGAGCCGACGCCCGGCCCCTTCAGGACATGGCGGCCGCTGCGTGAGCGACACCGCAATCCTCGACGGCTGCAGCGCCCCCCTCCCCGCCCCTGCGGCGAACCATGCCGGACGCGATGCCCGACCGGTGCTGCGCGAACGCGGCCAGCGCGAGGTGTTCTGCGGGCTGACCGGGATCATCTGGCTGCACCGCAAGATGCAGGACGCCTTCTTCCTCGTGGTCGGCTCGCGCACCTGCGCCCACCTGCTCCAGAGCGCGGCGGGCGTGATGATCTTTGCAGAGCCGCGCTTTGCCACCGCGATCATGGAAGAGCGTGATCTGGCCGGCATGGTCGATGCGCAGGACGAGCTTGACCGGGTGGTCAACCGCCTGCTCGAACGCCGGCCCGACATCCGCACGCTGTTCCTCGTCGGCTCGTGCCCGTCCGAAGTGATCAAGCTCGATCTCGCCAAGGCCGCCCAGCGGCTCGGCGCGGTGCACATGCCGCGGGTGCGCATCCTCAACTATTCGGGCAGCGGGATCGAGACGACCTTCACGCAAGGCGAGGACGCCTGCCTTGCCGCGCTGGTGCCGGTGATGCCGGCCCTGCCCGCCAATTCGCCCAAGGAGCTGCTGATCGTCGGCAGCCTGCCGGACATCGTCGAAGACCAGTTCCTGCGCCTGTTCGCGCAGATGGGGATCGAGCGGGTCGGCTGCCTGCCGGCACGCAACGCCCGCGATCTGCCGGCGGTTGGCCCCGATACCCGCTACCTGCTGGCCCAGCCCTTCCTTGCCGAGACCGCGATGGCGCTCGAAGGACGCGGGGCGAAGCGACTCGACGCCCTGTTCCCGTTCGGAGCGGAAGGCACCACCAGCTGGCTGCGCGCCGCCGCCACCGAATTCGGTGTGGACGAGGCGCTGTTCGACAGCATCGTCGCCCCGGGCCGCGAGCGCGTGCGCATCGCCCTTTCGAAGCTGCGTCCGCAGCTCGAAGGCAAGCGCATCAGCTTCCTGCCCGATTCGCAGCTCGAAGTGCCGCTTGCGCGCTTCCTGCAAGACGAGCTGGGGATGGAGCTGGTCGAGATCGGCACACCCTATCTCCACCGCGCCCACCTCGCCCGCGAGCTTGATCGCTTCGGCCCGAACGTCCGCCTATCCGAAGGCCAGCACGTCGAGCGCCAGCTCGATCGCGTGCGCGCCGACCGGCCCGACATCACCGTCTGCGGCCTTGGCCTTGCCAACCCGCTCGAAGCCGAGGGCTTCACCACCAAGTGGGCCATCGAACTCGTCTTCTCGCCGATCCACGGTTTCGACCAGGCCGCGGATCTCGCCGAACTCTTTGCCCGGCCGCTGCGGCGCCGAGACTTGCTGGAGGTCTAGGGCGATGCAGCTGGCTGTCTGGACCTATGAAGGGCCGCCCCACGTGGGGGCCATGCGGGTCGCGACAGCGATGGAAAAGCTGCATTACGTGCTGCACGCGCCGCAGGGCGACACCTACGCCGACCTGCTGTTCACGATGATCGAGCGCCGCGGCAAGCGTCCGCCGGTCACCTACACCACCTTCGAAGCGCGAGACCTGGGCAAGGATACCGCGCAGATCTTCCAGGATGCCGCGCGCGAGGCGGTGGCCCGCTTCAACCCGCAGGCGATCATCGTCGGTGCCTCGTGCACCGCCGAACTGATCCAGGACGATCCGGCCGGTCTCGCCGAGGCGATGGGCCTGCCGGTGCCGGCGATCCCGCTCGAACTGCCGAGCTACCAGCGCAAGGAAAACTGGGGCGCGGCGGAAACCTTCTACCAGATCGTGCGCACGCTCGCCGACAAGTCGGTGGTGCGCGAGCCCCGCGAAGGCCGCAAGGCCCGCGCCAACATCCTCGGCCCGACCGCATTGGGCTTCCGCCACCGCGACGATCTGGTCGAGATCCGCAAGATTCTCGATGCCCTCGGCGTCGAAGTGAACCTTATCGCCCCGCTGGGCGCAACGCCGGAGGACATTGGCCGGATCGGCGCCGCCGATTTCAACATCGTCCTCTATCCCGAAATCGCAGATGAGGCCGCCCGCTGGCTTGAGCGCACTTTCGCTCAACCCGCGGTGCGGACCGTCCCTATCGGCGTGGGAGCAACCCGCTCCTTCATCGCCGACGTCGCCGAGCTGGCAGGTGCAGATCCCACGCCTGCCCTCGGCGACACCTCTTCCCGGATGCCGTGGTGGTCACGTTCGGTCGATTCGACCTACCTGACCGGCAAGCGCGTCTTCATCTTCGGTGACGCCACACACGCCGTCGCCGCCGCCCGCATCGCCCGCGAGGAGCTCGGCTTCGAGGTCTGCGGCCTAGGCTGCTACAACCGCGAATTCGCTCGCGAGATCCGCGCCGAGGCCGCGCGCTGCGGGGTCGAGCCGCTGATCACCGACGATCACCTCGCGGTCGAGGACGCGATTGCCGCAGCCTGCCCTGAACTGGTGCTCGGCACGCAGATGGAGCGCCACATCGCCAAGCGCCTCGGCCTGCCCTGCGCAGTGATCTCGGCGCCGGTGCATGTGCAGGATTTCCCCGCGCGCCACTCGCCCCAGATGGGGTTCGAAGGCGCCAACGTGATCTTCGACACCTGGGTGCACCCGCTGGTGATGGGGCTGGAAGAGCACCTGCTCACCATGTTCCGCGACGATTTCGAATTCGCCGACGAGCATGGCCCGAGCCACCTCGCCGCCCACTCGCCGCGCGCGATGGCCCGCACCGTCACCCCTGACGAGCACGAGCCGGTCGCGCTGGCGGAAACCGCGCCTGCCGCCACCGCACCCGCAGACGCGTCCGGCGCCCCGGTGTGGACCGCCGAGGCCGAGCGCGAGCTCAAGAAAATCCCGTTCTTCGTCCGCGGCAAGGCCCGCCGCAACACCGAGAATTTCGCTGCTCTGGAGGGACGCAGCGCAATCGATCTTGAGACACTTTACGACGCGAAGGCGCATTATGCACGGTAGCATCCCCTCTGCTTCTGTTGTTGATCCCCGCGCAGTTGTGCGGGTGGTGATCGTGACTCTCGACAACCACCTCAAGGGCGCCGTGGGTCGCGCCGAGGCGGAGCTGGCGGCGGACAACATCCTGCTCTCGCTCCACGCGGCCTCGGAATGGGGCAGCGATCCGGCCGAACTGGCCCGGGTCAACGCCGCGATCGCCGAAGCCGATATCGTCATCGCCACGATGATCTTCCTCGACGAGCAGATCCGCATGATCCTGCCCGCGCTCGAAGCGCGCCGCGAGGCCTGCGATGCGATGGTGTGCCTGATGTCAGCAGGCGAGATCGTGCGGCTCACCAAGATGGGCAACTACCGCATGGACGCGCCGGCCAAGGGCCCGCTCGCGCTGCTCAAGAAACTGCGCGGTTCGTCCAAGCCCGGCGGCAATTCGGCCGAAGGCCAGATGAAGATGCTGCGCCGCCTGCCCAAGCTGCTCAAGTTCATCCCCGGCACCGCGCAGGACGTGCGCACCTACTTCCTCACGCTGCAATACTGGCTGGCCGGCTCGGACGAGAACGTGGTCGCGATGGTGCGCGCGCTGATCGACCGCTACGCCAGCGGCGAGCGCAGCTACCGCCGCGGGATCACCAAGGCCGAAGCGCCGATCGAATATCCCGAAGTCGGGGTCTATCACCCCGCCACCCAGCAGCGCATTTCCGAAAGCCTGCGCCTGCTGCCGTCCGACAAGGGGCGCGAGGGCACGGTCGGGCTGATCCTGCTCCGCTCCTACCTGCTGGGCCGCGATGCCGCGCATTATGACGGCGCGATCGCCGCCTTCGAGGCTGCCGGACTCAAGGTCGTGCCGGTGTTCGCCAGCGGGCTCGACGCGCGCCCGGCGATCGACAAGTTCTTCACCGGGCCGGACGGCCGCCCGACGGTCGACGCGATCGTCAATCTCACCGGCTTCTCGCTGGTCGGCGGGCCGGCCTACAGCGATGCTGCCGCCGCGCGCGAAGTGCTGGCGCGGATGGACCTGCCCTATCTCGCCGCCCACGCGGTGGAGTTCCAGACCATCGAGGACTGGGCGCTGAGCGAGCGCGGGCTGCTGCCGCTCGAAGCGACGCTGATGGTCGCCCTGCCCGAGCTCGACGGTTCGACCGTGCCGAGCGTATTCGGCGGCCGCGCCAGCGCCTCGGGCCCGGTCTGCAAGGGCTGCGATCGCCATTGCCCCTCGCAGGCGAGCGACAAGCTGCGCCCGATGCAGGGCTGCCCCGAGCGGGCCGAGGCGCTCGCCGCGCGCACCGTCAAGCTGATCCGCCTCAGGAAGAGCGAGCGGGCGAAGCGCAAGCTCGCCATCGTGCTGTTCAACTTCCCGCCCAATTCAGGCGCGGTCGGCACCGCGGCCTTCATGGGCGTGCACGAATCGCTCTACGCCACGCTCCAGCGGCTCAAGGCCGAAGGCTACGATGTCGAGGTGCCCGAAAGCCTCGATGCGATGCGCGAGGCGATCCTCAAGGGCAATGCCGATCAATACGGCACCGATGCCAACGTAGCCCACCGCATCCCCGCCGACGAGCACGTCCAGCGCGAGAGGTTCCTCAGCGAGATCGAGGCCCAGTGGGGTCCGGCCCCGGGCAAGCAGCTGTCAGACGGCCGCAACATCCAGATCCTCGGCGCGCATTTCGGCAATGTCTTCGTCGGCATCCAGCCCGCCTTCGGCTTCGAAGGCGATCCGATGCGCCTGCTGTTCGAGGGCCGCTTTGCGCCGACCCACGCCTTCAGCGCCTTCTACCGCTATCTCCGGGAAGATTTCGGCGCCCATGCGGTGCTGCATTTCGGCACCCATGGGGCGCTCGAATTCATGCCGGGCAAGCAGGCCGGGATGTCGGGCGCCTGCTGGCCGGAACGGCTGATCGGCGATCTGCCCAACTTCTATCTCTACGCCGCCAACAACCCGACCGAGGGGATGCTGGCCAAGCGCCGCTCGGCCGCGACGCTGATCAGCTACCTCACCCCGCCGCTGGCGCAGGCCGGGCTCTACAAGGGGCTGTCCGAGCTCAAGACCAGTGTCGAGCGCTGGCGCATGACCCAGGACGACCCCGATCACGCCGAAGAACGCGCCGATCTGGAAGCCCTGATTGCAGACCAGTGCGCCGCGCTCGATATCGAATATGCCGCGATCGGCGAACTCACCACCAAGCTCTACGAGCTGGAGGAAGCGCTGATCCCCTATGGCCTGCACATTCTGGGCAAGAACCCCGAAGGGCAGGAACTCGAGGAGATGCTCGATGCCATGGTCGAGGCCGCTGGCGGGCCGGACAAGGCCGACCGGGCGGAGCTGGCCGCGAAGATCGCTTCCTCGGATGAACTCGGCTCGCTGATCCGCGCGCTCGACGCATCCTATGTCCTGCCGGCACCGGGCGGCGATGTGGTGGCCAATCCGGAAGTGCTGCCAACGGGCCGCAACATTCACGGCTTCGATCCCTTCCTGCTGCCCTCGGCCTTCGCCTGCAAGCTCGGCTCGGATCAGGCCGAACGCCTGATCGCGCGCCATGTCGAAGGCGGCCAGCCCTTCCCTGAAAACATCGCGATGGTGCTGTGGGGCACGGACAACATGAAGTCCGAAGGCGTGCAGATCGCCCAGGCGATGACGCTGATGGGCGCGCGGCCGCGGCGCGACAGCTACGGCCGCCTGTGCGGGGCGGAACTGATCCCGCTCGAAGAACTCGGCCGCCCGCGCATCGACGTGGTGATGACGCTGTCGGGCATCTTCCGCGACCTGCTGCCGATGCAGATCCGGATGCTCGCCGAAGCCGCGCTGCTCGCCAGCGCCGCCGACGAGCCGCTGGAGGCCAACTTCATCCGCAAGCACACGCTGGCGCAGATGGAAAAGCACCAGTGCGATCTCGAAACCGCGGCGCTGCGCGTGTTCTCCAACGCCGAAGGGGCCTACGGCGCCAACGTCAACCAGATGATCGACGGCGGCACCTGGGCCGATCCGGACGAGCTCGCCAATGCCTTCGAGACCCAGAAGGGCTTCGGCTACGGCATTTCGGGCCGCCCGGTGCAGCGCCGCGAGATCCTCCAGAGCGCGCTCAGCACGGTCGATTTCACCTACCAGAACCTCGAGAGCATCGAACTCGGCATCAACGATGTCGACCAGTATGTCGACGGGCTCGGCGGGGTGGCGCGCTCGGTCGCCAAGGCCAAGGGAGCAGACGCGCCGGTCTATATCCTCGATGCGACGCGCGGGAAGCCCAAGGTGCGCACGCTGGCCGAACAGATCGACCTTGAAGCGCGCACCCGCACGCTCAACCCCAAGTGGTACGAAGGCCTGCTCGAACACGGCTACGAAGGCGTGCGCCAGATCGAGGGCCATGTGAATTCGACCTTCGGCTGGTCGGCCACCACCGGGCAGGTCGCGCCGTGGGTCTATCAGAAGATCTCCGAGACCTTCGTGCTCGACGAGACCATGCGCCGGCGGATGTCGCAGCTCAATCCCAAGGCCTCGGTGCGGATGGCCAACCGCCTGCTCGAAGCCTGCGACCGCAATCTGTGGGAACCCGACGAAGCGACGCTCGCCGCTCTGCGCGAAGCCAATGACGAGCTCGAGGACCGCCTGGAAGGCGTGTTCGCGGGCGACTGACAACGAGGGATCGTAACCAATGAACCTGCACTCTCCCGCATCCGGCTTCAGGCCCCCTGACGGCGAAGGCTCGGTGCAAGTCCAGCTTGACCCGACGGACCGCATCGGCACCGCCAAGGTGTTTGCGGTCTACGGCAAGGGCGGGATCGGCAAATCCACCACTTCATCGAACCTTTCGGCCGCCTTCAGCAAGCTTGGTCACCGGGTGCTGCAAATCGGCTGTGATCCCAAGCACGACAGCACCTTCACGCTGACCAAGAAGCTGATGCCTACCGTCATCGACGTGCTCGAGACGGTGGAGTTCCACGCCGAGGAACTGCGGCCGGAGGACTACATGTTCGAAGGCTATAACGGGGTGATGTGCGTCGAGGCGGGCGGGCCGCCGGCGGGCACCGGCTGCGGCGGCTATGTCGTCGGCCAGACAGTCAAGCTCCTGAAGCAGCACCACCTACTCGAAGAGACCGACGTGGTGATCTTCGACGTGCTGGGCGACGTGGTGTGCGGCGGGTTCGCCGCCCCGCTCCAGCACGCCGAGCGCGCGATCGTGGTCGCGGCCAACGACTTCGATTCGATCTTCGCGATGAACCGGATCGTGGCAGCGATCGGCGCGAAGTCGAAGAACTACGATGTCCGCCTCGCCGGCGTGGTCGCCAACCGCAGCCGCGAGACCGACGAGATCGACCGCTTCTGCGACGCGATCGGGATGCAGCGGCTCGCGCATTTCCGCGATGTCGATGCGATCCGCCGCTCGCGCCTGAAGAAGTGCACCTTGTTCGAGATGGGCGATGATCCCGAGGTGATCGAAGCCCAGAACGAATATCTGCGCCTCGCCCAGATGCTGTGGGACGGGGTCGAGCCTTCGGCGGCCCAGCCGATGAAGGACCGTGACATCTTCGATTTCCTGGGGTTCGAATAATGGCGACGCGGCTTCCCTCCCGCTATGACGACCAGCGCGAGGCGCTGGCGACCTATTTCGACAGCACCGCGCGGCAGGCGTGGATCGATCTCACCTCCGATGCCAAGGTCAGCGGCATCCGCGCCACGGTGCGCGCCGGGCGCGAGGAAATGCGCTCCACGCTGCTGTCGTGGCTGCCGACCGACCTGCGCCGCACCAAGATCCTCGATGCGGGTTGCGGCACCGGCGCGCTGTCGATCGCGGCGGCCTGCCGCGGGGCCGAGGTGACCGGGATCGACGTCGCCGCCGGCCTCGTCGAGGTCGCCCGCCAGCGCACGCCCTCCTTCATCGGCCACGGGCGGATCCACTGGCGCTCGGGCGACATGCTCGATCCGGCGCTGGGCACCTTCGCCCATGTGGTGGCGATGGATTCGCTGATCCACTACCAGCCCGACGATCTGGTCGCCGCGCTGGCCGAACTGGCCGAGCGCACCACGGGTTCGATCCTGTTCACCTTCGCGCCGCGCACGCGGCTGCTGCAGACGATGTACACGATCGGCAAGGCCTTCCCGAAGTCCGACCGCTCGCCGGCGATCGTCCCGACCGCCGAAAGCGACATCCGCAAGCGGCTTGCCGCCCTTGACGGCTGGAGCATCGGCCGCACCCGCCGCATCACCAGCGGGTTCTACACCTCGCAGGCGATTGAACTGGTGAGGCACGGATGAAGCCTCCCGCCCGCCCGAAGCCACCGCACTGGACCGAGGTGGCGTTCCGCCTCCTGCCCTTTGCGGATGCGGCGAGCGCAGACCTGCCGCTGGGCCGGCTGCTGCGCCTGTCGCTGTTCCAGGTGACGGTGGGGATGGCGACGGTGCTGCTGAACGGCACCTTGAACCGGGTCATGGTGGTGGAGCTCGGCACGCCGACCTGGCTGGTGGCGCTGCTGATCGCGGTGCCGCTGCTGGTCGCGCCGTTCCGCGCGCTGATCGGGCACCGCTCCGACACGCACCGCTCGGTGCTCGGCTGGCGGCGCGTGCCCTATATCTGGTTCGGCTCGATCCTGCAGTTCGGCGGGCTGGCGATCATGCCCTTCGCGCTGCTGCTGCTCGGCATTCCCGAACGCTTCGAGGTCGGTCTGGTGGCCGCCACCGCGGCCTTCCTTATGACCGGCACCGGCTTTCACGTCACCCAGACTGCCGGCCTCGCGCTGGCGACCGATCTTGCGCCCGAGGACAAGCGCCCGCGTGCGGTGGCGCTGCTCTATGTCATGCTGCTGGTCGGCATGATGTTCGCCGCCTTCGTGATCGGTGGCGTGCTGCTCGACTACAGCGCGACCAAGCTGGTGCAGGTGATCCAGGGCTGCGCGGTGCTGACCATCGTGCTCAACGTCACCGCCCTGTGGAAGCAGGAAGCGCGCAATCCCAAGATCACCGCGCCTGATCGCGAGACGCCGACCTTCTCGGAACTGTGGCAGGCCTTCGTCAACGATGGCCGCAATGCGCGGCTGCTGGTGGCGATCGGTATCGGGGCGATGGGCTTTGCGATGCAGGACGCGCTACTCGAACCTTATGGCGGCGAGATCCTCGGCCTGTCGGTCGGGGCGACCACCGGGCTGACGGGCGCCTGGGCGCTGGGCTCGCTGCTGGGCTTCATGCTTTCAGGCCGGCTGCTGGGCCGCGGGTGGGACCAGCTGCGGCTGGCCGGCGCGGGTCTGGTGATCGGAATCAATGCCTTCCTGCTGGTGCTGTTCGCCGGGCCGTTTGCGGCGGCGGGAATGCTCTATTGCGGCGCGCTGGGGATCGGGCTCGGGCTCGGGCTGTTCTCGGTCGGCACGCTGATGGAGGCGATGAGCATTGCCAAGACCGAGACCGCCGGTCTGGCGCTGGGTGCCTGGGGCGCCGTGCAGGCAACCTGCGCCGGCTTCGGCATCGCGGTGGGCGGCCTGCTGCGCGACGGCGTTGCGGCGATGGTGCAGAGCGGCACCGAGCCGGTCAGCGCCGCGACCCGCGCGAGCGGCTATGCCACCGTCTACACACTCGAGATTGCCCTGCTTCTGGCAGGGCTCGCCGCGCTGGGGCCGCTCGTCGGCCTGCGGCGCAACCGTTCTCCCGAGGAAGCCGACCTGCAGGGGCAGCCCTTCGGCCTGAGGGAGTTTCCGACATGATTACCCGTGCCCGCCCGTCCAATATCCTGCCCGGCTCCGCCTCAGCCGACCCAATTCATGAGAGGAACGTGAAATGAACCACGCCTATATTGTCGGCACATTCGATGTGGCCGAACTCGCCTTTCTGCTGTTCTTCGGCTTCTTCGTCGCCCTGGTGTTCTACCTCAACAAGGAAAGCCGCCGCGAAGGCTACCCGCTTGAGGACGAGCAGACCGGCCGGATCCACCCCGGCAGCCTGTTCGACACCGGCAAGAAGAGCTTCCAGCTGCCCAACGGCCGCGGCACCTACGTGCCCGAGGACGTCGCGCGTGACGACATCAACGTTCCCGCCGTGCAGGCCTTCAACGCCGCTGGCGCACCCTGGGTGCCGACCGGCAATCCGATGAAGGACGGCATGGGCCCGGCCGCCTGGGCCAACCGTGCGAAGTATCCCGATCTCACCTTCGACGGCCGTCCGCGCATCGTCCCGATCGCCAACAGCCACGAACTGATCGTCTCGCCCAATGATCCGCAATTGATCGGCTGGCCGGTGGTGGCTGCCGACGGCGTGACCGTGGGCAAGGTGAGCGACATCTGGGTCGATCAGGCCGAGCACATCATCCGCTATCTCGAAGTCGAGACCACCAGCGGCAAGAAGGTGCTCGCCCCGATGATGGTCGCCGTGGTGCATGGCAACAGCCTGCTCGATGCGCTGCTCCCGATCGTCGAGGACAAGCCCAAGTTCGTCGAGATCGACGCGATCACCTCCGCCCAGTTCGACGACGTGCCCGCCCTCGAGACCCCGGGCATCATCACCCGCTACGAGGAAGACCGCGTGCAGGCCTACTACGGCGGCGGTTACATGTATGCGACCCCGGAAAGGGCTGAACCGTGGCTCTGACCGAAACCGCAGAGCGGGCAGCGACGGACCTGTCGCTGTCCGCCGGGATTGACCACGCCGAGCTGGAAAACGACGGGCCGACCGCCCACGGCGACCGGCTCGGCACCCCGGCGCCCGACGAAAAGGTGCTGTGGAAGGGCCGTCCCGACTTCGGCCTGCTCGCCCGCACCGCGTTCCACGCCCACAAGGCCGGCCTCTACATGGCCGCGCTGGCGGTGATCGGTGTGGCGCTTGGCAACACCGGCGCAGCGCTGTTCGCGGCCGGAACCGGAGTGGTGCTGGTGGCGCTGCTCTATCTGCTGGCCTGGCTGAGCGCGCGCAGCACGCTCTACATCCTCACCGACGTGCGCCTCATCATGCGTATCGGCATGGCGATCGAGACGCGCATCAACGTGCCGTTGAAGCAGGTCAAGGCGGCGCATCTGCGCCCGCGCCCCGGCGGCCATGGCGACATCGCGCTGGAACTCGGCGGCGAGCGTCTGCTCGGCCATGTCCTGCTGTGGCCGCACGTGCGCCCGTGGCGCTACGCCATGCCGCAGCCGATGCTGCGCGCCGTGCCCGATGCCGCGGCCCTCGCGCAGATGATCGCGCAAGTGCGCGCCCAGTTTGGCGAAATCGAGCTGAATTTGACCGAGATCAAGGATGAGGCCGCCACGGCCGGCCATCACGTCCCGGTTGCCGCTCCGGCGCTCGCGCGGGCAGCGGTGGTGAAGCGTGCGGGCGATGCCGGCCTCGGCGACAAGGGACTGGAGGGAGCACCCGCATGATCGTTCGCGAATACGAGAAGGACGAAGTCACCGTCCACAAGGTGCCGCTGATGCTGATGGGCGGGATCGTGCTGATCTCGCTCGCGCTCACCGCCTCGGTCCGGCTCGGCTTTTTCGAGCGCAGCGCCGTGCCCGAAGTGGCCCGCGCCGAAAGGGGCATCCAGCCGGTGGCGGAGCGCACCCTGCGCTTCTTCGACGAGCCCGACGGCACGGTCCGCGTGGAAGACGGGAACCGCACCATGGTGCTGGGCCGCTTCACCCCCGGCCAGGGCGGTTTCATCCGCGCCACTGTGCGCAGTCTCGTCCACCAGCGCCGCATCCGCGGGCTTGGGCCGGAAGTGCCCTTCCAGCTCACCGAGTGGGACGACGGCGGCATGACCCTGAGCGATCCGGCCACGGGGTTCCGGGTCGAGGTGTCCTCGTTCGGACCTGACAACCGCGCGGTCTATGCCGGGATGCTGCCCAAGAAGGAGGCGCCCTGATGGCGCTGCTGTTCCTCGGCCAGGGTCCGCGCAGCTTCGATGTGCCCTGCACGATCACGATCGAGCAGAGCCCGGAGCACTTCCACGCCCATGTCGAGCTTGAAGGCGATATTCCGCTCTACCCCGGTGACGAGGTGCAGGTGCACGGTGCACCGATGACGGTGGATTTCGGGCAGAGCCTCCAGTTCACCCGCCTTGCGACCGTCAAGCGTGCCACCGCCTTCACCCGAGCATGGACCAGGCTGGCCGCCTATTTCGATCTCACCGAACTCTACGAAGTCAGTTTCAACCCCGGGAGCCTGAGATGAACGCCCATTCGACCATCACCGCCGCAGGCCAGGATGCTGCGAAGCCCGACACGCTGGCGATGGCGACCCATGAGACCGTGCTCTCCCCGCGGTTCTACACCACCGATTTCGACGCGCTCGACAAGATCGACGTCAGCCTCGTGCGCGCCGAGTGGGACCAGCTGATGGCCGACATGGTGGACGATCCCAACAAGAAGCACTTCCGCAAGAATGAGAGCTTCGACGGGGTGATCAGCGCGCTCGAACCCGAGTTGCGCGCCGAATTCATCGACTTTCTGGTGTCCTCGCTGACCAGCGAATTTTCCGGCTGCATCCTCTACGCCGAAATCGCCAAGCGGACCAAGAACCCCGATATGAAGCAGCTGTTCAAGCTGCTGGCCCGCGATGAAAGCCGCCATGCCGGCTTCATCAACGAAACACTGAAGGACGAGGGCATCGGGATCAATCTGGGCTTCCTCACCAAGTCCAAGAAATACCACTATTTCAAGCCGAAGTTCATCTTCTACTCGGTCTACCTGTCGGAGAAGATCGGCTACGCGCGCTACATCACGATCTACCGGCAGCTCGCCAAGAACCCGGAATACAAGTTCCACCCGATCTTCGACTGGTTCGAACAGTGGTGCAACGACGAGTTCCGGCACGGCGAGGCTTTCGCCATGATTATGCGCGCCGATCCCAAGCTGCTGACCGGGCTCAACAAGCTGTGGATCCGGTTCTTCCTCGTCGCTGTCTATGCCACGATGTATGTCCGCGACCATGCGCGCCCCGCCTTCCACAAGGCGCTGGGGGTCAATCCGACCGACTATGACTGGCAGGTGTTCGAGGTCTGCAACCAGATCACCCGTCAGGTCTATCCGGTCGAGCTCGACATCGACAGCCCGGCCTTCCGCCGCCTGATGGAGAACATGCGCCTCGCCGCCGAGCGGATCGAGGAAGGCAAAGCGCGCGGCGGGCTGACGGGCCTTGCCCTGCGCGCATCGGGAATGGCGGGGGCCGCGTTCAACTTCGCGCGGCTCTATCTCCACCCGACCAAGTCGAACGCCCTGCCCAACTCGATCAGGCTGCAGCCCGCGTGGTAAGCTGGCACGGTCACATTGTTCCGTTCATCGTGACGGTGGCGATCTGGTTCATCGCCACCGGCCTGATCGCATGGGCGGATAACCGCGAGCGTTCCACCTTCAACCGCTCGATGATGATCGGCGGCGTTGCCGGCATCACCGGACTGGTGGTGATCCTCGTCGCCTCGCTCTCGGCCGAGGTGTGGGCGGTCTATCTCGGCTTCATCGGCGCGCTGATGGTGTGGGGCTGGCACGAGCTCGCCTTCCTCACCGGCGCGGCCGCCGGACCGCGGCGTGGTCCGGCCGATCCGTCGCTGACCGGCATCGCCCGCTTCCGGCAGGCGGCATCCACCGTGATGCATCACGAAGTCGCGCTGGCGCTCACCGCGCTGCTGCTGATCTCGCTCTCGTGGGACGTGCCCAACCAGATCGGCGCGACCGTGTTCGTGCTGATGTTCGCGATGCGGCTGGTCTCGAAGATCAACCTCTTCGTCGGGGTGCCCAACACCACCTCGGAAATGCTGCCCGAGCATCTCGCCTATCTGAAGACCTATTTCGGCCGCAACCGCATGACGGTGCTGCTGCCCCTGTCGATCCTCGGCATCGCGGCAGCGACCTGGTGGTTTGCGCAAATGGCGCTCGCCGCGCCGGTCGGCAGCGCCGAGATGGTCGGCGCAAGCCTGCTGACCACGCTGGCGCTGCTCGGCGTGCTCGAACACCTGTTCCTAGCCCTGCCATTCCGTGACGGAATGCTGTGGGGCTGGGCCCTTCCACAGCGCAAGACCCCTGCGCAGACGACCCGGAATTGAGAACATAATCATGGAAACAGAGGGAAAACCCATGGACTTCGAAGCCTTCTTCGCCAGCGAGCTGGATACTGTGCGCGCTGACGGGCGGTATCGCGTCTTCACCGATATCAAGCGCCATCGCGGCAAGTTCCCTCACGCCACGCGCTTCATCGAGGAAGACACCCAGGCGGTGACCGTGTGGTGCTCGAACGACTATCTCGGCATGGGCCAGCACCCGGCGGTGCTCGAAGCGATGCACAACTGCCTCGACGAATGCGGTGCGGGTGCGGGCGGCACGCGCAACATCTCGGGCACCAACCACTATCACGTGCTGCTCGAGCGGGAACTGGCCGATCTCCACAACAAGGAAAGCGCGCTGCTGTTCACCAGCGGCTATGTCTCGAACTGGGCGGGCCTCGGCACGCTGGCGGGCAAGATTCCGGGCTGCGTGGTGTTCTCCGACGCGCTCAATCACGCCTCGATGATCGAAGGCATCCGTTACAGCCGGGCGCCCTACAAGATCTGGCGCCACAATGACGTCGCCCATCTCGACGAGCTGCTGTCGCAATACGGCCCCGAAGTGCCCAAGCTGGTCGCCTTCGAGAGCGTCTATTCGATGGACGGCGACATTGCCCCGATCGCCGAGATCCTCGACGTGTGCGAGAAACACGGCGCGATGAGCTATATCGACGAAGTCCACGCGGTCGGCCTCTACGGCCCGCGCGGCGGCGGGATTGCCGAGCGCGAAGGCCTGATGGACCGCATCACCGTGATCGAAGGCACGCTGGGCAAGGCCTTCGGGGTGATGGGCGGCTATATCGCGGCCTCGGCCAACCTGATCGATTTCGTGCGCTCCTTCGCGAGCGGCTTCATCTTCTCGACCGCCCTGCCCCCGGCCGTGGCCGCGGGCGCCGCGGCGAGCATCCGTCACCTCAAGCAGTCGAGCGCCGAGCGCGAATTGCAGCAGGAGCGCGTCGCGCAGGTGCGCCGCAAGCTCGACCTGATGGGCATCCCGCACCTCGATAACCCGAGCCACATCATCCCGGTGATGGTGGGCGACGCCAAGAAGTGCAAGATGATCAGCGACTGGCTGATGGACAACCACGGCATCTATGTGCAGCCGATCAACTACCCGACCGTCCCCGTCGGCACCGAGCGGCTGCGCGTCACGCCCTCACCCGTGCACACCGACGGCGATATCGACCGGCTGATCAAGGCATTGAGCGAGATCTGGTCGCATTGCGAACTCGCCCGGATGGAAAAAGCCGCCTAGAGCGCGTCCCCACTGACAGGAATACCCGGTTCTCCCTTGGACGGGAGTGCGTGAGGGCGGTCGCCTTTGGGGGAAGGCGGTCGCCCTCTTTTCGTCTGGCCCTCACTTCACCGGAATGAAGCGCACCGCGACCCCGCCCGAGGCTGCCAGCCACACGGCGAAGGTCTCGCCGCCGGTCACGATCTTCTCCTCGATCACGATGGCATAGGGGTTGGTGTCCCAATGCGCGTCCGGACCGTCGCGGTAGATCTGCGCGCGGTATTTGCGGCCCTTCTCGAGGAAGGAGAGCGGCAGCGCCAGATCGCGCGGGTTCTCGTCCGTCACCGCGCCGAGGAACCATTCCTTCGACTTGCGCCCCTGCCGCGCCATCGCGACGAATTGCCCGACCTCGCCGGCCAGTGCGATCGACTCCTCCCAGTCGGCCTCGACGTCCTTGATGAACTGGAAGGCGTCCAGCCGCGCCTCGTAATTCTCGGGCAGGTCGGCCGCCATCTGGAGCGGCGAGTAGATCGTCACATAGGTCGCCAGCTGCTTGGCGAGCGTCGTCTGCGGGCGGTTCTTCGGATCGCCGCGCGGCATGTCGGGGCGCACCGGCGGGCGCTCGTTGGGCCGCAGATCGAAGATGCCCGGCGTGTAGTCGAAGGGGCCGGCCAGCAGCGCGGTGAAGGCCAGCATCGGCTCGTGGCTCGGCGGATTGGGCGGCGAGCCCCAGGCGTTGAACTCCATGCCGCGTGCGCCTTCGCGGGTCATCCAGTTGGGATAGGTGCGCCTGAGGCCGGTGTCCTTGACCGGCTCGTGTGTGTCCATGGCGATCTGGCGCTCGGCAGCGGCCTTGATCACCGTCATGTGGTGGTCGATCATCCGCTGGCTATCGTAATATTCGTAGTGGCGGATGCCCTTGTCATCCACCCACACCGCATCGCCCGCGTCCGAGACATAGCCCGATTTCACGTAGTGCGAGCCGATGGCGCGGACGAGATCGAGCCCGGCTGCGAGCTGGTTCTCGTAATTGGTGAGATTGGCCGAGGTCTCGTGGTGGACGATGATCTGCACGCCCTTGGACGCGGCATATTCGCTCAGGGCCTTGATGTCGTAGTCCGGGTAGGCCTCGGTGAAGCTGAACAGGTCGCCGTTGTTGAACCAGTCGCCGTCCCAGCCCTTGTTCCAGCCTTCCACCAGCACGCCGGCAAAGCCGTGCTTGGCGGCAAAGTCGATATAGCGCTTGGTTTCCTCGGTGGTGGCGCCGTGATAGCGGTCGGACGCCCAGGTGCGATCATTGATGTGCATCGCCCACCAGATGCCGACATATTTGCCGGGCTTGGCGTAGGAGACATCGCCGAGCGCGTTGGGCTCGTTGAGGTTGAGGATGATGTCGGAATTGATCAGGCCGACAGCATCGCGCGCGATCTGGATGGTGCGCCACGGGGACTTGAACGGGGCTTTGGTCTTGACCTTCGGCCCGCCCGCCCAGTTCCTCAGGTTCGCCTGGAAATTGCCCGGGCGCAGCTGATCCAATGACATAGCGGAATAGTCCACCAGCGCGGCCTCGTGGATCGCGAAGTGGATGCCGGTGGTGGTGCGGAAGGTCGAGGGCGTGTGCGCATCGTCGACCTGCCCGGCGGGTGCGATGCGGTAGATATATTCGTTCCGGTTGAACTCGTCGGAGGGGGTGTACCACATGGTGGTCTTCTCGCCGACACCGAACTGGGTCAGCTCCTCGACGATGGCGATATCGCCTTGCAGCGCTTCCTGCTCGGCCAGCTCGTAGCGGAAGCCGATGCCGGTATCGAAGGCGCGGAAGCGCACGGTCATCGCCCGCGCAGGGCCCTCGCTGGCGGCGAAGGTGACGGCGAGCTCGTTGTGCTGATCGCGCACCAGACGGCGCTCGCCCCACGGCTGCTCCCAGGTCGTGTCCTTGCTCGCGCGGGTCGAGCCGGCGATGGCGAGGCCGCGCTCGAAGCCGTGGTGCTCGGCAAACAGCATCCCGAGTTTGGACGGCGCGATCACCTGCTCGCCTTCGAAGCTGACCGCATAGGTCGCCTGCCCGCCATTGTCGCTGACGGTGACGGTGATCTTCCCGTCGGGCGAGGCGAGCGTGAGGCTTTCGGCATGGGCAGGCGCGGCGGCCCACGCGATGGCAGCCAGCGCAACCAGCTTCTTCCAGTGTTTCGTCATCGTCCCTCTCCTCGCGGCCCCGGGGGCGGCCGCCTCACTTGGTCTCGGTGTAGATCCGGTAGCCCCATGCGGGCAGGTCGAGCGTCTCGCTCCCTGCGAAGCTCATGGGCGCGCCGGTGAGCGCGTCGGTGTAGCGGCCATGGTGACGCGCCTGCGCGATGGTGACGGCGTGCGGCCGCGGCGAAAGGTTGAACACCGCGAACACCCGCCCGCCCTTCTGCCCGCGCGTGAAGGCGTAGATGTCGGCGGGGACGCTGGTCGGCACCTCCACCATGGCTGCACCGAAGCGACCATTGTGGAGCGCCGGATGCGCCGTCTTGAGCGCGATCAGCTTTGCGAACAGCGCCGCGTGCTTGCCATCCTTCCAGACGATCGGATCGCGCTCGAAGAATTCGAGCTGGCGGTCATTGGCGGCTTCCTGCCCGTTATAGATCAGCGGCAGGCCCGACCCCACGAAGGACAGCGCAATCGCCGCCTCGTAGGCCTCGCCGTAGATCTGCGCCGCCACCCCGTCCCACGAATTCTGGTCGTGGTTCTCGGTATAGACCATGCGCATCGCGGCCTGCGGCCATGTCTCCAGCTGTCCGGCATAGTAGCCGCGGATCGGCCCTGCCCCCTCGCCGCTCTTGACGAGTCGCTGCATCGCTTCCTTCCAGCCCCAGCCATAGGTGGCATCGAAGGCGCGGGCGTGGAGATCGCGCTGCTCCCACTCGGCGAGCATGAAGACCGGCTTCACCTTGTCGAGTTCGGCGCGGGCCGTCTCCCAGAAATCGGTCGGGACATAGCCCGCGACATCGCAGCGGAACCCGTCGATCCCGAACTCGCGCACCCAGAAGACGAGGCTCTCGGTCATGTAGCGGCGCAGGCCGGGCTGGCGGTAGTCGAAGTCCGCCACATCCGACCAGTCGGTACCGGCGGGGCTGGTGAGCGCGCCTTCCGGCGTGCGGGTGTACCATTCGGGGTGGCTGAGGGTCAGCGGGTTGTCATAGGCCGAATGGTTGGCGACCCAGTCGAGGATCACCTTCAGCCCCAGCCGGTGGGCCTCGTCGACGAAGGCGCGGAACTCGGCCTCGGTGCCGAGCTCGGGATTGACCGCGCGGTAGTCGCGCACGGCATAGGGGCTGCCGAGCGTGCCTTTGCGGTTCGTCTCGCCGATCGGGTGGACCGGCATCAGCCAGATGATGTCCACCCCCATCGCGGCGAGGCGGGGCAGCTGCGCCTGCGCGGCCTTGAAGGTGCCTTCCGGCGTGAACTGACGGGTGTTGAGCTGGTAGAGCACCGCATCCCGCGTCCAGTCGGCGTTCTGCACCTGCACCGTGTCGCGCGGGGTATAGTCCGGCCCGGCCAGCGCCGGACTAGCAGCGAGCGCCGCCGCCAGCAGCGGGAGCGCCAGACGCATCACGCCGCCTGCTCCTTCACCAGCAGCGTCGCTGCCGCCGCCGCCACGAAGCTCGCGGCCGCAATGGCCATCGCGTAGATCGGAACGCCGCCGAAGATGTTGGTGACGAGAAAGCCCAGCAGCGTCGCCGCGAGCAGCTGCGGCACGACGATGAAGATGTTGAACACCCCCATGTAGATGCCCATTTTTTCAGGGGGCACACTGCCCGCAAGGATCGCATAGGGCAGCGAGACGATCGAGGCCCAGGCGATGCCGAGGCCGATCTGCGGCACCCACAACAGTTCGGGATCGCGGATCAGCAGCACCGCGGCAAAGCCCGCCGCGCCCAGCAGCAGGTTGACCGCGTGAAGGCGCGTGCGGTCGATCTTCGCGGCGACCACTACGAAGCCCAGCGCGGCCGCGGCGGCAAGGCCGTTCCGCACCGATCCCATCAGGCTCCACCAGTCGGCCCCGTCCTGATAGGCGGCGCTCGCCGCATCGCCCGCGCCGAAGTGGTATGCGGTCACCCCCGGCGTGCCATAGATCCACAGCGCGAACATCGCGAACCAGCTGAAGAACTGCACCACCGCCAGCTGGCGCATGGTTCTGGGCATGGCGAAGAGATCGCTGACGACCTCCATGAAGCCGCTCTCCTCGCGCCCCTGCGAACGCAGCATTGCAGCGACCAGCTGGATCACCCCGAACCCGGCGATGAGCGCGGCGAGGACATAGAGCTCCTGCGCAACTTCGATCCCGCCCAGAAACGCCGGACGGCTGTCGCCACGCGCAATGGCGACCAGCACGGCGATCACCGCGCCGGCGATGATCCACACCGCGCCGCCGCCCGCAAACTGGCCGGCGCTGCGCTGAACGCTGGCAGGCCTTGCGCCTGCCGCCGCACCCTCAGCCGCAGCAAAGCCGGCGAGCTCCTGCGGCGAATATTCCTTCGTGGTGAACACCGTCCAGCACACCGCCGCCAGCAGTGCTGCCCCGCCGATGTAGAACGACCATTGCACGGTCTCGGGAATCTGCCCCTCGGGAGCGACATTGGCGAGGCCGAGCCAGTTGGTCATCACCCATGGCAGCGCCCCTGCCAGCACCGCGCCGGTGCCGATGAAGAAGCTCTGCATCGCATAGCCCATCGTGCGTTGCCGGTCGGGCAGGTTGTCGCCAACGAAGGCGCGGAACGGTTCCATCGTGATGTTGAGCGAGGCGTCCATCACCCACAGCATCCCCGCCGCCACCCAAAGGGCGGGCGCATTGGGCATGACGAACAGCGCGAGGCTGGCGAGCAATGCGCCGAGCAGGAAGAAGGGACGACGACGGCCGAAACGCGGGCTCCACGTCTTGTCCGAAAGGTGGCCGATGATCGGCTGGACGATCAGCCCCGTCATCGGCGCGGCGATCCACAGGATGGCGAGCTCTCCGACATCGGCGCCGAGCGTCTGGAAGATGCGGCTGACATTGCCGTTCTGCAGCTCGAAGCCGATCTGGATGCCGAGAAAGCCGAAGCTCATGTTCCAGATCTGGCCAGCGCTCATCGCAGGCTTGTGGCCGGCTTGCGTCATGCGTGTCTCGTCCTCTCCCCCGCGTATCCGGCCCTGCCGGGGTGACGCGGCTCCCCGCAGGCTGTAGCATCCCGGAATTCTTTTCCGAATGTCTCGCCCAGCCCGCGCCGGACAGTCTGGACGCCTTGCAAAAATTTGCAAGAAACTTTCCGAATTTCGTCGGAAAAATTCGTATTCTCGTCGATGCATTCTCCCTTTATTCATTTCTTACAAAGGTTTGAACTAGAGACCTCGGCCCGCAGGCGGCTACTACAAAGATTTGCAAAACTTCTCCCATGGTGTCACAAACGCAGCCGGAGGGAGCTGGGTCATGACGCGAATCTTCGTGGGAATTGCTGCTGCGCTATGCGCGGGAACCGCCTTGGCGGGCGGTCCGGTCGCGGCTGAGAAGGCGGCGCCGGCCCCGATTGCAGAGCGCGAACTCGAAGACGAGATCATCTATTTCGTCCTGCCCGACCGCTTCGAAAACGGCGATCCGCGCAATGATCGCGGCGGGCTGAAGGGCGGCGCGTTCGATCACGGCTTCGATCCGACGCACAAGGGCTTCTACCACGGCGGCGATCTCAAGGGGCTGACCGCCAAGCTCGACTACATCCAGAACATGGGCGTCACCGCGATCTGGTTCGCGCCGATCTTCAAGAACAAGCCGGTGCAGGGCAAGCCGGGCGAGGAGAGCGCGGGCTATCACGGCTACTGGGTGACCGACTTCACCAGCGTCGATCCGCATTTCGGCACCAATGCCGAGTTCAAGGCCTTCGTCGATGCCGCCCATGCGCGCGGGATGAAGGTCTATATGGACATCATCACCAACCACACCGCCGATGTGATCGACTATGCCGAGGGCGAAGCAAACGGCTACCGTTACCGCAGCAAGGGCGACTATCCCTTCTCGCGCAAGGGCGGCCCGGGCGGCAAGGCGATCAACGAAGGCTTCACCGGCGACGACAATCCCGATCCCGCCAACTGGGCAAAGCTCACCGATCCCGCCTTCGCCTACACGCCTGTCGTGCGCGAGGCGGAGAAAAGCGTGAAGGTGCCGGCCTGGCTCAACGACGTGACGCTCTATCACAACCGCGGCAATTCGCACTGGATCGGCGAGAGCTCGGTCTATGGCGATTTCTCGGGGCTCGACGATCTCGCCACCGAGCATCCGCGCGTGGTCAGCGGGATGATCGAAATCTTCGGCCAGTGGATCGACGATTACGGTATCGACGGCTTCCGCATCGACACGGCCAAGCACGTGAACCCCGAGTTCTGGCAGGCCTTCGTCCCCGCCATGCTCGCCCGCGCCAAGGCGAAGGGGATCGATCACTTCCACATCTTCGGCGAGATCGCCTACGAGGAGCCGACCGCTACCCTCGCCGCGCAGGTCATGGCCGAAAGCGGCCTGCCCTATGCGCTCGACATGGGCTTTGCGAAGGCCGCGCAGCTGGTCGCGAGCGGCAAGGCGCCGCCGCGCCTGATGGCGGAATTCCTCCAGCAGGACGCGATCTACCCCGGCGGGGCCAAGACCGCACTCGGCCTGCCGACCTTCCTCGGCAACCACGATTTCGGGCGCTTTTCGATGTTCGTGCGCCAGATGAGCGGATCGGATGACGAGGCGGAGCTGCTGGCCCGCGTGAAGCTCGGCCATGCGATGATGTTCGGCCTGCGCGGCGTGCCTACCGTCTATTACGGCGACGAGCAGGGCTTCATCTCCGACGGCAATGACCAGCTCGCGCGCGAGGACATGTTCGAAAGCAAGGTCGCGGCCTACAACGACAACAACCTGGTCGGCTCCGACGCGACCACCGCGCAGAGCAATTTCGATCCCGCGCACCCGCTCTACCGCCTGATCGCCGAACTATCCGCCGCGCGCACCGCCAGTCCGGCGCTGCGGCGGGGCCTCAGCGAGGTGCGCGCCTTCGAGGAGGCCGGCCCCGGCCTGCTCGCGGTCGAGCGCCATGATCCCGAAACCGGACAGCGCGTGCTGCTGGCCTTCAACAGCGGCGCATCGGCGCTTTCCCGCAATATCGAGGTGAGCTACCGGGCGCAGCGGATCGCACCGCTGCTGGGCCAGTGTCCTGCCGCGCTCGCCGCGCCGGGAACGGTGCGGATTGCGCTGGAGCCTTTCGGTTTTGCCGCCTGCATTCTGGAGACTGACAAGTAATGGCAACCGCCCAGCCCTTTGCTGGCACTTCCGCGACCGCTCCTGCAACCACCGGCACGCTCGCCTGGTGGCGCGGTGCGGTGATCTACCAGATCTATCCGCGCAGCTTCCGCGACACCAACGGCGACGGGATCGGCGATCTTGCGGGCATTGCCGAGGGGCTCGACTACATCGCCGATCTGGGCGTCGACGGCATCTGGATCTCGCCCTTCTTCACCTCGCCGATGAAGGATTTCGGCTATGACGTGGCCGATTACTGCGGGATCGATCCGAGCTTCGGCAGCTTCGCCGATTTCGACCGGATCATCGAGAAGGCGCACAGCCTCGGGCTGAAGGTGATCATCGATCAGGTCTATTCGCACACCTCGGACGAGCACGCGTGGTTCCAGGAAAGCCGGCAGGATCGCACCAACACCAAGGCCGACTGGTATGTCTGGGCCGATCCCAAGCCGGACGGCTCGCCGCCGTCGAACTGGCAATCGGTGTTCGGCGGCTCGGCGTGGCAGTGGGACGGGCCGCGCAAGCAGTATTACCTGCACAACTTCCTGACCTCGCAGCCCGATCTCAACGTCCATAACCGCGACGTGCAGGACGCGCTGCTGGATGTGGCGCGGTTCTGGCTGGCGCGCGGCGTGGACGGGTTCCGATTGGATGCGCTGAACTTCGCGATGCATGATCCGCAGCTGCGCGACAATCCGCCCTCGGGCCTGCCGATGGACAAGGTGACGCGCCCGTTCGACATGCAGATCAAGCGCTACAACCAGTCGCACCCCGATATCGTCGCCTTCCTCGAACGCATTCGCAAGACGATCGACGAATTCCCGAACCGCTTCACCGTCGCCGAAGTCGGCGGGCCGGAGCCGCTGGCGGAGATGAAGGCCTTCACCGAAGGCGGCAAGCGGCTGGATTCGGCCTACAACTTCGATTTCCTCTACGCCCCGCGCCTCACCGCGCCGCTGGTGCGCGCGAGCCTTGCGCAGTGGAGCGGTGCGGAGGGCGAAGGCTGGCCTTCGTGGGCCTTCTCGAACCACGATGCCCCGCGCGCCGTCACCCGTTGGACGATGGACGGCGACATGGCCCGCGCCGCGCGGCTCAACCTGCTGCTGCTGCTCAGCCTTCGGGGCAATCCGATCATCTATCAGGGCGAGGAACTGGGCCTGCCGCAGGGTGAGGTCGCCTTCGAAGACCTGCTCGATCCCGAAGCCATCGCCAACTGGCCGCACACGCTCGGCCGTGACGGCGCGCGCACCCCGATGCCGTGGCAGGCGGGCGCGCCGCAGGCGGGCTTTTCCAGCGCCAACCGCACCTGGCTCAAGCGCGATCCGGCCCATGCCGCGCTCGCGGTCGACAAGCAGGCGCAGGACCCGCAATCGACGCTGCACTACGCCCGCCGCCTGCTCGCGCTGCGGCGCCAATGGCCGGCACTGGCGAGCGGCGACATCACCCTGCTCGACACGCCCGAGGCGCTGCTGGCCTTCGTGCGGCGCGATGCCGATGGTGCGGTGCTGTGCGTCTTCAATCTCGGCGAGGACGTGCTCGAATGGAACTCGCCGGAAGCCTTCGCCGGGGGGAGCCTGCTGGCGACCGAAAGCACGGTCGGCGGGGCGGGCAATCCACCCATGGTGCTCGCGCCCGGTTCGGGTTACTGGGCGGCTGAGACAGCGGAGCAAGCCTGACGATGAATGCAACCCGGTCCCCCTCGCGGCGCAGCGCCACGCTGGAGGATATTGCCCGCGAGGCCGGGGTATCGGTGTCGACCGTCAGCCGCGCGCTCAATGACAGTCCCTCGGTGAAGCGGCGCACCAAGCAGCAGATCTGGCAGATCGCGCGCGCGCATGACTATGAATTTCGCGCCTCGATGCCCGCCGGACCGAGCGGGGCGGACGCGACCATCGCGGTGGTCGTCCCTGCCCCGCAGGCGCGCGAGAGCCGGGTGGCGGACCCCTTCTTCCTCGAACTGCTGGCCGGCATCGCCGAGGCCGCGCGCGAGCGCAATGCCGACCTGCTGGTCAGCCACCTGACCCCGCGCGCAAGCAGCGACCTCGACTACGCGATGACCACCAGCCGAGCGACCGGCGTGATCTTTATCGGCCAGTCCTCGCTGCACCACGCCTTCAACGCCCTCGCCGCGCGCGACAACCGCTTCGTGGTGTGGGGCGCGGAGTTTCCCGATGCGCAATATTGCGCGATCGGATCGGACAACGTCGCGGGTGGGCGGCGCGCGACGGCGCATCTGGCGCGGCTGGGCCGCAAGCGCATCCTGTTCCTCGGCGACACCGAAGCGCCCGAGGCCGAGCAGCGCTGCCGCGGCTATCGCCAAGCCTTGTCGCAGGCGGGTATCGCGGTCGACGACAGCCTCGTCATCCCCGCCCATTTCGAAGTGCACTCGGCCGAAGCCGCCACCCGCAGCGCGATTGCCCGGGGTCTGAAGTTCGACGCGGTGTTTGCCGCTTCCGATCTCATCGCCATCGGCGCGATCCGCGCGCTCTCCCGCAGCGGCATCAACATCCCGTCCGATGTCTCGGTGGTGGGCTATGACAACATCCCCGCCGCGCGGCTCGTCACTCCTCAGCTCACCACCATCGATCAGGACGCCAACCTCGCGGGCCGGATGCTGGTGTCCAAGCTGATCGACCGCGGCGACGGCCCGGCGATTTCCGAGCGGCTCGAAACCAGCCTGCTGATCCGCGAGAGCTGCGGCGGATGACCGGCGCGCCTGCCCCGCTCACGTCCATCGTCATCGTCGGCGGCGGTTCGGCGGGGTGGATGACCGCCGCCGCGCTGGCAGACGCGGTGGGGCAGACCTGCGCCATCACCCTGATCGAGAGCGAGGCGATCGGCACGGTCGGCGTGGGCGAAGCCACCATTCCGCCGATCCGCCACTTCAACCGCCGGCTCGGGATCGACGAGGCGACCTTCGTGCGCGAGACGCAAGGGAGCTTCAAGCTCGGCATCCAGTTCGTCGACTGGGGCAGGCTCGGACACACCTATTTCCACCCCTTCGGCCAGTATGGCGCCGAATTTGATTCCGTGCCCTTCTACCACCACTGGATGCGCGAGAGTCTGGCGGGCCGTGTGGACGGGCCGATCGACGATTTCTCGATGTGCTGGGCGATGGCCAAGGCGGGCAAGTTCACCCACCCTTCGCCCGATCGCCGGCTGATCCAGTCAACCTTCGACTATGCCTATCACTTCGATGCCGGGCTCTATGCCGCCTTCCTGCGGCGCTTCGCCGAAGCCCGGGGCGTGGTGCGCAAGGAAGGTCGCGTCGTCGACGTGGCGTTGCGGGGTGATGACGGTTTCATCGACAGCGTCACGATGGAGAGCGGCGAGCAGGTCGCGGGGGAGTTCTTCATTGATTGCAGCGGCTTCCGGGGCCTGCTGATCGAGGAGGCGCTGGAGGCAGGCTATGACAACTGGCAGCACTGGCTGCCCTGCGACCGCGCCGTCGCGGTGCCGTGCGAGCGCGGCGAATTCACGCCCTACACCCGTTCGACCGCGAAACCGGCGGGATGGCAATGGCGCATCCCGCTCCAGCACCGCACCGGCAACGGCTATGTCCATTGCAGCCAGTTCATCTCGGAAGACGACGCGAGCGCCACCCTGCTCGCCAGCCTCGATGGCAAGGCGCTCGCCGATCCGCGACCCTTGCGCTTCGTGACCGGCAAGCGGCGCGAATTCTGGAAGAAGAACTGCGTCGCCATCGGCCTGTCGGCGGGCTTCATGGAGCCGCTGGAATCGACCAGCCTGCACCTCATCCAATACGGCATCCTGCGCCTCATAGCGCTGCTGCCCGACACGGCCATGTCGCCGCTGCTGGCGCGCGAATACAACGCCCAGACCGCGGTCGAATACGAGCGCATCCGCGACTTCCTGATCCTGCACTACAAGGCGTGCGAGCGGGACGATTCCGAGCTGTGGCGCTACTGCGCTTCCATGCCGATCCCCGACAGCCTGCAATACAAGATCGACCATTTCCGCGAATATGGCCTGCTGGTCGCCGACGGGCACGAGTTGTTCGCCAATCCCAGCTGGATCGCGGTCTATCTCGGGCAGGGGATCACCCCCGCCCGCGCCCCGGCGCTGGCCGCGATGCGCGCCGGCGTGCCGGTGGCCGAGCGGCTCGCGCAGGTCCGCGCCGCGATGGACGAGGCGGTCGCCGCCATGCCGTCCCACGGCGAGTTCATCGCCCGCCACTGCGCCGCCCCGCCGCTCGCGGCCTGAACCTCCGCTTCCTTCCCGGACACAAAGTGAAAGGGCCCGCCATTGCTGGCGGACCCTTCCTGAGACCCTTGGTGCGACCCGAGGGCGCCTGTGTCAGAAGTTCTTGCGCAGGGTGAAGTTGAAGGTGCGCCCGTAGACCTCGTGACGGCTCGGGAAGACACCGACATTGTTCCCGTTGGCATCGAACAGATCGTTCTGGGTGACGAACGGCTCGTTGGTCATGTTGAACACCTCGAACAGGATGCCGAGCCCGTTGAGGAAGCTGCCCGGCTTGTCGAAGGTGTAACCGATCTGCGCGTCGAGAATGGTTTCCGACTGGGCCTGCGCGCCCGACAGCGAACCGTCGAAGTTCTGCACTTCGGACAGGAAGCCGCTGCGGTGACGGGCGGCCAGCTTCGCGCGGAAGCCGTTCTTTTCGTAGAAGATGTCGCCCGACCAGGTGAGATCCGAATAGCCCGGGATCGCGATCGGATTGCCGTTCTGGTTCTGCACCTCGGCGTCGGCATAGGTGATCGAGTAGAACCCGCCGAAGCCGTCGAGCGCGCTCGACAGGTCGCCGAAGTTCACGCGGACCGTGCCTTCGATGCCGGTGATCTTGCCGTCCGAGAAGTTGACCGGACCGTTGAAGATCCCGACCGCCACTTCCGGGTTGGTCTGCAGGATGCCACCCGCCCCGAAGTTCTCGATCGACTGGGTCAGATCGGTCAGCTCGCTGAAGTCGATGATCCAGTCCGACAGGTCCTTGTGGAACGCGGCGACGATGATCGCCGAGCCGGGCGAGAAATACTTCTCGAAGGAGATGTCGTAGGCGGTCGAGCTGTAGGGCTGGAGCAGCGGGTTGCCGCCGCCCAGGTTGAAGCACACCAGCGAGGGCGGGTTGTAGCCGACGACCCGGTCCGGACGCTGATCGTTGTTGGTGTCGATACAGCTCTGGGCGTTGAACCCGATGTTCTGGTTGGCCGTCATCTGGTCAAGCCGCGAGCGGGTGATGGTCTTGGCCGCCGCGATACGGATGAAGGTGTCGGGCATGATCTCGAAGCTGAGGTTCATGCTCGGCAGCCAGTTGTCGTAGCTGGTGCCGACCGTGTTGGTCAGCCCGCCGCCGATCGTGCCGGTCGATTCCTGTTCGGTGTCGGCATAGCGCAGGCCGAAATTGCCGCGCACCGGAACCGAGCCGAGATCGCCGTCGATATTGGCCTGCACGTAGAAGTTGTGCACCTTCTCGCCGACCACCCACTGGGTGTCGAAGGTGGCCTTCTCGACCAGATAGGTGCCGTCGGTCAGGAAGCGCGACGGATCATAGGCGAGAATGTCGTTGTTGAGGCCGCGGGTGTTGGTGCTGCCGACAATGGCATTGGCCGGGATCGCCAGACCGTTGCCGAAGGCGGCGGTGGGACGCAGGAAGCTTTCGTTGGAATCGAAGTTCTTCTCGCGGTCGGTGTAGAGCCAGCCGAAGGTGATGTTGTCGATCAGCCCGCCGTCGAACTCCCAATAGGCTTCGGCGCGCAGCTGGTGCAGCTCGTCCTGGATGATCGGCTGCTTGATGAAGCCGACCTGGCCCCAGCCACCCGGATCGGTGAGCAGCACGTTGGCCGGATCGGTGTAATCGAGCAGGCCGTCGATGCTGTAGGTGCCGTCGCGCGCGAAATCGAAGGTCAGGGTGTCCTGACGGCCCGAACGCGCACGGCCGGTGCCGGCATAGCTTTCGTAGTCGATGTCGTTGCGATCGAGGGTCGAGTAGCCGTAGTCGACCACGAAGCCGAGATTGTCGGTGACCTTCCATTCGAGGTTGCCGCCGATCGCGAAGATTTCCGATTCCGAACCCTCGGTATCGGTGCGCAGGATCGGCACGACATTGGTGTAGGTCGCGCTGTCAGCGAAGGGCCCGCTGCCGGTCGCGCCGCCGAACTGCGCGCCGCTCCACGAAGCGATCGGGGTTTCGGTGCCGCGGAAGATGCCGGAGTCGCTGGTGTCGGTGTAGAAGCCGTCGAGGTTGAGCGAGAAGTTGTCGGTCGGCTCGAACTGGAGCGTCCCGGCGATCGAGGTGCGCTCGAAGGTGCGGCTGACGACGCCCTGACGCGGGTTGTCTGCCGGGTAGATCACCCCGCCCGCCGTGCGGTTGACCTGGAACCGGTTGGTCTTCAGCTCGCGGCTGATGAACTGGGTCGGGATCGACTGCACCGTGACGCCGAGCGACCAGCCGAGCGTGCCGTCGGCGTTCTGGTCGATGTAGGAGGCGAAGAAGCGGTAGCCGTCATCGGCGAAATCGGGGTTGAGCGAGCCGCTGTCGTTGAGCGTGTAGGTCGCCTGTGCGGTGATCTGGCGGCCCTTGTAGTCGAGCGGCTTGACCGTGCGCAGATCGACCGCGCCGGCGATGCCGATCGCGGCGAGCTGGGCGTCACCGGTCTTGTAGACCACGCCCGAGCCGATCAGTTCCGAGGGGAACTGGTCGAATTCGATGCCGCGGTTGTTGCCCGCCGAGACGACTTCGCGTCCGTTGAGGAGGGCGAGGCTGAAGTCCGGGCCGAGGCCGCGGATCGAGATCTGCTGCGAACGGCCGCGCACGCGCTGGGCGGTGACGCCGGGCAGACGCGCAAGGGTGTCGGCGATCGAGAGGTCAGGCAGGAGGCCGATGTCTTCCGCCGCGATCACTTCGACGATCGAAGTCGCCTTGCGCTTGGCATCGAGCGAGGTCTGGATCGAGCTGCGGATACCGGTGACGACGATGGCATCGCCCTCGTCCTCGGCGGTGGTTACCGGCTGATCGGCGGCATCCTGCGCCAGTGCCGGAGCGCTGCCTGCAGCCAGCGCCAGAAAGGTCGCAGCCCCGCACAGCAGACGCGCGCTACCCTTGATCCCTATGGTCTTCATCAGAACTCCCCTCCCGCAAGCGACATCAATCGTGCGCTTTTGCAGATTTTTTCATAGCGCACTCCGGGCCCGAGGTAAATCGCCAATCGCGCTTCTCCACCGGACCCCGTGAACAGGCCTTAATTGCTATTATTTTCCGTGTATTAATACTCATTTTGCGGATCCAGGCGCCTGCCGGCACGACAGGTTTCAACAATTTGTTGCCCGATTGTCACAGTTTGCGCGTCGCCTGGGAGCGGTTTGCGCAACCGACCGGCAGCCGCGGACCCCGGATTGCCGCCGGCGCACGCGAAATCGTCATTATTTGTCTTTCAATCAGTTGGTTACCTATTGGCCTTGGAGGCGGCCGAGGCTTTTGATAGGCTCTGCGACATGGCCATCACCCGCTCATCGCGCGCCCCGACAGCGCCGCCCGGATGGGCCTTGGCCGCCGACAATCCCGTCATTTCGCATTTTTCATCGCAAAATCATCGTATTGTGGCGGTCGATGGGCTTCTTGCCGAGCCCGAACAGGCGATTTCGCAAGCCGTTTTGCAAAATTTTGCAAGAATCACGCCGCAATATCCCGGAGTGCGCGCGCCGCTCGATCCGGCGGTCTGCGCCTACCTGCTGGAAGCGCTCGCACCGCTGCTCAATCAATGGTTTGCGCAGGAGCCCACGCGCTGGGAGATGCAGGCGTGGTACTCGATCGTGACCACCCCGCCCGCCGCGCTCGCGCCGATCCAGCGCCTGCCGCATGTCGACGGCACCGATCCGCACCAGATCGCGATGATGCTCTATCTCCATCGCACCGGTCACGGCGGCACGGCCTTCTTCCGCCACCGCTCGACCGGTCTGGAGTCGCTCACTGCCGAGGACTACCCGCACTATGCCGCAGCGCTCCAGGCCGATGTCGCGCGCACCGGCCTGCCGCCGGCGGCCTACACCACCGACGGCGCGCCGCATTTCGAGCGCATCCATGCCGTGCCCGGCGACTTCAATTCTGCGATCTTCTACCGCGGCAACATCCTCCATAGCGGAGTGATCGACAATGCCGCGCCGCTTGTCGCCGACCCGCGTGCGGGCCGGCTGACGATCAACGCCTTCTTCCGCCCGGCGGCGGACTGACAGATGCAAGGGACGTAGGTATGGACAGGCCTGAGGTCAGGAAACTGGTGATCGTCGGCGGCGGTACCGCGGGATGGATCACCGCGGCGGCCTTTGCGCGGCTGCTGGGGCAGCGCCTCGAGATCGAGCTGGTCGAGAGCGAGGCGATCGGCACGGTCGGCGTCGGCGAGGCGACCATCCCGCAGATCATCCGGTTGAACGCGATCCTCGGGCTCGACGAGCATGAATTCCTCAAGGCGACCTCGGGGACCTTCAAGCTCGGGATCGAGTTCGTCGACTGGGGCCGGCTCGGCAGCCGCTATCTCCACACTTTCGGCGATACCGGGCTGAACCTCGGCAATGTCGCCTTCCACCATTACTGGAAGCGCAGCGCCGGAAGCGGGCCGGAGACCAGGAGCCTGTGGCACTGGTCGCTGCATCAGCTGGCCGCCGATCAGGCGCGCTTCGGCAAGCTCGACAAGGTCGGCAACACCGGCATGACGGGCCTCGCCTATGCCTATCACTTCGATGCCAGCCGCTATGCCCTGTTCCTGCGCGCCTATGCCGAAGGGCGCGGGGTCACGCGGACCGAAGGGATCGTCGAGAGCGTCCAGCGCGACGGGGAGAGCGGCGACATCCGGTCGATCACGCTCAAAGGCGGCAAGCAGGTGGCGGGCGATTTCTTCATCGACTGCACCGGCTTTCGTGCGCTGCTGCTCGGCGAGACGCTGGGGGTGGGCTACGAGGACTGGTCCAAGTGGCTCCCCTGCGACCGCGCGCTGGCCGTGCCGAGCGAGCGCCTGCCGACCCTCGTCCCCTATACCCGCGCCACGGCGAAGAGCGCCGGCTGGCAGTGGCGCATCCCGCTCCAGCACCGCACCGGCAATGGCCACGTCTATTCCTCCGGCTTCATCTCCGATGGGGACGCGGCCGACACGCTGATGGCGGGACTCGACACCAAGGCCTTGGGCGATCCGCGCCCGATCCGCTTCACCACCGGACGGCGCGAGGCCTTCTGGGCGCACAACTGTGCGGCCATCGGGTTGTCGAGCGGGTTTCTGGAGCCGCTCGAATCGACCTCGATCCACCTGATCCAGTCGCATGTCAGCCGGCTGATCCAGCTTTTCCCACGCGGGGGCGATGCGGCGACCATGCGCGCCGAATACAACCGGCGCTGCGCTGCGGAGTTCGCGCAGATCCGCGACTTCCTGATCCTGCACTATCACCAGACCGCCCGCGAGGACACGGAGTTCTGGCGCTATTGCAAGCACATGGAGGTGCCCGACAGCCTCACCCACAAGCGCGCGCTGTTCGCCGCCTCGGGCCGGGTCGGGCGCGATGTCGATGATCTGTTCAAGGAAGCGAGCTGGGTGCAGGTGATGCTGGGACAGGGCGTCGTCCCGGCCGATTACGATCCGATGGCCGACCAGATGAGCGAGGCGCAGCTCGGCGAATTCCTCGCCTCCTTGCGCACCATCATCGAGCGCAGCGTCGCGAGCCTTCCGACCCACGAGGACTACCTCGCGCGCCACTGCCCCGCCGCAGCGCTCGACGCGGCGGCCTGAAAGCGGAAACGAAAAAGGGCGGCGTGGTTGCCCGCGCCGCCCCGTTTTCTGTCGCCAGAAAGCGTCAGTCTTACTTCGACTGGCTTTCGAGATAGGCCACCAGGTTCGCACGGTCCTGCGCGTCCTTGATGCCCGGGAAGGCCATCTTGGTGCCCGGCATGAAGCCCTTGGGATCTTCGAGGTACTTGAACAGCACGTCGGTGGTCCAGGTCACGCCGCTGTTCTTGTTGGCGTCCGAATAGGCGAAGCCGGCAACCGAGCCCGACTTGCGGCCGACGACCTTGTGCAGCGACGGGCCGACGCGGTTCACGCCTTCGTCGAGCACGTGGCACGAACGGCAGAGCGCGAACACCTTCTCGCCAGCAGCGGCGTCGGTGGTGAAGCTGGCGTATTCGGCGCCCGCAGCCGGAGCCGGAGCAGCCGCTTCGGTGGCAGCCGGTTCAGCAGCCGGAGCCGCTTCGGTGGCTTCCGGAGCCGGAGCGTTGGCATCGCTGCCCGCACCGCCGCCGCAAGCCGAAAGAGTCATCAGGCCCGCCAGCGCGGCCGCACCCATCAGGAAATTACGCTTCATGGTCGTTTGTCCTCTGAACAACTAAGTCCTCCCGCATCCCGGGGGGCCTTAACCCAGTTTTTCGGCCAAGAAAAGCAGGACTTCGGCATGATCCCCACGCCTTGCCCCTCCCATTGCCGTAAGGGCCAAACGCAAAAGTGCGAAAGGGTTTCCCGCGGCCGGCAATATGCTGTCACAATCGCATGATTGCGCTGGCCTGAGCGCGCGCTAAACATGGCGACCATTATGATCAAAAACCTGCCCTGGCACACCAAGCTCGTCCTCGCCCTGCTGGCGTTCATGCCGCTCTATTTCGCGGTCGCCGCGCTCGGCACCAAGTTCGGGATCTGGGGCT
The DNA here is from genome assembly GCA_027531395.1 of Porphyrobacter sp. Taxonomy (GTDB): domain Bacteria; phylum Pseudomonadota; class Alphaproteobacteria; order Sphingomonadales; family Sphingomonadaceae; genus Erythrobacter. The sequence goes on along the minus strand of JAPZRO010000004.1, from coordinate 38,062 downwards.
GGATGACCGGCCTGCTCGCGCTGACGCTGGGCGGCGGGGTGATCCTGCTGGGCATCACGGGCGTGGCCGCGCTCGTCTCGTTGATCATCGCCGCGCGCGCCAAGCCGCGCAGCAACGGCTTGCTCGCGACCGCGATCCTCGGCCTGCTGGTGCCGGGGGTGGCCTTCGTGCTGTTCATGGCGGCGGGCAGCAAGGCGGCGGACAATCCGATCCACGACATCTCGACCGACACCGGCAATCCCCCCGCCTTTTCCGCCGAGACGCTGGCCGCACGTGAGGCGGCGGGGGCCAATCCGCTCGCCGACTACCAGACCCCGCTCGGCAAGATCGAGGTGTTCAAGGAAGGCATCCCGCCCGAACTCGCGGTGAAGAGCCACGCGCAGATCATCACCGACCGCAAGGATCGCCCGGCCCCGCTGCCATTGGGCGGCGCGAGCAAGGAAGAGGGCGTCGCGGCAGTCGCGGCGGCGATGGCGCAGATGGGCCTCACCGACATCCGCAAAGACGAGGCCGCCGGCACGGTCGAAGGCGTGGCCGAGACCTTCTGGTTCGGCTTCAAGGACGATGTCGTCGCCCGCATCGGCGAACAGCAGATCGACTTCCGCTCGGTCAGCCGGGTCGGCCAGAGCGATCTCGGCGCCAACACCGCGCGGATCGTGGAACTGCGCCAGCGCACCGAAACGCTGCTCGGGGCGGCGAGCCGTTAATCCCGGAAGTCTGACACCGCCATCGCACTGCGCTGGAACACGGTCAGCATGCAGAGCGCCGCATAGGCATAGGCGAGCGCAGGGAACCATGCGGGCCACAGGCACATGGCGATGAACACGGCGATGGTCTCGGTGCCTTCGGCAAGGCCGGTCGAATAGAAGAAGCTCTTCTTCCCGTGCGCCTCGGTGGTGGCCCCGCGCTTGCCCGCGATCACAGCAAAGGCGAGGAAGCTCACCCCGGTCAGCACGAAGCTGGCGACCAGCACCAGCGCGGGCAGCTGGTTGGCCGCGCCGAGCACCCCGAAGCCCACCGGCACGCTGACATAGAAAGCGAAGTCCGCGACGATGTCGAAATAGCCGCCGAGATCGGACGGCCCGCGCACCCGCGCCACCGCGCCATCGAGCCCGTCGAGCAGCCGGTTGGCGATGATCAGCGCCAGCCCCCAGCCGATCTGGCCGAAAGCGATCGCCGCCGCGCCCGCCAGCCCCAGCGCAAGGCCGGTGAAGGTGAGCCCGTTGGCGGTGACGCCCAGCCCCGCCAGCACGCGGCCCGCGGCGTTGAGCGGCGGATCGATCAGCGGGCGCAGGCGCGCGTCAAGCATAGGTGACGAGCCCGATCCACGCTCCCGTCATCGCGCTGACGAGGTTGCCGGACAGCCAGCTCTTCATCCCCAGCCCCGCGGCTTCCGCGCGGCGCTCGGGGCACAGGGTGCCGATGGTCGAGACCAGCAGGCCGACGCTCGCAAGGTTCGCCACGCCGCACAGCGCATAGGTGACGATCAGCAGACTGCGCGGCCCCAGCGTGCCATCGGGCAGCGCGGCCAGTTCGAGATAGGCGACATATTCGTTGAGCACCGCCTTGGTGCCCATCAGGCCCCCGGCCGCCTGCGCCTCGCTCCACGGCACGCCGAGCAGCCACATGAACGGCGCGAGCGCCCAGCCGAGCAGGCGCTTGAGGCTCAAGGGCTCGCCCTCGATGAAGGGGAGCGCGGCCAGCATCCCGTCCACCAGCGCCACCAGCGCGAAGATCGTGACGATCACCGCGATCACCGCGAGGAACAGCTGCATCCCGTCCATCGTCCCGCGCACGATCGCATCGATGCTGGATTCGTAGACGAGGCCGGGATCCTCCTTGTCGACCTCGGTCGCGCTGTCCTCGGCGGCGGAGGGCACCATCAGCCGGGCGATCAGCAGCGCCGCCGGGATCGAGATCAGCGAGGCAGCGATCATGTGGCCCACCGCATCGGGCACGGTATCGCGCAGGGTCGTGGCATAGAGCACAAGGATCGCGCCCGAGATGGTCGCCATCGAGAGGGTCATGATCTGGAACAGCTCGGGCCGCGTGACGCGCGCGAAATAGGCGCGGGTGACGAGCGGGGTCTCGACCACGCCGAGAAACAGGCTCGCCCCGCCCGACAGGCCGACCACGCCCGAAACGCCCAGCGAGCGGCGCAGCAGGAAGGAAAGGCCGTTGACCATCCAGCGCAGCGCCCCCCAATGCCATAGCAGCGCCGACAGCGCGGAGAAGACGATCACCAGCGGGAGGATCTGGAAGGCGATCACCAGCGGCGGCTGCGCGCCCTCCTTGAGCACGAAAGGCAGCTCCGCCCCGCCGAGATAGCCGAACATGTAGGACGAGCCCTTGAGCGTTGCCGCCTCGACCGCGCTGACCGCATTGTTGACGAGGCCGACCGCGGCCCACACTGCCGGCACCCGCACGATCAGCACCGCGAGCAGGCCCTGAAGCGCCAGCGCGCCGGCGATCCAGCGCCAGCCGGGCAAGCTCCTGCGGTTCTCACTGAATGCCCAGGCCAGCCCCATCAGCACCGCGATGCCGATGATCCCGCGCAGCTGATCGAACAGCTCCATGCCGCTAGCCCCGCATCCAGGCGTGGTAGCGCTCGACCCATTTCAGCACCCCCTCGGGCTTGTGCGCCTTCTTCCAGTTGCCCGCGGCATATTTGTTCGCCTCGGCCATGGTCGGGTAGGAATGGATCGTGCTGAGGATCTTGTTGAGCCCGATGCCGTGCTTCATCGCCAGCACATATTCGGCCAGCAACTCGCCCGCCTGGCTGCCTACGATGGTGGCGCCGAGCACCGTGTCCTTGCCGCCCGCGGGGGTGAGCACCTTGACGAAGCCCTTGGTCTCGCTGTCGGCAATCGCGCGGTCGAGATCGTCGAGCTCGTAGCGGGTCACTTCCACCGCGATGCCCTGTTCGGCGGCCTCGCGTTCATTGAGGCCGACGCGGGCGAATTCGGGATCGAGGAAAGTGACGGCCGGGATCACGCGGTAATCCGCCTTGAACTTGCGGAACGTCCCGAACAGCGCGTTGACGCTGGCATACCACGCCTGATGGCTGGCGGTGTGGGTGAACTGGTAGGGGCCGGCGACGTCGCCCGCAGCGAAGATGTTCGGAAATTTCGTGGCGAGGAAGGCGTCGGTGACGACGGTCTTCGCGGTATCGACGCCGATATCCTCCAGTCCGAAGCCGGTCAGCCGCGCCTTGCGCCCGACCGCGAGGATCAGCGTGTCGAAGGGCAGGCGCACCTCCGTTCCGCCATGCTCGGCGACCAGCACCTTGCCTTCGATCCGCACCGCCCTGTGACCCGTGTGAACGCTCACGCGCTCACCTTCGAGCACCGCTTTCGCCAGCGCCGAGACGTCCGCGTCCTCGCGTCCGAGCAGGCGGTCTTCCATCTCGACCTGAGAGACTTTCGAGCCAAGCCGTGCAAGTGCCTGGGAAAGCTCGCATCCGATCGGCCCGCCGCCGAGGATCACGACCCGCTCGGGCGCGGCGTCCATCTGCGCGAAGGCCTCCCACATGGTCTCGCTGGTGAGATAGCCCGAATCCGCGAGCCCGGGGATCGGCGGCACCACCGGCTCGGCCCCGCTGGCGATGACGATCGAGCGGGTGGTGAGCCGCTGGGTGGTGCCATCATTGCGCGCGATCTCGACCGTCCATGGATCGATGATCTTCGCGTAGCCCTTGACCACATCGACCCCGAGGCCTTCGTAACGCTCCACACTGTCATGCGGCTCGATTGCCTTTACCGCATCGAGCACCCGCGCGATCACCGATTTGAACGGCACCTGCGGCTCGGCCGGCGTCAGCCCGTAGCGGTCGGCATGGCGCATCTGTGCGGCGACCTTGGCGCTCTTGATCAGCGCCTTGGACGGCACGCAGCCGGTGTTGAGGCAGTCGCCGCCCATGTCCTTCGCTTCGACCAGCGTGACCTTTGCCTTCACCGTCGCGGCGATATAGGCCGACACCAGCCCCGCCGCGCCCGCGCCGATCACCACCATGTTGCGGTCGAACTTTTTGGGCCGCGTGAAGCCCGCATAGACCTTTCGCCGCTGGATCGCGCCGATCACCAGCTTGGCCAGCCACGGCGCGATGCCGAGCAGCACGAAGCTCCCCAGCACCTGCGGCGAGGCGATCCCGGAGAGGCTGTCGATCCGCGCCAGCTGCGTCCCCGCATTCACATACACGATGGTGCCGAGCAGCATTCCGATCTGGCTGACCCAGACATAGGTCAGGGTGCGGATGCGGGTGAGGCCCATCACCAGATTGACCACGAAGAAGGGGAAGGCCGGGATCATCCGCAAGGTGAAAAGGTAGAACGCCCCGTCGCGCTCAAGCCCGGCGTTGATCGCCTTCAGCCGTTCCCCGAAGCGCGCCTCGATGCTGTCGCGCAGCACGTAGCGTGAGGACAGGAAGGCGAGCGTCGCCCCGAGCGTAGAGGCGAAGGAGACGAGCACCGTCCCCGTCACCACCCCGAACAGCGCGCCCGCCGCCAGCGTCATGATCGCAGCGCCGGGGAGCGAGGCCGCGGTCACCGCGACATAGGCAAGGAAGAAGCCCGCCAGCACCACAACCGGGTTCTCGGCATAGAAGGCCTCCCACTGGACGACCGCCTGCTTGATCCCGGCCAGCGTCAGATAGGCCCCGAGGTCGAAGACGAAATAGGCGGCGACGATCGCGGCCAGCGCGGCAAGGATGGCAAGCTTCTTCACGTGTGACCCCTCATGCCCCCGCCAGTGCAGCGTATGTGGCGATCCATCCTTTGTCGATCCGGTGCTTGAGGGCAAGCACCCAGCGCCCCTCCGCCGCCAGCGGCCCGAAGCTGGCAATCGCCGAACCGTCGCCGGTGTTGATCAGATAGAGGCTGTGGCGGCGCGGGCGATAGGAGTGCTGCGGGGCCTCGCCCGCCAGAACGCTGCGCAGATTGGTGGCGAGCACCGGCCCGGCCTTGACCGCGTGCACCCCCGAATGGGCCAGCGCCCGGTCGGAGCGCGCGGCGACGTCGCCTGCGGCGAAGATATGCGGGTGCGAGAGCGAGCGCTGCTGCGCATCGACCAGCGCGAAGCCCTGCGCGTCCACCGCCAGCCCGCTTTCGCGCACCCAAGCGGGCGCGGCGCTGCCGGTGGCGGCGATGACGAGATCGGCGGGTTCGAGCGCGGCCTCGCCCGCCGTGATCGCCCCCTGCACGAACCGCGCCTCGGCAAGGTGGAGCGCGATTCCCTGCCGGATCAGGGCTGTAGCGACGCGGCTTCGCACCGCCTCTGCAAAGCCGGGGAGCAGCCCGTCCGCGCCCGTCACCAGCACGACCTCGGGGCGCGGATCGGCCCCGGCGAGATTCCGCAGCGCGAAGGCAAGCTCCACGCCCCCAGCCCCGCCGCCTGCGACCACCACCCGCGCCGGAGCGGGCATGGCGGCGATCCGCTCGGCGAAGGCATCGATCGGGCGCACGTCGAGCAGGCGCGGATCATCGCCCAGCAGCGCGGCCCCGCGCCCCACCCCGCCGGTGTCGAGCGAGGCGCAGTCGAAGGCGATGGATTTGCCGCTGTCAGTGGTGACGCTCCGGCCCACGGGATCGAACGCCACGCAGCGCCCCTGCACCCACTCCACCCCGGCGCGGGCCGCGAGCGCCGCGCAATCGACCAGTCCCTCGTCCCGCCCGTGCTGTCCGGCGAGCCAGCCGGGGACCATGCCCGAATAGCGCAGGTGCCGCTCAGGCGTGAGCAGCACGGTGCGCACGCTCGGTGGCGGGCCGCGCCTGATCCAGTCAGCCAGCACCGCGACATGGGCATGACCGCCGCCGGCCAGCAGCAGGTTGCAGCTATTCACGGCAGTCGGGTCTGAAGTCATCGACACCTCATGCCCGAAGGCGCTTGGTTCAGCTACCGGCAAGGTTCATCCGCTAGGGGCTCATTCAAGCGCGAATGCTTCGCAATAACTTCTTTTAGGTTCATATCTTCATGAATTTGCACATGACCTCGGGGCCGGAACCGCAGGCCCTCTGGGCCATTTCTTCATTGCAGCAATCTGTGTTGCGCGCCATGCATCCGGTGCAGGTCGGCCGGCACGCGCGCCGACTGGGGCAATTTCAGGCATGACGGGTCGGATGCTCACGGATTCTGGACGGAAAGGCTGCCATGGCGGTTGAAGGCCCCTCTTACGGCTCGCAGATATCGCTGAAGCGGTTCTTCCGCATCTTTGCCGAAATCCTGCGCCCCGAGACCAGCTTCTACTGGCTCGCGGTGGTCTATGGCGTGGGCATCAGCCTGCTGTCGCTGGCCACGCCGATCTCGGTGCAGATGCTGATCAACACCGTCGCCAACACCGCCATGCCCGCGCCGCTGGTGATGCTGTCGGTGACGCTGTTCGTGCTGCTGCTGTTCTCCTCGCTGCTCTATGCCCTGCGCATCCATCTGATGGAGCTGTTTGCGCGGCGCTTCTACGCGCGCATGGTCAGCGAGATTTCGCTGATCGCGATCTACGCCCAGAACCCGTTCTTCACCGACACCACCCGCGGCGCGCTGTTCAACCGCTATTTCGATGTGATGATCATCATGTCGCGGCTGCCGATCCTGTTCATCGACGGCTTTTCGATCCTGCTCGGGATTGCGGTCGGCTTCGTGCTCGTGTCGCTCTATCACCCGCTGTTCCTGATCTTCACGCTGGTGATGATCGTGCTGATCTGGGTGGTGTGGTTGACGTGGGGCAGCCGCGCGATCCGCGCCGCGATCGATGTCAGCCATGCCAAGCACGGCACCGCCATGTGGCTACAGCAGATCGGCGAATCCAACGGCTTCTTCAAATCGCAGCAGCGTGTCGATTACGCGATCGAGCAGACCGACAAGGCGACCCACGCCTATCTCAACGCCCGGCGGCGCTATTTCCGCAAGCATTTCTCGCAGACCCTCTCGTTCCTGCTGATGTATGCCATCGCCAGCGCGGTGCTGCTGGGGCTTGGCGGCTGGCTGGTGATCCAGTTCGAGCTGACGCTGGGCCAGCTGGTCGCGGCGGAGCTGGTTCTCTCGGCGGCCTTCTTCGGCGTGGCGCAGCTGGGCACCTATCTCCAGTATTTCTACGAGCTGTGCGCCGCAGGCGAGGAAGTGTCGCTGTTCTTCGACATCGAGCAGGAAAAGCCGCGCGGTGCCGATCCGCTCACCGGCAATGATCACACGCTGGTGTTCCGGCAGGTGCGCGGCAAGGCGCGCTACGAGCAGGCCGAGCTCGATTTCACGGTCCCCAGCGGCGCGGTGGTGATGGCCTCGACCAGCCAGCATGGCCTCCAGCGCCTGTTCGTCAACGTGCTCAAGCTCTACGAACTGCCCTCCACCGGCTACACCACGCTCGGAGGCACCGACATCAAGGACATCGAGGCGCACCACCTGCGCATGGCGATCTATGTGCTCGACCGGCCGAGCTTCGTGCCGATGACGATCCGCCAGTATCTCAGCCTGTCCTGTCCGACGGGGGAAAGCTGGCGGATGCTCGACGCGCTCAAGGCGGTGGGCCTCGCCGAAGTCCTGCCGGGCCTCGAACAGGGTCTCGACACGAAGATCGCGGCGACCGGCTATCCGCTCTCGACGGTCGAACTGCTCAAGCTCAAGCTGGCGAGCGCGATCCTTGCCCGCCCGCGAGTGCTGGTGCTGACCCGGCTGTTCGATCTGATCGAGGCCGACGATCTCGCCAGCGCGCTTGCCGCCCTGCGCGCGCAGGCCTTCACCACGGTGATCTACTTCTCCAACCGCGAGGCCGCGCTCGGGTGCGACCGGTTCCTGCACATGGAAGCGCGCCAGCAGCGCTGGTTCGACAGCTTTGCCGACTTTGCCGAAGCGCGGCGCCAAGGGCGCAGCATCCCGATCAGCATGACTGACGGGGGAGAACAGGCATGAGCGCGCCGCAACGCCAGACCCACCGCTTCACCGCGCTGGAATCGATCAAGATCCCGCGCGTGATGCGCACCATCTTCTACATGCTGCTGGTCGCCTTCCTGTCGATCCTCGTGTTCCTGATCTACGCCCCCTGGGTGCAGACCGCGACCGGGCGCGGCGACGTGACCACGCTCAACCCCAACGAGCGCAAGCAGGATATCAACGCGCTGGTGCCGGGCCGGATCGAGCAATGGTATGTGCGCGACGGCAGCAAGGTGAAGAAGGGCGATCCGATCGTGCGGATTGCCGATATCGATCCCCAGCTGGTCGATCGCCTGCAGGCCGAACGCGGCCAGATCCAGGCGCAGCTTGAAGCGGCGCAGAGCGCGCTGGCCACCGCCCAGCTCGACGAGCGGCGGATGCGCGAGCTCTATCAGGCCGGCCTCGCGGCGCGGCGCGACTACGAAGCGGCGCAGATCCGCATCGCCGAACGGCAAGGGCAGGTCGCCGCCGCGCAGGCCGCGCTCAACCGCGCCGATGTGGGCCTCGCGCGCCAGTCCTCGCAGATCCTGCGCGCCCCGCGCGACGGCTTCATCCAGAGCCTCAACGCGGGCGATGCCTCGACCCTCGTGAGCGCCGGCGACGTGCTGGCGACCTTCGTCCCGCAAAGCTCGGAGCGGGTGGTGGAGATCTTCATCGACGGGCGCGACGTCGCGCTGGTCAGGCCGGGCGACAAGGCGCGGGTGATGTTCGAGGGCTGGCCTGCGGTGCAGTTCTCCGGCTGGCCCTCGGTCGCGGTCGGCACCTTCGGCGGGATCGTGGTTGCGGTCGACCAGTCGGCCCAGCCGAACGGGCGCTTCCGCGTGCTGATCCGCGAGGACAGATCCGAAAAGCACCGCTGGCCGGAAGACCGCTTCGTGCGCTTCGGGGCCAAGGCGCAAGCCTGGGTGCTGCTGGAGACCGTGCCGGTGGGCTACGAAATCTGGCGTCAGCTCAACAACTTCCCGCCGGTCCTGCCGCCGGGCGAAACCGCGCCTGCCGCAACCGAGTGACGATGGCGCGCGGTCTTGCCCTTCCCTCTCGCGCGTGGCTGGCGTGCGGTGCAGCGCTGCTGGCGCTGGCGACGCCGGCTGCGCCCGCGCTGGCGCAGGACATTGCGCCGGTCGGCGATCCGGTCGAACGGGCGCTGACCACCGGGCCGCTGCAGCCCGAGGAAGTGCTGCGCTCCTCGGCGCTGACCTTCCCGGCGATCCTCGAAGCTTTCGAACGCGAGGCCGCCGCGCGCTCCGACCAGCTGTCGGCCGACGGGGCCTTCGACCTGATGCTCAAGGGCGAATATTACGACCGCCTGACCGGCTTCTATTCGGGCGGCTACGGCAAGGTCGAGGCGCGCCAGGCCCTGCGTCCCTACGGCGCCGAGGTGTTCGGCAGCTACAAGCTGTCCGATGGCACCTTCCCGACCTACGAGAACGAATTCAACACCAACGGCCTCGGCGAGATCAAGGTCGGCGCGCTGTTCTCGCTGCTGCGCAACCGCGACATCGACAGCCGCCGCTTCGCGATCGAGGACACCCGCCTCGCCGCCAGCCAGGCGCGGCTCGATGTGATGCTGGTGCAACTGAACGTCCAGCTCGAAGCGCTGCGCGCCTATTGGCGCTGGGTCGCAGCGGGCGAGGAAATCCGCGTCTACGAGGAGCTGCTCGAAATCGCCGAGGCGCGGCAGGTGGGCCTTGCGCGCGAGGTGCGGGAAGGCGCGCGCCCGGCGATCGCGCTGACCGAGAACGAGCGCAACCTGCTGAACCGCCGCACCCTGCTCGAACAGGCGCGGCGCGATCTCGACATGGCGGCCAACAGCCTGTCCTTCTACCTGCGCAGCAGTGACGGGCGGCTGATCGTGCCGACCCGCGAGATGCTGCCCGATGCGACGCGGATGAAGGCCGTTGTCCCGGCCGAGCAGCTGGCGGCGACGCCGGTCAGCGAGGTGATCCGCAGCCGCCCAGAGCTCCAGACCTTCCGGCTCGCGCTCGAACGCGCCAACAACCGCATCGCGCTGCGCCGCAACGATCTCGAACCCTCGCTCAATGCCAGCGTCGAGCTTTCGCGCGACTTCGGTCAGATCGGCCCGGGCGGCCCCGGCTTCGATTCCACCGACACTGTCGTGGGCCTGACCTTCTCGGTGCCGCTCCAGCGGCGCGAGGCGCGCGGGCGGTTGCAGCGGGCCGAGGCCGAACTGCGCGAGACCGAATTGCGCCAGCGCCGCATCGCCGACCAGATCACCACCGAAGTCGGCAATATCCTCGTCACGCTCGGGGCGGCCAACAGGCTCACCGAACTCGCCCGCGCCGAAGTGCGGCAGGCGAACCAGATGGTCGAGGCCGAGCGCACCCGCTTCCGCCTCGGCGCGGCGGATTTCTTCCTCGTCAACCTGCGCGAGGAGGACGCCGCCAACGCCCGCATCCGCGCGATCCGCGCCGAGCGCGACGGCCGGTTGGCCGAAGCGAGCTACAACGCGGCGACGATGAACCTTACTGCGCTGGGTCTGGAGTAGGCGCGGCCTGTTCCGCGGCCTCGGCCGCGACCACCGGTGCGGCATCGGCAGCCGCTTCCGCCGCTTCGATCACCGCTGCGGCGGCAGCCGCCGCCTCTGCCTCGGCCTTGGCCTTCTGCTCGGCGAGCCCGATCAGGTCGATCGGCACGTCGCGCTCATAGGCGAGCACCCCCGGCACCGGCGGAATCCGCCCGACCAGCGCCGACAGGAAGTTGTTGCGCTTGCCCGCCGCGCGCAGTTCGGCGCGGGCGTTGGGATACTTCGCGAGGCTTTCCGGCAGGCTCCAGTCGGTCGGCTTGGCCGGACGGTCGGGCAGCAGGGTGCGCTCGAAGGTCGATTGCTCCAGCGCCGCGCGGTCTGCCCAGCCGAGGCTGAGGAAATCGCCGAGCGAGGTGATCTGCCCCGCCTTGGCCTCGAACTTCACCGACCCCATGCAGTAGCACTGCCCGAAGGTCTGGGTGCCCGGCAGATAGAGGATCGGGCCGAACCAGGTGTATTCGCCCGGCTCCACTTCGATCAGGTAGCTGAAGCTCTTGTCTTCGCCCTCGGTCTTGTCGAACACGAACTGCGGGCCGAAGGGCACGATCATGCGCATGTCGATGGGCGCGATCGAGAAGGTCGCCTCAGTCGGCTCGACCGGCTTTTCGCCGCGCGCGCGTCCGGACTGCTTGGAGATTTCCCAGTTCTTGAGACGGCCGGGATATTTGCGGACCTCGTCCTCGAATTCCTCGCGCCACTTGGCCTCGTAATTGGCGATTTCCTCCGCGCTCGGGGTCTTGAGGAAGACGCCGTTGGTGCGGTTCTGGGGACTGCGCACGAAGATGTAGGCCTTGGCCGGATCGATCGCGACCTTGCCCGAGATAAGGTTCTTGAGCTCGATCGCGCGGTATTCGGCGACGTCGGGCTTGATCTTCTCGGCCGCAGCCGGCGCGGCGAGCAGCGCGAGCGCACCCGCGACTAGGGAAAGGATGCGCTTCATGGTTCGAGCACCTCGAGTTGCGGTTTCGGGCCGGAGGCGACGCGCGCCTGCTTCATCAGGGCGGCCTCGCGATCCTTGGCGTTCTCGCGGCTCAGGCCTTCCTCGAAATGGAACGCCTGCCACAGGTCCTTTTCCAGACCGTAGCGATCATAGCCCTTGTAGAACATGCAGTTGCGCAGGTTGATGCGCTTGATCCGGCGACGCTCGGCGCTGCCAAAAATGGCGTCGGCCATCAGCCCGCCAAGTGCCCCGCCGATCCCGCCGGCGAGCATCCCGTAATTGGCCATCGCCCCGGCAATCGCTCCGCTGTCGGCGCCCATGTAGAAATTGATCCCGCTCGCGAGCGAATCGCATTCGGTGATGTCGGCATAGGCCTGATCGAAGCTGGTGCCGTCGCGGTGGAAGAAGAAATACTTGTCGAAGTCCGCCGCGATCAGCGGATCGGGCGTATAGGCAAGGTTGGGCATCTCCACCGCCTCGATCTCGGCGGCGGTGAAGGTCTTCATCGGCGGTTCGGTCTTGATCGCCTGCGCCTGCACGGCGGCAGGCAGGCTTGCCAGAACGGCAAGCACGGCGGTGTGCAGCAATTTCATGGACGTGCGCCCCTTTCTCCCTGCCGCCCGAAGTGGCAGAGCGCGCCGCTTCCCGCAAGCCTAAAGCTTGCCTCTGAGCGCCTGATAGGCCGCCGCCGCAACGGTGTTGGCGAGGTTCAGCGAGCGGATGACGTCCGATCGCATCGGCAGCTTGAACAGGCGGTCGGGGTGGCGCTCGATTACCCCCGTGGGGATGCCTTTCGTCTCCTGCCCGAAGACGAGGAAGGCGTCCTCGGGGTACTCCGGTTCATAGAACGAGCGCGCGCCGAATTCCTCGAACAGGAACAGCTGATCGGCTCGGGGTGCGCGTGCTGCGAGGAAGGCGTCCCAGCTGGCATATTCGGTCAGGCGCACATGCGGCCAGTAGTCGAGGCCGGAGCGCTTCACCCGCTTGTCGCTGATCTCGAAGCCCAGCGGGTGGATCAGGATCAGCTCCATGTCGAGCGCCACACAGGTGCGCCCCACCGCGCCGGTGTTGCCGGGGATCTCGGGCTGGACAAGGACGATGGCGGTCATGCCCCTGCCTCGGCGGCAAGATAGGCGCGCAGGGTCGAAAAGTGCGAGAGGCCTTGCAGCATCGTCACCTCGGGGCGCAGCGGCAAGGCGGCGGCGAGGGCCTCAGCCATCGCGGGCGGGGTCCAGTCGTCCTCGCTCCCCTGCCAGATCGCGACCGGCTGATGCACCTGCGAAAGATGGTCGCGCCAGTCGGCAACATAGGCGCGGATTTCGGAGGTGTAGGCGGCGCGGCTACCCAGCAGGCTATGGCGCAGCGACTGCGCAAGAGCGGCGATGAAGCGCGGATCGGTGGCCAGCGCGCGGTCCTCGCCTTTGGCGTTCGCCATCAGCGCGGCGGCCAGCTTTTCGGGCGCGAGGCGGGCGACCTGTGCCTGCACGAAGGTTAGCGCGGCGAAGGGCAGCCGCCCCGCCAGCGCCGCGCGAAACACCGGCGCACCCGCCATCTGCCCGAGAAAATCGCCGAGCTGGAGCGGCGCCGCCGGAGACACGAGGTCGATCCGCTCGACCCGCTCGCCCAGATGCGGGGCGACCCGCAGCGCCGCCGCTGCGCCGAGCGAGAAGCCCACCAGCCGCAGCGGGCCGTCGGGGAAACTGGCGGCGGTCTGCTCGGCAAGCCGCGCGAAGTCTCCCCCGCGCGCCGCCACATGAAACCCTGCCGTCCGCGCGGCGATGTCGGGCCCGAAAGCGGCAAGCTCCGCCGCCGAACCGGGCAACCCGTGGAAATAGAGCGTGACGGGCCGCAAACCCCTGGCTCCGGGGCCTACCCCAGCTTGCCCTTCAGGAGCTGGTTCACCAGCTGCGGGTTCGCCTTGCCCTGCATCGCCTTCATCGTCTGACCGACGAAGAAGCCGAACAGCGCTTCCTTGCCGGCGCGGTACTGTTCGACCTTGTCGGCGTTGGCGGCGATGATCGCGTCCACGGCAGCTTCGATGGCGCCGGTGTCGGAGACCTGCTTCAGCCCCTCGGCCTCGGCGATTTCAGAGGGATCGCGGCCGGTCTTGAGGACGATCTCGAAGATCTCCTTGGCCTGACCGCCCGAAATCTCGCCCTTGTCCTGCATCGCGAGGATGCTGGCCTGCGCGGCCGCCGTGGCGTTGGCGGCGTCGCCCTCGTCACCCAGCGCCTTGATCACGCCCGGCGCGACCGAGAGCGACCAGTTGGCGACCTGCGTGGCGACCGCCGGTTCGTCCTTGCCGATGACCTTGGCGGTCTCGGCCAGCAGGGTTTCGAAGCGGGCGAAGGTCTCGACCTCGGCGGTCAGTTCGCGCGCGTTGTAGGAGGTGAGGCCGAGCACCTCGACATAGCGCTTGCGCTTGGCATCCGGCAGTTCGGGGAGCGAGGCGCGGCATTCGGCGAGGAAGTCCTCCTCCAGCACCAGCGGCAGCAGATCGGGATCGGGGAAGTAGCGATAGTCGTGCGCGTCTTCCTTGCTGCGCATCGTGCGCGTGGTGCCGGTGCCGGGATCGAACAGGCGGGTTTCCTGATCGACCTTCCCGCCCGCTTCCAGCACATCGACCTGGCGCATCGCCTCGTGCTCGATCGCCTGCATGACGAAGCGCACCGAGTTAACGTTCTTGGTCTCGGTGCGGGTGCCGAAGGGCTCGCCGACCTTGCGCACCGAGACGTTGACGTCGGCGCGCATCGAGCCTTCTTCCATGTTGCCGTCGCACGAGCCGACATAGCGCAGGATCGCGCGCAGCTTCCTGAGGTAAGCCCCTGCCTCCGCTGGCGAACGCATATCGGGCTTGGAGACGATCTCCATCAGCGCCACGCCCGAGCGGTTCAAATCAACATAGGACATGGTCGGGTGCTGATCGTGCATCAGCTTGCCCGCATCCTGCTCGACGTGGATGCGCTCGATCCCGATCACCTTGTCTTCCGGGATGCCGGCCTTCTCGTCCGCCTCGATCAGGAGTGAACCTTCGCCGACAAGCGGATGATAGAGCTGACTGATCTGGTAGCCCTGCGGCAGGTCGGCATAGAAGTAGTTCTTGCGGTCGAACCGGCTCCACGCGTTGATCTGCGCCTCGATCGCCATGCCGGTGCGCACCGCCTGACGGATGCACTCGCGGTTGGGCACAGGCAGCATCCCCGGCATCGCGGCATCGACGAGGCTGACCTGCGAGTTCGGCTCCGCGCCGAACGCGGTCGCCGCGCCCGAGAACAGCTTGGACGCGCTCGTCACCTGCGCGTGGACTTCGAGGCCGATCACGACCTCCCATTCACCCGTGGCACCCTGAATGCGGTAGTTGCTCATTTCACTTCCTCATCCTCGATCACCTTGCCATCCGGCCCGAAGCGCATCTCGCCGTGATCGATATTCTTCCTGACCCAGTTGGCGACCATGAAGGTCAGCGGCACCGCCAGCATGATGCCGATCCCGGCAAGCCACAGCGGTGTGTCGGCGGTCACCACCATTTCTCCGGCTTCGCGGTGAAGCCCGCGCGCTGCTGGATCGCGAGACCGGCGTTGAGCACGCCCTGCTCGTCGAACGGGCGGCCGACCAGCTGCAGGCCCAGCGGCAACCCGTCGGCGTTGATCGTCGCAGGCACGCTCATGGCGGGCAGGCCGGCAAGGCTGGCAGGCACAGCGAAGACGTCGTTGAGATACATCGTCAGCGGGTCTTCGTTCATCGAACCCAGCGGGAAGGACGCGGTCGGCGTGGTCGGCGCGAGGATCACGTCGCACTGCTCGAAAGCACGCTCGAAATCGCGGGCGACCAGCGCGCGGACCTTCTGCGCCTGGGTGTAATAGGCGTCGTAGAAGCCCGCCGAGAGCACATAGGTGCCGATCAGGATGCGGCGCTTGACCTCGTCACCGAAGCCGGCGGCGCGGGTTGCGGCGTACATGTCCTGAAGGCCCACGCCATCGGGCAGATCGCGCAACCCGTAACGCACCCCGTCGTAGCGGGCGAGGTTCGACGAGGCCTCGGCGGGCGCGACGATGTAATAGGCGGGCAGCGCATATTTGGTGTGCGGCAGCGAGACGTCGACGATTTCCGCGCCTGCGTCCTTGAGCCATGCCTTGCCCTGCTCCCAGCTATCGAGGATCGCCTGATCGGTGCCCTCCATCCGGTATTCGCGCGGGATGCCGACCTTCTTGCCGCGCAGGTCGGAATTCAGCGCGGCTTCCCAGTCGGGCACGTCCATCTGGAGCGAGGTCGCATCCTTGGGATCGAACCCGGCCATCGCGCCGAGCATGATCGCGCAATCCTCGACCGAGCGCGCCATTGGGCCAGCCTGATCGAGGCTCGAGGCGAAGGCGACGATGCCCCAGCGCGAGCAGCGGCCATAGGTCGGCTTGATCCCGCAGATGCCGGTGAAGGCGGCGGGCTGGCGGATCGAGCCGCCGGTGTCGGTGCCGGTCGCGGCCGGGGCGATGCGCGCGGCGACCGCCGCCGACGAGCCGCCCGAGGAGCCGCCGGGGCTCATCGCGGCATTGGAACCGGCCTTTTTCCACGGCGAGGTGACGTTGCCGAAATAGGAGGTCTCGTTGGACGAACCCATCGCGAACTGGTCGAGATTGAGCTTGCCCAGCATCCCCGCGCCCGCGTCCCACAGCTTCTGGGAAACCGTGCTCTCGTAGCGGGGCGTGAAGCCTTCGAGGATGTGGCTGGCGGCAGTGGTCTGCACGCCGTGGGTGGCGAATAGGTCCTTCATGCCGATCGGCACGCCCGCCATTGTGCCGAGCTGCTCGCCCGCAGCACGCGCGGCATCGACCTTGTCGGCAGCGGCCAGCGCATGATCGGGGGTGGTGACGATGAAGGCGTTGAGCGCGGCGGCTTCGGCCACGGCGGCGTTGAAGCTTTCCGCCACTTCGCGCGCGGTGAAGTCGCCCTTCGCGACACCGTCGCGGATGTCCTTTACGCCGAGAGAGGTAAGGTCAGTCATTTGTTTTCTTCCGTCATCCCCGCGAAGGCGGGGATCCAGCTAAGGTTTCCCGTCCAGCCAGCGGTCAGCTGGGCCCCCGCCTTCGCGGGGGTGACGGGGAAATGCTACTCGATCACCTTCGGCACGCCGAAGAAGCCGTGCTCGGCGGCCGGCGCATTGGCGAGCACGTCGGCCTGCTTGCCGCCGCCGGTGAGCGGATCGGCATCGACCACGTCCTCGCGCAGGCGCAGCGTGTTGGGGATCACCGCCGCCATCGGCTCGATCCCGGTGACGTCCACTTCGCCCAATTGCTCGACCCACTGGAGGATGCCGTTGAGTTCCGGCACCATGCGTTCCAGCGCCTCGTCATCCATGCGGATGCGCGCGAGGCTGGCGATCTTGGCGACGGTTGCCTTGTCGACCGACATGGCGTCCCTCCTTATTGGGCCGGCGCGGGAGCCGGAGCCGGCGCGCCCTGCGGAGCACCGCCTTCAGCGCCGCCCATCTGCGACTGCATCGCCTGCTGCAGGATCGCCAGATTGCGCTCGAAGGTTTCCTTGCTCATGATCTCGACCACCTCGATCTCGAATTCGAGATCAGCGTTGGGCGGGATCGGCGCGCCCGGAGGCGGTTCGGCGCCATAGGCCTTGTCGGCCGGAATGAAGAGATTGTACTTGCCGCCCTTCTGCATCTGCTTGAGGCCTTCGAAGAAGCCCGGGATCGCCGCGCCTTCCTCGATCGGGAAGGGCGTGCCCTTGGGGAACAGGCCTTCGATCGGCAGCGGGATCTCGCGCGATTCGTCGAACACCGTGCCGTCGGCGGCGAGCTTACCCTT
This sequence comes from Porphyrobacter sp., assembly GCA_027531395.1. GTDB lineage: Bacteria > Pseudomonadota > Alphaproteobacteria > Sphingomonadales > Sphingomonadaceae > Erythrobacter. Next base: position 20,850 of record JAPZRO010000004.1, on the reverse strand, counting down.
GTAGTTCAGCCACACGACCTCGCCTTCCTTGGGCAGCGGGCCGGTGCCTTCGACCAGAACGTCGAGATCGACCCCGCGCGGCACGGCGGCCCAGGCGAGGCCGGCGCCCACGGCGATGGCGAGCAGGACGCCGATCCACAGCTTGGTCAGCGAGCCCTTGGCGACGGGCTGGATCGGAACGCGGGTAATCTCGGTCATGTGATGATCCTGACTGGCGCGGCCTTGATGCCGCTTAGGACAGCAAAAGGGCGCGGGTATGAGCCGCGCCCTGATGGCTTATCGCAGAGGGTGTTTCAAGCGGTTCCGGTAGCGGAGACGCGCCTGAGGACGGGATTACTTGCTCCCGTCGCGCTCCATCCGCTTGCGCTCGAGCTTGCGGGCGCGGCGAACGGCGGCAGCCTTTTCGCGGGCGCGCTTCTCGCTCGGCTTTTCGTAGTGGCGACGCAGCTTCATCTCGCGATAAACGCCTTCACGCTGCAGCTTCTTCTTGAGCGCGCGCAGGGCCTGATCGACATTGTTATCGCGAACGATGATTTGCATAAACGACGACTACCTCATGTCCAAACGCCCAGAGCCCCGCTTGCGAATCAGCGCGGGGTTGCGCGGTGAATTTCGAATGAAAGACGGGCGATTCCCAAGGGGGAGCCGCCCTCCAAACCGCGCCCCGATAGTCCAACAGCGCCGCAAAGGCAAGCCATCAGCGTGCATTGGCGCAGCAAGCCTGCCTAGGCAGAACCGCCTGCCCTCGCTATGGGCGGGCAATGGCCGGTGAAATCTCCCCTCTTGTCGCAAGTCTCCAGGTCGCCCTCGGCGGCGCGGGCGGCGCGGTGCTGCGCTATCATGCGGGCCGCGCGGTGACCCATCTCGCCGGGCCGGACAATGCCTTTCCGTGGGGGACGCTGACGGTCAATCTGGTCGGCAGCCTCGCCATGGGCGTGCTGGTCGGCTGGCTGGCGCGCGGCACGGCCTCGGCGCAGGCGGGCGAGAGCCTGTGGCTGCTGGTGGGCGTGGGCCTGCTCGGCGGGTTCACCACCTTCAGCGCCTTTTCCTCCGAACTCGTGACCCTCGTCCATCGCGGCCAGCCGGGGCTGGCGGCGGGCTATGCCGCGGCCTCGCTGATTGCAGGGATGGCCGCCATCATCATCGGCCTTGTCGCCGCCCAGAGTGTGCAATGACCGATACAAGCGACAACGTCCGCCAGTTCACCGTCAGCGAGGATGACGAGGGCATCCGGCTCGACCGCTGGTTCAAGCGCAACCTGCCGCAGGTCGGCTTTGCCACCGTGTCGCGCTGGGCGCGCACCGGGCAGATCCGCGTGGACGGCAAGCGGGTGAAGCCGGAAGACCGCCTCAGTGCCGGACAGGTGCTGCGCGTGCCGCCGGGCGGTGAGGATAGTCCTGCCGCGAAGAAGGCCGCGCCCCGCGTCCGCGCATTGAGCCCCGAACAGATCGCCGAAGCACGCGACATGGTGATCCGCGAGACGCCGAGTGCGATCGTGCTCAACAAGCCGCCCGGCCTCGCCACGCAGGGCGGCAGCAAGACCACCAAGCACGTCGACGGCCTGCTAGATGCCTTTGTCGAGGACGAAAAGACGCCCCGCCCGCGCCTCGTCCACCGGCTCGACAAGGACACCAGCGGCGTGCTGCTGATCGCCCGCACGCCGGGCTCGGCGGCGAGCTTCTCCAAGCGCTTCGCCAGCCGCTCCGCGCGCAAGGTCTACTGGGCGCTGGTGGTGGGGAAGCCGCAGCTCGCCGAAGGCGTGATCGATGCCCCGCTCGCCAAGCAGCCGGGCACCGGCGGCGAGAAGATGCATATCGACGAGGAGAACGGCGCGGCGGCAAAGACCCGCTACCGCGTGGTCGACAGCGCCGGGCAGCGCGCTTCATGGGTGGAGCTCGAACCGCTCACCGGCCGCACCCACCAGCTGCGCGTCCACATGGCCGCGATCGGCCACCCGATCGTGGGCGACGGCAAGTATGGCGGGCAGGATGCCTTCCTGACCGGCGCGGTGAGCCGCAAGATGCACCTTCACGCCCGCCGGCTGATCATCACCGAGCCGAAAGCCGGCGAAGGCTCGGGCGGCAAGCTCGACGTCACGGCCGAACTGCCGCCGCATTTCGCGATGAGCATGGAAGTGCTGGGCTTCGATCCGGCGCTGTCGGACGCCTCGCCCTTGCGCGAGGACGTAACCGAAAAGACCCCCGAAGAGAAGAAACAGGCCGCGCGCCGCCACTTCAAGCAGGCGCGCAAGGAAGAACGCGCGCCCCGCCGGGCGCGCGGCGCTGCGAACAAGGCGGCCAAGCCGAAGGCCAAGGGCAAGCCCAAAGCCAAGCCCAAGGCCAAACCGGGCCTCAAGGCAGGCGCCAAGCCCAAGCCCAAGGGCGGTGGAACCAAGGGCGCGCGGCGCTGATGCACCCCAACCCGCTCTACCGCACCGATGACCGCGCCTTGTGCGAAAGCCTGATCGACGAGATCGGCTTCGGCATGGTGTTCGCCCAGACCCCCGACGGCCCGCGCGTCGCGCACACGCCGCTGCTTTCGACCGGCGACGGGGCGATCCAGTTCCACCTCGCGCGCGGCAATGCGCTGGCGCGGCATCTCGAGGGCAGCACTGCCCTGATCGTGGTCAACGGTCCGGACGCCTATGTCTCCCCGCGCTGGTATGCCAACCGCGACACCGTGCCGACCTGGGATTACATCGCGCTCGAACTCGAAGGCCGGGTGCGGCGCATGGATGACGAGGGGCTGGAAGCCTTCCTCCACGCCGCGATCGAAAAGCACGAGGGGCGGCTGGACGGCGCGCCGTGGCTGGCCAGCGAATCCTCGGACAAGGTCTGGAGCGGGCTGTTCCGCGGCATAATGGGCTTCGAGCTGGAAGTGCAGGCATGGCGCCCGACGCTCAAGCTCTCGCAGAACAAGCCCGCCGAAGAGCGCGCGGCGATTGCCGACGGGCTTGATGCTGCGGGCCACGCCGCGCTCGCCCATCTGGTGCGGGGTATTGCCGCATGAGGCTCCCCAAGCGCTTGGCGGTGTTCGATTGCGACGGCACGCTGGTCGACGGGCAGGCTGATGTGTGCTGGGCGATGGAACGCGCCTTCACCCGCGCCGGCCTTGCCGCCCCCGATGTCTCGGCGGTGCGCCGCGCGGTCGGGCTCAGCCTGCCGCAGGCAGTGCGCGCCCTCGCGCCCGAACTCGGCGAGGAGCAGAACCGCGCCGTCACCGAATTCTACCGCTCCAGCTTCCGCGCGCGGCGCGAGGAAGGCCTGCTCGACGAGCCGCTCTATGACGGTATCGCCGAGTTGCTGACCGCCCTGCACGATGGCGGCTGGAGCCTCGCGGTCGCCACCGGCAAGTCCGATCGCGGGCTCGCCGCCTGCCTTGCCACCCACGGCATCGCCGATCTGTTCGTCTCGCTCCAGACCGCCGACCGCCACCCCTCCAAGCCCCATCCCGCAATGCTCGAGGCTGCGCTGTTCGAGGCCGGAGCGGCCCCGCATCAGGCGGTGATGATCGGCGATACCAGTTTCGATATGCTGATGGCCCGCAGCGCCGGGGTGCGCGCCGTGGGCGTGGCCTGGGGCTATCACGCGCCCGCCGAATTGCTGGCGAGCGGCGCGCTCAGCGTCGCGGAGACCGTCGCCGCCCTGTCGCAGGCACTCGAGGAGGCGCTCGCATGAGCCGTTCGCCGCGCGAGATCGCCGATGCGCTGGCGCGCCAGCGTCTGATCGTCCTCACCGCCCTGCGCTTCAGCGGGATCGCGCTGGTGATGGCCGGATTTGCGATCGTGCGCGGGCTGATCGACCTGCCGTGGGCGGTGGGCGCGGTGCTGGCCGTGGTAGGGATGCTCGAATTCTTCTTCCTGCCGCGCTTCATCGCGCGCCGCTGGAACGCCGGAGACGACAGGACCCCATGATCCGCCGGTTCTACAAGGACGTGACGCTCGGGCAGCAGCCGGGCGGGTTTCAGGTGCTGCTCGACACCCGCGGGGTGAAGACCGTGGGCGGCGCGCCGCAGGTGGTGCCTTCGCGCGCGCTCGCCGAGGCGCTGGCGGCGGAGTGGCGGCAGCAGGGCGAAAAGATCGATCCCGCCAGCCTGCCCCTGCGCGACATGGCCGATTACGCGATCGACATCGTCGCCCCCGATCCGCACGGCCTGGCGGCGGGCCTCATCGCCTATGCCGAGACCGATACGCTGTGCTACCGCGCCGATCCCGACGAGCCGCTCCATGCGCGCCAGCAGGAGGTGTGGGAGCCGCTGCTCGCCCGCTTCGAGGCCGATCACGGCATCCGGCTGGTGCGGGTGAGCGGCATCGTGCATCGCCCCCAGCCCGCCGAGGCGCTGGCGGCGCTCGAAGCCAAGCTGCGCGCGCTCGATCCCTTCGCGCTGGCAGGCGTGGAGGCGATGGCGAAGCTTGCCGCCTCGCTCGTCACCGCGCTCGCCGCGCTCGATGCGGGCCACGAGGACGAGCCGCTGGCGCTGTGGCAGGCGGCGTGTCTGGAAGAGGAATGGCAGGCCGACCTCTGGGGCCGCGACTGGGAGGCCGAGGAACGCCGCGCGCGGCGCGAGGCCGATTTCCTGCGCGCCTGCGCCTTTGCGCGGCTGGCGCGTTTGTGAGGATCAGACCCCCCGCCCCGCCTCCCCGCCCGGCCGCCACAGAATAGTGGTACTATTGGTGGCCGGGCGGGGAGGCGGGGCGGGTGGTCTGCGCGCGCGCATAAGCGCGCTCTAGCTAACCGCCCATTCCGCCGCTTCGCCCGCCACCGTGTTCGCCACGCGGTTGAGCGCTGCGCCGACGCTGCGGGCTTCGGCCGGAATCCCGCTCTCGCTCGCCTCGAAACGGCGGGTGGTGGCATTGCCCTCGCTGTCCACCCGGATCGCGTCATAGCGCACCACCACCGACTGGGTGGGCGCGTCATAGCCCATGTCGATCAGCGTGCCGCGCAGCGTCGTGGTGGCGAGCGCAACCGTCTCGTCCCCGTCGAGCACCAGCGCCGCCCCGCCGCTCCTGGCGCGCAGGGTCTCGCCCAGCAGGTGGCGGAACAGGCGCGCGGGCTTTTCGACCCAGAAGGCGTCCTGAAGATAGGCGAGCTCGGTGTCGGTCACCTGCACCGGCACGCGCAGCACATCGAGCTTCGCCGGGGTGTCGAGCGCGAGCACCGCGATCACCTTGCGGTCGGGCGCGGCGGTCGCGCCGCTGCCGGCGGGTGCGCGCGCGGTGGGGCTGAGAGTCAGCAGGCTCTCGGGCGGCGGGCCGCCAAGGCTGATGCAGCCCGCCAGCCCCAGCGCCATGAGCGCCGGCAGAGCGAAACGCCGGATGATACGGGGGGCGGCTTTGGTGATCATGGCCCTATCCTTCACGGCTTGTAATCCGGCAGCGTCTTGCCGCCCACCAGCGCGCCCGCGCCTTCGCTTTCGAGCTTTTCGGTGATCGCGCGCAGCGCGCGGCTGGTGGCGCGCAGATCCTGCAAGGTCGCCTCGGCATTGGGCAGCGTGCTTTCGCGCAGCTGCTTGGCCGCCGGGCGGGTGTCCTCCAGCGTCGCCGCGAGCGAGGCAGCCGCCGCATTGGCCGAGCGCAGCGTGGCGCGCAGTTCGGCGGCGAGCGGCTTGCCGTCCTGCGTCACCAGACCCTCGGTGGTGGCCGCCAGCTTCTCGACCGCATCCAGCGTCTGGTTGAATTCGTCGAGCGTGGTCTGGAACTGCTCCAGATTGGCCGTCAGCGCCGGGGTGGCATCCGCGAGGCCGCCGGTCAGGCGGTTGGTGTTCTTGAGGATGCCGGAGATTTCCTGCTGGTTCTCCGGCCCGAGGATGGTGTTCAATTGTTCGGTCAGCGTCGCCAGCCGTTCGAGCAGCAGCGGCGCGTTGGCGACGATCTCGCCGAAGCCGCCGCGTCCCGGCGGGATCACCGGACGGCCTTCGGGGCAGGCGGTGGTCTCGCAGGTGATCGCGGGCGCGCCCTTGCGCGCGCCGTTGAGCAGGATGGTGGACACGCCGGTAAAGCTCGCCTCGATCGTCGCCTCGGTGCCGACCAGGATCGGCACGTCGTCCTTCACCTTGATCCGCACGCGCACGAATTCGGGGTCGCCCTTGGCCAGCGCGATCTCGGTCACCTGCCCCACCGGCACCCCGGCGAAGCTGACCTGGCTGCCATTGGCGAGGCCGGAGACCGACTGGGCGTAGAAGATGTCGTATTCGCTCTGGTCGCCCTGCCCCAGCCTCGCGATCCAGACGATGAACGCCGCCAGCGCCGCCAGCAGCACCAGCGTGACCGCACCGACCCAGAGATGGTTCGCTCTTGTTTCCATGTGCGTCCCCTATGAAGCCCGGCGGGCGGCAATGTCCAACATTCTCTCGCCCTATCCTCTTGCCCGCACGTGCGAGTCCCGTGCCGCCCGGCCGCGCGGGCCGTTGAAATATTCCTCGATCCACGGATGGCCGGTGGCGATCAGCTCGGGGATCGTGCCGACTGCGATGATCTTCTTCTCGGCGATCACCGCGACACGGTCGCAGATCTCGTAGAGCGTATCGAGGTCGTGGGTGATGAGGAACACGGTGAGGCCCAGCGTCTCCTTGAGATCGCGGAGCAGCCGGTCGAAATTGGCAGCGCCGATCGGATCGAGCCCGGCGGTCGGCTCGTCGAGGAACAGCAGTTCGGGATCGAGCGCCAGCGCCCGCGCGAGGCCGGCGCGCTTCTTCATCCCGCCCGAGAGTTCGGACGGATATTTCGCCACCGCGCTTTCGGGCAGGCCGGTGAGCAGCACCTTGTAGCGCGCGATCTCGGCCCGCAGTTCGGGGCTGAGGTCGGGGTAGTATTTGCGCAGCGCGACCTCGACATTCTCGCCCACCGTCAGGGTCGAGAACAGCGCCCCGCCCTGGAACAGCACGCCCCAGCGCCGCCGCACGCCGATGCCGCTGTCCAGATCGACGCCGGTGATGGTGCGGCCGAGCACGTCGATCCGGCCCTCGGCCGGGCGCTGGAGCCCGATGATCGAGCGCATCAGCACCGATTTGCCGCTGCCCGATCCGCCCACCACGCCGAGAATCTCGCCGCGCCGCACGGTCAGATCGAGATCCTCGTGCACCGAGAAGCTGCCGAAGCGGTTGGCCAGCCCCTCGATCACGATCACGGGCGGCTCGTCAGGGGAGTGGCGATGTCCGGTCATCAGCCCCACCCTATCTCGGTGAAGAACACCGCGAAAAAGGCATCGAGCACGATCACCGCGAAGATCGCCGAGACCACCGCCATGGTCGTGCGGCGGCCGACTTCCTCCGAATTCCCGCGCACCTGCAAGCCGTGATAGCAGCCCGCCAGCGCGACGATCAGGCCGAACACCGGCGCCTTGATCAGGCCGACCCACAGGTCATGCGTGGGCACCACTTCCTGAATGCGCGCAAGGAAGGTCCAGAACGGAATCCCCAGCGCGACTTCGCCCACCACCGCCCCGCCGATGATCGCCACCACCGAGGCATAGAAGCCGAGCAGCACCATCATGAAGGTCGCGGCAAGGATGCGCGGGATCACCAGCACCTCGACCGGCGAGATGCCGATGGTGCGCATCGCGTCGATTTCCTCGGTCAGCTTCATCGTGCCGAGCTGCGCGGCGAAGGCGCTGCCCGAGCGGCCCGCGACCATGATCGCGGTCATCAGCACGCCGAGTTCGCGCAGGGTGATGCGCCCGACGAGGTTCACCGTCAGCGCCTCGGCCCCGAACTGTTCGAGCTGCACCGCGCCCTGCTGGGCGATGACGATGCCGATCAGGAAGCTCATCAGCCCGATGATCGGCAGCGCGGTGACGCCGACCAGCTCCATCTGGTGCACCAGCGCCTTGATCGGAAAGCGCAAGGGGTGGCGCGCGAGGCTCGCAGCCCCGAGCAGGATCTGCCCGAAGAAGCCGACCACGCCGTAGATGCCCGAGCGCGCGGCATAGACCTGTTCGCCCACCGCCACTGGCACGCGTTCCCACACGGGACGGATTTCCGGGCCGATATCGCTGCACGGCTCGATCCCGCGCACCGCCGCCAGCAGCCGCTCGGCCGCGGGGCTGGCACCGGTGATGTCGCAGTGATGCTGGCGCGCGATCCGGCAGACGACCCATGCGCCGACCGTGTCGATATCCTCGACCGCCGACAGATCGATGGCCGCGACCGGTCCGGCAAGGGCGGCAAGATGCCGCTCGAACGGCGCGATCGCCGCCAGCACGAGCTGCCCCGACAGCACCAGCCGGGCCCCTCCCGCGCCGTCTTCCACCAGCGAATATTGCGCGGCTTCCTGCATTACCCGCTAGCTATGGGGAGATTTTCGCCGCCCGACAAGGCTCTCGCCGCCGCAGCTGTGCGTCCATCATTGCACCGCAGCATGGCCTCTGGCATGGCGCGCGGCATTATGAGCACCACCTTGCCCACCACTTTCGACCCCGCCGACATCGAGGCGCGCTGGTATGCCCACTGGGAAGCGAACGGCCTGTTCCGGCCCGAGCGTCCCGAGGCGGAAGCCTACACCATCGTCAACCCGCCGCCGAACGTGACGGGGAGCCTCCACATCGGCCACGCGCTCGACAACACGCTGCAAGACGTGGTGATCCGCTACGAACGGCTGCGTGGGCGTGACGCCTTGTGGGTGGTCGGCACCGATCATGCCGGGATCGCCACGCAGATGGTGGTCGAGCGCCAGATGGAGGCGCGGCAGGACAAGCGCACCAACTATTCGCGCGAGGCCTTTGTCGAGAAGGTGTGGGAGTGGAAGGCCGAAAGCGGCGGCACCATCACCAACCAGCTGCGCCGCCTCGGCTGCTCGATGGACTGGAGCCGCGAGCAGTTCACCATGGACCCGCACTTCACCCGCGCGGTGATCAAGACCTTCGTCGACCTCTACAACGACGGCCTCATCTACCGCGACAAGCGGCTGGTGAACTGGGACCCCAAGCTCAAGACCGCGATTTCCGATCTCGAAGTCGAGACGCAGACGATCGCGGGGAGCTTCTGGCACCTCAAATATCCGCTGGCCGACGGCGTGACCCTGCCCGACGGGCGCGACTATCTCGAAGTCGCCACCACCCGGCCCGAGACGATGCTGGCCGACATGGCCGTGGCGGTGAACCCGGCGGACGAGCGCTACCAGAGCGTCATCGGCAAGCACGTGATCCTGCCGATGACCGGCCGCCGCATTCCGGTGATCGCCGACGAGCACGCCGATCCCGAACTGGGCAGCGGCTGCGTCAAGATCACCCCGGGCCATGACTTCAACGACTTCGAGGTCGGCAAGCGCGCCGGCTTTGCCGCGGCCGAGATGCTCAACATGCTCGATGCCGAGGCCAACGTGTGCCAGACGGCGGACGGGCTGGTGCCGGCGGAATTCCTCGGCCTCCACCGCTTCCGCCGCGACGGCGTGGACGGTGCGCGCGAGCTGGTCGTGGCACGGATGAAGGAGCTGGGCCTCCTCATCCCGCACGTGACCAAGGACAAGGAAGGCAACGACGTCGAGCACGACGCCGAACCGCGCCAGATCGCCACGCCCTTCGGCGACCGCGGCGGTGTGGTGATCGAGCCGTGGCTGACCGACCAGTGGTATGTGAACGCCGCGGAACTGGCGAAGAAGCCGATCGAAGCGGTGCGCTCGGGCGACATCCAGATCGTCCCCAAGACGTGGGAGAAGACCTTCTTCAACTGGATGGAGAACATCCAGCCGTGGTGCGTCTCGCGCCAGCTATGGTGGGGCCACCGAATTCCGGCGTGGTTTGCCGATGACGGCCGCTGCTTCGTCGCCGAAACCGCCGAGGCCGCGCAGGCGCTCGCGGGCGAAGGCGTGGTGCTGAAGCAGGACGAGGACGTGCTCGACACGTGGTTCTCCTCGGCCCTGTGGCCCTTTGCCACGCTGGGCTGGCCGGAAGACGGCAGCCCGCTGCTCCAGAAGCACTTCCCCAACTCGCTCCTCATCTCCGGCTTCGACATCCTGTTCTTCTGGGATGCGCGGATGATGATGATGGGCTTCTACAACATGGGGCAGAAGCCCTGGGACAAGCTCTATCTCCACGGCCTCGTGCGCGCTGCCGATGGCGCGAAGATGTCGAAGTCCAAGGGCAATGTGGTCGATCCGCTCGGCCTGATCGACCAGTATGGCGCCGATGCGCTGCGCTTCTTCATGGCGGCGATGGAAAGCCAGGGCCGTGACATCAAGATGGATGAGAAGCGGGTCGAGGGTTACCGCAACTTCGCCACCAAGCTGTGGAACGCGGCGCGTTTCTGCCAGTCGAACGGCATCGGTGCCTCTGACACGATCAAGGCTCCGGCAGCGCGGCTTGCGGCCAACCAGTGGATCATCGGCGAGGTGCAGGTCTGCGTCACCGAGATCGAAAAGGCGATGGCCGACCTGCGCTTCGATGCGGCGGCCAATGCGATCTACCAGTTCACGTGGTCGAAGTTCTGCGACTGGTATCTCGAGCTGATCAAGCCGGTCTTCGCAGGCGATCCCGACAGCCCGCCCGCCGTGGAAACCCGCAGCGTTGCCGGCTGGGCGCTCGACCAGATCCTCGTCATGCTCCACCCCTTCATGCCCTTCATCACCGAAGAGCTGTGGCACAAGCTGGGCGAGCGGCCTTACGAGCTGATCGTGGCGCAGTGGCCGAACCCCGAGGCAGAAGTCAGCAAGGAGGCGACCGACGCGATCGACTGGGTGATCGACCTCACCACCAGCACCCGCTCGGCCAAGGCCGAACTCGGCATCGCGCCGGGCGCCAAGCTCGCGGCGTGGCTGGCGAGCCCCTCGGACGTGGCGGCGCGCACCATCGAGCGCTCCAGCGCCGCGATCGAGCGCCTCGCGCGTCTGGTTCCGGTGACCATCGGCGAGGCCCCTGCCGGCCCGGCGATGCAGGTGACTGCGGGCGAGGACGTGTTCGTGATCCCGCTCGAAGGCATCATCGACATCGCGGCCGAGAAAGCCCGGCTCGAAAAGGCGCTGGGGACTTCGCAGAAGGAAGCCAAGAGCCTCGAAGGCCGCCTGTCGAACCCCGCCTTCGCCGAGAAAGCCAAGCCCGAAGCTGTCGAGAAGGCGCGTGCCGATCTCGCCCACCATCAGGGCGAGGTCGAGCGGCTGACGGCAGCACTGGCGCGGCTGGGGTAGTCCCCCCGCCGCGCCGCGTGCGCCTTACTTGATCTGCTTCTGCTGCTCGATCAGGAACGGCGCGGCATAGCCCGCCTCGCCGAAGGTCTTGGCGATCAGCTTGTTGGTGTCGAAATAGACCTGCCAGTAGTGATCGGTGTGGCAATAGGGCCGCACCGCCAGCACCGTGCCGCGCTCGTTGAAGTCGAGGATTTCGACATCGGGCGCGGGCTCGGCCATCACGTTGGGGATCGCCGCCAGCGCCGGCTTCAACCGCGCGATCGCATCGAGCGGATCGACCCCGAAGGCCAGCTGCGCGGTGCGGTCGACCCGGCGATAGGCATGGGCCGAATAGTTCTTCACCACATCGCCCGAGACCTTGGAGTTGCCGACGATGGTCTGCACGTTGTCGGGGCTGGTGATGACGGTGTTGAACAACCCGACCTCGGTCACTGTGCCTTCAACCCCGCCGCCGACGATGTAGTCGCCGACCTTGTAGGGGCGGAAGATGATGAGGAAGGCCCCGGCCGCGAAATTGCCGAGCAGGCCCGACCAAGCGGCGCCCACGGCGAGGCCGACACCGGCCAGCAGCGCGGCAAAGCTGGTCGTCTCGATCCCGAAGAAGCCGAGGATCGCCACCACCAGCACGATGTTGAGCACCACCGCGAGGATCGAGGCGATGTAGCGTTGCAGCGTGGGATCGAAATTGCGCGCGGTCAGCACCCGGCCAAGAATCCCGATCGCGAAGCTGATCAACCAGCGCCCGATCATGTAGAGCGCAAAGCCCGCCGCGATCTGCAACGCGGCCTCGGTCACCAGCGTGGTAATCGTCGCCCAGTCCATTTCCATGCTATCCCCCTTTACCCTAGATCACCTAGCCCGGCGGGATCAGTCGCGCACGATCTCGCGCACGCCCAGCCCCACCACCACACCGGCACGGCGGCCGGCACGGCGCGCCTCTGCTCTATCATAGTAATATTGCTCGCGGCAGTAGCGATCATAGCGATCTTCAAAGGCATAGGCCGCCATGCACTCCTCGTAGTCCTCGCGCGCATTGGCGCGGGCGGCACCCGCGGCGACTTCGGCGGCGACCGTGCCCGCGATCACGCCCGCGCGGCGCGCGTCGCGGCGGTTTTCCCAGTCCTCCCAGCGATCATAGTGGCGGCTGCGGCGGTCGCGGTCGCGGTCCCAGCGGTCCTTGGCGAGGCCGGTGTCGACCAGCGCGGCGAAGCTCAGTCCCGCGAGCGCGGCGAGCAGCATCAGACGCGCGCCCTTCATGACGTGGCGACCTCGAACAGGCTGGTCTCGGCGGGCTTTTCGGCGGCCGAGCAGGCTTCGTAGACGCGCTTGGCGGTGGTCTGCATCCAGGTCTGGCTGAGCGGTTCGATCCCGCCGTCCTGCTTGGCGTAGAGATAGCCGTGCAGCCAGGTCAGCCCGTTGGCGAGCTCGTCCTGCGCGGCGAGCGCGGCATCGTCGGCAGGCTGGGCGGTGGCGACTTCGGCGGTGGCGAGGAAGTCGGCGCAGGTGACCTTGGTCAGCGGATCGTCGGGCGCGAGCTTGGGTGCCTCGGCCGGGGTTTCCATCGCTGCGGCTGTCTCCTCGCCCGCAGCGTCCTCGGCCGCCGGCTTGGCGCAAGCCCCCAGCATCAGCAGCGCGGCCACCGGAGCCGCCAGAGCATAGCGTGTGATCATGTGTCCCTCCCCCTTCAGAAATGCAGTCCCAGCCGCGCGCCGAGCACCAGCGCGACATCGTTGGCGCCGCTGGCCGGATCGATCACCTGCGCGTTAAAGCTGACGTCGGCATTGCCGCCGAGCGCCAGCGCATACCACGCCTCCACGCCCTTCTCGTCGTCGAACCGGACAAGCGGCGCGGCGACGCTCTGGAGCGTGTCGCTGAAATCGTAGTAGTAGAACCCCAGCCCCCAGCGGTCCCTGGTGCGGCCCGCGAACAGGCCGTGCCCGGCAAAGCCGCCGACGAAGGCGGCTTCGATCGGGTTGGGGTTGCCGTCGGCAATCGCCGCCTTGGCATAGACCCCGACATGCGAGGGGCCCTTGGTGCTGCCCGCGAGATCATGCCCGAACTGCAGCGCGACGTTGTAGCTGCCCTTGCGCGTGCCCTGAACCGTGCCGGGCGGGCCGAGAATGTCCTCGAAGTCGAGGCCGCGGCTGGTCGATCCGGCAGCGGTGAGGCCGAGGGTGGTCTTGCGCCCGCCCCACTCCCCCGCCCAGGTCGCGCCGAGCGAGGCGTTGACGCCGGTCGAAAACAGCCCGCCCAACCAATAGTCGCCGCTGCGGTCTTCGGGATCGAACACCATCGCGGTGATCCCGACATCGCCCGCCTGATGGGTCAGGATCGAGCCCATGATGGTCGGCGGCACCACGCCCGACGGCGGGGCGACGAAGGCGACGTTCTGGAACCGCTTGGTGCCCCAGCCGCCGAAGAAGGGATCGCCCGCGAGCAGGTCGATCGCGTTGATCTTGCCGACCAGCAGGTTGGTCTTCGGCCCAAGGCTCTGGACCAGATAGATCGCGGTCACCTCGATCCCCTCGCCCGTCAGCGGCAGCAGCGCGGCGGTGTTCTGCGGCCACAGCGCCCCGCCCATCCGCCCCGCGCCCCTATCGCTCGCGCGCAGTTCGGTGTGGGTGCGCAAGGTGGTGCCGTCCCACAGGCCCAGCCCCTTGCTCGAGATATCGACGAACAGATCGGCGCGGCCGGTGAAGCGCACATCGCCCGGCCCGTCGCCCGCCACCTGCGCCCCGGCAAAACCGGTCAGGTCGAGCCGCGCGCCCACGCCGGGAATGCCCAGCGCCTTGGTCAGCGAGAGCGGCGGCTTCTCGGCGGGCGCAGGTGGGGCCGGAGCGGTGGCACCCTGCGTCGAGGGTGCCTCGGCCCCGGTCTGCGACCCTTGCTCCTCCGGCGCCAGTTCGGCCTTGACCGCACTCCCGTCCTGCGCGGCGAGCGCGGCAGGGAGCGTCGCGGCGCCCAGAGCCAGAACCAGCGCGCGCAAGCTCACTGGCCGACCACCGCCCCGCTCATCAGAATGCCCAGCGCCATCGACGCATCGCCCGGACATTCGCGCCCGTCGGCGTGGACATGGCCCGGCGTCCCCGCCGCCATCGCGTGGAGCAGCGGCGCGATGTTCGCAGGCTCGGCCTCGGCCCGCCGGCCGCCGGCCGCCATCCGGTAGACCGTCTGGCCTTCCTTGATCGTCTCGGTCACCTTGAGCGTATCGAGCGTCTCGGGATCGACCGCGGTCGGATCGCCCGAAAGGATCACGAAATCGGCGAGCTTGCCGACCTTGAGCGAGCCTTTGCTGTCCTCCTCGAAATGCTGGTAGGCGGGCCAGATCGTCATCGCCTTCAAGGCGGTGATCACGTCCACCCGCTGGTCGGGGCCGACCACCACCTGCTTGCCGCGGCTGCGGCGGGTGACCGTGGCATCGAGCACCCGCATCGAATCCGGGAAGGCGACCGGCGCATCGTGGTGGCTGGTGAAGATCATCCCGCGCGCCAGCGCCCAGCCGGTGGGCGAGATGTTCTGCCCTTCCTCCGGCCCGACGGTGTGCTCCAGATGCCAGTCGCCCCAGTAGAAGGTGTGCATCGGGAACAGCGAGGGGATCACGCCCAGCTCCTTGAAGCTGTCCATCTGGTCCTCGCGCAGGAACTGGCCGTGGATCAGCACTGGGCGCTTGGCCTTCATGCCGGGAAAGCGCGCCTGCGCACCCGCCAGCGCCGCGATCAGCAGATCGGACGCGCGCTCGCCATTGGAGTGAGTGAGCAGCTGGATATCGTTCTCGGCCGCCCACTTCACCGCGTCGAACACCTGTTCGGCATTGGCCGCGGCATAGCCCGAATAGCCTTCGGGATAATTGCCGACCGGATCGTAATAGGGCTTGTCGCGCCACGCGGTGAAGCCCTGCGGACTGCCGTCGATGGTGAGCTTGGCCCCGGCGATGCGGACGCGGCCGGTGTAGGCCTCGCTCTGGTTGGCCTTGATGTAGTCGCGGTCGACCAGCACGTCGGGATAGACCGCCACGTCGATCGCCAGCCCGCCCTCTGCGCCGACCGCACGGATCACGTTGGCGATATTCGGGATCGCGCGCCCTTCCTGCGCAGTGGTGTAGCCGAACCGCGCCCACAGCTTGGAGCCTTCGCGCACGAAGGTCTTGAGCCCCTCGGGCCCGGCGTTCTTGAGCACCATCGGGATGGCGGCGAAGAAGGCGGTCTCCTCCAGCGTGCCGTTGGGTTCGGTGGTGCCGGGCTTGCGCTGGATCACCCCGCCTTCGGGATCCTTGCTGTCGGCGGTGATGCCCATCAGTTCGAGCATCTTGGAATTGACCGTGCCGATATGCGCCGACTGGTGGATCACCAGCACCGGAAATTCGGTCGAGACCTGATCGAGCTCTTCCCGGGTGGGATGGCGCTGTTCCGCCAGCGTGGCATTGTCGTAGCCGAAGCCGATGATCATCTTGCCCTTGGCAACAACGTCCTGGTTGGCGGCCTGCCATTCCTTGAGCGTCCGGATCATCGCGGGGATATCGGTCACATCGCCATCGGGCGCGGCGAGCATGTTGGCCGCCAGCGCCTGCAACCCGCCGATGAACACATGGCCGTGGGCATCGACGAAGCCGGGCAGCAGGGTGCGGCCCTTGAGATCGATCACCTGCGTGCCCTTGCCCTTGAGCTTCATCACCTCTTCACGGGTGCCGACGGCGATGATCTTGCCGTCATCCTCGGCAATCGCCTCGGCGCGCATGGCATCGTCTTCCATGGTGATGATCGGCCCGCCAACCCAGATCCGGTCGGCGGTCTGAGCCAGTGCGGTGGTGCTGGCCGACAGCAGCAGCGCTCCGGCGGCAAGATGCAGAATACGCATGATGTAACCCCCTGATGCGGCAGGAGACCCCTTGTCACCCCTCGCCGCATCCGCAGGCTACCACGCTGCCGTGGCCAGAATTGTCTCGAAATGGACAATCTGCAAGGAATTCCCGTGGTTTGCGCGCCCGGCGGCCAGAGCCTTGCGCGGGAAATTTCCTACCGGCCGGATTCGTGGCATAGGCCGGGCGATGATCACCGCCCCCGCCCCTGCTTTCTCCCGCAAGCCCGCTGTCCGTCCGCAGCGGACACAGGGGTATATACATATGATTGCAAACGATTTTTCCTTTTCTGCCAAAGTTGACACGGTGTCACCTTTGTCACCTTTGGAATATTGTTGCGCATGAACCTCGTCCTTGCCACCGACGACAGCGGCGGACCGGAGATCTTCGCCTCGTTGCAGGGCGAAGGGCCGAGCGTAGGGCTTCCGGTCGCCTTCGTGCGTCTGTCGCGCTGCAACCTCGCCTGCACCTGGTGCGACACGGCCTACACCTGGCGCTTTACGGGCGATAACCGCCCGCACCGCGACGGCATCGCGTTCGAGCGCAAGGCCAATCAGGTGACGCTTTCGCCTGAGGACACCGCCGCGCGGATCGCCGCCCTCGGCCAGAAGCGCCTCGTCATTACCGGAGGCGAGCCGCTGCTGCAGGCGGGTGCGCTGGCCGAGATGCTGGCCCACCTGCCGGACATCAGTGTCGAGATCGAGACCAACGGCACGGTCGCCCCGCCTGCGCGGCTCGATGTGCGGGTCGATCAGTACAATGTCAGCCCCAAGCTTGCGCATAGCGGCAATCCGGCCGACCTGGCGCTGCTGCCCGAGCGGCTCGACGCATGGGCAAGCGAGCCGCGCGCCTTCCTCAAGTTCGTGGTCGCATCGCCCGAGGATGTGGCCGAGGTGGTAGCACTCCAGCAGCGCTACCGTTTCCGTCCCGGGCAGGTGTTCCTGATGCCCGAAGGCACCGACAGCGCGACGCTGCGGGAACGGCAGGCATGGCTTTCGGAAGCTTGCCTAAAGCACGGTTTCCGGATGAGCGACCGGCTGCATATCCATCTCTATGGGGATACGCGCGGGACGTGATTTGTGTTGCGTGCCCGCCTCCGCGGGCACGTCCTCGGTGCTGTTTCAAGCCCTGCGGGCTTGAGCACCTGCGGGCGGCCAGTCGGCCTTGCGGACCCTGCGGGTCCGAACCAGAGCGAGAAGGAGACTTGACCCCTTACCCTTGACTTCTCCAGCGCATCACCACGCGCTCGACCAGTTCTTCCTCGCCGCCGTCGGTGCTCCACAGGTCGACGAAGCTGGGGTCTTCCGAGGCCGGGCGGCGGTGTTCCTCGAGGGTGTCGAAGGTCACGCGGATCGGGATCGCGACGCCCTCGCCGCAGATGATGCATTCGCGGTTGCGCAGCGCCGGGATCGAATCGAGGAACCCGCGCGCGCCTTCGGGCATGGCGGCCTTGACGAAAGCCTGGTCGCGGTCGTTGTTGAGGCGCATCGAGATGATCGTGCCGCACTGCGACAGCACGCCTTCGGCAAGGTCGGAGGGGCGCTGGGTGATGAGGCCCAGCGAAATGCCGTATTTGCGCCCTTCCTTGGCGATCCGGCCGAGGATCTTGGCGACCGAGGAACCGTCGGAGTTCTTCTCGTTGGGGACGTAGCGGTGGGCTTCCTCGCACACCAGCAGGATCGGGCGGGTTTTTTCCTCGCGGCCCCAGATCGCGAAGTCGAACACGAGGCGCGAGAGCACGGCCACCACGGTCGAGGTGATGTCTGACGGCACGCCCGAGACGTCGATGATCGAGATCGGCTTGCCGAGGCCGGGCATGCGGAAGATCTTGCTGATGAAGGCCGTCATGGTGTCGCCCACCAGCATGCCGGAGAACATGAACTGGTAGCGCGGATCGGCCTTGAGCTCGTCGAGCTTGCCCTTGATCCGCATATAGGGCGCGGACGAGGTTGCCTTGTCGAGCTTGCCCATCTCGTCCTGGAGGATGTTGTTGAGATCGGACAGCAGATAGGGGATCGGCGAATCCACCGTGATCTTGCCCATGGTCTGCGCCAGCCGGCTCTTGGAACGCGCGGCGAGCAGGCACTTGGCGAGAATGTCGGCATCGACCTGACGTTCGTTGCCGCTGCTGGAGAGCAGCACTTCGCAGTGCTCCTCGAAGTTCATCAGCCAGTAGGGCATCTGCAGGTTGGAGACGTCGAGGATCTGGCCGGTCTGGCGGAACGCGGCGGAATATTCGCCGTGCGGGTCGATCATCACGATGTGACCCTTGGGCGCGGCCTCGCAGATGCGGTGCAGGATCAGCGCGGCGCTGGTCGACTTGCCGGTGCCGGTCGAGCCGAGCAGCGCGAAGTGCTTGCCGAGCATCGCGTCGATATAGAGGCCGGCGCGGATGTCGCGGGTGGGGAAGACCTTGCCGATGGTGATGCTGGCGCGGCCGTCGCTGGCGTAGATCTGTTCGAGGTCGCGAGTGGTGGCCGGATAGGCCATCCCGCCCGGAACGGGATAGCGGGTGACCCCGCGCTTGAAGCCGTGGATGCGCCCGGTCAGCTTCTCCTCGCTGCCTTCGCCGAGGAAGTCGATATGGGCGATGATCCCGCCCTCGGTGCGGCGGTCCTTGCGCTGGTCGCGCACGCTGGCGAGCAGCCAGGCATCGCCGACGCGGATCTTGATCTGGCTGCCGACCTGTCCGGCAAGCGCCACCGAAGGATCCTCGTCCTTCATGCATTCGTTGATGCGCTGGAGGTCGAAGGCGATCTGCGAGCCCGAGCCGGAGACTTCGAGCACCACGCCGATCGGCAGGCGCGAATTGTCGTGCACCGGCGTGAACCCGGACGGCGCATCGTCTTCGCCACCGAGGGTCGGCCCGGTGAAACGTTCGAAATCCTGCCTGCCGTTGTCGGTCATCCGCGCCTTTCCCTGCGCCAGCGTGAAGAAGTCGCTGAAGGGATAGGGCGCGCGAGGTTAAGATCGGGTCAACATTACCGCCCAGAGACGCGGGTCAGCCGCGCGCGAACAGGCGTCCGGCCACCCAGCCCATCGCCAGCGAAAGGGCGATCGCGCCGAGGCCGTAGACGAACGACCAGCGCTGCGCGGCCGCCACCACGCTGCCTTCGAGCCCGACCTTCTCGACCTCGATCCGCGCGGTCGCACTCGCCAGCACCCGGCCGCGCGCAATCGCGAAGGTCTCGGCGGTGTAGCGGCCGGTGGTGACATTCGAGGGCAGATCGATCCGCGCCTGATAGAGCACGCCCTCGCTGATCCGCACGCCCTTGGGGTTCTGCTGGTAGAGGCCCTGCCGCTCGCGCAGCTCCACCAGCCCGCGCGCGAACCGCGCCTGTTCCGCCGGGTCGATCTGGCCCGAAGGCGATAGCTGGATGAAGTCGGTGCCGAGCTCGTAGATCGCCGCGGTGCGCTCATCGACGATCTGGCTGACGGGCCGCGAGGAGGCGACCGCGAAGAACGACGGGGCCGAGCGGAAGTCGGTATCGGCGGCGTTCATCCAGATGCCGGCGATGCGGTCCTTCTCGCGGATCCGAACCGCCTCGGTCGGGCCTTTCAGGACGACGACGATGTCGTACTTGTCGCGGCTGCCGCGCGGGGCGATCACCGCGCCGTAGAGCAGCAGGTTGGCGCCGGTGAAGCCCTGCCGCACCTCGATCCGCGACTGGCTGACTTCGGGGACGAGGATCGGTTCGGCCTGCGCCATCAGCAGCGGCGCGGCGCAGGTCAGCAGCAGGGCAGCGGCGAGGCGCTGCCTCACAGCGGCGTCACCGTGTAGATCTCGTCAGGCTGCACCCCGAGGCCGTAGAGCATCCTGAGCGCGATCAGGATCACCAGCGCGGCAAGCGCGAGGCGCAGGTATTCGGGCCGCGCCTTCAGCGCGATCTGGGTGCCGAACTGCGCCCCCAGCACCGATCCCAGCAGCAGCAGCGCGGCCAGCACCAGATCGACCGCCTTGGTGGTGAGCGCGTGGGTCATGGTGGTGACCATGGTCACGAACAGGATCTGGTAGAGCGAGGTGCCGACCACGACATTGCCGCTCATGCCCAGGATGTAGAGCATCGCCGGCACCAGCAGGAAACCGCCGCCCACCCCCAGCAGCATGGTGAGAATGCCTACCAGCATCCCGAGGATCAGCGGCGCCAGCGGCGAAATGTAGAGCCCCGAGGCATAGAACCGCCAGCGATAGGGCAGGCTGGCAACCAGCGGATGGTGGCGGCGCTTCCTCACCGGCGGCGCGGCCTTGCCGAGCAGCGAGGGCTTGAGCGCCCCGATCGCCTCGCGCATCATCAGCGTCCCGATCGAGCCCAGCATCAGCACGTAGAGAATGTTGATGACGACATCGATCTGCCCGAGCGCCTGCAGCAGCCGGAACAGCACCGCGCCGATCAACGCGCCGATCACCCCGCCGCCGACCATCACCGTGCCCATGCGGTAATCGACCCCGTTGCGGCGCGAATGGGCAAGCACGCCCGAAACGCTCGCGCCGGTCACCTGCGTGGCGGCCGAGGCCGCCGCGACCGTGGGCGGGATCCCGTAGAAGATCAGCAGCGGCGTCGTCAGAAACCCGCCGCCGACGCCGAACAGGCCCGACAGGATGCCCGTCAGCCCGCCCAGCAGGACGATATACAGCCCGTTGACCGAGAGATTCGCGATGGGCAGGTAGACGTCCATGCGCGTCAGGCTAGCCGAGGCAGCGGAGGGATAAAAGGCGCGGCAGGCGCGTATCCTCGGGTGTTTTTGGCTTTTCGTGTCGTGATATCGCGCGAGCAGAGCTCCCGCCCCGCCTCCCCACCCCGCCCCCATAAAAAAGTTGTACTATTTGTGGCCGGGTGGGGAGGCGGGGGGGGAGGTCTGCGCCACCGAACGTGGCACCAAT
>JAPZRO010000016.1 GCA_027531395.1 Porphyrobacter sp. | reverse complement strand
GATCGTGTCCCGCGGCGTGGTGTACGAGTCGTGAGTTCTGGTTGGGTCGGACTCGTGCTCAGTTGACGACGGCCGCCAGCCGAGCGGGTTGATTGTCGACGAGCGTGCGCAGCGGCTCAAGCGACATGTAGCGGCGCTGCAGTTGCCACTCGTCGTTCTGCTCGAGGAGCAGTGCGCCGACGAGGCGCACCACGGCGGCTTCGTTCGGGAAGATGCCGACCACGTCGGTGCGGCGCTTGATCTCGGCGTTGAGGCGCTCCAGCGGGTTCGTGCTGTGGATCTGCGCGCGGTGCGGCTTGGGGAAGCCCATGAACGCCAGCACGTCGGCTTCCGCCGCGTCCATCAGGTCGGCGAGCTTGGGGAACTTCGCGCGCAGTTGGTCGGCGACGACGCGCCACTGCGCGCTCGCGGTCTCGAACGACTCCTGGGCGAACGCGGTGTTGATCGCCGCGAGGACCATCTGCCGCTGGCCCTTGCCGGCGTGCGCGAGGGCGTTGCGCAGGAAGTGCACGCGGCAGCGCTGCCAGGTCGCAGCCAGGACCTTCGCGGCGGCAGCCTTCAGCCCCTCGTGGGCATCCGAGATCACGAGCTTGACGCCGCGCAGGCCGCGCCGGGTCAGCGAGCGCAGGAAGTCGGTCCAGAACGGCTCGGCCTCGCTCGGGCCGACCCTCATGCCGAGCACCTCGCGCACGCCCTCGGTGTTCACGGCGACGGCGATTATCACGGCCTTGGAGACGATCCGGCCGGCCTCGCGGCACTTCACGTAGGTCGCGTCGATCCACAGGTACGGCCAGTCGCCTTCCAGCGGCCGGTCGAGGAACGCGTGCACGCGCTCGTCGATCTCGCTGCACAGCCGGCTGACCTGGCTCTTCGAGATCCCGCTCATGCCCATCGCCTTGACGAGCTCATCGACGGAGCGGGTCGAGACGCCCTGCACGTAAGCCTCCTGGATCACCGCCGCCAAGGCCTTCTCGGCGGTCCTACGGGGCTCCAGGAACGGCGGGAAGTAGCTGCCGGAGCGCAGCTTCGGGATCTTCACGTTCACGGCGCCGGCGCGGGTCTCCCAGAGCCGCTCCCGGTAGCCGTTGCGGCTGTTGGCCCGCTCGGCGGAGCGCTCGCCGTAGGCGGCGTTGCAGAGGTTCTCGACGTCGTAGGCCATCACGCGCTCGACGACGTGCTGGATCATCTCCTTCAGCAGGTCGGCGTCGGCGCCCTTCTCGACGAGATCGGCGAGTGCGATAGTCGGCTTGGTCATCGTGGTGTTTCCCAGTGACAGGTCAAGGTCTGGTAACCCGACCATAACCGAGAACCCACGATGGCCGCCGGTCGCCCGCCCAGCCCGTCCGGGGCTACGCCCCGGACGGGCTGGGCGAATCCTTCGGCCTTACTGCTCGTACACCACT
>JAPZRO010000005.1 GCA_027531395.1 Porphyrobacter sp. | reverse complement strand
CGCGCCGCCACGGGGGTGGTGGGCTAGGGTTTCCTTTTTTCGGGTTCGCGGGCGCGAACCGCAGACCACCCGCCCCGCCTCCCCCCCCGGCCACCAATGATACCATCAGGATATGGTGGCCGGGTGGGGTGGCGGGGCGGGCGGTCTGCGCCACCGATAGGTGGCCGCAAGCAAAAGCGCTTCAGTTTGAGTTCATGAGGAATCGCGGTAGGGTGGCGCAGATGCGTCGCCCCCGCTCTCTTGTTGCCAACGCCCTCGCGCTGCTGGCCACTTTCGTCGTGGCCGCCCAGCCGGTGGCCGCGCAGTCGATCCTGCGCGACGCCGAGACCGAGGAACTGCTCAAGGACATGACCGCCCCGCTGGTCGAGGCGAGCGAGCTCGAACCGGGCAATGTCGAGCTGGTGCTGATCAACGACGGCTCGATCAACGCTTTCGTCGCGGGCGGGCAGGCGATCTATGTCCACACGGGCCTGCTCAACGCCGCCGACACCGCCAACGAGGTGCAGGGCGTGCTCGCCCACGAACTCGGCCACATTACCGCCGGCCACGTGATCCGCTTCGAGGAGCGCACCAAGGCGGCCACCGGCATCACCCTCCTGTCGCTGCTGCTCGGCGTCGGGGCGGCGCTGGCGGGCGCAGGCGATGCGGCGATGGGCGCGATCATGGCCGGCCAGCAGGCGGCGATGGGCAGCTTCCTGTCCTACAACCGGGATCAGGAAGCCGCCACCGACCTTGCCGGCGCGCGCTACCTTTCGGGCGCGGGGATCTCGGGCCGGGGGATGATCTCCTTCTTCGAGAAGCTGCGCAATTTCGAGATCCGCCGGGGCTATAGCCAGTCGGACGAGGCCACTTACATGCGCACCCACCCGCTTTCGGGTGACCGTGTGCAGACCCTGCGCGATCTGCTGGCGGAAGACGCCGCCTGGGACGCGCCCGACGATGCCGCGCTCCAGGAGCGGTTCGTGCGGGTCAAGGCCAAGCTCTACGGCTACCTCGCCGAACCGCGGCGGGTGCTGACTGCCTATCCGCTGACCGATACAAGCATCCCGGCGCGCTACGCCCGCGCCTATGCCTATCACAAGGACGCGCGGGTCGACATGGCGCTGGCCGAGGCCGACGCGCTGCTCGCGGCCGAGCCGGACAATCCCTATTTCCTTGAATTGAAGGGGCAGGTGCTGCTCGAATCCGGGCGGCCGCTGGAGGCGCTCGCACCGTTGCGCCGCGCGACCGAGCTGACCCGCGCCCACCCGCTGATCGCCGGCATGTTCGGCCATGCCCTGATCGCCACCGAGAACCAGGCCAACTATCCCGAGGCCGAGCGCGTGCTGCGCGCCGCGGTGGCGCGGGATCGCTACAATCCCTTCGCGTGGTACCAGCTCGGCGTGGTCTATGCCGCGAGCGGCGACATTCCGCGCGCGCGCCTTGCCAGCGCCGAACAGCTGGTGATGAACCGCCGCTTCCCCGAGGCCTTGCAGAACGCCCAGGCCGCCGAGGCGGGCCTGCCCTACGGCTCGCCCGACTGGATCCGCGCCCAGGATGTCGCGCTCGAAGCGCGCGCCGAACTGGAACGGATCCGCGACAAGCGCTAGGTGCTTGCTGGCGCATCGCAGGGGAGCCGAAAACCGGTTCCCACTTTTCGGCGCGATGCGCTAGGTCAGCACAACCTGCGGCTTTTCACGGAACTCCGATGCCCCAATCTTCCCTGCGAAACACCCTGCTGACCGCGCTCACCGCACTGGTGTTCGGCTTTCTCGGCGCGGCGATCTGGTCCTATGCCGGGCTCGCCGACAACCGCACCCGCAGCTTCCTGCTCGATAACCCCGACATGCTGCCGCAAATGGTCGAGGCCTACGAGGCGCAGGAGGCCGAAAAGCGGCTGGCGGCGATGGGTGACGAGGTCTTCGCTCCCTTCCCCGGCGTGGTGCTCGGCAATCCGCAGGGCTCGAAGGTGCTGGTCGAATTCACCGACTATAACTGCCCCTATTGCGAGGCGAGCCTCAAGGACGTGAACCGGCTGGTGGCCGAGGACCCCGACCTCAAGGTCGTAGTGCGCGAATGGCCGATCTTCGAAGGCAGCGACGAGGCCTCGCGCATGGCGCTCGCCGCCGGATTGCAGGGCAAGTATCGCGCCTTCCACGATGCGATGTTCCGGCTCGGCGACGTGCGCGCGGCGGCCAGCGCCGCCGGGCTCGACATGGCGCGGGCCGAGGCGGATGCCGCTTCGGATGCGGTGACGGCGGAGATCGCCAACAATCTCGAACTCGCCCGCGCGCTGGGCTTCACCGGCACCCCGGCATGGATCGCGGGGCGCAAGCCGATCGGCGGGGCAGTGGGCTACGACAAGCTCAAGGCCGCGCTCGACGAAAGCACGCCGGGATGAGGCGCGCCCTGCTGGCGGGCGCGCTGTTGTTCGCCGCGCCGCTCGCCGCCCAGACCGCTCCCGCCATCGACTACACCGCCGAACGCGCCGCGATCGGGCGGTTTCAGGATGCCGACCAGCGCTTGCAGGACGTGGGCTGGCGGCTGGCGCGCGGCAATGTCGGCTTCTGCCCCAAGGTGGTGCCCTCGGTCGGCCTGCAATTGCAGGACATGGCGAGCTACGGCGCGCCCGCGATCGCCCGCAAGGCGCTGGGCCTCACCCGCGATTTCGCGGTGCAGACCGCCGCGCGCGGATCGCCCGCCGCGCTGGCGGGCGGGGTGACGCGCAACCGCGAGATCGTCCGCCTCGAAGCCCTTGATCCCAACGCCTGGCCTGCGGGCAAGGCGATGGACTGGCAGCGGCTGGTCTGGGCGCATGATCACGTCGAGGCGATGCTGGCCGAGCATGGCGGGATCGCCATCGGCTTTGCCGACGGGGGCGAGGTGCGGCTCCAGCCGGTCGAGGTCTGCGCCAGCCGGTTCGAGCTGATGGGCGAGGGCGACAAGGCGGTGGCCGATGGCAACCGCGTGGTGATCGGGATCGACTTTCCCGCCTTCGCCTATCCCGAGGAGGAACTGTTCGCCGCGCTGGTGGCGCACGAGCTGGCGCATAATGTGCTGGGACATGACGCATGGCTCGACACCCACGGGCGCAGCCGCCGCCATGTGCGCCGCACCGAGCGCGAGGCCGACCGGCTGATGCCGTGGCTGCTCGCCAATGCGGGCTATGATCCGGCCGCCGCCGCACGCTTCTGGGATCGCTGGGGCCGGAAGCATGACGCCGGGCTGCTGATGGTGCGCAACCATGATGGCTGGGACGAGAGAGTGGAATTCGTCACCGCCGAACTGCCGCTGATCGCCGGGCTGGTGACCCGCGAGGGCCGGGCCGACTGGCGCAGCCATTTCCGCCGCGAGATCAATCCCGCAGGCGGGCTGATGCCGGAAGTCAGGCCGTGATCGCTGCGCCGAGCCGTTGCGGGGGCGCGACCCCTTGCGCGAATTGCGGTGCGGTTTGCGACGAAATGCGTTAGACCGCTCCCCCTATGGCAGTGCTCCAGATCCAGCCGGCGCCGTTCTTCGCGAGCAAGAACCGCGCGTTCTGGAACCTCCAGCTGGCTGGCTGGGGCGCGGCTTTTCTGCTGCGCGCGGTCTCGGCGCTGGCCAACCAGCAGCCCCTCGATCTGCTAGCGCTGATCCTCGTCACCACCATCACCGGCTTCTCGATCAGCCTGATCCTCTCGGTGATCTACCGCAAGCTGATCCACCAGCAGCCGCTGGTGACATGGGGCGTGACCGCGCTGGTGCTGTTCTTCGCGGTGCTGCTCCACGCCTCGATCGATGCCTGGGTGCAGGGCGTCTATTACGGCGCAACCCGCGAGACGAGCTTCGTGCAGCGGTTGATCGGCCTGCTCTACCTGCCGCTTACCCTGCTGGGCGGGTGGAGCGCGCTGTATTACGCGATCAATTTCTTCCTTACGGTGGAACGGCAGGCCGACCGGCTGGAGCGGCTGGAGGCGCAGGCCACCGCTGCGCAGCTCGCCATGCTGCGCTACCAATTGAACCCGCACTTCCTGTTCAACACGCTGAATTCGATCAGCACGCTGGTGCTGCTCAAGCAGACCGAGCCGGCCAACGCGATGCTCACCCGCCTGTCGGGCTTCCTTCGCCACACGCTGATCGCCGAGCCCGGCAGCCAGGTGACGCTGGCGCAGGAGATCGAGACGCTGCAGCTCTATCTCGATATCGAGCGGATGCGGTTCGAGGAGCGGCTGCGCACCCATTTCGAGATCGACGATGCCGCGATGGATGCGCAGCTGCCCTCGATGCTGCTGCAACCGCTGGTCGAGAACGCGATCAAATACGCCGTCAGCCCGCAGGAGGAAGGCGCGCGCATTTCCCTCTCCGCGCGCGTGATCGGTGACCGGCTGCGTCTCACGGTCGAGGATACCGGGCCGGGGGCGGAGGAGCCGCTGCTGTTCGACCGGATGGATGCGGGCGAACTGCGCGCCGAGATGCGCTCGGGCCATGCGCCGGGCCGCCCGGTCTCGACCGGCGTCGGCCTCGCCAATATCCGCAACCGGCTGATGCAGGCCTATGGCGATACGCACCTGTTCGAAACCCGCTCGGAACCCGGCGGCGGCTTCACCGTGCTGATCGAGATACCCTTCGTCCGCGCCGCCGAACCCGAATTGCCGGCCCCCCTGCCGGTCCCCGCAGGCGATGCCCCTGCCGCCTCCCCCGGCGCCCAGGTCATCCCCCTCAACCCCCCGCAACGAGCCTCCGGAACCCCCGCATGACCATCAGAACCATCCTTGTCGACGACGAGAAACTCGCCATCCAGGGCCTCCAGCTGCGCCTGCAACCCTTCGAGGATGTCGAGATCATCGACACCTGCGCCAACGGGCGCGAGGCCATCCGCAAGATCAAGACCGAGAAGCCCGATCTCGTCTTCCTCGACATCCAGATGCCCGGCTTCGACGGCTTTTCGGTCGTCAAGGGCGTGATGGATATCGAGCCGCCGCTTTTCGTCTTCGTCACCGCCTATGAAGAACACGCGATCCGCGCGTTCGAGGCCAATGCCGTCAACTACCTGATGAAGCCGGTCGACGAACAGAAGCTCGCCGACACCATCGAGCGCGTGCGCCAGCGCCTGGCCGAGAAGAAATCGGCCGAGGATGCCGGGCAACTGCTCGACGTGCTCGCCGAAGTCGCGCCGGAACGCGCCGCCGATTTCGTCGAGACCACCACCGCCACCACCGAAAGCGCGGACCGCTTCGAGAAGCTCATCAACGTCAAGGACCGCGGCCAGATCTTCCGCGTGGAAGTGGACTCGATCGAGCATATCGAGGCCGCGGGCGACTACATGATCATCTCCACCGGCGACAATTCGCTGGTGCTGCGCGAGACGATGAAGGACCTCGAACGCCGTCTCGATCCGCGCAAGTTCCAGCGCGTCCACCGGAGCACGATCGTCAACCTCGATCTGGTGCGGCAGGTGAAGCCCCACACCAACGGCGAGTGTTTCCTGGTGCTGGAGAGCGGTTCAGAGGTGAAGGTGTCGCGCTCCTATCGCGACGTGGTGGCCCGCTTCGTGCATTGATGCCTCATCCGTTCGTGCTGAGCTTGTCGAAGCACCGCTTTTTCTTCTACCGAAGTGAAGAACGGCCCTTCGACAGGCTCAGGGCGAACGGAGTTAGTGCGTGACCTTCACCCTCCCCGGCTTCGACCTCGCCACCTTCATCCGCGCAACCCTGGCGGAGGACCTCGGAGAGGGCCTGCCCGGCGGCGGGCGCGATGTGACCTCCGAAAGCGTGATCCCCGCCGAGGCGCGCTTTACCGGCGTGATGGACAGCCGGGATGCCATCGTCGTCGCCGGACTGCCGCTGGCAGAGGCCTTCTTCCGGCACCTTGACCCCGGCTGCACCATCGAAACCCTCGTGCATGACGGTGACAAGGTGCCAGCGGGCACCGATCTGATGCGCATCGAAGGCAAGGCCCGCGCGCTGCTCACCGCCGAACGCAGCGCCTTGAACATCGTCCAGCACCTCTCGGGCATCGCCACGCTGACGCAGGCCTATGTCACCGCGATGCGCGGCCCCGGCGGCAATCCGGCCTGCACCCTGCTCGACACCCGCAAGACCATCCCGGGGCTCCGGTTTCTCGAGAAATACGCCACCCGCCAGGGCGGCGCGCAGAACCACCGCATGGGGCTGTGGGATGCGGCGATGATCAAGGATAACCACGTCGCGGTCGCCGGTTCGGTCGGCGAGGCGGTGCGCCGCGCGCGGGAAGCCGGGGTCGAAAAGATCATCTGCGAGGTGGACAGCCTCGACCAGATCGAGCCGGCGCTGGCCGCAGGCGCGCATCACCTGCTGCTCGACAACATGGACCCGGCGACGCTGGCCGAGGCGGTGCGGATCGTCGCAGGCCGCGTGCCGACCGAGGCGAGCGGGGGCGTCAACCTCCAGACCATTGCGGCCAAGGCGGCGAGCGGGGTCGACTACATCTCGGTCGGCCGCCTCACGCAAAGCGCGCCCGCGGCCGATATCGGGCTGGATTTCAAGCCGCTATGATCCCGCTCTCGCGGCGGCGTCCGCGCAGCATCACGCTGTTCGCGCTGCTGTTTTTCGGCGCTGCTTTGGTCTCATGCGTCGACGGGCTGACGCGGATAGAAATCCAGCTGGTGGCCTATCAGAAGGCCATTCCGGATATCGTCTGGTCGCGCGATCTGCTGATCGTCTGGCACAGCGCGTGGCTCTCGATCGCGCTGATCCCGATCGCGATGGTCTGGCTGTCGGCGGTGCGTTTCGCCCGCTGGATGGTGACGATCATGGCGCTCGCCAAAGTTGCGGGACTGCTGATGTCCCTGCCGATGCTGGCAGTGGTCGCGAGACATCAGCCGTTGTGGCTGGTATCGCTCGTGCTCGCAGTGACGGCGGTGGCGATGCTCTTCACCCCCGCCAGCAACCGTTGGTTTGCGGACAAGGGAGGGGTCGATCCTGCGACTTTCGCATAGCCTCCTCGCTGCACTGGCGCTGCTGGCCCTGCCCGCCGCCGCCCACGCACAGGCCTACCAGTGCCGCGCGCCGCAAGTGCGTTCGGTGCCGCAGATCACCCCCGACGGCCCGCGCCGCTCGCTGCCGGTGACAGGGTACACCCTCGCGCTCAGCTGGTCGCCGGAGTTCTGCAAGCCGCGCGCCGATCAGCGCAGCCATGCCGTCCAGTGTTCGGGCGCGAATGGCAGCTTCGGGCTGGTCGTGCACGGGCTCTGGCCTGAAAGCGGGCAGAGCTGGCCGCAATGGTGCGTGGCCGAGAGAGCGCTCACACTGTCCGACATCCGCAGCGCGATTTGCATGATGCCGTCCGAGCGCCTGATCACGCGCCAATGGGCCAAGCACGGCTCCTGCATGGTCAGCAATCCGGCGGCCTATCTCAAGATCACCCGCATCCTGTGGGATTCCTATCGCATCCCCGATTACGACCGCATCAGCCGCGAGAAAGGCCTCACCGCCGGGCGCATCCGCGCCGCCTTTGCCGATGCCAATCCCGGCATTCCGGCGAGCGCCATCGGCGTGAAGCTCAACCAACGCGGGTGGCTGGAGGAATTGCGCCTGTGCTACGCCAAGACCTTCCGCCCCGCCCGCTGCGCGCCCGCGCGCTACGGGGCGAAGGACAGCGCGGCGGCGAAGATCTGGCGGGGGTTGTAGCGCATGCTACGCGCCCTATCTGAAGGCGCATGACCTATGCGCTCGATCACCTGACGATCCTCTCGCGCTCGCCCGAGGCGGCGGCGGCGTTCTACGGCTTCCTCTTGCCGCGCCTCGGCTTCGTGCAGAAGAAGCCGCATATCTGGGCGCATCCGACGGGGCTGCACATCCAGTTCGGCAAGGCCAAGGAGGGGACGGGCGACTATGGCCGCTATGCCCCGGGCCTCAACCATTTCGGCTTTGCCGCGCCGAGCGCCGAGGCGGTGCGGGCGCTGGCGGCGGAACTGGAGGAGGCCGGGATAGAAGCGCGGCTCCAGACCTTCGATCCGGGCATCACCGCGCTGTTCGTCCCCGATCCCGACGGGCTGCGGGTCGAGATTTCCTACTATCCCCCGGGCGTGCCGCCGGTCGACTAAGCCCGGTTCGCCACCAGCCACACCCGGATCGCGGATGCGAGGCCGGGGGGCGTGGGGGACTTGATCCGCTCGGCATCGATCCGCGCCACCAATGCGGCGACCGCCAGCCCTTCGGCCGCCGCGGCCTCGCGCAGCATCTCCCAGAACAGCGGTTCGAGGCTGATCGAGGTCTTGTGCCCGGCAATCGCGAGACTTCGCTTGACCGGCGGGTGGTAGGGCGAAGGCGGCTCCATCGCGCCGTTCTAGCACCCGCAGCGCCGCCCGCCAGCCGTCTCAGCAAGAATGCGTCGTGACCCCGCTCACCGGCGTCACGTTCATGATCGCCTGCCCGCGGGTGCGGAAGGTGGATATCTCGGTGAAGAGGTTGTCCTCGGGCAGGATGCCGTCGACGATGCTCTGCGCGATCACCGGGCGATAGGGGTAGAACACCTCGGCGACGATCACCATCTGGTTCTGGCCGAGCTCCAGCCCGCCGGGCAGCGCCACCCCGGGACCGTCGGCAATGTCCACCGACCCGGCCCATTGCCGCCCGATCCGGCTGGCGTGGGAATTGCGGCGCATGCAGCGCTGCCAGGCGATCTTGTTCTGGATCTCGTCATCGTCGGGATCATTGATCCCGACCACCGCTGTGATCACCACATTGCCGTCATCCCCGAAAGGAAAGGGCCGCGCGATCGCGGGGACCGCAGCGAAGAGGTCGCCCATCTGGCGCTCGTTGGGTGGCACCTGGTTGCCCGCGACCAGATCGGCCAGCGTCGCCGCGATCCGCTCGGTCTTCTGGCGCGCCAGCACGACATTGGTGAATTCGAGCCCCACCAGCCCGAAGCCGAGGAACACCGGCAGGACATAGGCAAATTCGATGAAGGCCAGCCCGCGCGTGTCGCGGGCCAGCGCGCGCAGCAGGCGCAAGGGGGCGCTCAGCATTCGACGTCCTTGAACGGCTCGTTGCGCACCACCGTCTCGGCCGCGATCGGATAGAAGCCCTCGTTACCGTTGATCCGCGCCGCGACGAAGGGCAGCAGCGAGGCGACCTCGAAGGTGGCGGTGAACTGCACGACTTCGCCAAAGCTGCCGTAATTGCCCTCCCTGCCCATGTCGTCGTCCCAGCGGGCATTGCCGTTGATGTCGGTATAGGGCTCGCCCGGGCCATAGGTGCCGCTGGCGTCGAGATCGTTGAACGGTTCGGGATTGCCGACATTGCCGAATTCGTCGCCGTAGGAGCGCACGGTGAACTCGGGCGGCGCGCCGTCATGGCTGATCACCACCGCCATGCGATCGTTGACTTCCTGCTCGATCAGCGCCGCCGCCTCGCCCGGGCATTCGGCCACGCGGGCAGAGCGCGAGGCATCGAGGATCGCGCTTTCCAGCGTCGAGCGAGCGAAGGCGACATAGCCCAGCTCCAGCAGCGCGCCGAGCAGCACGAACATCACCGGCGCGACCAGCGCGAATTCGACCAGCGTCACCCCGGCGCTGTCGCGCAGCAGGCGTCGGCGCAGCCGCGGGATCACTGCGCCAGCCTCAGGCGGATCAGCTCGGCCGCGATGGTGACGAAGGCGTTGTTGAGATCGGCCCCCGTCGCCGCCGAGAAGAAGTGCGTGTTGCGATCGGTTGCGCAGGTGCGGAACATCTCGCGGGTGGTGTTGCCCTCGGCATCGTTGTTGAGCGCGAAGGCGATGGTGTAGATCTCGATCCCGTCGGCTTTCATCGCCTCGCAGGTCTTGGCGAAGCGGCGCGCAAGGTGGTCGATGGTGGCCGCGCGGGTGGTCGAATTGACGATCAGCCGGTCCTCGTAGGTCTTGTAGGCGGTGTAGGCGGTGTCGAAGATGCGCGTGCTGCCGACCCGCCGTCCGTCGTCGCGGCTGTCGAAATTGCCGTCGGTCATGAAGATCACGATCTTCTTGACCGGGATGTTCTCGGGGCGCGCGCGGGTGAAGATGTCATCGCGCTGGATCAGCCGGTAGGCCCAGGTCATCGCCGGATTGTGGAACGTGCCGGTGCCGGGCATCAGCGCCTCGTTCTCGTTGTCGATATAGCTGCGCAGCTGGGTGCGGGTAGCCGAATAAGAGATCGGCAGCGCCTCCGCAGGGCACTGGTAGTTGGGCGAGGCCCCCCACAGGTTGTTGGGCGAGGCATTGGTGCCGGTGCCCGACTTGTGGCTGTAGGCGCGCGGGCTCACATACTGGGTGCGGTCCGGCAGGCGGTTGAAATCGATCACCGTATTGGGAAAATTGCAGGCGAGCGGGATGCCGGACAAGCGTTCCTTGCAGATGTTCTGCCCGTGCATCCGCACCAGCGCGGTGCGCACCGTGGGGATGGAATAGAAATTGTCGCGCCGCACCGTAGGGATCAGGTAGCGATTGTTCACATCCTGGAAGCTGTCGACATAGACCGGCGGATAGACGAACGGCTCGAAGTCCGGCATCCCGCCCTCGCCCGGCATGTTGTCGGTGAGGTCATAGGCCCCGGAATCGAGCGTGAAGCGATCGGCAGAGATGTTCTGGATGGTCTGGTCGGCAAAGACGCAGCCCTTCCAGCCGACCGGATCGGTGACGGGAATGTCGGTGTATCCGGGATATTCGGCCACCATCTGCGGCGCGCGGGCGCGCACCAGCCGGCCAACATTGACCATGGTGTTGTAGGGCAGGATGCCGACCGCGAAGCCGTCGCGGGTGTCCTTCGCGCCATAGATCGTGTCGATGAAGTTCTTCGATGCGGTCTTGAGCGCGGCCATGCGCGCACCCTGCATCGAGCCGGTGTTGTCGAGTACCAGCAGCGCCTCGATCGAGGTCGGCAGGGTCTCCGAGGCTTCGGCCACGGAGTTGACGCTGACGTTGAGGGTCTCGATCCCGATCACCCGCAGCAGCGCGGTATCGACCGCAGCGCGGAGCGTGACCGAGGCGGTGATCACGTCGTCTTCCTCGGTCACCGCGATGCTTGGTGCGGCAAGGGCTGCGCCGCTGTAGTCGTCGGGGAAGTTGGCACGGACATATTCGGCGCCCAGCGCCTGCGCCTCGCTCGCGCTGTTGCTGGAGACCTGCTTGGCGCGCACGGCTGCCAGCGCCCCGGCATCAGCCGCGCCCTGCAGCTTGGACGCGACCAGATAGGCCCGCCCGTAATCGATCCCCGCGCCGATCATCGCCATCGCCGGCACCAGCGCCGCCGCCATGATCGGCAGCACGCTGGCGCTGCGCGAGCGCCGCAGGGCGCGCAGCAGGGATCGGGTGGCCGACCGGGCCGGGGCTTCAATCATCATCGCGGACCGCAGCTGTGGAACTCCGCAGCCTTCCTAGTCCGCGCGCCCTAACGCGCTGAAAAAGCAGAGCCCGATGAAGCCCTAGGGGCATGGTTTACGCGGCATTCACCAGATCGCCGGGCGCGGGCGCTACGAAAAATTCGGGGTGGCCCCTCGCCATGCGGGGGCCTAATCCCGGCACATGACCGCCGGCCTCGACGCGCTGACCGAAAAGGAGAAGGATGCCCTGCGGCTGCTGCTGCGCGGGCACGACGCCAAGTCCTCGGCGCGCGAACTCGGCCTGTCGGTGCACACGGTCAACGAACGGCTGCGCGAGGCGCGGCGCAAGCTCGGCGTCACCAGCAGCCGCGAGGCGGCGCGGCGGCTGCTGGCCGAGGAAGGCGAGACCCCCGAGGCACCCCCCGAAACATTGGGGGACAAGGCTTTGGGGGATGCGTCCGAGGTGGCTGCGGCGGCAGGGAAGGCGGTATCCGCCACCCGGCGGCCACCTGTCCTTGCCACCATCGGAGTGCTTGCCATGTCGCTTGTTCTTGCCGCCCTGCTCGTCCCCGCCTCGCCCTTATCGGTGCTGCCCGCTGCGGCCCCCGCCCCGGTTCTCGCCGCCGAGACCGACGCCGCTGCCGCCGCCCGCGCGGCCGAGGATTTCCTCAAGCTGGTCGACGAAAGCCGCTGGGCCGAAAGCTATGCCGCGACGGTTGCGGAATTTCGCCGGCTCAACACCCTCGCGGTCTGGAGTGAGGTGTCCGAGAGGGCCCGCCCGCCGCTCGGCAAGCTGTTGACCCGCGATCTCGTCGGCAACGAATGGGTCCCCGCCCCGCCCGCCGGCTACCGCCTGATCAAGTTCCGCTCGGCCTATGCCAATGGCACGCAGCAGACGGAGAGCCTCAGCCTCGCGTGGGAGGACGGCGCTTGGAAGGTCGCGGGGATTACGTTTGATTGAGGGTGCGGGAGGGGCTATTCGTCGACCAGCCGGGCGCATGGCGCGCCTCCCGTCACCCTGATACGGGCATGCCAATAGCGGGTCACATAGCCGCTTCTTGCGCGCGATCCATTGGTGCACCGCACCTCGATTGTGCCTTCGAGCTGGGGGATGGTGTAGAAGATGCCGCTCCACACCCGGTAGACGGGTTGTTCCCGGCCATCCGATGTGGCGACGACGGCGCTCTCCACGCCGCCTGTCTCGTCGATCACTACAGCGGATCCCGCGAGCCAGAGGTATCCGCCGACCAGCATCGCGAGCACTGCTGCGAAGACGGCGGTGAGGGCGAAGCGGCGCATGCGGGTGGATTAGCGGAAAGGGGGCCTGCGGCAAAGCCGCAGGCTTGACGTCAGACGGGTTCGGCGGACTGCGGTCCGCCGCCCCGCTGGCCGGTGCTCGGGCTAAGCGGCTCGCAGCTGCGCTGCTCGCCTGCCCTCGCTAGTACATATGTTGCCCGCCGTTGATGCTCATGGTCGAGCCGGTCATGAAGCCGCCGTTCTCGGATGTGAGGAAGGCCACGCCGCGGGCGATTTCCTCGGCCATGCCGAGGCGGCCAACCGGGATCTTGGCGACGATCTTCTCCAGCACCGGCGCGGGGACGGCGGCGACCATGTCGGTGTCGATATAGCCCGGCGCGATCGCGTTGACCGTCACCCCGAACTTCGCGCCTTCCTGCGCCAGCGCCTTGGTGAAGCCGTGGATGCCGGACTTGGCGGCGGCGTAGTTGACC
The DNA here is from genome assembly GCA_027531395.1 of Porphyrobacter sp. GTDB lineage: Bacteria > Pseudomonadota > Alphaproteobacteria > Sphingomonadales > Sphingomonadaceae > Erythrobacter. The sequence goes on along the minus strand of JAPZRO010000005.1, from coordinate 91,575 downwards.
TGCCCGTACTGCCCCGCCTGCCCGTTGATCGAGCCGATGTTGACGATCCGCCCCCAGCCGCGCTCGCGCATGCCGGGGAAGGTCGCCTTGGCCATGTTGAAGCACCCGCCGAGGTTGATGCGCAGCACCTCGTTCCAGTCCTCGAAGCTCATCTTGTGGAGCGTGCCGTCGCGGGTGATCCCGGCGTTGTTGACCACGATGTCGACGGGGCCAAACTCAGCCTCGACCGCGGCGCAGCCGGCCAGGCAGGCCTCGTGATCGCCCACATCCCACTTGCGCGCCGGAATGCCGGTCGCCTCGGTGAAGGCGGCGGCCTTTTCGTCATTGCCGGCATAGTTGGCGATGACCGTGTGGCCCTGGCGCTGGAGTCGCTTGCAGATCGCCTCCCCGATCCCGCGCGTTCCCCCGGTGACGATGGCAACCCGACCCATGGCATTCCCTCCCTTGATGCGTGCAACTACTTGGCCTGCGAGCCTAGCCGTGCCGTAGCGTCAGGGGAAGGTGGGAATAGCTATGCGTCGCGCGGGCGCGACAAGGTTCAGAATTTGATCTGGGTGCCGACGTAAACCGCCTGGCTATCCTTGACCGAATTGGTCAGCGGATCGAGCCGTTCGCGCTCCTGCGAGTAGCGCACGCCCGCCATCACGTTGAGGTTGGGCGAGAGGCGGAAGCTGCCGCCGACGCCCACCGTCTGCTGCCCGATCGAATCGAGCGTGTTGGGCGAACGACCGGCGATCTCGCGATCCTCGAGCTCGATGCGGGGCTGGAGCCGGCTCGGCTTGTCGGCGGCCTGCGGGGCCGAAGGCTTGAACTGCGCCAGATCGGGCAGCGCCATGCGGCGCACCTCCGTGGGGAGTTCGATCGGGCGGGCGAAGCTGCGATAGCCGCGCGCCGTGCCCAGCTGGAACCGGCTGGCTTCGAGACCGCCAAGGCCGATGCCGCGGCCCGGGACCGCGTCGATCGCCTTGCGCACCGAAATCGCGCGGGCAGAATCGCTGTCGACCCGCACCGCGACCGTCACCGTGCGCTCTCCGGCGACCGGCGTCGCCCCGGCGGGGGTGAAGCGGATGCCGCGCTCACGCGCCTTGTCGGCGATGCGGGCGGCGAGCTCGGGATCGACCGAGGCAGGGGTGAAGACATTGAGGCCCATCGCTTCGAACGAGGGGGATGCGAGCGGCGCGTTCTTGCCGGCGAGCGCGAGGCCCGCGCTCGGCAAGGCGAAGGCCAGCGCGCCGCAGACGGCCAGCAGCGTCAGCTTGCGCTGCGCCTTTGCTGTGCTGTCGGCCTTGCGTGCCATGGCGGTGCCTGCTTCCTTCCCTTTGTTCCGATCAGGCTTTTGCCTGACCATACGCAACCTTAACCAGAGGTGAGTCGCTATGTGAACACTATCATGTGATAGGCGCCCGAGTCCCGCTTGCAATGACTTGCCGCAAGGGAAACCGGATTCGCTTCCCACCTGTGGCCGCAAGCACACAGAATCCTGTGCGGACAAGAGACAATGGCCGGTTCACCCGGGGTAAAGCCCCTTTGGCCAAGGCTCCCCTCCCCGCCCGCCTGCGCATCGGTGCTTGCCGCAAGGGCGTTGGGGGTTATAGAGCGTCAGGCATACAGACGATGAGGATTTTCCGGCAGTGACACGCGCCAACTCCGCCCAATTCCGCCCGGCCATCCGCCGCACCCTGACTGCCGCGCTGACGGGCGGCGCGCTGCTCGCGCTCGCGGCCTGCGGCGGCTCCGAAAGGCCGCGCACCGAATTGCAGGCGGCCCAGCTCAACACCATCGGCGTCAACGCCTATCTCTGGCGCGCGGCGCTCGACACGGTGAGCTTTGCTCCGCTGCTGCAGGCCGACAGCAACGGCGGCGTGATCGTGACCGACTGGTACGCCAACCCCGCCAACCCCGGGGAGCGGGTCAAGCTGACCGTCACCATCCTCGATCAGGACCTGCGCGCCGATGCCCTGCGGGTCGCGGCGAGCCGTCAGGTCAACGAAGCCGGCAACTGGGTCGAAGCCCCGGTGCAGGCGGCGACGGTGCAGAAGCTCGAGGACATCATCCTCACCAAGGCCCGCGATCTGCGTCGCCAGGCGCTCGCTTCGTAAAGCCGCTCGCTTCGTAATACCTTTCCACCGGACAGGCCTTCATGACCGATACCCGTTTCGATCCGTCCGTCGCCGACGGGCGCTGGCAGCGCGCATGGGCGCAGGGCGGCACCTTCACGGCGGATTCGGATAGCCCCAAGCCCAAGAGCTACATCCTCGAGATGTTCCCCTATCCGTCGGGGCGCATCCACATGGGCCACGTGCGCAACTACACGATGGGCGACGTGCTGGCGCGCTACCAGAAGATGCGCGGGTTCGAAGTGCTGCACCCGATGGGCTGGGACGCCTTCGGGATGCCGGCGGAAAACGCCGCGATGGAAAAGGGCGTGCACCCCGGCGGCTGGACCCGCCAGAACATCGCGCAGATGAAGGCGCAGTTGCAGCGCATCGGCTTCGCGCTCGACTGGACGCGCGAATTCGCCACCTGCGATCCTGAATATTACGGCCACGAACAGGCGCTGTTCCTCGACCTCTACGAGGCGGGGCTGGTTTACCGCAAGGAATCGACCGTCAACTGGGACCCGGTCGACATGACGGTTCTGGCGAATGAGCAGGTGATCGATGGCAAGGGCTGGCGGAGCGGCGCGGAGGTCGAAAAGCGCAAGCTCAACCAGTGGTTCCTGAAGATCACCGATTTTGCGGACGATCTGCTGGAGGGCCTCGGGAGCCTTGAGGACTGGCCCGAGAAGGTGCGCCTGATGCAGGAGAACTGGATCGGCAAGTCGCAGGGTCTGGAATTCAGCTTCGACCTGTCTGACGGCGGCAAGCTGGCGGTCTATTCGACCCGCCCCGACACGATCTTCGGCGCGAGCTTCTGCGCGATTGCCGCCGATCACCCGATTGCGCAGGGGCTGGCGAGCGATCCCGAGGTCGCCGCCTTCATCGACCAGTGCAAGAAGGGCGCGACCACGGCCGCCGCGCTCGAAACGGCGGAGAAACTCGGCTACCGCGCGCCGATCACCGCAAGGCACCCGTTCACCGGAGCTGACCTGCCGGTCTTCATCGCCAACTTCGTGCTGATGGAATACGGCACGGGCGCGGTGATGGGCGTGCCCGGCCACGACCAGCGCGACTTCGAATTCGCCACCAAATACGAGCTACCGATCCTGCGCGTCGTCGCGACCGATCCGGCCCGCGCCGATGAGCCCTTCAAGGGCGAGGCCGAGGCGGGCGACGGGGTGATCGTGAACTCCGATTTCCTCGATGGCATGACCGTGGAAGCCGCCAAGCAGGCGGTGATTACCCGCGCCGAAAGCGAAGGCTGGGGCGAGGGGCGCACCGTGTGGCGCCTGCGCGACTGGGGTGTCAGCCGCCAGCGTTACTGGGGGACGCCGATCCCCTTCATCCACTGCGATGCTTGCGGCGTGGTCCCGGTGCCCAAGGACCAGCTTCCGGTGACACTGCCCGAGGATGTCAGCTTCGACATCCCCGGCAACCCGCTCGAACGCCACCCGACGTGGAAGCACGTCGATTGCCCCAAGTGCGGCAAGGCAGCGCGGCGCGAGACCGACACGCTCGATACCTTCGTCGACAGCTCGTGGTATTTCCTGCGCTTCGCCAGCCAGCCCGCCGACCGTCCCTTCGACCCTGAAGAGGTCGCCAAGTGGATGCCGGTGCAGCACTATATCGGCGGGATCGAGCACGCGATCCTGCACCTGCTCTACGCCCGCTTCTGGACCCGCGCGCTCGCCCACACCGGCAAGATCGCGGTGCAGGAGCCGTTTGCGGCGCTGTTCACGCAAGGCATGGTGACGCACGAGACCTATAGCCGCATCGACGAGACGCGCGGGGTGCCGGTGTTCTTCGGGCCGGAGGAGGTCGACCGCACCTCCGAGGGCGCGACGCTGCTGGCGGACGGCGCTCCGGTCGAAGTCGGCCGCGTCATCAAGATGTCGAAGTCGAAGAAGAACGTCGTCGACCCCGACGCGATCATCGCCCGGCACGGGGCGGATGCGGTGCGCTGGTTCATGCTGTCCGATTCGCCGCCCGAGCGCGACCTGCCGTGGTCCGACGCCGGGATCGAGGGCTGCGCGCGCTTCGTGCAGCGCCTGTGGCGGCTGTTCTCGGCCTATGACGCAGGCGCGACCGGCGAGGACAAGGGCCTCGACCGCAAGACCCACCAGACCATCGCTGCGGTGGCCGCCGATATCGAAGCGCTGGGCTTCAACAAGGCGGTCGCGCGGATCTACGAACTGACCGGCGCGACCGAGAAGGCCGCGCCCTCGGCCAGCCGGAGCTCTGCCATCCGGGCCTTGGTCCATCTGGCAGCTCCCATGATGCCGCACCTCGCCGAGGAAGCCTGGGAGAAGATGGGCGGAGAAGGCCTGATCGCCGACGCGCCCTGGCCCGCAGTCGATCCCGCGCTGCTGGTCGATGACGAGGTCACCATCGCCATCCAGCACATGGGCAAGCTGCGCGACACGGTCACTGCGCCCAAGGGGGCCTCGAAGGAGGATCTCGAGGCGCTGGCGCTGGCATCTGCCAACCTGCAACGCTCGCTCGACGGGGCGGCAGTGCGCAAGGTGATTGTCGTGCCCGACCGATTGGTGAATATCGTCACCTGATGCGTGCCCTGATCGCCCTTGCTGCCCTGATCGCGCTGTCCGCTTGCGGCCTTTCGCCGATGTATGCCGGCGGCGGCTCGGCCAGCGTGGCGCAGGGACTGGCCGCGGTCGACGTGCCGGAAATCCCGGGGCAGAGCGGCTGGCTGGTGCGGAACGCGCTCCAGAACCGGCTGGGAGTCGCAGGCAACACCACGCCAGCCTACCGGCTCGACGTGCGGCTCGACGATTCGCTCGAAGCGCTCGGCGTCCTCAACGACGACACCATCAGCCGCGAACGCCGTATCCTGCGCGCGCGCTACCAGCTGGTCGATATCGCCACCGGCGCGATCCTGCTCGATGCCACCGCCGGTTCCGACGCGGGGATCGACGTGGTCAGTTCCGAATATGCCACCATCGCCGCCGAGCAGAAGGCGCTGGAGAACCTGTCGCTCGAACTCGCCGAGCAGATGGCAACCCAGGTTTCGCTGGCGCTGCGCAGCCGCGCCGCCGCGGCCCGATGAAGCTCAAGAACAGCGACTTCGCACGCGGCCTGCCCGCCGGCATCGAACGCCACGCGATCTTCTTCTTCTGCGGCCCGGACGAGGCCGGAGCGAGCGCCGCGGCCAATCGCCTTGCCGCCGCCCTGCCCGACGCGGGCGACCGGGTCGAGCTGGCGGGGGCCGATCTCCGGCGCGATCCTGCCCTGCTCGGCGACGAGGCGCGCTCGACCTCGTTGTTCGGCGGCAAGCGCCACATCTGGGTCCGCGCGAGCGGGGACGAGGCGCATGACGCGCTCGAAGTGCTGATCCAGACCGGCGAGGCCGGCGCGGGCGAGGCGGCCCCGGTGATCATCGTCGCGACCTCCGCCACCGACAAGTCGCGCACCGCCAAGCTGCTGGAAAAGCGCAAGGATGCGGTGGTGGCGATGTTCCACCCGCCCGAGTTGAAGGACGTCGCGCAGGCGGTGCGCGGCATGGCCGACGCGGCCGGCCTCAGGCTCGGCGGCGATCTGGCCGAACGCATCGCGCGGGCCGCCGGGCTCGACGTGCGGCTCGCCCAGTCCGAGGTCGACAAGCTCGCGCTCTATTGCGGGGCCGATCCGCAATCGCCCCGCGCCGCCACGCCCGAGGATCACGCCGCGATCGGCGCGGCCACCGAGGAGGACGGCTTCGCCCCCCTGGTCAACGCTGTGCTGGGCGGAGAGCTGGCGCGGGTCAGCGGCGAGATCCGGCGGATGCGCGAGCTCGGGCTCAATCCGGTCGGCCTCGCGCTGGCTCTGGAACGGCGCGCGGCCCAGCTGGCGCAGATCATGGCGCATCTCGGACCGCGCGGATCGTTCGACCGGATCGACAAGGGCGCGGAAATGCGGCTCGGCATTTTCTTCAAGGAGAAGCGCGACATCCGCAACCAGTACGAGCGCTGGCGCCAGCCGGCCGCCCGCGGCGCGCGCGACACACGGCTCGACCGGCTGATCCCGCGTTTGACCGAATTGCACCGCACTTTGCTCGCCAATAGTCAGGCGGCCGAGCTGCTGCTCGCGCAGGAACTGGCGGAAATCGCCCGATATGCCGCCAGGCGGGCATCCTAGAACCGCCCGAAAGGGGCGAACGGTTCTCATAATGTGACAAGCTGCATTTCGCAGTCGCACAAAAGCATCTTTTCTATGTAAAGGTGCTTAGGTAATGCCCTGTAAGGGTCGCGCCTTTGGGGGAAGGTCTTAATGAATCGTGTGACACCGAGACTTCTGGAATCGGTCCGGCACGAGAATGTCGAGAAGAAGCTCGTGCCCTCGCTCGAGCGGCGCCGCCTGCGCACCTATGCGCTGGTTCTTCTGGCTGACGGTATCCTGTTCAATTTCGGTTTCGCGCTCGGCAGCCTGGTATGGGAAGGCCGCTGGGCCGAACCGCGCGCGATGCTCGCCGCGCAGGCGATGCTGCCTGCGTTCTACACGATTGCCCTGTACAATGGCTCCTATGGGCTCAAAGGTCTGTCCGACTGGCTGCACGCCACGCGCAAGGCCCTGATCGCGCTGGTGATTTCGGCCGGTCTCATCAACTTCGTCGCCTTCTACACCAAATCCAACGAGGATTTCTCGCGCGCTGCGGTGACGCTCGGCCTGCTGTTCACCGCGATCATGCTGGTGGCGATGCGCCGGGCGGTGAGCGGGCTGGTGAAGTGGCGCTGGAACGGGCGGGTCGCCAACCATCTGGTGATCGACGACGGCGGTTCGAGCTTCCCCTATCCCGATGCCGTGATCGTCTCGGCGGCGGAGTTCAACCTCGACCCGGGCAGCCGTGATCCCTTCATGCTCGACCGGCTCGGCAAGCTGCTGCGCAACCAGGATCACGTGGTGGTGAGCTGCCCGCGCGAACGGCGCGAGGACTGGGCCTTCCTGCTCAAGTCGGCGGGGGTCTATGGCGAAATCGTCAGCGAACCGGCGCACAGCTTGGGCGCGATCGGGGTGCATCGCTATGACGATCTCGACCGCACCACGCTGGTGGTCTCGACCGGCCCGCTGCGGCTGCGCGCGCGGATCATGAAGCGCGCCTTCGACACGCTGGTCGCCGGGAGCGCGCTGTTCGTGCTGTCGCCGCTGCTGCTGGTGGTCGCGGTGCTGATCAAGCTCGAGGACGGCGGTCCGGTGCTGTTCGTGCAGCGCCGTCTGGGGCGCGGCAACCAGTTCTTCGACATGTACAAGTTCCGCTCGATGCGCACCGAAAAGCTCGATCTGGACGGCAGCCGCTCGACCGGGCGCGAGGATGACCGTGTCACCCGCATCGGGGCCTTCATCCGCCGCACCAGCATCGACGAGCTGCCGCAGCTCATCAACGTGCTGACCGGCGACATGTCGATCGTCGGCCCGCGCCCGCACGCGATCGGTTCCCAGGCGAACAACAAGTTCTTCTGGGAGGTCGACCGCAAGTACTGGCAGCGTCACTGCCTCAAGCCGGGGCTGACGGGCCTTGCGCAGGTGCGCGGCCACCGCGGCGCGACCGAGCGGGAGAAGGATCTCACCGACCGGCTGCAATCCGATCTCGAATATATCGCGGAATGGTCGCTGCTGCGGGATATCCAGATCGTGCTGCGGACCGCGCGGGTCCTCAGCCACCACAACGCTTACTAGAGCGTTTCTCCGGTTACTTCTTGTCGCGCTGGGGGACAGTGAAGCTGCCCGTCACCCGGCCCTTGCCCGAGGCGCTGGCAGCGGTGCCGCCGGCGCTGCCTGCCGCGCTGCCATCGACGCTCGACAACCCGGTCTCGAGGTCGATCACCAGCCGCCCGCCATTGAGCGTGTCGCTCCCGCGGCGCAGGCGGACATTGCCGGCCATGGTGATGATCCGGCGGTTGAAATCGTAGATCGCGTTGTCGCCGCTCGCGCGCTCGTCACCGCGCGTGACCTCGACCCCGCCGGTGGCGGTGATGCGCTGGATGCTGAGCGATCCGGTATCGGTAAAATTGACCAGCGTGCGGGCCGAGCGAACCGTAAGGCCCGCCTGCTCGATCACCACATTGCCCGACAGGATCACGCGGTTCTCGCGGTCCTGAAGCTCGATCCGGTCGGCGGCGTAATTGACCGGCGCGGAGGAATCGTGGCTGGCGATGCCCTGCGCGCTGAGTGCCATGCCGCCCGCCAGCGCGGTGGTGAGGGCGAAGCCGCCCATGCCCCAGACCAGCGCGATACGGTGCCAAGGGCTGCGGGGAGTGGTGTCAGTCATCACGGCATCCTCAACTTGCCAGGGATCATGGTAAGACGCGCATTGCCATCCAGCGTCAGCGTGCGCGCGCCAAGGTCGGCGCGGATCGTGTCGGCGGAGAAGGTGCCGGCCGGAACCTCGCCCGATACGCCCTCGTCACCGCGCATCAGCTTGGCCTTGAGGTCGACCGAAACCCCGCGCGCGACCATCGCGTAGCCATCGCTCGCGGTCAGGCGCACCGGGCCGTCGACCGCGACGGTTTCGGCATCGATATCATAGGTGCCGCCCCCGGCGCTGAGGCGCGCGGGGCCATCGGACAGCACCATCTGCGCAACCAGATCCTGCATCCGCACCAGCCCCTCGGCGCTGGAGCGCTGCACCGCCTCGCCCGCCATCAGCGAGAAGGGGCGGCCCTGATTGTCGCGCCCGCGATACATCGCGTTGTCGACCGACAGGCGCTCGTCGATCAGCGCGACCTTGTTGCGATCGAGCAGGAAGCTCACCTCGCCGCGCGGGCTCAAGGGGGTAATCACCATCAGCGCCGCGACGATCCCCACCGCCATCGGCAGGGCGCGGGCGAGGAAGGCCACCAGCCGGTCATGCGATCCGCCGGGCGCCGCGAAATGCTGCCGCCGGCCCCTGAGGGCGCGGGCCTCGCTGGTCTCGGTCTGGATATGGCTGCTGACCATGGCCGCGGTGTGCGATCAGGCGTGAGCGAAGATATCGGCTTCGGGCCAGCCGGCGAGATCGAGCAGCGCGCGGGTGGGCAGGAAATCGAAGCACGCCTGCGCCAGATGCATCCGCCCCTCGCGTTCGAGCCGCAGCGTCAGCTCGGCCTGCAAGCGGTGGAGATAGCGCACGTCGCTCGCCGCATATTCGCGCTGCGCATCCGACAGCACCGGCCCGCCCCAGTCGGAGGACTGCTGCTGCTTCGACAGGCTTTCGCCGAGCAGTTCCTCGACCAGGTTCTTGAGGCCGTGGCGATCGGTATAGGTGCGGGTCAGGCGGCTGGCGATCTTGGTGCAGAACACCGGCCCGGCCATCACGCCGAGATAGTGATACAGCGCCGCCAGATCGAAGCGCGCGAAGTGGTAGAGCTTCAGCCGCGAATTGTCGGCCAGCAGCGCCTTGAGGTTGGGCGCATCATAGCTGCTGCCGGGGCCGAAGCGCACCAGATGCTCGTGGCCCGAACCATCGGACAGCTGCACCACGCACAGCCTGTCGCGCGGGGTGATGAGCCCCATCGTCTCGGTGTCGATCGCAATCGCGCCGGTCCCGGCAAGCACGCCGGGGGGCAGGTCTTCCTCGTGAAAATGCACAGCCATGCCTGCCGCCCTACGCCGATTGGGGAAAGAGGGGAAGGGGCCAGTGGCGCATGGGGCGCGGGTGACCTAGGCCTTGCGGCAGAGCGCAGTCGGGGCAGATCAGGCGACACGTCCCGGCTGCGCTCGCCACTCACGGAGCCTCTCGTGACCGACACCATCCCCGAAAGCTGGCGGAGCGCGCTCAAACCTGCGCTGGCGAGCCCCGAGGCGCGGCGGCTCGGCGGGTGGCTCAAGGCGGAGGAAAGCGCGGGCAAGGTGGTCTATCCCCCGCGCGGCCAACGCCTCGCCGCGCTCGCGCTGACCCCGCTGGACGCGGTGCGCTGCGTGATCCTCGGGCAGGACCCCTATCACGGCCCGGGGCAGGCGCATGGCCTGGCCTTCTCGGTCCAGCACGGCGTGCGCCCGCCGCCGAGCCTCGTGAACATCTACAAGGAGCTGGAGGCCGATCTCGGCCTGCCGCGTCCCGTCACCGGCGATCTCTCGAAATGGGCGCGGCAGGGCGTGCTGCTGCTCAACAACACGCTGACCGTCGAGGCGGGGCAGGCGGGCAGCCACGCCGGGCGCGGGTGGGACGCGATCACCGACGCCGCGGTCGCCGCCGTGGCGGAGCGCGATGTGCCGACCGTGTTCATCCTGTGGGGCAGCCACGCGAAGAAAAAGGCCAGCCGGGTGCCGGCGCTGGGGCGCGCCTCGCACCATCTGATAGTGGCCTCGGCCCACCCCAGCCCGCTATCGGCGCATAACGGCTTTTTCGGCTCGCGCCCGTTCAGCCGCGCCAATGCCTTCCTCGAGGCCAACGGGCGCGGCGCCATCGACTGGAGTTTGTGATGTCTGACGACGTGATCCTGTGCGAGGTGGCTGACGGCATTGCCACCGTCACCCTGAACCGCCCGCAGGCGATGAACGCGCTGAACCGCGCCCTTCGCAAACGCCTCGCCGAAGTGATGCGCGCGGTGGACGCGGACGACACCGTGCGCGCGGTGATCCTCACCGGCGCGGGCGAGCGGGCCTTCACCGCAGGGCTCGATCTCAAGGAACTCGGCAGCGAGGAAGGCGCGCTCGGCAGCGCCAATGCCACCGACCCGGCGGACAATCCGGTGAAAGCCATCGAGCTGTGCAGGAAGCCCGTGATCGGCGCCATCAATGGCGTGGCGATCACCGGCGGCTTCGAAGTCGCGCTCGCCTGCGACGTGCTGATCGCCAGCACCAACGCCCGCTTCGCCGACACCCACGCGCGGGTCGGGATCGTGCCGGGCTGGGGGCTGTCGCAGAAGCTTTCGCGCATGATCGGGATCAGTCGCGCCAAGGAACTCGCCTTCACCGGCAATTTCCTGGACGCCGCCACCGCGCACAGCTGGGGGCTGGTGAACCACGTGGTCGCGCCCGACGAACTCCTGCCGCTGGCGCGCAAGCTGGCGGGCGACATGGCGGGGATCGATCCCGCCTTCCTCGGCCTCTACAAGCGCCTGATCGACGATGGCTATGCGCGGACCTTCGGCGAGGGGCTGACGCTCGAGGCGGAGCGTTCGAGCGCCGCCAACTCGGCCGTGGCTCCGGAAGAAGTCGAAGCCCGCCGCGCCGCCGTGCAGGAGCGCGGGCGGGGGCAGGGGTAGCGCCGCGCAGGCCGCACTGGCTCTTGCCTCCCGACAGGCGTATGATCGCACCGCCGGGTCGGGAGGACAGCTCATGATCGACATCGAACGCCTATCGCCCACAGCCCACCGCATCGTGATCTACGGCGAAGTCACCCGCGACGACCTCGCCGCCTTTATCGACTTCGTGAAGGCGCGGGACGCCGCCGAAGAGGGCGGCAATGTCCTGTTCGACTTCACCGCGATGGCCAGCATGCCGCCGCTCTCCGCGATCACGCTGGAACTGGCCAATATCGTGCCGCTGATGCGGTGGGTCTGGCGGCTCGGCCGGATTGCCGTGGTGTCCGACGAGGCATGGATGCGCGCCGCATCGCGGATCGAAAGCGCGCTGCTGCCGGGCGTCACCTACGCGGTCTATGATGCCGGGGAGAGCGAGGCTGCGCGCGCCTGGGTGCTCGGCAATGGCTAGGCGGCAAGCGCCCGAAGTGTTATTCGCCTTCAATGGCTTATTCGGATCGCTCGCCCGGCCTTGAGGCCACCTTGCCGCACTGGGCGCAGAGCCGCTTCGCCGTGCGGGTGCCCGCGCTGATTGCCTTCACCTATGCCTGCGTTGTCGTGGTCTACCTGCTGGAACTGCCGCTATGGCTGATGTTCCTCGGTTTTCCGCCCTACCTGCTGGCCTGTGTAGCCACTTTCTACGAGCTGCGCGAAAATGGCCGGTCGGGCTGGTGGATCGTGCTGATGGTAGCGAACATCAACCTTGGGCCGACATGGCTGGGCCTGTCGGTGGGTGTGCTGGTCAATTTGGTGCCGGTGGTGATCGCACTCCGTGCCCGGCAGACGCGTCTTGTCGATTAAGGGGCCGCTCGTCAGCGCCGCTCCCTGAAGAACCCCTTGAGCAAGTCCGCCGCCTCGGCCTCGCCCATGCCGGAATAGACCTCGGGACGGTGGAGGCACTGTTCCTGCTCGAACACCCGCGCGCCGTGTTCCACCGCGCCGCCCTTGGGATCGCTCGCGGCGTAATAGAGCCGGGCGATGCGGGCATGGGCGATCGCGCCCGCGCACATCGCGCAGGGCTCGAGTGTCACCCACAGCTCGCAGCCGGTCAGGCGCTCGTCGCCCAGCGCCCGTGCCGCCGCGCGAATCGCCAGAATCTCGGCGTGGGCGGTGGGGTCGTGATCCGTACGCGGGGCGTTGTGCGCCGCGGCGATCACCTCTCCGTCCTTGACGATCACCGCGCCGATCGGCACTTCGCCGGCTGCAGCCGCCGCCCGCGCAGCGTCGAGCGCGCGTTGCATCGGCAGGGGGAGCGGCCAGTGGGTCATGTGCGCCGGGCTAGCCGGGGCGCGAGGCCCGCGCAACTTGCTTGACGATTCGGCCTTGCCCCGTTATGCGCGCCGCTTTCCCGGATCACACCCGAACTTTACGAGAAGAGACACACCATGTCGCGCATCTGCGAACTGACCGGCAAGGGCCGCCAGGTTGGCCACAATGTGAGCCACGCCAACAACAAGACCAAGCGCGTGTTCCTGCCCAACCTGCAGAACGTCACGCTGATGAGCGAGAAGCTGGAGCGCAGCTTCAAGTTCCGCGTGTCGACCCACGGCCTGCGCTCGGTGGAGCACAATGGCGGGCTCGACAACTGGCTGCTCAAGACCAGCGACGACAAGCTTTCGGCCAACGCGCAGAAGGTGAAGCGCGAGCTGGTGAAGGCCAACGCCGCAGCCTAAGCGCGTCGCCCCTCGGGGCTGAAGCGAATCGATCAAGCGCTCGGGCTTCCCGGGCGCTTTTTCGTTTGCGGCAATCTCACCCTTCCCAGTCGAAGCGCACCAGCACGCTCTTCTGGAACGCCGAGAAATTGTCGTCGGCGATGACCCACACGGCCCCGCGTGACGGATTGCTGGCATCGGGGACGAAGGCGATTCCCTCGAAATTATCGGCGAACACCCCGCCGCTGAGGCGCTGGATGATTCGCCCCCGCCACGGCTTGCCGGCACGGATCGCGGCGGGATCGGCGATCGCGATGGCGGTGTCGAAGCGCGCAGGGATCGCATATTCGACCCGCCGCAGCAGGATCAGCACCCGCCCGTCGGGGAGCTGGGTGGCATCGACCGGATCGTAACCGGGCCATGAGGCAAAGCGGAAGGCGGTTGCCGTCTGCGGCTCCACCGGATCGCACGCGAACAGCAGCGCGCGGTGCAGGGCCTTGCCGCCGCGCTCCGGCCCCTCGGCAATCGCCACGAAGCGCCCGTCGGCGAGCCGCTCCATCGTCTCGACGCCGCTATTGTGGCTCCAGCGCGCCATTTCGGGCGGGCTGCGGAAGGCGCGGGTGCCATCGGGCGCGAATCGCTCAATCTGGTTGAAGCCCTCGAACCCCGCCCACAGCGTGCCGTCGGCAGGATCGCGCGCGAGCGATTCGAGATCGAGCACCTCGTCGCGCGGGTTGGCGCGGCGGCCGACGAAGCGGAAGCTCTCGGGCACGGCGCGCGGGGCGGGGCCGGCGAGGTCGATGGCGAGCAGCCAGCCGCGGTCGCTCCCGGCGATCAGCCCGCGCCCGTCTGCCACCAGCGCCGAAAAGCCGCCGAACCAGCCATGCTCCGAGCCGAGCTCCCATGCGCCGGTCAGCGGCAGCTCGCCCGCAACGCCGGCGCGCTCGGCAATCGGGGTGACGCTGACCGCCGCGCCGTCGCTGCGCAGGCCGGTGGGGGTGCGCCAGAACAGGCCGGGGCCAAGGCCCAGAGCCACGACAACCAGCAGCAGCCAGCGGAAATGCCGTGCGCGCACCTAGGCGGGATCAAGACCCAGCAAGCGGCGCGTGGCGACCTCGCACGAGACATAGGCCTCCTGCCGCTCGGCGCTCCAGTAGCGCAGTTCGGCGAGCGGGATCTCCTCGCCCGTCACCGTGCACAGCACGTGGCTGCCCGGGCGCAGCACGCGGAAGCTGGAGGGGCCGTAGTAGAGCTTGGCGGTCTTGTCGGCGGAGGACATCAGCATGGCGCTCCCGATAGCACCGAGCGGCTATCCGAACAAATCATCTTGTTGCGGCCCGGGGCGTTTCGGCGCGGAGGCCGGGCGCGGTCTGGCGGGCGGCGGGGGGCTGCCAGCGGGCACGGCATCCAGCGTCCCGTCGCGCCATTGCAGCGTCAGCAGCGCCTCGCCCGCCGCCTCGGCGCGGGTGGTAAGCGCCTTGCCCTCGGCCGAGCGGATGATCGCATAGCCGCGCTCCAGCGGCTTTTCGGGGTGGAGCTGGCTCATCACGCGGGTCAGCGCGGCGAGGCGGTCAGCCCCTGTGCGCAAGGGCCGCTCGACCAGCGCCGGCACCAGCCGCGCACGCTCGAGCCGCCGCTGCGCCTCGCTGGCGGAACGGGTGAGGAGACTGGGCGACAGCCGCGCCGCCGCCCCCGCCAGCCGCTCGCGCCCCTTGGCCGAACGGTCGCCGAGCGCGCGGCGCAGGCGCTCGGACAGGTCATCGAGCCGCTGGGTCTGGGGTGCGAGCAGGTTCTCGGGCCGCGGTAGCAGGCGGGCACGCGCCGCCAGCCGCTCGCGGCCCAACTCGACCGGGCGGTACACCGCGCGGCGCTGGCGGGTGCCGAGATCGGACAGGGTGAAGGCGAGATCGGCGCGCACCGGCACCGCCATTTCGGCAGCGGCGGTGGGCGTCGGCGCGCGGCGGTCGGCGGCGAAATCGGCGAGCGTGGTGTCGGTCTCGTGCCCGACGGCGGAGATGACGGGGATCGAGCATTCGGCGATGGCGCGGACGACGACTTCCTCGTTGAAGCTCCACAGGTCCTCGATCGACCCGCCCCCGCGCGCGACGATCACCACATCGGGGCGCGGGACGGGTCCGCCGGGCTGGATGGCGCTGAACCCGCGCACGGCGGCTGCCACCTGCTCCGCCGCGCCCTGCCCTTGCACCAGAACCGGCCAGACCAGCACGTGGCTCGGAAAACGGTCCGCCAGCCGGTGGAGAATGTCGCGGATTACCGCTCCGGTGGGCGAGGTCACCACCCCGATCACCTTCGGCAGGAACGGCAGGGCACGCTTGCGCCCGGCATCGAACAGGCCTTCTGCCGCCAGCCTTGCGCGGGTCTTCTCCAGCAGCGCCAGCAGCGCGCCCTCGCCCGCCAGTTCAAGGCTGTCGATCACAATCTGGTATTTCGAGCGCCCGGGATAGGTCGTCAGCTTGCCAGTGGCGATCACCTCCAGCCCGTCCTCGGCGCGGAAGTTGAGGCGGGCCGCGTTGCCCTTCCACATCACCCCGTCGATCACCGCGCCCTCGTCCTTCAGGGCGCAGTAGAAATGGCCCGAGGCCGCCCGCTTCACCCCCGACAGCTCGCCGCGCAGGCGCACGAAGCCGAAACGGTCCTCCACCGTGCGCTTGAGCAGCGCGGATATCTCGCTGATGGTCAGCGGCTGGGCGTTGTCGCCCTGCCTTTCGCGCGCTACCAGCCCGGCATCGTTATCGGAGTTGGGCGGAGGGGCCATGAATATCCTGCTTCTGGGTTCGGGAGGCCGCGAACATGCGCTGGCATGGGCGCTGGCGCAATCCCCGAGCTGCGCTAGGCTCTACGCCGCCCCCGGAAATCCCGGCATCGCGGAAGAAGCGGAATGCGTGGCGCTCGATGCGACCGATCACGGCGCGGTGATCGCCTTTTGCGCTGACAAGGCCATCGATCTTGTGGTGGTTGGGCCCGAGGCGCCGCTGGTCGACGGGCTGTCGGATTCGCTGCGGGCCGCAGGCGTGCCGGTGTTCGGCCCCTCGCAGGCTGCTGCCCAGCTCGAAGGCTCCAAGGGCTTCACCAAGGACCTCTGCGCCCGCGCGGGCATCCCGACCGCCGGCTACGTGCGCACCTCTTCGCTGGAGGAAGCCCGCGCCGCCCTCGCCCGCTTCGCCGCGCCTTACGTGCTCAAGGCCGATGGGCTCGCGGCGGGCAAGGGCGTGGTGATCGCCGCGAGCCTTGCCGAGGCCGAGGATACGCTCGCCGACATGTTCGGCGGGGCCTTCGGCGGCGCAGGCGCGCAGGTGGTGATCGAGGAGTTCATGGAGGGCGAGGAGGCAAGCTTCTTCGCCCTCACTGACGGACGCCACATCGTCCCCTTCGGCTCTGCGCAGGATCACAAGCGCGTCGGCGACGGGGATACCGGCCCCAACACCGGCGGCATGGGCGCCTATTCCCCCGCGCCGGTGCTGACGCCGGAACTGGAGGCCCGCGTCATGGCCGAGATCATCGAGCCGACCGTGCGCACCATGCGCGAGGAGGGGAACCCCTATCAGGGCGTGCTCTTCGCCGGGCTGATGCTGACGACGGACGGCCCCAAGCTGATCGAATACAACGCCCGCTTCGGCGATCCGGAGTGCCAGGTGCTGATGATGCGGCTGCGCGACGATCTGGCGAACATCATGTGGCTGTGCGCCACCGGCAAGCTCGATGAACTGGACGCGGAATCGCCCGAATTCGAGGCGGTCTTTGCGCTGACGGTCATCATGGCCGCGAACGGCTACCCCGGCACGCCCGCGAAAGGCGGCGCGATCGACATTTCGGCCTGTGACCAGACGGGCGCGAGAGAACAGCGTCACCTCAAGATCTTCCACGCCGGCACCGCGCTCACGGACGGCGCGCTGGTGGCCAACGGCGGGCGGGTGCTGGCCGTCACGGCGACCGGAGCCAGCGTCACCGAAGCGCAGGCGAACGCCTATGCGGCGGTCGACCGGATCAGCTTCCCGAGCGGCTTCTGCCGCCGCGACATCGGCTGGCGCGAAGTGGCGCGGGAAGGGGCGGCCTAACCTCCCCCTCTCGTCGCCCCGTGCTTGACACGGGGTTAGGCTTTTTCGGTTCCGCGTCCGCCCGAAGGTAGCCAAGCCCCGTGTCAAGCACGGGGCGACGGGCTTGGGTGTGGCACCTTCCCCTCTAAGCGGTCATCGGATAGGCTTTGGCGCAGGGTCACCACCCAAAATTGATCCCGATCAAGGAATGCGGGGCGGAGAGAGAGGATAAGACCAGCATGACCCACCGCATCGCCCCGCTCGCTCTGCTCGCGCTTGCCGCCTGCCAGACCGCTGCGCCTGCTGACGCCCCGCCGATGGTGGGCAAGGCGACCTCGCCCTCGGCCGACACCCGCGCGCCGGCGTTCGTCGAGGCGGCCTGCGGGGGGTGCCATGCGGTCGAGCCGCCGTTCCTCTCGCCCAATCCGGCCTCGCCCAGTTTCGCCGCGATCGCCAACCGGCGTGGGCTCTCGGAAAAGTCGCTCGCGGACTGGCTGGCCGAGGCGCACAACTACCCCGAGGACATGGACTTCACCCTCACCCGCCCGCAGATCGACCAGATCGCGCATTACATGGTGAGCCTGCGCAACGCCGGCTACGTGCCGGACGAGTGAGCTTTCCTACCACGCGGGCGCGGGGTTAGGCTGCGCGCCGCTCTTTGCCATCGTCAGCCAGCCAGAAGTCAGCCAGCCAGACCGGCGGACAGGCGAATTCGCGCGCAAAAGCCTTGTGTCCGTCCGCGCGCGGACATGGGCACAAGTCCATGATTTTGCGAAATTAAACGGCGGGAGACAAACTTGACACGGTGTCACCTTTGTCACCTTTGTTATTTTATTGCTTACAACCGCTCATCCATCAGCTTGAGCATGTCCGCCTCGGGACGCGGGCCGTAATGCGCGATCACTTCCGAGGCGCAGATCGCGCCGCGCTTGAGGCACCGCGTCAGGGGCTCGCCCTTGACGTAGCCCGAGAGGAACCCGGCCGCGAACTGGTCGCCCGCACCGGTGGTGTCGACCACCTTGATCACCGGCACCGCGGCGACTTCGGCGCGCTCGCCGTGCGCGATCGCGACTGCGCCCTTCTCGCTGCGGGTCGCGACCAGCACCGGCACCTTGCCCGCCACCGCCGCCAGGCCCGCCTCGAAGTCATCCTCGCCCGTCAGCGTCGCCAGCTCGCTCTCGTTGACGAACAGGATGTCGATGATGCCTTCCTCGATCATGGCGCGGAAATCGTCGCCGTGGCGCTCGATCACGAAGCTTTCGCTCGCCGTGAAGGCGATCTTGCGGCCGGCATTGCGCGCCACCTCGATCGCGCGGCGCATCGCGCGGCGGGGCTCTTCGGGGTCCCACAGATAGCCTTCGAGATAGAGGATCGCGGCCGAGGCGATCAGCTCCTCGTCGAGCGCGGCCGCGGGCAGGAACTGCCCGGCACCGAGGAAGGTGTTCATCGTGCGCTCGCCATCGGGGGTGACGAAGATCAGCACGCGCCCCGTCGCCGGTTCGCCCTCGCGCGCAGGGGTGTCGAAATCGATGCCGGTGGCGCGCATGTCGTGGCGGAACACCTTGCCAAGCTGGTCGTCGGCGACCTGGCCGATGAAGGCGCATTGCAGGCCGAGCGTGGCGAGGCCCGCCAGCGTGTTGGCCGCCGAACCGCCCGACAGCTCGCGCGCGGGGGGCATGGCTTCGTAGAGCTCCTCGGCCCGCGCCTCGTCGATCAGGGTCATGCCGCCGCGATTGAGCTGGAGCTCGTCGATCAGCTCCTCCTCGCAGGAGGCAATCACGTCGACCACGGCATTGCCGATGGCGATCACGTCGTAGCGGGGCGGGGTCGTGGCGGTCACAGGGGGTTCCTCGGGAATGAAATCTGCGCGCCGCCTAGCCGCCTTCCGCGCTCGCGCCAAGCATCTGTGTGCGGCGCAGCATCCCCGCGTTGACTTCGCTGCGCATGGCCCGCATCGCCTGAGGCCATGTCCGCCGTTCCCGCCGCGCTTGCAAAGGCCCTTGGCCAGCTGGGCGACCGCCGCATCCTCGCGGTGGTCGTCAAGAGCGTCGCGCTGACGCTGGCGGTGTTCGTGGCGGCAGGGACAGGGCTCTATTTCGCCCTCGCCGAAGCGGGATCGCGCTACGGGATAGACGAGGGCTGGGCCGGGGTCGCCGCGGTGGTGCTGGTGCCGGTGGCGATGTGGCTGCTGTTCCGGGTGGTGGCGATGGCAGTGCTGCAGTTCTTCGCCGACGAGGTGGTCGCGGCGGTCGAGGCGCGGCACTATCCGGTGCGGGCGACACAGGCGCAGCCGCTGCCGTTCCGCCGGGATCTGGCCAACTCGGTCAGAGGGCTGCTGCGGGCGCTGGGCTACAACCTGCTGGCGCTGCCGGTAGCGGGACTGGTCGCCTTCACGGGCGTCGGGCCGGCGCTGGTGTTTCTGGGGGTGAACGCGGTGCTGCTCGGGCGCGAACTGACCGACATGGCGTGGCTGCGGCATGAGGCGGTGGCGGCGGGCGGCAATCCGGCGGGGAAGGCGGAGCGGTTCCTGCTCGGCGCGAGCATCGCGGGACTGATGCTGGTGCCGGTCGTCGGCCTGATCGGTCCGGTGGTAGGCGCGGCGGCGGGGACGCATCTGGTGCTGCGGCGGCTTGAGAAGGAGGCAGAGGCATGATCACCCGTTCGGCTCTCGCGCTGGCCGCGCTGGGGCTGGCGCTGGCAGGATGCGCGGGCGGTGCTGCCCCCTCGCGGCCCGCGCCGCCCGCGCAGCCGCGCGGCAGCAGCATCGTGGTGGTGCCCGAAATGATGGCGCCGCAGGGGCTCGAAGGGGTGATCGGGCAGGACGCCGGCACGCTCAGCCGGCGGTTCGGCGCGCCGCGGCTCGATGTCGCCGAGGGCGATGCGCGCAAGCTCCAGTTCTCGGGCCGCGACTGCGTGCTCGATATCTATCTCTACCCGCTGCGCCCCGGGGCCGATCCGGTCGCGGCCCATGTCGAGGCGCGCCAGCGGCAGGGCGGGGCGGCGGTGGATCGCGGCGCCTGCATCCGCGAGGTCGAAAGGCGGTAACGCGGTCTTAAGCCTGTTCGTGCGATGCCCGCATGCGAAACCGGTAAGGATTTGAACGGGCATGACCACGCATTTCATCGAGATCGCCCAGCGCGCGGCTGCGGACGGGCAGATCGCGGCTGACGAGCTGCTGGCGCTCCGCCGCCAGGGCTGGGGCGACGGCATCATCCACCGCGGCGAGGCCGAGGCGCTGTTCGCGCTCAACAATTCGCTGAGCGAGCGCAGCCCCGAATGGTGCGACTTCTTCGTCGAGGCGATCGGCGAATTCGTGCTCAACGGCACCCCGCCGCGCCTGCAGTGCAGCGACGAGGAAGCCCAGTGGCTGATCGGCCAGATCGACCATGACGGCGTGCTCGAAAGCATGGTCGAGCTCGAAACCATCGTGCGCATCATCGAGCGCGCGGAGAACACCCCCGACCGGCTCAAGAACTACGTGCTGGCACAGGTCGAGCGCGAGGTGCTGACCGGGACCGGCCCGACCCGTTGCGGCGGCGAGCTCTCGGCCACGCATATCAGCGCCGCCGAATGCCGCATCATCCGCCGCGTGATCTGGGCGAGCGGCGGCCACGGCCCCGCGGCGGTCACCCGCTACGATGCCGAGATGCTGTTCCGCCTGAAGGACGAAACCCTCGCCGAGGAAAACGCGGCCGAGTGGGACGATCTGTTCATCGACGGGGTCGCCAATTACCTCAAGGGCTTCGTCCTCGATCACGCGCAGGTCAGCCACGAGCGCAAGCTGGAGCTGGAAGCTTTCGTTGCCGACAACAAGGCGAACGTGGGCCGCTTCATGGGCCGCGTTGCCAAGGAAGCGCCGCATGTGATGAACCACTTCGGCAAGGTGTTCGGCAAGAAGAAGCCGGGCACTAACTACACCGCGCTGGCTGCTGCCGGCGAGGTCATCACCGATTACGAGAACGAATGGCTCGAAAAGATGATCGACGCCGATGGCGAGGTCGACGAGCTGGAAAGCCGCCTGATCGCGCGGCTGGCGGCGGAAGAGTGAGGGGCAGACGCCGCCTCACACCATGAAGCTCTCGCCGCAGCCGCAGGCGCCCTTGGCATTCGGGTTCTCGAACACGAAGCCGGCGGTGAAATCGTCCTCGCGCCAGTCCATCACGCTGCCGATCAGGTAGAGCACCGAAGCCCCGTCGATGTAGAAGGTGCCGCCGGGGGTGATGATCTTCTCGTCGAACTTCGCCTCGGTGGTGACATAGTCGACCGAATAGGCGAGGCCCGAGCAGCCACGGCGCGGGGTCGACAGCTTCACACCGATCGCGTCTTCCGGGGCCTTGCTCATCAGCTCGGCAATGCGCGCCTCGGCGCTGGGCGTGAGCGTGACAGCCGCCTTGGGCGCGGGGCGAGTGGTGGTGGTCGTTTCCGTCATGTCAGCCTCTTCTGCCAGAACAGTGCGTGCCCGGTGGCGGGATCGAGCTGGTAGTCGCCATAGCCGCAGGCCTCGTAAAGGTGCCGCGCCGGATTACCGCTCAGCACTTCCAATGTGACCTTGCAGGCCCCGCGCTTCAAGGCCTCGGCCTCGATCGCCGCCATCAGCGCCTTGCCGATGCCCTTGCCACGAAGCCCGGGCAAAACCGCAAGATCGTGGATATTGACCAGCGGCGCGGCGGCGAAGGTCGAATAGCCCATGAAGCAGTTGGCAAGGCCGACAGCCTCCCCGTCAAGCCGTGCCAGCAGCGAAAAGGCCTGCGGGTTGGCCGCCAGATCACCCGTCAGCCGCGCTTTCACCGCATCGGACAAGGGTTCACCGCCGCCCATCGGATCGCGCGCATAGGCGTCGAGCAGCGCGACGACGTCCGCCGCGTCGCGCGGGTCGCGGTAGTCCGCCAAGGCAATCGTCAAGGCAGGCGCAAGCGTCACAGCATCCCCAGTTCGAGCCGCGCTTCGTCGCTCATCTTGTGCGGGCCCCAGGCCGGTTCCCACACCAGCACCACCTCGGCGTCGCGAATGCCCGGCACCGAGGTGACGCGCATCTCGACTTCGCCCGGCATGGTCTCGGCCACCGGGCAATGCGGGGTGGTGAGCGTCATGGTGATGGTGGCGTCGGCGTTGTCGTCGACCTCGACCCCGTAGATCAGGCCCAGATCGTAGATGTTGACCGGGATTTCCGGGTCATAGATCTCGCGCAGCGCCTCGATCACCGCGGCCTGCAGCGCGCTGCCGTCTCCGCCCACGGCATCGGCAGCGGGCTTGGCGGCGAGGAAGCCGTCGAGATAGTCGCGGGTACGAGGTGCATCGGTGTCGGTGTCGATCGCGTCCTCGACGCGGGCGCGGGGTGGCTTTTCGGTCGAGCTATCCATCGCTCTCATCCTTTTCCAAAAATGCGGCGGGTGCGGGCGATCCCGGCCAGCAGCGCGTCGATATCGGCTTCGCTCGAATAGAGGCCGAAGCTGGCGCGTGCGGTGGCGGGAACGCCGAGGTAATCCATCAGCGGCTGGGCGCAGTGATGCCCCGCGCGGATCGCGACATTGGCCTCATCGAGGATCGTGCCGAGATCGTGCGGGTGGATATCGTCGATCGCGAAGCTGACAATGCCCGCGCTGTCGGCGGGGCCGAACAGGGTCACATCGTTCATCGCGCCAAGCTCGCGGCGCAGGCGGGCGACCAGCGCCTGCTCGTGCGCATGGATGCGGTCCGGGCCGATGGCGCTGACGTAGTCGACCGCGGCGGCGAGCGCGATCGCCTCGGTGATCGCGGGGGTGCCCGCCTCGAAGCGTTGCGGCGGCGGGGCGTAGGTGGTGCGCTCGAAGGTCACGCGGTCGATCATCGCGCCGCCGCCCTGATAGGGGGGCATGTCGGCGAGGATCGCGGCCTTGGCCCACAGCGCGCCGATCCCGGTCGGACCGTAGAGCTTGTGCGCTGAAAAGACGTAGAAGTCGCAGCCAAGCGCGGCGACATCGACCCCCATGTGCGGCGCAGACTGGCACCCGTCGAGCAGCAGCTTCGCCCCGACCCGATGCGCCAGCGCGGCGGCGCGCGGGGCGTCGAGCACCGAGCCGAGCACATTCGAGACATGCGCGAAGGCGACCAGCTTGTGGCGCTCGGTCAGCATCGCTTCGGCGGCATCGAGATCGATGCAGTGGTCCGCGGTCAGCGGGCAGACATCTATCACCGCGCCGGTTTCGGCGGCGACCATCTGCCACGGCACGATGTTCGAATGGTGCTCCAGCTGCGAGAGCAGGATGCGGTCGCCCGGCTTGAGGTTCGTCCGGCCCCAGGTCTGGGCGACGAGATTGATCGCTTCCGTAGCGCCGCGGGTGAAGATCACCTCGTCCTCATGCCCGCCGATGAACGCCGCAACCTTGCGCCGCGCCGCCTCGTAGGCGAGCGTCATCTCGGCCGACCGGGCATAGACCCCGCGGTGGACAGTCGCGTAATCCTCGCCGAGCGCGCGCGCCATGGCGTCGATCACGGCGCGCGGCTTCTGCGCGGTGGCGGCGGTGTCGAGGTAGTGCCACGGCTTGCCGTCATGGGTGACCATGCCGGGGAAATCGGCGCGCAGGTCCGCGAGCGGCGCGAGGGTTGTGGGGGCGTTCACAACCGCGCCCCCTCCAGCGCCGCCAGCGCGGCATCGAGCAGGGTCTCGCGCTCGGCCTCGTCCTCCAGCGCCACGAAGGCATCGCCGATGAAGGCCTGCACCAGCAGCCGCTGCGCGCTCGCCGGATCGACCCCGCGCGCCATCATGTAGAAGCGCGCGCCCTCGTCGAGTTCGCCGACGGTCGCGCCGTGGGCGCACTTCACGTCGTCGGCGAAGATTTCGAGCTGCGGGACAGCGTTGGCGCTCGCCCCGGCTTCGAGCAGCAGACCCTTGAAATCCTGCGCCGCATCGGTCTTCTGGGCATGGCGCGCGACCTTGATTTCGCCGAGGAAATTGCCGGTCGCGGCGGCCCAGTGGACCGCACGCACCGTCTGGTTGCTCGTGGCTTCCGGCTCAGCATGGACGACCTGCGTCACGAATTCGCGGGTCACGCCCGCTCCGCCAATGGTGACACCGCCGAATTCGAAATGCGCTCCACGTGCGAGCCGCACTTCCAGTTCGACGCGGGTGTAATCGCTCCCCACATTGGTGACGAAGAACGCCGCACTCGCACCCTCGCCGATGGTCAGGCGGATGCGGTGCACCTCAGGCGCGGCGCTTCCGACCACAAAACAACGCGTCACGCTCTCGTCAGCGGGCACGGTAATCTCCTGCCACGCATCAAGCGCCGCCGCGCCGAGCCGCGCGAGCGCGTCCATATCGGCATAGCGCCACGCTTCATCGCGGCGGGTGGGGAGAGTGGCTGTCGTCACGCCATCACCGCGTCATAGCCCTCGGCCTCGAGCCGCAGGGCGAGTTCCGGCCCGCCGGTCTCGACGATGCGGCCGCCGGCAAGGATGCTGACCTTGTCGGGGCGCACCACGTCGAGCAGTCGCTGGTAGTGGGTGATGAGGAGCACGCCCTTGTCCGGCGAGCGCATGATCGCGTTGATGCCTGCGCCGACGATCCGCAGCGCGTCGATATCGAGGCCCGAATCCGTCTCGTCCAGCACGGCAAAAGCCGGGTCGAGAATGCCCATCTGCACCATCTCGGCGCGCTTCTTCTCGCCGCCCGAGAAGCCGACATTCACCTGCCGCTTGAGCATGTCCATGTCCATCTTGAGCAGCCCCGCCTTGTCCTTGGCGAGCTTGAGGAAATCGCCGCCCGACAGTGGCTCCTCGCCGCGGCTCTTGCGCTGGGCATTGAGGGCCTCGCGCAGGAACTGGACGTTCGAGACGCCCGGAATCTCGACCGGATACTGGAAGCCGAGGAACAGCCCCGCCGCCGCACGTTCGTGCGGTTCTAGCGCGAGCAGATCCTGCCCCCGGAACTCCACGCTCCCGCCGGTCACCTCGTAGCCCGGCTTGCCGCCCAGCACGTTAGCCAGCGTCGACTTGCCCGCGCCGTTGGGGCCCATGATCGCGTGCACCTCGCCCGCAGGTACGTGCAGGCTGAGGCCCTTGAGGATCGGCTTGTCGCCGACGCTGGCGTGAAGATCGGTGATGGTGAGCATTACTGGCTGTCCTTGTCCTGTTCCGCCGCAGCGGCACTCGCGTCGGTGCGGGCCTTGACCACGCTCGCGTCGCGCAATTCGATCACCAGCCCCTTGGGCCGGCCCGCTTCATAGGCAGTGCTGGCCGCCTCGGCCCCGGCGAGGCGCTGGCGGAACTGCTTGTCGAGATCGGCGCCCCGGGCGATGTGGATGCGGCCGATATTGGCGAAGAGCTGGTCGACCTCCTCCGGCGTCATCGCGGTCTTGGCGCCCGCCAGTGCGGCGTTGGAATCGGCAATCGCCTTGGCGCGCCGCTCCGCGCAGCGCGGCAGATCGGCGGCGTGCTGCGCCTCGAAATTGGCGACCCCGGTGACGGTGCGGTTGGTCACCGCAAGGCAGCGCCGGTAATCCTGCACATAGGGCTGGATCAGGCGCGGATATTCGACGCTCCAGGTCTCGGGATTGTCGTTCTTGATCGCGACAACGGCCTCGCCGACCGATTGCAGCGCGAGAAGCGGGGCAAAGAGCGTGGCGAGCATCATGCGCGGGGGCTCCGGGGTTTGGGGGTGGGCTTGCGGTCACCGTCGCGGTCGTTGCCGCGCGGTTTGGGGCGGGAATAGGTCTGCTTCGGATTGGCCGCCTTGTGCGCGCGGGCGGCGGCTTTGCGTTCCTCGATCCGGTCGCGCATCACCTGCGTGAGCTGCTTGAGCACCTCATCAAGGTTTTCGAGGATGTCCTTGGCGGCGATGCGCATCACCTTGATGCCGACGCTTTCGAGGCTCTTGTCGCGGCGCTTGGCGAGGGCGTCGTTCTGCCCCTCCTCGTCAATCGCCAGCGCGAGGCCGAGGTTGTGGCAGTTGAAATCGACAATCGCGGAGCCGACCACCGCGTGGCGCTTGAAGGTGTAGCGGCCCATGTCGGCCGCCGCGAACTTGGCGGCGAGCGCCTTGTGCGCCTCGGACGAATGGCGGCGGAGTTCCCGGGCCTGTTCGTGCAGCGCATCGAGGCGCTTCTCCGAAATCTCCCACCCGCGCCCCTTCTTCTTGAGCGCGGGGGCTTCGGCGGTGGATGCGGCCTCAGGGTTGAGGGCGAGGGTCTTGCGTTCTGTCATTAGTCGACCAGCAATATGAATGTGATGAAGGACAGAACGATCGCGATCATTCCAGCCAGTAAGCCATGAAGTCCCCACTGACGGTTCGCCCGAACAGTAGAAACAGCGCTGGCCGCGACGGATGCCAATAAGGTCTGTGGAATCAGAAAGATTGCCTCCCGATTCCAGAAAGCGGCGAGGGCGACAACCAGCGTCGGGGCAGTCGCCAAACTAGCCTGCACCAGTGGGAAGCGGACGAGCGCGCTCACCCCACACTCCCTTCAACTAAACCAGCTTCGTCACCCTGAACTTGTTTCAGGGTCCATTTCTCCGCACGCGCTGTCCGCGCTTGAGGCAGTATGGATGCTGAAACGAGTTCAGCATGACGGGTGAAGCGAGTGGCCTTCATCCGACCGAACCTTCCAACGAAATCGCCAACAGCTTCTGCGCCTCGACGGCGAACTCCATCGGCAGCTCCTTGAGCACGTCCTTGGCAAAGCCGTTGACGATCAGCGCCACGGCTTCCTCTTCGCCGAGGCCGCGCTGCATCGCGTAGAACAGCTGTTCGTCGCTGATCTTGGAGGTGGTCGCCTCGTGCTCGATCTGTGCCGACGGATTCTTCACCTCGATATAGGGCACGGTGTGCGCGCCGCATTGATCGCCCAAGAGCAGGCTGTCGCACTGGGTGAAGTTGCGCACGCCGCTCGCGGTCGGGCCGACCCGCACCAGCCCGCGATAGGTGTTGTTCGACTTGCCCGCGGAAATGCCCTTGGAGATGATCGTCGAGCGGCTGTTCTTGCCGTTGTGGATCATCTTGGTGCCGGTGTCGGCCTGCTGGAAATTGTTGGTGACCGCGACCGAGTAGAACTCGCCCACGCTATCCTCGCCGTTGAGCACGCAGGAGGGGTATTTCCACGTCACCGCAGAGCCGGTTTCGACCTGCGTCCAGCTGACCTTCGAACGGTCCCCCTGGCACAGCGCCCGCTTGGTGACGAAGTTGTAGATCCCGCCCTTGCCCTCGGCATTGCCGGGGTACCAGTTCTGCACGGTCGAATACTTGATCTCGGCATCGTCGAGCGCGACCAGTTCCACCACCGCGGCGTGGAGCTGGTTCTCGTCGCGCATCGGGGCGGTGCAGCCTTCGAGGTAGCTGACGTAAGCGCCCTTGTCGGCGATGATCAGGGTGCGTTCGAACTGGCCGGTGTTTTCGGCGTTGATGCGGAAATAGGTGCTGAGCTCCATCGGGCAGCGCACGCCTTCGGGGACGTAGACGAAGGTGCCGTCGGAGAAGACCGCGCAATTCAATGCCGCGAAGTAGTTGTCGCGCACCGGCACGACCTTGCCGAGCCACTTCTGGACGAGCTCGGGATATTCGCGGATCGCCTCGGAGATCGAGAGGAAGATCACGCCCGCGCGCTTCAGCTCCTCGCGGAAGGTGGTGGCGACAGAGACGCTATCGAACACCGCATCCACCGCGACCTTGCGCGCGCCTTCGACCCCGGCGAGCACTTCCTGCTCCGCTACGGGGATGCCGAGCTTGTCGTAGACCGCCTTGATCTCGGGATCGAGCTCGTCGAGGCTGGCGATGGTCGCCTTCTTTTTGGGCGCGGCGTAGTAATAGGCGTCCTGATAGTCGATCTTCGGATAGCCGACCTTGGCCCAGCCGGGCTCTTCCATGGTCTGCCACAGGCGGAAGGCCTTGAGGCGCCATTCGAGCATCCATTCGGGTTCGTTCTTCTTGGCGCTGATGAAGCGGACGGTGTCCTCGTTCAGGCCCTTGGGTGCGAACTCGGTGTCGATATCGGCCGACCAGCCATGCTCGTAATCGGCGACCTTGGCCGCTGCCTCGCGGGCTTCGCGGTCCTGGATTTCGATGTCTTCGCTCATGCCGGGTGTTCCTCGACGGGTTGGTGACGCGGGGCGGGGCTGCGCAGCTGGGCAAGGGTGATGCCCGCCAGCGCGCCGCGCAGGGCGTCGTTGATGATCGGCCAGTGCGGCTTCATGCTGCACCCGGCCTCGAAATCGCAGGGGCTGTGATCGACGCAGGCGGTGAGCGCGATGGGGCCTTCGACCGCCTCGACGATGTCCGCGACGGTGATCGCCGCCGCAGGGCGTCCGAGCTGCAAGCCGCCATGCGCCCCGCGCACCGAACGCAGCAGGCCCGCCGCGGTGAGTCGCGAGACGAGCTTCTGCACTGTCGGCACCGGCAAGCCCGATTCTGCTGCCAGCTCGGCCGCGCTCACCCGTGCACTGCCGCAATGGAGTGCGGCCTGACACATTGTAATCACTGCATAATCAGCGAGGTTGGACAGGCGCATTGCGAACGGTTCTCAAATCGGACAAAATCGTTCCGATTTGCAATTACGAGCGATCTGCTCGGATTTCAACCGTTAAGGTTGCGAGGCTTCCTCGACGCGCAGCAGCCCCGCCGCATCGCCGTGCCCGCTGGGGTCGAGCAGCCCCGAGGACAGCGACTTGCCGCGCAGCTGGGTCGGCGTGCGCCCGGTGTAGCGGCGGATATCATGGATCAGGTGCGCCTGATCGAAGAAGCTCGCCAGCATCTCATCGCGCAGGGCATCGGGCAGCGCCGGGTTGGCCAGCACCATCGCCGCGCGGATCGCCCGGAAGCGCTTGAGCACCTGCGCGGGCGGCACCCCGAAGAACCGCCGCGACAGCCGCTGGAGCTGACGCGGCGAGATGTCGACCGAGCTGTAGAGCGCATCGAGCGCGGGATCAAACCCGCTGCCGAGCCAGCGTATGATCGCCTCGACCACCGCGACATGATCGGGGCGCAGGGTGTGGCGGGGCGCGGCGAGCAGCTCGGCGATTTGCGCGCACAGATCATGGACAGCGAGCCGCCCGGCTGCGCATTTTTCCGCTGCGGTCTGCAGCGCGGCGATCTGCTTTGCCGAGAAGATCGTCTCTGCCGGCAGCAGCCGGTCGTGCACCTTATCGGCGGGAAGATTGGCCAGCGCCTGCCAGCCGATCTGGGTCAGCGAGGCGCCGATCAGCAGCGCTGGCCCCTCCAGAACACAATGCGCCGCTCCCAGTTGCGGGGCATTGATGGCGACACTGCCAGCCTCCACCGGGGCATCGTCGGTCCGGTCGACAATCAGCCGCCCCCGAAGCATCACCACCAGCTGCGCCGAATAGGCCGGAACGACCTCCTCGATCCGGGCATCCTGCGTCTCGATCACATAGAACGTGTTGACCAGCGCGGCGACCCCTGCCGGCGGAGCAACGATATCAAGCTTGAACTGCAATTCTGCCCTGTCCGCTTGCGCGGCCCCCTTGCAATACGGCGCGACCCTTACTGCTGGCGGCGGGCAGCGATCCACTGCCCGACATTCTCCTCCATGATCGACAGCGGCACCGGGCCGCTGGTCAGGATCACATCGTGGAATTCGCGGATATCGAACTTGGTTCCCAGTTCCGTCCGCGCCTTCTCACGCAGCTCCATGATCTTGAGCTTGCCGATCATATAGGCCGTCGCCTGCCCGGGATAGACGATATAGCGTTCGATAGCCTTTTCGATATCTCCCGGCGGGTTGGGCGTGTTCTCGGCGAGCCACGCCATCGCCTGCTCGCGGCTCCAGCGCTTGTGGTGGATGCCGGTGTCGACCACCAGGCGCCCGGCACGCCACAGCTCCATGCCGAGCCGTCCGAAATCGGAATAGGGATCGGTGTAGAAGCCCATGTCCTTGCCCAGTTCCTCGGTGTAGAGGCCCCAGCCTTCCGAATAGGCCGTCACCCCGCCGAAGCGGCGGAAGGCGGGCAGATCGCCCAGCGCACCCTGGATCGAGCGTTGCAGGTGATGCCCGGGCAGGCCTTCGTGATAGGCCAGCGCCTCGAGCTCGTTCTTGCTCATGTCATTGAGATTGTAGAGATTGACGTAGTAGGTGCCAGGGCGCGAGCCATCGGGCGCGGGGCTCTGGTAGAAGGCCTTGCCGGCGCTCTTCTCGCGGAAGGCCTCGACCGGCTTGATCACCAGCGGGTCCTTGGGGAGCGTGTTGAAGAATTCGGGCAGCTTGGCCGTCATCCGCGCCAGATGGCCTTCCGCTTCGGCGAGATAGGCCTCGCGGCTGGTGTGGAAGAAGCGCGGATCAGTGCGGGTGAAGGCGAAGAATTCCTGCAGGGTGCCGGTGAAGCCGACCTTGGCCATGATCGCCCGCATCTCGTCATGGATGCGGGCGGTTTCCTTGAGGCCGAGCGCGTGGATCTCGTCCGCGGTGAGATCGGTGGTGGTGTAGCTCTTGAGCAGCGCGGCATAGTACTTGTCGCCCTCGGCAAAGCGCCAGATGCCGTCATCGGTGGGCGCAATGGCCTGCTGGCGCTCCATCTCGGCGAGCAGACGCTCGTAGGCCGGCATGGCGCGATCGGCCCATGCCATGGCGGCGAGCATGTTCATCTCGGCTGTGCGGTCTTCGCCCAGCCCCAGCGCCGCGACCTTCTTGCCGAAGTCCTCGAGCACGGCATTGTTCTCGCTCGCATCGAGCAGGTTCTGGATGTCCGAGATGACGTAGGGATAGACCCATTTGGGCGGCATCACACCCTTCTCCGCCCGCGCGCGCGATTGCGCGGTGAGCGCGTCGATCAGCGGGCCGAGCCCGGCGATGCGCGACACATAGGCCTCGGCTTCGGCCACATTGGCGACGCGGTGGGTGTTGATCAGGAAGGCCGGCAGATCGCTCTGCGCGCCGTTCATCTGGTCGAAGATGTAGCCATAGTCGCGATAGGGCCGCAAGCTCGCGCGGCGCGCGGCGAGCTGTTCGAACAGGCGGTAGGACAGCGCCTGCTGCGGCGCGAGCTTTGCGCTGCTGTAGCGCGCACGCATGGTCGCCAGCGTCTGTTCGAGCAGCGCGTCGGCGCGCGCGTCGGCTTCCTCGGAGGGATCGTTCCACTTGCCGTAGTCCGCATCGCGGATGCCGCGATAGGCCTTGCCTTCGGGCGACTGGGCAAGGCTGGCTGCGTCATAGGCGGCGAAAAGCTCGTCGATGCCCGCTTCGGCCGGAAGTTCGGCGATTGCCGGAGCGGGCGCGGGAGCGGTGTCCTGCGCCGCCAGCGGCGTGGCAAACGCCAGAGCCAGCACCGAGACCGGAGCGGCAAGCAGACGGACGGATTTCATGACATTTCCCTGTTTTCTTATGCGTCGGCGACCAACGTGGGCACAGGTCTAGCCCTGCCCGGGACAGTCTGACAACTGCGGAAAAGCGCATCGGGAAATCGGGAGCAAAAAAGAGGCGGCGCTCCGAAACCGGAACGCCGCCCATCTGAGTTGAGGAACTCTTAGCATTGCTGCTCCGAGCCCTTCGGGTCGCACAAGGGTGTATAAAGAGCGAATCGCTGGATTGATTGTATGCAAGCGACAAGCGCGATCCCCCCGTGCATCGGATGACTAAATATCTGGCAGATATGGTTAATCTGTCATCGGCAAAGGTTTGCGGAAGCTCGACGCTCGACAGCGCTGCCCGCCTGCCATAGGCGCTTCCGCCATGATCTTCCGCCTGCTCAAGCCCGCCCTGTTCGCGCTCGATTCGGAGACCGGACACCGTCTTGCCCTCACGGGGCTCAAGGCCCTCCCCCTGCGCGGGCCGATGCCGGTTCCGGGGGCGCTGGGAATCCGCGTCGCCGGGCTCGACTTTCCCAATCCGGTGGGCGTGGCGGCGGGCTTCGACAAGGACGCCGAGGTGCCCGACGCGCTGCTCGGCCTCGGCTTCGGCTTCACCGAGGTCGGCTCGATCACCCCGCTCCCGCAGGCGGGCAATCCCAAGCCGCGCCTGTTCCGGCTGGTCGAGGACGAGGCGGTGATCAACCGCATGGGGTTCAACAACTCGGGCGGCGCGGTGGCGCTTGGGCGGCTCAAGGCGCGCGCCGGGCGGCCGGGGATCGTCGGGGTCAATATCGGTGCCAACAAGGACTCCGCCGATCGCATCGCCGATTATGCGGTGATGGCGCGGATGATGGCGCCGGTCGCCAGCTACCTGTGCGTCAACATCTCCAGCCCCAACACCCCGGGCCTGCGCGCGCTTCAGGACGAAAGCGCGCTGACCGGCCTGCTCGACGCGGTGATCGCCGCGCGCGACGAGGCTGGCACCACGGTCCCGATCTTCCTCAAGGTCGCGCCGGATCTGGAGCCCGCCGACATCGACGCGATCGCCCGCATCGCGCTCGACAAGCAGCTCGGCGCGCTGGTCGTATCCAACACCACCATCAGCCGCCCCGCCCTGCGCTCGCACCACGCAGGCGAGACCGGCGGCCTGTCGGGCGCGCCCTTGCGCGCGCTGGCCACGCAGCGCCTGCGCGATTTCCGCAAGGCTACGGGCGGGGCGATCCCGCTGGTGGGCGTGGGCGGCATCGCCAGCGCCGAGCACGCGTGGGAGCGCATCCGCGCCGGCGCGAGCCTCGTGCAGCTCTATTCGGCGATGGTCTATGAAGGCCCCGGTCTCGGCGCAAAGATTGTGCGCGGGCTGGATGGGCTGATGCGGCGCGACGGGTTCACCAGCATTGCCGAAGCCGTGGGAAGCGAATAGCACTCCCCCATGCGCGTGTTTCCTGCCCTGCTCGCCCCGCTGGCGCTCGCCCTTTCGGGTTGCGCGACCAGCCAGACCCTTTCGACCGTCGATCCGGCGCCGGCCAGCACCGGAGCCGTCAGCAGCGCCGATCCGCGCGCGACGGCAGCGGGTGAGGCGATCCTTGCGCAGGGGGGTTCCGCCACCGATGCCGCGATTGCGGTGATGCTGGCGCTCACCGTGGTCGAACCCCAGAGCTCCGGCATCGGCGGCGGCGGGTTCATGGTGCGGGCCGATGCTGCGACCGGCGCGCTCTCCACCATCGACGGGCGCGAGACCGCCCCTGCCGCTGCCACGCCGACACGGTTTCTCGGGCCGGACGGCAAGCTGCTCGAGCGCGAGGCGCGGGTTTTCTCGGGCCTCAGCGTCGGGGTGCCGGGCAATGTTGCCCTCGCCGCCAAGGCCCATGCCGAGCACGGCAAACTACCATGGGCCAAGCTGTTCGAGCCCGCCATCGCGCTCGCCGAAGACGGCTTCGTGATGAACCGTCGGCTGCATGAATCGCTCGCCGGCAACAAGGGTCGCGCCGACAAGTCGGACACGGCGCGCGCGGTGTTCTTCGGCGCGGATGGGGAGCCGCTTCCGGTCGGAACGACCATCAGGAACCCGCAGCTTGCCGCCACCTTCCGGGCGCTCGCTGCCGAAGGGCCGAAGGCGCTGTATGGTGCTGCGCCGGCCGCCGCGCTGGCCGCCCATGTCGCCGAGGCCACCCCGCAGGACGGGCGGATGACCGCCGCTGACATCACCGCCTACCAGCCCAAGGATCGCGATCCGGTCTGCATCCGCTACCGCGTCTACCGCGTGTGCGGGATGGGGCCGCCGTCTTCGGGCGGGATCGCGGT
This sequence comes from Porphyrobacter sp., assembly GCA_027531395.1. Classification (GTDB taxonomy): domain Bacteria; phylum Pseudomonadota; class Alphaproteobacteria; order Sphingomonadales; family Sphingomonadaceae; genus Erythrobacter. The sequence continues at coordinate 57,987 of JAPZRO010000005.1, read as the reverse complement.
GGCGCAGATGCTCGGCCAGCTCGAACGCTTCGATCTTGCCGCATTGGGCCCGGACAGCCCCGTCTTCTGGCACCTGTTCATTGAAAGCCAGCGCCTCGCCTATGCCGACCGCGAGCTCTATTCGGGCGATGCCGATTTCGTCAGCGTGCCGGTGACGGGGATGGTCGACAAGGGCTACCTCGCCGCCCGTTCGGGCCTGATTTCGCCCGACACGACGCTCGCGAAGGCCGAGGCCGGGGTGCCGCCGGGCGCACCGCTGGCGCGCGGCGACGGGCCGGAGGAGCCGGAGAACGGCACCACCCACTTCTCGGTGGTGGACGCGGCGGGCAATGCTGTCAGCTACACCTCGACCATCGAGGGCGCCTTCGGATCGGGCCTCGTCTGGGGCGGGTTCTACCTCAACAACGAGCTGACCGACTTTACCCTCACGCCGGAAGCCGATGGCAAGCCGGTCGCCAACCGGGTGGAAGGCGGCAAGCGCCCGCGCTCGTCGATGGCACCAACCATCGTCTATGATGCCGAGGGCAAGGTGGTGCTGGTGATCGGCGCGGCCGGCGGGCCGACCATCCCCGTCACCGTTACCCGCGCGATCATCGGCGTGCTCGACTTCAAGCTCGGCGCGCAGGACGCGCTTGCCATGCCCTTCGCCATGGCTTTCGGCGACGCACTGCTGATCGAGGAAGGCTCGGCGCTGGCGGCGATGAAGGGCGATCTGGAGGCGCTCGGCCACAAAGGGATCCGCATGGGCCCCGCGCCGATCAAGGCCAACGCGCTCGGCCGCCGCGCCGACGGGACATGGGAAGTCGCCACCGAACCGCGCCTCGTCAGCATCGTCACGCCCTGAGCGGCAAGCTGGGAACGCGTGCTCCCCGCTTGCCGCTACGGCCTTGAGCCTCTAATCAGGCCCCACACGGGGTCGCACCTGAACCCCGAAAGATAAGCTCGAAGGGATCAGGAGCCTTTGCCAGTGCATGCCCCCACTTTGACGCACGCCCCCCGCGCCGTGGTCAATCCGGCCGATGACCAGCTGCTGCAGGACATCGACGGCGCGCAGAACCTAGTCGCACTGTTTCTGAAGCGCGCCGACCAGAAGGGCGACGCGCCGTTCCTCGGCCACAAGACCGGCGGGCAATGGGTGACGCAATCGTGGCGCTCGGCGGCCGAGCAGGTGTGCCTGCTGGCCGAGGCGCTGCGCCGCATGGGGCTGGAGGATGGCGACCGGGTCGCGCTGGTTTCGGAAAACCGTCCCGAATGGTGTATTGCCGACCTCGCGATCATGGCCGCAGGGTGCATCACCGTGCCGACCTACACCACCAACACCCGCCGCGATCACGCCCATATCCTCGACAATTCGGGCGCGCGCGCAGTGTTCGTCTCGACCGAGAAGCTGCTGGTGCCGGTGGTCGGCGCGATCGGGCAGACCGGCATGGTCGAGCACGTGATCGGGATCGACGATCTCAAGCGCCAGCAATCGGGCAGCTTCGAATATCACGAGTGGAAGAGCCTCGTCGCCGGCGATGCCGCCGCCGCGCGCGCCGCGGTCGACGAACGGATTGCGCGCATCGAGCGCTCGGACACCGCCTGCCTGATCTACACCAGCGGCACCGGCGGCGCCCCCCGGGGCGTGATGCAGCACCACGGCGCGATCCTGTGCAATGTCGCGGGTGCGGCCGAGGTGCTGATCGAGGATTTCGGCATCCAGGACGAGCGCTTCCTCTCGTTCCTGCCGCTGTCCCACGCCTATGAACACTCGGGCGGGCAATATCTCCCCATCGGCGTCGGCGCGGAGATCTTCTATTCCGAAGGCCTCGAAAAGCTCGCCTCGAACATCGAGGAGACGCGCCCCACCATCATGGTCGTCGTCCCGCGCCTGTTCGAAGTGCTGCGCACGCGCATCATGACGCAGGTCGAAAAGCAGGGCAAAGTCGCCAATTTCATGATGGATGCCGCGCTCAAGATTTCCGAGCACAGCAAGGACGGCAAGAAGCGTCTGCGCGACAAGCCGCTGGATTTCCTCGTCGAAAAGACGCTGCGCCCCAAGATCCGACAGAAGTTCGGCGGCCGGATCAAGGCGATGGTGTCGGGCGGCGCGCCGCTCAATCCCGAAGTCGGCAATTTCTTCGACGCGATGGGGCTGACCATGCTGCAGGGCTATGGCCAGACCGAGGCCGGCCCGGTGATCAGCTGCAACCGCCCCAAGGTGGGCCTGAGGATGGACACGGTCGGCCCGCCGCTGCGGGGCGTCGAGGTGAAGATCGCCGAGGATGGCGAGATCCTCGTGCGCGGCGAGCTGGTGATGCATGGCTACTGGCGCAACGAGGCCGAGACCGCGCGCACACTAAAGGACGGCTGGCTCCACACCGGGGACATCGGGCACCTCGATCACAAGGGCCGGATCGTCATCACCGATCGCAAGAAGGACATGATCGTCAACGACAAGGGCGACAATATCGCGCCCCAGAAGGTCGAGGGGATGCTGACGCTCCAGCCCGAGATCGCGCAGGCGATGGTGAGCGGGGACAAGCGGCCTTACGTGGTAGGCCTGATCGTGCCCGACGCCGAGTGGGCGCTCGAATGGGCGCGCGCGAACGGCGAGAAGTTCGATCTCAAGGCGCTGCAGGACTTGCCGGCGTTCAAGAAGGCCGTGGCCGCGGCGGTCGATCGCACCAATGCCGATCTCTCGGTGATCGAGAAAGTCCGCCAGTTCGCCTTCGCGGACGAGGCCTTCACCATCGAGAACGAGGAAATGACGCCGAGCATGAAGATCAGGCGGCACAAGATCCGCGAGCGTTATCAGGAGCGGATCGACGGGCTGTATCGGGGGTAGGGGCTAAGCGACCACCCTCGTCGCCCCGGACTTGATACGGGGTTTGGTCACGATGAAACTTGCGCCGACAGGATCGGTTTGGCGACGGGCGCGAAAGCCTTGATGCACCCCAATTGGCCATGGAGTGCACGCTGAGCATCCTCCAGCTCGGCGAGCAATTGCAGCATCTCGATCCGGGTCAGCTGCTTTGGCGGCAAGGGTTCACCGCGTTGCTTGCCGTCGAAACGGTAGTGATGCGCGACGATCCCAGATTGCGTCGCGTCAATGCGCGCATGGGCGAGGAAATTGCGCTGGTGGACCAGTCTTTGCCAATTAGCGATCCGTCGGCGAGCAACCTTTTCGTGCCCGTTGAAGGAAAACTTCTCCATGCAGTCATGGAGCGCGCGCAGGCGGGCGACAGCGCCTTGGTGCTGGGCGTCGTTGTGAATGGCAACGCCAGCCCCTTGCAGCGTCAGGATGCAATCGGCGACCGAGTGTTCCGCCCGCGAAAATACCTCGATGCAGCATCCGCGCCATGCACAGACCGCAACGGACCATTCATCAAGCGAAAAGAAGCTGATCTTGTTGGGATCAAAGTGTACGGACATCTTCTTTGCTTAAAGGACAAGCCCTTAAGCCTTCGTCACCGCCCCACGCCGGGCCGAAAAGTCACGGCACAATCGTCGTGAACAGGTAGGTCGCGAAGATCACCAGGTGGATCACGCCCTGCACGATGGTGGTGCGGCCCTGCCCCAGCGTCAGGGTCGCCACCAGCAGAGTCAGCCCAAGCAGCACCAGCCCGCCCGGCGCGAGGCCGAGTTCGAGATCGAGGCCCAGGGCCAGCGCCACCAGCGCCACTGCCGGGATGGTCAGCCCGATCGAGGCCAGCGCCGATCCGATCGCGAGGTTGAGGCTGGTCTGCACCCGGTTGGCCTGAGCTGCGCGCAGGGCGGAAAAGCCTTCGGGCGCGAGCACCACGGCGGCGATGATGATCCCCACTACCGCCTTGGGCAGGCCCGCGGCCAGCACCCGCGCCTCGATCACCGGCGAGAGGTTCTTGGCCAGCAGCACCACCGCCACCAGCGCAGCCAGCAGCATCGCCGCAGCCGCCGCCGCCATGGCGCCCGGCACCGGCTCCTTGTGGCCATGATCGTCGGCTTCGGCGATCTGGTGGATGAAGTAGTCACGGTGCCGGATGGTCTGGGCCAGCACGAAGGTCGCATAGACGATCACCGACACCACCGCGACGAACAGCAGTTGCGAGGGGGAATAGGAAGGCCCCGGCGTGGTCTCGGTGAAATCGGGCAGCACCAGCGTCAGCACCGACAGCGTCGCCAGCATCGCCAGCCCCGCGCTCACCCCCGCCTGGGTATAGGCCTGCTCGAGATGCCGCCGCCCGCCCACCAGCAGGCACAGGCCGATGATGCCGTTGATGGTGATCATGATGGTCGCGATCAGGGTGTCGCGCGCCAGTAGTTCGGTATCCTCGCCGCCTGCCAGCATGATCGAGACGATCAGCGAAACCTCGATCACCGTCACAGCCAGCGCGAGGATCAGGGTGCCAAACGGCTCGCCGACATAATGCGCGATGATCTCGGCATGATAGACCGCGGCCATGATCGCCGCCCCGAGCAGGCCCGCGATGAGCAGGGTGGTGACCGGATCATGCGGCTTGCCGAGCAGGATCGCCCCCATGCCGAGCAGCGGCGCAAGGATCGTCCAGAGCGGAAGGCCGAACGAAAAGCGAAGCGCGGCAGGCGCGGCAGCGGGAGCGGTCATGGGCGCAACCTAACGCATTTGCGCTCGCCAGCAAGCGGGCGTTAGCGGCTTAGGCAGCCTCGAAATCGTCCACATATTCAGGGTAGAAGCCCGGCTCGCGCTCCGACCAGCCGGCAGCGGTGGCGGCGGCTTCGGAGAGGCTTTGCAGCAGCAGCTTGCGGCGCTCGGGGCGGATCGAGGGGAGGGCGCTCGCGGCGCAGAAGGCGGCCGGCAGATAGGGCCGCACCTTCGCGCCCAGCAGGCGTTCGTAGAGGAAGCGGAAAGCCGAGAAGCTCGCCAGCCGCTCCTGCTCCAGATCGAAGGCGGCAAGACGCACCAGCTTGCCGAGGAAGCGTTCGATCTCGTTGGGGTTGCCCTCCACCGGGATCAGCGCGCGCAGGGCCTTCAAATCCTGATAGGCGACATATTGCCGGCGGATCGCAGTGTTCTCCGCCTCGCTGCGGCCCCAGCGACGGAAAGCGTCGGTGCGGGCGAGGCCGATATCGAGGCTGCGCTTGATGTATCGCTGCTCGCAGGGCGCGAACCCGGCAAATTCCCGCATTTCGGCAATCGGCATCATCATGGCGCGTGTCTCCTTCGGACGAGGAGAACGTCGCATCACATGGTTAATTTAGCGTTAGGTGTGATTCTCTGTGTTCCGCAGCCCGTCCGGGCTGCGAAATCCTCGCTCACGCGACCTGCGGTCGCGTCGCTGCGGGCGCGCAGTCGCGCTTGCGGCTGCTGCGCAGCCGATACAACGCCACACGTGAGGCTTCTCTCAGATCAACCCCGCCAGCGGGCTGCTGGGGTCCGCATACATCCGGCGGGCCATGCGTCCGGCGAGATAGGCCTCGCGGCCCGCCTCCACGGCCAGCTTCATCGCGCGGGCCATGCGGATCGGGTCTTTCGCTTCGGCGATGGCGGTGTTCATCAGGATGCCGTCGCAGCCCAGCTCCATGCCGACCGCCGCATCCGACGCCGTGCCCACGCCCGCATCGACCAGCACCGGCACCTTCGCGCCCTCGACGATCAGACGGATGGTCACGCGGTTCTGGATGCCCAGCCCCGAGCCGATCGGCGCTCCCAGCGGCATGATCGCGACAGCGCCTGCGTCTTCCAGCTGCTTGGCCGCGATCGGATCGTCGGCGCAGTAGACCATGGGGAGGAAGCCTTCCTTGGCCAGCACCTCGGTCGCCTTCAGCGTCTCGCGCATGTCGGGATAGAGCGTGCGCGCCTCGCCCAGCACCTCGAGCTTGACCAGATCCCAGCCCCCCGCCTCGCGCGCCAGACGCAGGGTGCGCACCGCCTCCTCGCCGGTAAAGCAACCGGCGGTGTTGGGCAGGTAGGTGATCTTCTTCGGATCAATGTAGTCGGTGAGCATCGGCGCCTTGGGGTCCGAGACATTCACCCGCCGCACCGCGACCGTGACGATCTCGGCCCCGCTCGCCTCGACGGCGGCTGCGTTCTGCTCGAAGCTCTTGTACTTGCCGGTGCCGACGATCAGCCGCGAGCGGAAGGTGCGGCCCGCGACCGTCCAGGTGTCCTCGCCCGCATGATCGCCCCCGCCGACGAAGTGGACGATCTCCAGCGTGTCACCCTCAGCCAGCGCCGCCTCGCCCAGCGTCGAGCGCGGGACGATCGCACCGTTGCGTTCGACCGCGACCTTTTCAGGCGTCAGTTCCAGCTCGCGCACCAGATCGGCGATGGTGGTGGCATTGGTGCGGTGAGGGGCACCGTTCAGGGTGATGCTCTTGGTCATGGCGCGTGACATAGGGCCTTGCGCCAAGGCTGCAAGTTCGTGTTTTGAAGGGGGCGAGCGGTCAGCGCGCCGCGCGCAGGTTCAGCACATGGCCGAGCGACACGATCGCGACGCCCGCAAGCGTCAGCAGCAGTTCGTCCGCCCCGTGCTGCACCACCAGCGCAGCGGCCATCAGCACCAGCCCGGTCATGGCTACCACGAAAGGCAGCATCCGCCGGTGGCGCAACACGCCCCAGCCGATTGCGACCGCTGCCACGCCCACCGCCAGCGCCAGGCCGATGCGGTGGATGTTTTCTTCGAGGAGGAAATGCCCGCCAAGGCCGAGTGCCGAGACCACCACCAGCGTCGCCAGGCAATGCAGCGCACACAGGCCCGCCAGCCCGATTCCAAGCTGGTCGAGCCGGCGACGCAGCGAGGGCCGACTCGCGGAAGAGGTTGGGAGGAAGTCCATGGTCGAGACGTCACATATGTAATGTTGTTACATTGCGCAAGGGGCGATGCTTCCGCGCCTTGCGACGCGGACTTTGCGCTTGCCGCATCCGCGATTGCACCAAACAGGCTTGCGCAAGGGGGCGCGCGGGCACAAAGAGCGGGCCGTCATGGCCACGTTCGCCTCCGTATCGAGCCTGTTCCAGAGCGCCCCGCACAGCCGCGCGCGGCCGCTGGCGATTGCCCGCTGGCTGGAGCTGGTGGCGGTGCTGGTGGTGCTGATCGTGGTGGTCGGCGGCATCACCCGCCTTACGGAAAGCGGGCTGTCGATCACCGAATGGAACGTCGTCAGCGGCATTCTCCCGCCGCTTGGCGAAGCGGCATGGCAGGCGGAATTCGCCAAGTATCGGGCGACCGCCGAGTTCCGCTACGAAAGCGGCCCGGCGGGCATGGATCTGGCGGCGTTCAAGTTCATCTTCTTCTGGGAATGGTTCCACCGCATCCTTGGCCGGGTCATCGGCCTCGCCTTCCTGCTGCCGCTGGTGGTGTTCGCGCTGCGGCGCGCGGTGCCGCCGGGCTATGGCTGGCGGCTCGCGGCGATGTTCGGCCTGATCTGCGGACAGGGGGCGCTAGGCTGGTACATGGTGTCCTCGGGCGTGGGCGAGACCGATCTGACCGACGTAAGCCACTTCCGCCTCTCCGCCCACCTGCTCACGGCGCTGTTCCTGCTGGCGGGGCTGGTGTGGACCGCGCGCGACCTGCGCCAGCTGGCGCGCGACCCGGCGGCGCGCCCGGCCCGGCTGACGGCAGGCGCGGCGCTGACGGGCGGGGTGCTGTTCGTGCAGTTGCTGCTCGGGGCATGGGTCGCGGGTCTCAATGCCGGCCATGCCGCCTATGACTGGCCGCTGATGAACGGGCAGTTCTTCCCTGCGGCGGACTGGTCGAAGGGCGCCTTGTGGGCATTCACCCATGATCCCTTCCTGCTCCAGTTCCTGCATCGCTGGTGGGCGTGGGTGGCAGTTGCGGCGCTGGTGTGGCTGGCGCGGGACGTACGCAAGGCCGACCGCTTCGCCAGCATCGCGGTGCATTCGGCCTTCGGCACGATGGTGCTGCTCGGCATCGCCACGGTGATGAGCGAGGTCTCGCTGTGGATCGCCGCGTCGCACCAGCTGGTCGGCGCGCTCACGGTCGCCGCTACCGCCCGGGCGATGCATAGCGCCGGGAAAGCGGAGTGATGGGAGTCGCAGGGGATGGCGCGGCGCTGATCTGGTGCCCCTTCCCCGACCGCGAGACCGCGCGGGCGATTGCCGGCCAATTGCTGGAGGAGGGGCTGGTCGCCTGCGCCAACATCATCGGCGAAGTGGAATCGTTGTTCGTGTGGCAGGGCGCGCGCGACAGCGCTTCCGAAACCGGTGTGCTGTTCAAGACCACAGCAGCCCGGCTCGATGCGGCTGTCGAACGGTTGGGCAAGCTGCACCCCTATGATACACCCGCCATCCTCGGGTGGCATGCCGATGCAGCCTGGCCGGCGACACGCGCGTGGCTGGGCTCGGTGACGCAGCCGGAGACGTAGGGCGGCAACACCGCCGCGAACGGGGGGAAGGAAGTGATGGCCGGAAGCACCCGCCGCACATTGCTGGCCGGAATCGTGGCGGCAGGCACCGCAGGCGGTCTGGCGCTGCCGGCGATGCTGCGGGCCGCAGGCGCACCGCTGCGCCTTCCCGCCGGGCCGATGCGGCTCGAACGGGTGCTGGTTCGCGAATTGGGCGGCGGCGCGACGATTACCGTGCGGCGCGGGTGGGAGGTGCGCTTCGAGCGGCAGGCGCGCGGGATTATCGTGACCGGCCGGCAGATCAGCGCCAGCGTCGATGCCCCGCCCTCGCTCGCCGATCTCGCCCGGATCGAGGAACAGCGCGGGACGCAGGCGATGTTTCCGATCATGCTGTCCGACACGGGGCTTGTCCTCGCAGCAGGCGGTGGCCCGGCTGCGGCGATCGACATGGCCGCGGCGCTGCGCGCGGCCGAACAGATGATCGCCAAGCGCCCCCAGAGCGAGGAGCGGCGCGAGAACCTGCGGCGCTACCTCGCCGAGATCCACCGGGCTGGGTCGGGCGAGTTCGACAGCCTGCCGGCCGACCTGTTCTATCCCGCCGGCACACCATTGCGGCGGGTCGAGGCGGTGGCGCTGCCGGGCGGACTGGCGGGCGAGTTCGAGCTGGTGTGGGACGCGCGCGCCGTCCCCGGCGAAGGCTGGCTGGCAAGCGGAGAGCGGCTGGTCATCACCCGCATCGAGGGACTGGAGCGACGCTCGCGCGAGGGCTGGACACTCGCCCCGCTCTGACCGCCCGTTGCCATGCGGTATTATTTTACCACACCGCGAAACGGCGCTTTTGCTTGACTTTCGCCCCCCCGAACGACATTTGCGCGCCACTTCTCCAACCGGGCAGCAGCGCGGGGGGTGATTCTTTTGCCGGACCAATTCGGCAAAGACAGTTTCGAACCAAGGACACCACAGCCATGAAGGCGCTCAGCAAGCAGACCCGGTCGATCAAACCGGCCGAGGTCGAAAAGAACTGGCACATCATCGATGCCGATGGCCTCGTCGTCGGCCGTCTCGCCGCGATCGTCGCCAATATCCTGCGCGGCAAGCACAAGCCGAGCTTCACCCCGCATGTCGATTGCGGTGATCACGTGATCATCATCAACGTCGAGAAGGTGAAGTTCACCGGCAACAAGATGGGCGACAAGGTCTATTACAAGCACACCGGTCACCCCGGCGGCATCAAGGAAACCACCCCGGCCAAGGTGCTCGGCGGTCGCTTCCCCGAGCGCGTGCTGGAAAAGGCCGTGGAACGCATGATTCCGCGCGGGCCTCTGGGCCGCCAGCAGATGAAGGCGCTGCACCTCTACGTCGGCACCGAGCATCCGCATGACGGCCAGAAGCCGCAGGTGCTCGACGTCGCTTCCCTGAACCGCAAGAACAAGGTCACCGCATAATGACCGAAGAAACCACCGTGACCGATCTCGCCGATCTCAAGGACATCGCCGGCAACGCCCCGCAGGGTGACGCCGCCGAAATCGCCCGCGTCTCGGCGCCGCTGCGTCAGCAGGAGCTCGACAAGCAGGGCCGTGCCTACGCCACCGGTCGCCGCAAGGATGCGGTTGCCCGCGTGTGGGTCAAGCCCGGCACCGGCAAGATCACCATCAACGGCCGCGATCAGGAAGTGTACTTCGCACGTCCGACCCTGCGCCTGATCATCAACCAGCCGTTCGGCATCACCGATCGCACCGGCCAGTATGACGTCGTCGCAACCGTGCGCGGCGGCGGCCTTTCGGGCCAGGCGGGCGCCGTGAAGCACGGCATCGCGCAGGCGCTCAGCAAGTACGAGCCCGAGCTGCGCAGCACCGTCAAGGCGGCCGGCTTCCTCACCCGCGACAGCCGCGTGGTCGAGCGCAAGAAGTACGGCAAGGCCAAGGCCCGCCGCAGCTTCCAGTTCTCGAAGCGCTAATCGACTCCCCATTGCGGGATTCAAAAAGGGCGGCTCCCTCGCGGGGGCCGCCCTTTCTCGTTGCAGCGCCGACAGGCCTCAACGCTGGAGCAGCATCAGCCCCCAGGCAAGGCCGGTGCCTGACAGGAAGATCGGCCACGACCAGTAGATCTGGGCATCGGCCAGAGAAACGAGCTCGATCGCCAGCGGCCCCGCACTGGTGCCTTGCGATCCGATCACCAGTCCGATCGTCGCGGACAGGATCGCGCCGAGCGTAAGCGCCTTGAGAAGTTCCATCCTCGTACCTCCGGGCCAAGAGAAAGTAGCGAAAAAGGGTGCATTCACAGGCACAAGCGACCCGCTCGACCTGCGGTGCGATTTCACCAACAAAGTCTTAACGGCAGTACTAGGGAAAAGGTTAAGGCGACAGGCCCTGAGGTTACGCTGCCGCTGCGGCCGTGACGAGCCGCAGCTCGCTGGAGACGACCCCGCCGCGCTCGCAGGTGATCACCCGCCACGAGGCCGGGGCGCCGTGCCGCAGCCGGGTCGAGAGCGTCCCCGCCCCGATCATCCGCATCGCCTTGCCGCCGCGTGTCCGAAGTTCGTCGAACGGGACATGGACATGGCCCGACATCACCGCATGCGCGCCCGCGGCCGCAATCGCCGCGAAGGCCGCGTCACCGCCGATGGTGGGGTTCGCGCCGCCATCCTCCTTGCCGAGCAGCGGATGGTGCGCGGTAACGATGATCGTGCGCGGATCGCCTTGCAGCGCTGCAAGCCGCGCGAGCGTGTCGGCCAGCGCGGCAGGCTTGATCACCCCGTCCGACCACGGAAAGCGGGTCTGCGCGCTCACCGTGGTCAGCAGCGGCACCAGCACCACGTCATCCGAGGCGAAGCTCCCTTCCACCGCCGCGCGCAACCGGTTGTAGCGCCGGAAGGGATCGGCAAAGCGCTCCCACGGGTTGTAATAGGGCATGTCGTGATTGCCCGGCTCCAGCACCACCGGCACGCCGAGCGAGGCGAACCATTCCTGCGCGCGGGCATATTCGGAATGCTTGGCGCGCTGCGTGAGATCGCCGGTGCACACCAGCGCGTCGGGCCGCTCCTCGGCCACGGCGCGCGCCACCGCATCGAGCGCGGCGCGGTCCTCCACGCCGAAATGGACATCGCTGATGTGGAACAGCCGGGTCGTCATCGCCTGTGCCTCAGATCCTGCGCCCGACGATCAGCCATGCCGCCAGCGCGTTGACGGCGGTGTAGAGCAGATAGGCCCAGACAAAGCCCGGCCAGCCGTTCACCGACAGCAGCAGGGCGAAGAACAGCATCACGAATTCGGTGACGAGCGCGGCGCGGTTGCCGAGCACGCGGCTCGCCTGTGGCAGACGCGCCAGCAGCGGGTGACCGCTGCCGAACACCGCCCGGTTGAGCGCGAAATTCACGACGCCCAGCACAAAGATCACGATCGTCGGCCATCCCATCCGCGCCAGTATGGCGATGCGCCGGTCGATTGGAAACCGCCATTTGTCGCCCGCTTCGCGCCGTCCGTCCGGAAGCCGCTCCGCCGGTCGAACGCTTGACCGGGGTTGATCGACCTCAAGCTGAAGCCTCGCCCGAATCGGCCTATTCCATGGTTCGGCAGAAAGCCTGGCAACCCCCGGATCGGCACCCCCGCCCGATCACAGGCCACCTGCCTACGGAGGATAACCATGAAGACCCTTGCTATCGCCGCGGCCGCGCTCGGCCTCGTCTGTACCACCGCCCCTGCCTACGCCACCGAGGTCGAGAAGATGACCATCGAGGTGAAGCTTTCCGACATCAACCTCGGCACCGCATCGGGCCAGAAGCTGCTCGACCAGCGGATCGAGAAGGCGGTGCGCACCGTATGCCGCGTCAACAGCCTGACCACCGGCTCGCGCGTGCTCACCCAGGAAGTGCGCGACTGCCTCGCCATGGCCCGCGCCGATGCGCGCCAGCAGGTCGCGCTCCTCAATGGAGACCGGCAGCGCGGCGGCTGAACCGCGCAATGTCTACGGCGCACCATCCCCGCGGTGCAGCCGTTACGGCCCGAACCCTTCCAGTCCCTGGGGTTCGGGCCTTTTTTTGTGGCCACCTGCGGTGGCGCGATAGAAAACAAGAACCCTTCCTACCTTCCAGCCATCGCCTTGACGCGGGCGAGGTAGGTGCGGCCGATGCGCAGGGCTTCGCCGTTCTGGAGTTCCACCGACCACACCCCGAGCCCGTCGTGGCGCAGGCCGCGGATGTTGTCGCGCCGCAGGATGGTAGAGCGGTGGATGCGGATGAATTCCTCGGGATCGAGCCGCGCTTCGAGCCCGGCGATGGTCTGGAGCAGCAGGTAGGAGCGCGCGGTATCCTCGCCGCCGACATGCAGGCGCACGTAATCGCGCTCGGCGTCGATCTGGTGAACCTCGCTCACCGCGATCCGCAGCAGTTCGGAGCGGTGCGGCACCCAGAGCTCGTCGAGATAGCGGCTGGTCTTCTGGCGGCGCTGGCCGCGGCGGGCGAGCGCACGCTCGATCGCGCGTTCCAGCCGGTCGGCTGCGACGGGCTTCAGAACGTAGTCGACCGCCTCGCAATCGAAGGCCTCGACCGCAAAGTGATCATGCGCGGTGACGAAGATCACCACCGGTGCCTGATCCTGCTCGGCCAGCTTGCGCGCCACGCCGAGCCCGTCGAGCTCGGGCATGGTCATGTCGAGCAGCACCAGATCGGGTTCGAGCTTTTCGGCAAGGCGCAGGGCGGCGGCGCCATCGCTGGCGGTACCGACGACGCGGACGCTCGGGATCTCGGCGCAGATCACCTGCACCCGTTCGACCGCGAGCGGCTCGTCATCGACGATCAGGGTTCTGAGGGCAGTGGTTTCGGTCTGGGTGTCAGTCATGGCGGGTTGTGCTTCGGGTCAAAGGAATGCGGATCTCGGTGCGGTAGCCGCCCGGCACCGGGGCCGAGGTGAAGCCGATGTCAGGGCCGAAGCGTGCCTCCAGCCGGTCGCGCACATTGGCAAGGCCGATGCCGAAACCGTGGTTGGCGCCCTGCGGCACACCCGGGCCGTCGTCACTGACGGTGATCACCAGCCGGTCGAACTCCTCGCGCGCGGCCAGCGTGATGGTGACCGGGCGGGCGACGGCGGAAATCGCGTATTTGACCGAATTCTCGACCAGCGGCTGGAGGATCATCCCCGGCACGCGCGCCTCCTCGAGATCGTGCGGCAGGTCGAAGACGCACACCAGCCGCTTGGGAAAGCGCACCGCCTCGATATCGAGATAGAGCTGCTGGAGATCGAATTCGTCGCGCAGGGCCACATCGGCGGTCGGCTCGTTGGCAAGGCTGTGGCGGTAGAAGCGGCTGATCGTCTGGATCATCTTCTCGGCCCGCTCGGCCTTGCCCGTCATCACCAGCGCGGACAGCGAATTCAGCGTGTTGAACAGGAAATGCGGGTTCACTTGATAGCGCAGGGAGCGCAGCTCGGCGGCCTTGGCGGCGGAGCGGAACTGCTCCTCGCGGCGCTGGGCCGCGCGGGCCTGCACGCCCGCGAGCAGCGCGAAATAGGTCGAGGCCCAGGCCAGCAGCAGGAAGTAGCGCCCGAGCGCAATGTCGAGCAGCTTGCGCCAGAAGTCGGCGTAGGTTTCCGCCGGCGCGATCACGATGCTCTGCGAATCCACCGTCTCGTCACCCGGAGCCGTCGCTTCGGCAGCCCCGCCCTCGCCGGCCGGACTGACCCGCCGCACCGGCACATCGACCAGCAGGTTGCCGCTTTCGTCGCGCCGCAGGTTCAGGTTGTACTTCTTGGCGTAGGCCTGCTCCTGCACCGCCTCCATGTCCTTGAACACGAGGTGGTTGACCTGCCCGATCGCCAGCGCGACCGGCATGGCCAGCACGATCCCGGCGGAAATCTTGATCCACAGCGGGCGGGTGTCGACCAGCCGCAGCAGCAGCCACAGCACCATGGTGAAGGCGATGCCCGGCCCTGTCACCACCAGACGCCGCCAGCCGAGTTCGAACTGGAGGTCGAAATCCATCACCAGGCTGCGCACCGTGGTGAGGATGAAATAGGTCGCCCACAGCACCACCATCGAGAACAGCACCGTGCGGAAGGGCACGGTCACGCCCGAAGTGGCGGGGGCAGGATCGGTGATACGGGTCGTGGTCATTATGCCAGCCAGCGATAACGCCCCGGCGGCGCGATGGCTACCGGGGCGGGCGCTTGTCGTCGGGCAAGGTCAGGCCTTGGTCGAAACCCGGCCCCGGGAATCAATCCCGTGGGCGGATCATGTCGGTGGGCACCACCCACTGCGCGAACTGCTCTTCGGTCAGCAGGCCGAGCTCCAGCGCCGCCGCCTTGAGCGTGGTGCCTTCGGCATGGGCCTTCTTGGCGATCTTGGCCGCGTTGTCGTAGCCGATATGCGGGTTGAGCGCGGTCACCAGCATCAGGCTTTCGTTGAGCAGCTGGGTGATGCGGGTCTGGTTCGCCTCGATCCCCACCACGCAATTGTCGGTGAAGGCGTGGCTGGCATCGCCCAGCAGCTTGATCGACTGCAGCACGTTGTAGATGATCACCGGCTTGAACACGTTGAGTTCGAGATGGCCATGCGATCCGGCCACGGTGACGGCGGTGTTGTTGCCCATCACCTGCGCGCAGACCATCGTCATCGCCTCGCACTGGGTCGGGTTGACCTTGCCCGGCATGATCGAGGAGCCCGGCTCGTTGGCGGGCAGGCTCAGTTCGCCGAGACCCGAACGCGGACCGGAGCCGAGCAGGCGGATATCGTTGGCGATCTTCATAAGGCTGACCGCGAGCGTGTTGAGCGCGCCCGAGATCTCGACCATCGCGTCATGCGCGGCGAGGGCTTCGAACTTGTTGGGGGCAGTGACGAAGGCGTGGCCGGTCTCGGCCGCGACTTCGGCGGCAAAGGCGACATCGAAGCCGACCTTGGCGTTGATCCCGGTGCCGACCGCGGTGCCGCCCTGCGCCAGTTCGAGCACGCGCGGCAAAGTCGCTTCGACACGGGCAATGCCGTATTCGATCTGCTTGGCATACCCCGAGAATTCCTGCCCGAGCGTCATCGGAGTCGCATCCTGCAAGTGGGTGCGGCCGATCTTGACGATGCCGGCAAACTCCTGCGCCTTGGCATCGAGCGCGCCGTGCAGCTTCTTGAGCGCCGGGATCAGGTGGGTGATCGCCTCGTGCGCGGCAGCGATGTGCATGGCGGTGGGGAAGGTGTCGTTCGACGACTGCCCCATGTTGCAGTGATCATTGGGGTGAACCGGGCTCTTGCCGCCCTTCTTGCCGGTGAGAATCTCGTTCGCGCGGCTGGCGATCACCTCGTTGGCGTTCATGTTCGACTGGGTGCCCGAGCCGGTCTGCCACACCACCAGCGGGAACTGGTCGGCCAGCGTGCCGTCGATCACCTCGCGCGCGGCCTGCACGATCGCCTCGCCGATCCCCGCATCGAGCACGCCGAGCTTCATGTTGGCCTTGGCCGCCGAAAGCTTCTGGATGCCCAGCGCGCGCACCAGCGCGGGCGGCATGCGCTCGCCGCCGATCGGGAAATTGACAATCGAACGCTGCGTCTGCGCGCCCCAATGGACATGCGCCGGAACCGCCACTTCACCGAGCGAATCGGTTTCGATCCGCACATCCTGCCCGTTGTTGGTCATGTCACTCATCGAACCTATCCCTGCGTAAGTCGAATACAATCCCGCTTGATTGTGCGCTTCCCTAAGCACCGGTGGCGAACAAGGTCAAAGCCCGAAATGATGCAGCCCCGACGGCGGGCTCGAAACGGCGCAAAGACCTTGGAACACGCGGCAGGCGCGTCTAAGGAAGGATTGACGAGCTGTATTGTGTCACTAATACAGCTTTCGGAGCAAGCATGACCGAACTTACCATGACCCGTGATCCCAAGACCGACACCAGCGTCGCCCGCCGCGCGATGATCGACAGCCAGCTGCGCACCAGCGGCGTCAACGAGGAATATGTGCTGGCCCGCATGCTGGCCGTCCCGCGTGAGGATTTCCTCCCGGCAGACAAGGCCGCCGTCGCCTATATCGACCGGGCGGTTGCGCTCGGTGCGGCCCAAGACTCCGGCGGCCACCTCGCCGCGCCGCTGTTCTACGGCAAGCTGCTGCTCGAAGCCCAGCCGGCCCGCGACGATCGCGTGCTGGTGGTCGAAGGCGGCACCGGCTACCTCGCCGAGCTGCTGCGCCCGCTGGTCGCCAGCCTTGCGACCATCCCCGCCGCCGAAGCCGCAACCGCCAGCGGCGCGGGCGATTACACGCTGATCGTCGTCGACGGCGCGATCGAGCAGCTGCCCGAGTCTCTCGCCGCCCGGCTGGCCGAGGACGGGCGGATCGTTTCGGGCCTCGTGCTGCGGCAGGTCACGCGGCTTGCTGCGGGCCGCAAGGTCGCGGGCAAGGTCACGCTCCAGCCGGTCGAGGATCTCGGCATCCCGGTGCTCCACGCTTTCGACGTGCCCAAGGGCTGGACCTTCGCGTGAACCGCAAGCCTGCCCTTTCCTGGCTGGCCGGATCGGCGAGCCTGCTGGCCTTCGCGCTGGCGGTTCCCGCCGGGGCCGACAACCTGCGCGAGGCGCTTGTCGAGGCCTACAACACCAACCCCACGCTCGAAGCCGCGCGCGCCAACCAGCGCGCCACCGATGAAGGCGTGACGATCCAGCGCGCGCAGGGCCTGCCCTCGGCTACCGTCACCGCGACGCATATCGAATTCATCCGCCAGTCGGCCAACTCCTTCACCGCGCCCGAGCGCAACCTCGGGGTGCAGGCCCAGGTGCTGGTGCCGGTCTATTCGGGCGGCGCGATCCGCAACGGGGTGCAGGCGGCCAAGAACCGGGTCGAGGCCGGCGCGGCCGATCTGCGCAACACCGAAAGCGCGATCTTCAGCCAGGTCGTCGCGGCCTATATGGACGTGCTGCGCACCGAAGCGCTGGCGGCACTGGCGACCAACAACGTCGCGGTGCTCAAGACCAATCTCGAAGCCACCAGCGACCGCTTCCAGATCGGCGATCTGACGATCACCGACGTCGCCCAGTCGCGTTCGCGCCTGGCGGTGGCGGAGGGCGACCTGCAGGCCGCGCAGGCCAACCTGATCGCCGCGCGCGAGACCTATATCCGCCTTGTCGGCCGCGCGCCCGGCGCGCTCGATGCCCCGCCGCCGTTGCCCGGCCTGCCCGACACGGTGGGCGAGGCGATCGTCGCCGCGCTGGAGAACAACCCCAACCTCATCGCCGCCAAGGAGCGCGCCGAGGCCGCGGGCTATGACACCAAGGTCGCCGGTTCGGGTCGTCTTCCGACCGTGGGCCTGTTCGTGAACGGCCAGTACAGCGATTTCTTCGGCACGCTCGGCGGTCCGGTCGCGGCGCAGTTCGCGCAGAGCGAAAAGACCGCCAATGCCGGGGTGCAGGTCACCATCCCGCTGTTCCAGGGCGGCGAACCGGCGGCGCGCCAGCGGCAGGCCGGCGCGCGCGAAAGCGCCGCGCTGGAGGACGTGATCGCCTCCGAACGCCAGATCATCGCCGAAACCCGCTCGACCTTCTCCAACTGGCAGGCCGCCAATGCGGTGATCAAGAGCGCGCAGGCCGCCGTCGAAGCCGCCGAGCTCAGCCTTGAAGGCGTGCGGGCGGAGAACTCGATCGGCAACCGCCAGATTCTCGACGTGCTCAACGCTGAGCAGGAACTGCTGCAGGCCCGCGCCCAGCTGGTGACCGCGCGGCGCAACGCCTATGTCGCCGGGTTCACCCTGCTGGCGCTGATGGGACGGGCCGAAGCGCGCGATCTCAACCTCGACACCGGCGGCGTGCTCTATGATCCGGCGGTCAATTACGAGCGGGTCCACGACAAGATATGGGACTGGGATCGCGACCCCGAGCCGCAGGCGAAATCGACCCGCACCGTTGACATTCCCGCCCCCGACGCAACAATCGGCCCGCAACTGCTGCCGGGCGAGAAGTAAGTCCCGATTCGGGACAGCGTCCGGACACGACGAGGGTTAGACATGGGGCATGAAGGCGAAGCGTCGGTCGAGGAAATCCTCGAATCGATCAAGAAGGTGATCGCGCGCGACAACCGCGCCGTGGCGCTGGAAGCGCGTCGCCGGCGCGAGCTGGTAGCCGAGCAGAGCGTCACCGCCACCCCCTTCCCTCCCGCGACCGAAGCATCACCCCCGCATAAGGTGCGCGACGAGGAAGAGGTGCTCGATCTCGCCGAAATGGAATTCACGCCCGAGGCCGAAGCGCCTGCCCATGCTCCGGCCCATGCTCCGGCAATGCCGCTCGAACCGGCTGGTGACCTTACCGACGAGACCCCGCTGATCGCCGATGGCGTGCGCAGCGCGATGCAGGAAAACCTCGCCGCACTGGCGATGCTGGCTGAACCTCCGGCGCGCCCGCAGATCGTGCGCTCGGGTGAGACCTCGCTCGAAGGGCTGACCCGCGAGCTGCTGCGCCCGATGCTGGCCGAATGGCTCGAAGCCAACCTGCCGGCGATGGTCGAAAAGCTGGTGCAGGCCGAAATCGCGCGGATCGTCGGCAAGAAGCCCTGAACGCTGGCGCAGGGACGCCGGGCAGGCTAATCCCGCGTCCCATGCGTAACCTCATTGCTCTCGGCGCGCTGGCCGCCGCTCTTTCCGCCACACCGCTGGCGGCTGAAACCACCGCTACCGTCCCCGGCGTCACCATGCCGCCGATGACCGCGCAGGATCTCGTGACCCTCCCGCGCCTCGGTGCGCCGGCGGTGAACGGTGCGGGCACGCTGGCGGTCTATGGCGTCACCACCACCGATCCCGAAACCCTAGCCCGCCAGACCGGCTATTACCTGCTCGATCTGACGCGGCCCGGCGCGCAGCCGGTCGCGCTCACCTTCGGGATCAAGGCCTCCTCGCCCGCCTTCGGGCCCGATGGCGCGCTCTATGTGCTGAGCAGCGGGCATCCGCAGGGCGACGGGGTGGAGCCGCGCGGGCGGGTGTGGCGCATCGCACTCGGCAAGGACGGGAAGACCGGCACGCCCGAGCTGGTGGCGGGCTTCCCCGATGTCGACATTGCCGGTTTCGAGCTTTCCCCCGATGGCAAGGCCATCGCGCTATGGGCCGAGGTGCCGCGCGACTGCCCGAAGTTCGGCTGCGCGAGCCAGCCCGCAGCACACTTGCCCGGCCCGGGCACCGGAAGGCTCTATGACGGCGCGGGCGGATTCTACCGCCACTGGGATCGCTGGGCGACGCCGGGGCGGCCCAACCGCGTGTTCGTCTTCCCGCTCGAAGGCGGACAGGTGCAGGGCGAGGGCGTGCCGGTCGACGGCGCCGACCCCGCCACGGGCCTCGTCGCCGACACCCCGACCATGCCCTTCGGCGGGGGTGAAGAGATTGCCTTCTCGCCCGATGGTTCGCAGGTCTATTTCGTGGCGCGCAAAGCCGACGGGGCCGAGCCCGGCTCGACCAATCTCGACATCTACCGCTCCGATCTGACCGGCGCGGCGCCGACTCTGCTGACCGCCAGCAACGCCGCCACCGACACCGCCCCGGCCCCCTCGCCCGACGGCAAATATCTCGCGTGGCTGGCGATGGACCGGCCGACCTACGAGGCTGACCGGCTCTCGGTCCGCCTGCTCGATCTCGCCAGCGGCGCGGTGCGCAATCTGACCGAGGGCACCGATCTCAGCTTCGGCAGCCTTGCCTGGAGCGCCGACGGCAAGAGCCTGATCGCCACGGCGGAATCGGTGCTCGATACCCCCGCCTTCCGCATCGATCCCGCCACCGGCACAGTCGAACGGCTCGATCTGATGGCGGGCAACGAGGCGCATATCGCCAATCTCGTCAGCCTGCCCGGCGGACGGTTGCTGTTCACCCGCGATTCGCTCGGCAATCCGTCCGAGCTGTTCCTCTCGGATGCCGGCGGGCAGGCGCGACCGCTCACCGATATCGCGACCACCCGCATTGGCGGACTTGCGAGCATCGTCACCCGCCGCTTCAGCTTCACCGGCGCCAATGGCGATACGGTGTGGGGCCAGATCACCCGTCTGGCCGACCAGACCGGGCCGATCCCAGCGATCCTCTACATCCATGGCGGCCCGCAGGGGAGCTTCAACGACAGCTGGTCGAGCCGCTGGAACCCGCGCGTCACCGCGTCGCAGGGCTATGCGGTGATCTCGGTCGATTTCCACGGCAGCACCGGATACGGGCAGGCCTTCACCGACGCGATCAACCAGAACTGGGGCGGCTGGCCGCTCGAAGACCTCAAGAAGGGCCTCGAAGCCGCGCTCGCGCTCGACCCGCAGATCGACGAGGACCGCGCCTGCGCCATGGGGGCGAGCTATGGCGGCTATATGGTCAACTGGATCGCCGGCAACTGGCCCGACCGGTTCGATTGCCTCGTCCAGCACGACGGCATCTTCGACACCCGCAGCTTCTACTATGCCACGGAAGAACTGTGGTTTCCGCGCTGGGACTTCGGCGGCAGCTACACCAAGGCGCGCGAGACCTACGAGAAGTGGAACCCCGCGAACCATGTCGACAAGTGGCAGACCCCGATGCTGGTGGTGACCGGCGAGCTCGATTTCCGCGTGCCCTATACCCAAGGCCTGCAGAGCTTCACCGCGCTGCAGGAGCGCGGCATCCCCTCGCAGCTGCTGGTGTTCCCGGACGAGAACCACTGGGTGCTGGGGGCGAAGAACTCGCTGCAATGGCACAACACCGTGTTCGCGTGGCTCGACCGCTGGCTGAAACAGGACGGCGGAGAGCAGAGCGAATGAGCCGGCAGGAGCTGCTGTCCGCGCAGACCTCGCTCGCCAAGCATTACGGCGATCCGGCCAAGGGCAGCGCGATCACGCGCCACATCATGCTGTGCGCGGTGTCGGACAAGCAGAAGTGCTGCCCGCGCGAGGCGGGGGAGGAGAGCTGGGCCTTCCTCAAGTCGCGCCTGAAAGAGCTGGGCCTCGTCGGCCCGCGCCGGACGGACGAAAGCAATCGCGGGGCGGGCGGGGGCGTGCAGCGGAGCAAGGCCGATTGCCTGCAGATATGCGCCGCCGGCCCGATCGCGGTCGTGTGGCCAGACGGAGTGTGGTATCACTCGTGCAGCCCGGCGGTGCTCGAACGGATCATCCAGGAACATCTGGTCGGCGGCGTGCCGGTCGAGGACTTCCGGCTTACACCGCCCGCCTAATCCTCGGGCGGGGACCAGAACTCGTCGCGGGCGGGCATCTGGTTGTCGACCGATTCGTCGTGGCCGGTTCCGTTGCTGAGGAACACCAGCCCCATCAGGCCGCCGCCAAGCAGCATCGTCAGGCTGATGCCGAGCGCCACGGCGATGTAGAAATGCACCGAAATCATGCCGTTATAGGCGAACAGCAGTCCCATCGCGAGCGCGACGGTCAGCACCGTCACCGCCAGCAGCAGCTTCATGATCTGGCGATAGCGCGCCCAGGCGTGGGCCGCGTTCACGGGATCGTCGAGCGGGGACTTGCGCGTCATGCCCCAGCCATGGCGCGCGCCTGCGCGCTTGGCAACGCGCAAAGGACGCAAGCTCCGGTTCGCGCGGTGCAATCTCAGGGCAATCGCCGGATTCGCCTTTTGCCGCATTTCATGGCACCTTCGCGGAGGTGGAGAGAGGGAGTCGGCCATGAGCATAGCCAGAATCATCGCCAGCCGCGGCGCATCCGATATCATCGCCTGCGACGTTGCGACCCCGGTTTCGCAGGCGGTCACCATCCTCGCGAGCAAGCGCATCGGCGCTCTGCCCGTGCTTCGCGACGGCCGCGTGGTTGGAATCGTGTCCGAGCGTGACGTGATCTACCGCCTCGCTGAAAAGGGCGCGGAGTGCCTCGATCTTCCGGTCGAGGCGATCATGACCTCGCCTGCCGTCACGGTCGAACCCGGCACCAGCGTCGATGAGGCGCTGGCGCTGATGACCCGCCGCCGCTTCCGCCATTTCCCGGTGGTGGAGGACGGCACGCTCGTCGCCTTCATCTCGATCGGCGATCTGGTGAAGTACAAGATCGACGAGGTGCAGCACGAGGCCGAGGCGCTGCGTAGCTACATCCAGGCCGGATAGGCCCTTGAGCCGCGCCCCCGCGCACCCTAGATTACGGGCATGAGCGCCGAGCCCCTGATCCTCACCCCCTCCGCCGCCAAGCGCGTGGCCTTCATCGCGGCCAAGCAATCGCGCCCGGCGATCCTGCGGCTGGCGGTGGAAGGCGGGGGCTGTTCGGGCTTCCAGTACAAGTTCGACCTCGCCGACGCGCCCGAGGCAGACGATTCCGTGTCCGAGTGTGACGGGGTGAAGCTGGTGGTCGATCCCATGAGCCTCGATCTGATCGCGGGCAGCACGGTCGATTTCGTCGAATCGCTGGGCGGGGCGGCCTTCAAGGTCGAAAACCCGCAAGCCGCTGCCGGCTGCGGCTGCGGGGCGAGCTTCGGGATTTAGGTTAGACGGGCGCTGCGCTTTGCGGCATCAGGGCCGCCATGAAAATCGCCACCTTCAACATCAACGGCATCAAGGCGCGGCTGCCGCGCCTGCTCGAATGGCTCGAGGAAACCCGCCCGGCGGTCGCCTGCCTGCAGGAGATCAAGACGCAGGACGAGGGCTTCCCCGCCGCTGACTTCGAGGCGATCGGCTACAGCGCGATCTGGCATGGGCAGAAGAGCTTCAACGGGGTCGCAATCCTCGTCGACACGCAGGCCGGCTACACCCTCACCGAAGTGCGGCGCGGGCTCGGAATCGATGGCCCGAACGAGGGCGAGGGCGAACAGGCGCGCTATCTCGAGGCCGATGTCTCGGGCGTGCGGATCGCCTGCCTTTACCTGCCCAACGGCAACCCCCATCCGGGACCGAAATTCACCTACAAGCTAGCGTGGATGGCGCGCTTGCGGGAGCGGATGGCGGAAATCTGGGCCGAGGAAGTCCCCGCCGTGGTGCTCGGCGATTTCAACGTCATCCCGCATGACGACGACGTGTGGTCCGTCAAGGCGATGGCCGACGACGCGCTGATGCAGCCCGAAAGCCGTGCGGCCTATGCCCGGCTGCTGGCCGACGGATGGACCGACGCAATCCGCACCCACAATCCGCGCGGGGGCGTGTGGACCTATTGGGACTATCAGGCCGGCGCGTGGCAGCGCGATCACGGTTTCCGGATCGACCACATCCTGCTCTCGCCCGAATGCGCCGACCGGCTCGAGGCTTGCGGCGTCGACAAGGCCTATCGCGGCCGCGAGAAGGCCAGCGACCACGCTCCTGTTTGGGCACGCCTTAAGGCGTGATCCTCGCCGCGTTTCGCCCTTGCGGCCCTACGGGCCGATGAGTGAAACTCATCGGCCAGCAGAGTATCAGCGATAAAAAATATGCGTGTCGATCTGCGCGAGGCGGGCCTTGGTGCGGCTCCAGCCGGGGCGGACATATTTGGCGTGGAAGAACACCGCATCGCCCGCTTCGGATTCCCACAGGCCCTGATGCGCGATTTGCGCGATCGCCACGGCGCGGCTCCATGCGGGCGAGCCGGTGCGGATCGTCGGCATCCGGCTCCCGCGCATGAAGGAGAACTGGCCGGGTTGCGACACCACACCGCAATAGGAGCGCGGGAAGCGGCCGTCCTCGGTGCGGTTGATGATCACCTGCGCCACGGCGAGCTGACCGGCGAGTTCCTCGCCGCGCGCCTCGAAATAGACGGCGCCCGCAAGGCAACGCAGTTCGTCATTCATCGGCGCAGCGCTATCGACCATGCCAACGAGCTCGGAGAGGGAGCCTGCTTCGGTCAGCACCGGAGCGGCATCCTCGGCGGGCAGGGGCTGCACCACGGGCTCGGAGATATAGGTGGGGGTTTCTGGAACCAGCTCCGCTGCCGGGGCCAAATCGGCCGCGCCGCCTGCGGTCAGCTGGTCATTGGCCACCTCGGCCAGAGCCGCGGCGCCATCGACGCCGGGGATCGTCACGCTTGCCATCGTCATCGCGGCAATCGCGACAAAAGAAAAAGTCTTGCGACTCATGCACTCTACAAAACGGGCGGTGAGCGCGCTCCGACGCAGGTGGAACCCTGTGCGATTGTGGTGGCACTTTGGGGGGTTCGAGAGGAGACCTGCCGGCCGCTCCCCGTCTGCGTGCTGATCGAACGGCCGGATTGCCGCCCCGTCAGCCTGCGCTCAGGAAGTGGGCGGGCCGTTAGCCGACCGCCGCGAGGGGTCAAGTTAATGCGGCGATTTGCGCGATGAAGCGTTCGGGATCCGCGATATCCACCTCGATCAGCCAGATATCCGGGTCCTGCTGGCGTCGCCGCGCCAGATATTCGGAGAATTCCTGCGGATTTTCAGGATTTTCCGCCTTCGTCGCAACAAAGATGCGCGAACCATCAAGCTGGGGCATCCTTTCGTAAAGCTGCCCGGCCTGCCCGCGACAGGTGGTTACAAGCAGGATTGTACCCGCGTCGCGCTCGCCCTTCGCCAGCACCGCGCCAAAGCCGCCCTGCGATTCGGCCAGCCGCAAAATCGCGCTGGCCTCCAGCTGGGCGGGGAGGCGGGTGCTCATGCCGACGCGGTGTAACCCGGCAGGCTGGAGAGCGCGATGCGCGAGCGCATGAAGGTGCCGGTGCCGCGCCCGATCTCCTCGCCCTCCTCGTCCACCAGCCGTGCCTCGGCAACGAACACCCGGCGCCGCCCGCTGACCCAGCGGCCCTCGGCGATCACAGTGCCTTCGCGCACCGGCTTGGTGAAATGCAGGTTGAAGCTGGTGGTGAGCAGGAAACGGTCGGTCGCCAGCGTGTTGGCCGCGTAGAAGGCGGCATCGTCGAGCATCTTGAAATAGATCGTCCCGTGCGCCGCGCCGGCCGCGTGATAGTCCTCCCGCGTGACGGTAAAGGTGAGACGCGAGAGGCCCTCGCCCGGAATGTGCAGTGTACTGGCGAACTTGGCGTTGACCGGCGCCGAGGCATAGAGCCGCTCGAGCGCGCGGTAGTGCCCTTCCGCCCCGGTGGCGGGCGCTGCGTGATCGGATTCGCTCATTGCCGGGAAACTAGCAGGGCTGTCAGGCGGCGTCCCGCTCGAACTGCGTGGTCAGCAGCGCATAGGCCGCCTCGGTCGTCGGTGCGTCGGCGAGCATCTGGAGCTTCGCCTCGTCGCGGGTGAGGCGCGAGATCGCGGCGAGCGCGTGCAGGTGGGTGGCCCCGGCATTCTCGGGCGAGACCAGACCGCACACCAGCGTGACGGGCCGCGAATCCGCCGCAGCGAAATCGATCGGCTGCTCCAAACGGATCATCGCGAGGCTCGGACGGCGCACGTCCTTGCTGCGGCAATGCGGGATCGCGACTCCGCGCCCGAAGCCGGTGCTTCCGAGCGCCTCGCGCGCCTCGAGGTTTTCCAGCACCTCACCCTCGTCCAGCCCGTAGGCCTGCGAGAGCAGCTGCGCGATCGCCGCGAGCACCTTGGGCTTGCTGTCGATCTTGTCGAACAGAATCGCCTGCGGCGAAAGTGCAAGGTTGACGTCCATTGTGAGCGAATCCCGATTGAAAGTCCCAGCGTAGCGATCAAGTCCGGCCATTTCAGGGCGGCCAATGCACCCTGACGCCGGGACGATGCGCCCCTCCTGCTGCTGCCGTGTGAACCCGTTGCCGGTGGAGGCCGCCCTGTCAGGCGGCAGCTCCATCAAAATGCCGGCGCGGGTCCTATCGCGGTTCTACCCATCCTATTGAACCATCGGCGCGCCGGTAAACCATATTATGCCGTCCGGTGCCAGCATTTTTGAAGAACAGCGCGGTGGTGTTCCTCAGGTCCATCATCATCACCGCATCGGCGACGCTGGCGGTGGGGATGTCGACGCGGGTCTCGGCGATCACCAGCGGGGCATCGGCGACGACCTCCTCCTCCTCGTCCTCCTCGACCGCGAAGATGGTGTAGGCGGCCTCTTCCTCGCCGCGCGCGTGATCCGCCTGTTCGTGGCGATCGGTGAGGCGGCGCTTGTAGCGGCGCAGCTGCTTGTCGATCTTGGCGACGGCATCGTCGAGCGCGATATGGGCATCATGCGCCGAACCTTGCGCCTTGAGCACCAGTCCCTGCATCACGTGGGTGATGATGTCGCAGGTGAAGGCCCCGGCGGGCGCCTTGCCGAAGGTCACCTGGCTGGAGATCGCCTTGTCGAAATACTTGTCGACGATCGCGCCGAGCCGGTCTGCCGCATGCTCCTGCAGCGCTGCGCCGGTGTCGATCTGGTGGCCTGAAATGCGAATATCCATAAGCTCAATACCCTCCCGTCCAAGATGAGGATCCCGTGTGTGCGTATGCGGTGCGCGTCCTCCTTCAGCGCGTCCAGATGGCGTTTTCGATGCCGGCGACAAAGGCGCGATGGCGCTCCAGTTCCTCCACGCTGGGGGCGTGGGGGCGGGGTGGGCGCGCCGGGCGGTTAGCCCGCGCCGTGCCGGTGGCGGTGATGGTGGTGGCGGCGAGTTCGACCACGGTCTCGCTCTCGGCGAGGCCAAGCCCGATCTGGCGTCCGCCGGTCAGCTCGACATAGACCTGCGCGAGCAGTTCGGCATCGAGCAGCGCGCCATGCTTGACGCGGTGGCTGCGGTCGATCCCGTAACGGGTGCACAGCGCATCGAGCGAGTTCTTGGCGCCGGGGTGCTTTTTGCGCGCGAGCGCGACGGTATCGACCATCCGCTCCATATCGATCGGCGCGCGGCCGATGCGTTCGAGCTCGTTGTTGAGGAAGCCGAAATCGAACCCGGCATTGTGCGCCACCAGCGGAGCATCGCCGAGGAATGCGAGCAGCTCATCGGCCAGTTCCGCAAAGCGCGGCTTGGTTGCGAGGAAATCGCTCGACAGCCCGTGCACCCGCTCGGCCTCGATCGGCATGTCGCGTTCGGGATTGAAATAGGCGTGAAAGGTGCGGCCCGTCTCGACCCGGCCGACCATCTCGACACAGCCGATTTCCACCATGCGGTCCCCGGTTCTGGGATCAAGCCCGGTGGTTTCGGTGTCGAAAACAATCTCGCGCATTTGCTGCACTATCTGCCGATGAATCGCTGCTGGCAAGTGCCGCCTGCAATCAAAGTGAAGCAATCAGCGCCTGCACCTGCGCGCGGGTTTCCTCGAGGGAGGTGCCGGTGTCGATCACGTGATCGGCGCGCTCGCGCTTGTGCGTGTCGTGCAGCTGAAGTCCATAAATATGCTCGAATTTCTGCACCGTCATACCCGGACGGGCGAGCACGCGGGCGCGCTGGACTTCCTCGGGGGCGGAGACGACGACGACCATGTCGACGCTCTCGTGTCCGCCGCGTTCGAACAGCAGCGGGATGTCGAACACCACTGCGCGCTTGTCGTGATGGGCTTCGAGGAAAGCGGCGCGTTTCGCGGCGACGGCGGGGTGGACGATGGCTTCGAGTCGCGCCAGCGCGGCCTTGTCGGCGAACACCTGATGGCCGAGCCGGTCGCGGTCGACCCCCTCGGGGCCGGTCGATCCGGGAAAGGCGGCCTCGATCGCGGGGATGAGCTCGCCGCCGGGGCCCTGCATCGCGCGGACCTCGGCATCGGCGTCGAACACGGGGATGCCCGCCTCGGCGAACATGGCGGCGACGGTGGACTTGCCCATGCCGATCGAGCCGGTGAGGCCGATGATTTTCGGTTCTGTCATGAGGTGAGGATCGCTCGCAATTCGGCGTCATGCTGGCGCGGGGCGGGTTGGCCGAAGAATTTCTCGAAGGCGACCGCCGCCTGCCCGATCAGCATCGAGAGCCCGTCGATGGTGCGGTGGCCCTTGGCGCGCGCGGCTTGCAGGAAGGGCGTGTCGAGCGGGGCGGTGACGATGTCATAGGCGATGCTCCCCGGCGGCGCGTGGCTCCATTCGAAGGCGAGCGGCGGCTGGCCCTGCATCCCGAGGCTGGAGGCGTTGACCACCAGATCGCAGCACGCTTCGCGGTCATCGAAGGCAAAGTCGGTCGGGTCCGCGAAGTGGGCGAGGTCAATCGCGTGGTGTTCACCCCTGGGCGCGAGTTCGTCCAGCAGCGCGCGGGCCTTGGCCGGATCGCGTCCTGCCACCACCAAGGTGAAGCCCTCCCCCGCGAGCGCGGTAATGATCGCGCGCGCCGCCCCGCCGGTGCCGATGATACGCGCCATGCGGAAATAGTGGGTCTGCGCCAGCTGTCTCGCCAGAGGTTCGAGAAAGCCGGCGGCATCGGTGTTGGTGCCCGCCAGCTGGCCATTGCCAAGGGGGACGATGGTGTTGACCGCGCCGATGGCATCGGCAGGCGGATCAATCCGGTCGAGCAGGGGCATAACCACCTGCTTGTGCGGCATGGTGACATTGCATCCGCGCCACAGCGGGTCGGCGCGGCGGGCGGCGATGTAGTCGGGCAGGGCGTCGGCCGTCACATGGCAGGCGCGATACTCGGCTTCGATCCCGAGCTTGCCGAGCCAGAAGCCGTGGATCGCAGGCGACTTGGACTGGGCGATGGGATCGCCGATGACCTCGGCATAGAGACGGGTCATGCGATCAGCACCCCTTCCTCCCGCAGCGCGCCGAGCAGGGGCAGGAGCGGCATCCCGAGCACAGTGAACTGGTCGCCCTCGATGGCCTCGAACAGCTGCACCCCCGGCCCCTCGATGCGGAACGCTCCGACGGTGTGGCCGATTTCCGGCCATTCGAGGGTTAGGTAGTGTTCGATGAATTCGTCGGACAATGGGCGCACATGCAGCCGGGCGAGGCTCGCGTGGCTCCATTCGCACCCGCCGTCTTTCACCAAAGCGGCAGCCGAGTGCAACTCCATCACCTGCCCGGAGAAGAACCGCAGATGCTCGCCCGCCTCATCGCGGGTGCGCGGCTTGTCGAAGCGGCGACCGGCGCAAACCACCAGCGAATCCGAGCCCAGCACCAGTGCGCCGGGATTCAGCGCTGCCACCGCTGCCGCCTTGGCGACCGCTAGCGCCTCGGCCACTTCGGACGGCTCGGCACCGGCAAGCCCGGCCTCCACCGCGCGTTCGTCGATATCGGCGGGGATGCTCTGGTAAGCCACGCCGGCCGCATCGAGCATCGCCCGGCGCGAGGCGGACTTGCTGGCGAGAATCAGCGTCATATCGGTTTCCCCACGCCGCCCTCTCTCGCCGGCTTGCGACCGCGTTCCTGCGCCAGCCGGATGATCGCCGCCGCAGTCTCCTCGATCGAGCGGCGGGTGACGTCGATCACCGGCCATCCATTATCGGCGAACATCCGCCGGGCGAATTGCAGTTCGGCCTTCACGCGGTCGTTATCGACATAGGCAGTCTCGGTCGCCTCGTTCAGCGACAACAGCCGGTTGCGGCGGATCTGCACCAGCCGCTCGGGGCTGGTGGTGAGGCCGACCACCAGCGGGTGGCGCAGCCCGAACAGCGCGGGCGGCGGCGGGCTTTCCACCACCAGCGGGATGTTGGCGGTCTTGAACCCGCGATTGGCGAGATAGATCGAGGTCGGCGTCTTGGACGAGCGCGACACGCCGACCAGCACGATATCGGCCTCCTCCCATTCCTCGTAACCGATGCCGTCGTCATGGGCGATGGTGTACTGGATAGCCTCGACCCGCTTGAAATAGTCCTCGTCCATGGTGTGCTGGCGCCCCGGGCGGCCATGCGCTTCCTGCCCGAGCTGCGCTTCGAGCGCGGCGGTCACCTGATCGAGCACCGGCACGGCGGGCAGGCCGAGGTGGCGGCAATGCTCTTCCAGCCGCTTGCGGGTTTCGGGATTGACCAGCGTATAGAGCACCAGCCCGGGATGGGCGGCGAGATCGGGCACGATCCGGTCAAGATGCTGGAGCGAGCGCACCATCGGCCAGAAATGGCGGCTGACATCGGGATCGTCGAACTGCGCCAGCGCGGCCTTGGCGATCATTTCCAGCGTCTCGCCGGTCGAATCCGATACAAGGTGGAGATTGAGTCGGTTCATGCGCGAAGGGTCCGCCGCGTGCCTGTGGACAGTTGGGGGCATAAACCACGGGAGCAATTGCCGGACAAGCAGGGGAGCAATTTTCCTGCCGGCTGACAGGCTTTTCCTCGGGGTATTTGCCCACACGGGACAAGATTTGTCGACAGCCTGTGAAGAGTGAGGATAAAGCTTGCTTGACGTCCAATCCATGCGGATTCGATGGGGGTTGAATCCAGGCGGCTGGGTGGGGGTAATCGGGCAGAGGCCGGTAATTCCCGCTTTCCACAGGGCCAACAGACTCCATCAGTCTCTTTATAATTTGAATTGATTTGTTTTAAGGAACCCTATGCCCGGTCCGCTTCTCGATACGCTCAAAGGTGTCCGCCAGCCGCAAGCTCCCGTCTGGCTCATGCGACAGGCAGGGCGTTATCTGCCGGAATACAGGGCCTTGCGGGCAGAGAAGGGCGGCTTCCTCGAGCTGGTCTATGACAGCGAGGCCGCGGCCGAGATTACCGTGCAGCCGATCCGGCGCTTCGGGTTCGACGGCGCGATCCTGTTTTCCGACATCCTGATCGTGCCCCACGCCATGGGTCAGGGGCTGACCTTTGCTGCCGGTGAAGGCCCGCACCTTGCGCCGACGCTGCTGGAGGTTGGGCTCGACTCGTTCACCCCGGCATTCGAGCGGTTCGAGCCGGTCTACGAGACCGTGCGCCTCACCCGCCAGCAGATCGGGCCGGATGTGACGATGCTCGGCTTTGCGGGGAGCCCCTGGACGGTCGCGACCTACATGATCGCGGGCGAAGGCTCCAAGGATCAGGGGCCGGCGCGGCTGCTGGCCTATCGCGATCCGGCGCATATGCAGGCGATCATCGATGCCATCGTCGAGGTTTCGGTCACCTATCTGCGCGGCCAGATCGATGCGGGCGCGGAAGCGGTGCAGCTGTTCGACAGCTGGGCAGGGAGCCTTGCACCTGACCAGTTCGAGAAGTGGGTGATCGCCCCCAACGCCGCGATCACAGCCAAGCTCAAGGAAACCCATCCCGATACGCCTGTCATCGGCTTCCCCAAGGGTGCTGGCGCGAAGTTGCCCGCCTATGCCCGCGAGACGGGCGTGGATGCGGTTGGCCTCGACGAGACGCTCGATCCGGTCTGGGCGCACCAGAGCCTGCCCGCCGGAATGCCGGTGCAGGGCAATTTCGATCCGCTGCTGCTCGAAGCCGGCGGCCCGGCGGTGGCAGCGCGGGTCAAGACGATCATCGCTGCCTTCGAGGATCGTCCGCATGTCTTCAACCTCGGTCACGGGATCGGCCAGCACACGCCGATTGCCCATGTCGAGGAACTGCTTGCAGCGCTGAGAGGGTAAGCCCGCGATGCAATCGACGCTCCTTCTGATCTACCCCTTCCTCAAGATCGGCCATGTGATCTTCATGGTGTTCTGGATGGCGGGCCTGTTCATGCTGCCGCGCCAGTGCATCTACATGCTCGATCACGCGCCCGGCTCGGAAGGCGAGGCCAAGTGGGCGACGCGCATGGGCAAACTGCGCAAGATCATCCTCACCCCCAGCCTGATCATCGTCTGGGTGCTGGGCCTCTCCATGGCGATCGCGATGGGCTTCTTCAGCGAGGGGTGGTTCCACGCCAAGCTCACTTTCGTGCTGGCGATGACGGGCTTCCACGGCTGGCTGGTGGCGCAGACCAAGAAGATGGCCCGCGGCGAGCGTCCGCTGACCGAGAGCACCTTGCGCATGGTCGGCGAGCTGCCGGGCCTGCTGCTGGTGCTGATCGTCGCGCTGGTTTACCTCAAGCCGTTCTAAGACAGGGGGCAGCGCGCCCCCTCATTTCCTTAATTGACCGCGCGCCCGCGCGCTTCTATCTCCGCCCCACCACTCCGGTATCCGGAGCGTGATCGCGCTCCACCACGGTCTGCTTTCTCCAAGCCCAGTCCCGCCCATCGGGACACCGCTTTCTCAAGCGGCACTGACCATCCGGCCACATCTGCTTTTTTCGGAAATTACCAATGCATCTCAAAGACCTCAAACGAAAGACCCCGGCCGAACTGGTTGCGATGGCGGAAGAGCTGGGCGTTGAAGGCGCCTCGACCATGCGCCGGCAGGATCTGCTGTTCTCGATCCTGCGCGAACTCGCCGAGGACGAGGAATACGAAGAGAAGATCATGGGTATCGGCACCATCGAGGTGCTGCAGGACGGCTTCGGCTTCCTGCGTTCGCCCGAAGCGAACTACCTCGCCGGACCGGACGATATCTATGTCTCGCCCAACCAGGTCCGCCGCTGGGGCCTGCGCACCGGCGACACGGTGGAAGGCGAAATCCGCGCTCCGCGTGAAGGTGAACGCTATTTCGCGCTGACCACGCTCGCCAAGGTCAATTTCGACGATCCGGAAGCGGTGCGTCTGCGCACCAATTTCGACAACCTCACCCCGCTCTATCCGGATTCCAAGCTGCGGCTCGACAGCCTCGATCCGACCGTGAAGGACAAGAGCGCGCGGGTGATCGACATCATCGCGCCGCAGGGCAAGGGCCAGCGCGCGCTGATCGTAGCGCCGCCGCGCACCGGTAAGACCGTGCTGCTCCAGAACATCGCCAAGGCGATCACCGACAACCACCCGGAAGTGTTCCTGATCGTCCTGCTGGTCGACGAACGCCCCGAGGAAGTCACCGACATGCAGCGTTCGGTGAAGGGCGAGGTCGTCTCCTCGACCTTCGACGAACCGGCGCAGCGCCACGTGCAGGTTGCGGAGATGGTGATCGAGAAGGCCAAGCGTCTGGTCGAGCACAAGCATGACGTGGTGATCCTGCTCGACTCGATCACCCGCCTCGGCCGCGCCTACAACACCGTGGTGCCGTCCTCGGGCAAGGTGCTGACCGGCGGTGTGGACGCCAACGCGCTCCAGCGGCCCAAGCGCTTCTTCGGTGCGGCGCGCAACATCGAGGAAGGCGGCTCCCTGTCCATCATCGCCACCGCGCTGATCGACACCGGCAGCCGCATGGACGAAGTGATCTTCGAAGAGTTCAAGGGCACCGGCAACAGCGAAATCGTGCTCGACCGCAAGGTGGCCGACAAGCGCATCTTCCCGGCGCTCGATGTCGGCAAGTCCGGCACCCGCAAGGAAGAACTGCTGGTCCAGAAGGACAACCTCTCCAAGATGTGGGTCCTGCGCCGCATCCTGATGCAGATGGGCACCGTAGATGCGATGGAATTCCTGCTCGACAAGATGAAGGATTCGAAGACCAACGAAGACTTCTTCAACACGATGAACCAATAGGTTAGCATGGAAGCGGGCCATGGGGTCGGCCCGCTAGGACAGGCGTTAAGGGACGGGACGACGTGCTTAGCCAGTATCTCTACATCAGCACTGCGCCCACCCTTCCGCGCGAGGAAGTCGATGCTATCCTCGCCGCCAGCGCGCGCAACAATCCGGCGCGCGGGATTACCGGCCTGCTGCTGTTCAACGGGCGCAATTTCCTCCAGCTGCTCGAAGGCGAGGAAGGCCAGGTCAATGCGCTGATGGAGACGATCTTCGCCGATCCGCGCCACAGCGGGGTCTCGGTGCTCGACCGGCGCGGGATCGCGGCGCGGACCTGCCCTGACTGGGCGATGAAGCGGGTGATGATCGCCGAAAGCATCGCCTCACGGCGCGAAATGCTCGAACGCGACCTGCCCGAGGGCCTCGATCCCGAGGTCCGCAAGATGATCGTCAACTTCGCGGTGCTGAACTAGGCGCGCCTAGCCCTTCGCCTTGGCGAGCTGCGCGCCCATCATTTCCCAGACCTTGTTGATCGCCTTCAGCGGGCGCACCATCACCTTGAAATCGCTGATTTTCCCATCCGCGTTCCAGCGGATGATGTCGACCCCGTTGACGGTGATCCCTTCCATCTCGGTGACGAATTCGAGCATCATTTCGTCGCCATCCACCAGTTCCCGGACATAGTGGAAGCTGTCGTTCCCGAGCGTGTGGGCGGCGGCGATCAGGTAGGCCATGACGATCGGCTTGCCGGCCTGGGGCGTGTGCACCACCGGTGAGTGGAACACGCAATCATCGGCGATGATCGCGGAGAGCGCGGCCTCATCGCCCTCGCTCTCCATATAGGCGTGCCAGCGGGCGAGATTGGCGGCGCCGCTCACGCGAGAGCCTCGGCGAAGAAGGCGGCGGTGCGGCTGTCGGCGAGATTGGCGGCTTCCTCGTGACGGCGCAGGCCGGTTTCGGTCGCAAAGCCGTGATCGAGCCCCTCGTAATCGTGAAGCGTCACGCGCGGATGATCGTCGAGCGCGGTGTGCATCGCTGCCTGGGTCTCGGGCGGGACGAAACCGTCGGCGGTAGGGATGTGCAGCATCAGCGGATTGCTGATCGCGTGCTTCTCGCCGAGGAGGCCGTCGATGCCGACGCCGTAATAGCCGACGCTGGCGTCGATGTCGGTGCGCGCGGCGGTCATGTAGGCGAGTCGGCCGCCGAGGCAGTAGCCGACGCAGCCGACCTTGGCGACGCCGAGCGTGCGGCGAATGTGGTGGATCGTCGCCTCGATATCGCGGATGCCGGTATCCTGATCGAATTGCCCCATCCAATCAAGCGCTTGGGTGAATTCGGCCTGTACATCGGGATCAAGCTCGATGCCGGGCTTGAGCCGCCAGAACAGATCGGGCGCCACGGCCAGCCAGCCTTCGGCGGCGAGCTTGTCGCACTTCTGGCGGATGCCGGGGTTCACCCCGAAGATCTCCTGGATGACGATGATCGCGCCCTTGGGCGTGCCAGTGGGCTGCGCGACATAGGCGCCGAAGCTGGCCCCGTCCTTGTCATTTGGGCCTTCAAGGGTGGGGATGGTTTCATTGAGGCTCATGGCGTCTCTCTCCGGCTGGTTCGCGATTGCAGGCCGGTGTCCTATCGCTTGCCTTGCTTGGCTGCCAAGCCCAAATGAGAGAGGCGCGAGCGGGAGAGGAGAGCCAAGTCCCATGAAGATCACCATCGAAGTCGACTGCACCCCCGAAGAGGCCCGCAGTTTCCTCGGTCTGCCCGATGTGTCGGCGGCCAACTCCGTCTATGTCGACAACATCACCAAGGCGATGCAGGGCGTCTCCAACCCCGCGCAGATGGCGGAATATGCCCAGGCGCTCGCGCCGATGGGGCAGGTGGGGCTCAAGCTGTTCCAGAGCTTCGTCGAAGGCGGGATGAAGGCCGCTTCCGGCGGTAAGGGGCCGAAGGCTTCCGACTGATCCCTGCATGACCCAGTCACGCACCATCTTCGCGCTTTCGAGCGGTGTGCCGCCTGCGGGCATCGGGGTGGTGCGGGTTTCGGGGCTGCGCGCAGGCGAGGCGCTGGCCGCGCTGGCGGGCAGGGTACCCGAACCGCGCCGCGCGGTGCTGGCGAAATTACGCGATGCGTCCGGTGCGCTGCTCGACGAGGCGCTGGTGCTGTGGTTTCCGGGGCCCAACACCGCGACGGGCGAGGATCTTGCCGAATTCCACTGCCATGGCGGCCGTGCGGTGATCGCTGCGGTCGAGACGGCGCTCGCCGCGCTGCCGGACACCCGCCGGGCCGAGCCGGGCGAATTCACCCGCCGCGCCTTCGCCAATGGCCGGATCGATCTCGCCGAGGCCGAAGGGTTGGGCGACCTGCTCGCCGCCGAGACCGAACTCCAGCGCGCGGCCGCTCTCGCCAATGCCGGCGGGGCGCTGTCGCGGCAGGTTGAAGGCTGGCGGGAACGGGTGCTCGGCCTGTCGGCGGAAGTCGAGGGTGTGCTCGATTTCTCGGACGAGGAGGATTCGGCCGATCTCCCCGAATGTTTCACGTGGAACATTGGCGCGCTCGCAGGCGAACTCGCCGCATGGCTCGCCCGCCCGCGTTCAGAGCGGCTGGGCGAGGGCTTCCGCGTGGTGCTGGCGGGCCCGCCCAATGCGGGCAAGTCGACCTTGTTCAACGCCCTCACCGAAAGCGAGGCGGCGATCACCTCGCCCATCGCCGGGACGACCCGCGATGTGATCGAACGCTCGGTGGCAATCGACGGGGTGCCGTTCACCTTCGTCGACACCGCGGGCTTGCGCGAGACCGCCGAGGCGGATGCGATCGAGGCTATCGGCATTGCCCGCGCCGAGGCCGAACTGGCGCGGGCGGATCTGGTGCTGTGGCTCGGGCCCGAAGGCGAGGGACCTGAAGGTGCGTGGGAAGTCGCGGCGCAATCCGACCGTGAGGGGTTTGCGCCTAAGGCTGCGGCGCGCTTCACGCTGTCGGCGACGACGGGGGAGGGCGTGGCGGCCCTCAAGCTGGCGCTGGTCGGGACCGCGCGCGAGGCGCTGCCGAAGCCGGGCGAGGCCGCGCTCAATGCGCGCCAGCATGCGCGGCTGTCGGAAGCCGCCGAGGCGCTCGAGAGCGCAAAGACTCTGTCCGATCCCCTGCTGGTCGCCGAAGAACTGCGCCGCGCACGTCTCGCCTTCGACCGCCTGATCGGCCGCGCCACCACCGAGGACATGCTCGACACCCTGTTCGGACGCTTCTGCATCGGCAAGTGAGCCCGGGCGGCGCAAATGTTTCACGTGAAACATTGGCTGCGACGCACTCTCCAATGTTTCACGTGAAACATTCGGGCCTCAGTCTCAGGCCCACATCGCCAAATCCGCTT
Source organism: Porphyrobacter sp. (assembly GCA_027531395.1). Classification (GTDB taxonomy): domain Bacteria; phylum Pseudomonadota; class Alphaproteobacteria; order Sphingomonadales; family Sphingomonadaceae; genus Erythrobacter. The sequence goes on along the minus strand of JAPZRO010000005.1, from coordinate 21,225 downwards.
TGACGATCCCCGCGCCAGGGCCTATCTGCGCGCCCATGCATTCCTTCGATGTCCTCGTCATCGGCGGCGGTCACGCCGGGGTGGAGGCCGCCTGCGCGGCGGCCCGGATGGGTGCGCGCACAGCGCTGGTCTCGTTCGATCTGGACGCCATCGGCGCGATGAGCTGCAATCCGGCGATCGGTGGCCTCGGCAAGGGGCATCTGGTGCGCGAGGTCGATGCGCTCGACGGCGTGATCGGCCGCGCGGCGGATGCAGGTGCGATCCATTACCGGATGCTCAACCGCTCCAAGGGCAGTGCTGTCTGGGGTCCGCGCGTTCAGGCCGACCGCGTGCGGTTCAAGGCGGCGGTGCAGGCGATGGTTCGCGGGCAGGATAATCTTGCGCTGGTGCAGGGCGAGGCGGCAGCGCTGGTGCTGAAGGGCGGGGCGGTGGCCGGGCTGGAACTGGCCGATGGCACCATCCTCGAAGCGGGGCGCGTGGTCCTGTGCACCGGCACCTTCCTCGGCGGCGTATTGTTCCGCGGCGAGGAGCGGTTCGAGGGTGGGCGCATCGGCGAGAATGCCGCGAAGCGCCTCGCCGAGCAGCTTCGCGGCGCTGATCTGCCGATGGCGCGGCTCAAGACCGGCACACCGCCGCGCCTCGATGGACGCACCATCGACTGGGCGGTGCTGGAGGAACAGCCTTCGGACGGCGAAAGCTGGACCATGTCGCCGCTCACGCCAGCGCGAGCCAATCCGCAGGTGTTCTGCGCGATCACCCGCACCACGCAGGCAGGGCACGACGCGATCCGCGCCAATCTCCACCGCTCGCCGCTGTTCTCCGGTGCGATTGCGGCGGCGGGCCCGCGCTATTGCCCCTCGATCGAGGACAAGATCCATCGCTTTGGCGACCGTGAGGGGCATCAGGTGTTCCTCGAGCCCGAGGGGCTGGATACCCATCTGGTCTATCCCAACGGCATCAGCACCTCGCTGCCGGTCGATGTGCAGGAGACCGTGGTGCGGACCATGCCGGGCTGCGCGCGGGTGGCAATCGTGCAGCCGGGCTATGCGGTCGAGTATGATCACATCGATCCGCGCGCGCTGACACCCGATCTTCAGGTGCGTGCGATCCCCGGGCTCTATTGCGCCGGGCAGATCAACGGCACCACGGGGTACGAGGAAGCGGCCGCGCAGGGTCTGGTCGCGGGGCTTGAAGCCGCCGCCGCAGCGCTCGGCAAGCAAGCGCCGCAGCTTGATCGCGCGAACAGCTATATTGCTGTGATGATTGACGATTTGACGCTTCAGGGCGTGTCGGAACCCTACCGGATGCTTACCGCTCGCGCCGAATATCGCCTGCGTCTGCGCGCCAACAATGCCGCCACCCGCCTGACGGGGCTGGGCATTGCTGCGGGGTGTGTGGGCGAGGAGCGCCGCCTCTGGTGGGAGCGCCGCGAAGAGGTGCGGCAAATGTTTCACGTGAAACATTCGGAGAAGGTCCACGCCCGCGAGCTCGCCGATCTCGGCCTGCCGGTGCGACGCGATCATGGCGAGAAGCCGTTGGCCGAGTGGCTGCGCTACGACGGCGTGACGCCCGAGGCTCTCGCGCCCTGGCTGGCAGAGGTGATGGCTCTCGATCCCCTGCTTGCCGAGGAAATGGCCGAGGATGCGGCCTATGCACCCTATCTGGCGCGGCAGGATGCCGAGCTGCGCGATCTGCGCGCGAGCGAAGCGCTGCCGTTATCGGCGGACTTCCCCTATGGCGAAGTGCCGGGTCTCTCCAACGAGATGGTCGAGCGCCTGACCAAGGCCGCCCCGGGAACGCTGGCGGCGGCAGGGCGGGTGCCCGGCGTGACTCCGGCGGCGCTGTCTGCGCTGCTGGTCCACGCTCGCCGGCGTGTTGCTGACGGGCAGCGCGCGGCGTGATCGTCACCGAAGAAGACGCCCGCGCCTATGTTGCCGGGCTTACCGATGACGCGGGCATGGCGCGCCTCGAAGCCTTCGCCGCACTGGTGCTCGAGGAGAACCAGCGCCAGAACCTCATCGCCAAACCGACCGAGCCGCATATCTGGCAGCGCCACATTGCCGATTCGGCGCAGCTGCTCGAAAATGTTTCACGTGAAACATTGGGACCGAATGCGCAGGGTCCGTGGCTCGATCTCGGTTCCGGGCCGGGCTTCCCCGGTCTGGTGATCGCCGCGCTCTGCCCGAACATGCCGGTCGTACTGGTCGAATCGCGCGCACGGCGGGTGGAATTCCTCGAATCCGCCATTACTGCGCTGGATTTGAAGAAATGCCGGGTCGAGGGGCAGCGCCTCGAGCGTGTCGCGCCTTTTCCCGCCCGCGCCATTTCGGCACGCGCATTTGCCCCGCTCGCGAAACTCCTCGCTTTGTCCGCACCCTTCTCCACAAGGCAGACCGCCTATGTGTTGCCCAAGGGGCGCTCGGCGGCGCAGGAGTTGGAGACGCTCAAGCCTTCGATTCGAGCAATGTTTCACGTGAAACATTCCTTGACCGATCCCGACGCGGGAATCATTGTGAAGGCCTGACACGCGAAACCTTGCGGATTCCACCTGAATCCGCGCGCGGGAAGGACGGGAAACGCCATGCTGACCATCGCGATCGCCAACCAGAAGGGCGGGGTGGGCAAGACCACCACCGCGATCAACATCGCCACGGCGATGGCGGCGACGGGCTGGCGCACCCTGCTTATCGACCTCGATCCGCAGGGCAATGCCTCCACCGGGTTGGGTGTGCACGCTGCTTCACGTGAAATCTCCAGCTATGATCTGTTGGTAGATGAAGTCGCGCTCGAAGACGCGATCGTCCCGACCAGCATTCCCCGCCTCGATATCGTCCCGGCGACAGTCGATCTGTCTGGGGCCGAAGTCGAGCTGGTCTCAGTGGAAGAGCGCACCGCACGGCTGCGCCATGCGCTGGAGAACCACAAGGGCCACGAAATTGCCTTCATCGACTGCCCGCCGTCGCTCGGCCTGCTGACATTGAACGCGCTTTGCGCTGCCGATACGCTTCTGGTGCCGCTGCAGTGCGAGTTCTTCGCGCTCGAAGGGCTCTCGCAGCTGCTCCAGACGGTCGACCAGGTGCAGCAGCGCTTCAATCCGCGGCTCGGCATCATCGGCGTGGCGCTGACGATGTTCGACCGCCGCAACCGCTTGACCGATCAGGTGTCGGACGATGTGCGCGACTGCCTCGGCAAGCTGGTGTTCGACACCGTGATCCCGCGCAACGTCCGCCTGTCCGAGGCGCCGAGCCACGGGCTTCCCGCGCTGGTCTATGATCAGCATTGCACCGGCAGCCGCGCCTACATGTCGCTGGCGCGCGAGCTGATCGGTCGCTTTCCCGCCGAAAGACAGGCCGCATGACCGAGAACACGACTCAACCGATTGATATTTCGTCGCTTTCGCGCGCCTCGGCGGAGAAGCCTCGGCGGCTCGGCAAGGGTCTCGGCGCGCTGCTGGGCGAGACCCGGCGTGAAGAGCCGCTGGTGCGCCGCGAAGAACCGGCCGAACCGCCTGCTCCGGGCAGCACGGCGCTGCGTATGCTGGCGCTCGCGACGATCAAGCCGCTGCCGGGCAACCCGCGCAAGCATTTCGACGAGGCGGCGCTCGACGAGCTCGCCGCCTCGATCGCCACGCGCGGCGTGATCCAGCCGATCATCGTCCGCCCGCACCCTGAAGGGGCGGGCTACCAGCTGGTCGCGGGCGAACGGCGCTGGCGGGCAGCGCAGAAGGCGCGGCTGCACGAGATTCCGGCGCTGGTGCGCGACCTTTCCGAGCGCGAGGTGATGGCGCTGGCGCTGATCGAGAACTTGCAGCGCGAGGATCTCAGCCCGGTCGAGGAAGCGCGCGCCTATCATCGCCTGTCCGAGCAGGAAGGCATGATCCAGGTCGACATCGCCAAGATGGTCGAAAAGTCGCGCAGCCACGTCGCCAACATGATGCGCCTGATGACGCTCCCTGACCGCGTGCTCGATCTGATCGACAAGGGCCAGCTGTCGATCGGCCATGCTCGGGCGCTGATCGGGCGAGACGATGCGGTCGAGCTGGCCGAAATCGCGGTGCAGGAAGGCCTGTCGGTCCGCGATGTCGAGACGCTGACCCGCGATTCTTCCAAGCGCCCCGCCGCCACCTCCAAGCCGCGTAGCCAGGAGCCGGCAGAGAACGCGGATATCCTCGCGGTGCAGCAACATCTCGAGGAATTTCTTGGGCTTGGCGTGAAGATCAAGCCCGAGGCCGATCCGCGCAAGGGCACCATCACGATCCGCTACACCACGCTGGATCAGCTCGATCTGGTGTGCCAGCGCCTCACCGGCGGCGAGTTCTGACGCACCGCGTCAACGCCTGACAGCAAAAGGCCCGGAAGTTGCGCGGCGCGACTTCCGGGCCTTTCTGTGCCCGCCGATACGGCAGGGAAACCGCTCTAGTAGCCGCCCTTGATCATCTTGGGCGAGGGGGCCGGGATGATGCGTGCGGCGCCGGGGACGGTGTAGCTCTCCTCACGCACGGTTTCGCGCACCACCACCTGCTGCTGCACCTGGCTGCGCACCGGCACCATCACCATCTGCGGCGGCGGGGCGTAAGCATAGCCATAGGCCGGATAGGCGTAGCCGTAGGACTGCGCCGGATAGGCCGGGTAAGCGATCTCGCGGCTGGCGATGCGCGGGCCGGGCGTGCCGTACTGGCTGAGATAGGCGTCGAGCGCGGCTTCGCAGTCGTAGCGGTCTTCGTCATTATCGCCGTTGAACAGGCTGCCGAGCAACCCGCCGATCAGCCCGCCGCCGCCCACGCCGAGCACGGTGCCCAGCACCCGGTCACCCGCGCCGGCGATCTCGTAGCCGGCAAACCCGCCAGCAATCGCGCCGAGCAGTCCGCCGATGATCGTGCCGGTGTCGTCCTTGTCGTGGCCCGCGGTGCGGCGACGGCATTCGTCTAGCCACTGATCGCGCTCGAACACCACCGGAGCGGGGGCGTAGGCCATCTGCGGCGCGTAGCCATGGGCGTGGCCTTGCGGCATCGGCCCGCGCGGTGCGGGGAGCTCGATCCGGCGGGTGCGGGTGATGGTTTCGACCCCGTCGATGATCTCGCGCGTTTCGGTCACCTCGCTGCGGACGGGCGCGCTGCGATATTCGACCGGCAGGCTGCGCACCTCGGCTTCGCTCAGCGGCGCGAGCGGCGGCATATCGCTGTAATCCTGCGCGCTCGCAGCCGCCGGAAGGGCGAGCGCCAGCGCGGCGAGCGGAAGGGTGGGCAGCAGCTTGGACATGGCAATTCCCCCTGAGTCAGCCACAGACGGCTGATGGTTAGCAAAAGCTTACCATCGACTCAGCCGTGCGCCCAAGCGAAGCTGAGGGCGCTGTCCCGTTTCGGGAAGCTTGCCCGGGCGAACCTGTCAGATCCGGTCCGAAAGCAGCGTGGCGAGGGCGGTGATCCCGTCCGCATCCGCCTCGGTGAAGCGCGCGGGGGAGGGGCTGTCGAGATCGATCACCGCGATCACTTCGCCACCGCGCAGCACCGGCACCACCAGTTCCGACTGGCTTGCCGCGTCACAGGCGATGTGGCCGGGGAAGGCGTGGACATCGGCGACAAGTTGCGCCGCGCGACTTTCCGCCGCCGCGCCGCACACACCCTTGCCGAAAGGAATGCGGATGCAGGCCGGGCGGCCCACGAAGGGACCGAGCACCAGCTCGTTCGCCCCGCCATCCTTGGTCGAGGCGACGCGGTAGAACCCTGCCCAGTTGAGATCGGGCAGGAATTCCCACAGGAGCGCCGCGACATTGGCCATGTTGGCGACCGCGTCAGGCTCGCCCGCGGTCAGCGCGTCGGCTGCGCCGAGCAGTCCGCGGTAGAGTTCGGCCGGATCGGCGGCGGCGGGCTTGAAATCATACATGGCAGGGTGGGCCTTCGAAGCTTGTGTGTTGCCGCAGGGGCGGGGCGGCTCTATCTCCCCCCACATGGCAATCTTCCGCAAAATCGCAATCGCCCTTGTCGTCATTCTGGTGCTGGCCGCCGGGGGCTTCTGGTTCCTCAGCCGCGGCGACACCGCCGATCTCTCGGTCGACGAGGTCGCCGGCACCGAGCCGGTGCTGCAGGAGGGCGATCCGCAGTCCTTCCCGACGGTGCAGATCGCCGAGCCGGTGGGCTGGCAGAAGGACGAGGCGCCGACCCCGGCCGAGGGCCTTGAAGTCGTCCGCTTTGCCGAGGGGCTGGACCATCCGCGCATCCTCTATGCCCTGCCCAATGGCGATGTGCTGGTGACTCTCACCCGCGCACCCAAGGCCGAGGGCGACGGCGGCGGCGGGATCATGGCCACGATCGAGGGCTGGATTGCCGTGATGCTGTTCGAAAAGGCGGGTTCGGCGGGCGAATCGCCCAACCAGATCGTCCTGCTGCGCGACGAGGACGGCAACGGCTCGGCCGAGAAGCAGGTGGTGATCCTCGAGGAGGGGCTCGATTCGCCTTCGGGCATGAGCTGGAAGGACGGCACGCTCTATGTCGCCAACCACAATGCCGTGCTGGCCTTTGCCTATGACCTCGGCAGCGAGAAAGTCACCGGCAGCCCTCGCAAGCTGATGGACCTGCCCGCGGGTGGCAACCACTGGATGCGCAACATGGAGATCGCGCCCGACGGCACGCGCCTGTTCATCGCGGTCGGCTCGGCCAGCAATATCGGCGAGCGCGGGATGGAGGCCGAGGAAGGCCGCGCGATGATCTGGGAATACAATCTCGAAACCGATCGCCAGCGCCAGTTTGCGGTGGGCCTGCGCAACGCCAACGGGATGGATTTCAGCCCCTGGACCGGCGAGCTGTGGACCACGGTGAACGAGCGCGACATGCTCGGTTCGGATCTGGTGCCCGACTATCTCACCAATGTCCCGGTGGGCGCGCAGTACGGCTGGCCGTGGATCTACTACAAGAACAACTTCGATCGCCGGGTCGAGGCGCCGATGCCCAAGTTCCTGCAGGAATACACCCGCAACCCGCAATATGCGATGGGGCCGCACGTGGCGGCGCTGGGTCTGGTGTTTGCCAAGGAAGGCCACGTGATGGGGAGCAAGTTCGCCAGCGGGGCCTTCATCGCGCGCCACGGTTCGTGGAACCGCAAGCCGCCTTCGGGCTATGACGTGGTCTTTGTCGGCTTCGACAAGCTCGGCAATCCGGTCGGCAAGCCGGTTCCGGTGCTGACCGGGTTCCTCAAGAGCGATGGCACCACGCGCGGGCGTCCGACCTGGGTCGAATGGGCCGGTGACGGGGCGCTGCTGGTGTCCGACGACACCGCGGGGATCATCTGGCGGGTGCGTTCGCCCTCCGCCTCGCCTGCCCCGGCGATCGCCGCGCTCAAGAGCGAGCGCCTGCCCCCGCGCCGCGAGCTGCGCGATCCCCGCGCCACCTTCGAGGAAGATTACCTGCGCAAGAGCGCGGGCTCGATCAACTAGAGCTTGAGGCCCGCCCGTCCGGCGAGTTCGGTGGCGAATTGCAGCGCGGTACGGCCCGAGCGGTTGCCGCGCTGGATCGCGTAGGCCATCGCCTCCTCGGCATCGAAGCCGAGACCGAGCGGGGCGAGGTAGCTCGCCAGAATCGCGAGATAGGTGTCCTTGTCCGCCGGGTGGAAGCCCAGCGTCAGCCCGAAGCGGTCGGCGAGCGCCAGCGCATCGTCGCGCTCGTCGCGTTCGTGGATCGCGGTGGAGGTATCCTCGCGCTCGACGATCGAGCGGCGGTTGGCGGTGACGACGATACGGATATGCGTCGGACGCGGGGCAACCCCGCCGTCGAGCAGGCTGCGGAGCGCGAGCATCTCCGCCCGCCCGTCCGCGCCGAAGCCAAGATCGTCGATGAACAGCAGGAAGGCCCGGCGCTGCCCCGCCAGTTCGGCGATCAGTGCGGGGAAAGTCGGCAGGGTGCCGGGGGCGAGCTGGACGAGGGCGAGGGCGCTCGTCTCCTTCTGCACATCGGCCACCGCAGCGCGCACCAGCGCCGACTTGCCCATGCCGCGCGCGCCCCACAGCAGCGCATCATGCGCCGCCGCACCCGAGGCTAGCCGCGAACACAAGTTGCGCAGCGCGACTTTCTGCGCGTCGATCCCGTGGAGCCCGGATAGCGGCAGCGCATCGAGAACCGGCACCGCCCGTGCCCGCTCTCCCTCCCACACATAGGCAGGGTGCGCAAGCCAGTCGGTCGGCGGCTGGGGTGCGGGCGCGAGCCGCTCGAGCGCGGCGGCTATCCGTTCCATCTCGCCGCCGCCTGTCATCTCAGCCGACCAGCGCTTCGGCGGGCAGGGCGTAGAGCAGATCGGCCCCGGCGGTCGCGCCCGCCTTGAGGCCTGCGGCTTCCGGCACGATCCGGTCGAGGAAGAAGCGCACCGTCACCGGCTTGGTCGCCGCGAGTTCGGGGGCGGCACCGGCGGCCACGGCGGCGGCCTGCTTCATCAGCTGCCACCCGGCGACGCAGACCGCGGCCATGGTGCAGAACGGCACGCTGCCGGCGAGACGATCATCGAGGCTCGCCTCGTCCCGCATCCAGCGCGCGATCCCCGCGCAATCCTGCGCCAGCGCGGCAAGACCGGCTTCACCGGCAGCTTCGCGGGCGATGGTCTCGAACAAGGCCACCAGCGCCTCGCCGCCCTCCAGCCCGAGCTTGCGGGTGACGAGGTCGGCGGCCTGAATCCCGTTGGTGCCTTCGTAGATCGGGGCGATGCGCGAATCGCGCCAGTGCTGCGCCGCGCCGGTTTCCTCGACAAAGCCCATCCCGCCGTGGATCTGGATGCCGAGCCCCGCGACTTCGACGCCGACGTCCGTCCCCCAGGCCTTGATCAGCGGGACGACGATCTCGGCGCGCGCCTTGGCGGCTTCGTCGCCGAGATTGCCGCGATCGACCTGACCCGCACAGTAGTAGAGCAGGGCGCGCGCGCCTTCGGTCAGCGCCTTCATGCGCAGGATCATGCGGCGCACGTCGGGATGCTCGATGATCGCCACCGGAGTCTTGTCGGGCGAACCGGCGCGGGCCGACTGCACCCGGTCACGCGCATAGGCGAGCGCCTGCTGGGTCGCCCGCTCGCCGATCTGCACGCCCTGGTTGCCGACATTGATGCGCGCATTGTTCATCATCGTGAACATCGCCGCGAGCCCCTTGTTCGGCTGGCCGACCAGTTCCCCGATGCACTCGCCATTGTCGCCATAGCTCATCACGCAGGTCGGCGAGGCGTTGATGCCGAGCTTGTGTTCGAGGCTGACGCAGCGCAGGTCGTTCTTCGGGCCGAGCGTCCCGTCCGCGTTCACGTGATACTTCGGGACCACGAACAGCGAGATGCCGCGCGAGCCTTCGGGCGCGCCGGGCAGGCGGGCTAGGACGAGGTGGATGATGTTCTCCGCCAGATCGTGTTCGCCCCAAGTGATGTAGATTTTCTGACCGCTAATCAGGTACTTGCCTGCATGAGGCCCGCTTTCGATCGGGGTCGCGGTCGATCGTAGCGCGCCGACATCGCTGCCCGCGGCAGGCTCGGTCAGGTTCATCGTCCCCGACCATTGCCCACTCACCAGCTTGGGCAGATACATGGCCTGCTGCGCGGGCGAGCCGTGGTGCTCCAGCGCCTCGATCGCGCCGACGCTCAGCATCGGCAGCAGGGTGAAGGCCATGTTGGCCGCGCCGAGGTTCTCCAGCACGTTGCAGGCGAGGATGAAGGGCAGGCCCTGCCCGCCATGTGCAGCCGGAGAGGCAATCGCGTTCCAGCCCTGCTCGACATAGGCCTTGTACGCGGCCTCGAACCCTTCGGGCAGGCGAACACGGCCGTTCTCCAGCTTCGCGCCTTCGAGATCGCCGAGGCGGTTAAGCGGGGCGAATTCGCCCGCGGCGAACTGGCCCACGCCCTCGACAATCGCTTCGACCAGATCGGGCTCGGCATGGGCGAAGCGTTCGGTCTGGGCGAGCTCGTCGATCCCGGCATTGACGCGGATGGCGAGCAACTGGTCGGCGGTCGGCGGGGTAAAGGGGGTCACGTTCGGGGGCGTCCTTGGATATGGAAATTGCGGCTGCACTTGGCAGGGCGGCGAATCGAATATAGCGCCCGGGCATGAGCGGCAAGAACGTTACGGAAGTGGTGCTGGCAGACGCCGCGGGGATCGCCAGAGCGGCGCGAATCCTCGAATCGGGCGGGCTTGTCGCGGTGCCGACCGAGACGGTCTATGGCCTTGCGGCGCGGGCCGACAGCGCCGACGCGGTGGCGAGGATCTATGCCGCCAAGGGCCGACCGGACTTCAACCCGCTGATCGTCCATGTCGCGGGCCTGGCTCAGGCCGAACGCTATGCCGAGTTCTCGCCCGTGGCCCGGGCCCTGGCCGAGGCGCACTGGCCCGGCCCGCTGACGCTGGTACTGCCGCGCCGTGCAGATGCCGGGCTGGCCGAAGCCGTGACGGCAGGACTGCTGACGGTCGCCCTGCGCGCCCCCGCCCATCCGGCGATGCGCGCGCTTTTGGAGGCGGTCGATTTCCCGCTCGCCGCACCCTCTGCCAACCGTTCGGGCTTCATCAGCCCGACTTGCGCCGAGCACGTGCTGGCCTCGCTCGACGGGCGGATCAACCTGGTGCTGGATGGCGGGCCGACAACGGCGGGCGTGGAATCGACCATCGTCGCCGTGCGCGCCGATGGTAGCGTCGAGGAACTGCGACCCGGGCCGCTGGCGGTGGGTGTGCAGGGCACGGGAGAAGGCATCGAGGCTCCGGGCCAGCTCGCGAGCCACTATGCGCCGGGCAAGCCTGTGCGGCTGAATGCGCGCGAGGCCGAAGCCGACGAATTCCTGATCGGCTTTGGCTCTGTGGAAGGTGACTGCACGCTGTCGGCGAGCGGTGACGTCAATGAGGCAGCAGCCCGGCTCTATGCGGCCTTGCACGAGGCGGCGCGGGCAGAACGGCCCCGCATCGCGGTTGCTCCGGTGCCAAACGAGGGCGTCGGCCGCGCGATCAACGATCGGCTGAAACGGGCCGCGGCCTAGTCTTCGTCCGGCACGTCCTGCATCAGCGCGCGTTGCTCGGCGCGGATGGCCTGGGCCTTGTCGCAGGCCTCGTCATTGCCGTCGCCGCAGCGCTCCATCGCCTTGTCGTAATCGCGTTCGAGCTGGCCGAGCCGTTCCTCGCGCTTGCGGATCTCGCGCCCGCGCTTTTCGTCGGCTTCGGACTGGCTCTCGGTCGCCGCGTCGACCCCTGCGCTGACCACCTTCACCGGCAGAGTGACGACATCCACCGCCGCACGGGCAAGACAGCCCTGCAGGGCAAGCGAGGTCAGGCCGAGGGCCACAAGCTGGGGAGCGCGCATGGGGGGATTATCTCGCGCGCTCCTTGCGATAAGGCAAATCTATTCTGCGGGTTTCGCCGCAGGTGCGGGCAGTTCGCCGGTCGTGCCCGTCGCGGCGCTGCTGGTCGGGGTGCAGGTCAGCGTGCCCGAGCCCATCGCGTTGATCGTGCACTTGGCATTGCCCGCCACGCGCACATCGCCCGCGCCGCCGATATTGGCTTCGACCGTGCCGTCCGAGGCGAAGGCGATGTCGCCCGATCCGCCGATGGTGATCTCGGCCTTGTCCGCCTTGAGCCCAGGCATCTCGACCTCGCCGCTGCCGCCGATCAGGATCTCGAGCTCCTTGGCGGTGCCGGCCCCGGTCACCTTGCCGCTGCCGCCGATATTAATCCCGAGCGTCTGGCCTTCGAACTTGCCGAATTCGACCGTGCCGCTGCCGCCGATATTGATGTCGGCCTCGCTGGCGAGCGCGGGCGCCTTGATCGTGCCGGCACCGCCGATCACCAGTTCGGTGGGGGCGGGCATGGTGATGCGGATCGTGGCGTTGCTGTCGCCGTTCCAGCCTTCCTCGCGGGTGATGCCGATCAGCTCCTTGTCGCGCACGAAGCGCAGGGAGTCGGTGCCCGTGCCTTCGACCTTGATCGCGAAGGTATCGCCTTCGGTCAGGATCACGGTGTCGCCCGAAGCGAGGAACACCTCGGTCGGCGGCGGGCCGGCGATCTCGATTTCCGACAGGGGCACGCCCTTCTGGCCGTTGATCTCGACATCGGCGCCGTCACACCCGGCGAGTGCGGTGGCAGAGGCAAGCGCGGCAAGGGCGGCGAAGCGGCGGGCGGACGGTTTGAACATGGTATCTCTCCAGGCAGCGTATTGCCGATATAATACACCAACCCGCGATGTGCAAGCAGCGGCACGTTCGGCGAGCGCACAAGCAAAAAGGGCCGCCCCGAAGGGCAGCCCTTGATGTGTGTCCGGCGGGAAGAAGCCTCAGGCTTCTTCGGCGGTGTCGTAATACTGCGGCGCGTGTTCACGCAGCACGTCGAGGATCTTGCCGAGCGCGGTGGGCTCGTCGGTCTCTTCCATCGCCGCGAGTTCGCGGGCGAGGCGGCTCGAGGCCGCTTCGAAGATCTGGCGCTCGGAGTAGCTCTGTTCCGGCTGGTCTTCCGGGCGGAACAGGTCGCGGGTCACTTCGGCGATCGACACGAGGTCGCCCGAGTTGATCTTCGCTTCGTATTCCTGCGCGCGGCGCGACCACATGGTGCGCTTCACCTTGGGCTTGCCCTTGAGCGTTTCCATCGCCTGCTTGAGCGTCTTGTCGGAAGACAGCTTGCGCATCCCGATCGATTCGACCTTGTTGACCGGCACGCGGAGCGTCATGCGCTCCTTCTCGAACCGGAGCACGTAGAGTTCGAGCTGCATCCCGGCGATTTCCTCGCTCTGGAGCTCGATAACCCGGCCCACCCCGTGCTTGGGGTAGACAACATAATCGCCGACGGTGAATGCGTTTGCGGTGCTTGCCATGCAAGTTCCTTTCTGTGGGCCGTCCAGCGAGGGGAGAGGGACAATCATCCCGGCGGCGCGACCCGCCCCTGAAAGAGGCAAAGCGCCGGGTTGGATCATCCTGACGGGGGTTGCTGGTGGGCGGCCTTCCTGGTTTCAACGCCTGCGTCATGCCCCGCCTGATGGCGCGGCTGACACGGTCGGCGGATTATATAGCACACCCGCAACAAAATTGCGAGTCAGGGATTGCGGACACCTGCTCAGCCTTGCGAATCCGCAAGTTTGCAGGAAAAATCAGTCGCCTTCGCCCGGTTCGGTGCTGAAATACTTCTCGAACTTGTCCTTCTCGCCCTTGTGCTCGTCGGCATCTTCGGGCGGGGACTTCTGGCTGGTGATGTTGGGCCAGACAGCCGAATACTTGGTGTTGAGCTCGAGCCACTTTTCGAGGCCGTCCTCGGTATCCGGAAGGATCGCTTCGGCCGGGCATTCCGGTTCGCACACGCCGCAATCGATGCATTCGCTGGGGTTGATCACTAGCATGTTCTCGCCTTCGTAGAAGCAGTCGACCGGGCACACTTCCACACAGTCGGTGTATTTGCACTTGATGCAGTCTTCGGTGACGACGTAGGTCATTGCGGCTCTTTCAAGAGGGATCTTCGGGTTCGTCGGCCTGCACATCAGCCAGGACGGGCGATGGTGCTACGGACATTTGCCCTTTAGGGTCAAGATTGTCTCCGTCAACCTCGCGATAATGGGAACGCGCCAGTGCCGGCGATCCGCGCCGGTCGGGGAGCGAGAGCAATTCGATCACGCGCACCCTGTCAGGCATGGCGATGGTGAGGATGTCGCCGATCCGCGCTTGCTCGGCCCCGCGCAGGACGTGCTTGCGGTTGCGGCGCAGGGCGTGGGCCGCGATCAGCGCGTCGGCGGCGGAGCGGGTGCGGGCGAAGCGCAGATAGACGAGCAGGCGATCGATCCGGATCGCACCGCCCGCAGCGCCTGCGCCCGCTGCCGTCATCCCTTGAGCAGGTCCGCCAGCTTGTCGAAGGCACCCCCAGCGCGCGCCGGTCCGGTATCGATCTTCGGAGCGGGACGCGGTTCGTGGCGGGGCTTCCCGCCGCGGCGATCATCGGGACGACCCCTCGGCTTCTCGCCCCGCTGTTCGTTCCGCTGCTCTTTGGGCCGTTCGTCATGCGGCTTGCCGCGGTGCGGACGCTTGTCCTGCGCGGGGCGCGCCTTGTTCTGCGCCGGGCGGCGTTCGGGCCGCCGCTCCTCGCGCTCCCCGGGCCGGCGCGGGCGCCAGTGCCAGCGGTCGGGCGCGGCCGGGCCATGCGCGCCTTCGGGCAGGGCGCGGGCGCGGTCGCAGCGGAAGCCCGCACTGCCGAGCAGGCGGCGGGCATTGTCGGCCTCCAGCCCGATCGATACGGCGAGCGCCATGTCGAGCCGGAAGGCGGGGTTGCGCTCCTTCGGGTGCTTCGCGGTGACCGCCGCGCGCGCATCGAAAGCGGCGCGCAGGATCTTCTCGGCAAGGTCGACCCGGATCGCCTGCGTTCCGGCATAGCGGTAACCGGCCGGCAGGCGGCCCTTGGCCCAGCTGCCCTCGGCCAGCACAGGGAGCATCCCTTCGTTGAGTGGCCGCGGATCGAGCCCGAGCGCGTGCAGCAACCGCCGTGGGGCGGGCTTGAGCAGGGGCGCATCGAAGATGTCGAGCGCGCCGAAGGTCACCCCGAGCTTCCTCAGATAGGGCCGCATTTCCTTGGGCAGGTTTTCGAGCCCCGCCTCGTCACGGTGGATCACGCCGCGCGCTTCAATCAGGGTGATGATCAGCGCCCGCGCCTGCGAACCGGCGGCGGGATCGCGCGCCGCCTCGGCCAGCTTGCGCAGCGGTTCGAGCGGTTCGAGCTGCTTGTCGAGCCATGCGGCAAGGCCCGCCTCCAGCTTCACCTTGGCGGCATCGGGCAGCAGCGCAAGATCGCGGGTGAGCGCGAGGCGCGGCGTGCCGAAGGGGTGGCCGGGGAAGGTGATCTCGGCGAGAGAACGCCCCTGCCAGCGGATCGCCCCGCCCGAAATCTCCAACTCGGCGAGGCCCTGCGACAGCAGCCAGTCCGCCCGTTCGGCGAGCAGCGCTGGCAGCGCCTTTTCGCCCGCCGCGAGCAGCATCCGCCGGTCAGCCACGCCGGCCGAAGGATCGACATGGAAGCGGAAGCCCTCGAGCCGGCCGATGCTTTCGCCTTCGACCGTCAGGTGCCCATCGGGTTCGAGCGTGACGGGCAATGCGCCCGCGTCCTGCCCCAGCGATTTCATCAAGAGTGTCGTCCTCCGGTTGACGAAGCGCTCGGTCAGCCGCGCGTGCAGCGCATCCGAGAGTTTCGCCTCGACCGCGCGGGCCCGCGCAGCCATTTCGTCGCGTGCCAACACCCAATCGGGTCGCTGGCAGATGTAAGCCCAGCTGCGAATCGCCGCGATCCGCCCTTGCAGCGTGTCGATGTCGCCCTGCATCCGGTCAAGCTCGGCGATGCGTGCGGCGACGAAATCCGCGCCGAGATAGCCGCCGCGCAGGTCTTCCCACAGCCGCGCTACGAAGCGGGCGTGCTGCTCGACGCCCAATGAGCGGAAGTCGGGGAGCGAACAGGCCTCCCAGAAGCGCCTGACGCTGCCCGCACCACGCACCGTGTCGGCGATGGTGTCCCCCGCGAGCCGCCGCAGCACCGCCATGTCGATGGCCTCGGGGGCCGCTTTCAGCACGGCATGCTCGGGCCGCGCTTCGAGATCGGCGATCAGCGCCGGCAGGCTGTCGAAGCGCGGATCGGCCTCGCGCCAGAACAGGTGGGTGAGGGGTGCGAAGCGGTGCTCCTCGATCGCGTAGACTTCCTCGTCGGTGAACTGGAGCGGCTCGTTGTCGCCTTTCCCGGTGCCCGACAGCGTGCCGAAGGTCCCGTCGCGCTGGTGCCGCCCCGCGCGGCCCGCGATCTGCGCCATTTCTGAAGGGGTGAGCCGCCGCTTGCGCCGCCCGTCGAATTTCGACAGCGATGCGAAGGCGACGTGATCGAGATCGAGGTTGAGCCCCATCCCGATCGCGTCGGTGGCGACGATGTAATCGACCTCGCCCGACTGGAACATCGCGACCTGCTTGTTGCGGGTCTCGGGTGAAAGCGCGCCCATCACCACCGCCGCCCCGCCGCGGAAGCGCCGCAGGGCTTCGGCCATGGCGTAGACCTGCTCGACCGAGAAGGCGACCACCGCGGAGCGCTTGGGCAGGCGCGAAAGCTTGCACACGCCCGCGTGGCTGAGCGTCGAGAAGCGCGGCCGGCTGGTGACTTCTGCCTTGGGAATCAGCGCTTTGACCATCGGCTCAAGCGTCGCCGAGCCGAGGATCATCGTCTCCTCCCGCCCGCGCGCGTGCAGCAGCCGGTCGGTGAAGATGTGCCCGCGTTCGGGATCGGCGCCCAGCTGCGCCTCGTCCAGCGCGACGAAGGCCACCTCGCCCGCCGTGCGCGGCATGGCCTCGGCGGTGCACAGGAAATAGCGCGCCTGGGGCGGCTCGATCCGCTCCTCGCCGGTGATCAGCGCGACCTGGTTGTCGCCTTTGATCGCCCGCACCCGGTCATAGACCTCGCGCGCCAGCAGGCGCAGCGGGAAGCCCATCATGCCGCTCGAATGCCCGCACATCCGCTCGATCGCGAGATGCGTCTTGCCGGTGTTGGTCGGCCCCAGCACCGCGCGCACATGCGCGGCTTCTGCTGGGCGGGGATGAGGGGGGAAGGTCACAACGGGGCGGTTCTGTCAGGCTTGGCGCGGCGGAGCAAGCGCGCTGCCGCGCCATGCTTGCGCATAAGGGAAACGCCTTATCGCACCCGGGACACAATTGATCGCTGGTTAACGCGGGATTTACTTTGATCGGGCAGAGAAATGCGACAAGGCAGGGCAGGCTCGCGCCCGTGACGGGTGCCGCTCTCGGGGCAATGATGTTGGACCATGCGCGCAATCTGAGCGATCTGCCCCCGGCAGAGGACGGCCCCGAGGAGGGCGCTGCTGCGCGTGGTCAGGAGCTGGCTGTGGCCCATGCGCCCGGCACGATCGATCCCGAAACCGCGCGCGAACTGCTGCCCTATCTGCGCAATTCCAAAAAGCTCGCCCCGCCGACCAAGGCGCAGCAGGCCAAGCGCAAGGTGGTGACCCGCGTCTCCGGCTTTGCCGAGCGCTACGACGAATGGAAGCTCTCCGCCTCGCGCTGGTTCGCGGGCCTCGATCTCGCGCCCGATCTGGCCGAGGATATCGGCAGCCGCCGCTGGTTCCGCGGGCTCGGCACGATGCTCGGCCTCGGCGCGGTGGCATTGGCGTTCTGGCCTGATCTCACCCCGCTCGAAGCCCGCCCGGCGATGCCGCAGGACGAGGAGGTGCAGTCCGAACTGCGCAGCCAGATGATCATGCCGCTGGCGCTGGGCGCGGATTCGGGCCGCCGCATGGGGCCGACCGAGCAGGTCATCCCCCTCAAGAGCGCGCCCGAGCGGCCGCAGATCGATCTGGTCGTCACGCTTGCGCCGGGGGACAGCTTCGTCACCATGCTGCGCCGCGCCGGGGTATCGTCGGCCGACATCGATCGCGCCGCCGCGCTGGTCGGGCAGGCGGTGCCGCTCGGCGAGATCCAGCCCGGCACCCAGATGGACGTGCTGCTCGGCCGCCGCCCCGCTCCGGGCGAGCCGCGCCCGCTCGACAGCCTTGCTTTCCGCGCGCGCTTCGATCTCGAACTCGAACTCACACGCCCGGGCGTGGGCGAAAGCAATCCCGATGGCACGCCCGTCATCCCCAGCGGGCCGCTGGCACTCAAGCGCAACGTGATCCGCGTCGACGAAACCCCGCTGCGGGTGCGCGGCACGGTGGGCTCCAGCCTCTACCGCTCGATGCGGCAGGCCGGCGTTCCGGCGAGCGCGGTGCAGGAATATCTCAAGGCGCTGGACGCGCAGGTCGACATGGACCGCGAAGTCCGCTCGACCGACGAATTCGACATCATCCTCGCCTATCGCCGCGCCGCGACCGGCGAACGGCAGGCGGGGCAATTGCTCTATGCCGGGGTCGATCGCAGCGGCAAGCCACGCACCCAGCTGATGCGCTGGGGCCGCGATGGCCGCTTCTACGAGGCCTCGGGCGTGGGCGAGCAGCGCCGTGGCCTGCTGGCTCCTGTGCCGGGGCCGGTCACCTCGAACTTCGGGATGCGCCGCCACCCGATCCTCGGTTACCGGCGGATGCACGCCGGGATCGACTTCAAGGCGCGGTACGGCACGCCGATCGTCGCGGTGAGCGACGGGCGCGTCACCTCGGCCGGCCGCTCGGGCGGCTGCGGCATCGCGGTGCGGCTGGAGCACGGCGGCGGGCTGTCGACGCGCTATTGCCACATGAGCCGCATGGCAGTGGCTGCGGGGATGCAGGTGCGCCGCGGCCAGGTGATCGGCTATGTCGGCTCCTCGGGCCTCTCCACCGGCCCTCACCTCCACTACGAAATGTATCGCGGCGGGCGGGTGATCAATCCGGCCACGGTGTCCTTCGTCACCCGCGCCGAACTGTCCGGCACCGAGCTGATCGACTTCCGTCGCCAGCTGATCCGCCTCAAGGAAATCGAGGTCGGCGCGGCGCTCAAGGATCTCGAACCGCTGCCGACCGAGGTCAAGGAACCCGAGCGCGAGATCGAGAAGCTGGAAACGGCCCTCAACGGGACACGTCGCGGCGCGCTGCCCAGCGCCCTTTAACGAGCGCTTGTCGCGGGGCGGGAATTGCGCGTAAGTCTCGCGCCATGACCGGAAGCTATCCCAACACCCGCCTGCGCCGCACCCGTGCCCACGGCTGGAGCCGCGCGCTCCACCGCGAAAATCTCGTCACGCCTGCCGATCTGATCTGGCCGCTGTTCGTCACCGCCGGAAAGGGCGTGGAGGAGCCGATCAAGACCTTGCCGGGCGTCTCGCGCTGGTCGGTCGACGGGATCGTCGCGCGGGCGAAGGAGGCGGTCGATCTCGGCATTCCGGTGATCGCGCTGTTCCCCAACACTCCGCACGAACTGCGCAGCGACGACGGGGCCGAGGCGCACAACCCCGACAACCTGATGTGCCAGGCGATCCGCGCGATCAAGGACGCCTGCGGCAACGATATCGGCGTGCTGACAGACGTCGCGCTCGATCCCTACACCAGCCACGGGCAGGACGGGCTGATCGACGAGACCGGCTATGTCATCAACGACGAGACGGTCGCGGTGCTGGTCGATCAGGCGGTCAATCAGGCGAACGCGGGCGCGGACATCATCGCGCCCAGCGATATGATGGACGGGCGCATCCACGCGATCCGCATGGCGCTCGAGATGAACGGGCATCCCAATGTCCAGATCATGTCCTACGCGGCCAAGTATGCCAGCGCCTTCTACGGCCCGTTCCGCGATGCAGTGGGCAGCGGCGGGCTGCTCAAGGGCGACAAGAAGGCCTACCAGATGGACCCCGCCAACGCCGACGAGGCGATGCGCGAAGTCGCGCTCGACATTGCCGAGGGCGCGGACTCCGTGATGGTGAAGCCGGGCCTCGCCTATCTCGACATCATCTACCGCGTGAAGCAGCGCTTCGACGTGCCGGTCTTCGCCTATCAGGTCTCTGGCGAATACGCGATGATCGAGGCTGCCGAGGCCGCAGGGATCGGAAGCCGCGATGCGCTGGTGCTGGAAAAGCTGATTGCCTTCAAGCGCGCCGGGTGCAGCGGGGTGCTGACCTATCACGCCGCCCACGTTGCCCGCCTGCTGAATGGCTGACACGGTTTTCGTAACCGAGCGGCTGGAACTGCGGCGGATCCGCGAGGACGACCTCGATCCGCACATGGAACTGCTCAACACCCCGGCGGTGATGCGCTGGCTGGGCGGGGTGCAGCCGCGCGCCGTGATCGCCGCCAAGCACCAGGCCGCGCGCGACGGTTTCGCGCGTGAGGGCTTCGGTTTCATGATGATGGAGGAGCGCGCCAGCGGCGAAATGGTCGGCCATTGCGGGCTGCGCCGCGTCGCCCATCCGCTTGCCCCCAATCCGACCGACCACGAAATCGGCTGGCTGGTGCGCGAGGACCGCTGGCGGCTGGGCTATGCCTATGAAGCGATGCGCGCGGTGGTGGAGTGGGGCTTTGGCGTCATCGGCGCCCCGCATATCGTCGCCTTGACCTGCGCCCCCAACGTGGGCAGCTGGCGGCTGATGGAAAAGCTCGGGATGGAGCGGCGCGCGGACCTCGACTTTACCGACCCCGCCGACCCTGAAACGATCATCCAGTACGCAATCACCAGAGCGCAATGGGAGGCGCACCGATCATGACCACTCGCCCCGGCGTCAACATCATCCCGATCCACGGCAAGACGCCGAAGATCCACGAAACCGCCTTCATCGCCCCCGGCTGCACGATCATCGGCGATGTCGAGATCGGGGCGGGCAGCTCGATCTGGTACAACTGCGTGCTGCGCGCTGATGTGTTCAGCATCCGCATCGGCGAGCGCACCAATGTCCAGGACGGCTCGGTGCTCCATTGCGATCCGCCGCGCCCCGGCGATCCCGACGGCTGCCCGCTGGTGATCGGCGACGATGTGCTGATCGGCCACATGGCGATGGTCCACGGCTGCACGATCCATGATCGCGGCTTTGTGGGCCTTGGCGCGATTGTCATGAACAAGGCGGTGATCGGTTCAGACGCGATGCTGGCGGCGGGCGCGATGCTGACCGAGCGCAAGGTTATGGGCGAGCGGGAGCTGTGGGCGGGCCGCCCGGCGGTGCGCATGAAGGAGCTGAACGACGCGGCGATTGCCGGAATGCGCATTGGCGTCGCGCACTATGCCGAGAACGCCAAGCACCACGCCGAGGCGGTTGCTGCCGCGCTTGGGTAATGGCGCGTCCGGCTCCGTCGCTGCCCGATCCTGCGGCCTTGCGCGCACGGATCGACGCGGGCGGGCGGCTTGCCGTCAAGGTGACTCCCGGCGCGCGCGAGGAATCGGTGACGCTGGCTGAGGATGCCGTGCTGGTGAAGGTTCGCGCTCCGGCCGACAAGGGCGCGGCCAATGACGCGGTGATTGCGGTGGTGGCGCGGGCGCTTGGGCTGGCGCCTTTGCGGCTGACATTGTTGCGCGGCGCAACTTCTCGTCAGAAGCTGCTGGCGGTGGAGTTCTAGAGCACTTTCCGGCCATTCGGACCCACCCTGACGGAGCCGGTTTTGGCTCAGCGCAAGGAACGACGAGTGAGCCATGTTGATACATAGTGAGCGAGGAGAGACGCCGCGCTGGGCCAAAACCGGCCCGCTCCTTCGGGGTCGGGGGGGGGGGGGGGGGGGGCGGGGGGGGGGGGCCGGCGCCGGCGCGCCCCCCCCCCCGGGGTAACCCCCCCCGCGACCCCGAAGGAGCGGGCCGGTTTTGGCCCAGCGCGGCGTCTCTCCTCGCTCACTATGTATCA
>JAPZRO010000002.1 GCA_027531395.1 Porphyrobacter sp. | reverse complement strand
CGTTTCCTCGTGCTCAACGCCTTGCGGCCCGGCGAGGCGCTGGTCCCTGGCCAGAAGGTCAAGATCGTGGTGCGCGCGCGTTAATGCTTCGCAGGTTCGCTGGCGCGAACCGCAGACCCGCCGCCCCGCCTCCCCACCCGGCCACCAATGATACCATCAGGCTATGGTGGCCGGGTGGGGAGGCGGGGCGGGGGGTCTGAACCGAATACGCAGATTTACTTGACCTGATCCGTTTTTGTTCTAGTCTCGTTCCAACATTGCTGGAGTCGAGTCGATGCTCACCATTGCTTCCGGACAGGCCGATTTTTCCTATGACGTGGCGCAGGACGGTGCCGGCCTGCCCGCCCGCGTGGCGATCTATGGCGAGAGCGCGGCCCTGCGCGAACAGATCGCCGCCGATCTTGGCGGGGCGGGGTTCCGCACCATCGACGGCGGCAGCATCGCGGCGCTGATCGAAGGGCCGATTGCGCTCTTGGGCGATGTGGTGCTGGTCGATTGCCCGGTGGCGGGCACCCGCGGGATGGAAGGGCTGATGCTCGCCGGTCTCGCGCGGCTCGATATGCGGGTGGCGCGTTCGGGGGCGAAGCTGATCGTCTCGACCAGCATGGCCGGCCTTGATGATGTCTTCGCGGTGCTCGACCAGTCGGCCCCGCAGATCCTGGTCGATCCGAGCCGGGCCGAGCGCGTGGTCGCGGTCGGGCGGGTGATGGGCGAGGCGGGCGCGGCGCGGGTGCGCGAAATGGCCGAGGAAGACCGGTTGGCGCTACTCCGGCTGTCCCAGCAGGTCGAGGCGATTGCCCAGTCGCTCGACCGGATCTCGCGCCCCGATGCTCTGGAGGCCGCGCCGGTCGATCCCTTCCGCCGCGATTCCCGCAGCGCTGCCGCCGTGCCCGCTACCGGCTTCGTCACCCCGGCGGGCCAGCCGCCGCTGCCCGATCCGCGCATGGTGCGGCAGGTGATCGCCAACCGGCAAGCGCGCGCGCGGTTCTTCGATGCCGAACTTTTCGGCGATCCGGCGTGGGACATGCTGCTCGATCTCACCGCCGCGCGGGCCGAGGGTGCACAGGTCTCGGTCACCTCGCTGTGCATCGCGGCGGGCGTGCCCGCGACCACCGCGCTGCGCTGGCTGACCCAGATGGTGGAAAGCGGGCTGTTCGTGCGGGTGCCCGATCCGTCCGACAAGCGCCGCGCCTTCATCGCGCTGAGCGATCGTTCTCTGACGGCGATGGCGGGCTATTTCGCGAGCCTGCGCGGCCCGGTGACGCTGGCGGCCTAATCCGCCGGGCGAAAGCGCAGCACCAGCGTCAGGCCAGCCTCCGCTGTGTCGGAGGGTAGCTCCGCATCCCACGCCCGCCGCGCGGCATCGGCGCGGGCGCGGGCGAGGATCGCGGGCGGGACATCTCCGTCAATCAGCAGCACATCCGCCTCGCCCAGCAGCCGCGCCTGCCGCAGGGTCAGGTCTTCGGGATCGGAGCTCGCGAGAGTGAGCTCCACCATCGCGCCCGTCCGCGCTCCGGTACTGCCAGCCGCCCAGTCCGCCACCTGCTCATGCGCGGCCGGATCGAACGGATCGAGCGCGCCGCCTTCGCGCAACGCCGCATCAACCGCGCGTCGCCGGTCTGCCCCGTCGGGGAAGCGCGCCCGCAGCATGGGTCGCACCGCCTCCAGCGCCTTCGCCAGCATCCCCAGCGTCTCGGGCAGCACCCGCTCCAGCCGCAGCCGGACATGCTTGGCGAGCCCCGCCGAGGCTCCACCCGTCCCTATCGCCACCAGCAGCGGATCGCGGTCGAGAATGCTCGGCGTGGTGAAATCGCACAGTTCGGGCCGGTCGACGACATTGACCAGCATCCCCGCACAGCGCGCATTGATCGCCGCAACCTCGCAGGCCTGCGCGTCGTCATAGGCGATGAAGGCCAGCCGCACGCCCTCGTCGATGGCGCGGGCGAGATCGTCCACCACCTCGCCGCCAGCGCGCTCCACCAGCCGCCGCTTGGGCTCGGCTGCCGGCCCGTCACCCAGCACCAGCACGTTCTGGCCGGTGATCTGGTGAAACAGCGGCAGGCTGGCGATCCGGCTCATGCGTGGCTCAGGCGAGCCATTCCGGCACGCGCTCGGCATCCATGATCGCGCCCGCCTCGATCCGGTCGGCAACCACGGCGAACTTGTCGCCATCGACCAGCACCTCGGCGACGAAGCCGCGCGAATTGTAGGACGAGGCCATCGTCGCGCCGTAAGCGCCCGCGGTGCGGAACACGGCGAGATCGCCAGCCTGCAGCGCATCGCATTCGCGGCCCATCGCGAAGGTGTCGCCGGTCTCGCAGATCGGGCCGACGATATTCGCGGTCATCTGTCCGCCCTTGGGTTCGACCGCCTCGAAGTGGTGATAGGCGCCGTAGAGCGCCGGGCGCGCCAGATCGTTCATCGCCGCATCGACGATCACGAAGGGATCGTTGATCCCGCGCTTCACCCGCACCACGCGGGTCAGCAGCACTCCGGCATTGCCCGCGATCACGCGGCCGGGCTCGAAGATCAGCTTCACGCCCCAGTCCTTCGTCACCCGGGCAACCATCGCGCCATATTCCGCCGGAGCCGGCAGCACCTCGCCGACCTTGTAGGGCACGCCGAGGCCGCCGCCGAGATCGATATGGGTGATCGTGTGGCCCGCGCCCCGCAGCGCCGTCACCAGCGCGCCGAGCTTCTCGAAGGCGGTCTCCAGCGGCGCAAGATCGGCAAGCTGGCTGCCGATATGCACCGCGACACCGCGAAGATTGATGCCCGGCAGGCCCGCCAGCGTCCCGAAGATCTGCCCGGCCTCGCTGATCGGCACGCCGAACTTGTTGTCGGCCTTGCCGGTCGAGATCTTGTCATGCGTGCCGGCATCGACATCGGGGTTGATGCGCAAGGTGCACTGCGCGGTCATTCCGCGCGCGGCGGCGATCTCGGCGAGCTCCAGCCCCTCTTCCTCGCTCTCGATGTTGAACTGGCCGATCCCGGCCTCGAGCGCGGCGACCATCTCGGCGGCGGTCTTGCCCACGCCCGAGAACACGATCATCTCCGGCGCGATCCCCGCTGCCAGCGCGCGGCGCATCTCGCCGACCGAGACCACGTCCGCGCCCATGCCCTGGCCCTGCAGCACCTTGAGCACGGCAAGGTTGGGATTGGACTTGACCGCAAAGGCGATCAGCTTGTCCGGCACGCCCGCCAGCGCCTCGCGGAACACCCGCGCGTGGCGCTCCAGCGTCGCGCGCGAATAGACATAGACGGGGGTGCCGACCGCCTCGGCAATCAGCGGCAGCGGCACGTCTTCGGCGTGCATCACGCCGTTCCTGAGAGTGAAATGGTCCATCGTTCTTTTCGTTATTCGGGGGGCAGATCGAAGGGATCGTCCTGCCGTTCCTCGGAACGGCGGCGCAGTTCGACGCTGCGCTCGGGCGCGGCGAGGGCATCGCGGCGCAGCAGTTCGTCAGCGCTCGGCTCGGTGGTGGCACCATGCGGGGCGACCGGCAGGCTCGTCGCGGCGGGCGGGGTGAGCGGCGCGCGCGAGCCGCAGGCGGCCAGCAGCATCGCACCGGCAAGCAGGATAACGGGCCGCATCATTCCTCCATCCCCAGCGCTTCACGCGCGCGGGCAACCTGCAAACGGACCTGATCGGGCGCGGTTCCGCCATAGGAACTACGCGCCGCGACCGAGGCGTCGACCGACAGCGCAGCATAGACGCTTTCGTCGATCCGCGCATCGATCGCCTGAAGATCGGCAAGCGGCAGCTGGTCGAGCGCCACGCCGCGGCTCTCGGCGAGCTTCACCGCGCTGCCGGTGATGTGGTGCGCCTCGCGGAAGGGGATGCCGCGCGCGCGCACCAGCCAGTCGGCAAGGTCGGTTGCGGTGGCATAGCCGAGTTCGGCCGCCGCGCGCATCCGCGCGGTGTTGAAGGTGCTGCCCGCGATCATCCCGGTCATCGCCGCGATGGCGAGTTCCATCAGGCTCGCGGCCTCGAACACCGGCGGCTTGTCGTCCTGCATGTCCTTGGAATAGGCCAGCGGCAGGCCTTTCATGGTGATCATCAGGCTGGTGAGGCTGCCGATCACCCGCCCGCTATGGCCGCGCACCAGTTCGGCCGCGTCGGGGTTCTTCTTCTGCGGCATGATCGACGAGCCGGTCGAGAGGCTGTCGGGCAGGCGGATGAAGCCGAAGGGCTGGCTCGCCCACAGGATCAGCTCCTCGGCAAGGCGCGAGAGGTGCAGTGCGGTGGCCGAGCAGCACCACAGGAAATCGAGCGCGAAGTCGCGGTCGGAGACGGAATCGAGCGAATTGGCCGTCGGGGCGTCGAAGCCGAGCGCCGCGGCGGTCATCGCACGGTCGATCGGAAAGCCGGTGCCGGCCAGCGCCGCCGAGCCGAGCGGGCATTCGTTCATCCGCGCCCGCGCATCGGCGAGGCGCGAACGGTCGCGCCGCAGCATCTCGTAATAGGCCATCAGGTGGTGGCCGAGCGTGACGGGCTGTGCGGTCTGGAGATGGGTGAAGCCGGGCATGATGCTGTCCGCATGCTCGCCCGCGCGGGCGACCAGCGCCCGTTGCAGTCCGGCGAGGCCTTCGTCCATCCGGTCGAAGGCGGTGCGCACCCACAGGCGGAAATCGGTCGCCACCTGATCATTGCGGCTGCGTGCGGTGTGGAGGCGTCCGGCGGCAGGGCCGATCAGCTCGGCCAGTCGCGCCTCGGTGGTCATATGGATGTCTTCGAGGTCCCAGTTCTCGGGGACGCCATTGGCCGCGTATTCGGCGGCGACCGCATCGAGCCCGGCGCTGATCGCCTGCGCGTCCTCGGCAGCGATGATGCCTTGCGCACCGAGCATCGCGACATGGGCCTTGGAGGCGGCGATATCCTCGCGCCAGAGCGCCTTGTCGAACGGGATAGAGGCGTTGATTTCGCGCATGATGGCGCTAGGGCCGTCAGCGAAGCGGCCGCCCCACATTGCGTTGGTCGCAGCCCCCTGATTGGAGCCTGTCATGTCCCGCTCGTCGTTCATTCTTGCACTGCCGCTCCTGCTGCTGGCGGCTTGCGATAGGCCCGCCGACGCGCCAGCGCAACCGGCTGAGACAGGTGCGCCAGCCAAGGCGGCGACGGGCGTGGTGGAGCGCAAGTTTGCCGGAACGCTGCTGCCGGCGATGACCTTTGCCGACCCGGCGGGCAAGACGCTCGATCTGGGGGCGCAGGACGGGCCGGTGCTGGTGAACCTGTGGGCGACCTGGTGCGCGCCCTGCGTGGTCGAGATGCCGCAGCTCGATGCGCTGGCGGGCGAGCTGGAGGGCGAGGTCAAGGTCATCACCATCAGCCAGGACATTCGCGCGGGCGAGGTGGTGACGCCGTTCTTCGCCGAGAAGGGCTTCACCCGGCTCGAACCCTGGCTCGATCCCGAAACCCAACTTTCCGCGCAGTTCAGCCCCGAAGGCGTGCTGCCGCTGACGATCCTGTTCGACGGATCGGGCAAGGAGGTGCTGCGGGTGGCGGGCGGTTATGAGTGGGGCAGCCCCGAAGCCGCCGCGATGATCCGCGACGCTCTGAAGGCCGCCCCGCGCTGACGCGCAGCCTCCCGCGCCCTAGCGCGAGAGGTGCTCGGTCAGCAGCTTGTGGAAGTGCCGGATCTTGGTCTCGCCGTAATTGGCGAAGACGATCTCCTTCGACTTGATCGACCTCATGCCCTTCTGCACGTGCGGCAGGTTGACGACGTCCTGGTTGAACACCTTGGCCAGCATCCCGAGCTCCGGCGCGTCGCAATAGTCGTCGTCGAAATCGAGCCAGTGCACCTTGGCCGGCGCGGGGCGCGGCTGGCCCTTGGCGACAGGGAGCATGAACATGATCTCGTGGATGCACTCCTCCGGATTGTCGCCATAGGGGCGGAAGCGGTAGAAGATCGGGTTGAAGCATCCCCACGGGCTGATGTTGGGGAAGAGGTTGTAGTAGATCGTGTCGACGAATTCCGCGTCGCTGATCGCATCGACCTCGTCGCCTAGGCTCGCGCGCCATTTCTCGCGGGCTTCATGCGCCATCGCCTTGCGGCGCTCGGGCACGGGGCCGCTGGTGGTGTGATCGGGGAGGGTCTCCCAACCGGCCGGAAGCATCCCGCCGACCCAGTCGCACAGCTGGATGTCGGCATGATCGAGCGCGCCTTCGATATGGTGCGCGGCGTGATCGAAGATGCCCCAGCGCCCGTCGCGCGCGGTCACCTTCACCCGGTCCGCGCCGAGCCGTTCGTAGATGTTGCCCGAGAGCGCATGGCGCACCTTGGCGAAGGTCTTGGCGCCCTCCAGCGGCTCGGCCACCAGCGCCGGATTGACGTGCGGGCTGAGCAGCCCGTTGGGCGAGATCGCGCGGCTGAGGTTGCCGAACACGTCATACTTGCTGTTCGCATCGCCCATCACGTCGAGCAGCGTCGGGTGGGTGGCGACCACGTGATAGGCCTCCATGAAGGCCTCCTGCGCCACCTTCCAGTTGCAGCGCAGCTTCTTGGCGACATGCACCGCCTTGTAGCGCCGCTCGAAGGGGATCGGCTCGAAGTGCCGGTCGATATCGCCGAGGAAATCCTCGAAGGGCTCGGCCTTGTCGTCGGGATTGATGAACACGAACCCGCCCCAGCGCCCGACCCTGACGGGGGGCAGCGAGTGGGTGCGTTCGCTCACGCTCGGGAAGTCCCAGTGGCACGGCACTTCCTTCAGCGTCCCGTCGATCTTCCAGCCCCAGCCGTGGAACGGGCAGCGGAACTCGCGCAGGCCCTTGGCGTCCTCGGTCAGCAGCGCGCGGCCGCGGTGGAGGCAGGCATTGGGGAAGGCCTTGATCTCGTCCGGCGCGGTGCGCACGATGATGAAGCTGAGATGCGCGATGTCATAGACATGGCTGTCGCCGACATAGGGAATGTCGTCCTCGTGGCAGGCCATCTGCCACACCTTCTTCCACAGCCGCTCGACTTCCAGATCGAAGAAGTCGCGCGAATGGTAGATCGCCGGATCGACGATCGTCGGCCCCGGCGGCATCGGGCTGTCCTCGCGCAGGCGCTCGGGCACCTTGCGCGTGTCCATGTCGAGCAGCGCGTCATAGGTGATGCCCTTGGAGCGGTTGGTGCCGGTCAGTGTTTCAACCATGGTCTTTCTCCCGTCTGTCTGTGCCCGGCTCAGGCCGGATCGAAATGGAGCCGCAGCGTCTGCATCCCGCGCAGGATGTGGCTGGCGGCGAACTGGAAGGGGTTGTCGGGATCGGCGAAGCGCAGGCCCGGCAGGCGTTCGAGCACGATCGGCAGAGCGGTCACCATTTCCAGCCGCGCCAGATGCATGCCGAGGCAGGTATGCACCCCGGCCCCGAAGGCGATGTGTTCGCGGACGTTGGCGCGCGCGACATCGAACTTGTCGGGATCGGCGAACTTCGCGGCGTCGCGATTGGCCGAGCCGTAGCGCAGCAACAGCGGCTCGCCGGCCTTGAGCGCCACGCCGCCGAGCACCGTGTCCTCCTTCACCACCCGCCACATGTTGTGCGAGGGCGAGAGGTGCCGCGCGGTCTCCTCGACCCAGCCGGCCACCAGCGACGGATCGGCCGCGAGCGCTGCGGCCTGCGCCGGATTGGCGAGCAGCTGCGCCACGGCATAGGCCAGCGCGTGGGCGGTCGCCTCCTGTCCGGCGGTGAAGATCTGCTGGATGATCGAGAAGGCCTCGGCATCGTCGAGCGGGCGTTCGCCCTCGCCGTCGGGAATGGTCGCGGTGACCAGCGAGGAGACCACGTCGTCCCCCGGCTGCGCGCGCCGCTCGGCCATGATGCGGCGGAAATAGGCCTGCATCGCGATCTCGCTGCGAGCAAGATCGGCGCGCTGTTCAGGTCTGGCATTGCCGTTGAGGCGCAGAATCGCGGCGCGCACCCAGTCCTGGAACATCGGCAGGTCCGCGCGCGGCACGCCGAGCACGTCGGCGATGACGAAGCCGGGCAGCATCTCGGCGAATTGCGACTTGAACTCGACTTCGCCGGCATCGGCGAAGCGGTCGATCAGCGCGTGGGTGACCTCGGCGATGTAGGGCGCCATGCCCATGATCCGCGTGTGCGGCAGGGCCTGCATCGCGACCCGCTTGTAGCGCGTGTGCATCGGCGGATCGGCGGTGAGCATGGTGTCGCGCCGTTCGAGCCCCTGCGCGAGGATCGCCGCTTCCTCGGGATCGAGGCTGCCCGTTCCTCCCGAGCTCAGCAGCGCGGCAAAATCGGACGAGAAGATCTTGGGCTTCTTGTTGACCTCGAGCACGAGATCATAGGTCGAGACCGAGACGATCCCGGTCTTGGGATCGCGGAACACCGGCGCCTCGCGCCGCAGCCGGTCGTAATAGGGATAGGGGTTCTGCAGGTTTTCCGGGCTTGTGGCGTCAATCCGCTCGAGCGCTTCCATCATCGTCCCTCCACGCAGCCGGTCTCCGGCAGGCTCCCGAAGGCGGGAGGCGGGCCGCTGCTGTTCCGGTTGCGAGTTGTGACGGAAGGGGGGCGGGGGCGACCTTGATCCTGATCAAAACCGCCCCTCGCAAAAGTGACAAGTGCTCTAGGCGCGGCCTGCGCTGCTGTCGGCGAGGGCCTCGATCGCTTCGAGCGACAGGTCCTCCGCTGCCAGCCGCTGGGCGTCGGCAAGGATCGAGGCGCCCTTGTCCGCCGTCAGTGCCTCGCCCGGCACGGCGGGCTGAACCACGCCTTCGACCATGTCCCAGCGCGGCCCGAAGCGGTAGACCGCGTAATACATGATCCGCGCCTTGGCCCCGCCGACCCCGCGGCACAGCATCGCATCGTAGAACATCCGGTGGACGTCGCGCCACGGGCGGACGTGGTGGTCGCAATAGTAGTCGTGCACCACCGAGGCTTCGAGATAGAGGCCCGAGAACGGCCCGCCGATCAGCGACCAGAACGGGCGCGGGATCGAGGCCCCGTCGAGCCATGCGCCCTCGGGCACCGGCCAGTTGTCGCCATCGGGCTGGGTATAGGCGACCGGCGCGAGCAGATTGGCGTAGCGGCGGTCATCATCGTCGGTGTTGAACACGATCCTGAGCGGCAGGCCGTCGAACCTGCCATGATCGCGCGGCGGGCCTTCGAGCGCGGCCTCTCCGGCCACCAGCGCCTGCACTGCCTCGATCGTGCCGGCCAGCCCCGCCGTCTCGCCGCTCGCCATCACGGCATCGTACTGGTCTGCCGCCAGCAGTTCGGGCGCGAAGTCGAGGCTGCCTAGGTCCGCCACCAGATCGGCAAGCCGCACCATGTGCCGCTGCCAGCTTTCGGGCACGGTGAACTCCATCGGCGTTGCCGAAAGGTCCTGCGCCAGCACGAAGGCGAAGGTCTTGAGTGCGTCGCCGTCACGCGCGACCACCACCTTCCAGTACTTGCGCGGGATGCGGATCTTGATGCCGCCGAGATCATCGACGCCGGTGAACTCGGGATCGTCATCCTTCAGCACCGGCCCTGCGAACAGGCAGTAACGCTCGGTCTTGGCCTGTTTCAGCACGAGGTCTTCGAGCGCGCCCCAGTTGTCCTTGCGGTTGGAGCGGTTGAACCCGGCGGTCTGGGGCGAGCAGTTGGTGACGAAATAGGTGTCGCCATTGGCGCGGCGCACCTCGGCGAAACTGCTGCCCCAGGCGACATCCTCGCGGCGCACGATATGGCCCTTGTCGAAGGCCTTGCGGTCCTTGGTGAAGAAGCGGTCGGGCAGCTGTTCGGTGCCGCGGATGCGCGGATCGGTGAACCACTTCTCGACATCGCCCTCGGCGAGGCCCGTGAGCCCTGCGCGGGTGTAGCGGTAGCCGGGTTCGGGCTCCTTGGCGGCGGGGCTGGCATCGACATTGGAGGCAGCGAACAGCGCGAGCCGCCGCTTGGCGTTCATGACGACCGAGTAGTTGTAATATTTCAGCTCGATCGACCCGTCGGAGAGCGTGGCGCATTCCTGCGGGCGGCGCGGGGTCGGCATCGGCACCGGCAGGCCGACGAAATCCGGGTCGTAGCCGCCGCGCGGCAGTTCGATCGGATCGCGGAAGGGCTCGACCATCTTTTCGGTCTGCACCTCGCCGCCGACGCCGCTGGCGGTTCCGGCAAGGCGTGCGCCGGCAAGGCTGATCGACAGTTCGACTTCCACCGGCACCTTGATGCTGATCGTGCCCGCGCCTGTGGCTGTAGCGGCCGAAACCGTGAGCGTGTCGGCGGCGGGCGGATCACCCGCCTCCGCACCCGCTTCGTGCGGCTGCCAGAACCGGTCCCACGGCCCCGCGCTCGGGGAGGCGGCGGGGTCGAAGCTCAGCCCGGCATCGACCAGCCGCGGATCGCGCGCCAGATCGGCGGCGGGCACGGCGAAGTTGGTGTCCTTGTAGATCCCGGCAAAATGCAGCCCGAGCGCGCGGCCGGAGCCGGAATCGACCAGCACCGAGCCCGAATTGCCACCCAGCGTCGAGGCATCGTGGGTGGCGGCGTTCACCGGCTTGCCGAAGCTGTCGATCAGGCGGCGGCCGTTGAACAGCCCCGGCTGCAAGCGCTTGACGTTGTAGACCCCGCCGAACACCTGATCCTGCACCTGCGCATTGTTGCGCGGGTCGAAGGCGGGATAGCCGATCACCGCCATGCGCTGCGGGGCGGTGGTGTCGGGCTCGGCCGGATTGAAGGTCAGCCAGCCGCGCTGCTCCAGCCCCTCGGTCTCCAGCAGCGCGAGATCCCAGTAGGGGTGGACCATGCGGATGCTGCGGATGGCAAAGGGCGTGCCTTCGGGCGCGCCGCCATGTTCGCGGGTGAAGTCGATGCCGGCCCCCATCCGGTCGATGAAGCGCAGGCCCTTTGTGCCGACCCCTGCGGCGAACAGCTGCGCGACGTGGCGGTTGGTCATCACCAGATCGGGCCCCACCAGAAAGCCGGTGCCGCCATAGGGGATCGCGGGGTTGCCGAAGACCTCGATCCGCCCGACCTTGGGGATCGCCGCCTTGAGCCGCGCATGGGCCGCGCTGCCGCGCACGTAATCGGGCCAGGCCTTGTGTTCGACGCTGAAATCGTCCCCCGACACCAGCACCGCGGGCCGAAGGTCGGGGATGATGATCGCCTCGGTGATGTATTTCTCGCGCGGGTCGAGCGCGTCGGAGGCCAGCACCTTGTTCGCCACCGCGGTCACCTCGTCGCGCGAGAAGCCGGGCGGGACGCTGGCGGGGACCAGTTCCTCGACCGCCGGGCCGACTGCCTCGACCGCCGTGCCGCCCCCGTCGAGCCGCGCGCTTTCCGTGAGGGTGGTGCCGCCCGGCGTGGCCGAGGCGAGCAGGTTGCGGGCGAAACGGGCGGTGGGCAGCGGCTTGTCCATGACCTTGGTGTCCTTGTGTGCGAAGCGAGGGCGGGGCGGTGCGGGTCGTGTCAGGAGGCGTAGATCCAGACCTCGATCGTGCCGGTCTTGACCCTTTCGGCTAGGGGCGTGCCGACCAGCCCGATCAAGGCGTCCTTCGGCGGCGGTCCGGCTGTGCCGAGCCAGCGTGCGACCATCGCGGCGGTCTCGGCAGCGGCCCGGGCGTCCTGTTCGTAGTAGTAGCGCACGTCGAACGGCACCGGCGCCGCGATCCGGCCGAGATTGGGCAGGCGCTGCTCGGGCTGGACCGTGAAGCCGGCTTTCTCCAGCGCGCCGCGCAGATCGGCGAGCGGAAGCGCGGCACCCTCGGCCAGCTGGACATAGACCACCGGGATCACTCGCACCTGCGCCCAGTACTGGACGGTGTCGCCCACGGTCACGGCGGCCGCTGGGCCCCGCATTTCGACCACCACATCACCCGAGACCTGCCCGATCCGCTTGCCCGCGATGTTCTCGGCATTGGCCTTGTCGCTGCGGATCTTGAGATTGGCGCGGGTGCGCAGCAACGTCCCTTGCGTCAGCTTGGCCGGATCGACCGCCGTGCCGTCTTCCAGCACGATCTGCGGCAGATCGCTCGATCCGAGCCAGATCCATCCGGTTGATCCTGCGGCGGTGTCCTTGCCGTCATCCTGCGGCGTATCGGCGACCACCAGCTGCTGCTCGGCGGTCTGATTGATGGCTGCGATTTCCTGAGCGGACTTTGTATCGCTTTCGTCTGCCTGCTTCTTGCCCCAAGGGCCGAACGCGAAAATTCCCGAAGCGAGCGAGAAGATCACCAGCGCGGCAATCACTGCGATGACGCCGTAGATGATGTTGCGCTCGCGCCGGGTGCGCTCCACGGCGGCCTGCACATAGGGCAGAAGCGTTCCGTCCTGCTTGGCCAGATCGGCCACCTCCTTCAGGCCCTCGCCGCGCGGCAGTTCGGCGGTGCTGCCGGTCTTGCTCCATGCCTCGGCATTGCTGCGCACCCGGTCGAGCTCGCTGCGCAGGCGGGCGTCCTCCGCCAGCCATTCGGCAAGGCGCGGCCATGCGGTGGGCAGCTCCTCATGGACAAGGCCGAAGCCGGGACCGGGCTGGTCGGGCGGCTGGCGGCTGAGCACCTGGGCCTCGGCAAAGGTTTCGAGCGCGGCGGTCTCGGCCCCGCCGAGCGCCCAATCGGTCTGGATCAGCATCAGAAAGCCGCGCTTCGCCGCCTCGCGCGTGGCCTCGTCCGGCAGCCCTGCATAGCACAGCTCGGCCCGCGTGGCGGCATCGGTGGCGGTGCCCGGATCATAGGGCGCCAGCAGCTTGGCGGTGGGCGGTTCGGGCCGAACCGCGGCCTGCTGCTCGGGCGGAGCGAAACGCATCGCCAGCGCGGACAGATCGCTTTGCCGCAGCGCCCAGAAGTCGAGCATCGACTGCGCCAGCGCGCGGCGGTTGCTGGTGTCGGGCAGCCGCGCGCCGGTGGCGACCAGCCGCGCCTCGAACAGGGCGATCTCGTCGCGCAAGCCGGCCAGCGTTTCGGCTGCTCCGGTGCCGGCGTCCCCGCTTTCCGCCGCCGCGGCCGCGCCCGCCATGGCTTCGGCTGCGCGCATCTTCTCGATCAGGCCGAGATGGGCCTCCTCGGTCTCGGCCGGGGTGGCGAAGGGTTCGGCCTGACTTTCATCGATGGCAACGCGGTACATGGCGCGATCCTTACAATTGGGCGAGCTGGCTGGTGACTTCGCGCAGCTGGTTGCAGATCTCCCGCAAGCGCCAGTCGACCTCGTAGAAGACCGTGCGCAACTCGCTGACGAAGCTTTCGAACGGCGCGGTCGCAGTCGCCACCGGGGCAGCGGTGACAGGCACAGGACAGGCCGCAAGGAACTGGTCGCGCAGCGCCTTGACGCGGTCGAAGCGGTCGGCCGGCAGGTCGGGCGACAGGCTCGTGATCGCGTTGTTGACCGCGTCCCATTCGAGATTGAACGTGCTGTAGAGCGCCGGGCCGAGGCTCAGGAAACCGAAAAGGCTCTCGATGGTCGCCAGCCGCACATCGAGCAGCTGCCACTGGCTGTGGCGCGGGCCGATGGTGTTAAGGTCCTGCGTGATCGCGGCGAGGGTACTCGCGAGGCGGCCGGCATTGTCCTTGAGCGCGGCATCGGACGCCTGCTCGGCCATGACGGTCAGATTGGTCACCAGGTCGGACAGATCGAGCCCTTCCTGATAGCTCTCCATCCGCGCGGCATAGAGCGGCATGTCGGTCTTCACCGTGTCGCGCACCCGCGCCAGCACGCCGCGCAGCGCCTCGGTGTCCTTGGCTGCCAGCGCCGCCGCAGCCGCATCGGCATCGCCGATCAGCCGGGCGGTGGTGGCCTGCGCCATGGTGCGCAGCGGCTCGCCTGCGGACAGGAAGCTGAATTCGGCCGGCAGTGCCTCGCTCCTGTCGGACAGCTGGCGCAGCTGCGCACCGACGATCATCGCGGCGATCGCCGGATCGCTGGTCGCCGCCCCCATCGCCGAGTTCCACAAGGGCAGGATGTGCAGCTGGATGTAATGCAGCGTGTCGTGCAGCCGCTTGCTGACCATCAGGTTGGTCGCGCGGCGGCTGAGCCCCGGCATCGAGCCGCGCAGCACCTGCACCGCCAGCGCCACCTTCTGGTTGTTCTGCGCTTCGGCCCGCGCGCCGGTGATCACCTCGCTCGTGTTGGCGGAGCTGGCCTTGGGAGCGGGCGGAATGGCGGCGACCGTGGCGGCCATGTCGCGGAAGAACTGCGCGTCGGCGGGCTTGGTCGCAGCCAGCTTGTCCGCCGCATTGGTCAGCCAGATGGCGAGCAGATAGCCGTCGCTGCTGGTCGGATCGACGAAGGTGTTGAGCCGGTCGATCTCGATCGTCAGCGCATCGGCGGGAGCACCTTGCGAATAGACCATCGAGCGCACCGCGACGTCGATCCCCATGAACAGGGCATCGCGCGGCGGGATCGCGAGGCCTGCGGCAATCGCGCGGTTGCGGATCTGCGACAGATCGCCGTGGTCGAGCAGCGCTTGCACCGCCTAGACCACCTCGGCCCCGAGGCCGCTCCACAAAGCCGCCTGGTTGGCTTTGAGATCGGCGATGATCGCGGGCATCACCGTGCCGACATTGATCCACGCGGTCGACTTGCCCTGGAACGAGAGGTCCTTGAGCGCGGTGGTGGTCGCCTTGTGCAGCGCCATAACCCGCCACTGGTCGTCGCACACCGGCGAGCCGGACGAGCCGCCCTTGGTGTCGGTGAAATAGGCGAGGTCATCACCGTCGATCACCGCGGCGAGATTGTCGCGGATGCCGTATTGGCGCGGCTCGCCGGCGGGGTGCTGGATGATGTTGGCGGCGACCGGATCGGCACCGCTCAGCGCGGGCATGGCCGAGAGCAGCGGCAGAACCGCGCGCGGCTCGGGCTGCTGGAGCGCGATGATCGCATAGTCGAGCGCCGGATTGCCGCAGGCGAGCCCGGCCGATTGCACCACATGGGTCACCCCGGCGGCATCGGTATAGTCGAACTCGATCTTCATGTTCGCGACCTGCAGCGCGATGTCTGCGTCGGTCGGAACCGCCTCGCCGGTCTGGCGCGCGGTGATGACATGCCAGTTGGTCATGATGTGGCCCGGGCCGATCAGCCAGCCGGTGCCGAACACCCCGTCGGGGTTGCCGGAGGGCAACAGCCGCGCCTGCCCGCCCTCGTAGGCAAAGACAGTGAGCCGCGCGACCGAACCGGCGCGTGCCGCCGCCAGCCGGAAGAACCGCTCCGGCAGCAGGTCGTTGCGGAACAGGACGACCTGCGGAATGGTGATCGCGGTGACGCGTCCGGTATCGACCAATCCGGCCCCTGCCGTGCCGCCCGCGTGCTGCGCCGCGCGCTCGGCAGCGAGCAGCGCCTTCTCGTTGAAGAACTGCGCGTCGGCGGGGCGGGTGGCGGAGGTCATCGCATGGGCATTGCCGAGCCAGACCACGAAGGGAATCTCGCCCGCGACCGGGGCTTCAAGCTGGTTGAGATCATTGGCATCGGCCCGCAGCGCGTCGGCGGGACTGGTCTGGCTCCAGCCCGAGAGCGAGGAACTGAAGGCCTGGGAAAAGGCGAAAAGCAGGTTCTCGCGGCGCAGCGCCAGCCCGCAGGTGATCGCACGGGTGACGATCTCGCTCAGTTCCTGATGCTTGAACAGCGCCATCCCGACCTCCCCTGCCGTGCGCCCCCCGGCGCTTGTCACATGCACGACGCGATCAGGCGATGGCCGCTGGTCGCCACGGGCACGATCAATGCCCGCCGCGACCGCAAGGCGCGCGCAACTGTCTGTCATGTGTGAAAGATTTATCGGCGACCTTGGCCCGGGTTATCTTCACGCGCGGGTCTGAGAGTCAAGCGCATTCGCGGCGCGCGCGGACGCCGGTCGCAAAGTCAGAGCGTCGCGGTCTGTCCGCCGTCCACCTTGATCGCGCTGCCGGTGATGAAACTTGCGCGCGGGGAGGCGAGGAAGGCGGCGATGTCGCCGAATTCCTCGGGCCGCCCGAGCCGGCCTGCCGGGATCGCGGCGATGGAGCGGGCGGTGACCTGATCGGCGGCCAGCCCTTGCGCTGCCGCCATGCCGGCGTGCAGGCTGGTGAGCCGGTCGGTGGCGATCTGGCCGGGCAGCAGCAGGTTGACGGTCACGCCATCGGCAGCGACTTCGGCCGCCAGCGTCTTGCACCACGATGCCAGCATCGCGCGCACCGCGTTGGAGAGCACGAGGCCCGGGATCGGGGTGACGAGGCTGGTCGAGGCCACGGCCAGAATGCGTCCGAAGCCGCGTGTGCGCATCGCCGGCAGCAGCGCCTGCGCCAGCGCGATCTGGGTGTTGAACATCCGCCCCATTACCGCGCTGAAATCGTCCGGCCCGGTGGTCGCCGCCGCACCCATCGGCGGGCCGCCGCTGTTGAGCACGAGAATGTCGATCGCGGCACCGTCCAGCGCGGCGAGGATCGCCTGCGCGGCAGCGGGATCGTCGAGATCGGCGATGATGTGCTTGGCGCCCGCATCCCCCGAGCGGGCGACGGTGATCACCCCGGCGCCTTCCGCCGCGAGGCTTTCGGCGATCGCGCGGCCCAGACCCTTGCTTGCGCCGAGCACCAGCGCGGTCTTGCCTTCGAGCCCAAGATCCATCGCCACGATCTCCCGTTCCTGCGCGCCTCGCGTGGTGGGCGGTAACGGGCTCGAACCGCTGACCCTCTCGGTGTAAACGAGATGCTCTACCAACTGAGCTAACCGCCCCACGGCACGCCGCCCGGTCTCTAGCGCGGCGCGGCGCAAATGCAATTGCCCAGTAGCCTCTCAGGCAGTGCGGGGCTAGGGCGACGGGCATGAGCACTCCGCGTCTCCTCGTTCTCGGCACCGGCGGCACCATCGCGGGTGCGGGCAGCAATGCCACCGGCGCGGCCTACCGCCCGGGCGGCCTTTCGCTTGATGTGCTGGTGGGCCACCTCGCCGCGCTGGGTCTGTCGGCGCAGCTGGTTCCGCAGGAGATCGCGCGGATCGGCTCGCAGGACATCGGCTTTGCCGAATGGCGCGCGCTCCATGCCGCCTGCGCGGGCGCGCTGGCCGATCCGGCGGTGGACGGGATCATCATCACCCACGGCACCGACACGGCAGAGGAGACCGGCTTCCTGCTCGATCTGACGCTGCCCACGACCAAGCCTGTCGTCCTCGTCGGCGCGATGCGCCCCGCCGATGCGGTGGGGGCGGACGGGATGCGCAACTTCGCCAATGCGGTGAAGGTGGCGAGCGATCCGGCGGCTGCCGGGCGCGGCGTGATGCTGGTGATGGGCGATGCGGTGCTCGCCGCGCGCGATGCCCGCAAGGCCGCGACCAGCAGCATCGATGCCTTCAGGAGCTTCCCCCGCGGCCCGCTGGCGCGCGTCACCCCGGCAAGCCTCGACTGGTTCGGCCCGCCGCACCGCGCTGACGAGGGCGCGCGCTATGCCTTCCCCGAGATCCTGCCACGTGTCGCGATCCTCACCGCAGGGGCGGGGATGGACGACCAGCCGGTCGCCGCCCTGCTCGGGATCGGCTGCAAGGGCGTGGTGCTGGCTGGCATGGGGCAGGGCAATGCGCCTGCGCGGGTGATCAAGGCGCTCGCCCGTGCGGCGGCGAACGGCGTGCCGGTGGTCCGCTCGACCCGCGTCGACGAGGGACTGGTCGATCGCAATGTCGAGGTCGATGACGACGGCCTCGGCCTCGTCGCCGCGCGCGCGCTCGGCCCGGCCAAGGCGCGGGTGCTGCTGATGGTGCTGATCGCCAACGGGATCACCGACGCCGCGAGCGTGCAGGCCGCCTTCGACGCGCCCTAGCGCAAAGCGGCTTTGCGATTTCGCAAGCAGCGCGATAGGACAAGCCCAGAAATGGCTGACACCCGACCTTCCTACCAGATCGCCGCGCCTTCGATCCGGCCCTATGTCCAGCCGCTCTGGCCGGGCGCGCTGGCGATGCCGTTCGACACGCGCGACGAGCAGGGGCGCAAGATCGGCCTTGCTGACGATCACATCTCGGGAAAACACCTGATCATGGCGTTCCTCGGCGATCCGGAGAGCGAGCGCACCGCGGCGCTGCTTTCCGCGCTGGCCGGGATGGAAGCGCGGCTCGAGGCCGCCCATGCGACCGTGCTGGCGATCAGCGCCTCGAGCGACGCCGCCGCCAACAAGGCCCGCAAGCGCGATGCCGGGTTCGGCTGGCCGATCATCGGCGACGCGTCAGGGGCGCTGTTTGCCTCCTATGGTCTGCACAAGGGGACCGACCGGGCCGACCGGCTGGTGCTGCTCACCCCCTACCGGCAGATCCGCACCTGGTTTGACATCGAAGGGGACGCGACTTCCGCGTTGGGGACGATCATGGACATCTTGCACAACGCCGGCGCCGCCGAGGAAACCCGCTGGAGCCCGCCGCACGCGCCGGTTCTGGTGGTGCCGAACGTGTTCTCGCCCGAGGAATGCGCCAATCTCGTGCAGTCGGTGGTGACCGACACGCCCTTCATGGTCCGCCAGCCGCGTCCGGGCGAGGTTCCGGGCAATTACAAGATCCCGGTCTATGACCACTTCCGGCAGGACCGCATCGACCTGATCATCAAGGACCGGAACACGCTGGCGATCCTCGACGAGCGCATCTTCGGGCGCATCGTGCCGATGATCAAGAAGGCCTTTGCCTTCGACGTCACCCGCCGCGAGGACCTGCACATCGCGCGCTATGTCGGGCGGCGCGAGGGGATCACGATGGGCCACCGCGACAACATGGAGCCGCCCGGCGCGCACCGTCGCTTCGCGCTCTCGGTCAGCCTCAACGACGATTACGAGGGCGGCGGGATCAGCTTCCGCGAATTCAGTCCCAAGGCCTACCGCGTGCCCGCCGGCACCGCGATGGTGTTCTCCTCCTCGCTGCTGCACGAGGTGGAGGAGACGACCTCGGGCGTGCGCTACAACCTGATCTCGCACTTCTTCAGCTGAATTGCACATATCCAACCGGGGGGCTGGACGATGACAGGGGAAGCGGCGGTTCGGGAGCGTGTCGCCACCGGTGACGAGGGCTTCTTTCTCGGCACGGCGGCGGTGATGGTCATCGTCGTGATCGGCGGCTTTCTCAATCTCTGGCTTCAGGGCGTGACGAGTTTCGCTGCGCCATGGCCGGTGCATCTCCATGCTTTCGTGTTCATGGGTTGGGTCGGATTCTTCACCCTGCAAGTCATTCTGGCGACCCGCGGTTCGCAGGCCCTCCATCGCCGTCTCGGCTGGATTGCGCTCGCCTATGTGCCGGCGATCCTGGCCTCGGGAACGGCCACCATCGTGCGGGTGATGCAGCTGGGCACCACCCCGCCGATGTGGACGCCGGGCTATTTTCTGGTGATGAACATGATGGCGCTGGTCGGCTTCGTCGCTCTGACAGGCGCGGCGGTGGCCATGCGGCGGCGCACCGACTGGCACCGCCGCCTGATGATCTGCGGCATGGCGGCGCTGCTCGTCACGCCGGTCAACCGCTGGATGCCGGTGCCGGTGCTGTTCGCGGTGATGAGCCTTGCCTCGTCGCTTGTGATCCTGCTGTTTCCGCTGGCCGGAATGGTCCGCGACAAGCGCCGTTGCGGGCGGGTCCACCCCGCCTGGGCATGGGGTCTGGGCGCGCTTGTCGCGACGGGCATTGCGACGGAAGTCGTGGGGCGCAGCGCGCTGGCCGGTGCCGCGGTGGCGATGATCACCGCAGGCCAACCGGCGGCTTGAACCGCGCCCCTTGTGAGCATCACCCCCAGGGCGTGACGAGGTACTTCTCGCCGGTCTTCATCTGGCGGTAGTCGAGAATCGCGTCCTTCTCCAGCATGCCTTCCAGCGTCACCTTGGCCTTGTAATGGCTGGCGAAAGTTGTGGTGAGGTTCGCCTGCACCCGCTGGCGCATCCGCACCACGGTCTCCATGCCCGCGCGCTGGAGGAACGGGGTCAGCAGCCAGCCGGCGACGCACCACTGGAGGCCGTAGGAGGCGGTGAGGATGGTCGGGTTCTGGAGATCGAGCCGCCCGTAGATGTACATCTTCTTCTGCTGGTTCGAGCCATAGCGCGAGAACTCGCCCATCTGGGATGCTGCGACCTGTTCCATCGCCTTGAGCACCCCGTCGCTGGCCTGTCCGCCGCCGATCGGATCGAAGCCGAGATAGGCGCCGGTCTCGGCGATCGCGGCGCGCAGGTCGGCCATGTAGGTGGGGGCGGAGCTGTCGACCACATAGGTCGCGCCCTGCGCCTTGAGCATCGCGACATGCTCGGGCTTGCGCACGATGTTGACCAGCTTCATCCCGTCCTCGATGCAGATGCGGTTGAGCATCTGGCCGAGGTTCGAGGCGGCGGCGAGGTGGACGATGGCCGAGTGGCCTTCCATCTTCGCGGTCTCGACAAAGCCGAGCGCGGTCATCGGGTTGACGAAGCTGGAGGCGCCGACTTCCGAGGAATGCTCGCCCAGCGGCAGGCACATCATCGCATCGGCAATGGCATACTGGCTGAAGGCATTGCCGGGGACGCAGGCGACCCGCGCGCCCATCAGGGCCTTGGCCATGTCGCTGTCACCGGTGGCGATCACCGTGCCTGCGCCTTCGTTGCCGGCAGGCAGGCGCTGGCCGTGGCGGCCCTTCTGGCCCGAGAGGAACGGCTCGGGCATGGTCGCGACGACCTTGCCGGGGGAGTATTGCGCGGTGTCGAAATCGGCCGCGCTGGTGAGGATCGCGAGGTCCGACGGGTTGATCGGCGCGGCTTCCATCTTGACCAGCACCTGATTGCCGGTGGGCGCGGGGAACTGGCTCTCGGCCACCTCCAGCGTCAGCTTGCCGTCGGCGGTGAGGGTGGTGAAGAGCTGCTTTCCGGTGGTCATGGTGATGTTCTCCCGCGTTTTCATCGTCATTGCGAGGAGCCGAAGGCGACGCGGCAATCCAGCTCCCGATCTGGATTGCTTCGCTACGCTCGCAATGACGAGATGGCTAGGGTGACCTTACGTCAGGTCGTCACGGATAGGTCGCTTCGACAAAATAGAGCCCATGCGGCGGGGCATTCAGCCCCAGCGCCCCGCGATCCCGCGCCGCCAGCGCCTCGGCGATTCGGCTTTCCGGCCAAGTCCCTGCGCCGACCAGCTTGAGGCAGCCCACCATCGAGCGCACCTGATGATGCAGGAAAGAGCGCGCGGCGGCGTGGATGTGGATCTCCTCGCCGACCCGTTCGACCCGCAGCTCGTCCAGCGACTTCACCGGATCGGCGGCCTGACAATGGACGCTCCGGAAGGTGGTGAAATCATGCCGCCCCACCAGTGCCTGAGCGGCGCGGTGCATGGCCTCGGCATCGAGCGGCTGGGGCACGTGCCACGCCCGGTCGCGCGTCAGGGTGAGCGGCGCGCGGCGGTTGGCAATGCGGTAGAGATAGCGCCGCCCGGTGCAGGAAAAGCGCGCGTGCCAGTCGTCCGGCACCACCTCGCAATGGGTCACGGCGACGGGATCGGGCCGCAGCTGGGCATTGAGCGCGGCCATCAGGCGGAAGGGATCGAAGGGCTTGGCGATGTCCACGTGGCTGCGCATTGCCAGCGCATGCACGCCCGCATCGGTGCGCCCGGCGGAATGCATTACGACGCTCTCGCCCGTGATCCGGTGCAGCGCATCCTCGACCGACTGCTGTACGCTCGGCCCGTGGCTCTGACGTTGCAGCCCGAAGAACGGCGTGCCGTCGAATTCGAGGGTGAGGGCGAAACGGGTCACGCGAGAATGGTGCCCTTGGCGACCGGACGCCCGCGCAGGAATTCCGCGCGGTCCAGCACCGGCTTGCCTGCGCGCTGGAGCCTGAGCGGACGGAGTGCGGCCGTCCCGCAGGCGATGGTGAGGTCCTCGTCGAGCACCGTGCCCGGAGCGCCGCTCGCGTCCACCACCTCGGCCAGCAGCAACTTGACCCGCTCACTATCCAGCTCGAACCACGCGCCCGGGAAGGGAGCAAGCCCGCGCACCAGTCGCTCGATCACGGCGGCGTCCTTCGCCCACTCGATCTTCGCCTCGGCCTTGTCGATCTTGGGAGCGTAGATTGCCGCGCTGTCATCCTGCGCCTCGGGCGG
Source organism: Porphyrobacter sp. (assembly GCA_027531395.1). Lineage (GTDB taxonomy): Bacteria > Pseudomonadota > Alphaproteobacteria > Sphingomonadales > Sphingomonadaceae > Erythrobacter. The sequence continues at coordinate 154,919 of JAPZRO010000002.1, read as the reverse complement.
GAAGGCGGCGAGATCAGCCAGCACCTCGACCATCGCCGCTGCGCCCACATCGCCCAGCTCGTCGAACAGCTCTCCGGTGGTCTTGCGCCCGACCGGCACGGTCACCTTGTGGAGCATCGGCCCGGTATCGAGCCCGGCCTCCATCTGCATGATGGTGACGCCCGTCTCCACGTCGCCCGCCATCACCGCACGGTGGATCGGCGCCGCCCCGCGCCAGCGCGGCAGAAGCGAGGCGTGGATGTTGAGGCAGCCGTGCGCGGGCGCATCGAGCACCGGCTGCGGCAGGATCAGGCCATAGGCCGCGACCACCGCGACATCGGCCGCCAGCGCGGCAAACTCGGCCTGCGCCTCGGCATTCCGCAAGGACACCGGCGAGCGCACCGCCACTCCCAGCCGCTCGGCCTCGAGCTGCACGGGGGAGGGCATCAGCTTCTTCCCCCGCCCCGCCGGACGCGGCGGCTGGGTGTAGACGCAGGCGATCTCGTGCCCCGCCTCGGCCAGCGCGCGCAGCGCCGGAACCGCGAAATCGGGCGTTCCCATGAAAACTACACGCACGTCACCAGTCCCGTTCGCCCTGAGCTTGTCGAAGGGCCGTCCTTACTTCTATCGCGGACAAAAGAAAGACAGGCCTTCGACAAGCTCAGGCCGAACGGAGTATGCTCGGGGCATGGCCTCACAGGAAATCGAAGCTCTGAGTTCCGCGCTCGCCCGCCTGCCGGGCCTCGGACCGCGTTCGGCCCGGCGGGCGGTGCTGTGGCTGGTCAAGCACCGCGAAAGCGCGCTCCCCGCGCTGCTCGAAGCGCTCGCGGGCGTGGCCGAGACGCTGGTCGAATGCCATATCTGCGGCAATGTCGACACTTCCGACCCCTGCGGCATCTGCGCCGATCCGCGCCGCGACGGGCGCGCGCTGTGCGTGGTGGAGGAGGTCTCGGATGTCTGGGCGCTCGACCGCGCGCGCCTCTTCCCCGGGCGCTACCATGTGCTCGGCGGCAGGCTCTCCGCCTTGGACGGCATCGGCCCCGAAAACCTCAACATCGCCAGCCTGCTCGCCCGCGTCGAGGGCGGCGGGGTGGACGAAGTGGTGCTCGCCATGAACGCGACTCTCGAAGGCCAGACCACCGCGCACTACATCGCCGAGCGGCTCGAAGCCTTCCCGGTGCGCGTCACCCAGCTCGCCCATGGCCTGCCGGTCGGCGGCGAGCTCGACTATCTCGACGAAGGCACGCTGGCCCAAGCCCTCAGGGCGCGCAGGCCGGTAGGCTAGCGGGCGGCGTTGATATTCGGGCCTCCTTCGCCTACATGGCCCGCATGGCTATCCGCGAAATCCTCGAAGTGCCGGACCCCCGGCTCAAAGTCGTCTCGACTCCGGTCGAACCCCATGAATTCGGCCCCGAGCTGAACCAGCTGGTCGAAGACATGTTCGAGACCATGTACGACGCCCCCGGCATCGGCCTCGCGGCGATCCAGGTCGGCGTGCCCAAGCGGGTGCTGGTGATCGATCTCCAGCCCGAGGACCCGGACGGCGAGCCGGTTGAGTGCAGCCACAACGGCCACAAGCACACGCACCCCGCCACCAAGAAGGAACCGCGGGTGTTCATCAACCCGGTGATCCTCGATCCGGCGCGCGAGGTTTCGACCTATCAGGAAGGCTGCCTCTCGGTCCCCGAGATCTACGCCGACGTCGATCGCCCGGCGACCTGCACGGTGCGCTATCAGGATCTCGACGGCAACACGCACGAGGAGCACCTCGACGGGCTGATGGCGACCTGCCTGCAGCACGAGATGGACCATCTGGAAGGCATCCTCTTCATCGACCACCTCTCGCGCCTGAAGCGCGCGATGGTGCTGAAGAAGCTCGAGAAGATCCGCCGCGCGGCGTAATTTGCTTTTCGCTCGCCCCTCCGGGCGAGCGACCTCGGTGCCGATCCCTCCGCTACGCTTCGGGGCACCTGCGGCTCGGCCGCGTGGCCTCGCGGCGCTTTGCGCCGATGATTGCGCTTCCCAATCCCCTCTCGTCTCCCGGGGCCCCGCTTTCTTGGGATATCGCGCGTCGGCCACTAGCGTTCCCCATTCGTTCCGTGTAGGCTCCGCGCATGGACCCCGCGATTCTCTCGATCATTGCTCTCGTTGCCGGCCTTGCTGTCGGCTGGTTCTTCGCCTCGCGCCCGCTCGCCGATCTGCGCGCGCGGCTGGCTGCGGCGGAGGCTACGGGAGCTGAGGGCGAGGCGAAATTCGCCCGCGCCATCGCCGAACTGGGCGAGGCGCGGATCGAGGTAGCGGCGCTGGGCGAACGCGCTGCGCGGGCTGACGGGTTGGAGCAGCAATTGTCGGCCGCGCGCGAGGAAAACGCCCGTTTCCGCGCCGAACGTGCCGCCTTCGAGGAACAGAAGCGGCTGCTTGAGGAATCGCGCTCCAACCTCCTCAAGGAGTTCGAGAATACCGGCGCACAGGTCTTGAACCGCGCGCAGGAAGCCTTCCTCAAGCGTGCCGAGGAACGGCTCGGCCATTCCGAGAAGGCGAGCGAGGAAAAGCTGAAGGCACTGCTCTCGCCGGTTGGCGAGAAGCTGGCGAATTACGAAAAGCAGGTCGCCGATCTGGAAGCCAAGCGCACCGATGCCTTCGGGCAGCTTGCGGGCCTGATCCAGTCGATGCGCGAAGGGCAGGAGCAGGTCCGGCGCGAGGCGCAGCGGCTCGGCAATTCGCTCACCAATGCCCCCAAGGCGCGCGGCCGTTGGGGGGAGCGGGCCTTGCAGAACCTGCTCGAGCAATGCGGCCTCGCGCAGCACACCGACTTCATCATGGAGCATTCGGTCGATACCGAGGACGGGCGGCTGCGGCCCGATGCGATCATCAACGTGCCGGGCCAGAAGAAGCTGGTGGTCGATTCCAAGGTGTCCTTGAACGCCTATCAGGCCGCCTTCGAGGCCGATGACGAGGCCGAGCGCAAGCGGCACCTCGATCTCCACGCCAAGTCGATGCGCGGCCATGTGCAGACCCTGGGGGCCAAGAGCTATCAGAGCCAGTTCGAGGAAGCGCCCGATTACGTGATCATGTTCGTCCCCGGCGAGCATTTCGTCACCGCTGCCTTGGAGGCCGATCCCGAATTGTGGGATTTCGCCTTCCGCAACAAGGTGCTGCTGGCGACGCCGACCAACCTCGTCGCCATCGCCCGCACGGTGGCGCAGGTGTGGCGGCAGGATGGCCTCGCAAAAGAGGCGCAGGAAATCGGCCGGATGGGCGCGGAATTGTATGATCGCCTCGCGACGGCTGCCGAACATCTCAAGCGCGTCGGCGGCGGGCTGGAGAGCGCGGTCAACAATTACAACAAGTTCGTCGGCTCCTTCGAACGCAACGTGCTGTCCTCCGGGCGACGGTTGGCCGAGAAGGGCGTCGAGATCGGCAAGCGAGAGATCGAGGAGGTCCCGCTCGTCGCCAGCGCACCGCGCTACAACGCCGAGGATGTTGCGGCGCTCGAAGCGCCTGATAAGGATGCGGAAAGCGGGAATCGCGACGCGGCGGAGTAAGGCGGATGGGCGGACAGGGCACGGGCTGGCAGCTGGCCCAGATCAATATCGGCAAACTGCTCGCGCCCGAGGGCGATCCGCGGGTCCAGCCCTTCTTCGACGCGCTTGAACGCATCAACGCCATCGCCGATACCTCGCCCGGCTTCGTCTGGCGGCTCCAGTCCGAAAGCGGCAACGCGACCGATTTCGACGTCGCTTCCGATCCGCTGCTGCTGCTCAACATGTCGGTGTGGCAGGATGCCGAAAGCCTGTTCGATTTCGTCTACCGTTCCGGCCACACCCCCGAAATGGCGCGGCGGCGCGAGTATTTCCACCGCTTCGAAAGCGCTTATCAGGCCTTGTGGTGGGTGCCCGAAGGCCACCGCCCGAGCATCGACGAGGGCCTCTCGCGTCTGTGGATGCTCGATCGCTACGGCCCGACCCCGCAGAGCTTCACCTTCAAGGCGCGCTTCCCGCAGCCCGGGCTGGCCGATCCGCCGGTCGACATGAAGCCCGATCCCTGGTGCATCGGCAACGCCTGAGCGGGGCCGGGACTTTCCTACGCGCCCTTCGCCGGTCATCATCGCGCCGGCTCTTTCCCATTGTCCGGCCCAATGTCCGCCAACCGCTTTTCCGCGCGTGAAGGTTTTTGTCCGTCACCTTCGGCATTTCGCAATAAGGTATTCTATTTCAACAGGAAAGATGCGAATCCTGAAGTTGACACGGTGTCACCTTTGTCAACTTTGCCCCTCGATCCCGGCCAACACCTCATAGGCCAGCACGGCTCCGGCCACGGCCGCGTTCAGTGAATCGGCGCGCCCGCGCATCGGCATCGTCACTCGCAGGTCGCAGGCCATCTCGTAATCCTCGGGCAGGCCCTGCGATTCGTTGCCGACGAGGATGAAGCACGGCGCGCGGTAATCCGCACCGCGATAGGGCACCGCATCGCGCAAGGACGCGGCGACCAGCTGGCCCTCTCCGCCGCGCAGCCACGGCAGGAATTCCTCCCACCGCGCTTGCGCGAGGCCCACGGTGAACACCGCGCCCATGCTGGCGCGCACGGCTTCGGCGCTGAAGGGATCGGCGCAGTCGTCGATCAGGATCAACCCGCCAGCACCCACCGCGTCGCAGGTGCGCAGCATGGTCCCGAGATTGCCGGGGTCGCGCAGCGCCTGTGCGACCAGCCAGATCGGCGCGGCCTTGCGGTCAAGGCGCGCGAGCGAAGTGTCCCACTCGTCGAACACCCCCGCGACGCTCTGGGCGTTCTCCTTGCCGGTGATCTTGGAGAGAATGTCGGGGGTGGTGGCGATCACCTCGCCGCCCGCCGCGATCACCGCGGCCTCGAGCGGTGCCAGCAAGGGATGTTCGCGCCCCTCGGCCATCACCAGCGTCTGCGGCACCCGGCCCGAGACGCGCGCGTCCTCGAGAAGCCGCAGCCCCTCGACCAGGAACTGGCCCGCGCGCTTGCGATGCTTCTTGTCGCGCAGCGAGCGCAGATATTTGACCGTCGGGTTGGAAAAACCGGTGATGTGCTTGCGCATGGGCGGCACCGCTGGCGCTTTCGCGGCCCCGGGTCAATCCTCGCCGAAGCCGTCCGCGACCAGCGCGACCAGATCGGCAAGCACGCCGTCGGCACCGTCGCCCGTCACCGCGACTTCGATCGTGTCGCCCTTGGCCGCGCCGAGCATCATCAGCCCGAGGATCGAGCCGCCCGCCGCGCTGTGCGGCGCCTTGCTGACGGTCACCTTCAGCCCCTCTGGCAGGGCCGCGACCGCGCCGACGAACTTGGCGCTCGCCCGCGCGTGCAGCCCGCGACGGTTGACGATGGTGACGCTCTGCCTTGCCTCCCCCACGGCGCGGCGCCCTTATGCCTTGGCCCGCGCCGGCGGGGCGGCGTCCTGTCCCAGCAACTCGCTGGCGATGGTGATGTAGTTGCGCCCGGCGGTCTGCGCGGCATGGACCGCGGCGGTCACGTCCATCGCCTTGCGCGCGCCGGCGAGGCGGATCAGCATCGGCAGGTTGATGCCGGCGATCACCTCGATACGCCCGGCGTCGAGCAGCGAGATCGCGAGGTTCGACGGGGTGCCGCCGAACAGGTCGGTGAGAATGATCACGCCGCTGCCCGTATCGACCGCCTCGATCGCCTGCGCGATGTCGGCGCGGCGCTGCTCCATGTCGTCATGGGGGCCGATGCACACGGTGACGATCCCGTCCTGCGGGCCGACGACGTGTTCCATCGCCTCGACGAACTGGTCGGCGAGGCGACCGTGAGTAACCAGGATCAAGCCGATCATGCGTGAAATTCGGTCCGTTAACTGCCCGCCTGCGGCAGGCCCCTACGCGTTTAAACCTAAGAGGACAATGCCGTGTCCGCCTCTGCCGTCCCTAGCGCCGATCACGTTCGATCTCGTCCGCCGCGCGCGAGCCAAGGTTGCGATGGCGGACAGTGGGCGAAAATCCCGCGGCGCGCAAGCTCTCAGCCATCGCTTCCGCGGTGTAGACCGAGCGGTGTCTCCCGCCGGTACAGCCGAAGGCGACGTGGACATAGGGCTTGCCCTGCGCCGCATAGCGCGGAAGCAGCACCAGCAGGAGATCGCGGATCCGCGCGAAGACATCGCCGAAAGCCGGATCGCGCCGGATATGTTCGCCGACAGCGGCGTCCTGTCCGGTCAGTTCGCGCAAGGCGGGGACCCAGTGCGGATTGTCGAGAAAGCGCATGTCGAACACCAGATCCGCGAGCGGCGGCATCCCGCGCGCGAAACCGAAGCTGGAGAGCGTCAGCGTCATCGCCGTGTCGCCCGCCTCGGGCGCGAACAGCTGGCGGATGTGGCCCTGCAGGTCGTTGCTGGTCATCGCCGAGGTGTCGATCATGATCTCGGCCCAGCGGCGCAGGGGTTCGAGCAGTTCGCGCTCGGCGGCGATGCCTTCCATCACCGGGCGGCCGGCGGCCATCGGGTGGCGGCGGCGGGTCTCGTTGTAGCGGCGCTCGAGCTCGTTGCCGGCGCAGTCAAGGAACACGAAGGTGAGCGCGATGTCCTCGCGCGCGGCGAGATCCTTTACCAGCGCGATGATCTCCGCGGGGGCAAAGCCGCGGGTGCGCGAATCGAAGCCGATCGCGAGCGGGCCGCGCGCCTCGTCGGGCATAGCGACCAGCCGCTTGAGCAGGCGGACGGGGAAATTGTCCATCGTCTCCCAGCCGAGATCCTCGAGCACGGCGAGCGCGGTGGACTTGCCCGCGCCGGACAGGCCGGTGACCAGCAGCAGCTGCTGGGGCGGACGGGGGTTTTCGGAGGTATCCGGCATGGGCGCTATTCTCGCGCCGATGCGGCGGAAAGGGAAGGCGCATTCGCATCGATCCCGTGCAGTGCGAGCGCCTGTTCGGCGCGCTGGGCCGGCGCGATCATGCCGGGATCGAAGGCGAGAACCGGCACCGCGACGCCCGCGATGCTGCGGCAGGGCAGGGGGCTTTCGGGCAGACGCTCACCCGGCGGGCCGCCGAGCGTCAGCACCAGCGCCACCGGAGCGGGTGCGGCGACGGGAAAGCCGACAAGGCCGACCCCGCGCACCTCGAGCAGCCCGGCGATATTGGGCGGGGGCGCGGCGATCAGCACGCCATTGTCGCTCCGCAGTTCCACGGCATCATCGCCGATCAACCCCGCGCCGCGGTCGATCAGCGCGAGCGCGAGGCTCGACTTGCCGCTGCCGGGTGGACCCTCGATCAGCAGGGCGCGGCCGGCGATGACGACGGCGCTCGCCTGGTGGACGATTGGCGCGTCCGCGCTCATGCCGCCGCCGGAAGCCGCAGCCGCAGGCACGCGCCCGCTGCGCCATCGGGGCGGGCATCGGCGGTGAGCGTGCCGTCGTGCGCCTCGGCAATCGCGCGGGCAATCGCGAGGCCGAGCCCCGAGTGGTTGCCGAAATCCTCCTCGTCGGGACGGACGGAATGGAACCGCTGGAACACCTTCTCACGCGATTCCTCGGGGATGCCGGGGCCGTGATCGCACACCGTCAGCGTCACCCACTTGCCGTCATTCTCGAGCGCAACCTCGATCGCTTCATCGGGCGGCGAGAAGGACACGGCATTGTCGAGCAGGTTCTCCACCACCCTTTCGAGCCGCGCGCCCACCCCGCGCACCCGCGCCGCAAAGCCGCGCGCGTCGAGCGCGATCGGGCGGCCGCCGTTCTCGGCCCGGTCCTCACGCCCGCCGATGATCGCGCGCACCAGCGCGCCAAGGTCGATCACCTCCAGCGTCGCACGGCTCATCTCGGCGTCGATCCGGCTGGCATCGGAGATTTCGCTCACCAGCCGGTCGATCCGGCGCACGTCATGGGTGGCGATCTGGATCAGCTCTTCCTTCAGCGCCGGGTCCGTCACGCGGGGGAGGGATTCGATCGCGCTGCGCAAGGATGCCAGCGGGTTCTTGATTTCGTGCGCCACGTCGGCGGCGAAGCTGTCGACCGCGTCGATGCGCTGGCGCAGCGCCCCCGTCATGTCCGAGACTGCGCGGGCGAGCAGGCCGATCTCGTCGCTGCGCTGCGGCAGGCGCGGCACCTCCACCTCGCGCTCGCGCCCCTGCCGCACCCGCACCGCCGCGCGGGCGAGCTGGCGCAGCGGGGTGACGATGGTGCGCGCAAGGAACAGCGAAAGCAGCGCCGATGCGCCCAGCACCAGCAGCATCGCAAAGCCCAGCGTGGTGCGCGCGGCGCGCACGCTTTCGGTGATGTCGACCGCGTTGCGCACCGTCAGCAGGGTTGCGCCGTTGAGACCCACGGGCGCTGCCGCCGTGATCACCGGGGTGCCGTCGCGCCAGTCGTAGAGACGCACCTGCGACAGGCCGAGCTCGCGCGCGCGGGCGAGTTCCGGCCAGGCATCGGCCTCCTGCGCCTCGGGCTCGATATAGTCCTGCACGGCTTCCGCAGCCACGATGGTGTCGACTGTGCGATCGAGCCAGCGCGAGAACTGCTGCTCCCAGTCGTCATCGGTGATGTCGTTGAACTTGAACGAGGGATCGGCCAGCGCGAAACTGTCGGCGGTCAGCCGGCCATCGGCGTCGAACATCCTGAGGCGCATGCGCTGTTCCTTGCCGATCTGCACCAGCAGCGCCTCCTGCCGTTCGCGGGTCGCGCCGGCGAGCGCCTCGGCGGTGATCTGGGCCTCGATGCGGGCAAGCTTGAAGCGCTCGTTGATCAGCTGCGTGCGATAGCTGTCGAGATAGAGCAGCCCGCCGCCCATGATCACCAGCGGCAGGATGTTGACCACCAGAATGCGCGCGGTCAGCGCGAAGCGGCCGGTCGCGGTCAGTTTCTCGCCGCTTGCGGCGGCAGGAGCCGGTTCAGCCATCGGTGAAGCTGTAACCCGCGCCGTAGAGCGTATCGATCGCGCCGAACTGGTTGTCGACCATCCGGAACTTGCGGCGCATCCGCTTGATGTGGCTGTCGACCGTGCGATCATCGACGAAGACGTCGTCGGGGTAGGCCGCGTCCATCAGCTGGTTGCGGCTCTTGATCACGCCGGGGCGGATGGCGAGGGCTTCGAGGATCAGGAATTCGGTGACCGTCAGGCTGACGGGCAGGCCGTCCCATGTCACATGATGGCGCGCCGGGTCCATGAACAGCCGGCCGCGGGTGATGCTGGCCTGCGCCGGTTCCGGCGTGCCGGACGGGCCGGTGCCTTCGCGCAGCGGCTCTGCGCGGCGCAGGATCGCGCGGATGCGGGCGACCAGCAGCCGCAAGGAGAAGGGCTTGGCGATGTAGTCATCCGCACCCAGTTCAAGGCCCGCTTCCTCGTCGCTTTCGTCGTCCTTGCTGGTAAGGAAAATCACCGGCAGCGGCGAATGTTCGCGCAGACGGCGCAGCAGCTCCATCCCGTCCATCTTGGGCATCTTGATGTCGAACACGGCGAGGTCAGGCGGATTGTCGAGCAATGCCTTGAGCGCCGTCTCGCCATCGGAATAGAGCCGCGTGGCGAAACCTTCGGCCTGCAGCGCGATCGAGACGGTGGTCAGGATGTTGCGATCATCATCGACCAGCGCGATCTGCATCGCGCGCTCGCTCTCCGGCGCCGCGTCCTGGGCCGGCCCGGCCGGATCGGGGGTGCTGTCGGACATTGTGCCTATCCCTCTCGCCGCCACCGTCGCATGGCTCCATGGGGTAGCGCCATTATGGCCAACAGACAATCGGCCAAGCGTCGCTGTTGCAGAGCATTTCACCGCTCGCGCATTTTTGTCAGGGGAGCGGCGTTTGACGCGTCCTGAGTCGCCAATTAAGGGCGCAAGATATGGGACGGGTCATGTTGCGCATCGTGCCGCGGCGGCTGTTTGCATACGTATGCGCGGATGCTAGGGCAAGCTTCACGGATTCGCCCCCGACCTTGGCTTTGCTGCCGTCTTGAATGGCTCAGGAGATACGACCTTGACCTCGCTTGCTACCCCGCTGGCCGCCCAGAACCTGCATACGGCTGCGCACATTCATGCCAACCTCGGCACTGCCGCGCTGGTCGAACATGCGCTGAAGAAGGGCGAGGGCAAGCTGACCAAGCATGGCGCGCTGCTGGTCGACACCGGCCGGTTCACGGGGCGCAGCGTCAAGGACAAGTATATCGTCCGCGACAGCGAGACCGAGAACACCATCAACTGGGGCCCGATCAACCAGCCGATGAGCCCGGAGCACTTCGCCAATCTCAAGGCGGACTTCCTCAAGGAACTCGAAGGTCAGGACGAACTCTACGTCGCCGATCTGTTCGGCGGCTCGCAGCCGGAATACCGCGTGAACGTGCGCGTCATCAACCAGATGGCCTGGCACAACCTGTTCATCCGCACCCTGCTGGTGCGCCCGACCGCCGATGAACTGGCGGGCTTCGTCCCCGAATACACCATCATCAACCTGCCGAGCTTCAAGGCGAACCCCGAACGTCACGGCTGTCGCAGCGACACCGTGATCGCGGTGAGCTTCACCGAAAAGCTGATCCTGATCGGCAACACCGAATATTCGGGCGAGATGAAGAAGGGCGTGTTCGGCCTGCTCAACTACCTCCTGCCCGCGCAGGGCGTGATGCCGATGCACTGCTCGGCCAATATCGGCGCGGACGGCAAGAGCGCGATCTTCTTCGGTCTGTCGGGCACCGGCAAGACCACGCTGTCGGCCGACGCCAGCCGCACCCTGATCGGCGATGACGAGCACGGCTGGTCGGACACCGCGGTCTTCAACTTCGAAGGCGGCTGCTACGCCAAGATGATCAACCTCTCGGCCGAGGGCGAGCCGGAGATCTACGCCACCACCAAGATGTTCGGCACGATCCTCGAGAACGTGACGATGGACGAGGAAACCCGCGAACTCGACTTCACCGACGGCAGCAAGACCGAGAACACCCGCGGCGCCTATCCGATCGAGTCGATCCCCAACACCTCGGAAAAGAACCTCGGCCCGGCGCCGTCGAACGTGATCATGCTGACCGCCGATGCCTTCGGCGTGCTGCCTCCGATCGCGCGGCTCACGGCGGATCAGGCGATGTACTACTTCCTCAGCGGCTACACCGCCAAGGTTGCTGGCACCGAAATCGGCGTGACCGAGCCGGAAGCGACCTTCAGCACCTGCTTCGGCGCGGCCTTCATGCCGCGTCACCCGAGCGTCTATGGCAACCTCCTCAAGGAGCGCATCGCCAAGGGCGGGGCACAGTGCTGGCTGGTCAACACCGGGTGGACCGGCGGCAAGTACGGCACCGGTTCGCGCATGCCGATCAAGGCGACCCGCGCGTTGCTCAACGCCGTGCTCGACGGCAAGATGGACGATGTCGAGTTCCGCAAGGATCCGAATTTCGGCTTTGATGTGCCGGTGTTCGTGCCGGTGCTGGCCGAGGCCGGGATCGATCAGACCATCCTCGATCCGCGCAGCACCTGGGCCGATGGCGCCGAATATGACGCCACCGCAAGGAAGCTGGTGCAGCTCTTCATCGACAACTTCGCGCAATTCGAAGCCCATGTCGACGAAGGCGTGCGCCAGGCCGCGCCGGCCCCCGTCGCCGCCTGATTTTCTGGCCTCCCGCGCCATCATGGCGTAACCTTGCTGGTGGACGATCACGTCTCATCGGCAAGGGAGAAGAGGCATGAGCATTCTTGACGGGATCCTGAAGAACATCGGCGGCGCGCCGGACGATGTGGTGAACCTCGCCAAGCAGGTCGGGCTCGATCCGGCTATGGTGGAGCAGGCGATCGGCGCGCTCGGCAAGACCCATGCGCTGGAAGGCGACACGGTGACGCTGGCGGCGGAGAAGACCGGCCTGTCGCCCGATGTGCTCAACCAGATCGTCGCGGCGATCGGCGGCGAGGGCTCGCTCGCCAACTTCGCGAACATCCTTGATCGTGACGGCGACGGCAATCCGGTCGACGACATCATGGACATGGCCAAGGGCCTGTTCGGCAAGAGCTGAGCCGGTCAGCCCGCCGGGCGCGTGTCCTCGAGATATTGCCAGATCCGGCTGACCACCACCGAGCCTTCGCCGACCGCGCTTGCCACCCGCTTGACCGAGCCTGAGCGCACGTCGCCGACCGCAAAGATGCCGGGCGCGGCGGTGGCGTAGTCGTCCGCCTGCCCGGCCGCCGCGCCCGTCAGCACGAAGCCTTTCTCGTCGGTCGCCGCGAGGCCTGACAGCCAATCGGTGTTGGGCGCCGCGCCGATCATGATGAACAGCGCGCGGGTATCGATCCGCTGTTCGCTCGCGCCCGTCTTCAGCGTGATCGCCTCCAGCCATTTCTCGCCGTGAAGCGCTGTCACCTCGCTGTGGTAGTGGATGGTGACGCGCGGATCGGCCTCCAGCCGCTGCATCAGGTAGCTTGACATCGAGGCGGCCAGACTGCCCGAGCGCACCACCAGATGCACATGCGCCGCCGCGCGGCTCAGGAACATCGCCGCCTGTCCGGCCGAATTGCCGCCGCCGATCACCACCACCTCGGTATTGGCGCAGAAGCGCGCCTCCATCTCGGTCGCCGAGTAGAACACGCCTGCGCCTTCGAGTTCCTCGAGATTGGCGAGCGGTAGGCGGCGATACTGCACTCCGGTCGCCACCAGCACCGCGCGGGCGCAGAGTTCATCGCCGTCATCAAGGGTAATGCAATAGGCCCCGTCCGCGCGCCGCGACATTGCTTCCACCCGGCGCGGCATCACGAAACGGGTGCCGAACTTCATCGCCTGCACCTGTCCGCGCCACGTAAGGTCCGTGCCGCTGATGCCGGTGGGGAAACCCATGTAGTTCTCGATCCGGCTCGAGGTGCCGGCCTGCCCGCCGACCGCCGTATCCTCGATCACCAGCGCCTCGATCCCCTCCGAGCCCGCATAGACCGCCGCTGCGACCCCCGCCGGGCCGCCGCCGACGATCACCAGATCGTAGGTGCGCTGCGCACAGATATCGAGGTCGAGCCCGAGATATTGCGCCACCTTGCGCGGGGTGGGATCGGCCAGCCGCGTGGCGGCGCCGAGGATCACTGCCGGCTCGTGCCCGATCAACGAGCACACCTGCACCGTCTCGCGGTCGGTGGCGTCCATGTCGAAGCTCTGGAAGGGGATGCGGTTGCGCGACAGGAAGCGCTCGACTGCTTGCACCGCGGGATCGCGGTCGGCCCCGATCACCTTGACCGCGCTGTTCTTGAGCTCGAACTGCTTGCGGCGGCGCGCGGCGAAGACGGTGATGATGTGGTCGGACAGCTCCGGCACCCGACTCATCAGCTCGAGCATGGCTGCGCGCGGCGCCTCGATCACGCGGGTATCCACCGCGGCGCGCATCTTGAGGTAATTGGTCGCGCCGCTCAGGAACCCGATCTCGCCCATGAACTGCGTCGGCCCGAGCGCGTGGGAGAACATCCGCTCGCCGGTATAGGGATTGGCGATCTCGACCTCGCCCTCGAGGATATAGACGAAGCGGTCGAGCCGCTCGCCGATGTCCATGACGATCGAACCGGCGGGGTAGAACTTCTCGCCCCCGATCGCGCAGATGGCATCGACATGGGCCGGTGCGAGCGGCACGCGGCGCATGGTTTCAAGGTCTTGTCCGAGCGTTTCCATGCGACCCTCTTGCTTGGAGAAGGTTTCAACATGGGGTCAGGCGGGCGGGATGGGAAGGGGGCGCCCTGGCAGGCTACCCCTTCGCCCCCGCGATGTAGCGGCTGACCGTATTCGCCACGACATTGAGCGGCGCGTTGCCGCCGAGGATGACGGCGGTGTTGAACGCCTTGAAGTCGTAACGGCTGCCCAGCTCCGCTTGTGCCCGCGCGCGCTGGCGGACGATTTCGGAATGGCCGATCTTGTAGCCGCAGGCCTGCCCCGGCCAGCTGCAATAGCGATCGACCTCGCTCGCCACTTCCTCGACCTTCGAGCCATTGCGCTCGACGAAGAACTGGCGGCCCTGTTCGCGCGTCCAGCGCTTCGAGTGCAGGCCCGTGTCGACCACCAACCGGCAGGCGCGGAAGGCGAGAGATTGCAGGTAACCCAGCCGCCCGACCTTGAATTCGTCATAGGCCCCCAGCTCGTCGGCGAGCTGTTCGGCATAGAGCGCCCAGCCTTCGCTAAAGGCGTTGAAGGCGAGGATCGAGCGGATCAGCGGCAGGCGGTTGGAGAACTCGCCTTCCCAAACGTGGCCGGGGATGCTCTCGTGGAAGGCGAGGTCGGCCAGATCATACTTGCGGTGCAGATCGGTGGTGCGAAGGTTGATCCAGAACCGCCCGGGGATGCTGCCATCCTTGCTGCCCGCGCCGCCATAGGCGCCCGGCGCGCCGGGTTCTTCGACCAGCGGCAGGCGGCGCACCTCCAGCGGCGGGTCGACCAGCTGGTTGAAGGCGCGCGGCATCTGCGCCTTGATCCACGCCACCCGCTCGTTGATGAAATCGAAGATCTCCTTGCGGCCCGGATCGCCCTCGGCAAATTTATAGCGCGGGTCTTCGCCAAGCGCGCGCATCCGCTCGCCGACGCTGCCCTTGGTGTAGCCGATCTCGCGCAGGATCGGGTCCATCCGGCCGTGGATTTCCTCCAGCTCGGCAAGGCCCTGGCGGTGGATCTCGTCGGGCGTGAGGCGGGTGGTGGTCGAGGCGCTGACCGCCCAGGCGTAATACTCCTCGCCCATCGGCTGGGCCCACATGCCGGCATTGTCCTTGGCCGCAGCGCGCTGGGTGCGCAGCTCGGCGAGCTGGCGTTCGAGCGCGGGGACGATGCCGCTGGTGACGATGCGTTCGGCCTGCGATGCGGCGCGTGTCGCCCCGTCGATCCTTGCGGCGGCGAGCGGGCCGCCATAGCTTTCCTGCGCGCTCGCAAGCGCCGCCTGAAGCTGGGCGATCGCCTTGTCGAGCAGGAAGGCGGGCGGCACGACGCCCATCCCGCGCGCGGCGCGGATGCGTCCGAGTTCGCCGTCGAGGATCGCCGGGACTTCCGCGAGGCGGTCCATGTAGGGGCCGATGTCCTCGCCGGTCCGCAGCGGCTGGGTCGAGCCGAAGAAGCGCGGCATGTCGATATAGCCGCCGACGTTCTGGATCACGACATAGGGCGCGTTGCGCCAGCTGCCGACCGCGACGTCGCCATAGGGCATGGCCATGCCTTCCAGCGCCTTGGAGAAGGCGCTTTCGACCACTTCGAAGCCGATCTGCTGGTCGCTGGTGAGGCCCTCCCGTGGATAGGCGCGCGCTTCGGCGACCAGCTCCTTCAACGTGCTGGCATAGGCGCTGCGCCCTTCCTCGCCCGCGGTGCCGAAAGTCGCGCGCCATGCGGCGAATTCGCCGGTGTCGACGCCGAGGCCGGTGGCGCGGCCGGGCTCGTGGGCGAGCATCCGGTAGGCGATCCGGTCGAGCGCGGCATCGGGATCGAGCCCGGCGATGGAACCGCCCGCAGGCGTGCTGGCAAGATCGGCCTGACTGCGCGCACAGGCGGGCAGCAGGGCAAGGGCGGAAGCACCGGCCAGCCCTTTGAGGGTCTGACGGCGGCTGAAATCGGCAAATCTCTCTCTCATGCCTGCAGGTTTGGCGGGGCGCTTGCCCCAAGTCAATTGCGCGGGACGGGGGAAGGCGGCTAGAGCGCGCGCATGACCGACCTTGTGCTTTCGATCGTGATGCTGGCCGCGCTCGCGCTGCTGGCGGGAGCGTTTTTCCTGTGGCGACGCACGGGCGAGGTGAAGAACCCCGCGCTGATGGTGCTGCTGGCGGTGATCGCGGTGATCAACGTGCTGATCTGGACCGTGCCGAGCGAGAGCGGGCAGGCCCCGATCGAGCAGTTGAAGGCCGCCGGGGAAGGCTGAGGGTCTCCCCCGGCGGCAGTCACGTTACTCGGGGATTCTCCAGTTGATCGCGCCGTTGAAGCTGCCGGCAACCGGCTTGCCCGTGCCGTCGCGCGCGGCATCGAAGCGGGCGCGCTTGGTCACCAGTTCGCAGGTCGCCGCGTCGAGCACGCCGTGGCCGGTCGAGCGGGTGATGGTGCAGCCCGTCACCTTGCCCGCCGCGTCGATGCTCAGCGTGAAGCGCGCCGCGCCCGAGAGGCCCTGCCGCAGCCAGTTCGAACGGTAGTCGCTGTCCAGCACCCAGCGCCCCGGATTGTTGCGCGGCCTCGCGTCCACGGGATCGAAGGGCGAGGCGCTCGGCGTAGGTCCGGGGATGCCGAAATCGACCGGGCCCAAGACCGGGCCGACGTCAATGTCATCGAGGCCCGGCAGGCTCTCGACCGGGCTGCTGGCGAAGTCGAATGGCACCTCGGGCCGGGTGATGGTCGAGCTGGTGCTGGTCTGCTGCTGCTTGGTGCTGGTGGTCGGCTCGACCGGATCGGGCGGGGGAGGGGGGATCGGGATCGGCTTGACCGTGAACCCCTGAAGCGGGGGCGGCGGGTTGTCGATCACGACCGTGACCGCAAGCCCGGCCACCAGCAGCGCGCCAAACGCGACCGGAATGCCGAGCGCACCCGCCAGCGCGGCGGGATTGGGTCGGCGGGTATGGGAAGCATAGCTCATTCTCGGGGCTCCTCTCTCCATCATCGTGGGAGCGGTGGCCGGAGCGCCCTAGGGAAGCGTGAACCCTCCGGCTCCGCTCGCCCGCGAAGGTACTATGATTTTTGATAGGCGCGAAGCAGTTTCGCGTTGCTTTTCAATACCGTATTTTTTGCAATCAAATCAGTAGAGAAAGCGCGCGTCCCGTCCGCCCCCATCCTTTCAGGACGGGGAGGAACCCTGTCGTTTGGTGCGACCGAATTCAGCGATACTTTTCGGAGTCGTGCTGGCCCGGCCCGCCGCCGGACGGGCCGCAAGGGCGAACGCCCGCCCGCAGCGGAAGCAAAGCTGAACCGCCGCAGGCGGGTCACCCGCCCGCAGGGCGTGTGAGCGAGGATTTCGCATCGCGGATACGATGCGGAACACAAAAAAACGCGCGGAGGCGGCTGCGCTCACAAGCAGGCTGGATCCCCGCCTGCGCGGGGATGACGGTTTTCCTAAGCTCGCTTTCGCTCGCTAACGAAAACCGTCACTTGATCGGGCAGTCCGGGCTCAGGCGGAAGTCGAGATAGTTATCGACCGAGGCCATCAGTTCCTCGAGCTCGTTCTCGAAGAAGTGGTTGGCGCGCGGGATTTCCTCGTGGTGGATGGTGATGTGCTTCTGGGTGCGCAGCTTGTCGACAAGCTTCTGCACTGCAGTGGGCTGCACCACCGTGTCCGCCGCGCCCTGCACGAAGATGCCGCTCGCCGGGCAGGGGGCGAGGAAGGAGAAATCATACATGTTGGCGGGCGGCGCGACCGAGATGAAGCCGCGCACTTCGGGGCGGCGCATCAAAAGCTGCATCCCGATCAGCGCGCCGAAGGAATAGCCCGCGATCCAGGTGCTCTGCGCCTCGGGGTGGATCGACTGTACCCAGTCGAGCGCGCTCGCCGCGTCGGACAACTCGCCGATCCCGCTGTCGAACGACCCTTGCGAGCGGCCCACACCGCGGAAGTTGAAGCGCAGCGTCGCAAAGCCGCGATCCGCGAAGGTCTTGTAGAGCCGCTGCACGATCCGGTCGTTCATCGTGCCGCCGCCTTCGGGATGCGGGTGGAGGATCATGGCCACCGGCGCGCGCGGGCGGGGCGGGGGCGAGAAACGGCCTTCAAGGCGGCCTTCCGGGCCGGGAAAGATGACTGAGGGCATCGGGCAAACCTTGTGATCGAGAGCCTGCGCGCCGGGTGGCGCTGGCGATTGCGCGGCCTATATAGGGGCACGCACGAAAATCGCAATTTCTTGTGAGGAAATGGTCATTCCCCAGCGGGTCTATCTCGATCACGCCGCCACCTCGCCGCTGCGCCCCGAGGCCAAGGCAGCGATGGAGGAGGGCTTTGCCATCTGGGCGAACCCCTCGAGCCCTCATGCCGAAGGCCGCCGCGCGCGCGCTGCGCTGGAGGATGCGCGCGAGCGGATCAAGGCGGCGCTGGGGTTGGGCCAAGGAGACAAAAACTACGAGCTGATCTTCACCTCGGGCGCGAGCGAGGCTCTGTGGATCGCGCTGAACCGCGCGAAGGCCAAGCGCCGGATCGTCAGCGCGGTCGAGCATGATGCCGTGTTTCGGGCGGCGCCGGATGCCGAGGTTTTCACCGGCGACGAACCCTTCGATGCCGCTACGCTGCTTGCCGTCCAGCACGTCAATTCCGAGACCGGCACGATCAATCCGGTTGCGCAGATGGCCGGCCCGCTGGCTGAAGCGGACGCGTTACTGCTGTCGGACTGTGCCCAAAGCGCGGGCAAGCTGGCGCTGCCGGAAGCGGATATGATCGTCGTCGGCGCCCACAAGTTCGGCGGGCCGATCGGTGTGGGGGCGCTGCTGGTGCGGGACTTCAACTTGCTGGAGCCGGTCGGCGGGCATGAGCGCGGCTACCGGCAGGGGACCGAAAACCTGCCCGGCGCAATGGGTATGGCGGCGGCGCTGGAGGCGGGCGCTTGGGCAAGCACCGCGGAACAGCGCGCCGCCTTCGCCGCACGTGTCGCAGGTCAGCGCCTGATCATCGGCGAGCAGGTCGATTACATCTATGCGCTGACCCACCCGACCATGAGCGCCCAAGCCCTGCTGATCCGGCTCGACGCCATGGGATTTGCGGTGTCGGCGGGGAGCGCCTGTTCCTCGGGCACGCTCAAGAAAAGCCGGGTGCTCGATGCCTTTGGCGTGCCGGATGATGTCGCCGCGCGCACGATCCGGGTGAGCCTCGGGTGGTCAACCACGCCGGAGGATCTGGGGCGGTTCAGCGAGGCCTGGGCTTCGCTGTGCTAATTTCGTCATTGCGAGGAGCCGAAGGCGACGCGGCAATCCATGGCCCATCATGGCGCCAGGTCGCAACGTTGGGCCATGGATTGCTTCGCTTCGCTCGCAATGACGAGGTAGGGGCAGGCTCATGATCTACCTCGACTACCAGGCCACCACGCCCCTTGCCCCCGAAGCGCGCGAGGCGATGTTGCGCTGGCTCGGCGGGCCGGAGGGCGACACTTTCGGCAACCCCCATTCCCCCCACCGCATGGGCCGCATGGCCGCCGCCGCGATCGAGGCTGCGCGCGAGCAGGTCGCGGCGCTGTTCCCTCCCGGGGGCACAGTGATCTTCACCTCGGGCGCGACCGAGGCGATCAACCTTGCGATCAAGGGCACCGCGCGCGGAGGCGGCACCAACGCCATCGCGGTCTCGGCCATCGAGCACGCCGCAGTGCTCGATTGCGGCCACGCCATGCGCGATACCACCGAGATGCTGGTGCTGCCGGTCGACGGTGACGGCCTTGTCGCGGCGGATGCGACCATTCCTGAGGACGTGCATCTCACCGCTGTGATGCAGGTCAACAACGAGATCGGGACGATCCAGCCGGTCGATGCGCTGGCAGCGGCGGCCCATGCGGCGGGGAGCTATTTCCTGTGCGATGCGGTGCAGGGCGCGGGCAAGCTCGCCGCGCCCGATAATGCCGATCTGATCGCGGTCTCGGCGCACAAGCTCCACGGCCCCAAGGGCATCGGCGCGCTGTGGGTGCGCGACGGGGTGGACTTGCAGCCGCAGACCCATGGCGGCGGGCAGGAGCAGGGGCTGCGCTCGGGCACGCTCAGCCCCGCGCTGATCGCAGGCTTCGGCGCGGCGGCGCGGCTGGCGCTGGCGCGCAGGGAAGAGGACGCGGCCCATGTCGACGCCCTGTGGCGCCGCGCGCGCGAGATGTTCGACGGCTGGACCCTCAACGGCAGCGACACCCAGCGCTGGCACGGCAATCTCAACCTTCGCAAGGACGGCCTCGACGTCGCTCGGCTGATGAGCGAGTGCCGCTCGGTGATGTTCTCCGCGGGTTCGGCCTGCGCCTCCGGATCGGGCCGGCCGAGCCATGTGCTGCGCGCCATCGGCCTTACCGACGCAGAGGCAAAGTCCTCTATCCGCCTCGGATTCGGGCGCTATACGAGCCTTGAAGACATCGAAACCGCCGCCGCCGCGATCAAGGCTGCGGCGCAGGAGCAAGGCCTGTGAGCATCACCATCACCTTCATCGATCCGCGCGGGAAGCCGGTGGAGACGATCGCCGAGCCGGGCGACAACCTGCTGCGCGTCGGGCAGGCGGCGGGATTGCCGCTCGAAGGCACCTGCGAGGGGCAGATGGCCTGCTCCACCTGCCACGTGATCGTTGCGCCCGAGTGGTTCGAGCGCCTGCCGTCTGCCGCCGAGGAAGAGGAGGACATGCTCGACTTCGCCGCCGGGGCGCGGCGCACTAGCCGCCTGTCGTGCCAGATCGAGCTGACCGCGGAGATGGACGGGCTGACCGTCTCGGTGCCCAGCGAAAGCAATGACCTCAGGCGGATGTAAAAGGCGCAACCCTGTGGAAAGCCCTCTCCCTCGCGCGGGCGCGGGTTGCTAGACGGGCGGTATGTCCGATCAAGTCACCACCGGGGAGCCTGACGACGGCTTCGATGCCATCGTTGATGCGCCGTTCGATGCCGCGCTGTCCGAGCGCTATCTCGTCTATGCCCTCTCGACCATCACCGCGCGTTCGCTCCCGGACCTGCGCGACGGGCTGAAGCCGGTGCACCGCCGCCTGCTGTGGGCGATGCGGCAGCTGAAGCTCGATCCCTCGTCCGCCTTCAAGAAGTCCGCGCGCGTGGTCGGCGACGTGATCGGCAAGTATCACCCGCATGGCGATGCGAGTGTCTATGACGCGATGGTGCGCCTCGCGCAGGATTTCGCGCTCCGATACCCGTTGGTCGAGGGGCAGGGGAACTTCGGCAATGTCGACGGCGATAATGCCGCCGCCTACCGCTACACCGAAGCCCGCCTGACGAAGACCGCGCTCGAATTGATGGCCGGGCTGGACGAGGGCACGGTCGATTTCCTGCCGACCTATAATGGCGAGGAAGTCGAGCCCGACATCTTCCCTGGTCTGTTCCCCAACCTGCTGGCCAATGGCGCGAGCGGGATTGCGGTGGGCATGGCGACCAGCATCCCCAGCCACAATGTCGCGGAGATCATCGATGCGACGCTGGAGCTGATCGACAATCCCCACGTCACCCACGAAAGGCTGATGGAGCTGTTCCACGGCCCCGATTTCGCCACCGGCGGGCAGGTGGTCGACAGCGCCGCCGTTATCAGCGAGGCCTATCGCACCGGACGCGGGGCCTTCCGCCTGCGCGGGCGCTTCCATGCGCCGGAGGCCAAGGACGAGGCCGATATCGCGGCGGGGATCGAGCGGCTCGGCGGCGGGCAGTGGCAGCTGGTGATCTCGGAAATCCCCTATCAGGTGCCCAAGTCCAAGCTGATCGAACAGATCGCTCAGGCCATCGCCGATCGCAAGCTGCCGATCCTCGAGGACGTGCGCGACGAAAGCGACGAGGCGATCCGCATCGTGCTGGTGCCCAAGAGCCGTAATGTCGATCCTGACCTGCTCAAGGAAAGCCTGTTCAAGCTGACCGATCTGGAGACCCGCTTCAGCCTCAACCTCAACGTTCTGGACGCCACCCGCACCCCGATGGTGATGGGCCTCAAGGAGCTGCTCGAACACTGGACGCTCGCCCAGATCGACATCCTCCAGCGCCGCGCGCGCCACCGGCTGGACCAGATCGAGCGGCGGCTGGAGCTGGTGCGCGGCTACATCATCGCCTTCCTCAACCTCGACCGGGTGATCGAGATCATCCGCACCGAGGACGAGCCCAAGCCGGTGATGATGGCCGAGTTCGACCTCACCGACCGGCAGGCCGAGGCGATCCTCAACATGCGGCTGCGCAGCTTGCGCAAGCTTGAGGAGATGCAGCTGCGCAAGGAAATGGACGATCTGCTCGCCGAGCAGGACGAGCTTGAAAAGCTGCTCGAAAGCCCGGCCCGCCAGCGCACCCGGCTCAAGCGCGACCTCAAGGCGCTGCGCAAGGACTATGCCGAGGACACCGCGCTGGGCCGTCGCCGCACGCTGATTGCCGAGGCCGCAGCGACGGTCGAATTCTCGATGGACGCGATGATCGAGAAGGCGCCGGTCACCGTGATCCTCAGCCAGAAGGGCTGGATCCGCGCCGCGAGCGGCCACGTGCCGCTCGATCAGGAGTTCAAATACAAGGAGGGCGACGGCCTCGCCTTCATCTGCCACGCCCAGACCACCGACAAACTGTTGCTTGCCGCGTCCGACGGGCGGTTCTTCACGCTCGGCTGCGACAAGCTGCCCGGCGCGCGCGGCTTCGGCGAGCCGGTGCGCAGCATGATCGATCTCGAAAGCGAGGCTTCGATCAGCGCGATGATGGTGCACAAGCCGGGCGGGCGGCTGCTGCTCGCTTCCAGCCACGGCAAGGGCTTCGTGGCCGAGATGAACGAGCTGCTGGCCGAAACCCGCAAGGGCCGGCAGGTCGTCAACCTCAAGGACGGCGCGGTGCTGCGGGTAATCCGGCGCATCGGCGAGACCCACGATCACGTCGCCTGCGTCGGCGACAACCGCAAGCTGGTGGTGTTCAACCTCGAGGAATTGCCGGTGATGACGCGCGGGCAAGGGGTGCAGCTCCAGCGCTTCCGCGACGGCGGGCTGTCGGATGCGACCACCTTCGTGCTCGCCGATGGCCTCAGCTGGCAAATGGGCGGATCGGGCGAACGCACCCGCACCGAGACCGAAATCCGCATGTGGAAGGTCGCGCGCGGCGCGGCCGGACGGATGCCGCCGCAGGGCTTCCCCAAGTCGAACCGCTTCGATTGAGCAGCAGGGCCGCAGGCCGAACGTGCCTGCGGCCCCGCTTGCGTTCAGAGCGGATTACTGCGCCGCGCCGCCGGTGCTGGCGGCCTGCGCGCTGGCGGCGGCGCTGGCGATCTGCTCGCGGGTGAACAGCGCCATCAGCTTGCCTTCGGGGCTCACCGCGAAATGCTCCCTCTTGAGCGCGACCGGGCCTTCGGGGCTTTCGAGGATGATCGCATCAGCGGCGAGATCGACCTGCTTGAGTGTGCCGGCGGGATTGCCGTTGGCCGAAACCACCGCCGCGCCGACAACCAGCGCCGCATCGCGCTGGGCGATCGCCGCAGCGACCTGTTCGTCCATCATCGCGTCGATCTGGGCTTTGGTGGCATTGATGCTTGGCCCGCTGGCCCCGGAGCCGATCAGGTCGGCGGGGATCGGGGCCTTGTGCTTGCCGGTGTCGATCGTGACGATCCCGTCGGCCTTGGCTTCGACCGTGCCGATCGGATTGCCGTCATTGCCGTAGACCGTGGCGCCGACATCCTGCGCCATGGCAGCAGCAGGGACGAGGGCGGGGCTGGCGGCGAGGAAGGTGGCCAGCAGCGCGCGCTTTACGGTGTTCATCGATCTAATCTCCATTCTTGGACTTCGTCGGGGCACTGCCGGGGGGTGGCAGCAACGGCGGGAGACACGCGTCGCCATGGCCCGAAGACCACCTCGAAAGGACAGGCCAAAGCGGCCCGGTTCGATTGAAACGCGTGAGCAATAAATGCACAAAACCCGCAGAAGGTTCCTAGCAAGGGCGCGCTGCGGCGAACAACCGCCGCAAGCTTGTTGCGGGATCGGCCTGCCCCGCTTTTCTTGCGGTTCATCCCCTTGGGGGCAGACCGGCCAGCGCTTCGGCGAGCAATTGCTCGATCCGGGCGGAATCGGGGAAGCCCTCGGCCACCCAGCGTGCCTCGACCTGCTGGAGGACGCGCGCCACGTCCGGCCCGGCGCTGACCCCGCGCGCGACGATCGCGCCGCCCTTCAAGGGGAAGACCGGCACGCTCCAGCCTTCGAGCACCCGCGCATCGCCGCCGAGCAGCAAGAGCCGGTCAATCGCCAGCGGCGGGGTGAGGTTATAGGCGAGCGTCTGCGGGTTGTCGGCATCGCCGGCGCTGCGCTCGGCAGCGGTGACAAGCCGTGTGCGCTGGGCCTTGGAAAGGCGCAGGCGCGCGGCGACGGTCTCCGCCACTTCGGGCGAGGGCGGAAGCAGCGCGGCCAGGCGCCGCACGGGATCGGGCTGGAAGCCCTGCGTGCGCTCGGCCTCGATCAGCCGGGCGAATGCGGCCAGCTGCGCGGCGCAGGCCTCGGGCAGGATCACGCCGAGCACGCCGTTCGCCCGCATCCGTTCAAGGGTCGGATGCGGATCGGGCAGGGCGAGCAGGGCCAGCAGCTCGGCGGCAATCCGCTCGCGGCTGAGGCCCTTCAAGGTATGCGCAAGTTCGGCGCAGGCCGCCTCGGCCGCTGCGTCAAGCTCGGCGCCGAAGCGCGCCTGGAAGCGGTAGTAGCGCAGGATCCGCAGGTGATCCTCGGCAATCCGCTGCTGGGCCGAGCCGATGAAGCGCACCCGCCTTGCGCGCAGGTCGTCCAGACCGCCGAAGAAGTCCGCGATCTCCAGCGTTTCGGGATGGGCATAGAGCGCGTTGATGGTGAAATCGCGCCGCGCGGCATCCTCGCGCCAGTCGGAGGCGAAGGCGATGGTGGCGCGCCGGCCGTCGGTGGCGACATCGCGCCGCAGAGTGGTGATCTCGACCGGCCCGTCCTTGAGGATCGCGGTGACGGTGCCGTGCTCGATCCCTGTTGGGACAGTGCGGATGCCGGCGGCGCGGCAGCGGTCGATCACCTCGGCGGGCATCAGCAGCGTGGCGCAGTCGACATCATGCACCTCGGCCCCCAGCAGGCTGTCGCGCACCGCCCCGCCGACCCAGCGGATCTTGTCCGCCCCCAGCGCCGCCGTCAGCGCGGCAAGGCCGGCGCGGCGCGGCCATTCGGCTAGCGACAGATCACGCAGCATCCCTGAGCCCCTCCACCGCAATCCGGCGCGACAGGTTGGCGATGATCGCCGCCGTCACGCCCCAGATGCGGAAACCCTGCCAGTCGAGTTCGAGATAGCGCCGCGTCGCGCCGCGCCAATAGGCCTCGTTCGCGGTCCAGCTGGCCGGATCGAGCAGCAGCGAAAGCGGCGCCTCGAACCAGTCGGCCACCTCGACCGGATCGGGGCGCAGATCAAGCCCCGGCGGCACCACGCCGACAACGGGCGTGACGATGAAGCCGGTGCCGGTGTGGTAGAGATCGCTGGTGCCGATCACCCGCACCGCGGCGCGCGGCAGGCCGAGTTCCTCCTCGGCCTCGCGCAGGGCGGCGGTGACGGCATCCTCGCCCGGATCGATCTTGCCGCCGGGAAAGGCGACCTGTCCCGGGTGATCGCGCATCGAGCGGGGGCGCTGGGTGAGGATTACCTGCGGATCGTCCGGCACATCGGTGATCGCGATCAGCACCGCGGCCGGGGTCGCCCGCCCGTCGCGCGCGAACTGCGCATCGCTCAGCAGATCGGGAATGTCGCGCGCATGCCCCTCGGCAAACAGCCGCGCGAGCGCTTCGTAGATGCTGGGCCGGGCCGAGAGCGTCATGGCAGCAGCGCGAAATCCATGCCGCGGCTGGTGATGCGCCAGCCCTTCGCGTCGGCGCCTTCGGCGAGCGCGATCTCGGCCAGCTGCGCCCAGGTCGAGCGATTGAGCCGCGCCTCGCAGCCGCGCCGGACGTGGAGGTAGAGCGCCGGATTGTCAGCGGTGCCCGCAACCCGCAGGGGATGGTCCGGCCCGGCGATCACCAGATCATCGGTGTTGAGCCGGAACGCCAGCACATCGTCCTTGCGCACGCAGTCGGTGGCGATGAAGGCCGCGTCCTCGACCTCGATGCTGAGCTTCTCGACCGGGGTCACCAGCCAGTGGTGGCCGGCCGCGTCGCGGGTCAGAAGGCTCGCGAAGGCCCGCACCATCGCCTCGCGCCGGATCACCCCGCCCTCATGGAACCACGTCCCGTCGGCGGCGATCACCATGTGGCTCTCGCCCATCTTCTGCGGCGTCCAGCTTTCCACCGGGGGCAGCTGGCGCGCCTCGACCAGCGCGGCGATCTCGGCGAGGGTCAGACCGGCAAGGTGCGGGGGTGGATCGTAGGGCATTGCCGGCAAGGGATGACAGATGGCGCGCGCGAGGTGAAGGGGTTATCGGTCCGCCATGGGCGGACCGCAAGGCCGACCGGCCGCCCGCAGCGATGCGACCGTCAGGTCGCGTGAGCGAGGAGATCGCCCGCTGGACGGCGGGCGATCACGCAACAAAAAAAGCCTTATCCCTCCCAAGGTCCCAGCATCCCCTCGGCCGGCATGGCGGCAAGGCCGTGGCCGCGCGCCAGCAGACGGCGCGGTTCGTAGGGGCCCGGGCAGCGCCAGCCGCCGGTCATCGCCGCGGAAAAGCCCCAGCGCCCGTAATATTCGGCATCGCCGATCAGCACCTGCGGCAGCGCAGGGCCGCCACTGGAGGCAAGCCGCGCATCCTCGGCGATCATCGCGCTCATCAGGCCGACGCCGAAGCCTTCGCCCTGCCGCTCGGGCACCACCGCTACCGGCCCGACCATCACCAGCGGCACTTGCCCCTGCTTGGTCTGCAGGCCGATCGGCCAGCACTGGATCGTCGCGACCAGCATGTCGTGCTCGTCGAGCGCGGCAAGGCTCAGGCCGGGGAGCCAGTCCATGCCCTCGCGGATTCGGTAGGCGGTGCGCGCGTGCCGGTCCGGCCCGAAGGCACGGTCCAGCACTTCCTCGATCATGGCGGGATCGACCGCTTCGAGCGGGATCAGGGTCGCGGTTGCGGAGGCCATCAGCGGGCGGTGAGCTTCAGCAGCCGCGCACCCTTGCCGTCCTCGGCCACCCAGATCGCCCCGTCCGGCCCCTGGGCGAGGCTGCGCAGGCGGCCTTCGAAGCCATAGCGGGTGACTTCGCGCGCGCTCTCGCCGTCGAATTCGACATTGACCAGCGCCATGCTGCCGAGCCCGGCGATCAGCGCGTGGCCCTTCAAGTCGGGGAACATCGTGCCCGAATAGATCAGCATGTCGCCCGGCGCGATCACCGGGCTCCAGCTGGTGGCGGGCTGGGCAAAGCCGTCATCGGCGGCGTGATCGGGGATCGGATCGCCGTTGTAGTGCTCGCCGTTGGAGCGCAGCGGCCAGCCGTAATTGGCACCCGCCTTCACGAGGTTGAGCTCGTCGCCGCCCGCCGGGCCGTGCTCGACTTCCCACAGGCGGCCCTGCGCATCCCAGTCGATCCCGAGGATGTTGCGGTGACCCAGCGACCAGATTTCCGCCGTCACGCCGCCCTTGTCGGCCATCGGATTGCCGGCGGCAGGCGTGCCTTCGAGGTTGAGGCGCACGATCTTGCCGAGCGTTGTGCCGGTGTCCTGCGCGGGCTGCATCTTCTGCCGCTCGCCGCTGGCGATGAAGAGATAGCGGCCATCGGGCGAGATGCTCAGGCGGTGCGAATAGTGGCCGCGGCCCGTCACCTTGGGGGTCTGGCGCCAGATCACGGTCAGGCCCTCGATGGTGCAGGCGGTGGGTGCGGCACAGACCAGTGTGCCCTTGCCGACCGCCGCGCCGCGGGTGTCGCCATCGCCCGCCTCGGCCCAGCTCAGATAGATCGTGCGGCCGCCCAGCGTGGCCGAGGCTTCGGCGGGGAGGAAAGCGACGTCGCCGAGGCCGCCCTGACCGCCATAGGCCACTTCCGGAAGGCCGGTGACCGTGCCGGTGGTGCCGGTGTCGGTGTCGATGAACTTCAGCGCGCCCGCCTTTTCAGTGACGAACAGCACCGGCGTGCCGGGCGCAAAGGCGATTGCCCAGGGCTCCTCGAAGGTGGCGACTTCCTTCGAGGTGAAGGGCGTGGCAGGGCCGGTGGTGGCGGTGATCGGATCGCTTTCCCCGGTTTCGGCATTCGCGCAGCTTGTCAGCGCCAGAGCGGACAGGGAAAGAGCAGCGAGCAGTCGGGACGAGAGGGTCATGCTGGGGGTCACTCCGGGTTTCACGATCACGGACAAGGCGGTGGTCATCGGGGTCGACGAGGCCGGCCGCGGGCCGCTCGCCGGGCCGGTGGTGGCCGCGGCGGTTGTGCTTGGGGCGGCGATACCGGCAGGGCTCGACGATTCCAAGCGCCTTTCCGCGAGGCGCCGCGCCGTGCTCGACGAGGCGATCCGCGCAAGCTGCTGCTGGGCGGTGGCGGTGGTGGAGCCGGAGGAGATCGACCGGGTCAACATTTTCCAGGCGACCATGCTCGGCATGACCCGCGCGGTGGCGAGCCTAGCCGGCGCGCTGGGCGATGCCGCTTGCGAGGTGCTGATCGACGGCAACATGACCCCGGCCGGACGTTGCGGCCAATGGCGCTGGCCGGCCCGCGCGATCGTCGGCGGCGACGGGATCGAGCCTGCCATCTCCGCCGCCTCGATCATCGCCAAGGAATGGCGCGACCGGCTGATGCTGGAAGCGGCCCGCCAGCACCCGCATTACGGGTGGGAGCGCAACAAGGGCTACGGCACCGCCGAACACATGGAAGCGCTGCGCCTCCACGGCCCGAGCCCGCTGCATCGCCGTAGCTTTGCCCCCGTTGCGCAGTTGAGCCTGCTCTGATCGGAAAAATCATCCGGCGTTCGCGCCTGAGGTGAGTCCTTCGCGCCACACCGCTGCATATCGAGTCCCGCAGGGCGGGGCGGACTCAACATCTTGTGCCGGTCCTGCTTCGTTCCGCTGCCCCGCCACCGCATTTACGATGCGTTAACCATGTTTCCCGCAAAATTAGGTGCTTGACGCGGACTCTTCAGGGACTCATGCCTGTGGATAAGTTTGAGGCCAGAACAGCGGGGTCAGTCCAGTGAGTGTCATAGAGAAGGTGAAGTCGCGCGCAAAGGTCGTTGAAAAAACGGTCAAAGTGGTGCGTGCACCCGATCTTCCGCTGGGTCGTATCCTGCCCGGCGACTGCATCGAGGCCATGCGCTCGCTGCCTTCGGCCAGCGTCGATCTCGTCTTCGCCGATCCACCCTACAACCTCCAGCTCGGCGGCGATCTCAATCGCCCTGACGGCAGTCATGTCGATGCGGTGACCGATCACTGGGACCAGTTCGATTCCATGGCGGCCTATGACCGCTTCACCCGCGAGTGGCTGACCGAGGCGCGCCGCGTGCTCAAGCCCGACGGTGCGCTGTGGGTGATCGGCAGCTATCACAACATCTTCCGCGTCGGCAGCATCCTTCAGGATCTGGGGTTCTGGATCCTCAACGACATCGTCTGGCGCAAGACCAATCCGATGCCCAATTTCAAGGGCACCCGCTTCACCAACGCGCATGAAACCCTGATCTGGGCGAGCATGGGCGAGAAGGCGCGCTACCACTTCAATTACCGCGCGATGAAGACCCTGAACGACGAGCTCCAGATGCGCTCGGACTGGGTGCTGCCGATCTGTTCGGGCGGCGAGCGGCTCAAGGAAGATGGCAAGAAGGCGCACCCGACGCAGAAGCCCGAGGCGCTGCTGTATCGCGTGCTGCTCGCCACGACCGAGAAGGGCGACGTGGTGCTTGATCCCTTCTTCGGCACCGGCACCACCGGAGCGGTCGCCAAAAGGCTGGGCCGCGAGTGGATCGGCTGCGAGCGCGAGGATTTCTACCGCGGTGTCGCGGAAAAGCGGATCGCCAAGGAATTGCCGCTCGATGAGAGCGCTCTCACGACCATGCAGAGCGCCCGCACCGCGCCCAAGGTGGCCTTCGGCGCGGTGGTCGAGACCGGGCTGATCCCGGCCGGCAGCAAGGTGTTCGACAAGAAGCGCCGCTGGATCGCCACGGTGCGCGCCGACGGCTCGCAGGAATGCAATGGCCAGACCGGCTCGATCCACGGCCTCGGCAAGGAATTGCAGGGCGCGCCCTCGTGCAATGGCTGGGCGTTCTGGCACTACGAGACCGGCGCTGATGTCCAGCCGATCGACGCAGCGCGCCAGCTTTACCTGCTCGCCAGCGAGGACTGATCGCGGCCCGTGACCGATAGCGTCTATCTCTTCCCCGTCACCCTGGTTACCGGCCCGCAGGCCGTGGATGGCGATGCGGTGCGGCTCGGCGGCTCGATGGCCTATGCCCGCGAATTTGCGCTGGTGCTGCGCGAGGCTACGGGTGAGGTGGCCGAGCGGATCATCACCACGCCTTCCGGCATGGCGGCTGCGATCGCCCGCCTGCCCGATCTCGCAGCGCGCGAGGCGGCGCGGCAGTGGGACAATCTGCGCAAAATCCACGCGCCGCTCCAGCTCGGCAACCGCACCGTCCGGCTCGACCAGCCGCAGGTCATGGGCATCCTCAACGTCACGCCCGACAGCTTCTCCGACGGCGGCAAGAACATCGACCCGCAGGCGGGGCGTGATGCCGCCGCCGCGATGCTCGAAGCGGGCGCTGCGATTATCGACATCGGCGGGGAAAGCACCCGCCCGGGCGCTTCGGCGACCTTCGAGGACGAGGAAATCCGCCGCGTCATTCCCGCGGTCGAATACTGCGCCAGCATGGGCGCCGCGATCAGCGTCGACACCCGCCGCGCGGGCGTGCTGGAAGCGGCATTGGCCGCCGGAGCGCACATGGCCAATGATGTGTCCGCCCTGCGCTATGATCCGCGCAGCATCGAGCTGGTCGCTGCGAGCGGCTGCCCGGTGGTGCTCATGCACGCGCCCGGCGCTGGCGAGGATCTGCACGCCGGGGGCCAGTACCGCGATGTCGTGTGCGAGGTGTTCGACTTCCTCAAGCTGGCGCGCGAGCGGGCGATTGCTGCTGGCGTTGCCGAGGCACGCATCATCCTCGATCCGGGCATCGGCTTCGGCAAGTCGCTGGCTGAAAACCTTGCGCTGCTCAATGCCCTGCCGCTGTTCCACGCACTCGGCAGCCCGATCCTGCTGGGCGTGAGCCGCAAGCGCATGATCGGCGCGCTCTCGGGCGAGGAAAGCGCCGATGCGCGGCTGGCGGGCTCGATCGCTCTCGCGGTGAAGGGGATGGAGGCGGGCGTTCACCTGCTGCGCGTCCATGACGTGGCCGAGACGGTGCAGGCGCGCAATGTCTGGCGCGGGATGCGCGATGCGGCGCTCACTGATTTCAGCCAGTTGCCGCCGCTCTGACCGGCGCTTGCCGTCCGCGCCATAGTTCTGTCATGGAGCGCGAGCAAAACGCCGCCAACCCCCCGCGATTCCATCAAGGAGTTCCCCGATGCGCCGCTCGCTGCTCGCCGCTACCGCCCTTGCCGCCGCCGGTCTCGCCGCCGCGCCGCTGCTGGCTGACAATCATTCCGGGCACGCCGCGACGGGGGAGACCCCGGTCAGCGTCAGCCTGACGCCCGACCAGCTGCTCGCGCCCTACTATGCCGAGCTGCGCAAAAAGGTGGTGATGCCCGAGGCCGGGCCGAATCCGGCGCTCTCCCCGGCGACCACGCTCACCCGCATCGCCTTCGGCAGCTGCAACCACCAGAACGCCTCGCAGCACATGTGGGCGCAGATCGCGGCGCAACAGCCCCAGCTGTTCCTGATGATCGGCGACAATGTCTATGGCGATGCCGGCTGGGACGCCGATGCCGGGCTGGAGAGCCTGCGCAGCGCCTATGCCTTGCAGGCCTCGCACCCCGAATTCGCCGGTTTCCGAGCGAAGTTCCCGATGATGGCGACCTGGGACGATCATGATTTCGGCCTCAACGACGCCGGCGGCAGCTTCCCGATGCGGCGCTGGGGCGAGGAGCTGTTCGAGACCTTCTGGGGCTCCTCCGATGCAGTGCGCACCCGCGACGGAATCTATGACAGTTCGATCACCGGCCCGGAAGGCAAGCGGGTGCAGGTGATCCTGCTCGACACGCGCTTCTTCCGCTCCGACCTCAAGCGCGCCGAATGGACCAAGGACCGCCCGCCGCTGGGCGGCTATGTGCCCGACGACAATCCGGCCAAGACCGTGCTGGGCGCTGAGCAATGGGCATGGCTCAAGGCCGAGCTCGCCAAGCCGGCGGATCTCCGGATCGTGGTCTCCTCGACCCAGGTGATCACCCAGGCGCACCAGTTCGAAGGCTGGACCAATTTCCCTGCCGAGCGCGCGAAGCTGCTCGACGTGCTGGCCGGCCGCGAGGCGAGCGGGCTGGTGCTGCTCTCGGGCGATCGCCATGCTGCGGGCATCTACAAGGTCGAGCATGGCGGTGAGACCATGTGGGAGCTGACCAGCTCCTCGTTGAACCTCGCCTTCGGCAACGACAATGATCGCAGCACCGCGCGCGAACCCGATGCCGCGCGGGTGACCAAGTTCTTCTCCGAGGAGAATTACGGGCTGATCGACATCGACTGGAAGGCGCGGCGGCTCACCATGACGCTCAAGGGCAACACCAGCGCGACGCTGGCGGAGCAGGCCTTCAGCTGGTGATGTTCCCTCTATGTTTCACGTGAAACATTTTGGGCGATGTTGGATTGGCGGAATTTACCCCTTGAAAATCAGAGGGTAAATCCGCCGTCCGAAACCATCACATGGCCGGTAATGTTGGAAGCGGCATCGCTCAGCAGGTAGAGGATGCTGTCCGCCATCTCCTCCGAGGTGGCGAAGCGGCCCAGCGGCGTCGTCTTGGCCATCTTCCGGATCGTCGCCTCGCGGCCGATGGCGGCGACCGAGGTCTTGAAGTCCTCGCCGCTCTCCCAGATCGCGGTGTCCACCCCGCCCGGCGCAATCGCATTGACGCGGATGCCGGCTCGCGCGTTCTCCGCCGCGGCGATGCGGGCCATGTGGGCGACCGCCGCCTTGGACACGCCATAGGGGCCGATGCCGGGAACGGGCTTGAGACCGGTGGTCGACGAAACGACAACGGCGCTCCCGCCACGCTCGCCCATCGCCCGCAGCGAGGTCGCCAGCGTCAGGAAGGCGCCGTCGAGGTTCACCGCCATCACCCGCCGCCATTCGGCCAGCGACAGCGAGGCCAGCGGCCCGCCCGCGCCGATCCCGGCGTTGACAACGGCATGGTCAAGACCTGCCAACGACCGCTCGATGTCTTGCCAAAGTCCCTCATCGGCCACGCTGCCGGTGATCCGGTGTACTTCGGTGCCCTGCGGCAGATCGAGCGCATCGAGACCCGCGCTGTCGACATCGATCAGCCATAGCCGCGCCGCCCCGCGTGCCGCCAAGGCCTTCGCGCAGGCCGCCCCGATCCCCGAAGCCGCGCCGGTGACGAGCGCCGAGCGCCCCTCAAAATCCTGAATCTGTGTCATGGCCGCCGGCTAGGCCGAGCCGGCGCGGCAATCAAGCCGCGTTGTCGATGCCCAGATCGCTGAGCTTGCGATAGAGCGTCGAGCGCCCGATCCCCAGCCTGCGCGCCACTTCGGTCATCCGGCCGCGATAGTGGCCGATGGCGAGGCGGATCACGTCGGCCTCGATCTCTTCGAGCGGACGCAGGTTGCCGTCCTCGGTGTACAGCATGATGCCCACGCCGTCGTGCGAGGCGATCGCGCGGCTGCCGTCCTGTTCGCCGAGCATCTCGGAGAGTTGCGGGAAGCTGTCGGCGGTGAGCGTGTTGCCCTCGCAATAGACCGCCGCGCGGAACAGCACCGATTGCAGCTGGCGGACATTGCCCGGCCAGTCATAGGCGGCGAGCAAGGCCAGCGCGCTCTCCGAAATCGAAAGGTGGTTGAGCCCCGGCTGCTCGCCGATGCGGGCGAGGAAGTGGCGGGTGAGCGCGGGAATGTCGCCGGTGCGCTCGCGCAGGGCGGGCAGGCGGATGCGGGTCGCCCCGAGCCTTGCGGCAAGCGTGGCATCGAACTGGTCGGCCTCCACCAGCCGGTCGAGCCCGGCATTGCTCGTCACCAGCAGGCGCACATCGACGCGGAAGCCGTAGCTCGCGCCCACGGGGCGGATGATGCCGCTGTCGAGCGCTTCGTTGAGGCGCTGCTGGAGCACCGGGGTCAGCCGGTCGATCTCGTCGAGGATCAGCGTCCCGCCGTCGCAATGCTGGAAGGCGCCGATCTGGCGGTCGAAGGCGCCGGGGAAGGAGCCAGGTTCATGGCCGAACAGCACCGATTCGATCGAGCCGGGCGGAACCGAGGCGAGATTGATGATCCGCAGCGGATCCTTGGCGCGTGGGCTAGCGCCGTGCATCGCGCGCATCAGCATTTCCTTGCCGGTGCCGCTTTCGCCCTCGATCAGCACATGGCCCTGGCCGCGCGCGGCCTTGGCGGCCTGGGCGAGGGCGGCGCGGAAAGACGGGGCGGTGCCGATCATCGCGTCGAAATCGAGGCTGGCCGACATCTTCTCGGTCAGCGGGGCGAGCTCGTCGCGGGGGCTCTCGCGGGTGGTGACGCTACGCAGCGCCTCCATCAGCCGGTCGGGTGAGACGGGCTTGACGAGGTAGTCGCTTGCGCCGGCACGCATCGCTTCCACCGCGAGCAGCGGCGAGGCGCTGGTGGTGAGCATCAGGATCGGCAGGGCGGGGCGGCGGGATTTCAATTCGGCGATCAGCGTGCAGGCATCATCGCCCGGCACCCATTGATCGAGCAGAATCGCGGAAAGCTGCATCCCCTCGCGCGTGCCGAGCATGGCGATCGCGGTTTCGGCATCGGGGGCAACGATGGTGCGCCAGCCGTCACGCGCGGCAATCGCCGTGATGAGCCGGCCTTGCGCGGGCTCATCATCGATCAGCATCACGATTCGCGCATCGTCCTGCGCCTCGGGGTGGCAATCAATATCCGCCATCAGCCTTGCCGCTCGCCTTTCCTTGGCCCGGGCGTTTCTGTCCCGGGCTGACACAGGCTTCTGCATAGGACGCACGGGTAAAGACGGGATTAAGGGTGTTGCCGGTGGCGCGCGGGGAACCGCGCGGCGATGCGCTAACTCTCATTTAAGGTGACTTGAGCGCGGGGCTCTGCTTCGATACGGGGGCAGGCACAAAAAGCGGCATGGTTGTTTTTGGTGCAACCAAATGCAGCCTGCGGTGTTCAGGAACCCAAGGGGAAAGACACAGATGACTGTTCACGACATGGATAAGGCTCAGGCGACCTACGGCGGCTTCATGGCCACGCTCAAGTGGGCGGTGCCGGTGATCGCGGTGATCGTGTTCGCCGTCGTCGCAGCGATCGCCAGCTAAGCGGCCGCGCGCGTGAAGATCGCCATCCTCAAGGAGCGCGCCTCGGGCGAGACGCGCGTCGCCGCCACGCCGGAAACGGTGAAGAAGTTTGCCGCGCTGGGCTGTGCGGTTGCGGTCGAGGCGGGGGCCGGGGTGATCTCCTCGATCACCGACGAGGCCTATGCCGAAGCCGGCGCGAGCCTCGGTGATGCGGCTGCGACGGTCAAGGATGCCGATATCGTGCTTGGCATTCAGGCCCCGGATGTCGCGCTGCTCAAGGGTGCCAAGCCCGGTGCATGGGTGGCGGCGCTGTTCGATCCTTTCGGCAAGCGCGATGTGGTCGATGCCTATGCCGCTGGCGGCTTCGAGGCATTGAGCATGGAATTCATGCCGCGCATCACCCGCGCGCAGTCGATGGACGTGCTGTCCTCGCAGTCGAACCTTGCCGGCTACAAGGCGGTGCTGGCGGCAGCCGACGCCTATGGCCGCGCCTTCCCGATGATGATGACTGCGGCGGGCACGGTGCAGGCCGCCCGCGCCTTCATCATGGGCGTGGGCGTTGCGGGGCTTCAGGCGATCGCGACGGCGCGGCGTCTGGGCGCACAGGTCTCCGCGACCGACGTGCGCTCGGCCACCAAGGAGCAGATCCAGTCGCTGGGCGCCAAGCCGATCTTCGTCGAGAATGTCGCCGGGATCGAAGGCGAAGGCTCGGGCGGCTATGCCACCGAAATGAGCGAGGAATACCAGAAGGCGCAGGCCGAACTGGTCAGCTCGCACATCGCCAAGCAGGACATCGTGATCACCACCGCGCTGATCCCGGGCCGGGCCGCGCCGCGCCTGATTACCGACGCGCAGATCGCGACGATGAAGCCGGGCAGCGTGATCTTCGATCTTGCGGTGGCGCAGGGCGGGAACGTCGAAGGCTCGGTGGCGGATCAGGTCGTGGTCAAGCACGGCGTCAAGATCATCGGCTATTCGAACACCCCGGCGCAGCTTCCCGCTGACGCATCGGCGCTGTTTGCGCGCAACCACTACAACTTCCTCAGCGCCTTCTGGGACAAGGAGACCGGCAAGCCGGTGCTCGACGAGGAAATCGGCAATGCGATCCGCCTGACGCAGGGCGGCAAGGTCGTGAACGAGCGGCTGCTTGGTTAACCCGATGGGCCTGATCAACGCGACGGTCTGGGATGTCGAGGATGCCGCCGAAGACCTCGCTTATGCGCTCGGGCGCGGCGAGGTGGTGCGCATGGCGTTCAAGCTGGTGCGCGATTCGATCATCTTCACCGACCGCCGCATCCTGATGATCGACATTCAGGGCCTGACGGGATCGAAGAAGCGGTTCCTGACCATCCCCTACCGCGCGATCACCACCTTCACGCTGGAGAGCGCGGGGCACTTCGATCTCGATACCGAGGTCACGCTCACCGTGTCGGGCTCTGCCCCGATCGCGTTCAACCTCAGCCGCGGCGCCGATGTGCCGGGGCTGGTGACGCTGCTCACCGAATATCTTGCGCCGGGGAAATAGGGACATGCGCGGGGGCGGACACAGGGCGCTGAGGCTGTCGGGCGGTTCGCTCGCGCTGCTGGCCTGTGCGCTCGCTGCGGCCGCCGAGGCGCAGACCAAGCCGCGGCTTGCGTGCTATACCGCCGAATTCTTCATGGAGCCGATCACGCCCCCCGCCGAGGCGGTTTGGGTTCCCGAGGATTCGGCGATTTTCGAGACCCGGCTGCTGCCGCGCGGCCTCTACAAGGTCGATCAGGCGGTGGAGCTGGCCGGAGTGACCTTGCTGCGGCCGGGTGACCAGCTGATGGAGATGCGTTCGGCGACGGTTCCGGTGCGCTGCAACTATCCCCAGCTCAAGGCCTCGGACATCGCCGCGCGCGAACGGATCTGCGTCTTCGATCCCGACAAGGATGGCACCTATGACCGCGTCCACGTGCGCAGCCGTGGCGGCGACATCTGGTTCGCCATGGCCTGGGAGCACCCCAAGGAGGGCACCCAGACCATCGCGCCGGTCAGCATGACGAAGGTCGAACCGTCCGAGTTTCGCGGCGGGCCCAGCATCAAGTTCAACGCCTACCACATTCCGCTGCGCCGCAAGCCGCGCGACGGCTCGCCGCCCTATTACGAGGCCTTCACCCAGGCCAAGCTCTACGGAGCGGACGGGCTGAACTGGCCGATGCGGCTCAACACGCCCTACACCTATCGTGGCCTGCTGGCGGGCGATGTCTTTCTGCACCAGGGTCTCGGCATCAAGGTCGAGCAGGTGGCGGCGGAAAAGATGCTGATTTCCTACGCGGGCAACTTCAACCGGGATGTCGTCTCGCTTCCCTTCCTCAATTCCTACGAACAGAAGTGCGACACGTCTGTGCGCATGGGTATCTGACAAGCACGAGGGCCATATGGACTTCATATCAATTCTCAGCATCTTCGTGCTGGCCTGCTTTGTGGGCTATTACGTTGTCTGGTCGGTGACCCCGGCGCTGCATACGCCGCTGATGGCGGTGACCAACGCGATCTCCTCGGTGATCATCGTCGGCGCGCTGATCGCGTCGGCCGAGGCCGCCAGCCCGATCGCCAAGTATCTCGGACTGTTCGGAGTTGTGCTCGCGAGCATCAACATCTTCGGCGGCTTTGCCGTGACCGAGCGCATGCTCGCAATGTACAAGAAGAAGGAGAAGTAAGAGATGACCTTCTCCCTGCTTTCCGCCGCCGCATCCGCTGAAGGTGGCACGCCTGCTTGGGCGATGCTGGCCTACCTCGCGTCCGGCGTGTTCTTCATCCTCGCGCTGCGCGGGCTTTCCAGCCCCGCGACTTCGCGGAGTGGCAACCGCAACGGCATGATCGGGATGGGCATCGCGCTCGTCACGACGCTGGTCACGCACAACATCGCCAACATCGTCGAGATCGGCATTGCGCTCGCCATCGGCGGCGTGATCGGTGTGGTGGTCGCCCGCCGCATCGCCATGACCGCGATGCCCGAACTGGTCGCGGGCTTCCACTCGCTCGTCGGCCTTGCCGCGGTGGTGGTGGGCTTCGGCGCGTGGCTCGATCCGCAGTCCTTCGGGATTGTCGATGCCGCCGGGCAGATCCTTGCTGTCAGCCGCATCGAACTCGGCCTCGGCATCGCCATCGGGGCGATCACCTTCTCGGGTTCGGTCATCGCCTTCCTCAAGCTTTCGGGCCGGATGAGCGGTTCGCCGATCATGCTGCCGGGGCGGCACGTGATCAACCTCGGCACGCTGGCGGCCATTCTGGCGCTGATCGGGCTCTACACCGTCTCGCCCCAGGGCGGCGCGGGCGAGGGCTGGATGGTGATCGCGGTCGCCGTGCTGGCCTTCATCATCGGCTTCCTGCTGATCATCCCGATCGGCGGGGCAGATATGCCGGTCGTGGTGTCGATGCTGAACTCCTATTCCGGCTGGGCGGCAGCGGCGATGGGCTTCACGCTGGGCAACTCGGCGATGATCATCACTGGCGCGCTGGTCGGCTCCTCGGGGGCGATCCTCAGCTACATCATGTGCCGCGCGATGAACCGCAGCTTCATCTCGGTGATCGCGGGCGGCTTCGGCGCCGACGCGGGCGCGGGCGGCGGAGCCGGAGGGGCACGCGAACAGCGGCCCTACAAGCAGGGCTCGGCCGAAGACGCGGCCTACATGCTCGAACAGGCCGAGAAGGTCATCATCATCCCGGGCTACGGGATGGCGGTCGCCCAGGCCCAGCACGCGCTGCGCGAAATGGGCGACAAGCTCAAGGAGAAGGGCGTGGAGGTGAAGTATGCCATCCACCCCGTCGCCGGCCGTATGCCGGGGCACATGAACGTGCTCCTCGCAGAAGCCAGCGTGCCCTATGACGAGGTGTTCGAGCTCGAAGACATCAACTCCGAGTTTGCCCAGTGCGACGTCGCCTTCATCATCGGCGCGAACGACGTGGTGAACCCCGCGGCCAAGACCGACAAGTCCTCGCCGATCTACGGGATGCCGGTGTTCGACGTCGACAAGGCCAAGCAGGTGTTCTTCATCAAGCGCTCGATGGGCGGCGTGGGTTATGCCGGGGTCGACAACGACGTGTTCTACATGAACCAGACCGTCATGCTGCTGGCCGACGCCAAGAAGATGGTCGAGGAAATCGTCAAGTCGCTGGATTAATCCCGCTATGCGCAAGCTGATCCTCGGATTGCTGCTTGTCATCCTGCTGGCGGGCGGGGCGCTGTTTAGCGGCCTCGCCAACCCGCTGGTCGAGATGCAGGTGAAGTCCGCGCTGGTGGAATCCGGCATCGGCGACAAGCGCGCCGAATGCATGGCCGAGCGGATGGTCAAGCGCCTCACCATCGTCCAGCTGTGGAAGCTCAGGCAGGGCATGGCGGCGCAGGAGGGCGAGCCCGAAAGCGGCTATGGCCTCGGCGAGCTGATCAAGCGGCTCGACCGGGTCGACGACGGCGAGGCGGTGGCGGTGCTGACCACCTCCGCCGGGCTGTGCGCGATCGGGATCGGGTAAGGACCGGTAAGCCTGAGGCGTTTTTTGTTCGCCTATCGCTGCGCTGCTTGAGGTGTTTTTTGTGCGCCTACCGCTGCGCTGCTTGAGGCGCTTGCATTTCCTCCCCCCCTTGCGCCACACTGCCCGGCGGAGAGGGAGAACATCATGAACCGCATCGCTTTTGCCGCCGCGCTGCTCGCATCAGCCGCGCCGCTTGCCGCCGAGACCCACCGCATTGAAGCGGGCGAGGGGGCGGCTGCCCGCTTGCAGGAAGCGCTGATCCTCGCCCAGCCGGGCGACGTGATCGAACTGGGCGAAGGCCGCATCGCGCTCACCGACGGACTCAGCCTCGATGTCGATGGGGTGACGCTGCGCGGGGCGGGGATGGACAAGAGCGTGCTCGACTTCACCGGCCAGCAGGGCGCGGGCGAAGGCCTGCTCGTCACATCGGACAACGTCACCTTGCACGGTTTCGGGATCGAGAACCCCAAGGGCGACGGCATCAAGTCCAAGGGTGCGGACAACATCATCTACAATTCGATCCGGGTCGAATGGACCGGCGGGCCTAAGGCCACCAACGGCGCCTATGGCATCTATCCGGTCGAGAGCACCGGCGTGCTGGTGACCCGCTCCAAGGTGATCGGCGCGTCGGATGCGGGGATCTACGTGGGCCAGAGCCGCGACATCACGGTGCGCGGCAACCTCGTCGAATTCAACGTCGCGGGCATCGAGATCGAGAACAGCCGCAACGCGCTGGTCGAGAACAACATCGCCACGCACAACACCGGCGGCCTGCTGGTGTTCGATCTGCCCGGACTGCCGGTCATGAACGGCGGCAACGTGATCCTGCGCGAGAATGTGGTGAAGGACAACGACACCCCCAACTTCGCGCCCCCGGGCAATATCGTCGCGAGCGTCAGGCGCGGCACCGGCGTGCTGGTGATGGCCAATGACGGCGTGCTGATCGAGAACAACGCGTTCGAGGGCAATGCCACCGCGCACATCATGGTGATCGCCTATACCCAGCCCTACGAGGACGCGCGCTACAACCCCTATGCCCGCAACGTGATCGTCGGCCCCAATGCCTTCGGGCGCGGCGGAGACGATCCGCAGCTCGACGGCAAGGAGATGCTGCTCGAAGCCTTCGGCGGCGCGCTGCCGCCGGTGCTGTGGGACGGGATCGTCGAGGACGGCAACGGGCTGATGATCGCCGAGGGCGTGACCGGCTGGACGCTCAACCTTTCGAAGCCCGGCCAGAGCCTTGCCGAAGCCCAGCCGGGCCCGCTGATGCTGACCCCGCTGGAAAGCTGGCAGTTCCCCGAAGTCGGCGCGCCCGCCGAGTTGGAGGCGCGGCTGAAGTGAGGCCTGCGCGCGCTCTGCTGGCGGCGGCTGTGCTCGCGCTTGGTGGCGCGATGGCGCATGGAACGGTGCTGGAGCCGCCGCCGGTCAATGATACGGCAATTGCCGGCGCTGCCTTTCCCAAGACCCTGAGCGAGTTTGGCTTCTTTCAGGACGGGCGCGCGCAGGATCCTGCCGCTCGGGTGCACGCCTATGCTCTCAACACGCCCTTGTGGTCGGACGGGGCCGAGAAGCTGCGCTTCATCTACCTGCCTGAAGGCGCGCGGCTGACTGCGGACGGAGAGGGCCTGCTGCAATTCCCGGTCGGTGCAGCGATCATCAAGACCTTTGCCTTTGGCGAGGGGGCCGAGCGCCGGCTGATCGAAACCCGCGTCCTCCTCCACCGCGCCGAGGGCTGGGTCGCGCTGCCCTATCGCTGGAACGCCGAGCAGACCGAGGCCACGCTGGCGCTGGCGGGCGGGCGGATCGATCTCACAACGCCTGCTGGCGAGGCGATCTCCTATGCCATACCCAACAAGAACCAGTGCAAGACCTGCCATTCCAAGGATGGCGCGGTGATCCCGATCGGCCCCAAGGCCCGCAATCTTTCGGTCAAGTGGATGGGCGAGATGCTGAAGGCGGGCAGGCTCGACCGCCTGCCGCCCGGCGCGGCGACCATGCCGGTGTGGGCGGGCTACACTGATCAAAGCCCGGCGGAGCCTTTCGCGCGCGCCTATCTCGATGTGAACTGCGCCCATTGCCACCAGCCGGGCGGGGGCGCGTCCAACTCGGGCCTCGATCTGCGCTGGGAGCAGTCCGACCCCCACGCGATCGGCATCATGAAACGCCCGGTCGCGGCCGGACGCGGGGCAGGGGGGCATGATTTCTCGGTCCTGCCGGGACAGCCCGACGCCTCGATCCTGCTGTACCGGATGGACAGTGCCGAGCCGGGGATCGCCATGCCGGAGCTCGGCAAGGCCAGTGTGGACAAGGATGGCGTCGCGGTGGTGCGGCGCTGGATTGCGGAGATGCAGCGATAATGAAGTGGGTCCTTCGCGGGTTGCTGGCGCTGGTGGCGCTGCTGGTCATTGCCTTCCTGATCTTCCGCACGCCCGACACCGACGCCGCCGAAATGCGCGCCAAGTATGGCGCGCCGCCGTCGCAATTCGTGGAGATCGGCGACGGAGTGACAGTCCACCTGCGCGACGAGGGGCCGAGGGATGCGCCCCCGATCATCCTGCTGCACGGCTCCAATGCCGATCTTCACACCTGGGAGCCGTGGGTGCAGGGCCTCAAGGACAGCTACCGCGTGATCCGCTTCGATCAGGTCGGCCACGGCCTGACCGGGCCTGACCCCGAGGACAATTACACCCGCGACAATTATGTCGCCGATATCGCCGAGGTGGCCGACAAGCTTGGACTCGAGACCTTCATCCTTGGCGGCAATTCGATGGGCGGCAAGCATGCGCTGGCCTTCGCGGTGGCGCATCCCGAGCGCGTCACCGGCCTCGTGCTGGTCGACGGCAGCGGGGGGCCGATGCTCGATCTGGACAAGGGCAAGCCGGAGAAGAAAAAGGATTCCGGCAGCGGCAATATCGGCTTCAAGATCGCGCGGATGCCGGGGGTGAACCTGCTGGCAGAGCAGATCACCCCGC
This sequence comes from Porphyrobacter sp., assembly GCA_027531395.1. Lineage (GTDB taxonomy): Bacteria > Pseudomonadota > Alphaproteobacteria > Sphingomonadales > Sphingomonadaceae > Erythrobacter. The sequence continues at coordinate 112,643 of JAPZRO010000002.1, read as the reverse complement.
GCTCGCTGATCGCGCAGAGCCTCGAACAGTCGGTCTCGGTCAAGTCGGTGGCGAGCGAGGCGGCGGTGGACCGTTACTGGGAGCTGCTGCGCTATCCCGGCAACCGACGCGCCACGCTGAAGCGCTTTTCGCTGCCCTATGATCCGCTCTCCGAGGCCGAGATCGCAGGGGTCAAGACGCCGACCCTGATCCTGTGGGGCGAGGAGGACCGGCTGATCCCGGTCGAGGCCGGACGCTGGCTCGACAAGGTGATGCCGGCGAGCACGCTGGTGGTCTATCCCAAGATCGGCCACCTGCCGCAGGAAGAGGCGGTGGAGGCGACGCTCGGCGATCTCAAGCCGTGGCTCGCCAAACTAGCCGGTAATCCGCCCGCCCGGTGAGACGCGCCGCATTTGCGGCCTATGGACGCGAGGAACGCTTCCTCGCTACACCGGAACGCAACTGCAATCGATTTGAAGGGGCCTGCCTTTGCGCAAACTGGGGATCATCGGCGGCATGAGCTGGGTGTCGACGGCGATGTATTATGACCGCATCAACCGTATCGTCCAGAAACGCGCCGCGCCGATGGCCTCTGCGCCGCTGCTGATCGAAAGCCTCGATTTCTGCCAGCTCTATGCCCTCGTCGAGGAACGCGACTGGCAGCGCGCGGCGAGCGTGCTGACCGACAGCGCGCGGCGGCTGGAAGGGGCGGGGGCCGAGGCGCTGATCATCGGCGCCAATTCGATGCACCGCCTCTACGACGACGTCGCTGCTTCGGTGAACATCCCGATCCTGCACATCGCCGAATATGTCGGCCTCGCGATCAAGCGCGCCGGGCACCGCAACGCCGCGCTGATCGGCACCCGCAACGTCATGACCGAAAGCTTCTACCGCAAGCGGCTGGTCGCCCACGGCATCGATCTGCTGCCGCCCAACATGGAATTCGTCGGGATGCTCGAGAAGATCATCTATGACGAGCTGATGGTCGGCAAGGTCACGCGCGAGGCGCAGCGGACGATGAAGACGATCATCACCAGCAAGGCAAAGGAAGGCGCCGAGGCGATCGTGCTGGCCTGCACCGAGCTTGATCTGGTGGTCGATGTCGACGCCAATGTGCTGCCCGTGTTCGACAGCACGCGAATCCATTGCGAGGCGGCGGCCAACTGGATTCTCGAGCAGGAAGGGGTGCATTAGCCCCCGTTTGCCCTCTGCCCGGGCGGGCGCCCCCGTCATGTTGCGGTCATGTCACCGCCTCGTCCCTAAACTGAAACGTTTGGGCGCAGGACGGGCTTGCAAGGGATGCAACGCGTTAACGATTTGCCTAAGGGCGGCCGCGGAAATTGTCACGACGAAAGTCCGGCAGCTTCCGGGTCTTCGGGTCGCACCGACAGGCCCATGGGGCCGCCCTACCTCCCCCCCAATCACCGGTAGGCGGCCCCATAATATCCCGTTCCCGGCGCGGCTGGCCGGAGTTTCTGCCGGTTTTGCACGCCGTTCCCCGTCCGTTCCGGTTGAGCCGCAGCCTCTGCTGACCTAATCGCTCGTGCCGTGATGACCCGCGCCCCCTATGCTGCCGATCCGCACGCCCACGGGCCCCGAGAATTCGGGCGCGAGGCTGGCGGCGAGCAGCGCGGCCCGCGCAGCGCCTTCCAGCGCGACCGCGACCGGATCATCCATTCGATGAGCTTCCGGCGGCTGAAGGCCAAGACGCAGGTGTTCATCTCGCCGCTCGGCGATCATTACCGCACCCGCCTGACCCACAGCCTCGAAGTCGCGCAGATCGGCCGGGTGATCGCCCGCGCGCTCGCGCTCGACGAGGATCTGACCGAGGCGCTGTGCCTTGCCCATGATCTCGGTCACCCGCCTTTCGGCCATGCGGGCGAGGCGGCGCTGTCGGCGGCGATGGAGCGCCACGGCGGGTTCGATCACAACGCGCAGGCGCTGCGCACGGTGATGCGGATCGAATGCCCCTACCCTGAGCATGACGGGCTCAATCTCACCTGGGATCTGCTCGAGGGCTTGGCCAAGCACAATGGCCCGGTGATCGCGCCGAACTGGGCGCTGGCCGAGCTTGACGATGCCTTCCCGCTGATGCTCGGCACCTGGCCTTCGCTGGAAGCGCAGGTGGCGGCGGTGGCGGACGACATCGCCTATGACAATCACGACATCGACGACGGCCTGCGGGCAGGGTTCCTCGAACTCGACGACCTGCTGACGCTCGATTTCGTTGCCGATCAGTGGCGCGCGGTCGAGAAGCGCTTCCCCGATGCCCCGCGCGAGCGGCTGCTGCGCGAGCTGGTGCGCGACCAGATCGGACTGATGGTCAACGACGTGCTCGAACATACCGCCGCGCAGGTGAAGGGTCTGCGCTCGGTGGGCGAGGTGCGCGAGGCGGGGCGCCAGCTTGCCGGTTTCTCGCCCGCGATGGCGGCGCAGGAGCGGCGGCTGAAGGCCTTCATGTACGAACGGCTCTACTACCACCCCGAACAGGTCGCCGCGGCCGAGCGTGCGCGCGATGTCGTCGCGCGGCTGTTTGCCGCCTATGCGCAGGACGCCCGGCTGATGCCCGATGACTGGCAGGCGCGCCTGCCCGCGAATGATCCCGCCCGCGCGCGGGTGATCGCCGATTTCATCGCCGGCATGTCCGATCGTTTCGCGATGCAGGCGTGCAGCGCGATCTATGGCGAGCGGCCTGCGGGGCTGATCAATGTCTGAGGCCCGCGGACCTGCCCGCATCGCGCTCGTCGGCGCGACCGGCCTTGTCGGGCGCAAGGTGATCGAACTCGCCAGCGCGGGAGACGAGGCGCGGATCGTCGGCATCGCCCGGCGCGAGGCGCCGCTGCCCCCCGGCGCGCGGATGGAAATGTTCGTCGCCGAGCCCGACAAGTGGGGCGAGGTGCTCGAGGCGCTGCGCCCGCGCGCGCTCATCTGCGCCCTCGGCACGACGATGAAGAAGGCCGGGGGCGATCAGGCCGCCTTCCGCGCAGTCGATCACGATCTGGTGCTGGCCACTGCCGCGGCAGCGAAGGCAGCCGGCGTGCCCAACATGGTGCTGGTCAGCGCAGCCGGCGCCGATGCGCGCTCCAAGAGCTTCTATATGCGGGTCAAGGGCGAGACCGAGGAAGCGCTGACCAAGGTCGGCTTCAAGCGGCTCGACATTCTCCACCCCGGCCTGCTGCGCGGCGAGCGGGTGGACGACCTGCGCTTTGCCGAGCGCGCCGCGATCATCGCCGCGCCGCTGATCGATCCGCTGCTATCGGGTTCCTGGGAACGCTACCGCTCGATCGACGCCGCGCTGGTGGCCGAGGCCGCGCTTGGCCTTGCGCTGCGCCGCGCGGGCGGGCGCTTTACCCACGATAACGAGGCGATGCGCCGCGCCGCGCGCGAATGGCGGCGGACGCACGAGGCGGGAGAAGTGGCATGATCGATTGGAGCGCATGGTTCAGCATGGTCAACCTGCTGGCGCTGATCGCATGGGCGGGGCTGATCCTCCTGCCGCGCTGGCCCGCACTGCTTTCGGGCGTGCTCTATCTCGGTGTCGGCCTGTTGTGCCTGATCTACGCCACCGGCCTTATCGGGCTGCTGTCGGGTCTCATCCCCAACCCGCAAGGGGGCGGGGCGGATTTCACTACGATCGAGGGCGTGCGCTCGATTTTCGGCAGCGATGCCGGCGTCACCATCGGCTGGACCCATTACCTCGCCTTCGACCTTTTCGTCGGCCTGTGGATCGCCCGCGACGGCGATGCCAAGAACATCTCGCGCTTCCTTCAGGCGCCGATCCTGCTGGCGACTTTCATGGCCGGTCCGCTGGGTCTCGGCCTGTGGCTGCTGATCCGCGAGCCCGCCGCACGGCGGCAGGGGCGGTTTCGCTAGACCCGCGCGCAAGCTTGCGCTTAATCTCTCTCCAGACAGCTTTTGGGAGAGAGCACCGCCATGGCGCGCAACGCCTATCACGACTTTTCGACCTTCGATGCGATCATGCATTTCTGGGCGAAGGAGCGGCCTGACGGGCCGGCCTTCGATCAGGACGGGCGGGTCACCTCCTATGCCGAGGCCGACCTTCTCACCCGCCAGCTGATCGCGCTTTTCCACGCCCGCGACATCGCGCCGGGGGACCGCATCGCGTGGCTCGGCAAGAACCGCGATATCTACTTCATGCTCTACATCGCGGCAGCGCGGATGGGGGCGGTGATGGTGCCGATCGGCTGGCGGCTGGCCCCGCGCGAGATCGCCTACATCCTCGGCGATACCGAGGCGAAGCTGCTGTTCGCCGATGCCGATTTCATCGCTGTCGCACATCAGGTGGCCGGCGAGGTTCCGGCCAATCCCGAAGTGATCGAGGCCGAGGCCGCGCGCACCGCCGCTGCCGGGTTCGAACCGGCCCAATACACCCCGCCCGACCCGCATGATCCGGTGCTCCAGCTCTACACCAGCGGCACCACCGGCAATCCCAAGGGCGCGCAGCTGACCAACACCAACCTGCTCGGCCTGCGCAATGCGGGCATTGCGGCGGGGCTCGACTGGCAGTTCTACGAACCCGGCGACTGCATGCTGGTCGCCATGCCCTGCGCGCATATCGGCGGGACCGGGCTGGTGAACATCGCCATCGCCAGCGGGGTGAGGAGCCTCGTTCAGGCCGAGTTCTCGCCGGTCGGCGTGCTCGAGGCGATCGAGGCCGGGGCGACGCATATGTTCATCGTGCCGGCGGCGTTGCAGATGGTCGTTCAGCACCCGCGCGCTGCGACCACTGATTTCAGCAACCTCAAATACCTGATGTATGGCGCCGCGCCGATGCCGCTCGAACTGCTCAAGGAAGCGGTGCGGACCATGCCGACCACCAAGTTCCTGCAAGCCTATGGCATGACCGAGACGTCAGGTACGATCTCGATCCTGCCGCCCGAGGATCACAGCCTCGAAGGCAACCAGCGGATGCGCTCGGCGGGCAAGGCCTGTCCCGGGGTGGAGATCGAAGTGCGCGGGCCCGACAACAAGGAAGTGCCGCGCGGCGCAATCGGCGAGGTCTGCATCCTCTCGCCCACCAACACGCCGGGCTACTGGAAACTGCCCGAGGCGACCGCCAAGACCATCGACCCCGACGGCTGGCTCCACACCGGCGACGCGGGCGTGATGGACGCGGACGGCTATGTCTACATCCAGGACCGCATCAAGGACATGATCATCTCCGGCGGCGAGAACGTCTATCCCGCCGAGGTCGAAAGCGCGATCTACGGCCACCCCGCCATCGCCGAGGTCGCGGTGATTGGGGTGCCGAGCGCCAAGTGGGGCGAGGAGGTCAAGGCCTGCGTCGTCGCCAAGCCCGGCATGGAGGTGGACGAGGCCGACGTCATCGCCTGGGCGCGCGAACGGATCGCGGCGTTCAAGGCACCCAAGAGCGTCGATGTCATCCCGCTGATGCCTAGAAACGCCTCGGGCAAGATCCTGCGCCGCGAATTGCGCGCGCCCTATTGGGAGGGGCAGGAGCGGCAGGTCTAGTAAGGTGAAGCAGCACGCGCCTGCCACCTTGCGCAACCGCGAGCCGATCGCGGAGGTGCTCGCACGCGAATTGCCCGCCAGCGGCACGGTGCTCGAAGTCGCGGCGGGGACGGGGGAACACGCGGTGTTCTTTGCAGAACAGTTCCCCGCGCTCCACTGGCAGCCGACCGATCCTTCGCCAGAAGCGCTGGCCTCGATCGCGGCCTGGCGCGCGGATTACGCTGGCGACAATCTCGCCGCGCCGCTGCTGCTCGATGCCGCGCAGCCCGGGAGCTGGCCACTTGCCGCCGCCGACGCGATGGTGTGCATCAACATGGTCCACATCAGCCCATGGGAAGCGACGCTTGGCCTGTTTGCAGGCGCAGCGCGGGTGCTGGCAGAGAGCAATGGGCCGCTGGTGCTTTACGGGCCCTATATCGAGGCAGGGGTGGAAACCGCGCCGTCGAACCTTGATTTCGATGCCAGCCTGAAAGCGCGCAATCCGCTCTGGGGGCTGCGCGAGGCCGAGGCGCTCGATGCGTTGGCCAGCCAGCACGGCATGGCCCGCACCGCGCGTTACGCGATGCCGGCCAACAATATCATGCTGGTTTACAGAGGCGCTTAATCAATCGCGCGCTTGCCGGCGCGGCCCACCGACTTGATGTCGTCACCCAGCCCGTCGACGGTGTTACAGGCGGCGGTGGTGACGGTCAGCGCGGCGAGCGCCACGGCGATGATGGTCTTGCGAATCATGAGAGGTCTCCTTTCGTTCAAGGCTTCAACGCACGAACATGGAATTCTATTCCTGACCGGCACGTGAAGCGGCAATCCGTTCCTTGGCCAATTGCCGCTCGCGCCACGCGATCAGCACGCCCGCGGCGATGATCAGCGGCGCGCCGAGCCACAGGCTGGCAGGCGCGGCGCGATCAAACACGAACCAGCCGTAGAAGCTCGCCCACAGCAGCGCGGTGTAGTCCATCAGCAGGATCACCGCGGCCGAGCCGAAGCGCAGCGAGGTGGTGAGCAGGATCTGCGCCAGCACGCCCATCAGGGACATGGCGACGATGATGCCCCAGGTCTCGGCATCATGGGCGGCGATCACGAAGGGCAGCGCCAGCGCCGCCACCGGCGCGCTCAGGGCGGCGAACCAGAACACGATGCTCCACGGGTTCTCGGTCTGGTTGAGATCCTGGATCTGGAAGCTGATGATCGACACCATCAGCGGTGCCATCAGGCCGACGGCAACGCCCGCCAGCGTCACACCCTCGTGAGCGCCGCTGCCCGGCTGCATCACCACCACCACTCCGGCAAAGCCCATCGCCACCGCGGCCCAGCGATAGGGCCCGATGGTCTCGCGGAACAGGATCATCGCGATCAGCACGGCGAACACCGGGGCGGTGAAGCCCAAGGTGGTCGCCTCGGCCAGCGGCAGCAGCAGCACCGCGCCATAGGTGAACAGCATCCCGAACAGGCCGGTGGCCGAGCGGACCATGTGCGAGCGCAGCCGCGTGGTTCTGAGCAGCGCCACCTGGCCCGTCAGCGCCAGCCCTGCGCCGATCACCACGGCGGTGATCGCCTGTCGCCAGAAGATCAGCTCGACCAGATGCGCGCCGTGTTCTCCGGCAAGCTTCACCAGCATCGCCATGGTCGCCAGCGCGAGCGCGGTCAGCAGCCGCACGAACAGCGCCAGCAGGGGGCGGGGGCGGGCGATCGAGCCATCCATCGCAAGGCGCTTGGCGCAGCGGCAGGGATTGCGCAAGCGGCCATCCTGCCTACATCAGCGCGCGATGGACCTGATTGCCCGCTTCGAACTGCTCAGCGATGCCGCGCAGCTTGCCCTCACCGGCGGGCTGTTCTGGCTGTTCGCCGGATTTGCAGGTTACATGGAGCGGCGACGGATGAAGCGCCGCGATCTGGCGCGGCTGGAGCAGGTCGGCTGGGTGCCTTGGCTCGGCCTGTTTATGGGCGCGGCGATCATCGGCGGCGGGATGCTGGCGATGAGCCTTCCTGTCGTGCTGGGGAGTTTGTAGAACCACCCCGCGCAAGATATCTCGACGCTGGGCGCCTGCGCGCGCATGGCAGCAATCAGACCCGAAGGGTCCGCAAGGCCAACTGGCCGCCGGCCGGTTAGGCCGAACGATCCGGGCCGGAGGGCCCGGATCGGCGTGTCAGAGACACGCCTCCAAATAGGCCTGATCAAACCCGAACTGGCGCGCCTTTTCGAGCGTGTAGGGGCGCAGGCCCGACGAGCGGAACTCCCCGAGGATCTTCCCGTCGTCGCTCTCGTCGAGATATTCGAACTTGAACAGCTCCTGCGTCACGATCACGTCGCCTTCCATCCCGATCACCTCGGTGATGTTGGTGGTGCGGCGCGAACCGTCGCGCAGACGCTTCACCTGCACGATCAGGTCGACCGATTCGGCGATCTGGCGGCTGATGGCTTCCTTGGGGATCTTGATGTCGCCCATCAGGATCATGTTTTCCATACGGCCAAGGCATTCGCGCGGGCTGTTGGCGTGGAGCGTACACATCGAGCCGTCGTGACCGGTGTTCATCGCGGCGAGGAGGTCGAAACACTCCGCGCCGCGGATTTCGCCCAGGATGATGCGGTCAGGACGCATACGCAGGGCGTTCTTCACGAGGTCGCCGATGGTGATCGCGCCTTGCCCTTCAAGGTTCGGCGGGCGGGTTTCGAGCGGCAGCCAGTGCGGCTGCTGCAGGCGAAGTTCCGCCGCGTCTTCGATGGTCAGCACGCGCTCGCCCGGGTCGATCATCTTCGACAGAGCGTTGAGCATGGTCGTCTTACCCGAACCGGTACCGCCCGAGATGACGATGTTCATCCGGCATGCGCCCGCAATCTTGAGCGCGGTGCACATCTTGTCCGACATCGAGCCGAAGTCGCGCAGCATGTCGAGCGTGATCGGCTTTTCGGAGAACTTACGAATCGAGATCGCGGTGCCGCGCAGGGAGAGCGGCGGGACGATCACGTTCACACGCGAGCCGTCCTTCAAGCGGGCGTCGGCGAGCGGGGTGGTCTGGTCGACGCGGCGGCCGACCTGGTTCACGATGCGCTGGGCGATCTGGAACAGGTGCTGTTCGTCGCGGAAGCGGATCGGGGCGAGCTGGAGCTTGCCCTTTTTTTCGATGTAGGTCTGGTCCGGCCCGTTCACCATAATATCGGACACGTCCGGATCGTTCAGCAGCTCTTCGAGCGGGCCGAAGCCCAGCAGCTCGTCGATCAGCACCTTCTCCAGCGCGAACTGCTCGCGCCGGTTGAGGGTGACCTTGAGCTCGGCCAGCACCTCGAGGATGATCGGGCGGAATTCTTCCGACAGCTCTTCCTTCGACAGCGTCGCCGCCGCTTCCGGGTCGACACGTTCGAGCAGGCGCGGGAGCACCTGTTCCTTGATCTTGTGGACGCTGGCTTCAAAGCCGCCGACCTCGGATTCGCCCGAGTTGACCGCGGTCATGCGCTCGTTCAGGCGGTCAATCGCCTCGGCGCTGCTGGTGGGGCGCGAGGGCGCGGGTGCGGGGATCGGCGCGGCGCGTTCTGCGCTGCCTTCGCCCGGGATCGGCGGGAATTGCTCGCCACCGCGCGGCAGCGGTGCGCCTGCACCCTTCATCGGCCGCGCGACGCCGAAAGCCGGCCTGCCGCCGGGCTTCAGTCCGCCAGCGTTGCCCTTCTTGCCGAATGCGCTCATTCCAAGCCCCCGAGGGTTGTCATACTGTCCTCAACCTCTGTCGCATTGATGCGAAGGGTATCTTCCGAAAAATGGTGAATAGGCAGGAAAGCTTATTTTTTCCCTAAAGCCGTGTGCCGCAACCGGACGCTGGCGCCGCGGCATTGCGGCGGGCTGCATGCGAGACCTTGCCCAAGCCGCGCGAGAGGCTAGAGCGGCAGAAACGACAATGTAGGACCAGCGGCTGCTATGTGCGGAATTATCGGGATCGTGGGCTCTTCCAGCGTGGCCGACCGGCTGGTCGATGGCCTCAAGCGGATGGAGTATCGCGGCTATGACAGCGCCGGGATCTGCACGCTGCACGATGGTGCGCTGGTGCGTCGCCGGGCCGAGGGCAAGCTTGCCAATCTCGCTGCGGTGCTGGCCGGCGATCCCGCGCCCGGCATCGTCGGCATCGCCCACACCCGCTGGGCCACCCACGGCGCGCCGACTTCGGCCAATGCCCACCCCCACGCCACAGGCGAGGTCGCGATCGTCCACAACGGCATCATCGAGAACTACAAGGAGCTGCGTGCCGAACTGGCCGCGGCAGGCCGGGTGTTCGAGAGCGAGACCGATACCGAAATCGTCGCCCACCTGATCTCCGCCGAGGTCGAGGGCGGGGCCGATCCGGTGGAAGCGGTGCGCAACGTGCTGCCGCGCCTGCGCGGCGCCTTCGCGCTCGCGATTGCCTTCCGCCAGCATCCCGACCTGCTGATCGGCGCGCGATTGGGCTCGCCGCTGGTGCTGGGCTATGGCCCGGAAGGCGCGGAAGCGGAGATGTATCTCGGCTCCGACGCGCTGGCGCTCGCGCCGCTGACCCAGCGCATTTCCTATCTCGAAGAGGGCGACTGGGTGGTGGTGCGCCGCGATGGTGCGCAGATCTATGACGTCGAGAACAATCCCGTCACCCGCGAGATCCGCGCCTCGGGCGCCTCGGCGGCGGCGGTGGAGAAGGGCAATTACCGCCACTTCATGCAGAAGGAGATCTACGAGCAGCCCACCGTGGTGGCGCAGACGCTCGCCTCCTATCTGCGCCGTTCGGACAATTCGGTGGCCCTGCCGCAGATGGATTTCGACCTCTCGGCGGTGCGCCGCCTGACGATCGTCGCCTGCGGCACCAGCTTTTATGCCGGGATGGTGGCGAAATACTGGTTCGAACAGTTCGCGCGCGTGCCGGTCGACATCGATGTGGCGTCGGAATTCCGTTATCGCGAGCCGGTGCTGGAGGAGGGCGGCCTCGCGCTGTTCATCTCGCAGAGCGGCGAGACGGCGGACACGCTCGCGGCGCTGCGGCACTGCAAGGCCAATGGCCAGACCATCGCGGTGGTGGTCAACGTGCCCACCAGCACCATGGCGCGCGAGGCCGATCTGCTGCTGCCGACCCATGCCGGTCCGGAAATCGGCGTCGCCTCGACCAAGGCCTTCACCTGCCAGTTGGCCGTGCTCGCTGCGCTGTCTGCGCATATGGCGGTGAAGAAGGGCCGGCTGACCCGCGAGCAGGAGGCCGAGATCGTGCGCCACCTGCTCGAAGCACCGGCTGCCCTCAACGCCGCGCTCGATCACGATGACGATATCGCGGCGATGGCGCATCTCATCGCGCCGGCGCGCGACGTGCTCTATCTGGGGCGCGGGCAGGACTATCCGCTGGCGCTGGAAGGGGCGCTCAAGCTCAAGGAAATCAGCTATATCCACGCTGAAGGCTATGCCGCGGGCGAGATGAAGCATGGCCCCATCGCGCTGATCGACGAGGCCGTGCCGGTGGTGGTGATCGCCCCGTCCGGTCCGCTGTTCGAGAAGACCGTCTCCAACATGGAAGAAGTGCGCGCGCGCGGTGGGCAGGTGGTGCTGATCTCCGACGCCAAGGGGCTGGAACTGGCGGGCGAGGGCTGCATCGCGACGATCGAAATGCCGGTCGTCCACCCGCTGATCGCGCCGCTGGTCTATGCCATTCCGGTGCAGCTGCTGGCCTATCATGTTGCCCTTGTGAAAGGCACGGATGTTGACCAGCCGCGCAACCTCGCCAAGTCGGTGACCGTCGAATAACTCCGCAGAGCGCTGTTAACTATCGGGTTTGTCCAGCAAGGGCGGAATTTACCCCTATCTAACCTTTGGTGGTTAAGGTTATGGGCGTGACCGAACCGTCTTTGCCTTCTGCGGAACTACCGATTGCCGATGTGCTCGGATTGTCGAGCAATCCGGCGTTCGATCCCATGCGCCTGCGACGCGAGGAGTATGGGGAGCTGGCCCAGGCAAGCCGGAACCGGATGCTTGCCAATGCGCTGGTCGCAGCGCTTGCAGCGTCGGTTTTCGCCCCGCTGGTGGGGGTTGCGATCGTCGGGCCCTGGGCCTTGCTGCTCGGCTTCATTCTCATCAAGTCGCGCCAGACAGACCTTTCGCTGGTCGATTCCAGTGTCACGGTCAGTCCGGCCAAGCTTGAGCGTCAGCAGAACATCAATTCGATTGCCGCGGCCCTGTGCTGGGTCGGCGCGCTGATCCTGTTCCCCTACCTGTCGGGTGGGGAACAGTGGCTGACGCTGCTGCTGATCGTGCTGACCCTGATGATCTCGTCGACCTTCGTGTTTTCGACATCGCCGCTCAGCGTGCTGATCTACATCGGGATCCTCGGGCTGGGTTCGGCGGCATCGCTGGCGATTGCGGGGCAATGGCAGGCCATGGGCGGGGCGGTGCTGTTCACCATCGCCAGCCTTGTGGCGACGATCCAGGTGCGCACCACCTTCGTCAAGGTGCGGCTGGCCGATGCAATCGTTGCGGAGAAGGAAGAGGTCGTCTCGTTGCTGCTGCGCGAGTTCGAAGAGAACGAGGCTGACTGGCTGTGGGAGATCGACACCACCCGCCGCCTGCGCTCGGTATCGCCCCGCTTCGCCTTTGCGCTCGGCCGCCCGCAGGTCGAGGTCGAGGGGATGCCGCTGCTCGAGCTGGTGGCGGGCCGCAACTGGGAAACCGGACAATTCCCGCCGAGCCTCCATGATCTGGCCGAGAAGCTCAAGGATCGCGAGAACTTCTCGAACATGCTGGTGCAGGTCTCGATCCTCGGCGAGGAGCGCTGGTGGGAGCTTTCGGGCACCCCGATCCGCGATGATCGCGGGCGATTTACCGGCTTCCGCGGAGTCGGATCGGATGTCACCGAGCAGCGCAAGTCGTCCGAAAAGATTGCCTATCTGGCGCGCTACGACACGCTCACCCAGCTGCCCAACCGCCTCCAGCTCACCGAAGCGCTGGGCGAGGCGCTGCGCTATGCCGAGCAGTGGCGCACCCGCTGTGCGCTGCTGATGGTCGATCTCGACCGGTTTAAGTCGGTCAACGATTCGCTCGGCCACATGACCGGCGACAAGCTGCTGGCGCAGGTGTCGGCGCGGCTGAAGTCGCTGATGGGCGAAAACCAGCTGTGCGGGCGCCTCGGCGGCGATGAATTCGCCATCGTGATCCGCGATCTGCACAAGGCCGAGGAGATCAGCCTGCTCGCCAAGCGGGTGATCGAGCGCCTCTCGGAGCCCTATCAGGTTGATCAGCACACGCTCTATGTCGGCGCCAGCGTCGGCTCGGCGATGGGTCCGCGCGACGGCAAGACTGTCGAGGAGCTGATGCGCAATGCCGACCTCGCGCTCTACCGCGCCAAGGATGCCGGCGGCGGCGAACACTGTCGGTTCGAGCCGGTGCTGCACGCCTCGGCCGAGGAACGCCGCCAGCTCGAGGTCGCGCTGCGCATGGCGCTGGGCCGCGAGGAGATGGAGCTGCATTACCAGCCGGTGGTCGACTCGCGCAGCGAGAAGGTCGTCAGCTTCGAGGCACTGGTGCGCTGGAACAGTGCCGACCACGGCTTCATCAGCCCCGGCAAGTTCATCCCGCTGGCCGAGGACACCCGCCTGATCGTGCCGATCGGCAAGTGGGTGATGCGCAAGGCCTGCGAGGAAGCGCGCAACTGGCCCGATCACGTCAAGGTCAACGTCAACGTGTCGCCCGAACAGCTGCTCGAGCCCGGCTTCCATCAGGAAGTGGTCGAAGCGCTGGCGGCGAGCGGGCTCAAACCCGAGCGGCTCGAAGTGGAAGTGACCGAGAGCATCTTCCTGCGCGATGCCAGTGTCGCCCGCAACGCGCTGGAACAGGTGATGGCGCTGGGCTGCTCGGTGGCGCTCGACGACTTCGGCACGGGCTATTCGTCACTCGGCTATATCCGCAAGCTGCGCTTCTCCACCATCAAGGTCGATCGCACCTTCGTGCAGGGCGCGGCGCAGGGCAGTGCGGAGAGCCTCGCGATCATCAACGCGGTGGTCGCGATGGCCAAGAGCCTCGACATGACCACCACGGCCGAAGGCGTGGAAACCGCCGAGGAAGCCGAACTGATCCGCAACCTCGGCTGCGACAAGATCCAGGGCTATTATTTCGGCCGGCCGATGGCGAGCTACGACGCGAAGCGGCTGTTCAGCAACCCGCACCAGCTTCGCGCCTGAACCATCATGCGTGCGCCTCAGGCGCTGGCGAGCGCCCCGAGGATGTTCTCGAACAGCCGCCGACCGTCAGACCCGCCCAGCGCTGCCACCGCTGCCGGTTCGATCGCGCGTTCGGGGTGCGGCATCATGCCGAGCACCCGGCCATTCTCGCTCAACACCCCGGCAATGTCGCGCGCCGAGCCGTTGACGCTTTCGGCATAGCGGAACGCCACGCGGCCTTCGCCTTCGAGCCGGTCAAGCGTGTCGGCATCGGCGAAATAATTGCCGTCATGATGTGCGACCGGAATCCGCAGGGTCTCACCGGCGGTGTAGCCGTGCATGAAGGGCGAGGCGGTGCTCTCCACCTTCAAGGCCACGGTGCGGCAGATGAAGCGCTGGCCGGCATTGCGCATCAGCGCGCCGGGCAGCAGGCGGGCTTCGGTGAGAACCTGGAAGCCGTTGCACACCCCCAGCACCGGCACCCCGCGCTCCGCGGCTGCCACCACCGCGCGCATGATCGGGCTCTGTGCGGCCATCGCGCCGGAACGCAGGTAGTCGCCATAGGAAAAGCCGCCGGGCAGGGCGATCAGATCGAGACCGGAGGGCAGATCGGCATCGCCGTGCCACACCCGGATCGCCGGCTGGCCCGAGACCGCCGTCAGCGCCGTGGCCATGTCCCGGTCGCAGTTGGAGCCCGGAAAGGTGATGACTGCGGCGCGGAATGCCATGGCCTCAGGCTCCCTCGGTTTCGATCGTGAAGTTCTCGATCACCGTGTTGGCGAGCAGCTTCTCGCACATTTCGGTGAGCGCGGCATGGTCGGTGCCGTCGGCAACATCGAGTTCGATCAACCGGCCGATGCGGACATCGGCCACGCCGTCAAAGCCGAGGCCTTCGAGCGCATGGTGCACGGCACGGCCCTGCGGGTCGAGCACGCCGGGCTTCAATCGGACAAGGACGCGGACTTTCATGGGCGGGGCTCCTCGCACGGGGTCGGGGCGGAAATCTGGCGCCGCTATAGCGTGCGCACCGCAAGGCGCAATCACATCGGCGAGGGTTGTTCACGATGCTGCGGCACGGGCCGGAATGTCTCCCGATTGTCGCATTCATGTCGCATCCCGCACGAATCTGTAACCTTGATGCAACATCTGCAAACAGACTGCCGTCAAACGGCCCATTTCCCTCGGGATTTGCAACTGCCAATCTCGCCCGAATCGCCGAAACCTGCCAGCGCGAGGCCGCACCCTCTCCCTCCCATCCGATCAATCCGAAAGGGGCTTGTTCGATGTCTCAGCGTATCAGTGCCATCCGTGCCGCATGGGCCGGTTCGACCATTCTGGCCGCCGCCGCCTTCACCTTTGCCGCTCCTGCCGCCGCGCAGGATGCCGAGACTGCCGCCAGCGACAGCGGCCAGCTCGACACCATCATCGTCACCGCCAACCGTCGTCAGGAAAACCTGCAGGACGTCGCGGTTTCGGCCGAGATCCTCGATCAGGCCCGCGTCGACACGATCTTCAGCGCCGCCGGTGACGTGACCGCGCTGGCCGGCTCGGTTCCGGGCCTCAACATCGAAAGCTCGAACGGCCGCGTCGCCCCGCGCTTCTACATCCGCGGGCTCGGCAACACCGACTTCGACCTTGCCGCCTCGCAGCCGGTTTCGGTGCTGCTCGATGACGTCGTGATGGAAAACGTCACGCTCAAGAGCTTCCCGATCTTCGACGTCGAGCGCGTGGAAGTGCTGCGCGGCCCGCAGGGCACGCTGTTCGGCCGCAACACCCCGGCGGGCATCGTCAAGGTCGACTCGATCAAGCCGAGCCACGAAACCGACGTGCGCGCCTCGCTCTCCTTGGCCAGCCTCGACACGATCTCGCTCAACGGCGCGGTCGGCGGTTCGCTGGTCGAGGACGTGCTCGCCTTCCGCGTCGCCACCCAGTTCCAGAAGCGCGGCGACTGGATCGACAACGGCTTCACCAACGAAGAGAACGTCCTCGGCGGCTTCACCGATTTCGCGATCCGCGGCCAGCTGCTGCTGACCCCGACCGAGCGTTTCAGCATGAACGCCTCGGTCAATTTCCGCGATCTCGACGGTTCCTCGACCTTCTTCCGCGCCAACGTGCTCGGCCCGACGGTTGACCGGCCCAACAACACCAACAACCTCAACGACAATTATGATCGCGGCACGGTGTTCTATGATGCCGGCGGCGGCAACCAGGCCAACTACCAGCAGTTCGGCGTGACGCTGACCACGGCCTACGAATTCGACTTCGCCACGCTGACCTCGATCGGCAGCTACTGGACCAGCGAAGGTTCGAGCCGCGGCGATATCGACGGCGGCTTCGGCGCCTCGTTCCTGCCGTTCATGGGCCCGGGCTTCATCCCGTTCCCCTCGGACACGCAGGACTCGATCGATCTCGAGCAGTATACGCATGAAATCCGCCTCGCCTCGAACAGCGAAGGCCCGCTCAGCTGGCAGGTCGGCGGCTTCTACTTCGAGAGCGATTTCGACGTCACCACGGTCGGCTTCAACTTCCCGCCGCCGGTCACCGTCAACCACACCAACGAGGCCTGGGCGCTGTTCGGCCAGGTGTCGTACCAACTCAACGATATGCTGAAGGTCACTGGCGGTCTGCGCTACACCGACGACGAGAAGGACTTCTTCGTCCGCTCGGGCGCGGCGCCGCAGCCGGTCAGCGTGGGTGATGACCAGATCGACTGGGACATCGCGCTGTTCGCCGACGTGTCGGACGATGCCAGCGTCTATGCCAAGGTCGCCAACTCGTTCCGTGCGCCGACCATCCAGGGCCGTGACGTCGCCTTCTTCGCCGCTCCCTCGGTGGCGCAGTCGGAGAACATCACGTCCTACGAAGTCGGCTTCAAGACCGAGCTGGCCGATCGCACCATCCGCCTCAACGGTGCGGTGTTCTACTACACCGTCGAGGATCCGCAGTTCACCGCGGTCGGCGGGGCGGGCAACCTGGTCCAGCTGATCAACGCCAACAAGGGCGAGGCTTATGGCTTCGAACTGGACTCGGCGTTCCAGATCACCCCGAACTTCCTCGTGACCCTCGGCCTTGCCTACAACAATACCGAGATCCAGGACGATACCCTCGCGGTGGGCATCTGCGCGCAGTGCACCGTCACCGATCCGACCCGCGTGATCGGCGGCAGCACCCGCGCGCTGATCGACGGCAACCCCTTCCCCAACGCGCCCGAGTGGAGCGGCGACTTCACCGCGCGCTACGGCATCCCCGTGGGCGACAGCGGCGAGTTCTTCATCTTCACCGACTGGACCTATCTCGGCGAGACCAACTTCCTGCTCTACACCAGCGAGGAGTTCAACGCCGGCAGCCGTATCGAAGGCGGCCTGCGGATCGGTTACTCGGGCGGCAACGGCGAGTGGGAAGTGGCGGCTTTTGCCCGCAACATCACCGATGAAGACAACGTGCTGGGCGTGGTGGACTTCAACAACAACACCGCCTTCGTCAACGATCCGCGCGTGATCGGCGTGTCGTTCGGCGTGAAGTACTGATCCGCATCCGCGGCTAAAGAAAAGGCCGGCAGGAGCGATCCTGCCGGCCTTTTTCGTGTCTGCCGTGCGGTGGTTACTTGGCCGCGCTGGCCTCCGGCACCACCGCCACCTCGACGGCGCCACCTGCGGCGAGCCAGCGGGTGGCGGTCGCCTGCAGTTCCGCGGGAGTGATCGCGCGGATCAGATCGGGTGCGGCGAACCAGCGGTCGAGCCGCTCGGGATCGCTCTGTGCGCGGGCGGCAAGGCTGATCCAGCCGCCGAGGTCCTTCAGGGCGTTGTCATATTCCTCGAGCAGCGGACGGCGAGCACGTTCGATCACGTCGGCACTCGGACCTGTATCGCGCAGCGCGGCGATCACCTCGTCGACCGCCGCGCGGGTCGCATCGACCTGCGTGAGGTCGACCGAGACCGAGAGACTGAAGGTGCCGTAATCGCGATAGACCCGGCTGTTCGATGCACCGGCCGAGGGCGAGTAGGCCTGCCCCAGCTCTTCGCGCAGCTTCTCGGTCAGCGCGATCCGGGTGACGCGGGCGAGCAGGCCGAGGCGCAGGGTCTCGGCCAGATCGCTGTCGTCGGTGGTGGGCCAGGTCCATTGCAGCAGCGCCTGATCGGCCTCGCCCTTGTGGGTGAGGACGCGCGGGCCGCGGGTGGCGGTGAAGCTGCGGGTGCGGGCCTCCTCGCGCGGGTTGAACTCGGGCTCGCGGGGCGGCAGCGCGCCGAGCGTCGCGGCGACGGCGGCAATCGCTTCGGCCTCGTCGAAATCGCCCACCAGCGCCAGCTCGATCGCGCCGCTCGCCAGCCGGTCGCCGATCGCGGCCTTGAGCCCGGCGTAGTCGAGCGCGAGGAAGGCTTCCTTCGGCTGGAGCGTGAAGCGCGGATCATTGTCGGACAGGATCCCGCCCAGCGCCGTGCCGAGCGCGTTGCGCGGCGTCGCATCGAGCGTGGCGAAGTAATTGTCGATCCCCTTGCGGAACCGCTCCTCGCCCTCGCGGCGATAGCCCGGATCGGTCAGCAGCGCGGTGAGCACCTGCAGCTGCAGGGCCAGATCGCGCTTGGTGGTGTTGCCCGAGGTGCTGAACACATCCCCGCCGCTGGCAAGGCCCAGCCCGACGCTGCGCCCGGCCAGCACGCTCGAAAGCTCGTCCTGCGAATGCTTGCCGAGGCCGCCCAGCGCGAGCGAATCCGTCAGCGCGACGCGCATCGGTGCCTCGCGCGTGTTCATCAGATCGCCGCCGTCGAGCGAGAGGGTGAAGGCGATGCGGTCCTCGCGGATGGTGGTGGGCTTCAGGGTCAGCCGCACCCCATTGGCAAAGCGGATCAGGCGCAGGCCAAGGCGCGGCTCGGTGGTGTCGGAGACGATCGTGCCGGGGGTGCCGAAATCGCTATAGGCGAAAGTCAGCGGGCCATTGTCGGCGGGGGCTGCAATGGGAAGCGCCATGGCTTCGGCAAAGGCGGCGCGCAGGCCGGCCTCGCCGCCTTCGGGGGCGGTGCGCCCTTCGAAGCGGATCAGCGGTTCCTCCAGCGGCGCCGCATCGGCCTTGACCGCCTGCCACACGCCCTCGGGGGTCAGCGTCGGCGCGATCCGCTCGAACGCCGCGAGCTGCGATTGCGGGGTCGTCGGCACGCGCTCGTCGCTCGCCAGTGCGAGGGCGGCCCCGACGAACACCGTATGGCTGCGCGTCTCCGCGCCCTTGACCGCGTTTTCGGCAGCGGTGCGCAGGTTGGCGAGCTGTTCGTCAAGCTCGGCGCGGGTGAAGCCATAGGCCAGCGCCTCGTGGACCTCGCGCACCGCGGCCAGCATCCCCTTCTTCCACTCGCCATCGGCGCTGCTGACCGAGAGGCTGGTGATCCGCGCATCCTCGAACAGATCGCCGGTGCCGTAGCTTGCCCCCCGGAACGGCGCGTTCTCGCCGCGTGCGAGGCGGGCGAGGCGGCGGTTGATGATGCCATAGCCGATCCGCCGCACCAGATCGGCGTCGCGGTTGGCGATGGTGTCGGGCTCGTCGCGCCATGCGGAAAAGCGCGACAGGGTCACTTCCTCGGCCAGCGCCGGATCGATGTAGATGTCGGTCAGGCCCTTGCGGGTGATGTCGATCGGGCCGGTGACAGGCTCGGCCGGGGCAGGGGCGGGCGCCCAGCTGGCAAAGCGCGCGCGGATCGCCGCCTCGACCTGCTCGGCCGGGTAGTCGCCGACCACCACCAGCACGGTGTTGGCGGGCACATAGGTGCGGCGATAAAGCCCGCGGATCTGCGCGGCGGTGGCGCTTTCGAGCGAGGCGATGGTGCCGATCGGCAGGCGCTCGGCATAGCGCGCGCCGGGCGCGATGAAGGCGACGTTGTCCTCGAAATTGCGCTGCTGGAAGCCCGCCCGGTCGCGCCTTTCGGCAAGGATCACCCCGCGCTCGCGCTCCACCGCTTCGGGCGCGATGGTGAGTTCGCTCGCGGTCTCGCGCATCAGCATCAGCGCGGTATCGAGCAGTTTCTCGTCATTGCGCGGCAGGTTGAGCATGTAGGTGATGCTCTCGAACCCGGTCGAGGCATTGGTGTCCGCCCCGAAGGCCAGCCCCTCGCGTTCGAGCAGCTTGATCATCTCGCCCTCGGGAATGCCCGCCGAGCCGTTAAAGGCCATGTGTTCGAGATAATGCGCCAGCCCGCGCTCGTCGTCGTTCTCGGCCAGCGAGCCGGAATCGATCCGCATCCGCACCAGCGCCGTGCCCTCGGGCGTGGCGTTGCGGCGGATGATGTAGCGCATCCCGTTGTCGAGCCGCCCGAACACGAAACCGGGATCGACCGGCACATCGCTCGTCTCGAAGGCCCAGACCGGGGCGGGCGCTTCGGCCGCCGCGGTGGCGGCGGGGGGCGTCTCCTGCGCCGCCAGCGCGGTGGTGAGCGCAAGCGGGGAGAGCGCCAGCAGCAGGCCGGCGGAAAGCGCGCGAAGGCTATTGTTCATGACAGGCAGGGCATCCCGGACCAGAGGCATCAAGCCTGCCAGACTAGCCGAAAGCAGCGGCCTGTCAGCCCCTCATTGCGGTCTGTTAGCCCTTGGACGAGAGCATGTCTGCCGGCAGGCAGGGCGGGTTGGGGCCGGTCCAGTCGATTTCCGAGATCGCCGGCACCTTCTTCAGCCCGCTCCACGGCTCGCCGATATTGCCCGGGCTGTAGGACAGGATCGCCTTCGAATTGTCGAACTCGCCCAGCCGGGCATTGTCGCGCTCGGCCTTTTCGGGGCTGATTTCGAGCTGCTCCACCCGGTTGCCGCGCACGAGCCGCAGCGTGCGGTCGTCCTTGCGCACCTCCATCATGCGATAATAGGTCTCGCCATAAAGCATGGTGTCGAACACCGAGTTGAAGCCCCAGTCGGCCGGATCGGTGTCCTGCGGCAAGCGCATGGTGGTGACGTAGCAATTGTAGTCATTGGCCTGGAAGAACGGCACCGCGCCAGCAGAACCGCCGCTGCGCTGGCGCCGCTGGGGCGGGTTGAAGCCGCCACCGGGCAGGAAATAGTAGCGCCCGCCGCCGTCCTCGTTCTCCCATTCAACCGGGCCGGTGCCGATGATGGTGAGGATCGCCGCCTGCGTCGCGCGGTCGAAGCGGTAGGTGACGCTGTCGACCGCATCCCATCCCGAGGAGCCGCTGAGCTGGCTCTTGAGCGCGGCCTCCAGCTGCCCGGCGCTGACCGAGGTGAACTGCAGGTGCTGCTGCAACCCCGCCGCCCCGCGTAGCACGGTGGTGCGGGTCCAGCGCGCGGGGGCATCGAAACCGGCCGTGGCGTCGATCTCGTAGAGCTCCATCACCTGCGGGATGGCGAAAGGCTTGTCCGCCAGCCGCTCGATCGTGTTGCCCTTGGCCGACAGCGGCAGCACCCATTGATAGGGCAGGAAGGGCTCGCTCCGCCCCTCGATCACGTCGGGCAGGGTGCCGTCGAGCCAGTAGGTCTTGCCGCCGATGGTCGCGCGCACCAGCACGTGATCGAACATCCCGGGATTGGCGAGCCGCTGGTCGAGCCCGTCGAGGCTCTCCGTGTTGTTGACCAGCACCGCCTCGGCCGGGATGCCGAGTTCGCCCAGCAGCGCGAGCAGCATCGCGGTCTTGCCCTTGCAGTCACCGTAGCGGCGCTCCCACGTCTCGTCGGCACTGGCGGGCGTGAAATTGCCGCCGTTGAGCCCGACATAGACGTAGCGCACCTGCTGCTGCACCAGTTGCAGCGCGGCCTGCGCCTGCGCCAGCTTGTCCGGGGTCGAGGCCGCGATTGCCGCCGCTTCCTCGCGCAGGGGCGATTCCGCCGCGAGCGTGCTGGCTCCGGTGAACAGGCCGTGGAACCGGCGCGAGACCGACGGCCAGTCGGCAAAGTCGGAGAATTCGATCACCCGGTTCCAGGCAAAGCGCGGCGGCGCATCGCGCGGCGGGGTGAGAGTATCGGGATTGTCGAGCGTCACTGCGAGGCGGTTGGCGGCGCGCTCGGCCACCGGCGCGAGATCGGGGGTGAGCAGGGTGCGCGGCTGCTGGCCCTCGTCCCACGAAAGATCAAGGCGGTAGCGCCCGGGCGGGGGCGCATCGCCCAGGAACAGCAGCCCGTGGCTCGCCTCGCGCAGGGTCGGATCGTGCAGCGGGATGGTGTATTCGAGCTCCAGATCATCGCCCACGCGCAGATCGGGCACGCGCAGCACCGCGGTCAGCATCCCGTCGAGCATCGCGGCTTCGAGCTGGTCCTCGCGGCGCAGGATCTCGAAGCCGGTCTTGGCGAGCACGTCGATTTCCAGCCCGCGCCGGTGGATCACCACCTTGTGCACCCGCGCCGCGCCGGCGGCGGGGTTCCAGGCGATGGCGATATTGCCGATCTCCAGCGCCTGCGGCTGGAGAATGCGGATCATCTGGCTGTTGAAATAGTCGTGGCCGGTGGCGGTGAGGCGGACGAAGGTGTCCTGCCGGCGCAGGAACACGGGGCCCTGAACGCTCTCGGGCACTACCAGCGGCTCGGACGGCGTGGCCCAGACGGGTGCGGGTTCGCGCGGAATGGACGGTTCGTCCTGTGCCAAGGCAAGGCTCGTCTGGGCGAGCAGAGCTGCCATGCCCACGGATTTCCAGCGCATCGAAAGCGTCCCCCTGCTGAACCCCGGCAGGTGCAGAATATGCATCAATGCCAACGACTTCGCCAGACTAGGCGAGGATAAGCCGGGTGTGAAGAGGCTTACTTCTTGAGAGGCGGCGGGCCGCGCAGGCGGCTGCGGGCGTGGGAGAGGTCAAACACCTCGCCTGGGCCATTGTCCTCGCCGTTCAGCAGGCCGAGCCGGCGCGCGACTTCGCGGTAGGCCTCTTCCTCGCCGCCCAGATCGCGGCGGAAACGGTCCTTGTCGAGCTTCTCGCCGGTCGCCATGTCCCACAGGCGGCAGCCGTCGGGGCTGATCTCGTCGGCCAGGATCACGCGGCTGTAATCGCCGTCGTAGAGCCGCCCGAATTCGAGCTTGAAGTCGATCAGGCGGATGTCGATCGCGGCGAACATCCCGCACAGGAAGTCGTTGATGCGGATCGCCATCGAGGAAATGTCGTGCATCTCCTCGTTGCTGCACCAGTTGAAGCAGGCAATGTGCTCTTCGGCCACCAGCGGATCGCCGAGCGCATCATCCTTGTAGTAATATTCGATCAGGGTGTGCGGCAGCGGCTCGCCTTCCTCGATCCCGAGGCGCTTGCTGATTGAGCCGGCGGCGACATTGCGCACCACCACTTCGAGCGGGATGATCTCGACCTGACGGATCAATTGCTCGCGCATGTTGAGGCGGCGGATGAAGTGCGTGGGGATGCCGATATGCCCGAGGCGCGTGAAGACGTGCTCGGAAATGCGGTTGTTGATCACGCCCTTGCCGGCGATCGTACCCTTCTTCGCGGCGTTGAAGGCGGTCGCATCGTCCTTGAAATACTGGATCAGCGTGCCCGGCTCGGGACCCTCGTAGAGGATCTTGGCCTTGCCTTCGTAAAGCTTGGTGCGGCGGGACATCGGCAGTTTCCCTCTGGGCGATCGGCCCTTTTCAGCGAATGGTGCCCGAGGGCGGATTTGAACCACCGACACGCGGATTTTCAATCCGCTGCTCTACCCCTGAGCTACTCGGGCATTCGCTGCGAGCGACGGGCCTTGAAGAGCCCGGCGAGCAAATGAGAGCGGCCCTATGGCGAAGGCGGCACAGGTTGGCAAGTGGGTTTTGTGCGCCTTCGGCAGGAATATTGCGCGCCGATCAATCCTGCTCGCGCCAGTTGTCCTGCGCGAGTTCTTCCGGGTCTGCCGGCGGTCCCGGCACGGCATAGGAATCGGAGAACCAGCGCGCCAGATCGCGGTCGCGGCAGCGCTCGGAGCAGAAGGGGTGGTGATCCGGATGCCGCGGCTTGCGGCAGATCGGGCAGGGCTTGGGCTTGGTGGTCATGCCTCCACCAACTGGGCATGGGCGGCCTCGATGGCAAGCCCGGGATCGCTCTCCACGCGCACTTCCCGCCCTGTGCGGCGGGCGAGTTCGTCGAGCCACGGCTGCTTGAGCTTGGCCTTGAGTGCGGGATGGACGGCAAGCAGCAGCACCCGCCCGCTGCCTTCGGCCAGCTCCCCGCGCCGCAGGGCCATGCGCGCGGATGCGCCCAGGCGATGGTGCGCGAAGCGGTGGAGCAGCGAGGGGCCGGTCAGCCGCGCGACCAGCTGGACGAAGCCGAAGCCGTTCATCGCGGTGCGTTCATGCGGCCAGTGATCGAGCGCCGCTCCCAGTGCCTCGTCGACCGCGCGGCGGTCGGCCTTGGCGGCAAGGGTGGGGAAGTCGATCCCGATGTTCCCGCCGCAATCGAACCATTCGAGCGCGCGGGAGATGGCCGGCACCGCCGCCAGCGCCAGCACGCGCGGTTCGCCGATCCCGTCGATGTCGATCAGCGTCATCGCGGGGGTGACGCTAACGAGGATTTCGCCGCCGGGGAAATCGAGGCTGGCGCTGGAGGCTGCGTGCCACACCTCTTCCCACAGGCCAGCGGGAAAGCGGTGGACGGTCCTCCCTTCCGGAAAGGACGCGGCGGGAGTCTCGTCTCCGGTCATCCGCGCCTGCGCGCGCTTCAACCGACCGCGTTCGGCCAGCGGGGCGCGGGTGATGACGAGATCGAGCCGCTGGCCTTCGGTGACGGCGGGCGGCAGGTGATCGACTAGCGCCTCGGTGCCGCCATCCAGCAGCGCCACCCCCCGTCGCGTGCCCTTGAGCTTGGCGGTGAGCTTGCCCGCGCAGCGGGTGCCGGCAGTGATTTCTCCCGGCCACATGACCTTCGCGGCGAGCACCTGTTCGCCCTCGACCAGCAGCGCCCGTTTCTCGGCGATGCCCTCCTCGATCAGCCACGTTCGTTCAGGGCTAGGCAAGCGGGAACCCTGCCGCCTTGAGCAGCGTGCGCGTCTCGTGGAGCGGCAGGCCCATCACGCCGGAATGGCTGCCGTGGATCCATTCGATCAGGCCCTCGGCGGCGCCCTGGATGGCATATCCGCCCGCCTTGCCCTGCCATTCGCCGCTGGCGAGATAGGCCGCGATTTCTTCGCTGGAGAACCGCTTGAAGCGCACCACGGTCTCGTTCAGCCGCTCCCGCAATGTGCCATCGGGTGCGCGCAGCACCACGCTGGAGAGCACCTGATGCCGTCGCCCGCTCATCAGTTCGAGACAAGCGCGCGCCTCGGCCTCGGTTTCGGTCTTGGGCAGGATGCGGCGGCCTACCGCCACCACCGTATCGCCCGCCAGCACGAAGCCGGGGGCTGTGACGGCGAGCGCCTTCTCGCGCCCCATGCGCAAGGCATAGGCGCGGGGGAGTTCGCCGTTCAGCGGCGTCTCGTCGATGTCGGCAGGGGTCACGGCATCGGGCGCAAGGCCCAACCGCACGAGCAGCTCGCGCCGCCGGGGCGAGGCCGATGCCAGGGTGAGGTGGAGAGGCGCGCCCATCAGCGGCGCTGCCGCTTATTGCGGGCCGGGGCCGCCGCGACCCGGCATGAAGCGGTAGGTGATGCGCGCCTTGGTGAGGTCGTAGGGCGTCAGCTCGCACAGCACCTCGTCGCCCACCAGCACGCGGATGCGGTTCTTGCGCATTTTGCCCGCGGTGTGGCCGAGCACTTCATGGCCGTTTTCAAGCTCCACCCGGAACATCGCATTGGGCAGCAGTTCCACCACGCGCCCGCGCATTTCGAGGAGTTCTTCCTTGGCCATGAAATTCCTTCTGATAATGGTGCGACGCACAATGCGCCGGTCGAAAAACTAGCGCGCTTTAGCGATGCGGGAACCAAAAGGGAAGGCTCCAGCTTTAAGTGCCGCGTGCAGCCCGAATCGGGCTATCTGCGTAACTGCCGACAAGCGCCAGCTTTCCCGGCCGTGCGACGGGCAGCTGGGCGAAACCGGGACCACCACAAGGCTGGCCCGCATAAAGACAAAGACAAGTACTAAAGGGACAACATGAACCTCTCCCCGCTTTCCCGCGCGATGCTGTGCGCCGGCACCTGCGCTGCAAGCCTTGCCGCCGCCCTCCCGGTGCTGGCCCGCACCGCCGAGACCGCGCAGCCGCAGCCGGTCGCGGTGCAGCAGACGGCTGAGGAAGAGGAACCCGAGTCCGCCAGCGGCACCGCGGTGTCGGCCGATGAGATCGTCGTCAGCGGCAAGCGCATCCGCGGCCAGCTGATGGTCGATCAGGCGCCGCTGCTGCAGCTCGACGAACAGGCGATCGCGGCCGAAGGCGTGACCTCGATCACCGATCTCATCGCCCAGATCAGCGCCCAGACCGGCTCGGCGCGCGGGCGTGGGGGCGGCGGGCAGCCGGTGATTCTCGTCAACGGGATCCGCATCGGGAGCTTCCGCGAATTCGCCTCCTATCCGCCCGAGGCGCTGGCGCGGGTCGAGGTGTTCCCCGAGGAAGTCGCCCAGCGCTTCGGCTTTCCGCCTGACCGGCGCGTGATCAACCTGATTCTCAAGGACAACTACTCCAACCGCGAAGTCGAGATGGAGTTCGAAACCCCTTCGCGCGGGGGATTTGTCCGCACCGAGCAGGATTTCGGCACGCTGCGCATCGCCGACGGCGGCCGCTTCAACCTCGATTTCGAGCTGTCCGACGCCTCGCTGCTGACAGAGGACGAGCGCGACATCATCCAGACCCCGGGCTCGGTCTCGGGCGTGGCGGGTGATCCGGCGCAGGCCGAATTCCGCAGCCTCACCGCCGACACCTTCGGCTTCGAAGGCAACCTCAGCTGGGCCAAGGCGCTGATCGACAGCGGCACCGCGCTGAGCGCCAACCTCAATTACGTGCGCAGCGAAAGCCGCAGCCTCGACGGGCTCAACACCGTGACGCTGACCGCCGATCCGGCCGTGCCGGGCATCGTGCGAACCTTCGGCGAGGACACCCCGCTGACGCGGCGCTCCTCCACCGACCGCTTCGCCACCGCCGGCTCGATGACCCGGCCCGTCAACAATTTCCGCCTCACCACCACCTTCGACGCCTCGCTAAGCGAGACCGAGACGAAGATCGACCGCCGCTTCGATACCACCGCGCTGCGGCAGGCGGCGCTCGCCGGCACGCTCTCGCCCACCGGCCCGCTGCCGACCAATGCCGACGCCGGGTTCGACGTGGCGCGCAGCCGCAACATCACCGGCCAGTCGCAGACCACGCTCGAAGGCCCGCTCGGCGAGCTGCCTGCGGGCGAGGTGCTGGCGACCTTCGATTTCGGGCTCGACTGGCAGCGGATCGAAAGCGGCGACACTCGCAGCAATCAGGACGTCACGCTCACCCGGCGCAATCTTTCGACCGGGGCCAATGTCGTCGTCCCGATAACCAGCCGCCGCGCCGGCGTGGCCGATGCGCTCGGCACCTTCACGCTCAACCTGCAGGCGGGAGTCGAGGATCTCAGCGATTTCGGCGTGCTGGGCGACTGGAACGCAGGGCTCAACTGGTCGCCGGTCGACGGGCTTGACCTGTCGGCGACCTATATCTGGCGCGAAGTTGCGCCGGGTCTGGGCGCGCTGGGCAATCCGGTGATCACCAATTTCAACGTGCCGGTGTTCGACTTCACCACCGGTCAGACGGTGCTGGCCGATGTCACCACTGGCGGCAATCCGGCGCTGCCGGCGGAAACCCAGCGCGACTGGAAGTTCGCCGCCAACTGGTCGCTGCCGTTCTGGGAGAACACCCGGTTGACGGTGGAATACATCCGCAACCGTTCGGACAATGTGGTCAGCGCCTTCCCGCAGATCACTCCCGAGATCGAGGCCGCTTTCCCCGGCCGGGTGACCCGC
The DNA here is from genome assembly GCA_027531395.1 of Porphyrobacter sp. GTDB lineage: Bacteria > Pseudomonadota > Alphaproteobacteria > Sphingomonadales > Sphingomonadaceae > Erythrobacter. The sequence goes on along the minus strand of JAPZRO010000002.1, from coordinate 85,224 downwards.
GATGCCAATGGCCGGTTGATCGCGGTTGACCGGCGCGCGGTGAGCTTTGCCGAGACCCGCGCCAACCGCGTGCAGTTCATCTTCTCGACCAATGGCAGCATCGGCGCGCCGGCGGGCGGCCCGGGCGGCTTCGGCGGCGGTGGTGGTGGCGGTTTCGGCGGCGGTCGTCCGGCGGGTGCCGGCGGGCCTCCGGCGGCAGCGGCGGCTCAGCCCGCGCCGCCGACCACCGGGCCGGCTGCCGCTCCGGCACAGGCGCAGGCGCCGGCAGGCGGACCGCCGCGCTTTGGGGGCGCTATGCCAAGCCCTATGCAGCGGGAGCAGTTCATGGCCTTCCGCGCCCGGCTATGCGCCGATGACGGCGCGGCCTTCCTCGAAAAGCTGGTCGCCGCGATCGATAGCGGGGCGGATATCTCCGCCGAGTATCCGGGCATCGACCCTGCGCGCCTCGCGCCGATGCTCTCGCGCCTGCGCGGCGAGGATGGCAAGATCGATCCGGCGCGGCTGGCGCAGTTCCGCACGCGCATCTGTTCCATCGACCCGGCGATGATGGGCGGCGGCGCTCCCGGCGGCGCGCCGGGGCAGGGCGGTGCGCCTGCCGCCAACCCGCAATTCGCCGCCTTCCGCGAGAAGGCCTGCGGCCCCGACGGCAATGCCGCGATCGCCGAGCTGATCGGCAAGATCGAGCGCGGCGAGGATGTCTCGGCCGAGCTGCCCGGCGTCGATCCGGCCTTCATCAAGATGGCCATCGACCGTTCGCGCGCGCCTGACGGCACCATCCCGCCCGAGGCCCTTGAGCAGTTCAAGCAGCGCTTCTGCGCCATGGCACCCGCGCCGGCGCAGGCGCAGGCCGGGGCCGGTGGTCCTCCGGCGGGGGCTGGCGGTGCGCCTGCGGGCGGACCGGCCTTCAACCCGCTGGGCGGCCGCAACTTCCCGGGCTTCCGCTACTTCGTGAACCTGACCCACACGATCGAGCTCGACAACGAGATCCTGATCGCCGACGGCCTCGCCCCGCTCGACCAGCTCGATGGCCAGGCGACCGGCGCCTTCGGTCTGCCGCGCCATTCCAGCCGGCTCGAAGCGGGCCTGTTCGGCAAGGGCATGGGTTTCCGCCTGTCGGGGATCTACACCGGCGAGACGCGCCTCGACGGCTCGGGCCTGCCGGGCAGCACCGATCTGTTCTTCGAGGATATCGTCACCTTCAACCTGCGCGTCTTCGCCAATATCGGCGAGATCACCGGCAAGAACGAGGGCTTCCTCAAGGATACGCGGGTGAGCCTGCGGGCCGACAACCTGTTCGACGCGCAGCGCCGGGTGCGGGATTCGAACGGCGACACGCCGATCAACTACCAGCCCTTCGTGATCGATCCGGTGGGGCTCTACCTCGGCATCGATCTGCGCAAGCTGTTCTGATCCGGCAAGCCCCCGCAGCCCGCCAGCTGAGCGTCAGTTGGTGTGGGTGCGGGGGAACATCCAGCGGTGTGCGGGCGGCGGGGTGAAGGGCTTCCATTCGCCCTCCGGCTGCGCCAGCCGGTCGGCCATCGCCACCATCACGCTCGGGTTCACGCCGAGCCCGCAATGGCTGGCATGGACCTGGATATTCTCGGTCGGATGGGGCCCGCGCGACTTGTGGGGGTGCTGCACGCTCCCGCGCCAATGGACGATCCCGTCGGTCTTGGTGAAGATCGAGGTGGTCGGCACCGGCGGCGCTTCGTCCAGCCCGCGGAACCTGCCGCCCTGCATCGGCTCGGGCTCCTTGCCGTTGAGCAGTTCGAACAGGCGCGCGGCATTGGTGTGCCCGCGATCATCCGAAATCGGACTGCCGAGGCTGATCACCAGCCGCACCTTGTCCGGATGGAGCTTGGCCAGTTCGCGCGCCAGCACCCCGCCGAGGCTCCAGCCGATCAGCGAGACCTTGCGCCCGCTGCTGTCGGCAAGCCGCGCCAGCTGGTTCTGCAACCGGCCGATCAGCGCATTGTCGACCCGCACGTTGCGGCCCGAGTCCCAGCCGTGCGGATCATAGCCGAGGCGGCTCAGCACCCGGCGCATCGGCACGGTCGAGCTGTTCGAGGCCATGAAGCCGGGCAGGGTCATCACCGCATGGCCATCACCTTTGGGTAGCGTCGCGAACAGCGGGCTGGCGGCGTAGAACAGCCCGAGCTCGAACATCGCGCGCCCTTCGAGCAGCGTCCAGAGGCGGTGCGGCGGCTCGGCGGTCGCGGCTTCAGTCTTCATTGCGGCGCTCGCCATCATGCATTCTCCCGGGGTGCGCGGGCTGCCTTGGCGCGCGGCTTGGCTTTGGGTTTGGTCTTGGCTTTCGCGGCGGGCGCGGCGGCAGGCGCCGCCTCCAATGCCCGCGCGGCGGCCAGCAGTTCGTCGAAGCTGTCCTGCAGGCACTGCGAATAGAACTCGGGATCGGGCATGATGTCGCGGCAGGCGGTGAAGCTGATATAGGCCTCGCCGACATAGGACTGCACGACGTGCGCCAGCCCCAGCCCATCGGTGAGGCATATCAGTGACAGCGCCATGCTTTCGAGCCGCGCGCCGCTCGAATAGATGTGCACCGGCGGGCCGGGCACGTTGGTCACCACGGTGTTGAACGGCATCGCCAGCCGGTGCGCGAGACTCACCCGGCTGAACAGCTGCGCCCCCAGCGCCATGTAAAGCAGCGGGTTGACCTTGCTCACCTCGGTCATCCGCCGCGCGCCCAGCGCGTTGGTCATCGCCTTGGAATTGTTGGTCTGGCTGTAGACATAGGCGAGCCGCTCGGCCGGATCGGCGATGTGCGTGCCGAGCGGAGCGATCATCGCCGCCACCTGGTTGCCCATGTCGCCCTTCTCGTCGGTGGCGCGCACCGAGATCGGGGCCATCGCCGTCATGGTGGCCTTGGGCAGATCGCCCTTGGCGCTAAGGTATTTGTGCAAGGCCCCGCCGATCACCGCGATCGCCACGTCATTGACCTTGGCCTCGGGCAGCAGCGCGCGGATGGCCTTGAATTCCTTGAGATCGAAGGTCCGCCCCTCGACCACGCGGTGCGGCGAGATGGTGCGGTTGAAGCGCGTACGCGGCGGCACGAGATCGGTGGAGAGCTTGAAGTCCTTGGCGATCAGCCCGCGGATCACGCCCGCTACCCCCGGCACGGCCTTGGCCGCGACCTGCGCCTGCTTCAACGGATTGAGCAGCGCGTTGATGTAGGATTTGCCGAGCAGCTCCACGGGGCCGGGGATCTTCTCCGGCTTCCACGTATCGGGCTTGGACGGCGGCCCAGCATCGGGCGTGAGCGTGTGGAGCGCCTCCATCAGGTCGATCCCGCTCATCCCGTCGATCGCGGCGTGGTGGACCTTGGTGACGAAGGCGAAGCAGCCGGGCGGATAGCCCTCGACCGCGTCCAGCCCCTCGACCACGGTGAACTCCCACGGCGGCCTGTTCAGATCGAGCGGGCGGGCATGGATGCGCGCCGCCTGGATGCACAGCTGGCGCCAGTCCCCCGGCTTGGGCAGGGCGACATGGCGCACGTGATATTCGAGATCGAAGTCCGGATCCTCGACCCAGTAGGGGTAATCGAGATCGAACGGCACCCGCACCAGCCGCTGGCGCATGGTGCGCGACAGCTGCATCCGCGAGCCGATGAACTGGAGAATGTCCTTGAACCGCACGAACCCGCCCGGGGCCGTCGCCGGATTGTAGATCAGGACGGAGCCGATATGCATCGGCGAATTCGGCGATTCCAGCGCGACGAACGAGGAATCCATGCCTTGCAACTGCCGCAAGGGTCTCTCCCGCAAGGCCCCCCGCGATGGGGTGGCTTCGGCCCGTTTTCGGGCTCTGGCACAAGGGCTAAGCGCAAGCGATGCGCAAAGCAACTTTACGCAAACGGCAGGAATTGCCGTGGGGGAAGTCTGTGCGTAAGAATGTTACGCTGAGCGCGCTTCCGCAAGGGCCTCGGCGCAGGCATTGGCGCTCGCCCAGGCCCACTGGAAGTTGTAGCCGCCGAGCCAGCCGGTCACATCCACCGCCTCGCCGATGGCGTAGAGGCCGGGAACCTTGATTGCCTCCATCGTGCGGCTGGAGAGTTCGGCCGTGGCGATGCCGCCTGCGGTGACTTCGGCCTTGGCGTAGCCCTCGGTGCCGTTGGGATGGAAGCGCCAGTCGGCGAGCTTCGCCTGTGCGGCGCGCAGGTCCTTGTCCGAGCAGTTGCCGAGCTCCCGCTCCAGCGCGAGCCGGTCGGCTAGCGCATCGGCGAGGCGGTCGGGCAGGCGCTCCCTCAGCAGTGTGCGTAGGTGGGTGCGGGGGCGGTCGCGTTTCGCTTCCACCAGCCAGTCGGTTGCGGCCTCGGGCAGGAAGGTGATCCCCACCTCCTCGCCATGCCGCCAATAGGAGGAAACCTGCAGGATTGCGGGGCCGGACAGGCCCTTGTGCGTGAACAGCGCGGCTTCGGCGAATTCGCTCTTTCCCGCCCGAGCGCGCACCGGCGCAGCCACGCCCGACAGCTCGCGGAACAGCGCCTCCTCGCCGCCGAGAGTCAGCGGGACGAGGGCAGGGCGGGGCTCGACCACCTTGAGGCCGAACTGGCGGGCCAAGCGGTAGGCGAAGTCGCTCGCCCCCATTTTGGGGATCGAGGGACCGCCGGTGGCGATCACCAGCGCGGGGGCCTGCCATATGCGGCCATCCTCGGCGGTGACCGTGAACTGGCCGTCAGCATCCCGAGCAACGTTGACCACATCCACCCCGCAGATCAGCCTCACCTGCTCAGGTGGGCACTCGTCCAGCAGCATCGCCACGATCTGCTTTGCCGAGCCATCGCAGAACAGCTGCCCCAGCGTCTTTTCGTGCCAGGCGATGCCGTGCTTTTCGACGAGCGCGATGAAATCGGCAGGCGTGTAGCGGGCCAGCGCGCTCTTGGCGAAATGCGGGTTGGCCGAGAGGTAATTGGCGGGCCCCGCGCCAATGTTGGTGAAGTTGCACCTCCCGCCGCCGGAAATCAGGATCTTCTTGCCCGGCGCATCGGCCTTTTCCAGCAGCGCGACCTTGAGCCCGCGCTGGCCTGCCTGTCCGGCAGCAAACAATCCGGCCGCGCCTGCGCCGAGGATGATGACGTCGCTATACTCCACGAACCTGCCGATAGGGACACGCAGGGCAATTGCCAATCGCCCCCTCTCGTCCCTATCTGCACCCCATGGTCCGAACCCCCGCTGGCACTCCCCACGACCCCCGCGGTGCGGAACGCTTCAACGAGGAGCGCGCCGCCTATACGGTCGCATCGGCCCAGCCCGATCTCGAGGGCGGGGTGCAGGCGATCCGCGAGACTGTGAAGGTGCTCAAGCCGGTGCCGGGCGTCTACCGGATGCTCGATGCGCGGGGCGAAGTACTCTATGTCGGCAAGGCGCGCTCGTTGAAGGCGCGGGTGGCGAACTACACCCAGATTGCCCAGCTCTCGGGTCGGCTCCAGCGCATGGTCAGCCAGACCCGCAGCATGGAGATCATCACCACCAATTCCGAGGCCGAGGCGCTGCTGCTCGAAGCGCAGCTGATCAAGCGCTTCCGTCCGCCTTTCAACGTGCTGCTGCGCGACGACAAGAGCTTCCCCTTCATCCTGCTGCGCGCCGATCACGCCTACCCGCGCATCCAGAAGCATCGCGGCGCGCGGCGGGCGAAGGGTAATTACTACGGCCCGTTTGCAAGCGCGGGGAGCGTCAACACCACCCTCAACGCGCTGCAAAAGCTGTTCCTGCTGCGATCCTGCACCGACAGTTTCTTCAACAACCGCGACCGGCCCTGCCTGCTCTACCAGATCAAGCGCTGCTCGGCGCCCTGCGTAGGGCGGATTGACGAGGCGGGGTATGACGCGCTGGTGCGGCAGGCGAAGGATTTCCTCTCAGGCAAATCGGGCGCGGTGCAGGCCGATCTCGAGCGGCAGATGGCCGACGCCGCGGAGAACCTCGACTTCGAGACCGCCGCGATGCTGCGCGACCGGCTGCGCGCGGCGACCTTCATTCAGGGGTCACAGGCGATCAATGCGCAGGGGCTCGGCGATGCCGATGTCTTCGCGCTCGCCGCCAAGAACGGGCAGATGAGCGTCCAGTCCTTCTTTATCCGCGGGGGGCAGAACTGGGGCCACCGCGCGCTGTTCCCGCGCCATACGGCGGATGTCGACGAGGCGCAGGTGCTCGCCGACGTCATGCTGCAATTCTACGAGGAAGTGCCCCCTCCGCCGACCATTCTGGTCGATCGCGAATTGCCCGAAAGCGAGCTGATTGAAGCCGCGCTCTCCGAGCTGGCGGGACGCAAGGTGCGGCTTTCGATCCCCGAGCGCGGCGACCGGCGCAAGCTGATGGCGCAGGCGCAGCGCAACGCGGTCGAGGCGCTGGAGCGGCGGCTGGCGGAGACCGGCACCAAGGCCAAATTGAACCGCGAGCTGGCGGAGTTTCTCGAACTCGACGCGCCCCCGCAGCGGATCGAGGTCTATGACAACAGCCATATCCAGGGCGCCAAGGCGGTGGGCGCGATGATCGTCGCCGGGCCGGAGGGCTTCGAGAAGGGCCAGTATCGCAAGTTCAACATCCGCGAGGCGCAATCGAACGACGACTTCGCGATGATGCGCGAGGTCATGGCACGGCGGTTCCGCAACTTCGCGGAAGGCGAGGAGAATCCCGAGGCCAAGCCCGGCGGTCACGAGACCGTGCTCCCCGACCTGATCCTGATCGATGGCGGCAAGGGCCAGCTCTCCAGCGTGATGAGCGTGCTGGAAGAAATCGGGATCGCCGACGAGATCGCGGTGATCGGCATCGCCAAGGGGCCGCATCACGGGCGCGAAGGGCGCGAGGTGTTCCACTTCCCCGACGGGCGCGAGAAGCTGCTGCCGGTGAATTCGCCGCTATTGTTCCACCTTCAGAACCTGCGCGACGAGGTGCACCGCTATGTCATCGGCGCGCACCGGGCCAAGCGCTCCAAGGCGATCACCGCGAGCCCGCTCGACGAGATTCCCGGCATCGGTCCGGCCCGCAAGCGTGCGCTGCTGCTGCATTTCGGCACGGCCTCGAAGGTCCGCGCGGCGGCGCTCGAAGACCTCCAGCGCGCGCCCGGCGTCAGCGCCACGGTCGCGCGCAAGGTCTATGATTTCTATCACGCGGGCGGGTGAGGGGCGCCGCGGGAGGCAGCGCCCCGTTTTGCCTTACTGCGTGTCGAGCGCCTTGCTCACCAGCACATTGACCGAAACGCGGCGATTCTGCGCACGCCCGGCGGCAGTGGTGTTGTCGGCCGCCGGATCGGCGGTCGCCATGCCGGTCGGCGTCAGCATCCGGTAGGGCTTCCACTTGCACACCTGCTGCAAGTGATTGACCACCGCCGCGGCACGCTTTTCCGACAGCGCCTGATTGACCTCGGGCGAGCCGGTGGAATCGGTGTAGCCGAGCACCAGCATCAGCGAATTCTCGTTGGCGCTGGCGGCCTGCGCTGCCGCGCAGAGCTCCGCCTTGGCACCGGGCGAGAGCACCGCCTTGCCGATTTCGAAATAGACGTTGGTGGTGCTCTTGAGGTTGTATTTGTCGATATCGCCGAGGCGCCCGCGCAGGGCTTCGGTGGCGGCGGCGTTCTGCTGGATCGCCGCGCCCTGCTCGGCGAACTTCTGCGCGGTGCCGCCGCGGATCATCGCCGCGATCAGACGATCATCGCTGGTGAAGCGCACTTCGCTCGCCACCAGCCCGTCGCCATACTGGCGGGTGCGGACCTTGACCGGCAGGCCGTTCATCAGCGCGCTCTGGTCGAAGGTCTTGTTGCCGATCCCGAGGAAGCCGCCGCGGGTGCGGATTTCGGTATCGGGGTGAAGCGTGAGGATGGTGCTGGTGCCGTCTTCGCTGGTCACCTGCAGGCGCTGGCCTTGCCGCGCCGAGATGATGCCCTCGATCCGCGGGCCTTCGTTCATTTCCGCCATGGTCGGCAGGTTGCCGTAGACCGTGGTCAGCACTTCGCCGCCTTCGCTGTTCTGGGCCGAAAGCCCGTGCGCGGCAGGCAGGGCGGCGAGACCGGCCAGCAGCGCGAGCGCGAGCGGGGCGCGTCGGAGGCCGGAGGTGCGGGCAGGGGTCATCATCGTGGTATTCTCCTGTGTTTGGACCGGCGATCCCTTGCGGTTCGGCCCTTATTGGCGTGTTGCACGCGCAGCGGTGTTCATCCCATCCTTGCTGCCGGATGAACACGCAAGCCCCGGCTGCCACAGGAGCAGGCAGCCGGAGCAAGGTATGCGGTGAGCCGAGTCGCGGACCCGGCTCGAAGTGGACAAATCAGCGTGCGGCTTCGGCCGCGATCCAGCGATCGATCTTCTGCTCGAGGATCGTCAGCGGCAGCCCGCCGGTGTCGAGCACCTGGGCATGGAACGCCTTGATGTCGAACCGCGCCCCAAGCTTCGTTTCGGCCCGCTTGCGCAGTTCCTGGATCTTGAGCGCCCCGATCTTGTAGGCCAGCGCCTGCGAGGGAATGGCGATGTAGCGATCGACCTCGGCCACCACTTCGGTGCGGGTCATGCCGGAGTTCTCCATCATGAAGGCGATCGCCTGATCGCGGGTCCAGCCCTTGGCGTGGATGCCGGTATCGACCACCAGCCGCATCGCGCGCAGCTGTTCGTCCTGCAGCGTGCCGTAACGGTTCCACGGGTCCTTGTAGAAGCCCATCTCGTTGCCCAGCGTCTCGGCATAGAGCGCCCAGCCTTCGACAAAGGCGGTGGTGCCGCCAAAGCGCATGAAGGCGGGCAGGGCCTCGTTCTCCTGCGCGAGGCTGATCTGGAAATGGTGCCCGGGCGCGCCTTCGTGGAGGTAGAGCGTGACATTGCCCGGCGTCAGACGGCTCGGCAGGTCATAGGCGTTGAAGTAGAACACGCCCGGGCGCGAGCCGTCGGGCGAGCCCGACTGGTAGGAACCGCCCGCCTCGAACTGCTCGGTCGAAGGATCGTAGGGGCGGATTTCGAGCGGCGACTTGGGCAGCAGCGAGAAGAAGTCGCCGATCTTGGCATCGACCTCGCGCCCGATCCGGTAATAGTCCTGCGTCAGCGCCTCGCGGGTCTTGGGCTGGAACTTGGGATCGGTGCGGACATAGTCGAAGAACTCGGTCAGCGTGCCCTTGAACTTCACTTCCTTCTTGAGCTTCTCCAGCTCCGCCTTGATCCGCGCCACTTCGCTCAGGCCGAGCTGGTGGATGGTTTCGGGATCGAGCGGCAGGGTGGTCGATTCCTCGACCAGCTGGGCGTAGAGCTCCGCGCCGCCCTTCATCTGGGAAAGGCCGATGCTGTCGCGCGCGGCGGGGAGATATTCGTTCTTGAGGAAGTCGCGCAAGGCGGTGTTGGCGGCGTAGATTTCGCGGGTCTTGGCCTCGTAGGCCGCCGTCAGCCGCGCCTTGTCGGCCTCGCTGATCCCTTCGGGGTATTCCTTGGTCGGCGCCATGAACTGCGAATCCGCCAGCGGGATCGCCAGCTGGGTGTCGAGCTGGGTTACCATGATCTCGACCGTGAGCTTCGTTTCGACCACGCCGCTCGCCATGCCCTCGCGGAACTTGCCGATCGCCCGGTCGACGAAGGTGATGTAGTCGTCGTGCCGCGACAGGTTGTCCTCGTAATTGGCGAGGGTCTTGAACGGCGCCACGCCCTTGCCGCCGGCGAAGGTGGGATAGAAGGTGTGCAGCCCGAAGAAGTGGTTGAGCGGGCGCACCTCGGTCAGCGCGCGGATGCGGTCGCTCGCGCCCTTGAGCGCCTGTTCCTCGGTATATTTGAACACGTCATAGGCAAGCTGGTCGGTGGGCGAGAGCTTGTTGCGATCGATCTGGGCGAGCAGCGCAAGATTGAGCTGGGTGTCGGTGCGCGCGGCGAGGAAGGCGGAATCGGTCAGGAAATCGCCGAGCCGGTCGGCACCCTCGTCCTCGCCGCGGAACAGGCGATTGAGCGGGTTGAGCGCCAGTTCGCGCGCGTCGGCATCGTCGAACAGCGCGAAGAGCTTGTCGTGCTCGGTCTGGGCGGTGGCGGTGGTCGCGGCCGCCTGCGGCGCGCTTTCGGCCAGAGCGGGCGTGGTGGCAAGCAGCAGCGCGCTCGACGCGGCAAGGACAAGGCGAAGTTTCATGCGGATTCCCCCGGGATCGGATCAATCGCGGGGCGCTAGGCCGGTAACCATACTTGCGCAAGCGTGCGGGCGACGAGCGGGCGAGGCGCCTCGACCGGTGTCATGGATGAAAGCCCCGGGCCGGGGCCTTACACCACAGCGAAACGGCGCGCGTGGAAGGCGGCATCCTTGCGCAGCTGATCATGCTCGACCCACACCGAGTGCGTCCCCGAGCAGATCTTGTGCGGCAGCGCGAGTCGGCAGATCGGGCCTTTGGTCACGTCCGCAGCATCGAGGATCGCGCATTGCGAGGTGCCGGTGTTCTCGTCGATCAGGAAGGTGACGAGGTAGCCATCATCCTCCGCAGTCGCGCCCTTGCGCGGGATCATCGGGCTCTCGCTGGCATAGACACCCTCGGGCAGGCGGTAGACCTGTTCCTCACCCGTCTCGGTGTCGTGCCGGACATAGCCGTTGAACAGGAACCAGCCGGGCCGGGTGGTGGTCGACCACACATAGCGGCTCTTGCGCATGGCGTAAGCCGGGTTGATCATCCCGAATTCGACGATCTTGTCGCACAGCCGCTCCTCGCGGGTCTCGCCGGTCTTCAGGTTGAAGCGCCAGCGGTGCAGGCGGGACTGGAACGAGTGTTCGTCCACGTAGGCCATCATGTGGCTGTAGCGGCCCATCTCCTCGAGTGGATCGGGCATGGGCTTGGCCTGATGATAGCCTTCGAGGATGACTTCATCGCCCTCTTCCCAGGCATTGGTCCAGTGCAGCACGTAAGTCGGCGCGGCCTCGAACCAGCGAATGTCCTGCGCGCTGCCGTGGCGCGGGATCAGGGCGAAGCGGGTGGGGATGCCCTCGTGCAGCCGCGCCGCGTGAATGTTCCGCCCGAGCAGCTCCTCGTCCCAGAACAGCGGCATGTCGTTGAGGATCGACCAGTTCTTGGTGATCGCCATGTCATGCGGCAGGCGCGGCCCCGGCAGCGGGATGGGCGTGTAATGCACCAGCTGCCCTTCGCGGTTGACCACCCCGTAATGCATGAAAGGCGGGTATTTCGAGTAGTTGAAGAACATCAGCTCGCCGGTGTCCTCGTCCACCTTGGGGTGGGCCGAGATGCCGTCGAGCGGCACCCACGGCGCCTTGCCGCGGCTCCCCAGCGTGACGGGATCGAGCATCCACGCCTCGCCGCACTGGTAGAGCGTCGCATAGGCGGTGCCCGCGTGGACGATAATGTCGGTGCTGCCGGTGTCCTTGAGCCCCCCGTGCGCGCCGAAGCCGGGGCGCTTCGAGGTGCCCCAGGGGTCCATCAGCCCGCCCCACAGCGATTGGCCGGCAATCTGCTCGGCCTCGAAGCAGTGGGTGCGCACGAAGCGGTTGCGGTAGCTCGCCTTGCCGCCGCTGATGTTGACCTGATGGATCATCGCATCGCCATCGAAGGGATGATGGCGACCCAGTGGCTGGTGTACCTGGTTTTCGGTGTTGCGCAGGTAGATGCCGTCGATGTCCACGGGGATAGCCCCTTCGATCACCGGCAGCTCGGCGACGTCGACTTCCTCATGCAGCGGCGTCCAAGCCCCCGTCAGATAGGGGTGGTTCGACGGTTCGAGCGTGGTCCTGACCGGCGGGTGGCGCGTGATCTGCATGGTTCCTCTCCCTCAAGCCGGGAAGATGAACCGGCAGCGGGCGGCGCGCAAGCGGCCTTGCGCAAATTTGACCCCGGTCAAAGCGGGGCCAAAATTGGGGCCTATTCTCTGCATCATCAGTGGGAGAACAGTCATGAAATCGATTCTGCTTCATATCGATCACGACGCGGCGATGAACGCGCGGCTGCAGGTGGCGCTGGATATCGCGCGGGTCTGCGGCGGGCACATCACCTGCCTTCAGGCGATCAGCTACGAGGTCTTCGCGCCCGGCGATTTCTACGGCTCGGCGATTGCCGCCGCGATGCCGGTGATCAAGGAGAATGCCGAAAAGCTGCGCGCCGATACCGAGGCGCGGCTGGCGGGCGAGGATGTCGCCTGGGACTGGCGCTTCGTCTACGGCATCGCGCCGCAGCGCCTGCTCGAGCATTCGCCGCTCGCCGATCTGGTGATTGTCGGCCCGTCGGATGCAGGGGCAGGGGGGCGCGGGCCTTCCGCGATCGCGGGTGATCTGGTGTTGCACGCTCCGGTGCCGGTGCTGGTCGTGCCGGGCGACCAGCCCCGCCTCGATGTCACCGCGCCGGTGATGGTCGCTTGGAATGGCTCGTCCGAGGCCGCCCATGCCCTGCGCGCCGCCGTGCCGCTGCTGGCAGCATCGCGCAAGGTGTGGCTGGTGAGCGTCGCCGAGGACAAGGACAAGCCGCGCTTCGATTTTCCCGCGCTCGAAGGGGCGCAATATCTCAGCCGCCACGGCATCGCCTGCGAGGTGGTGGAGGTGCAGAAGGGCGAGGCGGGGATTGCCGACACGCTGTTCTCGGCCGCGCAGATGCGCGAATGCGGGCTGATGGTGATGGGCGCCTATGGCCATTCGCGGCTGGCGGAACTGCTGCTTGGCGGGGTGACCCGCAAGATGCTGACCGAACCGCAGATGCCGATCCTGCTGGCGCATTAGCCCCGTCATTGCGAGCGAAGCGAAGCAATCCATGGACTGACGGTCGCTTTGGCGGCGAGGGCTTTCTATGGATTGCCGCGTCGCTGCACGCCTGGCAATGACGAAGGAGGGACCTTAGCCCTTCACCCTCTTCCGCATCATCCCCTCTTGGGCCACGCTCGCGACCAGTTCGCCTGCGCGGTTGAAGATGCGCCCGCGGTTGAACCCGCGCCCGCCGCCGCTCCAGGGGGCGTCGGTGGCGTAGAGCAGCCATTCGTCGGCGCGCGCATCGCGGTGGAACCAGATCGCGTGATCGAGGCTCGCACCGACCAGCTCGCCGCGCATCCAGCTCAAGCCATGCGGCAGCGCGCTGGTGCCGAGCAGGGTGTAGTCGCTGGCATAGGTGATGATCGCGCGGTGCAGTGCAGGCGTGTCGGCCGCCCCCGTGATCGGCGCGCAGACCCGGAACCACGTGTGGGCGCGCGGCGGGCGGGGCTCGCGGCTCATCCAGTGCAGCCGGTCGATGGTGCGCATCTCGATCGGGCGCGGGCGCAGCATCATGCGGCGCTGCTGTTCGCCCAGCTTGTCGCCCCACTTTTCCGCGAGTTCGCGGCGCAGCTCCATGTCGGGGCGCAGATCGTCGGGGCCGGGCACATCCGGCATGGGCGAGTCGTTGTGTTCGAGGCCCTCTTCGGGCTGCTGGAAACTGGCGGTAAGGTTGAGGATCGGCACCGGCGTCCCGTCCTCGCCTTCCTGCGACGCGACCACCCGGCGGTTGGCGAAGCTGCGTCCGTCGAAATCGCGTTCGATGCGGTATTCGATCGGCGTGCCCTCGCGCCCGCCGCGCAGGAAGTAGGCATGGAGCGAATGGGCGCGCTTGCCATCGGTGACCGAGGCCTGCGCCGCCTGCAGCGCCTGCGCCAGCACCTGCCCGCCGAACACCCGCCCGATCCCGTCGGCTTGCGGCGGGCCGGCAAAGACATCGGCGGCGCGCTTTTCGACCGTCAGCAGGGCGACAAGGCTGGCGAGCAGTTCTTCGTTGGTGGGCATGTCAGTCATGGCGCATGGCCATGCGTTCGCCTTACGAACCCGTCAAGCCGAGACGGCGCATGATGCGCAAGGCATAGGCCTTGGCATAGTTCTGTTGCGGCCAGCGGCCCGGGGCCTTGGGATGAAAGCCCCGCTCGCGCAGGATCGCGTTGAGCACGCGCGCATCGCTTTCGCGGTAGCTCCACTCGCTGCGCCAGGTGATCGACAGCGAGACCGAGGGCGCGGGGCCGTTCCTGACGAAGTGCGGGGCCATGACGGGGACGAACAGCGCCTCGCCCGGGCCGATCGGGAATTCGATGCCGTGGGCGAGGAAGGCATCGTCCCAGCGCAATTCGCGCGGGCCGCCCGAATGATAGGTCTCGTGCGCCTCGTCCGGCACGAAGCGGGTGTCGCCGGCCGGGAACTGGGTCATCACCTTGCTGCCGCGGATCTGGAGCAGGATGTTGTGTTCCGGATCGAAGTGGTAGGGCGTGACCGAGTTCGGCGAGGACACGAAGATGAAGCCCTGCGGGGTCAGCATCGCGCCGGTCGCGGCTTCGATCTCGGGGCGGATTTCCTCCAGCAGGCCGAGCAGCAGGTCCTCGTAGGCCGGCACCTGTTCGATGTTCTTGAGCACGGCCCAGCTTTCCGCCTCGGCGACGCGGCGGATGGTCTCGGCGATGGTGAGGCCGTTGGAACCCGGCTTGCCGTCCACCCCGATCGGCAGATCGCCGCGGTTGTATTCGACCGATGCGATCGGGAGCTTCTCGGCCAGCGCGGCCAGCGCCTCGATCTCCAGCAGCGGGTGGCTGGTCAGATCATGGGTCAGGATATGCGGACGCTCGGGATAATGCGCGGCAAAGCGGGTGCGGGCGGGCGCGCCGAACACGGTGGCCGGAAGGGCATCGGTGAAATGGGTCGGGGCGTTCATGAAGTGCTCCTCGGACGGGTCTCGTAGGCCATCAGCAGGCGGAAGGCGGCGCGGCGCAGCGGGCCGCCGATGGCGATGTTGCGGCTGACCATGCGGCGCTGCCCGCGCCACAGGCGTTCGATCATCGGATGACCCTCGACCGCACAGCTATCGGCCCAGGCCACGTCATCGCGCTCAAGCAGAGCAAGATTTTCGAGCTGCAGCAGCATCCCCGGCGAGAAGCGCGCATAGGCTTCGTCGAAGGCGGTCTTGAAGCTGTAGGCGCCCGGCGGCGTGATGAAATTGGCGAGCATCGCGATGGCGCGCCCGTCGAGCCGCAGCGCCAGCCGCTCCAGCCGTCCGGCCGCCGCCGCGCCTGCGAGCGACTGCGTGAACAGAGCGGTGGTATCGGGTGCGGAGGCGAGGGCCGAGCCGGCCTCGCCCTTCCATCCGGCGGCTTCGAGCGCGAGAAATTCCGCGGTCCATTCGGAGAGGCCAGCCTCGCCCTCCAGCCGCTCGAACACAAGCGTGCCTTCTTCGGCCAGGCGATTGTGCTGGCGGCGCAACTCCTTGCGCTTCTTGGCGCTCATCGATCCTTCGAGATATTCGGCCGCCGACATCTCACCGGCGAGGAAGGCGCGGTTTTCCTCGGCCACGCGGTAGTGGGCGCGCGGGCGGGCGGTCAGCACCCGTTCGAGCGCGGCATCGACCGGTCCGCCGGCGGGCAGCAGCGGCAGGTGCAGGAACAGCGCGCGGCGGGCCATGCGGTCGAAATGGGCGAGCAGGGCGCGCCAGAATTCCTCCTCCAGTCCCGCCACCACCAGCGGCACGCCGCAGAAGGCGTTGGCATGGAGCCAGCCGGTCGCATGGGTGACGATGTGGCTGTAGTAGCGCGCGCTGCGCACGATCGGCATCAGTCCGGCGAGGCGCCCGTCGTGGAACCACGCCTTGACCGTCACCCGGTCAGCCGCGCCCCATTGCGTCAGCGAGGGGACGAGAAACCACGGCTCGAAGAAGGGATTGGGCTCGGCCGCGCGCGCCACCAGCCGTTCCCATGCGGCGATGAAGGCGGGATCTGTGATCTCGGCGAGCGAGAGCAGGCGGACGATGCTGGAAGCAGCCCCGGGCGCGGCAGACGCGCTACGGTCGCGAAAGCTGTCCGCCCCTGCCATGTCCATTGCCGTTAACCCTGCCTTGCCGCACCGATCCGCGCGTTCCGCAGGCGCTATGCCATACAGCGATTAAGAAAGCCTCAGCGGCCCGGCAGGCTGTCCGATGCGGGGACAGGGGACGAGGCAAAGATAAACCCCGCCGGAATCGCTCCCGGCGGGGTGAAGATTTGCGCAGTCGATGGCGGGTTACACCGCCCCGTGCGCCAGCGCGGCCAGCAGCAGCAGCGCGACGATGTTGGTGATCTTGATCATCGGGTTCACGGCCGGGCCGGCGGTGTCCTTGTAGGGATCGCCGACCGTGTCGCCCGTCACCGCGGCCTTGTGGGCTTCGGAGCCCTTGCCGCCGTGATGGCCGTCTTCGATGTACTTCTTGGCGTTGTCCCACGCGCCGCCGCCGGCGGTCATGGAGAGCGCCACGAACAGCCCGCCGACGATCACGCCCAGCAGCAGCGCGCCCAGAGCGGCAAAGCCGTTGTCCTGACCGGCGATCAGGGTGATCACGAAGTAGACCACGATCGGGGTCAGCACCGGCAGCAGCGAGGGGATGATCATCTCCTTGATCGCCGCCTTGGTGACGAGGTCCACGGTGCGCGCATAGTTCGGCTTGCTGGTCCCGGCCATGATGCCCGGATCATTGGCGAACTGCTCGCGCACGTCCTTCACCACGTCGCCCGCCGCACGGCCCACCGCGGTCATGCCCATCGCCCCGAACAGGTAGGGCAGCAGCGCGCCGAGGAACAGGCCGACGATGACGTAGGGGTTTTCCAGGCTGAACGAGATTTCCCCGTTGGTGAGGTCACCGTCGAGGAAGGCCGGGAAGAACGCCCGAAGGTCGGTGGTGTAGGCCGCGAACAGCACCAGCGCGCCGAGGCCCGCGGAACCGATCGCATAGCCCTTGGTCACGGCCTTGGTGGTGTTGCCGACCGCGTCGAGCAGGTCGGTCTTCTCACGCACGCTATCGTCCAGACCCGACATTTCGGCGATGCCGCCGGCGTTGTCGGTAACCGGGCCATAGGCGTCGAGCGCCACGACCATCCCCGCCAGCGCCAGCATCGCGGTCGCCGCATAGGCAATGCCCATGAGGCCGGCGAGCTGGAAGGCGATGATGATGCCGCCCGCGATCACGAGGGTCGGCAGCGCGGTCGATTCAAGGCTGATCGCGAGGCCCTGGATCACGTTGGTGCCGTGGCCGGTTTCCGAGGCCTTGGCGATCGAGCGCACCGGACGGTAGCCCGTGCCGGTGTAGTACTCGGTGATCCAGATGATGAGGCCGGTGATCACCAGACCCAGCAGCGCGCAGTAGAACAGCTCGCGGCCGTTGAATTCCACCATGCCCTGATCCGGGTTGATGATGGTGTTCATGTCCATGCCCACCGAGCCGAGCGCGAACTGCGTCACGAACCAGATCAGCGGGATCGAGGTCACGGCGGTGACGATGAAGCCCTTGTACATGGCCCCCATCACGTTGGTGCCGCCGCCCAGACGCACGAAGTAGGTGCCGAGGATCGAGGTGACGATGCACGCACCGCCGATCAGCAGCGGCAGCGCCATCAGCGGCAGCAGCAGATCGCCGAGCTGGGTCAGCAGCAGCGCGGTCAGCACCATGGTGGCGCCGACGGTGACGACATAGGTCTCGAACAGGTCGGCGGCCATGCCGGCGCAGTCGCCCACGTTGTCGCCCACGTTGTCCGCGATCACGGCCGGGTTGCGCGGGTCATCCTCGGGGATGCCCGCTTCGACCTTGCCGACGAGGTCCGCGCCGACGTCTGCGGCCTTGGTGAAGATCCCGCCGCCCAGACGCGCGAAGATCGAGATCAGCGAGGCACCAAAGGCGAGGCCGACGAGGCCGTCGATCACGACGCGGTCGGAGGGGCTCATGCCCATCGGGCCGACCAGCACGTAGAAGAACACGGCAATCGCGAGCAGCGCGAGGCCCGCCACCAGCATCCCGGTGATCGCACCCGCGCGGAAGGCGAGGGTGAGGCCCGCCTGAAGGCTGGTGCTCGCGGCCTCGGCGGTGCGGACATTGGCACGCACCGAGATATTCATGCCGATATAGCCTGCCACACCCGAAAGCACCGCGCCGGTGACAAAGCCGATCGCCGGCACCACGCCAAGCGCAAAGGCGACAATCGCGCCGACAGCCACGCCGACGATGGCGATGGTGGTGTATTGGCGGTTGAGGTAAGCCTGCGCGCCTTCCTGGATCGCCGCAGCGATCTCCTGCATTCGCGCATTGCCGGCGCTCGCCCCGAGCACCTGGCTGCTGGTGATCACGCCATAGACAATGGCGAGCAGTCCCAGCCCGATTGAAATGAGCAATAGGTTCACGAGTTATCCCCTCTCGTCTTGTTTTCTTTCCCCCGAAGGGAAGCCTCGCGCTCCTCTTTAGTCCCGTGGGCGCAAGGGCGCTCAGTCATAGGCGCTCGAAACCGGCTGGCAAGCCTCGGGCACGCCGGAAAGCGGGCTTTGGGGCCGGTTTCACCAGTTTTGGCAGGTCAGCCGTGGCGGTAACCGAGGTTGGCAGGGTCGGGGAGGGGGGTCTCGTCGAGCCACAGCGGGGCATGCTCGCGCGCGCGGACCGTGCCGATGCGGGTTGCGGCGACGGGCAGGGCGGCATCTTCGGGAGCGGTGAACAGCAGTTCGTAATCGTCGCCCCAGCGCATGCATTCCTGCATCCGCGCCTGCGACGCGACCGGGACGGCAGCGCTGTCGATCGCCAGCGTCACGCCGCTGACCCATGCCATGCGCCAGCAATCGAGCAGCAACCCGTCGGAGATGTCCATCATCGCGCTTACCAGCGGGGCCAGCGCCATGCCTTCCGCGAGGCGCGGCACCGGGCGGTTGAAGATGGAAAGGTGTTCCTCATCGCCCTCGTAGCCGAGCATCGCGCGCCCGACGGGGCCGGTGACATAGATCGCATCGCCCGCCTGCGCGCCCTTGCGCGAGGGCACGGGCAGGTGCGTCGCGCGCCCGATCGCGGTCATGCCGTAGGTGCTGGTGCCGGTGGTGGCGACGGTATCGCCGCCCATCAGCGCAACGCCATAGGTGCGCAGGGCTTCATCGAGCCCTTCGAGGAAGCGGGCGTCGCTGCTGCCGAGCGAATAGCCGAGCAGCACCCCGACCGGTTCCGCACCCTTGGCCGCAAGATCGGAAAGGTTCGCCGCCAGCAGCTTCCACGCCACGTCGGCGAGATCGGCATGGCTGAGGAAGTGGGTGTCCTCGCTCATCATGTCGTGAGTGATGATCAGCGTCTCGCCGCCCACCGGCAGCACCGCGCAATCATCCTCCAGCCCGCGCGCCCCGGGATGGAGCGGCAGCTTGCGCAGGGCGGCGACGAATTCGGTCTCGTTCATGGTGCGGGCAGAGGCTTAGCCCGCGCGCGCCTCTTTGGCCACGGCATCGAGGATGCCGTTGACGAATTTCGCCTGCCCGTCGTCGAAGAACGCCTTGGCGACCTCGACATATTCGTTGATCGCCACCGCCGCGGGCACATCGGCGCGGGCGAGCAGTTCGTAGGTGCCGGCGCGCAGCACCTGCAGCATCGCCCGGTCGAGCCGCGCAAGGCTCCATCCGCTGGCGAGCTTGCTGGCGACAAGCGCATCGATCTCGTCCTTGCGGGCATCGACGCCGCGCACGACATCGTCGAAGAACGGCACCTCGGCGTCGGCATATTCGGCCTCGTCGAAGGCGTCCTCGTCGATGGTGCGGCCCAGCCGGTGCTGGTGAAATTCGTCGAGCAGCTTGGCGAGCGCGGTGCCCTCCATGTGCTGCTGGTAGAGCGCCTGCACGGCGGCAAGACGCGCAGCCGAACGGGCTTGCGAGCGTTGGGGATGGTTCATCGGATTCTCAATTCCACGGATTTGGCGTGCGCCGGCAGCCCCTCGGCGTGGGCGAGGGTGGCGGCAGCGGGGCCGATCGCGGCGAAGGAGGCCGCGTCGAGCCCGAGGAAGCTGGTGCGCTTCATGAAGTCGAGCACCGAAAGCCCGCTCGAAAAGCGCGCGCGGCGACCGGTGGGCAGCACGTGGTTCGGCCCGGCGACGTAATCGCCGACCGCTTCGGGGGTCATGCGGCCAAGGAAGATGCTGCCCGCATGGCGGATGCGGTGCATCAGCGCTTCGGGGTTGTCGACCGCGAGTTCGACATGCTCGGCAGCGAGCCGGTCAGCCAGCGCCGGGGCTTCGGCCTCGAGATCGTTGACGACGATGATCACCCCGTGTGCGTCCCAGCTGGCCCGCGCGGTCTTGCCGGTGGCGAGCTGGCTCAGTTGCAGGTCGATGCAATCCTCCACCTGCCGCGCAAAGCCGGCATCGTCGGTGATCAGGATCGATTGCGAGGTCGGGTCGTGCTCGGCCTGGCTGAGCAGGTCGGCGGCGATCCAGTCGGGATCGTTCTTCCCGTCGGCGATCACGAGGATTTCGGAAGGGCCAGCCACCATGTCGATCCCGACCACGCCGTAAAGCTGGCGCTTGGCCTCGGCCACCCAGGCGTTGCCGGGGCCGGTGATCACGTCGACCGGCTTGATCCGTTGCGTGCCGTAGGCGAGTGCGCCCACCGCCTGCGCCCCGCCGACGCGCCAGATCTCGTCCACGCCTGCGATATGCGCGGCGGCGAGCACCAGCGGGTTGGTCTGGCCCTTGGGTGTGGGGGTGACGATCGCGAGCCGCTCGACCCCCGCCACCCGCGCCGGGATAGCGTTCATCAGCAGCGAGGAGGGATAGGCCGCGCGGCCGCCCGGGACATAGAGCCCTGCCGCATCCACCGGCCGCCAGATCGCGCCCAAGCGCACGCCCGCGCTGTCGGTGTAGTCGCGGTTCTGCGGCAGCTGCGCCTCGTGATAGGCACGGATGCGTGCCGCCGCGAGTTCGAGCGCCTCGCGCAGATCGGGCGCGAGCGCCTTGTAGGCCTCCTCGCAGGCCTCGCGCGGGATCGACCAGTCGGCATCATCGGCCAGCGTGTAGCCGTCGAAACGGTGGGTATAGTCCGCCAGCGCCGCATCGCCGCGCAGCTTCACCGTCTGGAGAATATCGGAGACCTGCCCCGCAACATCGCTGTCGGCCTCGCGCCGGGCATCGACGATCCGCGCGAACTTCTTCTCGAAGTCGGGCTGGAGGGTGGAGAGCATCGGGATCATGCGGCCACGCTCGCCTGACGGAGCTCGGCATCGCGGCGGAAGGCGGCGACCAGCGCGGCGACGCGCGGATCGGTCTTCAGAGCGGTGCGGTTAACGATCAGCCGCGCGGAGATCTCGAGGATCACGTCGGTCTCGACCAGCCCGTTTTCCTTCAGCGTCTTGCCCGTGGAAACGAGGTCGACGATCTGGCGCGCCAACCCGAGCGAGGGGGCCAGTTCCATCGCGCCGTTGAGCTTGACGCATTCGGCCTGCACCCCGGCGGCCTCGAAATGGCGGCGGGTGAGGCTGGGATATTTGGTGGCGACCCGCAGGTGGCTCGCGCCCGCCGGCTTGTTCACATCCTCGGCCAGCCGCGCGACCGAGAGGCGGCACAGCCCGATGCCGAGATCGACCGGGGCGTAGAGATCGGCGTAGTCGAATTCCTCGATCACGTCCGAGCCGACAATGCCCACCTGCGCTGCCCCATGCGCGACGAAGGTCGCGACGTCGAAGGCGCGTACGCGGATCATCCGCATGTCATCGCGGGTCGTGGCGAAGGCCAGCGCGCGGCTCTTGGGATCGTGGAATTCCGCGTCAGGCACCACACCCGCGCGCGCCATGACAGGCAGCGCCTCGTCGAGGATGCGCCCCTTGGGGACAGCGAAAGTCAGCTGGCCGGGATTGTCGTGAATGCCGATGGTGGTCATGATTGGCCGCGCACTTAGGGATACGGGCGGGAAAGGGCAATGGAAATGGCGGCTGGCACGGCGGGAATCATGGGTCTGGAAGACTTTACCGCCGCGCTCGAATGGCAGGCGCGCCATGCCGAGGAGAACGGTGCGCCAGCGACGGGGCGCGTGATCCGCGCACTGGCCGGGGTGCGGGCGAGCGATACCGCTACCGGCCAGCGCATCGCGAACTGGCCGGGCCTGACGCTCAAGGACGCGATGCCGCTGCGGATCGCAGGCGGCTTTCACCACTTGCTGCTGACCGGCGCGGACGCGCGGCTGGCGGCGGTCTATTCGGGTGCGATCACTGATCAGGCCCAAGTCGACGCGCTGGTGCTCGATCTGACGCACCGCTTCGATGCGCGGCTGCTACCGTGGCTCGATGGCCCACCGCAGACCAATGAGGCGGGCCGCTCTGCCAGTATCATGGCGGGATTGTTGTGGCTGGCGCAGCGGGTGCGCGCGCCGCGCTTCGAACTGTTCGAAATCGGTGCCAGCGCCGGGGTCAACACGATGATCGACCGCTATTTCTTCCGGCTAGGGGACACAGAAGTTGGCCCGCCCCAATCGCCGATGCGGATCGTGCCTGACTGGCGCGGCGCCTCGCCGCCTGCGCCGCCAGCGGATTTCGCGATCACGGGCGTGAAGGGCTGCGACATCGCCCCCATCAACCTCGCCGATCCCGAGGCTGCGCTGCGATTGAAAGCCTATGTCTGGCCTGATGCCGGGGAACGCATGGCCCGGATCGACGCCGCAATTGCGCTGGCGGGCGCCCAGCCACCCGATCTGGTCGCCGCCGATGCAGGAGACTTTGCCGCAGCGATGCTCGCGCGGCCCGCTGAGCCGGGGACCGCGCGGGTGATGTTCCATTCGATCATGTGGCAATATCTGCCCGCCGCCACACAGCAGCGGATCACCGCCCTCTTTGAAGCCGCCGGAGCGCAGGCGACGCCCGACACGCCGCTCGGCTGGATCGCGCTGGAAACGGACCCCGCCACCTTCCGCCACGAATTGCGCGTGCGCCTGTGGGATGGAAACGCACACCACGGTGAGGAACAGCTGCTGACCCACGCCCATCCGCATGGCGCATGGGTGGAGTGGCTGGCGGACTAGCCCGCCAGAAACGCCTCCATCGCCGCGTTCACCGCGTCGGGCGCTTCCCATGGCACGAAATGCCCGCAATCGGGCACGCGCACGATGGTGAGCGGGTCGATGATGTCCTCCAGCCCGTCGAGGTTCTCAGGGGGGAGAGCGAG
This sequence comes from Porphyrobacter sp., assembly GCA_027531395.1. GTDB lineage: Bacteria > Pseudomonadota > Alphaproteobacteria > Sphingomonadales > Sphingomonadaceae > Erythrobacter. The sequence continues at coordinate 62,369 of JAPZRO010000002.1, read as the reverse complement.
GTCGTCCAGCGCCCAGATCACCAGCGTCGGGATGGTCAGCTTGGGCAGGGCAGGGGGCGTCCAGCCGGCCGGGATCTCGAACGGCGCATCCATCGTCGGCACGTCGATGGGACTCGCGCGGTAGTAGTTGAGCATCCCGAAAGCCGCATCGCGGTTCTGCCAGTCGCGCAGCAGCGCGTCGCGTTCCTCCGGCTCCATCGCGCTGGGGCGGTCCCACTTCACTTCCTTGAGCAGCAGGCCGGTGAGCCCGTGCTCCTTCACCAGCGCATCATTGGCCGGATCGCGGAAGCCGCGGATATACTGGCTCGCCGCGCGCTGGCCGGGGTGGGTGTAGAGCAGCTTCTGGAAGGTCACCGGATGCGGCGCGTTGGCGATGATCGCCTTGTTCACCCGCGCGTGCTGCCCGCCCAGCGCCACGCCCCAGGCAATCGCGCCGCCCCAGTCGTGACCGACGATGGTGAAGCTCGGTATCGCCAACACGTCGGCCAGCAGGAAGATATCGCCGATCAGCTTGTCGGGGGTGTAGGCGCTCACCTCCTGCGGCTTGGACGAGCCGCGATAGCCGCGCTGGTCGGGCGCGATGCAGCGATAGCGGTCCGAGAAATGCGCGATCTGGTGGCGCCAGGTGCGGTGGCTTTCGGGAAAGCCGTGCAGGAAGATCAGCACCGGCGCATCGACCGGCCCCTCATCGACAATATCGAGGCTGATGCCGTTGGGCAGTTGCACCCGCTTCTGTTCGAACCAGCTCATTCGGCGGCCTCCAGCTTTTCCATGTAGCCATTCGCGACCATCGCCGCGACCTGATCGAACAGTGCATCGGGCGTGCGGCGCAGCTCGCCCATCGCCTTTTCGCCGCCCTCGGCGACGATGATCTCGCGCGTGCCGGCGGCGATTTCATCGAGCATCTGGCGCGCGGCCACATCTGCGGGAATACCGTTGTCGATCGCCGGATCGGACTTGCCGCGCCGCGTGCCTTCGGCGGTGAGCGCGTTGCGCGAGACATTGGTGGCGACCGAGCCGGGGTAGATGGTGTGGACGGTGACGCCGGTCTGCGACAGCTCGCCGCGCAGCGCGTCGGCATAGCCTGCGAGGCCGAACTTGGCCGCGCAATAGGCGGTGCGCATCGGCACGCCGACTTTCCCTGCGATCGAGGAAATGAACCCGAGCGCACCCGATCCGCGCGTCGCCATGTGGCCGATCAGCCCCTGCGCAAAGGCGATCTGCGCGGTGAGATCGACCGCGATGATGTCGCGGTAGACCTGCATGTCGGTCTTGAGTGCGCGGCTGCGCTGCGAGATGCCGGCATTGGCGAAGGCGATATCGACATGGCCCTTCCACGCGATGGCCTTGGCTGTCGCCTCGGCCAGCGCGGCCTCGTCGCGCACATCGAAGGGCAGAAGCAGGCTATCACCGCAATCCGCCGCGACTTCAGCCAGCCGCGCCTCGTCGCGCCCCGACAGCACGACATCCGCGCCGCGCGCCGCCAGCTCGCGCGCCAGCGCCGCGCCGATGCCCGATGAAGCCCCGGTGATCCATGCCACCTTGCCCGAATAGTCCATGTCTCTCTCCCTTTGGGCGAGAGGACTAGCGAGCGGGCGGGCGGGGCGCAATCAGGTTGCGATTTGCGACCTGATCATGTCGGCGAGATTGACCGGAAACACCGCCTCGTCCCAGCTTTCCAGCTCGGCAAGGGTGAACCAGCGGTGCTGGGTCATCAGCTCCTGTTCGAGCGCAGTGTGGCGGCTGGTGTCGATCCGCGCCTCGTCCACCCGCACAAGGAAGAAGCGCTCGTCGGCCTGCACCGGCTCGCCTTCGACCGTGATGAACTCGGGCGTCATCCGCGCGATCTGCGGCCCCGGATCGACAGTGATGCCGGTCTCCTCCAGCAGCTCGCGCCGCGCGGCCTCCTCGAACGTCTCGTCCGGCTCACACTCGCCGCCGGCCGTCACCCAGAAGGGCGGGCGACCGGGGACGTCATAGCGGAACATCAGCGCGCGGCACTGAGGATCGAGCACGATCAGCCGCGCCGCACGGCGCAGGCGCAGAGCGGTGTTGAGAGTCATTCCGAGGGCACGCTCGCCTTGATCGCCACGGCATGGACCCGCTGGCCGACGATATCGCCCAGCGCCGCGATCACCGCGCGCTGGCGGGCGAGGCGGTTCATCGGGGAGAAGGCTGCGGATTCGATCTCGACGGTGAAATGCGATTCGCCCGATCCGTCGTCGCCCATGTGCCCGTGATGCTTGGCGCTGTCGTTGATGATCGCGAGGCGCGTCGGCGCGAAGGCTGCGGTCAGCAGGTCGTGCATTTCCTCGGCAACGGACATCGGGTCTTTCCTTCTTTGCAAGCGCCAGACGGCAATTCCGGCTTGGAACTTGTCGGCGTGATCGCCATTCTGGTCGTCCATGCCTTCACCACGATTCCACGGCCGCGTCGAGAGCGAAGGGCGAAGTTGCGAGGCGCCCGGCTGCCGCGAGGCGGGCGAATTCCGCGCGCCCGGCCGCCGCCCGCACGGGTTCGACGGACCGGGCGAATGGCGCTGGTTCTGTCTCGATCACGTGCGCGAATTCAACGCAGGCTATGACTGGTTCGAAGGCATGAGCGCCGAGGAAATCCTCGAAGCCCAGTCCCCGATTGCGGGCTGGCGCACTGAAAGCCGCGCCTTTCGCCCCACTGCCGGGATCGCTGATGGCCCGCGCTGGGCCGACTATGCCGATCCGCTCGACGCCATTGCGGCGCGCGCGCGCGGGATCAAGTCCCACGCCGAGCGCGCCGCGCGGACGGCCATGTCGGGGAGGTTCTCCAAGGAGGAAGCGCTGGCGCTGGAGGTGATGGGCCTCGGCTCCGACACCGACCGCACGCGCCTGCGCCGCCGCTATTCCGAACTGGTGCGGCGCTATCATCCTGACCGCAACGGCGGCGACCGGCGGCACGAAGCGCAGCTCACCGCCGTGGTCGACGCCTACCAGCTGCTCAGGAAATGTACGGCGCTGGCCTGATCAGCTTTGTTACCAGGTGCCTTCGTCCATGCGCCGCTGGCGTTCCGCCTCGCGTGCACTGGTGCTCGGTGCCGGCGCTTCGTCCGGGAAGGGCGGCAGCGCGCCGAGCGGGCGATATGTCGCAATCACCGTTCCCCCGTCGGTCACCCGGTGATCGGACATCTTGAGCATCGCGGTTCGCGTGTCCGGCCCGAACAGGCGTTTGCCGCTGCCGAGAATGACCGGAAAGGTCATGGTGATCAGTTCGTCGATCAGCCCGGCGGCGAGCAACGCGGGGTAAATCGTGCTCGATCCTTGGATGATGATGTCTGCACCTTCACCTGCCTTGATGTCCGCGACCGCCTCGATCCCCGACAGGCGGTGGCTGTTCTGCCATTCCAGCGGCTGATCGCCACGGGTAAGGACATATTTGTTTGCCCGTCCGAAGGCCTCGCCCATCGGTGCCTCATCGCCCTCGGCATAGGGCCAATAGGCAGCAAAGATATCATAGGTGCGGCGCCCGAGCAGCAGGTCGTAGCTACCGGAAAACAGACTTCCGAGGGTGTCGTTGATGCCTTCATCCCACAGCTTGAACACCCAGCCGCCCTCGGCAAAGCCGCCCATCGTGTCTTCGGTGGGGCCGCCCGGCGCCTGCATCACGCCATCGAGCGACAGGAATGCTGCGCCGGTGATCTTGCGCGCCATGTCAGCCTCCAGCGACCGCCGCTTCGATCGTGGCGTGATCGATCTTCACCATCGCCTGCATCGCGCCGAAAACCCGACCCTGCACCACAGGATCGGGATGGCCGAGCGCCTCCATCAGCACCCGCGGCACGATCTGCCATCGCACACCGAAGCGGTCGCGGCACCAGCTGCATGCCATCTCCGCCCCGCCATCGCCGGTCAGTACATCCCAGTAGCGGTCGGTCTCGTCCTGGGTCTCGGTGAACACCTGGAAGGAGACTGCATCGGTGAAGTCATTCGCCGCCTTGCCGTTGAGCGCCATGAAGGGCTGGCCCAGCACCGTGAAATTGACCGTCAGCACATCGCCCGCCTTGCCGCCGGGGTAATCGGTCGGCGCGCGGTCGATGCGGTTGATCGTGCTGTCGGCGAAAAGCCCGCAATAGAGCCTCGCAGCCGCCTCGGCATCGCCTGCGAACCACAGGCAGGTCGCCAGCTTGCCCTCAGCCATTTTGTGCCTCCGCGATCAGCTTGGCATCGATCGCATTGGCCTCGGCATAAGCGGGGCGCTGGGTGATGCGCTCGACATAGGCGCGGAAACTCGGGCGTTTGGGGATTGAGCCGAAACGCAGGCCCCAGACGAACTGGCTTCCGACATAGGTGTCGGCCATGGTAAAGCGGCTTCCGGCAATGAAATCATTCCCGATCAGCCACTTATCGAGCGTATCGATCACCAGATCGAGGCTGCCGAAGCCTGCCGTGCCGCTCTTGCCCTCTGGCACCTCCCAGCCGAGCGCGCGGGCTATGATCGCCTGCTCCAGCGGCCCGGCGGCGAAAAACAGCCAGCGGAAATAGGCGGCTTTCTCGTGCGTGTCGGGCAGCAGACCGGCCTGCGGGTGGGTTTCGGCCAGATAGTGATTGATCGCGGCGCATTCGGTGATGACGTGATCATGGCCGCCATGATGGTGCACCAGCGCGGGCACCTTGTTCATCGGGTTGATCTCGCGGAACGTATCGGGCCTGGTCGCCCAGTCGAACACCACGTGCTCGTAATCCGCGCCCGCCTCGTGCAGCGCCCAGCGCGAAATCTGCCCGCGGCTCATGGCGACGGTGTAGAAGGTGAATTCGGCCACGATCAGACCTCGCCGACAAAAAGAGTTTCGAACCCGCCGATGATCATGCGCTTGCCATCGAACGGCATGTCGCTGCCATCGGGATTGCCGAACTGCTCGCTCATGCGCGGGTCGGCCATGATCTTGTCGTGGCTCGCCTCGGCGGTTTCGCGATCAGGCCAGGTCATCCACGCGAAGACGATCCTTTCGCCCGCCTCGGCCTTCACGGCCCGACGGAAATCGGTGAGGGTGCCGTCATTGACGTCGGCCTCCCAGCATTCGACCTGCGAGAGTGCGCCATAGTCTTTCGCGATGGGCCAGAATTTTCTGGCGACCTCGCCATAGTCATCCTTCTTGCCCTCGGGCACGGGGATCACGAAGCCTTGCACATACATTGATCATCTCCCTCCACCGCCAAACATGCCGCACGAGATTGGCGGAGGGAAGGCGCTATTGCCGGAACGCCCAACGTAACGTCCGACCCATGCCCCATGTCGCCGCACGTGCGGGCAGGGCAGTGAGCACCGGGCGTTGCAAGTGGAGCATCGAGCGCGCGAAAGACGGCAGCATCGCGACGGCATCGGCGGTGATCATCGTCTGCACGCTTCGCGGCGTGCCTTCGGGGCGCTGGCTGAGCACCAGCTGCGCGACCTCGCGCGCCTCGGGTGAGGTGGCAAGATCGTGGCACAACATCCTGAAAATGCGATCAGCCTCGGCGCGGGTTTCAGGCACGGGATCGGCCCCGAGCATCCGCGCGATCACCGCGAACTGGCGGTAATATTCGTCCTGCTCGTGCCCCGGCATCCCGGGCCGCACGTGGCGCAGATAGCCCGCAAGGAAGCTCTGCGCCTCGGTCACATGCACCCAGGCCAGCGTGCGCGGATTGGTGGCGTTGTAGGGGGTGCCATCGGGCAGCGTCCCGCCGACCTTCGCGTGGATGCGGTTGACCCGCTCGATCGCCTTGATCGCTTCATCGCGGTGGCCGAAAGTCGTCACCGCGATGAAGCGCGCGGTGCGGCGCAGCCGGCCGTGCATGTCCTCGCGGAAATTGGAATGGTCGAGCACGCCTTGCAGCGCCTCGGGGTGGAGCATCTGCAGCAGCAGCGCGCGCACCCCGCCGGTCATCATGCCCACGATATCGGCGTGCACCAGCCGGATCGGCGTATCGCGCTCGAAAAGTGCCTCGTCCGAGGGCGGGGTGGGCTGTTGGCCCTTTGCTGTGTCGTGGAACACCCCGCGCACCTGCCCGACCAGCTTCATGCGCAGCGATTCGACGGGGTCGGCCATGTGCCGGACTATAGGCACGCAAGGGGCCTAGCGGAACCGGACTCGCCAAAAATGCCAGCCTTTGCCGCCAAACCACCGCTTGCAGGCGCGCGCCTTGCCGTTTAACCGGACGCGGCAATGACAACGATCCCCTCCGGCGCCAGCGCCATGCCCACCCAGCCCGATACCACTGTCGACGTCCGCGAGACTTTCGGCATCGATGTCGACTGGAAGGTTCCCGCTTTCTCGCAACGTGACGAGCACGTGCCCGAGACCGATGGTGCCTATGTGTTCGATCCGGACACCACGCTGGCGATCCTCGCAGGGTTCGCGCACAACCGGCGCGTGATGGTGCAGGGCTATCACGGCACCGGTAAGTCGACCCATATCGAACAGGTCGCAGCGCGCCTCAACTGGCCCTCGATCCGCGTGAACCTCGATGCGCATATCAGCCGCATCGACCTCGTCGGGCGTGATGCGATCGTGCTCAAGGACGGGCTGCAGGTCACCGAGTTCAAGGAAGGCATCCTGCCCTGGGCGCTCCAGCACCCGGTCGCGCTGACCTTCGACGAATATGACGCGGGCCGCCCCGACGTGATGTTCGTGATCCAGCGCGTGCTCGAGTTCGACGGCCGGCTGACCCTGCTCGACCAGAACCGCGTGATCACGCCCAACCCGTTCTTCCGCCTGTTCGCCACCACCAACACCGTGGGCCTCGGCGACACCTCGGGTCTCTATCACGGCACCCAGGCGATCAACCAGGCGCAGATGGACCGCTGGAACATCGTCGTCGCGCTGAACTACCTCAAGCCCGAGGTGGAACAGCAGATCGTCAAGTCCAAGACCCCGATGGCCGACGACAAGCTGATCGCCGACATGGTCAAGGTCGCCGAACTGACCCGTCAGGGCTTCATCAACGGTGACATTTCGACCGTGATGAGCCCGCGCACGGTGATTACCTGGGCGCAGAACGCGGCGATCTTCAATTCGGTCGGCTTCGCCTTCCGCCTCTCCTTCCTCAACAAGTGCGACGAGGCGGAGCGCACGCTGGTGGCCGAATACTACCAGCGCGTGTTCGGCGAGGATCTGCCCGAAGGCGCGGCAAAGAAGCGCTGAGGCGTGAGCCGCGCCGCGCTCGGGTTGCTGGTGCTGGCCGCAGCACCGCTCGCAGCGCAGGATGCGGCGCCGCCAGCCCCTGCACCAACGGTCATGCGTGCCCCGGCCTTGGCGCCTGCGCGCCATCCTCGAGAGGCGCGGGCCGAGCGGGTGCGGACGGTGGACATCCCGCAAGCGGCCAAGGAGGCGGGGCACAATGGCTCGGCGACCTATACGGCCACAGTCGGTGCCGACGGGCAATTGCTGGCCCTGACCTTGAAGCAGAGCAGCATGTCCCCCGCGATCGACGCCGCGGTGAAGGCGCGCGCGGAGACGCTCAGATACGGCCCTGACACCGACAAGGACGGTAAGCCGATCGAGGGCACGGTCGATGTCAGGATGGAATATGCTCGCCACGACAAGGACAGCCCCGGCGGCGGGATCGAGAGCTACACCTGCGGCGATCTGGTGCGCGAATGGGACTGGTTCACCGCCGCTAATGCCGGGCGGGGCAAGCTGTTCTGGCCGCACAACGCCTACACCTCGCTGACCGGGATCGAAGCGATGCGGCAGGGCGAGCGGCCAAGCCGCCAAGCCCGCCTTGCTGAGCGGGCGACACGCGAGGAGATGTGGGCCAAGCTGATCAAGCGCTGCCGCAAGACGCCGGGACGGCTGATGCTGGAGGAGGTCGACCAGCCGGCCGACTACGCCAACCTCGTCAATTCGTTCTGACCGCTTGCCGGACAGTGTCATAGGCTGATAACACAGCGGTAACCATGGCGCTGTTCGACCGATTCTGGAAAGGCTCTCGCTCTCGCGCCGATACTGGCGGGCGCGCGGACATGCCTGCCGGCTTTTACCCGCTCTACGAATCGATGCAGCCGGCCGACCTCGATGAGGAGGACGATCTCCCCCCGCGCCCGCGCCCTTCGGCCAAGCCCGATTTCGACGCGTGGGACGCCAAGCTGGCCGGGATCGACGAGGCGCTCGAAGTCGAGGAGAAGCGCCGCCTCAGGTGGTGGCAGCGCGATTACTGGCGCGCGCGGTCGAAATTGTGGTGGACGGGGCGCGGGATCATGGCCGGCCTCGCCCTGTTCGTGGCGCTGATCGGCTGGCTCACGATCACCGCGCCGCTCTCGAAAAGTCTCGAACCCATCGCCCCGCCGCAGGTGACGCTGCTCGCCAGCGACGGCACGCCGATTGCCCGGCAGGGCGCGATTGTCGAGGCGCCGGTCAAGATCGCCGACCTGCCGCCGCACGTGGCGCAGGCCTTCATCGCCATCGAGGACCGGCGGTTCTATTCGCACTGGGGGATCGACCCGCGCGGTATCGCCCGTGCGGTGTGGACTGGCTATGGCGGCGGCTCGACCATCACCCAGCAGCTCGCCAAGTTCACCTTCCTCACGCCCGAACAGAGCCTCAGCCGCAAGGCGCGCGAGGCGCTGATCGCCTTCTGGCTGGAAAGCTGGCTGACCAAGGACGAGATCCTCGAACGCTATCTCTCCAACGCCTATTTCGGCGACAACCAGTATGGGCTGCGCGCCGCGAGCCTCCATTACTTCTACCGCCAACCCGAGAAGCTGCGGCCAGAGCAGGCAGCGATGCTGGCGGGGCTGCTGCAGGCGCCCTCGCGCTATGCGCCGACCAAGCATTACGACAAGGCCAAAGCCCGCATGGAGCTGGTCATCCAGTCGATGGTCGAGGAAGGCTACCTGACCGAGGCCGAGGCGCGCGCACTGCCCGATCCGCGCATCGACGTGCGCACCCGCGACGACAACCTGCCGACCGGCACCTATTTCGCCGACTGGGCGCTACCGCTGGCGCGCGAGGGGATGGAGGCGAGCTATTCCAAGCAGGTGCTCACCACCACGCTCGATTCGCGGCTGCAGGCGCTGGCGAACCGCGTGGTCTCGCGCGCGCCGCTGGGCGGGGCGCAGGTCGCGCTGGTGGCGATGCGCCGCAATGGCGAGGTGGTGGCGATGGTGGGCGGGCGCGACTATCGCAAGTCGCCCTTCAACCGCGTCACGCAGGCCCGCCGCCAGCCCGGATCGACCTTCAAGACCTTCGTCTATCTCGCTGCGCTCGAAGCCGGCTGGGATCCCGACGACACCATCCCCAACACCCCGATCACGCAAGGGTCCTACCGCCCCAAAAACGCGCGCGAGGCCTATTCCGACCAGATCACGCTGGAGGATGCCTTTGCCCAGTCCAGCAACGTCGCCGCCGTGCGCCTGCTGCAGGCGGTGGGCAGCGACAAGGTGATCCGCACCGCGCGTTCGCTCGGGATCACCGCGCCGATGGCCGAGGGCGATCCCAGCCTTGCGCTCGGCACCTCGGCGATGACGCTGATGGAGCTCACCGCCGCCTATGCCGGGATCGCCGCCAACGACTTCCCGGTCGAACCCCACGCCTTCGCGCGCGGCGAGCCGGGGTGGTGGGAATGGCTGACCACCCGCAAGGACAGCTTCTCCAGCGGGGATCACGAGGATATCGAGACCATGCTGCGCGCCGCGATCAACCGCGGGACGGGGCGCAATGCGGTGCTGCCGATCGCCAATTTCGGCAAGACCGGCACCACGCAGGATTACCGCGACGCGCTGTTCGTGGGCTATGCCGGCGATCTCGTGGTTGGGGTGTGGATCGGCAATGACGACAACTCGCCGCTCAATGGCGTCACCGGCGGCAGCACGCCCGCGCGGATCTGGCGCGATTTCATGCGCGGTGCGCTTAAGCTCGAAGCCGCGCCCAAGCCCAAGACCCAGGCCTCGCCCGATCCCGAAGGGCCGGTGCAGCAGCTCGACATCGAGGGCGGGGAAATCCCGCTCGGCCAGGACGGGGCGACGCTCAGCATCGATGGCAATGGCGTGACCATCAAGCAGGAGGGCGTGCCGGTCGAAGTGCGGGTCGATCAGGGCGGGGTGGCGGTCCAGCCCGCGCCAAGCCCGAGCGCGCAGCCGCCGCCCTAGACCATCAATATATTCATGACTGCGGTCGCGATCGGGCGGGTGCGGTCGTCTTGCCATGCCTCGACCGTGACATTGGCATTGCGCCGCCCGAGCCGGGTGATGCGGCCGAGCGCGAAGCTGGCGCGCGATTTGCCCGCGGCGAGATATTGCACCGTGATGTTGATCGGCTTGAGCTGGGGATCGCGCCCCGCCGCCAGCAGCGCGGCGTGGAGCGCGGCATAGCCGGCGGTCTCGAGCAGCCCCGCCGTCGCCCCGCCGTGGAAATGGGCCGGCCGACCTTCGACATTGGACCCGAAATCGACCGAGACGACCGGCATTCCGGCCTCCTCGCCGACGATCGTGATCCCGAGCGAGCGGGCATAGGCGGGCAGCAGGATTCCCTCAGCCATCGCCCATGGCCCCTGCAAGCGCCGGATTGTCCTTCCGCGGATCGGTGCCGATGGTCATGAATACCCCCGCGACATGGGCCACCGGATCGCCCGGATCGCCGTCATGCGCGATGCCGCGCACGAAGGCGGCCGAGCGGGTGCGACGGTAGCATTCCACCCGCCCCCTGACACTCGCCCCCTCGCGCGCGGGGCGCTGGTAATCGACACGCAGGTCGAGCGTGGCGACCGGATTGAAAGTGCGGCTCGCCTGCCAGATCGCCATCCCGCTCGCCATGTCCATCAGGCTGATGATCGGGCCGGAAGCGAGCACGCCGCTCTGGCTGTCGCCCACCAGGTCCGCGCGCCACGGCAGTTCGAGCTCGACCCAGTTCTCGCCCTGCTCGGTGAACCTGAGGCCGAGCCAGGCGGTGTGGCCATGACGGAAGAACCATTTCGAGGCTTCGCGCGCGTCGAACCGGGCGGGGGGCGTGGTCATGCGGGGGTGCATAGGGGCGCTCGCAGGGCGGTTACAATCATTTAATTTCGCGGGGCCGCCCGGCTCGATCACCTTGCGTGGCGGCGCTTCCGGCAGGGGGCCGGGCCGCCGCTGATGCGAGGAGAGCATGATGAATATTCCGCGGATCAATCTCGACCAGATCCCCGGGCTCGACGGCGCGCAGGCGCTGTTCGGCGCGGTGCTGCGGGCCGATGACGGGCCAATCGACGACCGCATCGTCGAAATCATGGTGTTCCTCTACGAAGCCATGCCGCCCGAGACGCTGCTGTGAGAGGTGGCAGGGTAGGGAGATGATCGTCGATCCTGCCATTGCAGGGCTGCGGAGCCGACCCGCTCCGCAGCCCTGCGTTACCGCCGCGCTGGCACGCTGGCACGACTTGCCCGAGGTGCAGGCGATGGTGACGGAGCTTGCAGCCTTTGGCGAAGGCGCGCGGCTCGATGCCGTGCCTGCGCTGGCGCGGCTGGTGGGCGATCACGCTGCGGCCACCACTTTGGCGCAGGGCTTCATCGCGCCGGTCATGGCGGCGCTGAGGCAGGAGCCGCTCGCGCAGCTGCCGCTCGGCCATTCGGCCGCGCCCGGTATCGCCCGCATCCGGCTGGCGGAAAACGGCCGCGCGAGTCTGGCGCTGGCGGCCTATGCGCAGGCCGCGCACCGTGAGCCGGCCTCAGTGCTGTTCGAGGATGGCGAGGCGCACGAGATCGTGATTGCCGGGGAGGGGCAGGCGCTGTGCCACCATCTAACGGCAGAGGGGCTTGAGAGCCGGTCGGTCACCTGCGCGCCCGGCACAAGGCTGACGCGCGGCGGGGCGAGCGAGGCGCGGCAGTTCGTCGCGGTCACCCGCCCGCTGCTGGTGCTGCAACTGGTGAGGGAGGCGGTATCGCCCGCGCCCTCGCGCGAAGTGGCGCTGCCCGGTGGCGCGCTGCTCCAGACCATCAGCGGCTCGAAAGCGGCCAGCCTGACGATGATGGCGCTGGGCGTGCTGGGCGCGCTCGAACATCGCGGCGCGCTCGAACCGATGGAACGGCTGGCGCGCGACCCTCAGGCCGAGCGTGACCTGCGCTGGGAGGCCTTACGGCAGGTGCTGGGGCTGGATACGGCGCATGGGTTGGCACTGCTCGAGGCGCTGGCGGCGCGCAGCGACGATCCCTTGCGAGAACCTGCCGCACGGCTGCTGCGCGATCTTGTCGCCGCGCAGCCCGAACTAGCCAAGCTGGAGCCCGCCTGATGCCGCTGGTGATCGACAACCCTTGCGCTGAAGCCTGCACCCTCGCCGAATGCATCGAGGCTTTGGGCGAACTCGGCTTCGATCCCGACGATCCGGCCAGCACCGCAGCAGCGGCGGGATGGCTGCGGCGGCTCGCCAACAACCGCGACTTTCTCGGCGACCTGCTGGTCGAGCGGCTGACGCAAAAGGGCGGCGCGGCGATCGCCAGCGGCTATGGTCCGCAGGCGATCGTGCTCAGCCGCCCGAAGGACAACCGCCCCGGCGCCGCCTTCCTGCGCGCCGCGATCTGGCCGTCCCCGCGCGACCACGTGTTCCGCACCAGCGGCGCGGCGAGCTTCGTCTACGGTGCCCCGCATGATCACAATTTCGATTTTCTCACTGCGGGTTACTGCGGCCCGGGCTATGCCAGCGACTACTACGAGTATGATTATGGGACAGTCGCGGGCTATCCCGGCGAGGAGGCGGCCTTGCGCTTCGTCCAACGCAGCACGCTCGCGCCGGGCAAGCTGATGCTCTACCGCCGCCATGTCGACGTCCACAGCCAGCTGCCGCCCGAAAGCCTCTCGGTCTCGGTCAACGTGATGCGGGTCGATCCGGCGCAGGCGTGGTTCGATCAATATGGCTTCGATCTGGAACGCGGCACGGTGACGCGCTGGCTCAACCCGCTGGCGAGCGAGGCTTTCCTGCGTATCGCGGTGGCGAGCGGGGCGGAGAGTGCGCAGGACTATGCCGCATGGGTCGGCACGCGGCACCCGAGCGAGCGGATGCGGCTCGCCAGCTATGCCGCGCGGGCCGAGATGTGCGAGGATCGGGCCGCGGCCGACGCGCTGTGGCGGGAAGCAGAGCTCTCGGGCAGCCGGATGGTGGCTGGCGCAGCGCGCGCGGCGGGCGGGGCTCTAGAGCACGCCGCCTGCCAGCCGGTCGATCGCGCCTTGCAGGATGACCGCGGCGGCATGGCTGTCGATCGCGGCGGCGCGTTTGGCGCGGCTCATGTCCTGCCCGATCATCGCGGCCTCGGCGGCCTGGGTCGACCAGCGTTCGTCCCACAGCAGGATCGGCAAGGCAAAGGCCTCCGCCATGTTGCGGGCATAGGCGCGGCTGGCCTGCGCGCGCGGGCCTTCGGAACCGTCCATGTTGCGCGGCAGGCCGAGCACGATGCCCTTTACCGAGCGGCTCTTGATCAGCGCCGCCAGCGTCTCGCGATCCTTGCCCCACTTGCCGCGCTGGATGGTGGTGCCGTTGGTGGCAAAGCGCCAGCCGGCATCGCATGTGGCGGTGCCGATGGTCTTGGTGCCGAGGTCGAGCCCGAGCAGCACGCCGCCATCCCCGACCGCATCACCAAAGCCGCGCGCGTCCTCGAAGATCACTTGCCCTTCCACGCATCCACCCTGCGCGCAACGTCAGCCTTGGTGTTGGCCCAGAACAGCGGCAGATCATAGACGTGGTAATTGTTGCCCGGCAGGACATAGCTGCCCATTTCCGGCGGCGGGCCAATCAGCAGGAGGCCGCGTCTGTCGCACCTTGCGGGCACAAGGCCGGGCTGAAGCGTGCCCTTTTCCATCGTGTCCTCGGGCACCAGCGTGCCGAGATTGGCGCTGGCAGGCGCAGCGCCGCCGGGCGTGCCGGTGAGCGGGTTGGTGCACAGCATCGGGTCTGCGCCCGGCTTCTCGCCGTCGAGCGCCGGGGTGCTGCCATAGGCATCGAGCACCGGCGCAGGCTCGGCCGGTTCGGCAAAGCTCGACCAGCTCATGACGCAGCCGGTCTGATCGGGCGCGGCGCAGGCGGGAAGGCCCATCACCGGCAGATCATGCAGGGTCGAAACCGGCCAGCCGATTACATAGGCCGCCACCAACCGCGTGGCGACGGGCGAGCCCTTGATCTCCTCGGCTAGCAGGCGCTTCAGGTGCAGCGCGCCCTGCGAATGGCCCGCGAGCACGATCGGCGTGGCGGGATCGACGCTGGAGAGGAAATAGCGGAACGCCTCGCGCACGTCGGCATAGGCGGCGTCGATCGCCTGCTTGCCCTCGGGCGCATCGGTAAGGAAGGCGCCCATCGTCGCCTGCCGGTAGCGCGGCGCCCAGATTTCGGAGGCCGCGTTGAACGGGCTCGCCATGCCGCGCAGATAGATGCGCGCGATGCGCTCGGCCTCGGGATCGCCGCCGTTCTCGAGCGGGGCGTTCCAGCTCGAACGGTTGAGGTAGCTGGTGGGGTGGACGAAGAAGACGGCAAAACGCTGCTTGGGCGCGGCAACCGGGCTGGCATCTGCCGCATAGGCGGGCTGCCAGCGCGCTGGGTCCTTCACCCCGATGCCGGGGCGCGAATACCACAGCGAGGGGCTTTCATAGGCATTGGCTTCGAGCGGTGTGACCGGCTTGAACTCGCCCGACGGCACCAGCGCGATCTCGGCCAGCTCTTCCTGGAACAGCTCGTAGACGATCCGCCCGCCGATCACGAGGACGATGCAGAAAGCGATGAAATAGAGGAACTTGCGGGCCATGCTTCAGCCTTGATCTGCGCCTACTTCGCGGCCGGTGCCTTCTCGGCCAGCGCCGGACGCAGCGTGCGCCACGCGCGGTCAGGACGCAGGCTGGAGAACCACGAGAGCGGGTTCCAGGTGGTCGATCCGTCGAGGCTGAAGGTTATGAACTCCGCACGTCCGCCGATATTGGCGAGCGGCACCGCGCCGCCGAGCCCGCTCTCGATCACTTCCGCGCGGCTGTCGGCGCTCTCGTCGCGGTTGTCGCCCATCACGAACACGGAGTCGGCGGGAACGGTGTAGGGACCGTAATTGTCGAGCCGCTGGTCGCGGTAGTCGATGGTGAGATAGGTCGCCCCGTTGGGCAGGGTCTCGCGCCAGGTCGGCGGGGCGAAGTAGTCCTTCCCGTCCGGGCCGGTCTCGCGATAGGCCTCGAAGGCATCGAGGCAGGGCGCGCCGCGGCACAGCAGATCGGGCTCGAACGGCAGGCGCACCGACGGCACGACCTCGCGCTTGATCGGCGTGCCGTTGAGGATGATCTGCCCGCCGCTCACCTCGATCGTGTCGCCCGGCAGCGCGACCACGCGCTTGATGTAGTCCTCGTCGCGGGTCGGGTGCACGGGGATGACGATGTCGCCATATTCGGGGTTGGAGGCCCAGATGCGGGTGCTCGAACGCGGCAGCAGGTGGAAACTCGCCGAGGCCCACGACCAGCCATAGGGATACTTGCTCACCACCAGCCGGTCGCCGACCCAAAGGCTCGGCATCATCGAGGTCGAGGGGATGTAGAACGGCTTGGCGACGAGGCTGTGGAACGCCAGCACCGCGAGCAGCATCAGCGCAAGGCCGCGGATCTCGGCGAACCAGTCGACCTTGTGGGGCTCCTCGGGAGCGCTGGTTTCGGTCACTTGCGGGGTCTCGGTGCTTGCCATGGGGGAGGGGCCGTCAAAGGAGGGGGATGGCTTCGATGATCACGAAGGCCTGCGCCCATGGATGATCGTCGGTGAGGGTGAGATGAATGCGCGCCTCATGGCCCTTCGGCGTGATTTCTTCAAGCCGCAAAGCCGCCCCGCCGGTGAGCGCGAGGGTCGGCGCGCCCGAGGGCGAGTTGACGACGCCGATGTCCTTCATGAACACACCGCGCTTGAACCCGGTGCCGACCGCCTTGGAGAAGGCCTCCTTGGCGGCGAAGCGCTTGGCGTAGGTGCCCGCGATGGTGAAGGGGCGGCGGCGGGCCTTGGCGATCTCGATATCGGTGAAGACGCGGTTTTCGAACCGCTCGCCATAGCGCGCGAGCGAATTGCCGATCCGCTCGATGTTGCAGAGGTCCGAGCCCATGCCGATGATCATTTGAACGCCCTGATGATAACGGCCACCAGCAGGCCGACAGCCACCACGTGCAGCATCACCTGCGCCTTGAACAGCGGATGCGCGAAATCTCCCTTGGCGACCCGGCCTGCGCCGACGAAGCCGAAAATCATCAGCACCAGCCAGCCGACCGCAAAGACCTGCATCACGCCGGTGCCGAGCGCGAAGCCCAGAAACCCCACCGCCAGCAGGAACAGCGCCGCCGCGCCGAAGGCCCAGCGCTTCTGCTCAGCCGTCAGGGCGGGAAGATCGGGCTCGCCCATCAGCGCGGGGCCCTGCGGCGCGGCTTGGCGGGGGCGAGGGTGATCGCGTGCCGGCCGCCCTGATTGTAGAGGAACAGGATCGCCTCTTCGGCAAGGGCGGCGAGTTCGGCGGCCCATTGCGGCGCCCCGCGCAGCACTTGCACCTGCCCGATCCGGCGCAGGCCGATCGTGGCATCGGGGGCAATCGTGGTTGTCACCACCAGCTCGTTGCGCGACAGATCGCCGATGATGCTGGTCCGGGTGATGCCCTGCTCGATCACCTCATAGGTCAGGACCAGTTCCCAGTCGGTATGCTCCAGCCGCAAGCCGCGCCACAAGAGGCCGTCGCTCTCCTTGCCGCCGCTCCAGTGGGCCGCGATGCCGCTCGGCACATGGCGGCAATATTCGCCCTCGGCCTCGAAATGCCAGCTCATCCGCGCGCCCTCATCTGGCCGCGTCCATCAGTTCGCGCATCCGGCGGATGGCGTGTTCAAGGCCGACGAACACGGCCTCGCCGATCAGATAGTGGCCGATATTGAGCTCGGCAATCTGGGGGATGGCGGCGATCGGCTGGACGTTCTCGAAGGTGAGGCCGTGGCCGGCGTGCGGTTCGATCCCGTTCTTGGCGGCAAGCGCGGCCATGTCGGTGATGCGCTTCAATTCCCGCGCCACCTTCTCGCTGTCGCCGTCGAGAAAGGCGTGGGCATATTCGCCGGTGTGGAATTCGACCACCGGCGCGCCCAAGCGCAGCGCGGCGTCGAGCTGCCGCTCGTCGGCCTCGATGAACAGCGAGACGCGGATGCCCGCCGCGCGCAGTTCCTCGACAATCGGCACCAGCGTGTTGTGCAAGCCCGCCGCGTCAAGCCCGCCCTCGGTGGTGCGCTCCTCGCGCTTTTCGGGGACGATGCAGGCCGCGTGCGGCTTGTGGCGCAAGGCGATGGCGAGCATCTCACGGGTCGCGGCCATTTCGAGGTTCAATGGCAGGTTGGTCGCGGCCTGAATGCGCGCCAGGTCCTCGTCGCGGATATGGCGGCGATCTTCGCGCAGGTGCGCGGTGATGCCGTCCCCGCCGACCGCCGCGACAATCTCCGCCGCGCGCACCGGATCGGGATGATCCCCGCCGCGCGCGTTGCGGATGGTCGCAACGTGATCGATGTTCACGCCGAGGCGCAGGGGGCGGGGGTGTGTCGAAGCGCTCATCAGGATTCCTTGTCGCAGGCGAGCAGCGCCACAGCCTCGGCCATGAAGCCTGCACCCTGCCAGATTTCGCCGAATTCGAACGCCGGATCGATCGTCGCGATCACCATCGAGCGCCCGAGATCGGGGAGCATGATGTTGCTGAGCCGGTATTGGCCGATCTCGCCCTTGCGTTCGGCGACCTTCACCGGCGCTGAACAGCCCGGCGGCTGGACCTCGAACACCCACTGGCCGAGCGCCATGTAGCCCAGCTCCGGATCGCCCTGCCACAGCGGCTTCAGCGCCGGAACGCCATCCGTGTAGGCCTTCATCTGGCCCCAGTTGAAAAAGATCACGTCGGTGAGCGGCCCGCCGAGCGCGGCGGAGGCGCCATAGGCCGGGATCACCTCGCCCTCGGGCGATTTCATCGCGTAGAACCTGCCCGCATTGGCCGGCGTGATCATCATCAGGCCGTGATCGCGCGGCTCGGAATCGCCGCGCGGCGCGCCGAGCATGTATTCGACCTTTTCGAGGCTCACTTCCTCCAGCACCGCGCCCAGCACGATGTAGTCGCAATTATTGTAGGCCCAGCCGGTTGCGGGCGGCGCGGCACGGCCGTTCATGCACCAGTTGAGGCCGTGCGTGGCGGGTTCGTTGTAGAAGTTCGGCCAGCCGTTGGCGCCTTTGGGCGTGTCTTCGGGGTTGCGCAGGCCCGAACGGTGCTGGAGCAACTGGCGGACGGTCGGCGCGGCTGGCCCCTTGGGCCAGCGCGGCAGGATGCGCGAGACCGGGGTGTCGAGCGTGAAGCCCATGGTCTCGAGTTCGGGCAGCAGCCGTGCGGCGAGCATCTGCTTGGTGATCGAGGCATAGGGCCACATCGCCGCGCGCTTTTCCAGCGGCACATAGCCCTCGCGCACCATGTCGGGGCTGACCCTTGAGGTGATGCTCATGCCGCCGGCATCAATCGCGATCTCGCCCTTGAAGCCGCGCGTCTTGGCGAGATCGGTGATCGCGGCGGCGCGGCGGCGTTCCAGCGGCGCACCGCCCCACGAAACTTCCGAAGCTGCGGGCGCAGCCTCGGGAGCGGATGGCGCCTGCGCCGCAGCCACCGCTCCCGACAGGCAGGTCAGAGCGGCAAGGACAAGGCTCAGGCGTCTCACGTGGTACTATTCCTTCCGGCTGCCGGGCTTGGTTACCGGTACGCTGGCCAGCGCCGCAGGGATGTCGTTTTCGTCATAGGTCGGGAAATCAATGGCGAGCAGCGGGTAGAACGGCACGCCCAGATCGACCGAACCGCAGGAACGGTCGATGATTGCGCATTCGGCGATCACCTCGCCGCCTTCGCGCGCCACGGCGGCGATCGCCTCGCGGCTGGAAAGGCCGGTTGTGACCACGTCCTCGACCATCAGCACCTTCGCGCCGGGCGCAAGCGCGAAGCCGCGCCGCAGGTGGAACACGCCGTCGGGCCGTTCGAGGAACAGCGCGTCCTTGCCCAGCGCACGGCCGACCTCGTGGCCGATGATGATCCCGCCCATCGCCGGGGAGACCACCACATCGACCGCCGCGCGCACGTCCACGGGGATGCCGGCGACCACCGCTTCGGCCAGCCTTGCGGCCCGCGCGGGGTTCATCAGCACCCTTGCACATTGCAGATAATGACCGCTGTGGCGGCCTGAAGAGAGCTTGAAATGGCCTTCGAGCAGGGCACCAGAGGCGCGGAATTCGCCCAGCACTTCATCTTCGGTCACGAGCGAACTCCATAGAAACCATAGGGGAAAGCGCCGACTTGCGCGGGCGACATGGGGGCTTGCATAAATTTCTCCCTAGAAGCGCTTGAGGCCCTCGGCAAGCATCGCTAAGGGCGAGGGTGAAGCCGACCCTGCGGGGTGGGCCAGACGCTGTCAGCCATAAGCCTCGAGGGGGGCGCGCGGCGGGCGGCATGGGATCAGATTCGAACCACTTGGGCACAGACATGGGTCAAAGGCACACCCGTATGAAATTGGCTTTCCTTGCGGCGTTCGCCGCCGGGCTCGCGGCGTTTGCGCCGATGACGGCTGCTGCACAGGATGCAGCCGCGCCCGCTCCCGCTCCGGTCGCTGTCGAAGCGGCTGCTCCTGCGGCCGATACTGCCACGGCTCCGGCTGACGCTGCGGCCGCCACCGAGGCGCCCGCCAGCACCTACACCCCGATGGCTCCGACCAAGGGCAAGGGCATGCCGACCGATCCGCGCACCGGCGAGCCGGGTGCGATGGCCAAGAGCCTGACCTTCCAGGACCAGTACACCGACAACGGCGAATATGCGCTCGGGATGCACAACTACATCCTGTTGCCGGTGATCACCGTGATCAGCCTGTTCGTGCTCGGCCTGCTGCTGTGGGTGATCATCCGCTTCAACCGCAAGGCCAATCCGGTTGCCTCCAAGACGACGCACAACACCATGATCGAAGTGGTGTGGACGATCGTTCCGGTGATCATCCTGGTGGTGATCGCGGTGCCCTCGATCACGCTGCTGGCGCGCCAGTACGAAACCCCGCCGGCCGATGCCGTCACCATCAAGGCGACCGGCTACCAGTGGTACTGGGGCTACACCTATCCTGATCACGGCGAGATCGAAGTGATCTCGAACATGCTTGACGATGCCGAAGCGCTGAAGCGTGGTGAGCCCGCGCAGCTGGCGGTGGACAACCGCATGGTCGTTCCCACCGGCGTGCCGCTGCGCATCCAGACCACCGCGACCGACGTGATCCACGCCTTCGCGGTGCCCTCGCTGTGGTTCAAGATGGACGCGGTGCCGGGCCGTCTCAACGAGAAGATGCTGACCATCAAGGAGCCGGGCGTGTACTACGGCCAGTGCTCCGAACTGTGCGGCGCGCGTCACGCCTACATGCCGATCGTGGTCGAGGCGCTGCCGCCGGCCGAGTTCGCCGCATGGGTGAAGGCGCAGGGCGGTTCGATGCCGGGCGAGGAAGAGGCGGTTGCTGCCGCTGCGCCCGCTCCGGCTGCCGCAACCGCCGCGGCTCCCGCTGCTGCGGCCGCCGCTGCGCCTGCCGCCGCCCGCTAAGACACGATACAGATTCAACGCGAGAGAGTAGCTGACCATGGCAACCACCGCAGAAGGCTTCGACGCTCACCACGGGCACGGCCACGACGCGCATGATCACGCGGACCACAAGCCGGGCTTCTTCGCCCGCTGGTTCATGTCGACCAACCACAAGGACATCGGCTCGATGTACCTGATCTTCGCGATCATCGCGGGGATCGTCGGGGGTGCCATCTCGGGCATCATGCGCATCGAGCTGGCCGAACCGGGCATCCAGTACCTCCAGTGGTGGGCCCAGTTCATGGGCGGCGGCAATGATCTCAACACCGCGCTGCACATGTGGAACGTGTTCATCACCGCCCACGGCCTCATCATGGTGTTCTTCATGGTCATGCCGGCGATGATCGGCGGCTTCGGCAACTGGTTCGTGCCGCTGATGATCGGCGCGCCGGACATGGCCTTCCCGCGCATGAACAACGTGTCGTTCTGGCTGACCGTGGCGGGCTTCTTCTCGCTGCTATTCTCGCTGTTCGTCCCCGGCGGCTCGGGCCCCGGTGCGGGCACCGGCTGGACGGTCTATGCGCCGCTCTCGACGAGCGGCTCGGTCGGCCCGGCGGTCGACTTCGCGATCTTCTCGCTGCACCTGTCGGGTGCCGGCTCGATCCTGGGCGCGACCAACTTCATCACCACCATCTTCAACATGCGCGCGCCGGGCATGACCCTGCACAAGATGCCGCTGTTCGTGTGGTCGGTGCTGGTTACCGCCTTCCTGCTGCTGCTGGCGCTGCCGGTGCTGGCTGCTGCCATCACCATGCTGCTGACCGACCGCAACTTCGGCACGACCTTCTTCGATCCGGCCGGCGGCGGTGATCCGGTGCTCTACCAGCACCTGTTCTGGTTCTTCGGCCACCCCGAAGTCTACATCATGATCCTGCCGGGCTTCGGCATGATCTCGCAGATCATCGCCACCTTCTCGAAGAAGCCGGTGTTCGGCTATCTCGGCATGGCCTACGCGATGGTCGCCATCGGCGTAGTCGGCTTCATCGTCTGGGCGCACCACATGTACACCGTGGGCCTCGACGTGAACACGAAGATGTACTTCACCGCGGCGACCATGGTGATCGCGGTGCCGACCGGCGTGAAGATCTTTAGCTGGATCGCGACGATGTGGGGCGGCAGCCTCAGCTTCAAGTCGCCGATGGTGTGGTCGATGGGCTTCATCTTCCTGTTCACCGTGGGCGGCGTGACCGGCGTGGTGCTCGCCAATGGCGGGATCGACGACAACCTGCACGACACCTACTACGTGGTGGCTCACTTCCACTACGTGCTGTCGATGGGCGCCGTGTTCTCGATGTTCGCGGGCTTCTACTACTGGTTCCCGAAGATGAGCGGCCGGATGCACTCCGAGCTCCTGTCGCACATCCACTTCTGGACCTTCTTCGTCGGCGTGAACGTGATCTTCTTCCCGCAGCACTTCCTCGGGATGCAGGGCATGCCGCGTCGCTACCCCGATTATCCGGAAGCCTACACCTTCTGGCACGAGATCAGCACCTACGGGTACTACATCATGGCCGGCTCGATGGTGTTCTTCTTCGTGAACGTGCTCTACGCGCTGCTGGCCGGCAAGAAGGCCGAAGCCAACCCGTGGGGCGAAGGTGCGACGACGCTCGAGTGGACCCTGCCGAGCCCGCCGCCCTACCACCAGTTCGAAACGCTGCCGGTGATCACCGACGCGCACGACTACCACGATCACCGTCCGGCGACGGCCTGATCGGCTCCTTCACCGGAGCATGGAACAAGGTGAGGGGCGCGGCTGATGGTCGCGCTCCTTGCCGATAGAGCAGACGAGACAATGGCCAGCACCGCACCCCAGACTGCCGCCACGATGCCGACGGAATGGCGTGATTTCTTCACGCTGACCAAGCCGCGCGTGATGACGCTGGTGATCTTCACCGCGATTTGCGGCGTGCTGGCCGCGCCCGGCAGCATCCATCCGGTGCTGGGCTTCACCGCGATCCTCGCGATCGCGATGGGTGCGGGCGGCTCGGCGGTGCTCAACCAGTGGTGGGAAGCCGATCTCGATGCCGGCATGAAGCGCACCATGAGCCGGCCGCTTCCCGGTGGCCGGATGCGGCGCGAGGATGCGCGCGATTTCGGGATTTTCCTCTCGGGCGTGTCGCTGGTGCTGATGGGCGTGGCGATCGGCTGGCTGGCAGCCGCGCTGCTGCTGGTGGCGATCATCTACTACGCCGTGATCTACACCATGTGGCTGAAGCCGCGCACCCCGCAGAACATCGTCATCGGCGGCGGCGCCGGCGCCTTCCCGCCGCTGATCGGCTGGGTGGCCGTTACCGGCGAGCTCACCGCGATGCCGATCCTGCTGTTCGCGATCATCTTCATGTGGACCCCGCCGCACTTCTGGGCGCTGGCGCTGTTCGTCGAGGCTGACTACGCCAAGGTCGGGATCCCGATGATGCCGGTGGTCGCGGGCGAGAAGTCGACCCGCCGCCAGATCTGGTGGTACACTGTGCTGCTCGCGCCATTCGCGATTGCGCCGTGGTATATCGGCGGGACGGGCTGGATCTACGGCATGACCGCGGTGACGCTCTCGGCGCTGTTCCTGCTGCTGGCTTGGCCGGTCGGCGTGCGTTCGACGGCACCGGAGGGCGACAAGATGCTGCCCGAGAAGAAGCTGTTCAAGTTCTCGATCGCCTACCTCTTCGCGCTGTTCGCGGCGCTGGTGGTGGACCGGGTGGCGGCCTATCAGGGGTGGATCGCATGACCCCGGAAGAAGAAGCCGAGTTCAAGCGCCGCCGCAAGAGCCGCAACTACGTCGTGGCCGGCACGCTCCTGTTCTTCGTGTTGCTGTTCTACGCCATCACCATCGTGCGTATCGGCGAGGGCAGCTGATGGCGACGCTTCCGCCCGTGACCCATGATGCCGAGACCGCGCGCCGCAATCTGCGCGTCGGGCTGATGGCGTTTGCGGGCGCGCTGGCGATGCTCGGCCTCGGCTATGCCGCGGTGCCGCTCTACCAGCTCTTCTGCCAGGTCACCGGCTTCGGCGGGACGACGATGATCGCCACCGAAGCGCAGGCGGCCACGGCTGCTGCCAACGCCACGGGGCAGAAAATCTCGATCCGCTTCGATGCTTCGACCGCCAGCGATGTGCCGTGGACCTTCCACCCCTCGCAGGTGACCGACACCATCACCATCGGCGAGCGCGACATCGCCACCTATGTCGCGCGCAACGAAGGCTCCAAGCCGATTACCGGCATGGCGACCTTCAATGTCGAGCCCGAGCAGGCCGGCAAGTACTTCAACAAGATCCAGTGCTTCTGCTTCACCGAGCAGACCCTGCAACCGGGTCAGGAAGTCACCATGCCAGTGCTCTACTACGTCGATCCCGCCATGCTGGATGATCCCAACATGAAGGGTGTCGAACAGATCACCTTGAGTTACACTTTCCACCGCACGTCGGCGCCGGCAACGGCTGCACCGGCGGGCACCAACTGACGACCTAAGCAACCCAGGGACGGGAACAACCACATGGCTGGCACCGCAAACCACGATTATCACATTCTCGAACCCGATATCTGGCCGCTGGTCGGCTCGATCTCGGCGCTCACCTTCACCAGCGGCATGGTGCTGAGCTGGCACCCCGACCTGTTCGGCAATGCTGCGTCCTTCGTGATGTGGGCGGGTCTGGCCGGTCTGCTGGCGACCTTCTTCATGTGGTTCCGCAACATCGTGATCGAGGCCCAGCGCGGCGATCACACTCCGGTGGTGCAGCTCCACATGCGCTACGGCATGATCCTGTTCATCGCGTCTGAAGTGATGTTCTTCGTCGGCTGGTTCTGGAGCTTCTTCGATTTCGCGCTGTTCCCGACCGCGCTGCAATTCGATCACGAGACCGGCGCGACCACCAGCCTGTTCGGCACCGATGGCGCGATTGCGGCCTTCATTCCCGAAGGCATGGAAGTGCTCGACCCGTTCGCGCTGCCGCTGCTCAACACGCTGATCCTGCTGTGCTCGGGCACCACCGTGACCTGGGCGCACCACGCGCTGATCCATGGTGATCGCACCGGCCTCAAGCAGGGCCTGTGGGCGACCGTCGCGCTCGGCGTGCTGTTCAGCGCGATCCAGGCCTACGAATACTCGGTCGCGCCGTTCGGCTTCGGCGGCAACACCTATTCCAGCGCCTTCTACATGGCGACCGGCTTCCACGGCTTTCACGTACTGATCGGGACGATCTTCCTCTCGGTCTGCCTCTACCGCGCCTATATCGGCCACTTCACCCCGCGCCAGCACTTCGGCTTCGAAGCGGCGGCGTGGTACTGGCACTTCGTCGACGTGGTGTGGCTGTTCCTCTTCGTCGCCGTCTACGTCTGGGGCGGCTGGGGCGCCGAATACCACTGATGACGACGGACGAGAGTCCGACGGAAAATAAGGGGCAGCCGGGATTCGTTCCGGCTGCCCTTTCCGGTTTGTGCCCCCGCTGCGGGGCAAAGACGCTGTTTGATGGCGGCGCGCAGCTGGCCGATGAATGTGCAGCTTGCGGGCTCGATTTCCTCAAGCTTGAACGCGGCGGGCGGTTTGTCGGCGTGGTGACGATGCTGCTGGCGGTGGTGCTGATCATGGCCGCGTTGGGGATGGACGAATGGCTCAGGCCGCCGCTGTGGGCCTCGCTGCTGTTCTGGGGGCCGGTGACGGTCGGGAGCGTGATCGGCGCCTTACGGCTCTACAAGGCCATGTGGGTCTATCGCGGATACGAGGAGCGCCAGCCGTGACGCGCCGCGTGCCGATCATCCCGACGATCTTCGTGCTGGCGGCGGTGGCAACCATGATCGCGCTCGGCGTCTGGCAGCTGGGCCGCCGCGCCGAGAAGGAGGCGCTAATCGCGCGCTACGAGGCGGCGGCGGGCACCAGCGCGCCGGTTGCCTTTCCGCTCGCGGGCGAGGGCGAGACCGTGCTGTTCCGCCGTAGCGAGGTTGCCTGCACCCGCGTCACCGCCATCGAGCCTGTATCGGGCACCTCGGCCAAGGGTCAGAAGGGCTGGGTCCAGCGGGCGCGCTGCGCGGTCAGCCCGGATGCGAGCGTCGATGTCGACCTCGGCTACACCCGCGACATCGCCAGGCCCGACTTTGCGGGTGGCACCATCACCGGTGTGATCGCGCCAGGGCCGCGGCTTGTGGCCGATCCGCCGGTCGCCGGTCTCCAGCCGATGGCGCGGCCCGATCCGGGCGATCTGCCCAACAACCACCTGGCCTATGCCGGGCAGTGGTTCTTCTTCGCCCTGACCGCGCTGGTCATCTACGTGCTGGCATTGCGCCGCCGCCGAGGCTAGGCGCTGTTCGCATATGCAATACGTTTCGACACGCGGCAGCGCACCGGCGCTCGATTTCGAAGGGGTGACGCTCGCAGGCCTCGCCAGCGACGGGGGGCTCTATGTGCCCGCCCAATGGCCGCGCTTCACCACGGATGAAATCCGGGCAATGCGCGGGCTGGCCTATCCCGATCTCGCCGCGCGCGTCATGGCGCCGTTCGTGGCTGGGAGCCTGACCGAAGACGAACTCTCGGCGATCTGCCATGCGGTCTATGGCGATTTCGGCCATGCCGCGGTGACGCCGCTGGTGCAGCTCGATCAGCAGCACTGGCTGCTCGAACTGTTCCACGGGCCGACGCTGGCCTTCAAGGACGTCGCGCTGCAACTGCTCGGACGGCTGTTCGAGACCTTCCTCGAACGTCGCGGCGAGCGGCTCACCATCGTCGGCGCGACCAGCGGTGACACCGGCTCGGCCGCGATCCAGGCGGTCGCCGGGCTCGAGCGGGTCGAGATCTTCATGCTCCACCCGCGCGGCCGCGTGAGCGACGTCCAGCGCCGCCAGATGACCACGGTGCGCGCGCCCAACGTCCACAACCTCGCGATCGAAGGCAGCTTCGACGACGCGCAGGCGCATGTGAAGCGCATGTTCACCGACGGCGATGTGACGGGCCGCCTCAACCTCGGCGCGGTCAATTCGATCAACTGGGCGCGGCTGATGGCGCAGGTGGTCTATTACTTCGCCAGCGCGCTGCAACTGGGCGCGCCGGACCGCACGGTGGCCTACTCCGTGCCGACCGGCAATTTCGGCGATGTCTTCGCCGGATACGTCGCCGCGAAGATGGGCCTGCCGATCGAACGGCTGATTGTCGCCACCAACATCAACGACATCCTCCACCGCGCGCTCACCAGCGGCGACTATTCGGCGGGCGGCGTCACGCCGACGATCACGCCCTCGATGGACATTCAGGTCTCCTCCAACTTCGAGCGGCTGCTGTTCGACGCCGGCGGGCGCGACGGGGCGGCGATGGCCGAGCAGATGCGCGCCTTCGAGGCCTCCAAGGCGATGGCGCTCACCAATGCGCAGGCCGAAGGCGCCGCCGCGCTGTTCACCAGCGCGCGTGCCGATCAGGTCGAAACCGCGCGTGCGCTGCAATGGGCCTACCGTGCGGCGGGGCAGGTGATCGACCCGCACACCGGCGTCGGCCTGCATTGTGCGCTGGCGGTCGCGGAAGCGGGGACTGTGGCGGCGGGCGTGCCGCTCGTCACGCTCGCCACCGCGCATCCGGCCAAGTTCCCCGACGCGGTCGAACGCGCCATCGGCGTGCGGCCGGCGCTGCCCGCGCGCGTGGGCGATCTGTTCGGCCGCGCGGAAAGCTTCACCGAGCTGATGGGCGACTATGCCGCGACCCGCGATCACGTGCTGGACAACGCGGCCGGATCGCACGGCTGATGGCTGCCCTCGTCCAGCAGCCGCTGGTGATGGAGTGCGCCGGGTGGGACTCCTATCGCCTGCTCGACAGCGGGGCGGGGCGCAAGTGGGAGGCCTTCGGCCCCTATGCCTTCATCCGTCCCGAGCCCCAGGCCCTGTGGCAGCCGCGCCTGTCCGAATGGCCCGCGGCGGGCGAGTTCATCCCCGGCTCGGACGAGGATGGCGGCGGACGCTGGAACTTCTCCGAGCGTCTGCCCGATGAAGGCTGGGAGCTGGCATGGAACGAGGTGCGCTTCACCGCGCGCCCGACGCCCTTCCGCCACCTTCAGTTCTTCCCCGACATGGCCCCGGTGTGGGACTGGATGCGCTTGCAGCTGGACGGGATGGACGCGGCCGAGAGCCTGAACCTGTTCGGCTATACCGGCCTCGGCACGCTCGCCCTGTCGCGGCATGGCAAGGTCACCCATGTCGATGCCTCGAAGAAATCCGTGGCGCAGGCGCGCGAGAATGCCGCGCTGTCCGGCATGACCGAGCGTCCGATCCGCTGGCTCACCGATGACGCGGCGAAATTCACCGCGCGCGAGGTGCGGCGCGGGCGGCGCTATGACGGGATCATCCTCGATCCCCCCAAATTCGGTCGCGGCCCCGATGGCGAGGTGTGGCGGCTGGAGGAACACCTGCCCGGCCTGATCGCCGATTGCGCGAAGCTGCTCGACAACGACAGCCGCTTCCTGTTCCTCACCGTCTATGCCGTGCGCATGAGCAGCCTTGCGATCGCGGGCCTGCTGGCCGAGGCGCTCGGCGCGCTGCCCGGCACGATCGAACACGGCGACCTAGCGGTGCGCGAAGAGGGCGAGAAGGGAAGGCTGCTGCCCACCGCAATCTTCGCCAGATGGAGCAATCCCGTCTAAGGGCGCTCCCCATGAGTGATTCGCTTACCCTCGAAGTCAACGATCTCGTCGTCGATGTCCTCACCGGCATCTATTCCGAGGAGACCGGCAAGCCCCAGCCGCTGCGCATCTCGATCGCGGCGAGCTATGCCGTGGCGGAGCGCTACGATCCCGAAACCCCGCTCGACGCGTCCAAGAACTACATGGATTTGAAGTTCGCAGCGACCGGCGGTCTGCCTGCGGGCGTGCATTTCAAGCTGATCGAGGCGGTGGCCGATCACATCTGCCAGACCCTGTTCGTGCAGGACGCGAGGGTGCAGGCGGTGACGGTCAAGATCGTCAAGCTGGCGATTGCCGAAGCGGGCGAGCAGATCGGCATCACGCTCCACCGCGAACGTTCGGCGGATCACGGGGCGGGTTGATGCAGCGGCAGATCGAGGTCACCGCCTTGCCGGATGGCCCGCTCGATGCGGCCGGGGCTGTCATGGCATTCCACCTCGAAGCGGCCCGCGCCGCGCTGGCCGATCCCGAGGTGACCGCGCTCGTTGTCATGCTCCCGCCGGCCGGGCACGACCACCGCGACTGGCGGCTGGCTCTGGCGCGCGATCTGGCGCGCGAGGCGGCGCCCAAGCGGGTCAATGTCCTTGCCGGAGGCGAGGGCGAGGCCCGCAAGGCGGCCTTACGCTTTTTGGCAGATGCGCCCGGCGTGACAGGCCACTATCTCGTGTGCCATGAATGATGCCGTGTCCGCGCCCTCTCCTCGCCAGCCCGACCTGATCCTGCTTCCCGAAGCAGGCGCGGCGCGTCCGCTGGTCGACGCCTTTCAGCGCCGCATCACCTATCTGCGCCTCTCGGTCACCGACCGCTGCGACCTGCGCTGTTCCTATTGCATGCCCGAGCGCATGACCTTCCTGCCCAAGAAGGAGGTACTGAGCCTCGAGGAGCTCTACGAGCTTGCCACCGGCTTCATCGCGCGCGGGGTGACCAAGATCCGCATCACCGGGGGCGAGCCGCTGGTGCGGCGCGACATCATCGACCTGTTTACCGCGCTAGGGCGCAGGCTGGGGCATGATCTGCAGGAGCTGACGCTCACCACCAACGGCACCCAGCTTGCCGAACACGCCGAAGCGCTGGCCAAGGCGGGGGTGAAGCGGGTCAACGTTTCGCTCGACACGCTCGACCGGGAGAAATTCGCCGCGCTGACCCGGCGTGATAGCCTGCCGCAAGTGCTGGAGGGGATCGCGGCGGCCAAGGCGGCGGGGCTCAAGGTCAAGCTCAACGCCGTGGCGCTGAAGGGCGTTAACGGCGAGGAACTCCCGGATCTCATCGCCTGGGGCCACGGCGAGGGCCACGACGTGACCCTGATCGAGGTCATGCCGCTAGGCGATGTCGAGGAGGAGCGGCTCGACCAGTATCTCCCGCTCGATGAAGTGCGCCGCTCGCTGGAGGCGCGCTGGACGCTGACCGAGAGCGATCACCGCACCGGTGGCCCCTCGGCCTATGTCGATGTGGCCGAGACCGGCGGCAAGTTGGGCTTCATCACCCCGCACACCAATAATTTCTGCGCGGGCTGCAACCGGCTGCGGGTGACCGCGACCGGCCAGCTCTATCCCTGCCTCGGCGGGGGCGAGCGGGTCGATCTGCGCGCGGCTTTGCGTTCCGAGGCGCCGGAAGCGAACCTTGCTGCCGCGCTCGACGAGGCGCTCCGCATCAAGCCGGAAAAACACCACTTCCGCATGGACGCGCGCGGGGCTGCGCCTGCTGTGCCGCGGCATATGTCGATGACGGGGGGATAGGGTGGTCACAATCGTCTTCCTCGGCAAACTCGCCGATCTCGCGGGCGCGCCCTCGCTCCAGCTCTCGGCCCCGCTCGACTGGGCTGGGCTCAAGGCCGCGCTGCCTTCCGCGCTGGCCGAGGCGGTGGATGATCCGCGCAACCGCGTCGCGCTGAACGGCGCGCTGATTGCCGACAAGGCGGGCTTGCAGGCGGGCGAGGGCGACGAGATCGCATTGCTCCCGCCGGTGTCGGGGGGCTGATCGCGTGCGCGATATCCGCCTGCTCCACCAGATGTTCATCCCCGGCACGCTGATCGGCCCGTTCACCCAGGCCAATCCCGGCCTCGGGGGCGTGTGCACCTTCGTGGGCGAGGTCCGCTATGATCAGGGGGTCGAGGCGCTCGAGCTCACCCATTACGAACCGCTGACCCTGCCCGGGATGCACGAACTGGCGGACCGCGCCTTTGCCCGCTTCGAACTGATGGGCCTGCTAATGGTCCACCGTGTCGGCGTGCTGCGCCCGGGCGAGCCGATCGTCTGCGTCTCGGCCGCCGCGCTCCATCGCCGCGACGCGATCGACGCGGTCGATTTCTGCATGGACCATCTCAAGAGCGCCGCGTGGTTCTGGAAGCGCGAAAAGCGTGACGGCCAGTGGCACTGGATCGAGCCGCGCGAACAGGATCACAGCGATCTTGCGCGGTGGCAGGCTTGATTTGATCCCGGTCAAAGCGCAGGGGCCGCGCGCCGGATAATCCTCCTCCCAACATCAGGAGGATCACCCATGAGCCACATCGTCCACGATCTCATCGCCCGCGGCGACGCCCGCATCGTCGATCACCCCGCTGACGCCCCGGTGCGCCATCAGGTCGAAGGTGACCGCAATTTCGGCCTGCCGACTGCGCTCTACGGGGCCACCATCGCCTGCTATCTCGGCTTTCTGGTGATTGTCGGCAGTGCCTTTGCCAATCCGGTGCTGGCGATCCCGATGGCGATCATCGTGCTGCTGATCGTCGCCGCCTTCGGCGTCCCGGCGATCTGGACGCGCCTCAAGGACAATTCTTCCGAGCCCGAAACCCTCGGCGAATTCGAGACCCGCGGGATCATGACCAACACCGGCCGCTTGACCGCGCGCGATGCCACCACGCAGGTGCTGATCCTGCCGGTGCTGCTGGTGTGCTGGGGCCTCGCGGTGGCGGTGATCGCCGCCATCGTCGCCTGAGCGCCGGCTACCTGACAAGCTCCCCGACTGCGGGGCGGTAGGCACAGGCTTACCGCCCTGTTTCTTTATCTGCCCGAGATATCCTGGAGCAGTTCCACGTCGAGGATGATGATACCGCGCTTGCCTTCGCGCTGGATCGCGCCGGTGTCTTCCAGCTCGCCGAGCTTGCGGCTCACCGTCTCGATCGTCAGACCGAGCATATTGGCGATCTCGCCGCGCGTCAGCGGCAGATCGAAGCGGCGCGCCGGGTGGCACGAGGTGTCGCTCGCGGCATTGGCGAAATCGTGCAGCAGCGCGGCCAGACGCGCCTCGGCACTGGCATGGCCGGTGAGTTCCAGCAGCGTGCGGGTTGCCAGCAGATCAGCCTGGCTGCGGCGCAGCAGCGCGCGGGCGAGGGCAGGGTAATCCTCGATCGCGCGCTCGATGTCGCGCTTGGCGAAGGTGCACAGGCGGCTTTCGGTCAGCGCGACCACGTCGTGATGGGCAAAGGGCGCGAACAGCTCGCCGATGAAGCCGGCCGGATGGACCAGCGCAAGGATCTGCTCGTTGCCGTCGGCATCGATTGCCGAGACCTTGAGCGCGCCGCTCTGCAAGGTCGCGCAGGCGGCGTCCTCGTCTCCGGCGGCGAACAGCATCTCGCCGCGCTTCAGCGTGCGGGTGCGTCCGGCGGCGGCCATCGCGTCGCGTTCCTCGGGGGTGAGCACCGCGCAGGCAGCGTTCTCCTTCACCGGGCAGGTGCTGCAGGCGAGGTTCATTGTCCCATTTCCTCCCACAGACGCGCCATGGCTGCGTCTTGTCCCTGAACCAGAATCAGGACCCGCGAACGGGTCGCCTCGATCTCTTGCGCCGGAGCGAAGGTGATGGCGCTGTCCGCCGCGAGCCGGTCAAGCTCGGCGAGCACCGCCGAAGTTGCCCCGCGCCTCGCCGCCAGATCGGCCATCGCCACCAGCGCGCGGGCGCGGGCATCGCTTTCGACCGGCTGGCCAAAGGCCGCGCGGGCGAGCCGGGATGCAGCGGGCTGCTGGCTGGTGAAGGCCTCGTTGGCGGCGACCGCCCGGGCGGCCAGTTCCGCGAGCGCGGCAGGGCCTGCCAGCGGACGAGTCGGTTCGGCGGGCGGTTCCGGTGCGGCAGCGGGCGGCGCGGTCTCGAACGGGCGCATCGCCAGTGAAGGATAGCGCGCATCACTGCTGGCGCAGGCACCAAGGCCCGCCATCAGCGGAAGCAGAACCCAGATTTTCCGTCGCACAAACATATAGACCCCAAGCGTCGTTACCATGCACCCCCGCCAATGGCAAAGCCACCTGTCATATTGACGCGCGATTGGCTGGCGGGCGATTTTTGCCGGGCGAGGGCGTTGACTTGCCCGCGCCTTTCCCCTAACGGCACCCATCTTTCCGGGGCTGCACCTTCGCAAGCCTCGCACTGACGTTCGGTTGGCAAGGTTCGCCACGCTCTGCCGGACACAGCTCAAGATCGAGAGTATAAAGCCATGTTCGCTGTAGTGCGCACGGGCGGCAAACAGTACCGCGTTGCCGCCGGAGACAAGATTGCCGTTGAAAAGCTCGCAGGCGAAGCCGGCGACACGATCACGCTGGGTGACGTCCTGCTGGCCGGTGAGGGTGAAACCCTGGCCGACGCCAAGTCGGTGACCGTCTCGGCGGAAATCATCGCCCAGGCCAAGAGCGAGAAGGTGGTCGTCTTCAAGAAGCGTCGCCGCCACAACTATCGCCGCAAGAACGGCCACCGCCAGCAGATGACCCTGCTGCGCATCACCGCCGTGGGCGCTGGCGAAGCCAAGCCGGCCAAGAAGGCCGCTGCCAAGAAGACCAAGGCTGAAGCCTCGGCCGAAGCTGCTGCAGAATAAGGAGCGACTGAACCATGGCACACAAGAAAGCAGGCGGTTCGTCGCGTAACGGTCGTGATTCGGCCGGTCGTCGCCTCGGCGTGAAGAAGTTCGGCGGCCAGGAAGTGGTCGGCGGCAACATCATCATCCGTCAGCGCGGCACCCGCGTCTATCCGGGCGTCAACGTCGGCATGGGCAAGGATCACACCCTCTATGCGCTCGACGCCGGCGTGGTGCGATTCCACTCGGGCAAGCTCGGCCGCAAATACGTGTCGGTAGACGCGATGGCCGAAGCCGCCGAATAAGCGGACGATTCGCTGAAGGGATCGTCCGGCAGGATGGTCCCGGCGGGTGCAAGACCCGCACATGAGGGAGACGGGACCGTCCTCAGTCGAGGGGGTCCGTCTCCCTTCTTGCATTCTCCCTCACAAAGGCCCGCGAATCACAAAATTTCGCGGCCATGAAATTGTCATGCGTCGGCCCTAGGGCGGCGCGGGGCGAGGTAGGGAGAAGTCTCGTGTTCCATCGCAGTGAAAGACTGTTCCTGAGGCCCGCTTTCCCCGAGGATAGTGGCGCAATCTTGGCCGGCATCGGCGAGGAGGGGATCGTGCGCAATCTCGCGCGTGCGCCGTGGCCCTATTCGCTCGATGATGCGCGCAGCTTTGCCGCGCTGCCGCAGGACCTGCGCCTGCCGCACTTCCTCGTGACCATCCCCGGAACCGGCGTAATCGGCAGCGCAGGGATGGGCGAGCACGAGGGGCAGCCCGAACTCGGTTACTGGATCGCGCGCGCGCACTGGGGCCGCGGCTATGCCACCGAGGCTGCGGGCGCGGTGCTCAAGATCGCCCGCGCGCTGGGCCACCGGCGCGTGGTCGCGGGGCACTTCGCCGACAACCCTGCCTCGGGCAAGGTGCTGCGCAAGCTCGGCTTTGTGCCCACGGGACGGCCCGGCAAGCGCTTCAGTCTCGCACGCGGGGGCATGGTCGACTCGGTCGAATATGCGCTCGATCTCAAGGTCGACATGGACCCCGCGCCGTTTGCCCGCGCCGCCTGACGGCTCGGCCCGATTCCCTCGGGTTGTCCGTATCTGCAAATCCGACTAGGAACTCGGCCCTATGGTCGTCCGCAAAAGGTTAACACCCGAGGAATCGCGCAGTTCTGCGCTCGCTGCGGCGCGCGCGCTGCTGATCGAGACCGGGCCGCAGTCGGTGACGCTGAAAGCGGTCGCGACGCGGATCGGGCGCACCCATGCCAATCTGCTGCACCATTTCGGCTCTGCCTCGGGCTTGCAGAAGGCGCTGGCCGAGCACCTTGCGCGCTCGGTGTGCGAAACGATCATCGCCGCCGTCCATGCCAGCCGCGCCGGCCTCGGTTCGGCCCGCGAGGTGGTGGATCTCGCCTTCGACGCCTTCGACCGCGAGGGCGCAGGCGCGCTCACCAGCTGGATGCTGCTTACCGGCAACGAGGACGCGCTCGATCCGATTATCTCGACCATCCACGATCTGGTCGATGAGCTCGCGCCGGGCGAGGCCGAACATTCGGGCGGGGCGCAGAGCATCCACCGCGACACGCTGACGCTGGTGCTGATGGCGCTGGGCGATGCGCTGATCGGCGGGGCGCTGGCGAAGTCGCTGGGCCTGCCGCGGGATTCGGCGCGCGAACGGGCAACCGCGATGCTCGAAGCGAGCCTCGCCGATTACGAGACCGCCAACTAGCCTTCTTCAGGCACGACGCCCGCGCGCTGCCATGCAGGCAGGCGTTCGGGATCGAGGCTCTCCACCCGCAGATGATCGACCGCAAGGCCGAGGACAGGATAGGCTACCTGCTGCCGCGCCTCGTCCGAGGCCTCCAGCGGCACCACCACCAGCCGGCGGTTGACCTTGGAGCGCCAGTTCATCCGCGCGGTGTTCTCCTGCCCGACATAGCAGCCCTTGGTGAAGCTGACGCCGTTGAGTTCCACCGCATTGGTCTCGAGCCACAGGATATCGCCCAGCTCGGCGCGACCCTCGGGCACGCCGAGCGAGAGACGGTGGGCGAGCCATGCCGCATCGGCGCTGTCGCCCCCGGGTGCGGCCAGCCAGCGGTGGCCGAGTTCGGGCAGGCGCGGATCGGGGAGGGCGCCTTCGCGCGCGTCAGGGCTCCAGTGGACGGCAAGGTTTTCCTCCCGCGCGATCGCGATCTTGCGGCGCAGGCGATACATGGTGAGGCGCTTGACCAGCTCGTCAGCATGGGCCGCCTCGCAGTCGAGCAGCAGGCTCGCCCCGTCCGCCCACACCAGAAAGTCGAACATATGCTTGCCCTGCGCCGTCAGCAGCGCGGCGTAGCAGGGCAGGGTCCCCTTCACGTCATTGGTGACGAGGCCCTGGAGGAATGCGGCGACATCCTCGGCCTCGTCGAGGGGCGAGAGGCGGATGATCGCCCGTTCAGTCAGTTGGGTTGCCATCATGCGTGACAGATAGGCACGCCCGCAGCTAAGGGGAAGCCATGACTGACCGCCTCACGATCCGCCGCCCCGATGACTGGCACCTGCATTTCCGCGATGGTGATATCATGCGCGAAGTGGTGCCCTACACCGCCCGTCAATTCGCCCGGGCGATTGTCATGCCCAACCTCACCCCGCCGGTGACGACCACGGCGCTGGGCGCGGCCTATCGGGATCGCATTCGCGCTGCCGTACCCGAAGGCGTGCAGTTCGAGCCGCTGATGACCTGCTATCTCACCGACAACACCGATCCCGACGATCTCGCACGGGGCGCGGCCGAGGGGGTGTTCACCGCCGCCAAGATGTATCCGGCCAACGCCACCACCAATTCGGCCGCCGGTGTCACCAATGTCGAGAAGCTCTATCCCGTGCTCGCGCGGATGGAGGCCGAGGACATCGTGCTGTGCATCCACGGCGAGGTGACCGACCATTCGGTGGACGTGTTCGATCGCGAGAAAGAATTCATCGAGAGGCACTTGCGGGCGATTGTTGCCAATTTCTCGAAGCTGCGGGTGGTGTTCGAGCATATCACCACCTCGGACGCGGTCGATTTCGTGCTGGAGGCCGGACCGCAGGTCGCCGCGACCATCACCCCGCAGCACCTCCACATCAACCGCAACGCCATGCTGGTGGGCGGGATCCAGCCGCACAATTACTGCCTGCCGGTCGCCAAGCGCGAGACGCACCGGCTGGCGCTGCGAGCGGCGGCGACCAGCGGCAGCCCGAAATTCTTCCTCGGCACCGATTCGGCCCCGCACCTGCGCAGCGCCAAGGAAAGCGCCTGCGGCTGCGCGGGCATCTTCGGCGCGCCCTTTGCGCTCGAAAGCTACATCACCGTGTTCGACGAGGAAGGCGCGCTCCACCGCTTCGAGGGCTTCGCCTCGCTCCACGGCCCGGCCTTCTACAAGCTGCCGGTGAACGAGGACAGCGTCACCCTCGAACGCGCCGAGGTGGCGGTGCCGCCTTGTCTCCACGTGACTGGCGAGGAAATCGTGCCCTGGCACGGCGGGCAGACCCTCGGGTGGCGGTTCCTAGGCTGACGCCGCCCGCCGCTTCGCCCACAGGTCCCAGACGAACACGCCCACCGCGACCCAGATCAGCACGAAGCTGACCAGTTTGGCGGGTGCGAGTGGCTGGCCGAACACGAACAGGCCGAGGAAGAACACGATCGTCGGCGAGAGATACTGGATGAAGCCGAGCGCCGAATAATCCATCCGCCGCGCGGCGATGGCGAACAGCAGCAACGGCACGGCGGTGACCACGCCCGAGAAGATGATGAGCGCGCTCATCCACCAGTCCTGCCCGAAGGACGAGCCCTGCGGGCCGGCTGCATACCACCAGGCGATCACGATGGCCGGAGCGAGCAGGATCGCGCTTTCGATGGTCAGGCCGGGCAGCGATCCGACGGCAACCTGTTTGCGGACAAGGCCATAGAGCGAGAAGCTGAAACCGAGTGTGAGGCTGATCCACAGGCTGGTGAGTGCGCCTGCCGCCAGCAGCGCCACCGCGACTGCGGCGATGGCGACGGCGATCCACTGGCGCCGCGACAGCTTCTCGCCCAGAAACAGCGTGCCCAGCAGCACGTTGATCAGCGGGTTGAGGTAATAGCCGATCGAGGTCGCATAGACCTCGCCCTCCATGATCGCCCAGATGTAGACGAACCAGTTGATCGCGATCAGCACCGCCGAAGCCAGCAGCGCCAGCATCGCGCGCGGGCTGCGCAGCGCGCCGAGCAATTCGCCGAACTGGCGGCGGAAGGCGACGATGGCGAGGCACAGCGGCAGCGTCCAGATGATCCGCCAGCCGACGAACTCGAACGCCGGCACGCTCTGCACCAGCATCAGGTAGAGCGGCAGGAACCCCCAGATAAGGTAAGCGCCGATCGCCGGAGGCAGGCCGGACGGGGCGTGCGAGGAGGGTGCAGGGGTGGTCATGGAGCGCTGCCGTTAGGCTCCGCTTGGTCCCCGCGCAAGCCGCGTGAGGCTTTGGGCGCAAGGCCCGCGCGATGAACGCCAGCTTTCACCCTTGCTGCCGATTCGTTCATGTTGACGGCTCTATAAATGAACGAAGACTACGGGGCCGCCGATTCTCCCCCTCTCCCTGTCGCGGCTCCGGTCCCTTGCGGCCGTTCCCACCAAGCGGTCGCCGGCGCGAAGCTTTCGGGTTTCGCGGGAAGCGCCTCCGGCAGCCTTCGGGCTTGCCGGAGGCGCTTTCAATTAGCCCGCGAGCGGCGTTTCTTAACCATCCTGTGGCATGAGGCGCGGATGCGTCGAACTGCGATCCTTCTCCTGCCTGTCCTGCTGGCCGCCGCCTGTTCGGGCGCGCCGGACGAAGGTGCGCAAGGCGATCCCTTCGTGTCCGACCCGCTGGTCGCCGCCGCGCTTCACGATCCGCTGATGAGCGATCCCGATCTTTCCGCCCGCAACGAGGCCAACGCCGTGCTCGGCTTTGCCGCCGACACCGCGCTGCCGCTACTGCCCGCCACTCCCGAGGCCGCGCAGGCGGCGCGCGAGGCGGGGCGGCTCGATCTGTTATCGGAGGGTGCGATTCCGTCCCTGCCTTCGCCCGTTGCCGCGCCTTTCGCGCTGCCCGCGCCGGGGGGCAGGGCTCAGGACGGGCTCGCCGCTATCGGCGCATCCAGGGCCTGCAATGCAGGCCTTGAGGAGGGGTTCGGCTGGGCGGCGAAGCTGCCGCAGGTCGCTGCGATCATGCCGCAGGGGATGGTGGTGCAGGCCGGCGGGAGCGATGCTGCCGGATGCGGCCTGCGAGTGATCCGCTACCACACCGCCGCCCCGGGCGAGGACGTGCTGCAATACCACTATGTCCGCGCCGGCCGCGCCGGGCTTGAGCCGCAGCGCCATTCGGGGGAGGGCGAGAGCATCACCGCCAGCGGCCCGTCGGGCGAGGCGCTGCTGGTAACCTTGCGCAAGGCGGCGAACGGCCTCACCGCGGTCGATCTCTACTACCGCGCGTCCTGACCTGTCCTAAGGCCGCAGGCCCACCCCGATGGTGGCACGCGGCTGGTCCATCTCGGTGCTGGCCACCGGATAGGCGCAATAGTCGGCGGCGTAATAGGCCGCGGGGCGGTGATTGCCCGAAAGGCCGATCCCGCCGAAGGGCGCCTTGGACGATGCCCCGTTGGTCGGCCCGTTCCAGTTGATGATCCCGGCGCGGATATTGGCCCAGAACCGTCCGTAATCGTCGGGGGTACCGCCGATCAGCGAGGCCGAGAGGCCGAAGCGGGTGTTGTTCGCCTCGGTGATCCCGGCATCGAGATCGGGCACGCGGATCACCTGCAGCAGCGGGCCGAACAGCTCGATATCGGGGCGGTCGGGAATGTCGGTGACATCGATGATGCCCGGGGTAAGGAAGGGCAGATCGGGGATGGTGCGGCGCATGTGCAGCAGCGGCCGCCCGCCGGCCGTCATTAGCGTGACGAAGCTCTCCGACAGGCGGTCGGCGGTCTCATTGTCGATCACCGGCCCCATGAAGGGCTGCGGCTCGCCGAGCGGATCGCCGACCATCAGCTTGCGCGCCAGCGGCACGAGCTCGGCCATCAGATCGTCATACACGCTGTCCTTGACGATCAGCCGCCGCGCGGCGGTGCAACGCTGTCCGGCGCTGGTGAAGGCGCTCTGGAGGATCAGCGTCGCGGCATCGGTCAGCTTGGGGGTGTCGATCACGACGATCGGATTGTTGCCGCCCATCTCCAGCGCGACGATCTTGCCCGGATTGGCGGCAAGCTTGCGGTTGATCGCGATGCCCGCATTGGCCGAGCCGGTGAACAGCACCCCGTCGGTGCCGGGGTGGGCGACCAGCGCCTTGCCTTCCTCCGGCCCGCCGATGACGAGCTGCACCACGTCCTCGGGCACGCCCGCGCGGTGCAGGCAGGCGACCAGCGCCTCGCCCACTGCGGGGGTCTTTTCCGAAGGCTTGAACAGCACCGCATTGCCCGCGATCAGGGCGGGGACGATGTGGCCGTTGGGAAGGTGCATGGGGAAGTTGTAGGGGCCGAGCACCACCATCACCCCGTGCGGCTTGTGGCGCACCGCCGCGCTCGCGCCGATCCCGGCGTCGAACTTCTTCTTGCCCGTGCGCTCGGCATAGGCCTGCACCGATATATCGACCTTGTTCACCACCGCATCGACTTCGCTGCGGGCTTCCCACAAGGGCTTGCCCGCTTCGCGCGCGATCAGTTCGGCGAGCGGTTCGGCCTCGCGCCGCACCTCGTTGGCGAAGGCGCGCAGCAGCTGGATGCGGTTGGTGAGCGGCTGCGCGGCCCAGGCCGGCCACGCCCGGCGCGCGGCGGAGACCGCGGCCTCGACATCGCCGTGCATGCCCCGCCACAATTCCTCGCCGCTGGCGGGTTCGAAGGAAACGAGGATGTTATCGGTCACGGCGCCTCTCCTCCCCTTTGAAGGTATGATCCGGCAGACGGGCGCGAGAGGTAATGCGCCCGAAGGTGAAAAGATAGGGTGAACGCCCTGTGGCGTCTGCCTAGGTGTTAGCCCGAGGGCCGGTGCCCGGCGGCGAGCGGCGCGGGGCCGTGGGCTGCGCCCATCCGCCGCAGGCTCTCGACCTTGGCGTGGAGCGGGGCCCAGTCGTCGCCCTCGTCTATCGCGGCCCAGATCGCCTCGACCTCGTCGATCAGCAGCGATTGCGGGGCGGAATCGGACCAGTATTCGTGCGCCGAGGGGAGGGGTGTGTAGTCCGCCAGCGCCTCGCCCAACTCGCCTTGTTCCGCGCCGCGCCCGCCCCGGTTTGCGAAGAAGAAAGCGTCAGGCTGAAGCCCGCCCTCGCGCATCGCCTGTTCGCACAGGGAGACAAGGCGGGTGTCCTCCTCGATCCCGCGCGGTTCGACCCCGAGCCGCCAGCACCAGCGCCGCGACACATTGGCCATGTAGAGCGGCCCGAAGCGTTCGAGCGCGGCGATCAGCGGGGCGCTGTCCGCCAGCAGCCGCAGCGCCACCGCAAACTGGCCGCAGTTCCAGTGCAGCGCCTCGGGCTGGCGGCCGAAGGCATAGAGCCCGGCATGATCGAAATAGGCGGCGGTGAATGACGGGTCCCACGTCGGCAGCCAGCGCCACGGGCCATAGTCGAAGCTCTCGCCGGTGATGTTCATGTTGTCGGTGTTGAGCACGCCGTGGACGAAGCCTGCGACCATGTAGCTTGCGGCGAGATCTGCCATGCGCTCGACCACATTGTGCATCAGGATCACCGCAGGCTCGTCGCGCCCCGGAGCATCGGCGGGCGGGGGCGGGCCCGGGAACTGCGTCAGGCAATAGTCGACGAGGGCGGCCATCTCGTCGGCCTGCTCGAGCGCCAGCAGCCGCTGGAAGGTGCCGATGCGGACATGCGAATGGCTCAGCCGCACCAGCACCGCCGAGCGCGTCGGCGAGGGCTCGTCGTTGCGCCACAAGGCTTCGCCGGTCTCGATCACGCTAAAGGTCTTCGAGGTGTTGACGCCCAATGCTTCGAGCATCTCGGTGGCGAGGATCTCGCGAACAGCGCCCTTCAGCGTCAGCCGTCCGTCGCCCGAACGGCTGTAGGGTGTGGTGCCCGAACCCTTGGTGCCGAGGTCCATCAGCCGCCCGCGTTCATCGCGCATCTGCGCGAACAGGAACCCGCGCCCGTCGCCGATCTCGGGGTTGTAAACGCGGAACTGGTGGCCGTGATATTTCAGCGCAAGCGGCTGCGGCAGATTGGCCTCGAGCGGGACGAATCGTCCGAAATGCGCGGCCCAGGCCGCATCGTCGAGGCCCGCCAGTCCCACGCTCGCCGCGGCGCGATCATTGCGGAACCGCAGGCGCGCCTCGGGAAAGTCCGCCGCGGCAACCGGGCTCGCCAGCCAGTCGGCGAGCGCAAGAATGGCGGGATCGCCGCGATAGGGGACCGATGATGTCGGGTGTTGCATGGCCAAGCTCATGCCGCGATACTGGGGACAAGCACGCAAGCACGCAAGGCGCCTTCACGGAACCTCCCGCGTTTGCCACTCGCACCAAGGGAATATCGCCGTTCATGGCTGCAAATTACGAAGATCGCTACTGGACCAGCAGCGACGGCCTCAACCTTCATTACCGCAACTATCCCGGTCCCGAAGGCTCCGCCGCGCTGCCGGTGCTGTGCATGCACGGCCTCACCCGCAACGCCCGCGACTTCGGCCCGCTGGCCGATGATCTGTGCGCCCGCCGCCGCGTGATCGTGCCGGAGATGCGCGGGCGCGGCCTCAGCGACTATGCGCCGGACTCGGACAGCTACAACCCGCTGGTCTATGTCGGCGATGTCGAGAAACTGCTGGCCGAGCAGGGCATCACCCGCTTCATCGCGATCGGCACCTCGATGGGCGGGCTGATGACGATGCTGCTGGCGCACGCCCAGCCGGGGCGGATCGCGGCGGTGGTGATGAACGATATCGGGCCCGAGGTCGAAGCCGGGGGGCTGGGGCGCATTTCGGGCTATGTCGGGCAGGGCCGCTCCTATCCCACCTGGGTCCACGCCGCGCGCGGGCTTCAGGCGGTGCATTCCCCCGCTTTCCCCGATTACGATCTCGACCTGTGGCTCGAAATGGCCAAGCGCACGATGGTCGTCACCCAGAACGGGCGGATCGGGTTCGATTACGACATGGCGATCGCCGAGCCTTTCGCGAAGCCCGGCAATGCCGCGCCGCCCAATCTGTGGCTTGCCTTCGAGGCGCTGGCGGGCGTGCCGATGCTGCTGGTGCGCGGCGAGCTTTCCGATCTGCTCACCGCTGAAACCGTGCGTCAGATGGGCGTGCGCAATCCGGCGATGCGTTCGATCACCGTGCCGCGCGTCGGCCATGCCCCGACACTCGACGAGCCCGAGGCGCGCGCCGCGATCCACGCGCTGCTGGACGGGATCGAATGAGCAGGCACGCCGGGGCGGCATTGCGCGTCCTCCATTGCCATTCCACCTTCTCCGCCGGGGGCAAGGAGGTGCGTAGCGTCAAGCTGATGAACGCTTTCGGGAGCGCGATGGAGCACACCATCGTCTCCGCCGAGCCCGAAGCCGTGGGTGCGCGCGCGCTGATCGCGCCGGAGATCAAGGTTCGCTTCCCCAAGGATTTCCCCGCGCTCAAGGGCCTGCCTACGCCCGGGCGGCTGGCGGCGCTGGCCGAAGCGCTGAAGGGCTATGATCTGGTGTGCACCTACAACTGGGGCGCGATGGACGTGGCGATGGCGCACACCGCCTTTGCCAAGCCCTTCGCCCTGCCGCCGCTGGTGCATCATGAGGACGGGTTCAACGAGGACGAGGCGGGCGGCCTCAAGACCCGCCGCAACCTCTATCGCCGCGCGGCGCTGCGGGGGGCGGCGCGGGTGATCGTGCCTTCGACCGGGCTGGAGGCAATCGCCACCGGCCCCTGGGCGCAGCCGCCCGAAAAGGTGCTGCGGATCGTCAACGGGATCGACACCGCCGCCTTTGCCGCACCGCCCGAGCCGGGCGCGCTGCGGCTGATCAAGCGCGAGGGCGAGCGCTGGATCGGCACGCTCGCGGGCCTGCGTCCGGTCAAGCAATTGCCGATGCTGGTCGAGGCGATGGCCGGCCTGCCCGAGGAATGGCATCTGGTTATCTGCGGCGAGGGGCCCGAGCGCGAGGCGATTGCCGCCAGAGCCGAGGCGCTGGATGTGAGCCACCGCGTCCACCTGCCCGGCGCGGTGCCCGATCCGGCCAAGATTATCGGCCTGTTCGATATCTTCGCGCTGTCCTCCGCCTCGGAGCAGTTTCCGCTCTCGGTGGTCGAGGCGATGGCAGCGGGTCTGCCGGTGGCCGCGCCCGATGTCGGCGACGTCCGGCAGATGGTGGCCGAGGAAAACCGGCCCTTCATCGCGGTGCCGGGCGACGCGGCGGCGCTGGGGGTGATGCTGGAGGAACTGGCCGAGGACCCGGCCCTGCGCGCCCGGATCGGCGCCGCCAATCGCGCGCGCGCCACGGCCCATTACGATGCGGCGCAGAT
Source organism: Porphyrobacter sp. (assembly GCA_027531395.1). Lineage (GTDB taxonomy): Bacteria > Pseudomonadota > Alphaproteobacteria > Sphingomonadales > Sphingomonadaceae > Erythrobacter. The sequence goes on along the minus strand of JAPZRO010000002.1, from coordinate 18,922 downwards.
GGTCGCGGCCTACCGCGCAGCCTATGCTCGGGCGCTTGGGCGCGATTTCTGAAGCTTGCCGGCAGGCGCGGGCGCTTCATCGACGGTTCAACCGGCGGCCTGCACACATCTGCGCAGATTGGCAGACGGGGCCTTGCGTGCCATTGCGGAAGGCCGCACACCTGCCTAAAGAGCGCGGCAGTTCCGCCTGCGGCACAGGCGAGACTAGAAGAGCAACAAGGACACAGAGCCCGGCATGGCGCGCACTCCGACCACTCCTTCCTCCACGCCTGCGGTTCCGGCCGAGGACGATATCCTGATCCGCGAGATCGACGAGGCGGTGCGTCAGGACGATGCGCTCGAATTCATGCGCAACCACGGCACCAAGCTGCTGGGCGGCATCATCGCTCTGATCGCGGCACTGGGCGGTTACATGCTGTGGGACAATTACCGTGAAGGCGGGCTTGAGGAGCAGTCCGAAACCCTGATCGCCGCGCTCGATGCGGCCAACCAGCGCGATTTCAAGGGCGCGAGCGATAAGGTCGCGCCGCTGCTCGACGATGGCTCGGCAGGAGCGCGCACCGCCGCGCGGATGCTGCAGGCGGCCGCCGCGCTCGAGCAGGGCGAAGTGGACAAGGCCTCCGGGCTCTACCAGCAGGTCGCCGGCGATGCCGATGCGCCGCCCGCGCTGCGCGATCTGGCGACAATCCGCGATGTCGCCGCGCGCTATGAGAGGATGAAGCCCGCCGACGTGATCGCGCGGCTCGGCCCGCTCGCCAAGCCCGATAGTCCGTGGTTCGGCAGCGCCGGAGAACTGGTGGCGATGGCCCATCTGGAAAGCGGCAACACCGCCGAGGCAGGCAAGCTGTTCGCGCAGATTGCCAAGGACGAGGAACAGCCCGAGACGCTGCGCTCGCGCGCGCGCCAGATGGCGGGTCTGCTCGGGGTCGATGCGATCGTCGATGTGAAGAAACTGCTGGAGGACGAAGGGGTCTCGTCTACCGGCACCGGCGGCGCTGCTGCCACGGCGGCGGCACCTGCCGCGGCCGAGTGAGGATGAGAGCTTGAAACGGACGGGTATGAGACACACGAAAATCGCGCGCGCTGCCTTGCTGGCGGGGATCATGGCGGCCGGGCTGACCGGCTGCAAGGGCGGCCTGTTCGGTGGCGGCGATGACAAGACCACGCCGACTGTGGGCAACCGGATGCCGATCCTTTCGCGCATCGAAAGCGGGGCCGAGGTCGATCCGGCGCTTGCCGCGATCTCGGTAGTTCTCCCGCCTGCGCGGCCCAACGCCGAATGGTCGCAGGCCGGTGGCTCGGCGAGCAAGTCCTATGGCCACCTCGCGCTGGCCGAAAACCCGACCAAGGTGTGGAGCGCGCAGATCGCCGGTTCGAGCGACCGCGAGCGTCTGGCCGCATCCCCGGTGGTGGGCGCAGGCAAGCTGTTCGTCGAAGGCACCGACGGCACGATCCACGCCTTCGACAAGAACACCGGCGCGCGGCTGTGGACCCGCCGCGACGAGGACATGACCAAGGACCAGGCGCCGTCCGCTTTCGGCGGCGGGGTCAGCTATGAAGCGGGCAAGCTCTACGCCACCAACGGGGTGGGCGAGGTCAAGGCGCTCAATGCCGAAACCGGCGAAGTGCTGTGGAAGGTGACCCCGGCCGGCCCGCTGCGCGGTTCGCCGACCATCGCCTTCGGCCAGCTGTTCGTGATGACGCAGGACAACCAGATCATCGCGCTCAACATCGCCGATGGCTCGCTGGTATGGGATGAAAGTGGCTCGACCACTCAGTCGGGCGTGTTCGGCGTCGCCGCGCCTGCCGCCGGGCAGGGCACGGTCATCGCGGGCTATTCGAGCGGCGAACTGTCCGCCTATCGCTACGAGAACGGCCGCACGCTGTGGTCGGACGCGCTGGCGCGCACCAATATCTCGACCACGGTCGGCTCGATCACCGATATCGACGCCGATCCGATCATCGATTCGGGCCGCGTCTATGCGCTCGGGCAGGGTGGGCGCATGGCCGCCTACGAACTGCTCACCGGCCAGCGCATCTGGGAACTGAACCTCGCCGGCATCTCGACCCCGGCAATCGCGGGCGAGTGGATCTTCACCCTCACCGATGATGCGCGACTGCTCGCCATCGCCCGGTCGAGCGGACGGGTGCGCTGGATCACCCAGCTCCAGCGTTACCGCGACGAGGAAGACAAGAAGGGCCCGATCTTCTGGACCGGCCCGGTGCTGGCCGGCGGCCAGCTGTGGGCTGCCAGCTCGCGCGGGGAAGTGTGGAAGATCAGCGCGGGCGAGGGTTCGGCTTCGCTGTTTGCCGATCTCGGTCAGCCGGTCAGCCTCGCGCCGGTGGTGGCCGACGGCTATCTCTACATCCTCGACGACAGCGGGACGGTTCACGCCTGGCGCTGAGGCGCCGGTTTGACGCTCGGGCGCTGAGCAGGGCGTTAACCCTTTTGCGCTAAGGCGGCAGGCGTGATGAGCGCCGCCACCTCGCCCGTTTCCGCCGCAAGACCCGCCCCGCCGCAGAGCGACGTTTCGGCGGGCGTTGGCTTTGCCGGGCTGGCGGGGCTGTTCGCGTGGATCGCCTTCTGCCGCTCCTACCCCGAGATTGCCGCCGCGCTCGGGCTCGGTGGCCCGCTTTCTCCCGAACGCGGCGTGCTGTCCGGCCCCTATGCCGCGCTCGCCGCCATGCTGTTCACCGCCTTGCCGATGGCGCTGTGGTCGGTGCTGGTCGACAAGGTCCACCGCCGCCCCTCTACGGGCATCGACTGGAGCCTAAAGCGCTCGCTTGACGAAACCCTGCCGATCTCGGTGGTCAAGCTCTCGGGCCTGTGGGCGACCTGGGCGATCCTCGCCGCCTTCTACGGCCTTGCGCGGTGGTACTGGACCGGCTCCTACCTGTTCGCGATGGAGGTGCTGACCTTCGCCGCCGCGCCGCTGGTGGCGCTGTCGATTCCCTATGTCATCTGGCTCGATCGCAACATGGTGAACCCGCGTGACGGCAGCTGGCATTTCGGCGCCTTTGTGCTCGGCCTCGGCGTGATCGGGCGCGAGGGCTGGGACATGGGCCAGATCGCCAAGCATTGGCGAGCGTGGACGATCAAGGGCTTCTTCGGCGCCTTCATGATCTCGATTCTGCCGCCGGGCTTCGCGCAGGTGGTCGAGGCGGACCCGGCGCGGCTCATCGCCAATCCGGTCGATTTCGCGATGATGCTGGTGACGCTGCTGTTCGTGATCGACGTGCAGATCGGTACCGTGGGCTATCTGCTCACGCTGCGCCCGCTCGATTCGCACATCCGTTCGGGCAATCCCTTCCTCGCCGGCTGGCTCGCGGCCCTGCTGTGCTATCCGCCCTTCGTGTGGGGGCTGATCGGGCCGGAAAATCTCGTGCTCGGCTACGAGTTCGGCACCCCCGGCTGGTCGCACTGGTTCGCCGGATCGCCGGCGCTGCTGTGGGCCTGGGGCGCGCTGCTGGTGCTGCTCACCGGCATCTACGCCTGGGCGACGGTGGTGTTCGGCATCCGCTTTTCCAACCTCACCTATCGCGGCGTGCTGACCCACGGGCCCTATCGCCTCACCCGCCACCCGGCCTATCTGTCGAAGAACCTGTTCTGGTGGGTCAGCGTGCTGCCGTTCCTCGTCACCAGTGGCACGCCGGCCGACGCGGTGCGCAACACCTTCTTTCTGCTGGTCGTCAACGGCATCTACTACTGGCGTGCGCGCACCGAGGAAGCGCACCTGCTCGCCGAGGATCCGAAATACGCCGAATATCACGCATGGATGGAGCAGCACGGCCTCATCACCGCGCCGCTCGCAAGGCTCAAGCGGATGATCACCGGCAGCGGAGCGGCGCAGGGCGATAGCCCCCACGCCTATCCCGCCGAGTAGGGATCACATCACCGGCGCGCCGTCGTCGGCGTGATACTTTAGCGCCTCGACCACCTGGAAATCGAGCCCCGCCAGCGCGGCCTGGAACGCGGCCATATGCGGCGTGGCGAAATGCGCGAGGAGCGCGGCTTCGTCCTGCCACTTTTCGACGATGTGCAGCACCGTGGGATCGAGCACGTCCTGCGTGAAAGCATAGGCGATGCAGCCTTCTTCCGCATTCGACGCGGCCACCATGTCGGCAATCGCACCCCGCGCCGCGTCCATCGACGCAGCAGAAACCTTGGCCTTGGCCAGAACGATCAGCATGTCAAAATCCTCCCTCAGAAGGATTGTTCATAGACCCGGGTGATGTCGCCGTTCCACTCGCCATTATAGGCATCGAGCAGGCGCTGGGCCGGCACCTTGCCGCTGGCGACGATCTCGTCGAGCGTGTCGAGATAGCCGGTCTCGTTGTCGCCCGCTGCATTGAGCCGCGCGCGTGCCTGCAGGCCGGCGTGGGCGATCTTCAGCACTTCGCGCCCGAGGTCCTGCAAGGTGCCGCCACTCGGTGACTTCGTGGCGAGCGCGAGGCGCGGGACTTCGTTGCGCAGCCGCTCGCGCTCTTCCATCGACCAGCCTTTGACCAGATCCCACGCCGCATCGAGTGCGCCCTGATCGTAGAGCAGGCCGACCCAGAAGGCGGGCAGGGCACAGATGCGGCTCCACGGGCCGCCATCGGCACCGCGCATTTCGAGGAAGCTCTTGAGGCGCACTTCGGGGAAGGCGGTCGAGAGATGATCCCACCAGTCGCTCTGCGTCGGGCGCTCGCCGGGGAGCACCGACAGCTTGCCATCGAGGAAGTCGCGGAAGCTGAGGCCGGCCGCGTCGATATACTTCCCATCGCGGAAGACGAAATACATCGGCACGTCGAGCATGTATTCGGCCCAGCGTTCGTAGCCGAAACCGTCCTCGAACACGAAAGGCAGCATCCCCGTGCGCGCCGGGTCGGTGTCCGACCAGATGTGCGAGCGGTAGGAGAGAAATCCGTTGGGCTTGCCTTCGGTGAAGGGCGAATTGGCGAACAGCGCGGTCGCCAGCGGCTGGAGCGCCAGACTGGTGCGGAACTTCTGCACCATGTCCGCCTCGGACTGGTAGTCGAGGTTCACCTGGATGGTGCAGGTGCGCAGCATCATGTCGAGGCCCATGGTGCCCACGCGCGGCATGTGCCGCAACATGATGTCGTAGCGGCCCTTGGGCATGATCGGCAGCTCTGCACGGGTCTTGTCGGGCCACATCCCGAGGCCGAGATAGCTGACCCCGCATTTCTCGCCGACTTCCTTCACCTGCGCGAGGTGGCGTCCGGTTTCGGCGCAGGTCTGGTGCAGGTTTTCAAGCGGCGCGCCCGACAGTTCCAGCTGTCCTGCCGGTTCGAGGCTCACCGCCCCGTCCGCGCCCTTGAGCGCGATGACGTTTCCGCCTTCCTCGACCGGGGTCCAGCCGAATTGTTCGAGGCCCTTGAGCAGGTCGCGGATGCCGCAAGGCTCGTCATAGGAGGGCGCACGGAAATCGTCGCGCTTGTAGACCAGCTTTTCGTGCTCGGTGCCGATGCGCCAGTCTGCCGGGGGCTTCTCGCCCTTGATCATCGGCAGGGTCAGCTGATCGAAGCTTTCGATCACCGGATCGTCGGCGCTGGATGCTTCGCGTGTACTCATCGCAAGGGGGCCCTTCTCTGGCCGGTTGCCATAGAAAACCGATTTGCCGGTGGGAAGCGCAAAACGCGTTTGCCGGGGCGAAGCCGGACTACCAGTCTCCGGCGCTCGCCATCCACACCGAGAGCGCGGCGATCGCGGCGGTCTCGCCCCGCAGGATACGCGGGCCGAGGCTGACCGGGCGTGCCTGCGGATGGGCGCGGATCGCGGCCCGCTCGGCATCGTCGAAGCCGCCTTCGGGGCCGGTGAGGATCGCGGCGGGGCCGGAATGGGCCGCGAAGGCGGCCGCCGCCGGTTCGCCCCCCTGTTCTTTGGCGTTCTCGTCCGCGAAGAACAGCGCGCGGCCTTCCGGCCAGCCGCCGAGCAGAGCGTCGAGCTTCACCGGTTCGGCCAGTTCGGGGAGCGCGGTGCGGGCGCATTGCTCGGCGGCTTCGATCGTGATCGCGCGGGCGCGTTCGGGGTTGAGCTTGTCGGCCACGCAGCGGCGGGTGATGACGGGGGCGATGCGGGCCACGCCGAGTTCGGTCGCCTTCTCCAGCACCAGATCGAAGCGGTCCTTCTTGAGCAGGGCGGGGCACAGCCACAGATCGGGCACGGCTTCGCGCGCGCGGAGCCGCTCTGCCACCTCCAGCACCACTTCGCGCTTGCCCGCATCGATGACCCGCGCGGCCCATTCGCCCGTCACGTCGTCGCACAGGATCACGATGTCGCCCGCGCGCATCCGCATCACCTTGCCGAGGTAATGGGCCTGCGGGCCATCGAGTGTCACGGTGCGGCCCTGCGCCAGCCCCTCGCCGACAAACAGGCGCGGGGCGCTCTTGGGCGGCCAGGCGGGCGTGCGGGGGAGCGGAGTCTCGGTCATTGTTTCAGATCAAAGCTGTAGGTCGCCGGAAAGGGCACGTCTATAGTCGCGCGGCGGCGGCTCGGAGTTGCCGCTTTGGGAGGGGAAATCGATGAAGAACAAGTTCCTGATGCCGCTCGCCTGTCTCGCGCTCGCCGGCGGCGTGATCGCCACGCCGCTCGTGGCGCAGAGCGTGTCGCGGATCACCTTTGCCAAGGGCAATGACAACGCCTCGGTCAAGGGCACGATCAAGGGCAGGGCCTATCGCGATTACAAGCTGGGCGTGGGCAACGGCCAGACGCTGGGTGTGTCGATGACCGGAAGCAATTCGGTGAATTTCAACATCCTGCCGCCGGGCAGCACCGGCGAGGCCGTCTACAACAGCTCGGTCGAAGGACGCGACGCGACCGGGATCAAGACGGTCAAGGGTGACTACACCATCCGCGTCTACCTGATGGGTGCCGCCGAGACCTCGGGCAAGGCCTATCCCTATCAGCTCAGCGTATCGGTGGTGAATTTCTGATTGCGATCGGCTAGTGGGGGCGGGTGACTGCCCCCACGCCTACCGATAGCGCCCCCGCCGGGCTTGCTGCGCGCCGCCTCACTCTGGGTGCACAATACCTCATCGCCGCCGTGTTTCTGGCTCTGGGCGGCTGGGCGCTGTTCGCGCCCGCGAGCGTGATCGACCTCGCGGTGACCGAGCCCTATCGCGACAGCAGCTTCCTCGCCCGTTTCACCATGGCCTGCTTCGGCGCGCAGGCGGTGCTGTTCGGGCTGATGGCGCTGGCGGTCCGCTGGAGCGCGCGCGGCTTTGCGGTGTTCGCGGTGCTGCTGCTGCCGTTCTTCGGCTTCAACTACTGGTTCCACTACGAGGTGCCGGTGCTGACCAGCATCGGGATGCTCGATTTCGCCGGGAACGTGACCATGCTCGCCTGCGCCCTCGTCGGCTGGCGCGCGGCGCTGCGGGAGGAGCGGGCGTGAGCGAGCAGATCGTCCCCGACAGCGAGCATCGCGGGATCGTCGCCCGCCTGCCGCAGCTGCCGCGCGATCTTGCGCTGCTGGCAAGGTTCGACCGGCCGATCGGCTGGTGGCTGCTGTTCTGGCCCTGCGTCTTCGGCGTGTGGCTGGCCGGATCGGGGCCGCAATGGCTCCTGCTCGGCTGGCTGCTGCTCGGGTCGATCGCGATGCGCGGGGCGGGCTGCGTCTATAATGACATCGTCGATGCCGATCTCGACCGGCAGGTCGCCCGCACCGCGCTGCGCCCGGTCGCAAGCGGGCGGGTGTCGAAGCGCACCGCTTGGGTGTGGCTCGTCGCGCTGTGCCTCGTCGGCCTCGTCGTGCTGCTGCAGCTGCGGTGGGAGGCGCAACTCGTCGCGCTTGGCAGTCTCGCGCTGGTCGCCGCCTATCCCTTCATGAAGCGCATCACCTGGTGGCCGCAGGCGTGGCTCGGGATGGTGTTCAACTGGGGGCTGCTGGTCGGCTGGACGGAGCTGCGCTGGGACAACTGGGACGCGCTCGCGGCGGTCTATGCCGGGTGCATCTGCTGGGTGATCGGCTACGACACGATCTACGCGCTGCAGGACCGCGAGGACGACGCGATGGTCGGCATCCGCTCCTCGGCGCTGGCAATGGGCGCGCGGGTGCAGGGCGGGATCGCAGGCTTCTATGCCGCCGCGGTCGGGCTGTGGGGGCTGGGGATCTGGCTCTACCGCCCCGATCCCTTCGCGCTCGCCGCGCTGCTGCCGGTGGCGGGGCATCTGGCGTGGCAGGTGGCGACGCTCGACGCCGGGGACCCTGCGAACCCGCTCGCCCGCTTCCGCTCGAACCGCTGGGCCGGCGCGCTGATGGCCGCCGCGTGCTACGTGGTGGGTAACGCGGGCGCCTAAGCCAGTGTGCAACCTCTACCGCATGACCAAGAACGCGAGCGAAGTCGCCGCGTGGTTCGATGCGGTCGAGGCCTCGCAGGGCGCGAACTTCGCCGAGGAGGTCTATCCCGGCTATTCCGGCCTCGTCGTGGTCGAGGGCACGGTGAGGGCGATGACCTGGGGCTTCCCGCTGGTGCTGACCGGAAAGCAGGGCCAGAAGCTGAAGCCCAAGCCAGTCAACAATGCGCGCACCGACAAGCTCGGGACGTTCTTCTGGCGCCATGCCTTCGAGAACCGCCGCTGCCTTATCCCGCTCACCGGCTGGGCCGAGGCGCAGGGGACCAAGGGGCGCATGACCCGCACGTGGCTCTCGCTCCCCGAAACGCCGATCTTCGCCGCCGCGGGCGTGTGGCGGCCGTCGGACGAGTGGGGTGCGTGCTATTCGATGGTGATGACCGACAGCGCGGGGACCGACGCGGCGGACGTGCATGAACGCATGCCGGTGCTGCTCGCGCCTGACGACTACGCAGGCTGGACAGGCGGCACGCCTGCAGCGGCGCTGGCGCTGTGCCGTCCGTGGGACGGACCGATCGCCATCGACCGCACAGATGAGCCCTGGGGCAAGAGCGCAAGCTGGCAGCCGGGGCTGCTCTAGGCGTAGCTCACCATTTCGAACTCGATCCCGTCCCAGTCGAAGAAGTAGAACCGCCGCCCCGGTTCGTAATCGGCATGGTTGAAAGGCTCGAGCCCCGCCGCCTTCACCACCGCCTCGGCCGCGCCCAAATCATCGACCACCAGCCCGACATGGTTGAGCGGGGCGCCCTTGGCGAAGCGCGCGGTCTGCGGCGCGCCCCTGGTGTAGACCGCGATATAGTCCCACTCATTGCCGACATGGATCGTCTCCCCGCCCAGCTGCGAGGGGCCGCGCCAGCGGATGTGCCAGCCGCACAGCCGCTCCAGCAGCGCAGCGCTGCGCTCGATATCGCTGACGGTGATGTTGATATGTTCGAGATGGCCGGTGGGCATGGGGGTGTCCTTTCCTGGGGGGTGCGAATCAATCGCCTTGCCCAAGGTGCAATCTCAACCTAACTTGAGGTCAAGCTATTTCGCGAGCGCCCTGCCATGACCCGTCTCAAGCCCTCCGACCTCATCCCCATCGGCGAGATTGCGCGCCGCACCGGCCTCAGCGTCTCGGCGATCCGCTTTTACGAGGAGCAGCGCCTGATCGAGCCGGTTCGCAGCGGCGGCAACCAGCGGCGCTTCCTGCGTTCGGATATCAGGCGGCTGTCCTTTATCCTCATCGCCCAGCGGCTCGGCCTTTCGCTGGGCGAGATCCGCGCGCAGCTCGCCACCCTGCCACAGGGGCGCACCCCCACGGCGCGCGACTGGGAAGCGATCAGCACCGCCATCCGCGCCCATCTCGACAACCGCATTGCCGAGCTCGAGCGCACCCGCGACCGGCTCGACGGGTGCATCGGCTGCGGCTGCCTCAGCCTTGAACACTGCGCGATCTGGAACCCCGGTGATCGGCTGGCTGACGAAGGCCCCGGCCCGCGCAAGCTGATCGCCTGACCCCATTCGACGAGCGACCTTGCAAATGCCGGTCAGACTCTGTTCAAGGGCGCCCATGCATGAGCCCGTCGCACCGCAGGACATTATCGCCGCTTGCGACGCTGAACCGAGAGAGAACCCCGACATGATTCCGCGCAACCTTGCCCCTGTCCTGTCCACCGTGTCCGCCGCCGCGCTGGTGATGAGCCTTGCCGCCGCGCCCGCGCCCGCGCTGGCGCAGAGCGCCGCCGCCACCGCACCCGCGATCCCGCAGGGTACCGGCTATTTCGCGTCGGACAGCACGCTTCCCTTCCTTGCCCCTGATTTCACCAAGATTTCCGAGGATGACTACATCCCCGCCTTCGAACAGGGCATGGCGATCCAGAAGGCCGAAGTCGCCGCGATCATCGCCAATCCCGAAGCGCCGACCTTCGCCAACACCATCGTCGCGCTGGAGAAATCGGGCCGGATGCTCGGCCGCGTGGCGCGGGTGTTCTATGCGCTCACCGGCGCCAACACCACCGACCGGCTCGATGCGATCGACACCGAGATCAGCCCCAAGCTCTCGGCCCATCAGGATTCGATCACGCTCGATCCGGCGCTCTTTGCGCGGGTGAAGGCGGTCTATGACAACCGCGCCGCGATGACGATGACGACCGAGGACGCGCGGCTGCTGGAGGAGACCTACAAGCGCATGGTCCATGCCGGCGCGCTGCTGACCGAGGCCGAGCGCGAGCAGGTGAAAGCGATCAACGGCCAGCTGTCGACGCTCACTACCGAATTCGGCCAGAAGGTGCGCGCCGCGACCAACGGCCAGCCGCTGATCGTCGATACCGCGGCCGAACTCGCCGGCTTGTCGGAGGCCGACATCAAGGCCGCCGCCGATCTCGCCGCCGAAAAGGGCCATCCGGGCAAGTATGCGATCGCGCTCCAGAACACGACGCAGCAGCCGCTCCTTCCGACCCTCGAAAACCGCGCCACCCGCGAGAAGCTGTTCCGCCTGAGCTACAACCGCGCCGACGGGGCGGCCGCCGAGCACGATACCCGCGTGCTGCTGGCCAGGATCGCCACGCTACGCGCGCAGAAGGCGGCGCTGTTCGGCGAGCCCGACTGGGCGAGCTACACCATGTATGACCGCATGGCGAAGACGCCCAAGACCGCGCTCGATTTCATGGAGCAGATGGTCCCCGCGCTCGCCGCCACTCAGCGCCGCGAGGCCGAGATGCTCAACGCCGCGATCAAGGCCGATGGCGGCGACTACACCGTCCAGCCGTGGGACTGGTATCGCTATGCGAGCCGCATCAAGGCCGAGCGCTACGACCTCGATGAAGACGCGGTGGCGCAGTATTTCCAGCTCGACAAGGTGCTGGAAGACGGCGTGTTCTACGCCGCGAACAAGCTCTACGGCCTCTCCTTCAAGCGCCGCACCGATCTGCCAACCTATCACCCCGACGTGTGGGTCTACACCGTGTTCGATGCCGATGGCTCGGAGCTCGGGCTGTTCTACTTCGATCCGTTCCAGCGCCCGTCCAAGCGCGGCGGGGCGTGGATGAGCAACTTCGTCGACCAGAGCCACGAATGGGGCACCAAGCCGGTGATCTACAACGTGCTCAACATCCCCAAGGCCGCGCCGGGCGAGGTGCAGCTGGTGAGCTTCGACGACGTCAGCACCACCTTCCACGAATTCGGCCACGCGCTGCACGGCCTGTTCGCCGACCAGCGCTACGAGAGCATCTCGGGCACCGCCACGGCGCGCGACTTCGTGGAATACCCCAGCCAGGTCAACGAGATGTGGGCGACCTATCCGGAAGTGCTGCAGAACTACGCCAAGCACTACAAGACCGGCGAGACCATCCCGATGGCGCTGGTCGAGAAGATCGAGGCAGCCTCCAAGTTCAACCAGGGCTATGATTTCGGCGAGACCGTGGCCGCCGCGCTGCTCGACATGAAGTGGGCCGCGCTCACCCCCGAGGCTGCCGCCGCGATCGACACGCCGGAAGAAGTCGACGCCTTCGAGCGCAAGTCGCTGGAGGAACTGGGGCTGGAAGTGGGTCTGGTGCCGCCGCGCTACCGCTCCACCTATTTCAACCACATCTTCAGCGATCCGGCGGGCTATTCGGCGGGCTATTATTCCTACCTGTGGACCCAGATGCTCGACCGCGACAGCCGCAAGTGGTTCAGCGACAATGGCGGGCTGACCCGCGCCAATGGCGATCACTACCGCAAGACCGTGCTGAGCCGCGGCGGGACGATGGACTATTTCGAGATGTTCCAGAACTTCGCCGGTCGCCAGCCGGACATCCAGCCGCTGCTCGAAGCGCGCGGGCTGGCCGGCGGCGAGGGCGAAGGGGAGTAACCCGGGCCTGCGCGGGGCCGGGGACTAGCTCTCCGGCCCCAGCGCGGGATCGAGATCGCGCGGCCGGGCGAAGTGGACCAGCCCGGCGCAGTAGCGCTTCAATTGCGACCAGTGTTCGATATCGCATTCGAGCACCGCGTAGGCAGCGGTCGGGAACTTCACCACCGCTTCCTTGAACAGGGCGTTCTCCTTGCCCGGCGCGACCAGTTCGAGCAGCACATCCTGCAAGCCCGGATTGTGGCCCGCGACGAGGATCGCATCGGCCTCGTCATCGCCGCTGCCGGCATGGGCCTCGATCGTCTCGATGATGGTGTCGTAGCTGGCGAGATAGAGCTTCTGGTCGTATTCCGGCGTGACCTCGGGCAGCGCGCCTTCGAGCGTCAGCTTCACCCGCACCGCCGGCGAAGCGATCACCTTGTCCCACTTGATCCCGTGGTCGCGGATATGCTGGCCGATCAGCTGCGCACCCTTCTTCCCGCGCGCGTTCAGCCCGCGGTCGAAATCGCGCTGGTTCATGTCGTCCCAGTCGGATTTGGCGTGGCGCAGCAGGCCCAGGATCTTCATGGCAGTAAAGCTCCCTTGTCGTCGACCGGCGCGGGGACGGAATGCTTGCCCACAACACCAGCCGAGACGCGTTGTAAAGCCTCATCAAGCGTGACGCGCAACACCGGCGCGCCGGGCGGGAAGGCGGTGAGCAGGCGCGAGGGGAAGGCGGGAGAGAGCATGACGAAGTGGCCGGCATCCTCCTTGCTCCGGATCAGCCGCCCGAAGGCCTGCGCCAGCCGCGCGCGGATGATGCGGTCGTCATAGGCCGAGCCGCCGCCTGCGAGCCTGCGCGCCTTGTGGAGGATGTCGGGGCGGGGCCAAGGGACCTGCTCCATCACCACGCAGCGCAGCGAGTGGCCGGGCACGTCCACGCCGTCGCGCAGGGCATCCGTGCCGAGCAGGCTGGCGCGCGGATCGTCGCGGAAGATGTCGACCAGCGTGCCGGTGTCGATCGGGTCGACGTGCTGAGCATAGACCGGCAGGCCGGCGCGCGCGAGGCGATCGGCGATGCGGCCATGCACCGCGCGCAGCCGCCGGATCGCGGTGAACAACCCGAGCACCCCGCCGCCCGACGCCTCGATCAGCCGCGCATAGGCACCCGCAAGCGCGGGCAAATCGCCCTTGGCTACGTCGGTGACGATCAGCACCTCGGCGCGGCTGGCGTAGTCGAAGGGGCTCTCGGCCGCCGAGAGCAGCGGCGTGCCCTCGATATGCGCCGCGCCCGAGCGCGCGATGGCGCTGGCCCAGCGGTCGTCATCAGTCGTGCGGTCGGTGAGGGTCGCGCTGGTCAGCAGCACCCCGTGCGCCGGTTCGAGCACGACGCGGGCGAAGGGTTTCATCGGGTCGAGCCAGCGGCGGTGGATCGCCACATCGAACTCGCGCGCGTCGGAGCGGTCGACCGCGAGCCAGTCGACGAATTCGGGGTCGGCGGGCCCGCCCAGCCGGTCGAGCAGGGCTTCCCATGCCGCGATCAGCTCGATCCGCCAGCCCAGCGCAAAGCGCGCGCCTTCGATCCGGGCCCTCCCTTGCGCGTCGAGCCAGTCGGGCGGTTCGGCAAGGATCGCCTCGAGCCGTCCGCCCAGCCGGATCAGCGGCACGCGGATGCCGGCCAGCGCCTCGGCGGCGTTGCTGGCGGCCTCGATCACCTCGCCGGGCAGGCCCGAGGCCTCGGTCTCGATGCCGTAGCCCGCCTCCTGCCCGCCGCTCTCGTCGCGGGCATAGGTTGCGGTGCGCACCGCCGCGAGCAGCGCCTCCACCGGGCCGAAGGGGCTGTTCTCGGCGAGGCGCTGGAGCCAGCCATCGGAGGGGAGCAGCTGCCCCGCCTTGCACGCCGCCGCGATCGCCTCGGCGCCCGCCTCGTCATAGCTCGCCACATCCGCGAGCCGCGCCGAGAGCCCCCGCCGCCGCCCGCGCGCCTCGCGCTCGGGGCCGACGATCCAGCGACGGAGCTCGATCGCCTCCTGCCCGCTAAGGGTCGCAGCAAAGGTCGAATCCGCCGCGTCGAACACGTGGTGGCCTTCGTCGAAGATCAGGCGGGTGGGGCGCTGGTTCGGGTCGCGGGCGCGCGCGGCGTTGACCATCACCAGCGCATGGTTGGCGATCACGAGGTCAGCCTGCACAGAATCCCGCGCGGCGCGTTCGATGAAGCACTTCCGGTAATGCGGGCAGCCGGCATAGATGCACTCGCCGCGCTGGTCGGTGAGTGCCGCGATGCCTCTCTTGCGGAACAGCGTCCCGAGCCAGCCGGGCAGATCGCCGCCGATCATGTCGCCATCGCGGGTATAGGCGCCCCAGCGCGCCACCAGCTGCGCCAGCACCGCCGCGCGGCCCGCGAACCCGCCTTGCAGCGCGTCCTCGAGATTGAGCAGGCAGAGGTAATTCTCGCGCCCCTTGCGCACCACCACTGGCGGGGTGCCGTCGGGACGCTTGGCAGGCCATGCCCGGCGGCTTTCGGCGCGCAGCTGGCGTTGCAGGTTCTTGGTGAAGGTCGAGACCCACACCGTGCCGCCGCTCGCCGCCGCCCATAGCGAGGCGGGCGCGAGATAGCCCAGCGTCTTGCCGATCCCCGTTCCCGCCTGCGCCAGCGCCAGATGCGGGCGACCGGGGGCCGAGCGCGGAGCGAAGATGCGCGACACATCCTGCGCATAGGCGCGCTGGCCCTCGCGCTGTTCCGCGCCGTCTCCGGTGAGCCGCGCCAGCTGCGCCTGCACGGCCTCTGCCGACAGCTCCACCTGTCGCGGAGCAGGGCGCTCGCCCGCTTCCTCCCATTCGGGCAGGCGCGCGAACAGCCAGCGCTCGGCGAGTTCGGGCTTGGCGATGTGGGCCTTGAGCACCTGCGCCCACGGCCAGCGCAGGCGTTCGAGCGATTGCAGCGCGCTCCACGCGCCCTCGCGCTCGAACCATTCGGGATCGCGCACCGCCGCGATCAGCGCCCCGCCGGCGCGCTGGAGCAGTTCGGGAACCGCCGCGTCGTTCTCCGGCACCGGCAGGCCCAGCGCTTCGGCAAGGCCGCGCGGGGTCGGCACGCAGAAGCGCGCGGGGTGGATGAAGGCGAAGGCCTCCAGCAGGTCGAGCCCCGAGAGATCGGGATAGCCCAGCCGGCTCGCCACCAGCGGGGCGTTGATCAGCAGCACCGGCGTATCGGCGGCGGCCATGATCGCATCGCCCTTCGACACCGCGTTGGTGCCGCCCGCAGCCGGCCGCAGCCAGTGTCCGCCATGGCTGGCATGGAGCGCGGGGAGAAGGAGAGGATCGGGGGGAGTCACAGCAAGGACGATGGGCGAGCCGCGCGCCGATGTAAACGCACCCCGATCAGGCTTTGCCCCGCTGCCTGTCCTACAGGCCTTGGGCGCGCTAGAACGACGCGGTGCTGACGGCATCAGGCGGATTTCCACGCGATCCGCTTGTGTCCGTCCGCTCACAATTCGGGCCAGAAGTCCACATCAAGACTATGATTTCATTGAAGACGTAATTTTGTTTCAAAGTTGACACGGTGTCACCTTTGTCACCTTTACCCCCGCCATTGGGCTTGCAAGCCTGTCCGCCATCCCTAATAGCCGCCCTGCCATGACGATCACCCAAGACGCCCTCATCGCCGCAGCGACCAACTCCAAGGCCTGGCCGTTCCAGGAGGCGCAGCGCCTTGCCAAGCGCCTGCCGCAAGGCAAGGAAGGCGGGGTGCTGTTCGAGACCGGTTACGGCCCCTCGGGCCTGCCGCATATCGGCACCTTCCAGGAAGTGCTGCGCACCAGCCTCGTGCGCCGCGCCTACGAGACGCTGACCGGCGGCGCGCCGACGCGGCTGGTGGCCTTCTCGGACGACTTGGACGGGTTGCGCAAGGTGCCCGACAACGTCCCCAATCAGGCGATGCTGACCGAGCACCTCGGCAAGCCGCTTTCGCGCATCCCCGATCCGTTCGAGAAGTTCGAAAGCTTCGCCGCGCACAACAACGCGATGCTGCGCGACTTCCTCGACCGCTTCGGCTTCGAGTATGAATTCGTCAGCTCCTCGGACTGCTACAATGGTGGCAAGTTCGACGAGGCGCTGAAGGGCGTGCTCGCCAATTTCGGCGCGATCATGGACATCATGCTGCCGACCCTCGGAGAGGAGCGCCGCCGCACCTATTCGCCGGTCATGCCGATTTCGCCGACCACCGGCGCGGTATTGCAGGTGCCGATCGAGGTGGTCGACGCGGCCGCCGGGATCATCCGCTTCACCGACGAGGACGGCGCTGTGGTCGAACAATCGGCGCTGGGCGGCATGGCCAAGTGCCAGTGGAAGGTCGACTGGGCGATGCGCTGGGTCGCGCTCGGCGTCGATTACGAGATGTACGGCAAGGACCTGACCGATAGCGGCATCCAGTCGGGCAAGATCGCGCGCGTGCTCGGCGGGAACAAGCCCGAAGGGCTGATCTACGAGCTGTTCCTCGATGCCAAGGGCGAGAAGATCTCCAAGTCCAAGGGCAATGGCCTGTCGATCGAGCAATGGCTCGAATATGGCAGCGAGGAGAGCCTCGGCTACTACATCTTCGCCAATCCCAAGAGCGCCAAGCAGCTCCATGTCGGCGTGATCCCCAAGGCGATCGACGATTACTGGCAGTTCCGCGCGGCCCTGCCGGGGCAGGATATCGACAAGCGGCTCGGCAATCCGGTGTGGCACCTGCTGCGCGCGAACCGGCACCACGAGGGCGCCGATGCGCCGGGGCAGGGCGATACGCTGCCCGTGCCGTTCAGCCTCCTGCTCAATCTGGTCGGCGTGCTCGGCGCGGGCGCGACCCACGAGGCGGTGTGGTCGTACCTCGGCAATTATGTCGCGGATGCCGATCCGGCTGCGCACCCCGCGCTTGATGTGCTGGTGATGAAGGCGCTGGCCTATAACCGCGATTTCGTCGCCCCGACGCTCGCCAAGCGCGCTCCGGCAGGTGGCGAGGTGCCTGCGCTGTGGGCGCTCGATGCCGCGCTGGCCGAAGCCCCGGCGGACATGAGCGCCGAGGACTTGCAGACCATCGTCTACGAGATCGGCAAGCAGGAGGAATTCGGGTTCGAATCCCTACGCGACTGGTTCAAGGCGCTCTACGAGACCCTCCTCGGCAGCGAGCAGGGGCCGCGCATGGGCAGCTTTATCGCGCTCTACGGCATCGCGCCGACCCGGCAGCTGATTGCCGAGGCGCTGGCGAAGGCGTAGGCGAATGGCATGACCCGCGAAGCCGATCCGCACAAGCTCGCGCGAGACCTGTTGGGGCGCGACTTCGACGATCTCGAAGCCGACGAACAGCGCGTGCTCAGGCGGGTGGCGGCGGGGACTTTCACCGGGCGCGATGCCGAGGAACTGGCGCAGGCGCACGCCACCTGGGGCGACCGCCTGGCCGACCGGGTTGCGGCAGTCGGGGGCAGCTGGGGCTTCATCATCTGCTTCGGCGTGGTGCTGGTGGTGTGGGCCGCGCTCAATAGCGGGGTGCTGCCGGCGATGGGCTTCAAGCCCTTCGATGCCTATCCCTTCATCTTCCTCAACCTGATGCTGTCGATGCTCGCCGCGGTGCAGGCGCCGGTGATCCTGATGAGCCAGAACCGGCAGGCGATGAAAGACCGCATCACCGCGCGCCACGATTACGAGGTGAACCTGCGCACCCAGCTGGAGATCCTGCGGCTCGGCCACCGGATCGACCGGCTGGCGCAGGACGTGCGGGCGATCAGGCGGGACGAGGAGGCAGCACAGACTGGCCCGGAGAAATAGGCCGCTGGGTCTTTCCTACCGCCATTTACGCGTGCGATACCACTTGGTGATGACGTATTTCGCGCCCTTCAGCACCGGCATTCCGGCGTGCATCGTGCCCTCGTTGGGGCGGCCGTCGGGCAGAGCATTATTCCACAGCAAGAGCACGCCGGGCTTGGGCTCGATCTGGATGCCGATTTCGGTGAACAGCGTTGCGCCGCCCTCCTCGACCTCGTTGAGATAGGCCATCGCGGTCCAACTGCGCTGACCGCCGCGCGCCTCTTCGAGCTTCCAGTATTTCTCGGAGGTGTAGAACCAGTCATTGTGCGGCTGGAACTGCTGGCCGGGGAGATAGCGCTGGCCCTGCACCGCCTCGCCGATTTCCGACGGCAGGCCGAGCAGATCGTCGATCCGGCGCGAGATGCCCTTCACGAAGCTTTCTTCGGGGTCGAGGTCGCCGGAATAGGAAGTGCGGAAGCCGCTGGCGTAGTCGAGCTCGTGGAGTGAGGAGGGCCGCGCGACCTCGTCGATCATCGCGCACAGCTTCGCGCATTCGGCAGCGGTGAGGAAATCGCCCACGGCGAAGAGCTCGCAATGGTCGTTCTCGATGCGATAGACGCCCGGGTCTGCGGCCAGCCGCTCGCGCACCTGCGCGCCGACGCGGGCGAGAGCTTGCTGGTCTGGAACGGTATCGGCGGCAGTCATGCCCTGCCTGTTAGCAAGCGGGGCGTGGGGGGGCAAACCCCCCCCCCCCCCCCCCCGGCAAAACCCACAAGACTTGGATGTAGACGTCACCCAAATCCCCGGGTAGAAAAACACCCACCACACCCAGGGGGTGTTTGGGTTGGTGTTTATGATTTTTTGTTTGGTGGGGGGGGGGGGGGGGGGGGGGGGGGGCTCCCCCCCCCCCGGCCCCGCTTGCTAACAGGCAGGGCATGACTGCCGCCGATACCGTTCCAGACCAGCAAGCTCTCGCCCGC
>JAPZRO010000001.1 GCA_027531395.1 Porphyrobacter sp. | reverse complement strand
GACCGCGCCACGGGCCGGCTGGCGCGGGTGCGGCCCGAGGTGCTCGAACCTTTTATGTGAAGGTTCAGACCGCCCGCCCCGCCTCCCCACCCGGCCACCCTCGCCTGTTGGTATCTTTGGTGGCCGGGTGGGGTGGCGGGGCGGGAGGTCTGCGGTTCGCGCCAGCGAACCCGAAAACAGGAATCCCTAGCCCACCAGCCGCTTGGCGGCGCGTTCGAGCTGCGGCACGTCCTCGGGCAGCTCGCCGAGCACGACGAGGTTGCCGTCGCGGTCGCGGCGGACCATCACCAGCGCGAATTCCGGGCCTTCGCCCGCCAGCGCCTCGAGCGTCAGGGCTTCCAGGGCGCGCAGCTTCTTCGCCAGCGCGGTGCGGATGCCCTTTTCTTCCTCGATCGCCTTGCCCTGCTCCTCGCGGCGCAGGCGGCGTTCGGCCTTGACCACACCCTTGAGGCCGCCTTCGGCCTCCGAGAGGAAGCGCGACAGCGTGCCGCGCTCCAGTCCGATGCGGTGCGCGTGGGTCAGCACAGCGGCATATTCGGTCAGGCGGGTCTTGTCGTAATCATGCCCGAATACGAGCTTGACCACCGGGGTCATCGGCGCGCGGTCCTGCATGGTGAGGCCGCTTTCGGCGATCAGTTCGGCGTAGTCTTTCGGCGCGGCTGCGGCCGCGAGCGAGAAGTCATAGGCGCGGCTGACGGCCTCATAGAGCGCGCTGCGGCTGCGGTCCTCGGTGGCATCGGCGGCGTGCGCCAGTTCGCGCGCGGCGGCGAGCCAGTCGTAGAGGCCCGCATCCTCGGGCACTTCGGCAGCGAAGACGGGTTCTTCCGCGTCCTCGCCCTGCGCAGCGAAGTCGCTGTCGAAACCGTTCGCATAGACGGGCTCGTAGCTGCTCTGGTAGGGCGCATCGAACGCGACATCGGCCGTCGGATCATAGGGCAGGCTGGCCGGATCGATCGCCTTCTTGACCGGCGCTTCGATATAGTCGGCGAGCGAGGCGAAGGAATAACCGGCGCTGGTGTCCTCGCCTTCGTCCTCGTCATATTCCTCGTCGTCACCGTCGAGCGCATAGGCCGAGAAATCGGTCAGCGGGCTGCGGTCTTCGCCGTAGGATTCCCCGGCAAAACCGTCTTCGGCGAAGGTCTCGTCGAGCGCGAACTCGCTCGTGCCCTCGAACGCGTCCTCGGCCTCGTGTGCGGGCGAATCCGCCCATTCGGTGACCGGATCGGCGACGCGGCGCTGCGGTTCATCCTCGACTTCGAGCTCATTGCCGAGCTCGAGTGCCTGATCGATTTCGAGCAGCAGCTCGTCCGCGGTCAGCTGGTCGGCCATCTCCTTCCAGTTGATCACGCCGTAGATGAAGTCGATCGTCTCGTCGTTGCTCGAATAGGGCAGCAGAATGCCACGATAGAGGATCTCGACCCCGCGCTGGTTCACGAACTCGGCCTCGAACCCGATCGGCGCCTGGTTGGCGAGAATCTGCATGTAGTGGTCGGTGATGCGGCTCAGCAGCGAGCGGGGCGGCACGTCCGACAGGTGGGTGATCGCGCCATGCCCGCCGCATTCCTGCGCGAGTCGCTCGCCAAGGAACTGCACGGCGGGGTTCTCGATGCCGGCGGTGAAGTCGAGCAGCACGCTGTAGGGGCCGAAATCGGGGAGGTTGGCCGGATCGAGATCGTCGATCAGCGGGAACATCCGCTCGCCCAGCTGGCCCGCCCAGTGATTATAGGCGCGCACCTGCATCCGGCGCTCGTCCTGACCGATCGCTTCGGGCGGCAGCTCGCGCGGGGCTAGGGTTTCGGGGCTGTCATCCTCGGGCGCATCCCAGCCGCGGTCGGCAGGCTCGCCAGTGTCGAATGGGCCGCGCAAAGTGTCCATGGCTGTTTATTCCGCCCCTTGGTGAACAGGTACGGCAGCCGTTCTGGCGCGGTGTGGTAAACATCCCGTTAAGTCGGCGGCCGATCGGAGAGGAGCGGGCCGCCGCCCGCCCTAGAGGAAATAGCGCATCTTGATGGTGAGCCGGGTGGTGCCTTCGCCTTGGCTGAACACCGCGTCCCTGAACTTGGGCGGCGCCATCTTGACCGGGGCATCGCGCGAGAAGCCGTAGCCTTCCTTGGGCATCATTCCGAGCGACCGGTCGGCCTTGCCGTTGTTGTTCTCGTCATGCAGCAGCGCGACGGCATAATCGCCCGGCTTCACCCCGGTGAAGCGGATCACCACTTTCTCCGCCGCCGGAACCACGGTGCGGTGCGCGGTCGGGTCCTTGATGCACTTGGGGAAGATGTCGCTGCGGGTCGTCATGCAGGCGCGCACCACGCCCTTGCTCGACCGCAGATCGGTGACCGTGATCACCACCTCGCCCGCAAGCGCAGGGGCGGCGCCGGTCAGCGCGGCGATCGCCCCGAGGCCAAGCGCCACGCGTCTCACGACAGCGCCGCCTCGCGGGCGTGCCCCGCCTCGGCGACGATCCGCCGCGACAGCCCCTTGTCGGTCCCGCACAAGCGGTCCCACACGCGGAAATAAAGCCCGTAGTTGCATTTGTATTCCTCGTGGTGACGCTCGTGGTGACTGGCGGTTATCAGCCAGTTCCCCAACGCCGAGTGAACAAGCCAGCGCGGGAAGATCTCCCACCCCATGTGATTGGTCACCCCCATCACCGTGGCGACGGTCAGCACCAGGCCGAGCATCGACAGGTGGATCGGCACGAAGAAGACCAGCACCGGCACCACAATCGCGCCCGTCACGGCCTCGATCGGGTGGAAGCTCATCGCGGTCCACGCGGTCGGCGGGCGGCTGTCGTGGTGGACGGCATGGGCGAGGCGGAACCACCTGGGCCGGTGCATCCAGCGGTGGCTCCAGTAGAAACAGGTGTCCTGCACGAACAGGTAGATCAGCACGCTGAGCGGGTGATACCACAGCGGCAGCGCGGTCCAGTCGGCGGTGATCATGGTCCAGCCGTGATGGTTCCAGCCCCACAGCACGATCCCCGCCGGGGTGCCGTAGATCGCCGCAGACAGCAGCGACCAGCGGATCTCGCGCCCGATCTGCTGGCCGCGCCCGGCATAGAGCCCGGGGCGCATCCGCGCGGTGGCGAGCGCGAACAGACCGCTGGAGAGCAGGTAGCGCAGCGCCACGATCACGGTCACGGCAAGGCTGACGATCAGCAGGGCAAGCGGAACGGGCAGGTCGACAGGAAGCATCGCGGGCCCGGATATGGCGCAAATCGGGCTGGCGCGACAGCCTCAATCGGCAGGCGGCGTCAGGGCAGGCTGTCGAGCGCGGCGCACAGCGGATCGATGAGCGCGGTATGCCGCCGCATCGCGATCCGCGCGAGATGTTCGACCTGCGTCTTGCGCCGCGCCGCCGCTAATGGTTCGAGCGCGGCGGGGCGCAGGATCTCGGCATCATAGCCATCGGCCACGATCACCCCGCAGGTCGCCGGGCGATAGGCCTCGGTCTCCAGCGGTGCGCGATCGAGCCCCGGGGGCACGCCCCAGAAGAACCGGTCGCAGAAATCGAGATAGTCGGGCCACTTGGCATCGCCGAGCAGATCGGCGCGGGCGACCTTGATCTCCACGATCACCACCTGCCCGCGCGCATCGATCCCCATCAGATCGGCGCGGCGCCCGTTGCGGATCGGCACTTCGGGCAGGCACCAGATGTCGTTGCGCGCGAACAGCCGCGCGATCCCGCGCGCGACGTCGGTCGCCATCAGACCGCCGGGCGCAGGCGAATCGTGCAGGGTAGAGGCTGGCTCGGACATGGCGCAACGCTGGAACAGAATGCGAACACAGTCAAGCGCGCGCGGCTGCGGGCGAGGCGGTTCAGGCGGTGACGGGGGCGTGCAGCGCGGCGAGCACACCCGCGCGCGCGGCGTGGAACTCGCGCCACAGCGCCAGCGCCGGAGCAGCGGTTTCCTGCCCGCGCGCCGTCAGCGTGCCGAGCGCTGCGAGGCCGGGCGCCAGCATTGCCGCAATATCGTCCATCCCCTGCGCGGCGAGCGTCAGCTGCCACGGCAGCGCGGTCTCGACCAGTCGGTCGAACGGCGGCGCGGCGGTCTCCTGAGCGATCTGCGCCAGCTTGCCGAGGCTCGCCGCACTGGCGTGCAGCGCATCCCATTGCGCCACCAGCGCAGCAGGCGCAGGCACGCCGTCCAGCCGGGGATCGGCCAGACGGAGAATCGGTTCAGGCGGTATACTAGCCATAAGTAGAGGCTAGGGTCGGCTCCTTGCCGATTGGTTAAGCCCTGGCCCGCGACCGCCACGGCCTCGCCCGGAGCAAGCGCGCGGAACGACAAATTGTGTGGCGCTGAGCAGGCGGTCTTGCTAAGCGCCCCGCCGCACGCAATGATCTTGCGCGCCACACGGCACTATGCACCCGTAGCTCAGCTGGATAGAGCGCTGCCCTCCGAAGGCAGAGGTCACAGGTTCGAATCCTGTCGGGTGCGCCAAGCTTCCCCCCGCCCATCACCGCCCTTCTCGCCCCTCGGTCTTGCCGCGCGCCTGCCGCAGAGGGTATCACCGCCCGCGATGGATGCTGTCTCACTTCACTCGGGCGAATATGTCGAGCGCTTCAAGGCCTCGCCGACCTTCAGGGTGTCGCGCCTTGTCCCGCTGATGGATATCGGGCCCGAGGACCGGATCGTCGATTTCGGCTGCGGGCTCGGGATGCTGCTGGGGTGTCTTGACCGGTTCGGCTCCTATGACGGGGTCGATTTCTCGCCCGATTTCATCGCCGCCGCCAGCGAGCGGGCGAGCGAGAAGGCGCGGTTCCATTGCGAGGACATCGTCGCCTTCTGCGAGCGCAATCCGGCCGCCTTCGATATCGCCACCACCTTCGACTTCAGCGAACATATCGATGATGCGACCTTCATCGAAATCTACAGCGCGATCCGCAAGGTGCTGGTGCCGGGCGGGCGGCTCTACCTCCACACCCCCAATCTCAACTTCTTCATCGAACGGGCCAAGGACCTCGGCATCCTGCGCCAGTTTCCCGAGCACATCGCCGTGCGCACCGGCGAACAGCACCGCGCGCTGCTTGCCCGCTGCGGGTTCGATACCGTCACGGTGAAGACCATCGCGCATTACAACGTGCTCAAGCACGTCCACCCGCTCAGTCACCTGCCGCTGGTGGGCCCGCTGTTTGCCGCGCGCCTCTGGATCGAGGCCAGTCCGGCGAAATAGGCCGCCAGCGCGACCAGACCATCGACCACGGCGGTGATCACCCGGTGGACAATGATCGCGCCGCCCAGTGCTTCGGGGCTTGCCGCTTGGTCAAGCAGGGCTAGCAGCGCCGCCTCGCGCACCCCGAGCCCCGCGGGTGCGCCGGGCAGCAGGAACCCGGCGAGCCAGCCGAGGGGATAGGCCGGCACCGCTTGCGGCACCTCCACCAGCAGCGCGAAGGACACCCCCGCCAGCCCCAGCCCTAGTGCAAAGGCGAGGATCGGCAGCGCCAGCCCGCGCGCCGGGGTCGCCAGCAGCGCCGCCAGCGCGACAAGGCAGGTAAGCGTGATCCAGGGCGAGAGCAGGAACCCTCCCACCAGCAGCGCGGCAAAGCACACGCAGGCGATCTCCACCGGCAGCACCAGCGTCGACACCCTGAGCGGCAGCCCGGCCTGCTTCGCCAGCGCGGCGCGGCCGATGTGATGCGCGACATTGCCCGGAATATATTTGGCGGCCTGCGAGACCAGACTGATCGCGAAGCCCTCGCGCAGCGGGAGATGGTGGCCGCAGGCGCGGATGATCCCCAGCCAGCCGAGCGTCGTGGTCAGATGGGTGAGGGCATAGAGGCCCCCCGCCAGCGCCAGCGTCGCGAGCGGAAAGCGCACTTCGCCCGGCCAGTGTGCGGCGAGGTGCCGCCCGACGAAGACGAGGCTGGCGACCAGCAGCACGGCCCCGGCAAGCCGGCTGGCGCGGCGCAGCCAAACCTTCGCTCCGCTGTCCGGAGCCGCCTCGTCGGCTGCCGACGCCTTTTCATACAGCGCGAAGGTATCGGCGGCGACGCGCGGCCAGCTGTAATAGGCGCGCGAGCGCTGTGCGGCGGTGCGGCACCATGCCGCGCGCTCATCCGCAGGCCATGCCGCCACGGCGGCGATCCTTTCGGCCCAGGCGGCGGCCTCGCCGGTGGGCAGCAGGAAGCCGGTCTCCCCGTCGAGCACCGCGTCGGTCAGCCCGCCATGGCTCGCGGCGAGTACCACCCCGCCTGCCGCCGCAGCCTCGGGCGCGACGAGGCCGAAGCCTTCGTATTCGCCGTTCTCGGGCGCGATGTTGGGGACGATCACGCACAGCGCCGCCGCGAAACGCCGCGCCAGCTCGTCCTGCGGCAGCGGGCCGAGAAAGCGCACGCGCGGATCGGCCAGCGCCGCCTCCTCGCTCGCGTCCCACACCGTCCCGGCGACGTCGAGCGTCAGGCTGTCGGGCAGCAGCGGCAGCACCTCGCGCACGAACCACGACAGGCCCTTGCGCTTCACCAGCCGCCCCGCGAACAGGATGGTGGTGGAGGGTGCCGCCTGCGTAGCACCGGTGTCGGCAAAGTCGCTCGCCAGCGGCACGACGGCGATCCGCCGCCAGCCGGTCTCCGCCGTGACGTCGCGCGTCGCCCGCGAATTGGCGATCACGGTCATGCGCCCGCCCAGCAGCCGCGCGCCGGTGCGCAGATAGGCGCCGTAGAGCCGCCCCTTCACCCCGCCGCGGCGATGATAGGCAACATCGGTGCCATGCGCCGAGATCACCAGCGCCGTCTCGGGCCAGACCAGCACCAGCAGGCCGAGCGGCCACAGCGCCATGTCGCCAAGATGGATCACGCGCGGCGGCGCGCTGCGGCGCAGAGCGGCGGCGATCACCGTGAAGGGGAACAGCAGCAGCGCCAGCGCGGTCGGCGGCATGGCATTGTCCTGCCCGCGCAGGGCAATGGTCTCGACCGGCGCGTGCGTGGCGAGCGCCTCGGTCAGGCGCATCGAATAGGTCTCCATCCCGCCGCTTGCGGGGGCCCATTTGCGGGTGATGAAGAGGATCGGGGCGGACATGCGGGCGGGGCGGGTCAGATCGTGCGCGGCGCGCGGGCGAGACTGGCGCGTTCGGCGAGCTCGAGGGTGAGCGGCATGACGGGCGGCTCCGGCGGGCTGGCGGGCGTTGCCTCGCGCGCCGCGATCAGGCGCTCGCAGGCGGCCGAAAACAGCGCCGCCGCCGGTTCGTGCAGGGCGGCAAGCGGCGGCTGGGAGCCTGCCAGCGCCGGATCATCCTCAAGCGCGATCAGCGACAGGTCGCGCGGCACCGCCAGCTTCAGCGAGCGCGCCACGTGGAGCACGGCGAGCGCGGTGGCGGCACGCTCGGCGATGATCGCGGTCGGGCGGATGGTCGGCACCAGCCACGAGCGCGCCAGTTCGAGCGTGGCGGCCAGATCGGTCGCGGTCTCGGCGACGAAGTGGCGGTGCGCGCGGCTGTCCTTCTGCGCCAGCACGCGGCGGTATCCGGCCAGATTGTCGCGGGTGCGCGCCGGGTCGGGCGCGCCGGCGATGAAGCCGATCTGGCGGTGGCCGAGCGCGAGCAGGTGCTGCGCGGCCGCCTCGCCCGGATTGCCCGGCGGATGGCCGGCGGCGTGGAGCGTCTCGCAGGCGATGCCACGGCTTTCGAGCAGATCGCGCAAGGGTCTTGCCCGGTCGGCTGGCGGCAGCAGGATCGCCCCGTCGGGCTGGGCAGCGCCGAGCGTGGCGGCAAGCTGCGCGGTGGCGGCGGCGGGCGACAGGCCCGGGGCAAGCTGTTCGAACAGCAGACGATAGCCCTGCGCGCTGCAGGTGGCGGTTCCGGCGAGCAGCAAGTCGCCGAGCGGCAGCGCCGGCTCGCTTCCCGGCGGCGGGCCTTCGAACACCACCAGCAGCAAGCGACTGCGCCCGCCGGCCATGCTGCGGGCGGCCAGGCTCGGCACCCAGCCGAGATCGGCGATCGCCTGTTCCACCCGTGCGCGCGCCTCGGGGCTGACGCGCGGGCTGCGATTGATCACGCGCGAGACGGTCTGCCGCGAAACCGCGGCGGCCTTGGCCACATCCTCGATGGTGATGCCTTGCCGCACCCGACCCTGTTCTTTCGTTCTCTAGCGCGCCCCGGCGATTAGCGTGCCTGCGCGCGATTGCGAAATGATGGCAATGTGAGCGATCACGCAAGCATTTTCTGCTCCGTCTGGGATCGCTGCGCGGTCCGGCCACTGGTCGGCGAGAATCGGGTGCCGGTCGAAACGTGTCGTGCGCAGGGCCGATTGTTACGCCTCGGGGTAACATGACAGTGGAAACTTGAGCCCCTTGCAACTATACCCCCGGCATGGCGACGCCGATCTACGAATTCGCGCAAATCCCCCGGGTGGACGCTGCTGCCGCGGCGCGGACCCGTGCGGGCAGGGTGCGCAAGGCGGGCGAGGCGCCCACCGTCGGCGTGATTTACAACCCGCGCAGCCACCGCAATCTCGGGGCCGATTTCGACTGCGGCCTGTCGCCCCATGTCCACATTGCCCGCCCGGGTGACCGTTCGCAGCTGCCCGCCGCGCTCGCCGATCTGGCCGCGCGCGGGATCGATCTGCTGGTGATCAACGGCGGTGACGGAACGGTGCGCGACGTGCTGACCTGCGGGCGTCCGATCTTCGGTGACGACTGGCCCGCGATCGCGGTGCTGCCCAAGGGCAAGACCAACGCGCTCACGGTCGATCTCGGGGTGCCCGACAACTGGACGTTGCAGGACGCGATCACCGCGCTCGATCATGGCGGGCGGGTATGGCGCCGCCCGATCGAGGTGACGGCGCTAGGCGAGGATTCCGGGCTGTCGCGGGTGTCGGGCTTCATCCTCGGAGCGGGGGCCTTCACCACCGCCACCCGCGCAGGCCAGAGCGCGCACAAGCTCGGGGCCTTCAACAGCCTCGCGGTCGGGGTGACGACGGCTTGGGTGCTGGCGCAGTCTCTGTTCGCCAGTCGTGCGAACCCGTGGCGTCAGGGTGCGCGGATGCGCATTCTGCTCGGCCCTGGCGAGGTGCCGATGGCGCATAGCGGGCTGGGTGATCCGGAGCGGCGGCAGATCCTGTTCGCCTCCACGCTCGAACGCCTGCCCGCCGGGATTCGCCCCTTCGGCCTCCTCAAGAGCGGGCTAAAGCTGGCGGCGCTCGACCAGATTTCCCGCCGCACCACCGCGCTGCTGCCGCTGGTGGTGGCTGGCAAGCTCCAGAACGGCCTGCGCGAACGCGGCATCCACCAGCTCGCCGCGAGCCAGTTCACGCTGTCGATCGACGATCAGTTCATTCTCGACGGGGAGGCCTTCCCGGCGGGCGATTACCGCATCGAGCAGGGGCCGGAGCTCGCCTTTGTGAGGCCATGAGCGCCGGAACCGGCGCGCTGGCAGAGCGCATCGCGGTCCAGCTGGCCGCGCCCGTCACACCCGAAGTCACCGCCTTCGCTGCCGCACTCGGAGCGGCCGCCGGCGCACGCGCGGTGCTGTTCTACGGCTCGAACCGGCGCACCGGCTCGCTTGAAGGCGTGCTCGATTTCTACGTGCTGCTGCCGGGCACCGAGGAGCCGGCGATCTGGCCGACGGTCAGCTACCACGAGCGCGCGCATGAGGATCTGACCCTGCGCGCCAAGGTCGCGACCATGCGGCTGGCAACCTTCGCCCGCGCGGCCGGGGGCGAACTGACTGACACCACTATCTGGGCGCGCTTCGTCCAGCCTTCCGCGCTGGTGTGGACCGCCGATGCCGAGGCGCAGGACGAGGTTGTCGCCGCGATCTGCGCCGCCTGCACCACCGCCGCGCGGCTGGCGGCGGCGCTCGGGCCGGACAGCGGCACGGCGGAGGATTACTGGCGCGCGCTGTTCCGTGCCACCTACGCTGCCGAATTCCGGGTCGAGAAGGGCGGGCGCGAGAATGATATCCTCAGCGTCAACGCCGCCCATTTCGCGGGCCTGCTGCCGCTGGCGTGGGAAGCAGGCGGGATCCCCGTCAAGGCGGAGGGCGAGAGGCTGACCCCCGATCTGCCGCACTGGCAGCGCGGCGTCATCCTCAAGTGGTGGGCGAAGCGGCGGCGGCTGGGCAAGCCGCTCAACCTGCTGCGCCTGGTAAAGGCCAGCACCACCTTCGAGGGCGCGGCGCGCTATGCCGCGTGGAAGATCGAGCGGCACACCGGCATGGCGGTGGAGGTGACGCCCTTCCGCGAACGCTATCCGCTGCTCGCCGCGCCGCAGGTGCTGTGGGCGCTATGGCGTCACCGCCGCAGCTAGTCCTGGTACTTCACCTGGATCGCGATCCGGGTGACGCCCGACCCGGCACGGAAGCGCGTCTTGTCGAGCCCTGGCGCGCGGGGGATGCCGAGGAAGGTGTTGATCTCGGGATTGTTCGACATACCCGCCCCGTCGCTCGAGAAGTCCTTCTCGCGGTTGCCGTTGGCGTCATGCTGGACGACGATCGCATAGTCGCCCGCCGAGGGGAGGGGGACGCAGACTGTCATCGCGCCCTTGCGCGGCGTGGTGTCGATGCGGTGAAGATAGCGGCGGCTCTTGAGCCAGTCGCTCTCCCGCGCGCGGTAGGTGCGCACGAACAGGTTGCCGCTCGATGATTTGAGCCCGCTGATCTCCAGCCGCACCGCCGGGCCCTTGCCCGGGGCGCACAAGCTCATGTCATTGTCGATCTTCACGCCCAGCGTCTGCGCAGCGAGCGGCGAGGCGATACCGCCAAGGCCGAGCACGGCGGCGGCACCGGCAGCCAGCGCAAGGCGCGGCAAAGGGTGGGCGAGGGCAGAGGCATTCATCGGCAATTCCAGTGCGAAACGAGAGGAGAGGGGCGCGGCCTGTTTTCCCGTCGGTGCCGCTTATCGCCCTGTGGTTGGCGCGGTGCAATGGCAGGCGCGGCCTGAATTGCGGCTTAATCACGCGCAAATCGCGGATTTCTGCGCGATTGCCGCCCGCCACCGTGGAAAACGACCCGCCCGCGCTTGTCCCCCGATTCGCAGCTCCCGTATTGGCAGGGGTGCATCTTCGCACAGGGGCTTTCGCGCCGCACCATGCCCACACCGCTGATTTCGCCATCGATCCTCTCTGCCGACTTCGCCCGGCTTGGTGAGGAAGTGCGCGCGATCGACGCCGCCGGCGCGGACTGGATCCACATCGACGTGATGGACGGGCATTTCGTGCCCAACATCACCATCGGCCCCGACGTCGTGAAGGCGCTGCGTCCGCACAGCGCCAAGACCTTCGACGTCCACCTGATGATCTCGCCGGTCGATCCCTATCTCGAAGCCTTCGCCGCCGCCGGAGCGGACATCATCACCGTCCACCCTGAGGCCGGGCCGCACATCCACCGCACGCTGCAGGCGATCCGCGCGCTCGGCAAGAAGGCGGGCGCGGTGATCAATCCCGGCACGCCGGTCGAGGTGCTCGACAATCTGATGGACCTCGTCGATCTGGTGCTGGTGATGAGCGTCAACCCCGGTTTCGGCGGGCAGAGCTTCATCGCCTCGCAGCTCGCCAAGATTTCCCGCATCCGCAAGATGATCGACGCCACCGGGCGCGACATCCACCTCGAGGTCGACGGCGGGGTCAATGCCGAAACCGCGAAGCTATGCGTTGCCGCCGGGGCCGATGTGCTGGTCGCCGGTTCGGCGACGTTCAAGGGCGGGCCGGATCACTACGCGGCCAACATCGCCGCATTGAAGGGGCAGGGCTGATGGCGACGCTGCTGCGCACCCCTGCCGGCCGCCGCGCCGATGCGCTGGTGGAGCGGGTGGGTGATGGCCCTTCGCTGGTGCTGGCCGCACGGGCCGAGCCGCAGGTCTCTCCCGCCCCGCCGTCGCCCGAGGAAACCGGCCGCGCGCTGGCGCTGAGCGATGTGATCGCCGCACCGAGCGGTCCGGGCGAGGCGCTGATCCGCTGGGCCTATCGCCTCGGCATCCCCGGTCATGCGATTGCCGCCCCGTTCCGTCGTCCGCAGCCGCTGCGGGTGCTGGCGACGGTCGAAAGCCCCAATCGCGGCGACCGCGCGGCGGGCACCGCCCTGCGCGCCGGACATTTCCTCGTCCACGGCGTGCGTCTGCCCATCTCCGGGCTCGATTTCACCGGTTCGGCGCGGCCCGCGCCGGCGGTCGAGCGGGTGCTGCATTCCTTCTCGTGGCTGGCCGATCTGGCCGCCGCCGCGCCGCGCGCCGATGCTGCGCCGGTGGCCGAGCGCATCACCGCCATGTGGCTCCACGCCCACCGCGAGCCGGGCAAGGGGCCCGCATGGGAAGTCGAACACGCCGGCCTCAGGCTGGTGGCATGGCTGGTCCACGCCCCGCTGGTGCTGGCCGGCAACGACAAGACCCTGAAGACGAAGATGCTCGCCGCCATCGCCGAGACCGCCAGCTGGCTCGACAAGCGCGCAGCGCGTGAAGGTGCGGGCTTTGCGCAGGTTGCAGGCTGGGCGGGCGTGGTCGCTGCCGGCCTGTTGCTGCCCCACGGCAAGCCCCGGCGGCTTCATGGCGAGGCCGGTCTCGTCAAGGCGCTCGGCGACATGGTGGGCGAGGATGGCGGCGTGCTGTCGCGCTGTCCTGCCACCCAGCTCGATGCGATCCGGCTGCTGACCGATCTCATCGCCTGCTACGACGCGGCGGAGATCGCCCCGCCGCCCGCCTTGCAGGTGATGCGCGAGCTGCTGGTGCCGCCGGTGCTGGCGCTGCGGCATGGCGACGGGGCGCTCGGCAGCTGGCAGGGGCAGGCGGCGATCCCGGCTGACCGCGTCAATGCCGTGATCGAGGCTTCCGGCGTGCGAACCCGCCCGCTGTCGCAGGTCGCAGGCTGGGGCTATCAGCGCATCAAGGCGGGCGACACGCTGCTCCAGTTCGACGCCGCTCCGCCGCCGCGCGCGCGCCATGTGCGCACCGGCTGCGCCTCGACGCTGGCCTTCGAGCTTTCCGACGGCCCCGCACGGGTGATCGTCAATTGCGGCGGCGCGGCGCTCGCGGGCGGGCAGGTGCCGGCGCGCATCGGTCAGGGGCTGCGCGCCACCGCCGCCTTCTCGACGCTGGTGCTCGACAATGCCAATTCCACCGCAGTGCTGCTCCACGGCCAGCTCGGCAAAGGCGTGGAGACGGTCGAGCTTGAACGCCGCCAGGTCGCTGGCCGTGGCCGCGAGGCGACCCGGATCGAGGCCGCGCATGACGGCTACGCCGCGCGCTTCGGCCTCACCCACCAGCGCATCCTGACGCTGAGCGGCGACGGGACCGAGCTGGCGGGCGAGGACATCCTCATCCCCACCTCGAACAAGGGCAAGCGCGGCAAGATCGGCTTCGCAATCCGCTTCCACCTCGGGCGCGGGGTCGAGGTGCAATTGTCGGGTGACAAACGCGGGGCAAGCCTGCTGCTGCCCGACGGTCGGCTCTGGCAATTCCGCCTCGGCGGCGATAGGGCGGGCGCCGGCGAGATCACCCTGTCTGCCGAAGACAGCCTGTGGGTTGACGGCGATGGCCGCCCGCACGCCACCGAGCAGCTGGTGATCGAGGGACTGGCATTGCGCAGCGGGGGCCAATTCTCCTGGCTGCTGAAGAAGACAGGATAGGTTTTTCCCGATGAGCGAGAAGGCAATCACGCGGGCACTGCTGTCAGTGTCCGACAAGAGCGGTTTGGCTGAACTTGGCGCGGCCCTCGCGGCGCGCGGCGTCGAGCTGGTCAGCACCGGCGGCACCGCCAAGGCCTTGCGCGATGCAGGCCTTGCCGTGAAGGATGTGTCGGAACTCACCGGCTTTCCCGAGATGATGGACGGGCGGGTGAAGACCCTGCACCCGACTGTGCATGGCGGGCTGCTCGCTTTGCGCGACAATCCCGAGCACGTCGCCGCGATGGAGGCCCACGGGATCGGCGCGATCGATCTGGTGGTGGTCAACCTCTATCCCTTCGAAGCGACCGTCGCCAAGGGTGCAAGCCGCGAGGAAGTGATCGAGAACATCGACATCGGCGGGCCGTCGATGGTGCGCTCGGCGGCGAAGAACCACGGCTTCGTGACGATCCTCACCGATCCTGCCGATTACCCGACGCTGATCGCCGAGATGGAAGCGAACGGCGGTGCCACCACGCAGGCTTTCCGCACCCGCATGGCGGGCAAGGCCTATGCCCGCACCGCTGCCTATGACAGCGCGATCGCCAGCTGGTTCGCCTTCTCGCCCGCCGCTTCGGACGAGCCGACGCTGTTCCCCGAGACGCTCCCGCTCGCATTCAAGCGCGCCGACACGCTGCGCTATGGCGAGAACCCGCACCAGTCGGCGGCGATCTATGTCCCTCAGGTGTCCGGCACCGCCGGCGTCCCGCAAGCGACCCAGTTGCAGGGCAAGGAGCTCTCCTACAACAACCTCAACGACGCCGACGCGGCGCTCGAACTCGCCGCCGAGTTTGCCGGGCAGGAGCCTGCCGTCGTTATTGTGAAGCACGCCAACCCTTGCGGCGTGGCGCAAGGCGGCTCGCTGCTCTCGGCGTGGGAAGCGGCACTGGCGTGCGATTCCGTTTCGGCCTTCGGCGGGATCGTCGCGGTCAACACCGAGCTTGATGCCGCGACTGCCGAGGCGATCAGCGCGATCTTTACCGAGGTGGTGATTGCGCCTTCCGTCTCTGCCGAGGCGCGCGAAATCTTCGCGAAGAAGAAGAACCTGCGCCTGCTCGAATGCGGCGCGCTGCCGAACCCGCGCCGCGGGGGCCTCGCGCTCAAGACCATCGCGGGCGGGGTGCTGATCCAGTCGCGCGACAATGGCGCGATTGCCGAGGCCGATCTCAAGGTCGTCACCAAGCGCGCGCCCACAAGCCAGGAACTCAAGGACTGCCTCTTCGCCTGGACCGTGGCGCGCCACGTCAAGTCCAACGCCATCGTCTACGCCAAGGACGGCGCGACCGCAGGCATCGGGGCAGGCCAGATGAACCGCCGCGATTCGGCGCGCATCGCCGCGATCAAGGCCAAGGAAGCCGCCGAGACCTACGGCTGGGCCGCGCCCCGCACCGTGGGCAGCGCGGTCGCCTCGGACGCCTTCTTCCCCTTTGCTGACGGCCTGCTGGCCGCCGCCGAAGCGGGCGCAACTGCAGTGATCCAGCCGGGCGGCTCGATCCGCGACGACGAGGTGATCGCCGCCGCCGACGAGGCCGGTCTCGCGATGGTGTTCACCGGGATGCGGCATTTCAGGCATTGATTTGCTTTGCGGGGGCGCCTCCGCGCCCCCGTCCTCGGTGCTGTTCCCTCCGCTTCGCTACGGGGCACCTGCGGCTCGCGCTGTGCGCTCGCGGCCCTTCGGGGCGTTTTTGTGCGTGTGCCCGCCTCCACGGGCACATCCTCGGGGCTGTTCCTTCGCTTCGCTACGGGCCCCTGCGGCTCGCGCTGTGCGCTCGCGGCCCTTCGGGCCGATGGGTTGCGCTGAGTCCTTGGGCTCTGTGGGGTGCAACCTTTTCTCGCGGGGTGCGTAACTTCGAGCGCATGACGACCGAAATAACGCCTGATCTCTGCGTTCATCCGCAAGCAATTCGGGCTCGGGCATGGGACGAGGCAGACAAAAAATCACGAATCACGAGCCAGTTCGATGCGCCTCTTCTCCTCCGACCTCTTCCGCAATTTCTCGATCGGCTTCCTGCTCGGCGCCTTGCTGGTAGCCGGAGCCAATGCCGAGAGCTTTGGCGACCAGATCGCCTCCCCCGCACTCGCCGCGCCGATGCCCGAGACGCTTGAGCCTGCCGCAGAATTCGTGATTGCGCCGCAACAGGAAACCCCATGAACCGTCTCGCTGCCCTCATCGTCGTCGGATCGCTCGCGCTGTCGGCCTGCGCCGGCCCCGCCATCGCTGCCGAGGAGCCGGTCGACGCGCCCGCCGCCACCCGCGTGGCCAAGGAGAAGCCCGGCCTCAAGACCGCGATCTTCGCGGGCGGGTGCTTCTGGGGTGTCGAGGGCGTGTTCAGCCATGTGAAGGGCGTGACCTCGGCCGTCTCGGGCTTCCACGGCGGCTCTGCGGCGACCGCGCAGTATGACACCATCGTCGCGGGCGGCACCGCCCACGCCGAATCCGTGAAGATCACCTATGATCCCGCCGTGGTGCGTTATGATCAGCTGCTGCGGATCTTCTTCTCGGTGGTGGCCGATCCGACGCTCAAGAACCGGCAGGGGCCGGATGTCGGCTCGCATTATCGCAGCGCGATCGTGCCGATGAACGCCGAGCAGGCGGCCGTCGCCAAGGCCTATCTCGCCCAGCTCGGCACATCGGGCCTGTGGTCGAAGCCGATCGTGACCCGGATCGAGGCCTACAAGGCCTTCTACCCGGCGGAAGGCTATCATCAGGACTTCATGGCCAACAATCCGCGCCACGGTTACATCGTGCGCTGGGACGCGCCCAAGGTCGCGGCCTTGAAGGCGATGTTTCCGACGCTCTACCGCGCCAGCTTTCTGAGAGACGCGGGCTAAGCCCTCTCAAAACCTGCCTTTGCGAAGCGCATCCCTGCGATTATATTCGCAGATATGGGACAGCACGCTCACAGCCATCACGAACATCACGGTGCCGATCTGGTCGCCGAAGCCGCCCGCGCGCTGACGGCCGCGGGCGAGCAATGGACCTCGATGCGCGAGGCGGTGTTTGCCGAGCTTGCCCGGCACGATCGCCCGGTTTCGGCCTATGACATCGCCGACAACCTCTCGGCTGCGCGCGGCAAGCGGGTGGCGCCCAACTCGGTCTACCGCATTCTCGACGTGTTCGTGGCCAACAACCTTGCGATGCGGGTGGAGAGCGCCAACGCCTATCTCGCCAACACCCACCCGGGCTGCGCGCATGACTGCATCTTCCTGGTGTGCGACGAATGCGGCGAGGCCGCGCACGTCGATGACGAGGAGGTGAGCCGCGCGGTGCGCGCCATTGCGGCGGGCCGCCAGTTCAAGGCGGAGCGTCCGGTGCTGGAGATCAGGGGGCTGTGCAAGTCCTGCGCGTGAGGCTCTTCGCGCCCGCGCATTGATCTGCCTCAACCCTTCATCGACAGGCCGGTTTACAATGTGTAAAGCTGGCGGGATGAATCAACCGCCTTACACGCCTCTGCTCGATCAGGTTGACACTCCTGACGATCTGCGCCGCCTCAAGCCCGAACAGCTCCGCCAGCTTGCCGACGAACTCCGCGCCGAGATGATCGACGCAGTAAGTACCTCTGGCGGGCACCTTGGTTCCGGGCTCGGCGTGGTCGAACTGACGGTCGCGATCCACTACGTGTTCAACACGCCCGAGGACAAGCTGGTCTGGGACGTCGGGCACCAGTGCTATCCGCACAAGATCATCACCGGCCGGCGCGACCGGATCCGCACCCTGCGTCAGGGCGGCGGCCTCAGCGGCTTCACCAAGCGTTCCGAGAGCGAATACGATCCTTTCGGCGCGGCCCACTCATCGACCTCGATTTCCGCGGCGCTCGGCTTTGCCATGGCCAACAAGCTCCAGAACAAGCCGGGGCGCGGGATTGCCGTGATCGGCGACGGCTCGATGAGCGCCGGGATGGCCTACGAGGCGATGAACAACGCGACGCAGGCGGGCAACCGGCTGATCGTGATCCTCAACGACAACGACATGTCGATCGCCCCGCCGGTCGGCGGGCTGTCGGCCTATCTCGCGCGGATGGTGTCTTCGAGCGAGTATCTCGGCATCCGCAGCCTCGCGAGCCGCGCGGTCAAGAAGATGAGCCGCCGCCTGCACGACACCATCGGCAAGGCCGAGGAATTCACCCGCGGCATGGTAACCGGCGGCACGCTGTTCGAGGAGCTGGGCTTCTACTACGTCGGCCCGATCGACGGTCACAACCTCGATCACCTGCTCCCCGTGCTGGAGAATGTGCGCGACACCTCGGAAGGCCCGGTGCTGATCCATGTCGTGACCGAGAAGGGCAAGGGCTATGCCCCGGCCGAAAACTCCGCCGACAAGTACCACGGCGTGCCCAAGTTCAACGTCGTCACCGGCGAGAAGGCCAAGAGCGCGCCCAGCGCGCCGGCCTATCAGGATGTGTTCGGCGAGACGCTGGCCAAGCTTGCCAATGATGATCCGCGCATCTGCGCGATCACTGCGGCGATGCCGTCCGGCACCGGCGTCGACAAGTTCGCCAAGGCGCACCCGTCGCGCAGCTTCGATGTCGGCATTGCCGAACAGCACGCGGTGACCTTCGCCGCCGGGATGGCGGCCGAGGGGATGCGGCCCTTCGCGGCGATCTATTCGACCTTCCTCCAGCGCGCCTATGACCAGGTGGTGCACGACGTGTGCATCCAGAACCTGCCGGTGCGCTTCGCGATCGACCGCGCCGGTCTGGTCGGCGCCGACGGGGCGACCCATGCCGGCAGCTTCGACATCACCTATCTCGCCACCCTGCCCAACATGGTGGTGATGGCGGCATCGGACGAAGCGGAGCTGGTCCACATGACCTACACCGCCGCCGAGCACGATTCCGGCCCGATCGCCTTCCGCTATCCGCGCGGCTCCGGCACCGGCGTGCCGCTGCCTGAAGTTCCGCAGAAGCTCGAAATCGGCAAGGGCCGGCTGGTGCGCGAAGGCACCAAGGTCGCGATCCTCTCGCTGGGCGCGCGTCTGGCCGAAGCCCTCAAGGCCGCCGACCAGCTCGAAGCCAAGGGGCTTTCGACCACGGTTGCCGACATGCGCTTTGCCAAGCCGCTCGACGAGGCGCTGATCGCCCGGCTGATGCGCACCCACGAGGTGGTCGTCACCATCGAGGAAGGCGCGATCGGCGGGCTCGGCGCGCACGTGCTGACCTTCGCCTCGGACGAAGGCCTCACCGATGCCGGCCTCAAGGTGCGCACCATGCGCCTGCCCGACATCTTCCAGGATCACGATGATCCGGTGAAGCAGTATGACGAGGCCCGCCTCAACGCCCCGCACATCGTCGAGACGGTGCTCAAGGCGCTGAAGCACAACAGCGCGAGCGTCGAGATCGAGGAAGTGCGGGCCTGATCTAGCGCGTCGCCGGGGCGGTGCGCGCGGTGATCTGCACCTGCTCGATCAGCGACAGCGGCGGGGCGTCGGGCGCCGGTTGCACCTGCGGCTGCTCCACCACCTCGCCCTTCAGCGCCGCGATCTCGCGTTCGCGCTTGGCGAGGTAGGTGTCGCGCCGCATCGCGTAGGGATCGTCGGACGCGGCGATCTCGGCCAGTTCGGCATCGAATTCGAGCCGCTGGTCGAGCCCGTTCACCACGAAATAGGTCACCGCATATTCGGGCTGGTTGAAAGGCTTGCCCACCACGAAGGGCAGCAGCGCCTGATCCAATGTGCTGCCCACCAGATCGCGCACCGTGGTCGCGCCGGTCACCGGTAGGTAGAGATAGGCGCCCGGCCCGACCCCGTAATAACCCATGGTGTTGGCAAAGCCGTTGCGGCGATAGGGAATGCCGATACCGGGCTTGCCCGCCACGTCGAACAGCCCGCCCACGCCCAGCGTCGAATTGATCGCCAGCCGCCCGAGCGCGCCGAAGGCCTTGCCGACCTTGCCTTGCAGCAGGAAATTCAGAGCATTGCTCGGCTCGCCGAGGTTCTTGACGACGTTGCCCAGCCCGTCGCGCACCGGCTCGGGCAGCCCGTCGCGATAGGCATAGGCGACCGGCTCGATCACCGCATCGTCAACCGCCTGGGTGATCCGGTAGGCCTCGGCATTGAGCTTTTCCGCCGGATCGCCAGCGGGCGGGCCATATTCGCCCTCGACCACGATCTCGCCGCTGTCCTCCTCGGGCGGGGTCTCGCCTGCCTCGGGTGGCGTTTCGGCCGGAGTCTCGGCGGGGGGCGCGTCCTGCAGCGACCAGGCCACCGCCGTGACCGGCTCGGGCGCAGGCGCGGGCACCGGGGCCGCCGCCAAAGCAGCGCCAAGCAACGGCTGCGAGACTGTCAAAAACGCAAGGCTGGACATGGTATTCCTCGGTTTCCTCGTTGCCGCCCCGTCCCTATACGCAGCCTGAACCTTCCATACATATAAGGCCAAGGCATCCATGTCGCTGCTTCAGATCGTCCGCGAAGGCCCTGTCACCATCCTCACCATCGACCGCGCGGAGACCATGAACCCGCTCGGCGCGCCGGGCGACGGGGACGAGTTTGCCCGTGTGGCGAATGCGATCAACCGCGACATGGAATGCCGGGTGGTGATCCTGACCGGCGCGGGACGGGCCTTCAGTGCGGGCGGCGACGTCAAGGCGATGCGCGACAAGACCGGCACCTTCGGCGGCACCACCCCCGCGATCTCGGACGGTTATCGCGACAATATCCACCAGATGCTGCGCGCGCTTTACGGGTTGCGCGTGCCGGTGATCGCGGCGGTCAACGGTCCGGCGATCGGCTTGGGGTGCGATGTCGCCTGCCTCGCCGACATCCGCATCGCGTCGGAGAGCGCGAAGTTCGGGGTGACCTTCCTCA
Organism: Porphyrobacter sp.; assembly: GCA_027531395.1. Classification (GTDB taxonomy): domain Bacteria; phylum Pseudomonadota; class Alphaproteobacteria; order Sphingomonadales; family Sphingomonadaceae; genus Erythrobacter. The sequence goes on along the minus strand of JAPZRO010000001.1, from coordinate 658,504 downwards.
AGCTCGGCATCATCCCGGGCGATGGCGGCACCTGGATCCTGCCGCGTGTGATCGGCATGAGCCGCGCGGCCGAGCTGTTCTACACCGGCGATGTGATCGACGCAGGCACCGCGAAGGACTGGGGCCTCGTCAGCCGCGTCGTCGCGCCTGAGGCGCTGATGGACGAGGCGCGGGCGCTGGCGGGCAGGATCGCGTTGCTCCCGCCGCATTCGCTGCGCCACACCAAGAACCTGCTGCGGCAGGGCCAGCAGGTGAGCTACGACACCGCGCTCGAAATGGCGGCGAACACGCAGGCGATGATGCACACCACCGCCGACCATGCCGAGGGCATCGCCGCGCTGATCGAGAAGCGACCGGCGAACTTTACCGGCGAGTGATCAGCCGATCCACTTCCACACGCCTGCGGGAATGCCCGCCTGCCACAAGTGGAGCCAGCTGCCCGCAAGCCACAGCACCGTGCCGGCAATGAGCGGCACCGCGCCTGCCGCCAGCAGCTTGTGGAGCTGCGGCCAGTAGGAGGTCTTGCTCTCCCACGCGGCCCAGGCCTCGCCCATCAGGACTTCCTTCTTGCCGTCCTGCAGCTTCGCGCCGACCAGCGCGAGAATGCCCATGGCGAGCGCGGTGACCAGCGTGCGGGTGCTCCACAGGAGCGCGATGTGCGAGAGCGCCCACAGGCCGATCCCCCACATCATCGGGTGACGGGTAACGCGGAACACGCCCTTGGGCTCGGCGCGGGCCTGGGCTTCGGCCATCGGAGTGGGGAGAGCGGGATTGCCCATCAGCGAGCCCGCCAGCAGCACCATCGCGGGCCAGGTCAGCAGCGTGGCAAGGATCCAGCCCGCCTCGCCCGAGCCGCCGAGATCGGCCGGCGGCGCGGCTTTGAAGGCGAAGGCCACCCAGCCCAGCGTCGCAAAGCTGACGATGGTATAGGCTGCGGTAAAGCCGCCCGCGCCCAATGCCTTCACCATCGGTGCGCGCAAGGGATGCGACATGGCGAAATGCGTGCCGACAAAGGCGGCATTGGCCGCGATGAGTGTGATGATTGCCCCGTCCATGCGCGCGAGGCTAACATGGCTTGTCCACGCCGCCTAGCCGGTTCGCATCAACCCGGCACGATCCCCGTCGCCACGATGGTCGCCTGCGCGGCGGCGACATGGACGGGGGCCTCGCCCGCGCTCTCGGCCCAGACATCGGCGCGCACCACCACCTGCCGCTTGCCCGCCTTGATCACCGTGCCCTTGGCGCGCAGCCGCTCGCCCTTGGCGGGGCGCAGGAAGTCGATGGTGTAGCCCCCCGTAACGACATCGCCCACCACCGATGCTCCGGCCCAGGCGCAGGCATTGTCCGCCATCAACCCGACAATGGCGCCGTGCGCGAAGCCGTGGTGCTGGGTCATCTCGGGGCGCAAGGCGAGGGTCAGCTCGCTCTCCCCCTGCCACACCTTGACCGGTTCGACATCGAGCCAGCTGGAAAAGCCCGACCGCGCCACGGCGACGCGCTTCATATAGGCAATCGAGGCTTCAGGACTGTCGAAACGGGAGGCGGTCATGGCAGGGCTCCATTTAGTCTGTATTCCAGACTTTATGGCGCTTGCCTTCGGTCAGCGCAAGTCTGATAATCAGACCTATGAAGACCTATCACCCCTCCCGCGCGCCATGCCCCGTGGCCCGCGCCGCGCGCCTGCTTGGCGATCGCTGGGTGCTGCTGATCCTGCGCGATGCCCTGCTGGGGGCGGAGCGGTTCGAGGAGTTCGTCGAGCGGCTCGGCATCAACCGTGCCGCCCTGACCTCGCGGCTGGCGATATTGCAGGAGGCCGGGTTGATGCAGCGCGATCCGCCCGAAGGCAAGCGCGCGCGCTATCTGCCGACGGACAAGGCCCGCGCGCTGGTGCCGCTCTATACCGAGCTGGCGGGCTGGAGCGCTGCGCATCTCTACGCCGAGGGCGAGACTGCCCCGGCCTGGCCGCCGCGCCCCGGCTAAGCGGCTAGCCTCCGATCGCGATCAGTTCGATCTTGAAAACCAGCGTTGCATTGCCCGGGATCGGACCCCGTCCGACCGGCCCGTAGGCCATGTCGGCGGGGATCGCGATCTCGATGGTCTCGCCCACGCCCATGTTCGGGATCGCGACCTGCCAGCCCTTCACCAGTCGCCCGAGCGGGAAGGTGGCGGGCTCCCCGCGGGCATAGGAACTGTCGAACACCGTCCCGTCGATCAGGCGGCCCTCGTAGTGGACGGTGATCCGGTCGGAGACCCTGGGCCGCTTGTCCGAGGCGAGGTATTTCACCCAGCGCCAGCGCACCCCGCCCTTCTCCAGATTCCAGCCGTCCGCCGCGGTCAGGCCGAGCAGATAGAGCTGCTGCCGGGAATGCCATGCGGGGTCCTGCGCCCCGGTTGCGCTCTGGGCTTCGCTGTCCTGCGCCTGCGCTCCGGACGCGGGCAGGGCAAGCATCAGCGAAGCCGCAAGAGCGCCGGCGGCGAGCGGCCTATGCATCGGCGTCATTACCAGTCGTAGGCCTTGGGCAGATCGCTCTCGTCGAGATCACGATAGCGGTTGCGCAGCCGGCTCTGGTGGCTTTCGAGGCTCTGTTCGACCCCGCCGATGAACACCTTGGTCGGCACCGAGCCGACTTCGAGCGGATCACCGTCCCACAGCACCACGTCGCCGAGCGCGCCGGGCTTCAGCACGCCCGCTTTGCCGCCCATGCCGCTGATCTCGGCCGGAACGGAGCTGATCGCCGCGAAGGCCTTGCCCCATTCCATCCCCGACGCACCCGGCACGCGGTTCAACGCGACGAGATTGCCCGCCACCTGCTGCAAGCGGCGCGGGTCCCGCGCGGTCGCCGCGTTGATCGCGACCTTGACGCCCGCCTGTGCGAGCCGCCCGGCATTGGACTGGGTCGCGCCGAGCTGTTCGAAGGTCTCGGGCAGATCGTTGAGGCCATTAGCGATCACCGGTACCCCGGCTGCGGCGATTTCATTGGCCACCAGCCAGCCTTCGGTCGCGCCGACCAGCACCAAATCGAGCTTGGGGTATTCGGTCTTGAGCGCCAGCACCGCGCGGATATCCGCCGCCCGGTCGACCGCGACATAGAGCTTCTGCTGCCCCGTCACGACCGGCACCAGCGCCTCGGCATCGAAGCGGCTGAGGAACACCTCGTCATCCTTGCCGATCTCCGTGGTCTCGGGGATGAAGGTCTTGCCGACCAGCGCCTGCGCCTCGCGCAGCGACGCGCGCAGCAGCACGTGGGCCGCGACGCGGCTGCCGCCCGCCAGCTGCGCACCGCCTTCGCCGAGGGTGATCATCTGGAAGGCCCGTGCCTGCATCACCGGCTTGCGGTCGCCATCCAGATCGATGATCGCGCCCTGGCCTGCAAAGATCGAGCCTGCCGGCATGGTGGTCGTCGCCGCGCGGGTGATCCCAGCCGCGCGGTGCACGAGGATGTGCTGCGAGGTCGGGTTGATCGCCGCGGAGGCGTCCAGCGCCGCGCTGAACGGGGTGCCGTTCGCGGTGATGTCGTTCGATTCGCCCACGGCCGAAACATCGGCGAGGCCGAGCGTGGTGACGGTGGCGAACAGGCCGGGGGTGACCCAGGCCCCGCCCGCGTCGACTGCCGTCCCGCCCGCAGGCGCGCCGCTGGCTGGCCCTGCATAGACGACGCTGCCGCCGCGCACGACCACGGTGCCGCCCTCGATCGGGGCAGAGCCGTCGCCGATCACGACCTTGGCGTTGGTGATGGTGACGTCCTGCGCCAGCGCGGGCGCGGCCGTCAGGGCGAGGCCGGAGACGGCGAGAGTGAGCAGGCGCTTCATTTCACGTCTCCTTCGCCGGGCTGGCCGAGCTCGAAGTCGCTCACCGGCCTGCGTTTGGGATCATTGGCGTCGAACATCAGCGCGCCGTCGATCCACACCTTCTCGGGCCGCGAGTAGACGCTGAGCGGGTTGCCGTTCCACAGCACCACGTCGGCCATCTTGCCTGCCTCGAGGCTGCCGGTCATCTGCTCGATGCCCATCGCCTTGGCGGCGTTGTAGGTGATCCACTGGATCGCGGTCGCTTCGGAGATATCTATCCCCATGCGCAGGCCCGCCGCGCGCGCCTTGGCCGCTTCCTGATTGAGGCGCTGGATATCGTTGGCGTCGTCCGAATGGATCACCACGCAGGCGCCCTCGCGCTGGAGGAAGGCGGCGTTTTCGAGGATGCCGTCGTAGCTTTCCATCTTGAAGCCGTACCAGTCGGCCCAGATCGCGCTGCACACGTCGTTTTCGCGCAGGAGATCGCCGATCTTGTAGGCCTCGACCGCATGGTGGAAGGCGCTGACGCGGTAGCCCATCTCCTTGGCCATATCGAGCACCAGCGCCATCTCGTCAGCGCGGTAGCAGTGGTTGTGGACGAGGATCTCGCCCTTCAGCACGCCGACCAGCGTTTCCTTGCCGAGATCGCGCTTGGCGTCCTCGTTGTTGGCGTAGTCGATCGCGGCCAGCCAGGTCTCGCGGTTGACCGCAAGGTTGCCCATGCGGGTCGAGGGCATCCGCCCGCGCGCGCCGTAGACGCGCTTGGGGTTCTCGCCGCAGGCCATCTTGAAGCCGTAGGGCGCGCCCGGGAACTTCATCCCCTGCGTGGTGCGCGCCGGCACGTTCTTGAGCGTGACCGAGCGCCCGCCCATCAGGTTCGCCGAGCCGGGGAGGATCTGGAGCGAGGTGATCCCGCCGTTGGCGAGCGCGCGGGTGAAGCCCGGGTCCTGCGGCCAGACCGAATGTTCGGCCCACACCTCGGGCGTGGTCGGCGCGGTCGCCTCGTTGCCGTCCGAATGGGCTTCGACACCCGGCGAGGGGTAGTCGCCGAGGTGCGAGTGGATGTCGATGATGCCGGGGGTGACGAACTTGCCGGTGCCGTCGAACACCGCGATGTCGGCCGGGATCGGCGTGTCCGGCCCGCCGACCGCGACGATCTTGCCGCCGGACATGAACACTACGCCGTTATCGATCCGGTTGCCCTTGCCGTCGAAGACGGTGGCGCCGCGGATCGCGGTGGCGATGTTCGGGAAGGGCTTGTAGGTCGAGGCGAACACCGGATCGCCGGCCTTGGTGGCGGCGAAGGCGGGGGCGGAGACTTCCTCGTCCTTGCCCTTCTTCCGGTCCTTGTCGCGCTCCTTGGCGTCAGCGACGGTGGCAGAGGCGATCAGCGCCAGCGCGCTGACCAGTGTGGCGATTCTGCCCGCCCGGGCGGACATAGTCTTATCTGCGAACATTCAAACCTCGCGTTATTCCGGTTCCGGTGTTGGAACGGAAAACGCGAGGTTTGTCCATGCTGCCTGTCGATTATTGAGACAGGCGAGACTTACTCGGCCGGCTCGGCGCGGGCCGAGGGCGCGTCGAACGGCGCGGGGTCCTCGTCCTTGAGCGTGTCGAGGTGCATCCACTTCTTCACCAGCGGGCTGATCACCAGCACCGCCACGGCCGCACCGATCGCGATCCAGCCGAACAGCTCGTAGATGTCGAGCAGGCCCTGCTTGGTCATCTCGCCATCGTGCCCACCGGTCGCTTCCCCGATCTTGCCGGCGACGAAGTTGCCGACCGCGGTCATGTAGAACCACGCGCCCATGATGAGCGAGGCCAGGTGCTTGGGCGCCAGCCGGTTCATCGCCGAAAGGCCGACCGGCGAGAGGCACAGCTCCGCGGTGGTGGCGAAGAAGTAGTAGGCGAACACCAGAATGACCGGGGTCATCGCGGCGATGCCATAGGCCTCCGCGCCCCACACCAGCACGAGGTTGGCAAGGCCCATCTGCGCCAGCGCCAGACCGAACTTGGCCGGAGCCGAGGGCTCCTTGCCCTTGCTGCCGAGCCACTGCCAGAGCCCTGCGAACACCGGGGCCATCAGGATGATGTAGATCGGGTTGATCGACTGGAAGATGCCCGCAGGCACGCCGGCGCGGTCGACGAAGCGGTCGGTGAACAGGTTCATCGAACCGCCCGCCTGCTCGAACAGGCCCCAGAACAGCGGGTTGAGGCTGATCAGGAACAGGATCGCGAACATCCGCTCGCGCGGTTCCTTCTCCAGCTTGAAGCTTTCGAACAGCACGTAGCCGAGCAGCGCCACGCCCGAGATCGCCAGCAGGTTCTGGATCACGTCCTGATACTGCACCAGCGCCCAGATCACCGCGACGGCGGCAAAGCCGACGCCGTAGAGCCCGTATTCGAGACCCTTGCCCATCGCCTTGGGCGCTTCGCCCGCGCCCTTCAGCGTGGCCTTGCCGAGCACGAAGACGACGAGGCCGAGCATCATCCCGATGCCCGCCAGCCCGAAGCCGTAGCCCCAGCCATAGCTGGGATGCTGGCCGAGATAGGCGACCAGGATCGTCCCCAGCGCCGCGCCGACGTTGATGCCCATGTAGAAGATCGTATAGGCCCCGTCGCGGCGGGTATCGGTCAGGCCATAGAGCTGGCCGACCATCACCGAGATGTTCGCCTTGAGGAAGCCCGAGCCGACGATGATAAAGGCGAGCGCGGCCCAGAACACGTTGATCGTCGGATCGTCCTGCCCGCCGGTGCCTTCCACCGCCATCAGGGTATGCCCGATCGCCAGCAGCAGCCCGCCGAACAGCACCGCCTTGCGCTGGCCGAGATAGCGGTCGGCCAGCCAGCCGCCGAGCACCGGGGTGATGTAGACCAGCGAGGTATAGGCCCCGTAGATCAGGTTCGACTTGCCGTCCGAGAACAGCCAGTGCTGGGTGAGGTAGAAGATCAGGATCGCGCGCATGCCGTAGTAGGAGAAGCGCTCCCACATCTCGGCGAAGAACAGCATGTAGAGGCCCTTGGGGTGGCCCGCGAATTCAGGGTCCTTCTGAACGGCGATCTTGCCGCCGATCGCCAGAAACACGATCAGCACGACCACGGCGATGGCCGCAATCCATTCGGCCTCCGCCCACTGCGAAATTTCCATCATGTATTCGATCCCCATCGAATGGTTAGGGGGAGGTGCCTCACCACACCACCGCAATGGGAGCGCACCCTAGCGCCTTGCGCGCGCGTGTGAAGCTTTTGTTGCGTGCGGGCGTAACGGAATGCGCCACCGGCACCCCGCCCCGGGCCTGACCGGGGCCCAGCTTCTCTTATGAGGAGTACGCCCCCAGAGAGGAGGCAGCGGGGCCCCGGATCAAGTCCGGGGTGGGGAAGGCAGAAGTACGGGTGCTCCCCGCCTTGACCGCATGGCTGTATTATGGCACTGATGCACCCATGAACCCCAACCGCCCCGTCTATCTCAAGCTGCGCGACCAGATCGCGGCCGCGATCATCGACGGCGATTATCCCGAAGGCGCGATGCTGCCCTCGGTGCGGGCGCTCGCGGCGGAGCAGGGGGCGAACCCGCTGACGGTCGCCAAGGCCTACCAGCAGTTCCAGAACGACGGGCTCGTCGAGGTGCAGCGCGGCGTCGGGATGTATGTGGTGAAGGGTGCCGCCGAGCGCCTGCGCGCGCGCGAGCGCGAAGCCTTCCTGCGCGAGGAATGGCCCGAGATCCGTTCCCGCATGGTGCGGCTCGGCCTCGATCCGGCCGATCTGGCGGTTTTCACCTGACAAAAGCGCGCACTGACAATTGTAGTCGTTGCGCCTGAAACCAATTTCTGACAATCTGTTAAGGTACGCATCTTGCGGGATTGAATCGCGTAGGGTGCTGCGGCTAAAGGGGGGCGCCTCACGGGTCGGAGGCGAGTTGAGGAAACGACGGGGTAACCCGCAATGCGGCGTGATATGGCGGCTTGACCGTCCATGGGCGCCGGGAGACCGCCATGATCAGATCCGAGTTGTTGCAGGAACTGCACAAGGATAATCCCGAACTGCGTGCCGAGGAAATCGAGCAGGTGGTGGACATCTTCTTTGATGAAATCGCACAGCGTCTGGCCGAAGGTGGCCGGGTCGAACTGCGCGGTTTCGGTGCCTTCTCCACCCGCGAGCGCGAGGCCCGCAGCGGCCGCAACCCGCGCACGGGCGAGACGGTGAAGGTGCCTGCCAAGCGCGTGCCCTATTTCAAGGCCGGCAAGGAAATCCGCGAGCGCCTCAACGAAGGTTGATTCGGGGCTCGATCCCCTGCGCCGCTGCTCAGGCGGCGGCGCTCAGCCCTCCTTCGTCCGCCCATCCCGGCACCGGGAGCCTTCGCTCGCGTCCGAGCGAGGCGAACACCAGATCGGCGAGCCGCTCCGGCCCGCCGCTGGCGGCGATGTCGACCGGCACCATGCCGAGCGCAGCGAACTCCTCGATTGCGTCTGCCCCCTTCAGCGCGATCACCCGCGCGATGCCGGGCAGGCGCTCCTGCACCAGCGGCGTCAGCTCGCGCGAGACCTCGGCATTGCCGGTTGCCACCACCACGACCTCGCGCTTGCCCATCCCGATCGCGTCCCAGCTGCGCGGGTCGGCCGGATTGGCCTGATGCACGTGATAGCCGTCGGCGAGCGCGATCTGGAAGCGGTCGTGATCGGGCTCGATCGCGATGTAGCCGATGTCGTTGAACGCCAGCGCATCGGCCACCGCGCGCCCAGCCGGGGTCAGCCCGATGATCACTACCGGTGCCTCGTCGCCCGCCAGCTTGGCATCGGGCGGCCCGGCGCGCAGACGGCCCGCCAGTTTGCGCCCGAGGTTCGAGACTGGCGGCGTCACCGCGAGACTGATCGCGATCGCGGTCACCAGCGTCGAGACCAGCCGCGGCTCGGCGAGCCCCGCCACCGCCGGCAGCGCCAGCAGCACCAGCGTGAACTCGCTCCCCTGCCCGAGCAGGAAGCCCAGCTGGATCGAGCCCGGCACCGACCAGCGGTTGACCAGCGCGGCGATCACGTTGAGCGCGCATTTGAGCACGATCAGCCCCGCCGCGGCAAGCAGCACCCATAGCCAGTCCTGCGCCAGCGCCGCCGGATCGATCGACAGGCCGACCGAGATGAAGAAGAAGCTCAGGAACAGCCCGCGGAAGGCATCGATCTCGGTCTGCACCAGAATGCGGTAGCGCGAATCCGCTACCGCCATCCCGCCGAGGAAGGCCCCGAGCGTCAGCGATAGCCCCGCCATCCCCGTCGCCCAGCCCGCCGCCAGCGCGATGAACAGTGCGGTTGCGGTATAGACCTCGGTGGTGCCCGCGCGGGCGATCAGGCGGAACAGCGGCTCGGTGAGCAGCCGCGCGAACAGCACGGCGACGCCGAAGGCCGCAAGCGCCTTGGCCCCGGCGATGCCGAGCGCGGGCAGCAGGTTGCCGCCCTCGGCCAGCGCGCCTGCGCCCACCAGCAGCATGATTGCGGCAATGTCCTGGAAGATCAGGATCGCCTGCGCCGCGCGGCCCACCGGGCAGTCCTCCTGGTCGCGCTCGCGGATCAGGCCGATGACGACGGCGGTGGAGGACAGGCCCAGCCCGAAGCCGGCGATCACCGCGAAGGCGATGGGCAGGCCGAAGGCGGCGAGCAGTGCGGCAAAGGCGCCGCCCGCGACCAGCATCTGCAAGCTGCCGAAGCCGAAGATATTGCCCGCCTCGGCGCGGATCCGCCCGAGCGAGAAATGCAGGCCGAGGTTGAACAGCAGGAACATCACCCCCGCTTCGGCCATCGCGGCGACCAGCGGCCCGCTGAAATCCTCCGCCATGCCGAGGCCCGCGAGGCCCAGCCCCAGGCCGATATAGCCGACAATCGGATTGAGCCGCAGCGCCCGGCTGGCAAGCGCCGCGCCGATCCCGAGGCCGAGCAGGGTGATCGCTGGCTGGATCGTGGCAACCACCGAATGCGCGTCAGCCATACTTGCCTGCCCTCTGCTGCCTCTTGCCTCCGGCGAGATGGGGCATCGCCTGCCCGCTGGCAAGCTCTGGCCTTCCGCTGTCAATCTGTGGCAAGGGCTCTCGCTATGCGGGCGTGGCGGAATGGTAGACGCCGGGGACTTAAAATCCCCTGAGCTTTGCTCGTGCGGGTTCGAGTCCCGCCGCCCGTACGATGTGTCATCGCGCACCGCGAGGGCCTTTCCCCTCTCACAAACCACAGGCTGCGCATTATCCACCGCTTAACCTGTTGCACTTACAGCTTTCCGACAAGCATGGGACACACGCGCCCCGTTGCTCCCGCTGGCGGGGGCAGCGCCGCGCGCAGGGCGACACGGGCATGGACAAGGCTGCGAGTTTCGCACGACAGGAAGACGGGCCTGAACCGGACGGTGCGGAACAGCGCGTCGCGCCGCGTTTCACCCTCCTGATCCGCGCCGCCAAGCTGGTTTCGGCGCAGGGCGAATTCGTCTGCGTCATCCGCGATGTCTCGGAAACCGGCGTCAGCGTGCGCCTGTTCCACGCCCTGCCGGGCTGCCATGATTTCGAGCTGCATATGCCCGGCGGCGCGGTCTACCAGATCGTGCGGGTGTGGAACCGCGACAACGAGGCCGGCTTCGCCTTCGCGCAGACCGTGGATGTCGAGCAGCTGATCAACGAATCCGGCGACTATCCCAAGCGCGGACTGCGGCTCGGCCTGTGTTTCCCGGTCCGGGTCAGCACCCTGACGCAGACCAGCGAAGCGGTGGTGGAGAACCTGTCGCAGCAGGGCGCGCGTTTCGAATGCGACGCGCTGCTGGCGATCGACCAGACGGTGCGGATCGAGGCGCCCGACCTTGGCGGGATGCTGCGCGAGGTGCGCGCCAAAGTGCGCTGGCGGCGCGGGCAGCATTACGGCGTGGTGTTCGACGACACCTTCACGCTCGGCGATTTCGCCCGGCTGGCGGCGCGGCTTCAGGCTCCGGCGCTGCTCGAGGGCTAACCCGGCACGAACTTCAGCGCCAGCCCGTTGATGCAGTGCCGCTTGCCGGTCGGCTGCGGGCCGTCTCCGAAGATATGGCCGAGATGCCCGCCGCAATCGGCGCAATGCACTTCGGTGCGGGGATAGCCGATCTTGTAGTCGGTGCTGGTGCCGACCGCTCCCTTGTCGATCGCCTGCCAGAAGCTTGGCCAGCCGGTGCCGCTGTCATACTTGTGCGCCGAGGCATAGAGCGTATTGCCGCAGCCCGCGCAGGTGAAGGTGCCTTTGCGCTTTTCCTTGTTGAGCGGGTGGCTGAAGGCGCGCTCCGTCCCCTCTTCGCGCAGGATGTGATACTGCTCGCGGGTGAGAATGCGGCGCCATTCGGCTTCGGTCTTGGTGACGCGGAAGCCTTTCGCCTCGGCGGGCGAGGCACCGCAGGCTGCGACCAGCGGCAGCACCGCGCCGATCCCGGCGGCGGCGAGCACGGTGCGGCGGTTGGCATCAGGCAGGCGCATGGGAGATTCCTTCCGTGGTGTCTCGCACAAATATACGCGCGAGACACCGGGGAAGTTTCAGGAGATCAGAAGGTCGTGATCTCGACGTCGAGCTTGCGGAAGCCGTGGACGAAGTTCGCCCGCACCCGCTCGACATCGCCAGCCACATGGACGCGCATCCGGCGCTTGTGCATTTCCTCCAGCAGCACGCGCAGCTGAAGTTCGGCGAGACGGGCACCAACGCAGCGGTGGATGCCATAGCCGAAGGCGAGGTGGCGACGGGCGTTGTCGCGGGTGATGTCGAGCTTGTCGGGGTTCTCGAACACTTCCTCGTCGCGGTTGGCGCTGATGTACCACAGCACCACCTTGTCGCCCTTCTTGATGGTCTGCCCGAACACCTCGGTATCCTCGGTGCAGGTGCGGCGCATATGGGCCAGCGGCACCTGCATCCGCAGGATTTCCTGCACCGCGTTGGGGATCAGTTCGGGCCGTTCCTCGTAGAGCTTGCGCTGATCGGGGAACTGGTCGAGCGCGTGGATGATGCCGCTCATGGTGTTGCGGGTGGTGTCGTTCCCGCCCACGATCAGCAGCACCAGATTGCCCATGAATTCCTCGGGGCTCATCTGGTTCATCGCGGGCGAGTGGATCATCATCGAGATGAGATCGCTGCCCGGCTCCTTGTCCATCGTGCGCTCGATCCACAGCGACTGGAAATAGGCCGCCATTTCCTGGAGGATGCCCCAGCGCAAATCGTCAAGCGCGCGCACCGAGCCGAGTTCGGTATCGCCCGACCAGTCCGACCAGAAGGTCAGCAGGCGGCGGTCTTCCCAGGGGAAGCCGAACAGGATCGCCAGCATCCCGGTGGTCAGCTCGATCGAGACGGTGTCGACCCAGTCGAACACCTCGCCGCGCGGCAGCGAATCGAGCAGTTCGCCGGTGCGCTGGCGGATTTCCGCTTCCATGTCGGCAATCGCGGAAGGGGTGAACTTGTTGGCCACCGTCCGGCGCTGGCCGGTGTGCTGCGGGCGATCCATGGCGATGAACATCGGCAGCTCGCGCCGTTCGATGTTGCTGGCGGCGAGCTCCTCTTCCGACAGGCGGTTGAGGATGGTGATGCCGCCATATTCCCAGCTCGAAGAGAAGGTTTCAGGCAAGGCCTCGATGTGCTGGATCGCCTTGTGGCCGACCACCGCCCAGTAGGGGCCATAGGGGCTTTCCGGAATCCAGTGCAACTGCCCGGCCTTGCGCATTTCGGCGAACACCGGCTGCCACTTGTCCTCGAAATAGATGTCCGAGCGGCTGACATCCCAAGGGTGCGTGTGCTTCAGGCGCTCTTCGGGATGGGTCTCGAAGTGCTTCTTGAGCGCTTCATAGGACGTCGGTTCGCGGCGCACCTGCGGGCGCTGCACGCCCATCGGTGTGGGGGGTGCAATCGTAGCCATGTCTCTCTCCCGTCCGGCGAGCTCCCTCAAACGCAAGGGGCCGCGCTGGTCCGAGTCGCATCCTGCCTTAACTGACAGGGTTGTCAATAGTGGGTTGCGATTTGGAACCTATTCCGCCGGTTCGGCCGTGCCTGAGGTGCGACGGGCGAACCAGCCGCGGCGCCCCCCATTGCGCGGGGCGCGTCCGGCCCCGCCCGACTTCATCACCCGCTTGCGGAACAGCACCGCGCCGCCCTTGACCAGTGCCAGCACCGCCAGCCCCTGCCACGCCAACGCGAGCGCGTGGGTCCACAAGGAAGGCTCCATCGCCGCGCGCGCCAACATCGCGAAAGGCGAGGACAGCGGGAAGACGATCGCCGCCAGTTCGAGGCCTGAACCGGGCTGCTTGATGGTGTAGGCGGCGAGGAAGAACACCATCAGCTGCATCATGGTGACGGGCATCGACAGGGTCTGCACCTCGCGCACCGTGTTCGCCATCGCGCCGATAGTGAGGAACAGCGCGCCGAGCAGCAGATAGGCCATCGCGAAATAGATAACGCCCAGAGCCAGGAACAGCGGCCAGCCCACGGCGGGCGCGGGCAGGCGGGCGATGTCGAACCCGCTCGCTGCGGTGATCGCGTCGCTGCCCACAGTCCAGAAGCCATAGGCCGCCAGCCCCCATACCCCGATGCCGACGAAGGACACCGCGAGCATCGCGAACAGCTTGCCCATGAACACCGCGTCCATCGGGATGGCGGCGGCGAGGATCTCGATGATCTTGTTCGCCTTCTCCTCGACGAGGTTGGAGAGCACCATGCCCGCCAGCAGCATCGTCAGCAGGAACAGCAGCATCTGCGCGACCTGCGCGGTCTGGATGCGGCTGGAGCGTTCGGCCGCGGCGCTGGTGGTCACCACCGCGCTGGCGACTTCAGGGAAGGTGGTCGGCTCGGCGCTGGTGGCATGGCCGGCGAGCAGGCCGACCGGCCCCTGCCAGCGACGAACCTGCCCTTCGGTCCCGACCAGCTGCGGGCTTGCCAGCGTGCCGGTGAGGATCGCGGCGTAATTCCCGCGCCGCGCTTCCATGAAGGCGCGCGCATCGAATGCGGGATCGCCCTTGGCCTCGGGCACCTCGCGCAGCGACGGCAGCGCGCCGCCGAGCTGCGGGGTAAGGCGCTTGCCCGCCTCGATCATCGCGGCGTTATCCGCCTCGCTCATGGCGAGGCCGATCTCGACGCTCACCGCCTCGCGCTGCACCTCGCCGCCGATCGCGCCGGCGAGGCCGCCGACGATTACCGGGAACAACGGCCCGAGCAGGAAGAACAGGAAGGCGCGGCTGAACAGCACCGCGACGAAATCGCGCCGGGCGATCACCCAGGCGGCTTCGAGCGCGGAGAGGCGCGGGCGGATGGTCAGGTCGATGCTCATGCGCGGCCCTCCGCAGCGTCGGCCTCAAGCTGGCGCGCGGCGGCCTCGCCGGCGATGGCGACGAAGGCATCGTGCAGGCCAGCCCGTTCGATCGAGAGCGAGAGGATCCCCGCCTCGCCTTCGATCAGCTGCCGGAGCAGCGGTTCGACCCCGGTTTCGGGGAGCGGAAACTGGAAGAAATCGCCGTTGCGGCGGGTGTCCCTGGGCAGCGCGGCGAGCCATGCGCCTTCGCGCGCCCGCGTCTCCAGCCGCACCTGCGCCGGAATCCGGTCACGCGCCGCCTCGACCGATCCGGCGTAGGGCACCTTGCCCCCGGCAATGATCGCCACGCCTTCGCACAGGCGTTCGGCATGGTGGATCACGTGGGTCGAGAAGATCACCGTCACGCCCTCGTCCGCCAGCGCGCGGATCATCAGTTCCAGCTTGCCTTGGTTGATCGCATCGAGGCCCGAAAAGGGCTCGTCGAGCACCACCAGCCGCGGCTGGTGCACCAGCGTGCCGAGCAGCTGCACGGTCTGCGCCATGCCCTTGGACAGCTGGCGGATCTGGCGGTCGGCGGCATAGCCGAGGCCGTGGCGTTCGAGCAATTCGACCGCGCGCTTGCGCCCTTCCTTGAGCGGCAGGCCCCTGAGCGCGCCCATGAAGGCGATCGCCTCGACGCATTTCATCGCCGGATAGAGCCCGCGTTCTTCGGGCAGGTAGCCGATCAACCGGCCGATATCGTGCGGGCGGTCGTGTCCGAACACGCGGCGCACGCCTTCGTCCGGGTCGATGATGCCGAGCAGCATCCGCAGCGTCGTGGTTTTCCCTGCGCCGTTGGGGCCGAGAATGCCGTAGATCGCGCCCTCGGGGACGGAAATGTCCACCCCGTCCACCGCCCGTGTGCCGTCGAAGCTCTTGACCAGCCCGCGGGCCTCGATCGCCAGCGGGCGCGCATCGGCAGGAATGGCACTGAAGCCATCGCCGCGATTGCCCGTCAGGCTCTGTTCGCTTACCGCCATGTCCATGGCCTACGCGGTTAGCGGGCAGGATTAAACGGGAGCCTCTCCAAGCATGGTTAACGCCCCGGCAACCGGTGATCTGGCGGCGCGCATTGCCGCACAGGCCGGAGCGCTGGGCTTTGCCGCCTGCGGGATTGCGGCGGCGGGGGAAGACCCGCTGCGCGCCGACCGGCTCGAACAATGGCTGGGCGAGGGACATCACGGATCGATGGAGTGGATGGCCACGCGGCTCGATCACCGCCGCTCGCCGCAAGGCCTGTGGCCCGCCGCGAAGAGCGTCATCGCGCTCGGCATGAGTTACGCCCCGGCGCATGATCCGCTGGCGCTGGAGGGGTCTGACACCCACGCGCGGATTTCGGTCTATGCACAAGGCCGCGACTATCATGACGTCGTGAAGAAGCGCCTCAAGGCGCTCGCCCGCTGGCTGGTGGAGGAGGTTCCGGGGGCGGAAGTGAAAGTCTTCGTCGACACCGCCCCGGTGATGGAAAAGCCGCTGGGCGAAGCGGCGGGGATCGGCTGGCAGGGCAAGCACACCAACCTCGTCAGCCCGACCCACGGCAGCTGGCTGTTCCTTGGCGCGATCTACACCACGCTCGACCTCGCGCCGGCCGAGGGTCACCGCGACCAGTGCGGTTCCTGTCGCGCCTGCCTCGACGCCTGCCCCACCGACGCCTTCCCCGCGCCTTACCAGTTGGACGCGCGGCGCTGCATTTCCTACCTCACCATCGAGCACAAGGGGCCGATTGCCGAGGAATTCCGCACCGCTCTGGGCAACCGCATCTACGGCTGCGACGATTGCCTGGCGGTGTGTCCTTGGAACAAGTTTGCTTCGCAGGCGCAGGCGATGAAGGAGTTCCTGCCGCGCGCCGAGCTGGTCGCCCCGCGCCTCGGCGAATTGCTGGCGCTCGACGACGCAGGGTTCCGGTCGCTGTTTTCCGGCTCGCCGATCAAGCGCATCGGGCGCGACCGGTTCGTGAGGAACTGCCTCTACGCGGCGGGCAACATCGGCAATGCCGCGCTCGTGCCTCAAGTCGAGGCGCTGACGGACGACCCTGATCCGGTGGTGGCCGAGGCGGCCCAGTGGGCGCTGGCGCGGCTTAGATCAAATCCTTGAGCGCCACTTCGGGATCGGCCAGCAGCGCCGGATCGATCCTGCCGACCCCGCTTTCCAGCAGCTTCCGCGCCTGCACGTAGTCCTTCATCGTCCCCACGCAGTCGAAGGCGATCGGCACGCCGTTCTTGAGGTAGACCACGGTGAACTTGCGCTCCGCAGGATCGCCGCGCAGCACGGTCTGGTCGAAGCCGAGGCTGAGACCTGCGGTCTGCAGCTTCAGGTCATACTGGTTCGACCAGAACCACGGCAGGGCGTTGTAGGGCTCCTTCTCGCCCATGATCGCCTTCGCCACGGTGTTGGCCATGTCATGCGCGTTCTGGACCGATTCCAGCCGGATCACGGCATTGTCGGCGTAGGGATTGGCGTGAGCGGCGCAGTCGCCGATGGCGTAGATGTCATCGAGCGTGGTGCGGCAGCAGAAATCGACGTCCACGCCGTTGGATCCCGCCGCGCCGGCCGCGATCAGCGGCGCGACCGCAGGGACGATGCCGATGCCGACCACCACCATGTCGCAGGCCACTTCCGTGCCGTTGTCGAGGCGCACGCCGGTCACCTTGCCCTGCTCTTCGCCGAGCACGGCCTGGACACCGGTGTTGAGCCGCACATCGACGCCCTGACGGCGGTGTTCCTCGGCATAGAAGGTCGAAAGTTCCTCGCCCGCCACGCGCGCCAGCAGGCGCGGCAGCATCTCGACCAGCACCACCTCGCAGCCCAGCTTCCTCAGCACCGCAGCGGCTTCGAGGCCGATATAGCCCCCGCCGATCACCAGCGCGCGCTTCGGCCCGTCGGCGAGCGCGGCCATCATCGCGTCGGCATCGGACTTGTCGCGCACGTAGAACACCTGGGGCAGCACCGCGCCCGGCACCGGCAGGCGGCGCGGATCCCCGCCGCCCGACCAGATGAGCTTGCGATAGGTGACGCTGCTGCCGTCGCTGAGGGTAAGACGGTGGGCGTGCGGGTCGATCGCCGTCACCGCCGCGCCGAGCTTGAGATCGATGCCCTTTTCCGCCCAGAACTTCTCGGGCCGGATCATGATCCGCTCGAAGCCCTTGTCCCCGGCGAGATATTCCTTCGACAGCGGCGGGCGCTCGTAGGGCGGGGCGTCGTCGCGCCCGATCATCAGGATCGAGCCTTCGTGCCCTTGCTGACGCAGCGCGATCGCCGCCTGCGCGCCGCCATGGCCGGTGCCGACGATCACGACGTCCCAGTGATCTGTGGCGTGCTGATTGGGTGATGTCATGGCCTGCCTATGCCCCTCCGGCGGTTTGCGGCCTTTGACTTGCCGCAAATTGCCGGGGGGTCAAGCTGGTGGAATTGGCAGAGCGGCGAAGCGCCCCGCCTACCGCTCCAGCAGGTTTCGCGCCTGACTGGCGATCTGGGCAAGCATCGCCGCGCCGACCGGCGGACGGGCCTGGGCACGGGCGATCATCGCGCGGAACTGGCTTACGCCCGTATCATTGCGCGCCGCCCAGTCATTGACCGCCGCGAGCGGATCGGACTTGCCGGCCTTGGTGCGCATCAGCCGCCGCAGGAACTCCATGCGCATCTGCTGGAAATCGCGCGCAAGGCCCGACACCAGCAGCCGCTCCCACACGTCCGATGGGCTCATGTGCGCCGCCGTGCCCTGCGCCCAGTCGAGCCCCAGCCGCGTGCCGATGCCGGTGAAGGCATGGGTCAAGAGCTTGGCGTCGATCCCGGTGTCGCGCGCGGTCTGGGCGAGGCCGACGGCCCCGTCGAAATCGAACAGGTTGGCGACCCGCGCCGCCAGCACCTCGGACGCGCCGAGCGCGACGAAGCTGTCGCGCAGCGCCAGCGAACGCGCGCGCGGCTCGGCGGTGAGCAGTTCCTCGCGTCCCGCCACCAGCACCGTGACCGCCGACGACAGGCTCTCGATCATCGCGCCCGCGGCGACCTTGCCCGAAGCGGTGCGCAGCACGTCGCTCATGAGGTTGCCGACCGCCGCAGCCAGCCTGTCGAACAGCGCGAGCCGCGCCGCTTCGGGGATCGCCGCCTCGTCGAGCTCGCGCCACAGCGCATCGAGCCCGAACAGCCGCTCGGCCACCACGAAGGCACCCGCGACCTCGGCGAGGCCCACGCCTTCCTCCTCGGCCAGTTCGAACGGATGCACCATCCCGATCCGGTTGACGATGCGATTGGCGAGGCTGGTCGCGATCATCTCGCGTCGCAGCCGGTGGGTGCGGATCTGCGCGGCATAGGTCTTGCGCATCGCCGTCGGGAAGCGGGCGATCAGCATCCCTTCGAGCACCGGATCATCGGCCAGCGCGCTCGCCTCGATCGCTTCCTGCAGCGCCAGCTTGGCCGAGGACAGCAGCACCGCGAGTTCGGGGCGGGTCAGCCCGTGCCCGTCGGCGGCGCGGCGCAGCAGCGTCTCGCCATCGGCGAGGCCCTCGGTGCGGCGGTCGAAATCGCTGACTTCCTCCAGCCGCTCGATCAGGCGGACATAGGAGGCGCTGGCCCCCGGACCGCCGGTCTCGGCCACCGACAGCGCGAGCGCCTGCAGGCGGTTGTCCTCGAGCACGATCTGGCCGACCTCGTCGGTCATCGCCGCGAGCAGCGTGTTGCGCTTCTTGCCCGACAGCTTGCCGTCGCGCAGCGCCGCGGCCAGCGCGATCTTGATGTTGACCTCGTTGTCCGAGCAGTCGACCCCGGCGGAATTGTCGATGAAGTCGGTGTTGATGCGCCCGCCCTTCAGAGAGAAGGCGATGCGCGCCGCCTGCGTCACCCCGAGGTTCGCGCCCTCGCCGATCACCCGCGCGCCGACCTCCTCGGCATCGATGCGGATCGTGTCGTTGGCCGGATCGCCGACCTGAATGTTGTTCTCGTGGCCCGCCTTCACATAGGTGCCGATCCCGCCGAACCACAGCAGATCGACCCGCGCGCGCAGGATCGCCGAGATCAGCGCCTCGGGCTCGATCTCCTTGTCGGCGATGCCGAGCAGATCGCGCACCTGCCTGGTCAGCTTGATGCGCTTCAAGGCGCGGCTGAACACCCCGCCGCCCTTGGAGATCAGCGCGGGATTGTAGTCCTCCCAGCTCGAACGCGGCAGTTCGAACAGGCGCTTCCTTTCCTTCCAGCTCGCCAGTGGATCGGGCGAGGGATCGAGGAAGATGTGGCGGTGATCGAAGGCGGCGACGAGCAGAACCGCCTTCGACAGCAGCATCCCGTTGCCGAACACGTCGCCCGACATGTCGCCGCAGCCGGCGACGGTGATGCTGTCCTTCTGGACGTCGATCCCCATCTCGCGGAAGTGGCGCTGCACGCTCACCCACGCGCCGCGCGCGGTGATGCCCATCGCCTTGTGGTCATAGCCGTTCGATCCGCCGCTGGCGAAGGCATCGTCGAGCCAGAAATCGCGGCTCTGGGCGATGCCGTTGGCCACGTCGGAGAAGGTCGCAGTGCCCTTGTCGGCGGCGACCACGAAATAGGGGTCTTCTCCGTCGAGCACCTGCACGCCTTCAGGGTGCACAACGCGCCCTTCGACGATGTTGTCGGTGACCGACAGCAGCGTGCGGATGAAGATTTCATAGGAGGCGCGGCCCTCGGCGGCCCAGCCTTCGCGGTCCAATGCGGGCGAGGGGAGCTGCTTGGGATAGAACCCGCCCTTCGCGCCGGTCGGCACGATCACCGCATTCTTGACGCGCTGGGCTTTCATCAGGCCGAGGATCTCGGTGCGGAAGTCGTCGCGCCGGTCGGACCAGCGCAGGCCCCCGCGCGCCACTGCGCCCGAGCGCAGGTGGATGCCCTCGACGCGGGCGCTGTAGACGAAGATCTCGCGCCACGGCACCGGCTTGGGGAGGTTCGGCACGAGGCTCGAATCGATCTTGAACGCCAGCGCTTCGGTGGAAGCAGGGGCAAAGGCGTTGGTGCGCAGCACCGCGTCGATCACCGCGCGGTAGAGCCGCAGCAGGCGGTCGTCGTTGATCGCGGTGACCTTGGCGAGGCCGCGGGTGAAGGCTGTCTGTGCCGCGGCAATCGCCTCCTCACGGCTGCCGGCGAAGGCCGGATCGTGGCGCGCGGTCAGCAGATCGATCATCGCCCGCGTCACCGGAGCCGCTCCGGCGAGCGCGTCGACCACGGTGTAGATGGTGTAGCTCACCCCGGTCTGGCGCAGATAGCGATAGATCGCGCGCAGCCAGTTGGCCTCGCGCGGGGTGAGGCCGATGGCGGCGATCAGGCGGTTGAAGGGATCGTCCTCGGCCACGCCGTTGAGCACGTCGGCGAGCGCATCCTCGATCAGGGTGGCGCGCGCCAGCAGCGCGCCCGCGTCGAACCCGGCGGGCACCGCGAGCAGGAAGTCGTGGATCGAGCCGAGCGCCGGATCGGTCAGGAAGGTCGGGATTTCGGCGGTGACGCGGAAGCCGAAATGTTCGAGCGCCGGCACGGCATCGGACAGGGCGAGGCGGCCGCGCCCGACATAGATCTTGAGCCGCAGCGCCTCCGCGCCGTCGCTGTCCATGCGGTAGAGGCGCGTCGCGCGGTCGGCGGCGGGGTGGGTGTCGTCACTGTCGGCCAGCGCCAGCGTGCGCAGCTTGGCGATGTCGCGCGCGGCTTCGGCGGGGCCGTAGCTGAGGCGATAGCCGGTCGGGAAGGCGGGGGCATAGCGCGCGGCCAGCATCGCGGCGCGGCCATCATCCTCGCCGGCGGCGAGATGGGTCTCGACTGCCTCGTTCCAGCCGCGCAGCATGTCCACCAGCTGGGCTTCGATCCCCGCCGGATCGGGCAGGCGCTCGCAGGCGCGCACGTCGATCAGGAAGCGCAGCAGCGCAAGGTTGCTGCCCTCGACCTCGAGGCTCCAGTCGAGCAGCGCTGCGCCCGGCGTCGCCAGCAGCATCGCCTGCACCCGCAGCCGGACATCGGTCGAGAGCTGGTCGCGCGGGAGCCAGACGAAGGCGAAGACATGGCGCTCGAGCGTCCCCGGCAGCATCACCAGCCGCGGGCGCGGACGGTCGATCAGCGCCATCTTGGTGGTCGCCAGTTCGGCGATGCGGCTGGCACCGAAGGCGATCAGCAGATCATTGGGCAGCGAGGTGAAGGCATGCACCAGCGCCTTGCCGTTGTGCCCGGCCGGGTCATAGCCGAGCTCGGCGGTGAGATCGGCCAGCGCGCGGCGCAGCACCGGCACTTCGCCCGGCCGCGCGTTGAGCGCGGCGCTGGTCCACAGCCCGGCGTGGATCGAGAGCCCGGTGATGGCGCCGTTCTCGCGCACCGGCACAACGAACAGATCGAGCGGGCTGGCGCGGTGGACGCGCGACTGGACGTTGGCCTTGATCACCAGCAGCGTGCGCGGGCGGCCTTCGGCCTCGTGGCGATCGAACCACTCGAAGGCGCGCGCGATCGAGGATTCGGCGAGCAGCTCGCGGGCCGAGCCGCGGCAGATGCCCAGCAGCGCATCCTCGCGCTTGTCGCGGTAGCGGGTGAGGTGGCCGAGCTGGGTCAGCATTCCGCCATTGAGCCAGGCGAGCAGCGCGCCCGCTTCGGGATCAAGCGCGGCAGCGCGCGCGGCATCCTCGCCCATCACCGCCTGCATCGCGCTCCAGTCGCCGACAGCGGCACGCACGTCGGCGAGCGTGGTGTTGAGCGCTTCGAGCAATTCGCGGCGCTGGCGCGCGTCGGCGCGCGGGGTTTCGACATAAATCAGCGATTCGCGCGCGCCCGCGGCGTCCTTGGCGCCCGGCTTGCCAAGCGCGATGATCGCTCCCGCGGCGTCGCGGGTGACGGGGGCGACGGGGTGCAGCAGGCGGTCGATCGCAAGGCCCTGTGCGGCGATGGTCGCGGCGACCGAATCGACCAGGAACGGCATGTCGTCATTGATCACCGCGATCCGCAGGCGGCGCTCGCCGGTGTCCGACGCGATGTGGACCAGCGATTCGCCCTGGCCGCGCGGGCCGGCGGCGGCGAGCAGGAATTGTGCGGCGTCATCCAGCGTGGCCTTGTCGGCCGGGCCGTCTCCGGGCAGCAGCGAGGCTTCGAGATGAAGGCGCAAGGCCTTGATCAGCGCGTGGTGCGCCGCTCCAGCAGCGGTCTTTGACCCCATAATCGGCTCCTGCCCATCCTGCGTGACCGGCATCGCGTTGCTGTAATAATATTATGCCGGATTATTGTATTCGTGTTCGAGCGCGATACGCTTTTAGCCGCGCCCTGCCAAGCGTGACGATAACGTAAGGTCAGGCTGCGAGTGCCTTTTCGCATGCCTCCAGTGTCAGTTCGAGGCTCCGGATGCGCGCTTCGGGTTCGTAGGTCGCGCCGCACAGCATGATCTCGTCGGCTCCGGTGCGCGCGACGAAGGCGGCGATGCCATCGCGCACCTGTGCAGGCGTGCCGACCGCAGCGGCCTGCCCGACATGGGCGAGCATCGCCTTCGCACTGGCGGGCAGCGTGTCGGTATAATCGGCGATTGGCGGCGGCAGCTTGCCCGGGGTGCCGCTGCGCAGCCGCACGAAGCTCTGCTGCTGGCTCGACGCAAGAAGGCGCGCTTGCGATTCGCTGTCGGCGGCAAAAACGTTCATGGCGACCATGACGTGCGGCCTCTCCAGCGCCTCGGAAGGCTGGAAGTCGCGGCGGTAGATCGCGAGCGCGGCGTCGAGATGATCGGGCGCGAAATGGGCGGCGAAGGCATAGGGCAGGCCGAGCTTTGCCGCGAGGCTCGCGCCGAACAGGCTCGATCCGAGCATCCACAGCTCTACCTTCGCGCCGAGGCCGGGGGTGGCGGTGATCGGCAGATCATAGTCACCCGTCAGCAGCGCGCGCAGCTCGACCACGTCCTGCGGGAAGTACTCGGCAGCCTGATGGAGGTTCTTGCGCAGCGCGCGTTGCAGCTCCGGCCCTGCGCCGGGCGCACGGCCCAGCCCGAGATCGACCCGACCCGGGAACAGCGCGTCCAGCGTGCCGAACTGTTCGGCGATCTGGAACGGCGTGTGGTTGGGCAGCATGATCCCGCCCGATCCGATGCGGATGGTGCTGGTGGCGTTGCCGACATGCGCGAGCACCACCGAGGTCGCTCCGCCCGCGATCCCGTCCATCGCGTGATGCTCGGCCACCCAGAAACGGTCGCACCCGACACGCTCGGCCGCGCGCGCCAGTTCGGCGGTGGCGGCGAAGGCTTCGGTGAGCGTGCCGCCCTCGCGCACGGGGACAAGATCGAGCACGGAAAATCGGGTCATGCGGGCGGTTCCTGTTCCTCGGTTGCAGGCGCGGGCGTTTCGGCCGTTGGCGGGCCAAGCTGGGCGAGATAGTCCTTTGCGGTGGCCGCCGCGAGGCTGTCGGGCTGCAGGTCGAGCACCGATTGCCAGCTCGCCCGCGCGGCCTCGTCACGGCCGGCGAGCACGGCGATCACCCCCGCCTCAAGCCCCACTTCGGGATTGGTCGGGGTGAGCTTCGCCGCTGCCTCGATCGCTTCCTGGGCCAGCCCCAGCCGGTCGAGCCGGCGCAGCAGCGTGGCCTTGAGCAGCCAGCCCTCGGCATTCTCGGGCGCGAGTGTCGTCGCCGACTCGAGCGCCGCGAGACCCTCCTCGCCGCGCCCGAGGCTGACCAGCGCGCGGGCGCGGTCGATCGCGGCGATGGCTTCGAGCGGGGTCGAACCGGCGGCGCGGGCATCGGCTTCGGCCTGCGCGAGCAGCGTCAGCGCGCCTTGCGCATCGCCGCCGGCCAGAGCGGCATTGCCCGCCAGCGCGGCAAAGCGCGCGCGGGCGCGCGGTTCGCCCTCGGGCGTCTCGTCATGCGCGGCCAGAAAGGCGCTGCGGGCGTCCTCCCACAGGCCGAGCTCGCTCGCCGCCGTGCCGAGGCAGTGGTTGGCGAGCACCCGTTCGGCCCCGCTGGTCTCGCCGCGCCGGATCTGCGCCATGGTATGAGCGCGCGCGGGATCGGCGGCGAGCTGGTCGAGGCAGGTCTGGAGCCAGGCGCTGGTGGGATCGAGCGTCTCCTGCTCGGTCAGCGCGGAGCGGTCGGGACGAGGCGGGCGGTCGCGCACCAGATCATCGCCGCGCATCCCCCCGTTCATGGGATCGGGGCCGACCTGAAGCAGCAAGGCGAGGAGCAATGACACGCGGGGTCTATCCGTAAAATCCGGCCACGATGGCCTTGAGGGTGGCGATGTCGCTGTCGCGCGACAGGCGGTGGTCGCCGTCCTCTACCAGCGTCACCTGAACGTCAGCCGACCGCAGCGCGGCCTTCAGGCGCAGCGAAATCTCCCACGGCACATCGGCATCCTGCTTGCCGTGGATCAGGCGCACCGGACAGGTGATGTCGATCGGCCCGTCCAGCCGCACATGGCATTCGGCATCGGCGAAGAAGCCGGGATGGGTCGGGGTCGGCTCCGGGCCATAGGGGTTGGGTTCATAGAGGATCTCGCCCGCTGCGAGGCTAGCGCGCTGGGCTTCGGAATAGCCCCAGCGGGTGAAATCGGGGGCAGGGGCAATGCCGATTATCCCCGCGAGGCGGTGTTTCAGGTGCTCGGCCACCAGCAGCATCAGCCATCCGCCCATCGAGGAGCCGACCAGCAGCACCGGTCCGCTGACGTAGCTCGCCACCAGGGCCAGCACCTCGTCGCGCCATTTCGAGAGCATCCCGTCGGCGAAGTCGCCCGCGCTCTGCCCGCAGCCCGAATAGTCCATCAGCAGGCAGGCGCGGCCCTGTTCCTGCGCTTCGGCAAAAAGCGCGCTCGCCTTGCTCCCGCTCATGTCGGACATGTAGCCCGGCAGGAACACGAGGCATGGGCCGGTTCCATCGGTGAAGCGGAAGGCGATCCGGCGGCCATCGTAAAGAGTGTGGTGCATCACGTCGCTCATGCTGCCACCATGCCTTGCGCTGGCGGCAACACGCAAGCACAACGTCCCCTCCAGACTGTCACAGCCGCGCAACGGGAGAGGGTTACGCCGCCGCCATGATCAAAACCGACGATATCGCCGCCCAGCCGGCTCCGGCCCCCAATGCACTTACCCGCCGCAATCTGTTCACGCTTGCGGGCGCCTCGGCGGCCGTCGCTGCCGCGCCGCTGGCCGCGCAGGGCTTCGGCAAGGGCTTCACCCATAATGTCGCGAGCGGGGAGCCGGGCACCGACAAGGTGATGCTGTGGACCCGCTATGTCTCCGACGCGCCCGCCTATCTCGCCTGGGAAATGAGCGAGACCGAGGATTTCGCCAAGCTGGTCGCCGAGGGCAGCACCGGCAAGGCAGCCGGGCCGGACAGCGATTTCTGCGTCAAGACCTGGGCCGACGGCCTCGCGCCGGGGCGCTGGTATTTCTACCGCTTCATCGCACCCGACGGCACGAAGTCGCCCGTCGGCCGCACCCGCACCCTGCCGGAAGCGGGTGTGCAGAAGTTCCGCATGGCGGTGTTCTCCTGCTCCAATTACGGCTTCGGCTGGTTCAACGCCTATGGCCATGCGGTGGAGGCCAATGACTGCGATCTTGCGGTGCATCTGGGCGATTACATCTACGAATACGGCGCGGACAATTACCCCAATCCGGGGCAGGGTGTGGCCGAACGTGTGCTGGCGCCCGCGACCGAGATCGTCGCGCTGACCGATTACCGCCTGCGCTACGCCACCTACCGCGCCGATCCCGATTGCCAGCGTCTGCATCAGGTGCTGCCGATGATCGCGGTGTGGGACGATCACGAAACCGCCAACGACAGCTACGAAACCGGCGCCCAGAATCACCAGCCGGATACCGAGGGAGACTGGCAGGTGCGCAAGGCCGCCGCCAAGCGCGCCTACCGCGAATGGATGCCGGTCTCGGACGATCCCTATGCCGCCTATCAGGTCGGCGATCTGGCCACCCTGTTCAAGCTCGACACCCGTCTCGAAGGCCGCGACAAGCAGCTTGATCTGGGCAAGGTGCTGGCCGGACAGAAGGACCCGCAGGGCGCGATGGAAGCGCTGAACCGCTTCCGCGACGGCGACTGGGCCAACCCCGATCGCCAGCTGCTCGGGCAGGCGCAGGAGGCGTGGCTGGCCGAGGGGCTCAAGGCCTCGACCGCGAGCGGCACATCGTGGCAGGTGCTGGTGCAGCAGGTGCTGATCGGCAATCTCAAGACCCCTGTCGGCCTCGTCGACCAGATCGGCGGCAGCCTGCCCGACTTCGTCAGCCAGCGGCTGAAGGCGGCGGCGATGGCGAGTCAGGCCGGCCTGCCCTCGAACATGGATGCATGGGACGGTTATCCCGCCGCGCGCGAGCGGGTGTTCAAGGCGGCGCTTGCCGCCGATGCCAACCTGCTGGTGCTGGCGGGCGACACCCACAACGGCTGGGCTTTCGAACTGGCGCAGGACGGGGCGAAGGTGGGTGTTGAGCTTGGCGTGTGCTCGGTCAGCTCGCCGGGGTTCGAGACCTATCTCGGCTTCATCAAGCCGGCCGATCTGGCGAGCGCGCTGGTGAGCACCAATGCCCAGCTCAAGTGGGCCGACACGGCGCAGCGCGGCTACATGGCGGTGGAGCTGACCCCGGCGCGCGCCACCACCGAATACCGCTTCACCGGCAGCGTGAAGCAGCGTTCGACCAGGCTCGCGGGGACCAAGGTGATCACGAGCGAGAAGGGCTCGGGCAAGCTCGCCGTCTAGTCCGCGCCTTCGGTAATGACAGCGAAAGCCTTTGTGCCTATAAGCCCGGCCATGGCCAAGCTGCTCGCCACCACCACGACCACCACCACCCGGACTACCATCCGGGGGCGGCGGCGCGCGGGGTAAGCCCGGCAGCCCGCCGCCCGGATCGGGGCGGCGCGGTGTCCTTCCCGAACCGGTTTTCGCTCAACACCGCTCTTCCGGTGCGTAGTCCTTTGCCTTAAGGGCCGCCCAAACGAGACGGATTGCGATAGACATGACCAAACTGCTCAAGATCAGCCTGCCCGATGGCTCGGTGCGCGAAGTGCCGCAGGGCTCGACCCCGGCGGACATTGCCGCGGCGATCGGCCCCGGCCTTGCCAAGGCGGCGCTCGCGGCGCGGGTGAACGGCGAGTTGCGCGATCTGGGCCGGCCGTTCGAGGGCGATGCCGAGCTGGCGCTGGTGACGAGCCGCGACGAGGCCGATGCGCTCGAACTCGCCCGCCACGATTACGCCCACGTGCTCGCGGAAGCGGTGCAGGCGCTGTGGCCCGGCACGCAGATCACCTTCGGCCCGGCGACCGACGATGGCTTCTACTATGACGTGAAGGCCCCCGAGAGCCGCGAGCCTTTCGGCATGGACGATCTTCCGGCGATCGAGGAAAAGATGCGCGAGATCATCCGCGCCGACAAGCCGCTGCGCCGCGAGGTGTGGAGCCGCGAGGACCTCATCGCCAAGTGGGAGGCCGAGGGCGAGGTGTTCAAGGCCGAATGGGCCAAGGAACTCCCCGGCACCGAGGAACTGACGGTCTACTGGAGCGGCAACGACTGGCTCGACATGTGCCGCGGCCCGCACCTGCCCTCGACCGGCAAGCTCGATCCCGATGCCTTCAAGCTGATGCGCACCGCCGGGGCCTACTGGCGCGGCGACCAGAACAATGCCCAGCTCACCCGCATCTACGGCACCGGCTGGCTCAACAAGAAGCAGCTTCAGGCGCACCTCACGCGCTTTGAGGAAGCCGCCAAGCGCGATCATCGCAAGCTGGGCCGCGAGATGGACCTGTTCCACCTGCAGGAAGAGGCCCACGGAAGCGTCTTCTGGCACCCCAAGGGCTACCGCATCTGGCGCGAGCTCGAGGCCTATATGCGCCGCAAGATGGACGGCGCGGGCTACCGTGAGATCAAGACCCCGCAGCTGATGGACGTGCGCCAGTGGACCCAGTCGGGCCACTGGGGGAAATACGCGCAGAACATGTTCGCGGTGCCGGACATCGTTCCGGACGTCGATGAAGAGTCGGGCGTCGCCTCTCCCAAGGTCGCCGATGATGCCGCGTGGATGGCGATCAAGCCGATGAACTGCCCGGCCCACGTCATGGTGTTCAAGCAGGGGATCACGTCCTACCGCGACTTGCCGATCCGCCTCGGCGAAATGGGCTGCTGCCACCGCAACGAGCCGCATGGCGCGCTCCACGGGCTGATGCGCGTGCGCCAGTTCACGCAGGACGATGCGCATATCTTCTGCACCGAGGGGCAGGTGGTGAGCGAAGTGCAGGCCTTCATCGCGCTGGCGGATAGCGTCTACCGCGACTTTGGCTTCACCTATGACATCAAGCTCGCGCTGCGCCCCGAAAAGCGCTTCGGTTCGGATGCCGACTGGGACAAGGCCGAGCAGGAACTGCGCGATGCTTTGACCGCCAATGGCCTCGAATGGGAGGAACTCCCCGGCGAAGGCGCGTTCTATGCGCCCAAGCTCGAATGGCACCTGACCGACGCGATCGGCCGCACCTGGCAGGTCGGCACGATCCAGTCGGACCGGGTGCTGCCCGAGCGTCTGGACGCGCACTACATCGGCGAGGATGGCGAAAAGCACCGTCCGGTGATGCTCCACCGCGCGATCTTCGGCTCCTATGAACGCTTCATCGGCATCCTGATCGAGCACTTCGCAGGGAAACTCCCCGCATGGCTCGCGCCGGTGCAGGCGGTGGTGGCGACCATCGTTTCGGACGCCGATCCCTATGCCGAGGACGTCGCCGCCCAGCTGCGCGCTGTCGGCATCCGCGTCGAGACCGACACCCGCAACGAGAAGATCAACTACAAGGTGCGCGAACACAGCCTCGCGAAGGTCCCGCACCTGCTGGTGGTCGGCAAGCGCGAGGCCGAGGAAGGCACCGTCGCGGTGCGGACGCTCGGCGCGGAGCACCAGAAGGTGATGCCGCTCGCGGAGGCGATTGCGATGCTGCGTAGCGAGGGCACCCCGCCGGATCTCGCCTGATGCCGCAGTCGTCCATGTCGATGATGATCACCCTCTCGCTGCTGCTCAACATTGCGGTGCTGGTGCCCGTGACGGGGAGCATCATGGGGCACGCGGGCTGGGTGGAGGCCGCTTTTGGCCCGGCTTCACCGGCGCGAGGCATCCTGCTCTCGGTCTATCTGGCGATCCTGCTCTGCTCGGGCGCGTTGCTGCTGAAGCCGGTGCCCGCGATGGTTGCGGCGCTGCTGCTGGTCCAGGTCATCTACAAGCTGACGACGCCCTTCACTGTCGGCTCGTTCACCAATCCGGTCGTGCTGAGCAACCTTGCAATTGCAGCCTTTCACAGCGGGACGCTGGCGGTGATCTGGAACCACGGCCGTCAGTAACGACAGCCGCGCGAAGCGGTCAAAACGGCAGGAAGGGCTGGCGCGCGAGGATCAGGGCGGCGGCGCAGCCGAGCACGATCAGGCTGCGCGCCACCTCAAGCGGGTCGATCCGGCCGGTGGCAGCGGCGAGCGGGGCAGCAAGGGCGATCGCACGGTTCATGGTCCGCACCATCGCCCCAAGTTCCTAACGAAGCGTTAAGCAGCGGGCATCTGCTGGCTGGCGCAATGGAAGCCCCCGCCGCCCGCCAGCACTGCCTCGCCCGGCAGGCCGATGGTCTCGCGGTCGGGGAACAGCGCGGCGATCGCGGCGACGCCCTCGGCATCGTGGGGGCTGCCGAAGGTCGGCACCACCACCAGATGCGTGGTGATGGCAAAGTTCACATAGCTCGCCGGTTCGATCACCCCGTCGCGGGTCATGAGGCCGGGCGAGGGGATGCGCACCACCTCGACCCCTGCCGCCTCGGCACGCGCGGCGGCGTCGGCATAGATCGCGGCATTGGGATCGTCCGTGCCGGTCGCCTGCGGCACCACCAGCCGGTTCGGCGCGACGAAGCGGGCGAGATTGTCGACATGGCCGTCGGTGTGATCGTTGATCAGCCCGTTGCCGAACCACAGCACGCGGGTGAAGCCGAGTTGCTGGCTCAGTTCCGCCTCAATTTCGGCGCGGCTCATCTGCGGATTGCGGTTGGGGTTGAGCAGGCATTGCTCGGTGGTGGCGACCAGCCCTGTCCCGTCGCCGTCCACCGCTCCGCCTTCGAGGATCATCCTCGTGGTGGTGATGGCGAGGCCCGCATCGCGCGCGATTTCCGCACCGATAGCCGTGTCGCCCGGCATCAGATACTTGCCGCCCCAGCCGTTGAAGCCAAACCGCCGCGCGCTGCGGGTGCCGTCCGCCTCGCGCACCACCAGCGGCCCTGTGTCGCGCAGCCAGATATCGCCATAGACGCGGCGTTCGAGCACCACCTTGCTGCTGACCAGCTGGCGCGCGCGGGCCTCGTTGGCCTCGTCGCGAACCAGCAGCCGCACCTGCTGCCCGCTCTCCGCCACCGCGCTCGCAAACGCCGCCATCTGCACCTGCGCCGGTTCGAGCCAGCCCGGCCACTCCTCGGCAAGGTGCGGAAAGCCGATCCAGATCCAGTCCTGCGGCGCCCATTCGGGGGGCATGATCATCGTCATGATGGCGCTCAGCAGCCCTTGTCCGCCGCCTTGCAGCTTTCGTCCCGCACGGCGCGGAATTCGTCGCCGTCGTTCCAGTTCGGCCAGCTGGTGCTCATCGCCATCATCCGCCCGAGGCGGTAGTAGAGCTGCAGGTCGGCCATCACGCCCGACCAGTCCCAGCTCTCGTTGAACTCGTCCTTGGGGCCGTGATAGCGCTTGTCGGTGTAGTCCTGCGCCACAGCCTCGCCGGCTGCGCGGCCACCTTCGATCAGGTCCTGCCCGCCGTCGATATAGAGCATAGGCACGCCGAGCTTGGCGAAGGCGAAGTGGTCCGAGCGGTAGTAGTAGCCGTTCTCGGGCTTGGGATCGGGGGTCACGGTGCGGCCATCGGCCTTGAGCGCGGCATCGAGGAACTGGTCGAGCGCCGACTTGCCGAAGCCGACCGCGGTCACGTCCTTGGCCGGGCCGGCCATCTGCAGCGCGTCCATGTTCACCCCGCCCACGGTCTGCGCCAGCGGGAAAATCGGATTGGCGGCGTAGTAATAGGCGCCGAGCAGGCCCGATTCCTCCGCCGTCACCGCGAGGAAAACCAGCGTGCGGCGCGGCGCGCCGGCCTTGGCGTGGGCCTCGGCCAGCGCGACCAGCGCGGCGGTGCCGGTGGCGTTGTCGACCGCGCCGTTGCAGATGTCGTCGCCATCGGGCGCGGGGGTGCAGCGCCCGAGGTGATCCCAGTGCGCGGTGTGGAGCACATATTCGTCGGGCGCCTCGCTGCCGGGCAGGATGCCGATGATGTTGTGCGACTTGAAGCTGCGGACATCGCTTTCGAAGCTGGTCGCTGCGGTCATGCCGAGCGGCACCGCCTTGAAGCCCTTCATTTGCGCGGCCTTGGTGAGGGCGTCGAGATCCTGTCCGGCGGCCTTGAGCAGCAGCCTCGCCGCATCTTCCGTCACCCAGCCGTTCATCTGCGTGAGCGGCGGGGCATTCTCGCCGCGCTGGGCATAGGCCTGCGGGCCGGTCCACGAGCTTTCGACCACGTTCCAGCCATAGGCGGCCGGCTGGGTCTGGTGGACGATCAGCGCGCCCGCCGCACCCTGCCGCGCCGCTTCCTCGAACTTGTAGGTCCAGCGGCCGTAATAGGTCATCGCCTTGCCGTTGAAGGGGCCTTCGAGGCCTTCGGTCTGCCAGTCGGGATCATTGACGAGGATCACCACCGTCTTGCCCTTCACGTCGAGCCCGGCGTAGTCGTTCCAGCCCTTTTCGGGCGCGTTGATCCCGTAGCCGACGAACACCAGCTCGCTGTCCTTGAGGCTGGTTTTCGCTTCCTCGCGATAGGTCACGCCGACCCAGTCCTTGCCGAAAGCGAGGCTCTGCGTGCCGGCCTTGCCGGTGATGGTGAGCGGGGCGTAGTTCTTGCCGGTGATCTCGACCAGCGGGACTTCCTGCACCCAGCTGTCGCCATTGCCGGGCTTGAGCCCCGCCGCCTTGAAGCGCTCGGTGAGCAGGGCGATGGTCTTTTCCTCGCCCGGGGTGCCGGGCATGCGGCCTTCGAATGCGTCGCTGGCGAGCAGGCGGGTGACGTCCTTCATGGTCGCCTCGGCAATGTCGCCCGCGTCCACTTCGGGAATGTCGAGCGCCGCGGGGGCGCTGGAGAGGCCGGGGATCGCATCGCACGCCGCCAGCGCCAGCGCGCCTGCCAGCATGGTTCCCAAAGCTGCCCACCGTTTCGTCATCGTGCTGTCCTCTGTATCGCTATCGCGCGCCTCAATCGCAGAGGCGCAGGCGGGGTGCAAGCTCGCCCTCGAGTAGCGAAGCGGTAGGGCGACCAGACACCTCTTGCCCGCAAGGCCAAGCGCGGTCAGAGAGGCGGTTGATGGGAGAGATTCAGACCGCAGACTGGGCCAGCGCGCTTGCTCGCGCCCGGGCCCATGCGCCGTTTCTGGCGCGCGCGCTCGATCGCCAGCCCGATCTTGCCGCGCTGCTGGCGGCGGGCGAGGGCGAGGCGGCGCTGGCACTGGCGCGCTCTCACAGCGCCCATCCCGATACCGAAGTGGCGCTGCGGCGCGAGCGGCTGGCGCTGGCGGCGGCGCTGGCAGTGGGTGATCTGGCGGGGGCCTTCCCGCTCGCCCGGGTGGTGGAGGAGCTGACCGGTTTTGCCGACCGCGCGCTGGACCGCGCGATCCGGACCGCGATCGCCGAGCGCTCCGGCGAGGACAGCACCGACGGCTTCATCGCGCTGGCGCTCGGCAAGCAGGGCGCGGGCGAGCTCAACTACTCGTCCGACATCGATCCGATCTTCCTCTATGACCGCGAGCGCCTGCCGCGCCGGGCGAGCGATGATCCGGGCGAGGCGGCGCAGCGCTATGCGCGCCGGATCGTGGCGCTGCTCGCGGCCAATACCGACGAGGGCTATGCGCTCAGGGTCGATCTGCGCCTCCGGCCCGCGAGCGAGATCAGCCCGCTCGCCGTGCCCGTGGGCGCGGCGCTGGCGCATTATCAGGGGCAGGCGCTGGCGTGGGAGCGCGCCGCCTTCACTCGTGCGCGGGCGGCGGCGGGGGACATTGCCGCAGGCGAGGATTTCCTCGCCCAGATCCGCCCCTTCGTGTGGCGCAGCCAGCTCGATTTCGGCGCGATCGAGGAGATCCGCGCGCTCACCCAACGCATCCGCGACAGCCACGAGGGCCCGCCTGCGCCGGGTCCGCATTTCGACGTGAAGCGCGGGCGCGGCGGCATCCGCGAGATCGAGTTCTATGCCCAGACCCACCAGCTGATCCACGGCGGGCGCGACACCTCGCTGCGGGTGCGCGGCACGCGCCATGCGCTCGATGCGCTGGCCGCTGCGGGCTGGATCACGCAGGAGAGCGCGCTGACCCTTGGCGAGGGCTATGACCGGCTGCGCAGCGTCGAGCACCGCTTGCAGATGGTGAACGACCGCCAGACCCACAGCCTGCCCGAGGGCGAGGCGCTCGATCAGGTCGCGCGGCTCGACGGGCTGGCCGATGGCGCGGCGCTGGTGGCCGAGCTGACCGAGCTGACGGGCCGCACCGCGGCGATCTACGAGCAGCTGATCGGTGCATCCGAGACGGCCCCGGCTCCGGCCGCTGCCGCAAGCGATCTCGCGCACGAACTCGCCGCGCTCGGCTTCGAAGAGCCCGAGACGCTGGCAGAGCGGATCGAGAGCTGGCGCGACGGGCGCCATGCCGCGATCCGTTCGCCCCAGGCGGTGGCGGCGTGGGACCGGCTTGCGCCGGCGCTGATCAGGGCGATCGCCCGCAGCGACGATCCGCAGCGCGCGCTCACCCGCTGGGAACGCATTCTCGAAAGCGTGCCTAGCGCGATCACCACCTTCCGCCTGCTGGTCGCCCGCCCGCACCTGATCGACCGGCTGGTGGCCGCGCTCACGCTCGCGCCGGTGCTGGCCGACGAGCTGGCGCGCAAGCCCGATCTGATCGACACGCTGCTCGACCGGAACGCGCTCGATCTTCCCGGCGACATTCCCGCGATTGTCGCCCGGATGCGCGGCGCGGCGGTGCGTGAGGATTACGAGGCGCTGCTCGACGCGATCCGGGTGATCACCGGCGAGATCCGCTTCGCGCTCGGCATCCAGCTGATCGAGGGGCTGGCCGATCCGCTCGATATCGCCCGCGCCCTGTCGCGCACCGCCGAGGCGGCGTTCGATCTCGCGGCCGAGGCCACTATCGCCGAATTCGCCGCCAAGCATGGCCGCGTGCCGGATAGCGAGTTGGTGGTGCTCGGGCTCGGGCGGCTGGGCGGCGGGGCGCTGACCCACGCTTCCGACCTCGATATCGTCTACCTGTTCACCGGCGATTTCGCCGCGCAGTCCGATGGCCCGCGTCCGCTCGGGGCGACGGTCTATTACAACCGCTTGGCCAGCCGGGTCAGCGCCGCGCTATCGGTGCCGACCGCGCAGGGCGCGCTCTACGAGGTCGACACGCGTTTGCGGCCGCAGGGCAATCAGGGGCCGCTGGCGGTGAGCTGCGAGGCTTTCGGCAAGTACCAGCGCGAGGCGGCGTGGACCTGGGAGCATATGGCGCTCGCGCGTGCGCGTGTGCTGTTCGGCTCAGCGCGCGCGCGCGCGGAGCTGGGCGCGGTGCTCGCCGAAGTGCTCCATGCCCCGCGCGACAAGGCGGCGCTGCGCGAGGCGGTGCTGGCGATGCGCGCCGAGATGGCCCGCCACAAGCACCCCGGCGGACCGATCGACGCCAAGCTGCTGCGCGGCGGGCTGGTCGATCTCGAATTCCTTGTCCACTACCTGCAATTGAAGGGCGAAACGGCTAGCGGCGCGCCGCTCGGCGAAAGCGTGCCGCACGCGCTCGATCCCGATCTCGCGGTGGCGATCGGCGGGCTGGTCGAGGCCGGGCTGCTGCCTACCGACATTGCGCAGCCTCACGCGCTGATGAGCCGGATGCTGGTGGCCGGACGCCTGCTGGCACCCGACGGCCGAGAACCCTCGCCGGGCGGGGCGCGGGCGCTGGCGAAGGCCTGCGGACACGAAGGCTACGCCGCGCTGATCGATGCCTTCGCCGCGGCCCGCGCACAGGTGGCGCAGGCGTGGAAACAAATCCTTGGGACAGACATTCTCGCAGACGAACAGGAGAACCCCGCATGAGCAACTTCCCCGGCGTCGGTGACGCCATCCCCGATATTGCGATGGAAACCCCCGAGGGCGGCAGCGTGAAGCCGTCCGACTTTGCCGGCTCCAAGCTGGTGATCTTCTTCTATCCCAAGGACGACACCCCCGGCTGCACCACCGAGAACAAGGATTTCTCGGCGCTCAAGGACCAGTTCGAGGCGGCGGGCACCAAGCTGCTCGGGGTCAGCAAGGACCCGGCGAAGAAGCACGCCAAGTTCATCGCCAAGCACGGCCTTACCGCCCCGCTGGCGACTGACGCGGAAGAGGGCGGCCTGTCCGACGCGCTCGGCGTCTGGGCGGAAAAGCAGATGTACGGCAAGACCTATATGGGCATGGTTCGCGCGACCTATCT
This sequence comes from Porphyrobacter sp., assembly GCA_027531395.1. Classification (GTDB taxonomy): domain Bacteria; phylum Pseudomonadota; class Alphaproteobacteria; order Sphingomonadales; family Sphingomonadaceae; genus Erythrobacter. The sequence continues at coordinate 622,960 of JAPZRO010000001.1, read as the reverse complement.
GGTCGGGCCGGACGGCAAGATCGCGCAGAGCTGGGACAAGGTGAAGGTCGCTGGCCACGCCGAGGAAGTGCTCGCCGCCGCCAAAGCGCTCTGAGCGCATCCATGACGTCAGTCGCCAGCGCCATCCGCGCCGCGCTGCTCACCGCCGAGCCGCGCGCCAAGTGCTTTGCCGCGCGCGACGTCGCGCGGGCGTGGCGCAGGGGCGCGCTGGTCTGGCGGTTTGACGTCGCGATGCCGGATCAGCCGGCCTGGCCTGCCGCGCCCGAGCTGCTCCCGCCGAATCGCATGCCCAAGCGCGGCAAGTTCGGATCGGAGCGCGCGCGAATCGCGCTGTGGCACAGCCTCGCGCATATCGAATTCGTCGCGATCGATCTGGCGCTCGACATGGCGGGGCGATTCGGAGAGGCGATGGGCGAGGAATTCGTCGACGATTTCCTGGCCGTTGCCGCCGACGAGGCGATGCATTTCGCGCTGCTCGCCCGGAAGCTCGAATCGCTCGGCAGCTTCTACGGCGCGCTGCCCGCGCATGCGGGATTGTGGGAGGCCGCCCACGCCACCCGCGATGATGTCGCGGCGCGGCTGGCGGTGGTGCCGATGGTGCTCGAAGCGCGCGGCCTCGACGTCACGCCGGCGACGCTCGAGCGGGTCTCGGCCGCGGGCGATGCGGGCGGCGCGAAAATTCTTGCCCGCATACTTGACGACGAAATCCGGCATGTCGCCTACGGCACCAAGCATTTTCTGCGCTGTGCCGGAATGGCGCAGGAAGCGCCCGAATCCCTGTGGCAGAACCTCGTAAAACGGCACTTTCGCGGGGTCATTAAGCCGCCGTTCAACGACTCGGCGCGTCTTGCTGCCGGTTTATCGCGGGAATTCTACGCGGCGATTGCGCATTAACGACTCACCCGCATAACCACGATCCAACGAAGGCGCGCATCAGACGTGCTCAACCAAACGAGCGGCGCACCAGCAAGATGGGCGCCGAAATCGGGGACCGGGTCAGTTATGAAATTTGCCGTGCGCCAGATGTCGAAGATCGCAGCCTTGTGTTGTGCTGCGCTGCTCTCCGTCGCCGGCACCACCCCCGCTCTCGCCAACACCGCCAATTCCGCCAGCGCCAATGCCAGTGCCGACGTCGTCGCCCCGGTGAAGCCCGATCAGGTCGATCCGCTCGCCAATGGTGACCAGCGCTTCAAGTCGCTGTTCTCCAGCTGGACCGCGATCGAGCGCACCAGCCCCAGCGTGGGCGCCGGTGCTGAAACCGCCTATTCCGCGCCCTTCGCCCGCCCGACTGTCTCGGTGCCCTCGCGCATGCCGTTGGAAGGCGCTGCGCTGACCAGCGGCTTCGGGATGCGCACGCATCCGGTGCTCGGCGGTCGCCGCCAGCACGCCGGCATCGATCTCGCCGCGCCGACCGGCACTCCGGTCTATGCCACCGCCGACGGCCTCGTCGGCCGCGCCGACTGGTATTCGAGCTACGGGCTCTACATCAGCATCAACCACGGCGCCTCGATGGAAACCCGCTACGCCCACCTGTCGCGCCTCGCGGTTGCCGCGGGCGACAGCGTCAAGAAGGGCGACCTGATCGGCTATGTCGGTTCGACCGGCCGTTCGACCGGCCCGCACCTTCATTACGAAGTTCGCATCGATGGGCTTGCAGTCAATCCGATTCCGTATATGGTGGAGAGCGAAGCACAGCTGGCCTACGCCCGCGACGCTCGTCTGACCGGTCAGGGTGGCGAGTAAGCTTCACGAGATTGCCCGCTGTAAGCGGGCCGGACATTGGAGAGGGTGTCCGAACATGGCGGCGGGTTATCCCGCCGCCTTTTTTCTTGTCCCGCTCGCAGCTGAAGCGCCGCATTTTCGGTAGCATTTCCCATACCGTTTTTGCTTGCGGGCCGTTTCGCTCCCGCTAGATTTCCAGCCCGAGAGAGCCAGCGCCTGCCGCCTGCCGGCCCGCCGCTGCAAGGGAGAGAAATCATGTCGATGCACCCGATCGCGCACGCCGCGACCCGCCCGGATCATCCCGCCGTCATCATGACCGGATCGGGCAAGCAGATCACCTATGGCGAGATGGATGCCGAATCGAACCGGTTTGCGCATCTGCTGCGCGCCCACGGTATCGGAGCGGGCGATGCCTTCGCGGTGCTGCTGGAAAACCGGATCGAGTATTTCACCCTGATCTGGGGCTCGCAGCGCGCCGGCACGATGCTGGTGCCGATCTCCAGCCGCCTGACCGCGCCGGAAGCGGCCTACATCATCCGTGACGCGCAGGCCAAGCTGCTGATCACCAGCGGCTATTTCAGCGGCATTCTGGGTGACATCCGCGCCGAGTGCCCCGGCCTTACCGTGCTGGTGATGGATTCGGGCGATGCAGAGGATTTCGCGGCTGCGCTGGCGGCCCAGCCCGCAACCCCGATCCCCGATCAAAGCGCCGGCCTGCTGATGCTCTACTCCTCGGGCACCACGGGTCGTCCCAAGGGCATCCGTCCCGCGCCGCCGGAAGATCCCGATCCCGCCGCGCCGGTCCCGCTGCTGGGCCTTGCGACGCTGGGGATGGGGATGCCGGCCGATGGCTCGATGGTCTACCTTTCGCCCGCCCCGCTCTATCACGCCGCGCCGATCGGCTGGTGCTCGGTCGTCCACCGCCTCGGCGGCACGGTGGTGATGATGGAGAAGTTCGACCCCGAAGAGGCGCTGAAGGCGATCGAGAAATACAAGGTCACCGACAGCCAGTGGGTGCCGACCCACTTCGTGCGCTTCCTGCGGCTCGATCCCGAAGTGCGCAGCCGCTACGATCTCTCCAGCCACAAGCGCGCGATCCACGCCGCCGCGCCTTGCCCGGTGCCGATCAAGCGCGAGATGATCGAGTGGTGGGGCCCGATCGTGAACGAATACTACGCCGGCAGCGAGATGATCGGGATGACGCTGGTGAAGTCGGAACACTGGCTGATGAAGCCCGGCACGGTCGGGGTGGCGGTGCACGGCAAGGTCCATGTCTGCGGGCCGGAGGGTGAGGAGCTCGGCCCGGATCAGGACGGCCTCATCTTCTTCGAGAACGACAACCTGCCGACCTATCACAATGATCCTGAGAAGACCCGCGAGGCGATGCATCCCAAGGGCTGGATGACGCTGGGCGACATCGGCCACCTCGACAAGGACGGCTTCCTGTTCCTGACCGACCGCAAGAGCCACATGATCATCAGCGGGGGCGTGAACATCTACCCGCAGGAGATCGAGAACCTGCTGGTCACCCACCCCAAGGTGATGGACGCGGCGGTGATCGGCGCGCCCTGCCCTGATCTCGGCGAAAAGGTGGTCGCGGTGGTGCAGCCGCGCAACATGGCCGATGCCGGCCCGGCGCTGGAGGCGGAGCTGCGCGAATTTCTCAGCGGCAGCCTCTCCAAGATCAAGATGCCCAAGCTGTTCGACTTCCGCCCCGATCTTCCGCGCGAGGCCAATGGCAAGCTCTACAAGCGCGAACTGCGCGACGAATACGCCGCCAAGGCTGCTGCGGCATGAGCGGTGAGGCCATCCTGCCCGGCGACATCGCCCGCCGGGTGATCGATCCGCACGCCTATGCGCAGTGGGACGGGCTGCTCGACACCTTCGATCAGATCCGCGCCGATACGCCGGTCGTGAAGGTGCAGCCCGACACCCCGGGCCTGTTCGAGCCGTTCTGGCTCGTCACTGCCTATGACGACGTGATGCGCATCTCGAAGGACAATGCGACCTTCCTCAACAACCCGCGTCCGGTGGTGTTCAGCTTCAACCAGGCGATCGAGTTCAGCCGCGCGGCCACCGGCTCCAACATGCTGGTCGATTCGCTGGTGGTGTTCGACGCGCCGATCCACCCGAAATACCGCAAGCTGACGCAGGAATGGTTCATGCCGCGCAACCTCGCGCAGCTTGAGGACGAGCTGCGCGCGCTGGCGGCACGGACGGTCGACAACATGATCGCGTCCGGTCCGGAGGTCGATTTCGTCAAGCTCGTCTCCGGCCCCTATCCCTTGCGCGTCGTGATGCAGATCCTCGGGGTGCCGCTCGAGGACGAGTTCCGGATGCAGATGCTCACCCAGCAGCTGTTCGGCGGGCAGGACAAGGACCTGTCGGGCAGCGGCATGGACCAGATGACGCCGGAACAGGTGGTGCAGATCGTCGCCGGGGCGGTGAAGACCTTCGAGGATTACTTCGCCGCGCTCGCCGAGGATCGCCGCCGCAACCCGACCGACGATGTGGCGAGCGTGATCGCCAACGCGCTGGTGGACGGCCAGCCGCTGCCGCCGCGCGACATGGCGGGCTATTACATCATCGTCGCCACCGCCGGGCACGACACCACATCGGCCAGCACCGCAGGCGCGATGCAGGCGCTGGCGAATGATCCCGAGCAATATGCCCGCGTGCGTGCCGACCGCTCGCTGCTGCCCGGTATCGTCGAGGAAGCGATCCGCTGGACCAGCCCGGTGCAGCACTTCATGCGCACCGCGGCAGAGGACGTCGAGATCGGCGGGCAGCAGGTGAAGAAGGGCGACTGGCTGATGATCAATTATGTCGCGGCCAATCACGATCCCGCGCAGTTCCCCGATCCCCGCAAGTTCGATGCCGCCCGCTCGCCCAACCGGCATCTCGCCTTCGGGGCAGGGGCGCACCAGTGCCTCGGCCTGCATCTGGCGCGGCTGGAGATGAAGATCCTGTTCGAAGCGCTGCTCGACCGGGTCGCGGCGGTCGAACCGGCGGGCGAGGCCAAGCGCGCCAGCAGCACCTTCGTCGGCGGATTGAAGACCCTGCCGCTGAAGGTGACTCCGGCCTAGGCCCTACTTGAGCAGATCCTCCGCGATCGCGCGCACTTCGGCGCCCATGTCGGGGCGGGCGAGGGCAATCGCCAGCGTCGCCTCGACAAAGCCGACCTTGCTGCCGCAGTCGTAGCGCGCGCCGTCGAAGGTGACGGCGTGGAACGGCTGGGTGCCGATCATCTTCGCCATTGCGTCGGTCAGCTGGATTTCCCCGCCCGCGCCCTTGCCCTGGTTCTCCAGCACCCGCATCACTTCGGGCTGGAGGATGTAGCGGCCCGAGACGATCTTGTTCGAGGGCGCTTCCGAAACCGGCGGCTTCTCGACCAGCCCCTTGACCTCGGTCAGGCGCCCGCGCGTTTCGCCCGGGGCGATCACGCCGTAGCTCGAGACCTGCTCCATCGGCACTTCGAGCACCGAGATGAGGTTGCCGCCGACCTGTTCGTAGGCCTCCACCATCTGCTTCATGCAGCCGGTGCCGCCTTCCTTGGCGACCATCAGCTCGTCGGGCAGGAAGATCGCGAAAGGCTCGTCCCCGACGATCGCGCGGGCACACCAGATCGCGTGGCCGAGGCCGAGCGGCACCTGCTGGCGCACCGCGATCACGTCGCCGGGGGTGGCGCGGGTGCATTCGAGCACCGAGAGGTCCTTGCCGCGCTCGGACATCGTCTGTTCGAGTTCGAAGGCGATGTCGAAATGCTCGACGATCCCGGTCTTGCCGCGCCCGGTGACGAAGATCATCTGCTCGATCCCCGCCTCGCGCGCCTCGTCGACAGCGTATTGGATCAGCGGCCGGTCCACCACCGGCAGCAGTTCCTTGGGCACCACCTTGGTCGCCGGCAGGAAGCGGGTGCCAAGCCCGGCAACGGGGAACACGGCTTTACGGATCGGCTTGGGAGACATTGTGCGCCTTTGCTTGATCAGATCAGAACGTCGACCGCCCGCGTGTTTTCTTTCCGCCGTGCCGCGCGCGCCGGACAAGGTCAATCGTGCAATCGATTATCCCCACTGCATGGCGCATCAGTTGCGCGAAAGTCACTTTTCGCTAAGGCATGGGGCATGGACAAGCTTATCATTCGCGGCGGCAACCGCCTTTCCGGCACCATCCCGATTTCCGGCGCCAAGAACGCCGCGCTCACCCTGATCCCGTGCGCGCTGCTGACCGAGGAGCCGCTGACGCTGCGCAACCTGCCGCGGTTGGCGGATATCGACGGGTTCCAGCACCTGATGAACCAGTTCGGCGTCACCACCGTGATCCAGGGCACGCGGCCCGAGGATTTCGGCCGGGTGATGAGCATGGAGGCGACGCGGATCACCTCGAATGTCGCGCCCTATGATCTGGTGCGCAAGATGCGCGCCTCGATCCTCGTGCTTGGCCCGATGCTGGCCCGCAGCGGCGAGGCGACCGTGTCGATGCCTGGCGGGTGCGCGATCGGCAACCGCCCGATCGACCTGCACTTGAAGGCGCTCGAAGCCTTCGGCGCGAAGATCGAGCTGGCGCAGGGCTATGTCCGCGCCGTTCAACCCGATGGCGGGATGCCCGGCGGCGATTTCGACTTCCCGGTGGTGAGCGTCGGCGCGACTGAGAACGCGCTGATGGCGGCGGTGCTGGCGAATGGCACCAGCCGGCTGTTCAACGCCGCGCGCGAGCCGGAGATCGTCGATCTGTGCAACATGCTCGTCGCCATGGGCGCGGAGATCGAGGGGATCGGCACCTCGAACCTCGTGATCCACGGCGTCAAGCGTCTGCACGGCGCGACCTATCGCGTCATGCCCGACCGGATCGAGGCCGGCTCCTACGCCTGCGCGGCGGCGATCACCGGCGGCGAGGTGAGACTGGAAGGCGCGCGCGCTGACGAGATGATGGCGACGATCCATGCCTTGCAGGCGATCGGCTGCGACGTGACGTGGGATGCCAAGAGCGTAACCGTCGGCGCGAGCGGCGCTCTGAAGGCGACCAACCTCACCACCGCGCCCTATCCGGGCCTCGCCACCGACATGCAGGCGCAGCTGATGGCGCTGCTGTGCAAGGCGGAAGGCACCAGCGTGCTCAAGGAGACGATCTTCGAGAACCGCTTCATGCACGTGCCCGAACTGGCGCGCATGGGCGCGGACATCACCACCGAAGGCCGCACCGCGATCGTCAAGGGCGTCGAGCGGCTGACCGGCGCCGAGGTGATGGCGACCGATCTCCGCGCCTCAATGAGCCTCGTCATCGCCGCGCTGGCGGCGGAAGGCGAGACCACCGTGCGCCGCCTCTATCACCTCGACCGCGGCTACGAGCGGCTGGAGGAGAAGCTCCAGCTGGTGGGGGCGGATATCGAGCGGGTGGACGACTAGGCTGCACACGACATTCAGCCCTGACGGCCTGCAAATGGCCCGTTTTCAGGCTTCCGGTGCTCACGGCCAGTAAGGCCGCTGCGCTCCGGGTCCTGAAACCGCACCATTTTCGGCACGTCATCATCTGAATGTCGCGCGCAGCCCTGAGGCTCAGCAGCCCAGCAGGTCGGCCAGCTCCGTCAGGCTCGACGCCGACCATTCCCAGTCCTGCACGTAATGCGCGTCGGGCGCGGGCGCGCCGCCATATTCGTCGGGGCGATCGACATAGGCGGTGAGCAGCCCGCAGGCGCGCGCTGCGGCGAGATCGCCGTGATGTGCGGCAACAAGGCATAGCTCGCCCGGCGCGATGCCCAGCACTTCGGCGGTGTGCAGATAGGCTTGGCGGTCGGGCTTGTAGGCCCCGCTGACCTCCGCGCCGAGGATCGCGTCCCACGGCAGGCCCGCCCGCCGCGACATGGCGAGCAGCAGCGCGATGTTGCCATTCGAGAGCGTGACAATCGGCAGGCGCGCCTTCAGCCGGGTCAATCCCTCGACCGTGTCCGGCCACGGATCGAGCCGGTGCCAGGCACGGGTCCAGTCGGCCAGCAGCGCCTCGTCGAGGCTGGCGGGGTCGATGTCGCGCTCGCGAAGCGCGGCTTCGAGCATCTCGCGGTGGAGCACGTCGAGCGGCACGAATGCGCGGCCCGATTTGCGCATCCCGATCATCGCCGCGATGTACTGCCCCCGCCACGCATCGGCGAAGGCGGCGGCATCGACATCGCTGCGCCCGATCGCCGCGAGAAAGCTTTCAGACTCGCGCGTGACGCTGGTGCGCCAGTCGACGACCGTGCCGAACACGTCGAAGGCGAGCGCCTTGGGAAGGGCCGGAGCGGTCATGCCTCAGCGCGGCAGTTCGGATGCCCCCATCAGCGCTTCATCCACGCTGCGCGCGCACTGGCGGCCTTCGCGGATCGCCCAGACGACGAGGCTCTGCCCGCGCCGCATGTCGCCGCAGGCGAACACGCCCGGCTCGGACGTGGCGTAGCTTTCGGTGTCGGCATCGACATTGCCGCGTGCCGACAGCGCCACGCCCGCCTGTTCGAGGAGACCGGCCTTTTTCGGACCGACGAAGCCCATGGCGAGCAGGATCAGATCGGCCGGAATCGTGAATTCGGTGCCTGCCATTTCCTGCATCTGGCCGCCCTTCCACTCGACCCGCACGCATTCGAGGCCAGTCACGGTCTCGCCGTCGCCGAGCACGCGCTTGGCCAGCACCGCCCAGTCGCGCTCCACGCCTTCCTGATGGCTCGACGAGGTGCGCAGCTTCATCGGCCAATCGGGCCAGGTCAGCGCCTTGTCTTCCTTTTCCGGCGGCTTGGGCATGATTTCGAGCTGGGTGACGCTCTTGGCGCCCTGCCGGTTCGAGGTGCCGACACAGTCGCTGCCGGTATCGCCGCCGCCCAGCACCACCACGTGCTTGCCGGTGGCGAGCAGCGACCCGCGCGGCGCGGCGCGCAGCTCGTCGTCACCCGCGACGCGCTTGTTCTGCTGGGTGAGGAATTCCATCGCCAGCCGCACGCCCGGCATTTCCGCGCCGGGGATCGTCAGGTTGCGCGCATCTTCCGCGCCGCCCGCCAGCACCACCGCGTCGAAATTCTCCTGCAGCGAGGCAAAGGAGATGTCGACGCCGACTTCCTTGGAGGTTTTGAACGTTACCCCTTCCGCTTCCATCTGCACGCAGCGGCGGTTGATGAGGTGCTTTTCCATCTTGAAGTCGGGGATGCCGTAACGCAGCAGACCGCCCACGCGGTCGGACTTCTCGAACACCGTCACCGAGTGCCCCGCGCGCGCCAGCTGCTGCGCGCAGGCAAGCCCCGCCGGGCCGGAGCCGACGACAGCGACCGACTTGCCGGTCTTCTTCTCGGGCACCTTGGGCGTGATCCAGCCTTCCTTCCACCCGCGATCGACGATGGCGCATTCGATCGACTTGATGGTGACCGGCTGGTCGATGATGTTGAGCGTGCACGCCGCCTCGCACGGGGCGGGACAGATGCGGCCGGTGAATTCCGGGAAGTTGTTGGTGGAATGGAGCATGTCGAGCGCACGCTTCCAGTCCGCCTCGTAGACGAGGTGGTTCCAGTCCGGGATCAGGTTGTTCACCGGACAGCCGTTGTGGCAGTAGGGAATCCCGCAATTCATGCAGCGCGAGGCCTGCGCGCCGAGCGTCGCATCATCCGGCTGGATGACGAATTCGCGGTAGTTCTTCAGCCGCTCCTTGGGATCGAGATAGTCCCGCTCGCGGCGGTCCAGCTCGAGAAATCCGGTTTCCTTGCCCATGTCTGTCGTCTCGTTCCTGAATCTCTATTCCGCTGCGACGCTTGCGGCTTCGTTGCGTTCCGCCTCGAGCTTCTTGAGCGCCTTGGCGTAGTCGCGCGGCATCACCTTGACGAAGCGGGTCAGCGCAGCGTCCCAGTCGGCCAGCAGTGCGCCCGCCAGCTTGCTGCCGGTGTGGAGCTGGTGCCGCTCGACGAGGATGCGCAGCCGCTCGGCATCGTGGCGCAGCATGTCGCCCATGCCGAAATCGTTGACCGAGCGCGGGCGCTGGGCCGGGCGGCCCGTCCCTTCCTCGGCATCCGGCCCGGCCGAAACCGGCAGCAGATCAACCTGCGCGTGATTGACGAGGTTGGTGAAGGCCCCGTCGGGGTCATAGACATAGGCGACCCCGCCGCTCATGCCCGCCGCGAAGTTGCGCCCGGTCTTGCCGAGCACGACCACCACGCCGCCGGTCATGTATTCGCAGCCGTGGTCCCCGGTGCCTTCGACCACCGCGATCGCGCCCGAATTGCGCACCGCGAAGCGCTCGCCCGCGACCCCGTTGAAATAGGCCTCGCCCGCGATCGCGCCGTAGAGCACGGTGTTGCCGACGATGATGTTCTCGTCCGAGGCGCGCGGCGCGGCCTCCGGCTGGCGCACGATGATGCGTCCGCCTGACAGGCCCTTGCCGACATAGTCGTTGGCATCGCCGACCAGATCGAGTGTCACCCCGTGGGCGAGCCACGCGCCGAAGCTCTGGCCCGCAACCCCGGTGAGGTTGATGCGGACGGAGTCGGTCGGCAGGCCTTCATGGCCATGCGCCTTGGCGATCTCGCCCGAGAGCATTGCGCCGACCGTGCGGTTGACGTTGCGGATCTCGTAGGCGAGCTGCACCGGCTGCTTGGTGTCGATCGCGGTGCGGCAATCGGCGATCAGCCGGTTGTCGAGCGCGCCTTCGAGCCCGTGGTCCTGCGTGCCGGTCTGGCGCAGCGAAGCCCCGTCCTTGAGCGGCACCTGGTGGAGGATGCGCGACAGATCGACGCCGCGCGCCTTCCAGTGGCGCTCCATCCGGCGGGTGTCGAGCCGGTCGACCCGGCCGACCATCTCGGCGACGGTGCGGAAGCCCAGCTCGGCCATGATCTGGCGCAGTTCCTCGGCGACGAAGAACATGTAGTTGACCACGTGTTCCGGCTGGCCGGTGAAGCGCGCGCGCAGCACCGGGTCCTGCGTGGCGACGCCGACGGGGCAGGTGTTGAGGTGGCACTTGCGCATCATGATGCAGCCGGCCGCAATCAGCGGGGCGGTGGCAAAGCCAAACTCGTCCGCGCCCAGCAGCGCGCCGATGGCGACGTCACGCCCGGTGCGCAGGCCGCCGTCGACCTGCACCGCGATGCGTTCGCGCAGGTCGTTGAGCAGCAGGGTCTGCTGGGTTTCGGCAAGGCCGATTTCCCATGGGCTACCGGCATGGGTGAGCGAGGTCAGCGGCGAAGCGCCGGTCCCGCCGTCATAGCCCGCGATGGTCACGTGATCCGCGCGCGCCTTGGAGACGCCCGCCGCGACCGTGCCGACGCCGACTTCGGACACCAGCTTCACGGAAATGCGCGCCACCGGGTTCACGTTCTTCAGATCGTGGATCAGCTGCGCGAGATCCTCGATCGAATAGATGTCGTGGTGCGGCGGCGGCGAGATCAGGCCGACGCCCGGGGTCGAGTGCCGCACCGCGCCGATGCGCTTGTCGACCTTGTGCCCGGGCAGCTGGCCGCCCTCGCCGGGCTTCGCGCCCTGCGCCATCTTGATCTGGATGTCGTCGGAATTGACGAGGTATTCGGTGGTGACGCCGAAGCGTCCGCTCGCGACCTGCTTGATCCGGCTGCGCATCGAATCGCCGTTGTCGAGCGGCTTGAAGCGGAACGGCTCCTCCCCGCCTTCGCCGGTGTTCGAGCGCCCGCCGATGCGGTTCATCGCGATCGCCATGGTCGAATGCGCTTCGTGGCTGATCGAGCCGAGGCTCATCGCGCCGGTGCTGAACCGCTTCACGATCTCGCTCGCGGGTTCGACTTCCTCGAGCGGGATCGGCTGGTCGGCCTTCTTGAATTCGAGCAGCCCGCGGATCGTCAGCAGCCGCTCGGACTGCTCGTTGATCGACTTGGCGAATTCCTCGTAGTTCTTGGGATCGTTGCCGCGCACCGCGTGCTGGAGCTGGGCGACGTTCTGCGGGGTCCAGGCGTGCTCCTCGCCGCGCAGGCGATACTGGTAGATCCCGCCGACATCGAGCATCCCGTCATAGAGCGGGTTGTCGCCGTAAGCCTGCCCGTGCCGGCGCAGCGCTTCCTCGGCGACTTCGGTCAGGCCGATGCCTTCAATGGTGGTGGCGGTGCCGGTGAAGAACTTCTCGACGAAGGCCGAGGACAGCCCGACCGCGTCGAAGATCTGTGCGCCGCAGTACGACTGGTAGGTCGAGATGCCCATCTTGGACATGACCTTGCGGATGCCCTTGCCCACGCCCTTGATGAAGTTCTGCTGCACCTTGGCGGGGCTCAGATCGGGGTGACGCTTGGCGCGCAGGGCCTCGATCGTCTCGAAGGCGAGATAGGGGTTGATCGCTTCCGCGCCGTAGCCGGCCAGCACGCAGAAGTGATGCACCTCGCGCGCTTCGCCGGTTTCGACCACGAGGCCGGTCTGCATCCGCAGGCCCTGACGCACGAGGTGGTGGTGGACGGCGGCGGTGGCGAGCAGTGCAGGCATCGGCGCGCGGGTCTCGCTCTGCCCGCGGTCCGACAGGATCAGGATGTTGTGATCCTGCAGCACCGCCTCGGTCGCGGCCCAGCACATTTCCTTGATCGCCAGCGCGATGCCCTCGGCACCGGTCGAAGCGTCCCAGGTGATGTCGATGGTGGCGCAGCGGAACGCGCCGTCGAGCGCTTCTTCCACCGAGCGGATCTTGGCGAGATCCTCGTTGGTGAGGATCGGCTGATCGACTTCGAGGCGCTTGTGCGTCCCGGCATCGCGGCCGAGCAGGTTCGGGCGCGGGCCGATCATGCTGGTGAGGCTCATCACCAGCTCCTCGCGGATCGGATCGATCGGCGGGTTGGTGACCTGCGCGAAGTTCTGCTTGAAATAGTCGTAGAGCAGGCGCGCACGGTCGCTCAGCACCGCGATCGGCGTGTCGGTGCCCATCGAGCCGACCGGATCATCGCCCTCGACCGCCATCGGCTCGAGGAAGCGGGAGATATCCTCCTGCGTGTAGCCGAAGGCCTGCTGGCGCTGGAGCAAGGTGCCCTCTTCCGCCGGGATCGCGGCGAGTTCGGGCACCACGTCGGTGATGTCCTCGAGCTTGTACTGCGCCTGATGCAGCCACTCGGCATAGGGCTCGGCCTTGGCGAGATCGGCCTTGAGCTCGTCATCCTCGATGATGCGGCCCTGTTCGAGGTCGATCAGCAGCATCTTGCCCGGCTGGAGCCGCCACTTGCGCACGATGTCTTCCTCGGCAAACGGCAGCACGCCGCTTTCCGAAGCGAGGCAGACGATGTCGTCCTTGGTGACGCAGAAGCGCGCGGGCCTGAGGCCGTTGCGATCGAGCGTCGCGCCGATCTGGCGACCATCGGTGAAGCACACCGCCGCCGGGCCGTCCCACGGCTCCATCAGCGCGGCGTGATATTCGTAGAAGGCGCGCCGGTCCGGATCCATCAGAGGATTGCCGGCCCAGGCTTCCGGGATCAGGATCATCATCGCATGGGCGAGGGAGTATCCGCCCGCGATCAGCAGTTCGAGCGCGTTGTCGAGGCACGCCGTGTCCGATTGTCCGTGCGGGATGATCGGCCACATCTTGTCGAGATCGGGGCCGAGCAGCTCGCTTTCCATCGTGCGGCGGCGCGCGTTCATCCAGTTGACGTTGCCGCGCACCGTGTTGATCTCGCCATTGTGGGCGATGAAGCGGAACGGATGGGCCAGCCGCCAGCTGGGGAAGGTGTTGGTCGAGAAGCGCTGGTGCACGAGGCCCAATGCCGACACGCATTCGGGATCGCGCAGATCGTCGTAGAAGCTGCCCACCTGCGTCGCCAGCAGCAGGCCCTTGTAGACGATGGTGCGGGTCGAGAAGCTCGGGATGTAGGTCTCGGTCACGCCCGGCAGGCCGTGCTTTTCAGCGAGCTGCGCGAGCGGGTTCTGCACCTGCTTGCGGATGGTGAGAATCTTGCGCTCGAAGGCGTCCTGATCGGCGCAGGTTTCGCCGCGGGCGATCATCGCCATCTCGATCACCGGCATTGAGGCGATCACCGCCGCGCCGAGCCCGTCCTGCGTGGTCGGCACAGCGCGCCAGCCGATGAAGCGCTGGCCTTCCTTGGCGGTAAAGGTCTCCATCCGCGCCTTGACGAAATCGCGCGCGGCCTCGTCCTGCGGCAGGAAGCACATCGCCACGGCATAGTCGCCCGGCTGCGGCAGATCATGGCCAGCGGCTTCTGCCCAGCGGCGGATCAGCGGATCGGGAATCTGGATGAGAATCCCCGCGCCGTCGCCCAGCAACGGGTCCGCCCCGACCGCGCCGCGGTGGTCGAGCCGGTCAAGGATATCCAGCGCCTGCGCCACGATGGCGTGGCTTTTCTCGCCCTTGATATGCGCGACCATCCCGACGCCGCAGGCATCGTGTTCGTTACGGGGGTCATAAAGACCCTGGGAGACGGGGTATCCCATGGCAAAAGTCCGATCTGTCAGATGCCGACAGGCGCGTTGTGGCGGTTTCGGGCCTAACGGGCGCATGGCGACGATTATTCCGGGCAAGGGTCAGCGCAGGCGGCCTGCCTTCCCCGGTTTCGGGCCCCTCATGCCGACAGGAAGAGGTTTTGGCAATGGGTTTGCGTGAAGTATTATTTCTCGCAGAGCTATTCAGACTATCAATAGATTGCGCCCGCCGCATCAAATCGGCCAGTGGCTTGCAGGATTTGCGGGAATCGCCCGCCGCCTCAGGCCGCCCCGCGCAGTTCCTGCAGGCGGGTGAGAGCGGCGCGCAGAGGTTCGCCCTGGGCCGGGCTGCTCTCGTCCGGGCTGAAGGCGGCCAGCGCCTTGAGCGCTTCGGCGAGCGCGGCCTCGCGGCCGGCCTGATCGGCGCGCTGCGGACCTTGCCCCGGCGCGGCGGACTGGTGTTCGTGCAGCGCGGCGGCAAAGCGCTCGACCATCTGCACGAGGCTGAGCTCGCTGGTCGGCACTGCGCGCAGGCGCTCGATCGCGCTCGGGCTGAGCGGGCGCGGCGCAGGGGCGACGGCTTGCAGCACCGGCTCCGGCGCGGCTTCGGCAGGGGTTTCGGGAAGCTCAGCCTCGTCCACCGGCAGCGTAAGGGCTGGAGCAAAGGCAGGAGCCTCAGGCGCGGGGCTGGCTCCGAGGATGCTGTCGGCTTCCACCCAAACGGCGTTGCGTCCCGGAAGGGCGCCGAATTCCTCGAGATCAAGCTCGAGCGGCGGCGGCGCGGCTTGGGCCACTTCGGCCTCGACCTCGTCCTCGGCCTCGTCCTCGGCTTCGAATTCGGGCTTCAGGCCGGCAAAGGGCATGACCTCGATCGGATCATCGAGGCGGCGGCTGCCAAGCTCGCTGGCCGGATCGATGGTCTGCACACGGCGCACCGCCAGCGCTGCCAGCGAAGGCGTGTCCTTCGGGCGACGCGCCTTGCTTGCTGCGCGGGTGATCAGGCCGGCGATGGCGAACATCACCGCGCCCAGCACCAACGCGGCGATCGCGGCGATCACGAAGGGCGCATTGGCGCCGATGCCTGCCAGACCGGCGTTTGCGGCGACTTCAAGCACGAGATCGCGCGGCAGCACCAGCGTCACCAGACCGCCGAGCGCAGCGCCCCACAGGCCCAGCACGAAGCCGAACAGCCGATGCAACGCCAGCGGTCGGCGCGTCGGCTTGCTGCCGCCTTTGTTCTTCGCCCGTTTGTCTCGCTTGCGTCCCATGCGCCTTGTCACCCTGCCTTGCGTCGCTCGCTGCGGGCTAGCAAGAGATGGTAAACAGACAGATAATCACGCGCATTCGCCGCCCAGTCGTGGCGGGTGCGGACGTGGGTGACGGCGCGGTCCTTGATTGCTTCCCACTGCTCACGCGCATCGATCAGCCGGGCGAGGGCTGCGGCGCAGGCGGCGGGATCGTCGGGCGCGAACAGCGTGCCGGTGTCGCCGTCGGTGATCAACTCGCGGTGCCCGCCAACGCTCGATGCGGCCACGAGGCGACGCTGCGCCATGGCTTCGAGCGGTTTCAGCGGCGTCACCAGATCGGTCAGGCGCTGGGCCTTCCTGGGATAGGCGAGCACGTCGACGAGCGAATAGTAGCGTTCGACCTCGGTGTGCGGCACGCGGCCGGTGAAGATCACCGCATCGGGCTCGGGTAGGGCGGCGGCCGCGGCGCGCCAGGCGGCGTCCATCGACCCCGCGCCGACCAGCAGCAGCCGCGCGCCCGGGTGCGTTCGCCTGAGCAGCGGCATGGCGGCGATCAGATCATCGACGCCCTCATAGGCGTAGAAGCTGCCGATATAGCCGATCACCGGCGCGTGCGGGGCGAGGCCGAGGTCGCGCGCGAGGTTCTCGTCGCGGCTCACCGGCTCACCGAACAGCTCCAGATCGACCCCGTTGGGCATGATCGCGATGCGTTCGGCAGGGATGCCGCGCGCGACGAGATCGTCCTTGAGCCCGTGGCAGATGGTGAACACCGCGTCGGCCTGCTTCACCACCCGCGTCTCAAGCGCGCGGGTGAGGCGGTATTTGAGGTTGCCCTCGGTGCCCGACAGGTTGCCGACCGCCGCGTCCTCCCAGAAGGCGCGGATCTCGTAGACGAAGGGGATGTCCAGCGCGCGCGCCGCGCGGCTGGCGGCGGCGCCGCACAGGGCGGGTGAATGGGCGTGGATGATGTCGGGCCGCCACTCCTGCGCGAGCGCGTGGATCGCCGCGTCGAGCGCCTCGATCTCGCCCAGTTCGCGCAAGGCGGGCGGGCCTTCGGGGAGGCCGGGGGTGCGGTGGAAGGTAAGGCCGTCGGCCTCCTCGGGCGAGGGGCCGCCGGGCGCCTCCAGATTGTGGCGCTGCCCGGTGATCCCGCGCACCTCCAGCCCGTGGCCCGCTTGCGCCTTGAGGATCGCGCGGGTGCGGAAGGTGTAGCCGGAGTGCAGCGGCAGCGAATGGTCGAGAACATGGAGCACGCGGGTCATGGGTGGGTGCCCTAGCGCGGGTGTGCTTAACGCCGCGTCAACCGGGTGGGGGTAAAGCTGCTGGTCCGCCCGTCAGGAGCAGCATTCGATGATCGACTATTTCGCGCTCGCGCTCGGCCATGGCCTGATGGCCATCGCGCTGCTGCGTCTGGTGCTGCGCGCCGATCTCGATGCCGATCCGCTGATCGGGCAGCTCAAGAAGGACACCGCCGACAACCGCATGGCGGCGAGCACCGCCGGCCGCAATGCGGCAAGGCGGGCGCGCGGCACCGCGCCAGAGAGCAGCGGAGACGATTGAGCCATGCTCGATCTCGTCTTCCTCGCCTTCATTGGCTACATCCTGCTGCTCGGGCTGAAGCGCCCGTTCCTGTGGGTGCTGCTCTATGTCTATATCGACATCCTCGCGCCGCAGCGGATCGGCTATTCGATCATCGCCAGCCTGCCGGTCTCGCTGATCGCCTTTGCCGCGGCCTTCGGCGGCTGGCTGGTGCTCGACCGCAAGGAGGGCGGGCGGTTCTCGGTCCGGCAGGGGCTGATGCTGGCCCTGCTGCTCTATTGCTGGTGGACCACCGGCCACGCCGATTTCCCGCTCGATGCCGAGACCAAGTGGGACTGGGTGTGGAAGGCGCTGCTGTTCGCGATCTTCCTGCCCTTCACCCTCACCACCCGCGCCCGCATCGAGGCGCTGGCGCTGATGCTGGTGCTGACCATCGCCACCATCGTGATCGGGACGGGGATGAAGACGATCCTCGGCGGCGGGGGCTACCAGAACCTCAAGTTCTTCGTGAACGACAACAGCGGGGTCTATGAAAGCTCGACGCTGGCGACGGTGGCGATCGGCCTCATTCCGATGATCTGGTGGTTCACCCGCCACGGCACGGTGTTCCGCCCGCACTGGATGGTGACCGGCTTCGCGGTGGCGCTGACCTTCGCCTGCCTGCTCGTCCCCATCGGCACCGAGGCGCGCACCGGCCTGCTCTGCATCGCCGCGCTCGGCATCCTGCTGCTGCGCTACACCAAGCGCCGGCTGCTGTTCATCATGGGGGCGGGCGTGCTTGGCCTCTCGGCGCTGCCCTTCCTGCCGCAGTCCTATTACGAGCGCATGGCGACGCTGGCCGAGCCGGGCGGTGACGAAAGCGCATCGACCCGCGTGGCGGTGTGGCAATGGACGCTCGATTACGTCGCCGAAAAGCCCTTCGGCGGCGGGTTCGATGCCTATCGCTCCAACAGCTTCACCTATGTGATGCCGGTCAAGCAGGTCGACGGGAACACCACCACGGTCACCTACCAGCCGGTCGAGGACAAGGGCCGCGCCTTCCACTCCTCGTTCTTCGAGTTGCTGGGCGAACAGGGCTGGCCGGGGCTGGCGATCTGGCTGACGCTGCACGCGCTGGGCCTGTGGCAGATGGAGCGCATCTATCGCCGCTGGAAGGGCGTCGAGGCCGAGGAGGAGGCGTGGATCGCGCCCTTCGCCGCCGCCTTGCAGATGGGCGCGCTGGTCTATCTCGTCGGGGCGACCTTCCAGGGGATCGGCTACCAGCCGGTGATGCTGATGCTGGTGGGCCTGCAGATCGGGCTCAACACCTATTGTGCGCGGATCGATTCGGCCCGCGCCCTGCACCAGCGCAGCGAGCAGCGGCGCGCGGCGATCGACGACAAGCTCCGCGGTGCCGTAGCGGCATAGCCGAGTGTGTTGCGCTGCCCCTGTTGTTGCGCCATGAAGCCCCCGCAAAACGAGCGCGGCGGGCACGGGATCTCGCCGTCACAGCACGAGGAGGAGCCCCATGAATCCGCAAGAGATCGCCGCCAAGGTCGGTGAGCATTTCGCCACCAGCGAATGGGTCGAGATGAGCCAGGAGCGCATCAACCAGTTCGCCGAGGCGACCGGTGACCACCAGTTCATCCACGTCAACGAAGAGATGGCCAAGATGACCCCGTTCGGCGGGACCATCGCCCACGGCTTCCTGACGCTCTCGATGATCCCCTACCTCTCGGCCAACAGCGACATGCCGCGCGTCGACGGGATCAAGATGGCCGTCAACTACGGCGGCAACAAGACCCGCTTCATCGCCCCCGTCCGCTCGGGCAAGCGCATCCGCGGCCAGTGGAAGCTGCTCGAAATGGCCGAGAAGCGCCCCGGCCAGTGGCAGCAGACCGTCGAGATCACCATCGAGATCGAAGGCGAGGACAAGCCCGCCCTTATCTGCGAATGGATGACGATGTTCTTCGTCTGACCCTTTGACCGTCGCACGCCCCTGCGGCGGGTGACGGTCGCAGGACAACAACATAATCAAGGATACCCCCCAACATGGCACGTGACGCCGTTATCGTCTCCACCGCCCGCACGCCGATCGGGCGCGCCTACAAGGGCGCTTTCAATGCCACCCCCGGTGCCACCCTCGGTGCGCTGAGCCTTGCCCCCGCGATCGAGCGCGCCGGGATCGAAGCCGGCCAGATCGACGACGTGGTGTGGGGCGCGGTGCTCACTCAGGGCACCCAGTCGGGCAACATCGCCCGCCAGGTCGCGCTGCGCGCCGGTTGCCCGGTGGGCGTCTCGGCCCAGACCATCGACCGCCAGTGCTCCTCGGGCCTGATGGCG
This sequence comes from Porphyrobacter sp., assembly GCA_027531395.1. Classification (GTDB taxonomy): domain Bacteria; phylum Pseudomonadota; class Alphaproteobacteria; order Sphingomonadales; family Sphingomonadaceae; genus Erythrobacter. The sequence continues at coordinate 603,756 of JAPZRO010000001.1, read as the reverse complement.
ATCGCCACCGCGGCCAAGCAGATCATCGTCGACAACATGGATATCGTCGTCGGCGGCGGCCAGGATTCGATCTCGATGGTGCAGACCCCCGAGATGCGCGTTGCGCCCGACCGCTCGCTGATCGCGATGCACAAGGACGTCTATATGCCGATGCTCGGCACGGCGGAGACCGTCGCCAAGCGCTACAATGTCAGCCGCGAGGCGCAGGACGAATACGCCTACCAGTCGCAGATGCGCACTGCCGCCGCGCAGGCCGCAGGCAAGTTCGACGACGAGATCGTCCCCGTCACCGCCACCATGCAGGTGAAGGACAAGGCGACCGGCGAAGTCAGCGAAGTCGAGGTGACCCTCACCAAGGACGAAGGCAACCGCCCCGAAACCACGCTCGAGGGCTTGCAGGCGCTCCAGCCGGTGATGGGCCCGGGCATGAACATCACCGCCGGCAACGCCTCGCAGCTCTCGGACGGTTCCTCGGCCGCGGTGCTGATGGAAGCCAAGCTCGCCGAACAGCGCGGACTCCAGCCGCTCGGCCGCTATGTCGGCATGGCGGTGGCCGGCACCGAGCCTGACGAGATGGGCATCGGGCCTGTGTTTGCGATCCCGAAGCTGCTCAAGCAGACCGGCCTCAAGATGGACGACATCGGGCTGTGGGAGCTGAACGAGGCCTTCGCGGTGCAGGTGCTCTACTGCCGCGACACGCTGGGCATCCCCAACGACATCCTCAACGTCAACGGCGGCTCGATCTCGATCGGCCACCCCTACGGCATGACCGGCGCGCGCTGCACCGGCCACGCGCTGATCGAAGGCAAGCGCCGCGGGGCGAAGTATGTCGTGGTCACCATGTGCGTCGGCGGCGGCATGGGCGCTGCGGGCGTGTTCGAGGTGTTCTGATGAGTCTTTTGCGGCCTACCGCTGACGCTACTTGAGGCCGGAGGGGATTAAACAATCAGGCGGCGCGGGAGGGCAACTTCCCGCGCCGTTTTCGTTTGCCGCAAGGGTGCTTTCCTACCTCGCCGTGTCGCGGCAGAGTGCGGGCATGATCGATCCGCGCTCTCGTCTTGTGAAAACCAGCCCGCCGGGCGGTGCTGCGGCGGGCTCGTGTTTTTCGCTTCAGGACAGTGTCTCCTGTGTCTCCTACAGGCGTGAAGCTGAACGAAGCGGCGGTGGCGGAGGGGCGTTTGCGGACCGCCTCGACGGACTGGGCAAGATGGCGTATTCTGGCTTCCGGATCGCACTCCTAAGGCTGGCCGCGCGCCATTTGCGAGGAAACGTCCGGTGAAACAGTCGCTCGTCAATCTGCTGCCGCCCGCCACGCTGGCTGCCGTGATCGCCTTCTGGGGCCTCGCGCCGCAGTCATGGGTCGAGGCGCCGTGGACGATCATGATCGTCGGGCTGGGCGTGATCGCCTTCGTGCAGCTGCTGGAGCTGGTGTTCGAGCGGCACGAAGGCTGGCGCATCAATGGCAAGGAGCTTGCCACCGACGTGTTCTACGTCGCCTTCGGCTACGGGGTGATCGGGTTCTTCTCGGATACGCTGATCCACGGCCCGCTCGGCCAGCTCAAGGACAGCCTCGGCATCGCCACCCCGTGGCTCGCCGCCAGCCCCTTCCTCGTGCAGGTGATGGTGGTGCTGTTCCTGTTCGAGTTCGGGCAGTACTGGATGCACCGCGCGATGCATAACTGGCATCCGCTGTGGCTGACCCACGCGCCGCACCATCACGTGACGCAGCTCAATGCGATGAAGGGCTTCATCGGCAATCCGATCGAGCTGTTCCTGATCAGCATCGGGGTGAACGCGCTGCTCGACGTCGATCTCAACGCGCTGTTCGCCGCGATCACCGCGGGCGGTGTGATCGCCACCTATGCCCATGCCAACGTCAAGGCTGATCCGCCGATCTGGTACGGCTACTTCTTCACCACCATCCGCAACCACAGCCTGCACCACACTGCGCTCAGCTACGAGGACACGCGCTGCAACTACGGCAACTCGGTGATCTTCTGGGACCGCGTGTTCGGCACCTACAAGGAGGGCGAGAGCGAGGTGGTGGGGCAGGACGACCGCAAGCGGCTGTCGATCAGGGAGCAGTGGCTGTTCCCGTTCATGCCGCTGCTCGAACGCGGCAAGCGCGCCGAGGGTTAGCTGCGCGGCGGGCGGGGGAAGAGCACCGAGGTGCGGGCCACGTAGGCCTGCCACGCCGGATCATCGCCCCAGCGCTTCTTCGCGATGGCATCGAGCAGGTTGATCCCGCTCACCCGGGTCAGCAGCAGCGCGACGAAGACGGGCGAGAACACCACCAGCCAATTCCAGCCCCAAAGCTGCGGCAGGGCGATCACCAGAATGCCGGCCCACAGCGTGATCTCGCCGAAGTAGTTGGGGTGCTGCGACCATGCCCACAGGCCCGAGGTGATGAACTTGCCGTGATTGGCCGGATCGGCCTTGAACCGGCGCTTCTGATCATCGGCGATCACCTCGAAGGCGAACCCGATCACCCACAGCGCCGCCCCGGCCCAGAAGAAGGCATCAAGCGGCCTCGGAGACGGCTCGGTAATGATCACCAGCGCGGCCGAGGCGGTGAAGATCACCCAGCAGGCCTGCAAGGTCCACGCGACCAGAAAGCGCGGCGGGTTCACCTTGATCTTCTCGAACCGCACATCGGTGCCGCCCGCGGCATGGATGCGGGTGAACAGGAACGAGCCGAGCCGCACGGTCCAGATCGCCACCATCCCCGCGACCGCGAGCGCGGCCGGGCCAAGGCTCCCGCGTCCCTCGATCGCCGCCACCGAAGCCGCCGCGATCACCGACAGATAGGTCAGCGCGCCGGTGCTGTCGTAGAGGCGGTCGGACTGGAACGCCGCTGCCGGGATGAAGGCGAGCCAGTTCACGCCGAAGGCGATCAGCGCGCAGGTGAACACCGCCGGCAGGCCGGCGAGCGGCACTGAGCCACTGCCGGCGAACCATGCGAAGGCGAGCCCCATGATGCTGGCGACCAGCACCACCGTCAGGCTGCGTGCGGCATGCTGGAACGACACGCCATTCTCCCCCTTCAGCGCATCGCCCGGATCACGCCAGCGCGACGTGGCGCTTCATGTGATGATCGACGTTGCCGAACTCGGAATCGAAGATCGTCAGGCGCTTGAAGTAGTGGCCGATCGCATATTCGTCGGTCACGCCGTTGCCGCCGTGGATCTGCACCGCTTCCTGCCCGATCAGGCGGGCCGACTGGCCGACCCCGACCTTCGCCGCCGAGACCGCGCGCTTGCGCTCGCGCTCGTCCGAGCCGAGGCGCAGGGTGGCGAGGTAGGTCAGGGAGACCGCGGTTTCGTAGGCGGTGTACATGTCGACCATACGGTGCTGGATCACCTGGAAGCTGCCGATGGGCACGCCGAACTGCTTGCGCTGGCGGCTGTAGTCCACCGTCATTGCATGGGCGACCTTCATCGCCCCGCAGGCCTCGGCGCAGGTCGCGGCGATGGCCTCGTCGGTGACCAGCTCGATCAGCGCAAGGCCCTCGCCCTCGACGCCGATCAGCGCGTCAGCGCCCACCGAAACGTTCTCGAAATAGACTTCCGAGGCGCGGCGGCCGTCGACCGTCACGTAATCGCGGGTGGTGACGCCGGGGGTGTCCTTGGCGAGCACGAACACCGAGACGCCGCTGCGGTCGCGCCGCTCGCCGCCGGTGCGGGCGGTGACGATCAGGTGGCTCGCCCAGGGCGCGCCGATCACGACGGCCTTGTGGCCGTTGATGACATAGCCCGAACCGTCCTTCTTCGCGGTGGTCTCGAGGTCGGCATAGTCGAACCGGCCCTTGGGCTCGGCATAGGCGAAGGCGAAGATCGCGCTGCCCGAGACGATCGCGCCGATATGCTCTTCCTTCTGCGCCGCGGTGCCGCCGTGCTTGAGGAAGCCGCCGGCGCAGACCACGGTGGGGACGAAGGGTTCGACCACCAGGCCCTTGCCGAACTCCTCCATGATCACCATCGCATCGACCGCGCCGCCGCCGAAGCCGCCGTCGGCTTCGCTGAAGGGCATGCCGAGGATGCCGAGCTCGGCCAGCTGCGCCCAGATTTCCGGCCGCCAGCCGGCCGCGCTGGCAATCGCCTTGCGCCGGGTTTCCCAGTCGTACTGCTCGCGCACCAGCCGCGAGAGGCCGTCGCGCACCATGTCCTGTTCTTCGGTGAAGTTGAAGTCCACGTGTTCTCTCCCGTCCCGGCGGCTTAAAGGCCGAGGATCATCTTGGTGATGATGTTGCGCTGGATTTCGTTCGATCCGCCATAGATCGAGGTCTTGCGCATGTTGAAATAGGTCGCCGCGGCGTGGGTCGCGTAGTCGGGGCCGACGGGGTGCTCGTTCGAGCCGTTGTCGTTCGACACGCCGCCCATGTAGGGCGCGCCGTAATTGCCGACCGCTTCGAGCGTCAGCTCGGTCAGGCGCTGCTGGATTTCGGTGCCCTTGATCTTGAGGATCGAGCTTTCCGGCCCCGGGCCCTTGCCCGCCTGCTCGCCGGCCAGCGTGCGCAGCTCGGTGATTTCGAGCGCGGCGAGATCGATCTCGAGCTGGCTCACCTTGCGGGCGAAGTCGAAGTCCTTGATCAGCGGCTCGCCATAGGCGGTCTCGTTGGCGGCGATCGCGCGCAGCTTTTCAATGCCGCGCTTCGAGCGCGCGACACCTGCGATGCCCGAACGTTCGTGGGCGAGCAGGAACTTGGCATAGGTCCAGCCCTTGTTCTCGACCCCGACGAGGTTCTCGACCGGCACGCGCACGTCGGTCAGCCAGGTCTCGTTGACCTCGTAGCCGCCGTCGAGCAGCTTGATCGGCTTCACTTCCACGCCCGGCGTCTTCATGTCGACGAGGATGAAGCTGATGCCTTCCTGCTGCTTGGCAGTGGGATCGGTGCGGCACAGGAAGAAGCCCCAGTCGGCGTGCTGGGCGAGGGTCGTCCAGGTCTTCTGGCCGTTGATGACGTAGTGATCGCCGTCACGCACCGCGGTGGTCTTGAGGCTGGCAAGGTCCGAACCCGCGCCGGGCTCCGAATAGCCCTGGCACCACCACACCTCGCCGCTGCGGATGCCGGGCAGGTGCTTGGCCTTCTGCTCTTCCGAACCGAAGGTGTAGATCACCGGGCCGACCATCGAGACGCCGAAGGGCAGCGGCATGAAGGTGTTGGCGCGGGCGTTCTCTTCCGACCAGATGTAGCGCTGGGTCGGGGTCCAGCCGGTGCCGCCATATTCCACGGGCCATGCGGGAACCGACCAGCCCTTGCGGCCAAGGATCTTGTGCCACGCGACCATTTCCTCGCGGGTCATGTCCTCGCGCATCCCGAAGTCGCCCAACTCCTTGGGGTGGTTCTCGGCGATGAAGGCGCGGACCTCGTCGCGGAACGCCTGCTCTTCGGGGCTGAATTCGAGGTTCATGGCTGTGCTCTCCTCACGTGGCTCGTCTCTTGGCGAGCCTCTTGTCATGAGAAAAGCCCAAGCGGCAAGGGGCAATCTGCGCCCGTGCGCTTGCGAAATTTGCAGCGCGTGTACGCGCGCGGCGGGGTGCCGTTACGTCAGATCAAGCGCGCCGTAGCGGCAAGTCTTACCCCGCGTGCGCCGCGATCCATTCCTCGACCACCGGCGCGACCTTGGTGCGCCAGCGGCTGCCGTTGAAGATGCCGTAGTGCCCCGCGCCTTCGGCCATGTAGTAGCGCTTCATCGTCTCGGGGAGATTCGGGGTCAGCTTCAAGGCTGCGCGGGTCTGGCCGAGGCCGGAAATGTCGTCGCGCTCGCCCTCGATCGCCAGCAGCGCGGTGCCGGTGATCGCAGTGAGATCGACGATCTCGCCCTTGTGGCGGAACTCGCCCTTGGGGATCGAGTGCTTCTGGAATACCTCTTCCACGGTCTGGAGGTAGAACTCCGCCGTCATGTCGCACACCGCGCGGTATTCATCGTAGAAGGTCTTGGTCGCCTGCGCGCTCGCCTCGTCGCCGACGGTGAGGTGTTTGAACATCTCGTAATGGCTCATCATGTGGCTCGAGAGGTTCATGCTCATGAACGCCGAGAGCTGCATGAAGCCCGGATAGACCCGCCGCCCGGCGCCCGGATACTTGCCCGGCACGGTAGCGATCACGCTCTGGCGGAACCATTCGATCGGGCGCTGCATCGCCATGTTGTTGACGACCGTGGGGCATTCGCGGGTGTCGATCGGGCCGCCCATCATGGTGAGGGTGGCAGGCGTGGCGGGCGACTTGTGGAGGTTGAGCAGCGCGGTCGCGGCAAAGGCCGGGACGCTCGGCTGGCACACCGCCATCATGTGGATGCGCTGTCCGCCGGCTTCACCGTGCACGTGCTCGGCGAAGTCCATCAGGTAGTCGATATAGTCGTCGAGATCGAACTTGCCTGCGTCGGCGGGGACCATCTTGGCGTCGGCCCAGTCGGTGATGAACACCTCGGCGGATTCGAGCATCCGTTCCACCGTGCCGCGCAGCAGCGTGGCGTAGTGACCGCTCATCGGGGCGACGATCAGCAGACGCGGGCGGTCGGCGGGGGTGCCTTCGACGCGGAAGCGCAGGAGATTGCCGAACGGGCGCTTCATCACCACGCTTTCGATCACGGTGTGAGGCGCGCCGTCGATCGCGACGCTCTCGATCCCGAAGGCGGGCTTGCCGTAATGCGCGGTCGCATGGGCGAAGACGTCTAGCGCGCTGGCGGCGAGCGGACCCATGCCGAAGGCCGCGAGCGGGTTGGCGGGGTTCGACAGCACATTGGCGCTGATCGAAGCGAGCGCGCTGGCGCTGTTCATCCAGCTGCGCTGGAGTTCATAGGCATGGTAAAGCATGGGTGGCCCCTGAGCGACGAACATGTCCGGCGCCTCATCCCGCGGGCACCTTGTCCCCACAGATGCGCCTTCAAGATGGTTTGTGCAATGCACAATATTGCGTGCGGCGGCGCCGCGGTGGTTGTCTGTTGCTTTTTGCACGTGAAATTCGCGCAGGCCGCGGCTAGAGCGGCGGCACGATGCACGGTGAAACCCCCGACAATACACGCGCGGCGCTGCCCGAAGGCGATGGCCCCGAAGCAGCGAGCGCCGCTTTCGAGGCGATTTCCCCTGCCGGTGACGAAGCAGAACCCGCGCCCAAGTCGCGCACGCTTGCGCCCTTGCGGATGGTGTTCGGCACCGCGCTGCAATACCCGCGCGAGATCGCGCTGGCTCTCGTCGCGCTGGTGATCACCTCGGCGGCGACGCTGGCGATCCCCTACCGCTTCAAGGTCATCATCGACGAGGCCTTCACTGGCAATGCCTCGGAAACCGATATCGGCCATGCCTTCCAGTACCTGCTGATGATCGTGGTGATCCTCGGCCTCGGCACGGCGCTGCGCTTCTACTTCGTGAGCTGGCTGGGCGAGCGGGTGGTGGCGGACATCCGTCTGAAAGTGCAGGAGAACCTGCTGCGCCTTTCGCCCGGGTTCTACGAGGTCAACAGCCCCAAGGAAATCTCCAGCCGCATGACGAGCGACACCGCGATCATCGAGAACGTGGTGGGGACGACGGTTTCGGTGGCGCTGCGCAACACGCTGACGGGCATCGGCGGGATCGGCTTTCTGGTCTATCTGGCGCCCTCGCTGACGCTGGGGCTGCTGATCGGGATTCCGCTGGTGGTGGTCCCGATCGTCTATTTCGGGCGCAAGATCCGCGCCGTCTCGCGCACCAGCCAGGACCGCATCGCCGATGTCGGCGCCTATATCACCGAAGTGCTCTCGGCGATGAAGATCGTCCAGAGCTTCGGGCAGGAGCGGCGCGAGGGCGAGCGCTTTGCCGGCGTGGTCGAGAACACCTTCGATACCGCCCGCCGCCGCATCCTGCTGCGCGCCAGCATGACCACGGTGGTGATCCTGCTGGTGTTCGGCGGGGTGGTGCTGGTGATGTGGCGCGGCGCGCTGGCGGTGGCCGCGGGCGAGATCAGCGGCGGCACCATCGCCGCCTTCGTGCTCACCGGCGGCCTCGTGGCGGGCGCGCTGGGCGCGCTCACCGAGGTCTATGGCGATCTGCTGCGCGGTGCAGGCGCGGCGAGCCGGCTGGCCGAACTGCTCGAAGCCAAGCCCGAGATCGCAGCGCCCGCGCGCCCCGAGCGCCTGCCCGAGCCGCCGCGGGGGAGCCTGTCCTTCCGCAATGTCACCTTCCGCTATCCGGCCCGGCCCGAGACTGCGGCGCTGCGGGACTTCACGCTCGAGATCGAGCCGGGCGAGACCATCGCCATCGTCGGCCCCTCGGGCGCGGGCAAGAGCACGATCTTCCAGCTGGTCGAGCGGTTCTACGATCCGCAGGGCGGCACCATCCGCATGGACGGCGTGCCGCTCACCAGCGCCGATCCGGCCGACATCCGCGCGCGGCTGGCGCTGGTGCCGCAGGACGGGGTGCTGTTCAGCGCCAATGCCCGCGACAATCTGCGCTACGGCAAGTGGGACGCCACCGACGAGCAGATCTGGGATGCCGCCCGCGCCGCCAATGCCGAGAGCTTCCTGCGCGCCCTGCCGCAGGGGCTCGACACCTATCTCGGCGAGGGTGGCACGCAGCTTTCGGGCGGGCAGCAGCAGCGCGTCGCCATCGCCCGCGCGCTGCTGCGCGATGCGCCGATCCTGCTGCTCGACGAGGCGACCAGCGCGCTGGATGCCGAGAGCGAACAGCTCGTCCAGCAGGCGCTGGAAGGGCTGATGAAGGATCGCACCACGCTGGTGATCGCGCACCGCCTCGCCACAGTGCGCGCGGCCGACCGGATCGTGGTGCTGGATGAAGGCCGGATCGTCGAACAGGGCACGCATGACGCGCTGACCAAGGCTGGCGGGCTCTATGCGCGCCTTGCCCGGCTCCAGTTCGCCGCCGACGCTGCGTAACCCTCCTCGTTTTTCGACAAATGACCGCGCGCGGCGGACGAACCGCAACCCTTTGCCGCGTGCGACGTTAGGGTGGCAAAGCGCAGATCATCTGCGACAGCTTTTCGGGGACACCAGACATGATCATCAGAACCGCAGCCCTGCTCGGTGCCAGCCTGCTTGCGCTCACCGCGCCGGCTTTCGCCAATGACGATGCCCACGCGCATGAGGACGGCACCGAAGTGCTGCTGGCCGAGGGCGAGCCTGCCGCCGCGCTGCCGACCATGAGCTTCGGCACCTGGGGCTTCGATCCAGCGCTGCTCGCCACTGACATCAAGCCGGGCGACGACTTCAACGCCTATGCCAACAAGCGCTGGATCGACGCCAACCCGTTGCCGCCCGAATTCAGCCGGATCGGCGCCTTCACCCTGCTCGGCGAGAAGAGCACCTATGACGTCAAGGCGATCATGGACGAGCTCGCGGCCAAGGATCCGGCCACCCTCTCGGGCGACGAGCGGCGCATTCTGGATGCCTATCGCACTTACCTCGATACCGACGCGATCGAGGCTGCGGGGCTCGCGCCGGCCCAGCCGTGGCTCGACCGGATCAAGGCCGCCAAGACCCTTGATGATCTTGCCAAGCTGTGGGCCGAGCCCGGCTTCGCCAGCCCGGTCGGCGGCGGTGTGGGCGTCGATGCCAAGCAGCCCGACCGCCACATCGCCCAAGTCGGCTTCGGCGGTCTCGGGATGCCCGACCGCGATTACTACCTCGACACCTCCGAAAAGGGCGCGGCGATCCAGGACGCCTACAAGTCCTATCTCGTCTTCCTGCTGAGCGAGGCCGGCTACGAGGATCCCGAGATGCAGGCCGCCGAGGTCTATGCCTTCGAGGAGCAGATCGCCCGCACCGTGGCATGGGACCGCGCCGTGCGCCGCAACCGCGACCTGACCTACAACCTGCTCACCGCCGACGAGCTTGCCGCGATCGGCGGCAAGGTGCCCGTGGCCGCGATGCTTGAGCAGATCGGGATTGCGAACAGCCCCGGCTTCGTGGTCGCGCTGATGCCGCCCACGGCGGAGGAAATCGCCCAGTACAAGCTCGACGAGGCGACCCGCGCCAAGATCGGCACCGGCCTGCCGGGCATGTTCGCGCTGCTCGGCGACACTTCGGTCGAAACGCTCAAGGCGTGGATGGTGAAGGAGTTCCTGTCGGGCAATGCGGCGGTGCTGCCCAAGCGCTTCGACGAGGCGAATTTTGCCTTCTACGGCAAGATCCTGCGCGGCACCCCCGAACAGCGCCCGCGCTGGAAGCGCGCGATCGGCGAGACCGAGGGGCTGCTGGGCGAGCTGGTCGGCAAGGAATATGTCGCGCGCTACTTCCCGCCCGAGAACAAGGCGGCGATGGACGAGCTGGTCGCCAACCTGCGGCTCGCGCTCGCCGAATCGATCACCGAGATCAAGTGGATGGGCGAGGAAACCAAGGCCCAGGCCCGCGCCAAGCTGGCCAGCTTCGATCCCAAGATCGGCTACCGCCCCAACCTCGAGACCTATGAGGGGCTCGCGATCACGCCGGGCAATCCGATCGCCAACCGCATGGCCTCGGCCAAGTGGGAGCAGGCCGACAATGTCGCCAAGCTCGGACAGCCGATCGACCGCACCGAATGGGGCATGCTGCCGCAGACGGTGAACGCCTATTACAACTCGGTGAAGAACGAGATCGTCTTCCCGGCGGGGATTCTCCAGCAGCCGTTCTTTGCGCTGACCAACGACATCGCGGTCAACTACGGCGCGATCGGCGGGGTGATCGGGCACGAGATCGGCCACGGCTTCGACGATCAGGGCTCGAAGTCCGACGCCAGCGGGGCGCTGCGCAACTGGTGGACCGACGCCGACCGTGCCGCCTTCGATGCGCTCGGCGATGCGCTGGTGGCGCAGTACAACGCCTTCTGCCCGCTCGACGAGGGCAAGACCTGCGTCAACGGCCGCCTCACCCTCGGCGAGAACATCGGCGATGTCGGCGGCCTCAGCATGGCCTACCGCGCCTACAAGCTCGCCACCAAGGGCAAGGAGGTCCCGGTGATCGACGGACTGACCGGCGACCAACGCTTCTTCCTCGCCTGGGCACAGGTGTGGCGTTCGACCCAGCGCGAGGAGAACTATCGCAATCGCCTGCGCACCGACAGCCACAGCCCCGAGGAATACCGCGTCAACGGCGTCGTGCGGCAGCTCGACGAATGGTACGAGGCTTTCGGCGTGAAGCCGGGCGACGCGATGTACCTGCCGCCGGAAAGCGCGTGCGCATCTGGTAAGTCCAGCCTCCCCCGTCCCGGGCTTGACCCGGGACCCCGCTTGTTTTTTTGCCTGTGCTATCGCTGTAACGCTGGCCCCGGGTTCATGCCCGGGGCGGGGGAGTAAACGTTTGGTTTGACACTTCGCCGGCACTCGTCGAAGCGGTGCGCCCATGAATGACACGCTTGCTGCCATCCTGCTCGGCATCCTCGAAGGACTGACCGAGTTTCTGCCCGTGTCCTCGACCGGGCACCTGATCCTCGCCACCGAATTGCTCGGCTTCAACCAGGACGACTGGGAGGTCTTCAACATCGCCATCCAGCCGGCGGCGATCCTCGCCATCGTGGTGCTTTACTGGCGCACCTTCTGGGATGTGGCGAAAGGCCTGCTGGGGTTCGACAAGGGCGCGCTCGCCTTCGTTCGCAACCTGCTGGTCGCCTTCTTCCCGGCGGTGCTGCTCGGCCTTGCCTTTGGCGACGTCATTCAGGCGCTGCTTGGCAATGCGGTGCTGGTGTGCTGGTCGCTGATTGTCGGCGGGGTGGCGATCCTCGCGATCGAACGCTGGGCCAATCCGCCTGCCGAAGGCCCGGGCGTTGCCGGCGTGCCGCTGCGCACTGCGGTGCTGATCGGTCTCGTCCAGTGCCTGGCGATGATCCCCGGGGTGAGCCGCTCGGGCGCGACCATCCTCGGCGCGATGGCCTTCGGCGTCGACCGCAAGACGGCGGCCGAGTTCAGTTTCTTCCTGGCCGTCCCGACCCTGACCGGAGCGACGGTCTACCAAATGGCGAAGCACGCCACCGTTCTGACCGCGCATGATCTGGAGCTGATCGCGATCGGCTCGGCCGTAGGCTTCGTGACCGCGCTGGTGGTGGTCAAGCTGTTCGTTGCGGTGGTTACGAAGATCGGCTTTGCCCCCTTCGCCTGGTATCGCATCGTGATCGGTGCCGGCGGCCTCGTCTGGCTCACCCTGCGATAGAGCGCCTTTTCGGAACAACTCGGCGCGATGCTGGTTTGAGACTCGGACCGGCCCGAGACGAAGGGTGCCGGTGCTTCACGGAGACTACGGACAAAATGGCGTTGCTGGTGCTGATCGTGTTGGGGGCTACTCTGGGCTGGCTGGCCTCGATCCTCGCGCGGACCGAGGCGCCGGGCGCTATCCTGCGCCAGATTGCGCTGGGCCTTGCCGTGTCGGTGGTGGCCGGAGAGCTCGCCAATGGCGGGACCATGATCGGCAGCCTGTCGTTCCTCGGCCTTGGCGTCGCGCTGGCATCCTGCCTTGTCGCGCTGGTGCTCTACCACGCCATCGTGCGGCGGCGCATCAAGGCGTGAATCTGGCTTGCTGCGCCCTCAGGCGCCGGGCGGCGGACATCCGTCCGCCTTGGCTTTCCTCGCATAAGCTCGGGCGGCCAGTCGGCCTTGCGAAGCCTGCGGCATCGATGATCTAGACCGGAACCGCTCCGCTGCCGCGACCGCCGCGCAGGTGATACTCCTGCGTCCCCCGGTGCAGCACGTTATCGACATCGATCACCGCCGAATTGGCATAGGTGAAGCCCGGCGCGAGGCTGCGGTAGAGCCGGTCGAAATCGCGCTCCACCGTCTGGCGGTAAAGATCGGCGAAGCTCTCGATCACGAAATAGGTCGGCTGCAGATCGCTGATCACGTAATCGGTGCGCATCACGCGGTCGACATTGAGCATGATGCGGTTGGGGCTCTCGGCTTCCACCGCGAACTTCGCCTCGGTCGGGCCTGACAGGATCCCCGCACCATAGGCGCGCACAGAGCCGGCTTCCTCGATCAGCCCGAACTCCACCGTGTACCAGTAGAGTGCCCCCAGCGCCTTGAGCCGGTTGTAGCGCATCGCCTTCCAACCGGCGCGGCCATATTCCTGCATGTAGTCGGCATAGACCGGATCGGTCAGCATCGGGACATGGCCGAAGACGTCGTGGAAGACATCGGGCTCCTCGATGTAGTCGAAGGTCTCGCGCGTGCGGATGAAGTTGCCGGCCGGAAAGCGGCGGTTGGCCAAGTGCCAGAAGAACACGTGATCGGGGATCAGCATCGGTACCGGCACGACGCTCCAGCCGGTGAGCGCGCCGAGTTCCTCGGACAACTGGCCGAATTCGGGGATGCCCCCGCGCCCCAGATCGAGCTTGTCCAGCCCCGCCATGAAGGCAGAGCAAGCCCGGCCCGGCAGCACCTCCATCTGGCGGGCGAAGAGATCGTTCCAGACGGCGTGATCCTCTGCCGAATAGTCCGTCTGCTTCGGCTCCAGCCAGTCCTCGCCCACGTGCGCCGGGCGTGCGAGCGGCGCGGTAAAGACATCCGCTGCCATGTCTGGCAAGGTGGCGAAATCGGGATGGGGATCTGCGAGCGTGGCCATATCGTTGCAGATGATACTACTTTCGCGCCGCCAGCACAAACGGGGGAGATGCCGATGGGAATGAAGCGCGAGGCATACGAGGAGGCGCTCAAGCCGCTGACCTTCGAACTGGTGAGCATGGCGCGTTGGGCCAAGGCGACCGGTGCGCGCATCGTGGTGCTGTTCGAGGGGCGCGACACGGCGGGCAAGGGCGGTGCGATCACCGCGGTGCGCGAGAAGCTCAACCCGCGCCAGTGCCGGACCGTCGCGCTGTCCAAGCCGACCGAGGCCGAGACCACCCAGTGGTATTTCCAGCGCTACGTCCCCTACCTGCCGGCGGCGGGCGAGATCGTGCTGTTCGACCGCTCGTGGTACAACCGCGCGGGCGTCGAGAAGGTGATGGGCTATGCTTCGCCGGCGCAGGTCGAAGCCTTCCTCAAGGCGGCGCCGGCCTTCGAGAAGCTGCTGGTCGACGATGGCATCCTGCTGTTCAAATATTGGCTTGCTGCCGATCAGGCCGAGCAGGAAGCGCGGCTCAAGGAACGGCTGGAAGACCCGCTGAAGCGCTGGAAGCTATCGCCGATCGATCTCGCGGCGCGCGAGAAATACGACGACTACACCAAGGCGCGCGAGGCGATGCTGAAGGCCACCCACACAAACCATGCGCCGTGGACCATCGTCGATTTCAACGACCAGCGCCGCGGCCGGCTGACGCTGGTGCGCGATCTGCTCAGCCGCATTCCCGATACCCACGCCGAACCGGATGCGATCGACTTCCCCGATCTTGGGCGCGAGCCTGCGAAGGAAAAATTCAAGGTCCTGAAGCCGATTGCCAACTGGGAGGGGTAATTCCCTCTCGCTTAAAGGAGGACGATCAGACCGTGGCCGAAGCCGCCGTCACCTGCCGCCCGTCGCCGGCAAAGGCCGCGAGCTCGTAGCTCTCGTCCTTCGCGCGCATCACCAGATGCAGCGGCTCGCCCGCGATGGCGGGGGAGAGGCCGCGGAAACTGAACGTGCGCAAGCGGTTCTCGCCGAGCTCGCTTGCCGCCAGTTGCAGCAGCAGGCTCGCGGTCAGCGGGCCGTGGACCACCAGGCCGCGATAGCGCTCGATCTGCTCGGCGTAGGGCGCATCGTAATGGATGCGGTGGGTGTTGAAGGTCAGCGCCGAGTAGCGGAACAGCAGGCGCGCATCGGGGGTGATGGCGCGATGCGCGTCCCACCCCTCGGGGGAGAAATGCCCCTCGCCCGGCGGCGGCGGGGAGAGCGGGGCATCGGGCGCGGCGGCCTCGCGATAGACCAGCGTCTGGGTCTCGATCACCGCGACGGTGCCGTTGGCGAGCGTCTGGTGCTCGACATCGACGAAGGCGAGGCGGCCCGAGCCCCCTTCCTTCTCGCTGACCGAGACGACGCGGCTGGTGCGCTCCACCGCCGCGCCGATGGCGATGGGGGCATGGAAGGCGATCTTCGATGACGCCCACATCCGGCGCGGCATGGGGAAGGGCGGCAGGAAGCTGTCGGGGCTGTCGTCACGCGCCGGGTGCCCGTCCTCGCCCAGCTTTGCCGTCGGCGCATCGGGGGTGCAGAGCGCGAAATGGATGCCCTGCGGCATGATCGGTGGATGGGGATGCGGCAGATCGAAGGTCGCGAGCCAGCGCGCGGCCAGCCCCTCGTCGAGGCGGTCGGTGGCGCGGGTCTCGCGCCCGATCCACGCCTCGAAGCTCATTCGGCGCGCTCGAACACCGCCGCGATGCCCTGACCGCCGCCGATGCACATGGTCTCCAGCCCGTAGCGCACGCCGCGCCGGTGCATTTCGTGCGCCATGTCGGCAAGGATGCGCCCGCCCGTGGCGCCGATGGGATGGCCGAGGCTGATGCCCGAACCATTGACATTGAGGATCTCGCGGCGGCTGTCGTCCGCCGACCAGCCCCAGCCCTTGAGCACGGCGAGCACCTGCGGGGCGAAGGCCTCGTTGAGTTCGACGAGGCCGATATCATCCCAGCTGTAGCCGCGCCGTTCGAACAGTCGCTCGACCGCGGGCACGGGGCCGATCCCCATGCGCGAAGGATCGCAGCCCGCCGCGGCCCAGCCGCCGAACCACAGCATGGGAGTGAGGCCGAGTTCCTCCAGCTTGTCCTCGGCGACCACCAGACAGGCTGCCGCCGCATCGTTCTGCTGGCTGGCATTGCCCGCCGTGACGATGGCGGCCGGATCGCGCTTCAGGTCGATCGGCGCAAGCTTGCCGAGGGTCTCCATGCTGGCGTCGGTGCGGTAGCCCTCGTCGTGGTCGAAGATGACGGGCTCGCCCTTGCGGCTCGGGATCGTGACGGGGACGAGCTGCTCGGCAAAGCGGTTCTCGGCCCAGGCCTTGGCCGCGTTCTGGTGCGAGCGCACCGCGAAGGCATCGGCCTCCTCGCGGGTGATGCCGTAATCCTTGGCGAGGTTCTCCGCCGTCTCGATCATGCCGGTGATGACGCCGAAACGTTCGACCGGCTGGCTCATCACCCGGCCGCGCGAGAGGCGGTCATGCAGCACCATGTCCCCCATCCGCACGCCCCCGCGCGCGGCGAGGGTGTAGTGTTCGACATTGGACATGGACTCGACGCCGCCCGCGACCACAACATCGGCCATGCCGGTCTCGACCATCATTGCTGCGGTCGCCACCGCCTGCACCCCCGAGCCGCAGCGGCGGTCAAGCTGGAAGCCGGGAACTTCGATGGGGAGCCCCGCCGCCAGCCAGCTCCAGTGGCCGATCGCCGGGGCCTCGCCATTGCCGTAGCCCTGCGAGAAGACGACGTCGTCGACGCGCGCCGGATCAATGCCGCTGCGCTCCATCAGCGCCTTGAGGATCACCGCGCCGAGCTGTCCGGCGTTCATGCTCGACAGCCCGCCGAGGAACTTGCCCACCGGGGTGCGCAGCGGAGTGCAGATGGCGGCGCGTCTGGTCATGTCCTGTCCTTGTCTGAAAGAGCCACCGTCCCCGCGTCGATCAGCTTGCCGATCGTGCCCGAGGACAGGCCGAGCTTGTCGGCCAGCACTTCCTCGGAATGCTCGCCGAGATAGGGCGCGGGCCGGGGGTCGCCGACCTCGCGGCCCGGGAAGTTGGCGAAGCTGCGGGTGGCGGGATAGGCGAAGCCCGAGGGGTTGGCGGGCGAGGGGCCGAACAGCGGGTTGTCGGCCACCAGCTGCGGGTCGTTCGCGGCCTCGTGGGCGGTGCGGTAACGCTCGAAGGTGCAGCCCTCGGCCGCCATGCGCGCGGCGAGGCTATCGTAATCCATCTCGCCTGCCGCCTGCTGGAACAGCGCGAACAGCCGCGCGCGGTGCTGGAAGCGCGGCGTGTCGCCATCGGCGAAACGCACGCCGAGTTCGGCTTCGAGCGCGGCCATCGGCTCGGCGATCCCGAAGGCCTTGACGAGCCCGCTCCACTGTTTGGGCGTGAGCGCGGCGACCATGAAGCGCTTGCCGTCCTTCGAGCGGAAATCGCGCCCGAACGCGCCCCAGATCGCATTGCCGAGCCGCTCGCGGTCCGCCCCGCGATAGAGCATTTCCGCCATCGTCCCCGAGTTGGCGAGCGTCCCGATCGCGACGTCCCCGAGCGGCACGCGCACTTCGCTGCCCTCGCCGGTGCGGCTGCGATGGTGGAGCGCGGCGAGCATGGCGAAGGCGGAATAGGCGCCGGTGATGAAGTCCCACGCGGGCAGCACCTGGTTGACGGGGGGCGCAGTCGCCGGGTCCCAGTCCTCCGGCCCGCACATCAGCGGATAGCCGGCAGCGGCGTTGACGGTGAAGTCCATCGCCTGCCGCCCGTCGTGCCAGCCCATGATGCGCAGGGAGATCATGTCCGCACGCTTCGCCTGCATCGCGGCGTGGCTGAGGAAGCTCTGCTCGGGCAGGTTGGTGATGCACTGGCCGACCGCGCTCGCCAGCTCGACCAGCAGCTCGCGCCCCTCGCCCGATTGCAGATCGAGCGCGACCGATTTCTTGGCGCGGTTGAGGTTCTCCCACGAGAGGCTCCGCCCCTCGCGGGTCAGCATATAGCGGTTGTAGTCGAGCCCGCCCGCCTTGTGATCGACGCGGATCACCTCCGCGCCCATCTGCGCGCAGTAGAGCCCGGCAGTGGGCGAGGCGACGAAGCTCGAGACTTCGACGATGCTCAGGTCATTGAGAAGATTATACATTGCCGCTCCATTCGCGCAGCATGTGCTTGGCGATCTGGAGTTGCAGGATCTGCGTCGTGCCTTCGTAGATGCGGTAGATGCGCGCATCGCGGAAGAACCGCTCGGCGTCGTATTCGGCCAGATAGCCCGCGCCGCCGTAGATCTGCACCACGCGGTCGACCACGCGGCCGCACATCTCCGAGGCGAAGACCTTGAAGGCCGCCGCCTTGACGAGGATGTTCTCGCCCGCGTCGGCCCGCGCGGTCACGTCCTTCATCATGCTCTCGGCGGCATAGATCTCGATCTCGCTGTCGGCGAGCATCTGCTGGATTAGCTGGAAATTGGCGATCGGCTCGCCAAACGCCTTGCGCTCGTTGGCGTAGCGCAGCGCGGAGTCCAGCGCGCGGCGGGCATAGCCGGTCGCCGCCGCGCCCACCGAGATGCGGCCGTTGTCGAGGCTCTTCATCGCGAAGACAAAGCCCTTGCCGGTCTCCCCGCCGAGCAGCGCATCACCCGGCACGCGCACGTCGTCGAGCATGATGTCGGAGATGTGCGAGCCCGACTGCCCCATCTTCCGGTCCGGCGAGCCGCGCGAGATGCCGGGGCTGTCCATCGGCACGATGAAGGCGGACACGTGCGCGTTCTTGGGCAGCGCCTCCTTGCTGGTGCGCGCCATGATCAGCGCGACATCGGCGTGGGGGGCGTTGGTGATGTAGCGCTTGGTGCCGTTGAGGATCCAGCCATTGCCGTCAGGATCAGGCACGGCGGTGGTCGCAAGGCCTGCGCTGTCGCTGCCCGAACCCGGTTCGGTCAGGCCGAAGCAGGCGATCCGGCCTTCCGCGATCTTGGGATACCATTCGGCCTTCTGCCCCTCGGTCGCGCCGTTCTTGAGCGCGCTCGCGAACATGCCGACATTGATCGAGAAGATCGAACGGTAGGCGGGCGCGGCATAGGCCATGATGTTCACCACGCGGGCGTACTGCGTCATGTTGAGCCCCGCGCCGCCATATTCCTCGGGCACCGACAGGCCGAACAGCCCCATCTCGCGCATTTCCTTGAGGATTTCCTCGGGAATCCGATCGTTGGCGATCACCTCGGGCTCGGCCGGGATCAGCCGCTCGCGCACGTAGCGGGTCAGCTGCTCGGCGAACTGCTCGAAGGTTTCCTCGTCCATGCCGGTGTTGCGCTGGCTGGAGATGGTGCTGGGGGCATTCATGGCAGACACTATCCTTGCGTCGGCACGCTTGCGCTGGGCAGAGCTGCCGGTTCGTTACAGGGTCGGCGCGGTCACTGACGGGTCTGGCCGCCGGTGTCGCCTGTCATTTCGGCAGGGGCCGCTTCGGGCGGGAGCGCCTCGGGCGGAAGGCGGCGCTGGTCGAGCATTTCGGCTGCATCCTCCAGCGCCTCGGCCTCGCCCGCGCTGACCCCGCCTGGCGCGTCCGCCCCCGCACTGTCGCAGGCGGCGAGCGCCGGGAGCAGCGCGAGGGGCAGCAGCAGGGCCGGAGCGCGGCGCACCGCCTCTCGCCTATTCGCTCTTGTCTTCGGCGGCAGCGGCGGCCTCGGCAGCGACGTCCGCCGCAGCATCGGCAGCCTCTTCCGCGGTCGCTTCGGCAGCGGCGTCGGTTTCGGGCGCGTCGGTCGCGGTGGCTTCAGGGTCGGCAACCGGCTCGTCGCTGATCGCTTCAAGCGCTTCGTCAGCCGGCATCTCGACGGTGTCGGCGGTGGCTTCGGTCGAGGCGTCGTCCGAGCTGCCGCAAGCGGCCAGCATCAGTGCGGCGAGGGCCAGGGTGCCAAAGGTGGCGCGGGTGTTCATCACTGTCTCTCCTCAAATCCCGTGACAGCGCCGGAGCCTCGTCCGGCGGCAACGCGCGAGGGTTTAGCCAAGCTGGGGGGGCGAGGCCAAGCGCCAAATGGTGCCTTAACGATTCTGGCTTATATTGCGCGCCATGACCCGCCTTTCCCTCCGCACGGCCCTGATGCTGGCCGCCCTCGTCCTGCCGCTTGCCGCAGTCTCCGGCCAGAGCAGCACTGCGCCCTTTACCGTGGTCGAAACCGGGCGCGGCTATGCCAGCTTGCAGGACGCGATCAACGCGGTCGGCAACAGCCGCGCCACGATCCGCATCGCCGCAGGCAATTGGCGCCAGTGCGCGGTGCAGGAGCAGGGCGTGATCGTCTACGAGGCCACCACCCCCGGCACCGCCACCCTTTCGGGCCGCGCCTGCGAGGGCAAGGCGGCGCTGGTGCTGCGCGGCACCGGGGCGGAAATCCGCGGGCTGACCTTCAGCGGCATCAATGTCGCCGACGGCAACGGCGCGGGCATCCGGCTGGAGGCAGGGGCGCTCAATGTCGCGCTGGCGCGGTTCGAGAACAGCCAGCAGGGTATCCTCACCGCTGCCGATCCGGCGATCCGCGTGTTCATCACCCGCTCGACCTTCTCGGGGCTGGGCACCTGCGAGAACGACGCGGGCTGCGCGCATTCGATCTATATCGGCGACATTGGCTCGCTTACCGTGCGCGAGAGCCGGTTCGAGCGCGGCACCGGCGGCCATTACCTCAAGGCGCGCGCCGCCGAGGTGGTGATCGAGGGCAACAGCTTCGACGATGCGGGCGGGCGCACCACCAATTACATGATCGACCTGCCGGCCGGCAGCCGCGGCCGGATCATCGACAACTGGTTCGTGCAGGGCCGCGACAAGGAGAACTACTCGGCCTTCATCGCCCTGGGGGCGGAGGACATTCTCCACCCGTCCGATGGCCTGAGGATCGAGAACAACGAGGCCCGCTTCGTCCCCGGCCTCAGCCGCCAGAGCGCCTTCCTCGCCGACTGGACGGGCGAGCGCGTGGTGATGCAGGGCAACCGCCTCGCGAGCGGGATCAAGCAGTACGAACGGCGCTAGGCGGCCGGCGGATCGAAGGCGCGCACGTAGCGCTGCTCGGTCGCCGGGATCGGGCCGCCCAGACTTTTCACCTGAAACGCCCAGCCAAGCTCCCCCGCCAGCCACATCGGGGTGTTCTGCGCATAGCCGAAGCGTCCGTATATCGCCGGGTTGCCGAGCACTGTGATGCCCAGCGCGCCGCGAGCCTGCATGATCGCCTCGCCCGCCTGGATCAGCGCGCGGCCCAGTCCCTTGCCCTGATGCGCCGGGTCGATTGCCACCGGGCCGAGCACCACCCAGCCCTCATCGCCGTTTGCCAGCAGCGCGGGCGAGAAGGTGATCTGGCCGATGATCGTGCCGTCATGCTCGGCCACCAGTGACAGCAGCAGATCGCCGTCGGCGCGCAACCGGTCGATCACGTCCTGCTCGTCCCCGTCGGCATAAGGACGGCCGATGAAGGCGCGGCGCACCAGATCGTGAATGGCCGCCTCGTCGCCGGGGCGCTCCTCGCGGAAGGTGACGGCGGTCACAGCAGCAGATGCCCGGACTTGTCGCGTTTGGTGGCGAGATAGCGCGCGTTGTGCGGGTTTTCGGGGAGCTGGTGCGGCACGCGTTCGCTCACCGCGATCCCGGCGGCGGATAGCGCTTCGACCTTGGCGGGGTTGTTGGTCAGCAGGCGGATGGTGGTCGCCCCGAGCAGCTCCAGCATCCGCGCCGCCACCGGAAAGTCGCGCGCTTCGTCGGGCAGGCCGAGGCGCTGGTTGGCCTCGACCGTATCAAACCCCTGATCCTGCAAGCGATAGGCGCGCAGCTTGTTGACGAGCCCGATCCCGCGCCCCTCCTGCCGCATATAGAGCAGGACGCCCCAGCCGCCGCTGTCCCGCGCCTCGTGCGCCATCGCGTGGAGCGCGGCGTCCAATTGCGGGCCGCAGTCGCACTTGAGGCTGCCGAGGATGTCGCCGGTGAGGCACTCCGAATGGAGTCGCACCAGCGGCAGGCGGTCGCCCGACTGCTTGCCGATGATCAGCGCCACGTGCTCGCGCAGGTCGGCGGCCGAGCGGAAGGCGACGATCTCGGCCTCCTCGCAGGCGCTGACCGGCAGTCGCGCGCGGGTGACGATGCGCAGGGCGCCCGCATCGGCATAGGCGGCGAGGTCAGACGCGGCGATGGGCACCGCCTCGCCCGCATCCACCGGATCGACGAGGAAAGCGGGCAGGATACCGGCAATCCGCGCGAGTTCAAGCGCGGCTGCGGCGGTCTCAGCCCAGTCGAGCGTCACCGCCTTGAACGGGCCTTTCAGCGGGTTGCCGAGGTCCAAGGCCGGATCGGCAATCGGCAACGCTTCGCGCAGGGTGAAGTCCTCGCCCCCGGCGATCAGCACGGGCGCGTGCGGGACAGCCGCCTCGCGCTGGTTGGCGAGCTTGAGCGTGACGGCGCGCGCAGCGGAGATCAGCATCCGCTGGCTGCGCGCACCCTGCGCGATCGCGGTTTCGACCGGCAGCAGGGTCGGCCCGCCCTCGAACGCCAGCGGCCAGCCGTGGCGCAGGGCGTCCACCGCCTGCGCGGCGCGGCGCGAAGGCGAAGGCGAACTCAGAGGTCGAACTCCGTGATCAGCGGCACGTGATCGGAAGGCTGCTCCCACGCCCGGGCGTTTTCCAGCACGCGGTGCGTCCGCGCCTGCTGCGCCACGGCGGGCGAGGCCCACATGTGATCGAGGCGGCGGCCCTTGTCGTTCTCCTGCCAGCCCGGATTGCGATAGCTCCACCACGAATAGTAGCGCTGGGGTGCAGGGATGTGCTGGCGGCCGAGATCGACCCAGCCGTGCGCGTCCTGGAACTTGCCCAGCGTCTCGACCTCGATGGGGGTGTGGCTGACGACCTTCAGGAGTTGCTTGTGGCTCCACACGTCGCTTTCGAGCGGGGCGATGTTGAAATCGCCGACGATCAGCGTCGGCTTATCGAGCGTGTCCGCCCACCTTGTCATGCGCCCGAGGAAGTCGAGCTTCTGGCCGAACTTGGGGTTAAGCTCGCGATCGGGCACGTCGCCGCCTGCCGGGACATAGACGTTCTCGACGAGGAGGTCCTTGCCCAGCACCTCGACCCCGATATGCCGCGCCTCGCCATTGTCCTGCCAGTCGTGGCGGGTGACCTCGCGGATCGGCACACGGCTGACGGTCGCCACCCCGTGATAGCCCTTCTGCCCGCTCACCGCCTGATGGGTATAGCCCAGCGCCGCCAGCGCCTCGGCCGGGAACAGATGGCTCTCGCACTTGATCTCCTGCAGGCACAGGATGTCGGGCGCGGCTTCGGTGAGCAGCTTTTCGATCAGGCCGACGCGCAGGCGGGCCGAATTGATGTTCCAGGTGGCGACAGACAGCATGGGGGCGGACTTAGGCACCATTTCGCCAAGTTTCTACCTTTCACTTTCATGTCGCTTTGGGGCGCGATAGGGCTGGGCCCGTTCCCGGAGGCCCCTCATGACCCGCACCCTGTTTGCCGCCCTGCTACTGACCTCTGCCGCCATGCCTGCGCTGGCCGAGGACGCGCCCGCCGAGCCGCGCGCCAAGAACGTCATCCTGTTCATCGGCGACGGCATGGGCATCTCCACCATCACCGCCGCGCGCATCTACGAGGCGCAGAAGCGCGGGGAGACGGGGGAGGAAAACCGCCTCAGCTTCGAGACCTTCCCCAATGTCGCGCTGGTCAAGACCTACAACACCAACGCGCAGGTGCCCGATTCTGCGGGCACGGCGACCGCGATTCATTCGGGCCTCAAGACCCGCATCGGGGTGCTGGGGATCGGGCCGGACGCGGAAAAGGGCGTGTGCAAGGACGCGCTGGCGCATCCGCTGCCCTTGCTGGGCGAGGAAGTGAAGGCGCGCGGGCTCGCGCTGGGGATCGTCACCACCACCCGCATCACTCACGCTACGCCCGCCAGCGTCTATTCGCGCAGCGCCGACCGCGACTGGGAGAGCGACACCAATATCCCCGCCGACCAGCAGGGGCAGGGCTGCAAGGACATCGCGCTCCAGCTGGCCGAGGCGCGCTTCGACGTGGCGCTCGGGGGCGGGACGGCGATGTTCTACGGCAAGCAGGCGGGTGGACGGCGCGGTGATGCGGCGGCTGATCTGCCCGGAGCCTGGGCCGCGAAGAACGGCGGGGTGGTGGTCAAGAGCGCCGCCGAACTCGCCGCCGCGCCGATGGACAAGCCGGTGCTCGGGCTGTTCCATCCCAGCCACATGAGCTTCATGGCCGAGCGCAAGGCGGACTCCACCGAGCCGACTCTCACCGACATGACCGCGCAGGCGATCGCGCGGCTCGAGGCCGATCCCGATGGGTTCTACCTGATGGTCGAAGGCGGGCGGATCGATCACGGCCACCACGCCGGACAGGCCGGCTTCGCGCTGGAAGAAGCGGTCGAGTTCGCCCGCGCGGTGCAATGGGCGGTCGATCACACCAATCCGGCCGAGACGCTGATCATGGTCACCGCCGATCACAGCCACGTCTTCACCATCGCCGGCTATCCCAAGCGCGGCAACGATATCCTCGGACTGGTGGTGCCGCCCAAGGGCAGCGGCGAGGATGGCGGCGACGGCGTCTCGCCCCTGCTGGCGGCGGACGGCAAGCCCTACACCACATTGGGCTACGCCAATGGCCCGGGCGCGGTGAGCGGGGAGCGGCCCGTGCCGCAGACCGGCATCGCCGCGCGGCAGCAATCGCTGGTGCCGACCGGCATCGAGACCCACGGCGGCGAGGATGTCGCCCTGTTCGCCACCGGCCCCGGCGCAGACCGCGCCCGCGGCGTGATCGAGCAGAACGTGATCTACTCCATCATCCGCAAGGCGCTTGGCTGGGAAAAGTAGGGAGTCTTTTGTTTGCGCCCTCAAGCGCCGGGCGCGGGCCGTCCGGCCCGCTTGGCTTTCGCGCCATAAGGCGCGGCGGCCGTTCGGCCTTGCGGTCGCTTTGCGGCCGATCCAGCGCGACTTCGCTACCGGATCGCTTCGGGCCGGCGCGAGAAAGTGGGCTTGTGTTCACCCCCCAAACAAAAACCCTCGACCCGGGGGCGGTGGGTCGAGGGTTCCATGGAGCGTTCGTCACGCTGTGTACAAGGCGGGGCTTCTTGCGAAGGGTGGGCAACAGGGGGGAAACCGCCCTTCAGCCGCGCCTTGTTGAGAATGATTAGCCGAAAGAGGCTTTCAGCTACATGAACGGCGGCGCAATTCTGTCGTTTCCATACAACCGTTCGTCGAAGCTCCGTTCATCCCGGACGACGGGCCGAGCGGCGCGGATCGCGGAAGGTGAACGTGCTGTCGGCCACCGGCACGCCGTAGCGCTGATTCGTCAGCTGCACCCGCGTGCGGTTGTTCTGGGCATCGAGCGCGACCCAATGGGTCAGCTGCCAGCCACCCGGGGCCGAGGGCTGGCGCACGAAAATCAGGTTGATCATCCCGAATTCGGGCTTCTTGGGATCGCGCACCTCGACGCTGATGACATCCGGGTTCCCGGTCTGCACCAGCTTGCCGTAACGCTTCACATCGCGCTCGGGATCGAACAGCGCGCCCAGCGGCGAATTGCCGATCGGCCAGCGTTCGACCTGGTTGACCTCGTAGTCGACCACGAACAGCGACTTGCCGTTGGAGATGACGAGGAAGTCCGAATTCTTGCCGTAATCGAAGCGGATCTTGCCCGGGCGCTTCAGGGTCATTACGCCGGTCATGACATTGCCCTGCCGGTCGGTCTGGGTGAAGTCCGCGCGCATCGTGCTGATCGCGCGCAGGGCGGTGACGACCGCGTCGAGCTGGCCGCCGGACTGCGCGGCAAGCGGCGCGGGGGCGATGGCGGCAGGGAGCGCGGGAACGAGGCCAAGCGCAAGCGTGCCGGCACCAAGGCCGAGCAGCAGCGAACGGGCGGAAATGCGGTTTGTGATCATCCGCCAGCGCCTAGGGCCGGAGGCTTGAACTGTCGATGAATTATCGCGCCCCGCATTGCGGCAGGGCGCGCGAAGCCGATCTTACTTGATCTTGGCTTCCTTGAACTCGACGTGCTTGCGCGCGACGGGATCATACTTCCGGAAGCTCATCTTCTCGGTGATGTTGCGCGGGTTCTTCTTGGTCACGTAGAAGAAGCCGGTGCCCTCGCTCGAGACGAGGCGGATCTTGACGGTGGTGGGCTTCGCCATGGCGGTTTCCTGTCAAACGATTGGCCCACAAGACGGATCGAAGCGGGCGTCAAAAAAGCAAACGCGGCGCGCCCGGAAGGCCCGGCACACCGCACACGGGCGGGCCATTGGGCGATTCACGGGGAAAAGTCAAGGCGGCTCACCAGTCCCCGCTGCGGGGCTTGCCGCGATTGGCCTTCACCGCGCCGCGCGCTTTCTTGACCTTCAGCCGCTCGGCCTTGCCGACCCGGTTGACCCGTGTCTTCGCCCGCCGCTTGGGCTCGACCTGCGCCTCCTCGAGCAGATCGGCGAGCTTGGCGCGGGCGTCCTGGCGGTTGGCCTCCTGCGTGCGGTGCGCCTTGGAGGTGACGATCAGATCGCCATTGCCTGCCAGCTTCGATCCCGCCAGCGTCTTGAGCCGCGCGAACACCGGCGGAGCGAGGCGCAGGGCGTAGATATTCACCCGCAGCTCGACTTCGGTGGCGACCTTGTTGGCGTTCTGCCCGCCCGGGCCGGAACCGGCGAGAAAGCTCTCGCTCGCGAGCCTGAGCGCGCGGCTTACCAGAGGTTCGGGCGCGTCCTCATCCATCGCTCGCCCCGAATGCGCGGAAATCGGCGGGCAGCGGCGCGCGGGCCTCGATCGGGGTCTTGCCGGGGCGCGTGACGGTGAGGCTCTCGGCGTGCAGCATGGTGCGCTTCGCCCCCGGCGCCGGCCCTGCGCCATAGACCGGATCGCCCAGCAGCGGGGCGCCGAGGCCCTTGAGCGCATGGACGCGCAGCTGGTGGGTGCGGCCGGTTTCTGGGCGGAAGCGGATCAGGCTGTGTGGCCCCAGCTCCGCCACCAGTTCCCAGTGCGAGACCGCCGGTTTGCCCTTCTTGGCCGGGATCATCCGCCAGCCCTTGTCCGCCGAGCTGATCTTGGCGAGCGCCAGTTCGATCGTCCCCTCGGTCCCCGGCGGATGGCCCGCGAGGATCGCCAGATAGGTCTTGCCCACCAGCCGCTCCTCGAACGCCTTGTTGAAGCGGGCCAGCGCCTTGGGATTGCGCGCCAGCAGCAGGCAGCCCGAGGTATCGGTGTCGAGCCGGTGCACCGCGACCGGCGGTCGCTGGAAGCCCAGCTTCAGCCGCTCGAGATGATCGTCGAGGCACGGCCCGCCCTTGCGCGGCCGGTCGACCGGCAGGCCCGCAGGCTTGTCGATCACCAGCGCTTCGCCGTCTTCGTAGAGAATGGGGATGTTCATATCAGCTCCGCCCGGATGAGGCCGCGCAGGGCATTGCCGAGCCAGAAGCCGTTTTCGAGATCGTTCAAGGTGAGTTCCGCCTCGCGCGCGCGGCTTGTCGCGATGAGGTGTTCGCGCAGCACGCCGGGCAGCAGGCCGAGGTGGGCGGGCGGGGTGAGCAGCACGCCGTCAGGGCCGTCCACGAAGACGCTGGTCCAGCTGCCTTCGGTGACGAGGCCATCGCCGCGCACCAGCACCGCCTCCTGTGCGCCAAACGTCCGCGCCGCTTCCAGCGCATCCTCGTAAAAGCCGCGGTCGGAGGTCTTGTGCATCAGCCGCCAGTCCGAAGGATCGAGCGGGTGGGGCAGGGCGGCGACCTTTACCGGTTCGTCCAGCGGCGCAGGGACCGGCCCGGTCTCCAGCGCGCTCGCCCCGGAGCGCGACACCATCAGCCGCACGCGCGCGGGTGCATCGAGTTCGAAGCACAGCGCCTGGATCTGGTTGCGCAGCGCATGGCGATCGAAGGCGAAGCCCAGCGCCGCAGCGCTCGCCTTCATACGCGCAAGGTGCAGTTCGAGCAGCGCGATGCCGCTGTCCGGCTCGAAGCGCATGGTCTCGATCAGATCGCATTGCGGCGCTGTGAGGCCCGGCGCGGCGCGGCGCAGGAAGCCTGCCTTGACCTCGCATTCGCGCCGCTCGGCCATCGCATCGCTGTCGGCGACGATGGCCGAGCCGATGCCGAGCACAGCGCTGCCTTGCCCGTTCTCGATCGGAGTCAGACGCAGGGTGCGGATCGCGACATTGAAGGCGGCATTGCCGTCGCTATCGATCCGGCCAATCGCTCCGCAGTAAGGCCCGCGCGCATCGCGCTCGGCTTGCGTGAGCAGTTCCATCGCCCGGATCTTGGGCGCGCCGGTGATCGAGCCGCAGGGGAACAGCGCCCGCACCAGATCCATCGCCCCCTTGCCCGGGCTGAGCCGTGCGCGCACGGTCGAGACCATCTGGTGCACCGTCGGGTAGCTCTCAACCGCGAAGGGCGCATCTACGCGCACGCTGCCCGCCTCGGCCACGCGCGACAGATCGTTGCGCATCAGATCGACGATCATCAGGTTCTCGGCGCGGTCCTTGACCGAGGTGGCAAGGTCGTCCGCCATCGCCGCGTCGGCCTCCGGGTCGGCCATGCGGGGGCGGGTGCCCTTCATGGGCTTGACCTTGGCCTCGTCTCCGGAGAGCGCCACGAACAGCTCGGGCGAGAAGCTCAGCAGCCAGTGCGAGCCATCGAAGATCAGCCCGCCATAGCTCGCCGCCGAGGCACTGCGCAGCGCGGCATAGAGCCCGACCGGATCGCCGCGGAACGCGCCCGCCAGCGGGTAGGTGAGGTTGGCTTGATAGATGTCGCCCGCGCGGATCGCCTCGCCCAGCGCTGCGAAGGCTTCGGCATAGCCGCCGGGCGAGAGTTGCGGCTCCATCGGCCCGATCGTGCCGGGGCCGGAGGCGCGGGCGTCGAGAAAGGCAGGCACTTCGGCCGCTGCGATGCGTGTCGGCGCGCCGAACAGGCCGAGCCACACCAGCGGACCCGCCGCGCCGCTGCGGCTTGCGGCCAGCGGAGCGAGCCGGGGTTCGAGCGCCATTCCGGCCTCGTAGGCAATATAGCCCGCCAGCGCGCCGCCACCCGCCTGCCGCGCCGCCTCGGCAGCGGCGAGGACGGCTTCGACCTCCTCGGGCCGGTGCGCGACGAACAGGGCTTCGGGGGCCCCGTAAAGCAGGGCATCGGCCGCGCTCGCTCCGGCGCGGGCATCATCGAGCAGGACAAATGGCGTTGGCTGACCCATTGCATCAGCCTTGGCCAAAAACCGCGCCGCTGTCGAGAACTTGACCGCTTCGCCGGTCGCCTGCACACCGGAGCCGAATTCGGACAAGGGGATACATGATGGCGGACGTGGCGGGCGATATCTATCTCGGGCTCGGGGCGGACGGATCGCGGCAGACGCTGCTGCTGGGCCGGTCGAACCGGCACGGGTTGATCGCGGGCGCCACCGGCACCGGCAAGACCGTCACCCTCCAGGGCATCGCCGAGAGCTTTTCGGCGGCCGGAGTGCCGGTGTTCGTCGCCGACGTGAAGGGCGATCTTTCGGGCATCGCCATGCCGGGTTCGCCCACCTTCAAGCACGCCGACAAGCTCGAAGCGCGGGCGAAGGAGCTGGGCATCACCGACTATGCCTATTCGGACAATCCGGTGATTTTCTGGGACCTCTACGGCGAGCAGGGCCACCCGGTCCGCACCACGGTGTCGGAGATGGGCCCGCTGCTATTGTCCCGCCTGCTCGACCTCAACGAGACGCAGGAAGGCGTGCTGCAGATCATCTTCCGTTATGCCGACGAGAACGGGATGCTGCTGCTCGACTTCGAGGATCTGTCCGCGCTGCTGGCCTGGGCGAACGAGAACGCGGCCGAGCTTTCGGGCAAATACGGCAATGTCACCAAGCCTTCGGTCGGTTCGATCCAGCGCCAGCTCCTGAGCTTCGAGGCGCAGGGGGCGGACAATTTCTTCGGTGAGCCGGCGCTGGAGATCGGCGACTTCCTCAAGGTCGACGATCAGGGGCGCGGCTATGTCAACGTGCTCGCCGCCGACAAGCTGATGCGCAGCCCCAAGCTTTACGCCACCTTCCTCTTGTGGCTGCTGGCCGAGTTGTTCGAGAGCCTGCCCGAGGTGGGCGATCCGGAAAAGCCGAAACTGGTGTTCTTCTTCGACGAGGCGCACCTGCTGTTCGACGATGCCCCCAAGGCGCTGCAGGACACCATCGAGAACGTGGTGCGGCTGATCCGTTCGAAGGGCGTCGGGGTGTTCTTCGTGACGCAGAATCCGATCGACATTCCCGAGGAGGTCGCAGGGCAATTGGGCAACCGCGTGCAGCACGCGCTGCGGGCCTTCACCCCGCGCGACCAGCGGGCGATCAAGGCGGCGGCGGAGACCTTCCGCATCAATCCCAAGCTCGATGTCGAGACTGCGATCACCGAACTGAAGGTCGGCGAGGCGCTGGTCTCGACGCTGGACGAGGACGGTGCGCCGACGATTGTCGAACGCACGCTGATCAAGCCGCCGCGTTCACGGCTGGGGCCGGTGACACCCAAGGAGCGGGCGATCATCCAGTCGATCAGCCCGGTCGAAGGCAAGTACGACACCCGCGTGGACCGCGAGAGCGCGGCCGAAGTACTGGCTATCAAGGCTGCCGATGCCGCCGCCACTGCCGTCGAAGTCGCCGAAAAGGGGCGCGAGGAAGTCGCCAAGCGCGAGCGCAAGACGCCCTCGATGTGGGAGAAGGCGGGCAAGAGCGCGATGACCGCGGCGGGCGGTTCGCTCGCCTCGATCGCGGTCGCTGCCGTGCTCGGCAAGAAGTCGAGCGCCGATCCGCTGCGCACCGGCGCGACCGCTTTCGTGCGCAATCTGCTCGGCGGGCTGATGCGTTAGCGGGCCGCGATTGTTTCACGTGAAACAGGCAACGACCCGCCAATGATCGCACAATGACCCCGCAGCGGCGGGGTCACGCAGGTCAGTCCTTGGCGACCATGCAGAAGGCATTGAGCTTGTTGCCGTCCGGATCGCGGAAGTAGCCCGCGTAGAACCCGTCATCGCCGCGCGGGCCGGGAGCGCCTTCGTCGCTGCCGCCATGGGCCATGGCGATATCGTAGATCGCGTGGACATCTTCCGGCGTCTTCACTTCGAGCGCGACCATCACCCCGTTGCCCACCGTGGCCGGTTCGCCATCGAACGGCACGGTCGCCGCGATCCCCGGCGCGCCGCCCCATTCGCCCCAGGCGATGAAGGTTTCGAAATCCATCATCCGCCCGACGCCGAAATGCGCGGCGATCGCATCATAGAACGCCGCCGCGCGCGGCAGATCATTGGTGCCCAAGGTGACGTAGCCGATCATGTGAGTTCCTCCCTTACCGCGACTCGGTATGTTGGAACATTATAGGAACAAAGGGGCGGCGACAAGCATGCTCCTCCCGTCCCGGGCTTGACCCGGGACCCCGCTTTTCTTTCAGGCGGTTGCAACAGCGCAAGGGCAGCTGGGCCCCGGGTCAAGCCCGGGGCGGGGAATCACAGCGGCGCCGTCTCCCGCTCCAGCCATGCGAGGTCCTCGCCCTCCAGCCGCGGCGAGAGCAGCACGCGCACCCTGGCGTGATAGGCATCGACCCACGCGATCTCGTCCGCTGTCAGCAGCGCCTTGTCGATCAGCTTGCGATCGAGCGGCACGAAGGTCAGCGTCTCGAAGCCGAGATAGCGGCCTTCCTGCCCTTCGATCTGGCGCTCCTCGACCAGCACGAGGTTCTCGATGCGGATGCCGAAGTGGCCCTGCTTGTAATAGCCCGGCTCGTTCGAGAGGATCATGCCCGCGAACAGCTCCTGCGCGGTGCCGGCCTGCCCGCCCGAAGGCTTGGCGATGCGCTGCGGGCCTTCGTGCACGCCGAGGAAGCTGCCCACCCCGTGGCCGGTGCCGTGGGCGTAATCGACCCCCGCCTCCCACAGATATTGCCGCGCCAGCACGTCGAGCTGGCCGCCCGCAGTGCCTTGCGGAAACACCGCGCGGTCGATCTGGATGTGGCCCTTGAGCACGCGGGTGTTGCGATCGCGCATTTCCTGCGTCGGCTCACCCGGGCCGACCCACACCGTGCGGGTGATGTCGGTGGTGCCGCCGGGATATTGCCCGCCCGAATCCACCAGATAGATCGAACCCGGCGGGATCGGGATATTGCTGTCCTCGTCCACCTTGTAATGCGGCAGCGCGGCGTGGCCAGCAGCGGCGGAGATGGTGTCGAAGCTGAGATCGCGCAGGCCCTCGTCTTCCTCGCGGAAGGCTTGCAGGCGGGCGGCGGCGGAGAGTTCGTCGACCGTGCCTTTCGGCCCCTCGATCTCCAGCCAGCGCAGGAACTTAGTCACCGCCGCACCGTCGCGCGCCTGCGCGTCGCGGTGGCCCTGCTGTTCGGCGGGGTTCTTGATCGCCTTGGCAAGGATCGTCGGGTCCTGCTTGAAGGCGAAGCTCGCCCCCCCGCTGCGCAGCGCCTGCGCGATGCCGACCACCGCGAAATCGGGATCGAGCGCGACGCTCTTGCCCGCCAGCTCGCCGGTCAGCGCACCTTCAAAGGCCGCGCGGTCACGGATCGTCACCGCATTGCCGAGATGGCGGGTGAGTTCGGGCGTGACCTTCTCGGGCGCGATGAACAGCTCGGCGCTGCCGTCCTTATGCGCGATCACATAGGACAGCGCGACCGGAGTGTGCGGCACGTCGCTGCCCCGGATGTTGAGCAGCCATGCGATCGAATCGAGCGCCGTGATCACCACCGCGTCATGGCCTTCTTTCGCCAGCCAGTCGGCCACGGCAGCGCGCTTGTCCGCCGAGGAGCGCCCGGCGAGATCGTCCTGATGGACAATCGCGGCAGCGGGCGAGGGCGCAGGCCGGTCGGCCCACACCGCGTCGAGGGGATTACTGTCGGCCGGCACCATGGTGACGCCCTTCGGCGCGAGCTGCTTTTCCAGCGCCTCGACCCAGGCCCAGGTGTGGAGCCAGGGATCATAGGCGATCCGGGCACCGCTCTCGGACACTTCGGCGAGCCAGCCGGCCAGCGTATCGGCGGGGACGCTCTTGTAGTCGAACAGGTTCCCGTCGACCTGTTCGCGCACCTGCACGGTGTAGCGCCCGTCGACGAAGATCGCGGCGTGGTTCAGCGTCACGGCGGCAAACCCGGCCGAGCCACCGAAGCCGGTCAGCCAGCGGAGCCGCTGGGCATAGTCGCCGACATATTCGCTCATGTGTTCGTCACTGATCGGCACGATGAACCCGTCGAGCCCGCGGCGCTTCAATTCCTCGCGCAGGGCGGCAAGGCGGGCCTCATGGGTTTGCATCAGCATGTCGTCATGTCCTCGGGTAGCGGCGCGGGCACTTGCCGCGCGATATTGTCTCATTACAAGCGCCATCATAGGCCGATGCGGCGCGTCTTTCCACCCGGAGCCGCAGCACCTGATTGCCAGAAGGGATCGCAACCCATGACCAGACTTGTCAGCGCCATCGCTCTTGCTACCGCGCTTGCCGCCACCACCTTTGCGCCTGTGCCCGCGCACGCCACCACCCGAGAGGAACCGACCCGCGTGACCACTTCCGCCGCTGCCCCCGCTTCGATTGGCGAGATCAAGCCCCCCGTCGCGGAGAAGCGCCCGCACAGCTACACCCATCACGGGATCACCATCGAGGATCCCTATGACTGGCTCTACGACAAGTCCTATCCGGTGGTGGATGACGAGGCGGTGCTGGCCCATGTGAAGGCCGAGAACGCCTATTTCGAAGCCAAGATGGCCGCGCAGGCACCCTTCACCGAGGCGCTGTTCACCGAGATGCGCGCGCGCATCAAGGAAGACGACAGCACGGTGCCGCAGAAGGATGGCGATTACTTCTACTGGAGCGAGTTCGAGGAAGGCGCGCAGTATCGCAAGCATTGGCGCGCCCCTGCGGTCGGCGACAAGGCTGATGCCGCCAAGGCCGAGCTGCTGATCGACGAGAACGAGCTCGCCAAGGGTCTCGAGTATTTCCGCCTCGGCGCGGCCTCGATCAGCCAGAACGGGCGCTATCTCGCCTATTCGACCGACACCAACGGATCGGAACGCTACACCGCGCGGATCAAGGATCTGCAGACCGGCGAGCACCTGCCTGACGTGCTCGAAAACCTGCGCGGCGATCTGGTGTGGGTCGCGAACGACACCGCGCTGGTCTACGGCCCCTCGACCGAGGAATGGCGCACGCTCGAAGCCAAGCTGCACGTGATCGGCACGCCGGTTGAAAGCGACGTCACGCTCTACAAGGAGGAGGACCAGTCCTTCGGCGTCGGCACCGGCCTCACCGCGCAGGAAGACTGGCTGATCATCGCCACCGGCGACAACGAGACGAGCGAAGTGCGCCTCGTCCCCGCCGCCAACCCGACTGCGGAGCCGATCCTCGTCAAGGCGCGCCAGAAGGGCGTCGAATACAGCGTTGATGTGCGCGACGGAGAGCTGTGGGTGTGGACCAACGACAACCACATCAACTTCCGCCTCGCCAAGGCCAAGCTGGAAACCCCGGGCGACTGGCAGACGGTGATTGCCGGTTCGGACGATTTCTATCTGACCGGTTTCGACCTGTTCAAGGACTTCTTCGTCACCGAGGGGCGGCTCAACGGCCTCGACCAGATCCAGCTGCGCTCCTACGCCGATCCGGCGAAGATCACGCCGATCACCTTCCCGGAAGCCAGCTATACCGCGGGCCTCTCCAACAACCCCGAATACGACATGAAGAAGCTGCGGCTGGCCTATCAGTCGATGGTCACGCCGAGCACGGTCTATGATTACGACGTCGCGACCGGCAAGCTCGCCACGCTCAAGACGCAGGAGATCCCGAGCGGCTACGACCCCTCGCTCTACGTATCGGAACGCCTGACCGTGCAGGCGCGCGACGGGACGATGGTGCCGGTCAGCATCATGATGAGGAAGGACCGGGCCGAGATCCTCAAGAAGGCGGGGATCGAGGGGCCGGGGCCGCTGCATCTCTATGCCTATGGTGCCTATGGCTATGCCGTGCCGCCGGGCTTCTCGACCACGCGGCTGAGCCTCGTGGACCGCGGCTTCGCCTATGCCATCGCCCATATCCGCGGCGGCGATGATCTCGGGCGGCGCTGGTATCTGCAAGGCAAGCTGTTCGAGCGCACCAACACCTTCAACGACTTCGTCGATGTCGGCCGGGGCCTGATCGCCAAGGGCTACACCGCGGAAGGCATGGTGACCGCGAGCGGCGGCTCGGCAGGCGGCGAGCTGATGGGCGCGATCATCAATCAGGACCCCAAGCAATATGGCGCGATTGTCGCACACGTGCCCTTCGTTGATGTGCTCGGCACGATGCTCAACGAGAAGCTGCCGCTCACCCCGGGCGAGTGGCAGGAGTGGGGCAACCCGATCGAGAGCAAGGAGGCCTTCGCCTATATCTTGTCCTATTCGCCCTATGATCAGGTGGTCGCCAAGGCCTACCCGCCGATGCTGGTGACCGCGGGCCTCAACGACCCGCGCGTGACCTATTGGGAGCCCGCCAAGTGGGTCGCCAAGCTGCGCGAGCTCAAGACCGACGACAACCTGCTGCTGATGAAGACCAACATGGGCGCAGGCCACGGCGGGCAATCGGGCCGCTGGAACTCCTTGAAGGAGACGGCGGAGGAATACGCCTTCATCCTGTGGCAGATGGGGATGGCGGACAAGGCCGGGGGCGAGTGAGAGCACCGAACTATGGTCGCGGCCTCGCCATTATCGTGGCTGCGATCGTGGTGGGCGTGCCCCTGGCGTTCTTTCTGCTACTCGCAGTTCCCTGCGTGATGTGGGGCGGCTGCCCCTGACGGCGCTGTATTGCGGGGCTGGATGATTGGTCAGACCCCCTCCCCGTTCGTGTCGAGCGTAGTCGAGACACATGTTCTGGGGCCTCTCGACTACGCTCGAGGCGAACGGAGATTGTGATGCCGAATACCTTCACCCGCACCTTCATCGCCGCGCCGGAGCACATCGACGAACTCGGCCACGTCAACAACACCGTCTGGGTGCAGTGGATTCAGGACATGGCCACCGCCCACTGGGACGCAGTGGCGCGGCCCGAGGATCGTGCGGCATTCTTCTGGGTCGTGGTGCGACACGAGATCAACTATCGCGGCAATGTGTCGGAGGGCGAGAGCGTCACCGCCGAGACATGGATCGAAGGCCCGGCCCAAGGCGCCAAATCGCTCCGGCGGGTCGAGTTCACCGACGCCGCCGGCAAACGCCTCGTCAGCGCGGCGACCACCTGGGCGATGCTCGACCGCGCCACGGGCCGGCTGGCGCGGGTGCGGCCCGAGGTGCTCGAACCTTTTATGTGAAGGTTCAGACCGCCCGCCCCGCCTCCCCACCCGGCCACCATAACATAGTGGTACTATTGGTGGCCGGGTGGGGAGGCGGGGCGGGAGGTCTGCGTCGCGCGTGAGCGCGACCGCAAGCAAGCTAGGCTGCCTTGTCCCGCTTGCGTCCGCGTAAGGCAGGGGGCTGGCTGAACACCGTCAGGCGTTCATAGGCCAGCCGGTTGCGCCCGCTCGCCTTGGCCTCGTACATCAGCGCGTCGGCGCGGGCGTAGAATTCGGCGAACTGCATCGTCGGGCGCAGCGCCTGTTCCAGCACGATCACCCCCATGCTCGCGGTCACCGGCAGCTCCAGCCCGGGCACGTCCTTGGCGATCCGCATCGGGATCGCCTGCCGCAGTGCCTCGGCCCGTTCGAGCGTGCGCAGCCCGCGCAGCAGCACCACAAACTCCTCGCCGCCCAGCCGCACCGCGATGGTGTCACGGTCGCCGGTGGAGCGGATCGCGTTGGCGCAGGCGATCAGCGCGGCATCGCCGACCTGGTGGCCGTGCAGATCGTTGATCGCCTTGAAGCGGTCGAGATCGACCAGCGCAAAGGTATCGAAGCCCTGCGCCATCAGCTCGTCGAAGCGCGCCTCGATCGCGCGGCGGTTCATCAGCCCTGTGAGCGAATCGCGGGTCGAGATCTGCTCCAGCATCCGCGCCTCGGTCAGCGCCGCGTCGCGCTCGTGGCGGATCGCGAGGAAGCGGTCGGCAATCGCGAGGCTGATGATCACCACCTCGATCCCGGTGGCGACGAACATCATCAGATCAAGCTGCGCAGGGCCGGCATAGACCCCGAGCCCGCGCACCAGCCGCTCGATCGAGGTGAGGATCAGCGGGAACCACGCTGCCGCGACGAACTTGGCCGAGCGGCTGCCACGCACTATCGCGTGGATCAGCGCGGCGCTCACCACCACTGCGGCCGGCGTGATGGTGAGGAAATAGCCGGTGTCGTCGAAGGCCTGCGTGGCGTGCAGCTGCAGCGCGAAGAAGCCGGGCACCGCAATTGTCCAGCACCCGGTCCAGAAGGTCAGCCGCCGCATCCCGCGCGACAGCGCGCCGCGTTCGAGGAAGTCGCTCAGGAACAGCAGCGCCGCCCCGCACCCTGTCGCCCAGCACAGCGGCGCCATGATCGCGAGGAACGCCACCGGCAGGCTCGCCACCACCGAAATGAGCCCGCCAGCGAACAGGACATAGCCCATCATCGCCACCACCATGGTCGCGTGGTAGAGCACGAAGCGTTCGCGCAGCACGAGATAGAAGCTGACGTCGAACAGCAGCGGCAGCACCAGCATCCCCAGCACCAGTGCCAGCAGCATCATCTCCTCGAGGCTGCGGTTGGCATCCTCGGGATAGCGCGCGATGCCGGCCTCGGTCAGCAGCGGGATCGAATGTGGCGCGTCGATCCGCACCAGCACCGCTCTGGTGTCGGCGGTGATCACGGGCAGGGGCAGGCGGAACACCGGCCCGGCAGCGAAAGGCCGCCCATCGCTCTCGGCGAAGCGGCGCGCGCGCAGGGTGCCGTCTGCATCGAGCGCGTAGAGTGTGATCGCCTCGTGCCGCGCGGTGCGGGTGAAGAAATGGCGCGGGGGCGGGCCGCCCTGCCAGCTGTCGGCCTCGAACCGCAGCCATGCCGAGGGCAGATCGGCGCGCCAGCCGCTGCTGGTGCAGTTCCATGCCGCCCGGTCGATCATCGCCACCGCGCCGCGATCCGCCGGGGTCGCGGCGTGGCACTGCGGGGCGGTGACATGACCTTGATGGCTGTCGGCTGCCGCAGGCACGGCAAGGCCCGCGGTCAGCAACGCAGCCGCCAGCCAAAGCCAGATTTTGAGGCACAGCCTACTCATGCGCGCGGGCCTAGCACCGAAGGCCTTACGATGCTGTTAAGCGCGTTATCAGCGTTGCCTTGGGAATATCGCGTAATCTCATCGACTTGGCTTGCATCGGGCGGGGTCGCGCCAAGAAACCCCGAAAGGTCGCCGCGATTGCTTTGCGCGCTTGTCATATGCTTGTCATGGAAGGGCACTAGCGCGCGGCATCGGACAACCTCGGGGACTCTTAATGACCACTTCATTTGCCACTCTCGCCCGCACCACCGCCACCCTCGCGCTGGCTGCGCTTGCCCTTTCCGCCTGCGACAGCTCCGGCGGCAGCAGCAGCGGCGGCGCCCGCAACTCGGTGCACGCGGTCGGCTCCTCCACCGTCTATCCCTTCGCCAAGCTGGTGGCCGAGAACTTCGCGCGCTCGAACACCGACTTCCGCTCGCCGCTGATCGAATCCACCGGCACCGGCAACGGCATCCAGCTGTTCTGCAAGGGCCTCGGCCCCAACACCCCTGACATGGTCAACGCCTCGCGCCGGATGAAGGACAGCGAATTTGACGGCTGCAAGGCCAACAAGGTCGACGAGATCATCGAACTGCAGGTCGGCCTCGACGGCATCGCCTTCGCGTCGGCCAAGGGCGGGATCATGCTCAACCTCTCGCCCGAGACGATCTACAAGGCGCTCGCCGCGCAGCCCTATGGCAAGCCGCAGACCGCCAAGACCTGGAAGGATGTCGATCCGGCCCTGCCGGCCCAGCCGATCCTCGTCTACGGCCCGCCGAGCACCTCGGGCACGCGCGACGCGCTCAAGGAGCTGATCCTCGAAGTCGGGTGCAAGGCCGATCCGGCGATGAAGGCGCTGAAGGACAGCGACGAGAACAAGTACAAGCAGCTGTGCACCGAAGTGCGCGACGATGGCGCCTATGTCGATCAGGGCGAGCAGGACAACCTGATCGTGCAGAAGATCGAGGCCAATCCGCAGGCGGTCGGCATCTTCGGCTATTCCTATCTCGAAGAGAACCTCGACAAGGTGCAGGGCCTGCCGATGAACAGCGTCGCGCCCACCTACGAGAACATCGCGAGCTTCGCCTATCCCGGTGCGCGCCCGCTTTATGTCTATGTAAAGAAGGAACATATGCGCGCGATCCCGGGCCTGTCGGCATTCCTTGACGAGTGGGTCAAGAGCTGGGGCAAGGATGGCCCGCTGGCCAAGATCGGGATGGTCGCGATGCCGCAGGAGGCGATGGCCGCCAACGCCGCCAAGGTGCGCGAGCAGACCGTGCTGACCCGCGAGGAACTCGCCGCCAAGTAAGTGTGATTGCAGCGGGCGGTTTCGCGGCGTAGCATGCCGCGCATGAGCGCCCGCAAGATCGCCACATGGCATGACGCCGGCCTGATCGACGCGGAAACGCGTGACCGGCTGCTGGCCTACGAAGCCGCCCACGCGCGACCGCTCGCGCTGTGGGCGGTTTTCGGTATCGGGGCCCTTGCGATCGGGTTGGGCCTGGTCTCGGTCATTGCTGCCAACTGGGAGGATATTCCCGGGCAATTGCGCCTCGGCGTGCACCTTGCATTGATCGCGGGCGCGCTGGCGGTGCTGTTCCTGCGCGAGGAACGGCTGGCGGCGACGTCCCCCTGGGCGGTCGAGGCGCTGGTGTTCGTCACCGCCGCGCTCGGCCTCACCTTCTTCGGGCATCTGGGCCAAGTCTACCAGACCTCCTCGCCGCTGTGGCAGCCTCTGGGCGTGTGGCTGGTGCTGTTCGCGCCGCTGCTGCTGCTGACGGGCCGCAGCTGGCCCGCCGCGCTCGCGGTGCTGGGCGGGGCGGTGTGGACGGCGTGGGAATATGCCACCGACATGACCGGCTACGGCACCGGATCGCCGGACATGGCGCTGTTGCTGTGGCTGGCGCTGGTCACCGCCCTGCCGGTGATCTTCGCACCCTTCGCCGCAGCCCTGCGCGCCCGCAGCGCGCGCCCCGATTTCTGGCGGCGGCTGGAGCAGCTGGCGCTCGCCTATGCGGTCGCCGGCGCTTCCTTTGCGACCGCAGTCGCGGCGGTCGGCGGGTTCGGGGAGCGCGGGCTGACGCAGGAATGGGCGAGCATGGCCGTGAGCGGCGCGGTGACGCTGGCGGCGGGGCTCGGCGTGGTGCTGGCGCGGCCGGGCACCTCGGGGCGCATGGCAGGCGCGATCATGGCCGGAGCGGGGCTGGTGCCGCCGTTGGCCTATGCCGCCGACAATGTGACGCTCCCGCCCGCGCTGCTGTTCATGGCGCTGTGGGTCGGTATCGCCGCCGCTGCGCTTGCCGCGCACTGGCGGGGCGTGTTCCAGCTCGCCGTCGGCGTGATTGCGCTGCGCCTCATCATCCTCAGCTTCGAGCTGGCGGGTGACCTGCTGATGAGCGGCTTCGGGTTGATCCTTGCCGGGGTGATGATCCTCGGCGTGGCATGGGGCGCGGTGCGGGTGTCGAAGCGCTTTGCCCCGCGCGAGGAGCCCGAGGCATGATGCGCGCCGCCCGTCTGCTCGCTGTCATCCTCCCGCTTGCCGGTCTCGCCGGTCTGTGGGTGCAGAGCGACAGCCATTACCGCACCGGCACCGAATGGGAGGTACCGATCGAGGGGTTCGATCCGCGCGACTTCCTGCGCGGGCACTATGTCGAGTTCACCTATGGCTGGCCGGGCATCGACGAATTCCGCGATGTTCCCCCCGAGGCGCTATGCCTTTCGGGCGAGGCGCCGCAGCTGGCAGCGGTCACCGTGCTGCCGACAGGCCAGCCCTGCACCCATCCGGTCCGCGCGCAAGGCAGCGGGGTCTATGGCTGGGACGCGCTGATGCGCGGGCGGCTCTATATCGGACAAGACCGGGCCACGGAATTGCAGCAACAGCTCCAGAAATCCGACCAGCGCGGGATCGTGACGATCCGCCAGCGCGAGGACGGCAGCTTCACGCCCATCGCCATCCGCTTCCGCCCGCTCACCCCTGAGGAAATCGCCGAGCGCGACGCGCAAAACGAAGGGGCGGAAGACCTGCGCCTCCCGCCCCCGATCATGAGCCGCTAACCCGCCTTCAGTTGCCGAAGCGCGCGGTCAGCTGGATGCCGTAGAAGCGCGGTTCGGCCGGGATGAAGGTGGGGATGGTGAAGGCCCCGCCGGTGTTGCCCGCATCGAGCAGGTAGTCCTCGCCCGTGGCGTTGCGGATGAAGCCCGCGATCTCGTAGCGGTCATCGGCAAAGCTTACCCCCGCGCGCGCGTTGACCAGCGTCACCGCATCCTGCGCAATCAGCGGGTTGTTGGGCACCTCGAAGAAGATCTTGCTGCGATAGGTCACGCTCGGCGTGGCGAACAGGCGCATGCCGCCGCCCAGATCCTTGTCGATGGTGAAGCCAGCCGCGCCCTGCCATTCGGGCTGGAGCCGGAAGCGGGCACCAGAGAAGGCGGGTGAGAAGGCCCCGTCCTTGTCGATCCCGCCGTCGATGAAGCCGACATTGCCGAACACCCGCAGCCAGTCGGCCACTTCGATCGACACTTCGGCTTCGACCCCGAGGTTCGAGGCCTTGCCCGCGCTGGCGGTGACGAAGGCGCCGGTCGGGTTGCCGTTGGCGTCGAGCTGGGCAACCGAGACCTGGAAGTTGTCGTAGACCTGGTAATAGACCCCGAGCGAGCCCGACACCGGGCCGCTCGCGAGCTTCACCCCGCCTTCGTAGTTCCACACGATTTCCTGCGCGACATCGACCACGTTGGGCTCGACCACACCGGCGCGGCGCGCGGCATTGACCTGCACCACCGGCGAGCGGCGGCCCTTGGACACGGTGGCGAAGACGTTCACATCGTCGCTGATGCGGTAGAGCGCGTTGACGCGCGGCAGGGCGGCGGTGAAGCTTTCATCGGCGGTGAAGGTGCGCCCGCCGGTGTCGATCTGTCCGGGGATCAGCGGCGCACGGCTAAGCACCGAGTTGGGCACGTTGGCGAAAAAGCCGGACTTGCGATACTCCCACAGGAACCGCACGCCCGCCGTCAGTTCGAAGGCGTCGCTCGCCAGCCAGGTGGCGTCGGCGAACACCGAATAGGCCTCGTTGCGGCCCTGGTTCTCGAACACCGAGGCATAGGGGATCGCCTGGAAGGCCCCGCCGGTGGCGATCGCGGTCACGCCGGCGGCCGGCACACTGCCATTGGGCGCAACGCAGGGAATGCCCGGGATCAGCGGCGCGCCGAACAGCGAGCTGAGGCACTGGAGGAAGGTGCCTTCCTCGGTCGCGAAGGGCACGTTCTGGCGGCCGTCCTCGATGAAGACGTTCCACCCCGCGCTCGCCCGCAGGCTGCTGCCGGCATAGCTGAAGCGGCCTTCGTGGCTGACCTGCCAGCCGTCCGCGATCTCGGCGAATTCGAGGAAGGGCGCGGCCGAGCCGTCGGCATCGAACACCTCGGCGCTGTCGAATTCGCGATAGCCGTTGACGGTGGTGAAGGTCCAATCGTCGGCGAAGGCATATTCGAGCGTCAGGTTCAGGTCATAGACCTCGCGGTTGAGGCCGAGCTGGTCGTCGCCCAGCACCGCTGCCGCGCCCGGATTGCCGCCGAGATTGGCGGGGCCGAAAGCATTGGCCGCTCCGCCCGGCGCGCCCAGAAAGCCCGGGAAGCGGCCCGAGACGAAGGGCGTGCCGCCGTTGCGCTGCTGGTCGTAGGTGCCGATCAGATCGACGGTGATGTCGCTGGTCGGCGTGTAGCGCAGCGAGGCGCGCACCCCGAGCTGGTCCTGCGCGTAAAGCTCCTCGTCCTGATTGGGCGAGAGGTTTTCGATATAGCCGTCACGGGCGCGCCATTCGAAGGCAATGCGCCCGGCCAGCACGTC
Organism: Porphyrobacter sp.; assembly: GCA_027531395.1. Classification (GTDB taxonomy): domain Bacteria; phylum Pseudomonadota; class Alphaproteobacteria; order Sphingomonadales; family Sphingomonadaceae; genus Erythrobacter. Next base: position 561,251 of record JAPZRO010000001.1, on the reverse strand, counting down.
GGAGCCGGCATTGAGGAAGCCCGACAGCAGGGTCTGTTCGAAATTGCCGTAGCCGCCGGTAATCTGGCCGGAGAAGCCCTCGCGCGGGCGGGCCGAGACGAGGCTGATCGCGCCCACGGCGCTGGCGGTGCCGAACAGGGTTGCCTGCGGGCCCTTGATCACCTCGACCCGCTCGAGATCGTAGATCGCCTGATAGGACCCGCGCGAGCGCGAGATGTCGACGCCGTTGTAATAGAGCGTGACCCGCGGCCCCTGCTGCGCCGAGCCCGAGTCCGAGGTAATCCCGCGGATCACCACGCCGGGGTTGTTGGCGCTCTGCTCCTGGATGTTGAGGCCGGGGATGTAGTTCGACAGCTCGTCGAGATCATTGACGCCCAGTTCGCGGATCTGCTCGCCGCTCACGGCCGAGATGGTGATCGGCACGTCCTGCGCGCGCTGCTCGATCTTCTGCGCGGTGACGATGATCTGGTTGCCGGAACGCTCGTCCTCGGCCGGGGCTTCGGCGTCCTGCGCGAAGGCGGCCTGCGGAGCGGCGGCAAGAACGGCGGCAAGCGCGATCGGTGAAACGCGCGACAAAGTGGTGCGGAGCATGGTTGGGCTTCCCTGTTGCTGGAGAGAGGCCCCCCCGTGACAGGCGATGGTGACGCTGCCGCGACGGGCGCGTGAAGGCCCGGTGACGCCGGATTTACAGTTTCGGGACGTTGCAGAAGTGCATCTTCGCCCGTCGGCGCGCGCCGCGCTGCTGCCTAGCGGAAATCCTCGCCCGTCGCCGCGATCCGCGCCCTGAGGCCGGCCTGGCAGATATTCTGGATCTCGATCCCCGGGTGGGCATTGACCTCGATCACCAGCGGGCCATCGTTGACGTCGAGCACGATGTCCGCCCCGCAATAGCCGAGGCCCACCGCCGGCCCGCATTTCGACGCCAGCTCCAGCACCCGCTTCCAGCCCGGAATCTCGAACCCGATCAGATTGACGCCCGTGTCAGGGTGATGGGTGATCGGCGTGCCCTTGACCACTGCGCGGGTGATCTTGCCGGTCTCCATATCGATCCCCGCCCCGATCGCGCGCTGGTGGAGGTTGGCCTTGCCGTCGCTCTCGATGGTGGGCAGGCGCACCATCGCCATCAGGGGCGTGTAGTGCAAGCTGATGACGCGCAGGTCCGGCAGGCCCTCCGGCACGATGCGGGAAAGCGCCGGATCGGCGATGATCAGCGGCTCGATCAGCGCTGCGTCCTCGGCCGCCGAATCGCCCGAGAAGCCGCCATCGACGACCTTCTGGATGTGGTGCATCACCGCGTCCTCGGGCAGCGGGGTGCCCGATCCCTTGAACCAGGTGTTCCCCTCGCGCCGGACCGCGAGCAGGATGCCGTCGCCCTGCGATCCCCGCGCGGGTTTGATCGCCCAGGCATCGGGCATGTCGCGGGAGGGCTTGAAATTGGCGACCTGCTGGTTGTCCTCGAGAACCGCGACGGTGCCGGTGCAGGAGATCCCTGCCGCCTCGAGCGCGCGCTTGGCCGCGACCTTGTCACGCGCGCGCTCGATAGCGTGCCGGGGATTGTATTTCGCGATCAGAGCGTTGCGCATGTTGATGCCGAGAATCTCGTCCATCTCCATCATCGCGGCTCCAGTCCGGCGGCCAGAGGTCCGCGACCGAGAGGATGGGCCAGGTGCCGCGACCGTTGATCGGGCCGGTGCGGGTGATGCGGGGCTTTCGGTAGGGCTTGCGATACGGCTTGCGCTGCCCGACGATGACGGGCTTCCAGGGGAGGTCGTCGCGACTACGTATAATCCACGTGGTGAACGCCGGCGGGTGGGCGCCGCCGGTATCGTGGATTTCGGCGCTGGCGAAGTCCTCTTCCAGAGGCTCCTCAGCAGATGTCGGATTGCGGGCATTTCGTCGTCTCTCAAGCCATATCGGGAGGAAGCGGTGAATTTCGGACAGGCGCAGTCCGCGGTATCGGCCGAGAATGCCGATCGCGATCGCGGTGAAGGCCGGCATCAGCAGCGGCGACCATTCGATCAGCGCCAGCGCGAAGTGCGAGACCATCACGAACTCGATCACCACCGCCAGCACAAAGGTATTGAACGCCATCTTGGCGGCCGGCTTGGCGCCGTCCTTGCCGACCTGCTTCCACCACCGCTCGACCACCAGCGCGCAGACGATCACAGGGAAGGCGTCGACCTGAAGCTCGGTATCGAGCACCATCATCAGCGCCACCAGCACCAGCACGATCAGCGAGATCAGCACCCCGAGAAAGCCGACGCGGGTCATGCGCAGCTTGAGCAGGCTCGGCGTGACGATCATGCCGACTGCGACCGAGGAACACAGCACCACCGGCCCCATGATCGGGCCGATCTGAAGGAAGGCGAGCGCGATCAGCATCGGGGTGAACAGGCCGAAGGCCTTGAGGCCGACGAAACTGCGCGCCAGCACCACCAGGAACGCGCCCAGCGGCAGCACCATCAGCAGGTTGGAGGGCTTCAGCCCCCAGATCGCCTGCGAGGTGGCGACGCCGTCGAGCGAGGAGGGCAGGACGAAGAAGGCATCGGTATTGGCCACGCCAAGCGCAACCAGCGCCGCCAGCACGAAGCCGACGGCCAGGCCGACGTACACAGGACGCCGTACCTGCGGGGTAGCCCGCCTCCAGACCTGGGCAACCCGTGCGATCATCTCAGAAGGCGTAACCCAGCGACAGGGTCAGCCGGTAACCCTCGCGCTCGCGCACGGGTTCGTTGCTGCCGGTGAAGATATACTTGGCCTCGGCCTCGATGCGCCACTTGCCGGGCCACCACAGCAGCTCGACTTCGGGTACCACCAGCCGGTCGCGGCGGCGTTCGCCTGCCGCGGTGATCCGGCCGTCGAAGCGGGTGCGGATCACCTCGATCGCCGGGCGCACGCGCAGATCGGGCGCGACCGGCCTGGTATAGGCGACCCCGGCCGACTGGCGCTCGTAGCCGCGGCGGGCATCGTCCGAGCGGATTTCCTCAGCGCGCAGGTCGAAGGCGAGAAAGTGATTGGCCCCGAAGCGGCGGCGGTATTGGGCATCGACGCGCGGGCCTTCGCCGGTGGTCTCGATCGGCGTGCCATCGTCATATTCGCGTTCCCGCCAGGTGCCCTGCACGCGCACCCGGTGTTCGTTGCGCGGTTCCCATGTCAGCCGGGCCGAGCCTTGCCATTCGTCGGTATCGGCGGCCTCGACCGAGACATAATCGTCGAAGTGGCGGGCCTGCAGTTGCAGTTCCCAGTCCTTCTCGATGTCGGTTTGGAGCGTTGCGGTGAAGCGGTCGCGGGCAATGTCGGGACGCCCGTCACCCAGCCGGAACACCTCGATCCGGTCCGCCTCGACGCGCAGCCGCACGCCGCGCTTTTCGAGCGCCACACCGACCTGTCCGCGCACCGAAATCGCCTCGCCGTCAACCACCAGGTCATCGTCGCGCGTGGTGGTCTGGGCGCTGACCGTCTGGACCTCGATGCGGGCATCGGGCTGGAGCGTCCAGCTACTGTCCTGCGCGGCCGCCCCCGACGCACAAACGATTGCAAGGAGCATGGCCAGCGTCCGGATGAGCGCTGGAAAGGTGATATGCATGAAGATGTCCCCCCGTTGACTTACGCAGCCCTACGGGGAGGCCGTTTAGAAAATCCTAACCGTAACCGATAACCACGAGATTTATCTGCAAAGGCGAGCAGATTGGTCTCGGCGGGGGCTCATGCCGGCCCGCGCGGGTCAGAGCGGATTGCCGTCCTTGTCGCGGTAGATCTCGCGGCGGCCGACGTGGTTGGCGGGGCCGACGAAGCCGTCCTCCTCCATCCGCTCGATCCATTTGGCCGCCGTGTTGTAGCCCACGCCCATCTGGCGCTGGAGCCACGAACCGGACGCCTTCTGGTTCTCGAACACGATCTGGCAGGCCTGCCGGTACTTGCGCTCTTCCGGGTTGTCGGAAGCGGTGAGATCGTCATCGAAGCCGAAGCCGCCGAAGCCGTCCTCGGGTTCCTCGGTGACGGCATCGACATATTCGGGCGAGCCCTGTCCGCGCCAGAAATCGGCCACGGCCTCGACTTCCTCGTCGGACACGAACGGGCCATGGACGCGCACCATCGCGCCGGTGTTGGGCTTGTAGAGCATGTCGCCCTTGCCCAGCAGCTGCTCCGCCCCCTGCTCGCCGAGGATGGTGCGGCTGTCGATCCGGCTGGTCACCTTGAAGCTGATGCGGGTCGGCAGGTTGGCCTTGATGACGCCGGTGATGACGTCCACCGAGGGGCGCTGTGTCGCCATGATGAGGTGAATGCCCGCTGCGCGGCTCTTCTGGCTGAGGCGCTGGATCAGCACTTCGATTTCCTTGCCGACCGTCACCATCAGGTCGGCGAGTTCGTCGACGATCAGCACGATTTGCGGCAGCGGCTGGTAATCGAGCTGTTCTTCCTCGAACAGCTGCTCGCCGGTTTCGGGGTCGAAGCCGGTCTGCACCCGGCGGCCCAAGGGTTTGCCCTTGGCGATTGCGGCGGAGACCTTCTCGTTGAAGGAGTTGATGTTGCGCGAGGAAATCGCGCTCATCATGCGGTAGCGCCGCTCCATTTCCTCGACCGCCCACTTCAGCGCACGCACCGACTTCGCCGGCTCGGTCACCACCGGCGAGAGCAGGTGCGGTATGTCGTCATAGGTCTTGAGTTCGAGCACCTTGGGATCGATCAGGATCAGGCGCAGTTCGGAGGGTGTGAAGCGGTAGAGCAGGCTCAGCAGAATGACGTTGAGGCCCACGGACTTGCCCGATCCGGTGGTCCCGGCGACCAGCAGGTGCGGCATGGCGGCCAGATCGGCGATCACCGGTTCGCCTGCGATATCCTTGCCGAGGATGATCGGCAGGTTGCCCTTGGATTCGGCAAAGGCGGCGCAGGCGGCGAGTTCCTTCAGGGCCACCATCTGGCGGTCCTGGTTGGGCAGTTCGATGCCCATCACCGTGCGGCCCGGGATCGGCGAGACGCGTGCGGAGATCGCGCTCATGTTGCGGGCGATATCCTCGGCCAGACCGACGACGCGGCTGGCCTTGATGCCGGGCGCGGGTTCGAGCTCGTACATCGTCACCACCGGCCCGGTGCGCACCGCGGTGATTTCGCCCTTCACGTTGAAATCGTCGAGCACGTTTTCGAGCAGGCGGGCGTTGCGTTCGAGCGCGATCTTGTCGAGCTTGGGCGCCTTGTCGACCGGCGGCTCGGCCAGCAGATCGAGGCTCGGCAGGTTGAAGGGCGCGAACATGTCGCGCTGGGCGGTTTTGGCTGCGGCGGCGCGGCGCGGCGGGGCCGAGGGATCGCTGATTTCGGGCGCGCGGCGCGGGCGATCGTCGATGGTGACGGGGGCGGCGTCGCCCTTTGCGGCGCGGCGCGGGCGGGCGGGGGCTTCCTCGTCCTCGTCATCGGCAAAGGCCAGCGCGGTGGCCGGCGCTCGCTTGCGGCCCGGCAGCGGAAGCCGGCGCAGCAGTCCGGCGAGCGACCCGCCACCGAGAAATTCGGGCAGGCTCATCAGCACCCGCCAGTCGATCGCGAAGATACGGGTCAAAAGGCCGACACCGGTCGCAAGGCAGGCCAGCGCCGTGCCGAGGATCACCCAGCCCTGCGCATCGCCCGCGATCCGCGCGGCGAGCGCCTGCACCGCGCCCGCGCCGAGCAGGCCGGCAAGCCCGCCCGCCTGTGCCGGCAGCGTCCCGCCCGGCCCTTCGAAGGCGAGGCTGAGCACGGTAGCGAGCAGGGTCATGGCGATCAGCAGCAGGCCGGTGGGCAGCCACCAGGGGGTCGTTTCCGCCTCGTCGCCGTTCTCGACATCGCGCCACAGCTTGCGCGCGCTGACATAGAGCAGCGGCAGCAGCAGCGCGGCGGGCAGGCCGAACACCAGCAGCACGCGGTCGGCCACCCAGGCGCCGGCAGCGCCCATCCAGTTGGCGACCTCGCCCGGATCGGCGGCGGTCGAGGGGCTGGGGTCGGTCTGGGTGTAGCTTACCAGTGCGAGCGCGAGGAACACCATCGCCCCCAGCAGCGCCGCGGCCCCCGTCATCTGCGCGAGGCGGCGGAGGCCTCGCCGCAGCCCCGCGCGCCATTCGGCATCGGACTTGCTGACGGCAGGCTTGCGGCCGGAAGGGCCTCTGGGCGTAACGGCGCGGCTGGCCATGGGGTGTCTCCTGTGCGGAACACATCATGAATCCTCGGAGAGTCCGGGTCAAGCGATGTGCGACGGAGCGTGTTCTAATGGAAGCTGTCGCGGGGCGGGGTGAGGATCCCGTTCTCCATCATCCGCTCGACCCAGCGCGAGGCCTGATTATAGCCGACCTTGAAGCGGATCATGAGATGCGACAGGCGCGGACTGCCGCCGCGCACGACATATTCGCAGGCGCGCCGGTAAAGCTCGTCATCGTCGCGGTCGTTCACCGGCTCAGCCCGTCGATCGCCGCCCAGCTTTGCCAGCCAAGCGTCCGGGCGCGGTGGGCGTTCATGCCGCCCAGCGCGATGACCGGCAGCCGCGACTGCCGCGCCAGCAGCCGGAAGCGCACTGGCCCCAGCACTGCGCCGCCGGGGTGCGTGCGGGTCGGGAAGACCGGCGAAAGCAGCGCCGCATCCGCCCCCAGCCGCGCGGCGAGGCCGAGTTCGGCAAGGTCGTGTGCGGTGGCGAGGTGGATCAGACCGGCACGGCGCGGATAGAGGCTGCGCGGGCTCCCGTAGATCCCGTCCGCCCCCCATTCGCGTGCGGTCAGGGCAGAATCGGCGAGGAGGATCGTATGGCCCCGCGCCCGCGCGATGCGGCGCAGCTGGCGGAACCGCGCGAAGCGCTCGGGATCGGGCAGGTGATAGTGGCGGTAGATGAAACCCGATCCGCGCGGCAGGCGGGCGAGCGCACGCTCCAGCCCCGCGTCGTTGCGCGCGTCGGAGATCAGCCACAGGCCGGGAAGGGTCTTTATCTGCGTCACCGCGTCTCTATAGCGCGCAGCATGGACAATGCAGCAACCCGCCTTGCCGAAGTGCACGCCAACATCGCCCGCGTGTGCAAGCCTGCCCGCCGCGAGGCCGGAGACGTCACGCTGATCGCGGTCAGCAAGACCCACGGGCCTGAAGCGATCCAGCCGCTGATCGACGCGGGCCAGCGCGTGTTCGGCGAGAACCGGGTGCAGGAAGCGCTGGTCAAGTGGCCCGCACTCAAGGCCGCGCACCCCGATATCGAGCTGCACCTGATCGGCCAGTTGCAGTCGAACAAGGCGGAAGAAGCCGTGGCACTGTTCGACTGCATCCACTCGCTCGACCGGCCGAGCCTGCTGGCGGCGCTCGCCAAGGCGATGGACAAGGCGGGGCGCAAGGTGCCGTGCTTCGTGCAGGTCAATATCGGCGACGAGCCGCAGAAGGGCGGCTGTTCGGTTGCCGAGCTGCCCGCGTTTCTGGCAGCGGTGCGCGCGACGGAGATCCCGCTCGCCGGCCTGATGTGCATCCCGCCTGCCGACACCGAAGCCGCGCCCTTCTTCGCCTTTCTGGCGAAGCTGGCGGCGGATCACGGGCTTGAAGGCCTTAGCATGGGTATGAGCGGCGACTACGAAACGGCCGTGATGCTCGGGGCGACCCATGTGCGGGTCGGCACCGCACTGTTCGGCCAAAGAGACGGGGCGCGAGGGTAGCCCCGCCTCAAGCAGCGAAGCGGTAGGCGAACAAAAACTCCCAACGAAAAAGGGCGCCCCGTTTCCGGAGCGCCCCCTTTTCTTCAGGCTCAAGTCCTCATCAGAACTCGAACATCGCCTCGATGCCGACGTTCCGGCCGCGCATCAGCGGCGAGAAGGTGCCGGCGGTCGGGTTCGGTGCGAAGGTGCGGCGCACGCCGGTCGAGTTCGGACCGCCGAACGGAACCTGCGTGTCGCCACCTTCCTGCACTTCGTCGAGCAGGTTGCGGCCGTAGACCGAGAGCGACAGCCCTTCGATCGGGGTGTTCCAGGTGACGTTCGCTTCGAGGTTCGACAGCGCGTTCAGCCAGCCGAGGTTGTCGTCGGTGTAGGCTGCCTCGTCGCGGTACTGGTAGTTGATCCGCGTGAGGATGTTGCTGCTGCCCAGATCCCAGTCGTGGATCAGGCCCGCGCCCACCGTGATCGGGGGAACGCGCGGCAGGCTCAGCGCCAGATCGGTGTCGTTGATCACGCCGTCACCCGAGATGTCGAACAGCACTTCGTCGTACTGCGCGTCGATGATCCCGATGTTGGCGGTGAAGGCGAGGCTGTCCGACACGCGCATGCGCGCTTCGGCTTCGAAGCCGGTGATCGTCGCATCCGCGGTGTTGAGGATGTTCTGCACCACGCCCGCGCCCGGATCGGCGAGGTTCACTTCGCGCTGCATGTTGCCGACCTTGGTGACATAGGCCGCCGCGTTGAGCGTGAACGAGCCGTCATCGGTCTGGAACTTGCCGCCGATTTCGTAATTGTCGACCTGCTCTTCATCGAAGCCGAGTTCGCCGGTGGCCTGGAAGGCACGGTTGAACACCGGGATGTTGGTGATGCGGAAGTTGTAGCCGCCCGAACGGAAGCCGCGGCTCCAGTGGCCGTAGACCTGGCTGTTGGCGAATTCGTACTGGAGGCCGACCTTGGGCGAGACGTTGCGGAACCGCACGCGATCGGTGAAGCCGTTGGTCTCGATGCCCGGACGGTAGGGCGAAGTGCCGGTCGGGCAGGTGCCCTGGATGAACGAGCACTGCGCGCGCGGCGTGATGAAGGTCACGGCCGCATCCTTGGTTTCCTGGTTCCAGCGGATACCGGCGATCAGCGAGAGGTTGTCGACGAATTCCCACTGGGCGTTGGCGAACACGCCGATCACTTCGTGGTTCTGCGCGCCGCCGCCGTAGAACACCGGCGGACGCAGGTTGACCGGCAGGTCGCGCCGCAGTTCGCGGTTCTCGGTGTAGGCGAGATCCTGATCGAACCAGAAGCCGCCGACGGTCAGGTCGAGGCTGTCGAACGACATGGCGTAGCGCAGTTCGTTCGAGAACTGCTCCTGCGCGGTTTCGGTGCTCGAGTGGAACAGGAACACCGGGGTCGCGTCGATGTCGCCGCGGGTGGTGGCGTCATACTTGCGCCAGCCGAACACGTTGGTGAGCGTGCCGGGGCCGATGTCGACGGTCGCGGTGAGCGAGCCGGTCCAGATCTCGTTGGCATAGTTGCCCGGCTCGTCGATCGCGAAGTCGAAGCTGTTGCGATCGAAGAAGGCGCGGTTCTGCGCGCTCGGGCCGTCGCCGTCGCTCTCGAAGTAGTCGAGCTTGCCGAGCAGGGTCAGGCCGCCGAGACGCGCTTCGAGCGCGCCGCGCAGGATCTTGGTTTCCGCCTGGCCGTGATTTTCCGGAATGTTCGGATTGGTCAGCGAGGCGAGGTTGCGGAAGTAGCCTTCGTCCTTGTTGTAGTACGCGCCGACCTTGAACAGCAGCACGTCCTCGATGATCGGGCCGGAGACCACGCCGCTGACGGTGTAGTTCGGGCCACCGCGGCCGCCATCGAGCGCCGGGCCGTCGACCGCCGCACGGAACTTGCCGCGGAAGTCCTCGGTCGGGTTGCCGGTGTTGATCACCACCGCGCCGCCCGTCACGTTGCGGCCGAACAGCACGCCCTGCGGACCGCGCAGGATTTCGACGCTGTCGAGGTCGAACAGGTCGAACACCACGCCGCCGTTGATGCCGAGGTACACGCCGTCAACGAACACGCCGACGGTCGGGTCGATCGAGGGGATCGACGAGTTGATGCCGAGGCCGCGCACGGTGAAGTTGGCGGTGCCGCGGCTGGTGCCAACCTGGTCAAGGCTGACGGTCGGGGCCTGGAACGAGAGGCCCTGAATGTCGCGGATCTTGAAGGCTTCGAGCGTGCCGGCGTTGAACGCGGTCACAGCCAGCGGGATGTCCTGCACGTTTTCCGCGTCGCGGGTCTTGGTGCCGGTAACGAGGATCTCGTTGATGGAATCGAGCGTGCTGGTGCGCTCTTCGCTGGCGGGGGTTTCGCTGTCCTGGGCCGCGGCAGCGAAGGGGGTGAAGGCTGCCGTGCCGAGAAGGAGTGCAAGCTTGCCGAGCCGGAGGGGGCTCCGCAGGGGGGTTGCGGTGGTCATGTTATAACTCTCCCTGAGTTGAGGGGCGCCCCAATAGCAATGCGTCACGCAATTGCAACCTATCGCGCGGCGCCGCGCCGAACCTTCAAATCGCTACATCTTCAACAACTTGCAGCTTTAGCACTTTCCGATCACTCCAGATCATCCTGATGGAATGATCGGAAAGTGCGCTAGGCCTTTTCTAGCTGTTGCTGTCGGTGATCGCTTGCCGCGGCGAGCAGCGCGGCCTCGATTTCGGCAAGCCTGTCGGGCGCCTTTATCTTGGCTCCGGTCAGATCGGTGACGTAGAAGGTATCCGCCGCCGCTTCGCCATAGGCGGTGATGTGCGCCGAATGGACGATCAGGTTGGCCTTGTAGAGCGCGTGCGCCAAGCGGTTGAGCAGTGCCGGACGGTCGCGGGCGGTCACCTCGATCACGGTGAAGTTGTTCGAGGCGTCATTGTCGAACCCGACCCGCGGGGCGACGTCGAATGCTTTCGCGCGGGAGTGGGCGAGCGGGCGCGCGGCGAGCTTGGGCACCAGTTCGACCTTGGCCAGCAGCGCGTCGCGGATGCCCTTGTGGATGCGCGCGATCTGCGCCTCCTCGCCCATCGGCTGGCCGTGCTGGTCCTGCACCAGGAAATTGTCGACCGCATAGCCGCTTTTGGCGGTGTGGATGCGCGCGTCGATGATGTTGCCGCCGGCAAGGTGGATGCCGCCCGCCATGCGGTAGAACAGGCCCGGATGGTCGGCCGCGATGACATTGACGCGGGTCGCGCCGCGCACCTCGTCTGGCTCGCACCGGATCGACAACTGCTCGCCCGCGGCCAGCGCGGCATCATATTGCAGCAGGTTGCTGGCGATGATGTCCTCGGGTTCGGCGATCCAGTAGGCATCGCCGAGCAGGGCGCCTGCCGCATCGACCAGATGGTCGCGCTCGCCCAGAAGCCGCGCGACCGCATCCTTCTTGGCCGCCACCCGTTGCTTGCGACCGGTGCCCTTGTGGCCGAGCCTCAGCCGCTCCTCAGCGGCATCGTAGAGTTCGCCCAGCAGCTGGCCCTTCCAGCTGTTCCACGTGCCGGGGCCGACCGCGCGGATATCGACCGCGGTCAGGATCGCGAGATTGCGCAGGCGTTCGAGGCTCTGCACCTCGCCAACGAAATCCTCGATCGTCTTGGGATCGGTCAGGTCGCGCTTCTGCGCGGTGCGGCTCATCAGGAGGTGGTGGCGCACCAGCCAGGCGACCAGATCGGTCTCCTTCTCGTCGAGCCCGAAGCGCGGGCACAGCCGGTGGGCGACTTCCGCGCCAAGCTCGGAATGATCGCCGCCGCGGCCCTTCGCGATATCGTGCAGCAACACCGCGACATAGAGCGCCCGGCGCGAGGCGACCTTGGAAATCTCGCGGGTGGCGCGCGGGTGGTCGGCGGCCAGCAGCCCGCGCTCGATCTGGCTGAGCAGGCCGATGGCGCGAATGGTGTGCTCGTCGACCGTGTAGTGGTGATACATGTCGAACTGCATCTGCGCGTTGACCCGCCCGAAATCGGGCACGAAGCGGCCGAACACCCCCGCCTCGTTCATCCAGCGCAGCGCGTTTTCCGGGTCCTTGCGGCCCGCGAGCAGTTCGAGGAACAGCACATTCGCGCGCTTGTCGCGGCGCACGCCGATGTCGATCAGGCGTGCATCGCGGCCGACCTGGCGCATGGTTTCAGGGTGGACTTCCAGCCCCTCGGCCTCGGCCAGCCGGAACACCTCGATCAGCCGCACCGGATCGCTGCGGAACCAGTCGTCGCCCGGTGCGCGCAGGCGCCCGCCTTCGACCATGTAGCCCTTGAACACGCGGGGACGTTGGGTCCATCCGGCGAAGAACCCGCTGCGGGTGCGCTTGCGGGCGAATTCCTCGTCGAGGTGAGCGAGGAACACGCCGGTCAGGCTGCCGACACGCTTCGCCTGCAGGAAATAGTACTGCATGAACCGCTCGACCGCGCTCTTCCCCGGGCGGTCGGCGAACTGCATCCGCTCGGCCACCCGCCGCTGGAGATCGAAGGTCAGCCGGTCCTCGGCGCGGTCGGTGATGATGTGCATGTGGCTGCGCACCGCCAGCAGGAACCCCTCGGCACGGCGGAAGCTGCGATATTCATTGGCGGTCAGCAGCCCGACATCGACCAGCTCGCTGGCGCTGCCGACGCGGTGGACATATTTGCCGATCCAGTAGAGCGTCTGGAGATCGCGCAGGCCGCCCTTGCCGTCCTTGATGTTGGGCTCGACGACATAGCGGCTGTCGCCCATGCGCTTGTGCCGCGCGTCGCGTTCGGCGAGCTTCTGGGTCAGGAACTGGCGCTCTGAGCCCTTGGCGACCTCGCTCCAGAAGCGCTGGCGCAGCTCGTCGTAGAGCGCCTGATCACCCCACACCAGCCGGCTTTCGAGCAGCGCGGTGCGGATCGTGAGATCCTCCTTCGCCATCCGCATCGTGTCGGACACGGTGCGGCTCGAATGGCCGACCTTGAGGCCGAGATCCCACAGGATGTAGAGCATCGCCTCGATCACCTGCTCGCACCACGGCGAGCGCCGCATCGGGGTGATGAAGGCGATGTCGATGTCCGAATGCGGCGCCATCTCGGCCCGCCCGTAGCCCCCCACCGCGAGGATCGCGAGGCGTTCGGCCTGGGTCCGGTTGGGGACGGGGTAGAGATCGGCGGTGACGTGATCGTGGATCACCCGCAGCAGCTGGTCGGTGAGGAAGGAATAGCCCCCCGTCACCTCGTGCCCGGCCGAAGGCGCCTCGGCCAGCCGCCGCGCCAGTTCGGCCCGCCCGCCATCGAGCGCCGCCCGCAGCGCCTTGACGATCGCCGTGCGCGCACCCGTCCCGTGCGCTGCGTGCAGCGCGGCGACCTCGTCGGCCAGCACGCGCCGGTCGATGATCGCGCGCTGGCCGGGGACACGCCTAGGCGACATGGGGCGGACTCATGCGCCGGTCACGCCGCGACCGCCTCGCTGGCGTAGCGCGCCTTGACGGCGCGCTTGTCGATCTTCTGGGTGCCGAGCCGCGGCAGGGCTTCTTCGGTGATCCAGATCTGGTGTTCGAGCGGCACCTTGAACGGCGCGATCCGCTCGAGCAGGAAGGCGCGCAGCTCGCCCGGAGTGATCGCCGCGCGGCCCTCCTTCATGCGGTAGACCGCCGCCGGCACCTCGCCGAAGCGCTCGCACGGCAGGCCGAACACCGAACATTCGCCGACATCGTCATGCGCGTAGATCGCGTCTTCCACCTCGATGCACGAGATGTTCTCGCCGCCGCGGATGATGATGTCCTTCTTCCGGTCGACGATGAACAGATAGTCGTCCGCGTCGAGATAGCCGAGATCGCCGGTGCGGAAATAGCCATTGGCGGTGAAGGCGGCCTTGGTCGCTTCCTCGTTCTTCCAGTAGCCGCGGAAATTGGCGACCGAGCGGATGCAGACCTCGCCCACCTGGCCTTGCGGCAGCGGGTTTCCGGCATCGTCGAGGATTGCCAGATCGACGAGCGGTTTCGATGCGCGCCCCGTCGAGCCGGGCTTGGCGAGGTAGTTCTCGTTGAAGTTGCCGCAGCCGACCGCGTTGGTCTCGGTGAGGCCATAGCCGAGCAGCGGGAACCCGCCGGGGAAGGCTTCCTTGATGCGGGTGACGTGCTCCACCGGACGCGGCGCACCGCCCGCAGCGAAGCTCTTGCACTTCGACAGGTCGTAGTTCGCGCGCTCGGGATGGTTGGCGATCTCGTAGCTCATCAGCGGCACGCCGACGAAATAGGTGACGCCTTCCTCCGCCATCAGCCGGATCGCAAGGCCGGCGTCCCACTTGGGCATCAGCACCAGCTTGCGCGCGATCGCGAAGCTCTGGAGGAACAGCGGCACTTCGCCGGTGACGTGGAACAGCGGCACCGCGACGAGGGCGCAGGGCTGATCGGTCATCGGCCCTTCGCTCTTCTCGATGTGGACCTTGGCCATCGCGCTCTGGGCGATGTAGCTCATCACCCCGTGGATCACGCCGCGGTGATCCGACCACGCGCCCTTGGACTTGCCGGTCGAACCCGAGGTGTAGAGGATGGTGGCGATATCGTCGGGGCCGATCTGGCCCAGCATCGTCATCGCCGCGCTGGTGCCCTGCGGCACACGCCAGACATTGGCGAGCCCGGCAGACGGCGCGTTGCCGTGATCGAACAGCACCACCTTGGCGGGATGGGCATGGCCTTCGAGCCGCGCCGCGCGTCCGGCATCGGCCAGCAGCAGCTTGGCTTCGGCCAGATCGAGGCCGTAGGCGAGTTCCTCGCCGCTGGAAAAGCCGTTGAGAAGCGTGGCGCAGCCGCCCGCCATGATGATGCCCATATAGGCGATCATCCAGTTGGCCGAGTTGCGTGCCGCGATGCCGATGCGGTCGCCCTTGGCGATGCCGTGATCATGCACGAGGCTTTCAGCGACGCAGGTCGCGGCGGAATAGGCCTCCGAGAAGGTCAGCCGGATCTCGCCGTCGACCAGGAAGGGCACATCGCGGTGTTCGTTGCAGAAATGCGCGAAGTAATGCGCGAGGCTCGGCGGGGCGCCGGCGAAGGCGGGCATTTCCACCCCGTCGCGGGTGAAAGGCACGGTGGCGAAGGGTTGTCCTTCGGCGGTCAGCGCGGTGATGATCGCTTCGAGCGCATTGTCCAGCTGGGTGGGCATGCGGTATCCTTTCCTCTCTCTGTTCTGGAAGACCGGCGCGCGTCTCGCGCTGCCTGTCATCCGATCCCTCGCCCCGTCGGCAGTCCCGCGCCCCTTCCCCTGTCCGGCGCGCTGTGCCAGAAGCACCCACGCGACACGGCCAGATCAGGCCCGCCGATACGGCATCTCATTGTCAATAAGAGGTTCGCCCCGTGCTGTCACTACTTGCCGCAAGCGGCGCTGCCGATCCGATCCACTGGGCCGATCTCGGCCTCAGGCCCGGCATCGAGCTCGGCTTCTTCACGCTGCGGTTCTACTCGCTCGCCTACCTGTTCGGGGTGATCTTCGCCTATTGGCACACCTCGAAGATGCTCAAAGAGCCCGGCGCGCCGATGGCGCAGCGCCATGCCGACGATCTGTTCTTCTACTGCACGCTGGGCGTGATCATCGGCGGGCGGCTGGGCTACGCGGCGTTCTACACCGGGGGCGAGACCGGCATTCCGTCCGCCTTCACCGATTTCTCGGGTGATGGCTTCGTTTCGTGGAAACTGCTGCGGCTGTGGGACGGCGGCATGGCGTTTCACGGCGGGCTGATCGGGGTGACAGTGGCGATGGCTTACGTGGCCTGGCGCGACAAGCTCAACTTCATCCGTGTGGTCGACTATGTCAGCGTCGGGGTGCCGATGGGGATGCTGCTCGGGCGCCTCGCGAACTTCGTCAACGGCGAGCTGTGGGGCCGGGCCACCGATGTGCCCTGGGCGATGGTGTTCCCCGGTGCGGACGAGCTGCCGCGCCACCCGAGCCAGCTTTATCAGGCGGGGCTAGAAGGGCTGGCGCTGCTGATCGTGATGATACTGCTGTTCTGGAAAACCCGCGCGCGCTATCGGCCCGGGCTCCTCGCCGGGGTGTTCACGCTCGGCATGGGCATTTCGCGCTTCGTTAACGAATTTTTCCGTCAGCCCGACGCACAGCTGGCTGACTTTGCGGCCCGGACCGGGCTATCGATGGGGCAATGGCTGACCATACCGCTTATCCTGACTGGATTGATTGTCGTGCTCTACGCCTTGCGGAAGAAGCCGCTGGGGGCGGGGACGACGCAGCCGGCCTGACCGGCGCAGCCGTCTGGCGCCCGGCGCTGCGGCTGATCGATCCCGAGGACGACAAGGAAGAGCTAGCGCGCCGCAAGGCCGAGGCTGCGGCGAACGCCAAGGCCGCCGCCGAAGCGAAGGCCGCTGCCGAACGCGCCGCGCGCGAGCAGGCCGCCGCCGAGGCCAAGGCGCGCGCGCAGGCCGAAGCGGCCGCTCGCGCTGAAGCCGCTGCCCGCGCCAAGGCCGAAGCCGAGGAGAAGGCACGAGCGGACGCCGAAGCCCGCGAGCGTGCCCGCGCAGAGGCCAAGGCCCGCGCTGAAGCCGAAGCGAAAGCCAAGGCCGAAGCCCTCGCCAGAGCCAAGGCCGAGGCCGAAGAACGCGCGCGGGCCATGCGCGAGGAGCGCGAGCGCGCCAAGGCGGAAGCCGAAGCCCGCGCCGCCGCCGAGCGCGAAGCCCGCGAGAAAGCTGCCGCCGAAGCCCGCGCCCGCCGCGAGGCCGAAGCCGCCGAACGTGCGCGTCTCGCCGCCGAGGCCAAGGCCAAGGCGGAAGCCGAAGCCAAGGCGCGCAAGGAAGCCAAGGAAAAGGCGCTCGCCGAGGAAAAGGCCCGTCGCGAGGCCGAA
This sequence comes from Porphyrobacter sp., assembly GCA_027531395.1. GTDB lineage: Bacteria > Pseudomonadota > Alphaproteobacteria > Sphingomonadales > Sphingomonadaceae > Erythrobacter. The sequence continues at coordinate 544,800 of JAPZRO010000001.1, read as the reverse complement.
GCGCGCGCCAAGGCCGAGGAAAAGGCGCGGGCAGAAGCGGAAGCCCGGGCGAAAGCCGAAGCCGAGGCTCGCGCCAAAGCGGAAGCCCAAGCCGCAGCCAAGGCCGCCGCAGAAGAACAGGCTCGCCGCGAAGCGGAGGAGAAGGCGCGCGCCGAAGCCGAAGCCAAGGCCCGCGCCAAGGCCGAGGCCGAAGCCCGCAAGAAAGCCGAGGCGGAAGAAAAGGCCCGTCTCGCCGCCGAGGCCAAGGCCAGGGCCGAAGCGGAAAAGAAAGCCAAGGCCGAAGCCGCCGCTGCCGCCAAGGCTGCCGCCGCCGAAAAGGCGCGTCTCGAAGCCGAAGCGGCTGCCAAAGCCAAGGCCGAGGCCGAGGAGCAGGCCCGCCGCGAAGCCGAAGAGAAGGCCATGGCCGAAGCCGAAGCGGCAGAACGCGCCAAGGCCGAAGCACAGGCCAAGCTCGAGGCCGAGGCCGCCGCACGCGCGAAGATCGATCTCGGCAAGAGCTTCCGCCGCCTGATCAAGCAGACCGGCCCGATCAGCCTTGCCCACTACATCGCCGAAAGCAACGCGCGCTACTATGCCAGCCGCGATCCGCTCGGCGATCAGGGCGATTTCATCACCGCGCCTGAAATCAGCCAGATGTTTGGCGAGCTGATCGGCCTGTGGTTCGCCGATCTGTGGGTGCGCATGGGCAGCCGCAAGCGTATCCACTATGTCGAGCTCGGGCCCGGTCGCGGGACGCTCACCAAGGACGCGCTTGGCGCTGCGGGCCGCTACGATTTCGCGCCGCAGGTTCATTTCGTCGAGACCTCGCCGACGCTGCGGGCGATCCAGCGCGAGGCCTTCCCCGATTGCCACCACCACCACGATCTTTCGACCCTGCCCGATGATGCCCCGCTGCTGATCATCGCCAACGAGTTCTTCGACGCGCTGCCGATCCACCAGCTGGTGCGCTCGGCCGACGGCTGGTTCGAGCGGATGGTCGGGCTGGAGGGCGACAAGTTCGCCTTCAAGCCGGGCAAGGAGCGGATGGACCACATCGTCCCGCCCAGCTGGCACAGTGCGGCGCAGGGCGCGACGATCGAGACCAGTCCGGCGGCGGTCGCGGTGATGACCGAGATCGCGCAGCGGCTGAAGGACCAGGGCGGCGCGGCGCTGATCATCGATTACGGCCACAAGGAGCTGTCCTCGGGCACCACCTTGCAGGCCCTGAAAGCCCACAAGAAGGTCGACGTGTTCGATCATCCGGGCGAGGCTGACATCACCGCCCATGTCGATTTCGAGCTGCTCGCCCATGTCGCGCAAACGCAAGGCGTGGACGTGATGGGCCTGCAATATCAGGGCGAATGGCTGCGCCAGATGGGCATCGACGTGCGCACCGAGGCGCTCCAGCGGCGCAACCCGGGTGAGAAGGACAAGCTCCAGCGCCAGCGCGACCGGCTGGTGGAGGACAACCAGATGGGCACGCTGTTCAAGGTGCTCGGGATCTGCGGACGGCGCTGGCCGTTCGGAGTGGGATTCGCATGAGGCAATGAGGGCGCAAATGATGGCAAGATGGATGATTCCGGGCGCAGCGATGCTGGCCGCGATGGGTGTGGCAATCGCTCCTGCGCTGGCGGCCGAGCCGATCACCGGTCGCTGGGTCACGGCGGAAAAGGACGCGGTGGTGGCGATCGCCAAGTGCGGCAAGGCGCTGTGCGGCCGGATCGAGAAGTTCCTGATTCCCCCGCCGGGCGGCAACGATCAGCGCGACGTCAACAATTCCGACCCGGCCAAGCGCAACCGCAAGCTGATCGGCACCGCGATCCTCTATGGCCTCACAGCAGATGAGGGCGTGTGGCGCGGTCAGGTCTACGATCCCAAGACCGGCCGCACCTACACCTCCGAAGTGCGCCGCAACGGCTCGGGGACGCTGGAAGTGAAAGGCTGCTTCGGCCCGCTGTGCCAGACGCAGGTCTGGAAGCGCGCTTCCTGATTGGCGCGGGCCATCCGGCCTTGCGGTCGCTGCGCGACCGATCCAGCGCTCGTATCTAGAGGCCCGCCTTCTTCGCCAGCGCGGCGGCGGCCTGCTTCGGCGTCAGCTTCTGCGCATCCTCGCGGTCGACGGCGAGGTTGGCCTCGCGCATGGCCTCGACGCTGATCGCGCCGAGCAGGGGCTTGAGCGCGGCGGCCACGCCTTCATCCCCGGCGATGCGGGGGGAGAGCATGATCATCGCGTCATAGCTCGGCAGCGCGCCCTCGGGGTCTTGCAGCACCACCAACCGGTCCGCCGCGATCCGCCCGTCGGAGGTATAGGCGCTGATCACGTCGGCCTCACCCGAAGAAAGTGCGTTGTACATGAAGGTCGGCGCGAAATTGCGGCTCCTGGCGAAGCTCAGCCCATAGGCATCGCGCACCGCGATCCATTCTGGCCGCTCGAAAAACTCGGGATCGCCGCCCACCGTCAGGTTGGGGGCGACCGCGGCGAGATCGGTGAGCGAGCTTACGCCCAGTTCGCGCGCCCGGTCCTCGCGCATGGCGAAGGCATAGGCGTTCTCGAACCCGAGCCGCCCGAGCACCCGCACTCCGTTGGTGCGCCATTCCCACTCCCGGATCGTCTCGTACATCGCCTCGCGGCCGGGATTGTCCTTGCGCCCGAGGTAGTTGGTCCAGATCGTGCCGGTATAGTCGACCGAGATGTCGATGCTCGACGAGGCGACCGCCCCGTGCACCACCGCGCTGCCCAGCCCGTCGCGATATTCGACCTCGTAACCGGCCGCCTCCAGCCGCGATCCGATCAACTGGGCGAGGATATATTGCTCGGAGAACTGCTTGGCGGCGATGACGATGCGGCGCTCTTCGGAACTGCTGCTTTGGGCCCACAGCGCGGCGGTCACACCCGCCACCACTGCCACCAAGGCACCGGCCCATTTCCAGCGCCTGCGTTCGTCGATGCCGCGCTCGACCCACCACAACAGCCAGTCGGCCACCAGCGCCAGCCCCGCGCTGACGAGACAGCCGGCGACCACCAGCGCCCAGTTCTGGGTCTGGAGGCCGGCGAAGATCGGATCGCCGAGGCTCGGCTGGCCGATGGTGGTGGCGAGTGTCGCCGCGCCGATGGTCCACACGCTCGCCGTGCGGATGCCCGCCATGATGAAGGGGGCCGCGAGCGGCGCTTCGACCAGCGTCAGCTTCTGCCACTTGGTCATGCCCACCCCGTCGGCGGCCTCGAGCACGCCGGGATCGAGATTGGCCTGCGCCGTCACCGCGTTGCGCAGGATCGGCAGTAGCGCATAGAGCGTCAGCGCCATCAGCGCAGGGAGAAAACCCAGCGTCGGCAGCCCCTCGCCGAACACCGCGCGCAAGGACAGCAGCAGCGGGAAGAACAGCGCCAGCAGCGCTAGCGCGGGGATGGTCTGGACGAGGCTCGCAAGACTAAGGGAAAGCCGCGCCACCGTCCGCGAACGCCCCGCCCACACCGCCATCGGCAGAGCGATCAGCATCGCCAGCCCGATCGCGCTGGCCGCGAGCACGACATGCGCCGCCAGCTTGTCGCCAAGGCCGGGGAGGATGTCCCAGATCTCGCCCATCAGCCCCGCTTCTCCCCAAGGCCTTCCATAGCGGCGAGGCGCTCGGCCTGTTCGCGCGGCACCGCGACCAGCCGCTGCGCCACCGCGCCGCCCTCGCCCGCCAGCAGCGCGCGCGGGGTCGCATCGGCAACCAGCGCGCCCTTGTCCATCACCAGCACGCGGTCGGCCAGCAGCAGCGCCTCGGCCATGTCGTGGGTGACCATCACCGTGGTGAGGCCGAGCCGCTCGTGCAGCTCGCGCACCTTGCGGCCCAGCGCGTCGCGGGTGACCGGGTCGAGCGCGCCGAAGGGCTCGTCCATCAGCAGCAGCTCCGGCTCGCCCGCCAGCGCCCGCGCGACGCCGACCCGCTGGCGCTGTCCGCCCGAGAGTTCGTCGGGCATCCGCTCGGCCAGCGCGGGGTCGAGCTCGACCAGTTGCAGCAGCTCGGCAATGCGTGCAGGCGCCAGCTTCTCGCCCGTCAGGCGTGGGCCGATTGCGATGTTCTCGGCCACCGAGAAATGCGGAAACAGCCCGATGCCCTGGAACACATAACCTACCCGGCGGCGCAGGCGCGAGGGGCTCAGGCTGGTCACATCCTCGCCCGCGAACAGCACCCGCCCGCCGGTCGGTTCGACCAGCGTATTGACCATCTTGAGCAGCGTCGATTTGCCCGAGCCCGAGGCCCCTACCAGCGCGACGAAGCTGCCCGGTGCGATCGCGCAGCTGACCTCCGCCACCGCCACGGTCTCGCCATAGGCGCGCGCTGCGTGCTCGAACACGAGCAGGGGTTGGGGGCTGGTCATCGCCTTAACCCCTAAACGCCAAATCCGCCCAGAGCCAGCGCGGGCGATTGGCCTTTGCACCGGGGCTTGCTATGCGGCGTGCCGGAACAATCATTACACCCGCAGGACATAAAATGCGCGCCACCCCCGATTTCGACTTCCAGCTTGGCGAAGCGGCCGAGATGATCCGCGACAGCGCCGCGCGCTTCGCCGACGAGCAGATCATGCCGCTGGCCGAACGCACCGACCGCGAGGACCGTTTCCCGCGCGAGCTGTGGGAGCCGATGGGCGCGCTCGGCCTGCACGGCATCACCGTCGAGGAGGAATGGGGCGGGCTGGGGCTCGGCTATCTCGAACACGTGATCGCTGTTGAAGAGGTGTCGCGGGCGAGCGCCAGCATCGGCCTGTCCTATGGCGCGCATTCCAACCTCTGCCTCAACCAGATCCGCCGCTGGGGGAATGACGAGCAGAAGGCGAAATATCTCCCCAAGCTGATCTCGGGCGAGCATGTCGGCTCGCTGGCCATGTCCGAAGCGGGAGCGGGGTCGGACGTCGTCTCGATGAAGCTCAAGGCCGATGCGGTGCAGGGCGGCTACGTCCTCAACGGCACCAAGTTCTGGATCACCAACGCGCCCGAGGCCGATACGCTGGTGGTCTATGCCAAGACCGATGGCCACGCCGGGAGCCGCGGCATCACCGCCTTCCTGATCGAGGAGGGCGACGAGGGGTTCTCGATCGGCCAGAAGATCAGCAAGGTCGGGATGAAGGGCTCGCCCACCGCCGAGCTGGTGTTCAACGACTGCTTCGTCCCCGAAGAGCGCATCATGGGGCCGCTCAATGGCGGCGTCGGCGTGCTGATGAGCGGGCTCGATTACGAGCGCGTGGTGCTCGCCGGATTGCAGCTCGGCATCATGCAGGCGTGCCTCGACACGGTGATCCCCTACCTGCGCGAGAGGAAGCAGTTCGGGAAGCCGATCGGCTCGTTCCAGCTGATGCAGGCCAAGGTCGCCGACATGTATGTCGCCCTGCAATCGGCCCGCGCCTACACCTATGCGGTGGCCAAGGCCTGCGACGCGGGGCAGACGACGCGCTTCGATGCGGCAGGCGTGATCCTGCTGGCGTCCGAGAACGCCTTCAAGGTCGCCGCCGAGAGCGTGCAGGCGCTGGGCGGGGCGGGCTACACGACTGATTGGCCGGTCGAGCGCTACATGCGCGACGCCAAGCTGCTCGACATCGGCGCGGGGACGAACGAGATCCGCCGGATGCTGATCGGGCGGGAATTGATCGGAGCGGCGGGGTGAGCGGCACCGACGAAGACTACGTCTATGACGAGGCGAGCGGCGAGTGGCTGCCAGCGTCTGAACTCGCGGCCAAGCAGGCGGCGGAGGACGCGGTGGAAGTGCGCGACGCGGTCGGCAATCTGCTCGCTGACGGCGATGCGGTGACGCTGATCAAGGACCTCGAGGTCAAGGGCGCAGGCCAGACCCTGAAGCAGGGCACGCTGATCAAGTCGATCCGCCTGACCGGCGACGCGCAGGAGATCGACTGCAAATACCCCGGCATTAAGGGACTGGTGCTGCGGGCCGAATTCGTCAGAAAGCGTTGAGATGACCGCCCCCACCCTCACCACCAAGCTCGACCGCGAGAGCCCCGAGGCCAAGGCCCGCTTTGCGCATAACCACGCCCTCGCGCAGGAACTGCGCGCCCGCGTGGCCGAGGCGGCGCTCGGCGGGCCGGAGAAGCATCGCGAGCGGCATGTCTCGCGCGGAAAGCTGCTCCCCCGTGAACGCGTGGAGCGGCTGCTCGATCCGGGTTCGCCCTTTCTGGAGGTTGGCCAGCTGGCGGCCAACGGGATGTATGAGGGCGACGTCAACGGCGCCTCGATCATCTGCGGGGTAGGCCGCGTGTCGGGTCGCCAGTGCATGATCGTGTGCAATGACGCGACCGTGAAGGGCGGCACCTATTACCCGATGACGGTCAAGAAGCACCTGCGCGCGCAAGAGATCGCGCAGGAGAACCGTCTGCCATGCATCTATCTGGTGGACTCGGGCGGCGCGAACCTTCCGCATCAGGCGGAGGTCTTTCCGGACCGTGATCACTTCGGGCGGATCTTCTTCAATCAGGCCAATATGTCCGCGCTGGGCATCCCGCAGATCGCCTGCGTCATGGGAAGCTGCACCGCCGGGGGCGCTTACGTCCCCGCCATGTCCGACGAGACGGTGATCGTCCGCAACCAGGGCACGATTTTTCTGGCGGGGCCGCCCTTGGTGAAGGCCGCGACCGGCGAGGAGATCACTGCCGAGGACTTGGGCGGCGGTGACCTGCACGCCAAGAAATCCGGCGTGGTCGATCACCTCGCGGAGAATGACGAACACGCGCTCACCATCGTGCGCGATATCGTCAGCCACCTGGGCGCGAACACCGGGGCGGCGAAGGACGTGGCGCTCAAGGACCCGCGCCCGCCCAAATTCGACGCCGAGGACCTTTACGCCCTCATCCCCGAGGACGTGCGCGCGCCCTATGACGTCAAGGAAGTGATCGCGCGGCTGGTCGACGGCAGTGAGTTCCACGAGTTCAAGGCGCATTACGGCGCCACCCTCGTCTGCGGCTTCGCCCATATCTGGGGGATGCCCGTGGCGATCCTCGCCAACAACGGCGTGCTTTTCTCCGAGAGCGCGCAGAAGGGCGCGCATTTCATCGAGCTCGCCTGCCAGCGCCGCATTCCGCTGCTGTTCCTCCAGAATATCAGCGGCTTCATGGTCGGCGGGAAGTACGAGGCGGAGGGCATCGCCAAGCATGGCGCGAAGCTCGTCACCGCGGTTGCCACCGCGACCGTGCCCAAGGTCACCGTGGTGATTGGCGGCAGCTTCGGGGCGGGGAACTACGGCATGTGCGGCCGCGCCTACTCACCCCGCTTCCTGTTCACCTGGCCCAATGCGCGCATCTCGGTGATGGGCGGGGAGCAGGCGGCCTCCGTCCTCGCCACCGTCCACCGCGACGCCGACAGCTGGACGCCGGAACAGGCCGAGGCCTTCAAGGCCCCCATCCGCCAGAAATACGAGGACGAGGGCAACCCCTACTACGCCACCGCGCGGCTGTGGGACGACGGGGTGGTGGACCCGGTGCAGACCCGCGATGTGCTGGGGCTGGCGTTCGCCGCGTGTCTTGAAGCGCCGATTGCCGAACGCCCTGCGTTTGGCGTGTTCCGGATGTGATCGGTCCTGTCTGAAACCCCCACACTTTCCCTTGCGTAACTCACCCGATTGCGGGCAGAAACGCAGGGGAGAGAGGGATCACATACATTGCCGCACGACCTTAACCGCAAGCCCACGCTGCTTTCGCGCATCGTGCGGCGGATCATTCTGGCGATCTGGTACATCCGGGGCTGGAAGATCGACTCCCCGCTGCCCAAGCACATCAAGAAATACGTCATCGCCGGCGCGCCGCACACCACGAACTGGGATTTCGTGTTCTTCACCGGCGCGACCCACGAAGAGGGCATCCGCCCCAACTTCATGGGCAAGCACACGCTGTTCACCGGCATCATGAAGAACTTCATGTTCGACATGGGCGGCATTCCGGTCGACCGCCGCAGCCGCTTGAACGCCACCGAGCAGGTCGCTGCCGAATTCGCCCGCCGCGATCATCTCGCGCTGGTGATCGCCTGCGAGGGCACCCGCAAGACCGACGGCAAGTGGAAGTCGGGCTTCTACCACATCGCCCGCGCTGCCGACGTGCCGATCGTCCCCGCCTTTGCCGATAATCTGCGCAAGATCATCCGCTTCGGCCCGCCGATGGTGCCGACCGGCAATTACGGCGAGGATCTTCTGAAAATCGCCGAATGGTTCCGCGCGCAGCTGCCCGATTACGAGCGCTTCAAGGTGCTCGAACAGCAAGCGCGCGACATCATCGCCGGCAAGAACGATGTTTGAAGCGCTGGCGGTGAATGCCGCCATCCTGATCGTGCTGGTGCTGATCCAGTGGGCGATCAGCGTGAAGATCAACGACGTCAGCTTCATCGACGCCTTCTGGGGCGCGGGCATGGGCATCCTCGCGGTGGCGAGCTGGCTCCACGTGCCGAACGGGCCGGGCGAGCTTGCCACGCTCATCATGGCGATGGCCGCGGCCTGGGGCTTCCGGCTCGGCATCTACCTCTTCCGGCGCTGGCGCAGCCATGGCGAGGACAAGCGCTATGCCCTGATCCTCAGGAAAGCGCGCGAGCAGGGGAAGTTCGCGCAGGCCGCGCTGACCAAGGTGTGGCTGCTGCAGGCGGTGCTCCTGTTCATGGTCTCCTCCCCGGCGCAGGTCGGCATCCTTGCGAGCCCGCATCCTGCGGCGATCCCGCCGCTGGCATGGGCGGGCTTCGCGCTGTGGTGTGTCGGCGTGTTCTTCGAATGGGTCGGCGACTGGCAGCTGGCGCGGTTCAAGGCCGATCCGGCCAACGCGGGCAAAGTGCTCGACACCGGACTGTGGCGCTATACTCGCCACCCCAACTATTTCGGCGATTTCGCGGCGTGGTGGGGCATCTGGCTGGCCTGTGCCGCGGCCGGATGGGCCTATGCGCTGGCGACCATCATTGGCCCGCTGTTCCTCAGTTTCACGCTCACCAAGTGGTCGGGCGCGGCGCTGCTCGAGAAGGGTTTGGACAAGTCCAAGGGCGACAAATACGCCGATTACAAGCGCCGCACCCCGGCCTTTTTCCCGTGGTTCCCCCGCCCCTGATCCTGCGCGAATCGACGAACCGCCTTGTTGCGCCGCACAAAAATCGACGAGCTGCCCTTTAAGCCTGCGTCCGATTGGCCTATGTTGCGCCAGATCAAGGAGACGCGCTTGCCCATGGCTCTCAACCCCACCTTGCGCGAGCAGGAACGCGAACGGGTCGCGCGCCATGTGCTCGACCTCGTCAAGGAACGCGGATCGGAGATCCCGTGGACCGTCGCCATGGCCGAAAGCGGCCTCACCCGCGCGCGGTTCGAGGCGCTGTTTGCCGACTACGACGATCTGTTCGATGCCGTGGCGCAGCTGTGGCTCGCGCCGCATCTGGCGGTGATGGAGGAGGTGCTGGCCGCCAATCTCCCGCCGCCGCGCAAGATGTACGAATTCTTCCGCCGCCGCTTTGCGATCTCGCAGGCCCGCTTCCGCGAGGATCCCGAGCACTTCACCATCCTGTGCGAGATGGGCGCGGCCAATTTCGAGCGCGTGCGCAGCTATGTCGACCTCGCCGACCACTACCTGTGCGAGCTGATCGCCGAGGCGCAGGCCGATGGCTATTTTGCCGGGCTTGAGATCGACGAGGCGCTGTCGCTGATCAACCAGATGATCTCGAACTACACCCTGCCCGACGCGCTGATCTATCTCGGCGACAAGCTGTCCGAGCAGAAGCTGGCGCGGATTGTCGACACCATGTTCATCGGGTTGTCGGGCGAGGCCGGAGCCGATGCCTCGGGGGTGAACACGCTCAAGGTCGCGTCCTAGGCTTCACCCCACCACGCCGCCGCAGGATCCGCGCCGCCGCGCGCGCCGCGGCGCTGGAGCCCATCGAACAAGCCGCCTTCCAGCGCCATGGTCGATGGCGAAGTGCGGTTCCAGTCCATCACATAGAGCCGCTCGGCGATCCGCCAGCGGCCTTCGCGCTTCTCGAGCGTGTCGAGATAGCGGCCGCCCACCACCAGTTCGATCTCGCTCTCAGGGGTCGGGATCAGGTGCAGCGCGACGCAGTTGGTCTCGGCCTTGGCGGTGTCACCGGCAATCCGGATCACGGTGTTCGAGATATTGTGCTGGGTCAGCCGCATCCCGCCGAGGCCCGCCATCAGCCCGGGGATCACTTCGGCGATCGGCTTCGCCCCGTCGCCATAGTCGATCAGGGCGTCCGGGGTGAACACGGCGGCGAGCTGCTCTGCATCGCAGCGGTCGATCCCGCGGCAATAGAGCGCTAGGGTTTCGGCAATGGCGAGCCGGTCGGCGACTTCGGTAATGTCCATGCGCGCCAGTTTAACGCCCTGTAGTGCGCTTCCGAACTGGCATTAGAAATCAGTCCCGCCGGAACTGGAGCACGTTGGCCGGCAGCTTGGGCGGGGGCGGCTTGAGGCGCTTCTCGGCCAGCGCATACTTGAGCGCGCCGCCCACCATCACCGCCGAAACGAGCAGGATCAGCGCCGCCCACAGCCAGTGCGGCAGGCCCGTCACCGCCGCGATCTGGCCGGTGTCGGACAGCACCTCCTGCCCCTCGATCACCGCCTGTTCGGTGAACAGATAGCGGAAGTCGCGCAGCATGCTCATCGCTGCCAGCACGCCGAGGAATTGCAGGGTGAAGCGGGTCAGGGCGTCGCCGGCGCGCCATGCCACCAGCGCGAGGCACGCGCCGACCAGCGGCAGCACGGCATAGCCCACCGGTGAGCGGACCCAGATGATCACGCTGGCAAGGATCGCGGTCGCGGTCAGCCACAACACCGGCCGCCACAGCCGCCGGTGCGCGCTGGCGACGATCAGCAGCGCGCCTGCGACACAGGGTGCGAGCGGGCCGCCGGCGGCGATCGCGGCGGGCACCCAGAACGGCGCATCACCGGCGATCCGGCTCTCGGCCACGCCCGAGCCGCTGGCGAAGATCATCAGCTGGCGGAAGTCCTGCCCGCTCGCCAGCGCGGCCAGCCCATGGCCCATCTCGTGGAACCAGGTGGTGAGGATGACGAAAGGATAGATCAGGTAATTGCCGAAAGGCAGCGAGGGCAGCATCACCACCACCAGCCCGGCCAACACCAGCCGCCCGGCCTGTTCGGCCTGACTGCCGGGACGCACGAGCGATTGCATCGCCGCCTAGTCCGCAGCCACCTCGGCACCGCGGACGCGGCCCGAGGCATCGACCGTGATCTGATCGATCTCTTCCCCGGCCTTTGCATCCTCGTTGCGGTGTTCCTGCAGGATCGACCAGCTCGCAAGGAACAGGCCCGCCACCAGCGGCCCGAGCACGATGCCCGAGAAGCCGAGGAAGCTGATGCCTCCCAGCGTGGTCACAAGGATGATCCAGTCGGGAATGCCGGTATCGCGGCCGACGAGGATCGGGCGCAGCACATTGTCGGCCGAGGAGATCACCACCACGCCGACAATCAGCACGAACGCCCCCTGCCACATCGCGCCGGTCAGCAGCAGCCACAGCCCGACCGGGATGTAGACCGCCCCTGCGCCGATCACCGGCACCAGCGCGAAGACCGTGGTCAGCACCCCGAAGAACAGCGCGGATTCGAGCCCGACAATCAGGAAGCTGATGCCCGCCATTACCCCCTGAACCAGCCCGACCACGCCCGAACCCTTGATCGTCGCGCGCACGATGCCGAGGAAGCGCTCGGCCAGCCGCTCGGAAATCGAGCGTTCGACCGGGACGGTGTTGAGCAGCGTGCGCCCGATCCGCTCGCCATCGCGCAGCAGGAAGAACATCACGTAGAGCCCGACCGTGAAGGACAGCACGAAGCTGAGCGCGCCGCTGCCGATCGAGACCGCCTGGCTGGCGATCATCCCGGCGCTCGCGGCGAGCAGTTCCTGCAGCTTGGTCTGGATGCTCGACACATCGGCCCAGCCCGAACGGTCAACCGCCTCCTGTGCGGCCTGCGGCAGCATCCCGTAGACATTGTCGAAGGTGGCGGCGAGATCGAGCGGCTGGGCCTGCAGCGCGGCGACCAGCACCAGCGCCTCCTGCACCACCAGCGTCGCCAGCCACAGGCCGGGCACCAGCACTGCGAAGAAGATCACCAGCAGCGAGGCGACCGCCGCCGGATTGCGCCGTCCGCGCATCTTGCGCAGCATCCAGCGGTAGAGCGGCTGGAACATGATCGCCGCCAGCGCCGCCCACAGCAGCGCGGTGGCGAAGGGCCACACGATCACCGCCATCATCAGGCTGACCACCGCGAGGATCAGCAGGAAGCTGGCGTGCTGCAGTTCGTCGGTGCGGTGCGGCTTGTGGGCCATGCGGAGAGGGTATCCTTGCGGCGGCTAGACGTCCAGGTTGGCGACGTTGAGGGCGTTATCCTGGATGAATTCGCGGCGCGGTTCGACCACGTCGCCCATCAGGCGGGTGAAGATCTCGTCGGTGACGTCGGCGTCCTCGACCTTGACCTGCAACAGCACGCGGGCTTCGGGATCGAGCGTGGTCTCCCAGAGCTGCTCGGCGTTCATTTCGCCAAGGCCCTTGTAGCGGCTGATCGAGAGGCCCTTGCGTCCGGCGGCGAAGATCGCGTCGAGCAGCTGGGTCGGGCGGCTGATGGAACCATCGACCGGAATGACCGAGACCGGCGCTGCCTCTTCGGCCTCGCCCGCGAGCGGATCGGCGGGGGCTGCGGGTTCGGCTTCCGGCTCTTCGGCCGCATCGCCTGCGCGCACGAGGTTGACGGGGGCGGCATAGGTCTCGGCCTGCGCCGCGGCGAGACCGTGGAGCTTGTGTGCCTCGGTGCTGGAGAGGAACCGCGCGTCGATCTCGTGCACGTCGGTGACCCCGCGCCACAGGCGTTCGAACACCACCGTGCCGTCCTCGCGCTGCGAGGCGCTCCAGCGGGCCTCGCGGTCGCCCGCACCGAGCCGCCCGGCGGCGCGCTGCAAGGCGGCGGCGAGGGCATCGCCCGACAGGCCGGGTTCGAGCGCCCCGGTCAGCGCCATCTGCTCGACCAGCCCGAGATCGTAACGGCGCGGCACGAAGCCGAGCAGGTTCTTGAGCCTGAGCGCGCTATCCACGATCGCGCGCAGATCCTCGGCCCCGCGCACGCCGCCCTGCGTCTCCAGCACGCGGCCCTGCAGGCCCGCATCGACCAGATAGCGATCAAGCGCGGCCTGATCCTTGAGGTAGACCTCGCTGCGGCCCTTCGAGACCTTGAACAGCGGCGGCTGGGCGATGAACAGGTGCCCGGCCTTGATGATCTCGGGCATCTGGCGGTGGAAGAAGGTCAGCAGCAGCGTGCGGATATGCGCCCCGTCGACGTCCGCGTCGGTCATGATGACGATCTTGTGGTAGCGCAGCTTTTCGAGGTTGAACTCGTCGCGGATGCCGGTGCCCATCGCCTGGATCAGCGTGCCGACTTCCTTCGAGGAGATGATCCGGTCGAACCGCGCGCGCTCGACGTTGAGGATCTTGCCCTTGAGCGGCAGGATCGCCTGCGTCTTGCGGTCACGCCCCTGCTTGGCCGAGCCGCCTGCGGAGTCCCCTTCGACGAGGAACAGTTCGGACTTGGCCGGATCGCGTTCCTGACAATCGGCGAGCTTGCCGGGCAGGCTGGCGACGCTCATCGCGCCCTTGCGGCTCATCTCTCGCGCCCGGCGGGCAGCTTCGCGGGCGGCGGCGGCGTCGATCACCTTCTGGATGATCGAGCGGGCATCGGCCGGGTTTTCCTCCAGCCATTCGCTCATCTTGTCGCTCATCAGCGATTCCAGCGGCGAGCGGACTTCGGAGCTGACCAGCTTGTCCTTGGTCTGGCTGGAGAACTTCGGGTCGGGCAGCTTGACGCTGACGATCGCGGTCAGGCCTTCGCGCATGTCCTCGCCCGAGAGGCTGACCTTCTCCTTCTTCAGCATCCCCGAACGCTCGGCATAATTGTTGAGCGTGCGGGTCAGCGCGGCGCGGAAGGCGGCCAGGTGCGTGCCGCCGTCGCGCTGGGGGATGTTGTTGGTGAAGGCGAGGACGTTCTCGTAGTAGGAATCGTTCCATTCGAGCGCGACGTCGATCCCGATGCCGTCCTTCTCGGCCGAGACCGAAATCGGCTCGGGGATCAGGGCCTGCTTGTTGCGGTCGAGATATTTGACGAAGGCGGCAATCCCGCCCTCGTAATAGAGATCGTGCTCGACCACTTCCTCGTGGCGCAGATCGCGCAGCTTGATCCGCACGCCGGAGTTGAGGAAGGCCAGTTCGCGGTAGCGGTGTTCGAGCTTCTCGAAATCGAACTCGGTGACGTTCTTGAAGGTGTCGTGGCTGGCCTTGAAGGTGACGCGGGTGCCCTTCTTGCCGGCGGGCGCATCGCCCTTGACGATCAGAGGCGCGACGGCATCGCCGTGCTCGAAGCGCATCCAGTGCTCTTTGCCTTCACGCCAGATCGTGAGCTCGAGCCATTCGGACAGCGCGTTGACCACCGACACGCCGACGCCGTGGAGGCCGCCCGAGACCTTGTAGGCATTGTCGTCCGAGGTGTTCTCGAACTTACCGCCCGCGTGGAGTTGGGTCATGATGACTTCGGCGGCCGAAACGCCCTCTTCGGGGTGCATTCCGGTCGGGATGCCGCGGCCGTTATCCTCGACCGAAACCGAGCCATCGGGGTTCAGTTCGATCAGAACGAGGTCGCAATGACCCGCCAATGCCTCGTCGATGGCATTGTCCGAAACTTCAAAGACCATGTGATGCAGGCCCGATCCGTCATCGGTGTCGCCGATATACATGCCGGGGCGTTTGCGGACCGCGTCGAGGCCCTTCAGAACCTTGATCGAATCCGCGCCATATTCGTTGGCGTTGGGCAGCTTTGCGGGGGTCTGGTTGGTGTTCTCGTCCATGGCCCATCATATAGGGGCTGGAGACAGGAAACCCAACCACGGGAGGCCCGCTAGCGGGGCTTTTCCACGAGTGTGGAGGGCGCTTCGTCGAGCTGTTCAGAACGCGGGGCGGAAATGCACCTTGCCGCGCCAGATCGTGCCGTCGAACATCGTCATCATCCCGTCGCGGCTATAGGCGTTGAACTGGGTTTCGTGGCACTGGGCGGCAGTGGTCGCGGCGGCGAGATCGGACGCAGTGTAGGCGATCGTTTCGGTCAGCAGCGCAGGGTCGGTGGTTGCCCAGCTGGCCATCTGCGGGAGCGGCGGCAGGGTGCCGTTCGGGATGCCGACATAGAGCAGCTTGGGGCGCTTGGCGGTGGGCATGGCCTGCACCACCTGCGTCGCCAGCGCGCTCACCATGCGGTGGTCGGCATGGCCATAGCCGCCGTCCGGCCCCCAGGTGAGCACGAGGTCGGCGCTGGCAAACTCGCGCGCAAAGAACACCTTCAGCTTCGTGGCCGCGCTGTCCTTGCCCTGCGGGTCTTCGGCCAGCTTGCCGTCAGCATGGTTGCCGATGGCATGGGTTGTCGCTCCCAGCGCCCGCGCCGCGCACTTCGCCTCTGCGCTGCGCCGTGCGGCTAGCTCTGGGCCCTTGGGCAGATCGGAGACGCCCGGCCCGGCATCGCCGCGCGTCGCATGGTAGATCGTCACCTGAGCACCCTCACGCGCCAGTGCGGCGAGGGCGGGGGCCATGAACAGCTCGTCGTCGGGGTGGGCGAACACGGCCATCACCTGCCGGGGCTTGCCACCGCGCCCGTCGGCCTGAGCTGCCGGAGCGAGCGCGAGTGCTGCGAGCGCGATAAGGCCTGTGGTGCGGATCATCTCTTGTCCCTCTCTTCGGGCGCGCACCTTGGCACTTGTGCGAGGGCTCTCGCAAATCCTTTGCGCCCGTCACGCCGCTGATTATGCATACCCGCCATGAGCAGAGAGACAATGATCGCCCGCCTCGCCGAACCCTTCGGCAGCTTCCCCGCAATCCTGATGGAATGGTCGCGCATCAAGGGCGACGATCTCGCGCTGCGCGACGACAAGCGCGAGGTCTATTGGGCGGAACTCGTCGGCCTCGTCGAGCGGCTGGCGGCGCGGCTGGTGGAGACGGGGCTCCAGCGCGGGCAGTCGGTGGCGATCCTCGGGACGTCCACGGTCGAATACGCGCTGGTGTTCCTCGCCGCCGTGCGCGCCGGGGGCGTGGCCGCGCCGCTCACCACCAGCGCTTCGCCCGAACAGCTCGAAGGCATGGCGAAGGATTCGGGTGCTATCCACCTGTTCATAGACAGCGCCAAGGCGGCGGAGCTTGGGCCGGACTTTATGGCCGATCTGATCCGCGTGCCGCTGGAGAGCATCGACACCTGGATGGCCCCTCCCGGTGCCCGCGCCCCGGAGTTCGTGCCGGAGCCGAAAGACCCCTTCAACATCATCTATTCCAGCGGGACGACCGGCATCCCCAAGGGCATCGTCCATTCCCACCAGATGCGCTGGCGGCAGTTCGCCGCGACGGCGCTCTCCTATCTCGGCGCAGGGCTGGAGGTGCGCTCGCTCGCCTCGACCCCGCTCTATTCGAACACCACGATGGTCGCTTTCCTGCCGGTTCTGCTGGCGGGAGGATGCGTGCGGGTGATGGGGAAGTTCGATTGCGCGAAGTGGCTCGCGCACGCCCAAGCCGACCGCACCACCATCACCATGCTGGTGCCGGTGCAGTATCAGCGGCTGATGGACTTCGCTGGCTTCGACGACTTCGATCTGTCCTCGCTGAAGCTCAAATACTGCACCTCTGCGCCCTTCTCCGCCGAATTGAAGCGCGAGGTGCTGGCGCGGATGCCGGGCGGGCTGATCGAGATCTATTCGATGACCGAGGGCGGGGTGGTCTGCCTGCTCGCGGCCCACGAATTTCCCGACAAGCTCCACACCGTCGGCCGTCCTGCGCCGGGGAGCGAATTGAAGGTGCTCGACGACGAGGACCGCGAGGTGCCGCCCGGCACCCCCGGTAACCTCATCGGCCGCAGCCTTACCATGATGAGCGGCTACAAGAACCGCCCCGACAAGACCGCCGAGGCGCAGTGGATCGACCCTGCAACGGGCGAGGCATGGATGCGGATGGGCGACATCGGTCGGGTGGACGCCGAAGGCTTCGTCGAGCTGGTCGGCCGCGCCAAGGACATGATCATCTCGGGCGGGTTCAACATCTATCCGAGCGATCTCGAAGCCGAACTGATGAAGGAGCCGGGTATCGCCGAGGCCGCGGTGGTCGGCGTTCCCTCGCGCAAGTGGGGCGAAAGCCCGGTCGGCTTCGTGGTGCTGAAGGACGGCGCGGACGAGGCGGTTGCGAGCTTGGGGGCGATCATGGCGGCGGTCAACGAACGGCTCGGCAAGACCCAGCGCCTCGCCGCGCTCCACCCGATCGCGGAAATGCCGCGCAGCCATATCGGCAAGCTGCTCAAGAGCGAGTTGCGCGAGGAAGCCGCGCGACTGGGCGGGGTCGAATAGGGTCCGCAAAACAGTTCGGCCCGGCTCCTCGGTTGAGGGGCCGGGCCGGACAGAGGCTTGCGCCTGCTTGCTGGCGTTACACGATATCGGAGGCTTGAGGCCTTAAACGATGAACGTGTTGAACGCGGTGCCGCTGAGAGCAACGGCGAGCAGCAGGGCAATCGCCTTTTCGCTGATCATGGTCATGGTTCGTTTCCCTTGTTTTCTTGTGGTTCGGGGGCCCGGGGCGGCGAGGGAGAGGGGGGGAGAGGGCTCGCCGCCCGGGCTTGCGCATCATATGGGCTGACGAGCGTAATTTTCAATCGCTGCGATGAACAAAAATGTTTCAGCGCCCCAAGCGGAAATTGCAGCCTCTGCAATCGGACCCGAACCTGAGCGGCAGCCGCTGGAGACGCGGCCACCAATGATAGGGGGGGGAGGATGGCGGCCGCGTCTCGCGTGCTGCTTGCCCGGCCTTCAGCGGCGGGGCACCCGGCGAGGGCAGGAGGGCCAAGGGGGGGAGAAGGCCGTCCGTGCCGGGTCTGGCAGGCTGACAGACCAGCCGTGTTCGGCCTGGTTCTGCCGTGCAATGGCCCCGCATGGGGGAAGCCGGGGAGGAGAGAGGAGCCCGGCGCGCATCGCGTGGCGGCTATCTGGTGTTCGACGCCATCGAATGCAAATGAGAAAACGCCAAGGTCAGTTGCATGGATTGCAATCTAACTTCGCGCGCCAAACGCAAGCGGCCGCCGGATTTCTCCGGCGGCCGCCCGTGTTTTCAAGAGGTTGGCTCGGATCAGTTGGCCGCGACCGCACGGCCGCTGCGCGCTTCGGCAGCGGCGACGCGCTCGACTTCGGCGCGGGCAGCGACGCGGGCGTCGGCCACGCACTTCTCGTCAACGAGGGTGCGGCCGAAGGTGTAGCGGCCAGCGCCTTCGATCTGGCAGGCCTTGCGCAGCTTGGCATCGATGCGTGCTTCGAGCACCGCGCGGCCTTCGGCGCTGGTCACGTCGACATCGCCATAGGCCACGCGCAGGGTCACGGTTTCGCCGGCCTGCGGAGCGGCGAGCGCGATGGCGGGAGCGGCGAGGGCGATCAGGGGGAGAATGAAACGCATGAGAATACTCCGGGGTTGAGAGGGTGTCTTGGAGATCGATGCCGCTGATCGGCATTCGGTTGCTGTTTGAAACTCTGGTGCAGTGCACAAGAGAACTGTGCAAATGCGAAAAGCGCGAAAATGGTTCCAAAGATTGCAACGCCTCGCCGACGAAAATCCGGGAACCTTCTGATATTCGGCAAGGAAAAATATGCTGCATCGCAAAAACACCGATCTCGGCGCGGCGATGCTGGACAGCGGGGGGCGCGCTTCGTAATCCGCCGCCATGAGCGCGCACCCTTCGAGCCCCGCCCCGGGCGATTCCCCGGCCCACGACAGCCACCCCGAATCGATCCTGATCGTCGATTTCGGGTCGCAGGTGACCCAATTGATCGCGCGCCGCGTGCGCGAGGCCGGGGTCTATTCGGAGATCGCCCCCTTCACCCAGGCCGAGGCCGCGTTCCGGCGCATGAAGCCCAAGGGCATCATCCTTTCCGGCTCGCCCGCGAGCGTGCCCGATGACGGCTCCCCTCGCGCTCCACAGGCGCTGTTCGATGCCGGCCTGCCGATCCTCGGCATCTGCTACGGCCAGCAGGTCATGACCCACCAGCTGGGCGGCGAAGTGCGCCCCGGTCACGAGACCGGCGAAGGCGGCGAGTTCGGCCGCGCCTTTCTCACCGTCACTGCCGAATGCTCGCTGTTCAACGGGCTGTGGGAGGTGGGCGAGCGCCATCAGGTGTGGATGAGTCACGGCGACAAGGTCACGCAGTTCGCCCCCGGCTTCGAAATCGTCGCCACCTCCGACGGTGCGCCCTTCGCGGTGATCGCAGACGAGGCGCGCCGCTTCTACGGCACCCAGTTCCACCCCGAGGTGGTCCACACCCCGGACGGCGGCAAGCTGATCGCCAATTTCGTGCGCCATGTCTGCGGCCTCAAGGGTGACTGGACCATGGCCGAGTTCCGCAAGACCAAGATCGCCGAAATCCGCGCGCAGGTCGGTGACAAGCGGGTGATCTGCGGCCTCAGCGGCGGGGTCGATTCGGCGGTCGCGGCGGTGCTGATCCACGAGGCGATCGGCGACCAGCTGACCTGCGTCTTCGTCGATCACGGCCTCATGCGCATGAACGAGGCCGAACAGGTCGTCACCCTGTTCCGCGATCATTACAACATTCCGCTGGTGCACGTGGAGGCGGAGGAGCTGTTCCTCGGCGGCCTTGCCGGCCTCACCGACCCGGAAGCCAAGCGCAAGTTCATCGGCAAGACCTTCATCGACGTGTTCGAGGAAGAGGCGCGCAAGATCGGCGGGGCCGACTTCCTCGCGCAAGGGACGCTCTATCCCGACGTGATCGAAAGCGTCAGCTTCACCGGCGGGCCGTCGGTGACGATCAAGAGCCACCACAATGTCGGCGGCCTGCCCGAGCGCATGAACATGGCGCTGGTCGAACCGCTGCGCGAACTGTTCAAGGACGAGGTCCGCGATCTGGGCCGCGAGCTCGGCCTGCCCGATGCCTTCGTCGGCCGCCATCCCTTCCCCGGCCCGGGCCTTGCCATCCGCATCCCCGGCGAAGTGACCAAGGAGCGCTGCGACATCCTGCGCAAGGCCGACGCGATCTATCTCGAGGAAATCCGCAACGCCGGCCTCTATGACGCGATCTGGCAGGCCTTCGCGGTGCTTCTGCCGGTCAAGACCGTGGGCGTGATGGGCGACGGGCGCACTTACGACAGCGTTTGTGCCTTGCGCGCCGTGACCTCGACCGACGGCATGACCGCCGACGTTTTCCCCTACGACGCCAGCTTCCTCACCCGCGTCGCCACCCGCATCGTCAACGAGGTGAAGGGCATCAACCGCGTGGTCTACGACTACACCTCCAAGCCGCCCGGCACGATCGAGTGGGAGTAACCGGCAAACCCCCACTTCCGGCAGCGCGGCAAATCGCATATCTCTGCCGGCCGACATTTCCGCCTCAAAGGTATTGCCTGTGACGAACCTGCGCCTCCTCGCCCCTTTCGCCGCCGCACTTGCGCTGGGTCTGGCCGCCTGTGCCCAGCCTGCCGGTGACGCGCCCAAGGATGGCGCCGCCACCGAAGCCACGCCGGTGACCGAAGGTGCATGGACGCTCGATCCGGCAGCTTCGCGGCTTGCCTATGTCAGCATCAAGGCTGGCGAGATTGCCGAGGCCAACCGCTTCGAAACCCTCGCTGGCAGCGTTGCCGCCGATGGCACCGCGAGCCTCGATATCGACCTCGCCTCGGTCAACACCGGGGTCGACATCCGCAACGAACGGATGCGCGAGATCTTTTTCCAGGTCGCCGAGAACCCCAAGGCGAGCGTGACCGCCAAGCTCGATCCGGCGGCCTTTGCGGGCCTCGCCGTGGGCCAGTCGCTCACCCGCCCGCTCAAGGCCACCTTGACGATCAAGGGCATGGCCAGCGATGTCGAGACCGAGGTGCTCGTCACCCGCGTGTCGGATGACCGGGTGACCGTGGTGCCGACCGCGCCGATCATCATCACCACCGACATGTTCGGCCTCACGGACGAGCTCGGCGAACTGCGCGCGCTGGCGCAGCTGCCCTCGATCACACCCGCCGTGCCGGTGACCTTCACGCTCGCCTTCACCCGCAGCTGACGCGTTTAGCGCCGCAATTTCAGCGTGTTTGCGCTGGATCAATGTCGCCCGGCGCCCGATCCGGCAGGAATCATCGTGCCGGGTGGGCGGGGAGCGACTCGATCCCACCGTATCCCTGCCCCCCGGCATCCCCTTTCGCACAATCGGGTATTGGCTGACGCTACGGCGCGCGATCCCGGCCTGTGCCCCTCTCAAAAGCGGACTTGAAAGCCCCCGGCAAACAGGCTTGTGTCCTCGTCAAACGAAGCTTTGACGGGAGACGACACGCCATGAAGACCGCCATCACCGAAATGTTCGGCATCGAGCACCCCATCATCCAGGGCGGGATGCACTATGTGGGCTTTGCCGAGATGGCCGCGGCCGTCTCCAATGCCGGGGGTCTCGGCATCATCACCGGCCTGACGCAGGGCACCCCCGAAAAGCTCGCCAACGAGATCGCGCGCTGCAAGGACATGACCGACAAGCCCTTCGGCGTGAACCTCACCATCCTGCCGACCCTCACCCCGCCCGACTATCCCGGGCTGGTCAAGGCGATCATCGACGGCGGGGTTAAGGTGGTCGAGACCGCCGGGCGCAACCCGGTCGATCTGCTGCCGCCGCTCAAGGATGCCGGAATCAAGGTGATCCACAAGTGCACCTCGGTGCGCCACAGCCTCAAGGCGCAGGAGATCGGCTGCGATGCAGTGAGCGTCGACGGGTTCGAGTGCGGCGGCCACCCGGGCGAGGACGATGTGCCGAACTTCATCCTCCTGCCCCGTGCCGCCGACGAGCTGGAGATTCCCTTCGTCTCCTCGGGCGGCATGGCCGACGGGCGCAGCCTCGTGGCTTCGCTGGCGATGGGCGCGCAGGGGATGAACATGGGCACCCGTTTCATCGCCACCAAGGAAGCGCCGGTGCACGAGAACGTGAAGCAGGCGATCCTTGCCGCGAGCGAACTCGACACCCGCCTCGTCATGCGCCCGCTGCGCAACACCGAGCGCGTGCTGACCAATCCGGCGGTCGAGCGTCTGATCGCCAAGGAAAAGGCGCTGGGCGATGCGATCACCTTCCAAGACATCGTCGAGGAAGTCGCGGGCGTCTATCCGTCGATCATGATGGAAGGCGATATGGACAAGGGCGCGTGGAGCTGCGGCATGGTCGCCGGCCTGATCCACGACATCCCGACCTGCAAGGAGCTGATCGACCGCATCATGCTTCAGGCCGAGGAGATCATCGCCCGCATGCAGGCCATGGCCCGCGCCTGATCTAGGTATCCACCCGCATTCCCGCCGCCGCGGGAGTGAGTCATGATTTTCCGCAAGGACGCCTCGCCCGGAGATTCGGGCAAGGCGATTCGCAGGGCTGTCAGCGGGCGACGGGAGGCCCGGTGGCAGCGCGTCAGGCGGAGGACGTGATGATACTGCTTGTTGATCCGGCCGCCTTGGGGGGGCTCGCCGGTCTGATTGCCGTTGCCAGCTGGGCAATAGGCCGTGCGCATGGCCCGCTGGCGGGTAAGGAACCGCCTGATCGCGGCACCAGCACCGCACTTCCGCCAGCCGACGGATCGGCGGTGGAGCGGTCGCTCGCCGTGGTGCCACCACGCGCCGCGGTTGCCCCCGCGCCGTGCCAGCAGCGCGCGCTGGAGGAACGCCGCGCTGCGCTGGCCCGGCCTTTCGCGCTCGCCGAACTCCATGCCGAAGCCAGCGCCATTCGCCGCGACGAACGCATCCTCGGCGATGTCCCTTGCGAGGATGCGCTGATCGTGCTGACCGGTGCTGCGCCGGGCACGGGATGCCGCTTCATCGGGCTGAGCGGCCAGCCGACCTGCCCCGGGACGGCCCGGCTGGCCTGTCCGGACAGCGGCGCGTGTCAGGCGCAGGACGCTCCGCTCGCGCTCCCCGATCCGGTGTGAGCGGATGCCGCTTTAGCCGGCCTTGTCGTCCTTCACGCGGGTGTAGGGCACGAAGTCCTCGAAGAACACCGCGCCGGTGAAGAAGCCCAGCACCCGGTCGACCGTGGTCATCTGGTCAAGCTTGCACAGCTCGCTGGCGCTGAACCGCTGCGTCACCAGTGCGTCGCCCTCGTCGATATCGCCGGGGTTGCGGGTGCGCTGGACATAGATCGTGTCGCCCCGGCCATAGACATAGGCCGTCTTCTCGATCGTCTGCATCGGCTGGTTCGGGAAGGTCCGGATGCAGCGCACCGGCTCACCGGCGACGCGGCCTTCGAGCAGCTTGGCGAGGCGCTTCTCGCCCTTGGTCATGGGCGCGGCTTCGGCCTCGGTCTTGGTTTCGACATCCGGCTCACCCTGATCCTGCGCCATCGCGGGCAGGGCAAAGGCAAGCGCGACGGCCGCTGCAAGGCCGGCCATCACGGGGCGGGAGGGGGCAGACAGGTGGGACACGGGCAAATCTCCGTCATCAGTGTGATGCCGCCATGCCACAGCCAGCCTTAACCGGCGCTGAGCGGCGGGATCAGCCCCGCGCCGGGCTCGCACCCGCCGCGATGTCGGGCAGGGCGGCCTGATCCGCACCGTCGGCCGGGCCACCGCGCAGCACGAAGCGCCGGTCGCAATAGCCGCAATCGACATAGCCGTGCTCGTCGATTTCGAGGAACACGCGCGGGTGGCCAAGCGCGGCCGGGCGATAGCCCGCGCCGCCGCGGATGCCGCTGGCACCGTCGCAGCTCACGCGCCGCGTATCGACCAGCAGGACTTCGGGAGGGGCAATGCTCATGGTGCCTGCCGATACAGGGCGCGGCGCGCCAGTTCAATCGCCTTTGGCAACGCCGACCCCCGTTCAGCTTCGCGCCTGTAGGAGACACATGAGACACTGTCCTGAAGCAGAAAAACCGGCCCGCCCGAACCACGGGGCGTTGAGGCAGGCAGGGCTTGCAGGAGACGAGGGCGTTGGCGGTGCATCATGCCCGCCAATCTGCCACTGCCGCCGCCGGTAGGAAAGCGCGGCGAAGGATTACGGTTGCCCCGCCGTGCCCACAGGGATTAGGGCCAAGGCCATGCCAGCCGAACCCGCCATCCGCATCGACAACCTCGTCAAACGCTATGCCCCTGCCAAGGGCGCGAAGGGCACCGTGACCGAGGGCAAGCTGGCGCTCGGCGGGGTGAGCTTCGAAGTGCCCGAAGGTTCTATCTTCGGCCTGCTCGGCCCCAATGGCGCGGGCAAGTCGACACTGATCAACATCCTCGCAGGGCTGGTCAACAAGACCTCGGGCACCGCCGAGATCTGGGGTTTCGACATCGACCGCGACCGGCGCAACGCCAGCCGCTCGATCGGCATCGTCCCGCAGGAGATCGTCTTCGATCCTTTCTTCACCCCCTTCGAGGTGCTCGAGAACCAGGCCGGCTTCTACGGCATCCCCGCCGCGCTCCGGCGCTCCGAGGCGCTGCTGGAGGCGGTGCGGCTGGCGGACAAGCGCAATGCCTATGCCCGCACCCTCTCGGGCGGGATGAAGCGGCGGCTGCTGGTCGCCAAGGCGATGGTGCATTCGCCGCCGATCCTTGTGCTCGACGAGCCCACCGCGGGCGTCGATGTCGATCTCAGGCGACAGCTGTGGGAACTGGTGAGCGAACTCAACCGCGAGGGCGTGACCGTGGTGCTCACCACCCACTACCTCGAAGAGGCCGAGGAATTGTGCGACCGCATCGCGATCATCAACCACGGCAAGATGATCGCCAACAAGCCGACCCGCGAACTGGTGGACATGGCGCGCGAGAAGATCGTCGCGGTCACTGCCGCCAGCGATCTCGCCGTTGCCCCGGCGCACGAGGCCTTCGTCAAGGTGCAGTGGGACGGCGCGCGCGGGGTCGAGGTGACCTATGACAAGGACCGCCTCAGTGCCGGTCAGGTGCTGGCGATCCTGCAAGAACAGGGCCTCACCATCGAGGATGTCACCACCCGCGAGGCCGATCTGGAAGACGTCTTCGTGCAGCTGACGGCGGAAAGCGCCTGATCAATCCTCGCGCCGGCGCCACCTGCGGCGGGCGATTCGGATGATCGGCTCGCCGCAATGGCGGCAGTGGCCGCTATACTGCCTGCCATCCCACGTGACCTTGCGCCGCAGCGGCGCGTGCCGATCCATGGTGCACCCTATAGTCGAGATGCATGACATTGAGAGAAAGTCCCGGTCCGAAGGTCCACGCGGTATGCGGCGGCATTGGCGCGACCTTGGAAGTCCCGCCTACGCCGGAGCTCCCGTTGCTTGCGGAGCACACCTTCGATGCACCGCCACAAGGGGGAAAGCTATAAGTCAAAAGGATGGGTTCGTTCGGTTAAGCCCGTGTGACATTGCATCGCGCTTGCCGTGCGCGGAAATGCGCGTCATGTCGCGAGGATGGCGAGAGAGGATGCAATGGCTGAGGCGCATGACGTGCTGGTCATCGGCTCGGGCGCGGCGGGGCTGACCGCGGCGCTGGCGCTGGCCGAAACGCGCAAGGTGCTGGTGCTGGCCAAGGGCTCGCTGACCGGCGGATCGACCGCCTGGGCGCAGGGCGGGATCGCCGCGGTGCTCGATGCGGGCGACACCTTCGACGATCACATTCGCGACACGATGGTGGCGGGCGCGGGGCTGAACGATCGCGAGACGGTGGAGTTCGTGATCGAACGCGCGCCCGCCTCGATCGACCGGCTGTGCGAATTGGGCGTGCCGTTCAACCGCGACGCCGACGCGCTCCACCTCACCCGCGAGGGCGGCCATTCGCACCGCCGGATCGTCCATGTCGACGACGCGACCGGCTGGGCGGTGCAATCGGCGCTGCTCAAGGCCGCCGAGGCCAATCCCAACATCACCCTGCTGCCGGGGCGCACCTGCATCGACTTCATCACCGATCGCCACCGCGAGCACTTCTCTGCCGCTGGCCGCGTGTGGGGGGTCTATGCGCTCGACGAGGCCACCGGCCGGGTCGAACGCCATGTCGCCCGTGCCACCATCCTCGCCACCGGCGGCGCGGGGCGCGTCTACCAGTTCTCCACCGCCCCGCGCGGCGCGACGGGGGACGGGATCGCGATGGCATGGCGGGCGGGCGCGCGCGTCTCCAACATGGAGATGATGCAGTTCCACCCGACCTGCCTCTACCATCTCGAGGTCAAGAACTTCCTCATCACCGAGGCGGTGCGCGGCGAGGGCGGGCGGCTGATCAACCCGCGCACTGGCAAGCGGTTCATGGCGTTCTACGACAAGGAGCGAATGGAGCTCGCGCCTCGTGACGTGGTCGCCCGCGCAATCGACGCCGAGATCAAGCGCTTCGGCCTCGATTATGTCCATCTCGACATCAGCCATGAAGACCCGGACTTCGTGAAGGGCCACTTCCCGACCATCTACGAGAAGCTGATGGGCCTCGGGATCGACATGACGAAAGCACCGATCCCGGTCGTCCCCGCGCAGCACTACACCTGCGGCGGGGTGGTGGTCGGCCTCGACGCGCGCACCGATGTGCCGGGGCTGTGGGCGGCGGGCGAATGCACCGAAAGCGGCCTCCACGGCGCGAACCGGCTGGCGTCCAATAGCTTGCTCGAATGCTTCGTGTTCGGCGAGGCGGCGGCGCAGGACATCCTCGCGCGCTGGGACACGCTGGAGGCTCCGCCTGCGATCCTGCCGTGGGACGAAAGCCGCGTGACCGACTCGGACGAGGAAGTCGTCATCAAGCAGAACTGGACCGAAATCCGCCGCTTCATGTGGAACTATGTCGGCATCGTGCGCACCACCAAGCGGCTGGAGCGCGCGGCGAGCCGGATCGAACTGCTGAAGCGCGAGGTCGAGGATTATTACGGCGCGTTCCGGGTCACGACCGACCTGATCGAGCTGCGCAACCTGCTCCAGGCCGCCGAGCTGATCGTGCAATCAGCGCTTCGGCGGAAAGAGAGCCGCGGGCTGCACTATACGCTGGATTATCCGGCGCTGGCGGACGAGGCCAAGGATACGGTGCTGGTGCCTTGAGACCCGGAACAGTCGGGTTCGGTAGCGGTTCATCTAAAGCGGCCTAGCCAGGCGCGCTGGCATATCCTCCAAGGGACGCACCGATGACGAGAATTCCCGGATTTCTTTTCCTTGCCGCGCTCGCCACCCCCCTCGCCGCGCAGGACCCCGCCCCGTCAGAGAATTCCATCGTCGTCACCGCCCAGCGCTCCGGCGCGCCGATGTGGACGATCGATACCCCCTCCGGCACGATCATCCTTGTCGGGGAGATCCGGGCGATCCCCAAGACCACCCCGTGGCAGCCCGACCGCCTCAAGGAGGCGACCGCCGCGGCTGACCGCGTGATCCTCGGCGCGCGGCCCAAGATTTCGCCGGGCGATATCTTCCGCATCATGTTCTCGGGCAGCAAGTTCACCAAGCTGCCCGATGACAGCGTCGCCAGCGACTACCTCGCGCCCGACCAGTGGGCGCGGCTCGAAAGGCTCGGGGCCGCGCACGAGGAGGACTACGCCCGCCAGTCCTTCCTGCTCACTTCGTTCCAGATGCTGCGCAAGGAGCTGCGCTTCAACCGCGACACCGCCGACGACGCCTCCGACGTGGTCAAGGACGCCGCCGAGAAGGCCGATGTCCCCATCACCCGCGCAGCCACCCTGCGCGGCGAGGATATCATCGACAACCTCGCCGAGGCCGAGCCGCAGGTCCATATCCCCTGCCTCGGCGCTGCGATGGATGCGGTCGAGGCCGGCCCCGACATCGTCGAACAGCGTGGGAGCGACTGGCGGCGCTACGATATCCCCGCCGTGATGGCGAACCCGCTGGAGGGTGCGCTCGGCCAGTGCTGGCCCTGGGCGGACGAGACTTTGGGCAGCGAACTCAGGACCATCTGGGTCGAACGCATCGCCGAGGCCAGCACCGCCAAGGGCACCACGCTCGCGGTCGTGCCGCTCAGGGTGTTGGCGGAACGCGGCGGGGTGCTTGACCAATTGGACGGACGCGGCTTCGATATCGCCGGACCCGCGTGGAAGTGACCGGCGCGGGCCTGAGAGGATCAGCGCGACCATGCCCACCATCACCACGCCCACCACCGGCATCGAAATCTTCTACGAGGATCACGGCGACCCTTCGCATGACGTGATCTTGCTGGTGATGGGCCTCGGCGCGCAGATGACGCTGTGGCCGGACGAATTTGTCGAGGCGCTGGTGGGCGAGGGCTTTCGCGTGATCCGCTACGACAACCGCGACATCGGCCTCAGCCAGAAGATGGAGGGCGCCCGCGCCCCCAGCCTGCCGATCCAGATCCTGCGTAAGAAGATCGGCTTTCCGGCCAAGGTGCCCTACACCCTCACCGACATGGCGCATGACGGGATCGGCGTGCTCGACGCGCTGGATATCGAGCGCGCGCATGTCGTCGGCGCCTCGATGGGCGGGATGATCGTGCAGCTGATGGCGGTGCACTTCCCCGAGCGGCTGATGAGTATGACCTCGATCATGTCGACCACCGGCAACCCTAAGCTGCCCCCGGCGGAAAAGCACGCGATGCAGGCGCTGATCGCGCCGATCACGAGCATGGAGGAGGAAAGCCTCGTCGCCCACGGGCTCAACATCGCGAAGAACATCGGCAGCCCGGGCTTCCCCTTCGACCCCGAGCAGCAGCGCGAGCGGGTGCTGCGCAATATCCGCCGATCGGTCTATCCCGCCGGCCCGCAGCGCCAGCTCGCCGCGATCATCGATGACGGCTGCCGCCGCGCGCGCCTCGCGCAGGTGCGCACCCCGACGCTGGTGCTGCACGGCGAGGATGATCCGCTGGTGAAGCTGGAAGCGGGCGAGGATACCGCGCGGCACATCTCCGGCGCGCGGCTGGTGACGATCCCCGGCTGGGGCCACGACATCCCGCAGCCGCTGATCCCGCGGGTCGCGAGCGAGATCGTCGCCCACGCGCGCGGGGTCTAAAGCCCGAAGCTGCCCTTCAGCCCGTCGATCACATATTGCGCGGCGAGCGCCGCGAGCAGCACGCCCAGCAGGCGGGTGATGACCGCTTCGACCTTGTCGCCCAGCAGCCGGATCAGCGGTCCGGCCGCCACCAGCGAGGCTGCGGTGATGACCAGCACGGCGGCGAGCGCAGCCAGCACTTCGAGCGATTCCGACAGGCCGTTGGCCTCGTTCATCAGCAGCATCACCGCCGCGATCGCGCCCGGCCCGGCGAGCATCGGCATCGCCATCGGGAACACCGAAACGTCCTCGATCTCGGGCGTGGCGGCGATCTTCTCGGCGCGGCTTTCGCGGCGCTGGGTGCGCTTTTCGAACACCATGTCGAAGGCGATGAAGAACAGCATCAGCCCGCCCGCGATGCGGAAGGAATTGAGCTCGATATGCAGCGCACCCAGCAGTTCCTGCCCGAACAGCGCGAAGATCAGCAGGATGATCGAGGCGATCATGGTCGCCCTGAGCGCCATGTTGCGCGCCTGCGCCGCGCTCGCGCCCTTGGTCAGCCCGGCATAGATCGGCGCGCAGCCGGGCGGGTCGATCACCACGAAGAAGGTGACGAAGGCCGACAGGAACAATTCGGTCAGCACCATCACTCAGCCCCCGTGGGCAGCAGGCTCTGCTCGAAGGCGGTCAGCCAGCGGCCTTCGAAGAAATATTCAGCCTTGGCATAGCGCGTGCCGTCGGTGCGGTGTTCCCAGCGCCAGCGCAGCGTGCCGTCGCGCGACAGGCGGGCATCGGTCTTGCCGTCCTCGCCGACCGGGATTGCGGGCGGCGGCGGGATCGCGTCGCCGCCGCGCGGGCAGGAGGCGACCATGCCGAGCACCGCGTCCATCGCGGTGACGACGATCCCGCCCTCGCCCTCGACCGGCTTCCTCGGCGGAGGCTGCGGCACGTCATCGCCGCCCGCGTCGAAGACGTAGCGGTATTCGCCATTGCCCTGCCGTTCCCAGACGGTGACGAAATTGCCGACCTTGCCGTCCGGATCGCGGTAGCGGCCCTGGCTGACCGCCAGCGCGCCGTCGCAGCTGATCACCACCGCGCGCGGCTCCCACTGCACGGCCTGCGGCGGATCGGTCTGGGTCGCCAGCCACGGCTCGATCGGGAAGGGGCCATTGGCCCCGTGCAGCAGCGCGCCGGGGGCGGCGAACTGCCTGAAGGCGGTCCACTGGCCCTGCTCGCGCGCGGCGCGGGCAAAGGCGATTTCGGCCGCGACGATGGTGCTCGGCTGAGCCGCGCCCGGAGCGCCTGCCAGCACGCGGTTGATCACCGCAACCGGCGGCCCCTTGGGGCGCGGGCTGGCGCAGGCTGCGAGCGCCAGTGGGAAGGCAGCAATCAGGGCGCAAGCAAAGAGCCGCATTAAACTCTCCGTTCGGGCTGAGCTTGTCGAAGCCCTGCACTTCTTTGAGAAAAGGCTTTGAAGGAAAGACGGCCCTTCGACAAGCTCAGGGCGAACGGATGTTTGGTTAGAGCCCCTCCGGCGCGGGCATTCCGGCGTGGGTGTGGGCGGCGACCAGCGTGTTGCGCAGCAGCACCGCGATGGTCATCGGCCCGACCCCGCCCGGCACCGGGGTGATCGCGCCTGCGACCTCCAGCGCCTCGGCAAAGGCGACATCGCCGACCAGACGGCCCTTCTCCTTGCCGGGTTCGGGGGGCAGGCGGTTGATGCCGACGTCGATCACGGTCGCGCCCGGCTTGATCCAGTCGCCGCGCACCATTTCCGGGCGGCCCACGGCGGCGACCACGATATCGGCGCGGCGGACCACTTCGGGCAGGTTCTTCGTCCGGCTGTGCGCGATGGTGACGGTCGCGTTGGCGTCAGTCAGCAGCTGCGCCATTGGCTTGCCGACGATGTTCGAGCGGCCGATCACTACCGCGTCCAGCCCCGACAGATCGCCCAGCCGGTCCTTCAGCAGCATGATGCACCCCAGAGGCGTGCAGGGGACGAAGCCCGTCTGGCCGACCGCCAGCCGTCCGGCGTTGATGACATGGAACCCGTCGACGTCCTTGTCCGGATTGATCGCGGCGATGATCGCCTGTTCGTCAAGCTGGCCGGGGAGCGGCAGCTGGACGAGGATGCCGTCGACCGCCTCGTCGTGGTTCAATCGCTCAATCAGCGAAAGCAGCG
The DNA here is from genome assembly GCA_027531395.1 of Porphyrobacter sp. Classification (GTDB taxonomy): domain Bacteria; phylum Pseudomonadota; class Alphaproteobacteria; order Sphingomonadales; family Sphingomonadaceae; genus Erythrobacter. Next base: position 513,715 of record JAPZRO010000001.1, on the reverse strand, counting down.
CGGCCTCGGAAGTGTCGGCGGGCAGGCGGTGTTCGAAGCTCGCCATGCCGGCGGCCTCGCAGGCCTTGCCCTTGGCGCCGACATAGACCTGGCTGGCGGCGTCATCGCCCACCAGCACCACCGCGAGGCCCGGGCGGCGTCCGGCCTGATGCGCAAAGGCGGCCGCAGCGGTGCCGACCCGCGCGCGCAGGCCCTCGGCAAAAGCCTTGCCGTCGATCAGAGCAGCTTGCGGCATCAATAGGCTCCCGCCAGCCCGATCAGCACGCGGATGAGGATTTGCAGCCCGAGGATCAGCACCAGCGGCGAGAAGTCGATCGCGCCGGTGGCAGGCAGGATGTTGCGGATCGGCCGCAGCACCGGCTCCAGCAGGCGGTTGATCGCGTCGTAGACCTGCCGGAGGAATTCGTTGGAGGGGCTCACGACGTTGAAGGCGAACAGCAGCCCGATCACGAACTGCACGATGATCAGCATCACCAGCACATTGGTGATCATCACGAGGATGTCGACGAGTACAGCCAGTCCTTGCATTGCGATCCATATCCCATGCTGGGCGCGCGCGGGTGGCGCTGCCCGGTGATGTCCCTTGGTAGGCGTATTAGCGTCTTAATACGCCTTGCGCCACACCTCAGTTCCCGAAGATCAACCGGCGCGCACCAGCGTGCCCGCCCCGCGCGCGGTGAAGAATTCGAGCAGCATCGCGTGGCCCACCCGCCCGTCGAGCACCACCGCCGCCTCGCAGCCGGATTCGACCGCGCTGACGCAGGTTTCGAGCTTGGGCACCATGCCGCCGCGGATCACGCCCTCGGCGCGCAGGCGCTCGATATCGGCGGGGGTGAGATCGGTGAGCAGCTTGCCCTCGGCATCGAGCACGCCCGGCACGTCGGTCAGCAGGAACAGCCGCGCCGCGCCCAGCGCCGCCGCGATCGCGCCAGCCATGGTGTCGGCGTTGATGTTGTAGGTCGCTCCGTCCTCGCCCGGGGCGATCGGCGCGATCACCGGGATCATGCCCGCTGCCACCATGGTGTCGATCACCGTGGTGTCGACTGCGGCCGGCTCGCCCACGAAGCCCAGATCGACCACCTGTTCGATATTGCTGTCGGGATCGCGGGTGGTGCGCGAGACCTTGCGCGCCGTGACCAGCCCGCCGTCCTTGCCCGAAATGCCGATCGCCTTGCCGCCTGCCGCCGCCAGCCAGCCGACCAGTTCCTTGTTGATCGCGCCCGAAAGCACCATCTCGGCGACCTTGGCCGTGGCCTCGTCAGTGACGCGCAGCCCATCGACGAAGGTGCTTTCGACACCCAGCCGGCTCAGCATCTGGCCGATCTGCGGGCCGCCGCCATGCACCACCACCGGATTGATGCCGACCGCCTTGAGGAGAACGATATCCTCGGCAAAGTCGCGCGCCGCCGCCGGATCGCCCATCGCGTGGCCGCCATACTTCACTACGAAGGTGCGTCCGGCGTAGCGCTGGAAATAGGGCAGCGCCTCGATCAGCACTTCGGCCTTCGAGAGATCGGGGAGGGGGCCGCTGGGGGCGGAGAGCTTGGTATCGTTCACAGGCGTCGGTTCCCTTGCCCGTCGGGCAGATGGCACGCCTGCGCCCCTAGCGCCTTCCCCGCGCAGTGCAAGGCGGCTTGGCACTGCGTATATGACACGATTAGGTTTTTCAGGGACTTGGTGTTAGGCATCCGATGAAAGAGGTCGATATGTCAGACGATACCCCCGTTACCGATGCCCCCGAAGACGGCCGCCGCAAGGGCGACCGGCGCCAGAGCCAGCAGCCCTTCGACGGGCCGGACCGCCGCAAGGGCGATCGCCGCTCGGGCGAGGATCGGCGGGCCAAGCCCCGTAGCTGACCGCCTCGCGTCAGCAGGGGCGTGGGTTGCGGGCGGGGCATCGCCTCACGCCCCGCCCGCACAAGCCCGAATGCATCAGGCGGAAGGCGTGCCTTCCTGCTCCTGCTCGATCAACGCGGCGACCTCGTCGAGCAGGTGCAGCCGCTCGCGCTTGAGCGCTTCCAACCGTTCGTCGCTCGCCGCCTCGATTTCGGCCGCGATGCGGTGGATCTCGCGGTTCACCTCGTGATGCCGCTCGGCCAGTTTCACGAAGTGCGGATTGGTGAGCTTGAGCCGGTGCAGCGCGTCGGCATCGTGCGGAAATTCGTCGTGCAGTTCGTGCGGGGTGTGTGCGGACATGGTTTTCTCCCTTGGTGTGTGGAGTCAGCCTAGAGCCGCGCGGGGTGGCGGTATTTGATCAGGGTCAATTCGCTGCCACGCCGATGCTGTGCTAGGGCCGACGCATGATCCGCTTCGCACCCCCTCGCTCCGCCGCCAGCCTCGCCGCCCTCGCCCTGCTCGCGGGATGCGCGACGCCCACTCCGGCTGACCCGCAGGACGCCTTCTGGCAGGCGCTCTCCAGCCATTGCGGCAAGGCCTATGCCGGGCGGATGGTGACCGCCGACGCGGCCGACGCCGATCTCGCCGGAGCCGCGATGGTGATGGCGGTGACGGCGTGCAGCGACACGCGCATCGCGGTGCCGTTCCACGTCCAGCGCGCCGACGGCAGCTGGGACCGTTCGCGCACCTGGCTCGTCACCCGCAATCCCGACGGCGGCCTGCGCCTCAAGCACGACCACCGCCACGAGGACGGCAGCAGCGACCCGGTGACCATGTACGGCGGCGACACCGCCACCCCCGGCACCGCGCGCGCCCAGTCCTTCCCGGTCGATGCCGAGAGCGTCGCGCTGTTCACCCGCGCAGGGCTCACCGCCTCGCTCACCAATGTCTGGCAGGTCGAGGTCGACCCGGCGGGCACGGCGGGCGGCACCTATGCCTACCAGCTGCGCCGCACCATCGCAGGCGGCGCCCCTGCCGAGCGGCACTTCCGCGTCGAGTTCGACCTGACCCGCCCCGTGACCCCGCCCCCGCCGGCGTGGGGCTGGTAGGCAGAGCGCGCTAGGCCGGGTCGATCTCCGCCGCGAGGCTGGCGAAATCGGCGTGGCCCGTCACCGGTAGCACCCGTTCGGCCCATAGCGCGTCGATCTGCGCGGCGACCTGCGGCGGCACCGCCCCCGCATCGCTGGCGACCGCCTGCACCTTGCTCGAATCGCTCGCCGCCGGCACCCCGATCCGCGCCTCCATCACGGCGCAGAACATCGCGTCGTCGAAGCGGTCCTTGTGCGCGTGCATGAAGTCGCGCGAGGTCATCTCGAGCACCGTCGCGGCCTGCGCCTGCGTCAGTTCGAGCCCGAGGAAGTCCGCCATCCGCCGGATCATCGCCGCGCGGTTCTTCGCCGCCCAGCGGTAGGTGGCGAGCAGCGTGTCGGGTTCGCTGCGGCGCGCATACCAGCTGACGAGGTGCGTGAAGTAGTCGCACCCGCCCGGCCCGCCGCCCATCCACATCGGCAGGAACTCCTCCATCGCAATCGCGCCCGGCTCGATGTGCCAGCCATCGACGAAGCGGTAATAGGAGACGAAGGTCTCCTTCGGATCGCGCAGGGTGACGATGTAGCGCGCACCCGCGGGCAGGCGCTCGTATTCGCGGTGCGACTTGAAGCCGCGAGGGGCCGCGCGCTGGGCCACGTTCATGTCGAAATCGAGCGCGAAGGCGGTGTCCTCCCACGGGGTCATGCGGGAGATGTCGTCGAAGTCCATGTCACCCGCGCCGGTCGCGGCCAGCATCCGGATCTGGTGGAACATCTGCTGCATCAGCGTGGTGCCGCTCTTGGCCCAGGAGGTGATGAAGACATCGCCGCCCTGCGGTTCGAGCGGCCGGAAGTGGACCTGCGGCGCGCTCTCCATCAGCGCCCCCATGTTGAGCGCCGCCTCCTCAAGCGTGCGCGCGCGGCGGTTCAATGGCCCCGGCATGATCTGTCTCCCCCCTCGTGTACGCGTCCCCGCTGCGAGTGTGACACGGGCAAGCCTCGGCACGCAAGCGGACAAAGCGGACACCCTGTCCGCTTTGCGTGAGCGGTGTTTTGTTATGCGATTCAGAGAGTTGTCATCAAAACGCCTAAGCGGACGGACACGGGGCGGGAGCGGAAAAGCGGGTTGTGCGGGGGGATTGCAGCCGCAAGGCAGGGCCAGGGCGGCAGGCGGGAGCGGAGGAAAGCTTCGCCGATGCATCGCGGAGAGACTAGCGCGGCGGTGGGGCGGTAGGAAAGGGGGGATCGGGGTCAGCGGAACGCGCTCTAACCCGATTTTGACCATTGGCGGGCAGGATCGGCCCATGGGCAAGATCATTCCCTTCCGCAAACGCCGGAGCGCCTCGCCTTGGACCCGCGTGTCGGCCTACCTGCCCGCTTCGTCGGGGCGCGAGCGCGGCGGCTTGCGCTGGTTCCCGGTGGCGCTGGTCGCGCTGCCGCTGGCGGCGTTCACGGCGGTGCTGCTGCTGCCCTTCGGCGGCGGGGTGGAGCAGGCGAGCGGCGCGGTACCGGTGGCGGGCGGTGGTGACCGCGAGCGGGCAAGCTTTTCGCTGTGTTCCGGCCCGGTGCGGGTGACCTGCGTCGTCGATGGCGACACGATCTGGTATCAGGGCGAGAAGATCCGCATCGCCGATCTCGACACGCCCGAAGTCACCAGCCCCGGCTGCGCCAACGAGGCGGCGATGGGCCGCAAGGCGACGCTGCGCTTGCAGGCGCTGCTCAACGCGGGGCCGTTCACGCTGGAGCCCAACACCTTCGGCCCCTCCGAGGACAAATATGGCCGCAGCCTCAAGCTGGTGACGCGCGGCGGCGAGAGCATCGGCGCGATGCTGGTGCGCGAGGGGCTGGCCGAGCAATGGGGCGGGCCGCGCAAGCGGTGGTGTTAGGGGCGGGGGCGCATTGCTTCGCCGAGTTCGTCACCCCGACTTGCCCGTTCCGTCTCCCCGGACTTGATCCGGGGCCCCGCTGCCTCAGCAACGGTAGAGGAAGAAGCGGGGTCCCGGGTCAATCCCGGGAAGGCGATGGGGCCTGATGGTGCGCGACGACGTGCTGCGCTTCACCAGTGACGATGTGCTTGGCAATGCCGAAGGCGTGGTGACGGCGATCCGGCAGGAGATCGAGCGGCTGCGGGGGCTGAAAGGAAGGGCCCACCCCTAACCGCGATACCCGCCCCGGCGAAGGCCGGGGGCAAGCGGGAGGGGTTGGGGTGGAAACAAGACGAAAGAAATAAGCGCGTTTACCCTTCCCCGCCTGCGGGAAGGGCGCGAGACTTACTGAGCCGAAGGCGAAGTTAGTCGCAGCGGGTTGGGCCTTGAAGTCAAATAGCTTGGGGCGTTTAGTAAGTCATCCAATGCCGCACCCACGGATCATTTTCGCCGGGTACAGGTGGCGGAAGCTCATTTTTTCGCCTCAGCAACTCAGGCCAAATCGCATCAGGCACGGTGTAGGGCACCTCCAAAATATTGATATGGCCGCCTCCTTGTACAAGCAGGCGCTTCTGAACGAGTGTATGGACATCGCCATTATCGAGGCGAGTGTTGAATGATCTGCGATTCGTGTGCGCCAATGCACCAAGGATTCTAGCCTCGATCGGAGTAAGTGAATCGAGACGGGCAATAGTGGCCTTTTTTGCTTTGGCGGCATGGATTTCCGAAGATGCCCAAGTCCATATATGACTGATCGAACTGAACACAGCTAATACGGCGAACAGTAGCGTCAATATCGTCAGAGTGTCAGAAAGCCAAACTAGCCCTGCTAAGGTCGGAAGCGCGCCGAGACTGACTAAATACAGCAGTATCCCGCAGAATACCGCAAGCGCCCAAAAAACCCAGACGCGTTGCTCAAAGATTTTTAGCCAGCCTGAGTCGACCCCGGAAAGCATTCTTCACTCCGCAGCCTCAGCCCCAAACAGCCCCGGGGCCTCCGCTTCCACCGCGCCTTCGTTGGCGGCCTTCGCCTTCTGGCGCTTGTCGAAGCTCGACCACACGGTGTTCCAGTCGCCGCGGGTGGCGCCCTTCGAATACTCCGTCGCGCGGGTTTCGAAGAAGTTGGCGTGCTCGACCCCGTTGAGCAGCGGCTGGAGCCACGGCAGCGGGTGGTCCTCGATCAGGTAGATCGGCTGGAGGCCGAGCTGCTTCAGGCGCCAGTCGGCGATGTAGCGGATATACTTCTTGATCTCCTTCGCGCTCATCCCGTCCACCGGGCCCATCTCGAAGGCGAGGTCGATGAAGTTGTCCTCCAGCCGCACGGTCTTCTGGCAGATGTCGATCAGGTCTTCCTTCACCGCCTTGGTGAGGCACTGGCGCTCCTCGCAGAAGGTGTGGAACAGCTTGATGATGCCCTCGCAGTGCAGGCTCTCGTCGCGCACCGACCAGCTGACGATCTGGCCCATGCCCTTCATCTTGTTGAAGCGCGGGAAGTTCATCAGCATCGCGAAAGAGGCGAACAGCTGGAGCCCCTCGGTGAAGCCGCCGAAGGCCGCGAGCGTGCGGGCGATGTCTTCATCCGTGTCGACCCCGAACTGGCCGAGGAAGTCGTGCTTGTCCTTCATTTCCTCGTATTCGAGGAAGGCAGAGTATTCCGCCTCGGGCATCCCGATGGTGTCGAGCAGGTGCGAATAGGCCGCTATGTGCACTGTCTCCATGTTGGAGAAGGCGGCTAGCATCATCTTGACCTCGGTGGGCTTGAACACGCGGCCGTAATTGTCGTGATAGCAGTTCTGCACCTCGACGTCGGCCTGGGTGAAGAAGCGGAAGATCTGGGTGAGCAGGTTGCGCTCGTGATCGGTGATCTTCTGCGCCCAGTCGCGGCAATCCTCGCCCAGCGGCACTTCCTCCGGCATCCAGTGGATCTGCTGCTGGCGCTTCCAGAAGTCATAGGCCCAGGGATACTGGAACGGCTTGTAGGTCGAGCGGGCTTCGAGCAGCGACATGGGCGGGTTACTCCTTGGGTGTTCTTGTATAGCAGATACGGACGCGCGGGGCGCTTGGATTCAGGTCAGGGCGCGTAGGCGACGAGGACGTAGAGGCAGAAGGGCACGAACATCGAGACCATCGCGATGTGGATCATCGCCGCATTGCGCGCATGGCCGGGCGTGTCGCGCCGCAGCTCGCGGATCGCGGTGAACGCGAAGATCGCGCAGACGACGAGGCCGAAGATCCCCATCCCGAACGGCAAACTCATCAGCAACTCCCCCTTGATTGCGCCGTGACCATCCGGGCCGCGGGCGCCGCAGCGCGCCGCCGGCCCGGTGATGCGCCTACTGGCAGCTCAGGCATTCCTCGTAATCGGTCTGCTCGCCGGTGGCGGACAGTTCGATCTTGGGAGCTTCCGGCGTGTTGTCCGCCTCCACCCCGCCAACGAAGCCGGCGCGCTGCACGCTCTTGGAGCGCAGGTAGTAGAGCGACTTGATGCCCTTCTCCCACGCCTGGTAGTGCAGCATCATCAGGTCCCACTTGTCGACGTCGGCCGGGATGAACAGGTTCAGCGACTGGGCCTGGTCGATATAGGGCGTGCGGTCGGCCGCGAATTCGAGCAGCCAGCGCTGGTCGATCTCGAAGCTGGTCTTGTAGGTCGCCTTCTCCTCGGGGGTGAGGAAGTCGAGGTGCTGCACCGAACCGCCGCGCTCGAGGATCGAGTTCCAGACGTTGTTCGAGTTCTTCGCCTTCTTCTCGAGCAGCTTCTCGAGATAGGGGTTCTTGACGATGAAGCTGCCCGACAGGGTCTTGTGGGTGTAGATATTGGCCGGGATCGGCTCGATGCAGGCCGAGGTCCCGCCGCAGATGATCGAGATCGACGCGGTCGGCGCGATCGCCATCTTGCAGCTGAAGCGCTCCATCGCGCCCATGTCGGCGGCGTCGGGGCAGGGTCCGCGCTCCTGCGCCAGCAGCATCGAGGCTTCCGAGGCCTTGGCGTGGATGTGCTTGAACATCTTGAGGTTGATCGCCTTGGCCATGGCGCTTTCCATCGCCACGCCCTTCGACTGCAGGTAGGAGTGGAAGCCCATCACCCCGAGCCCGACCGAACGCTCGCGCGCGGCCGAATACTTGGCGCGGGCCATCTCGTCCGGCGCGCGGTCGATATAGTCCTGAAGCACGTTGTCGAGGAAGCGCATGACGTCCTCGATGAACTGCTTGTCGCCGTTCCACGCGTCCCACATCTCGAGGTTGAGCGACGAGAGGCAGCACACCGCGGTGCGATCATTGCCGAGGTGGTCGATACCGGTCGGCAGGGTGATTTCCGAGCACAGGTTCGAGGTCGAGACCTTGAGGCCGAGATCGCGGTGATGCTTGGGCATCATGCGGTTCACGGTGTCGGAGAAGACGATATAGGGCTCGCCGGTCGCGAGACGGGTCTCGACCAGCTTCTGGAACAGCGAACGCGCATCGACCTTGCCGCGCACCGAGCCGTCCTTCGGGCTCTTGAGCTCGAACTCGGCGCCTTCGCGCACGGCTTCCATGAACTCGTCGGTGACGAGCACGCCGTGGTGCAGGTTCAGTGCCTTGCGGTTGAAGTCGCCCGAGGGCTTGCGGATTTCGAGGAACTCCTCGATTTCCGGGTGCGAGATGTCGAGATAGCACGCCGCCGAGCCGCGCCGCAGGCTCCCCTGCGAGATCGCCAGCGTCAGGCTGTCCATCACCCGCACGAAGGGAATGATGCCGCTGGTCTTGCCGTTGAGGCCGACCGGCTCGCCGATCCCGCGGACATTGCCCCAGTAGGTGCCGATCCCGCCGCCCTTGGAGGCGAGCCACACGTTCTCGTTCCAGGTGCCGACGATACCTTCGAGGCTGTCCGACACCGAATTGAGGTAGCACGAGATCGGCAGGCCCCGGTTGGTGCCGCCGTTCGACAGCACCGGGGTGGCCGGCATGAACCACAGGTCCGAGATGTAGTTGTAAAGACGCTGGGCGTGGGCCTCATCGTCGGCATAGGCATCGGCGACGCGGGCGAACAGGTCCTGATAGCTCTCGCCGGGCAGCAGATAGCGGTCGGTCAGGGTGTCCTTGCCGAATTCGGTGAGATTGGCATCGCGCGCCGCATCGGTGACGATGGTGAAGCGGCGGTCGTTGACCTTCTTGCTGTCGGGGGTCGCGGCCTGCTTGGCCACTTCGGCCATGGCGCCAGCCAGCGCTTCGCCAGCCTTGGCCGCGATCAGGGCGTCCGAACCCGCATCAGTCGTCTTCATGGTCACGGCCTTTTCACCCTTCGCCGGCGTCACAGCGCCCGCATCCACTTCGTTCAGCACTTCGCCTGCCACGCCATCGCTCGCCTTGAATTCCATCGCTTGCCCCACTTGTGTCCCCCGAATCACAACCTGGCACAAGGCCTATGTTCCGATTCTGTTCTATACAGGACGATCCACAGTTCCGCCAACAGGATGTCCCCAGAGGGGTCCACAAGCCGGACTGCTTTCGCCTCCCGGTCCGCCGCGAATGCCCCTTTTCCGGAGCGACTCCGCCCCCTGTCACCCTGGCGGGCTGCATCGGGGAGTCACCAATGGTTGGGGGTCCGCTTTGAACCGAACCACTAGATACTGAATCAGGCCGGGAGTCCCGTCAACGGCCGATTAACCCTTAAATCACCATGACCGGCCCGCTGGCCATGTGTGACAAACCCGCGACGCGTGGAGCAAGCTTGAGTCGCGGGTCGCGCAAGCCCCAAATTGAATCTGTGAAGAAAAATTTGGTGATTGAATCATGTGAATCAATCCGTGAATCTTTCGCACAGGGGCTTGCATGAAAATTGCGTGACAGAGCCCTGAAGCGTGCCTGGGGCGCTCCATCCGGTGCCCGCCGACAATTCGATGATTTTCGAAATATCGGTTGACCCGGCGGCGCTGCGCGATATTTCGATTCTAGTCGAAAGGTGGTGGCGATGGATGTTCCCGGCACGCAAGTCTGGGCGCTCGATGCGCTCGGGGCGTTGGCGCACGAAACGCGGCTCTCGGTGTTCCGGATGCTGGTGCAGGCCGGGCCGGAGGGCGTGATCGCCGGCGCGATCGCCGAGCGGCTCGGCGTTCCGCCCTCGACCATGTCGCACCATCTGTCGACGCTCGAGCGCGCGGGGCTGGTGCAGTCCGAGCGTGAGAGCCGCCTGATCCACTACCGCGCCGACTTTGCGGGCATGCGCCGCTTGCTCGCCTTCCTGATGCAGGATTGCTGTCAGGGCCTTCCCGAAATGTGCTCCGATCTCGTTTCGGGGCTTGCCTGTGAACCGCAGACCCGAGGCTTACGATGACCCTTACCCCCTTCACCGTGCTGGTCCTGTGCACCGGCAATTCCGCCCGCTCGATCCTTGGCGAGGCGATCATCAACCAGCTGGGCGAGGGCCGGGTGAAGGCCTTCAGCGCGGGCAGCAAGCCCAAGGGCGTCCCGCATCCGGGCGCGCTGCGCTTGCTCGAACGGCGCGGGATCGACACCGCCGCTTTCCGCTCCAAGAGCTGGGACGAGTTCAGCTCCCCCGGCGCGCCGGCGATCGATCTGGCGGTCACCGTCTGCGGCAATGCCGCGGGCGAGGCCTGCCCGGTGTTCCTTGGAAGCCCGTTCAAGGCCCATTGGGGCCTGCCAGATCCGGCCGACGTCACCGGCTCCGAGGCCGAGGTCGATGCCGCCTTCGAGGAGACCTGGCGCTTGCTCGACATGCGGGTGCGGGCCTTCCTCGCGCTCGACCGCGCGAGCATGGACAAGACGGCTCTGCAGGCCGCGCTTGCAGACATCGGTGCGATGGAAGGGGCGGCGTGATGAGCGAGTACCAGCGCCTGCGCACCCTGTCCGATCCGGCGCATCTGCCCGCGCTGAAGCCCGACTATGCCCACGCCCGCCCGGCGCTGGGCCTCGGCCCGATGGACCCGCCTGTGCGTGTGCTGCTGCTCTACGGCTCGTTGCGCGAACGGTCATTCTCGCGCCTCGCGGTCGAGGAGGCGGCGCGGCTGCTGCAATTCTTCGGCTGCGAGACGCGCATCTTCGATCCGTCCGACCTGCCGCTGCCCGATCAGGTGAGCGGCGACGATCACCCTGCGGTGCACGAGCTGCGCGAGCACTCGCTGTGGTCCGAGGCGCAGGTGTGGTGCAGCCCGGAGCGGCACGGCACGATCACGGGCATCATGAAGGCGCAGATCGATCACCTGCCGCTCGCCTACAAGGGCCTGCGCCCGACGCAGGGGCGCACACTGGCGGTGATGCAGGTCAATGCCGGGTCGCAGAGCTTCAACACCGTCAACACCCTGCGCATTCTCGGGCGCTGGATGCGGATGTTCACCATCCCCAACCAGTCCTCGGTGGCCAAGGCCTACGAGGAATTCGACGCGGCCGGACGGATGAAGCCGTCAAGCTATTACGACCGGATCGTCGACGTGATGGAGGAGCTGGTGCGCTTCACCGTGCTGCTGCGGCCCCATGCCGAACAGCTGGTCGACCGCTATTCCGAGCGGGTCGAGCGCGACCATCCGGTCGCAACCCCGGCCGACAAGGCGGGGATCGCTGCGCCGGGGTCGTGACCGGCCTGCCCGCTATTGCAGCGTGACGATTTCCTCGCCGCCGTCGTGGCGGCCGTAGAACTGCATCAGCTGCACCAGCAGCTCGCAGCGTTCGGCCAGCGTCTCGGCCTCCAGCAGCGCCTGCTTGCTGGCCGGATCGAAGGGCGCGATCTGCGAGACGCCGTTGATCAGCGAGCGGTCATCCAGCCGCCCGACCGAATCCCAGTCGACCGAATAGCCCTGGTTGTCGGCAAAGGCCCGCGCCTCGCGCTCGAACCCGCCGCGCTGGGCGTGGGAGAGGGTCTCGTCCTCGTCCTCGTCGTAGATTTCCGCCTCGATCTGGCGGAAGGCGGTGGTGACATCGAGCTCGCGCACCATGCGGAAGCGCGCCACGCCTTCGAGGATGAGGTTGTAACGCCCGTCATCCATCGCCTGCACCTCGCCGATCTTGCCGACGCAGCCGACGCGGTAGAGCGGCGCGCCTTCGACCGGGCGCTGCGGCTGGATCATCGCGATCTGGCGGTCGCGGATCAGCGCATCGCCGACCAGCGCACGGTAGCGCGGCTCGAAGATGTGGAGCGGCAGCTGCATGCCCGGGAACAGCACCGCGCCGGTCAGGGGAAAGATGGAAAGGCGTTTCGTCATCCGAACAATACGCGCGAAAGCCGGCGACGGACGCCGACGACCCATTCGTCCTCCAGCCCCGTGGCCTCGAAGATCTTGAGCAGCTTGGCCCGCGCCGCGCCCTCGTTCCATTCGCGGTCGGCGGCGACCATGGCGAGCAGCGTGTCGGCGGCGGCATCGCGCTCGCCTGCGGCAAAGGCGGCCTCGGCATAGGCGAACTGCGCGTCCATGTCGGCGGGGTCAGCTGCGGCGGCGGCGCGCAGGGTGGCGAGCTCGCCATCATCGACACGGGTGCCGGCCAGCTCCAGCGCGGAGCGGGCGGGGGCCATCGCCGCGTCGGTGGCGAGGCGCGGATCCGAATCGATCACCGCCATCACCTGCCGCGCCTGATCGAGCTCGCCCAGCTGCACCAGCGCGCGCACGAGGCCGGCATGGGCGGGGGCGTTGCCTTCGGCAAATTCGGTGATCTGGGCAAAGATGCTCGCCGCGCGCTGCGGATCGCCGGCGGCGAGGGCTTCCTCGCCCATCTTGACGAACTGGGCGAGCTCTTCGGCCGTCGGCCCCTGCGGCGCGCCCGCCGCGCCCCCCACGCCGCCAGCGACCGGCAATTGCGCCAGCAACTGGTCGAGCATGGCCTTGAGCTGCGATTCGCTGCGGGCATTGGTCAGATCGGCGACCGGCTGGCCCTGGAACATGGCATAGACCGTCGGGATCGAGCGCACCTGGAACTGCGCGGCGATGAACTGTTCCTCGTCGACATTGATCTTGGCCAGCACCACGCCCTTGTCGGCATAGTCGGCCGCGACCTTCTCCAGCACCGGGGTGAGCGCCTTGCACGGCCCGCACCACTCGGCCCAGAAATCGAGGATGACGAGGCTAGTCTGCGACGGCTCGACCACCGCCTTGCGGAAGCGGTCGACCGCCTTCTGTTCGTCGATGCTCAATCCCATGCTGGCCAAGGTATGCTCCTGTCTGTGCTGCGCGGCTCTGCCTGTCGCCCCAATGTGGGGCATCTTCGGCGGATGTGAAGCGCGCATCTGTGCTGGCGGCAAGGGGCGCGGCAATCAAGTCCAATCAGTCCCAAATTTGCGCTTGCAGAGGTGAGGGGGCGCTGCTAATCGCGCCGCCTCTCCGGCAGGAACCGCGCGATTCAGCGGTATCTGTCAGCGCCAGTGAGCGGGCGTAGCTCAGGGGTAGAGCACAACCTTGCCAAGGTTGGGGTCGAGGGTTCGAATCCCTTCGCCCGCTCCATTATCTTCCAGACCGATCTGTCGAACAAAGCCCTTCCCGGGGCCCGAGCCCCTGCGCGCGGGTCGCGGGGCTGTCGCAATTGTGCCGCAACTGGTCGTTTCCTGTCGCTCGCCCGCCTGTTTGCTCTTGCAATCCGCGCCGCGCTCGCTAGCTGCGCGATACGTTATCACATTAAAGCAACGGGAAGCAGCATGACCCACGATTTCCGCCACCTCCCCTCCCGCCTCGCGCTCGTCGCGGTGCTTGGCCTCGGCGGCCTTGCCGCTCCGGCCATGGCGCAGGAGCAGGCCAAGGATGCCGATGCCCAGCTTGAGGACGATCTGCACAACCGGCAGGCCGACGGCACCGGCAACATCATCGTCAGCGCCTCGGGCCTCAAGGAGCTCGATGTGCTCGCGGGCACCAGCGTTCTCGAAGTGCGCGACATCCAGCGCGACATGGTCACCGGCCAAATCGGCGACCTGCTGACCAAAATCCCCGGCGTCTCCGCCACCAGCTTCGCCCCCGGTTCCTCGCGCCCCGTGCTGCGCGGCCAGCAGGGCGAGCGCGTGCGCGTGCTGATCGACGGGGTGGGGACGGCCGACGTCTCGAACACCTCGGTCGACCATGCCACCACCATCGATCCGATCACGGTCGAGCGCGTCGAAGTGCTGCGCGGCCCCGCGGTGCTGCTCTACGGCAGCCAGGCGATCGGCGGTGCGGTCAACGTGATCGACAAGCGCATCCCGACCCGGATGCCCGACGAGGCGTTCCACATCGATGCCCTCGCGGGCGTCGACAGTGCCAGCAACCTGATGACCGGCGCGGCCAGCGTCGATGTCGGGATCGGCTCGAACCTCGTGTTCCACCTCGACGGCTCGTGGCGCGACACCGGCAACATGGATATCGGCGGCTTCCAGCTCGCGCCCGAACTGCGCGAGGAGCTGCTCGAGGAAGCGGCCGAGAAGGAGGCCGACGGCGAGCCTGACGAGGCCGAGGAGTTCCGCGAAGCCGCCGGGCAGCGCGGGTTCGTGCCGAACAGCGACATGCGCAGCTGGACGGTCAATGCGGGGCTCGGCCTGATCCTCGGCCAGAGCACCTTCGGCGTCGCGCTGGGCTACTATGATACCAATTACGGCGTCATCAAGCGCCCGGGTCTCAAGCACGAGCACGGCGGCGAGGAAACCGGCGCGGCGGCGATCATGCCCCTCGGTGCCGGAGGCGAGGAGGACGAGATCGTCCGCATCGGCCTCGAACAGTTCCGCGCCGACTTCAAGGGCGACATCTACCTCGGCGAGGGCACCTTCGAGCGGCTGAAGCTGCGCGTCGGCTTCTCCGACTACACCCACACCGAGTTCGAAGGCGACGAGGTCGGCACCACCTTCGATTCGACCAGCGTCGAGGCCCGCGCCGAGCTGGTGCAGAACGCCGAAGGGGCGCTGCGCGGCTCGACCGGCCTGCAATACACCCACCGTGACTTCTTCGCCGTCGGCGCGGAAGCCTATGTGCCGCCCAACCTCACCGATCAGGTCGCGATCTTCACCTTGCAGGAACTCGGCACCGGCCCGTTCCAGCTCGAAGCCGCCGCGCGTGCCGAATTCACCAAGGTGAAGGCCCAGACGCTCGGGATCGAGAACGACTACGACACCTTCTCGGGCGCGCTCGGCGTGGTCTATGAAGGCATCGACGGGATCCGCATCGGCCTCAACGGCTCGCGCGCCGAACGTGCGCCGAGCGCCGAGGAGCTGTTCTCCGACGGCCCGCACATCGCCACCCAGGCCTTCGAGATCGGCGATCCGGACCTCGACACCGAACGCGCGTGGGGCGTGGAAGCCTATGCCCGCGGCGCCATCGGCGAGGGGACGTTCAACTTCACCGTCTTCAAGCAGTGGTTCGACAACTACATCTTCCTTGAGGAGACCGGGGCCGAGGAAGACGATCTTCCGGTGTTCCAGTATCTCCAGCAGGATGCCGATTTCTTCGGGATCGAGGCGGACTTCAGCTATCCGGTGGTCGACACCGGCGGCTTCCGCCTCCTGACCGATCTGCGCGCCTCCTACATCGAAGCCGAACTCGGCGACGGCACCGCCGTGCCGCGCATCCCGCCGCTGAGCCTGCTCGGCGCGCTCGAAGCGCAGACCGACGCCTTCGACGTGCGCGGCGAGGTGCAGTGGTTCGACGACCAGAACGACGTGACCACCTTCGAGACCCCGACCGAGGGCTTCACGCTGGTCAACGCGCTGGTGGCGTGGCGTCCGCTGGCGGACAACCGCAATGTCACCGTGCAGCTGGCCGCCGACAACATCTTCGACGTGGTCGGCCGCCGCCATGCGAGCTTCACCAAGGACTTCGTGCCCCTGATCGGTCGCAACTTCCGCGCGAGCGTGCGCCTGAGCTTCTAAGGCACCTCAGGCCGCGCCCGCGTCAGGGTCGCAGGGGGGCCGCCGGTATCTCCGGCGGCCCCCTTTTTCGTGTCAGCCTTCGACCGCAAAGGTCAGTTCGGCGTGTTCCTCCAGCCGCTTCACGAGGTCCTCGCCAAGGAAGCTGCCCGGGGTGCCGACGCCGCCCGGCTTGGTACAGGCGAGCAGCGCGATGCCGGTTTCGCTCAGCATCCGGCTGGTCGAGCCGTACCCCGGATCATAGCGGCCCTTCACGCCGAACTGCAGGCGCTGGCCATCGGCCATGTCGGCGACGAAGACGACGTCGTAGAAGCCGTTCTCGCGCTCCTCCTTGCTCGGCCCCTCGCCCGGCTTGGGCGGCTTGGCGCCGAACGGGTTCTTCATGAATTCGAGCGCCGCATTGGCCGCCGCCTTGCCGGCCTCGCCGGGGCTGGTCAGCATCATCTCGTCATACTGGAAGTCGGTGCCATAGGGGTGGCCGAGCAGGAAGTTGGTGCGGTGCACGTTCTTGGTGTTGATCGGCGCCATCACGAAGGGCGCGGACCACTTGCCGAGATCGTCCTCGTAGGACGGGATCATGCCCGAGGGCTGGTCCGGCCCCTCGAAGCCCGGGGTCAGCGCGAAGGGGTTGCGCAGCACGCCGATCACCGAGACGTCCTTGGCCGCCGCCTTCATCGTCGCGCCGAGGCTCGCCGCGGTGCCGCCCGAGAAGGTGCCCTGCATCGCGCGGACGCGGCCGCGAATGCGCGGGGCGGGCTTGCCGAATTTCTCCACACACGCCTTCTGGGTCATCATCACGCCGAGATCGAAGGGGATCGAATCGAACCCGCTCGAAAAACAGATGCGCGCGCCGCTGGCCTCGGCAGCGGCCTGATGCTCGGCTATCTTGGCCGCCATCCATGCCGGTTCGCCGCACAGGTCGGCATAGTCGGTGCCGGTCTTGACGCAGGCGGCGACCAGCTTGTCGCCATAGAGCTGGTAGGGGCCGACGGTGGTGAGGACGACGCGGGTGCGCTGGCACATGGCTTCAAGGTCGGCGTCGTCATCGGCATTGGCGACCACCAGCGGGGTGGAGGCCGGCGCGCCGATCAGGTCGCGCACTTCCTCCAGCTTGGCGAGGCTGCGGCCCGCCATCGCCCACTTGGGGCCATCCGCGCGGCTGCCGTAGTGATGCGCCAGATACTCGGCGACGAGGCGGCCGGTGTAGCCGGTGGCGCCATAGACGATGATGTCGAATTCGCGGGTGCTCATGCTCGGTCTCCCTTGGATTTGCCCATGCCATGCAAGCGCGCGCAGCAGGTGTCAAAGGCCACGCGCAAGATTGTTACAAAGGTGACAAAGGTGACACCGTGTCAACTTTGCGAGATAAGGAAATATGGCTCTTTAACAAAGGCCTGCATCGGCTCCGCCACGCGGACGGACACAGGGGGAAGGAAAGCGCGATCATCATGAGCCGGGCTCCGTGCGGTCTTTGTGAGCAGGCTAGCCCCGCCCCGGCCCGGTAGGAAAGCGCCCTGGAGTCTCGGCCCTAGAGTCTGGGCAGCGTCACGCCGCGCTGGCCCATATATTTGCCCGCGCGGTCCTTGTAGCTCGTCTCGCAGCGCTCGTTGCCCTTGAGGAACAGGAACTGGCACGCGCCCTCGTTGGCGTAGATCTTGGCGGGCAGCGGCGTGGTGTTGCTGAATTCCAGCGTCACGTGGCCTTCCCAGCCCGGCTCCAGCGGGGTGACGTTCACGATGATCCCGCAGCGCGCATAGGTGCTCTTGCCGAGGCAGATCACCAGCACGTCCTCGGGCACGCGGAAATATTCGACCGTGCGGGCGAGCGCGAAGGAGTTGGGCGGGATGATGCAGACGTCGGTCTCGCGGTCGACGAAGCTTTTGGGGTCGAACTGCTTGGGATCGACCACCGAGGAATCGACATTGGTGAAGATCTTGAACTCGGGCGCGACCCGCGCATCATAGCCGTAGGACGAGAGGCCATAGGAGATCACCCCGTCGCGCCGCTGGGCCTCGACAAAGGGTTCGATCATGCCGTGTTCGAGCGCCTGGGCGCGGATCCATTTGTCGGAGAGAATCGCCATGCCGACTGTGATTCCCGATGGGGGGAAGGGCAGCAAGGGGCGCGGGCGAATTATCCGGATGAGTCTGCCCCGCCCCGTGCCGCGCGCGGGCGAGCGGTTTGCGCCTTTCCCGAAACCGGCTAGACCACCGGGATGAGTGAAGAACCGCCCCGATCTTCCATGCGCGCGCTGGTTCGCGAGGGCGACAGTGTGACCGAAATGTCCCCGGCAGAGGTTGCGGACTACCGGGGCGAGGGGTTCGTCTGGCTCCATGTCGAGGGCGCCGGGCATGATGGTATGGCGATCGTGCCACCCTATGTGCCGGGTATGGCCGCCAACGCGCTATTGGCCACCGAGACGCGGCCGCGCTGCGACGAGATCGCGGAAGGCGCGATCATCAACCTGCGCGGCACCGGCATGGCGGTCACGGCCGACAGCGACCGGCTGGTCTCGATCCGCGTATGGGTCGAAGCCGGGCGCGTCACGTCGGTCAGCCGCCGCCCGCTGGCCGCGCTGGCGAGCGTCGAGGCGGCGATGCAGGCCGGACACCTCAAGGACGGGGGCGATTTCGTCTCGACCCTCGCGCAGGCGATCAGCACCGCGCTCGATCCCGAGGTCGCCGACCTGGGCGACCAGCTCGACGATTGCGAGGCCGCCTTCGAGGACGGCGACATCTACGCCCTGCGCCGCCGGATCGCGGTGCTGCGCTCGCAGGCGATTGCCCTGCGGCGTTTCGTTGCGCCCGATCGCGATGCACTGGCTTCGATGGCGCAGCTGCCGTTCGACTGGATCAGCACCGAGGACCGGATGCATCTGCGCGATGCCGCTGACCGCTTCGCCCGCATGGCCGAGGAGCTCGAGGCGGTGCGCGAGCGCGCCGCGCTGCTGCACGAACAGCTCACCGATCTGCGCGCCGAGATCGTCGACCGGCGCTCGCTGGCGATCGCGATTGTCGCCTTCATCTTCCTGCCGCTGACCTTCGTCACCGGGCTGCTCGGGATGAACGTCGAAGGCATCCCTTTCGCCGATCATGCATGGGCGTTCTGGGGCGTGGTCGGCTTCTGCTTCCTGATCGCGCTGGCGGTGCTGGGCTGGTTCGCCGTGCGCCAGTGGCTCGACGACTGACGTCGGGCCGCCCTCTCGCCTATCTGCACTTCAGCCGGATCACTTCCCACGCGAGGCGGCTCGGCTGACCGCCGTTGCGGCGCACTTCCTCGTCGATGCATTGCTGGACGAAGGAGCGGTTGTCGCCGAGCGCGCCGCTGCGCGCGGTGCGTTCGAGATCGAGCACGTCCTGCAATTCCTGCGGCGACAGGTCGCTGGTGAACAGCCGCCCCTGCCGAAGTGCCTCGAGATTGGCGATGGCGCGGGCCAGACGCTCCTGCCCCGGCGCGATCGGGATGATCGGGCTGCCGGTGGGCGCGGGGGCGGGGCTGGCGCGCACCACCGGAACCCCGGCGGTCTGTGCCGCGCCGGGGGTGGCTGCGATCATCGCTCCGGCGATCACCACGCCGATTGCTGCAAGCTTCATCATCGGGCTCCCGTTAGGCCCCGCGGTGATGCGCCCCGCTGCCTGAACCCCGCCTTACCCGGCGGCGAGCAGGCTGGCATTGCCGCCCGCCGCGGTGGTGTCGATCGTCATCACCCGCTCGGTCGCAAACCGCGCGAGGTAGTGCGGGCCGCCGGCCTTGGGGCCGGTGCCTGACAGGCCCTCGCCGCCGAAGGGCTGGCTTTCCACCACCGCGCCGATCTGGTTGCGGTTGACGTAGAAATTGCCGACCCGCGCATGGGCCTGCACGAAGCGCCGCGTCTCGGCGATGCGGCTGTGGAGGCCCAGCGTCAGCCCGAATCGGCAAGCGTTGATGTCCGCCACCACCTGCGGCAATTCGCCCGCGCGGAAGCGCGCGACGTGGAGGACGGGGCCGAAATGCTCGTCCGAAAGCGCGCGGATCGAGGGCACTTCGATGATGGTCGGCGCGACGAAGCAGCCATTGCTTGCCGCATCGGGGAGCGGCAGGCGGGTGACGGGGTAGCCCTTGCTCTCGCATTCGGCGATGTGCGCTTCGAGCCGCGCGCGCGCCGCCTCGTCGATCACCGGGCCGACATCAGTCGAAAGATCGGCCGGATCGCCAACGGCCAGCGCTTCGAACCCGCCGCGGATCATTTCCAGCATGGTGTCGGCGACGTCTTCCTGAAGGTAGAGCACCCGCAGCGCCGAGCAGCGCTGGCCGGCGCTCTGGAAGGCGCTGGCGACCACATCGCGCACCACCTGTTCGGGCAGGGCCGAGCTGTCGACGATCATCGCGTTCTGCCCGCCGGTCTCCGCGATCAGCGTGGCGATCGGGCCGTCGCGCATCGCGAGCGCACGGTTGATCGCGCGCGCGGTCGCGGTCGATCCGGTGAAGGCGACGCCCGCAAGGCGCGGATCGGCGGTGAGCAGCGCGCCCACTTCGGCGCCGCCGGGGACCAGCTGGAGCGCCTCGGGCGGGATGCCGGCCTGATGGCACATGCGGATGGCGAGCGCGGCGATCAGCGGGGTCTGCGGCGCGGGCTTGGCCAGCACCGTATTGCCCGCCGCCAGCGCGGCCGAGGCCATGCCGATGAAGATCGCTAGCGGGAAGTTCCACGGCGCAATCGTCACGAACACGCCGCGCCCGTGCAGGCTGAGCGTGTTCTCCTCCCCCGTCGGCCCGGGCAGGATCAGGGGTGCGGTGAACTGGCGGCGCGCTTCGGCCGCGTAGTAGCGCAGGAAATCGACGGCCTCGCGCAGTTCGAGAACGGAATCGAGCAGGGTCTTGCCCGCCTCGCGCTGGCACAGGCTGAGGAATTCGGCGGTGTGCGCCTCGAACAGGCGGGCGGCTTCCTCCAGCAGCAGCGCGCGCGCCTCGCCGCCGAGCGCGTCCCAGCCCGGCTGGATTGCGGCGGCCTTGTCGAAGGCCTGCGAGATTTCCGCCGGGGTGGCGGCGCGCACCGTGCCGACGGTCTGGCTACGGTCCTGCGGGGAGGTGATGCTGGTCACCTGCCCGGCCTCGGCGAGCGCGACAGTCGGCTCGGCGGCCCATGTCGCCAGCGCCAGCGCGTCGAGCTGCGCCAGCAGCGGTTCGCGCACCAGCGGGTCGGAGAGGTCTACGCCCGCGCTGTTCTCCCGCGCGCCGAAGATCGCAGGCGGCAGCGGGATCGCGGGATTGCGGCGGGGCGAGAGCGCGGCGAGTTCCGCCACCGGATCACCGACCAGCTCCTCGGCCGGAATGTCGGCATCGCCCATGCGGTTGACGAAACTGGTGTTGGCCCCGTTCTCGAGCAGGCGGCGCACCAGATAGGCGAGCAGCTCCTTGTGCCCGCCGACAGGGGCATAGATCCGGACCGGGGTGCGCTGGTTGCCCTCGAGCGCGTGGAGCGCGTCGTAGACCTCCTCGCCCATCCCATGCAGGCGTTGAAATTCAAACGGTTTCCCGGCGGCGAGATGCTTGATCGCGCCGATGGTGTAGGCGTTGTGCGTGGCAAAGGCCGGGCGGATCACGTCGCTGTGCTCGAACAGCCGCGCGGCGCAGGCGAGGTAGCTGACGTCGGTCGCGACCTTGCGGGTGAAGACGGGGTAGTCGGTGTAGCCCCCGACTTGCGCGAGCTTCACCTCGCTGTCCCAATAGGCGCCCTTCACCAGCCGCACGAACAGCTTGCGGCCGTGACGGCGCGCCACCTTGCCTGCCCAGTCGCACACCCAGATCCCGCGCTTCTGGTAGGCCTGGATCGCGAGGCCGAAGCCCTCCCAGCGGCTGCCGTCGGGGCGGCGGAACAGGTCGTCATCACCGACCAGTTCCTCGATGATGTCGAGGCTGAGTTCGAGCCGCTCGGCTTCTTCCGCGTCGATGGTGAAGTGGATGTCGGCATCGCGCGCCTTGACCGCGAGGTCGCGGATCACCGGCACCATCGCCGCCTTGGCTTCATCGGCGTGGAAGAAATTGTATTTGGGGTGGAGCGCCGAGAGCTTCACCGAAATCCCGGGTGAGCCGGCCACCCCCGCGCCCGCCTCGCGCGCGAGACGCGCCAGCGCGCTTTCATAGGCGAGGCGGTATTTCTCGGCATCGGCGAAGGTCATTGCCGCCTCGCCGAGCATATCGAAGCTGTGCGTGATGCCGCGCGCGCGTTCGGGCGCGGCGCGCTTTAGCGCCTCGTCGATGGTGCGGCCGAACACGAACTGGCCGCCGAGGATCTTCATCGCCTGCGCGGTCGCGGTGCGGATCACGGGCTCACCCAGCCGGTTCATCGCGCGCTTGAGCACCGAGCCCATGCCGCGCTGGCGCTCGTCCGGCGGATCGAGCACTTCGCCCGTCAGCATCAGCGAGAAGGTCGCCGCGTTGACGAAGGTCGAGGAGCTTTCGCCCAGATGCTCGCCCCATTCGATGCTGCCGATCTTGTCCTTGATCAGCGCGTCGGCGGTGGCGGCGTCGGGCACGCGCAGCAGCGCTTCGGCAAGGCACATCAGCGCGATGCCTTCCTCGGTGTCGAGGCCATATTGCTGGAGGAAGGCGTCGATCCCGCTCGCCTTCTTGCCGCGCGCGCCCTCGATCAGGTCGATCGCGAGGCGGGCTGCGACCTCATGCACCCGCGCGGCGGGGGCGGCCTGCTCCAGCCGCTCGGCGATGCAGGCTTCCTCTTCCTGCCGATAGGCGCGGCGCAGGTCGGTGCGGTCGATAGCGGGCAGGGGGGCGGCGTCGGCCATATATGGTTTCACCTGAAACGATTCGGAGCAATGAGCGGCCCTCTGAACCCCATCAGGCTGCGCTTCAAGTTCGGTGTTTGCAACCTGCCTTCGCACCAGTGCCTTGATTGGCGGGCAGGGGCCGGTTAGCCTAAGTGAACCACTGGGGATCAACGCGATGCGCATGTTCTGCTTTCACTGCCGCGACGGCGAAGACGGCGGCCGCCTGCGCGCGATCCACCGCCCGGCGCATCTCGACTTCGTCCACGCCAATGCCGAGCATTTCGTGATCGTCGGTCCGCTGATGCGGGCCGATGGATTGATCATCGGTTCGCTGCTGATCGTCAAGGCGGCCGACGAGGCGGCGGCGCGGGAAATTCTCGCCGATGATCCGTACCTTACCGGCGGGGTGTGGCAGTCGATCAGGGTCGACGAATTCAGGCCGCTCCTGGGCGACTGGGCTTAGATTACTCGCAAAGCCCCGCCGCGCGCTCGGCAAGGCCCTTGAGGCCCTTGCACTTGGGCTTGCGTGGCGGTGCCTCGGGTTCCGACTGGCCCGAGCTGCCCATGGCGCCCATGCCCTCCATCCCCGGGATCAGCATGGTCGAGGAGCGGAAGCGCACGCGGGCGATCCATTCCGGGTTCCACGCCTTGCGGGTGTCGGCCGGGCGCGGCGGGTAGGCGAAATCGGCCTGCGGGCCATAGGCCTGAAGACTGATCATCAGCCCCTCGCCGCTCGCCTTGATCACCTCGGCAGGGACGGTGCAGTCGCGCTGTTCGGGCGGCATGACAGTGCCGGCGGCGATCAACTTGCGCACGCCTGCGGGCGAGATCCAGTCCCACAGCGGGCCGCCGAACGCCTGCTGCTTCGAGGATGCCCACCACACCATCTCGGTCGGCGTGCCGCCGCGGCCGGTATCCTTCGCGCCCATCGCCCAGGCATAGTAGCCGGTGGCCTTTTCGAGCCCCGTCCACGCCAGCTTGCTGCCCCCGCCCGCGGCATTGCTGGTGCTGGCCTGCAGCGGCGGCATGAAATCCTCGCCCAGCGTGAAGGCGATTTCCTTGGAATAGTTCGCCGCGATCCGGTGCGCGCCGAGCAGCGAGCCATTGGCCGGCACGCTCTTGCGGTCGCTGCCGTTGGGCCATGATGTGTAGGTGCGGCTGTTGGCGATGCCGACCTGCCAGTCCTCGGCCAGATCAACCCCGCTCATGAACAGGCCCGGCGGGATCTCGCCCTTGGCCAGCTTGGCGAAGTCGATCACCACCGGCTGGCCCTTGGGCGCGCGCTCGCCGCAGCCCCAGTAGAGCAGCAGCCGCCCGCTCGGCCGCTCGAACTGCATCTCGCCTTCGCCCTTGCCCTGCGGCGGAGGCGGCAGCAGCTTGACCGAGGCTCCGAGCCCCGCGCCCTTGGGCATGAAGTGATTGGCTTCGGGCTTGGGCGCAGTGGTGCCCGCGCCATGGTGGAGTTCGAGCGTGCGCACCGCCTGCGGCGGGCCGCCGCGCATCATTCCCATCATCGCGCCGAGGCCCCCGCCGCCCCCGCTGCCCATCATCGCGCCCATCCCGCTCATGGTGGCGGCATCCATGGCGTAACGCACCGGGCCGGGTGCGGCGGATTGCGACAGGGCGGTGGCCGAGAGTAGCGCGGCGGCGACCCCCGTTCCGCCGAGCAGCATCAGACCGGTTGCAGACAGGCGCATGATGTTCTCCCCTCCCCTATGACGGCGTGCGCGGATGGAACGATCGCGCGCGCCCTAGCCTCTATCAGCGGCAGCGCGGGTGGCCGCGGACATCGTTGACGCTCTGCACCCGGTCGTTCGAGACGGTCATCTGCACGCATTCGCGGCTGCGAACGCTGTACCAGATCGAATAGTAGGAGCGGCCCGAATTGTAGCTGTCGACCACGCGGAAGCCGCGATCGCGCAGCACGTCCTCGGCGCGGGCGGGGCGGGCACCGGTGAGATAACCGTACTGGCCGCCGCCCGAGCCGCCCCAGCCGCCGCCCGATCCGCCGGACCCGCCCCAGCCGCCGCCGGGATAATTGCCGGTCACCCGCAGATAGCGGTCGCGCGCCCAGCCCTGGGTGCGGCCGTTCATGGTCGAGACTTCGCACCAGCTTTCGCCATTGTAGTTCTCGCAGCCGAAATTGCGCAGGTACTCGCCCTCGCGCACCTCGCCCCGCACGCGCGCGTTCTTGTCGGGGTTGCGGAAGATCCGCAGGCTGCCCGACTGGGTGTTGTGGACCTGCACCTCCTGCCAGTCCTGGTTGTATTGCTCGCGGTGCTTGTCCTTGTCGCCGCGCGACAGCAGGATCGCGCCGATCGCGACCGCGCCGATCGCGGCTGCAGCGATGGCAGCGTCATTGCCGGACTTCTTGCCGCAGTCCTCGGCCTTGGTGTCGTTGATCCGCGCGACCCGGCCATTGTTCACCTCGACCACGACGCAGTCCTTGCCGTCGCGGTGCCACCAGTAGGTGTAGCTGCTGGTGTTGTTCTTGTTGCCGGAGATGTATTCGAAGCCGCGCTGCGACAGCTGGGTTTCGGCGCTCGCGCCCGACACGCCGACGAGATCGCGCAGCGAGTCGGCCTTCTTGGCGGAAATCGGCGCGATCGCCATGGCGGTGACGGCGAGCGAGGCCGTCGCATATCCGAGAAAGCGGTTCTTCATGGTCGTCATTTCCCTCCCGTGCCGATGCTGTCCGGGCATCGTCCCCGAGGCCGACATTACCACCGATTGGGCAGGCCGCGAACCGCTTTTGCGCCAACACCTCCCGCCTTGCAGCCAGCCACGCGAAAAGCCCGGAGCCGTGCGGCTCCGGGCTTGGGGGTCGCCTTCGCAGGGGAGGGCGATAGACGACGCGGGGAGACTTAACGCAGCAGCGAGAGCACGTTCTGCTGCGACTGGTTGGCCTGGGCCAGCATCGCCGTGCTGGCCTGGCCGAGGATCTGCGCCTTGGCGAGCGCGGTGGTTTCCGCCGAATAGTCGGTGTCCTCGATCCGCGAACGCGCGTCGGTGAGGTTGGTCGAGACGTTGGTGAGGTTGTTCACCGCCGATTCCAGCCGGTTCTGCACCGCACCCAGATCGGCCCGCGCCGTGGTGACGGCACCGATCGCGGTGTCGTACTGGGCGAGCGTGGCCGTCGCGACCGCCGCACCGCCGGTCACGACCGCGGCGAGCGAACCGGCCGCCACATCGAGTTCCGGCAGGGTGATGTCGATCGTGTCGTTCGCGGTCGCACCGGCCTGGATGGTGATGGTGTTGGTCGCGGTCGAGAACAGGTTGATGCCGTTGAACTCGGTGTTCTCCACCACCTCGGTGATCTGGGCGGCGAGCGCATCCTGTTCGGCTTCGATGTTGGCGATGTCGTCGGTCGAATAGGTCTCGTTCGCCTTCTGCACCGACAGTTCACGCATCCGCTGGAGCATGTTGGTCACTTCATCGAGGGCGCCTTCAGCGGTCTGCGCCAGCGAGATGCCGTCATTGGCGTTGCGCACGCCCTGCTGCATCCCGCGGATCTGCGAGGTCATCGAAGCGGCAATCGCCAGACCGGCGGCGTCGTCCTTGGCCGAGTTGATGCGCTTGCCCGACGACAGGCGCTCCATCGCGGTGCCGAGCATCTTGCCGGCCGAAACGCTGGCATTTGTGGCGCGCAGGGCGGAGATATTGGTGTTGATCACGTTCATTGTCGAAACTCCCGAATGGTCAGGCAGGACGAACACGCCCGTCGCTGCTGGCCATTAGAGCGGCCGCATGCCGGGATGTTTAAGCGGCCGGATTTTTCGCCCCCGGCAAACCCTCGCCGCCCGCCCTGCCGGCCTTCACGCGCGCGTTGCGCCCCTGCTCTCCGTGTGCGGCCGGTACCGACTAGGTGAAGCTACGGGGGCTTAAATTTGCAACATCTTGGACGTCCGCGCGGCAATGGATTGCCACCGGGAAACGTCACCCGGACCAGACACAGGGGCCAGCATGAACATTCCAGCGTCGAGACCGGCGAGCCTTGCAGCCGCGCCGCAGCCGGAAGCCGCGAGCACCGCGCATGACGGACTGATTGGCATCACCGTCCCGCTAATGGGCGTGGCATGGCAGCGCGAGCGGATCGTGCTGGGCGAGGCGATCCCGCCGGCGCTGGCCTGCGGGCTGGCGGGCAAGGGGATCACCGCGATTGCGCTCAGCCATGCCGCCGCCCCCGCGCTGACGCTCGCCGCTCCGGGACGCATCACGCTCGCCTATGATCCCGCCGCGCCCGAAGCCGCGCGGCCCGCCCTGCTCGCCGCAGCGGCGCACGGCGGCTGGCCGATCGCCGGCGACGCGCAGTCGCTCGCGCTGCTGACGCTGGCCGAACGCATCTCGGCGAGTGACATTCCCGTCCTGCTCGAAGGCCCGACCGGCACCGGCAAGGAAGTGCTCGCGCGCTTCGTCTACCGCCTCTCGCCGCGCAGCGAGGGTCCCTTCGTGGCGGTCAATTGCGCCGCCATGCCCGAAGCGATGCTCGAAGCGCTGCTGTTCGGCCACCGCAAGGGTGCCTTCACCGGCGCGGCCGAGGCGGGCGAGGGGCTGTTCCGCGCCGCCGACAAGGGCACGCTGCTGCTCGACGAGATCGGCGAACTGCCGTTCGCCTTGCAGGCCAAGCTGCTGCGCGCGCTGCAGGAAGGCGAGGTGCTGCCCTTGGGCGCGACCAGGCCGCTCAAGGTCGATGTTCGGATCATCGCCGCGACCAACCGCGATCTCGCCGCCGAGGCGGCGGCCGGGCGGTTCCGCGAGGATCTGCTCTACCGCCTCAACGTGTTCCCGCTGCGCATCCCCGCGCTGCGTGACCGGCCGGGCGACATTGCCGCGCTCGCCTTCGGGATGCTGCTGCGCCATGCGGCCGCGCCGGGCCGCCCCGGCTGGATCGCGCCTGCCGCGCTGGCGCTGCTCGAAAGCCACGCCTGGCCGGGCAATGTCCGCGAGCTCGAAAATGTCATCCGCCGCGCGATCCTGCTGTGCGGCGAGGGCGGCGTGATCACGCCCGAGCATATCGTGTTCGACACAGCGGTGCGCGCGGTTTCCGAACCCCCGGCTCCGGCAGCGCAGCCCATGCCTGCGCGCACGCTTTCGGACGTTGCCTTCGCCTCGGAGGCGCAGGCGATCCTCGCCGCGCTCGCCAACCATGACGGCAACCGCAGCGCCACGGCGCGCAGCCTCGGCATCTCCGAGCGCACGCTGCGCTACCGCCTCGCCTCGATGCGCGCGAACGGCATGGTCGCAGGAGCGCGGGCATGAGCGTGATCCGTCCCGGTTTCGGCCCCGCTGACGTCATGGCGCTGCGCCAACAGGTGCTCGCCCGCAGCGCCGCCTTGCAGGACGTGCGTGCCGCGAGCGATGCCCCGCGCGCCGCCGGCCCCGCGCCCTCGCCTGCCGCCGGCTTCGCCGACACGCTCGGCAATGCGCTCAAGCAGGTCAACGCGGTGCAGCAGCGCTCGTCCGACATGCAGGTCGCCTACGAGCGTGGGGCTGTGACCGACATCGCCGAAGTCATGCTCGCCCGGCAGGAAGCAGGCGTCGCCTTCGAGGCGACCTTGCAGGTGCGCAACAAGCTGCTCACCGCCTACCAGGACATCATGCGGATGGGAGGCTGAGTAGATGGCCGAAGCAAGCCTTCCCGTTCCTGCCGAACCTGCGGGCCTTCCCGCCGCGCCGCCGCAGGCGACCTGGCGCACTCTGCTGCCCGAGCCCGTCGCCGGGTTCATCGGCCAGCCCGCCCTCTCGCGCGCGCTGCCGATGCTGGCGGGCGTGGGCGCGCTGGCGGCGGCCGGTGCCCTTTGGATGACCCTCGCCTCCGGGCCTGACCGGGTGCTCTACAGCAGCCTCACCGATGCCGAGCGCGCCAAGGTGGTCGAAACGCTCGAAGCGGGCGGGATCGCCTATGCGATCGACAACCAGACCGGCGCGCTCTCGGTCGCCGAGGACGATGTCTACCGCGCCAAGATGCTGGTCGCGAGCAATGCCGGGATCGCCGCGCCCGAGGGAGCCGAAGCGATGCTCGACGCGATGCCGCTCGGCACCTCGCGCACGCTCGAAGGCGAGCGCCTGCGCCTGGCGCGCGAACGCGAGCTGATGCTGACGATCCGCGAGATCGACGGGATCGAATCTGTGCGCGTCCACTTGGCCACGCCCGAAAGATCGGTGTTCGTGCGCGAGAACAATCCGCCCAGCGCCTCGGTGATGGTGCGGCTGGTGAACGGGCGCAGCCTGTCGCAGAGCCAAGTCGAGGCGATCGTCAATCTCGTCGCCGCCTCGGTGCCGGGGATGAGCGCGGATGCGGTGCGGGTGGTCGACCAGAACGGGCGGCTGCTGTCCTCCCCGCGCGAGGACAATCTGGAACCGCTGCTGCTCCAGCGCGAGCACGAGGCCAAGCTGCGCGAGCAGATCGACACCCTGCTGCTGCCGCTGCTGGGCGAGGGCAATTACTCCGCCGAGGTGCAGGTCGCGCTCGACCAGAACGAGGTGACCTCGGCGCGCGAGACCTACGAGAAGGAAGGCGTGGTGCGCTCCGAAAGCGAGCGCAATGCCAGCCGCACCGGCGCCGGCCCGGCGGGTGGGGTGCCGGGGGTTCCCGCCAACACGCCGCCGCCGCAGGCCCAGCTGGTCGACGGCCCGCCGCAGCCCGCCCCGCCCGCCACCGCGCAGGCGACCGACACCGAAAGCGCCTCCGAGCGCAGCTATGAACTGGGGCGCGAAGTCGCGGTCACCAGCACCCGTCCGGGCGGCCTGACGCGGCTCTCGGTCGCGGTCGCGGTGAGCGATGCCGCGCTCAAGCAGGCCGCCCCGATGACCGCGGCCCAGCTCGAAGCGCTGGTCGGCGCGGCGGTGGGCGCGGATACGGCGCGCGGCGATCAGGTCGAGGTGGTGGCGAGCAAGTTCGAGCCGAGCGAGATGGAGGCCCCCGCCTTCTACGAGCAGCCGTGGTTCGCCATGCTGGTGCGCTACGGCACGGCCTTGCTGGCGGTGCTGCTGGTGCTGCTGCTGGCGGTGCGCCCGCTGATCGGCAGGCTCAAGGGCAAGGGCAAGGACGAAGCGCCCGCTGCCGCCGCCGACGAGGCAGCGCTGCCCGCGCTGGCCGAGGCCGAGAGCGAAGATGTCGCCCCGGCCGACGTGCTCCCGGCGATGGCCGCCGCCACGGCGCTCGGCGATCTGCCGCGCCAGGTGGAACTCGCCCGCAGGCTTGCCACCAGCCAGCCCGAACGCGCCGCCGAGGCGCTCCAGCGGATGCTCGCCGCGCCCGATGACACCCAGCCGGAGGGGAGCGCGTCATGAACCTCGATCTTGCCCCTGACGACACCCTCCCCGAGACCGCGCCCGAGCGCCTGCTGAGCCGGATCGACCGCGCGGCGGTGTTCCTGATGCTGCTCGGCGACGAGGAGGCCAGCGCGATCCTCGGCCGCCTGTCGCCGCCCGAACTCGAACGCCTCGGCGCGGCAATGATGGCGCTGGGCGAGATCGACCAGCCGCGCATGGCCGAGGCGCTGGCCGACTTTGCCAGCGAGGCCGAGCGCGAGCTGCTGCCCCAGCGCGGCCGGACCGACCGGGTGCGCACCATGCTCGACAAGGCGCTCGGCCCGGCGCGGGCGGACAGCATGATGCAGCGGATCGAGCCCGACGCGCGCCCGCGCTCGGTCGAGATGGCGCGCTGGCTGGTGCCGCCGGTGCTGGTCCGCCTGATCGCGGACGAACACCCGCAGGTGATCGCCGCGCTGCTGCTGCTGATCGAACCCGAACCCGCCGCCGAAGTGCTCGCCGCGCTGCCGCGCGCGCTTCAGGCGATGGTGGTCGAGCGGGTGGCGAAGAGCGGGCCGATCTCGGCCTCCGCCATCGCCACCATCGACACCCTGCTGACCCAGCGCATCACCGCCACCTTCGGCGCGGCGGCGCTGGCGCTGGGCGGTCCGCGCGAGGCGGCGAACCTCATCAACCTCGCCGCCGGGGATATGCGCAATGTGGTGCTGCCCGCCATCGCCGAACGCGACGGGCCGCTTGCCGCGCAGATCGAGGAGGAGCTGTTCACCTTCGAGATGCTGCTCGCGCTCGATCCGATGTCGATGGGCAGGCTCCTGCGCGATGTCGACAACGAGAAGCTGGTCGATGCGCTCAAGGGCCTCAAGGAAGACCAGCGCGCGCCCTTCTTCGCCGCCATGTCGAGCCGCGCGGCGGACGGCGTGCGCGACGAGATCGAACTGCGCGGTCGCCTGTCGAAGGCCGATGTCGCCGCCGCCCAGAAGGCCATCGTCGTCATTGCGCGCGGCCTTGCCGAAGCGGGCGAGATCGTGATCGGAAGCGGCAGTGCCGAATTCGTCTGACTGGCTCGGCGCGCTGGCCGATGCCGGAGCGCCGCCGCCCGGCTGGGTGGCGCTGCTCGGCGAGCCGCAGGATTTCCGCGAGGTCCTGCCGGGTGTGGTGGAGGCCGAGCAGCCGCCTGCGCCCGAAGCCATGCCGGAGCCCGGGCCTGCGCCTGCGCCGTTGGCCGACCCGGCCCCCGATGCGCTGGCGCAGGCTTTTGCCGATGGCGAGGCCGCGGGTCGCGCCGCCGCGCTGGCCGAGGCCGAGCTTCACGCCGCCCGCCAGCGCGCGCTGCGGCTTGCCTTCCGCACGCTCGACGCGGCGGCGAGCGAGGTGCTCGCGGCGGACCTTGCCGACACCGTGATCGCGCTGTGCGATCGCGTGCTGGCTGACCATGCCGCCGACCGCGCGGCGCTGCTGGTGCGGTGCCGCACCGCCGCGGCGCGGATCGGCGGGGCACCGGCGGCGCTGCGGCTGCATCTCCATCCCGAGGATATCGCGGCCATCGCGCCCGAGGCGCTGGCGGACTGGACCGTGATCGCCGACAGCGCGATGGAGCCGGGCGGATTGCTGCTCGAAGGGCCGGACGGCGCGGTGCGCGACAGGCCGGCCGACTGGCGCCGCGCGATTGCTGCGGCGGTGCGCGGATGATCGCCGAACTCCAGCTCGATCTCGCCCGGATGCGCGCCGCGCGCCCGGAAGCGGGGCCGGTGCGCATGGGCCGCGTCGTCGCCTGCGACGGCGGGCTGATCGAGGTCGCGGGCCTGCCGCTGCCGGTCGGCTCGCTTGGTGTGGTCGAAAATGGTGCGGACAGCGAGTGCCTCGCCGAGGTGATCGGGTTCCGAGCCGGCCATTCGCTGATGATGCTGCTCGGCGACACCATGCTGCTGCGACCGCGTGCGGGCGTGCGGGGGCTGGGACATCCGGGCGAGGTGCGGGTCGGCGAGGCGCTGCTCGGACGCGCGGTCGATGCGCTGGGCGAGCCTATCGACGGCGGCCCGCGCCCCGATCTGCCCCACGCCTGGCCGCTCGCGGGCACACGCGAGGGCGCGCTCGAACGCGCCAGTGTCGAACATCCCTTCGACTGCGGCGTGCGGGCGATCAATGCGCTGGCGACGATGGGCGTCGGCCAGCGGCTCGGGATCATGGCGGGATCGGGCGTGGGCAAGTCGGTGCTGGTCGATACCATCGCGGGCCATGCCGTCGCCGACGTCACCGTGGTCGCGCTGATCGGCGAGCGCGCGCGCGAGGTTTCGGACTTCGTGAACCGGCATATGGCTGGGCACCGGCGCGGGGGGATCGTGGTGGTGGCGGTGCCGGCCGACCACGCGCCCAACCTGCGCCTGCGGGCGGCGCAATATGCCAGTTCCATTGCCGAATATTTCCGCAGCCAGGGCAAGCGCGTGCTGCTGATCCTCGACAGCCTCACCCGCGTCGCCCACGCCGCGCGCGAGCTGGCGCTGGTGCTGGGCGAACCCGGTGCGGCGCGGGGCTATCCGCCTAGCGCGCTGGCGGCGATCACGCGGCTGGTCGAGCGCGCGGGCAATTCGGCGCGGACGGGCGGTGCGGTGACGGGGATCTACACCGTGCTGGCCGATGGCGACGACGGCAATGATCCGGTGGTCGATACGGCGCGCGCGATCCTTGACGGGCATATCGTGCTCTCGCGCGAGCTGGCGCAGCGCGGCCACTATCCTGCGATCGACATTCCCGCCTCGCTCAGCCGCGTGATGGACGAGCTGGTTACGCCCGAGGTCGCCCGCGCCGCGCGGGGCCTCAGGGCGCTGATCGCAACGCGCGAGGCGAACCGCGATCTGGTGCTGATGGGGGCCTATCGCGCCGGGTCCGACCCGCAGCTCGACAGTGCGCTGGCGATGTCGGGTGCGATCGATGCCTTCCTGACGCAGGAGCGGGGTGCCGCCGAGGCGCTCGGCCCCAGCCATGCCGCGCTCACCGCGCTGATGGGCGAGGCCGAGGGTGCGTGAGGCGCGCCGCCTTGCGCTGATCGAGAAGCAGGCGCTGCTGGCCAAGGTCGCGCGGCGGCAGGCGCTGCGCGGCCTCGCCGATGCGCTCGCCGCCGAGGAGCGCAGCCAGCTGCTGGCCGCGCGCAGCCGCCAGCTTACCGCCGCCAGCGCGCCGCAGCCGGGTGCGACCAGCGGCGCGGCGCTGGCGGCGCGATCGGCCTTCACCGCCAGCCTCGCGCAATTGGCGGTGACCGCCGCCGAGGCCGCGGGCGATGCCGCGCGCCAGTCCGCATGGCAGGCCGAAACCCTCGCCGCTGCCGAGACCCGCGCCCGCCGCCTTGCCGAGCGCGAGGCCGAGGCGCGCGCCGCGCTCGATACGCTCAAGGCCAAGCGCGAAACGGCCCATGCCGTGCCGCTGGCACGCAAGTTGCAAACCTGATCGGCAACCTTCCCCCTCAGGCCAAGGAGCCCGCGATGATCCCCTTCCTGCCCGAACTCTCCGCCACCCCGCTTTCTGCTGCCCCGCTGCCGAAGACGCTTGCGGGCGGGACGGGCGCGGGCGCGAGTGAAGCGGAAGGCGGGGGCCGTCCGGCGCTCGATTTCGCAGGGCTGCTCGATGCCGTGCTGCCCGGCGGGGCGCAGGCCCTGCCCGGCGCTGTGGCGGCGGACAGCGGCGCGCCCGCGGCCCCGGCGCCCGATCTCGTTCCGGTGATGCGCCCGCTTGGCTCCTTGGTGACGGGGACGAAGGCGGGCGATGACGTGCTGCCCGCCATCTTGCCGCCCTCCGGCACCAGCCTGCCGGACAGCGGCAGCGATCTGCCGCCTGCCGGAGCGCCCCCGCTACCGGCACAGCCGCAGTCCCCGGTTGCGGTGCTGGCCGTCCCGCCCGCGCCTGCCCCGCTGGCCGCCGAAAGCGCCGGGACCGGGGAGGGTGCCTCCGAGCAGCCCGAAGCCGCTTCGCCCGAGGCGGCGCTGCTGGCGCTGCTGCCTGCGGTCCTGCCCGCGCCCGTCTTCGCCGCCACCCCCGCCGCCGCAGCCATCCCCACCCCCGCACGCGCTGGTGGTGCCGCGCCTGCCCCCGCCATTCCCGCTGCTGCACTTGCCCCCGCCGCGCCCGCAGTGCCTGCCGCTGGCCTGCCCGCGCTGCCGGTCTCTCCCGCCGAGGAGGAAGCGCCCGCCGGTCTGGCCCTTGCCAGTTCTGCCCCCGAGGCCGCGCCCCAGCCTGCCACCGGCACCGCCCCCGCGCCCGTTCCGCAGGCTTCCGCGCCCGCGCTCGCTCAATCCATGCCGCCCGCCGCCCCCGCGCCCGTCACCGAGCGCGCCGAGGCCCGCGTGCCTGCGCCCCAGCAGGAAACCGCCATCGCCCAGCTCGGCGAGATCCGCGAGGCGCTGCGCTCTGTCCGGCCCGAGATGACCTTGCGCCATGCCGAGTTCGGCTTCGTCTCGCTGCGCATCGAAGCAGCCGCCACCGCGCCGCAGGACTGGCGCGCGGTGCTGGCGAGCCGCGATCCCGGCTTCGTCCCCGCGATCCAGGCCGCGCTGGCCGAGCGTGCCGTCGCGGCCTCTGCCGATAGCGCTGCCAC
Organism: Porphyrobacter sp.; assembly: GCA_027531395.1. GTDB lineage: Bacteria > Pseudomonadota > Alphaproteobacteria > Sphingomonadales > Sphingomonadaceae > Erythrobacter. The sequence continues at coordinate 479,442 of JAPZRO010000001.1, read as the reverse complement.
CGGCGGCCAGACCGGCGGTCACACCGGTTCTGGCACCGGCTCCGACCGCAACTACGGGTTTTCCCAGGGGTCGGGGCAAGGCTCCTCTCAACCATACCTGGGGCACTCGGGAGGGCGTGAAGAGGGTGCCGGGAGCAACCCGCGCAACCAGCAGCAGGCCCGCGCCGGAGACGACGCCGCCACCGCTGCCGGAGCGCCGGAGAGCGAGGCACCGGGTCAGCGCCAGCGCGGCCTGTTCGCCTGAACCGGCGGCGCGGCAACAGGGAGTTGAACTTTCATGTCCAAGGGCAAGGACAAGTCCGAAAAGGCGGGCGAGGACAGCGGCTCGTCCAAGAAGGGCGGGATGATCAAGATCGTCCTCGGCGCGGTGCTGCTGCTCGGGCTGGGCGCGGGCGGGGCCTATGGTGCCTTTGCCGCCGGCCTGTTCGGCGGCGACACTGCGCATGAAGAGCCCGACGAGCCCGAGCTGGTGCTGAAGGGCGAGGAAGACCCCTATGCCGTCCCCGGCGCCGAAAAGGAAAAGGACGCCGCCGCGCCGGTCTATGGCGAGGGCGGGAGCAAGTATCGCACGGTCTATTACTCGTTCGAGGAGAGCTTCACCTCCAACCTCGCGGATTCGCCGGGGCTGGTGCAGGTCGAACTGGCGGTCTCCACCCGCCGCGACGGGCGGGTGCTGCAATGGGTCAAGAACCACGAACTCGCGATCCGCTCGGCGATCCTCGCCCAGCTTGCCGCCACGACCGAAGCCGAGGTCTATGATGTCGATGGCAAGAAGCGCCTCGCCCAGCGCCTGACCAAGGCGGTCAACGGCGTGCTGGAGGAGAACGAGGGCTTCGGCGGGATCGACGCGGTGCACTTCCGGGGGTTCCTCGTCCAATGAGGATGACCCACGATTTCTCCGCCGTCCGGCCCGCTGCGCAGCATTGCCGCGAACTGACGACACGCGGTCCGCGCCCGGAAGAGCGCGCGGTGCTGCTCGCCGCATGGCGGCGCGATCTGGCGCGGATGCTGGCCGAGGAACTCTCGGCGCTGCTCTCGGGCGACCGGCTGGCCGTCAGCGTGCCCGAGCCTGTGACCCTTCAGGGCAGCGCGGTGCTGGCGCGGATCGGTCCGGTTGCGGCCAACAGCCTGCTGCGGGTCGGGGCCAGTGGCGAGACCGCGCTGGTCACCTTCGATTTCGCCACCGCCATCGCGCTGACCGACCGCAGCTTCGGCGGCGACGGCAAGCTCGCCCCCGACGTGCCCGACCAGCTGCCGCGCTCCGCCGCGCTGCTGGTGGACGAGATCGCCGCGACCATTGCCGGTGCGATCTCCCGCGCCAGCCTTGGCGATCACGCGCCGGCACCGGGCGCGGTGCCGGGCGGCGAGGTGATCGTGCGCAGCGAAAGCGCCGGACGGCTGAAGCCCTTCGATCCCCATGCGCCCGCGCTGCTGTTCGACATCGCCATCGCCAACCGCGAGGGCTGCGAATGGCGCTGCCTGCTGGCTCTGGCCGAGGAGCGGATGGCGCGCCTGCTGCCCGCCCCGGGCCGCGTCCCGCCGCGCTCCGGCACCCGCGCGCGTCGCCAGCCGGCCGATCCCTTCGCTGCGCCCTTCGCGGGTGTGCCGCTGCCGCTCCACGTGGTGCTGGCCGAGATCGACCTCTCGCTCGCCCGTCTCCAGACCCTCGCGCCGGGCGACATGCTGCCGCTGGCGATGGGCCGTCAGGTGCCGCTGATGCTGGGCGACAAGCTGATCGCGCATGGCAGCATCGGCACGCTCGAGGACCGCATGGCGCTCCGCCTCGCCCGTTTTCCTGCAGAAGGATTTGCCCGATGAGTGAATTCCAGCCCGCCGCCTTCCACCGTTTCGGCGCGGTCGCCGTGCGCCTCTCGGTCGAACTCGGGCGCACCGAGATGCCGCTGCGCGAGGTGCTGACACTGGGCGAAGGCAGCACGGTGATGCTCGATCGGCTGACCGACGAACTGCTCGACGTCACCGCAAATGGCCGCGTGATCGCTCGCGGCGAGGTGGTGGCGGAGAAGGGGCGCTTTGCCCTGCGCATCGTCCATCTGGTGGGCGAGGACGGGCAGGAAGTGCCCGCCCCCGATGCCGCACCTGCCTCCGAACCGGCGGCGAACCCCGCCGAGGCGCTCTAGGGCGGGATCGGGGCGATGCTCGAATACCTTCTGCGGCTGGCGCTGCTGCTGCCGCTGCTCGGCGGGCTGATCTGGGGGAGCCTGTGGCTGACCCGCTATGTGCAGACACGCCTTGCCGGACAGCCGGGCGGCGGCGGGCGCCAGCTCCAGCTGGTCGAAACCAGCCTGATCGCGCCGGGAGTGAAGCTCGCCGTGGTGCGCTTTCGCGAGCGCGAGATCCTGCTCGGCCTGTCGCGCCACGGGATGGTGCGGCTCGCTGAAGCGCCTGCGGGCCAGCCGGAGAGCGAGTGATGACCCTCGCCGCAATCCTGCGCGCAGGCCTCTTCTGCCTTGCCGCGTTAACCATGTTTCTGGCGACGTCCGAAGGGGCGCTCGCCGCCACGCCTGCCGCCACAGCGGCGCTCCAGCCCCCGGACCCGGTGGCGGCAGGTGTGGGTTCCGCCATCGAGCGCGCACTGGGCGAAAACGGCGCGGGCGATGACAGTCCGTTGAGCCTCTCGCTCCAGCTGCTGGTGGTGATGGGCCTGCTCACCATCCTGCCCGCGCTGGTGCTGATGATGACGAGCTTCCTGCGCATTCTGGTGGTGCTGGCGATCCTGCGGCAGGCGCTCGGCCTGCAAGGCTCGCCGCCGGGGCAGGTGCTGGCGGGCCTCGCGCTGTTCCTCTCGCTGTTCGTCATGGCCCCGACGCTCGACATCGTGAACGCGCAGGCGATTGCCCCCTATGCCGCCGGAACCATCGGCGCGGATGCCGCGATCGGGCAGGCGGGCGAGGCCTTCCACGCCTTCATGATGGCGCAGACGCGCGAGGCGAACCTGATGATGTTCACGGATATCGCCGGCGGCGGCACCTTTGCCAGCGCCAAGGACGTGCCCTTCTCGATCCTGCTCCTCGCCTTCGTGACGAGCGAATTGCAGACCGCCTTCCAGATCGGCTTCATGATCTTCCTGCCCTTCCTCGTGATCGACCTTGTGGTGGCGAGCGTGCTGATGAGCCTCGGCATGATGATGCTCTCGCCGACGATCATCTCGCTGCCGTTCAAGCTGCTGCTGTTCGTGCTGGTGGATGGCTGGGCGCTGCTGATGGGCAGCCTTGCGATGAGCTTTGCGACATGACCGAGGACGCGGCGCTTCTTTCGCTGGCCGACCAGACCCTGTGGGTGACGGCGCTGATCGCCGGGCCGGTGCTGGTGGCGACGCTGGTGGTGGGCCTGGTGGTGGGCGTGATCCAGGCCGCCACCTCGGTCAACGAACAGACCCTAAGCTTCATCCCCAAGCTGGCGGTGACGGCGCTGGTGTTCGTTGTGCTGGGCGCGGCGATGATGGGCTTGCTCGCCGACTTCACCCGCGAGATCATGGCGCAGGTCTCCGGGTTGGCGGCCTGAGTTGGCCGCATGAACCTGCTCGACTTCGGCTTTGCGCAGCTTGAGGCGCAGCTGTGGCAGATCCTGTTCCTGTCGATCCGCTGCGGCGCGGCGCTGATGGCCGCGCCGATGGTGGGCGGGATGGCGGTGCCTGCGCCCTTGCGCATCCTGTTGAGCATTGTGCTCGGGTTCTTTGTCGCCAGCTGGGTGCCGATTGCCCCCGCGCCCGAAATGCTGAGCTTCGCCGCGATCCTCGCGGTGCTGCACGAGATCGCGATCGGGCTGGCGCTGGGCTTCGTGCTGCAACTCGCCTTCGCCATCCCGCTGATCGCGGCCGAGCAGATTTCCGGCACCATGGGCCTTGCCATTGCCACCTCGATCGACCCGTCAAGCGGCGCGCAGTCGGGCGCGCTCGGCACGTTTTTCGGGCTGGTTATGAGCCTGCTGTTCTACGCGATCGGCGCGCATCTGCTGTGGTTCGAGCTGCTGATCGAAAGCTACCGCCTGCTCCCGGCAGGCCAATTCGCCTTCGGGGCGTGGCGCGCGGAGAGCGTGGGACTGTTCTTCGGTTACGGCCTCGCCACGGCGGCGGCGATTGCCCTGCCGGTGGTGCTGGTGCTGCTGCTGGTGCAGGTGGTGACCGGCCTTGTCGCGCGCTCCGCCCCCTCCTTGAACCTCTTCGCGCTGGGCCTGCCCGCCGGCGTGCTCGCCGGGATCGCCGCGCTGATCATCGCAATGCCGGTGATGGCCGAACAGTTCAAAGGCGTGATCGAAGCCGCGCTCGATCAATCCGCAGTCCTGCTGGCTCCGGAGTCGCGCTGATGGCTGAGGAAACAGCTGGCGAAAAGACGTTCGCGCCCACTGCCAAGCGCCGCGCCGATGCCGCGAAGAAGGGCGACGTCCTGCGCTCGAAGGAGCTGGCGACGCTGGCCGCGACCGGCACCGGCGCGCTGGCGCTGCTGGGTCTGGGGCCGTGGCTGGCCGAGAGCATGGCGGCGACCGCCCGCGCAGGCTTCCGCTTCGACCGCGCCGCGCTCGACGGTTTCGCACCCGGCGCCGCGCTGGCCGATGCCGCGCTCGCGGTGCTGCCGCCGGTGCTGGCGCTGGGGTTGGTGGTGGCGTTGGTCACCACGGTCTCGCAGCTTCTGCCGGGAGATGGGCGCTTTGTTCCGGGCAATGCCGGGTTCAAGGCCTCGCGCATCAATCCGGTCAGCGGCATCAAGCGGATCCTCGGCTGGCAGGGGTTGATCGAACTGGGCAAGGGCCTCGCCAAGCTCGCGCTGCTCGGCGGGATCGCGTGGTTCTGGGCGACGGCGCATCTGCCTGCGCTACTGGTGCTGGGCCGCAGCCCGCTGGAGGCGCAGGTGGGTCTCGCCGCGCAAGCGATCACCAGTCTGGTCGGGGCGCTGCTGGCGGGTCTCGTGGTGATCGCCGCGATCGACTACCCGCTCCAGCGTTTCCAGCGCGACAAGCGGCTGAAGATGAGCCTGCAGGAACTGCGCGAGGAGACCAAGGAGGCCGAAGGCTCGCCCGAGATGAAGGGTGCCCGCCGCCAGCGCCAGCGCGATCTCGCGCGCGGGGGCGTGGCCAAGGCGATGAAGGACGCGCAGTTCGTGATCGTCAACCCGCTGCACTTCGCGGTCGCGCTGACCTATGATCCCGCGCTCGCGCCCGCGCCGGTGGTGCTCGCCAAAGGGCGGGGCGATACCGCGCTCGCGATGCGCGAGATCGCGGGCGAGCAGGGCCTGCCGCTGCTCGAATATCCGCAGCTTGCCCGCGCGGTCTACTTCACCACGCAGCCCAATCAGATGGTGCGCGAGGAGCTCTATGTCGCCATCGCCGCGCTGGTGGCTTTCGTGATGGCGCTGAAGCGCGGGGCCAACCCGCGCCGCCCGGTGGTGGAGGTGCCCGCCGAACTGCGCTTCGACGGCGACGGAAGGCGCGAAATTCCCGCTTAATCCCTGCGGCGGGCGGCCGTTCTGCGGTGCATGACCACGACCTCCGGCTCCTCGATCATCTCCGCGCTCGGCGCAGGCAGCGGCGTCGATTTCATCCAGCTGGCCACCGACATCTCGGAAGCGAGCTTTGCGGTGCAGCGCCAGTCGGTCGAGACGCGGCGCACCACCCTCGAAGCGCAGGTCTCCGCCGCCGCGCAGCTGCGCAATGCGGTGACCGGACTTGCCAGCGCGCTGGGCGAGCGGATCCGGACCGGCGACCTTGCCCCGCGCGGCGAGCTTGCCAATCCCGCGGTCGCACGCGTCACTGTGCCTGCCGGCCTCAGCCCGCGCGGCAGCTTCTCGCTTGAGGTCACCCAGCTTGCCCGGGGCCAGACGCTGGTCGGCAAGAGCTTCGCCAGCCGCGACGCGCTGGTTGGCGCCGGCACGCTGACGCTGCGCTTCGGCACGGTCAATGGCACGAGCTTCAACCCCGATGCCGCGCGCGCCGCGATCGACATTGCGGTGACCGCCACCGACACGCTCGCGACGCTGGCCACCAAGATCAATCAGGCCAGCGGCGGTGCGGTGAGCGCCTATGTCGCCACCGGCACCGGTGGTGCGCAGCTTGTGATGAAGGGCCGCGAAGGCGCGGCGAGCGGCTTCGTCCTCGAAGCGGCCGGCGCCGGCGCTGCGGCGGCACCGGGCGACCTGTCCTATCTCGGCTGGGGCCCCGCTACCGATGCGGGCGAACTCAAGGCGACCGCACGCGATGCCGCCTTCGCGCTCGATACTGTCGCCATGACCAGCCCGACCAACCGCGTCACCGGTCTGCCGGGCGGGTTCACGCTCGATCTCGCCGCCACCAATACCGGCGCGCCGACCACGCTCAGCTTTGCCAACAACACCGATGCGGTCACCGGCGTGATGAACGATCTGGTCAGCGCGCTGAACGAGATCGTCGGGCAGGTGAACCAGCTGGCGGCCCCGCTCGGCGGCGAGCTCGGCAATGATCCGGGCGCGCGCGAGCTGCGCCGCGACCTCGCCGGGCTGGCGGGGCGGGTGGTGATGCCGGGCGCCGCGACGGGCGAGCCGCGCACGCTCGCCGATCTCGGCGTGGTGCTCAACCGCGACGGGACTTTCCGGCTCGACAGCGCGCGGCTCAATCAGGCGCTCGCCGACACGCCGGATGCGGTGGCGGCGATGTTTACCACCGGGGCCTCGGGCGTGTTCGCCACCGTCGACCGCTTCGCGCGCGAGAACAGCCTTGTCTCCGATCCGGGCTCGCTCGGCGGATCGGTCCGGCGGTTCGAGACCCAGCTCGCCAATAGCGACGAGCGGCTGGCGGTGATCGCCGAGCAGCAGGAGGCCCTGCGCGAACGTCTGACCCGCGACTTCGTCGCCTCCGAACGGCGGGTGGCTGCCTCGCAATCGACGCTGACCTTCCTGCGCCAGCAGGTCGACATCTGGTCGAACAGCGATAGCTGAGGGGGCGCAAGGCGATGCACATGCTCTCGCACAATCCCGCTGCGGCCTATCGCCGGGTCGAGCTCGACGCGCGGATCGAGGCCGCGGGGACAGCCGATCTCACGCGCATCTGTCTCGAGGAGGCGGTTGCGGCGCTGGGGCAGGCGCTGCTCGCGCTCGAACGCGCGCCCGACACCGTCCCGCGCGAGGCACTGGTGCGGGCGCAGACCATCACCCTGTGGCTCGCCCGCTCGGTCGCGCCGGAGCACCCGCTGCATGGCAGCCTCGTCACCTTCTATGGCGGGCTGGCGAACCAGATCGCGGGCAATTTCGTGCGCGCAAGGGCCGAGGAGATCGTGCGGGTGCGCGGCGATCTCAACGATCTGCTGACCGCAGCCGGTTAGCCGATGAACTCCGCGATGATCCGCGCCGCATCGGCGGGGTCTTCGAAGGGGTGGAAGTGGGTGCGGTCGGGGCGGTAGAGATCGGTTCCCTGCGGCAGCACCTTGGCGAGGTCGGGCCAGGTCGGCGAGCTCTTGAAGTCGTTGAGATCGGTCATCTGCGCGCGCACCACCAGCACCGGAATGTCGACCGTCTTCGCCGCCTCCAGAACCGCGCCGTTGCTGCGGCTGGAGCCATAGACGCTCGCCTCCATCTCGGGGGCGCAGGCCAGCTCCATGCCTTCGCCGGCAGCGGCGGGGAGGAGGCCGTGGCGGCAGTAATCCTCGAATACCCGCGCATCGAACAGGCAATAGGGATCGCGCGCGCGGAACCGCTCCATCATCTCCTCCGGGGAGGCGAAGTCGCGCTTGCGGCGGATCGCGGGGTGGGGGTTGTCGGCGGTGTAGAGCGGCTCGGGCAGCGCGTAGAATTCGGGCGCAAGGATCACCGGATCGAACAGCACGAGGCGGCTGAAAGCCTCAGGGTGGTCCGCCGCGACCTGCACCAGCGTGTGCGCGCCCATCGAATGGCCGATGCCCACCGCATGGGACAGGCCCGCCTGATCGAGGAATTGCGCGACGTCGCTCGCCATGATCCGCCAGTCGCTGATCGGCCCGCCGCCCGAACGGCCGTGGCCGCGCAGATCGATGGCGTGGATGCGGTGCTCGGGAAAGTGGTCCGCGACCGCGCCCCACACCCGCCCGTGAAAACCCGTGGCATGGGCGAACACCAGCGGCGGCGCGGCGGGGTTTGCCGATGCGGGTGCCCATTCGTGCACGACCAGATCGATATCGTTCACGCGGTAGGTGCGGGCCAGCGGTTCGGGACGGGTGTTGCTCATGGCGCTGCCCAACCGGATCGCGCCCGCAGTGTCAATCGCACGAATTTGTGAGGGGTACGGGGGGCTACTCGGCCGGGACAGGCTCCGCCTCGCCCCGCTCGCGCAGGAACCGCAGCGCTTCCGCCAGCCGGTCGGGCGCGATCAGCTGGAGCGCGCCGAGATAGAGCGCGACGCCCAGCAGCACCGCCGCCCCCAGCGCCGCCAGCGGCATCACCGGCGGCAGCGCACGCAGCGCCAGTGCCACGCCGCCCGCCATCACCAGCGCGGCCGCGAGCGGCGGCAGGATCGCGCGCACCAGTCCGCCGAGCTCCAGCCCCAGCACCCCGCGCGACAGCTGGATCGTCGCTGCGGTCAGCACCGCCATCCCGCCGACCCAGCCCCAGGCAAAGCCCGTCACCCCCCACTGCGATCCGATCAGGAAGGCCCCCGGCATCACCACCGCGCCGAGCATCGTCACCTTGAGCGCAATGCCGGGAAAGCCGCGCGCATTGGTGGCGGGCGAGAACAGAATCTGGAGCGTCAGCATCGCCATCGCCCCGGCGAGGATCGGCAGCAGCGGGACGATCCCCGTCCACTTCTCGCCGAGCAGCACCGGCACCAGCACCGGCGCGACCACGGCAAGGCCGGCATAGGCGGGCAGGCCCACCAGCATCACCAGCCGGATCGTCGCGAGCAGCGCGGCCGCGCCCTGATCGGCTGTCCTCTCGCCCTGCTGGCGCGCATAGGCGGCATAGGCGACCTCGTTGATCGGCGGCACGAACTTGGCCGCGAGCAACTGCGCGAGGAACAGTCCGGTGGTGTAGACGCCGAGGCTGTGGGCATCGAGCACGCGCCCGGCGATCATCACGTCGGCCTGGCTCTGGACGAACCAGAAGATCTGGGTCGCGGTCATCACCCCGCCGAAACCGGCGATGTGGCCCGCGCCGGTGAAGCGGAAGCTCGGTCGGATCGGCGCGCGCGCGGCCCAGGTCATGCCGATCGCCTCGGTCAGCAGCATCGCCATCGGGGCGCAGACCAGCGTCCACACGCCCCAGCCCGACAGCGCGCCGGTGAGCGCGGTGGTCGCGCCGGCCAGCGCGGCGGCGAGGCGGACCTGCGCCGGGCGGCGGAAATCCATCCGGCGGCTGAGGATCGCGTGCGGCAGGGCGCAGAACGGCACCGCGAGATAGAGCAGCGACTGCACCCGCAGCAGCTCGGTCACCAGCGGCTGTTCGAACCACGCCGCCACCAGCGGCGCTGCGAGGAACTGCGTCAGCGCCAGACCGCAATTGAGCAGGATCAGCATCCCCAACGTCTGGCGCAGCCGTTCCTCGCTGACATGCTCCTCGCGGATCAGCGCCGAGGCGAGGCCCCAGCCATTAAGCGTGCTGAGCAGCGTCAGCATCACCTGCGCCATGGCGAACAGTCCGTAGTCCTCGGGCGCGAGCAGGCGGATCACGATCAGGGTCGAGCACCAGGACACGATCTGGGTCAGGACCTGGCTGCCCGAACGCCAGATCACCGCGGTGCGCACCTGCGCCGCGAGCGAGGGGCGGGAGGTCAGGGGATCGGCCTCAGCCATGGGCGCGCATCCGCTGCGGCAGTTCGACCTGCGGCGCCGGAACCATTTCCTCGCCCCACATCCGTGCCATCACCAGCGCTGCGGGGCGGTGGCGCACGAACAGCAGGTCGACGAGCTCATAGCCCTCGGTCGCGCCCATTTCCGACTTGTAGCCGCTGTCGCCCGCGCCGAGATCCAGACTGCGCTGGCCGGCGGCGATGGCATCATCCATCGAACGGTAGTTGACCAGCTTGCCGATGTTGAAGCGCTTCATGTCCTCGACATAGCTTCCGGCAATGCCATAGCGCACCGGCCCGTCGTCGAGATCGAAGCAGAAGCCGATCGGGCGTTCGCCCAGCATCAGGATGGTGGCGGAAAGGTTCTGCGCCAGCACCGGATCGCCCAGCACGTGCTGCCAGACCGAGCGGTGCTGCGCGGTGAGGAACTTCGCGCCGCTGCCGTCGGTGCTGCGCGCGATCCAGCTCTGCGCCTCGATCCGGCCCATGGCCTCCAGCACGCCGTCGTTCCACTGCGCCCCGCGCACCTGAACCCAGCGCGGCTGGCCGAAGGTTTCGAGCTTGCGCCACGCGGCACGCAGCTTCTTGGCGACCGAGGCGCGCGGATAGCCGCCTGCCTTTGCCGCGTTGAGATCGATCACCCAGCTGGTTCCGGCAGGGCGGGCCAGTACGGTCCAGTTGGTGAGCTGCACCGCCTCGACCAGCAGCCGGACGGAGGAATCGTCGCGCCGCGCCGGGCCGAGCCGCCACACCGGGCCGAGGCTGTGAAGGGCGGGATGGTCCAGCGCCTGCGCCAGTTCGAAGGGATTGCAGTCAGGAGCGATGAGCGGGGCGCGGAACGGCCAGTAGGCGCCTGAAATCTTGCGCAACCGGCCGATCACAGGGCCGAAGCCGATGGTCGGCAGAGCGGCGATGATCCCGCCCCCGCTGCGCCGGATCAGCAGCGTGCGGCCGACCCGCTCGGCCCCGCCCTGATACCATGCGGCGCGCAGGAAGCCGTGCTGCGACAGGCTGCGGCTGGCGAGCGCGTCGATTTCGGGCGGGAAGCCCTCTGTCGCCGTCACCATCAGCTGGCCGGCTGCAATCCTGCTCTCGTACATCGCTCACCATCGGCGCCACAGGGTGGTGTGACGCCGCGGCCATAGCGCGGGCGGCGTAACCACGCGGTTAACCACGGGCCAGCGCGCAGGGGGGAAGAAGGCCTAGAACACCACCACGGAACGGATCGACTTGCCCTCGTGCATCAGGTCGAAGGCGGTGTTGATCTCCTCGAGGCCCATCACATGGGTGATCATCGGGTCGATCTCGATCTTGCCGGTCATGTACATGTCGACGATCTTGGGCACGTCGGTCCGCCCCTTGGCCCCGCCGAACGCCGTGCCGCGCCAGTTGCGCCCCGTCACCAGCTGGAACGGGCGGGTGGCGATTTCCTTGCCCGCTTCGGCGACCCCGATGATGACCGAGGTGCCCCAGCCGCGGTGGCAGGCTTCGAGCGCGGTGCGCATCACTTCGGTGTTGCCGGTGGCATCGAAGGTGTAATCCGCGCCGCCATCGGTCAGTTCGACCACCTTGGCGACGATCTCCTCGCGGCTCATGCCGGACGAGTTGAGGAAGTGGGTCATGCCGAAGCGCTTGCCCCATTCCTCGCGGGCCGGATTGATATCGACGCCGACGATCAGGTTCGCCCCCGCCAGCCGCGCGCCCTGGATCACGTTGAGCCCGATCCCGCCGAGGCCGAACACCACGACATTGTCGCCCACCTGCACCTTGGCGGTGTTGGTCACCGCGCCGACCCCGGTGGTGACACCGCAGCCGATGTAGCAGGCGCTCTGGAACGGCGCGTCTTCACGGATTTTCGCCACCGCGATTTCAGGGAGCACGGTGAAGTTCGAGAAGGTCGAGCAGCCCATGTAGTGGAAGATCGGCTGGCCCTTGTAGCTGAACCGCGTGGTGCCGTCGGGCATCAGCCCCTTGCCCTGCGTGGCGCGGATCGCGGTGCACAGGTTGGTCTTGCCCGAGAGGCACGACTTACACTGGCGGCATTCGGGGGTGTAGAGCGGGATGACGTGATCGCCGGGCTTCACGCTGGTGACGCCTGCGCCGACCTCGCGCACGATCCCTGCGCCTTCGTGGCCCAGAACGCTCGGGAAGATGCCCTCGCTGTCGAACCCGTCGAGCGTGTAGGCGTCGGTGTGGCAGATGCCGGTCGCCATGATCTCGACCAGCACCTCGCCGGCCTTGGGGCCTTCGAGATCGAGTTCGACGATTTCGAGCGGCTTTTTCGCTTCGAAGGCAACGGCGGCGCGGGTCTTCATGGGGCGTGTCTCCTTGAACTCTCGCCTATTCCCGCAGCTTTGCAGCTTTGCAAGCGTCAGCGCGGCTTGGGAACGGCCTCGTGACCATAGGGGCAATGGCGACACGCCGATCCGCAGCACTTGCCGCGCGCGAGATGCGCGACGCGGGTGAACACCATGTAGCCTGTCGCCGGATCGCGATAGGTGCTTTCCCCCCGCGCGCAGGCGGCTTCGTGCAGGGCATGCCAGGCTGGCTCGGTCATGGGCCGCAGATAGGCGGAGCCGGGGCGCAAGACAATTCGGGCCTTGCGCACCCGGAACTTTTCGGCTGTGTGCCGGGTTCACCTGCCTGTGACATCCCCCCCATCGGAGAGTGCCCTTGCGCTTCGTGTTCCTGCTTGCCGCCCTGCTGTTTGCCATTCCCGCCCATGCTCAAGGGGTCCAGCAGACCAAGGGCAGTTTCGAGGACAAGTTCCGCCAGCTCGATGAAGTGCTGCCCGATGCCAACACCTATCGCAACGCGAGCGGGGCGCCGGGCCACGAATACTGGCAGCAGAAGGTCGACTACAAGATCACCGCGACGCTCGACGAGAGCAAGCGCCGCCTGACCGCGCGCGCCACGGTGCGCTACACCAACAATTCGCCCGACAGCCTGCCGTGGCTGTGGATGCAGCTCGACCAGAACATCTTCAAGAAGGACTCGATGGCCGAGCTGACCGACGCTTTCGGCGGCCCCGGCCGGCGCGGGCCCAAGGTGAGCCTGGGTTCCGCCTCCGAGCCGACCAAGCTTTCGATGGACGAGCTGCGCCGCCAGCAGGCCATGGCCGACAACGAATATGGCTATGACATCAGCGCGGTGACGACGCTCGCCGGGGCCAAGCTGCCGCACACCATCGTCGGCACCCTGATGCGCATCGATCTGCCCGAGCCCCTCGCACCGGGGCAGACCACCGAATTCGCGATCGAATGGGCCTTCAACATCGTCGAGGAAGACGCGATCAACGCGCGCTCGGGCTACGAGCACTTCCCCGATGATCCGCGCAAGGGCGGCAACGACATCTTCCTGCTCGCCCAGTGGTTCCCGCGCATGGTGGTCTATTCGGACTACGAAGGCTGGCACAACAAGGAGTTCCTCGGGCGCGGGGAGTTCACGCTCGAATTCGGCGACTACGAAGTCGAAATGACGGTGCCCGACGATCACATCGTCGCCTCCACCGGTGTGCTCCAGAACCCCGAAGCGGTGCTGACCGCGGCCCAGCGCCAGCGGCTGGAGCAGGCGAAGAACGCCGCCGCGCCGATGTTCATCGTCACGCCCGCCGAAGCCGCCGCTGCCGAAGCCGGCAATCCCAAGGGCACCAAGACCTGGCGCTTTTCCGCCACCAACGTGCGCGATTTCGCCTGGGCGTCGAGCCGCAAGTTCATGTGGGACGCGCAAGGGGTGAAGCAGCCCGGCGCCGAGTATGAAACCGTGCTCGCCATGAGCTTCTGGCCCAAGGAAGGCGGCGACCTGTGGAAGAAGTATTCCACCGCCGCCGTGGTCCACACGCTCAAGGTCTATTCGCGTTTCAGCTTCGATTATCCCTATCCCACCGCGCAGTCCGTCAACGGGCCGGTCGGCGGGATGGAATATCCGATGATCACCTTCAACGGTCCGCGCACCACGCTCAACAAGGACGGCACGCGCACCTATTCGCTGGCCGAGAAGATGTTCCTCGTCGGCGTGGTGATCCACGAGATCGGGCACATCTACTTCCCGATGACGGTGAACTCGGACGAACGCCAGTGGACCTGGATGGACGAGGGGCTGAACTCCTTCCTCGATTCCGTCGCGGGCTACGAGTGGGATCCCAACATGCCGTGGACCCGCAGCCTGCCGCGCGACATGGTCTCCTACATGGTCTCGAACCAGCAGGAACCGATCATGACCCAGTCGGATTCGGTCACCAACCTCGGCGCCAATGCCTATGGCAAGCCGTCGGCGGCCTATCACCTGCTGCGCGACACCATCATCGGGCGTGAGCGTTTCGACTTCGCGTTGCGCGAATATGCCCGCCGCTGGAAGTTCAAGCGGCCCACCCCGGCCGACTTCTTCCGCACCATCGAGGAAGCCAGCGGCACCGATCTCGACTGGTTCTGGCGCGGGTGGTTCTACACCACCGATCACGTCGATATCAGCCTCGATTCGATCTACCGTCTGAAGGTCGACACCAAGGACCCCGACATCGACCTGCCGCGCCGCCGCGCCGAGCGTGAGGCCGAGCCCGAAGTGGTCGGCATCGGCCTCAACAAGGCGCAGGGCCTGCCGATCTGGGTGCTCGAAAACCCGGGCGTGCGCGATTTCTACGACAGCAACGACGAATTCACCGTCACGCCGAAGGACCGCAAGGGCTACACCAGCTTCCTCGAAGGGCTCGACCCGTGGGAGCGCCGCGTGTTCGACCGCGCGGTGAAGGAGGACGCGAACTACTACGTCCTCAACTTCTCCAACAAGGGCGGGCTGGTGATGCCGATCATCCTCGGCCTGACGTTCAAGGACGGCTCGAAGGAAAAGCTCAACATCCCGGCCGAAATCTGGCGTCGCAATGCGCGCGAGGTGGCCAAGCTGCTGGTGTTCCCCAAGGGCAAGGAGCTGGTAGAGGTGGTGATCGATCCCGACTGGGAAACCGGCGATGCCGATATCGAGAACAACCACTATCCGCGCCGCATCATCCCGAGCCGGATCGAGGCCTTCAAGGACGAGGAATCGAAGTCCCGCGTCAGCCGCGACCTGATGGGCGAGGCCGCCGGGGCGGAGCCTGATGGGCGCAAGTGATGCTGCGGCGGCTGGTTCTGCTGTGCGCGCTGCTGCTGGCCCCGATTTTCGCCGGCCCGCTGCTGGCGCACCAGCAGAAGATCACGATCACCACGGTCGCGGTGAACCCCCGCACCGGCATGATCGAGGTGGTGCACCAGGTGCCGGTGCATGATGCCGAACATGCGCTGACGGTGCAGGGCGTGCGCCTGCCCGACATCGTCGGCAGCGCGAAAAGCCGCGAGGACTTTGCCCGCTATGTCACCACCCGCTTCCTGCTCGAGGTGGACGGCGCGCCGGTCGCGCTCTCCTATGTCGGCAGCGAGATCGCGGGCGGCAGTCTGATGGTCTATCAGGAGGCCCCCGCGCCCAAGGGTGAAGCAAGGGTGCGGGTCAATTCGCAGGTCCTCACCGATGTCTGGGCGCGGCAGGAGAACCGCGTCAATCTCGGCAGCGGCACGCGCGTGACGACCTTCATCTTCACCGCCGGCGACGGCGCGCAGGCAGGCGTGCTCACGCGCTGATGCGCAAGGGCGGGGCGACGGGGCCGAGCCGCGCCTGCAATTCATCGATCAGCATCGGCCGGCCATAGCGATAGCCCTGCACGTGGCGGCAGCCGATCGCGCGCAGGAAGGTCTCCTGCTCCTCGGTCTCGACCCCTTCCACCACCACGCGCAGGCCGAGGCTGTGGCCCATCTGCACGATCGCCTGGATGATCAGCCGCGACTGGTGATCCTGCGCGATCCCGGCGATGAAGTCGCGGTCGATCTTGACCTTGTGGATCGGGAACTGGCGCAGGTGCGTGAGCGAGGAAAAGCCGCTGCCGAAATCGTCGAGGCAGATGGTGAAGCCGCAGGCGTCCAGCATCGCCAGCGAGTCGCGCAGCTGGCCGCTGGGATCGAGCAGCATGGTCTCGGTCACCTCGATGGTGAAATTCGCGGGGGTGAGCGGGCTGTCGTCGACCACCTCGATCAGGTGGTGCACGAAATCGTCCTTGCGTAGGTCCGCTTCGGACAGGTTGATCCCGATCCGCACCTCAGGCCCCAGCAGGTCGAGGATCGCAGGCGCATCGGCGATCACCTGATCGAGCATCACTCGCGACACCCGCCGCGACAATTCGGGATCGAGCAGCGCGGAGAAGATCTCGCTCGCGGTGATCAGGCTGCCATCCTCGTCGCGCAGACGCAGCAGCGCTTCGAGCGAGGTGATCCGCCCGCTGTCGAGCGCCACGATCGGCTGGTAGGCGGCGATCGCCCGCCCGTCGTTCAGCGCCGCGCGCAGGCGGCCGATGGCGCGCTGGCGCTCGGTCTGGCGCGCCTCGATCTGCTCGTCCCAGCATACCACGCTGCCGCGCCCCAGTTCCTTGCCGCGATAGAGCGCGAGGTCGGCGCGGCGCATCACCTCCTCGCCGCTGCCGGGCTGCTCGATCCGCGCCAGCCCGCAGGTCGCACCGATGGTGAGCGCGCTGCTGCCGAGCGCGACCACCGCGTCGAGCTCGCCGATCAGCTGTTCGAGAAAGGTCTGGGCCGCCGCCAGCGTCATCGACGGCGGGAACAGCAGCGCGAATTCGTCGCCGCCCCAGCGCGCAAGGAACATTCCCCGCCCGAGGCGCTGGTGAAGATGCGCCGCGATCGCCACCAGCACGCGGTCGCCAACGAGGTGGCCGAGCGTGTCGTTGACATCCTTGAACCCGTCGAGATCGAGCAGCGCCACCGTCACCGGCTCGCGATCTGCGCGGTGCATTGCCGCGGCGAGCTTGCGGTCGAAGCTGGCGCGGTTGAACAGGCCGGTGAGGCGGTCATGCTCGGCGGCGCGCTTGAGCGCGAAATTGCGCAGATGTTCCTCGGTGCAGTCGTGGATGATCCCCGCGACGCTGTCGGGCACGCCGTCGACATCGACCCGCTCGCCGACCACCCGGATGCGCCGCCGCTCGCCGTCGCCGCGGCGGATGCTGGTCTCGAAGGAGAAGGGCTTGCCCTGTTCGATGGTCTCGTTGAGCGCGGTGCTGATCATCGCCTGATCTTCGCTCTGGTAGAGCGCCACCGCCTGCTCCACGCTGACCGATCGGCCCGGCTCCAGCCCGGTGATGGCGTAGACCTGATCCGACCAGTAGAGCCGCCGCGTGGCGATATCGACCCGCCACGAACCGATATTGGTGGCGCGCTCGGCCTGGCGGAAGATCTGCGAACCCTGCTTGAGCGCCGCGTTAGCATGGCTCAGTTCGCGGGTGCGCACGCCCAGCGCGATGCTCTGTTCGGCGAGCTCGGCCAGCATCGCCAGCGGCGCGATCTGGTCTTCGCTGAAGGCATGGGGGTGGGGCGAGATCGCGCACAGCGCGCCCAGCCGCACCCCGCCCTCGCCGTGGATCGGCACGCCGAGATAGGAGCGGATGAAGGGTGCACCCGTCACCAGCGGATTGTCGCGGAACCTGAGGTCGGCGCGGGCATCCTCCACCAGCAGCGGCCCTTCGCCCGCGATGCAGACCGCGCAGAACGAGACGTCGCGGGGAGTTTCGGAAAGCGCCAGCCCGGTGCTGCCGAGGAACCACTGGCGCTCCTCCTCGACCATCGAGAGCAGCGCGATCGGGCAGTCGAGCATGGTGCTCGCCAGCAGCGTGATGCGCGAGAACAGCGCGCGGTCGGCGCTGGCCTCGAGGCTGGACGTGCGAATGGGATCGAGGCGCGCGGGATCGTTCACAGCCGCGACATGGCCTTGACAGCATTAAGAAATCACGGCGCGCGCGCTAGGTATGGCCTGCCTGCCGGATGCGGGCGCACTTTTCGTGCTTGAGCTTGCGCACGTCTTGCCCGAACATCCCCGCCGAATACCGCGCCGGATGCAGGCGCCAGGGCCTGAAGGGGAAGCCATGAGAACGACGCGCCGCATGCGCATGGGGGCGCTGCTGCTGGCCCTGTCCGTCCCGCTTGCACCGCTGGCTGCCCAGACCGAGGCGCAGCCCGTCGTGGTCGCCACAGGCGAGGCCGGGCTGGTGCCGGTGCGCACCGAGGCCGCCAAGGGGCGCATCCTCGTCACCCTCCCGGCCCCGGCCGAGGACGGCGTGGCGCTGCGCGTGCTCTACAGCACCGCGCTCAGGACGGGGCTCGGCTCGGCCCCGCTGGCGCTTGATCGCGGGCGGATCGGCAACACCCAGCTCATCGCCTTCCGCCGGATCGGCGGCAAGATCGCGGTGCAGTTCGAGAACCCGCGCTTCCGGTCCGGCAGCGGCGCGGCGGCGCAGCAGAGCATGGTGGCAAGCGACTTCGGCATCTCGACCGTATGGGTCACCGATATCGCCGAGACGCTGGCCGACGGGCGGTTGGTGATCGACCTCGCCCCCTTTCTGACGCTCGACACGCTCGGCATCGCCGCTTCGCTCAATCAGGAAGCGGACACGCTCGGTGTGGGGGCGGCGACCGCGATTGCCGGACAGGGCTTCCGGCTCGACAGCGCGCTCAGCCTTGCCGATCCGACCTCGGTGAAGCTGTTTCCCGACAATCTCGAAGTCGATGCGATCCAGACCTATGCCTCCGACCGTCCGGGCGCCGAGGTCGAGAATATCGTCCCCGATCCCAAGAAGGTGACGCTGACGGTGCACCACAGCTTCGTGCGCCTGCCCGAACCGGGCTTCGTGCCGCGCGCCTTCGATCCGCGGCTCGGCGGCTTTGCCACGCAGGCGGTGGACTTCGCCGCTCCGCTGGGCGCGCCGGTGGTCTATGATCTCGCCAACCGCTTCCGGCTGGAGAAGGTGGACCCCGCCGCCCCGCGCTCGCGGGTGAAGAAACCGATCATCTTCTACCTCGATCGCAACACGCCCGAAGCGATCCGTCCGGCGCTGCTGGAGGGGATCGGCTGGTGGGCCGATGCCTTCGAAGCGGCGGGCTTCATCGACGCCTTCCGCGTGGAGATGCTGCCCGAAGGCGCCGATCCGCTCGACGTGCGCTATAACATGGTCAATTGGGTCGACCGGGCGACGCGCGGCTGGGCCTATGGCCAGCAGATTGTCGATCCGCGTACCGGCGAGATCGTGAAGGGCATGGTGGTGCTCGGCTCGCTGCGCGCGCGGCAGGACATCCAGATCTTCCAGGCGCTGGTCGGAGCCGCAGAGCTGAACAGCGGCGGGCCGAACGATCCGGTCAAGGTCGCGCTCGACCGGTTGGCGCAGCTCGGCGCGCACGAGGTCGGCCATACGCTCGGCTTTGCGCACAATTTCGCCGCCAGCACGCAGGATCGCGCCTCGGTGATGGACTATCCGCCGCCGCGCATCGGGCTGGTGGAGGGCAAGCCCGACCTCTCGGACGCCTATGCCGAAGGGATCGGCAGCTGGGACGTGGCGACGGTGCGCTGGCTCTACGGCGATGCCGACGCAGCCGAGACCGCGGCGGCGGCGGCGCGTTACCGCTATGTGCAGGACGACAACGCCCGCGCCGGCGACACCGCCTATGCCTGGGGAGGGCTTTGGGACGATGGCGCGGACCCGACCGCCGAGCTCACCCGGATGATGGCGGTGCGCGCCGCCGCGCTCGAACGCTTCGGCCTTGCCGCGCTCGCTCCGGGCGAGCCGGTCGCCAACCTGCGCCGCCGCTTCGTGCCCTTGTGGCTCCTGCACCGCTACCAGCTGGTCGCCGCGGCGAAGCAGATCGGCGGGGTCGATTTCACCTATGCCGTCAACGGCGGCGGGCGCGAGGCGGCGGTGCCGGTCGCTCCGGCGCAGCAACGCGCAACGCTTGATGCGCTGCTGGCGACCCTGCGGCCAGAGGCGCTGCGGGTGCCGCCCGCGCTCGTGCCGCTGCTCTCGGCCGCGCAGAACGGCACTTACGATCGGCAATACGAGACCGAGATCTTCGCTACGGCTGGCGGGCCTGTGTTCGATCCGCTGGTCGCCGCCGATGCCGCCGCGCAGCTGACCGTGCAGACCCTGCTCGCCCCGCGCCGCCTTGCCCGGCTGGTGGTGCAGAGCCACGCCGACCCGTCCGCGCCCGGCGCGGGCGAGGTGATCGACCGGCTGAGCGATACGGTTCTGGCCTCAACGAAAGACGATCTCGGCCGCCGCATCGCCACCCGCACCTTTGCCACCATGGCGCAGGTCGCGCGGCGGGCCGACACCACGCCCGAAGTCGCCGCCGCGCTCGACCAGAAGCTCGCCGACGTCGCCGCGCTGCTGGCCAAGCGCAAGGCCAGCGGGGCCGAGCGGGCCTGGGCGCTGAGCCTCTCGGGCCGTCTCGCCGACCCCGACCAGCGCGGAGAACTCGCCGCCAGCCTGCCGCGCGCGGTCAATGTGCCGCCGGGCGATCCGATCGGCGAGGACGGCTGGATGGACCCGACCAGCCTGCTCGCCCCGGGCGAATGACGATCTGACACAGAAGGAACAATGATGAGCAAGCCATTCACCGCGCTCGCGCTCGCCGCCGCATTGCTGGCAACGACCGCTCCGGCCAGCGCCGAAGCCCGCGCCCCGCTGACCGCCGAGCAGCAGCAGGCCTATGATATCTACCGCGACATTATCGCGATCCGCACCGCGCGCGGGCAGGCCAAGACGCCCGAGATGGTCGCCTATCTCGTCAGCCGGCTGAAGCAGGCGGGCTTTGCCGATGCCGACATCACGGTCAGCGACTACGACAGCGCGGGCGAGCGGGTGCAGGGCCTGATCGTGCGCCTCGCCGCGGCCAGGCCCGACGGGCGCAAGCCGATCGTGATGCTCGGCCACATGGATGTGGTCGACGCGCTCGAGCAGGACTGGGTGCTCCCGCCCTTCACCCTGACCGAGAAGGACGGCTTCTTCTTCGGGCGCGGCACCACCGACAACAAATACGGCATCGCCAGCCTCGTCCACACCTTCATCCGGCTGAAGCAGGAGGGCTGGACCCCGCGCCGCGACCTCTACCTCGTGTTCTCGGGCGACGAGGAGACCGGCATGATCTCCACCCGCGCGCAGGCCGAATATGTCGCGCGGACGATCGACCCGGCCTATGTGCTCAATTCCGACGCGGGCGGAATCACGCTCGCGCCCGACAGCAAGCCGCTGGCGATGGCGGTGCAGGCGGCGGAAAAAACCTTCGCCACATTCGAACTCACCGTCACCAACCCGGGCGGCCATTCCTCGCGCCCGCGCGCCGACAATGCGATCTATGAATTGTCCGACGCGATCCAGAAGATCGCCGCCTACAAGTTTCCGGTGCAGGCGAGCCCGCTGACCCGCTCCTTCCTCGGCGCGCTCGGCCAGATCACCCCGGGCGAGACCGGCGCGGCGATGCGCGCCTTTGCCGCCGATCCGACTGACGCGAGCGCCATCGCGGTGCTGCGCGCCAATCCCGAGACGGTCGGCACGCTCGGCACCACCTGCGTCGCCACCATGCTGCGCGGCGGCCATGCCGAGAACGCGCTGCCGCAATCGGCCACCGCGACAGTCAATTGCCGGATCTTCCCGGGCGAAGGCGCGGCCGCGACCGAGGCCACGCTGAAACAGGTGATCGGCAACGACAAGGTGCAGTTCAAGCTGCTCACTGATGTCACCGAAAGCCCCGAATCCGCCGTTCCGGCGGAGGTGTCGGCGGCGCTGCGCAAGGTCATCGACGCGCGCTATCCGGGCCTGCCGATCCAGCCCTACATGGAATCGGGCGGCACCGACGGGATGCACTACCGCGCCCGCGGCTATGCCACCGTCGCGATCTCGGGCGCGGCGAGCCGGCCGCAGGACATGTATGCCCACGGCCTCAACGAGCGCCTGTCAGTCGATGCCTTCTACGGCGGGCTCGATCACTGGTACCGGATTCTCAAGGAACTGGCCGGTTAGGCCTGTTCGAGAACGGCGGCCTGTTCCAGCCCGACCAGCCCCGCGCTCAGCTCCCACAGCCGGGCCGAGCGGCGCTGGTTCTCGGCCTTGGCCGAGAGCGGCTGGGCAAAGGCCTTGGCGCCCGGCTTCTGGCGGTTGCCCCAGCTCCAGTGCACGCCCGAGGTTGTGAAGGCAGGATCGGCCACCACCTGCGCCACGCGCTCGCCCGAGAGCGGCTGCGAGACATAGCCCTTGGTGATGTTCTTCTGGAACCACGGGAAGATGGTCTGGAACGCCTTGGGCGCGTTGCGGAACAGCGGGGTGTCGGCGACGCAGCCGGGATAGACCGTGGCGAAGACGATGCCTGTATCGGCGTGAAAGCGCGCGTGCAGCTCGCGGCTCATCATCATCAGCGCGAGCTTGGAGTCCTTGTAGGCCTTGCCCGGCTTGAACGGCTTGCCGTCGATCATCGCGATCGGCGCGCGGAAACCGGCCTCCAGCCCTTCGAGATCGCCGAGATCGGCGGGCGTGGGAATCGGGATCTTGCCGCCGAACTCCTCGGAATTGGCCGTCACCGTGCCGAGCGCGACCAGTCGCGGGGCGGGGGCAGCCTGCAGGTCGGGCAGCAGCAGGTTCGCCAGCAGGAAATGACCGAGATAGTTGGTGGCGACCGACAGCTCGAAGCCGTCCGGGTTGCGCAGCGGCGCGGTGGCGCGCGGCAGATAGACTGCGGCGTTGAGCACCAGCGCATCGAGCGCCCCGCCGCGGGCGCGGACATTCTCGCGTGCGGCAATCGCGAGCGCGCGGACAGAGTCGAAATCGGCAAGGTCGAGCTGCATCAGCGTGCGGTTGTCCGGTGCGATGCCGACCTCGCGCGCGGCGCTTTCCGCCTTGGCGAGATCGCGGCAGGCCATGATCACATGCCAGCCCTGTGCGGCCAGCGCCTGCGCGGTCCACAGTCCCACGCCCGAGGAGGCTCCAGTAACCAGAGCGGTCTGTTGTGCTGCGGTGCTCATGGCTGCAAGGATTGCCGCAAGGCCATGCGGGTTTCAATAGGGCTGGCGGTCAGCGCATCTGGTAGGGCACCACGCCGCGGCGGAACAGATCGACCGCGATGGTCTGGTCGCTCGGCGGGTAGGCGCGCTGCTCGCAATCGGTGCGCGGGCAGATGCGGCACGACACCCCGATCGGGGTCACCGCCCGCTCGGATTCGAGATCGATCCCGTCGGCATAGATGAAGTCGCCCGCGTGCTGCGCCTCGCACCCCAGCGCCACGGCATAGCGGCGCGGGTTGCGATCGAACCGCCCTGCGGTCTTGACCAGCCCCTTGGCGATCGAGACGTAGCGCACCCCGTCGGGCGTTTCGGCGAGCTGCACCAGGATCCGGTCGGGAATCGCGGCGGCCTCGTGCACGATCCACAGCGGGCAGGCCCCGCCGAAGCGCGCGAACTGGAGGCGGGTGGCGCTGTGGCGCTTGGTGATGTTGCCGGCCATGTCGACCCGGCAGAAGAAGATCGGCAACCCGCGTTCGCCCTCGCGCTGCATCGTCGAAAGGCGGTGGCAGGTCTGCTCGAAACTGGTCTGGTAGTGCAGCGCCAGCCGGTCGACATCGTGGCGGAAGGCGCGCGCCGATGTGCGGAACGCGCCATAGGGCATCAGCACCGCGCCGGCGGCATAATTGGCGAGCCCGATGGTGAGCAATTCGCGTGCGGCATCGCTGCGCAGCGCGGCGCCCTCGGCGATGGCGCGGATCACTTCGCCCAGCGTGGTCGCGGCGACGTGGTAGGCGATCTGGAAGCGGATGCCGGTGGCCGGCTGGCCGGAATCGATCCGCAGCACGCGCTCTTTCGAGTCGAAGTTGCGCAGTTCCTCGAGCGGGCGGATCTCGACGGCAATTCCGTGCGCCTGGGTCAGGTGGCGTTGCAGCGCCTCGGTGGTCGGCACCGCATCCGGCCCCGCGATCAGGCGGGCGAGGCGTTCGGCCGCGCGGTCGATCCGGTCGACATAGTTGTTCGACAGGTGGAACCAGTCGCGCACTTCCTCCCATGGCAGCCGCGCGCCCTCGTCGGTGTCGACCGTCAGCGCCTCGTCGACCATCTCGAGCCGCTGGCTGGTGCGGCGGAATGCCCCGTGCAGCTCGACGAAGCGCCGCGCGAAGGCAGGCTGCTGTTCGGCGAGCCGGGCGATCGCGTCGGGCGGCAGGGGTGTATCGAACAACGGGTCGTTCGCCGCCTCGCGCAGCGCCAGCGTCAGCTGTTCGGCATCCTCGCCGGGGAAGTCCTGCCAGTCGAGCGGGAACAGGCTCGCGACCCGCTCGATCAGGCGCGGCGTGAGCGGGCGATCGTCATGTTCGAGCTGGCTGAGATAGGACGGGCTGATCGCCAGCTGCCGCGCCAGATCGGCCTGCCGGAGATTGCGCCGCTCGCGCAAGGTGCGCAGCTGCGCGCCCGCGAACATCCTGTGCCGTTTGCCCATGGGAAAACTCTAGTTTGCGAATTTCGGCTTTGCAAATTTGCAGGATGGGGCGGTCCTCGCCGAGCTGCCCGAGGCTTGCCGCCCAGATTGGGGAGCCGGGCAATAGGATCAGCGGAATTCGCGGCTAAACGGGAGGGATGGCGCGCGACTGCATGGCAGACACATGACCGACATCATTCTTGCAGGACTGACTGCGATCTTCGTTCTGGTGCTGCTGGCGACCGAAGCGCTCGGGGCCACCATTGCCCGCCGGATCGGCAAGGGCGTGACCGAACGCAAGGTCGAGCGGGACCGGACAGTCCACGTGCTCACCAGCACCTTCGGCCTGCTAGCTCTGCTGATCGGTTTCAGCTTCAGCATCGTGCTTGATCGCTACGATACGCGCAGGGCCGATGTGATCGCGGAGGCCAACGCCATCAGCACCGCGCATTACCGGGCGGGCTTTGTCCTGCCGGAAGGCCGCGACCTTCAGCGCTCGCTCGAGACCTACGCGGCGGCACGGGTGGTGTACGGCAGGGCCGGAGAGCGCGAGCGGGAAGCGCTTGAAGTGGAGGCAGCGCGGCTGCGCAGCGCGATCGCGGTCGCCAGTCACGGTATTGATGCCAGAGCCAACAGCCCGCTCGGCGCGCTGGTGGTGGCCGGGGTCACGGACGTCCTCGACCTCGGGGTGGAACGCGAGGCCAATCTTCAGGCGAAGCTGCCCTGGACCGTGTTCATGGTGCTGGTGGGTCTGTCGCTTCTGGGTGCGGCCTCGATGGGTTTTGCCTATCCCATCGGCGGGGCCTTGCGGACAGGTTCGAGCCTGTCGCTGTTCGTCCTGCTGGCGGTGACGATCATCGTCATCGTCGATCTCGACCGGCCGGAGGGTGGCGGCGTCATGATCGATCAGGGGCCGATGCTGCAAGTCGCGGCGGAGATCGGTAGCGGCGCCCCCGATGGCGGGCCGGCGCCGGTGCCTGCACCGCAAGACGCCCGCTGACATGTTCAGCCCCACCGCGAAAGGAAACTCCATCTTGGGAAGGATGAAGTCATGGCATGGCACTGCCCCCATGCCGATCATGGCGGGGCTTGTGGCCTTTGTCTTCCACTCTCCAGCCTTGGCGGAAACCGGAATGGCCCCTGCGGCGGGCGCGGTCGAGGCTCCCGCACCTGCGGCCTCGCCGGTCAGCGATCAGGATCAGCCAGCAATCCTGCCCGAAACGCAGGCGGAAGATGACGATCTGACCCTCATTGTCAGCCCCTATCTCTGGCTCCCGGTCGTCACCGGCGATGTCGGCGGGACCGAGCCGGGGGCGATCGGGTTCGAGATCGATACCGGCGACCTGCTCGGCGCCTTCGAGTCCGGCGGACTCATCCACGGCGAGCTGCGGCACAAGTCCGGCTGGGGCGTGTCGATCGACTACATGTTCGCCGACCTGTCCGACACCAGCGATATCGGCGTCGTGCTCGACACCCGGGTCGATGCCGCGATCCTCGAGGCGACAGTGCTGCGGCGCATCGCGCTCGGCCGCCATTCGCTCGATGCCTATGCCGGAATGCGGCGCTGGGCTTCGGATGTGGTGGTCGATGTCAGCGCCGGCCCGATCGGGATCGAGATCCTGACCGGCGACACATGGACCGATCCGATCCTCGGCGCGCGATACCATCATGCGATTTCGGACCGCTGGCAATTGCTGGTGCAGGGCGATGTTGGCGGCTTCGGGATCGATTCCGACTTCACCTGGCACGCGGTCGCCGGGGCCAGCTACGCCGCCGGATCGCGCACCGCGCTCCATATCGTCTACAAGCGCCTGTCGGTCTCGCGCCAGAGCCCGCGCATCGGCGGAGGGCCGCCGGTCGATCTCGATCTGACGGTGCAGGGCCCGCTGGTCGGGTTTTCCTGGCGCTTCTAGACCGGAGGGTCCCGCTGCCCAGATTGGGCGCTCAGCCAATTGCTGGCGCTCTGCGGCATAGCCTAGTTTCGCAGTTGTCTGGCCCTCTGCCGAGGGTGCGGCTCGGGGGGGCAAGAGGCATGGACAAGACCACCGCAAGCTGGCTGAAGATCGCCGCACTGGCGATCGCGACGGCGCTTCTGCAGGTTCCCGCTATGGCGCAGACCGCGCCCGCACCCGGGGTGCAACGTCCTGCAGCCCGGCCCGCCGCGCGCCCGGCGGCGCGTCCGGCGCAGACGCGCCCCAAGGCTCCGCGTCCGGCTGCCACCCGTCCCGCGACGCTTCCCTCCTATCCGGACCGGCCGCAGGCGGAACGGCCGCGGCCGCTGCCCGGGCGGCCCACGACCGACCGGCCGACGACCCTGCCGTCCTACCCCGACCGGCCGCAAGCCGAGCGCCCGCGCCCGCTCCCGCCCCGGCCCCTCCCGACGCGGCCGGTGTTCCGGCCCTACTGGGGCTATCAGTATCCGGCCGGCGGTCGCTACTTCGCCGGGACCATCCGCTGCGAATCCTACGGCGGGCGGTTCCGCTCCTGCTTGGTGCCGACCCGAGGCCGGGTGGTGCTGGAGCGCCGCCACAATGGCCGGTGCCGCTACGGCAATGGCTGGGGCTATGACCGCACCCGCATCTGGGTCGACAACAACTGCCGCGCGACCTTCGCCTATGGCGTGGGCAGCTACATCCCGCGCTATCGTTCGGACACCGACACCGCGCTCATCATCGGCGGCGTGGCGGTCGCCGCAGGGCTGATCGCGATCCTCGCGCGCGACGGCAATGACGACCGCAGCCGCGCGCCGCAGACCGCGAAGGTCGAGGCCGATCTCGCCAAGGTGGAAACCCGCGCCCGCGAAGGGTTGCGCGCCTGCCTCGACCGTTCGGCGGCCAATATCGGGGCGACCGGCGGCACGCGGGTGGCGCTCGATGCGGTCACCATCGATGCCATGGGCGGCACGACCTATCGCTATGACGCCGATATCCGCGCCTCCTACCCCGACCGGCGCTACAACCTCAGCTTCTCCTGCACCGCGACCGGGGCGCAGATCGACGACTTCGACTTCATCACCGAGTAGCGCCCGCCGCGGCGGGGCTCAGAAGAAGGTCCGCACGTTGATCTCGACCGCGCCGTCATTGGCGCGGTCGCCATAGGCCTTGCCGATCCGCATGCTGGCGGCAAGGCTCGCGCTGAACTGGCGGCCGACTTCGATTTCGGTGGTGCTCCAGTCCTCGTTCACGCCCGCACTCTGCCATTCGTGGCGCCCGTCGAGCGTGAGGTAGTAGCCCTTGTCGAAGATGAAGGAGTGCACCACCCGCGCCGAATTGGCGTTGATCTCGGCGCGCGCATCGTCCCCGGCGATCGAGAAGCTGTGCTTGTAGACCAGCGCGGTGAACATCTTGGGCGACCACACCTTGACGAGACCCCCGCCGGGATTGAGCTGCCACTTGCCGGTGCCGAGCAGATCATTGGTCGCCGTCGGGGCGACCAGCTCGGCCGAGGCCAGCGCGATCACCGATTGCGACAGCGGCTTGACGTAGCGCAGCCGCATGAACAGGTCGCCCATCCCGAAGGCATCGGCCGCGCCGACATTGATGTAGGAGGCGACCGGCAGTTCGACATTGGCGCCCAGACCCTCGCCGAGTTTCTGGTCATATTTGGCCACCGCGACGAAGGCTTCGCCCTGCTCGAGATTGGTCACCTTGACCACCAGATCCGCGCGGCTGAGGATGTCGGCCGGATTGACCCCGCGCACCTCGCCGCTTTCCGCCGCGGCCACCTTGGCGGCGGCCTCGCTGTCGTCGACCGGGCCGACCACGTCCCCGCCCTTGCTCTGGGCCAGAGCCGGGGCTGCGCTGGCGGCAGCGCACAGGATTGCGGCCGCTGCGGCCATGCGCGCGCGGTGTGCGGTGGTCATGAAGCGCATCCCCTCAATACTTGACGACGATGTTCAGCAGTCCGCCGGTCCAGTCGGTCAGCCCCGTTGTCAGGCTGCGCTGACCATCGCCGACCCAGCTGTGGCCCACGGCGACCGTCGCGAAGATGTTGGGGGTCAGCACGCGGGTGTATTCGAACAGGATATCGTCCGAGAGATGGCGGGTGCTCACGCCGGTGACGATCCCGGGCACGCCGAGATCGAGGCTCGGGCGAGTGGCCTGACCGAACTGGATCGGGCTGAACAATTCGTTGGCCGAGATCGTCACCGCGCGGAAGGTGACGATATCGCGCGGGCTCGGGGTCGCCACCACGCTCAGCCGGTGCGCCCGCAGGTTCGAGTTGATCAGCACGAAGGAGCCGTTGGTGCCGGTCGCCCAGCCCGCCTGCGCGCCGTCATAGAACAGCGGATCGAACCGCTCGAGCTCGGGCGTGTCGGGATCATCGCCGGAAAAGGTGGTGTAGTCGTAGGTCACCGTGGGCATCCACGGCAGCTTGACGAAGGTATTGCCGACAGCGAACCGGCCGGCCCACGCCTTGAGGTCGATCCGCCCGTTGCGCTGGCGGGCATAATCGCCCGCGACAAAGAAGGTCGGCAGGCTCTTGATCGGCGAAACCTTGAACCAGCCCTGCACGAAGGACAGCCCGTCGCGGCCGTTGAAGATGAAGGTCGGCGCCCCCGCGCCGCCCGGCGCGGCCTGGATATAGGGCGCCTCGGACCGCGGCACATGGCCATAGGCGAGGCCGGCGGTGCCGTTGGCCCCGATCTTCACCTCGGCCGACGCGCCGTTGATGATCGTGCGGCTGTCCCCGGAGTCGAGCTCGCGCGGGTTCAGGTGGAAGCCCTGCACGGTGACCTTGCCCAGCTCCAGCCGGGCGATGCCGGTCATCTCCCAGGCGCTGCGCGGCCCGAAGATCAGCGCCCCGCGCTCGAAGCCGTCGACCCCGCCTTCCCCGATCAGCATCCCGGTGCCGAGCTTGAACGACTGCGCGCCGCCCGACAGCGTCAGCGCCTTGTCGTCGCCGCCGAGGTTGAGCCGCAGCGCGGCATAGGCATCCTCGAGCACCACGCGGCCCTGGTCGCGCGAGTCGAACACGTCGCGGCCCACGGTCTGGGCGGCGACGGCCGACACGCCGAGCTTGATCGATGACGCGCCGATCGGGTGCTCGAAGGTCGCGCCGCTCTCGATATAGAATTCGGCCCAGGCCGGATCGGGATCGAAGTCGGCGGTCGGCGCCAGACCTTCGG
The DNA here is from genome assembly GCA_027531395.1 of Porphyrobacter sp. GTDB lineage: Bacteria > Pseudomonadota > Alphaproteobacteria > Sphingomonadales > Sphingomonadaceae > Erythrobacter. The sequence continues at coordinate 450,265 of JAPZRO010000001.1, read as the reverse complement.
CTAGGTTCCAGAACGCGTTGGACTGCGCCGCCACCTGCGCGCCGGCCTCGATCGCGATCTTGACCGATCCCTCGCCCATATCGAAGCGCAGCGGATCGGCCGGAGCCGACTGGGCGGCGCTTTCGGCGACGAGGGCGGTGTCGGCTGCGTCTGCCGCAGCGGTGTCCTGCGCCATGGCCGGGACAACGGACAGGCCGGCCAGCACGACCGCGCCGAACGCGTGTTTCATGGTGATCCTCATTACTGTCGTGATTGTAACATTCAGACCATACCGGTCTTTTGCCCTGCCAACGGCCTCGTAACCGCCCAAATTGGGGCTTGACGCAACCATGCTCCGGTCGCAGCGAAGCCGGATGGGAGGAAGGCCGCGATGAAGATCGTTCACACAGCAGCCGACCAGAACCGCCGGGCCTTGGTAACCCGGCTGCTCGATGACGAGTTCGCGGCGATTCATCCCCTTTGGGTGGAGCGCCATCTCTCCATTCTCACCAGCCTCAGGCAGATGTTCGGCAATGATCTCGACAAGCCGATCATCCTCGCCGTGATCGGACAGTTCATGTTCGAGAACGGCGACTACGAGAGCAAACGCTATGCCGACCAGCGCGACACCGACCGCTCGCTGCGATCAGACCGCCTGACCAATGTCGAATCCGTCGCGACCTCGGCCGGGCTGCCGCGCGAAAGCGTGCGCCGCAAGGTCGGCGAGCTGATCGATGTCGGCTGGATCACCCGCGACGAGAAGGGCGGCCTGAAGATTACCCCCAAGGCCACAGCCGCGCTCGACGGCACCACGCAGGAGGCATTCCGGCTGCTTGCCGACATGTTCGTCGAGATCATGGCCGCGCTGGAGGCAAAAGACCTGGCGAGGTTCGTCCCGACCTCGGGCAGCGCACCGGAATAGCTCTGCTCCGCCATATCGGGGACGGCATAAGCCGTCCCCTCGCGTGTTTCAGCGGGGCGCTTCGCCCATCTTCAGCGTGCCGCCCTTCTGGCGCGGCGGGAACTGCTGCAGGCTGATGAAGTGCGCGCCGATGAGATCGGCCACCTGCCCGCCCCAGGCGATGCCCATCTTCTGGGCGATGTCGTCGGCCTTCTGGCCATCGCGCTGTTCGAACGGGTCAGCGCGGAGGTTGAACACCTTGGTCGAGGGGCGCAGGTAGTCGAAGAAGCCGTTGCGTTCCTGCATGTGGGACTTCCACGGGCCGATCCGCACAGCGGTCAAAGCGCTCTCGTTGTAGTAGATCACGCTTTTGCGAGCCGAGGGCGCCTTGCCCATCCAGTGATCGAGATTGTCGACCCCGTCGATGTAGACCTTGGCTTCCTTGGCGAGCTTCTCGTGCACATTCCTGAGACCAGCGGCCGCCAGCAGGGTGGTGAACAGATCCTCGTGGGTCTGGATGCCGTTGGAAACGCTGCCGGCACTGATCCTGCCGGGCCAGCGCACCAGCATCGGCACGCGCACGCCGCCTTCCCAGGTGGTCGCCTTCTCGCCGCGGAACGGGGTTGTGCCGCCATCCGGCCACCAGGCCGCCATCGCGCCATTATCGGTGGTGAAGACCACGATGGTGTTGTCGGCGATCTGCAGTTCATCCAGCAGCTTGAGGATGCGGCCGACGTGCTCGTCATGCTCCATCAGCCCGCTGCCATAGATATCCCATTCGGCGCTGTAGGGCGTGGCCAGATCGCGGCTTTCCGGTTTGAGATGGGTGTAGATGTGCATCCGGCTGGAATTGAACCATGCGAAGAACGGCTTGCCCTGCGCATTCGAGTCCCTGATGAACTGCATCGTGCGGCCGAGGAATTCCTCGTCCACCGTCTCCATCCGCGTGGACGTGAGGGGGCCAGTGTCAGTGCACTTCTGCTTGCCCATCGGGCCGAAGCGGCCATCGTCGGTCGGATCGCTGACCGTGGTGGCCACGCAATCGAGCACGCCGCGCGGCCGGTACTTGCGGTCGAACTCGGGATTGTTCTTCGGCCACACCGCCTGCTCCGGCTCCTCCTCGGTGTTGAGGTGGTAGAGGTTACCGAAGAACTCGTCGAAGCCGTGGACCGTCGGCAGGTGGCTGTTGCGATCGCCGAGGTGGTTCTTGCCGAACTGGCCGGTGCGGTAGCCCAGCGGCTTGAGCATTTCGGCCAGCGTCGGATCGCGCCCGTCGAGCCCCACCGGCGAGCCGGGCAGGCCGACCGTGGTCAGACCGGTGCGGATCGGCAGCTGGCCGGTGACGAAGGCCGCGCGGCCGGCCGTGGATGACGGGTGGGCATAGTGATCGGTGAACAGCATGCCTTCGCGGGCGATGCGGTCGATATTGGGGGTGGGGACCATCATCCCGTGGCTGTAGGCGCCGACATTCCAGTAGCCGACGTCATCGGGCATGATCACGAGGATGTTGGGCGGCTGGCGCTGTTCCTGCGGCTGCGGCTGCGGCTCCGCCTGTTCCTGCGCATGGGCCGGCAGTGCCAGCGCCGCCCCCAGGGTCAGCGCGCTCGCCGACAGGGCCAGCATCTTCGACTTGCGATATCCATGTGTCATGGCACTCTTCCCCTTCAATCAATTCCCAGACGGCGCCGGATCTCCGGCATGTCCCGGGTGACGGCGGCGTAGAACCGCTTCAGCGCGTCACACAGGTAATTCAGCCCGCTCTCGCCATCGGGAGAGCGCACGAGGCGGTTCTTGGGGCATTCCCCGTTGCACAGGTTCAGGAATTCGCATTTCCGGCACCAGCCGGGCAGCGTGTCGAACTTGGCCAGGCCGAAATCGACCTGCTTCTTGGAGAAGGCGAGATCGCCCAGATGGGTCTCGCGGATGTTGCCGAGCCGGTATTCGGGATAGACGAAATGGTCGCAGGAATAGACCTCGCCGTCATGCTCGACCGCCAGCGCCTTGCCGCAGAAGGGCGAGCTGACGCAGGTCTGCGCGGGCATTCCGAGCGACTGCGCCACCGCGGTCTCGAACAGGTTGACGTGGATCCGGCCGAAGTCGCGCGCCAGCCATTCGTCCCACACCGCACACAGGAAACGGCCGTAGTCCTCGGGATCGACTGACCAGTCGGTGACGATCGAGTTCGGGCTGCCGGGCCGTGCGCGGGGCGTGCCGATCACCGGCTGCTCTGCCGGGGCGGTGAGCGCCGGGGCGCTGGCATCGAAGGCGCGGCTCTCGACGCAGGGCGTGAACTGGATGCGCCAGGTGCCGACCTGATCGACGAGGAAGCGGTAGACCTCGAGCGGGCGGCGCGCGACGTCGCGGTTGACCACGCACAGCGCGGCAAAGGGGATGTCGTATTCGCGCAGCAGCGCAGCCACCGCCATGACCTTGGCATGGGTTGGCTTGCCCGCCTTGGTGAAGCGATACTGGTCATGCAGGTCGGCCGGACCGTCGATCGACAGGCCGACCACGAAATTGTTGGCCTTGAGGAAGGCCATCCACGCGCGGTCGAGCAGCAGCCCGTTGGTCTGCAGGTCGTTCTCGATCCGCTGGCCGGGGCGGGCATGGCGGCGCTGGAATTCCACCACCTTCTCGAAGAACGGCAGGCCCATCACGGTCGGCTCGCCGCCCTGCCACGAGAACACGACTTCCTCGCCGGTGTTGGCCTCGATGTACTGGCGGATGTGCTGTTCGAGCAGCTCCTCGTTCAGCCGCGCATCCTTGCCGTGGCCGAGCAGATCGGTCTTGTGGAGATAGAAGCAATAGGGGCAATCGAGATTGCACAGCGCGCCCGCAGGCTTGACCATCGCATGGAAGCGATAGGCGCGTCCCGCCGGCAATTGCGGCAGCGACAGGCGCGGCGCGCCGGAGAGCGGAGTTTGGGCGATCGCCAAGGGTCCCTTCCTCTGGATGCCGAATGCTGTTCCCGCCCTGATCGGCGAGACTGAACTGACACTACGAAAACACCTTATAGCCCAGACTTAAGCGCCTTGCGGAAGGTTCGACACCCATTTTGGGTGAGCGGGCCACGATCATCTTGCGCGCTGGCCGCGGTGGCACGGGCTGCCGCATCCGATGCGCCCGAACGGCGTTTCCCGGCATCGCCCCTGCAAAGACCCCGCGCCGGTTTCCTGCGGATCTGCAATCCAGTTTGCAAATTTCCTCTTCGCAAATTTGCAAATTAACATTGGACTGGCGCTGGGCGCTGCGCAAGTCTGATGGAGTCGGAGCCGGATTCGCTATCCCGGCCGTGCCGGCTTTCGCGTGCAGGGAGAATGCCCTTGGCCACCAATGTTCTGGAACTTCGCAGGCCCCAACGTCACATCGCGCCGGCCAGGCTGGAAGACGCGGTCCGGATCCGTGACCGGCGCGACATTCACGGCGCGGCGCTGGCGCTGGAAGAGGCGGCGCGCGGCATTGGGCTCCGGATCCTCGCGTGGCACGATCTGGCGACGCTGGAACCGATGGTCGATGCCGACGGGCAGCCGCTCGATTGCGGCGCCTTCGGCTGGGACGAGGCCGAGCTGGCCGCGTGGCGCAATTTCGACCGCGCGCTGCGCTCCCCCCTGCTGCGCGCGGCACGGATCGCGGGCGAGCCTGTGTGGATCAACCGTCACGGCATCCACGCCAGTCTGAGGGACCGCGCGCTCGAACAGGTCGCGCTTGAGGATTTTGACGACGTCTCGCCTGTCGCTGCGGCGATCGTGGTGCCGGTGCATCTGCCCTTCGGCCAGATCGGCGCGGCGATCCTGGTCAGCAGCGATCCCGCCCGCACCAGCCTCGCGGCCGAATTCGCCCGCGCAGAGGAGGCGCTGGCCCCGGCCATCGCGCGTTTCGTTTCCGGTTATGTCGCGGTCAGCCGTGACGAGCGCTATCTGCCCGCCGACAGTCTGCTCACCAGCCGCGAGATCGAGTGCCTGAGCTGGGTCGCCCACGGCAAGACCGATTTCGAGATCAGCATCATCCTCGGCTGCAGCCACGCCGGGGTGCGCTACCATGTCACCCGCGCCTGCACGAAGCTGGGCGCGGTGAACCGCGCGCAATCGGTGTTCCGGGCGTGTCAGCTGGGCTATCTCGGACCGGCAGCGGCCCGGCCCACCCGTCAGGGCTGACCGGCCGGGACGCGTCAGCCGCGCAGGACCAGGTCCGCGCCCTTCTCGCCGATCATGATCGCCGCCGCATTGGTGTTGCCCGACACGATCCGCGGCATCACCGCGGCATCGATCACCCGCAGCCCCGCCACGCCTTTGACCCGCAAGGCGGGATCGACGACCGCGCTCTCGTCCATCCCCATGCGGCAGGTGCCGACCGGGTGGTAGCCGGTGTTCCCGTAGGCGCGCGCGTAGTCGAGCAGCTCCGCGTCGCTGGCCCGGGACTCGCCCGGCCACACTTCCGCCTCGACCAGCGCACCCAGCGCCTTGGTGGCGACCAGATCGCGCGCCATCCGCATAGCCTTGAGCGACAGGCGCTGGTCGGCGGCATCCGCGAGCCAGTTGTGGCAGATGTCGGGAACCGCCTCGGGATCGGGCGCGCCGAGGCGCACCTGTCCGCGCGATTCCGGGCGCAGCACGCAGGGGCCGAAAGTGAGGCCCGGCCAGGGTGACAGCTTCGACTTCTCGCCCGCCATCGCCGCGTCGAGATCACCCGTCACCGGCAGGCAGTGGAACTGGATGTCGGGCCGGTCGAGCGCCGGATCGGACTTCACGAAAGCCCCGACCTGCGCCGCCGGAATGGTCATCGCCCCTTTGCGTGCCATAACATAGCTCAGCACGTTGCCGATCAGCCGCATCCCCGAAAGCTGCTGGTTGTAGCTGTAGGCGCCCGCGCGCAGGCGCCAGCTCATTGTCAGGATGTAATGGTCCTGCAGGTTGGCTCCGACCTCGGGGCTGTGGTGCAGCACATCCACGCCCATCGCCTTGAGGTGATCGGCCGGCCCGATGCCCGACAGCATGAGCAGCTGCGGGCTGTGATAGGCCCCTGCCGAGAGGATCACCTCGCGCGTGGCGGTGATCTGCTGCACGCCCGCCTTGGTCCGGATCGTGACGCCGGTCGCGCGCCCGCCTTCGATCAGGATCTTCTGGCAATGAGCGCCGGTGATGACCGTGAGGTTGGGCCTACCTTGCACCGGATGGAGAAAGGCATGGGCTGCCGAACAGCGTTGTCCGTCGCCGACTGTGACCTGGTAGTAGAAGGCGCCGTGCTGGTCCTCGCCGTTGTAGTCGGCATTGAGCGGCACGCCGGTCTCGGCAAAGGCGGCGAGCACCGCGTCATTGGTGGGATTGCGATGCGCCACCTCGTCGACGCGCAGCTCGCCATCTTCGCCGCGCAGATCATTGCCGCCCCGCGCATAGCGCTCGCTCTTGCGGAAATAGGGCGCGACATCCGCCCAGCCCCAGCCGAGCGCGCCGAGGTTGCTCCAGGTGTCGTAATCCTGATGCTGGCCGCGGACATAGAGCAGCCCGTTGATGTTCGACGAGCCGCCCAGCCCCTTGCCGCGCGGCAGCAGCATCCGCCGCTCGCCGATGCTTGGTTCGGGGGCGCTGTGGTAATGCCATGAATGGCCCGGGGCATTGGCGGTCACGCCGAACCCGGCCGGCATCGACAGCAAAAAGCCGCGGCCCTCGCCGCCGGCCTCGACCAGCACCACCCGGTTGCGCGGATCGGCCGACAGCCGGTTGGCGAGCACGCAGCCGGCCGAGCCGCCGCCAATGATGATGAAGTCCGCTTCCACGCTGATCGTCCTCTCTCTCCCGGGCAACCCGCAGACGCCCTAGGTCACACCGGCAGGCACAGGGAGACGCTTGAGGCCCAAATTGAGCGAGAGCCCGTGACTGGCCCGAATGATCTGCAATTCAGGTGCCGGTCCAGCGCGGCTCGCGCTTTTCCATGAAGGCGAGCGGACCCTCGCGGGCATCGGCGCTGGTGACCACCCGCAGCGTCGCGGCATCATTGGCCTGCCACAACGCTTCCTCGCCCGCACCGTCGGAGGCCCGGGCGAGCCGCAAGCTCTCGCGCAGCGCGATGGGTGCGTTGCGGGCGATCCGTCCGGCCAGCGCGAGCGCGGTCTCGCCCAGCGCGTCGGCGGGCACCACCCGGTTGACCAGCCCGTGCGCGAGGGCGGTCGCGGCGGGAATCGGCTCGCCCGTCAGCAGCGCCTCGATCGCGAGCGCCCGCGGCAGGCGGCGCGGCAGCCGGATCGCGCCCCCCGCCATCGCCAGCAGCCCGCGCTTGACTTCGGGTAGGCCGAAAAGCGCCCGGTCGGAAGCAACGATCATCTCGCAGGCCAGCGCCAGCTCGAACCCGCCGCCCATCGCCGCGCCGTCGACCGCCGCGATCCACGGCTTGGCCCGCTCCGCTTTGACGAATCCGCCGAAGCCCTTTCCGGCGTCGACCAGATCCGCGCCGCCCCCGCGGGCGATTTCGGCAAGATCCGCGCCCGCGCAGAACATCCCCGGGGTCCCCGAGGCGAGCACGGCGACGAGGATGTCGGGGTTGGCGTCGACTTCCTCGACGATCCACGCCAGCGCGCGCGTCACCGCGCCGTTGATGGCATTGCGGCTTTCTGGCCGGCTCAGCGTCACCTGCGCAACGCCGCCCGCCACATCGAAGCGGACGACCGTGCCAACGCCTTCGGGCGGGGCGGAGCGGGTCATGCGGCGAGGCCCTGTCTGTCCGCATCGCCTGACGCGGGCGAGGCAGGAATCAGCCCCGAAAGCGCCCGATTCCAGCGCTCCCGCACCTCCGGGTTGAGCGCAAATATCGGCACGGTATCCAGCGAAAAACGACCCATCTCCGGCATTCCTCTCCGTTATCTCTGCATAATGCGTATCTTTAATTGACATTTTTTACGCATTGATGCAATCCCGCGACGTGGAGCACTGCAAAGGTGCCGATAAGAGGAGGGGAGTCTCAATGAAATCTGCTGTGAGCCGGGCTGCGAAGATGCGGCTGCTTGTGGGAACCGGCCTTGCCGTCACGGCCATGCCGCTGGCTGCCCAGGAGGCCGAACAGGCCTCCGGAGCCACCATCGGCGAAATCGTCGTCACCGCGCAGAAGCGCGAGCAGAACCTGCAGGAAGTGCCGCTGGCAATCTCCGTGCTGGGCGCGGACAAGCTCCAGCAGCTGCAGGTCAATGACGCCCGCGACCTGACCGGCCTTGCGCCGAACGTGACCGTGGTCACCGGCCAGTCGAGCAACAATGCCGCGGTGATCTCGATGCGCGGCATCACCAGTCCGGCCGGCGAGACCTTCGGCCTCGACACCGCCAACGCGCTCTACCTTGATGGTATCTACATCGCGCGCTCGGGTGCGAGCGGCATGGACATGGCCGAGATCGAGCGGGTCGAAGTGCTGCGCGGTCCGCAGGGCACGCTGTTCGGACGCAACACCACTGGCGGTGCGATCGCCTTCGTGTCGCGCGCCCCGAGCGACGAGCTGGGCGTGCGCGGTGAGATCGGCTACGGCAACTACAACGCCCTCAATGGCCGCATCGCGCTCGACACGGGCCTGATCGGCGGCGTCATCAAGGGGACCTTCTCCTACGCCCGTCGCCAGCGCAATGGCACGGTCGATGACCTGATGGAAGCCAAGGATTCGCGCGATCCCGGCTCGTTCAAGACCGACTCCTTCCGCGCCGCGCTGCGCGCCGACTTCGGCGACAGCGGCTATGTGCAGTACATCTTCGACTGGACCAAGACCACCGGCACGCCGCTGGCCTTCCAGCTCACCAATGTCGCCAACGGCACCCCGCGTCCGCCGCTGACCGTGAACGGCGTGCAGATCGTCCAGACCCAGCAGGCTCCGGTCGCGCAGTATCTTGCCGGCGTGACCTTCACCGATCCGCGCTGCGCCGCGCTGGCGGTGCCGACCCGCGAGTTCCGCGACACGATCTGCCTCGACGACAACGAGCCGAGCACCGACAAGATCTGGGGCCACAACTTCCAGATCTACAACGATTTCGGCGGCTTCGCGACCAAGCTGGTGGCCGGTTACCGCCAGTGGAACAACCTGATCCGCGGCACCGATTTCGACGGGATGGGCGATTTCCGTGGCCGGCAGTTCAGTCCGGCGACCGTGTTCAACGGCTTCGCCGGCACCGCTGCCGCGCCGTTCCTGCCGTTCGTCTTCCCGCAGGGTACTCCGCAGTCGACGATCGACTTCGTGGCCAACTCGCCGGTGCCGACCACCAATGCCGGGCTGTTCTCCACCAGCAATGATCGCCGTCACGAACAATTCCAGGCCGAACTGGAATTCTCGGGCGACACCGACAGCCTCGACTGGGTCGTGGGCGGCTTCTACTTCTGGGAGAAGGGCTCGGAGCTCAACCCGCAGCTCAGCGGCTTCGTGCTCGACACCAACCAGGCGGTGTTCAGCCGCTTCGGTCAGCTGTCGGGCGCCTTCCAGGCATCGAACCCGGCGCGCTACCGTCTGGTCGTGACCCCGGCCACGCTGGCCTACGAAGCCGATGCCGAGAGCAAGGCGCTCTACAGCCAGGTGACCTACTATCCCGGCGGCCGCGACAGCGGGCTGAGCCTGACCGCAGGCGCACGCTACACTTGGGACGAGAAGGGTATCGTCCGAACCCAGAACGGCGCTGCGCCGCTGCCGGTGGCGGAAACCGGGGATGCAAGCTTCAGCAAGTTCACCTGGAACCTGATGGGCCGCTACGAATTCTCGCCCGAAGCCAGCGTCTATGCGCGCATCGCCACGGGCTACCGTTCGGGCGGCTTCAACGCCTCCGACCCGGTCGCGCCGGGCGGCAGCACCGTGCCGAACTTCGGCGAGGAGGAAGTCACCTCCTACGAACTCGGCTTCAAGTCCGAGCTGTTTGATCGCCGCCTGCGCTTCAACCTCGCGGGCTATTACAACGTGTTCGAGGGTCTCGCCGTGGTCCAGCCGGTGCTGACCGGGCAGGGCACCTTCCAGTCGATCGTCAGCAACGCAGGCAAGGTGGAATACACCGGGATCGAAGCCGACTTCCAGGCGATCCTGTCGGACAACTTCTCGGTCGATGGCGCGATCGGTTATGTCGACGTGCAGTTCAAGGAGCTGCTGGCCGGCCAGCCGGTCAATCCGGCCGACGGGGTGCAGAACATCGCGGCCTTCGCCAACCCGGGCTACACCTCGCCGCTCACCGCCAACCTCGCGCTGAACGCGGTCTTCCCGATCAGCTCGAACGGTACCGAACTGCGGGCGCGGGTCGGCTATACCTATGAAGACGGCAAATACAGCTTCAACAACAGCATCTCCTCGCCCTTCAACGACCAGATCATCGGCGACGACATGAACATCGTCGATGCGCAGCTCGTGGTCGACAAGATCCCGCTCGGCGGCGGAGAGGCGCGGGTGATGATCTGGGCCAAGAACCTCACCGACGACAACAACCTGGTGCGCGGGATCGACTTCGGCCCGCTTGGCTATGCGGGCGGCATTTTCGGCCTGCCGCGCACCTACGGGGTGACGCTGGGCTTCAACTACTGAGGCACAGCCTCGGCGCACAAGAAAGGGGCCGGAGCAGCGATGCTCCGGCCCTTTTCATTTGTGCGAATGACGTGCCCGACCAGACGGGCGGGAAGGTGTTGCGCTAGCCGGCCAGCAGCCGGGCCACGATTTCGGTAGCCCCGCGGACCGCGCCTTCGATATAGCCGACCCCGTTGCAGTCGCCCACGGTCTCGACCGTGAAGCCGGCCGCGCGCAGCTGGTCGGCAAGGGCCACGTCGCCGATCGCGCCCATCGCGACGATGACGTTGTCGGCGGCCACCATGCGCGCCTCGCCGCCGACGTCGGTGAAGCTCACGTCGGTCTCGCCGATCAAGAGGTCCTTGACCCCGCCATGCATCGCCACGCCGTGCTCGCGCAGTTCGGCGATCAGCCGCATCCGCCGCACCAGCAGCAGCCCCTTGCCGAGCCGCGGCGCCGGTTCGAGCACCGTCACCTCGCGCCCGCGTTCGTGCAGGAATTCGGCGAGTTCGAGGCCGACCAGCTCGCCGCCGATGATCACGATGCGCTTGCCCAGCGGCATCCAGCGGCGCGAGGCGGTGCGCACGAAGTCGAGATTGGCGGTCATGCCGGTCGCCGCGCCGATCTTCGTGGCGAGCCGCGTGGCCAGCCCGGTCTTGCGCTTCAGCCCCTCCGAGCTTTCGCCCAGCAGCAGCTTGCGCATGTCGTCGCCGCTGAACACGTGCGGCAGGTCGCTGCCGGCAATCGCGGGCATGTCGCGCCGCGCGCCGGTGGCGACGATCACCGCATCGGGCGAGAGGCTGCGCAACAGTTCGGGCGTCGCGCTTGTCTCGAGCCTGACATCGACCGAGGATCGCCCGATCTCGCGGATCTGCCAGTCGAGCAGGCGTTCGTTGGCGGGATAGGCCAGCGCGGCGATCCGCAAGGTGCCGCCGAGCCGCGCGCCCTGCTCGATCAGGGTGACGCGGTTACCCGACTCGTTGAGGCGCAGCGCGGCCTCCATCCCACCGGGGCCACCGCCGATCACCACAAAGTGCCGTCCGGTCACACTGGGCGTGGTTCGCTCGCACTCGAAGCCGGTCTCCGGATTGACCGCGCAGCGCAGCGGCTCGCGGACATAGGCGGTCGAGACGCAGGTGTAGCAATAGACGCAGGGGCGCACGCTTTCGGGCGCATTCCCGGCCAGCTTGCGCGGCAGGTGCGGATCGGCGAGCAGCTTGCGGCCCATCGCGAGGAAATCATAGGCTCCCGCACTGATATGCCGGTCGCCCGCTTCTGGCTCGACCCGGCCCGAGGCGATGATCGGCACGCCGACTGCGGCCTTGATTGCGGTGGCGGCGGGGATGTTGGTTTCCGGTTCGTGCGGGATGTTCGAGGCCGAATGCAGCTTGCCCTGACCGCCATCGTGATAGGCGCTGACGGTGATCGCGTCGGCCCCGGCCGCCTCGACCATGCGCGCGGTGGCGATCGCGAGATCGAGCGTGATCCCGCCCTCCTTGCCGACCTCGACCGAATCGAGCTTCACCCACAGCGGGAAGTCCGCGCCGACATTCTCGCGGATCGCGGCGATCACGCGCATCAGCAGGCGGGTGCGGTTTTCCAGCGAGCCGCCATATTCGTCGGTGCGGGTGTTGATCTTCGGCGAGATGAAGGACGAGATCAGGTAGCCGTGACCGGCGTGGAGCTCGATCGCGTCGAACCCGGCTTGCTTCGCGCGCGCGGCGGCGGCGCCGAACTGGGCGACCACGCGGTCGATATCCTCGTGGGTGAGCAGGCGAATCTGCGGCACCTTGCCGGAAAAGGCCTTCATTTCCTCGGGCAGGAAATAGTCGATGAAGTCGCCCTTGAACGGCGGCGGATAGCACGGCGCCCAGAGCTCCTCGCCGAAGGCATCGGCGGAATAGCCCGCCACCAGCCCGCCGTGATGGAGCTGCGCAGCGATCTTCGCGCCGTGGGCGTGCACGCGTTCGACCAGCGCGGTCAGGCCGGGCAGGAAGCGGTCGTCGGAAATCGCGGTCTGGTTGGGCTGCACCGCGCCGGTCGGCCAGGCAACCCCGGCGACCCCGGTGATGATCAGGCCTGCGCCGCCCTTGGCCTGCTCCTCGTGATAGGCGATCAGCCGCTCGCCGACCGTGCCGTCGGGCTCCGACAGGCTCACGCCCATCGCGGTGACGAGGATGCGGTTGCGGATATCGAGCGTGCCGATCCGGCCCGGCGCGAGCAGGTGGGCATAGCGGGTGGTCATGCTGCTTCTCCTGCAACCATCGCCGGATAATCGGTGTAGCCGCGTTCCTCGCCGGTGTAGAGCAGGCTGTAGTCGGGCCGTGCGAGCGGCGCGCCGGTGCGGATGCGCTCCACCAGATCGGGATTGGCGATGAAGGCGCGCCCGAAGCTCACCGCCTCGGCGCGGCCCTCTGCCAGTAGCGCGGCGGCGCTGTCGGGCTTGAGGTTGTTGTTGGCGATCACCGGCCCGCCGAAGGCACCGCGCACCATCGCCAGCGTGTCCAGTTCCTCCAGCCCCATGTCGACGACATGGCAATAGGCGAGGCCAAGCTCGCGGACGGCTGCGAGGAACGGCACGAAGGTCGCGGCCGGATCGGACGGGTCCATGCCGTTGTAGGGATTGCCGGGCGAGATGCGCAGGCCCACCCGCCCCGGTCCGATCGCCCCGGCCAGCGCGCGCAGCACCGCGATGGGAAAGCGGATGCGGTTCTCGGGCGAGCCGCCATAGTCGTCCTCGCGGTGGTTGCTGGCGGGGTTGAGGAACTGGTTGACGAGGTAGCCGCTGGCGCAGTGCAGCTCGACCCCGTCCATTCCGGCAGCGATGGCATTGCGGGCGGCTGCGGCATATTCGTCCAGCAGCGCGGGGATTTCGCTCGCCGGAATCGCGCGGGGCTCGGCGCAGGGCTGGGGTGTGCCATCCGGCCCCGGCACCGGCACGGGGCAGGGGAGGGCCGACGGCGCGACCACGTCCGCCGCGAAGCCGCGATTGGCGGGCACCACCACCCGCCCGCAATGCATCAGCTGCATTACGATCCGCCCGCCGCACGCGTGGACGGCATCGGCCACTTTGCGCCAGCCTTCGACCTGCTCCGCCGAGTGGATCCCCGGCGTGCGCCAGTAGCCCTTGCCCGCGGGGGAGGGCTGCACGCCTTCGGTGACGATCATCCCCGCGCTTGCCCGCTGGGCGTAATATTCTACCATCAGCGCGGTCGGGACGTCGCCCGGCCCGGCGCGGTCGCGGGTCATGGGGGCCATGACGATGCGGTTGGCGAGCGGGATATCGCCCAGCTGCATCGGCGCCAGAAGGGCATCAGCCATTCGAATCCTATCCCTTAATTCGGTCATTGACCATTCTTTGCGTTATCTTGTAGCCTATTCGTTACGCATATCAAGGAGAGGCGGGATGAATTACGGGTTTGATGGCAAGGTCGCGCTGGTGACCGGAGCCAGCGGGGGGATCGGCCGTGCGACCGCGCTCGCCTTTGCCGCCTCTGGCGCGGCGGTGGTGGTCTCCGACGTCAATGATGCGGGCGGGGAAGAGACCGTCGCGCTGATCGCGGCGGCCGGGGGCAAGGCGCTCTACCAGCGCTGCAACGTGGCCGAACCGGCCGAGGTCAAGGCGCTCGTGGCGCGGGCCGTCGCCGAATATGGCCGGCTCGATTTCGCGCACAACAATGCCGGCATCAACAACATGGGCGCGGACGAATACGAGGACGCGGTGTGGGACCGCGCGATCGGCGTGAACCTGTCGGGCGTGATGTACTGCATGCGCGAGGAGGCCGAGGTGATGCTGGCGCAGGGCAAGGGCGCGATCGTGAACACCTCCTCGATCAACGGGCTGGTCGGCAATGGCGCGCAGCCCGGCTACACCGCCACCAAGCACGGCGTGATCGGCCTGACCCGTCACGGCGCGCTGCGCTGGGCCAAGGCGGGGATCCGCGTCAATGCGGTCTGCCCGGGCGTGATCGAGACCCCGATGACCGCGCCGCTCACCGCCAATCCCGACATCCGCAAGGTGATGGACGGCCTGACCCCGATGGGCCGGATGGGCCACGCCGAGGAGATCGCGGCGGCGGTGCTGTGGCTGTGTTCGGATCAGGCGAGCTTCGTCACCGGCCATCCGCTGGTGGTCGACGGCGGCGCCACCGCCTTCTGACAAGCGAAGGGGCCGCGCTTCCTTGCGGGAAGGCGGCCCCTTGTTCGCTGTCAGTCGTGCGCGCCGGTCAGGCGGCGGTTTCCCACGGCGCGGACTTGGTGCCGCGGGTGGTGTAGCGTCCGTTGACGCGGGCCTGGAAGGTCTTGGCCTGACTGCGCGGATTGTAGAACTGGCGATACCAGATCCGCACCTTGTCGAACGGGCCGTCGCCGCGCACCATCATCGGGTGGATGCAGGGCCGCTTGTTCGACCAGATCTCGAAATCCTGCGCGAAGGCATCGACCCCGGCTTCCTCGTAGGACGAGGCCAGCGCGCGGTCGTCATCGGTCGGCGCGGCGTTTGCGACCTTCACCATCAGCCCGTACCACACCTTGATCACCCCATCGTCGATCGGGGTATGTGCGATCAGCATGTGCGAGGGGTTGGCGCCGATCATCACCGACTGGAGGATGCCGGGGCCGACATACCAGGTGTCGTTGGTCATCGGCTCGCCACCATCGGCCGCGAGCGTGCGGTGGCCGGCCGAGAGGATCTGGCGGCAGACGTGATCCTCGAAGGCGTTCTCGAAGCTGTCGATCGCGATCGAGCCGTGGACCGGTTCAAGGTGGGCCTTGTCGGCCATGTTGTCGACCACTTCCTGCGGGTGGCAGGCGAGTTCGCCCAGCTCGCGCACGTTCCAGTTGACCCAGTGGGGTGCGTCGTAATTCTCGAAAGGCGGCAGCTCGTGATCGGGCTCCATCCCTTCGGGATCGTGCCACGCCCACAGGCAGCCGGCGCGTTCCACGACCTTCCAGCTCTTGACGCAGGCCGTCTTGGGGATCGGCGCGGGCGAATAGGGGATCTGGTTGACCCGCCCGTCCGGGCCGAAGCGCCAGCCATGATAGGGGCAGCGGATGTTGTCGCCCTCGACGTGCTCGCCGTCCTTGACGACATAGGAGGTGGTGTTGCGGCCGAGATGGGTGCCCATGTGCGGGCAATAGGCCTCGATCATGAAGACCTTGCCGCTCTGCCCGCCGCGGTAGATCACCATGTCCTCGCCGAAGTAGCGCACCGAGAGCGGGGCCGAACCGACCTCCTCCGAGCGCGCGACCATGAACCAGCCGCGCGGGTAGGTGAATTCGCCCAGGCCATAATCTGCAGTGGTCGCCATGCCTCTCCCTCCAAGAGTTTCGACTCTCCTAAGGGAAGCGCAGGAGTTTTGCAATAGGGCTACGTATGAAGAAGCCCAAAAAGGCCTATGCCGACAATTCGCGTAATTTAATTCTTATCAAATTACGCATCATCATCGAGCGCCTCGATCCGCGCGCGGTCGGCGGCGGTGATCCGCACCACCCGGGCGTTGTACTTCACGGTCTTGACCGCGATCGACGTCTCGACGTGGTGCACGCCCGGCATCGCAAGGATCTGGTTCGACGCCACCTCGAGCAGATTGTCGAGCGAGTTGAACAGGCAGATCGCCAGGATGTTGAACCGCCCCATGGTGATCATCACCGCATTGACCGCAGGCAGCTCGGCAATGCGCTCGGCGACGGCCCGCACGTCGCTGACGTTCACCTCCACCCCGATGAAGGCCATGCGCGCCGAATCCGCGAGGCCGAAGCTGGTGATCGCGGTGAAGGAAATCAGACCGTCCTGCTGCAGCCGCTTGATGCGGCCGCGCACGGTGCCCTCGGTCACGCCGAGATCGAGCGCGATCTTGCGGTTCGACACCCGCGCGTCGCGCGCCAGCGCCTCGATCAGCTGGCGGTCGAGATCGTCAAGCTGGGGCGCGCTCATGCCTCTTCCCTTGCATCGATCGGGGCCACGTCGAATTTGTACTTGATCACGTCGACGGCAATCGCCGGCACCATCGAGCGGATCCCGGGGATCTTGCCGAACTTGTTGAGGAACAGATCGGGCAGCTCGTCGAAGTCGTGCAGCGCGACCAGAATGTCGATGTCGTAGCGCCCGGTCACCAGATGAGCGGCGAAAACCTCGGGGAACTGCACCAGCTCGTCGACCACGTCGGTCGCCGGCCGGCCATCGACCTCGATCGCGACCTCCATCAGCACGTTGTAACCATGCGCCGAGAAGTCGGACACCGCCACCACGCGCAGCTTGTTGGCGTCTTCCATGCGCCGGATGCGGGCCGATACGGTCGCCGCAGTGAGGCCAAGCGTGTTGGCGATCTGCTGGTTGGTCGCCCGGCCGTTCAGCCGCAGCTGTTCGACGATCGCACGGTCGGCATCGTCAATCTGGAAGTCGTTGGACATATTGACCACAAACTCCGAATTTGACGCCTCGTCAAGCTGACGGGTACGCGTTCTGCGTCGCGGCGGCATCACGAAAGCCCGCAGGTGGATGTCGCGCTCATGCTGCCCCGGCCAGCGCGATCCGGTCGCGCTCGAGCCGGCTCGCGGCGAGGAAGGCAAGCAGCCCGGCGAGCAGCCCGACCGGCACCATGATCGTCAGTGCCTGCTGCAGCGAGGCGGCATTGTCGCCCATGCTTTCACTGAGCGCGCCGGTCAGCCACGGGCCGATGAAATAGCCCAGCAGCGTCGTCACCGCCACGAACAGCGCCGTGGCGCTGGCCCGGTAGGCCGAAGGCAGCATGTACTGGAGCGCCGCGAATAGCCCCACAGACCACCCGCCGCCGAGCAGGCCGCAGGGGATCGCCAGCCATTTGGCCATGGCGAAGGTCGGCGCCCACACCGTCGCGATCACCAGCACGGTCGCAGCGCCCAGCGCCATGGCTGATAGCAGGGCGGGCCAGGCGCGGCTGCGCTTGGACAGCCGGTCGGCGAGCACCCCGAAGCCGAGCATTCCGATCAGCCCCGACAGGCCGAAATTGACGGCAAAGGCGGTCTTCGCCTCGACCGGATCGATCGCGAAGCTGCGCGCGAACAGCTCCGGCCCCCAGTAGCCGAATGAGATGCCCGACATGATCCCGAGCCCGAAGCCCACCGCCATCAGCATGAAGCTGGGCGTGCGCACCAGCATCGCGACCAGTGTGCCGAGCGGGACGATCACCTGCGCCTCGCCCTCGACCTGCCCCTCGCGCGGCGGCTCCTTCACTAGCGCCAGCGCGATCAGGCCAAGGGCGATGCCCGGTATCCCGATGGCAAAGAAGGCCGTGCGCCAGTCGGTCGCCTCGGCGATCGCCGGCCCGCCCGCCTGCCCGGCGATCTGGCCGATATAGGTCGCAAGGCCGAGGATCGCGAAGGCCAGCCCGCGCCGTTCGGGGCGGAAATAGTCGGACAGCAGCGAATAGGCCGGCGCGACGAAGGCCGCCTCGCCCAGCCCGACCGCGACCCGCGCCAGCGCCAGACTGACCGGGCCGGTGGCCAGCCCCGTCGCCGCCGTCGCGAGGCTCCACATCATGCACCCCCCGGCGATGATCCGCACCCGGGACGAGCGATCCGCCAGCCGCGCGAAGGGCACGCCCATCAGCACGTAGAACACCACGAAGGCCGGCCCCATCAAGAGGCCCATGAGGTTGTCGCCGACCCCGAATTCCGCCTTGATCGGTCCGACCAGACCGGTGAGCAGATAGCGGTCGGCGAAGTTGAAGATGTAGATCGTCAGCAGGATGCCGAGCACCAGCCACGGGTTCGAGCGGGGGCGCGCAGTCTCCATCAGTCGCGCTTGATCATGCCGCCGTTGACATGCCAGACCTGCCCGTTGACCCACGCGCCGTCATCCGAGGCGAGGAAGGCGACAGCGGCGGCAATGTCCTCCGGCTGGCCGAGCCGGGTGTGCGGCACGCCCTTCAGCGCGTTCTCGACATATTCCTCGGTCAGGTGCTGCTTGACCGCCTCGGTCAGCACCACGCCGGGGCTGACCCCGTTGGCGCGGATGCCCTTCTTGCCGTATTTCGCCGCGACATGGCGCACCAGCGCGTGGATCGCGTTCTTGGTCATGGGATAGGCGACCTGAAAGGCATTGCCGCCGATCGCCGCGCCGGACGAGGTGTAGATCATCGCCCCGCTGCCCTTTTCGAGCATCACCGGCAGCGCGGCCTGCGTGGCGAACATATGGCTCTTGGTGTTGATCGCGAAGGAGCGGTCGAGCACCTCTTCGGGGCAGTGCAGCGCGTCGATATCGCCCTCGGTCCCGCCCGCGAGGTTGGAATGGTAGAAGTCGAGCGTGCCGAATTCGGCGAGTGCAGCGGCGACGATTGCCTGCTGCGAGGCGGCGCTGGTGCCGTCGAGATGCACCCCGATCGCCCGCCCGCCATTGCTGCGGATCGCTTCGGCGGTCTCCTTCGCCCAGTCCTCGGCGATGTCGCCGATCACCACGGCGGCGCCTTCTTCGGCGAGCCGGCGTGCGGTGGCCGCGCCGATCCCGCGTCCGCCCCCGGCGACCACCCCTACCTTGCCCTGCAATCCGCGCATCATCTTCTCCCGTCAGGCGGCCAGGTGCCGCACCAAGTAATAGATCCCGATCGGGAACACCCAGCCGGGCCAGGCCCAGCGGGCGAGCTTCGGGTTCTGGTGGTTCCACAGGCCGAGCGCCCCGGCCGCGCCGAGCGCGCCCGCGCCGTCGATCCAGATGCCCGCAAGTCCGCCCAGCCCGAGCAGGCCGAGCAGCCGGATCGCAGCACCCGACTGCGTCCCGGCGGCAGGCTGGCGCAGACCGGCAAGGCCCGCGAGTCCGAACAGGCCGAGCAGTCCTGCCAAAGGCGCCAGTTCCATCGCCATCCCTCTCCTTAGCCCATCACCGGCCGGCGGGCGGCCCACGGCGCAGCGCGCTCCAGCTGTCCGGCAAGACGATAGAGCAGCGCTTCCTCGCCATAGCGGCCGGTGAACAGCATCCCGACCGGCAGGCCCTCTGACGACATCCCGAGCGGCACCGACATGCTCGGCTGTCCGGTGAAGTTGGCCATCTGGGTGAAGGGCGAGAACATCGCCGCGCGCTGGCCCCATTCGGGGAAGGGCACGCCGGGCGACAGGTTGATCCGCCCCAGCTCCAGCGGCGGGCTGGCCACCGTCGGCGAGAGGATCACGTCGTAGCGCGCCATGAACTGCGCGACCGTGACCGCGGCGGTCTGCATGGTGTTGTTGGCGCGGGCGAAATCGGCGCCGCTGGTGGTCTTGCCGTAGCCCACGAAGGCGAGCGTGATCGGCTCCAGCACATCCGGCCCCAGCTCGATGCCGAGCGATTTGGCGCGGTCTTCGAGATCGGCGGCGAGCGAGGAGGCGATCAGCACGAAACTCGCCTGTCCGAGCGCAGCCGCGTCGAGCTTGGGCGCGGCTTCCTCGACCTGATGGCCGAGGCTTTCGCACAGCGCCGCGGTCTGCCGCAGCACCGCGAGGCATTCGGGATCGACCGGCGCGCCGTTGGCGGGGGCGGGCATAAGCGCGATCCGCAGCCGCCCGGGTTCGCGTTCGACCTGCGACAGGAAGCTGCCCTCGTGCGACGGCGCGGCATAGCGCGAGCCGGGTTCGACCCCGTGCGTCGCATCGAGAAAGGCCGCCGAATCGCGCACTGTCCGGGTGATCACGTGATGGGTCGACATCCCGCCCCAGCCTTCGGTGCGGTAAGGGCCCATCGGCGTGCGTCCGCGGCTCGGCTTCAGGCCGAACAGCCCGCAGCACGAGGCGGGGATGCGGATCGAGCCGCCGCCATCGGTGGCGTGCGCGGCCGGAATGACGCCCGCGGCCACCGCCACCGCCGCTCCGCCGGACGAGCCGCCGGCGATGCGCGCGGGGTTCCACGGATTGCGGGTCGCACCCCTGAGCACGCTTTCGGTCGTGCCGGTCAGGCCGAATTCGGGCGTGGTGGTCTTGCCGAACACCACCAGCCCCGCGCGGCGATAGCGTTCGACCAGTTCGGTGGTGAAGATCGAGCGGTTGCCGCGGTTGAGGCGGCTGCCGCCTTCGGACAGCTCGCCCTCGATATAGGCGGCAAGGTCCTTGAGCAGCCACGGCACGCCGGTGAACGGCCCGTCCGGCAGCCCGCGCGCGATTTCGGCGCGGGCATAGTCGTAATGCTTCTGCGCCATGAAATTGAAGCGCGGGTTCATCGCCTCGGCCCGCGCGATCGCGGCCTCGAGCAGCTCGCTTGGCGAAACCTTGCGCTTTCGCACCAGCCGGGCAAGGCCGAGCGCGTCATGGGTGTCGAGCGCCTCGCCGACGCCGCTCGCCGCAGCCCGCGCGGCCTCGGGCAGACCCAGCGCCGCAAGGGCGGTTCCGCCCGCCAGCACCGAACGGCGCGTCGTCAGCGTCGGATGGTCCGCCACCGGCTCAGCCTGCCGCTTTCTGCGATCCGGGAACCCCGTCGCCGGCGGCATAGAAGCGGGCGTAGAACTTGCGGAAATGCGGGATCGGCCCGTCGCCGTCGCAGATGATCGGATTGGGCTCGTAGCGCATCCGGTCCCACACCACCTTGTCCTGATCGAGCTGCTTGTTGACGTCGCGGATGATCGCCTTGGCCACGCCCGCCATCGGCCCTTCGGCCTGCGCCTTGGGCTGGGTGTAGCAGTAGACCACCTGCAGCTCGTCCTGCTCGACCGGGATGATGCAGGCCACCAGCAGCGTCTCGCAGATGCCGGTGAAGCGCACCCAGGCCTGCCCCGGCCCCTGCGAGGCGCTGGTGATCGCGCCGTCGACCATGCCCTTGGGCGTGCCCATCTTGGCGCGCACCACCGCCGAGCGGTCCCACTCGCCCCACTGCATTTCGGCGGTGGGCAGTTCGGCGGTGCCGTGGATATATTTGAAGTGGGCGAAATCGACCCCGTTCTCGGCCATGTTCTGCAGGCTGCCGAACACCTTCCATTCGACGATGTCGTATTCCGTCCAGTCGGGATCGCTGGCTTCGGGCAGGTCCACTACGTCATAGAGCGGCGCGGCATCCTCGGGGTGATACCACACCCACAGCCACTGGTTGGCCTCGCGCACGTGCCAGGTGCGGGTGCACTTGCGCTTCACCTGCGGGGGCACGGCCTTGGCGTAGGGGATCTCTTTCACCACCCCTTCCTCGCCGTCGTAGCGCCAGGCGTGGAACGGGCATTCGAGCAGGTTGCCATGCACCTTGCCGCCGTGGCCCATGTGCGCGCCGAGGTGCTTGCAATAGGCATCCATCATCCGCGCCTGTCCGTCCTCGCCGCGCCACACTGCGAGATCGCGGCCGAAATAGCGCGCCGGCTTGACCTCGCCCACGGCCAGATCGCGGCCGAGCATGAAAGGAAACCAGCCGAAGGGATAGCCGATGTCGAGATTGCGCTCGGCCGCCGAGCGGCGGTTGGCGATATCGGCCACGCGCCATGCCTCGCGCTCTTCCTTGCCCATCTTCTCGAGCACCTGCCACACGGCCACGGGCGCGGTGCGGGCATCGGTTGCGGTATCGGTCATGTCGTCCTCCCCGGCTTCGGCCGGACTTCCATTGCTGTGTGTCAGAGCTTGAAAACCCTGCGCGCATTGTCGCGCAGGAACTTGGGCCACACCTCGTCCTTGAGCGGCACGTTCTCCATGTCGGACATGATCCGTTCGAGGCTGAGGCCCATCGGGAAGTATCCGGCGTAGATGATCTTGTCCGCGCCGCGGGTGTTGGCGTAGTCGATGATCGCCTTGGGGTAGTGCTTGGGCGCGAAGGCGCTGGTCGAATAGTAGAGGTTCGGCCACTTGAGCATCAGCTTGACCGCCAGGTCCTGCCACGGCTCGGCCCCGTGGCGCATCACGATCTTGAGATCGGGGAAGAACCAGCAGACCTCGTCGAGATGTTCGACCTTTTGGGTCTCCATGGGGATGCGCGGCCCCGGAATGCCGACATTGAGGCAGATCGGGATGTCGAGCTCCACCGCGCAGGCGTAAAGCGGGAACATGTATTTGTGATTGATCGCCACCTGCGGCAGCGTGCCGGCGGGGAACACGCTGATCGCCGACAGGCCGACTTCGGCATGGATGCGCTTGATCCGGCGCACTTCCTCCATCCCCTTGTTGGGATCGCAGGGCAGATCGAAGAAGAACCGGTCGCCGAACATCTCCTTGGCGCGGCGCGAGGTGGCGTTGTCGTTCCAGCCGACCAGCGCCTTGGCGATGCCGTGCTTGTCCATCTGCTTGACGGTCCACTTGACGTAGTCGTCGGCATGGCCGGTCTGCGGCACGTCCTTGAACATATATTGCGCGGGCATGGAGAACTGCTGGAGCGTCTCGGCGTCCTTGATCAGCGGCCGGAAGGCGGTGAACCAGTCGGAACGGTCCTCGGCCTCGGGAATGCCGAGCATGCAGTCGATGATGCCGATGTCCTTGGGGAAACCCATCTCATTGTTCTCCGTAAAGCGTCGGCCAGGCGGCGCGCAGCGCGATCTTGTCGACCTTGCCGACATGATTGCGCGGCAGCGCTTCGGCGACAATCGCGACGTGACCCGGCGCCTTGTAGCGCGCCAGCCGCTCGCCGACCCAGTCCTTGACCTGTTGTTCGCCGAGGGTCTCGCCCCGCACCACCGCGACCAGCAATTCGCCGAGCCGTTCGTCTGGGATGCCGAAGGCGGCGCATTCGCCGACGCCGGGCAGCTCGCCCAGCACGCGTTCGACTTCGGCGCA
This sequence comes from Porphyrobacter sp., assembly GCA_027531395.1. GTDB lineage: Bacteria > Pseudomonadota > Alphaproteobacteria > Sphingomonadales > Sphingomonadaceae > Erythrobacter. Next base: position 427,203 of record JAPZRO010000001.1, on the reverse strand, counting down.
GTAGATGTTCTCGCCGCCCGAGATGACCATGTCCTTCACCCGGTCGACGATGAAGATGTAGCCCTCCTCGTCGATATAGCCGACATCGCCAGTGCGTAGCCAGCCGTCCGGGGTGAAGGCGGCGGCGGTGTCTTCGGGCCGGTTCCAGTAGCCCGCCATCACCATCGCGCCCTTGAGCTGGATCTCGCCGCTGGCGCCGGTGCCCTGCACCGTGCCGTCAGGCGCGACGATCCGTACCTGCGCCAGCGGAAGCACCCGTCCGGCAGAGGAGCGCTTCCTCAGGAAGTCCTCGCCCACCGCCTGCGCCAGCGAGCCCGAGGCCTCGGTCATGCCGTAGCCGGTGCCCATCACCGCCTGCGGACAGGCCTCGCGGATCGCGTCGAGCAGGTTGACGGGCAGCGCCTGACCGCCCGAGGCGATGTTGCGCAGCGAGCTGAGATCGGCCTCGCCCGGCTTGGCGCGGTGGAGCAGATCCCACAGCATCGTCGGCACGGCGGAGAACATCGTGATCTTTTCCGCTTCGATCAGCCGCGCGGCTTCCTCGGCATCCCAGCGGCGCATGATCACCACCTTCGATCCGGCGAACAGCGGCGAGAGGAAGGCCGCACCGAGACCGGAGATGTGAAACAGCGGATAGACCAGCAGCACCGCCTGCTGCGGCATCGCGGCCATCAGCTGCGCGGGCTCCATCCCGTGCGCGCGGGCCATGTTGTGCAGCACCATCATGCCCGACAGCTGCATCAGCATCAGCCCGGTGATCAGACTGCGATGGGTCAGCACCGCGCCCTTGACCCGCCCCGTGGTGCCGGAAGTGAACAGGATCGCCGCCGGATCGAGCGGGGTTGCGGGTGCGGGGGCAGGCGCATCGGCGTTGCGGCGGGCGATCTCCGCCTCGTCGAAAGGCCGGGTGAGATCGAGCATCCGCCCGTGATAAGCCCCCTCGCGGATCAGCGCGGCGCGGCGGCTGTCGGCCAGCACCACTTCGGGCGTGACCTCGGCAATCATCGCCGCCAGTTCGGCCGGAGAACCACGGCTATTGAGCAGCGCTGCCACCCCGCCGGCCTTTATCACCGCCATGAAGGCGACAATCCATTCGGCGCGGTTCCTCATGCAGATCGCCACGCGGTCGCCGCGCTTGATGCCGAGCATCGGCGCAAGCTGGTCACGCCAGGCGAACACCTGTTCGAAGGTCAGCCGGCGCTCCTCTCCCTCGGAGGAGAAATCGACCAGAAAGGTCCTGTCCCCGTGCCGCCGGGCGGAATCGATCATCAGCGCCAGATCGGGCGCAGCCTGCGCGAATTGCAGCAGGCCGTCGCGCTCGACCAGCTCGAACGGCGTGCCGGGCGCGGTGACGGCGGCAAAGACAGGGTCGATCTGGCTCATGAGGCGCTGGCCGCCAGTTCCTTGGCCCAGCGATAATCCTGCTTGCCCGCGGGCGAGCGGCGCACCGCCTCGACCCACACCAGCGCCTTGGGCACCTTGTAGCCTGCCAGCCGCGCGGCGGCGAAGGCCTTGATCTCGTCATGCGAGGGCTGCGCCGAGGCATCGCGCGCGGACAGGATCGCCACCACCCGCTCGCCCCAGCGCGGGTCCGGCTGGCCGGCGACCACCGCATCGGCAATCGCCGGATGGGCGCGCAGCACTTCCTCGACTTCCTCGGGAAAGACCTTCTCGCCGCCGGTGTTGATGCAGGTCGAGCCGCGCCCGAACACGGTGATCATGCCGTCCGCATCGCGCCGGCCGGTATCGCCCGAGACCGCCCACAGCCTCCCGTCGATGGTGACGAAGGTCTCGGCGGTCTTCACCGGATCGTTGTAATAGCCGACCGGCGTGTTGCCGCTGCGGGCGATGAGCCCGGTTTCCCCCACCCCGGCGATACGCCCGTCGGTCACCACCTGCTGCTGATCGTTGGCGGCCAGCCGCATCATGCCTTCGCCCGATGCCTGGGCCTGGCCGGACACGCCGGTTTCGGTCGAGCCCATGCCGTCGGTGATCGACGCGCCCGGCACCAGCGCCTTGAGCTCGTCCTTGAGATGCTGCGAGAACACTGCCCCGCCCGAGCCGAGATTGACGATCTTCGACAGGTCCCAGCGTCCCGGGTTCGCCCGCAGGGCATCGCGCAGCGGGCCGGCCATGGCGTCGCCGACGAATTGCAGCATGTTCGCGCCCTCGCGCTCGGCGGTGTCGAGCACGCGCTCGGGATCGAACACGCGGCCCTCGTCGAGGATGATGGTGAGGCCGTTGAGCAGCGCGCTCCACACCGCCCACATCGCCGCCATGTGCATCAGCGGCGCGAGCGGGAACAGCGAGAGCGGATAGCCGTCGGCCGCGCGCGAGGCGATGTCCTGCGGCGCCGTGATCGGCCCGTGCGGGTTGAAGTAGCCGGCCCCGCCCGCGCAGGCGAAGATGAAGGCCTTGTGCGGCCACATCACGCCCTTGGGCATCCCGGTGGTGCCGCCGGTATAGGACAGCAGGATATCATCCTCGCTGCGCTCCCACGGACCGCCGCGCTCATGCGCCAGCAGGTCGGCATAGGCGAGCGAACCTGCAATATCCGCCCCCGATCCGTCCGCGACCGACAGCTTGAGCGTCGGCACGTCGCCGCGCACCTCGCGCATCAGCGGCGAAAACTCTGCATCGTGGACGATCACCGCGCTGCCGGCATTGGCAAACAGATAGCGCAGCTCGTCCGCGCGGTAGCGGTAGTTGACGTTGAACGGCACCGCGCCGAGTTTGCAGGCAGCGATGAAGGTCTCGATATAGGCCGGGCCGTTTTGGAGATAGAGGCCCACCGTGTCGCCGCGCGTGATGCCGTTCGCGGCCAGCCCCGCGGCGAGGCGGTCGCAGCGGTCGTCCAGTTCGGCAAAGGTCAGCCGCGCGGAGTCGGAGATGACCGCCATCCGGTCCGGCACCGTGCGGGCGACCGTTTCGAACAGGTCGGCAAGGTGGAACCGGTCGGCCATGTCAGTAGACAGCCGCCGGGTTCTTGGGGCGCGGGCTGCCGAGCATCTCGCGGTAACTCGGCTTGTCCTTGCCGCGATCGGTCACGCCCAGTTCCTTCGCGATCTCGGCGCCGATCAGGGTCTGGCCGGAGAGCTCGTCGCGGCTGGGTGCGGCGGCGATGGCGTCGATGATGTGCGCGGTGAACTCGGGGTTCTCCGCCGCGTCGATGAAGCCTTCATACTGCTCGGGATTGGTCTTCTGCGCGATCAGCGAGCGTTCGGTGACCAGCGGCCCCATCCAGATCGACACCGCGATCACCCCAGTGCCGCGCAGATCATGCTCCATGTCGTGCGCGAACTTGTCGACGCCCGCCTTCTGCGCCCCGTAGGCAGGTCCGTGCATGTAGCACGAACCGCCGAAGGACGAGCCGAAGGCGATCACGCCCGAGCCCTGCGGCACCATCATCCGCGCCGCGTGCCAGCTCGCCACATAGGCCGAGCGCAAGCCGACATCGAGGATCTTGGCCGCATCGAGCTCCTTCTCCCAGAAGGGCTTCTTCTCGATCAGCTGGTGGTGGATGTAGGTGGCATTGTTGACCAGCACGTCGAGCCGCCCCTGCTCCTCGGCGATCCGCGCGAACAGCGCGGCGACCTGCGCATCGTCGGCATGGTCGCACATCACCGCGATCCCCGTGCCGCCTGCAGCGGTGACTTCGGCTGCGGTTTCCGCGACCGTGCCGGGCAGCACCGTGCCGTCCCAGCCCTTGGCATCGCCCGGCGCGATGGTGCGCCCGGTCACATAGACGGTGTAGCCCATCTCCCCGAACCCGCGCGCGATGCCGCGGCCAGCGCCACGGCTCGCACCGGTGACAAGCGCCACCTTCGATGCCATTCGATTCCCTCCCGCGATTCGACGCATTGCCGTCGCTTCACTCCCTTATAGCGACGTCTTGCGGATTTCCTAGACTAATTTTTTACGCAAAGTGCTATTGTTCGCTTCTTGAGACCGGCAATCGCGTTGCGCAGGCCCTCAGAAGCAGAACTGGCTGGTCGGAATGACATCGATCGTGCCGCGGTCGATGAAGCGGTCGCAGCTTTCCATCATCCGGTCGAGATTGGCGCGAAACCGCGCCGGGTCGCCGACGGCGTCGAAGAACGCCAGCTGATCGGTCAGTGCCGCTTCGGGGAAGCACTCCTCGACAATCGCGACATAGGGCGGCGCATCGGGGGTGAGGGCGTGCACCACGAGGTTCTGGACATATTCGAAATTGCCCTGGGTCTCGATCGCCACCAGCGTGTGGTGGTCCTGCCAGCTTGCGCGCCAGAGCGCATGGCTCAGCTGTTCAGGCAGGGTCAGGAACGCCATCTGCGCCCAGCCAGCAGTCCGCTCGCCCCGCCGGGCAGGATAGGCGGCATTGGCGATGATGGTCGATTCCGCCACCACCCACCCGTGCCAGCGGGCGCTTTCGGCATCAAGCACGCGGTCGGTGGCGGCGCGGAAGAGGGCGTTGGCCGAGGGCAGCCAGAACTGCACCACCGCGTCATGCTGGCGGGGCCCGCGCGACTGGCGCAGCGGAGCGCCCGCAGCGACCGCGGCATCCTCGAGGTTGAGGCGGATGCGGCTGGCCCCGGCATCGGCCAGCGCCGCCGGCAGGCGTTCGATCAGCCCGGCATTGAACCGCTCGCGTCCGGCCCCTTCTTCGGCCCACAGCAGGCAGATGACCTTTTCCACCGCGCCGTCAGTCGAAATTCGCCTGCCCGCCATCCAGCGGGATCGTCGCGCCGGTGAGATAGGCCATGTCGTCCGAGCACAGCGCGGCCACCGCCCGGCCGATGTCCTCCTCCAGCCGGCCGATCCGCCCGAGCGGAATGGTGCGGAAGAAGGCCTCGGCCTCGTCGGGATTGTTCGCCACCCACCACTTGAGGCCCGGGCTCTCGGCGTGCGGGGCGATGGTCAGCACCCGGATCCCCGCGCGGCCCCACTCGGCAGCGGCAGCGCGGGTCAGCACGCGGGTCGCCTGCTTGACCGCGCCGTAAGCGCCGTAGCCGCTCATGTCCCAGCGGATGCCGGCCGAGGAGGCGAGATTGACGATCACCCCGCCGCCGCGCGCCACCATGTGCGGATGTGCGAGCTTCATCAGCCTGAAGCTGGCGAGCGGCCCGGATTCGAACCCGGCCATGAAGGCCTCGTCGGTGACATCGAGCAGCGGGCCGTTGGGCACTTCCTGCGCATTGTTGACGAGGATATCGAGCCCGCCCAGCCCCGCGACGGTCGCCTCTACCATGGCGGCAAGGCTGGCCGCGTCCTTCACATTGCCTTCCAGCGCCAGCGCCGTTCCGCCGCGCTCGGTGATCAGCGCGCAGGTCTTTTCGAGCTTGGCAAGGGTGCGCCCGGTCACCGCCACCGCCGCGCCCGAAGCCGCGAGCGCCAGCGCGATTCCTTGCCCCACGCCTTGCCCTGCGCCGGTCACCAGCGCTACCTTGCCTGCAAGATTGGCCATGACTTTCTCCTCTCAGCAATCCTTTTGGCAGGATTCGTAACATAATCTATAATATTTTACGCGTCATGTTGACATGAAGCGAGTAAATGCATCAATTGCGTTTCGCAATCGCGCTTCAGGCTAGCCGGAATAGAGCGCGGAACGGGAGAGGGAAGTGGCGCAGGATCTGACGGGCAAGGTTGCCCTTGTGACAGGCGGTAGCGATGGCATCGGGTTCGCCACTGCCGCGCTGCTGGCACGCCGCGGCGCGCAGGTCGTGATCTGCGGACGGCGCCCCGAGCAGCTCGAGGCCGCGCGGGCGCGGATCGCGGGCGAGGGCGGGGCGATCGAGTCGCACGTGCTCGACGTCACCGATTTTCCCGCCTTCGAAGCGCTGATCGAGGACATCGCCGCACGCCACGGGCGGCTCGACATGCTGGTCAACAATGCCATGTCGACCCACTACGCCCCTATTGCCAAGCTCAAGCTCGATCACTGGCGCAAGGATTTCGCGGTCAATGCCGATGCCGTGTTCGTCGGCACCAAGGCGGCGATGAAGGTCATGGCGGCGCAGGGCAAGGGCTCGATCGTCAACATTTCCTCGACCACCGCGATCCGGGCGATGGCCAATTATTCGAGCTACTCCGCCTCCAAGGCCGCGCTGATCCAGTTCACTGCGGTCGCCGCGATGGAAGGCGCGCGGCAGGGCATCCGCGTCAACGCGATCGTGCCCGGGCAGGTCAACACCGCCGCGACGCTCGACTTCGCCGCCAAGGCGCCCGAGCTTGCCGCCAAGACCGCGGGCGCGATCCCGATGGGGCGCGGGGGCGAGCCCGAGGAACTGGCCGAGGCGATCGTCTTCATGCTGTCCGACGCGGCGAGCTACATCACCGGGGTGGCGCTGCCGGTCGATGGCGGCAAGGCCGCGCAGCTCTACATTCCCTCCTGACGCGAGAAGGCGGAAAACCATGGCGGCGCAGTGGGACAAGGAGGTCGATGTTCTCGTCGTCGGCTCGGGCGCGGGCGGGATGCTCGCCGGGCTGGTGGCGGCGAAGAACCATGCCGAAGCGCTGATCGTCGAGAAGGAGAGCCTGTGGGGCGGCACCTCGGCGACCTCGGGCGCGGGGATCTGGATTCCGGCCAGCGATCAGGCCGCCGCGGCAGGCTTTCACGATACGGTCGATGATGCCTTCACCTATGTCCGCGCCCTGTCCGCGCCGAACGTCCCCGATGGGAACATCCGCGCCTATGTCGAGAATGCCTCGGCGATGCTGCGCTGGATGGGGGACAACACCCCGATCGAATATCACGCCTTCCCCTATCCCGATTACCATGCCGAGAACCCCGGCGGGTCGCCGACCGGCTATCGCACGCATATGCCGCTGCCGATCGACGGGAAGAAACTGGGTGACGACGTGCGCACCCTGCGCTTCGCCTCGCCTGCGGCCTCGCTGTTCGGCTATCTCAACTGGCATTTCGACGAGACCTACATCCTGCTGTTCCGCGCCAAGGGCTGGCCGTGGCATCTGGCCAAGAGCCTCGCGCGCTACTGGTTCGACTGGCCGTTCCGCTTCACCTCGCGCAAGGACCGGCGCCTGACGCTGGGCAATGCGCTGGCGGGCGGATTGCGCATGGCGCTCAAGGAGGCGGGCGTGCCGATGTGGCTCAAGAGCCCGCTGGTCGAACTGGTGCGCGAAAACGGCCGCGTCACCGGAGCGGTGATCCGGCGCGAGGGCAAGCTGCTGCGGGTCGCGGCGCGGAAGGGCGTGGTGCTGGCGGCCGGCGGCTTCGACAAGAACCCCGACATGCGTGCCGCCCACGCCCCGCTCTATCCGCAAGCGCTGCTGTCGGGCGGCACCAGCGGCAACACCGGCGACGCGATCCGCGCCGGACAGGCGCTGGGGGCGGATGTGATGAACATGCAGTCGGCCTGGGCCGCGCCGGTGTTCTATGTCCCGGGCGAGGATCGCGGGCGGCTGTGCACCATCGAGCGCGCCCTGCCGGGCTCGCTGATGGTCAACCAGAAGGGCGAGCGTTACCTCAACGAGGCAGCCTCCTATCACGTCACCGGACAGGTGATGGCCCGCCGCCAGCGCGAGCATGGCGATGCCAGCCCCTCGTGGTTCATCTTCGACCACACCTACCGCCACAACTACCCGGTCGGCCCGCTCTATCCGATCGTGCCCGACTGGGCGCATCCGGCCGCGGTGCGCGGCATCCTCAAGAAGGGCCGCACGGTCGCCGAACTGGCGCAGGCGATCGGCTGCGATCCGGCCGCGCTCGAAGCCACCATCGCGCGCTACAATGCCCATGCCGCCAAGGGCGAGGATCCCGATTTCCAGCGCGGCGCGGCGGCCTATGACAAGATGTATGGCGACCCGCGCGTTGCCCCCAATCCCTGCCTGCGCCCGCTCGACAAGGGGCCGTTCTACGCGATGCCGATCTATCCCGGCGACATCGGCACCAATGGCGGCCTTCTGACTGACGAACTCGCGCGCGTGATCGGCGCGGACGGCCAGCCGATTCCCGGCCTCCATGCGATCGGCAATTGCGCGGCCTCGGCGATGGGCGAGAGCTATCCGGGTGCGGGCGTCACCATCGGCCCGGCGCTGACCTTCGGCTACATCGCCGCCAACCACCTCACGGGAAGCAACGCGGCCTAGTCGGCGCGCACCTTCACTTTCGGTGCAGCGGCGCCGCGGCGCATTGTTTCGAGGAACTTCTCGAGCGGGGCAGGCTCGGCCACTGGCCCGCCATGGTCGCCCTCGCGCGCCCAGAACTCGGCATAGCTCGGGAACAGCTTGTGGAAGTTGCCCTCCACCCACTCGGTGCCGGGCCAGCGCATCTTGTTGTCGCCGACGGGCGGCTTGTTGAGGTCGGTCGCATACCAGTAGAGCGGCAGGCGGCGGGCAAAGAACCAGCGCCCGTCGTGGCGCACGTAGTCATCGACATACATCATCTGCATGATGACCCACTCGTCGCCGGTCTCGTGCTCGTTCTTGGAATAGACCACCCCGTGGGCGTGATCGGGATCGTCGAACTCGATCACGTGGCCGCCGATATGGTGCGAGGTGCCGGTGAAGGGCGAGCGCAGCGTGCGGTCCATATAGGCGCGCAGGGCCAGCCGTCCGGACGTGTCCTTGCCGACCCGCACGTCCTCGGGGAACAGCGAGACCATCGCGTCCATGTCGCGCATGTCGAGCGCGAGCGCATATTTCGCGGGCAATTGGCGGATCGCGTCGAGCGATTCTAGCCGGTCGATCCGGGCTTCGAGCGAGGCGGGTGCGGTCATGGCTTCATCCTGACTGTAACCGGAAGGCGCTTGAGCCCGCCGGTGTGATTGGTTTTGACCCATTCAGGCGTCCCCGCCAATGCAATGCTGTCGACCCTCGCCGCGATTTCGCCGAACAGCGCCTCGACCTCCATCTCGGCAAGGATCCGGCCTAGACAGTGGTGCGCGCCATAGCCGAAGGCGACATGGCGGTTGGGGCTGCGGTCGATGCGGAATTCGTCCGGCGCGTCGAAGGCCCGCTCGTCGCGGTTGGCCGAAAGGTACATCAGCGCGACCTGCTCGCCGGCCCTGATCGGCTGGCCGGCAATTGCGGTGTCGACCGCCGCCGTCCGCATGAAGTGGCGCACCGGAGTGGACCAGCGGAACATCTCCTGCGCGGCGCCTGGCAGCAGCGCGGGATCGTGCTTCAGCCGCTCGAACTGGCCCGGATTGCGCGCCAGCTGCATCATGCCCACCCCAAGGGTCGAACTGGTGGTGTCGTGCCCGGCGGTCGCCAGCAGCATTCCGTAGGACAGCGCCTCCATGTCCGACACCGGCTCGCCGTCGATGGTGGCGGTGGCGATCACGCTCATCAGGTCGTCGAGCGGCGCCTTGCGGCGTTCCTGCACCACCCCGCCGAGATAGCCGAAGAACTCCATCGCCGTCGCGAGCCCGAAATCGCCGTTGGCGTTGCGTTCCGGGTCGCTTGCGCCGAACAGCTCGCGGGTCAGACGCAGCACCAGCGGCGCATCGCTTTCCGGCAGACCCAGGATCGCGGTGATCATGACCAGCGGATAGGGAACGGCGATCTCCTCGACGAAATCGAACGGGCTGTCCCCGGCCAGCGCGGCGATCCGGTCGACATATTCCTTCGCCAGCAGGCGCATCCGGTCGCGCAGCGTGTCGAGATGACGCGAATTGAACCATGTCTGGGTGAGCTGGCGATGCTTGCGGTGATCGGGCTCGTCCATGTCGAGCAGCGTGCGCACCGGTCCGGTGCGGCTGCCGAACTGGGCGATCGTGCGGTCCTCGAACCAGTCAGGCAGCAGGGTCAGGCGCGGGGCATTGAGCCAGACCCTGGTGTTGCGCGAGACCTCTATGATGTCGGCATGGCGCAGCACGGCCCAGAACGGGCGGTAGGGTGCCTGGTCGATCCACAGGACATCGCCCTGCGCCCGCATCGCTCCGAGCCGGGCGGCAATGTCGCGTTCGTCCGCATAGGCCCCGGGCGAGAAGGCGTCGATGTCCGTGGACGGCCGCGTCATGGGTCGAGCCTTTCGATCTGTGGCGGGGCATAATCGCCGGTCAGCGCAGCGGCGCGGGGGAGATACATGCGCAGCACCAGGAGAAAGGGCGCGGCCGGCACGGGCAGCCAGTTGGAGCGGCCCTGCGGCGGCTCGGTGGCGGACAGATAGAGGCTCAGCGCGCCATCGGGGTCGTGCACCAGCCCCGGCGTGCGATCCCCGATCATGTAGCGGTCGAGCGGATTGGCCACCAGCTGCGAGGTGGCGCGGTCATAGGCCGTGATCGACCAGAAGGCATCGACCGGAGGCAGTGCGTCGGGGGCGAAGCGGATGCGGTAGCGCCGGTCGCCGCGCAGCGGTTCGCCGCGCGCGTCGGTGATGGCCGCCGGATAGAGCGACTCCTCCGGATCATTGACATAGCCGCCGCGCGCCGTTTCCGCCCGCAGCAGAAAATCGAAGCCGGGGTCGGCCATCTTCGACGACCACATCCAGCCGTTGCGTACGTGGGTCGGCGTGAAACCCTTGCCCGACAGCACTTGCGGGCCGGACACGAGGACACAGCCGAGGCCGAGCCTCTCGCCCTCGCTCAGCGCACCCGGATCGAAGCGCACCGAAGGGCCGAACCCGGCCTGGTCGAACAGTGCCATCAGCGCTTCCTCGCCGGGGCGCACCGGAACGCTGCGCAGCGCCTCGTTGAGCAGCGCGAAGAAGGCGAGGCTCTCGGTCGGGCGCAGCGGTTCTGCCGACTTGACCGCGGCGCCGGGCGGGCCATCGAAGCGGATCGCCTGCGCCAGCGCCCGCGCGGTTTCCACGTCGCGGCCCGCGATCGCCAGCACCCGGCCAAGCATCCACACGCTGTCGGTCGCAAGGCGGATGGTCTCCACGCCCTCCGGCGCGGTTCCGGTCGGCCCGACCAGCGCATAGCGCCGCGCCTCGCCGCGATTGGTGCGGGTGCCGAGATGGATCGGCCGCCCGTAGAGATCCATGAAGGCCAGCGTGTAGTAGCGCTCGCCCATCGCCGGCACATTGAGCATGACCGGACCGCGCGACAGATCGAGCCAGGCGTTGAGATAGAGCGTATCGGCATTGGCCGCGCGCAACTGGCCCTGCGTTTGCGGGGTCAGCAGATGGGGATAGATCGCGATCCGGTTGACCGGTGCGGCGACCGGCTGGTCGGGCGCGACGCGGTTGGTCTCGTTGTGCCGCTGCTTGAGCAGATCGACCATCGGATAGCCGTAGACATAGGCTTGCAATCCCACCGAATGCGCCATCGCGGCATCGGCATCGAGGGGGACGTCGCGGCAGGCCCCGGCGTCGGGCAAGGCAGCGGCAAGCGCCAGTGCGAGCAGCATTCCCCCTCCTTCAATCGCGCAGACTTTTTCTCTTCTCGCTACGCTAACGCTATTTCAATTGCCATGTCTATCATGAACGCGTAAAGAGAGGTAATAAAAAATACGCAGAAAGCGCCAGCCCAACGAGGTTGGCAGAGGAGAGGACAGCATGAAGGCATTGTTCACCACGGCCTCGATTTGCGCACTGGCCGGCGCGCTTGCGGTGCCCGCCGCTGCGCAGGATGCGGCTGCGCTCGAGGATCCGTCCGACGGCATCGGACTGATCGTCGTCACCGCCCAGAAGCGCGCCGAAAACGTGCAGGACGTGCCGATCGCGATCACCGCGCTGGGCAGCCAGTTCCTCGAAACCCGCGGGATCGATTCGATCGACGATCTCGGCACTATCGCGCCGAACGTGAAGTTCGAACGCGCGCCCGCCTCGAAGACCATCTCGCAGATCGCGATCCGCGGCTCGGTCACCATCAACCCGGCGATCACGTGGGAGCCGGCGGTGGGCCTCTATCTCGACGGGGTCTACATCGCCAAGGCGCAGGGCTCGATCTTCGACATCGCCGATCTCGAGCGGGTCGAGATCCTGCGCGGGCCGCAGGGCACGCTCTATGGCCGCAACGCGCTGGCCGGCGCGGTCAATCTCGTGACCAAGAAGCCGAGCGGCGAAGCGGGCGGGATGGCCGAGATCACCTATGGCAGCTTTAACGAGGTGCGGCTGCGCGGGGTGGTCGATCTGCCGCAGATGGGCGCATTCTCGGCCAAGGTCTCGGGCCAGTATCGCACGCGCGACGGGCTGATCGATCTCACCGCCCCCGACGGGCGCGGCCGTAATCACACCGACTCGATCGACAGCGGCAGCTTCATGGTCCAGCTGCGCGCCGAGCTTTCGGACAGCATCACTGCCGATTACACCTACGACTACAGCAAGTCGAACCAGACCCCGCCGTTCTCGCAGCTGCTGCGGGTCAACCGCAATAGCGACCCGCGCGACATCTTCGATCCGGGCTCGCCCAGCTATGCCTTTGGCGGGGCGTTCTTCCCGCTCGACCGGGTCGCCAACCCCGACCGCGTGACCACCGCCGCGATCGATGCGCCGGTCTACGAACGCTCGCGCAGCTATGGTCATGCCCTGACCCTCACGGCTGACCTGGGCAATGCCGAGATCAAGTCGATCACCGCCTATCGCGATCTGGCTTGGGCCGACGGCCTCGATCTCGACGGCTCGCCCTTCCCGGTCGCCTTCACCCAGCGCATCAGCGACTATCACGCCTTCAGCCAGGAGTTGCAGGTGACCGGCACCGCCTTCGCGGACCGCCTCGCCTATGTCGTGGGCGCGTTCTACTTCGACGAGAAGGCCGAGACGGTGAACCCGCAGACCTATTTCGGCGGCGGGGTGAATCTCGATTCCAACTATGGCTCGAACACCGAGGCATGGGCGATCTATGCCCAGCTCGATTACGACATCACCGACAGTCTGAAGCTCACCCTTGGCGGCCGCTATACCGAGGAAACCAAGGACATCAGCCGCTTCTTCCGGATCAATTTCGATCCCGCCAACGGCATCTTCAGCCCGCTGGTGATCGCCGATCTGGCCTATGGCGACATTCCCGACGCGAAGTTCAGCGACTTCTCGCCGGCGGTGACGCTGAGCTACGCCGCGAGCGACAACATCAACCTCTACGCCCGTTTCGCGCAGGGCTTCAAATCGGGCGGCTTCAACGGCGAGAGCAACGTCTTTGCCGCGCCGACCGCCGACTGCCCGAGCGGGGCGCTCGAACTGTGCCAGCCCTATCTGCCGGAACAGGTCGACAGCTATGAATTCGGCATCAAGAGCCGCTTCCTCGATGACCGCCTGATCGTCAACCTCGCCGCCTTCCGCAACGACAGCAAGGACATGCAGCTGTCGGTGTTCACCGCCACCACGGGCGCGGCCTCGGTGATCCAGAACGCGGCCGCCGCGCGCATCCAGGGGCTCGAGATCGAGACCGTGCTGCGTCCCTTCGACAGCCTGACGATCAATGCCTCGCTCGCGCTGCTCGATCCCGAATACAACCGCTTCATCGACGGCGGCGTCGACGTGTCGGACAACCGCGCCTTCCCGCACGCGCCCAGGACCACCGCCTCGATCGGGGCCGACTGGAAGGTTGCTGAAGGCGATTGGGGTAAGCTCAACCTCTATGCCGACCTCAACTATTCCTCGAAGTACTTCACCTTCCCCTATGCGCTGACGGCACCGGCGGCATCGGATCAGGTCGCCGCATCGACCCAGTCGCCGGGCCGCACCATCGTCAACCTGCGCGCCACGCTGGCGGAGTTTCCGATCGGCGGGCTCGAGGCCGATTTCTCGGTGTTCGTGCGCAACCTGACCAAGGAAGACGCGCCGTCGAACTTCATCGACTTCGGCCCGGGCTTCGGCGGCATCCTGCTGGGCTATTTCCCCGATCCGCGCACCTTCGGCGTGACTCTGGGCGCCCGGTTCTGATGGACTTCGCGGGGCTGGAGCAGCGGCTGGCGCGGCTGGAAGACGACCGCGCCATTCGCGACCTCAAGGCCCGCTACCTGCGTGCTTGCGACACGAAGGACGTCGAAACCCTGCGCGATACCCTGCTGCCCGAGGGCGCGGTGATCGCCTACGACGGCTTTCCGCCGTTCGCCGGGCGCGAGGCCTTCGTCGAGGTCTACCGCGCCATGGGCTGCGCGCCCGGCGTGTTCGACATCCATCACGGCGCCAACGGGGTCATCACCTTCGAGACACCAGAACGCGCTTGCGGGGCGTGGTCGCTGCTGTTCCATTCGATCAACCTCGCCAACCGCACGCTCACGCTGATGGGGGTCGAATATGAGGATCTCTATGTGAAGCAGGACGGGCGCTGGTGGATCGCCGAAACCCGCTCGCGCCGCCATTCGTGCCTGATCCACTCGGTCGACGAGCGTGGATCGGTCACGGTCAGCACTATGGGCGAACCGCCCGCAACCTTTGGCTAGGATTTTCGGAATCATGCGATTTGCAGGCAAGAACGTGCTGGTGACGGGTGCCGCCTCGGGGATCGGACGCGCAACCGCGATCCTGTTCGCCCGCGAGGGCGCGCGCGTCACCATCGGCGATATCAATGCGGCCGGCCTTGCCGAAACGGCGGCGATGATCGGGGAGGCGGCGGTTCCGGTCGTCTACGATGCCGAGGATCATGCTTCCTGTCTGGCGCTGGTCGATGCCGCGGCGCGCGAGGGACTCGACGTGGTGTGCAACGTTGCCGGGATGCTCAAATGGGGGCCGACCGAGGATTTCGCCGTCGCCGATTTCGAGCGGCTGCTGCGGATCAACACCACCTCTGTCTTCGTGATCTGCAAGGCCGCGCTGCCGCACCTCGTCGAAGCCAAGGGCAATATCGTCAATATAGGCTCGACCTCGGGGCTGCGGGGCATGATCTACACCGCCGGCTACTGCGCCTCGAAACACGCCGTGGTCGGCATGACCACCGCGCTGGCGGCCGAATATGCGGCCAGGGGTGTGCGGGTGAACGCGGTCTGCCCCGGCCATGTCACTACGCCGATGACCCAGCAGGCCCCGCCCGCGGGCGATCTCGACTGGGACATGGTGATGCGCGGGATGCCCAAGCTGGTCGACGGCAGCTGTGCGCCCGAGGACATTGCCGAGGCGGTCGCCTTCCTTGCCTCGGAACAGGCGCGCAAGGCCACCGGCAGCGTGCTGGTGGTGGATGGCGGCCAGCTGGTGAGCTAGCGCGCCAGCAGCGCCCGCGCCGCCTCCCGCCCGTCGAGCAGGGCATTGTCACGCCGCGTGACCCGCCAGCCTTCAGGCGTGCGCGCCAGTTCCCAGCGATTGGCCGCGACGCGCACCGCCTCCCAGCCCTCGCCAGCCTTGGCGAGCACCACCGAATGGCAGCGCGCACTTGCCCGCTCGCCATCGAGGTCGATCACCGGCGCGCCCAGAACATGGGCGCAGCCGCGCGCCATCAGCGTCTGGTGCACTGGCCCGGTGATCAGCGCCGCAATCGCTTCATGGCCGCACGCTTCGGGAAAGCCGTCGACGGCATAGACCCCGTCCCCGGTCCAAAGCCGCGCGACCGCTTCGGCATCGCCGCTGTCGGCCAGCGGGCCGTAGGATGCGATCAGATTGCGGATCGCCTCGCGATCCTCGAGCGCCCGCAGACGCGCCTCATCCACGCGCCGCACCTTTGCCCGCCTGCCGCCCGAAGAAGGTCGCATCGGCAAGGCTCATCCCCGAGGAATAGCCATGACCCCAGGCCGGCAGGCCCGAGGTGCAGCGCCCGGCGGCGAACAGGCCGGGGATCGGCGCGCCGCTGCGGTCCAGCACTTCGCCATCGGCCGAGGTGTTGAGCCCGCCCAAGGTGAAGAAGCTGAAATAGCTGCCCTGAAAATCGAGCTCGAGCGCCACGAACGGGCCTTGGTCGAGCGGCGTCAGGATCGGCGCGCGCTTGTCGAACAGCGGATCGCGCCCCTCGCGCGCATGGGCGTTGTAGAACGCCATCGTTGCCGAAAGCGTGCCCTCGGCCATGCCGAGCTCGCCCTCGACCTCCTCCCACGTCTCCCCCGTTCCGGCGATGGCGATGCGGGCGAAGTCCATCGGCTGGACGAAATGGGCGTTGTCGAGCAGCAGGTAGACCTTGCCGCCCGGCTGGTCGACGGCGCAGCGGCTGACCCGTCCGTGGTAGCAATCCTCGTTGATGAAGCGCTGGCCGTGGATGTTGACGAACACCCCGTAGGCGTGGCTTTCGGGCATGGTCCAGGGGCAGGTGGTGAAGAACTGCTCCATGTGGATCGCCTCGCCGCCCGCGCCCACGCCCAGCATGATGCCGGCGCCGTCGTCCTTGTCGCCGATCGGATCATTGAGCTTGAAGGTCTCGGGGCAATGCTTGCGGCGCATCGCCTCGTTGAACACGAAGCCGCCGGTGGCGAGCACCACGCCCCGGGCGGCGCGCACGAAGCGCGGTTGATTGTCGATCCGCACCACCACGCCGCAGATGCGCCCCGCGTCCTCGATCAGGGCGAGCGCGCGGGCGTCAGCCACGACTTCCACTTCCTTGGCGCGGGCGCTGGCTTCCAGCACGTCGACCAGCGGGCGCCCGCCGCCCCAGCCCATGTGCCGGATGGTGTGACCACGCGGAGCGGGCTTGGCGATGTCGCAGAACGGCGCGGCGGCTTCGCTGCCCGACCAGATCAGGGTGGAATCGTCGGTCGGCTCGATATGCTTGCCGGGCAGGTAATTGCCGCGATAGGGCACGCCTTGCGCCTTGAGCCAGTCGTAATGCGCCAGCGCCTCGCGCCCGTAGCGTTCGCACTTGGCCTCGTTGACGCAGGGGCCGCCGGCAGCCTTGAGATAGGCGATGAAGTCCTCGGTCGTATCCTCGAAGCCCGCCGCGCGCTGGGCATCGGTGCCGCCGCCCCCGCCGATATAGATTTCGCCGCCCGAGAGGCCCGAGGCCCCGCCGCTGCCCGAATTGCGCTCGAACAGCATCACCTTCGCGCCCGCATCGGCGGCTTCGATCGCCGCGCAGGCCCCCGCCGCGCCGAAGCCGATCACGGCCACGTCGGTGGTGAAGTCCCAGTGTTCGACCGCATCGGCCGGGAAGGGACGATGGAGCGAGATCTCAGCCATTCGTGCCCTGCGCCTTGAGCATGTCGAGCGCGACGTCGACGATCATGTCCTCCTGCCCGCCGACCATCTTGCGCCGCCCGAGCTCGACGAGGATCGCGCGGGTGTCGAGCCCGTAGTCCGCCGCCGCCTTCTCGGCATGGCGCAGGAAGGAGGAATAGACCCCGGCATAGCCGAGGCTCAATGTCTCGCGGTCGACGCGGACGGGGCGATCCTGCAGCGGGCGCACCAGATCCTCAGCGGCGTCCATCAGCGCCATGACGTCGCAGCCGTGGTTCCAGCCCTTGCGGTCGGCGGCGGCGATGAAGACTTCGAGCGGGGCATTGCCCGCGCCTGCACCCATGCCTGCAAGGCTCGCATCGATCCGCACTGCGCCATATTGCGCCGCGACGATCGAATTGGCGACCCCGAGGCCGAGATTGTGGTGCGCGTGCATCCCGCGCTGGGTTTCGGGCTTGAGCACGCGGTCATAGGCTTCGAGCCTTTCGCGCACCCCGTCCATGTCGAGCGCGCCGCCGCTGTCGGTGACATAGACGCACTCAGCGCCGTAGCTTTCCATCAGCGCGGCCTGTTGCGCCAGCGCCTCGGCGTCGATCATGTGGCTCATCATCAGGAAGCCCGCCACATCCATCCCGAGATCGCGGGCGATGCCGATATGCTGCTTCGATACGTCGGCCTCGGTGCAATGGGTCGCCACCCGGACCGAGCGCACGCCGATGTCATAGGCGCGGCGCAGTTCCTCGACCGTGCCTACCCCGGGCAGGATCAGCGTGGTCAGCACCGAGCGGGTCAGCACTTCGGCCACGGCTTCGAGCCATTCCCAGTCGGTATGCGCGCCGAAGCCGTAGTTGAAGCTCATGCCGGAAAGACCGTCGCCATGCGCGACCTCGATCGCATCGACGCCAGCGGCATCGAGCGCGGCGGCGATCTGGCGGACGTGATCGACGCCATACATGTGGCGGATGGCGTGCATCCCGTCGCGCAGGGTCACGTCCTGGATGTAGAGCTTGTCGCCCTTTGCGACGTCGAAGCCGACGTTCATGCCGCGATCCTTTCCGCGATCAGCTCGCCGGTGGCCTTGGCCGCCGCCGTCATGATGTCGAGATTGCCCGAATAGCTCGGCAGGTAATCGCCCGCGCCTTCGACTTCGAGCAGGATCATGGTCTTGATGCCGGTGAATTCGCCCATGCCGGGGATCTTCAGCGGATTGTTGTCGCCATAGCGCTCGAACTGCACCTGCTGCTTCAGCCGGTAGCCCGGGACATAGGCCTGCACCTTGGCGACCATCGCCTCGACCGAGGCGCGGATCGCGTCCTCGTCCGCCCCTTCGGACAGGGTGAAGACGGTGTCGCGCATGATCATCGGCGGTTCGGCGGGGTTGAGGATGATGATCGCCTTGCCGCGCGTCGCCCCGCCGACGGCTTCGATGGCGCGGGCGGTGGTGCGGGTGAACTCGTCGATATTGGCGCGCGTCCCCGGCCCGGCCGAGCGGGACGAGACCGAAGCGACGATCTCGGCATAGTGCACCTTCGCGACCTGGCTGACGGCGGCGACCATCGGGATCGTCGCCTGCCCGCCGCAGGTCACCATGTTGACGTTGGGCGCATCGAGATGCGCTTCCATGTTGACCGGCGGCACGGTGAAGGGGCCGATCGCGGCCGGGGTCAGATCGACCACGCGGATGCCGTCGGCCTGAAGCGCGGCATCATGGACCTTGTGGGCATAGGCGCTGGTCGCGTCGAAGGCGATGCGGATGTCCTTGTAGCAATCGAGCGCCTTCAGCCCCTCGATCCCCTCATGCGTGGTGGCGATGCCATGCGCGCGCGCCATGGCTAGGCCCTCGCTGGCGGGATCGATCCCGACCACCGCGGCCAGCTCCATGTTCTGCGGATACTTGATCATCTTCATCATCAGATCGGTGCCGATATTGCCCGAGCCGATGATCGCGGCCTTCACTCGTCCCATGTCATTCCCTCAAACGAAGCGCGCGGTGCAGCCGCCCACTCCATGCAGTTCCATTGCGAAAACGTCGCCTGCCACCGCCGGTTCGAGCGGCACCAGCGAGCCCGAAAGGATCACGTCCCCCGCCTCCAGTGTCACGCCGTAAGCGCCCAGCGTGTTGGCGAGCCACGCCACCGCCTGCGCCGGATCGCCCTGCACCGCAGCGCCATAGCCTTCGGACAGGGGTGCGCCGTTCTTGGTGACGGTGACGAACAGCCCCGGCAGATCATGCGCGCGCGGATCGGCGCGGGCCTCGCCCAGCACGAACACCCCGCAGGAGGCATTGTCCGCGACCGTATCGACGATCCCGATTTTCCAGTCGGTGATGCGGCTGTCGACGATCTCGAAACAGGGCGCGATCGCGGCGGTGGCGGCGATCACCTGTTCGGACGTGACCCCCGGCCCCCGCAGCGGCTCGGCAAGGATGAAGGCGATCTCCGCCTCGGCGCGCGGCTGGATCAGCCGGTGCGCGGCAATGTCGATATCGCCTTCGACGAACATGGCATCAGTGAGAAAGCCGAAATCGGGCTGGTGCACGCCGAGCATGTCCTGCACCGCCTTGCTGGTGACGCCGATCTTCTTGCCGATCACCTTCTCGCCGTCCGCTCTGCGGCGGGCGAGGAAATCGAGGCTGATGGCATAGGCATCGTCGATGGTGAGCGAGGGATCGCGTGCGATCAGCGGCGCCAGCGTGCGCCCGTCACGCAGCGCCTGATAGAGCTGGCTGCCGTGCAGCGTGGCAATGTCCTCGCGGGTCATAGGTAACCTCCGTCCTGATAGACCAGCGGCGCCACGGTGTCGCTCACGCGCGCGCGGATCACGCGGGCGATGACGATCGAGTGGGTGCCGTAGGCCAGCATCGCGTCGATCACGCATTCGAGGTTGGCCTGCGCATCGGCGAGCGCGGGCAGGCCGTTGGCCCCCTCCTGCCAGTCGCCGACCTTGAAGCGCTCCTCGCGCGGGGTGCCGCCGCCGAAGGCCATCGACACCTCGCGCTGGTGGCGGGCGAGCAGATTGACCGAGAGCGGGGCGGTGGGGACGAGCGAGGCGTGCAGGCTGGTCATGCGGTTGACGCAGACCAGCACCGCGGGCGGATCGACCGTCAGCGAGGTGATCGAGGTCGCCGCCATGCCGACCGGACCTTCATCGCCCTTGGCCACGACGATCGAGACCGATGCCGCCAGCCGCCGCATCGCCGCCTTGAAGGTATCGGGCAGGTCCTCGGGGATCAGCGGATAGCCCTCGGTCACGCGCCCGCACCCTTAAGGAAGGCGATGGCGTGGGCGTTGAACTCCGCCGCGCGCTCGACCTGCACCCAGTGGCCGACATTGTTGAAGGTCATGGTGCGCACATCGCAGCCCGCGTCGAGGAAATGGCGCGCGCCGCTTTCGGGGCAGAAATCGTCCTGCAAGCCCCACATCACCAGCATCGGCTGCGGCAATTCGCCGAGCCGCGGGGCGAGGTTGGGCGTGCGCATCCGCACCAGCACGTCCTTGGGCTGGGTGCGGGCGACGGCGAAGCGTTCCTGCACCAGCGCATCGGGAATGCGGTCGGCAAAAGAGGGGTGAACGAGATTGCGCACCAGCCGGCGCTGCTCGTCGAGGTTGAAGTCCGGCCCGCCGAAGTTCGACACCATCCGGGCAATGCCGGGCATCTTAAAGTATTCGGGCTGGTCCTCGATGCAGCCCGGCGCCATCAGCACGAAGCTTTGCACGAAGCCGGGGTGATCGAGCGCGATCTGGAGCGCGATCCCGCCGCCCAGCGAATTGCCGACGAGGCTCGCCTGCGTCACGCCGTGCCGGCCCAGCGCTTCGAACACGCTGTCGGCGAAGAGTTGCAGGGTGTAGTCGATCCCCTCCGGCTTGGACGAGGCGCCGTAGCCGATCAGATCGGGCAGGATCACCCGGTAACCGGCATCGACGAAAGCCTGCCAGTTGTCGCGGAAGTTCGATGCCCCCGACGCGCCCGGCCCGCTGCCGTGCAGGAACACGACCACGGGGCCGGAGCCGGCCTCCTTGAGATGGATGTCATATCCGCCTGCGACCGTGTAGGTCGCCTCGCTCAGCCCTCCCATCGCGAGGCTCCTTACAGGAACGGGTTGAGCGGAGCCTCGCCCAGCATCGTGCCGATCGCGTCCCCGGTGCGGTTAGCCGGATCATTGGCGACGTGCGCACGGCCCGCGTGAAGATCGAGCCACGGCTGGATGATCTCGCTGGTCATGTAGATCGCCCGCCCGCCGAGCAGCTGGACGATGTCGTCCACCAGGCTCGCCAGCCGCCGCACGACCGTGGCCGACTGGTAGGTGTAGAAGGCGCGCTTCTCCATCGGAATGTCCTCGCCCCGCTCGGCATAGCCCATCAGATCGTCGAAGGTGAGGCGCAGGGTGGTTTCCATCTCCCGCTTCTCGGCAATCGCCCGCGCGATCGCGGCGTGCAGGATCGGGTCCTGCTTCGAGGCCTTGCCGGTGTTGGTCGAGACGCGGTCCTGCATGATCGCCATGGCGGCGTTGATCGCGGCCTGCGCGCCGCCGAAGGCCGCAGTCGAGACCGAGCGGGTGAAGACCTGCGCCCAGGGTAGACGATAGAGCGGGCCGGTGTTCACTTCCTGCCCGGGGTTCTGGCACAGAAACCCGTCGATCGACCGGTGGGTGCGATATTCGGGCACGAACACGTCGTCGACGATGATGTCGTGGCTGCCGGTGCCCTGCAGACCGAAGGTGTGCCACGCGTTCTCGTCGATTGCGAAATCGCTGCGAGGCAGCAGGAAGGTGCGCATCTCGGCCGGGGTGCCGTCATCCTTGGGCGGGCAGAACGCGCCCAGCAGGATCCAGCCCGAATGGACCGACCCGGTCGAAAAGCCCCAGCGGCCCGACAGGCGGAAACCGCCCTCGACGTGAGTGACCTTGCCGACCGGCTGATAGGTCGAGCAGACCAGCATGTCGGGATCATCGCCCCACACTTCCTGCTGCGCCTTCTCGTGGAACAGGGCCATTTCATAGGGGTGGCAGCCGAGCACGCCGTACATCCAGCCGGTCGACATGCAGCCCTCGGCCAGCACTTTCTGCACTTCGAAGAAGGCATTGGGGTGCATTTCGTAGCCACCGAAATTGGCCGGCTGGAGGATGCGGAAGAAGCCCGCTTCCTTCATCTCGGCGATGGTTTCGGCCGGTACGTTGCGTGCTGCGGTGCACTGCTTCGCCCGCGCCTTGAGCACGGGCACCATCGCACGGGCGCGTTCGAGCAGCTCTTCAGCGCTCGGCACCACTCCTTCGATATCCATCCGCTTCACGGCAACGCCCATCGACCGGCTCCTCTCTTGCGGAGCTGGCGGGCTTTGCCGACTCAGCTCTCAACGTTGGTCTCGTAAAATTTTTTATCGTTTGATACGCAAATCGTCAATTGAAAAGCCGTTTGGCTTCCGATAATGCGGTTTTAACAGCAGTCGCGTGCCGCGATTCAGAAAAATGGGCAGGGAAGGGAGTGGCCGAATTGGCCAAGACGCCGACAATTGATCTCAGCGGGCAGGTCGCGCTGGTGACCGGCGGGACCAAGGGTCTGGGCCGTGCGGTCGCGCTGGCGCTGGCCGGTGCTGGCGCGCGGGTTTTCGTCTGCGCCCGCAATGCCCCTGCCGAGGCGATGGACGGCATCACCTTTCGCGCAGCCGACGTCCGCAATCCCGAGGAAGTGCGCGCGCTGGTCGACGGGATCGTGGCCGAGGCTGGGCGGATCGACATTCTGGTCAACAATGCCGGCGGCTCGCCCGCCGTCCCTGCCGCCGAGGCGAGCCCGCGCTTTTCCGAAGCGATCGTCCGGCTCAATCTGATGGCGCCGCTCTATCTCTCGCAGGCGGTGCATCCGCACATGGCGCGGCAGGGTGGCGGGAGCATCGTCAATATCGCCAGCGTCTCGGCCATCCGCCCCTCGCCGGGCACAGCAGCCTATGGCGCGGCCAAGGCGGGGCTGCTCAATCTCACCCAGAGCCTCGCGCAGGAATGGGGGCCGCAGGGCATTCGCGTCAATGCGATCATCGCCGGGCTGATGGCGACCGAGACCGCTGAGGCGACCTATGGCGACGCCGAGGCCCAGGCTGCGGTAGGCCGCTCGATGCCGCTCCAGCGCATGGGCTCGGGCGAGGATATCGCCGGGGCGGTGCTGTGGCTGTGCTCTTCGCTCGCCGCATGGGTGAGCGGGGCAAGGATCAACGTCGATGGTGGGGGAGAACGTCCGTACTTCCTCGACCTCGTGAAGGGGGAGTAGGGGCCATGGGCGTCAAGGCGCTTGGCTATGTGATTGTCGAAACGGCCCAGCCGGAGCGGTGGGACACGTTTCTGACCCAACTGGCGGGCGTGATGCGCGCTGACGATGCGCCCGACGGGGCGATGCAGTTCCGCATCGACGAGCGGGTGTTCCGGTTCCGGATCGAGCGCTCGGACCGCGAATGGTTCAAGGCGGCGGGCTATGCTCTGGCCGATAGTGCCGAGCTCGAGGCTCTCGCCGCGCGCATTGCCGCCGCCGGCCGCCCGGTCGAGCCTTTCACCGCCGAGGCAGCGGCGCTGCGCGGGGTCGAGACCGGCTTTGCCACCAGCGATCCTGCCGGCAACGGCCTCGAATTCTACTGCGGCGACAGCCGCGCCGACGAACCTTTCGTCTCCCCGCTCGGCATCTCGCACTTCATCACCGGCGAAATGGGCATGGGCCATGCGGTGTTTTCCGCTCCGGATTTCCCCGCGACGCTCGCCTTCCACCGCGACGTGATCGGCTTCCGCGAGACCGACATGCCGGCCTTCCACCTGATGGGGCCGGATGCGCCGGCGATGCACTTCGCCTTCCTGCACGCCGACAATGGCCGCCACCACTCGATCGCTTTCGGCGAGGGGCCGGTGCCGCCCTCGGGCGCTGTCCACGTGATGCTGCAATATCCCAGCCTCGTCGAAGTCGGCAAAGCCTACGACCGGATGAAGGCGATGGGCTATCCCGAAAGCGCCAGCCTCGGGCAGCACATCAACGACGAGACCGTCGGCTTCTACGTCCAGTCCCCGGGCGGCTTCGATCTGGAAATCGGCTGCGACAGCCTGGTGATCGATCCGGCCAGCTGGGAAGTCACCAAGCACATCGGCATCAGCATCTGGGGCCATGAATGGGCCTGGCAGAAGGCGATGAAGGAACAGCAGCAGGCCGCCGAATGAGCACGCTCGACAAACGCATGACCGCCGCCGAGATCGTCGGCCGCCTTTCGAGCGGGATGACGCTCGGCATCGGCGGCTGGGGGCCGCGGCGCAAGCCGATGGCGCTGGTGCGCGAGATCCTGCGCTCCGACCTCAAGGACCTCACCATCGTCTCCTATGGTGGCCCCGATGTCGGGATGCTGTGCGCGGCGGGCAAGGTGAAGAAACTCGTCTTCGCCTTCGTCTCGCTGGATGCGATCCCCTTGGAACCGTGGTTCCGCAAGGCGCGCGAGGCGGGCGCAATCGAGGTGCTCGAACTCGACGAGGGCATGTTCCAGTGGGGCCTCAAGGCCGCCGCCTTCCAGCTGCCCTTCCTGCCGACCCGCGTCGGGCTCGGCACCGATCTCGTTGAACTGGGCGGGCTCAGGACCGTGCAGTCGCCCTATGACGATGGCGAGGTGATGGTGGCGATGCCCGCGCTGAAGCTCGATGCCGCGCTGATCCACGTCCAGCGCTGCGACCATCGCGGCAATGTGCAGGCCTTGGGGCCGGACACCTATTACGACGAATGGTTCGCCAAGGCGGCCGACCAGTGCTTCGTCTCGGCTGAGGAACTCGTCCCCGCGATGGAGGACGCCTACCCTGAGGACGCCCGCGCCAACCTGTTCGAACGCTGCTTCGTCACCGGCGTGACCGAGGCCAAGGGTGGAGCGCATCCGACCTCGCTCCCGCCCGACTACGGCTGGGACATGGGCTGGTTCAAGAAATACGCCGCCGCCGCGAAGGACCCGGGCGACTGGGCCAGCGTGGCAGCGCAATTCGTCGGCGCGAGCGAGGCGGAATATCTCGCTTCGGTCGGCGGTATGGAGGCGGTCGGGGCGCTCCCCCTGCCGGTGTTCTGATGGCGACACTCGCGGAACTGTGCATCGCGGCGGTGGCGGAGGCTTTCCGCACGGACCGCGAACTGGTCGGGACCGGCATCGGCCCGATCCCGCGGCTCGGCGTAGGGCTGGCCAAGCTCACCCATTCGCCCGGGTTGATGATGACCGACGGCGAGGCGTTCCTCGTCGAGCAGCCGGTGCCGATCGGCCCGCGTGCCTATGATGACCGGAAGGCCGCTGGTTACCTGCCCTTCAGCCGCTTCTTCGACAGCGCGGTGTGGAGCGGGCGGCGCCACGCGATGGTCACACCGACGCAGGTCGACCGTTTCGGCCAGACCAACCTTTCGGCGCTTGGCGGGACCCATGCCCAGCCCAAGACCCAGATGCTCGGCGCGCGCGGTTTCCCCGGCAACGGCATCTACCACGCCAATTCGATGTTCATCCCGGCCCACGGGCCCCGGGTGTTCGTGGCGGGCGAGGTCGATCGCGTCTCATCACCCGGCTACAACCCGGCGCGCCGGATCGCGGGCGGCAATTACTCCGCCATCGACCTCAAGCGCATCGTCACCAACCTGTGCGTGATGGATTTCGGCGGGCCGGACAACGCGATCCGCGTCATCTCGCTGCACCCCGGCGTGACCTTCGCGGAAGTCGAGGCGGCGACCGGATTCCCGCTGATCGACGCGGTGGCGGGCGAGACCCCGCTGCCCACCGACGAACAGCTCGCCATCATCGACCGGCTCGATCCGCACGGCATCCGCCACAGCGTGCTGGCCGAAAACCCACCTGCCATCAGGAGCGCATCATGAGCGACGCCATCGTTCCCAAGGTTGATCAGCCGCCGGTCTACGAAACCGACGAGCCGGTGCTCTACCACGCTGCCGAGGGCATTGCGCGCATCACGCTCAACCGGCCGCAGTTCCACAACGTCCAGAACAGCCAGATGACCTATGCGCTCGACGACGCGTTCAAGCGTGCGGTCGACGACGACGATGTGAAGGTCATCATCCTCAAGTCCGATGCCAAGCACTTCACCGCCGGGCACGATATCGGCAGCCCGGGGCGCGACTTCCATTCGAGCTTCGAGCGGCGGCTGATGTGGTACGATCACGCCAACAAGGGCGGCGCGGAAAAGGCCTATATCCGCGAGCAGGAAGTCTATCTCGGCATGTGCAAGCGCTGGCGCGCGCTCCCCAAGCCGACCATCGCGCAGGTCCACGGTGCCTGCATCGCGGGCGGGCTGATGCTGGCCTGGGTGTGCGACCTGATCATCGCCAGCGACGATGCCTTCTTCCAGGATCCGGTCTTGCAGATGGGCTTCCCCGGGGTCGAGTATTTCGCCCACGCGCATGAACTCAATCCGCGCATCGCCAAGGAATTCCTGTTCCTCGGCGAGCGCATGAGCGCCGAGCGCGCCTATCAGATGGGCATGGTCAACCGGGTCGTGCCGCGCGCCGAACTGGAGGCCGAAGTCGCCCGTGTCGCCGCGCGCATCGCTGAGCAGCCGCGCCTTGCGCTGCAACTCGCCAAGCAGGCGGTCAACCACATGGAGACGCTGGCGGGCAAGGAAGCCGGGATCGACGCGAGCTTCGGCTATCACCACTTCGCCCACGCCAACAACCAGCTCGTCTCGGGCGACTACATTGCCGGCTTCAGCGGCAAGTCGATGGCCGAGAAGAACAAGGAACGCGAGGCGGGCAAAGCCTGATCATGGCTGACCCGCTCGCCACGCCCCTGACCGCGCTGCTCGGCAGCCGCCTGCCGGTGATCCAGACCGCGATGGGCTGGATCGCCACGCCGCAGCTGGTGGCGGCGAGCAGCAATGCGGGGGCCTTCGGGTTTCTGGCGGGTGCAGTGATGCAGCCGTCCGAACTGGCGGCCGCGATTGCCGAGACGGCGCGGCTCACCCCGCACCGCTTCGGGGTCAATTTCCATAGCTTCCAGCCCGGCGCGCGCGAGATCGTCGAGATCATCATCGCCAATGCCGAGCGGGTGCGCGCGGTCAGCTTCGGACGCGGGCCGGATGCCTCGATGATCGCGCGTTTCCGCGAGGCCGGGATCGTGTGCATCCCCACGGTCGGTGCGCTCAAGCACGCGCAGAAGATGGTGAGCCTCGGGTGCGAGGCGATCACCGTGCAGGGCGGCGAGGGCGGCGGGCATACCGGATCGGTCGCCACCACGGTGCTGCTGCCGCAGGTGCTCGATGCCGTGAACGTGCCGGTCGCAGCCGCGGGCGGCTTTGCCGACGGGCGCGGGCTCGCGGCGGCGCTCGCCTACGGCGCGAGCGGGATCGCGATGGGCAGCCGCTTCATGATGACCAGCGACAGCCCGGTGCCCGATGCGGTCAAGGCCGCCTATGCCCGTGCGGGCACGCAGGACATCCTCGTCACAAGCAAGATCGACGGCATCCCCCAGCGCATGATCCGCAACCCGATGCTCGAGAGGATCGAGGCGGGCGGCGCCATGGCGCGCTGGCGGCGCGGGCTGCTGGCCGCTTTCGCGATGAAGCGCGCCACCGGGGCGAGCTGGGGCGAACTCCTCGCCGCCGCACGCGGGATGACCAGCCACGGCGAGATGTCGCTGCCCGAAGCCATGCTCGCCGCCGCTGCGCCCACGCTGCTGCAGAAGGCGGTGGTCGAGGGCGATGCGGTGGGCGGGCTGATGGCATCGGGGCAGGTCGCTGGACGGCTCGACGATCTGCCCTCCTGCGCCGACCTCCTCACGACAATCGAAACCGAAGCGCGCGCGCGGATCGCCGCGCTCGTCCCCCAGACACCTTCGCTCAAGGGAGCGGCCTGATGCCGATCACCACCACCATCAAAGACCGCATCGCCGAGATCGTCTTCGACGTGCCGCCGGTCAACGCCTTCGACAGCGCGACGTGGAATGCCATACCCGAGATGATCACCGCCGCCGCGCGCAATCCCGAGGTCAATTGCGTGCTGATCCGCGCTGCGGCGGAATCGCGCGGCTTCTGCGGCGGGGTCGACATCAAGGAGATGCAGGCCCACCCCGAGCGCATCACCCTGCTCAATCGCGGCAATTACCTCACCTTCAAGGCGATCCGCGATGCCGAGGTGCCGGTGGTCTCGGCGGTGCATAAATTCGTGATCGGCGGCGGGATCGGGATCTGCGGCGCCTCGGACACGATCATCGCGGCCGACGATGCCTTCTTCAGCCTGCCCGAAGTCGATCGCGGGGCGATGGGCGGAGCCAGCCACCTGTCGCGGATGCTGCCACTGCACAAGGTGCGCGCGGCCTTCTTCACCGGCGGGAATATCCCGGCCGAGGAGGCCTACCGTCTCGGCGCGGTCGAGAAGGTGGTGCCGCGCGCCGATCTGGAAGCCGAGGCGCGCGCCTTCTGCGCCGTGATCGCCGCCAAGAGCCGCAAGGCGCTGGTGATCGCCAAGGAGGCCCTCAACGGCCTTGAACCGCGCGATGTCGATCGTGGCTATCGCTGGGAGCAGGGCTTCACGCTCGAAATGTACATGCACGAAGACAGCCAGAAGGCGCGCGATGCCTTCGTCGAGACCGGCAAGGCGGCTGAGTTCTGACCATGCGCCTGACTTACACCGAGACCCAGCAGGCTTTCCGCGCCGAGGTGCGCGAATGGCTCGCCGCCCATGTGCCCCCCGCGCCGCTGCTCACGCTCGAATGCGAGGAGGGCTATCACCAGCATGTCGGCTGGGAGCGGCAGCTCGCCAGCGGCAACTGGGGCATGGTGACCTGGCCGGAAAGCTATGGCGGGCGCGGGCTCGACCTCATCGAATGGCTGATCTTCGAGGAGGAATACTGGGGTTCGGGCGCGCCGCTCAGGGTCAACCAGAACGGCATCTTCCTGCTCGGTCCGACGATCATGGAATATGGCACCCCCGAGCAGAAGGCGCGCTTCCTGCCGCCGATGGCCGCGGGCGAGGTGATCTGGGCGCAGGCATGGTCGGAGCCGGGCGCGGGCAGCGACATGGCGGCGATCAAGACCACCGCCTACCGCGATGGCGATCACTACGTGATCAACGGCCAGAAGACCTGGTCGAGCCGGGCGAGCTTTGCCGACTGGGGCTTTGGCCTGTTCCGCACCGAGGAGGGCAGCCAGCGTCACAAGGGCCTGTCCTTCATCCTGTTCGATCTCGACACCCCCGGCATCACCCGCCGCCCGATCCGCCAGCTGCACGGGCATCCGGGCTTTGCCGAGCTGTTCTTCGACGATGTGCGCGTGCCGGTCGAAAACCGCCTCGCGGGCGAGGGCGAGGGCTGGAACGTGGCGATGGCCACCGCCGGGTTCGAGCGTGGGCTGATGCTGCGCTCGCCGGGCCGCTTCCAGGCGACCGCGCGGCGGCTGGTGGAGCTGTTCCGCCAGCACGAGAGCGCCGCCGTGCCGTCCGCGCGCGAGGCCGTGATCCGGGCGTGGATGGACACGCAGGCCTATGCCTACAACACCTATGCCGTCGCCGCGAAGATCATGGCGGGCGGCAAGATCGGCGCCGAGGCGAGCCTCAACAAGATCTTCTGGTCGGAACTCGACCGCGCGATGCACCGCACCGCGATGCAGCTGCTCGGCGCGGCGGCGGAGCTGCGGCATCTGGGCGACGGCACGATCAATGACTGGCTGGAGGGCTACATGTTCTCGCTCTCCGGCCCGATCTACGCCGGATCGAACGAAATCCAGCGCAACATCACCGCCGAGCGCCTGCTCGGCCTGCCGCGCGTGGGAGCGGGCTGATGGACATGGCTGTTGCTCCCGAGCGGCTCGAACTGGCCGAGGCCGTGCGCGACTATCTCGCCGGAACCCATGGGGCCGAGGTGCTGCGGCGGCTCGATGCCGGGCCGAACCGCGATCCGGCGATCTGGCAGGGGCTTGTGGAGATGGGTCTCACCGGCCTGCTGGTGCCCGAGGCGCATGGCGGGCTCGGCATGGGCCTGCTCGATGCGGCGCTGATCGCGCGTGAATGCGGGCGGGTGTGCCTTGCCGAACCGCTGGTGGAGAGCGCTTTCGTGGCGACCCCGTGGCTGATCGCGCAGGGGCAGACGGACAATCTTGCCGCTGTCGTGGCGGGCGAGCACCGCCCCGTCGCTGCCCATACGGTCAATGGCTGGGTGGCCGACGGCGAGGGCGAACCTCTCGCCAGCATCGATCCGCTGCGCCGCCTTGCCGCACTGCCCGAGGAGGCCAGCGATGATTCGCTGCTGCTCGATCTCGGCGCATTGATGAGCGCCGCGCAGCTGGTCGGGCTGGCCGAGGCGATGCTCGATCAGGCGGTGGACTATGCCAAGATCCGCACCCAGTTCGGCCAGCCAGTCGGCGCGTTCCAGGCGATCAAGCACAAGCTGGCCGATGTCGCGGTCGCGCTCGAATTCGCCCGCCCCGTGCTGTGGCGCGCCGCGCAGGCGCTCGACGACCGCGCGGCCAGCGCATCGCTCCATGTCAGCCACGCGAAGGTGGTCGCCACCGATGCCGCCTACCTCAGCGCGGAAAGCGCGATCCAGGTGCATGGGGCGATGGGCTACACCTACGAGGTCGATCTGCACTTCTGGATGAAGCGCGCCTGGGCGTTCGGCGGCGCATGGGGTGCCCGCGCCTTCCACCTCGCACGCATCGCTACGGCCGTGATCGGCGGCGCACACCCGATTGGACCGGAGAACACCTTTGCCTGAAGCCTACATCATCGACGCCGTGCGCAGCCCGATGGGCCGAAAGAAGGGCTCGCTCGCCGCGCTCCACCCGGCCGATCTCGCCGCGCACCCCTTGCGCGCCCTGTTCGCGCGGAACAGCATCGATCCCGGCGCGGTCGATGACTGCGTTTGGGGGTGCTGCGACACCATCGGGCCGCAGGCGGGTGACATTGGCCGCACCGCATGGCTGGTCGCCGGGCTCCCGCAGCACGTCCCCGGAACCACGGTCGACCGGCAATGCGGATCGAGCCAGCAGGCGGTGCACTTCGCCGCGCAGGGCGTAATGAGCGGGACGCAGGATCTGGTGGTCGCGGGCGGGAGCCAGGCGATGAACGCCATTCCCATCTCCGCCGCGATGTATGCGGGCCAGCCCTATGGCTTCGACAACCCCTTCAACACCTCGCCCGGCTGGGTGGCGCGCTATGGCGACGGGCTCTTGAACCAGATCGCCTCGGCACAGATGATCGCCGACAAGTGGGGCATTTCCCGCGAGGACATGGAAGCCTTCGCGGTCGCCTCGCACGCCCGTGCCCATGCCGCCAGCACCAGCGGCGCCTTTGCGCGCGAAATCGCGCCGCTCGAAGGGCTGGAGCAGGACGAGACGATCCGCCCCGGCACCACGCTGGAAGGGCTCGCCGCGCTGAACCCGGTGGGCGGCGAGGGCACCATCACCGCCGGGATCGCCAGCCAGAATTGCGACGGCTCGGCCGCGCTGCTGATCGCCAGCGAGCGGGCGGTGAAGGACCACGGTCTCAAGCCCCGTGCGCGCATCCATCACCTGTCAGTGCGCGCCGATGATCCGGTGTGGATGCTCACCGCGCCGATCCCCGCGACTGCCCATGCCCTCGCCAAGGCGGGCATGACGGTTGCCGACATCGACCTGTTCGAATGCAACGAGGCCTTCGCTTCCGTGCCGCTGGCATGGATGAAGGAGCTCGGCATCCCCCACGAGAAGGTCAACGTCCGCGGCGGGGCGATTGCGCTCGGCCACCCGCTCGGCGGCACCGGCGCGCGGCTGATGACGACGCTGCTCCACGCGCTGGAGGACACCGGCGGACGCTATGGCCTCCAGACCATGTGCGAAGGCGGCGGGCAGGCCAACGTCACGATCATCGAGAGGCTGTGATGCACGGTCACCCCGCCCTCGCGATCCCCAACCTGCTCTACACCTACGCCATGCGCTTCGACGATGGCGATTTCGAGGGCGCGGCCGCGCTGTTCGACCGGGGCAGCCTGATCGCGGGCGGGCAGCGCATTGCCGGGCGCGCAGGCATCCTCGCAATGTGGCGGCAATGGGTGAAGACCTATGACGGCAAGCCGCTGACGCGCCATCTCACCACCAATCCGATCATCGATCTCGCCGAGGACGGCGCGAGTGCCACCTGCCAGTCGCAGTGGACCGTGATCCAGGCCGCGCCCGGCTTCCCGCTCCAGATCGTCGCCAGCGGGCGCTACCGCGACAGCTTCGCCTGCGATGCCGCCGGCTGGCACTTCACGAGCCGCGAATATGTGCAGACCGACCTCGTCGGCGATGCTTCCGCCCATACCCTCCAATCGCTGAACTAGAGACCGCTTACCCATGGGAATCTGCGAAAACCGAACCGTCATCATCACCGGCGCCGCGCGCGGGCTGGGGCGGGCCTATGCGCTCGCCTTCGCTGCCGAGGGCGCGAATGTCGTGGTCAACGATATCGGCACCTCGCTGGGCGGCGAAGGGCGCGACACCAGCGCCGCCGACGGCGTGGTGGCGGAAATCATCGCGGCGGGCGGCAAGGCGATCGCCAACTACGAGGACGTGACCGACTGGGACGCCGCCGGACGCATCGTCGCGGCGACCATCAACGCCTTTGGTGACTTGCACGTGGTGGTCAACAATGCCGGGATAGTGCGCGACCGGATGTTCGTCTCGGCCACGATCGAGGAATGGGACGCGACCATGCACGTCCACCTGCGCGGCCATTTCTGCATCAGCCGCCATGCCGTGAACTACTGGCGCGCCAAGCAGAAGGACGGGCGCGATCCCGATGCGCGGATCATCAACACCACCAGCGGCGCGGGGCTTCAGGGCTCGATCGCGCAGGCGGCCTATTCGACCGCCAAGGGCGGCATCGCCTCGCTGACGCTGGTGCAGGCCGCGGAGCTCGGGCGCTACGGCATCACCGCCAATGCGCTTGCCCCCTCGGCCCGCACCCGCATGACCGAGCAGGCCTTTGCCGACAAGATGGCGACGCAAGGCGAGGAATTCGACGTGATGGACCCGGCCAATATCGCGCCTTGCGTGGTGTGGCTCGGCAGCGCGGAAAGCCGCGATGTGACCGGCTGCGTTTTCGAATTGGAAGGCGGGAAAATCATGATCGAGGACGGCTGGCGCGAAGGCCCCGCCGTCTACAAGGGCGCGCGCTGGGCGCCGGCGGAAGTGGGCGAGGCGGTCGAGCGGTTGCTCGCCGGACGGATGCCCCCGCGCAAGGTCTGGGGAAGCTGAGATGGATTTCGTGTTCACCGACGAACAGCGCATGATCGCCGAGACGGCGCAGGCGTTCTTCACCGAAAATGCCACATCCGAGCGCACCCGCGCCGCCATGGCTGGCGACGGTATCGACCACGCGCTGTGGCAGGCCTTCTGTCAGGAGCTGGGCCTGTCGGGCATCGGCATTCCCGAGGCCGCGGGCGGCGCAGGGCTGGGCCTTGTCGAACTGGCGATCATCGCCGAGGCGGCGGGCGCGCAGGTCGCGGCCCTGCCGATGCTCGGCTCGCTCGCGCTGACCGCGCAGGCGATAGCCGCGGGCGGAAGCGAGACCCAGCGCGAGGCTTGGCTCCCCGCGCTGCTGGCAGGCGAGACCATTGCCGCCCATGTCGCGGCCGATGATCTGGTGGCCGAGGGCGACCGCCTCACCGGCTCCTGCGCCTTCGTCGCCCATGGCACCGCCGCCCAGCTGCTGCTGGTGAGCGGCGCGGGCGGCAGCTGGCTGGTGCGCGCCGATGCGCCGGGGGTCACCGTCACCGCGCAGACCACGATGGATCAGACCCGCCCCTATGCCCGCGTGACGCTCGCCGGGGCCGAGGGCGAGCCGCTGGCCGATCCGCAGGCGGGAAGCAGGGCTGCAACCGAGGCCGGCATGGTGGTGCTCGCAGCCGAAGGCCTCGGCCTTGCGCAGGCTGCGCTCGACCGCACCGTCGCCTATGCCCGCGACCGCGTGCAGTTCGGCCGCGCGATCGGTTCCTTCCAGGCCTACAAGCACCGCCTTGCCGACATGATGGTCGAGATCGAGCAGGCCCGCTCGGCGGTCTACTGGGCGGCCTGCGCGGTCGAGGAAGGATCGGACGAGGCCGCGCTCGCGCTCCACGCCGCCAAGTGCTTCTGCGCCGACACCGCCTTCCGCTGCGCCGGGGACATGATCCAGTTGCACGGCGGCATCGGCTTCACCTGGGAACACGACGCCCACCTGTTCTTCAAGCGCGCCCGCGCGCTCCAGACGCTGATGGGCAAGAACGACTGGCACCGCGATAAGATCGCCGCGATGGTGCTCGGAGAAACCGCATGAAACTCGGATTTACGCCGGCGCAGGAGGAATTCCGCGCTGAATGTGCCGACTGGCTCAACGCGCAGATGGCGGGCGAATTCGCCGACATCAGGGGCATCACCACGCTCACCGAAAAGGCCGAGCGGCGCAAGGAGTGGGAACAGCACCTCGGCGAGCACGGCTGGAGCTGCATCGGCTGGCCCAAGGAATGGGGCGGGCGCGATGCGAGCCTCGCCGAGCAGGTGATCTTCGCCGAGGAATATGCCCGTGCGGGCGTGCCGGGGCGGGTCAACCACATCGGCATCGAACTCGCCGGACCCACGCTGCTGGCGCTCGGCACCGAGGAACAGAAGCGCCGCTTCCTGCCCGACATCGCGGCCGGCAAGACGATCTTCTGCCAAGGCTTTTCCGAGCCCAACGCCGGCAGCGATCTCGCCAGCGTGCGCACCAAGGCGCGGCTGGAAGGCGGCGAATGGGTGGTCGACGGCCAGAAGATCTGGACCAGCCTTGCGCATATCTCGGACTGGATTTTCGTCGTCACCCGTTCCGAGGAAGGCTCGAAAGGCCCCAAGGGCCTCACCTTCCTGATGATGGAACTGGACCAGCCCGGTATCGAAATCCGCCCGATCCGCCAGATCAACGGCGATGCCGAATTCAACGAGACCTTCTTCGACGGCGCGCGCTGCCCCGAGGACAGCCTGATCGGCGCGGTCGGCGATGGCTGGCGGGTGGCGATGACGCTGCTGAGCTTCGAGCGCGGCGTTTCGACCCTCGGCCAGCAGATGGCGTTCCGCAACGAACTCGACGCGATCATCGCTGCAGCCAAGGCGAACGGCGCGGCAAGCGATCCGCTGATCCGCCAGCGTATCGCCAAGGCCGAGATCGGCCTCAGGCTGATGCGTTACGGCGCCTTGCGGATGCTCTCCAACACCGATCACGCGAGCGTCGACGGCGCGGCGCTGACCTACAAGATCCAATGGGCAAGCTGGCGGCGGAGCCTGGGTGAGCTGGCGATGGACGTGCTCGGGCAGGCGGGCGAGGTCACCGACCACGACGGCTACGAATGGCCGATGCTGCCCAACCTGTTCCTCTATTCGCGCGCCGACACGATCTATGGCGGCACCAACCAGATCCAGCGCAACCTGATCGCCGAGCGCGGCCTCGGCCTGCCGCGCGAACCGCGAGGTGACGCATGAGCCTGACGCCCGCCTATCCGCCGCCGCGCGATCTTCTCAGGGGCAAGACGGTGGTGGTGACCGCCGCCGCCGGTACCGGCATCGGCTTTGCTGTCGCCAAGCGCGCCGCCGAGGAAGGCGCGCGGGTGCTGGTCTCGGACTTCCACGAGCGCCGGCTGGGTGAGGCGGCGGACCGGATCGCGGCCGAGGTCGGCTGTGAACGCCCCGCCACCGTGCTGTGCGATGTGACGCAGCAGGCCGATGTCGATGGCCTGCGCGATGCGGCGCTCGCCACGCTCGGCCATGTCGATGTGCTGATCAACAATGCCGGGCTTGGCGGCGAGGTGCCTGTCACCGAGATGACCGACGAGCAATGGCACCGCGTGCTCGACGTGACGCTCACCAGCGTGATGCGCATGACCCGCGCCTTCCTGCCCGCGATGCAGACGCGCAAGACCGGCGCGATCGTCAACAATGCCTCGGTGCTGGGCTGGCGCGCGCAGAAGGGGCAGGCGCATTATGCCGCCGCCAAGGCCGGGGTGATGGCCTTCACCCGCTGCTCCGCGCTCGAAGCCGCCGAGAATGGCGTGCGGATCAACGCGGTCGCGCCCTCGATCGCGATGCACGCCTTCCTCGCCAAGGTGACGAGCGACGAACTGCTCGCCGATCTCGCCGCGCGCGAGGCCTTCGGCCGCCCGGCCGAGGTGTGGGAAGTCGCCAATGCGATGATCTTCCTCGCCTCCGACCTCGCCAGCTACATGACCGGCGAGGTCCTCTCCGTCTCCAGCCAGAGGGCTTGAGCATGACCAAGGTGTTCGACCGTCCGCAGGACCTGACCGGTGCCGAGGGCACCCAGCTCGGCCCGACCGAATGGCTCGCGATCGATCAGGCGCGGGTCGACGGCTTTGCCGAGGTGACCGAGGACCGCCAGTGGATCCATGTCGATGTCGAGCGGGCGAAGTCCGGCCCCTTCGGCGGCACCATCGCCCACGGTTACCTGACGATGAGCCTCGTCAACCACTTCCTGCCCCAGCTGATCGAGGTGCGCGGCTTCACCCATGCGGTGAATGTCGGCGCGGACCGGCTGCGCTTCCTCAATCCGGTGCGCGTGGGCGCGCGCATCCGCGGGCGGGGCGAGATCGTTGGGGTCGAGGAGGTGAAGGGCGCGGTGCAATCGGTGGTCCGCGTCACGGTCGAGATCGAGGGCGAGGACAAGCCCGCCTGCGTGGTCGACACCATCAGCCGCTATTACCCGGAGGCCTGACAATGTTGGACGCTGACCGCATGGTGGCCTCTGTCGAGGCCTATGTCACCAGCTACAACCGCAGCGATCTCGACGCGGTCTGCGCGGTGTTTGCCGAGGATGCCGTGGTCGAAGACCCGGTCGGCACCCCGCCCCGCGTCGGGCAGGCGGCGCTGCGCGAATTCTTCGCGGTCGGGATCGCGGCAGGCGCACGGCTGACGCTCGACGGGCCGGTGCGCTGCGCTGCCGGCCATGCCGCCTTTGCCTTCCATGTCGATCTGCACTGGGACGGCACCGACACCCGGATCGACGTGATCGACGTCTTCACCTTCGATGAAGAAGGCAAGGTCGCAGGGATGAAGGCGTTCTTCGGCCCCGCCAACATGGGGGCGGCATGAACGCCCTGCCCGCCACGATCCCCCACGCCGCCGAAGCCGCCGCACAGCGCTGGCCCGATGCCCTCGCGCTGATCGAAGGGAGCACGCGCTTCACCTTTGCCGAGCTGTGGGACGAGTGCCGCCGCGCGGCCTCGGCGCTGCTCGAACGCGGGGTGGGGCGGGGCACACGCATCGCGATCTGGGCGCCCAACCGGCGCGAATGGGTGATCGCCGCCATCGCCGCGCAGACTTGCGGCGCGGCGATCGTGCCGCTCAACACCCGCCTCAAGGGCCGCGAGGCGGGTGACATCCTGCGCCGCACCCGCGCTTCGATCCTGTTCACCGTCACCGACTTTCTCGGCATCGACTATGCGGCGCTGCTGGCCGACGAGGCCCTGCCCGACCTTGGCGAGACGATCCTGATGGACCGCGACTGGAACGCCTTCCTCGCCAGCGGCAAGGGCGCGGACGATCCGCGCATCGACGCCAGCCTCGCCACTCTGACTGCCGACGACCTGTCCGACATCATGTTCACCAGCGGCACCACGGGCCAGCCCAAGGGCGTGCTGATGACTCACGGGCGGATCATCCCGCAGGTCGGGGTGTGGATCGGCAACACCGGCCTTGGGCAAGGCGAGCGTTATCTGATCGCCAATCCCTTCTTTCACAGCTTCGGCATGAAGGTCGGCTGGGTCGCCTGCCTGATCGCGGGCGCGGTGATGGTGCCGATGCCACAGTTCGACACCGCCGAGGCGGCGCGGCTGATCGCGGCCGAACGCATCGCCTTCCTCCCCGGCCCGCCGACGATCTTCCAGATGCTGCTCGCCGAATTGGAGCGTGCGCCCTTCGACATCTCCTCGCTGCGCGGCGGGACGACCGGCGCGGCCACGGTGCCGCCGGTGCTGGTCGAGCGCATCCGCGACGAGCTCGGGATGCGCGACATCATCACCGCTTACGGCATGACCGAATGCGTCAACATCACCTCGTGCCGCCCGGGCGATCCGGTCGATCTGATCGCGGGCACCTGCGGCGCGGCGATCCCCGGCAACGAGGTGATCATCGCGGGCGAGGACGGGCGCGAGCTGCCGCGCGGCGAGACCGGCGAGATCTGGGTGCGCGGGATCGGGGTGATGCAGGGCTATCTCGACGATCCCGCCGCCACCGCCGAGGCGATCGATGCCGAAGGCTGGCTGCACACCGGCGATGTCGGGACGATGGACGCGGGCGGCTATGTCCGCATCACCGACCGCAAGAAGGACATGTTCATCTCGGGCGGGTTCAACGTCTATCCCGCCGAGGTCGAGAAGCTGCTCGCCGCCCACCCGGCGATTGGCATGGCGGCGGTGATCGGCGTGCCCGACGAACGCATGGGCGAGGTCGGCAAGGCCTTCATCGTGCTGCGCCCCGGCGCCGAGGCGAGCGCCGCAGAGCTGCTCGGCTGGGCGCGCGAGAACATGGCCAACTACAAGGTGCCGCGCCGCATCGCCTTCGTCGAAGACCTGCCGCGCAACGCTGCCGGCAAGGTCTCGAAGATCGATCTGCCGCGGGATCAGTAACGCCGGCTGGCGATCTCGGCCCCTTCGGCGAGCGCTGCGAGCTTGGCCCAGACGATCTCGGGGTCGAGCGCATTGCTGCCCGCGTGGACCGAGAAGCCGCAATCGACCCCCGCCATCACGCGCTCGGCCCCGAGCAGATCGGCATAGCGGCCGATGCGTTGGGCGATCAGTTCGGGGTGCTCGATATAGGGGCTCTGCGGCTCGACCATGCCGGGGCAGAGGATCTTATCGTCCGGCAGCGGATGATCGGCGAAGAAGGCGAATTCATGCGCGTGGCGCGGGTTCGCGCCTTCGAGCAGCACGGTCTGCGGCTTGGCGCCCCAGACGATGTCGGCAATCTCACCCAGCGCCACGTCGCAGTGGTGCGGGCCGGGATAGTTGCCCCAGCACAGGTGCATGCGCAGTTGCTCGGCGGGGATGTTCTGGAGCGCGTGATTGAGCGCGGCGATGTTCATGCCGATACGCTTGCGGAACTCTTCCGTCGAAAGGTGCGTGAACTGCACATGGCGGCCCATGGCGAGATCGGGGCAGTCGACCTGAAGGGTGATCCCGGCCGCCGCGATGGTCTCGTATTCGTGCCGCAGGCCTTCTGCGAGGGCGAAGACATATTCCTCGTCGCTGGCGTAGAACTGGTTGGGGAAGAACAACGCGGTGACGCCGGGGCTGGCGGCGGACATGAAGGTGGCGTGGCCATTCGCCAGCCGCTTCAACCGCTCGGCGTCGATGCGCGGGGCTTCCATGTCGATCACCGTGATCGGCGCGGTGCAGGCCGGCGCAGAGCGCTTGGCGCGGCCCTTGTTGCCGAACACCTGCGCCTTGGCCCCGGGGAAGGCCTCGAGGTCGGCGAACTCGTACTGCCCCGCCTCGCCGCCGAAGCCCGACAGGCGGTGCTTGATATAGGTGGCGTAGGAGGGCTTGGACTGCTCGCCGTCGTTGACGATGGAGATGCCCGCCTCGATCTGGCGCTTGATGACATAGGCCGTGGCCTCTTCCACCGCGGCATCGAAGGCTTCCTCCGAGACGACTTCGCCGCCCTCGCGCGCGAAGACGAGATCGAGCAGGGCTTCAGGGCGCGGTAGGCTGCCGACATGGGTGGTGGCAAAGCGGGTGGTCATGCAGAGGCCCTTGGCTTGAGGAAGGCGGCGACGGCGGTGTTGAAGGCCGCTGGATTGTCGGCATTGGCGAGGTGGCCGGCGGCGGGAATTTCCAGATGGCGCGCGCGGGGGGCGAGTGTCGCCAGCACGCGCGCGCATTCGCGCCGCCACAGGGTGTCATGCGCGCCGGTCATTGCCAGCACCGGCATGGCCAGCAGCGCCGCCGCCTCGCGCGGGAAGCCGGGGGCGGGGCTGTGCGAGAGCAGATCGCGACCGTCATAGTCGGCGAGGATATCCAGCATCAGCGCGCGAGCCTCACTCGTGTGCGTCTCCATCAGCGGATGGCGCGACCATTCGGCGCGCAGGCGCTCCAGATCGCCCTGGGCGGCGAGGGCGCGGAACCGCTCGAGGTCGATCACCTCCTGCCGCTCCACCAGCGCGGGCAGCGGCGCGCCGGAAACCACCAGACCGGTCAGGCGCGAGGCGAACTTGCGCGCCACGTCGAGCGCCACCACCGCCCCCTGCGACAGGCCGGCCAGCGCAAAGCGGTCGAACCCGAGGAAGTCGGCGATGGCGATGATGTCATCGGCCTCGCGCGCCAGATCGCTCGGCGCGGTCGAGGCGCCGCAGCCGCGCCGGTCGGGCATGACGAGGAAGAAGTCCTGCGCGAGGTCCGCAACCTGCGGAGCCCACATCCGGTGATCGAGCGTCCAGCCGTGGAGCAGGATGAGCGGCGCGCCCTCTCCCGCCATTGCAATCGGCAGGACCCCGTCCGCGACGGGGACCTCGCCGAACGACAGTTCGGCCGGGGAAGGGACGCGCGCGGCAAGCATATGCAGGCGCGTCCCCCCGTGCCTCACGCCGCTTCGGCGGCGCGAAAGGGATTGTTGTTGTGGTGATCGCCCGCCAGCCAGCGCTTCAGTTCCGCATGGGCCGACGCGCGGCGCTCGGCATCCAGCGGCGCGGCGCGCTCGTCGTCATGGGTGAATTCGAGGATCATGCCGTTGGGATCGGTGACATAGAGCGAGCGGCAATAGCCGTGCTCGAGCACATAGGTCTGCGGCTCGACGATGCCTGCGGCGGCGATGCGCTTGGCGAGTTCGGCCTGCCCATCCGCATCGACGTGCAGCGCGATGTGGATGAAGGGGCTGGCCGGCATCTCGGGACCGAATTCGGCCTGGTCCTCGGGGTCGGCAAACTGGAAGAAGGCCAGCGCAGAGCCATCGGCGAGTTCGAAGAACACGTGGCAATAGGTGCGCTCCTTGCCGAACAGCTCGTCCTTTTCGCAATAGGTCGCCATCAGCGGGAAGCCGAGCACGTCCTCGTAGAAGGCACGGGTGGCTTCGAGGTCCTTGGTGACATAGGCGGTGTGGTGGAGGCGGTTCGCCAGAATCTTCGTCATCGTGCTGTTTCCCTCATTCCCCAAAAGTCAGGCGGCAAGCTTGGCCGCGATGGCCGCAACATGTGCCCCCTGGAAGCGGGCACCGGCAAGCTCGTTGTCGCTCGGCATGCGGCTGCCGTCATTACCAGCCAGCGTCGATGCGCCATAGGGGGTGCCGCCGCTAATCTCGCCCATCTCGGCATTGCCTTCGAAGGTATAGGGCAGGCCGACGATCACCATGCCGTGATGCAGCAGCGTGGTGTGGAACGAGGTGATGGTGGTCTCCTGCCCGCCGTGCTGGCTGGCGGTGGAGACGAACACGCTCCCGACCTTGCCGACCAGCGCCTTGGTGAACCACAGCCCGCCGGTCTGGTCGAGGAAGTTGCGCATCTGCGCGGCCATGTTGCCGAAGCGCGTGGGTGTGCCGAAGACGATAGCGTCGTAGTCCGCCAGCTCGTCCGGGGTCGCAATCGGAGCGCTCTGGTCGGTCTTCATTCCTGAAGCCGCCGCCACAGCCTCCGGCACCAGTTCGGGGACGCGCTTGACGAAAACCTCGGTGCCGGGGACGCTGGCAGCGCCTTCGGCAACCGCAGCGGCCATCGCCTCGATATGGCCATAGCTCGAATAGTAGAGCACCAGCACCTTGGTCATGTCAGTCGCTTCCTCAACTCAGAACTTGTAGCCGATTTCCACCCCGTAGCGCCGCGGGCGGGCGCGGAACACGAAGCCGCCGGGCGAGAATTCGGCGTTGTAGGTCTCGTCGAACAGGTTGGCGGCGAAGGCCGTCACCGAGATCCCGTCGAAGGTCACGCCCGCGCGCGCATCGACGATGTCGACCGGCTGGCGGACGGTGGTGTTGAACGGCTCCCACCAGGTCTTGCCGGTGCGGCGGTAATCGATCCGCAGCAGGCCATCGACATTGTCCGAGATCGGCCCGGCGTATTGCGCGCCGAGGTTGAACGTGTAGCGCGAGATCTGCGGGGCCTCGTTGCCGATCACAGTCGGGTCAGCGAAGTCCTTGATCTCGCTGTCGGTCACGCCGATCGCGGCGTTGATGTCGAGGTTCGGCAGCACTTCCGCGCTCGCTTCCAGCTCGAAGCCGTTGATCCGGGTCTCGGGGATGTTGCCGAGGTTCTGGGTCGAGGACTGAGCGAGGAAGACGAAGAAGTAGGAGTTCTTCGACAGCGTGGTGTAGGCCGCGCCAGCCAGACGCACCGGGCCGAGCTGGGCCTTGGCCCCGATCTCGAAGGTGTCGGCGGTTTCAGCCTGGAAGATGTCGCCCACGCCGACAATGGCGTTGTTGACCGCTTCCGCGCCCACGCCAGTCTGGTTGAAACCGCCCGAGCGGAAGCCGCGGCTGTAACCGCCATAGATCGTCAGATCGGGGTTCGGCTCCCAGGTCAGGGTCAGCTTGGGCTGCCAGTCGTCGAACACCGCGGTGCGCACCTCCCCGCTCTGGGCCTGCGGCACGCCCGGGACCACCGGCAGGAAGCCCTGCGGGGTCAGCGTGATCTGGCGGCGCTTGTCGCGGTCATAACGCAGGCTCGCATCGACCCGGAATTCGGGGCTGAGCTCGTAGCCGGCATTGGCGAACAGCGCCCATGCGAAGTTGTCCTGCCCGTCCGCCAGATAGCTGAACTGCGGGTTGAGCGGATTGGTTGACGGCGCGCGGAACACCGGGAAGACGCCGTTGCCGGTGTCGATCATGTTGCCGGTGGAAATGAACCGCTGGGTGTCGATCATGTAGCCGCCGACCATCCAGTTGAAGGCGCGCCCGTCATTGGGCGAGGCGAGGC
The DNA here is from genome assembly GCA_027531395.1 of Porphyrobacter sp. Taxonomy (GTDB): domain Bacteria; phylum Pseudomonadota; class Alphaproteobacteria; order Sphingomonadales; family Sphingomonadaceae; genus Erythrobacter. The sequence goes on along the minus strand of JAPZRO010000001.1, from coordinate 384,432 downwards.
GGACTTCCTGGCTGAAAGCCTCGACATCGAGGAACTGGCTCTGGTTGAGGTCGAAGCCGTTGCCCGGGCCGAACAGGAATTCGAACAGGTTGAAGAAGAAGCTCTCCGGGATCGGCTTGAAGTCGAAGGCGTCGCCGGTGAGCACTTCCTGCAGCGTGTCGTAGGACGAGATCGAGGTGAAGACGGCGTTGTCGCCTTCGTATTCGACCTTGAGCGACACGTTGTAGATGTCGCGGTCGTTCTGGCCGGGGTTGTTGACCTCGACATCGGCGATGTCGTTCACGTCGGCGACGATGTTGTAATAGAGGCCCTGGGTGCGCAGCTGGTTGACGCTGCCGCGCAGGTCGAAGGTCAGCCGGTCGGTCGCTTCCACCAGCAGGTTCGCGCGCAGGCTGAAATCCTCGACCGGATCGGCGTCTTCCCCGAGGAAGGTGTTGGGGATGAAGCCGTCGGTGTCATAGTAGGAGCCGGCGACACGGAAGAACACGTTGTCGGCAATCGGCCCGCTGACGCCGCCGCGCAGGAAGTAGCCGAAGCCATTGTCGATCCCGGCGGTGATGTTGCCGGAGAACTCGTCGGTCGGCTTCTTGGTGGTGATGATGATCGCGCCGCCGATGGCGTTGCGTCCGTAGAGGCCGCCCTGCGGGCCCTTCAGGACTTCGATCTGCTCGATGTCGAACAGGTCCTGGTTGAACTGCGCCGGGTTCACCTGCTGCACGCCATCGACGATGACCGCGACGCTGGGTTCCGAGTTGCGGTTCTGCGTGATGCCGCGGATGATGACGAAGGCGTTGCCCGCGTTCTGGGTCTCGACGAGGTTGACGTTGGGGGTCAGCGCGATGAAGTCGGCCGGACGCTCGATCCCGGCATTGGCGATCGCCTGCGAATCGAAGGCGGTCACCGCGGCAGGGGTATCCTGCAGGCTCTCCTCGCGGCGCAGGCCGGTGACGATGATGCCATCATCCTCGGTCTCGCTCGCAGCCGGCGCGGCGGCCGTGTCCTGCGCGGCAAGCGGAGCGGCGGCCAGAGTGGCAGCGGCAAGCGCGGTGGTGCTGACGAGCGCGCGGCTCATGCCCGAAAACTTCATACGTCTCTCCCCTTTGGGCGCGCGCAACGCGCCGCTCTTTTGGCGACCCCTCCCTGATGCCCCAATAGATAACTTCGCCATGCGAAGTCAACTTCGATATGCGAAAATTGGAGAGTGTGGCGCGGGGGCAACGCACACCCGGCGCAAGGCCATGCACGACGGCGCCCGGCGCGCGCGGGTCATCGACGGGTCATTGTAGCTTCGTCGGGGGGGCGTTGACGGGTCGTTCAGGGCCGCAAGCTGGCCTCGAGCGCGGGCCAGCGCCTGAGCGAGGCCTCGATCTCGCCCGCCGCGCCGCGCAGCAGGGGCAGGCGGGTGCGCACCAACTCGTCCTGCGAGATGCGGGTGGTGGAGGTCGAGCAGTTGATGCTCGCGATCACCCGCTTGTCGCGTCCGAAGATCGGCACCGCCACCGAGACAATGCCGTAATCGAGCTCGTCCAGCGCCGAATCGTAACCGCGCGCCGCGATCAGGTTCAGCCGCTCCTCCATCGCCGCCCGCTCGGTCACGGTGCGCTCGGTGAAACGCTGGAACGGCGCGCCGGCGAGCAGTGCGGCCCGCTCGTCCTCGGGCAGGTGCGCGGCGAGCGCCTTGCCCAGCGAGGTGGCGTGGAACGGAAAGCGCGTCCCCACCCCCGCCGCGACGCGGAACCGCCGGTCGGTCGAGACATGGGCGACATAGAGAATCTCGGCGCCCGATAGCACGGCGAGGCTGGCGCTGTCTCCGGTCTGGTCGCGCAGGCCCTGCAAGGGGGGCAGCACCACCTGTTCGATCTGCATCGAGGCCAGGAAGGCCGAGCCGATCGTCAGCACCGCCGGGCGCAGCAGGAACTTGCGTTCATGCTGTCCGACATAGCCCAGTTCCACCAGCGTGATCAGGCAGCGCCGCGCCACCGCCGGGGGCAGGCCGGTGCGCGCCGCCACCTCGGATAAAGTCATTTCGGCATGATCCTCGTCGAACGCCTTGAGCACGCGCAGGCCGCGCTCCAGCGTCGAGAGAAATTCCGGGTCTTTTACGGCCTGCTCAGCCTCTGCGGATCCCATGCACCGGCCTTTCGATGGAGCGGCGGATCGCCGCGTCGTCGGCCCCCAATAGGGGCGGCGCGGTGACGCTGTCCATCCGTTCGCCATCAAAGCTGAGCGGCGAGCGGATGGTGCGGAACGGGCCCTTGGGGCCATCGGGGTCGGTGACTTCGAGCCCGAGCACCTTCGCCTGCTCGGTCGCGAGCACTTCGGTGGTGTCGTAGACCGGCGAGTTGGGGACTTCGAGGCGGGTGAGCGTCTCGGTCCACTCGGCACGCGACTTGGTGGCGAAGATCGGGGCCAGGAAGGCGACGACATCCTCGTAATGGGCGATGCGCGCGTCGCGGCTTTCGAAGGCGGGCAGGCTCAGCATGTCGGGCTGGCCGACGGCGGTGGCGAGGTTCTCCCAGAACTTGGGCGGCGAAGACATGTGCAGCGCCAGCCACTTGCCGTCCGAACACTGGAACACATAGCTCTGTGAGACATGCGGGCGCGAATAGGGTCCCATCACCTGATCGGCGGAGAACAGGTGGGTGAAATCGTCGAGGTTGAAGTGGCACATCGCCTCGAACATCGAGGTTTCGACCACGCGGCCCTTGCCGGTGGTGTGCCGCTCGTTGAGCGCGGCGAGGATGCCCAGCGCGGTGTAGAACCCGGTCATGGCATCGGCGATGGCGGGGCCGACGACGCGGGGATGTTCGGGATTGACCAGCAGACGCAGGAAGCCCGAGGCCGCCTGTGCGACGGTGTCGAAGGCGGGCCGGTCACGCTCCGGCCCTTCCGAGCCGAAGCCCGAGATCGAGGCGTAGACCAGCCGCGGGTTGATCCCCTGAAGCCGCTTCGCGTCCACCTGCAGCCGGTCGGCCACGCCCGGGCGGAAGTTCTGGATGAAGACGTCGGCGTCCTCGACCAGCCGGTCGAGCACGGCGAGATCATCGGGGTTCTTGGGATCGATGGTGATCGAGCGCTTATTGCGGTTGTAGGTCTGGAAGTGCGGCGAATAGAGCTCGCCCTTGTAGCTGCGGAACGGATCGCCCGTGCCCGGCTGCTCGACCTTGATGACTTGTGCGCCGAGATCGGCCAGCAGCATCCCGGCGGCAGGGCCGGTGATGAAGGTGCCCATTTCGAGCACGGTAACGCCCTGTAGGGGTCTCGCGGTCATCCAACACATCCCATCAGCTTGCCCGACGACCTTGCCAGGCTGCGGATGTGACACTATATTCTTCGCATACCGAAATCAACTTCGAATAACGAAAAGGCTGGACCCATGCGCATCGGCAAGCAGGATAACGCGGTAACCTCGATCTGCACATCGGATGCGACAAGCATCACCGTGCGGGGGCTCGATCTGTGTAGCGAGGTGATCGGCCATGTCGACTTCACCTCCTATTTCTGGCTGCTGGTGACCGGCGTGATGCCCACCCCGCCGCAGAAGGCGCTCGCCGATGCGGTGCTCTGCGCGATTGCCGAACACGGGCTGGTGCCGAGCGTGGTGGCGACCCGCATGACCTACGCCGCCGCGCCCGAGGCCTTCCACGGGGCGGTCGCCGCGGGGCTGCTGGGCTGCGGAAGCGTGGTGCTGGGCAGCGCCGAGGTGGCGGGCAAGTTCTACGCGCAGGTCGTCGCCGACGCCGAGGGCGGTGACGCTGCCGCGACCGCCGCGGCGGCGATCAAGGCGCTGCGGGCCGAGAAGAAGGCGATCCCGGGCTTCGGCCATCCCCAGCATTCGGGCGGCGATCCGCGCGCGCACCGCCTGCTCGCGCTTGCCAAGGAGCACGGGATGGAAGGCAAGCACATCGCCATGCTGCGCACCATCGAGGCGGTGCTGCCCGAGGCCATCGGCCGCAGCCTGCCGATCAACGTCAACGGCGCTATCCCCGCAGTGATGCTCGACGCGGGCTTCCCGCTTGCGGCCCTGAAAGGCATCTCGCTGCTCGCCCGCACCGCCAGCCTGATCGCACACCTTCAGGAAGAAACCGAGCGGCCGATCGGCTTCATCATGTCGGGCGCGGCGGCCGAGCGGATCGGCTTCGACGCCGGGGAATAGCTCTCGTCAGGCGACCAGCGCGAGCTCGGTCGCCTGCTTGATCGCCTGCTTGGCATCGAGCTCGGCCGCCTCGTAAGCCCCGCCGATCAGCACCGGCTGCGCGCCCTTGGCCACCAGCTCATCATGCAGCGCGCGGGCCGGAAGCTGGCCGGCGCAGACGATGATCGTGTCGACGCCGAGCACCTGCGGCTCGCCCTCGATCCGGATGTGCAGCCCGGCATCGTCGATCCGGTCGTACTCGACCCCGGCGATCATCTTCACCCCGCGCCGCTGGAGCGTCAGGCGGTGGGTCCAGCCGGTGGTGCGGCCCAGCCCCTTGCCGACCGCGCTGGTCTTGCGCTGGAGCAGCCACACCTCGCGCCCGCTCGACTGCACTTGCGGCACAACGCCGGTGACGCCGCCGCGCGGGTGGTTCTTGAAGTCGATGCCCCATTCCTTGGCGAACACCTCGACATCGAGCGCGCCCGAGGGGCCGGCATGGGTGACGAGCTCGGCAACGTCGAAGCCGATCCCGCCCGCGCCCATGATCGCAACGCGCTGGCCGACACTGGCTTGCCCACGGATCACGTCGATGTAGCGCACCACCTTGGGGTGATCGATGCCGGGGATGTCCGGTGTGCGCGGCTCGATCCCGGTGGCGATGATGATCTCGTCATAGCCGCCCGCCAGCAGATCGTCGGCGGTGACACGCGTGTTGAGCCTGAGATCAACCCCGTGCTTGTCGATCATCCGCCCGAAATAGCGCAGGGTCTCGTAGAACTCCTCCTTGCCGGGGATGCGCTTGGCGAGGTTGAACTGCCCGCCGATCTCGTCCGCGGCATCGAACAATGTGACCCTATGCCCGCGCTCGGCAGCGAGCGTGGCATAGGCGAGCCCCGCAGGCCCCGCGCCGACCACGGCGATGCGCTTGGTGGCCCCCGCCGGAGCCAGCGCCAGCTCGGTCTCGCGGCAGGCGCGGGCGTTGACGAGGCAGGAGGTCTCGCGCCCGGTGAAGGTGTGATCGAGGCAGGCCTGGTTGCAGCCGATGCAGGTGTTGATCTCGTCCTCGCGGCCTTCGCGGGCCTTGTTGACCAGTTCGGCATCGGCCAGCATCGGTCGCGCCATCGAGACCAGATCGGCATCGCCGCGCGCCAGCACCGCCTCGGCGACATCGGGCATGTTGATGCGGTTGGAGGTGATGACCGGGACCGAGACTTCCTTGCGCAGCCGCCCCGTCACCTGCGCGAAGGCCGCGCGCGGGACCATGGTGGCGATGGTCGGCACGAAGCTTTCGTGCCAGCAGAAGTGGGTCGAGATCACGTTGACCCCGGCTGCTTCGAGCGCACGGGCGAGGCTCGCGACCTCCTCCCACGCGAGGCCGCCTTCGAGCATGTCCATCGCCGAGATGCGGAAGATCAGCACGAAATCCGGGCCGACGGCGGCGCGGGTGCGGCGCACCACTTCGAGCGGGAAGCGCATCCGGTTCTCCCACGATCCGCCCCATTGGTCGGTGCGCAGGTTGGTCTTCTCGACGAGGAAGGTGGAGATGAGGTAGCCCGCCGAGCCGATGATCTCGACTCCGTCATAGCCAGCCTCTTGCGCCAGCGCGGCGCAGCGGGCGAAGGCATCGATCTGTTCCTTGATCCCCGCTTCATCGAGCTCGTTGGGCGCGTAGCGGCCGATGCGCGACTTGACGGCCGAGGGCGCAACCGCATCGGGCACGCCCGCCAAAGGCCCCGAATGGAGGATCTGCATGCAGATCTTCACCTCCGGGTCGGCGGCATGGACAGCCTGCGTCACCTCGCGGTGCATGGCGACTTCCTCGGGGTTGGTCAGCTTCGCGCCATAGCCACCGGTCGGGTGCGGGGCGATGCCGCCGGTGATGATCATGCCGACCCCGCCCTTCACCCGCTCGACGAAATAGGCGGCAAGGCGCTTGGCGGGTTCCGGCCCGTCTTCGAGCCCGGTGTGCATCGAGCCCATGATGATGCGGTTCTTCACCACATGGCTGCCGATGGTCAGCGGCGCGAAGATGTGCGGATATTTGGGGTGGGTCATGTTCGTGGGTGGCCTTCAGTCGGGAATGTAGTCGGGGCGGCGCTTTTCGAGGAAGGCGCGCATCCCTTCGGCAAAATTGGGGCTGGCGCCCGTCATCACCTGGTTGCGGTTCTCGATCGCCATGGCGGCTTCAAGGCTGGCGGCATCGACCGCCATGTTGAGGCCTTCCTTGGTCATGCGAAGGCCCATCGGTGAGGCAAGCAGCATATCGTCGACATAGCTCTGCGCGGTGATCTCCAGCTCGTCGTCGGCCACCACCTCGCTGACGAGACCCGTGGCGAGCGCGCGGCGCGCCTCGATGAAGCGCCCGGTCAGCATCAGTTCCGAGGCGAGCGAGACGCCCACCAGCCGCGGCAGGAAATAGCTCACCCCCATGTCGCAGGCCGACAGGCCCAAGCGGATGAAGGCGGCGTTCATCCGCGCGCTCTCGCCCGCGATGCGGATGTCGGAGGCGAGCGCGAAGGCAAAGCCCCCGCCGCAGGCCGCGCCGTGCACCAGCGATATGATCGGTTGCGGGCAGCGGCGCATCTTGACGTAGACATCGGCAAGGAAGCCCTGAAAGCCGAAGCCCCCGCCGAACGGGATTGCCGCCGGATCGCGGGTGCCATGATCCTTGATGTCGAGCCCGGCGCAGAACGCCCGCCCCGCGCCGCGCAGCACCACGATGCGGACCGAACGGTCGTGATAGAGCGCGCCGAAATAGTCGTTGAGCTCGCCCGCCATTTCGGTGGTGATCGCATTGAGCGCGTCGGGGCGATTGAGCGTCAGCCAGTCGACCTCTCCGCGCTTCTCCACCACAATCGTGTTGTACTGCCCTGTCATCCTGTTCTCCGTTGCCACCGGCACTGCGGCGGCCACTTTGGAAAAAGCTTGTAGCGGGCGCAAAGGGGTTCTTGCTCTAGCAATTCGTGCAGGTGCATTTGGGCGGCCAAAGCGCCTTAGAGAGATCCGGGGCCATGAAGGGAATAACTGCAACATGACGATCAGCAACGAAGCGCTGGAAATGGCCGCGAAGGTCGAGGCTTTCGTGCGGGAGAAAATCTTCCCCTACGAACAGGATCCGCGCCGCGACCACCACGGCGCGCCGACCGACGAGCTGGTGATGGAAATGCGTGGATTAGCGCGGGAGGCGGGCGTGCTCACGCCGCATATCCGCCCCGACGGCAGCCACTTCAACCAGCGCGAAACCGCGGTGATCCTTATCAAGTCCGGCCTCACGCCCCTGGGGATGCTCGCCTGCAACACCCAGGCGCCCGACGAGGGCAACATGTATCTGATCGGCAAGGTTGGCAGCCCGGACCTCAAGGAGCGCTTCCTCACCCCGCTGGTCTCGGGCCATGCGCGTTCGGCCTTCTTCATGACCGAACCGGCCGAGTTGAACGGCGCGGGCGCGGACCCTTCGATGATGATCACCACCTGCCGCAAGGATGGCAACCACTGGGTGATCAACGGCAAGAAGTGCTTCATCACTGGGGCCGAGGGCGCCAAGGTCGGGATCGTGATGGCCAAGTCCGAGGATCCGGACAGCGCGGGCGGGGCCTGCATGTTCCTCGTCGATCTGCCCGATCCGGCGATCCAGATCACCGGCGTGCCCAACACCATCGACAGCTCGATGCCCGGCAGCCATGCCGAGATCACCATCGACAACCTGCGCGTGCCCGCCGACCAGATGCTGGGCGATGCGGGGGAAGGGTTCAAATATGCCCAGATCCGCTTGTCGCCGGCGCGGCTCTCGCACTGCATGCGCTGGCTCGGCGGGTGCATCCGCGCGCAGGAGATCGCGGTGGACTATGCCAACCGCCGCATGGCCTTCGGCAAGCAGCTGATCGACCACGAGGGCGTGGGCTTCATGCTCGCCGAGAACATGATCGACCTCAAGCAATGCGAGCTGATGATCGACTGGTGCGCCAGCGTGCTCGACACGGGCTCGCTCGGCACGGTCGAAAGCTCGATGACCAAGGTCGCGGTGTCCGAGGCGCTGATGCGCGTCGCCGACAAGTGCGTGCAGGTAATGGGCGGCACCGGCGTGACCGACAAGACCATCGTCGAGACGATGTTCCGCGAAATCCGCGCCTTCCGCATCTATGACGGCCCCACGGAAGTCCACAAGTGGAGCCTCGCCAAGAAGCTGCGCCGCGACTGGAAGGCCGCGCAATAGGCTCTAGCGTTTCGCCGCCATTGCGGCCGGCGCCGGTTTCATGAAGCCGAGGTCGGCCGAGGCGAAGCGGCCGATATTGGGCGCGACCGAGGGCAGCTCGGACGGGGCGACGCCGAACCACAGGCCGAGCGTCGAGGAGAGCTCGTCGACCGAGGTGGTCGGCAGCAGCCGTCCCTGCCCGACCTGATCATTGCTGGTGACCGAAACCTGCGGCGCGCGGCCGTAGAACCGCCCGCCGCGCACGCCGCCGCCGACGATGAAGTGATGCGCGCCCCAGCCGTGGTCGGATCCGTCGCCGTTCGAGGACAGGGTGCGTCCGAAATCGGACGCGGTGAAGGTGGTGACGCTATCGGCCACGCCCAGTTCGACTGTGGCGCGGTAGAAGGCGTCGATCGCGGCATCGACCTGTCCGAGCAGCCCGTCATGCGTGCCGATCAACCCGTCGTGGTTGTCGAAGCCGCCCAGCGAGACGAGAAACACCTGCCGCGTCACCCCCAGCCGCCCGCGCGCCGCGATCAGCTGGGCGACCACGCGCAGCTGGTCGGCTAGGCGGTTGCCGGTGCCGAAGCTGGTATTGAGCGTCACGCCCCGCAGCGCATCATTGACGAAGGTGCCGTACTGGATCGAGCGGTCGTTGAAGCGCGCATAGTCGGCCGCCATGACATTGCCCGAGCCGCTGCGCAGCAGCGAGGAGAGCGCCTGCGAGGCCGCCGCCGAGTTGAACAGGCGTCCGTTCTGGAGCGGGTTGTAGAGCGTCGCCCCGGCGGGTGACACCTGATAGGGCACGGCGGTCTGGCCGCTCAGGAACACCGCGTTGCCGGTGGCATTGATCGCGGTGAACATCGCATTGGTGTTCGACGACAGCGCCAGATCGCCCATCCGCCCGCCCCACCCGGTGCGCGAACCCTCGGGCTGCGAGCTCTGCCAGGTCGATTGCTGGTCGTTGTGCGAGAACAGCTTGGCCGGGCGCGGGACGCTGCCCGCGTCATATTGCGCGCGGGTGAGCGGCGCGATCAGCGGGCCGACGTTGAGCAGCGGGGCCATCGCGCCGCTGTCGAACAACCCCTTGAGGCGCGGCATGGTGGGCGCGAGCGCATAGGTGATGTTGTCGGTCAGCTGCTGGTCGGACGGGGTGGCAAGCACGGTGTTCGCCAGCGCGCTGCGGGCGAGCGCGATGCCCGAGGCGTCCTCCGATCCTGCGGTCCCGCGGATTGCGGCATAGCGCGCATAGTTCGCCGCATCGAAGGGGATCAGCGTGTTGCCGTGGTCGTTCCCGCCATAGAGGAACACGCAGACCAGCGCCTTGTAGCCCCCGCTGTTGCTGAAGGCCGCCGCCTCGGCGAGGCCCGCGAGATCCAGCGCGTAGGAGGCCGCACCCCCCATCATTGCCAGCTGCGCCGAACGCCTCAGGAAGGCACGCCGCTCGATTTCCATGGCTTTGCCGATGAACATGTCCGCGTCCCCCGCCGTCTATTTCTGGATCAGATAATCGGTCGATGCGAGGATCAGCGCGACCCCGATCTGCACGCGCCGCAGCTTTTCGGCATTCGTCGAGCTGGCGGTCAGCGGCACATCCTCCATCGCGCTACGGATGGTTTCGCGCACGCCCGCGCTCAGCTGGCGGCCGGTCAGCAGCAGATCGAGCCGGTCGAGCAGGGCGGTGCTGTCCTGCGCGATCGCGACCTCGGCCGCGAAGTCGAGCACGATGTCCGCCACCGGCGCGCGTCCCCCGGTGATCGCCCGCTCGAGGAAGTTGACGTAGCCCGCCACCGAGGTCTCGTTGACCAGCTGGAATTCGGGCGCGAGCAAGCCGCGATTGGCGATTTCGGTATTGGCGGGGAAGTAGCCCGGGCGGAAGAAGTTGAACACCGAAGGCGAGCGCAAGGGACTTTGCCCCAGCGCGCTGGCCGGATCGCTCAGATCGCCGACCTGCCAATTGCCGCTGTTCGACCGCGCCCCGAAGGTCCGCGCCAGCTGCACAAAGCGCAGAACCGGTTCGCGCAGCTTGCCGAAATTGGGGTTGGTGACATTGGCCGGATCGAGCGCCTCGTTGTCGAGCAGGATCGCCTTGAACACCGCCGCCAGATCGCCGCGCCGCCCCTGCCCGTTGTTGGCGAACACCGCAGCGACGCGTCCTACATAGGCCGGCGAGGGATTGCTCGTCACCAGCCGCTGGATCATCTGCTTCGCGAAGAACGGTCCGACATTTGGGTGGTTGAACAGGTGATCGAGCGCGCGTCGCAGGCTCTCGGCCGCGCCCGTCCCGGCCGGGATGGTGAGGCCGAGGAAGGTCTTGGCCTCGGCCGAATGGAACCCGGTGGTGCGCGCCGGAACCCAGCGGGCGGGATCGGCGGTCATCGGCCGGCGGGTGTATTCGGGATCGGGGATCTGGCGGGTGCTGCCCACCTCGGTCGTGAAGGCGAGACCGGCAAGGTCGAAGTCGTAACCGGTGAACACCTTGGCGAGGCCCGTCACATCATCGCTGGTGTAGCTTTCGACGGGATTGCCGTTCACCAGCCGGTTGGTCCCGTCGGAATTGAGCTCGAACAGCCCGATGGTGAAGAGCTGCATCACCTCGCGCGCGTAGTTCTCGTCGGGCACCCGGCCCGAACTGTCCGCACGTCGGTTGCCGCGGGTGTTGAGGAACACACCCATCGCCGGATTGAGGGTGATGTCCTGCAACAGATCGCGGAAATTGCCGAAGGCGTGGCGGTTGAGGATTTCCCAGTATTCGCCGATCGCGGGCCCGCGCCATGTCAGGCTGATGCCGGAGAGCGACACCACGAAGAACTCGGAAAGCGCAAAGGCAATCCGTTTGCGCACGGCATTGTCGCCCGCAAGCAGCTGCGACCAGATCATGTAGTCGCCTGTGATCGCGCCGTTGTAGAAGCGGTTGGCATCGACCCGGTCGAAGCCACGGTCGGCGAAGAAGCCCTTCGCGCTCTGGCTGTTGGCGGCGGCGATCTGGCGATCGAGCCACGGCTCGTAGCCTTCGCTGCGCAGCTGGGTGATCGCCCCGGTCGAGGCGGACAGCGAGGCCTGCAGCAGGAACCGCGCCGCCTCCCCATCGGTCTGGGGCTTGCGCACGGTCGAGACCGGCGGAGGACCGCCACCCGTGCTGCTGCTGCCGCCGCCGCCGCAGGCCGCCACGGCCAGCGCCAGCGTGCTCACCCCGAGTGCTCCGGCATTCGACAGGGCAGATGGCTGTTCGGCCCGGTTCAGGGGAGGGGACGGCGGGGTCGCCTCCTGTGCTGTGGCATCCCGCATGGCATTCTCATCTTCACCCGGACAATACATTCGAGCGCTCCCCTCGATGCCGATACGTGCGAGAGCTATGCGACCCTTCGTTGCTTGCCAATTAAATTTGCATCCATTTGCCGATGCACGCGGCACAAGGCCTGGCCCGGCCTGCGAGCCGGCACATCCTGGCCATTCGCGGTCCGATTATGACACAATCGGCGACCGACCCGAACCCACTCGCTCGCGATCACTGGACCGGTTGTCTGGTTCTGCCTGAGGCCTGTGTTCCGCTATCGAAAATCGATCTTGGCACTAGGCGCGACGGGATGTGGACTTGCCCCGGAATGTCCGCAAGCCCGTGCTGGTCTCTGGCCTCAGGTCCGGAGGAAGGCTGCCGCTTCCTCGAGCGCCGCGTCGGCCTCGGGCAGCTTGCCGATGAAGGCATGCCACACGTGCGGCAGGTCCGGCCACAGCGACAGGCGCAGCGGCACGCCGAGCGCCCAGGCACGCTGCGCGAAGACCAGCGCCTGCCCGCGCAGGGTCTCGGCCGCGCTGGCCTGGATCAGCGTCGGCGGCAGCTGTGCCAGCCGCGCGTCGGGTGCAAGCAGCGGGCTGATCGCCGGATCGCCCGGATCGCTGCCCGGAGCGTAGAGTTCGGCCACGAGCCCCATCGCATCGCCGGCGACCGCGGGATCGTCGGGCTCGCCGGCGAACCCTCCGGCGACCGGCGTGACGGCGAGGAAGGGGCTCATCAGCACCACGCGGTCGGGCCGCGGAACATCCGCCAGCGGGGCAAGGCCGATGGCGACCACCGCGGCGAGATTGCCGCCGGCCGAATCCCCGACCAGCGCCAGACGCCCCGCTCGTCCCGGTCCGTCCGGCCCGTTCGCCCCGGCATGAGCCAGCGCCGCCGCCGCATCGCCGAGACCGGCAGGGAACGGATGCTCGGGCGCGAGCCGGTAATCGGCCACCAGCACCGCCTGCCCCGCGAGCAAGGCCAACTCCGCCGCAATCGCGCGGTGGCTCGTCAGCGAACCCGCCACCCAGCCCCCGCCGTGGAGGTAGACGATGCGGCCGTCCCCGGCAGCGGGCGGCACCAGCCATTCGGCGGCCATCGCACCGATCCGCACCGGCACCACCCGGCAGGCGGCAAGCCCCGCGCCGCTGCAACCCATGCCGTAGCCTTCGACCATCGCGCGCATGGCGCTGACAGGATCGGCCCCCTCCTCCGGCTCGCGCCGCAGGTGGGCATAAACCTCGGCCAGATCGCTGCGCATCGCGCTCAGAACCGCCGCTCGAGGCCGATGCCGAAATGGCGCGGCGCCTCGAGCGAGGCGACCCGCACCGAACCGAGCAGCGGCGAGACCACCGCGAGGCTGGAGAGCACCCGGCGGTCGGTGAGGTTGCGGGCGAAGATGTTGACCGCCCAGCCGCCGTCCGCGCTGGTCCACACCGCGCCCAGATCGAAGCGGGCAAAGCCGCCCTGCCGGGCATCGGGCGTGTTGAACTCGGTGAAGAAATACTCCGAGCGCCACTGCATCGCGCCGCTGAGATCGAGCCGGCTGTCGCCCGCCAGATCGGCGCGGTATTGCGCCGAGAACGTGCCCTGCCAGCGCGAGGTCAGCGGCAGCTGATTGCCCGAGACGTCGAAGGCCTGAAAGCCCCGGCGCTGGTCGGTCGAGACGAAGCTGCCGAATTCGGCATCCATCCAGCTGCCCGAAAGATTGAGTGTCAGCCCGTCGGCCGGCCTCAGGCTCCCTTCCAGCTCGATCCCGTTGATCCGCGCCGAGGCGGCATTGGCGAGGATCTGGCTGAGCGGGCCGACCTGCACGATCTGGAGATCGCTGTAGTCCGAGGTGTAGCCGGTGAGGTTGAGCGTCCAGCCCGCGCCCGAAAGGCGCGCGCCCGCCTCGATCGTGACATTGATCTCGGGCTCGACCGCCGGGGTGAATGCTCCGACATTGAGCGCCCCCGATTTGAACCCGCGCGCGACCGAGGCGTAGAGCAGCACGTCGTCGGACGGGGTGAAGTCGATCCCCGCCTTGCCCGACCATTCGCCCCAGCTGTCGCGCTGCTGGCCGGTGATGGTCGGCGCGAGGAAGGTCAGGAACTCGCGCGCCCGCTTGGTATCGTCGCTGTAGCGCCCGCCGATCCGCAGCGCGAACTGGTCCGACAGGGCCAGCTTGCCGTCGGCATAGGCCGCGAGCGCCTCGGTCGTCACTGTTCCGCCGCCCGCAAAGGCGAACGGGAACGGGAAGTTGAGCGGCAGCCGGGGATCGAGAAATGCCCCCGGCAGCAGGCCGTCGACCAACGTCGTGCGCGACTGGCGGAAGCGCAGCCAGGTGGCCCCCGCCAGCCAGTCGAGGCTGCCGCTGGTGCCTTGCAGATAGGCCTCGATGCTCGACTGGGTGCTGTCGGTGTCGAGTGTGGTGGTGCTCACGGTGCGCTCGGTGCCGTCCTGATCATAGGTGATCAGCCGGTCCGAGCCGCGCGTGTCGGCGATCACCACCAGCTCCGCCCCGCCGATCGGCTGTTCGAGCCGTCCGGTGACGGACCACACCTCGCGCTGGTTCTCGGCACCCTCGCTCTTGAAGCTGCGCGGGGCGGTCGAGGGCCGGACGCCGAACAGCAATTCGGCCGGGTGGGGGAAGGGATCGGCGAGGATCTTGAGCGCCGGTCCGGCATCGTCCTGGGTATAGCCGCTGGTGGTGAGCAGCAGGCGGCCCGCACCCACCGGGACTGCCGCCTGCAGGCGACCGCCAAGGCTTTCCTCGGCATCGCTGCGCTTGCGGGCGCCGGGCGTTCCGGCGAGCTCGTTGCGGGTGAAGCCCGACAGGCGGCGATACTGGACGCTCGCGCGCGCGGTGATCCCGCCGCCAAGCGGGCCGGACAGCACCGCATCGCCCTGCACCCGTCCGAAATCGCCGAGCTGGAGGCCGACCCGGCCCTCGAATTCATCGGTCGGAGCCGCGGAGACGAGGTTGACCGCGCCGCCCGTCGCGTTGCGTCCGTAGAGCGCCCCCTGCGGGCCGCGCAGCACCTCGATCCGTTCGAGATCGAGGAAGGCCACCGCGGTCGCTTCCTGATCCGACAGGTAGACCCCGTCGGCATAGGTCGCCACGCCGGGATCGCCACCGGGCGAGAAGAAGTTGTTGCCGACCCCGCGGATGAAGATCTGGGCGATGCCGAAGCTCTGCGCGAAGCTCAGGCTCGGGACCTGCTGGGCGAGTTCGGTGAGGCCCTGGTTGCCGCCCTGCCGCAGCTTGTCGCCATCGAGCACCGACAGCGCGAGCGGTGTGTCCTGCACGCTGGTGCTGCGCCGTTCGGCGGTGACGATGATCTCGTCCGGCTCGGCCTCGCCGGCGACGTCCTGCGCCGCCGCCCCGCTCGCCGCGACCAGCGCCAGCAGCGATGCCGCACTCCCGAAGATTGTCCTGCGCATCTCGCGCCTCCCCTCTGCTGTGTTTTGCGGCAAGACTAGGCCGCGGGCGTGGCGGGCGGGAAGGACAGCCGCGCGCGCGCAGAGCGGACATTTTCGCTCAAATCAGTCATTGCAAAGCAGGCCGCTCTGTCCGAAGATAACCGCGTGAGCGCGCAGATCCCCTTCGCCTTTCTCGCGACCCTGCTCGGCGATGCGCGGGCGCGGGGGATGCTGGCGACGGCCGGCCTGCCCGATGACGGCACCCCGATCGGCCATCTCGATTTCTGGCGGCTGCTGCGCAACAACATCGATCAGACTGGCGACGAACGGCACGCGCTCGGGCCGGATACGGTGCCCGACGGCAGCTTCGAGCTGCTGCTCGCGGCGATGCGGCTGGGGCATGATCTGGGCGACGGGCTGGTGCGGCTGGCAGCCGCCTCCCGGATCGTCTGGCCCGATCTGCCGCTGGTGGCGCGGCGCGGGCATGATCTGCGCCTGCAGGTCCCGGGAACGGGCTCGGTCCCGGCGCAGCGGCGGCTCTATCTCGAGATGGTGATGGTGGTGCTGCACACCGCCTGCTGCTGGATGGCCGGACAGAGGCTCCAGCCGCGCCGCATGATCGCGCCGGCCGACGATGCGCCGGGCAATGGCGCGCTGTTCGCTCTGCTCGGCTGTCCGGTGGTGCGGCGCGGGGACGACATGGAACTGGTCTATCCCGCCAGCGCTGCGGACGTGCGGATCGTGGCCGAACGCTTCGATCTGTGGCCGAGCCTGCTGTTCGAGACCTATCGCCAGATCACCGCCGAGCCGCTGGCGCGCACCAGCACCGCCGAGCAGGTGCTCGACCTGCTGTGGCAGAGCCCGCTCGATCAGGTGCGGCTGGCGGGAATGATGGGGCTGTCGGTGCCGACCCTCCGGCGGCGGCTGGCCGAGGAAGGCCACAGCTTCCGCGACCTGTTGAGCCATGTCCGCCAGCAGCAGACGCTGGCGGCACTGAAGGCCGAGGTCGGGCTGGAGGATCTTGCAGCGGGGCTCGGCTATTCCGAGGCGCGCAGCCTCAGGCGCGCGACCCGCCGCTGGTTCGGTGCCCCGCCCAGCGCACTGCGCCGGCTCAGGGGGTGAACTTGAAATGCCGTCCGCCGAAATCGAAATCGGTGCGGCGCGGTTTCCATCCCGGCTCGCCCATCTGCGCGGCCCAGGCAGCATGGGCCTCCCGCATCGCCTCGGCCCGCTGCGGATGGCGCGTGACGAGGTTGACGGTCTCGCGCGGCTCCTTGCGCAGGTTGTAGAGATATTCGTTGCCGTCGAGGTCGCGGATGAACTTCCAGTCGCCCTCGCGCACGGCGGCGATCGGCTGGGTCCGCCAGAACAGGGTGCGCTGCTCGCCCTTGCCGCCCAGCCGTGCGAGGATGTCCTGCCCGTCATAAGCACGGTCGGTCGGCAGGGCGATGCCGGCCGCGCGCGCGACGGTGGGCATGATGTCGAGGCTGGAGACCGGCTGGCGGAACACCTGCCCGCCCTTCACCCGTGCCGGCCAGCGCAGCATGAAGGGCACCCGCACCCCGCCTTCGAGATAGGTCAGCTTGCCGCCCGACAGCGGCTCGGGGCTGCACAGGCCGTCGATATAGGCCGCGCAGCCATTGTCCGACAGCAGCACCACGATGGTATCGCGCGCCTTGCCGGTGGCGTCGAGATGGGCGAGCACCCGCCCGATCCCGGCATCGGCCTGCGCCACCATCGCCGCGAAGACGCGGTTCTGGCGGGATTTGATGGCCGGGAAGCGGTCATACCATTCGCGGGTGGTCTGCAGCGGCGTGTGCGGTGCGGGATGGGCGAGGTAGAGGAAGAAGGGCCTGTCGCCGCTGCTGTCGATGAAGCGGATCGCTTCGTCCGTGATGAGATCGGTGAGGTGCCGGTCGCCCAGCGAGACCGGCGTGCGATCCGGGCCGGTGACGATCTGTTCGGTCGCGCCGACCACCTCGTAGGGCTGCACCAGCTCGCGGCTCTCGCCCGGCTTCGAGGGGTTGTAGGCGTTGACCGCGTCAGGCGCGTCGGGGCGCATGAAGTTGGTCTGGCCGGTCAGCAGGCCCCAGAAATGGTCGAACCCGCGATTGGTGGGGTAGTGCTCGTCGTTCCAGCCGAGGTGCCACTTGCCGATCACCCCGGTGCGATAGCCGCCGGCGCGCATGACATCGCCGATGGTCTTCTCGCGCGGATCGAGCCCGCGATGCTCCGCCCGGTCGATCGCGCCGGGCCCGTTGTTGTATTCGAAGCCGAAGCGCTGCTGGTGGCGCCCCGTCATCAGCCCGGCGCGCGAGGGCGAGCAGATCGGCGCTGAGACATAGCCCTGGGTGAACAGCACGCCCTCACGGGCGAGGCGGTCGATGTTCGGGGTCGGGATGCGGCCCTTGTGGTAGGCCGAGACGTCGGCGTAGCCGAGATCGTCGAGAATGATGACGAGCACATTGGGTCTGCCCGCCGGTGCGGCAGCAGGCGCGGCGGCAGAGCCCCGCGCCTGCGCCTGCGCCATTGGCTCGCCCGCGCCCCCGAGGGAGAGGAAGGGGGCGCCCGCAACGAAGAGACCTGCAGCGGCGAGCATCAGGCGGTTGAAAATCGTCATCTCGATCCTCCCGCGTCTTACTTACCGACCGGACGGTAGGTGTCAATCGCCTTTGTCTACGGCGCGCGCGTCCAGCACCTCGCTCACGGTTGCCACCAGGCGCTGCCATGCGTCGGCGAGCAGGTGCGGGGCGGTGGCCGCGGCGGTGTCGCTCGGCAGGTGATGGTGCGGGCCGTAGCCGGCAAAGCCGAGGTGATGCGGATAGCCTGCGCGGGCCACGTCTGCGACCTCGCCGAAGGCCGCAACCGACGTGTCTACGGGCACGAAAGCGCCGGCGAGATGGCGCTGCGCGGCGGGCGCGAGCGTGCCGGAGAACAGCGCATAGCGGGTCGCGCGATTGGCCTCGTCCGAGCCCGCGCGGGCATAGGTCGCGATGCTGGCCCCGAGGTGCAGCCACAAGGCGGTCGCTGCCGGTGCGGGGGCTGCCTTGGAGGCAAGGAACCGCGCCATCCCCGAATGGCCGACCTCGTGGCCGGCCGTGGCAACCAGCACAATATCGTGCGGAACATGATCGCGCGCCCAGGCAGCGATCGCGAGGAACATCGCGATGCCAGGGCCGCGCTCGCCGCCGCAGGGGCCCCAGCCGGTATAGGGGGTCGAGACCACGACCGCCGTTTCCGTCTCGGGCCGGTCGATCCGCGCGACGATATTGGCGGCGCTGACCGTGTCATAGCGCCCCGCCAGCCGCAGCTCGATCGCGCCCGACGCAGCCGCCAGCCGCGCCCCGTCCGCTGCGCCGACCGCGAGCACCGGGACCGGCCACGGCTCGGCCGGGGCGCGGGCGTTGAAGAGATAGGGTCCGTCGGCTCCGAGCGCGGTTTCCGTCGCCAGCAGCACCGCCGACGCGCCGTCCGCGATTGCGGCGCGGATCTGCGCCTCGACCGTCCCGCCGAGATAGCTCTGGTCGCCGACTTTGACCGGAAGGATGGCAAAGCGCCCCGCTTCGGCCCCGGCAGGGGCTGTCAGCCAAAGCCCTTGTGGCGCATCGGGCGGCCACCACTGCAAGGCCGCCGCCACCGGTGCGCCGTCTGCCGTCAGCGCGAAGTGCGGGCTCCGGTATTGGCGCAGATCGAAGCTATGGCGCTCGACCGCGAAGCCCAGCCCGGCGAGCCGCGCGGCAAGCCATGTGGCGGTGTCCTCGGCTCCCTGCGAACCGACCAGATGATCGCCTTTGGAAACATAGGTAGCGACATCGGCATGGAGCGCGGCTCCGGTATCGGCGCGGGCGATATCTGCCGGCAACAGCGCTCCGGCCGCCAGCCCGAGCAATGCCCGCCCCAGCGCCGGACGGAGCCGCACCATCGTCAGTCCTTGAGCACCCCGCCGAGCGCGATCCGGGTGATCTGCTCGACGATCTCGTCCAGCTCCATCGGCCCGCCCGGCCGGCGCCAGCGCGCCATCCAGACGATCATCCCGATGATCGAGAAGGCAGCGACATTCACGTCAACCTCGGCCAGCTTGCCGCTGTCCCGCAGATCCTCGAGCGCCTTGCGCACGAACAGAAAATAGGCGCGTTTGCGGGCGTCGATATCGGCCTGGTTCTCGGGGCCGAGCAGGCCGGGCTCGTCGACAAGAATGGTGATCGGGTTGCCGAACGGCCCTTGCACCCGGCCGATGTTGATCAGGTGGTTGCGGATGATCGTCGCCAGCCGCTCGGCCGGATCGGCGATCTCTTGTGCCGGCAGCACGACGTCGCGCTCAAGCACTTCCATGCCCCAGCGCATGAGGGTGTAGAGCAGGTCTTCCTTGCTCTCGACGAAGTAGTAGAGCCCGGCCTTGGTGATCCCCACCGCTTTGGCGATGTCGGCCATCGAGGTGTTGCCCGTGCCCTTCTCGACGAACAGCCGCGCGGCATGGAAGAAGATCTGCTCCCTGCGGTCCTCCCCGGGCGCTTCGATGATCGTGTCTCCCACGATCAGACGCTTTGACGGATCGAACGGCATTGGTGACAGCTCCCCTCACCCGGACTCGCAAGGTCGCGGGACAGGTTCGCACACCAGCCGATGGCGTTCATGGTGTCAACTCACGGGTCGTGCCGGCGGCGACATCGACTTCGAGCGTCCGGTCGGCGGCCAGCCGGTCGAATTTCAGCCGCGTGCCGTCGGCAAGGACGATCTCGATATCGACGCGGCGGCGCTTGCCGAGACCGAAATGGGCGCGGAGCGCGGACGAGCTCTTGTAGGACTGGCTGGAGGAGAGGTGGCGCGAGCCGATGATACGGCCATCGGCGCGGGCGATCACGCGTGCACCCGCCAGCCGCGCGTGATCGACATTGGCAAAGGCGAGCGCGATCCAGTGATTGTCGTTGCCGCCAAAGGCCCCGCGATTGCGCCACACCGTATCGAGGAAGCGATTGGCCGGAATCGGCGGCAGGCCGAAGCGTCCCTCGGGATAGCTGTGACCGGGATCGGCCATGAACATCAGGTCGATCAGGCCGTCTCCATCGAGGTCGCCCGCCTCCATCGCGATCGAATTGCGGTCGATGCCCGAGAGCGGCACCCTGACCGGCGCGAAGCGGCCGTCGCCCTGATTGAGGAACAGCACGTTGCGCAGATCGTCCCACGATCCGTCGAGCTCGTGCCTGTCGGCCACCAGCAGATCGAGATTGCCGTCATTGTTGAAGTCCTCGAACAGCGCGTCGGCCCCGTAGAAGCTGTAGTCTAGCCGCGAGAAGTCCTTGCACAGCGGGTAGTTGGGCGTGAAGTCGGGGCACTTGTTGTGGATGATGCCGTCCGGAACGTCGAGATTGACCCCGAAGAAGGCCTGCCATTCGCGATAGGTCTGGTTGAGCGGGGCTAGCCCCGCCTCGGCGGTCGCCTCGCGGAAGCGGAAATCGCCCTCGGAGCGCCAGAAGCGCGCCACCGACATGTCGGTCTTGACCGTCCAGCTCAGATCGTTCGGGCCGACCGCAAGCATGTCGAGCAGCCCGTCATTGTCGACATCGGCGGCGGCGAGGTAGGGCAAGCTGATGCCCTTGGTCACCGTGTCATAGCGCTTGTCCCTGCGGTTCCAGCTGGCCTGCCCGCGCTCGGACAAGCCGTTGTCGGTCAGCAATTCGAAGTGGAAGCGGCCGTCTTCCTTCAGGCGGTTGCGCCAGGTCCACACGCCGGTGCGGTATTCGCCGGTCGCGCAGGGGTCCTGCGGGCGGGCCATGTTCATGTCGATGTGGTAGGACTGGACCAGATCCTGATCGCCGTCATTGTCGATGTCGCGCAGCATGATGCCGGGGCCGGCGCGGTCGATATTGGGGTTACAGGTGAACTCGCCGGGAAATTCGGGGATCAGCCCGCTGGTCGAGAGGTCCTCGAACCGTCCGTGCTCGAACCGGCCGCTGGTCGGCGGCACGAAGCGGTAGAAGCGGTGGCGGGGAATGCCGAGGCGCTGGGTGTTCCCGATATTGTCGGCGGCGAGCGCGATATCGAGCCACCCGTCGCCATCGGCATCGGCGATCGAGGACTGGCGGTTGTAGGCCTGGTCATTGGCCAGCCCCATCGACTTGCCGACATCGCGGAAACGGTCCCACGCCCCGTCGCTGATCAGCAGGTTGTTGCCGCCCGAGGGATCGTCGATCGGCCCGCGGTTGCGGGTCAGGAAGATGTCGAGCCAGCCGTCCTTGTTGAAGTCGATAAGATTGATGATCTGGGTGCGCTGGCCCATCGCCCCGGCGGTGAACCCCGAACCGATGATGGTGATCGCATGACGCTCGAAGCGCCAGCAACCCTTATTGAGGAACAGCCGCAGTTCGCCGCCCGCCGCCCGGTCAGCGCGGTCGCGGTTGTCGCCGACGACGATGATGTCGAGCCGCCCGTCACGGTCGAGATCGACCAGCGCGGCGCTGCCGGTGCCGTCGGCAAGATCGGTGATGCCGGGGATGGCCGCACGCTCGAACAGCGCGCCGGTACCGTTCGGGCGGTTGCCGCATTGCTGTTCGCCCGCTGACACCGCAGGCTCCGCCGCCACGCCTGCATGAACGGGCTGAAGCGGCACCATCAGAGCGCCAACGAGTCCCGTGATGCTCAGGATTCTGCGTGTTTCAAGCGGCAAGATATACCCCCTCATATCCGATTACCGACCGGTCGGTAGCATAACTTTCCAGACCTCTCCAGCCACTATGGACAGGCGATTCGAATTTAGCTACCTACCGGTCGGTAATCAACGGGAAGCGCGGCACAGACCAGCGTGCCCAAGGGGGAGAAGAACCATGTCGAATCGGATTCGCCTGATGCTGCTGGCCGGTGCTTGCCTGCCCACAGCCATGCTGCCGGCAGCGCCGCTGGCCGCGCAGGATGATGTGCAGGTGGCCGGTGATGCGCATGCGAGCTCGCCTGAAATCGTGGTCACCGCCCGCAAGCGCGAGGAGCGTCTGATCGACGTGCCGACCGCGGCCTCGGTGATCAACGCGACCACCCTCGACGAGCGCGGGGGCGCAACCAATGTGGTCGATCTGCTCGCCGGCCAGCCGGGCGTGCGCGTGCTCGATACCAGCAGTCCGCTCACTAACGAGATCTCGCTGCGCGGTTCGCCCACCACCCGCGGCACCTCAGGCGATCCGGCGGTTGGGCTGTTCCGCGACGGGGCCTACATCGGCGGCGGCGGCTTTTCGGGCCGTGCCTTCGCGCGGATCGACATGTTCGACATCGACCGGGTCGAGGTGCTGCGCGGCACGCAGGGCGCGCTCTATGGCCGCAACGCGGTCGGCGGCGCGGTCAACATCGTCTCGGCCCGTCCCGAGTTCCGCAACTCCGCCTGGACCAGCATCCGCTATGCGGTCGAGAACGAGCAGCTTCAGGCGCAGGCCGCGGTCAATGTCGATCTCGGCAGTGGCTTCGCGATGCGCTTCGGGGTCGACAACGTCACCCAGGGCAGCGGCTTCATCCGCAACAGCTTCCTCGGCAAATTCCTCGACGACAATGATTCCACCGGCGCGCGCCTGCAGCTGCGCTGGAAGAATGATCGCACCGACATCCTCCTGCGCGGCGAGCACTGGGAAGGCGAGGTGCCGGCGATCAGCTTCCGCATCTTCATCGAACCGCGACAGGGCTTCCCCTTCGGCCTGGTCCAGCCCGAGCGCAGCTATCCGTGGTCGACCGACGGCTTCTCGCGGCAGGAGGTCAACAGCGGCCTGCTCGACATCCAGCATGATTTCGGCTGGGCGCAGCTCCACTCGATCACCAACCTGCGCCAGCGCAAGGCCGATTACGCCTTCGATCAGGACGGCGGCAACCTGCGCGATTTCCAGGCGCTGCGGGCGGCCGGGATCATCACTATCAACCAGGATTCCGGCCTCGAGCAGCAGCGCGAGGAGGATGCGACCTTCTTTACCCAGGACATCAACCTCACCGGCCAGCTGTTCGGTGATCGGCTAACCTGGCTGGTGGGTGGCGAATATCTGCGCCTGCGGGCCGATTCCGAACAGCGCAACCTGCGCACGCCGACCAATGCCAACCCCTCGCCCGGGACGCGCCAGCCGCTCGAACTGGCGGTCAACAGCTGGGCGGTCTACGGCTCGCTCGACTTCGCGCTGACCGACCGCTTCTCGCTGATCGGCGAGGCGCGCTACACCGAGGATGAACGCTCCGCCCAGTCGGCGCGGTTCGATCTTGCCACGGGGCTGCCTTCGGGCGGACCGCGCTTCGTGGTCGATTTCACCACGCGGCCGACCAACTTCAACTACAACGCCACCGCAGCCTGGAAGCTGACGCCGGACATCCTGCTCTATGGCAAGGTCGGCACCAGCTTCCGCGCCGGGGGCTTCAACGACGATCTCGGCGTGCCGCAGCAGCCGGTGCCGATCCCCGGCACCTATGACGACGAGACCGTCACCAGTTACGAGCTCGGTCTCAAGGGCACGCTGTTCGAGCGGGTCAACTTCGCTCTCGCCGCCTATCAGAACGAGGCCGAGAACATCATCGTCCAGCTCAACAACGGCTGTTTCGTCGGCAACCCGGTGTGCAGCGTCAACGGCACCAGCTTCTCCGACAACGCCGGCGAGGCACGCACCCGCGGGATCGAGGCCGAAGCCAATGCCGTGCTGCCGATCCACCGCGGGCGTCTGCGGCTGGGCGCCAGCGTCTCGCACCAGCGCGGCGAGGCCACCGACGGGCCGTTCGACGGGCAGAACCTGCCGCAGATCCCGCGCTGGATCTTCGCTGTCGACATGAGCCTGCGCCGCGAACTGTCCGAAAGCGTCGCGCTGTTCGCCAACGTCAACTACAACGGCCAGCGCGGCGGGGTGCACGATCTGGTCGCGCCCAACACGCCGCCGCCCTTCGACATGGACCGGATCGACGTGCTCAACGCCCGCCTCGCGTTGCAGATGGGCAAGGTCGAGCTCAGCGTGTTCTCGACCAACCTTACCGACGAGACCTTCGACATCTTCCGCGGTGCCAGCGCCCGCAGGCTCAACCAGCCGCGCAACTATGGTGCGCAGCTGATGGTGCGCTGGTAGGTCGCAACCGTGCGGGCGCGGGGAATTTGGCTGGCAGGCCTGCTTGTCTCCGCGCTCGCCGGGACAGCGGCGGGCGCGGGCGCGGCATGGCTGGCGACCGGGCAGGTCGACACGCGCGCCGGACGCGGGCCGGTGCCTTGGAGAACCATGGCCGGCACTGGCAGCGCGGCTGCCGGCAAGCTCCAGCGCGCGACCGTCGCACGCGTCGGGATCTGGGCTCTGCCCGACAGCGAGGTGATCTATTTCAACACCGAAAGCGACAGCAACGGCGATCCGCTGCGCGCCGGCTGCAGCTACCGGCTCGAGGCCCGCGCCGAGCCTGCCGCCCGCTGGTGGTCGATCGGGGTCTACCGCGACTATTTCTGGATCGACAATGCCATCGACCGCTACAGCCTCACCAGTTCGAGCATCTCCCGCGAGCCCGGCGGAGGCTATGCGGTGACAGTTTCGACTGTGCCGGTGGAGGGCAACTGGCTACCGCTCGGCGAGCGCGAGGGCCGGATCACCCTCTTGTTCCGGCTCTACCAGCCCGATCCGGCGATCATGGCGAACCCCGAAAGCGTGCCGCTCCCGCCGGTGCGACGGATAGCGTGCATATGATGGGTCAAATCAAGCGCCTTGCGCCCTTCATCGCGGCAGGCCTGATCGGATTGGCGGCGGGCTGGCTGGTGGCGATCGAGCGCATTCCCTACTTGATGACCGATTCCATCTTCGCGCGGATGGAGGCGGCGGGCGCGAAGCCCAACGTGCTCGGCAAGGCGGTGATGCGCTATGCCAAGGGCAATATCGTGCCGATGGCCAATGCCGATATCCTCGCGCGCTCGGCGATCCTCGATCTGTCGGACGGACCGCTGGAATTCACCGCCACCCCGCCGCGCGGGCTGGTCGATTACTGGTCGGTCTCGGTCTTCGCTCACAATACCGACACGCTGTTCGTGCTCAACGACACGCAGGTGCCCGAGGGCAAGACGGTCACAGTGCGCCTGCGCCTCGCAGATCAGCCTGCGCCGGGTCCGGGTGTGCACGATGTCGTCCTGCCCTCGGCGCGCGGGTTCCTGCTGGTGCGCCCGACCATGCCTGACCGCGAGAACCCCGCAGCGGTCGCCGCGCTTGCCGATGCGCTCGCCGAGCACCGGCTGGAGCGTGTCGCCGCTCAGCCATGACACGAAGGAGCATGACGACCATGAAAGCCCCGCTTGCCCTTGGCCTGCTCGCCGCTGCTGCCTGTGTCGCTGCGCAGGGCAACCCTTCGGTCGAGGCGGTCCGCAGCGCCTGCCGGGCGGAGCTGGAACGCCATTGCAGCGCGGCCAGCGCGAGCGGCGATCCGCGCGCCGCCGGACGCTGCCTGCGCGAGAACCGTCAGTCGCTCTCGCGCGAGTGCCGCAGCGCCCTCAGGGAACTGCGCGAGGCGCGGGCTGCGGGCGACCGCGCGGCTCCGCCAGCGACCGCCGCCACAGCCAGAGCGGCCACGGCGGCAGGGGGGCGGATCGTCACCTATGGCGATGATCCCAAGCAGAGGCTGCGGTTCTTCCCCGCGAAGGCCCCGGGCGGCGCGCTGGTTGTCTTCGTCCATGGCGGTGGCTGGGCGAAGGGCGACATGGACACCGGCAATGGCATGAAGTCGGCGGCCTTCACGGCTGCAGGCCATGCCTTCGCGACGGTCAATTACCGGCTCCACCCCGCAGCCAGTGTCGAGCAGCAGGCCGCCGATGTCGCCGCCGCTATCGCTGCGGCGATCGCGGCCGCCGAACAGGACGGGCAGGCTCCGGCGCGCGTGGTGCTGATGGGCCACTCCGCGGGAGCCCATCTCGCCGCGCTGGTGGCGCTCGACGAGAGCTATCTCGCGGCAGCCGGCGTGCCCGCCGGACGGATCGCGGGCGTCACCCTGCTCGACGGGGCGGGGTATGACGTGGCGGGCCAGATCGCCAGCGGCGGCAATGTCGCGCTCTATCGCACGATCTTCGGTGCTGACCCGAAGATGTGGGCGATGCTTTCGCCCCTCACTCATGCCTCCAGCGCTGCGGACGGGCCGACCTTCCTGCTCCATCACGTCGCCAGCCGCGAGGCATCGCGACGGCAGGCCCGGAGCCTTGCCGATGCGATCACCCGCGCGGGCGGCACGGCCAAGGTGGTCGCGGCCGAGGGCAAGACCCATGCCTCGATCAACCGCGAATTCGGCCAGCCGGGCGATGGGGTGACTGGCGAAGTGCTCGCATTTGTCGCAGAGCTTGCCGCCTAGCGTTAGGATCGCGGCGAGTGAGACAAGTGCCAGTGAAGCGGGCCTTCGCCTGCGTGATGATCGCCGTGCTGCCGGCCTGCACCGGTGCGCCCGAGCAAGCCGATGCACCGCGCACCGCGACCGATTTCGCGACGAGCGCGCGATGCCCGTCCCCGCCCGATACGCCGGTGCATATCAAGGGCGACACATTCATGATGGGGAGCGATGCGGTCTATGCCGAGGAGGGTCCGCCGCGCCTGACGCAGGTCTCGGCCTTCTGGATCGACCGCCACGAAGTCACCAACGCCCAGTTCGTCGCCTTCGTGAAGGCCACCGGCCATGTCACCGTCGCCGAGAAGCCGGTCGATCCTGCCCAGTTCGGTGTACCGGCCAGTCAGATACCGGCCTTCATGCTCGAGCCCGGTTCAGCCGTGTTCACCCCGCCCGCGCGTCCGTCGCGCAACTATGCCGACTGGTGGGCCTATGTTCCGGGCGCCAACTGGAAGAAGCCCTATGGGCCGCAGGGGCCAGACGCGGTTGCGGGCCAGCCGGTGGTCCATCTCGCATGGGAGGACATGCAGGCCTATGCGCGGTGGAAGGGCGGTCGCCTGCCTACCGAGGCCGAATGGGAATATGCCGCCAGCGCCGGCGCACCGGATTCGGCTGCTCAACCCGGCCCCGATGCAGCGAACAGCTGGCAGGGCGTGTTTCCCGTCGTCAACGAGGCCAGCGACGGCTTCGAGGGCATCGCACCCGTCGGCTGCTTCGCGCCCAACGCTTTCGGGCTCTACGACATGGTCGGCAATGTCTGGGAGGTGACTGCGGACTTCTTCCGCCCCGGCCACGATCCACGGGCCGCCGACAACCCGCGCGGCCCGAGCGAGAACGACGCCTATGACCCGCTCAATCCGGGCTTTGCCAGCCGGGTGATGAAGGGCGGCAGCTATCTGTGCGCGCCCAACTACTGCCAGCGCTATCGCCCCGAAAGCCGGCAAGGCCGCGATCCGGGCCTGGGCGCGTCGAACGTCGGCTTCCGCCTCGTCTATGATCGGGCGCCACGATAGTCCCGCCCCCCCGGGGGCTCACCTGCGAAACGCAAGTGGCAGCTTCGCGGTGACCGATCGGCGCCCGTTACAGCGAGCCACTACCCGTGTGGACATGCCGGGCAACGAGGCGCTCAATCAGGAACACCGCCACAAGCGATGCGCCGAAGACGGGCAGGATGAAGGCGAGCAGCATCAGATACTGGTTCGCCCAGCCGAAATGGCGCCCCATGTGGATCTGCACCCCGGTCTCCACCGCGCGCGCGCCCCAGCCATAGTCCCCGTATCCGACGTCCTTGATGAGGGCGCCCGAATGGCGGTCGAAATACATCACCCGCTGGTCTTCGGGCCGGGCGGGATAGACATCGGCCTCGATTGCAGCGGCAGGATCGGTGGGGATCGAAAGTGCAAAACCGGGGGCGATCCCGCGCGCGCGGGCGGCGCTCACGATCGTGTCGATCACGGCAGGCTCGGCCGCTTTGCCGGACATTGCCGATCCGGCACCATGCCGGTGCATGGCATGAGGATCGGCCGAAGCGGGGATCGGCTGGCCCTGCATCGTCCAGCCCGCGTGCTCGCCGTGATGGGACTGCGGGGCGCTGGTCGCAGGCGCAATGTCGGCTCCGGCATAACCGATTTCCAGCGCCGTCACGGCCTTGCGCACCAGATCGCCTTCAATGATCGCCCAAGGCAGGCCGGTCAGCACCAGAAATCCGGCCAGCGCGCCCATGCCGAGGCCCGCGCCTGCATGAACATCGCGCCAGCGCGCACGGCCGGGCTTGCGGAAATCGGGGAGCAGCCCGCTGCCCTGCGCGCGCCTTGTGCCGACCCACAGCAGGGTGCCGCTCAGCAGCATGACCAGCGTCCAGCACGCCGCCAGCTCGACCGCGATCCGCCCGGCGCTTCCCAGCAACTGCGAGCCGTGCAGCCGCTTGGCAAACGCGCTGACGGTCCATTCGGGATCGAACGATCCGATCACGCGCCCATCCGCCGGATCGAGCACCACCGCGCGGCTCGGGCCATCCTTGGTCGCTGACGAACACCCGCACCGAGGCCGTGCAGGCCGAATATCGCGCCAAATTCGCCGGGCCCGAATGGACCGACGTCGATTCCGCCGACGCGCCTTACAGTACCAAGCGCTCCTTCGCCTTCCCCGTCCCGGTGCTGGTCGACTTCACCATCGGTCGCTCCGATATCGAGCCACGTATGGCCGAGGTGCGGATGGGCTACCGCGCGGACACGCTGTTCCGCAATTACCAGATCGACAATCCCGAACGCCTCCGGCGCGGGCGGATCGACCTGAGCTTCGTTGCCATCGTGGTTGCCCCGCTGCTCCTGATCGCGCTGGGATACGGGATGCTCGCGGGTGACCGCGACAGCGGCACCTTGCGGCTGATCGCGGCGCAGGCCGGCGGCGTGGGTCGGCTGGTGGCGGCGCGCAGCATCAACCGGCTGGCGCTGGTGATCGGGCCGCTGCTGCTGGACGCGGAGGTGCTGCTGCTCACCGGCCCTGCCGACCCGGCGCGCACGGCGGCGTCCCTGCTGTGGCTGGGCACGGCGCTGGCGGGGATCGTCTTCTGGTGGGCGGTGATCCTGCTGGTGAATGCGCTTAGGGTCAGCGCCGAGACCTCCGCCTTCGTCCTGATCGCCGCGTGGATCCTGCTGGTCTTCGCCGCTCCGCCGCTCATCAACAGCGCCGCGCAGGCGCTCAATCCCCCGCCTTCGCGCATGGCGCAGATCGTCGAGAGCCGCCGCGTCGAGCAGCTAGCGACCGAGACCTACAAGAACGACCACGGCACCGATGGCCTCGCAGAGCTTCAGCGGGTCAAGGACGTCATCGCACAATACCAGCGCATCAGCACCGCTCATGACCGGACGATCCGTCCCCTCACCGACGCCTTTGAGCGCCAGCTCGTCGCGCAGCAGCGCGCGGTGCGGCAAGCGCAATGGATTTCGCCGCCGATGACGGTCTCGAACACGCTGGCACAGATCGCGGGCACGGATACCGAGACCTATGCGGGGCTGAGGTCGGCCGCCTTTGCCTATCTCTCCGACTATCAGGCGGCGCTGACCCGCGGCATTGCCGACAACCGCCTGTTCACGCTGGCCGCTCACGATGCCCTGCCGCGGTTCCAGCCCCCGCCCACGCCTGCGCCCGGCTGGCTGGGCGTGGTCTGGACGCTGATCGTGACTGCGGTGATGATGGCGATGGCGCTGCGTCAATACCGGCGGCTGAGCCGCAACTAGTCGGGGCGCTGTGGAAAGGGGTTGCAGTCGGCTTTCACGGCTGGCGTCGAGAGCGCCTCAATGTCCGCGTGATGCTTTGTGCGCAGTTCAGCAGAATGCTCCGGCTGCGGTGGCTGAACCCGTGCATCCTCGAAACGATGCTCCGTGAAATCTGCTTTCCGCCCAAACAGCACGGTCCCGCGGAAAACGTCATCCCGCGCTGCTCGCTCGAGCCCGGCCTCTAGTCGGCGGCAACGTCCGCCGGCGCCTTGGCGCTGGCCAGTTGGGGCTGGGCACCGTCAAGGCCTTGTCCAAGGCAGCAGCGCCGAGCTTCGGGCGCGGCGGAGATGACCCAGAACGGCGCCACTTTCGTGGCGGAGCGCATGAAAAATACCCTCCTAAGGATGTATACTTAGGAAGTAACACAAAATTAACCGTTCATTATCTCATAGCTATCTAGAAAAGCCACGTCGGATTTGCGCGACACATGAGATAAGAATAGGAAACGCGAATGGTTGTATCGAAATTTATCAGCAAAATTATTCACAACGAAGATGGTGCAACCGCTATCGAGTACGGATTGATTGCGGCGCTCATTGCAGTTGCTGCCGTAACGGCCATGGGTAGTGTCGGCGACAGCCTCAGCACTCGCTTCAACGCTGTCTCGACTGCACTTGACGGCTAATCGCTGACCAAGATGAGCGGCGGCCATGTCTCCGGCTGCTGCATCTTCAGATAGCTGATCATTTAATAATGGGTACTGTCGCTCGATGCATCAGCTGGCCCCGATGCATCGAGCGGCGGACGCATGGGTGGGGCCCAGAATGGGCTCCCACTGGCACAATGTGCTGTGAACTGATGATGACGATGCTCTGATCGACACGCCCACGATGCCGCCGGTTTCGGGCATCAGCGGTCGGGTTCAGGCGCCTTCGTAAGAGACCTGCTTGGCCATTATCGCGCGGGTCATTTGCGTAGACCATGGCAGCCAGATCGTGGCCGACGTTGATCAACGCGGCTGCGATCTGTTCCGATTGGCCGGGACGCGCAAGACTGTTTAGCCCTATAAATTGAAAGGAGTTGCGCCGATGGGACGTTCCTTCAATCGGCAGGCCATGGGTGGAGATGCAATCTCCGAGCGCCGTGCGTCGCCGCGCACGGAGCTGCTCCTGCCGGCAAAGCTTGTCTGCGTTTACGACACCCTTGACTGCATGGTGCTCGACCTTTCGGAGGTCGGCGCGTTCGTCAAGATGGCGAGACCGCTCTCTGTCGGGGCAAGCGCCTACCTGCGCGCCGGACCTTTCGACATTTTTGCGGCCGGCGTCCGTATTGCCTCCTACTCGACCGCCTATTCATTAGCCGGCATAGTATTCGACGACCGGCTGACCCGGGACGAGTTCACGAACCTGCATTGGTATGCATGGAACTGGACTCGTTCCGAGGAGCTAAGAAAGTATCATGCGGCGAGGGAATGGTGGTATGCCGGCGGCGAATAAAGGGCTGGCCGAGCGGCCACATAATCGTTGGGCAAGCTAATCGCGGCATTGCGTCGACCGCGGTTGACATTGGCAGTCGAGACAATATTTAGAGAGTTGATACGCCCAAAAGGATATATCCAATTTAGTGGATGTTCGGGGCGGGGGGGCTCGGCTACGCCGAGAAGGTTCGGCGCCCTGACAGGTGCTCGTGTCGGTATGTGGCTTTTACCCCAAGCGGTCCGTCCGACCTAAGCAAAAAAAGCGCATCTGTCCACAGTGCCTCGAGAAAGACAGGTGAGTTTGTCGTGCGTTACCAGGATCAGGAGAGATTGTCCCACCTCATCGCGCAGACGACGACTGATGCCTTTGTCGCCATCGACCCGGACAATTGCATAATCTATTGGAACCGCGGCGCCGAGCGGCTGTTTGGCTGGAGCGCTCAGGAAATTCTCGGCGAAAGCCTCAATATCATCGTGCCCGAGATCCACAGGGCCAATCACTCCAAAGCTGTTCGGCGCTTGTCGAGCGGAGGCCAGTCCCGCCTCCTCGGTCAGATGACCAACGTAACCGCGCTTTGCCGCGACGGGCGAACGGTCGATGTGGAATTGTCCCTTACGCATTGGGACGATCCGGCGACCGGCGAGATCGCGGGTTTTGCCGCGATCATGCGGGATGCCGGAGCGCGACTTCGGCTTGAGGCCGAGCGCGATGCCTACCAGAAGAAGCTGGAGGATCAGTTTGCTGCCATCGAGGCGACCTCGGACGGCGTGGCCATCACAGACGCAGAGGGCTTCTTCGTCTATTTGAACCATGCCCACTGTACGATGTTCGGTTATGACGATGTCTCCGCCTTGATCGGGCAGCATTGGTCGGTTCTCTACAAGAGTGATGAGGCCAAGCGCCTCGAAGAGGTCGCGATCCCGTCGGTTTTCGAGACGGGGAGCTGGCGCGGGGAGGCTTGCGGACTGCGCCGGGACGGTAGCGTCATCGAGCAGGACGTGGCGCTTGCGCAAAGTCCGGGGGGCGGGCTGGTGTGCACCACCCGCGACATCGAAGTGCTCAAACGTGCGATGAGGGACCGTATTCGCGCACGCGAAAGGCTTCTGCTGGTTGAACGCAAGGAGATGATCGGCCGTGCGGTTTCTGGCATGGCTCACGATCTCGCAAACTTCATCGCGGTGATTTCGGCCTCGGCAACCACGCTACGGGTCAAGAGCCAGCCCTGTCCGCGCGAAATCGAGCGGATAGAGGGTGCCGCCAGGCAAGCGAGCAAAATGCTCGAATCCGCGCTCGCCGCAGATCCTGCGGAGCCAAAGATCCATGCGCTCGATGCGAAGTCGGCCCTTGAAACCGTCATCGAACTGACCGCTTTCACATTGAAGGCGTCGCACTCGATCGCGCTTGAGGCGAGAGACGACAGAATTGTTCTGCAGGCGGCGGAGACCGATTTCCTGCGCGTGATGATGAACCTGTGCAGCAACGCCCGCGATGCGCTGCCTGTGGACGGGCCCGGGTCGATCAAGGTAATCCTCGAGAAGCTTGAGCCGGCGCGAAAGCTCTCTAATCCGTTGATTGGTGCGAAGCCCCAGGTGCCAAGCGCACTCATCACCGTGACCGACACGGGCTGCGGCATTCAACATGACGACTTCGCGCGCATTTTCGAGCCGTTTCATACAACGAAATCCTACGGCACGGGACTGGGCCTTGCCGTCGTCTCGAAAGTGATCACGGAGGCGGGCGGGTCGATCCACATCAAGAGCGGGAGCAACGGGACCGCATTCCAGCTCGCCTGGCCGCTCGCCAGGTGTTCTTTTGGGCACAAGGACGGCGAGGATGTCGGTCCTGAATACAAGCTTCTGGGGGCAAGGGTCCTGATCGTCGATGACAATCCTCTGCTTCTCGATCTCATCGCTAGTGAGGTGGGCAAGACGGGCGCAGAAGTGGCTGCGGTTTCAAGCCCGCTTGATGCTCTCGGCGAACTTCAGGCCGATCCGTCGGGCTGGGATGCCATCATTCTCGATTACGACATGCCGGAAATGAACGGCGCACAACTGGCGGCGCGCATTCGTGCCGACCTGCCGCATCTTCCGATCATCCTCTGCAGTGCCCTGTACGAAATCGAAATTGACGTCGATGCCGCCCTCTTCGATGCCCGCGTCATTAAGTCCGCTATCTCGCGAAGCCTTAATCAAACGCTCCGTAGGGTGCTCAGCAGTAGTAAAGTCGAGATGGCCTGATGCGCATCCTGTTTGCCGATGACCACGATCTTCTAAGGGATGCGCTCAAGGCCTATCTTGAGAGCGACGGAGAATTCACGGTCGAACTTGCCTCGACCATTGACGAGGCGCTCGCCGCGATCGCCCGTGACGGCCAGTTCGACCTCGTCCTGCTCGATTACCAGATTCCGGGCATGGACGGCCTTCTCGGCCTCAGGCTTATCGTTGCTGCACAGGAGGGCCGTCCGGTCGTGGTCCTGACGGGTGTGGCAGCGGAGGGTACGGCGAATGCCGCACTGCGCCTGGGGGCGGTTACGGTGCTCAGCAAGACGATGCCGGTCGAAAGCCTCAAGAGCGTTATCGTCAGCGTCGTCAACGGCAGCTTCGTCCAGCCATATCGCGGTGCCACCAGTCAGTCAGACAAAGCGGATGCCCCGACATTGACGCCACGGCAAGAGCAGGTGCTGCGCTGCATTTGTCTGGGTCTGTCGAACAAGCAAATCGCAAGGGATCTGAATCTGACCGAGGCTACGATAAAGATGCACGTCAAGATGATCTTTTCCAAGCTGGGTGTGAATAGCCGGACCCAAGCAATCCTGATCGCCAAGAATTTCAATCTGATATAGCTACCCATGGGCAGGAAGTTTATTTTAGCGCGCACGGCTGCATCGTTGTGAGCCCTCGTGAACGATGTGCTGTTTTGTGGCGATGTCATGAATTGCGAGAGCCTGTTGAGCGCGGGCTCCAGGCTGTTTTAAGCCTTGTATCGGGCGATCAGGTTCGCTGAGGCGCGGTCGGAAGGATGACCCATGGCGTGGCGGTGGATATCGTCCTGAGTGGCCGGCCTGCGGTTGAGCCCGCTGTCTTCCGGCTCGCGGGCATGAAAGTCGGATAGTGTCCCTGATTGCCGCATCGGATGCGGATCTTGCGCGCAGTTCCATAGATTGATCGCGCGCGCCGCATTGGGTCTGCTGCCTTGTGCTCGCGGCCTGTAAACGGGACCGCGCACTCGTTCTGCCCATCATGTGTGAGCACTCCTCGCCAGGGCCGAGATGAACCGGCGAAGCGAACAGCCCGCACCACCATCATGTCAGACTTGCCGTTGGGTCCGGTTGCAACCCGGGCTCCACTCGCTGCAGCGCTTGTGGCTGTCGCGCCCAAGGCAGCTGCGCCGGCAACGGGCATGTCCTTCCCAACACGCGCCGCAAGATCAGGATAGTTTTCGAATTGAAAAAATAAGCTATCAATATGAAACAAATATGTTGAGAGAGGAAATTCGAGGTTAACTGGCGATTAGGAGATTTATTTTATGAAATGAATCATGAAAAAATACAATCAATTCGCCGCAAGCCGCGAAGTATCAGCAAAATGCGGTCGGAGATCTGTAAGATTTCTCGTCACTGCTGGGTGGCTTGCTGCGATTTTCTATAATATTGAAAGTCCATCTAAAGCGGAAGATCTGACGCAGGCGTTGCAGGCCGCATATCAGCGAAGCGAAGTCATCGCTAATGCGGTCGCCGAGTATGAGGCTGATCTTGAGCGCGTCACCATTTCCCGGGCCGACGGGCTGCCGGAACTCAACGCGAACCTCAATGTCAACGAAGCTGTTGTCGGACCGCGCATGGGCCCCAATCTGGTGTCGGTTCAAGCGGAGGTTACCCTACCCCTCTATCGAGGCGGAAGTGTAAGGAACCAGATCAAGGCCGCCGAGGCACAATCCGACGCGTCCAACGTCGGAAAGCGAGCGGCCGAGGCGCAAGTTTTCTCCGAAGTTGTCTCGGCCTACGCGAATGTCATCCGCGATCGCCAGATCCTTGCGTTGAGCAGGGACAACTTCGAGACCTTGAGCACTACCCTCAAGGCCACGCGGGCGCGCTTTCAGGCGCGCGATCTGACCCGAACCGATGTTGCGCAGGCAGAATCCCGCGTTGCTCTTGCATATGGCGAAGTGCAAACGGCTGAGGCCAATCTGGTCGAGGCAATGGAGGAGTTCCAACGCGTTACAGGAATGCAGGCGGACGTTCTCGCGCCCTTGCCGCTTCTTCGCAACATGCCTCCCGATCCCGAAACTGCGGCAGCCGAGGCACTTGAGGAAAATCCCGAGGTCCTCGCAGCGCGCGCCGTTGCCGAGGCCCGGCGTTACGAATGGCGCGCGGCCAGGGGGCGGGCGCTTCCGTCCGTGTCCGCCGTTGCCAATGGTCGGTATGGCAACGTGGCACAGGCTCCTCTCCAAGGGGACACCAGCCCCTTTGGGGCGACCGTAGGCTTCTCGGTGAATTTTCCCTTGTTTCAGGGAAGCAGAACTTCCGCCGGTATCCGCGAGGCGAACATCCGAGAAAACCAGGCTGTCCTGACTATTCGCGATCTTGAGCGGACACTCGCTGCCCGCGCGAGAAGCGAATATGCCAACTGGCAGGCAACCAGTTCCGTGGTCGTGGCAAGCGAGCGTGCCGTTGCGGCGGCGCGCAGTGCCCTGGCCGGTGTCCGTGCCGAAAGCGACGTCGGAACCCGCACAATCCTCGATATCCTCAATGCCGAACAGGAGCTGCGCAATGCTCAGGTTCAACTGGTGACGGCGCAGCGCGATTCCTACGTCGCGGCGTTTGCGCTTCTGACGACTATGGGGCGGACCCAGGCGCATCACTTGGGGGTGGGACAGGGCGCGACAGAACTGGTTCCGGAACCTGAAACCGACATCGTCGCTGGCTCCGCATCCGTTTCGATCATCGACGCACCAGCGACGGCGGCTCCGCCGATCGCTGATCCGTGGCCGACGCTCGCGGTGGAGGAGATGCCGATTGCGGCTGCTGTCCCCTCGCAGCCCGAGGTGCAGCCGGTCCGGCCCGAACGCCAAATGACGCCTGCCGGGCGGACCCCTTCAACCGCATCCTCGCCTCAGCCTGCCCGCCCCATTACCGGGATCGAGCCAACCCAGTGGGTCATTCAGTTGGCAGCCTTCTCCAAGGAAGCATCCGCGCGGCAGCATTGGGAGATGGTCAAGGCTGAAACCACGCGCATCGTTGGCCGCACCTTGCCGGTCATCACCAGCTTCAGGTCCGCTGACAAAGAGATGTTCCGCCTCGCCGTCGGGCCTTTCGCGGACTTCGAAGCCGCGGAAGCGGCGTGCCACGATCTGCGCGTCGGGCGTCAGAACTGCATCGTCCGCCGCTTCTCGACGCTGGGTCAGCCGCGATGGACCGGAACGCAATCTGACACTGGTGGAGCCCGCTGAAATGGAGAAAAAACTCATGCCTTTCGCCGAGTTCCACGGATCGAAGGACTATATCAAATCGGCTCTGAGAAAATCGCGCGGCGCGATTGTGGCCATATTTATCCTCTCAGTAATCATAAATCTATTCGTTCTCAACGGATCGATTTACATGATGATGGTTTATGATCGAGCGCTGCCGTCTCAAAACATGGCGACCTTGTTCGGCCTTTTCGGACTGGCGACGCTGATCTATTTCGCGCAAGGATTCTTCGAGGTCCAGCGAAGTGCAATGCTCGCGGATATCGCGTCCGACCTTGAACGCTCCATCAATCCGCTTGCGATCCGCGCTGCGCACGAACTTGCGATCAGCAATGATCCAGCGGATCGCACGGGTGGCCCCCTGCGTGACCTCGAGCAGGTCCGGAGCTTCGTCGCCGGACCGGGCCCCGGCGCATTCATGGACCTTCCGTGGATCCTGTTCTTCCTGGCGGTTCTGTCGATGTTGCACATCTGGCTGGGCGTTGCGGCATTTGTCGGCGCCTGCGTGCTGGTCGTGCTGACGGTGATCTCTGAAAAGCTTCACAAGAAGTCCGCCAGCACGATCAACGAACTGGGGCAGAAGCGGCAGTACCTCATCGATCGCAAGCGCCGGGGTGCCGAAACGATTCAGGCGCTGGGGATGCGACACCGGTTTGCGCGAATGTTCTTGGGGCTGAATGCTCAACTGAGTCTCCAGCAGGCCGAAGTCAACAATACGCTGATCATCCTTTCGACAATCAGCAAGACGATGCGGATGTTCATCCAGAGCGCATTGCTGGCTGTCGGTGCCTGGCTGGTCATTTCGGGAGAAACGTCTGGCGGCGTAATCTTTGCCAGCTCAATCCTTGCCGGACGCGCGCTCGCACCGATCGACCAGGCGATTGCGCAGTGGCGAAACTTCTCCTCGGCCCGGACGAGCTGGGCCCGTCTCAATCAGACACTCCTGAAATACGGAGTCCCGGAAGCGCGTGTCGCTCTGAGCAAGCCGAAGGGCCGGCTTGAGGTTTCAGAACTGCAGATCGTTCCTGCCGGACAGGAGACCCCAACGCTCCATGGCGTGAGCTTCGCTTGCGAGCCGGGCGCCATTGTGGGCGTGATCGGTGCCAGCGGGGCCGGCAAGTCCTCTCTGGCGCGGGCGCTGGTGGGGATATGGCCTCCGAGCGGCGGGACCATCCGGCTGGACGGCGCGACCCTCGCTCAGTGGGAAAGTGACACCCTGGGCGGCTTCATTGGCTACCTGCCGCAGACGGTGGAACTGCTCGAAGGAACCGTTGCGCAGAACATTGCCCGCTTCGACCCGAACGCCACATCGGAAGACATCACCGAAGCTGCCAAGCAAGCCGGTGTGCATGAGCTCATCCTGCATTTGCCGGATGGGTACGAAACCGAGGTCGGGGAAGAAGGGCGGCGGCTTTCCGCTGGCCAGAGACAGCGCGTAGGCCTTGCCCGTGCGCTTTACCAGAAGCCCAGCCTCGTGGTGCTCGATGAACCCAACAGCAACCTCGATCCGGCCGGTGAACAGGCGTTGGCCGCTGCGCTGATCAATCTGCGCAAGAATGGCTCGACAGCGGTCGTCGTCACGCATCGTCAGTCAATGCTGCGGTTCGCCACGCACATCCTCTACCTTGCTGACGGCAAAGTGGTCGCATTCGGCCCGCGCGACGCAGTGCTCACGGCAATCAAGGAGCGGAGCAACGTCCAGACCATGCCCGAGGGCGAGGCTGCAAGCGCGTAATCCCTCCATTCAATTCTGAAGCGAAAAGCAGACCATGACACCTGATATCCTGTACGATGCCGACGACATCTTGCCTCAAAGCGGTCTGAAGCAGCGGTCGCGCCTTGCCTATCTGAGCATCGGCATAACCGTCGCAACGATAACCGCTCTGTCGACCGTCGTGACCGTGGCCGGCGCCGTGATCGCGCCGGGCAACCTGTCGGCCTCCAGCCAGACGAAACTGATCACGCACCCGACAGGCGGTGTGCTCTCCGACCTGCTTGTTGCAGACGGCCAGCGGGTGTCCGAAGGGCAGGTCCTATTGCGCCTCGACACGAATGTTGCCCAGACCACTGCCGCGGTGTCAGCCGATGGGGTCGCGGCACTAGCGGCCCGGCGCAAGCGACTGGAGGCCGAACTGACGGGCGCCGGCAATGCCCAATTCGCCACGATTGACGGGGTTGACCGGGATCCTGCCATTCGCACCTCGATCGCGCGCGAACAGGAGTTGTTTCAGGCCAGACGGGCAGAGACCGAGGCGCAGGTCGGGATGCTGGCGGCAAGGCTGCGGCAGCTGGAGGCAGAGATCACCGGGCACAGAAGCCGGATCGCTTCTCTGCGCAATCAGCAATCGCTGCTCGCCCCCGAGCTTGAGGGTCTGCGCAAGCTGTACCAGCAGGAATTGGTCACGATCAATCGGTTGAACGAGATCGAACGGTCCGACGTGGTGCTGCGCGGAGAAATTGCCGCCGCAGAGGCCAGTATCCGTCAGGCTCAGGCGCGGATGACGGAAACCAGCCGCGAGATCAGCTATGCCCGCCAGAATTTGCGGACTTCGGCCGGTCAAGAGCTCAATCAGGTCGTGACGGAGCTCGGCGAAGGTCGTTTGCGGCTGGTCGATGCAGGCGATGCTCTTGAGCGTGCGACGATCAGATCACCACAGTCCGGCGTTGTGGACTCCGTGGCCTATGTCACGCCCGGAAGCTTCGTGCCGCCCGGTCAGACAATCCTGCGGATCGTGCCCGATCAAGACAAGTTGCTCGCTGAAGTCCGGGTCAACCCCGCAGACATCGAACAGGTTCGGGTCGGCCAGGATGTGCGGCTCCGCTTCTCGACGCTGCAGTTGGAAAAGTCGCCCGAAATATTGGGGACTGTTGCCTTTGTCTCACCGGAGCGGGTCGAGGACCCGCAAACGGGGCAACCCTATTTCAGAGTAAAGATCGACAGCAGTACCCAGAAGCTAAACGCGATCGGGAAGACTGCGCTGGTGAATGGCATGCCTCTTGAGGCCTACATTTCCACCGGGGAACAGTCCTTGATGAGCTATCTCTTGAAGCCGCTTATTGACCAGATACGCAAGGCATTCACTCAATAGTTATAAGATTGTCGAAAAAGCAGAAAATGATAAATAGAATCGAGAATTGGCTTCAATTATGTTGTTCGAAATTATTCTCATATGCGTTTTCTGTGTGACGATCTCCATTTTTCTGATGAAGGTGATCGAGAGTCGTTCTGTCGAAGGCTGGCAAGACGAAAAAGGTTTTCACCTCGGCCGGGAGGAAGACGCTGGTGACGACTTCCCTTTCTGATCGGGAAAGTCTCAACAGTCGCCTTGCGTGGGTCGGGCTGTGCAGGCGCCGGGCTTCGGCGACCCGAGAGATCCAGCCCGTCGGCCCGCGCCCACGTTGCCAGCTAGCGGAAGGCAGGGAGTGCTCGATGCTGGCATGGCCGAATGCGGAGCCTGATTTCGGCGATCTCCGGGGGCGCTGGCGCGCTCGGCCAGCCGTTGGTCAGATAGCGATATCGGACGACAGGAGAAAATCGGATATCGCCGAATGCGTATCATCCTCCAGTTCCAGAAGCACGCGCCGCTGATCGAGCGGGTCCTTCCAGCGACGCACCATGCGGTGATCAACCAGATTTCCAATGTAACGGTACGCCGTCGTAAAGGGTACCGACGCGGCGGCGCATGCGCTTGAAATGGGCACCGGCACACCTTGCAGCTTCGCAAGGGTCAATTCAAGAATTATATCCCATGCAGGATCGGCGAACAATTCGCTGCCGAGGTATTCGTTGCGCTGCTGACGAAACGCGATTGTTTTTCGGATCAACTTCATCAGCTTCTGCTCGGGGGACTGTTCCAGCCCCTTGGCCATTTTGATGCCGGGTTCGTGATCATCTGTTGATTGCGCTGTGACGAAAGCCGCCAGAAGTTTCATGCTTGCAAGTTGGGAACGCCGCAAAAGGGCTCGGCGCAGCGCTCGGGCCAGGGCTGCATCATTCAGGGGCTTCTCCAGAAGATCGACCGCATTCGCGCTCATCGCCCGGATTGTCGTGTCCAATGAAGGGTCGGCCGCCATGACGATCGGCACCACGGGCCGGAGCAGGCCAAACCGTGCGTCAATCTGCTCCAGAAGATTGAAATCGACCATGAAGGCCATCGACACGTCGGCGACGACAATCCCGATGCCCACATCATGTTCCAGCATCTCGATGGCATTGGCCGGATCCGCTGATAGCAGGCATTGATAGCCCAGCTCCCGGACGCTGGCGGCGATCGAAATGGCGCCATTTACATCGACGTCGACAATCAACACTTTGCAGGCAATCTCGGGCCCGGCAGAGCCTTGTAGCGTTCCTTCTGTAACTCCTGATGTTTGGGGCGATGCTATTGGATACATTCTGGTAGTGTCGAACCCACGATTGAAGACGGATGGTCCAAAAACCGAACACGGCGGCGAGCACCGCAAAGGTATCTGCCGAATACTTGGGCCAGAATGCGACGGAGACTAGGTCATACTGGCGCTCTAGTGTATACGCCCAAAGGGATAGGCCGGAGATGGGCCGGCCCCGACAATGCTGATTTGCCGGCGTGAGGGCCCGCACAGGCGCGAAATGCGCTGCGAGCATCGGGGCGGAATACGCGGCGCCATACCTGTTACTGATTGACCGGTCGGCAAGGCCTCCATCTGCCGACCAGGTGGATTGCATCGGGGTGCGGCCCTCATCGTCCGGCAAGGACTTTTGGGCCTGTATCCGACGCCATTCAGGCGGCCTGCATCACCGGTGATTCGGCCTGATCATAATTTCCATCGCTGGTTAACAGGCGCGCAGACCTCATTAACCTCGCTCGCATCGCTAAAGGCCTTGGAAAATTTGTTCGATATGAAAAATTACTTTTTCTGGTGATTTACAATCATATGTATAGTTAACATCTTTCGAGAAAATAGTAAATATTTCACTAAAATATTGAAATGGAGAGATATTATTGGTTAATTATTTGGACACGTAGTTGTTTGTGGCGATTTTTCATGAAAAGGCGTCCCTATCGACGGCTCAATTGAGAGCTCGTCGCGTTTCCAGCAAGTCCTGCGATCTAATGCGAGGCAGGTAATCGTTTAGCGGAAATATGGGGAGTAAAGACTGTGCTTAAATTGAACATCAATGATCTCGTTCACATTCTGAAGCAGATCAAAATCGCCGAGAACCACACTGCAACTGGTCAACTTGTTGACCATTTGGGTAATCCTCTGAATGCTCTGACTCCTTACGGCCTGCGGACCGTGAGCGGCGAGTACAACAATCTCGTCAACCAGTCCGCCGCTTCGGCGGATCAGCTGATGCCGCGCCAGACCGCTCCGGTCTGGAATGCCGCGGATGTCAATCCGCGCACCGGCGAGCCGACCAGCTACGCAAGCCTGTCGGGCTCCGTCTATGACGCCGAACCGCGTATCATCTCCAACCTCATCGCCGACCAGTCGCTCCGCAACCCGATCGCGGTAGTCTCGGCGCTCAACTATGTCGGCATCACCAGCGGCGCACTCTACGACGCGGTCATGACGGCTGCCGAAACCGCACGGATCGCGATCCGTGCGGCCGATGCTGCTGACAAGGCGCTGGTCGTTGCCGATGCTGCGCTGCTCGCCGCGGGCGCACCCACCAGCGGTGCGGAATTCGACGCTCGCCAGGAAGCGGCTCAGACGCGCGATGCAGCCTATGCGGCGCGCGACGCCGCCATGATCGAGGCCACAGCGCAGCTCTCGCTGGCCGGTGTCGAGGTGCAGAACGGCAACCTCGTTCTGGCGAACGTCATGACCGATCTGGGCAGCACCGCGCCGCTCAACGGGTTCATGACCATCTTCGGCCAGTTCTTCGATCACGGCCTGACCATGATCGACAAGGGTGGCAGTGGCTCGGTGTTCATCCCGCTGCAGCCTGATGACCCGCTTTATGTCCCGGGCAGCCCCACCAACTTCATGGTCTTGACCCGCGCGACCAATCAGCCCGGTGCAGACGGCATTCTCGGCACTGCTGATGACATCCGTGAGGCTACCAACGACACGACCCCTTGGATCGAC
Source organism: Porphyrobacter sp. (assembly GCA_027531395.1). Taxonomy (GTDB): domain Bacteria; phylum Pseudomonadota; class Alphaproteobacteria; order Sphingomonadales; family Sphingomonadaceae; genus Erythrobacter. Next base: position 341,849 of record JAPZRO010000001.1, on the reverse strand, counting down.
CTCAACCAGACCTATGCCTCGAATGAATCGCATCAGGTGTTCCTGCGCGAATACAAGCTGGTCGACGGCAAGCCTGTCGCCACCGGCTGGCTTCTCGAAGGCGCAAACGGCGGACCGCCGACCTGGGCCGACATCAAGCTGCAGGCCAGGGAAAAGCTGGGCATCGAGCTCAGCGACATGAACGTTCATGACGTTCCGCTGCTTGCCACCGACCTTTATGGCAACTTCATTCCGGGCGCGAATGGCTTCCCGCAGCTCGTGACCGGGCCGGACACGCTGGTTGAAGGCAACCTGGCCACGCCGGTGTCGACAAGCGGCGCCCTGTCGACCGGCCATGTCTTCCTGGCGGACATTGCACACAATGCCGATCCGAAAGCCGGCCAGACTGCCGATGCCGATACGGATGTGGGCAATGACATCCCACTCGACGCGCGTGGCAACCGTGCGACCTATGACAACGAGCTGCTCGACAAGCACTATATCGTCGGCGACGGTCGCGGGAACGAGAACATCGCTCTCACCGCGATCCACCACGTGTTCCATTCCGAACACAACCACCGTGTTGACCAGATCAAGGCCGAACTGATCGCCAATGGCGATGTGGCGCTGCTCAACGAGTGGCTGCTCGTCGAGGTCGCCGAGATCCCGGCCGATCTCACCACGCTGCAGTGGCACGGCGAGCGCCTGTTCCACGCGGCACGTTTCACCACCGAACAGGTCTACCAGCACCTCGTGTTCGAAGAGTTCGTCCGTCTGGTCAACCCGAACATCGATGCGTTCGTCTTCTCGAACACTGTTGATATCGACCCGGCGATCACTGCCGAGTTCGCTCACGCGGTCTACCGCTTCGGCCACTCGCAGCTCAATGAAACCGTGCCGACGATCAGCGCGGACGGCCAGACCCAGACCGACATGACTCTGGTCGAGGCCTTCCTCAACCCCGTCGCCTTCGCAACCGCCGGCAGCACCGCCGACGAGGCGGCAGGTGCCATCATCCGCGGCATGTCGCGTCAGGTCAGCAACGAGATTGACGAATATGTCACCGACGCGCTGCGGAACGACCTGGTCGGCCTGCCGCTCGATCTCGCGGCGCTGAACATCGCTCGCGCCCGTGACACCGGGGTGCCATCGCTGAATGCGGTCCGTGCCGACTTCTTCGCGAAGACCGGTGACACCCAGCTGGAACCCTACAGCAGCTGGTTTGATTTCGCTCTCGCGATCAAGACCCCGGCTTCGGTGATCAACTTCATCGCCGCCTATGGTCAGCACCCGGACATCCTCAACGCCGTGACCGTGGACGAAAAGCGGGATGCAGCGATGAACCTCGTGCTTGGCGGTGCCGCTGCACCGGCTGACGCGCTCGACTTCCTCAACGGGACGGGCGCCTGGGCGGGACAGGAAACCGGTCTCAACCTGGTCGACTTCTGGATTGGCGGTCTTGCCGAAAAGAAGATGGCCTTCAACGGCCTGCTCGGTTCGACCTTCACCTTCGTCTTCGAAGCCCAGATCGAGAAGCTGCAGGCAGGTGACCGCTTCTACTACCTCAGCCGTTCGCAGGGCATGAACCTGCTCAACGAGCTCGAAGGCGACTCTTGGGCCAAGCTGGCAATGCGCAACACCGACCTGGAAGCGGCCGATGCGACCCATCTGCCCAGCTCGCTGTTCCTCACCCCGGCCTATATTCTGGAACTGAACCAGAGCCTGCAGAACATGGCCGACCCCGTCCATGACAACTTCATCCTGCAGGCAATCAGCCCGATGGTGATCCGCAAGGACACGGATGGCGACGGTGTAAACGATTACCTGCGCTTTACCGGCGTCGACCATGTGGTCCTCGGCGGCACTGAATCCAGCGATACGCTGATCGGCGGTGAAGGCGACGATACCCTTTGGGGTGGCAGCGGCGACGACCGGCTCGAAGGCGGGCAGGGCGTTGACCACATCTCGGGCGGTTATGGCGACGACATCATCACCGACAGCGGTACCCCGGCTGGCGCCGCTGACGTACTCTCCGGTGAAGACGGCAACGACGTCATCAGCGCGGGCGAAGGTCTCGACCTGATCTTCGGTGGCCGCGGTCAGGACTTCATCATCGGTGGTCGTGACATGAAGACCATCACTTCTGGTGAAGGCAATGACTTTGCCATGGCTGGTAATGACGCCAGCACGGTCATGGGCAATGAAGGTGATGACTGGCTCGAAGGCGGCAATGGCTTCGACATTCTGGCCGGCGAAAACTCGGAACTGTTCTTCAACAGCCCGATCATCGGCCATGACGTGCTCAACGGTCGCGGTAACGACAACGACTACGATGCCGAATCCGGCGACGACATCATGTTCCAGGGGCTGGGTATCCAGCGCAACAATGGCATGGCGGGCTTCGACTGGGCAATCAACAAGGACAATCCTGTCGCGGCTGACTCGGATCTTGGTATCCCGATCTTCGTCAACCAGCAGGCCAACATCCTGCGCGATCGCTATGACCTCGTCGAAGGCCTTTCGGGCTGGAAGTTCGACGACATGCTCACTGGCCGCGATTTCGTGGCCGGCCAGGCCGGCGTTGGCGGCGCTGCTGCGGTCTTTGATCCCACCGCTCCGTTCCTGTCCTACTCGAACGCGCTGACCTCGGAAGGCGTCGCCCGGATCAACGGACTGACTGACCTGGTGGCCCATCTGGGTCGGGCAACGATCAACGCCCCGACCGGCGAAACCCATGAAGTGGTCGTCTTCGACGAAGCCGACATCGTGCGTGACGCCGATGGCAATGCGACCGGCATCAACGGTGCTCCGCATGACATGATCCTCGGCGGCGGCGGCAGCGACATCATCCAGGGTAAGGCCGGCAACGACATCATCGATGGCGACCGCTGGCTGAACGTCCGCATCGGCATCAATGATGTAGATGGCAATCCGATGGCATCGGCCGAGCACATGACGAGCAAGGTCGTCGATCTGGAGGGCAACCTGCTGTTCGGCGGCAAGACGCTCGACCAGCTGATGCTCAGCCGTGAGCTCAACCCCGGTCAGCTCAACATCGTCCGGGAAATCCTCGACGGCAATCAGGCTAACGATCAGGATGTCGCCGTCTATCGTGATGTCCTGACCAACTACAGCTTTGTCCGCAACGCCGATGGTTCGACCACGATTACCCATGCAACCGTCCCGCAGGGTGTTGAGTCAGACGGTGTTGACCGTCTGTTCAACATCGAAAAGCTCGCCTTCTCTGACGGAAATGGTGGCACTATCGTCTATGACATCAACGCTGTGGTCCCTGTGGCTGCATCGGGTGCTCCGACGATCAGCAACAGTGCCCCGACCGAGCGCGAGGTTCTGACGGTCGATCTGACCGGCATCATTGACCCCAATGGCGTCATCAACCCCACCTTTCAGTGGCAGATGTCGTCGGATGGCGGCGTGACTTGGACGGATATTGTTGGGGCGGTTGATGCCACCTTCATCCCCGGCCAGGATCAGGTCGGTGCCCAGTTGCGCGTCAATGTTGCCTATTTCGACTTGACCGGCACCTTCGAAAACCTGAATTCGGCCCCCACCGCAATCGTTGCAGACTTCGCAGAAGCAGCAACCGGTGCGGCGATCATCAGCGACACCACGCCGTTCGCCGGTCAGGTGCTGACGATCGACACCACAACGATTGCTGATGCCAACGGGGTTGGTCCGCTTTCCCACCAGTGGCAGGTTTCGGCCGACAATGGTGTGACCTGGACCAACATCGATGGTGCAACCGGAACCAGCTACACGCCGGTGCTGGAGCAGATCGGTTCGTTGTTGCAGGTTGTCACGACCTTCACCGACATCACCACGGGTACGTTGGAAACCCTGACCTCGGTTGCTACCGCGGCCATCGTGGAGGGTCCAATCGCTGCCACCGGTGCTCCGGTGATCAGCAATCTGACGCCGACTGAAACGCAGGCCCTTACCATCGATGTCAGCGGCATCGCCGACATCAACGGTGTGGGAACCCTGTCGCATCAGTGGCAGGCATCGACCGACAATGGTGTTACGTGGACCGATATCGCTGGTGCGACTGAAGCTAGCTTTACCCCGGCACAGGAACAGGTTGGTTCGATCCTGCGCGTCTCGACTAGCTTTACCGATGGTCTCGGTACGGTTGAGGTTCTCGTCTCCGCTCAGACCGCTCCTGTGGCGGATCTGCCGGAAGCCGCGACAGGCGCTGCGATCATCAGCGACACCACGCCGTTCTCCGATCAGGTGCTGACGATCGATACCGCAACGATTGCCGATGCCAACGGGGTTGGTCCGCTTTCCCACCAGTGGCAGGCTTCGGCCGACAATGGTGCAACCTGGACCAACATCGATGGTGCAACCGGAACCAGCTATACACCCACGCAGGCGCAAATCGGTTCGTTGTTGCAGGTTGTCACGACCTTCACCGACATCACCACCGGCACGCTCGAAACCCTGACTTCGGCTGCGACTGCCGCCATTGTCCGGGGGCCGACGCCAGCCACGGGTGCGCCGGTGATCAGCGACCTGACGCCGCTCGAAGGCCAAGCCTTGACCCTCAACGTCAGCAGCATTGCCGACGCGAACGGGATGGGCACTCTGTCCTACCAGTGGCAGGCCTCGACCGACAACGGCACCTCCTGGACGAACATCGCCGGCGCAAATGCGGCAAGTTTCACGCCGGGTCAGGCCGAGGTTGGTGCGATCCTGCGGGTTACGGCGAGCTTCACCGATGGTCTTGGTACCGTTGAAACCCTGACCTCGTCGGTGACCGGCGTGGTGGGTGACAACTGGACGGGCGTCCCAATCAATCTCACCACCTTTACCGGGACGGCTGGGGACGATGTCGCCAACGGGGCGAACGCCACCAATGTTCTGGGCGGTTCGGACACGATGAACGGATTTGCCGGGAACGACACCCTGAACGGGCGCGGCGGTAACGATGTCATCACTGGCGGTGCCGGGAACGACATCATCAATGGCGGGGCTGGCACCGACACGGCGGTTTATGCCGGGGCGAGCAGCAACTTCACGCTGAGCTCCAACGGCACGAACATCACGGTAACCGACAATACCGGTGCAGAAGGCGTGGACACCGTGTCGTTCGTGGAAACCTTGCGTTTCAACGGCACGAACCATTCGGTGGTGACCGGCACGACGCTGGCCAACACCATCAACGGCGCCGCCAACAACGAAGCGATCTTCGCTCTGGCGGGTAACGACACCATCAACGGCGGGGGCGGCAATGATCTGATCTACGCCAACGGCGGTGTGGACTCGATCACCCAGAACAGCGCGACCGGTGGACGCGATTTCGTGGACGGGGGTGCCGATGAGGACACCTTCACCATCACCACGGACACGACCACGGCGGAAGCCTTCGTCATCTACACCCGGGCAGCGGCGCTCAACGCCATCCCCGGACTGACGCTGAACGCCAACACCGAAATCGTCATCACCCGCAACGGCGAAGTGATGAGCGAGCTCGACAACATCGAGGAAATCGTCGTCAGCACCCTGCGTGTGACGTCTCCGGGCGGCGCCAATGGCGGCACCGTTTCGGGCGATACCATCTCGGTGGTCGGTGACTTCAACCAGACCAGCCTCAACTTCAACACGATCACCATCGACGGCAACACTGGCAACGACACGGTGGACATTTCGGCGCTCGAATCCGCGCACCGCATCGTCTTCACCTCGAACGGCGGCCAGGACACCATCATCGGCGATCTCCGTCCTCAGGATATCGTCAACATGGATCCGAATGCAGTAACGCCTTCGCACCATGCGACGGCCCTGCCGACGGCAGAAAAGGTGGCTCCGGCTGTGACAGAGGCACCGGCCCCCGTCATGGAAGCGATCAAGGTCGCGACTGACGAGCCTGCCCCCGTGATGGAAACCTTCAAGTCTGCGGCAGCCGAACCGGCTCCGGTTCTCGATCAGCAACTCCAGGGCGGCAGCGCTTCGGACATTCTGGTCGCTGGACTGGGCGACGACCGTCTCTCGGGTGGTTCGAATGACGATTACCTGTTCGGCATGGAAGGCGATGACTCCCTCTCGGCCGGTTCGGGCAACGACGGACTCGACGGTGGTGAAGGCGACGACACCCTGTCGGGTGGTTCGGGCAACGACTACCTCGACGGCGGTGCCGGCGATGATGAACTGACGGGTGGAACCGGAAACGATACCTTTGCCTTCGGCAATGGCGACACCGTTACCGACTTCGCCGCTGATCAGGACATGATCGACCTCAGCGCGATGGGTGTGACCGCGGCGAACTTTGCCGAAATGGTCTCGATCACGGCAGTGCGCGGCGGTGCCCGGATCACTATCGGTTCGGAATCGATGCTGATCGCCAATGTCAGCCCGACCGCTCTGACCGCAGCGCACTTCACGCTGGCCGCTGAAGCCAGTGCGCCGGTTGCGGAAGAACCCGCGGCACCGGTCGTCGAGGAACCTGCGGCCTCGGTTGCGAAAGCCCCTGCGGCACCGGTCGTGGAGCAAACCCCGGCTCCGGTGGCGGAAGAACCCGCTGCTCCGGCTGAGGAAACCCCGGTTCCGGTGACGGAAGAGCTTGCTGCTCCGTCCGAGGAAACCCCGGCTCCAGTGGTGGAAGAACCCGCTGCTCCGGCTGAGGAAACCCCGGCTCCGGTGGTGGAAGAGCCTGCTGCTCCGGCCGAGAAGCTCCCGGTTGTCGAGGAACCTGTCTCGCTCGATCAGACTGGCACTTCGCGCTCCGAAGTCCTACTCGGCGCTGCTGGCGATGACGTCTTGTTCGGCATGGGCGGCCATGATCGTCTCCATGGCGGTGCTGGCGACGATATGCTGATTGGCGGACGCGGTCGGGATATGCTGTTCGGCGAGGATGGCATGGACACTCTGCTGGGCGGCGCAGGTGCCGACTACCTGGATGGCGGTGAAGGGGCGGATGTCCTCTTCGGCGGCAAGGGCAGCGACACCTTCGTGTTCGGTGACGGCGACCTCGTTCTCGACTTCCGGAGCGGCGATGACCTCATCGACCTCACCGCTCTGGGGATCACGGAGGCTACCTTCGAGGAACAAGTCAGCTTCACCCGCATGGGCAACGACACGATGATCTCGGTCGGTTCGCAGAGCATGACTCTGAAGAACACCCAGCAGGTCGACATGGACGACTTCAGCCTGGCGGAGGAAACCGCGATCGACAGACTGCTGAGCGATGCTCTGGCCGTCATCGAGAGCCAGAGCTCCTCGCCGGAGGCCAACATCGGGGGCGATGAATCAAGCCCCGTGGCTGATCGTGCCATGCTGGCCGACTTGCCGCCCTACCCGATGCTCGAAAGCGGGATGCTCCCCATTCGTCCGCTCGAGGATGATTTCATCACTCCAATGATGTAATCAGGGAAAGGGGCCGCGACATACCGTCGCGGCCCCTTTTTTCATTTGTTCTACCAGCTCGTCCACCCGGCAATCGGTGCGTACCTCAACCGACCCGCGCGGCGTCCGGCATGCCATTGACGTGGAGGCGGCCACCCTGTCCGGTTGTGCCAAGCGGCACCGTTCCAAGGACACCAAAGGCCCGATCAATCGCCATTCCGCATCCGCCCGATCTCCGAGCCCGATGGCAGCTCCCGCAATCACCAGCTCTGCGGCAACGAATGAGGGCCATGATGATTTCGGCCGAGGAGTTTAGCAGCGCGTGGCGATCCGCTGCCGTTCGTGGGCTGGCAGACTGCTCGGGTGAGCAAGGAGCACACCCTTTCGGGTAGATTGGCACGACCCGGCAAGCGGCTACTGCAAGCAAGTAAGCTAGAGGTGTTTTATCATGACGACTGCTGCTTCGATGCCGCGCACCAAGAGCGCCTATCGCAAGCCTGCATTGGACCGCCTGGGAAGCGATGGCATAATGTCTGGGGTCGGAGCCATGGCCGTGACTGATGCCCTTCCTCCGATGGATCTCTTGCGCAGCATCCAATGTGCGCTGGACGAATTGGGGGTGCCGCTCGACCGTGATCTGGTCAATCTGAAGCTGCGTGTTCTCAAGGAAGTCTCTGAAGGCAAGCTCGCTGAAGCTGTCCGTTTGACAATCCTGGCTGCCGGCAAGTCCAGATCAGGCAGTGGTGACTGAGACTATCACTGGGTCAGACCCTCGACGGCAACGGAGGGTCATATGATGCCAAGGAATTTCCGTCACGTTTTCTAGTGGTTATGCTGTCGCCGTAGGGTCGCAGGTGACTTGGTCTGGAGTGCGGCGGCAAGTCTGAGCCCCTCGGGTTGGCCAGACGCGGCGGCGACGGGAAAACCCGCGCCGCCGCTTTCATTTATTGCCCGGGCGTTTCGCTATTTGCAGTCGTTTCTGCCGCGTCAGAATGGCCTCGACCGGTTTCGTCTCGATGGGAGGCCCGCAGAGTTTCTCAGGCAATATGATCTTCAGCACGACAATCTCGCACCATCCGAACCGGATGCCGAGGGCGGTGCCGAACCGCGATCAGTCGCAAACCATGAAATTCGATACGAACAGCAGGCTTGCGCGATCTAGAGCTCGACAAAGATCCGCACTGACGAGGACGTGACATTGTAGGCTTTGGCAATCATCGCCCGTCCTTGAGCGATGAGGGCGTCGCGGTCTTGTCCCTCGGCATTGGGAGCCGATGAAGCCACTTTTGCCAAGGCACTCTTCCTCGCTGCAGAGGCAAGCACGTCAGGTGCAACCCCCAAGGCCTTGGCGATCGCATGCCATTTTTCACGGCCGGGCCGGGCTTTGCCGTTCTCCCAGCTCCACACCGTTGGCTTTGAAACTCCGACAGCGCTCGCGACCTCTTTAAGCGTAAGGCCGGACTCGTAGCGCAACAGACGGAGAAGTGCGCTGAAGCTGGTAGGACAATCTCTCGCATCAGCCTGGTGGCCCAGCGCATCAGGTTGCAGCGTCCAGCGGTCTGGCGCAGAAAGCAGCTTGCCCTTCGGTGCGTCAGCAATTTGAGAAACAGGCATCTCAAAATTGTCTGGCGTCACATCCGAATCGTGGCCTGAAGCCTCGAGTGCAGCTCCAAGACTTTCCATGCTAACTTGTTCCTGAAATTGCCTTAACCAGTGCAACTGCCATCGAATTATAGAGACGGGAAAACAATACCCCCATTGGAATAGGCTGTAAGGCACAACCTGCCCCCCATGTCTTGAACGGCCTGCTCCAGCACCGGGCATGGAGACCGATTGGTGACCCTCTCCGCTTTCAGGTGACGGATTTGGCGACGGGCAGCGGCGGCGCCCTGCGTAAGTGGATCGATTCGATCACGGACTCGCGGAACGGGGTCTCGAGCATTGATGGCGTCCCGGCGCGACACGTAAGCGCGAGGCGTGTTGCCGCACCCAGCTTGGCAAGCTGTTCCGGCTATCTTTGCTGAGCCCTCGGATTGTCGAAGCGATCATCGATGGACGCCAGGCCGCGCGGGTCGGTCGGAGGGCGCTGCTGGAGGATGACCTTCCGGCCTGTTGGCAGGCACAGACGCTCATGCAGGGGTTCGCCAGCTGACGATCCGCAGCCGACGCGCGAATTCCGCAGAACAGCGCCGCTTTCGGAAAGCAGGGTGCCCGAAGGCCAGGTCCGGATGTCAGGAAAGAAGATTTGGTGCGGTCGAGAAGACTCGAACTTCCACGGGCTTTCGCCCACAACGACCTCAACGTTGCGCGTCTACCAGTTCCGCCACGACCGCACTCGGGTATGCCGGGGCAGCGAGCAGCTGGCCCCGCGGTAGGAGCGCGCCCCTAGCAAGGGGTTTGGCGCGGCGCAAGCGCTCTTTGAACAAGCGAACGGCGCGCGGGCGAAAAAGCCCGTTGCCGGGCCGCCGAGGCAGCTAGTTGGGTGCCCAGCCGAGGTCGGCCTCGAAGGCCGCAGGCGGGATGTTGGCGATCGCCTCGGTCACGTTGACGCTCTCGCCCGGGGCGAGTTCGCGCTTGGCCGGAACCACCACCCAGTCGCCCACCGGACGCTGGCGCGCGTCGATGAACACCACCAGCACGTTGGGCACGGCCAGCGTCTCGCGCGCGGAGTTGGTGATCGTGCCGCGCACACGGAAGATCTTCTCGCCGTTGGGGAGCGTCTCGGAACGCTGGTCCTCGCGAGGGAAATCGAGCTCAAGCCCGGGTTCGCCGATACCGAAGGTCGGGCGGCTGATCGGCAGCCATTCGGGCAGGCCGTAGGTGTTGACCGCCAGAACCGTCCCTGCCGCCAACGCGGCGAAGATTGCCGCGGCGATGGTCCACATCCGCAAGGTGTTGCGGCGGCGGGTGAAGGGGGCGCGGTAATCGAACTGCGAGCCGACATCGTCCTCTTCGCCCGGATCGTCCTCGAACGGGGGCTCGGGCTCGGAAAAGGCTGCGGCTGGCGCTTCGGCGACCGGCGGCGGGGTGTCGTCATCGCGCGCCTGTTGGGCGAGGCCGCGGCGCAGGGCGCGCACTGCGATGGTGGCCTGAACATCGGGATCGCCAGCAGCCTCACCCGCGTCGGCGGTGCGCCAGTGGCTGACGGAAGGACCTTCCGCATTTGCGGGCGCGGGCGCGGGAGCCGGAGCGGGCGGCGGCGGGGCAGGCTGCGGCTCGGGCGCGGCGACAGGCGCCGGCTGAGGCTGTGCCTCGGCAGCCGGAGCAGGCGGGGGTGGAGCCGGAGGGGGCGGAGCAGCTGGCTGCGGCGCGGGCTCGGCCTCGTCGGCCATTTGCCGCAGCTCGAGCTCGGGCGGCTCCTGGAACCAGCTGTGCTTGCACTTGGCGCAACGCACGGTGCGACCTTCGCTGCCGATGGCAGTATCCGGCACGGCGTAGCGGGTGCCGCAGGCTGGACAGGCGATGATCATTTCGCCTTTGGCAATAACCCTCGCGCCCGCACTGGCAAGTGACGCAGCCGGGAACCTTACCATTTCGGCGCTTTTTTCCACATTGCGACAGTCCCGGAGGACTATCGCCGCGCGGTTTGGCAATTGTCCGGCTTTCCCTCGGCTGGCGGCGCTGATAGGTGCCCCTGCATGAACGAGCGCAGCGGCGAGATCGTGAAATTCGACAATGTCGGGCTGCGCTACGGCACCGATCCCGAGGTGCTGAGCAACCTGAGCTTCACGCTCTACCCCGGCAGCTTCTACTTCCTCACCGGCGCGAGCGGGGCGGGAAAGACCAGCCTGTTGAAGCTGCTCTACCTCGCCCAGCGGCCCTCGCGCGGGGCTATCCGGATGTTCGGGCAGGACCTGATGACGATGCCGCGCGAGCGCTTGCCTGACCTGCGGCGGCGGCTCGGGGTGGTGTTCCAGAACTTCCGGCTGGTGCCGCACCTCACCGCCTTCGACAATGTCGCGCTGCCGCTCAGGCTGGCGGGCGCGGACGAGGGGCGGGTGATCAAGGCGGTCTCGGACATGCTCGACTGGGTCGGGCTCGCCCACCGCGCGCAGGCGATCCCGGCGACGATGTCGGGCGGGGAGCAGCAGCGTGTCGCCATCGCCCGCGCGGTGATCGCCCGGCCGCGGATGCTGATCGCCGACGAGCCGACCGGCAACGTCGATCCCGAAATGGCGCTGAAGCTGCTGCGGCTGTTCGAGGCGCTCAACAACCGCGTCGGGACGACCGTGGTGGTGGCTACCCACGACGTCCACCTGCTCAAGAAGGTGCCGGATTCGCTGATCATGCGGCTGAGCAAGGGCCAGCTCAGCGATCCCACCGGCGCGCTGCGCTATCCGCCGCGACCCACTGGAGCAGGCGCATGAGCGTGCCGCCGCTGCCCGAGGTGCCTGAGGACATCGCGCCTGCGCCCGAAGCCGCCGCGATCAAACAGCCGCGCGCCGCGCGCCTGTTGCCGCGGCCCAAGCTGGGCGGGCTGGTGCCGTGGGTCATCGCGATCCTGATCGCGCTGGTGGTGGTCGCCGCTGCGGGCGGCCTCGCGCTGCGCAATCTCGCCGACAACGCCCGCGCCGATCTCGCGGCGGCCGTGACGGTGCAGGTGATCGAGCCCAACCCCGATCTGCGCAGCCAGCGCGGCGCGGCGACGGTCAAAGTGCTGCAAGGCCTCGATCTGGTGCGCGCGGTGCGGCTGGTGCCCGAAGGCGAGCTTGCAGCGCTGCTCGAACCCTGGCTCGGCGCGGGTGCCACCAGTGGCGACGTGCCGATCCCGGTGCTGGTCGATGTCGAGCTGACCCGCAACGCGTCCCCCGCCGAGATCGCCGCGATCGAGACCGCGCTGGCCGCGCGCATCCCCGGCGCGCGGGTCGATGCGCAGAGCGACTGGCTGAAGCCCGTCTACCGCGCGCTCTCGGCGCTGCAATGGCTGGCGCTGGGCCTGATCGCGCTGGTGGCGCTGGCGACGGCGGCGGCGGTGTGGCTCGCCTCGCGCAATGCGCTGGCACAGCACCGCGAGACGGTGGAGATCATCCACCTGCTCGGCGGGACCGACAGCCAGATCACCCGCATCTTCCTCGCCACGGTGCTGCGCGAGGCGGCCTTCGGCGCGGTGGTGGGCACGGCGCTCGGCCTCGGCGCGGTGTGGGTGCTCGGCCAGCAGTTCGCCGCGCTCGACAGCGGGATGGCGGGCGGCGGCGCGCTGATGACCGCCGACTGGGTGGCGATCGCCGCCGTGCCGCTCGCGGGCGTGCTGCTGGCGCTGGCGACCGCGCGTATGACCATTGCGCTCGCCCTCAGGGACATGCTCTAGGGGCTGTCATGCTGCGCCGGATCTTTTCACTCCTGTTCCTCGTCTGGGCGATCGGCTTCCTGTGGTTCGTGGTCGCGCTGCCGCGTCCGGCGAGCGACGGCGCGCGCACCGATGCGGTGATCGTGCCGACCGGCGGGGCGGGGCGGATCGCGCGCGGGCTGGAGGTGCTCGACAAGGGGCTCGCGGACAAGATGCTCGTCAGCGGGGTCGATCCCGAGGTCAAGCCGGGCGAGTTCGCCGCAGAATTCGGGGTCTCGCCCGAGGAGATGGCGTGCTGCGTGACGCTCGGCCATGATGCGGTCGACACCCGCTCCAACGCCTCGGAAACCGCCAAGTGGGTCGCGCAGAACGAGGTTCGCTCGCTGCGCCTCGTCACCACCGACTGGCATATGCGCCGCACCGCCGGCGAGCTTGACCGCGCGCTGCCCGATCATGTCACCGTGATCCGCGATGCGGTCCCCTCGCAGCCGCAGCTCGGCACGCTGTTCCTCGAATATCACAAGCTGCTCGCAAGCCGCGCGGCGGGACTGGCGGACCTTTGAACACGCTCATCGCCGCGCTGCGCTCTCTCGCTTTCTACGTGCTGTTTTATGGTGGCTCGGTGCTACTGGTGAGCGCCTCGGTGGTGGCGGTGCTGGCGCGGCCGCAATGGCTGCGCGGCATCGTCGGGCGCTGGGGCGGATGGCACCTGTGGTGCACCGAGAAGGTGCTGGGGATCGAAGTGGTGCTCGATGGCGAACTGCCGCAAGGCCCGGTGCTGATCGCGGTCAAGCACGAGGCCTTCTTCGAGGCGATCGACACCCCGCGCCTGTTCAACTTCCCCGCCGTGTTCGCCAAGCAGGAACTGTTCCGCATCCCCGGCTGGGGCTACTCCGCGCTGGTCTATGGCCTGATCCCGGTGGCGCGCGAGGAGGGGGCAAAGACCCTGCGGCAGATGCTGGCGCTGGCGAAAGAGCGGGTGGAGCAGGGCCGCCCTTTGGTGATCTTCCCCGAAGGCACCCGCGTGCCCGTAGGCACCCGCCCGCCGCTACAGGCGGGGTTTGCCGGGCTCTACAAGCTTTTGAAGCTGCCGGTGGTGCCGATCGCGGTGGATAGCGGGCGGCTCTATCACCACGTGGTGAAGCGGAGGGGCCGGATCACCTACAAGGTCGGCGAGACCATCCCCGCGGGCCTCCCGCGCGAGGAAGTCGAAGCGCGAGTGCACGCGGCGATCAATGTGCTGAACGGGTAGGCTGGACCGGCCCGCTCCGCGATCAGATCTGCAACTGGCTGCCCAGCTCGACGACCCGGTTGGTAGGCAGCTTGAAGCTCTCCATCGCGCTCTCCGAGCTCTTCGACATCCACGCGAACAGCCCCTCGCGCCAGCGCGCCATGCCGGGGTGATCTTCGGAAGGGATGAGCTTCTGCCGGCCGAGGAAATAGCTCGTCGCCATCGGATCGAAGGGGCCGCAGCGGGTCTCCAGCGCGGCGAGATCGCGGGGGATGTCGATCTCCTCCATGAAGCCGTAGCGTATGATCACCCGATAGAACCCCTCGCGCGCATCCTCCACCTCGGCGCGGCGGGCGGGGTCGACCTGCGGTACTTCCTCGACCTTGACAGTCACGATCAGCACCCGCGCGTGCAGCACCTGATTGTGCTTGAGGTTGTGCAGCAGCGCCGAGGGCACGCCTTCAGCGGAGGCCGACATATAGACCGCAGTGTTGCGTACGCGGTGAACCGATGAGGCGACCGATGCGATGAACCCGTCGAGCGTCAGATCGCCCTCGGCCATGCGCTCGCGCATGATCCGGCGGCCTTTGGACCAGGTTGTCAGCAGCGTGAACAGCACGCCTGCGACCACCAGCGGGAACCAGCCACCATCGGGAATCTTGGCGATGTTCGATGCGAAATAGATGCCGTCGACGGCTGCAAACAGGGCGATGGTACCCGCCGCCAGTAGCTTGTTCCAGTGCCACACATGGAACACCAGGAAAGCCAGCATCATGGTGGTGATGATCATCGTCCCGATCACCGAAATACCATAGGCCGAAGCAAGCCGGGTCGATTCCCCGAAGCCCAGCACAAGCAGCAGCACCATCACCAGCAGCCCCCAGTTGATCGCCGGAATGTAGATCTGCCCGGCCGCCTTGGCGCTGGTTTGGAGTGTCCTGAGGCGCGGCAGGAAGCCGAGCTGCACCGCCTGATGGGTGACCGAAAACGCGCCCGAAATCACCGCCTGGCTGGCGATGATCGTTGCCGCAGTGGCGATGAACACCAGCGGCAATCGTGCCCATTCAGGGGCCATCAGATAGAAAGGATTTTCGGCCGCCGACGGATCGCCCAGCAGAAGTGCGCCCTGGCCCATGTAGTTGAGCATCAGGCAGGGATAGGCAACCGCCAGCCAGCTATAACCCACCGCGCGCCGTCCGAAATGGCCCATATCGGCATAGAGTGTCTCTGCCCCTGTCACCGCCAGAAATACCGATCCCATCGCAAGGAAGGCCAGATTTGGGTCGTACAGGAAGAAGCGCGCAGCCCAGACGGGATTGAGGATGCCGAGGATCTCCGGCCGCGCGGCAATGTTCACCACGCCCAGCGTCGCGAGCGTCGCGAAATAGACCAGCACGACAGGGCCGAACAGCGCGCCGACCTTCGCCGTGCCGCGATACTGGATCAGGAACAGCGCGATCATGATCACCACCGCGATGGGCAGCACCAGAGCCTCGAGCGCGGGGTTGACGATGGTCAGCCCTTCGACTGCGGAAAGCACCGAGATGGCAGGGGTCAACATGGCATCGCCGTAGAA
Source organism: Porphyrobacter sp. (assembly GCA_027531395.1). GTDB lineage: Bacteria > Pseudomonadota > Alphaproteobacteria > Sphingomonadales > Sphingomonadaceae > Erythrobacter. The sequence continues at coordinate 326,414 of JAPZRO010000001.1, read as the reverse complement.
CAGCGAGGCGGCCAGCACGCCCAGCACCACCAGAACCGCACTCGTCCGGCGGCCTTCGACATGGCGGGAGATCAGCGCCAGCAGCGCGAACGAGCCACCCTCTCCGCGGTTGTCGGCCCGCATGGCCACGAAGACATACTTGATCGTGACGATCAGCATCAGCGACCAGAAGATCAGGCTGAGCACCCCGAAGACGTGCAGCCGGTCCACGGCGAGCGGGTGAGGGCCGACGAAGCTCTCCTTGAGCGCATAGAGCGGCGAGGTGCCGATATCGCCGAAGACGACACCGATCGCACCCAGCATGAGGATAGGCAGACGATCACGCGGGGTCGCATGGGTTTGGGAGGCCGCTGATTGCAGACCGGTTTGGGGCGTTTCCATGCCGGCACCTGTGGACCCGGGGAGCATAAAGTTTCCATGTGGATTGGTTTGGGAAGATGCGCCAAGGCTCGACGTGCGCCGCGCCGCGGCGCATCTTCGCGAGCATGGAAGACGATCTCCCCCATCCGCTCCCGTCCGATCCGACTCCGGCGTCGCGCGCGGTCGGCCTGACGCTTGGTCTGCTGCTCACCCTGGCCGCCACGCTGGCGGGCCTGTTGATCGCGCCCGACTGGGGCTCTGCCACCGTCGTGCTGCTCTATCTGCCCCCGGTGCTGGTGACGGCACGTTATGCGGGGCTGTGGCCGTCGCTCGGACTGGCGGTGCTGGCGACACTGGCCTTCAACTTCTTCTTCACCGAGCCCTACCGCACGCTGCGCATCAGCAGTCCGGCCGATCTGCTGACGGTCGCCGCGCTGTTCCTCGTGGCGGTGGTGACCAGCCAGTTGACCAGCGCCATGCGCACCCAGACGCAGCTTGCCGCCGCCAGCGCCGCGCGCAATGCCACCATTGCAGGTCTCGCGCGGCGCCTGCTGCCCTGCACCGATCGCGAGGCGGTGGCGGCGGTGGTGGTCGAAGATCTCGCACGGCTGTTCGATTGCCATGCGGTGTTCGCCGCCAACGCGGAGCCGCCAGAGATGCTGGCCGCCAATCCTCCAGCCCCCGCGCTTGCGCCGAACGATCATGCGGCGCTCGCGGCCGCGCTGGCGATGGGCAAGGTCACGGGACGCGGCCTGCAGCAGATCTCGCAGGCGGATTGGCAGTTCCATCCCGTCATCGGGCAGGGCAAGATCCATGCCGCTGTCGGTCTGGCGCGGATCGATGGCCGCGCACCGGTTACGGAGAGCCAGCGCGAACTGCTCGGCAATCTCCTCGATCAGGCGGCGCTTGCACTTGAACGGGCGCGGCTGGAAGCAGAAGCGGCAGCAGCCATCGCCTTGCGCGAGCGCGACCGGATGCGCGCAGCCTTGCTCGCTTCGATCGGCGAGGATGTGAAGCCCCGGCTGCTGGCGATCGAGGCCGGCTCGCGGTCATTGCTACGCAATCCCGGTGACAAGGAAGCGGCGGTGGCAATCGGGGCCGAGGCCGCCAAGCTCCAGCGCTATATCGACAATCTCGTCGATCTCGGGCCGGGCGAGGAGCAGGAGCCGATCATCTGCGGACCGCTCACGATCGACCTGTTCCGCCACAAGGTGAGCCGCGAGGGCAAGGATATCCACCTCACCCCGAAGGAGTTTGCCGTGCTTGCCGAACTTGCCCGCCACGCCGGTCGCGTACTCACGCATCGGCATTTGCTGCGCGCCGTCTGGGGCCCGGCGCATGAGGATCATGTCGATTACCTCAGGGTCGCGATCCGCGCGCTGCGGCAGAAGCTCGAACCCGATCCAGTCGCGCCGGTGCTGATCGTGAACGAGCCGGCGGTGGGATACCGGCTGGACCGATCAAGCGACCTGTGACGGGCCCCTGCCAATAGCAGGGACGGGGGCACATGGTTGCAAGGTGCTCTATTCTCCGTGACCGCGCCCGAAGTCGGGGCGTTCGTCGTCCTGGCCTTGCTCGATCACCGCGCGGCGGATCGCGCGGGTGCGGGTGAAGAGGTCGAACAGGGTGTCGCCGTCGCCCGAGCGGATCGCGCGTTGCAGCGCGGTCAGGTCCTCGGTGAAGCGGCCGAGCATCTCCAGCACGGCGCCCTTGTTGGTCAGGAACACGTCGCGCCACATCACCGGATCGCTCGCGGCGATGCGGGTGAAGTCGCGGAAGCCGCCGGCCGAATACTTGATCACCTCGCTCTGAGTCACGTCCTCCAGATCGCTCGCGGTGCCGACGATGGTGTAGGCGATGAGGTGCGGGATGTGGCTGGTGACGGCCAGCACCAGATCGTGGTGCGCTGCGTCCATCAACTCGACCTTGGAGCCGAGGCTGGTCCAGAAGTCCGACAGGGCTTCGAGCCGCGCCGGATCGACCCCCTCGGGTGGGGTGATAATGCACCAGCGGCCCGCGAACAGCGTGGCAAAGCCTGCGTCCGGCCCGCTCTGCTCGGTCCCGGCGACGGGGTGGGCGGGGATGATGCAGGCTCCGGGCAGCGCCTGTGCCAGCGCCGCGGCGACCGCCTCTTTCGAGGAGCCGACGTCGCTGATGATCGCGTCAGGCTTGAGGCCTGGCGCGATCGCCCGCGCCGCATCGCCCATCGCGCCGACGGGGACGCACAGGATCACGAGGTCGGCGTCGGCTACGGCGGCCTCGGGGGTGTCGTGGACCGTGCCGACCAAGCCGCGCTCCGCCGCCCTTGCGCGCACGGCGGGGTCGCGGTCCCAGCCGGTGGTGGCGATCTGCGGCGCGCGCGCCTTGACCGCGAGGCCGATCGAGCCGCCGAGCAGGCCAAGGCCGATGATGGCGAGCGAGCGGATCGTCATGCCGCTTCCCCGCACAGGCGGCGGAGCGTGGCGATCACGTCGCTAACGGCCTCGCTGGTGCCGATGGTGATGCGTAAAGAGCATGGCAGGCCCTGCGAGGGCAGGTGGCGCACGGCATAGCCCGCGTCCGACAGCGCTTCGAGCGCCTGCGTGGCGGTGACGCTGCCCTCGAAGTGGACGAGGAGGAAGTTCGCCTCGCTTGGGGAGGCGGAGATGCCGTGGTTGCCGAGCATCGCGATGGCCTCGGCAAGGCGGGCGCGTTCGCGGGTGTTGTGTTCGCGGCTTGCGGTGACGAAGGCCTGATCGCCCAACGCCGCCAGCGCGGCCTTCTGCCCGCTGACCGAGACGTTGAACGCGCCGCGCAGGCGGTTGACGAGGTCGATCAGGTGGGCCGAGCCGGTGACCCAGCCGACCCGCTCTGCGGCGAGGCCATAGGCCTTGGAGAAGGTGCGGCTGACGAGCACGTTCTCATGGAGCTCGGCTAGCTGGAAGGCGGCGGACTGGAAGGCCGGGTCGACATATTCACCATAGGCCTCGTCGACCACCAGCAGCACGTCGGACGGGAGCCCGGCGTGGAGGCGGGCGACTTCAGACGGGGGCAGGAAGGTGCCGACCGGGTTGTTGGGGTTGTCGAGCAGGACGACGCGGGTCCGCTCGGTGACCGCGGCAAGCAGGTTGTCGACGCTGGCGCCATGGCCCTCGGGCTCGGCGAAAACGGGGGTCGCGCCGACTTTCTGGGCCAGCAGCGGGTAGAGCGAGAAGGCATAGCGTGATGCCAGCACCTCGTCCCCCGGCCCCGCGAGCGCCTGCACCGCGCAGTGCAGCAGCTCGCCCGAGCCGGTGCCGCAGACGATCCGCGCGGGATCGAGCCCGTGCACTTGCGCGATCGCCTCGCGCAGCGCCCGCGCGTCAGGATCGGGATAGTCCGCCGCCACGTGACCCTCGGCCAGCGCCGCCAGGGCCGCGGGGCTGGAGCCCAGCGGGTTCTCGTTGGCCGACAGCTTCACCAGCGGCTTCCCGCTCGCCGACTTCGACTTGCCGGGCACATAGGCGTGGATCGCGGCGATCCAGGGTTTGGGTTCGGGCTTGCTCATGCGAGTGGCGCGATAACCAGTTTGCGCCCGCGAATACAGCGCGAAAACGCGTGGGCTGCGGGCGCGCGATTGACATGGGCGGGGGGCTACCCCAAGTCGCACGGCCAATGAACGTCGCCGCGCCCGCCTCTCCGGTCTACCGCATCCCCCACCCCCTGCCGCTCGACAGCGGACAGGCGCTGGAGGGCTGCGAGATCGCCTACGAGACCTATGGCACGCTCGCGGCCGACAAGAGCAATGCGGTGCTGGTGTGCCACGCGCTGACCGGCGACCAGTATCTCGCCAGCCCCCACCCCATCACCGGCAAGCCGGGCTGGTGGGAGCGGATGGTCGGCCCGGGCAAGCCGATCGACACGGATCGCCATTTCGTGATCTGCGCCAATGTCATCGGCAGCTGCATGGGATCGAGCGGTCCCGCTAGCTTCGCACCCGACGGCCAGCCCTACGCGATGCGCTTCCCCGTCATTACCATCCGCGACATGGTGCGCGGGCTGGTGGCGCTGCTCGACGGGCTGGGGATCGACAAGCTCCACGCCGTGGTCGGCGGGTCGATGGGCGGGATGCAGGCGCTGAGCCTCGCCGCCAACTGGCCGGAGCGCGCCGCGCGGGTGCTGGTGATCGCCTCGACCGCGCGCCATTCCGCGCAGAACATCGCCTTCCACGAGGTCGGGCGGCAGGCGATCATGGCCGATCCCGCCTGGGCCGAGGGCGATTACTACGCGGCCGAGGCCAAGCCCGACAACGGCCTAGCCGTGGCGCGCATGGCGGCGCATATCACCTACCTGTCCGAAGCGGGGCTGACCGAGAAGTTTGGCCGCCGGTTGCAGGACCGCGAGGCGAAAGGCTTCGGCTTCGATGCCGAATTCCAGGTCGAAAGCTACCTGCGCTATCAGGGCAGCGGCTTCACCCGCCGCTTCGACGCGAACTCCTATCTCTATATCACCCGCGCGATGGACTATTTCGACATCGCCGAGGAGCACGGGGGCAAGCTCGCCGATGCCTTCGCTGGCACCCAGGCGCGCTTCTGCCTCGTCAGCTTCGATACCGACTGGCTCTACCCGACGAGCGAAAGCCGCCACATCGTCCATGCGCTCAACGCCGCCGGAGCGAAGGTCAGCTTCGTCGAACTCTCCGCCCCGCACGGGCACGACAGCTTCCTGCTCGAACACGACCAGCTCGACCGCGTGGTGAAGGGCTTCGTCGAATGACCCTGCGCCCCGATCTCGCCGCCATCGCCGCCCATGTCACGCCAGGCAGCCGTGTGCTCGACATCGGCTGCGGCGACGGCGCGCTGATGGCCGAGCTGGAGAGCGCGAGCGGCTGCGATGCGCGGGGCATGGAGCTCGACGGCGAGTTGGTGGAACGCTGCGTCTCGCGCGGGCTCAGCGTGGTGCAGGGCGATGCCAATCTCGACCTGGCCAACTACCCCGACAAGGCGTTCGACTACGCGATCCTGAGCCAGACGCTCCAGACCGCGACCCGGCCCGATCTGATGCTCGACGAGCTTTTGCGGGTGGGACGACGGGCGTTCGTCTCCTTCCCCAACTTCGCCCACTGGCGCACCCGCGCCGCGCTGATGTTCGGCGGGCGGATGCCGGTGACGCGCGCGCTGCCGGTCAGCTGGTACGAGACCCAGAACATCCACCATGTCACGGTCGAGGACTTCCGCGATCTCGCCAAGGCCAAGGGCGCGACCATCGAGCGGGCGTGGTTCTTCTCGGGCGAAAAGCAAATCGGCGCGCCAGCAGCTAACTGGCGCGCCGAATTCGCGGTATTCGAGTTAAGCCGGTAGGCTCAGCCTGCGCGGTGCAGCATGCACAGCTTGTGGCCGTCGAGATCGAGCACATAGCCGAGGTTCAGCGTCCCCATCGCGCCGACGCGCGGGCCCGGCGGGTCTTCGATCGACTTGCCGCCCGCAGCCACTGCGGCGTCATGGAAGGCCTGCACCTGCTCGAGGCTGTCGCAGGCAAACCCGATGGTCGAGCCGTTGGCGGCCGTGGCAGGCTGATCATTGATCGGCTCGCTGATCGAGAACATCCCGCCATTGTGCATCCAGAAGGCGCGCTTGTGGCCGGTGGCGGCGACGTTGATGAAGCCCGGGGCGGCCCCGAGCGTGGCCAGCACGCTATCGTAGAACGCCTTGGCGCGGTCGAAATCGCTGGTGCCGACCATGATGTGACTGAACATGGAAATTCGTCTCCTCTCTAAGGACAGGTTGCGGATTAGGACGGATTTTGCAGCCCCGCAATGCGAATTGCGGTAGTCACAGGTTCATCTGGCAGGGCATAGGAGAGGCCATGCTCACACCGCTTCTCGCCCCGCTTCTCTCGGCCGCGCTGGCATTGCAGGCTGGGCCCGCCGCGCCTGCCCCGCTGTCGCAGGAAAACCGCGCGCTGCTGCGCTGCGCGGTGGCTTTCGCGATGGTCTCGGGCGGGCAGGCGAGCGGCGATGCACAGGCGCTCAAGTGGCCGCAGCTGGGCACGCGCGGGCGCGAATTCTTCGTGCGGGCGATGGCGCAGTTGATGGATGCGACCGGACGTGATCGCGCCGCGATCAGCGCGCTCGCCAACAGCGAAGCACAGACACTTTCCACCAATGACGAGGTCGGCAAGATCATGCCGTCATGTCTTTTGATGCTTGAGGCTTCGGGGGTCTGATTACTCCCCCGTTACTGCCGCAGAGCGCTGGATTTGGATGGCGAATTGCGGCACAGGGTGAGGCCATATGTGGCTCCTTCATCAATTCCCGCTGTGCCCCTTCAGCCGCAAGATCCGGCTGCTGCTGAGCGAAAAGAACATCCCCTTCGAACTGGTGCGCGAAGACCCCTGGGCCGCGTCCGACATGTTCTTCAACCTCAATCCGGCCGGGCGCACGCCGGTGATCGTCAATCCCGAGAAGAACATCACGCTCGCCGATAGCCGGGCGATCGCGGAGTATTTCGAGGAAACGGTTGAGCGTGCGCCGATGATCAACGGCACCGCCACCCAGCGTGCCGAGATCCGCCGGCTGGTCGCGCTGTTCGACGAGAATTTCTACGCCGACGTCACCGCGCCGCTTCTGTCCGAGCGGATGCGCAAGCGCATCCTGCGCCAGCCGCCCGACAGCGGCGCGCTGCGCAACGCGATGAAGCTGGCGCACGGCCATCTCGACTATCTCGACTGGCTGATCGACAACCGCCCGTGGGTGGCCGGCTCGACCATGAGCCTCGCCGATCTCGCAGCGGCGGCGCAGATCTCGGTCGCGGACTATCTCGGCGGGATCGACTGGGCGGGGCATGAACAATCGCGCGGCTGGTATGCCGTGTTCAAGAGCCGCCCGAGCTTCCGCCCGCTGCTGACCGAGCGGATGGAGACGATCCAGCCGCCTTCGCACTATGCGCTTCTTGATGGATAGGGGCGCAAGCGCGTCGTAACGCTCTGCGCGGCGCTTGCGAATTGCCGGTGGCGCGCTGATATTGCGCCCACAGGAGAGGTGAATTCATGAACGACGATCCCCGCAGCCTGACGGACGCCGAGTGGCGCGAGCGGCTCACCCCGATGCAGTATCACATCCTGCGCGAGGCGGGCACGGAGCGCGCCTTCACTGGCGAATACGACAAGTTTTACGACGAGGGCGAATATCACTGCGCCGCCTGCGGCACGCAGCTGTTCTATTCGACTGCCAAGTACAACAGCGGCTGCGGCTGGCCCGCATTCACGCGTCCGGCCGATGACGAGGTGATCGAGGAGCATCGGGACATGTCCTACGGCATGATCCGCACCGAAGTGCGCTGCGGCAAGTGCGGCGGGCATCTCGGCCATGTCTTCCCCGACGGCCCGCCCGAACAGGGGGGCTTGCGCTACTGCATCAACTCGGCGGCGCTGGTGTTCACTCCGGCTTCCGACTGAACCGGCGCACCGCAGCGGGGGACGATGATGCAAGGGCGGTTCACCCGCGGTTACAACTCGCCTATGCAGGGGGCCGCGCGTCGCCCGCTTCTGACGGGCCATAACGGATTGAACTGAAGTCCATGTCCAGACGGGGTGACCGGTTGCAGAACAAGGGTGCACGTGGCAGCCGCCGCGCCGCGGCGCAGCGGGCCGAGGCTCCCGCCGTGCGCAGCAAGGCGAGCGGCGGCGGCAAGCAAGGCGGCGGTGACGGCGAACCGCCGGCGCGCTGGCGCGTCTGGGTCAAGCGCGGGGTGATCACCGGCGGCGTGCTGGCGCTGCTCGGCGTCATCTTCCTCGGCTTTGCGGTCGGCTTCGCGGCCCGCTCGATCCCCAGCTTCGACGAGCTGCAGGCAACCCAGCCGGGCCAGACCATCATCGTGCGTGCGCGCGACGGGCGCGAGATCGTCGAACTGGGGCCGAGCTTCGGCGACTGGCTCGATTCCTCGGAAATCCCCGAGACCATGAAGAACGCGATGATCGCGGTCGAGGACAAGCGCTTCCATTCGCATTTCGGGGTCGATCCGGTGCGTCTGGTGGGTGCGGTTGCGGAATATGTGCTGGGCGAGCGGGCGCGGATCGGCGGCACCTCCACCATCACCCAGCAGCTGGCGCGCAACCTGTTCCTCAACAACAACCGCACGCCCGACCGCAAGGCGCGCGAGGCTGTGCTGGCGATGGCGCTCGAATGGAAGTTCTCCAAGGAGGAGATCCTCGAGCTCTATCTCAACAAGGTCTATTTCGGCGGCGGCGCCTACGGCATCGATTCCGCTTCCCGCAAGTTCTTCAGCCACCCCGCCGACGACCTCTCGGTGGGCGAGGCGGCGATCATTGCCGGCCTCGTCAAGGCGCCGAGCCGCTATTCGCCCACCGCCGACACCCAGGCCGCGGTCGACCGCGCCAAGGTGGTGCTGCGGCTGATGCGCGAACAGGGCTACATCTCGCCCGACCAGGCCTCGGTCGACGTGTCGGAAGTGCAGCTCAAGGAGCAGGCGACCCAGAACTCGGTGCGCTACTTCACCGACTGGGTGCTGCCGCAGCTCGATATCATCCTGCCCGAGACCTTCGAGCCGATCGAGGTGTGGACCACGCTCGATATCGGAATGCAGCGCGCCGCCACCGCCGCGATCGAGGCCAATACGCCGGGCAATGCGCAAGGCGCGCTGGTCAGCCTTGACCGCGACGGCGCGATCCTCGCGATGGTGGGCGGCACCGACTACGTCGCCAGCAACTACAACCGCGCCACCGCCGCGATGCGCCAGCCCGGTTCCTCGTGGAAGCTGTTCGTCTATCTCGCCGCGCTCGAGGCGGGCTACACGCCCGAGGACACTGTGACCGACACGCCGGTGACGATCGAGGGCTGGAGCCCGCGCAATTCCACCGGGCAGAACATCGGCGAGACCGATGTGCGCACCGCCTTCGCCTTCTCGATCAACACTGTCGCCGCGCAGCTCGGCAACGAGGTCGGGTTCGGCACGGTCGCCTCGATGGCCAAGCGCTTCGGGATCACCTCGGAAGTGGCGACCTATCCCTCGATGGTGCTGGGCTCCTCCGAAGTCCGCCTGATCGAGATGACGCAGGCCTTCGCCGCGATCTCGGCCAAGGGCAACGGGGTCGAGCCCTACGGCATCGCCAAGGTCACCACTGCCAGCGGCGAGGTGCTCTACCGCCACGAGGACAAGAGCGAGCGGGCGCTGGTGCCCGACTATGTCGTCGCCGGGATGACCGACCTGCTTCAGGCCGCGGTGCAGACCGGCACGGGCCGCGCGGCGCAGATCGGGCGGCCGGTGGCGGGCAAGACCGGCACCACCTCGTCGAACAAGGACGGCTGGTTCATCGGCTTTTCGAGCGGGGTGACGACCGGCGTGTGGATGGGCCGCGACGATGCCAAGGCGGTCCCCGGCCTGCAGGGCGGGCGCGCACCGGCGCAGGCCTTCGCCGCCTTCATGCGCTATGCCGTCAAGGATCGCCCCGTGGAGGAATTCGAGACCACCGTCGAACTGCCCGAATGGCAGATGGAGCCGGACGAGGAAGCGATGTTCGGCGAGCCCGAGGATTACTACTTCATCGACGAGCAGGGCAATCTGGTCGAACCCGGACGGCGCGAGCCGAACCGCAGCCCGTTCGGCCCCGATGGCGAGCGGCTGCGCGATGGCCCGCCTGCGGCCAGTCAGGACTTCCTCGAAGAGGCGACCGGCGGCGAATTGCCGCGCTCCCCGCGCGAACAGCGCCGTCCGCCGCAGCCACAGGCAACCCGCCCGCCGCCTGACGAATAGGGCGGTTTCGCCCACGAAAAAGGGCGCCGGGATCAGCTCCCGGCGCCCTTTTCTTTGCGTTGGCGCGCGGCTTAGCGCAGGCGCACCGGAATGAAGGCCGGCGGCGTGGTGCGGCGCTGGACACGCAGCAGGATCGCCTCGCGCCCTTCGGTGGTCGCCGCCTTGACCTGCGCCAGCAGCGCCTCGACGCTGGCGACGTCCTGGTAATTGGCCGACAGGATGATGTCGCCCCGGCGCAGGCCCTTGCGCGCCGCGTCCGAATTGGGATCGACCGCGCCGATCACCACGCCCTTGGTCTCGGCCGGCACCCCGAGCGAACGGGCGATCTGCGCCGTCATCGGGATCACCTGCAGGCCGAGCTTCTCCTCGATCGTGCCGTCGGAGGTGCCCGGTGCGATCGGCTCTTCCGAATCCGGATCGAAGGTCTGGCTCTGCTGTTGCAGTTCCGCCTCGGTCGGGCGCTTGCCGAGCGTCACGTTGACCGCCAGCTTCTTGCCGTCGCGCAGCAGTTCGACCGGCACCTGCGCGCCCGGCACGAGATTGGCGACGAGGAACGAGACGGTCTGGTCGGCGGTCACTTCCTTGCCGTTGACCCGCATGATGATGTCGCCGGGCTTGAGGCCCGCGCGCGCGGCCGGGCTATCGTCCTGCACGGTCTGTACGAATTCGCCGCGGCGCTTTTCGATGCCGAGCGAGGCGGCGATATCCTCGTTGATCGGGGCGAGCCCGACGCCGAGATAGCCACGCTCGATCTCGCGGCCGGCCTTCAGTTGCTCGACGATCGGAGCGGCGATTTCGGCGGGGATGGCAAAGCCGATGCCGACGCTGCCGCCTGAGGGCGAGAAGATCGCGTTGTTGATGCCGATGACGTTGCCGCGCATGTCGAACAGCGGGCCGCCCGAATTGCCGCGGTTGATGCTGGCATCGGTCTGGATGTAGCGGTCATAGGCGCCGCCCTGGCCGGTGTTGCGGTACACCGCCGAGATGATCCCGCTGGTGACCGTGCCGCCGAGGCCGAAGGGGTTGCCGATCGCCACCACCCAGTCGCCCACGCGCGCCGCGCTCGAATCCCCGAACTTGACGAAGGGGAAGGTGTTGCTCGAGCGGATCTTGAGCACCGCAAGGTCGGACGCGGCATCCGCCCCCACCAGATCGGCCTCGTATTCGGTGCCGTCGGGCAGAGTGACGGTGATCGATTCCAGCTTGGCGCGGCTGTCGGGCGGATTGATCACGTGATTGTTGGTGACGACATAGCCGTCGGCCGAGATGATGAAGCCCGAACCCAGCGACTGCGCCTCGCGGGTCTGCGGCTGGCCGTTCCCGCCCTGACGGCGGTTGAACAGTTCGGCAAAGGGCGTGCCGGCGAAGGGGTTGTTGCTCACCTCCACGCGCTGGCGGGTGGCGATGTTGACCACGGCGGGCTGGAGCTGCGCGGTGAGATCGGCGAAGCTCGCCGGAGCGCCGGCGACAGGCACCACGCGGTCCATCACCGCGCCGTCGTTCTGCGCTACCTGCGCGCCGAGAGGCTGGCCGGTGATCAGCGAGATCGTCGCGCCGCCCACCAGCAGCGCGCTCGAGAGTCCATATACGTAGCGCACTTTGTTCACGTCCTCTTGATCCTTATTCTCGTGTCAGGAATGCGCGAGGCACCTTGCGCGTTCCTTGATCTGTCCCCGTGCCGCCGCGTGGTTGCGGTCAAGCGGCCCTGATTGAGCCCTCGCCGCCTGAACGCCAATTGAACGCTGGCGGCCGTTCGCCGGACGACATGGGCCGCCCGACGAACCGCTTACTTCTTGCCCCGGAACTGGCGGAAATACTCGCTGTCGTCGGACAGCACCATCGAGCTCTGCCCTTCGCCTGCAAGGAACGTCTGGCGGTAGCTCTGCATCGCCCGGTAGAAATCGTAGAATTCCGGGTCCTTGCCATAGGCTTCGGCATAGATGCTCGCGGCTTCGGCGGAGGCCTCGGCCTGGATGATCTGGGCATCGCGCTGGCCGGCGGCGCGGATCGTGGCAGCTTCCTCCTGACGGTCGGTCTCCATCCGCGTGAAGGCAGCGTCGAGCGGACGGCCTGCGGGCAGGTCGGCGGCCTTGATGCGCACGTCGAGCACCTGCGCGCCATATTCGCGCGCCTGCCGGTCGAGCGCCTTGGTGATGTTGGCCATCGCCGTCCCGCGCTCGGCGGAGATCAGCGAGGAGAACGGACGCCGCCCGAGCTCCTGCCGCACCACCGAGGTGAGGATCGGCAGCAGCTGGCTTTCGAGCTGGCGCTCGTCACCGGCGCGTTCGACCAGCCTGACCGGATCGATGATGCGGTAGCGCGCATAGGCATCGACCTGCAGGCGCTGCTGGTCGTTGGAGAGCACCTGGGTGCGCTCCATGTCGAGATCGAGCACGCGGCGGTCGATCAGCCGTACCTGCTCGACGAAGGGGATGCGAAAGTTGATGCCCGCCCCGGTCTGCCCGTAGGGCGCATCGGGCCGGAACATGTTGAACACCCGGTCGGGCTGGCCGGTGCGGATCACCACCGCCTGATGGGTTTCCGGCACGATCACGGTGCTGGCGAGCAGCGCCACCACCAGGGCGACAACCCCGATCGCGACGGCCTTGTAGTTCTGCATCAGAGCATTCATCGCCTTATTCTCCCTGCGGCCGCGCGGGCTGGGCCTGCGAGCGCCGCTTCACTTCGGGCAGCGGCAGGTAGGGCATGACATTGCCGGACTCGACGATGGTTTTGTCGGTCTTGGACAGGATCGATTCCATGGTCTCGTAATAGAGCCGGCGGCGCGTCACTTCGGGCGCGAGCTTGTATTCCTCGTAGATGTTGTTGAACTCCGAGGCGTCACCCTGCGCGCGGGCGAGCAGCTGCTGCGCCACCGCGCGGGCGCGGTTGATCGCGGCATCGGCATCCTGCTGCGCCGAGGACACGTCCTTGAAGGCTTCCTCGACCCGCGCCGGCGGATCGGTCTTGTTGATGTCGATCCCCTGCACGGTGATCCCAGAGCGATAGGCATCGAGCCGCGCCTGCATCCGCTCGCGCACGTCCTGCTCGATCTCGGCGCGGCCTTCGCCGGTCAGCACCTCGTCGAGCTTCTTGCGTGCGACCGCGGCACGCATCGCCGCCTCGCCGATTTCCAGCAGCGCGTTACGCGGATCGGACAGCTGATACTTGTAGAGCGTCAGGTCGGAGATGTTCCAGCGGATCAGGTAGCTGAGGTCGACGAGGTTCTGGTCGGCCGTCAGGATCAGGTTTTCGGTGTTGGTACCGGGAATGGCTTCCGAACGGATCTGCCGCACATTCTCCTTCTCGACCATCTCGATCGGCCAGGGCGCGGTGAAGCGCGTGCCGGAATCGATGGTGCGCGAATATTTGCCGCCCAGCCACGTCACCACCGCCTGTTCGCCCGGCTGGATGAAGTGCACGCTGGTGACCGCGACCCAGATCAGCGCCACGGCGCCGAGGATCACGGGGACCCAGCTCTTGCCGCCGGGCCGTTCGGGCAGACGGAAGGTCGGGCCGCCGGGGCCGCCGCCTGCGCGGCGCGGGCCTTCCGGGCCGCGGTTCTTGAAGATGTCGTCAATGCTGGCCGAGCGCCGCTTGCCGGGTTCGCCGCCGCCGGGCAGCCAGGGATTGCGCGGGCCTTCGCTGCCGCCGGGCCTGTCGCCGCTTGGGCCATCACCGCCCGGGCCATCCTCGCGCGGTTCGTCTCCTCCGGAGCTGTCACCCTTGCCGGTATTGCCCCAGGGATTCTTGCCAGCCATGGCAAGGCCGCGTGCGGCCACGCCAAGACGTTCTCTCCAACCGTCCAGTCTCTGCATAAGGCCCTTATAGGTATCCCTTCCGTGAAAAACAGGGGTTGGCTGACGGATTTTGGTGGTAGAGGCGGGCGCCATGAACAGCCCGTCCGATACCAGCCGCCAGCCGCCTCGTGCCCCTGACGCCGAGGAAGCGCTGATTCGCGCCGCCCTGAGCCCCGAAATCAACCACCGCGTGCGCTCGGCACGGATCATTGCCCGCCGCGCGGTGATCGTCGCGGAAGCCGGCGATCTCTCGCTCGAGGCACGCGCCGCGTTGGAGGGCGATATCTCTGCCGCGCTGTCCCCGCTCGCCGAGGTGGACGAAGTGCGCGTCGCGCTGACGGGCGAGCGACGCCGCGTGCGGCTGATCGCGGTCGGCAGCGGCAAGGGCGGGGTCGGCAAGTCGACGCTCACCACCAATCTCGCAGTCGCGCTGGCGAAGCTGGGCCGCAAGGTCGGGGTGATCGACGGCGACATCTACGGCCCCTCGCAGCCCAAGCTGCTCAAAACCGAAGGCATTAAGCCCGCCGCTACCCCCGAAGGCGACAAGCTGGTGGCGATCGACAGCCCCTATGGCGTCAAGGTGCTGTCGATGGGCCACATCGTCGCCCCCGGCAAGGCGCTGGCATGGCGCGGGCCGATGACGGGCAAGGCGCTTTCGCAGCTGATCGACGCCGATTGGGGCGATACCGATCTGCTTCTGGTCGATCTGCCGCCGGGCACGGGCGATGTTCAGCTCTCGATGCTCTCCGCGCACAAGCCCGATGGCGCGGTGCTCGTCTCGACCCCGCAGGATCTCGCGCTGATCGATGCCGCGCGCGCCGGTCAGCTGTTCGAGCAGGGCGAGGTGCCGATCATCGGCCTCGTGGAGAACATGGCGGGCTATGCCTGTCCGCATTGCGGCGAAGTCAGCGATCCCTTCGGCAGCGGGGGCGTGGAGAAATTCGCCGCCGCGCTGGAAATTCCCTTCCTCGGCCGGGTGCCGCTGACGCTGGCGACACGGATTGCGGGCGACAAGGGCGAGCCGCCCGCCGCCGGCGACGACGAGACCGCCGCGCCGTTCATGGCGATCGCTGCGAGCCTTGCGCGCTGGCTCGATACCGGGAAAATCTGAGGCATGGAGATCTCGCGGCGCGGATTGCTGGCAGGGGCGGCGGCGGGCGGCGGCCTGCTGGTGGCGTGGTGGCTGATGCCGCGCGCCTATCGCACGCCGCTGGTCGCCGCGCGGGGCGAGCACATCTTTGGCGCATGGCTCAAGATCGCCTCTGACGGCGTGGTGACGGTCGCCGTCCCGCAGCTCGAAATGGGGCAGGGCATCACCACCCTGCTGCCGCAGATCGTCGCCTATGAACTGGGCGCGGACTGGCGCCAGATCGCGGTCGAGCCCGCGCCGGTCTCGGGTGCCTATGCTAATGTCCCGCTGGCGAAGAAGTGGATCGCGCTGTGGGATCCGAGCTTCGCCGGCCTCTCGCCCTCCACCGACGCGCTGATGGCGGAGCGTTTCGCCGGGGCGCAGCGTTTCAACGCCACGGCTGACGGCACTTCGCTCGCCGCCTATGAAATGCCCTGCCGCGAAGCGGCCGCGGCGGCGCGCGCGATGCTGGCGCAGGAAGCCGCCTCGCGCTGGGGCGTGGCGTGGGAGGAATGCGAGGTCGAGGGCGGGTTCGTCACCCATGGCAACAACCGCGCGACCTTCGGCGAGCTGGCCGAGGCGGCGGCGGAATACGCGCCGCCCGATCCGCCGCCGCTGCGTCCCGAGCCCCCACGCGAAAAGCCGCTGCCCGCCGATGCCGAGAACCCGCCCGCCTTTCCGCGGCTCGATCTGCCGTCCAAGGTCGATGGCTCCTACCGCTTTGCCGGCGATGTGCGTCTGCCCGGAATGGTCTTTGCCGCGATCCGCCACGGCCCTGCCGATGGTTCGGAACTAGCCGGGTTCAACCGCGATGCGGCTGCCGGGATCAAGGGTCTGGTCGGGATCATCGAGAGCAAGCGCTGGCTCGCGGTCGCCGCCGACACGTGGTGGAGCGCCGATGCCGCGCTCGAGGCGATGAAGCCCAAGTGGTCGACCACTACCCCGGTCAGCAGCAACGAGATCGCCGCCAAGCTCGATACCCTGCTCACCGGGGGCGAGGCCTTTCCGATTGCCGAGACCGGCTTCGGGCGCGATGCGCTGACCCGGGTCGATATCGGGCGGCGCTACGAAGTCGAACCGGCCCATGCCGCGCCGGTCGAGACGGCCTGTGCCGCCGCGCGCTATGTCGACGGGCGGCTCGATCTGTGGATGGCGACCCAGGCGCCCGAACAGGCGCGCATCGCGGCGGCGCGGGCAATCGGCATCTCCACCGAGGACGTCGCGCTCTATCCCATGCCCGCCGGCGGCAGCTTCGATGCGCGGCTGGAGCATGATCACGCGATCGAAATCGCGCAGATCGCCAAGGAGCTCGACCGCCCGGTGCAGCTCACCTGGCCGCGCCGTGACGAGCTGATCCGCTCGCGCCCGCGCGCACCGGCGTGGCTGCTGCTGGGAGCGCAATTGTCGAAGAACGAGGACGGCGCGATCGACGCGCTGCACTTGCGCATCGCCACGCCCCCTGCGGCGAAGGAATTCGGCCAGCGCCTATTCGGCAATCTCACCACCATGGCCGCGATCCGCGAGACCAGCGGCGAGCCTGATCCCATGGCCTGCGAGGGCGCGGTGCCGCCCTACGAGGTGCCCGGCGTGTTCGTCGAGCATGTGCCCGCCGCGATCGATCTGCCGGTCGGCCGGGTGCGCGGCAATGCCTGGGGCCCGACCACCTTCGCGATCGAGAGCTTCATCGACGAGATCGCCGCCAAGTTCGAGCGCGAGCCGCTCACCTTCCGCATCGCGATGCTCGGCAACGACGTGCGGCTGGCCGCCTGCCTGCAACGCGCCGCGCAGCTCGCCGGATGGGATGGCGGGGTCGACCAGAGCGGGCAGGGCCTCGCGGTCGCACGCATAGGCGAGGGGCCGGAGGCCGCGCGCATTGCCTGCGTCGCCACCGCGCGCCAGAGCGAGGGCGGGGTGCGCGTCACCCAGCTTGCCGCCGCCGTCGATATCGGGCGGATCATCAATCACGACATCGCCCGCCAGCAGATCGAAGGCGGGCTGGTGTTCGGGATCGGCATCGCGCTCGGCAACCCGTTCAAGCTGCGCGCCGGGATGCCTGAAAGCCTCGACTTTGCCGGGCTCGGCCTGCCGACATTGGCCGATTGCCCCGAAATGCGCATCGAATTCATGGCCAGCGAAGCCCCTCCGGCCGATCCGGGCGAGCTCGGCGCGGTGGTCGCACCGCCCGCGATTGCCAATGCGCTGTTTTCGGCTACAGGCTTGCGGCTGAGACGACTGCCCCTACTTTCGGACGGCATATGACCCGGACAGAACATCACCTCCCGGTCCGGGCAATGCTTGAGCCCCGGAAACCAATCGCCTGCCGACCGTTGGGACGGCAATGACCTGGCAGACCCAGCGCCTTCCGGGCGACCACCCTCCTGTTTCGAGCGGCAAGATCGGCGTCTTGCTGGTCAACCTCGGCACGCCTGACGGCCCCGATCCGGATTCGGTCCGGCGCTATCTCAAGCAGTTCCTGTCGGACACGCGGGTGGTCGAGATCCCGCCGATCGTGTGGCAGCTGATCCTGCGCGGCATCATCCTCAACACCCGCCCGCAGAAAAGCGCGAAGGCCTATGCGAAGATCTGGACCGAGCGCGGATCGCCGCTGGCCGATATCACCGCCCGCCAAGCCGAGGCGATGGTGGGCCGGTTCGGGGAAAGCGTGCAGGTCGACTGGGCAATGCGTTACGGCAACCCCTCGATCGAAAGCCGCCTTGGCGCGCTGATGGCGGACGGCTGCGACCGCATCCTGATCGCGCCGATGTATCCGCAATATTGCGCCGCCACCACCGCGACCGTGTTCGACGAGGTCGCCCGCGTGCTCGCGGGGATGCGCTGGCAGCCCGCGCTGCGCTTCGTGCCGCCCTATCACGATCATCCCGGCTTCATCGCCGCGCTGGCGGAAGACCTCACCCGGCAGGTGCGCGCGCTCAGCTTCACGCCCGAAGTCATGCTGATGAGCTTCCACGGGATGCCGCAGCAGACGTTGCAGAAGGGCGATCCCTATTACTGCCACTGCATGAAGACCGCGCGCCTGCTGCGCGAGGATCTGGCGCAGCGCCCCGAATTTGCCGGCGTGCGGTTCGAGACGACCTTCCAGTCGCGCTTCGGCCCCTCGGCGTGGCTCGAACCTTCCACCGATGCGACCCTGATCGCGGAAGGCGAAAAGGGCACCAAGCGGCTGGTTGTCGCCGCACCCGGCTTTGCTGCGGACTGCGTCGAGACGCTCGAGGAACTGGCGATCGAAGGGCGTGAGGAATTCACCGAAGCAGGCGGCGAGGATTATGCCGTGCTCGACTGCCTCAACACCTCGGCCGATGGCCTCGCGATGATCGAGGCGATGTTGCAGCGCGAATTGTCGGGATGGATTTGACGCTTCGGAAACTCCCACTAATGTAAGTTGCGAATCCGAACCCTTTACGGAGCATCGAGACAGACATGGCCACCCTTGCCGAAGCCCCGCGCACCACTGATGCCGCCCCGGCTGATGCCCCCCGCCACTGGAGCGACGGCCGCCTGAGCGAAGCCGATCTGGCCCACATCCCGGGCGATGCCGGCTGGCCGCTGGTCGGCAACACCTTCACCATGCTCGCCGATCCGCACGCTTTTGCCGAGCGGATGATCAAGACCCACGGCAAGGTCTACAAGAACCGCGCTTTCGGCGGCTGGCAGGTCGCGCTGATCGGGGCCGAGGCCAACGAGCTGCTGCTGTTCAACAAGGACAAGATCTTTTCGTCAGAGCAAGGCTGGGGCCCGGTGCTCGACCAGCTGTTCCCGCGCGGGCTGATGCTGATGGATTTCGAGCATCACCGGATCGATCGCCGCGCGCTCTCGATCGCCTTCAAGCCCGAGCCGATGCGCCACTATTCGGGCGCGCTCAATCGCGGGATCGCGCGCGAAGTCGCGAGCTGGGCCGGGCCGAAGGAGTTCTACCCCGCGATCAAGAAGCTCACCCTCGATCTCGCCGCCGACAGCTTCATCGGCCTGCCGTGGGGGCCGGAAGCCGACAAGATCAACGAGGCCTTTGTCGACATGGTGCAGGCCTCGGTCGCGCCGGTGCGCCGCCCGCTGCCCTTCACCAAGATGAAGAAGGGCGTCGATGGCCGCGCCTTCCTCGTCGACTATTTCACCCGTGAGACGCTGCGCCGCCGCGCCGAAGGCGGCGGGCAGGACATGTTCAGCCAGTTCGCCACCGCCACCCGGGAGGATGGGAGCCTGCTGCCGGTCGACGAGGTGGTCGATCACATGAATTTCCTGATGATGGCGGCGCACGACACCATCACCTCTTCGGCGACCTCGCTGATCTTCCATCTCGCCACCAATCCCGAATGGCAGGAAAAGCTGCGCGAGGAGATTTTCGCGGTCACCGGCGGGCCGGACGGAGACGGGAACCCGCGCCCGCTCGATTACGATGATCTGGCGAAGCTCGACCTGACCGAGATGGCGTTCAAGGAATCGCTGCGGATGGTGCCGCCGGTGCCCTCGATGCCGCGCCGTGCGCTCCGGGAATTCGAATATGGCGGCTACCGTATTCCGGCGGGCGCGATGGTGGGGATCAACATCTACTGGACCCACCATTCCGAGGAATACTGGGACAACCCCTTCACCTTCGATCCGATGCGCTTCACGCCGGAGCAGGTGAAGGCGCGGCACAAGTATGCCTGGGTGCCGTTCGGCGGCGGGGCGCACATGTGCCTCGGCCTGCACTTCGCCTATATGCAGGTGAAGATCCTGCTCGCCCAGCTGCTCCAGCGCTACCGCATCGAGGCGGCCGCGGGCTACAACCCCGAATGGCAGGACTGGCCCATCCCGCAGCCCAAGGACGGGCTGAAGGTTACGTTCACGAGTCTTTGATGTTCCGCAGCGCCTCCGCGCTGCGAAATCCTCGCTCACGCGATCTGAAGATCGCATCGCTGCGGGCGGCCGTTCGGCCTTGCGGCGTGGCTGCGCCCGCCGATGTGTTCCACGTGAAACATCGCGGGCCGTGCAATGACCCGCCGATGATGTGACAATGAGGCGGGTATGCCGCGTGGGGTTCTAGAAGTCCCAGGCGATGCCGTCCTTCTCCCAGTCGCCGTAGCGGGTGGGGGAAAGCGGCTTGGGTTCACCCTCGAGCGGATCGGTCTTCTTCGGCGCCGGCACCGGATCATTGGTCCAGTGAGCGGGCTTCTTGAAGTTCTTCGCGGCTTCGGACTTTTCCTTGGTCATGCCGACCCAATGCCCATGCTGGCGCTTTGTTTCAAGGAAGGTTAGGGGCGAGCGATGGCTCTCCCCCCCGGACTTCCCGTGCGCCGCGCCGCGCTTCGCCTGCTCGATGCCGTGTTCCGGCGGGGCGAGACGCTCGAACAGGCCGAAGGCGCCGCGCTGTCCGACATCCGCAAGGCCCCCGACCGCGCGCTGGCCAAGGCGATTGCGGGCGAGACCCTGCGCTGGCTGACCGATCTCGACGCCGCGATCGACAGCGCGACGAAGCAGCGCCTGCCCGAGGATGCCAAGGGGCGGATGGTGCTGCGGCTGATGCTCGCGCAGGCCTGGCGGCTCGATACCCCGCCCCACGCGGTGATCGCGACCGGACTGCCCTTGCTGGCAGGCGGCCCGCGGCGGCTCGCGCATGGCGTGTTCTCGGCGCTGGTGAAGGAAGGCGCGGCGGGCCTTCCGCAAGTCCCGACCCTGCCCGAGCGCGTCACCGAACGTTGGGGCCCGGACAAGGCCGCCGCGATCGCGCCCGGCCTCGCCTTCCCGCCCGAACTCGATCTGGCACTCAAGGACCCAGCCGAGACCACCACCCGCGCCGTGGCGATGGGCGGCATCAGCCTCGCCCCCGGCCATATCCGCCTGCCGAGGGGCGCGGCGGTGGAGAGCCTTGCGGACTTCAAGGCCGGCGACTGGTGGGTGCAGGACCTCGCGGCGCAGATCCCGGCACGGCTGCTGGGGGCAGGCGAGGGGCGTTCGGCGCTCGATCTGTGCGCCGCGCCGGGCGGCAAGACGATGCAGCTCGCCGCCGCTGGATGGAAGGTCACCGCGCTCGACATGTCGAAGCGACGGCTCGATCTGCTCAAGGACAATCTCAAGCGCACCGGCCTCAAGGCCTCGCCCGTGCGCGCCGATGCGCTGACGTGGGAGCCCAAGCATCGCTTCGACGCAATCCTGATCGACGCGCCCTGCACCGCCACCGGCACCTGCCGCCGCCACCCCGATGTGCTCCACCGCATCGGCAAGGGCCAGATCGCCGAGATGGCGGAGCTGCAACGCGCTCTCGCGGCGCGTGCGGCGGAGTGGCTGAACCCGGGCGGGGTGCTGGTCTATGCCGTATGCTCGCTCGAGGCCGAGGAGGGCGAGGAACAGGCGGCATGGATCGACGCCGAACTGGGCCTAAGCCCTGCGCCGATCACGCCGGAGGAACTGCCCGCTGGCCTTGCGCCCACAAGCGAGGGCTGGTTGCGCACCCATCCCGGGATGCTGGCCGAGCGTGGTGGGCTGGACGGGTTCTTCGTCGCGCGCTGGGTGAAGAACTGAGCCTGTCTGCGCCTTCCCGGGCTTGACCCGGGACCCCGCTTTCTTTCTTCAAAGCAAAAAGAAGCGGGGCCCCGGCTCGTGGGGCGGGGAGGCGATCTTGGTTCTGCCTCAGTCCTTCACATATTTCTGGAAGCTCTTGCGCAGCTTCATCAGCTTGGGCGGGATCACCGCGAGGCAGTAGGGATTGCGCTGGCCTTCGCCGTCCCAGTATTCCTGATGGTAGTCCTCGGCCGGGTACCATTCCGCCGTCTGGACACCGCCCGACAGCCCCTCGATGGTGGTCACCGCTGTCTTGCCGTTCTCGGCATTCCAGCGCGCGATGGCGGCTTCGGCCTCGGCGCCCTGTTCGTCGGAAAGCGGGAAGATCGCCGAGCGGTACTGCGTCCCGATGTCGCCCCCCTGCCGGTTCAGCTGCGTCGGATCATGCGTGCCGAGGAACACGTCGTAGATCTCGGCCAGGCTGATCGCGTGCGGATCGAAGGTCACGCGGATCGCTTCGGCATGGCCGGTATTGCCGGTGCACACTTCCTTGTAGGTCGGGTTCGCCTTGGTGCCGCCGATATAGCCGCTCTCCACGCCAGCCACGCCCACCACGTCGCGGAACACCGCCTCGGTGCACCAGAAGCACCCGCCTGCAATGATCGCCGTGTCCATGTTGCTCATCGAAATCTCCGTTGGTTTCTGGCACAGATAGGCTAGCCGTGCGCGCCTTGCCACGGGTGACCGTGCCAAAATTTCCATTTCCCGGGAGAGATGACCCATGAAAAAGCTGATCCTTGCCATCACCGCCGCGAGCGGTCTGGCTCTCGCCGCCCCGCTGATGGCCCAGCACGAAGGCCACGGCATGGCCGCCGGCGGCGTCGACGAGGCGCACATCAAGGACACCGCGCACTTCATGAAGATGCATGGCGAGCAGCTTGCGGCGGCGATCAACCATCCCACCCGCGCCGAAGACAAGGCCCGCGATGCGCACCGCCATCCGGCTGAAACGCTGGCCTTCTTCCATGTCGGCCCGGAAATGAAGGTCGGCGAATATGCGCCGGGCGGCGGGTGGTATTCGCGCCTGCTCGGCCATTATCTGGGCGGCGAGGGCCAGCTGGTCGGTCTCTATGCCAACCCGCTCACCGCCTCCGCTGATCCCGCGCGCCAGCAGCGCATCCGCGACACCGCAGCGGGCTTCGGCACGGAAGTCGCGGGCTACACCGGGCTGCCGGCCGAGAAGTTCAGCGGCATCACGCTCGACAATCTCGAAGGCCAGAAGGGCACCTTCGACCGCATCCTCGTGATGCGCGCGATGCACAACCTGCTGCGCTCCGGCACTGCCGACACCGAACTGCGCGCGATGCGCGAGCTGCTCAAGGATGACGGCCTGCTCGGCATCGAGCAGCACCGCGCCAAGGCCGATGCCCCGTGGTCCTACGCCAATGGCACCAAGGGCTATCTGCGGCAGCAGGACGTGATCGACTTCATGCGCGTGCACGGCTTCGAGCTGGTCGCCGCGAGCGAGATCAACGCCAACCCCAAGGACACCGCCGATCACAAGGAAGGCGTGTGGGAAATGCCCCCGGTGCTCGCCACCAAGCGCGACGACCTCAAGGGCCTGGGTGAAAGCGACCGCATGACTCTCCTGTTCAAGAAAGCCAAGTGATGCGTTAAGGGCGGCGGCATGACCGCAATCACCGTCGCCGCCCTTCAGCTCCCCCTCGGTTCAGAGGACGAAGCCGCCAACATCGCCGCTGTCTCGGCGCTGGTGGAAGAAGCCGCCGCCAAGGGCGCGCAGCTGATCCTGCCGCCCGAGCTGTTTTCCGGCCCCTATTTCTGCCGCGAGGAGGACGAGGCGCTGTTCGCCCTCGCCCGCCCGACGGCGGAGCACCCGAGCGTCATCGCGATGCAGGCGCTCGCCGCGAAGCTGAAGGTGACGATCCCGACCAGCTTCTTCGAGCGCGACGGGCACCACTACTACAACACGCTCGCGATGATCGGCCCTGACGGCGCGATCATGGGCACCTATCGCAAGAGCCACATTCCCGACGGGCCGGGCTACGAGGAAAAGTACTATTTCCGCCCCGGCAACACCGGCTTCAAGGTGTGGGATGTGCCGGGCGAGGGCGGGGCGCTGGTCAAGATCGGCGTCGGCATCTGCTGGGACCAGTGGTATCCCGAATGCGCGCGCGCCATGGCGCTGATGGGGGCTGAGTTGCTGCTCTATCCCACCGCGATCGGCTCCGAGCCCTATGACGCCGAGCTCGACACCAGCCGCATGTGGCGGCGCGCGATGATCGGACATAGCGTTTCGAACTGCATGCCGGTGGTCGCCGCCAACCGCATCGGCACCGAAGGGGGCCAGCGGTTCTACGGCCACTCCTTCATCTCCGACGAATGGGGCGATCTGGTCGCCGACTATGGCGCAGGCGAGACCGGCGTGCTCATCGCCCGGCTCGATCTCGCCCGCGCCGCGACGCACCGCGCCGGCATGGGCTTCTTCCGCGACCGGCGCCCGCAGCTCTACACTCGCCTCGCGCA
The DNA here is from genome assembly GCA_027531395.1 of Porphyrobacter sp. GTDB lineage: Bacteria > Pseudomonadota > Alphaproteobacteria > Sphingomonadales > Sphingomonadaceae > Erythrobacter. The sequence goes on along the minus strand of JAPZRO010000001.1, from coordinate 302,358 downwards.
AGATATCTGACGCGCGTGAGCAGCACCTACCTCGTCGCGCTGGGGAGCAACCGGCGGCACCATCTCTATGGCGATCCGCGGGGCGTGGTGCTGGCGGCGATGGAGGAACTGGCGGCGTTCGGCACGGTGCTGGCCCGCTCGCCGGTGCTCGCCACCCCCGCGATGGGCGCGGCGCAGCGCCGCTTCGCCAATGCCGCGCTGGTGCTGGAGAGCGAGCTCGCCCCGCCGGCGCTGCTCGCAGCGCTCAAGCGCACCGAGCGCGAATTCGGCCGCCGCCGCGGGCAACGCTGGGGCGACCGGGTGCTCGACTGCGACATCATCCTGTGGAGCGGCGGGCGCTGGGCCAGCGCGGGGCTGGCGATCCCCCACCCCGAATACCGCCGCCGCGCCTTCGTGCTGGCACCGGCTCGCGCCATCGCCCCCCATTGGCGCGATCCGGCCAGCGGATTGCGCATCGCGCAGGCCCATGCCCGCTTGACCCGCCCGCGCCCCCTGCCTAGGTGAGCGCGCCTGCCGCCACCGCGCGGCACTTGTGTGGGCCCGTAGCTCAGTAGGTAGAGCAGCTGACTTTTAATCAGCGGGTCACAGGTTCGAATCCTGTCGGGCTCACCATTTCCGCCTCCTGCTCCTGCACGAGCGATATCATCGCTGAATTTGCCGAAAACGTCATGCTGGCGGTGATTGCGCAACCCGTCTTGCGCTGCGAGACGTTGTATCGCATGGCCGCTCCATGGACACGATCATCGCCCTTCTTTCCGATCCGGCGGCATGGCTGGCGCTGCTCACTCTGATCGCGCTCGAAGTGGTGCTCGGGGTCGACAACCTCATCTTCATCGCCATCCTTTCGAACAAGTTGCCCATGCACCAGCAGGAGCGCGCGCGGCGGCTCGGGCTGATGCTGGCTTTGGGGATGCGGATTGGCCTGCTGATGCTGATCGGCTGGATCGTCACTCTGCAGCAGCCGATCTTCGATCTCGGCATCACCGGGCCGCCGGTCGAAGGCACCACCAAGGCCAGTTTCGAGACGGCTTTTTCGGGGCGTGATCTGATCCTGCTGGCGGGCGGGCTGTTCCTGCTGTGGAAGGCGACCAAGGAAATCCATCACTCGATGGAGCCGGGCGATCCCTCGGGCGATCTGCTCGACAAGACCCCGGGGATCGCCGCCGCCGCCACTGCGAGTTTCGGGGCGGTGATCGTGCAGATCATCGCCATCGACCTCGTGTTCTCGGTCGATTCGATCCTGACCGCCGTCGGCATGACCGACGACATCCCGATCATGGTCGCGGCCGTGGTGATCACGGTCGGCATCATGCTGTTCGCGGCAACCCCGCTGGCGCGCTTCATCGAACACAATCCGACGCTGGTGATGCTGGCGTTGGCGTTCCTGGTGATGATCGGGCTGGTGCTGATCGCCGATGCCTTCGGCTTCCATGTGCCCAAGGGCTATATCTACGCGGCGATGGGCTTCTCGGTCGGGGTCGAACTGCTCAACATCATCCAGCGCAATCGCCGCCGCAAGGCAGCCGCAGCCTAGGCCGGAGCCGCGCGGGACTCACATCCCGCGGGGGACCATCACCTTCTTGCAGGTCATCGGCATCATCCGCCCGACCGTCCACGTCGCCTCGTCGCCCTTGCTCCAGAACTGGTGGGTGGGGCTCATGTATTTCGCGCCCGAGGCGGATTTGTCGGCGGGGATGGTGACGGGCGGGTTGTCGTTCATCTGCACGATCACGCTGTCAGCAGCGACAGTGTCGACCTTCAGCCGTGTGCCGTTGCCGCAGTCGTAATAGGTGCTCGCGCCCGGACCGCCGACCTGTTCGTTGCAGCCGGCCAGCGCCAGCGCTCCTGCGGCGGCGACGACGATACCGATTTTCATGCGTTTTTCCTCCCCAGACACCGCGGGAAGGATACCCGATCGGGCCTGTGCTGCAAAGCCCGCTTCAGCCCGCCCGCGCGTCGAGCCAGCGCGCCGCGCGCACGCCGAAGGTGATCAGGAAGGGCACCATCACGATGCTCAGGAACACCTTGGCGAGCACCTGGCCGATCATCAGGTCGGTGATGTCGAACTCGCCGTAGAAGGCCAGCGTGATGAATATCACCGAATCCACCGCCTGTGACAGCGCCGAGGCGATCGCGCCGCGGATCATCAGGCCGAGTGTGCTCTCCTGCTCGCTGTTGCCGCGCAGACGGTCGAAGATCCAGATGTTGAGCAAGAGCGAGGTGATGTAGCTCGCCGGTCCCGCCATCCACACCCGCCAGGTCGACTGGTGCACACGCTCGAAGGCGGCGAGATCATCGGGACGGAAGGCGATCATCTCGGACGAGGCCGGCAGGCCCAGCACCAGCTGCATCAGCAGCGCCGACAGGCCCAGCGGCAGGAAGCCCCACCACACGATCCGCTTGGCCGCATCGCGCCCGTAGAGCTGCGACAAGGTGCTCGAGATCACCACCAGCAGCAGGAAGGGGAAGATCCCGCTCTCCACCGCAAGGCTGGTCGGCCAGAGCTGCACCTGCTTGAAGGCGAGCACGCCCGCCAGCACCGTCATCCCGCCATAGAGCAGCGTGTAGACGAACATCGCCAGCGGCATGGAGACGCCCTGCGGCGTGGTCACGGCGAAAGGGGCGGCGGCGGGCGCGGTGTCGTTCATGCGGCAAGGTGCTACCCAGCGCGCGGGCAAAAGAAAAGCGCGCGGGCTGCGGCTGTCACCACAATGTCGCACAGGCCATTTGCATCCCGGCTTGCAACTCGTCGCGCAAACTGCCACCCCGCAGGGTGTTGCGTGCCGGGCCGCCACCTTGCGGGCAACAGGGGTCGCAACGCTTCCGCGCAACTTGAGGGCATAAGCCGCCGTGAACGAGAGTATCACGCCCATCCTGCTGAGCCTTGCAGGGGTCGTCGCCATTCTGGCCATCGCCTTCGCGCTTTCGTCCGCGAAGCGCCGGATCAACCTCCGGGTGGTCGGCTCGGCCTTCGCGCTCCAGGCCATCACCGCGCTGGTGGTGCTGCGCACCGATATCGGCGTGGCGGTGATCGGCGGGCTGTCGGGCGGGGTGATCGCGCTGCTCGATTTCTCCAAGATCGGGATCACCTCGGTGTTCGGGCCGATGGAGAGCAATCCCTTCGCCAACACCTTCGTGATCGCCGCGCTGCCGGTGATCGTGTTCTTCGCCGCGATCGTCTCGATCCTGTATCACCTCGGCATCATGCAGCGGCTGGTGCGCTGGGTGGGCGGGGCGATCGGTTTTGTCACGGGCATCAGCAAGGTCGAGGCGCTGGGCGCTGCCGCCAACATCTTCGTCGGCCAGTCGGAAAGCCCGCTGGTGGTGCGCCCCTATCTCGCCGCGCTGCCGCCTGCCCGGCTGTTCACGCTGATGGCGGTGGGCATGGCGGGCGTGGCGGGGACGATCCTTGCCGCCTATGCCAGCTTCATCGGCGAGGAGGCCGTTCCGTTCCTGCTGGCGGCCGCCTTCATGTCGGCCCCGGGCGGGATCCTGATGGCCAAGATCATCATGCCTGACGATGCGACCTTCGCCGACGGGCGCGACATGGGCGTTGCCACCGCCGCGGTGCAGCGCGCGCGCGGTAAGGCCAACGCGCTCGCCGAGGCGACCCGCGTGGTGATGTATGACGAGAACGGGCAGGAGATCGAACTCCCGCAGGCGCGCATCAGCGCGGTCGGCCCGGCCTCGCTGACCGAGACCGGCAAGGCTGACGAAGTAAGTGCCGCGGAAACCTTCGAGGAAGGCCAGCGCCCCGCCAACATCATCGAAGCTGCTGCGCAAGGCACCCAGACCGGCGTCAAGCTGGCGGTTGCGGTCGGCGCCATGGTGATGGTGTTCGTGGCGCTCGTCGCGCTTGCCAACGGGATGCTGGCGGGGATCGGCGGCGGGATCGTGAACCTTGCCGACCAGATCGGCGCGCCGCTCTCGCCCGAGGTGGCGACATGGCTCGCCAATATCAGCTTCCAGAAGCTGCTCGGCTATGTCTTCGCGCCGGTGATGTTCCTGATCGGGATCGCCGACTGGGAACAGGCGCAGATCGCGGGCGGGCTGTTCGGCACCAAGATCGTGCTCAACGAATTCGTCGCCTTCATCGATCTGGGCGCCATGCAGGCCGGCGAGCTGACCGAGCGCAGCCGCGCGATCGTCACCTTCGCGCTGTGCGGGTTCGCCAACTTCTCCTCGATCGCGATCCAGATGGCGGTGACCGGCGGCCTCGCGCCCAACCAGCGTCCGGTGATCGCCAAGCTGGGGCTGAAAGCGCTGGCCGCAGGGAGCCTTGCCAACCTGATGAGCGCGGCGCTGGCGAGCCTGTTCCTGCCGCTGTAGAAGCTCTTGGCAGTCGTGCGGGCACGGGTGTAAGGCCGCGCCTATGACTGACATTGCTTCCGTTTCGCTCGCCCAGCCGCTCGAGACCATCGCCGACGAACTGGGCCGCAGCTTCGCCGAATACGGCTTTGCCGTGGTGCGCGATCACGGCATTCCGCAGGAACTGATCGACGAGGCCGAAGCCGTCTCCAAGGCGTTTTTCGCGCTGCCCGATGCGGTCAAGCGCAGCTACAAAATCGAGGGCGGCGGCGGCGCGCGCGGCTACACCCCGTTCGGCACCGAGAAGGCCAAGGATGCCGAGGTGTTCGATCTCAAGGAATTCTGGCACGTCGGCCGCAGCCTGCCGCCGGGCCACCCGCTCGCGGAATTCATGGCCCCCAACATCTGGCCCGACGAGGTCGAGGGCTTCAAGGAAACGATGAGCGCGCTCTATTCCGCCTTCGAGACGGCCGGCGGGCGGGTGCTCGAAGCGATCGCGCTGCACCTCGGCCGCCCGCGCGATTTCTTCGCGGCGAGCGTCGAGGACGGCAATTCGGTGATGCGCCTGCTGCATTACCCGCCGCTCGGTGACGATGCCCCCGAAGGCGCGATCCGTGCTGCCGCGCATGGCGACATCAACACCATCACGTTGCTGCTGGGGGCCGAGGAAGCGGGGCTCGAACTGCTGACCAAGCAGGGCGAGTGGCTGCCGATCCCGGCGAGCAAGGGCGCGCTGGTGATCAATGTCGGCGACATGCTCGAACGCCAGACCAACGGACGGCTGCGCTCCACTACCCACCGCGTCGTTAACCCGCGCGGTGAGGCGGCGCGGCGGTCGCGTTACTCGATGCCGTTCTTCCTGCATTTCCGGCCCGATTTCCTGATCGAGCCGCTGCCGGAATGCATCGATCCGGATGCCGCGACTCCGCCGGCCGAGCCGATCACCGCGCATGATTTCCTGATGCAGCGCCTGCGCGAGATCAATCTCGCCTGAGTCGATGCGCGCCGGGCCGCCGATCGGCCCGGCCGCGCCCCGTCTTTCGTTGCGCGGATGCAACACCTGACTCAAGAACAGCCCAAAATCCGACGGATTTTGTGTGCGCGAAGTCACGCTCGCCAAGGAAACGCGTTATGGGCGCGGCGGGTTTCATCAAAATGTCACAGAACAGTCGCTTTTCCGCAGTCACGCGCGCTTAGGGCGAGCCCACAGTTACCTCTCTCTCCATCGTCACCAGGGGCTACTTTCATGAAGCTTAAGTATCTTCTTGCCGCAAGCGTCGTCAGCCTTGCCGCCACCACCACCTTCGTCGCCACCCCGGCCTTCGCCCAGGAAACCACTTCCTCGGTGCGCGGCGATGTCGTCGATCAGGACGGCAACCCGATTGCCGGCGCGACCGTTGTCGTCACCCACGTTCCCTCGGGCACGACCTCGACCCAGTCGACCGACGCTGCCGGCGGCTTCAACGCCTCGGGTCTGCGTCTCGGCGGTCCCTTCACCGTCAGCGTCACCGCTGAAGGCTATGAAAGCGCAGAGCAGGAAATCGGCTTCCTGACCGCTGGCCAGGCCCAGCGTATCAGCGTCTCGCTGGCCGACGTCGGCAAGACCATCGTCGTCTCCGGCTCGCGCACCCGCTCGGCGATCACGCTCGGCACCGGTGCTGCGACCGTTCTCACCGCCCGCGACATCGCCGGCGTGGCCAACATCAACCGCGACATCCGCAACCTCGCCGCGCGCGATCCGCTGGTGACCCTCGATGCCACCAACGGCGGCGCAATCAGCATTGCCGGCCAGAACAACCGCTTCAACCGCTTCACCGTCGACGGTGTGGCCTTCGGTGACCCCTTCGGTCTCGAATCGGGCGGCCTCGTCTCCTCGCGCGGCCCGGTGCCGCTTGACGCGATCGGCGAATTCTCGGTCGAAACCGCGCCGGTCGACATCCAGCAGGGCTTCTTCCAGGGCGGCGCGATCAACACCCAGCTCCGCTCGGGTGGCAACAACTTCACCTTCCTCGGCGCGGCCTATTACCAGAGCGACGATCTGCGCGGCGACCAGGTGCGCGAACTGGCCCGCATCGGCGCGTTCGATTCGCAGGTCTACGTGGCGCAGGTCACCGGCCCGATCATCAAGGACAAGCTGTTCTTCGCGGTGACCTACGAGCGCACCCGTGACACCGTCCCGGCCGACGTCGATCCGAGCCAGCTCGGCATCACCCAGGCCGACATCGACCTCGTCGACAGCGTCGCGCAGAACACCTACAACTTCGACACGCTGGGCGTGGCGAGCGACATCATCGAGAAGGACGACAAGCTCGTCACCAAGCTCGACTGGAACGTCGCCGACGGCCACCGTCTGACCGCGACCTACATCTGGAACGAGAACACCTCGCTCGCCGGCCAGACCGGCGTGGGCCAGATCAACGCGATCGGCAACGGCAACCCGACCTTCAACCTGCTGTCGAACAACTACACGCAGGGTGCGAAGAACCACTTCGGGATCCTCCAGTCGAACAACCAGTGGACCGACTTCTTCTCGACCCAGCTGCGCGTGTCCTATGCCGACTACACCCGTCTGCAGGTGCCGGTGGGCGGTAACCGCACCTTCGGCCAGTTCCTGGTCTGCCTCGACCCGACCAACCCGCTGACCGGCACCGGTGCCGCTCCGGCGGTCTGCTCACCCGGTCAGGAGCGCATCCAGTTCGGTCCGGACATCAGCCGTCAGGCCAACGAGCTCGAAAGCCAGTCGCTGGCGGTCGAATTCCAGGCGACCCTGAAGCTCAACAACCACTCCGTGAAGGTGATCGCCGAGCGTCGTCGTCAGGACGTGCGCAACCTGTTCGCTCAGCGCGTTTCGGGTGCGTGGCTGTTCGACAGCATCGCCGATTACCAGGCCCAGCGTGCCAACGAACTCGACATCGCCGTGCCGCTGCTCGGCGGGATCGAGACGGTGACCGCCGACTTCCAGAACAACAGCTGGACCTTCGGCATCATGGACACGATCGACGTGACCGACACCCTGACCGTGGTGGCCGGCATGCGTTACGACCTGTTCGACACGCCCGACACGCCGTTCTTCAACCAGTTCTTCCTCGAGCGCTTCGGCTTCCCGAACACCGGCACCCTCAACGGGCGTGACCTGTTCCAGCCGCGCTTCGGCCTGAACTGGAAGCCGACCGACCGTCTGCAGATCCGCGGTTCGGCCGGTCTGTTCGGTGGCGGCAACCCGCTGGTCTGGATTTCGAACAACTACTCGAACCCCGGCCCGACGCTGCAGCGCGTCCGCATCCGTCGCAACGCCAACGGCACCTTCTCCTCGCCCGAGCAGGCGGTGCTTGGCCTGACCACGGCCCAGCTGCAGACCCTCGGCGCGGCGACGCTCAACAACGTCACCGGCGGCACCGGCGTGCCGCAGAGCCTGATCGACGCGGTGCGTCAGGCCGGCTTTGCCGGTTCGCCGACCAACGCGCTCGATCCGAACTTCAAGGCGCCCTCGCAGTGGCGTTTCTCGGGTTCGGCCGATTACGAAGCCAACCTCGGCCCGCTCGGCGATGGCTGGAACCTCGGCGTCGACGTGATCTATTCGAACGTGAACAACGCGCTCGAGTGGACCGATCTGCGCTCGGTCGAGCAGGCCGGCGACCTGCCCGATGGCCGTCCGCGCTACAACGTGCTGACCGGCACCGCGGGTGAAAACACCGACATGCTGCTCACCAACACCAGCTTCGGCGAAAGCTGGAACCTGGTGGCGCGCTTCAACAAGCGCTGGGATTCGGGCTTCTTCCTGAACGGTTCCTACACCTTCCAGGACGTGACCGACCAGAACCCGGGCACCTCGTCGGTGGCGTTCTCGAACTACCAGAACACCGCCTTCAGCGATCCGAACTTCGCGGCGCAGGGCATCGCCAACTATCAGCGCGATCACCAGTTCCGCCTCGTCGCGGGCTATGACGCCGAGCTGTTCGGTGACAACAACACCCGCGTCGAGCTGTTCTACAACGTCCGTTCGGGCCAGCGTTACAGCTACACCTTCAACGATCCGACCAATGGTCGTTCGGCGGTGTTCGGGGTCAATGGTCGCGGCAGCCGTGGTCTGATCTACGTGCCCGACGTAAGCAACATCGGGGCCGACCCGCTGGTCACTTACGACTCGCAGGCGACCTTCGACGCGTTCCAGGCCTTCGTGCAGAATTCGGAACTGGCCGACTACCAGGGCGAGATCGCGCCGAAGAACATCGGCAAGACCCCGTGGGTGCACAAGCTCGACCTCTCGCTGCGTCAGGAAGTGCCGTTCGTGTTCGGTGGCAAGCTGGAACTGCTCGCCGACGTCGAGAACGTGCTGAACCTGATCAACAGCGACTGGGGCACCATCCGTCAGGTCGGCTTCCCCTACACGGCGTCGCTGGTGAACGTGACCTGCCTCCAGACCCCGGGCGGTGCGGCGGCCACGACCCCGGCCCAGTCTTGCGCCCAGTACCGTTACTCGAGCTTCCGCGCGCCGATCGAGGCGACGCAGATCAACGGTTCGCTGTGGGGCGTGCGCTTCGGGGTCCGCCTGGCCTTCTGATCGCTGCACGACAGCTGAAACACGAAAGGGCGGCCCGGCGACGGGTCGCCCTTTTGCGTTGGAGCGCTAGCCGGCGGTGCTGCTGAGCCTGCGCCCGAGTGCGTCGGCGGGACGATCGGCCAGCGCCAGCAGCTCGCGCGCCAGCGTCACGCAGGTTGCGTCCGCGCCCTCCCCTGTGCTCTCGGTCGCCAGCGCACGTTCGAGCGCGGCGGCGCTTTCCCCCAGTTCGGCCTCGCCGAACATCGCTGCGGTTCCGGCCACCTTGTGGAGCAGCCGCGCGACCTCGCCGGCCGCGCCCGACGCCGCGTGCGGGGCAGCCAGCGTGCCGTCGCGCAGGGCGCCGCGCACCGCCTCGACCGCCTCGTGCCGCCGCACTTCCCAGCGCGCCACCAGCCGGGGGGAGATCGTCCCGCCCGTCGCAGCCACCGCCACGCTGCCCGAGGTCTCGACAATCCGCGTCGGCAGCCAGCGCTGGAGCACCCGCACCAAATCACCGAGCGCGATCGGCTTCGCGAGGTGCGCCTGCATCCCCGCAGCGCGGGCGGCGGCGATATCCTCGGGAAAGGCATTGGCGGTGAGCGCGACCACCGGCAGCAGGTCCGGCCCGATCCCCTCGGCCCGGATCGCACGGGTGGCGGCATAGCCGTCGCAACCCGGCATCTGCACATCCATCAGCACCAGATCATACAGCCGGTCGCGGATCGCGGCATCGATCACCATCGCGATCGCCTCGTTCCCGTCATGCGCGATCGCCACCTCCTGCCCGCAGCGTTCGAGCATCTCGGTCGCCAGCTCGCGGTTGATGTCGTGATCCTCGACCAGCAGGATCCGCGAGGCGCGCGGCAGATCGCCCGGATCGACCGGCGCGGCCTCGGGCGCGGCGCGCTCGGGCGTGGCGAGGCGGGCGGGCAGCAGCAGCGTGAAGCGCGAGCCTTCGCCCGGCCGGCTTTCGACCTCGATCCGCCCGCCGAGCAGCGCGGCCAGCTGGCGGCTGATCGAGAGCCCGAGCCCCGTCCCGCCAAAGCGCCGCGCGGTGCTGCTGTCGCCCTGGATGAAGGGCTGGAAGATCGTCTCCAGCCGGCCCTCGCTGATGCCGATCCCGGTGTCGGAAATGGCGATCCGCACCTCGTTTTCGCGCAGCTGCCACGCCAGCCGGATTGTTCCTGCCTCGGTGAACTTGACCGCATTGCCGAGCAGGTTGAGCACGATCTGGCGCAGCCGCAACCCGTCGGTCACCACCCAGGGCCGGTGCCCCGGATCGGCATCGCCGGTGAATTCGAGGGCGAGGCCCTTCTTCTCAGCCGTCTGGCGATGGAGCGCGGCGCATTCCGACAGGGTGGCGTGCAGATCGACCGGCGCGTGATCGATAGTGAACTGCCCGCTTTCGATCTTGCTGAGATCGAGCACGTCGTTGAGCAGCATCATCATCGACCGTCCCGACTGCACGATCATTTCGGCATAGCGCTTCTGCGCGGGATCGAGACCGCCCTGGAGCAGCAGCTCGGCAAAGCCCAGTACCCCGTTCATCGGGGTGCGGATCTCGTGGCTCATGTTGGCGAGGAATTCGCTCTTGGCGCGGGCGGCGTTCTCGGCATTGCGGCGCGCGCGGGTGAGCAGCAATTCCAGCTCGACCCGCTCGGTCACGTCGCGTGCGGCCACCACCACACCCTCGCGCTCGCCGGTGGCCGGATTGCGGATGATCGCGCAGTCGGCCTCGAGAAACACCGGGGTGCCATCGGGATTGTCCTGAAAGCGGCGGTAGGTCACGCGCTCCTTGTCCGATGTGCCGTCGAGCAGCCGGCCGAGCGCCAGCACCGCGCGGTCGTGCGCGTCGGGATGCAGGCGCGCGGTCAGGGGTTTGCCGACATAGGTCTCCGGCGCGACACCCATCACCTCGCGCACCGAGGGCGAGGCATAGGTGCACACGCCCGACAGGTCATAGCGCAGCACTGCGTCGGTGATGTTGGCGGCGAGCAGATCGACCTGCTGCTTGCCCGCTTCGAGCGCGCGGGTCATCCGGTCGCGCCCGGCGAGGATCGCGGCGACGGGCAGGCCGGTGAGGAAATTGGCAGCGATGAAGGCCTGCAGCAGGTGGAGCTCGGCAATGTCCGCACCCGTCGCAGCAGCGATCGGGCCAAGCCCTGCCCAGGTCATCGCGCCCGCCACCAGCGCCACGCCGGTGACATGCACCGCCGTGCCGAGGCTGCCGAGCCGGAAGGCGTGCAGCAGAGTGATCGGCTGGATCAGGAACATCAGCGGATAGTGCGACTGTTCGAACACCACCAGCGCGCAGGTCATCCCGCCGATCAGCAGCGCGACGCTTTCCAGCGGTCGGGCCGGCGCGCGCGGCAGCCGTCCGCGCAGGCGGTCAACCAGCAGCAGTCCGGACGGCACCAGCAGCACCATCGCCATGCTGTCGGTCAGGCACCAGGTGACGATGCCTTCGCGCAAAGTGGCCAGATCGCGCCCCATCACCGTTGCCGCGATCAGGCCCGAGACCAGCGGGCCGACCAGTCCGCCCGCCCACACGAAGCGCGCCAGATGGCTCAACCGGGTCATGTCGCAGCGCCCGCCCCCGGCCTGCCGCGTCAGCGCCACCACCACCGCGATCTCGACCGCGTTGGCCAAGGAGAACACCAGCGCCACGCTCCACGGCAGCTGGGCGACCTGATTGGCGGCGAGGCTGGCGAGGAAGGCGAGGCCAAGGAACAGCCATTCATGGGAGAGCCGCGCGCGCAGCAGCAACACCACCGCCAGCGCATTGGGGAGCCAAACCGGCGTCACCGTATCGCCGGCACGGGCGAGCAGCAGGCTGAGGCAGGCGCAGACGAGATAGGCCGCCGCCCCCGCCAGCGTCACCAGCAGTGTCCGGCGATCGAGCGGCCCGGAAGCGATCGGCAGCTTGCCGTTCAGCCGCGCACGCCCCGCCGTCCCGCCGTGCAAGGCAGGGTCGACAGCGGCATCCGGGGGGCTGGCCCCGGGACCTTCAACAGAGAGCATCGCCCGCTCGATCCTTGCGCTCCATCGCCAAAATGCCCCGCCGTGCTATAGGAAGTCGCGAGGGGTTTCCGGCGGAACCTCGCCCGGAATGGAGGCAATCGTGGTTGACAGCGGGGGCGGAATGACGGGGCAGGGCGGCTTCCAGCACCGTCGCCGGCGGCCCAGCCTGCCCCTGCTCGCCGGCATTGCGGTGCTGCATGTGCTGGCGCTCTACGGCCTCGGGCTCGCGCTTGCGCCGGACTTCACCGCTTCGGTCGAGAAACAGGTGGTGTCGGCCTTTACCGTCACGGTCACGACCCCGCCGCCTCCCCCTGAGAATCAGGACGAGCCCGACGAAGGCGCGCAGGGCGACCCGGGCAAGGACGCGGTCCCGCAGCCGGTCACGCAGCCCAAGCCGCCGCGCGATCTGCGCGAGGAAACGCCGCGTCCGCGCGCCTCATCGACCGGCACCGCCAACCAATCGGGCGCCGCCGAGGCCGGTGGGGGCACGGGCGCGGCCGGCAGCGGGCTCGGCACCGGCAGCGGCAATCGCGGCGGCGGGCGCGGCGGGGTGGCTGTGACCAAGCCGGTCCACATCTCCGGCAGCATCGACAATGCCCGCGACTTCCCCGTGCCCCCCGGCGGGCGCGAGGCGCGTCGCGGCACCGAGGTGATCGTGCGCGTCACCGTCGGCACTGACGGGCGCGCGCGGAACTGCACGATCTACCGCCCCAGTCCCGATCCCGAGGCGGACCGCATCACCTGCCAGCTGGTTGAAAGCCGCCTCGGCTTCCGTCCGGCGATGGACGGCGAAGGCAATCCGGTGGCCGCGCCGTTCTACTGGCGCCAGCGCTGGTTCTGACGATAGGTCCGCTCTGGTGGCAAGCACAGGGAAGAGGCGCGGCTTGTGACTCGTTTCGCAACAAGCATCTGATATAGCCGAGGCAAGAACGAGGGATCCATTCGTGACAGCTATCCATCCGGTCATCCTGTGCGGCGGCAGCGGGACGCGCCTCTGGCCCCTGAGCCGCAAGGCGGTGCCCAAGCCGTTCCTGCCGCTGGTGGGCGAGGAAACCCTGTTCGAACAGGCAGTGCGCCGGGTGGCCGGGGATGATCGTTTCGCCCCGCCGATGGTGGTGGCAGGCGCGGCGCATGGCGACCTGATCATGGCCCAGCTGGGCGATACGCCGGGCGCGCGGCTGGTGGTGGAACCGGCGGCGAAGAACACCGCCCCCGCTATCGCGCTCGCTGCCGCGCTGCTTCCTGAGGACGCAGTGATGCTGGTCTGCCCGAGCGACCATCACATTGCCGACAGCGCCGCCTTCCGCGCCGCCGCACTCGCCGCGGCCGAGCTGGCGCGGCAGGACTACCTCGTCTCCTTCGGCATCGCGGCCGACCGGCCCGAGACCGGCTACGGCTATCTCGAACGCGGAGAGCCGCTGGCGGGCGGCTATGTGATCCGCCGCTTTGTCGAGAAGCCCGATCTCGCCACGGCTGAGACCTATCTCGCGAGCGGCAATTTCAGCTGGAACGGCGGGATCTTCGCCTTCCGCGCGGGGCATCTGCTGGCCGAACTTGCCGCCTACCGGCCCGCCATGGCGCAGTTGGTGGCCGAGGCGGTCGCCGGCGGGCGGGACGAGGGCCTGCGCTTCTATCCTGCCGCCGAACCCTTCGCCGCGATCGACGGGGATTCGATCGACTATGCCGTGATGGAAAACACCGCCCGCGCCGCGATGGTGCCCGCCAGCATGGGCTGGTCGGACATCGGCAACTGGGCCGCGCTTGCCGAGGCGCTGGCCGATCAAGCGGATGCTGACGGCAATGTCGTGCGGGGCGGGACTGTCGATCTGGCCGGATGCAAGGGCGTGTTCGCACTCACCGACGGCCCGCGCATTTCGGCGGTGGGGCTGGAGGATGTCTGCATCATCGTCTCCGGCAACGAGGTGCTGGTCACCACGCGTGACGGCGCGCAGGCCGTGGGCAAGCTGCCGGGAGCGGCGAACCAGTGACAGCCGCCCGCCAGCTGCCCACCCGCATGGTCGCCAAGGTGTGGGGCCGGGATCACCTGCCCGCGCCTTTCGCCGCGCCTGCGGGCGAGCGGATTGGCGAGATCTGGTTCGAGCCGCCGCCCGAACTGCCGCAACTGCTGGTCAAATACCTGTTCACCTCGGAAAAGCTCTCGGTGCAGGTGCACCCTTCCGACGCGCAGGCGCTGCCGGGCGAGGCTGGCAAGGAGGAATGCTGGCTGGTGCTCGATGCGCAAGCCGATGCGCGGCTTGCGATCGGCTTCGTGCGGGAGGTTTCAGCAGACGAGATTGCGGCCGCAGCGCAGGACGGCACAATCGAGGACCTGCTCGAATGGCACCCGGCGCGTGCGGGCGATCTGTTCTATCTGCCGGCCGGAACGGTTCACGCGATCGGCCCCGGGCTGTCGCTGGTCGAGGTGCAGCAGAACTCCGACACCACTTTTCGCCTCTATGACTATGGCCGCCCGCGCGAGCTGCATCTCGATCGCGCGCTGGCGGTGGCGCGGGGCGCGCCTTACGGGGCCGAGCATCGCCGCTCGGTGGCCGACGGGCAGACGCTGGTCGACGGTCCGCTGTTCCGGTTCGACCGTGTCGAAGGCGCGCCCGATGCGGCGACCGTCGCGGCCTATGCCGGCCCTTTGCTGGCCCTGCCGCTGGCCGGTGCGGTGACCGCGCGTGATGGTACGGCGCGCGCCGGTGCGGGGGAATGTCTTGTCGCGGACGGGCTGGAAAGCCTCGATTTCAGCCGCGCCGATGTGACCCTGCTGGTGCGCGCCGGCTAGCCGCCGATCAGCCGCTCGATATCGCCCTTGCCGTAGGGCTTGCGCAGCACCGCGTCCGCGCCGAGCCGCTCGAAGGTGCTCCCGCCCTCGGCATAGCCGGTCGCCAGCACGAAGCGAACGCCCGCCGCGCGCAGCGCCTCGGCAATCGGTTCGGAGCTTTCGCCGCCGAGGTTGAAGTCGATCAGCGCGAAATCGGGCGTGTTGTCGGCAATCGCCGCAAGTGCGCCGGCGACGCTGCTTTCCACCTGCACATCGGCCACCCCGAGGCGCCTGAGGTTCTCCTCGGTGTCCAGCGCGATGATGATGCTGTCCTCCACCACCAGCACCCGCGCCGGCAGTCCGCCGGGCGGGGGAAGGGAGGTGGCGGCGGGCGCGGCTACCGGAGCGGCCTGCGGCGCCACGCGCCCTTCCTGCCCGCTGGCGAGATGGCGCTGCGGGACCAGGAAATCGGCCTCCAGCCCTTCGAGCCGGAAGCGCACATCGGCCTCGCCGCCCAGATCATGCGGGATCGCGCGGCTGATGATGGTCGAGCCGAAGCCCTGCCGCGCGGGCGCGCTGACCGGCGGCCCGCCGGCCTCGCGCCAGCCCAATGCGAGATCGCCGAAAGCGGTGCGCGCCAGCCGCACCTCGAGCGAACCGGCCCGCGCCGAGAGCGCGCCGTACTTGGCCGAATTGGTGGCGAGTTCGTGCACCACCAGCGCCAGCACGGTATAGGCCTCGGGGCCGAGTAGCACGTCATCGCCCGCCAGCCGCAGCCGTGCGCCTTCGCTGCCGCAATAGGGCGCAAGCTCGGTCTCCAGCAGGCTCCTGAGCGAGGCCGGACCCCAGTTCTTGCGCGTCAGGTTCTCGTGCGCGGCGGCCAGCGCGGCGATCCGCCCGCCGAGGATCGCGGCAAAGCCCGGCACCGACAGCGCCTCGTATTGCGACTGCGACACCAGCGCGCGGATCAGCCCGAGGATGTTGCGCACCCGGTGGTTGAGTTCGGCGATGACGAGGTCCTGCTGTTCGGCGGCGCGCGCGCGTTCGCGGGCGATGTCCTCGTTCATGCGCAGCACCACCTCGATCAGGGTGCGGCGCAGGCGTGCGGCGATCTCGCATTCCTCGGGCGTCCATTCGGCGCTGCGGCCACGCACCGTCTCGGTCCAGGCGGCAAAGCTGGCGCGCGGCTGGAGCAGTTCGCCCGGGGCGGCGCGGGCCTTGGCGGGGTCCCCCGCCCAGGTGATCGTCCGGTCGAGAGGGCGGCGCCACAGCACCAGACAATCGCGGTTGGCGCGCGACAGCGGCAGCACCAGCGCGCCGGCCGCCACATCAGCGAAGGCGGCGGCCTCGGGGATCTGGTCGGCCAGCCGCGTAGTCGCGTGCGTCGCCCCGCCGAGCGTGCTGGCGAGCAGCGGCGCGATGGCGCGGAAGGCGGCCTCGTCCGGCGCGGCGTCGCTCGCGCGGTATTCGCCCTCGACCAGCAGCGACAGTCCGTCATGCGGCACCGCGTGGCCGAGCACCTGCTCGATCAGCGGCAGGCTGTCAGCCAGCGCCAACCCTCCTGCTAGCCGCAGCAGCAGCCGGTCGTTCAATTCGCGCGCCCGCTCGCGCAGTTCCTCGGAGCGGGCCACCAGCATCCGGTCGAGCATCAGCGAGAAGGTCTGGCTGAGCAGTTCCGCGACGGTGCGCAGCGAATACGGCGGCAGGCGGGGCGTGCGGTGGTGGCACGAGATCATGCCCCACAGCCGGTCATGCCGCACGATCGCGATCGCGAGCGAGGCGCCCACGCCCATGTTGCGCATATAGGCGAGGTGCATCTGCGAATGGGCGCGCAGCATCGACATGGACAGGTCGAGCGGGGTGTCCTCGGCCCCGAGCGCCGGGACGATCGGCACCGCCTCCGCATCCATGTCGGCGATCACCCGAAAGCGGTTGCGGCGGAACAGTTCGCGCGCCTGCTGCGGAATGTCGGCGGCGGGATAGCGCAGGCCGAGGAAGGGCTCCATGTCCTCGGCGCGCTCCTCGGCCACCACCTCACCGCTGTCGTCGGGGTGGAAGCGGTAGATCATCACCCGGTCATAGCCGAGCATCTGGCGCACCAGCCGCGCCGCGGTCTCGCACAGGTCCTGCGGGTCGGACAGGGCTTCGAGCTTGGCGATCACCGGCACGATCATCGCCACGTGATCGGCGAAATCATTGCGGGCGTGCGGCTCGAACTCGATCACCGACAGCGCGCCGCTGCGGTGCACGGCGCAGTCGAACAGCGTGCCGTTGCCGGCCAGATCGAGCCCGAAGCGGCGTTCGGGCAGGTCGATCCCGGCAAGGCTGGCGAGCGCCTGTTCGATCATGGCGAGCGCATCGGGCGCGATGATGGCGGAAAGCGGCGTGCCGGGCTCGGGCAGCGCCGCAAGGCCGAGCAGTTCGGCGCAATTGGCCGAGACATGGGCGAGCGCGCCTTGCGCATCGGCAGCGATCAGCCCGCCGAAGGGCTGCACCGCGGCGATGTGGTGGATCGGTTCGCGATCGCACTCGGTCAGCGAATCCTCGCGCTGGTGAAGGTTCATGACATCGCCTCCGCCGCCTGGGCGTTCTCGGCCACCGCGAGGAAGTGCGCGAACACCGCCGTTGCGGCATCGGTCGCGCCTCCGGCCTCGCTGGGCCGGGCGTGCTGTTCGATCCGGCTGCGCAAGGCTTGCCAGAAGCCGAGCATCGCCGCGTCGCCGAGGAAGGCCATCGGCCATGCCCCGCCGCCGATCCGGCTCACCTGCTTGGCGATACTGCGATTGCCGAGCGCCGATCCGGCGAGCACCCAGGCCGCACCGAGCGCATGGCCGGTGCCGGTGCGGCCGATGGTGAACAGCGGCGCAGGCGCAGGAACGGGCCGGCCGAGCTCAGCCAGATCGCGCGCGATCAGCGGAGTCTGGCGGGGCGGCCGCAGCGCTTCGGGCGCATGGGCATCGAGCCAGTCCTCCAGCGGGGCGCGTGCGGCGTGCTGGAGTTCGAGAAAGCGGGTGTAATCCTCGCGGCTCTGCCAGCCACTGGCCGCTTGCATCGCGTGGTCGAGCAGATCATGCGCGGCCATGGTCGAGGCGCGCAGGTGGCTGCGCAGATCGTCATCCGACGCTGGCTGATGCTTGCCCCTTGCCACGCGACCTGTCCTTCCCTGCCCACGCGAGAGCAGAATGCCGGTCTGCCTTGCACGCCCTCCGCGTAAAGCAAGTTAGGCACGATTCTCCGTCCGATAATTGTGACAGATCAAATCGCTGAAGGCAAAAGAATCTGCAGGAAATTGCAGACAAGGACGGTGCGGGCGGGTCAGGGTGCGAGCAGCCGCCGGCCTTCCTTTTTCACGGCCGCTTCGAGCGGGCCCTTCATCACCGAGAACAGCAGCGGCAGATCCATCTCGATCACCACGTCGTTGTCGCGCACATCGACCCCGCCGGGGATCGTCTGGCCCATCACCACTGCGGTGATGCTCATGCGGTCCGCGCTCGGCCAGGTCGTGGTGACGCTGGCGAGGCCGGGCGGGAAGAAGCTGCCGATTTCGTCCGCGTGCTTGTGCATCCGGGCGCGCACTTCTTCCTTGGTGAGATCGTGGGGCAGAGTGACACGCATGGCCTCAGCGTTCCTGTTACTTGGCCTGCTTGGCGGGCAGCGCCGTGAGATCGGGCAGCGGCACGCCGGTGTCGGGCGCCGGGAGATTCTGACCGCTTGCATCTTCCAGCGCCTCGGCCCCGCCATAGCGGTATTCGAGATAGCGGCTCTTGATCGCCAGATCGTCGAGCGCGCCTTCGGCCAGCCGCCGGGTCACGCGGTCGACCTCGCCCGAAAGCTTGGTGAGGCTTTCGGTCAGCCGTTCGTCGGCGGTCTTGCCGGCATATTCCTCGGTGCGAAGGTGCGCGGGGATCTTGCGGTAATTGTCGATCGTCTCGGGGATGTATTCGCCCACCAGCTCGCGCACTTCGGCCATCGCCGGTTCGTTGTCGCCAAGGCCCTTGAGCTGAAGTCCGAGCGCATCGAGCTGCACCCCGAGCTGGTCGACGATGGTCTGCGCCGGCGGAGGCAGGGCGGGGCGCTGCGCCTCGAGCCACAGCTCGGTGCGCGCGACCATCTGGCTCGGGTTGCCCTGCTTCAACTCGGCGCGCTTGGGGACTTTGACCTTGGGGAAGCTGGAGAACACGCCGACCGCCACGCAGGTTGCCACGATCACCGCCATCAGGCCCCAGAACT
Organism: Porphyrobacter sp.; assembly: GCA_027531395.1. Classification (GTDB taxonomy): domain Bacteria; phylum Pseudomonadota; class Alphaproteobacteria; order Sphingomonadales; family Sphingomonadaceae; genus Erythrobacter. The sequence continues at coordinate 283,492 of JAPZRO010000001.1, read as the reverse complement.
GGATGCCGCCGAACATCGCCCCGGCGATACCCGCGCCGATCCAGATCGTGACCACGGCAATGACGAGATTGCGCAACCGCTCCAGCCACACCTTGCGCTTGGCCGCAGCCGAGCCCTTGCCGATGCTCCGCGGTCCCGGCCGGTGCGTCCCGCCGTCGCGCTGCACCGCGAGGCTGGTCTTGGCCTCGCGCAGGATGCGTTCGGAGTCGCGGGTGCTGTCGGGCATTACTTATCCAGTGCCAGCAGCGACGGGGTCTGTGAGGCGACCTTGGCCTGCGCCTGCGCCTGGCCTTCGGCGCGGGCGATGTAGCCCTTGGACTTCTCGACCTCGGAAGTCAGCACGTTGACAGTCTGCTTCATCGAATCCAGCGCGCGGACCTTGAAGGCGTCGACCTCGTCCATCGTGTCATAGATGTTCTGGAAGGCGCGCTGGAGCGTCTCCAGCGGGATGGTGCTGGAGGCCGCCTGCTCGTGGATCTGCGCGGTCTGTTCGCGCAGCAGCGTGCTGGTGGAATCGATGATGTCGCTGGTGGTCTTGTTGAGCGCCGTGATCTGGCCGAGCACCAGCCGCTGGTTGGTCATCGCCTGCGCCACCGTCACCGCGGTGCGCAGCGCACCGACGGTGGTGGTGCTGGCGCGGTCGACGCCCTTCACCAGCTCGACATTGTTCTTCTTGACCAGATCGAGCGCGAGGTAGCCCTGCACGCTCACCGCCATCTGCGTCAGCAGGTCCTGCGTGCGCTGGCGGACATAGAACAGCGCGCTTTCCCGCAGCGCCTTGGCCTTGGCCGGATCGACCGAATCGAGTTCCAGCGCCTTGGCCTCCAGCCGCTCGTCGAGGGTCTTGGCGATGTGGATCATCTGCTCCAGCTCGCCCATCGCCGCCCACAGCTTCTGGCGCTCGGTATCGATCGCGGCGTTATCGAGATGCAGCTCCTTCTTGCCGCTTTCGAGCCGCTGGAGGATCGAGGCGATGTGCCCCTGCGCCGAGGTGTAGCTGTCGAAGTAGTTCTTGATCTTGTTGCCGAAGGGAATGATCCCGAGGATCTTGCGCGGCCCCGACAGCTTGCCCTGCTTGCCGGGATCGAGCTCCTCGACCGTGCGGCGCAGTTCGGCGAGGTCCTTGCCCACGCTGCCATCCGCATCCATCGCCCGCACCGGACGATCGAGAAAACGGTTCGACATCGCGGCGGCGGCGCGGATCTGTTCCTGCCCCATGCGGGTGATCTGATCGACCTTCTCGCCGAACTGGGGCGAATTGGCATCGACCATAACCAGCTCGTTGACGAAGGCATCGACCTTGGTGTCGAGCTTCGACTTCTGCTCCGAGGTGACCGGCACAAGGCCCGCGGCCTGTTCCGGCGCGACCTGCGGCACCGGATCGGGCGGGGTGAGCGTGAAGTCAGTGGCGGTCGCCGTCTTGGTTTCGGTGCTCATGCCTTTGTCGTGCTCCCTCAAATGCCGTCGCCTGCGCGCGCGGCAATCCCCACTGTATTAGTAATCTAAAACACGCCTTTCAAGGCTGCGCTGCAAGCTACTCCGCAAGCCGCCCCGCGTCCATCGCCGGGCCGCGCGCAACAAAATAACAAAGTTGACAAAGGTGACACCGTGTCACCTTCGCGAGTTCCAGTTTTTCCATTTATTTAGAATGTGTTACATGGAAGGAGGCGGCCGGACGGACACCGGACCCTTGTGCGCAAACGCCGGGGAATCGTGCAGGCAGGTCAGACAATGCGGAAGAGCCGCCCGCAGCCTACGCGCGCGAAAGGCTGTAGGAAACGGCAGCTATAGCCCTGTGCGCGGCGGAAGCTGGCGTTCCGCTATCGCGCTGATCCCGCTACGGGGCTCTTGCACGGTGGAGGGATTTCGGTGCAACAACAAAGCTATGCCGCGTCGCCGCGCCCGGCTTCGAAGCAAGAGGGCGAATGACGATGCCAAAGCTGACTGTAATCGCCCTCTTCTTCGCTGCACTGCTCTGGGCGGCTGGCCCGGCCTTCGCCCAGACCAGCCCTGAAGCACGCGCCTTCGCGCAAGGTGCCCTGCCCAAGATCCGCGCCGCTTTTCCCGATGCCGAAATCGCGCAAGAACCTGGCGAACCCCTGCAGATCAACATCACCCGCAAGGGCGACACCGAACCGGTGATGATGAACCTCCACCGCGTGTTCGGCTTCTGCCAGAACGTGCCTGCGGCCGAATGCGAGGCAGAGCTGAACGGGCTGATCGGAATGCTCGCCAAGGCCCCCAAGATGCCCGAGGGCAAGGCGGGCAATCTGCGCATCATCGTGCGTGACGCGCAATACTGGAACTACGTGCTGGGCACCAAGCTCGACCCGCTGCCGCCGCACCGCCAGATCGGGGATGATCTTTTCGCCATTCTCGTCTTCGACAGCCCGGAGGCGATTGCGCTTGCCTCGGCTGACCACATCGCCGAACTGGGCCTGTCTACCGAGAACGCCTGGCTCTTTGCCGAGCGCCAGACCGCCCGGATCATACCCGGCCTGCCCGAGGACGGCGCGCGCATCGAGGGCCTGACGGTGTTTCAGGGCGAGGAGTATACCGGCTCGATGATGGCCTATCCTGAACGCTGGGAGACGCTTGCCGCCGCCAACGGCCCCGACCTTGCTGTCATCGCCAATTCGGACCAGTTCGTGGTCGCGGCGGTGGTGCCGGACGGGGAGGAGCTGGAGAAATATCGCGGCCTTGCCGAAGACCAGTGCCGCCTCTCTCCGCGCTGCATCTCCCCCAACGTCTACCGCTGGCGCGACGGGCGGTGGGTGATCGCCCGCTAGGACTTACGCCGCCAGCTGGATCGGGACGATCTCGCCCGCCAGATAGAGCTTCTTCGCCTTTGCGCGGCTCAGCTTGCCCGACGAGGTGCGCGGCAGGGTGCGCGGGGGGACGAGTTCGACGATGCAGCTCATGCCGGTGACCGAGCGCACCTTGTCGGCGATCTGGTCGCGCAGCTTCACGCGCTCCTCGGGGTCGGAGACCTTGCAGTGCACCAGCACCGCAGGCGCTTCCTCGCCGTTTTCCATCTCGATCGCGAAGGCGGCGATGTCGCCGTGGTTGAAGCCCGGCAGCTGCTCCACCGCCCACTCGATATCCTGTGGCCAGTGGTTCTTGCCGTTGATGATGATCATGTCCTTCGCCCGGCCGACGATGAACAGATAGCCGTTGGCGGTGTAGCCCATGTCGCCCGTGTCGAGCCAGCCGTCCTGCAGGCAATCCTCGGTGGCTTCGGGGTTGCGGAAATAGGAGTGCATCACGCTAGGGCCGCGGCACCACACCTTGCCGATCTGGTGATCGCCCTTCGCCGTGCCGTCCTCGCCGCGGATCGCCACGTCCATGTCGGGCAGCGGCTTGCCGCAGTTGACGATCGCGCGGTAGCGCGCCGGACGCGACAGATCGCGCGGCGCGCCCGAGAGGCGCTCTTCCTCGACGAGTTCCACGCGGATGCCTTCGCCCGGCGGCATCACCGTCACCGCCAGCACCGCCTCGGCAAGGCCATAGGAGGGGGTGAAGGACGAGGCCTTGAAGCCGGCTTCGGCAAAGGCGTTGACGAAGTTCTGCATCACGTCCGGGCGGATCATGTCCGCGCCGTTACCCGCGATGCGCCAGCGCGACAGGTCGAAGCGTTCGGCGACGTTCGACTGGCTGGAGATGCGGCGCGCGCAGATGTCGTAGCCGAAGGTCGGCGAATAGGAGAGCGAGTTGCCCTTGTTGCGGCTGATCATGTCGAGCCACGCCAGCGGGCGGCGAGCAAAGGCGTCGGGCTTGAGGTAGTCGGCCGAGACCTGGTTGGCGATCAGCGAGAGCAGACAGCCGACGAGGCCCATGTCGTGATACCACGGCAGCCAGCTGACGCAGCGGTCATTCTCGCCGAGGTTCATCGTGGTCGAATGGCCGTAGAGATTGTGCAGCAGCGCGCGGTGGGTCACGGCGACGCCGGTGGGGAAGCGGGTCGAGCCGGAGGAATATTGCAGGTAGCAGATATCGTCCGGGCTGGCCTGCGGCAGCTCGCATTCGGGCGCGGGGCGCTGGCTGAAATCCTGCCAGCTTTCCGCATCGCAGCCCTGCCGCGCGGCGGCGGCGAGCGCCATTTCGGCGATTTCCTCGGGGAACAGCAGGATCTTCGGATCCGAGCTCATCAGCTGCACCGCCAGCTGGTCGATGAAGCTCTCCTTGCCGCCGAAGCTGGTCGGCAGGGGCAGCGGCACCGGCCAGGCGCCGACATAGACACAGGCGCAGAACAGGGCGGCAAACTCGGCCCCGGTCTCGGCGATCAGCGCGACGCGGTCTTCCTTGCCGATCCCGGCCGCGATCAGCCGGCGCGCCATCACCAGCGCATCCTCGCGCATTTCCGAATAGGGATAGACCCGCGCCAGCTCCCCGCGCATGTCGTGGAAGTTGAGCCCCTTGCGGCTCTGCGCAGCGTAGTCGATCGCTTCGTTGAAGGTTGCAAATTGCGCACGGATTCGCGGCAGGTCGCAGTCATTCGGCGTCGGCGTCAAAACGGCGTCGGTCATATTTTTCAACGATACCCGTCAGTTGCGGCGCGTTCCAAGGCGATGCCTCGCTCACGCTCTAGCGTAGCCCCGTTTCGCCAGTCATAGTCCGGCGCGATCCTGAGGTTCGCATTTCAATAGGAAGGTGGCACGAATAAGGCGAAATGGTTTCAGGTAAAGCGAATTCGTCATCCCGCGGTCGTGATCCCGACGGGCGCAAGCGCGCAAAACCGCCGCTGGGCGAGGCGGAGCTGCGCGACCTTGCGCTGTCCTATGCGGCGCGCTTTGCCAGCACTGGCGCGCGGCTCGAGGCCTATCTGCTGCGCAAGCTGCGCGAGCGCGGCGTGGCGGAGGACGCGGACGGGCGCACGGCGGCGATCGATGTGCCCGCGCTGGTCGCCCGGTTGGTCGAATTGGGCTATGTCGACGATGCCGCCTATGCGCGGATGCGGGCGCGCGATCTGGGCGCGCGGGGCTATGGCGCGCGGCGGGTGGAGCAGGCGCTCTGGGCCGCAGGGGTCGACGAGACAATCCGCGCCGACACCGCGCCGGGCGAGGCGGCGCGGCGGCGTGCGGCGGTGCTGATGGCGCAGAAGCGGCGGCTCGGCCCGTTCGGCCCCGCGCCCGAAGGCGATCCGCTGGCAATCCGCAAGGCGCGCGAAAAAGCCGTTGCAGCAATGCTGCGCGCGGGCCACGATTACGAACACGTGCGGTTCATCCTCGATTGTTCAGGGATGGCCGCTGTCACGCAATGGCTGGACGAGGCAGCCGAGGCAGAAGGGATGAGGGACACGTGGTGAGACACTGGCTGGTGGCAGGCATGGCGGGGGTTGCGGCGCTGGCGGCGTGCTCGCCGGGCGAGGGCGCGACGGCGCGGGCGCAAGCGCCAGCCCCTGCGCAGACGGCGCGGCATCCGGTCTCCGGGCTCGAGGTGATCGATCTGGTGGTCGAGCGCGGGAACAAAAAGATCCCCTTCAAGGTCGAACTCGCCGCCTCGCCCGAAGCCCAAGCACGCGGGCTGATGTTCCGCACCGAGCTGGGCGATTTCGAAGGGATGATCTTCCCCTCCGACACGCCCCAGCCGCGCAGCTTCTGGATGAAGAACACGCCGCTCAGCCTCGACATCATCTTCATCGGTCCGGACGGGAGGATCATCAACATCGCCGCCGACACCGTGCCCTATTCGCTCGAATCGGTCCGCTCGGTCGGCCCGGCGAGCGGGGTGCTTGAACTGCGCGCGGGCCGCGCGAAGGCACTCGGCATCGTGCCGGGGGATCGTGTGGTGTATAAATTGCCTTAGTTTGCGTGCCCGCCTCCGCGGGCACGTCCTCGGTGCTGTTTCAAGTCCTGCGGACTTGAGCACCTGCGGCTCGCGCCGTGCGCTCGCGGTCGCTGGCGCGACCGATCTCAACGCCAAACCGAGAATCCGTTCTTGGCGCTCCCCGCCAATTCGGCTAGGCGCGCGCTCATGGGAATTCTCGCGAAGATCTTCACCTGGTGGGACGGTGCGACCATCGGCACTCACCTGTGGGCCAGCCGCGTCGGCGGCGAGCACGTCGGCACCGATGCGGCGGGCAACAAGTATTACCGCTCCAGCGGCAAGGGCGGGGCCAACACCGGCTCCTACACGCAGCGCGAGAAGCGCTGGGTGATCTACAACGGCGCCAATGATGCCAGCCGCGTGCCGGCCGAATGGCACGGCTGGCTGCACGGCACCTATGACGACGTGCCCGAAAGCCACCTGCCCCCGCCCAAGGTGTGGGAGGCCGACTACACCCCCAACGCCACCGGCACCGCGCAGGCCTATTTCCCGCAAGGCGCGCTCGAGCGTGGCGGCAAGCGGGCGCGCGCGGTCGGCGATTACGAGGCCTGGACCCCGGGAAGCACCGAAGGCTGAGGCGGGCGATGGGGTTTCCCCGCCTTGCCGCGCCGCTGGTTTGCGCTCTCGCCTGCGCTCTGGCGCTCGCCGCCTGCGACAGCGCGGGCGAGCCGGAGACCAAGGGCGTCCCGCTCGATTCGCCCGCACCTGCCGCCACCGCCGCCCCTCAGGCGGCCGAGACCAGCGATAACGGCGCGACCCCGATGGAGGACCGCGTCGCGACGCTCGGCCTGCTCAACAAGCGCAACAACGTCTCCGAGGAGATCACGCTCAAGCCCGGCGAGGCGCGCGAGATCGGCCCGGTGATCATCCGCCTGTCGGCCTGCGAGCGCACCGCGCCGTGGGAACTGCCGCAGGAAGTGGGCGCCTTCGTCCAGGTCGATATCCGCGAGCGCGGGGCCGAGCAGCACACCCGCGTGTTCTCGGGCTGGCTGTTCCGCGAATCGCCCAGCCTCAACGTGGTCGAGCACCCCGTCTATGACGTGTGGGTCAAGAACTGCGCGATGCGCTGGCCGGGCGATGCCGATCCGGCGTCCGCTGCGCGCCCCGCGCCCGGCGCTTCGCCGAGCCCCGCGGCGAGCGCTTCGCCTGCCGCGCCTGCCGCACCGGCACCCGCACCCGCCGCCGCGCCTGCGGCGACCCCTGCGCCCCAGGCGTAATCCGCCCCTTCGGCGAAGTGCCGCCATGCCGTGCCAAGGCTGGTGCGCGGCGCGCCGTGGGCGAGTTCCACCAGCCGCCGGTAGTCGCGCTGCGGGATCTCGACCGCGCCCATCGAGCGCAGGTGCTCGGTCATGAACTGGCAGTCGAGCAGGGTGAAGCCGGCCTGCCGCAGCAGCGCCACCAGCCACGCCAGCGCGACCTTGCTGGCATTGTCGGCGCGGCTGAACATCGATTCGCCGCAGAACACCCGGTCAAACGACACGCCGTAAAGCCCGCCGACCAAAACGCGCCCGCCGTCCGGCTGCGTCAGCCAGCATTCCACCGAATGGGCGTGTCCGGCGCGGTGCAACCCGAGATAGGACTGCACGATGCGCTCGGAAATCCACGTCTCGGGATGGTCCTCGCGCGGCTCGGCGCAGGCGCGGATCACCGGTTCGAAGGCCTGATCCACCGTCACCGCATAGCGGTCCGCGCGCAGCACCTTGCGCAGTGACTTGGAGACATGCAACCCGTCGAGCGGCAGGATCGCCCGCTCGCGCGGCTCGACCCAGAAGATGTCGGCATCCTCGCGCCGGTCGGCCATCGGAAAGATCCCGCTGCGATAGGCGAGCAACAGGGTCTCGATCGGGACCGGAGGGGTGATCGGCGCATGCATGGTTGCACTGCACAATACATGGCCCGCACGGGTGAGGCAAAGAGGATTGCCTATCGCCTGCGCCTTCGTTAAAGGCCGCGCCTCAGCGAGTGCAGGGGTGTAGCTCAGCTGGTAGAGCATCGGTCTCCAAAACCGAGGGCCACGGGTTCGAATCCTGTCACCCCTGCCATTTTTGCTTTTCGAACCCGCCTCCGCGGGTTCGTCCTCGCGGCTGATCCTCGCTTCGCTACGCTTCGTTCGGGCCGCTGCGGGCGGCCGTTCGGCCTTGCGGCCTTGCGGGCCGGAACAGCGCTTGCCCTCATTTGGCGGGCTTGGGCAGCGCCAGCGAGAAGGCCCCCGCATCATCTTGCAATCCGCCCGGCTCCGGCGTAAGGACGCTCCGTCTTCCCGACATCGGCAATCATCCAGCCCCTCCGGCGACCTTGTCCCGGGCGGCGCGGACCCCTACCTGAAAGCCGGCCGGCGAGGATGCAGGTTTTACGCGAAGGAACGGGCTATCATGGCCGAACAGAAGCAAGTCGCAGAAGAAAAGAAGCGCAAGACCTCGCCCGGCGAGTTCTTCAACCAGGTGCGCGCCGAGACGAACAAGATCGTCTGGCCGACCCGCGAGGAGACCGTCCGCACGGCGATCTTCGTGTTCATCTTCATGCTGATCCTGTCGCTGTTCTTCCTCGGTATCGACAGCGTGTTCGGCATGATCGTGCGCTACGCGATCGGCCTGCTGCAGTAAGCACCATCCCTTTTCCGGGGCGCGCCCCCGTCAGACGCATTTCCAAGGATTTCCCATGGCTCGCTGGTACATCATCCACGCTTATTCGGGTTTCGAGAACAAGGTCCGCGACGCGATCATTTCGGAGGCCGAGCGCCTTGGCCTGTCGGACGGGGTCGAGGAAGTGCAGGTCCCGACCGAGACCGTCACCGAAGTGAAGCGCGGCAAGAAGGTGCAGGTCGAACGCAAGTTCATGCCCGGCTACGTGCTCGCCAAGCTCAACATGACCGACGATGTCTACCACCTCGTCAAGAACACCCCCAAGGTGACCGGCTTCCTCGGCTCGGGCAACAAGCCGCAGCCGATCTCCGAGAAGGAAGCGGCGCGCTATTTCGGCGGCGTGGCCGAAGCGCAGGCGACCCCCAAGCGCGACATCAGCGTCGATTACGAGATCGGCGATTCGGTCAAGGTGCTCGACGGTCCCTTCGCAAGCTTCAACGGGATCGTGGAGGAGCTCGATTTCGACAAGGCCAAGGTCAAGGTCAGCGTCTCGATCTTCGGCCGCGCGACCCCGGTCGAGCTGGACTTCGAACAGGTCGAACTGGCGAAATGAGTCTTTCGCCCGCGCCTCCGCGCGGGCGTCCTCGGCGCTGTTTCTGGCGCTGCGCGCCAGAGCGCCTGCGGCTCGCGCGCGTGCGCTCGCGGCCTCTGGCGAGGCCGATCCAGCGCAACGATCGAGGCCGTGAAGGCAGGGTATGAAAACCCGTCCCGGCATCTGCCAGCGCAAGCGCCGCTTTGCCTCGCGTGAGGCGGCGGATGCGGCGGCTTTGGCGGCGGAGGTTCCCTTGCGCACCTACAAGTGCGCGCTGTGCCGTCAGTATCACCTCACCAGCCGCACCAAGGGACTGCGCCCGCCGCGAGATTTGACGCGTGCGGTTTCGGTTGATTTTCCCGGGGCACCCGACTAAGCGCGCGCCTTCGCTTGCCCCCTCGGGCGGGTGATTCCGTGCGGGAGCCCTTGCGATGCACGAGCAGGGGCGCTGGACCGCTTAACATGAGCCTTGTTCGAAAGAGCCGGGCAACAGTGCGAAAAGGAGTGGCCTCATGGCCAAGAAAATCGAAGGCTATATCAAGCTGCAGGTGTCCGCGGGCTCTGCCACGCCGTCGCCGCCGATCGGCCCGGCGCTGGGTCAGCGCGGCGTCAACATCATGGAATTCTGCAAGGCGTTCAACGCCGCCACGCAGGAAATGGAAAAGGGCATGCCGATCCCGACCGTGATCACGGTCTATGCGGATCGCTCGTTCACCTTCATCACCAAGACCCCGCCGGCGTCCTACTTCCTCAAGAAGGCGGCCAAGCTTTCGGGTGGCTCGAAGGAGCCGGGCAAGGTTGTCGCCGGCAAGGTGACCCAGAGCCAGATCCGCGAGATCGCCGAGGCCAAGATGCCCGATCTCAACGCCAATGACATCGACATGGCGATGCGCATCATCGAGGGCTCGGCCCGTTCGATGGGCCTTGAAGTGGTGGAGGGCTGATCCGATGACCAAGATTACCAAGAAGGCCAAGGTGCTGGCCGCGCTCGACCGCGAAAAGCTCTATTCGGTCGAAGAAGCTCTCGCCACGCTGCGCCAGTTCAAGGGCAAGTTCGACGAGACCGTCGAAGTCGCCATGAACCTCGGCGTCGATCCGCGTCACGCTGACCAGATGGTGCGCGGCATGGTGTCGCTGCCCTCGGGCACCGGCAAGGACGTGCGCGTCGCGGTGTTCGCGCGCGGTGACAATGCCGAAAAGGCGCTGGCTGCGGGTGCCGACAAGGTCGGTGCGGAAGACCTCATGGAAGACATGATGGCCGGCAACCTCGACTATGATCGCGTGATCGCCTCGCCCGACATGATGGGCGTGGTCGGCCGCCTCGGCAAGGTGCTCGGCCCCAAGGGCCTGATGCCGAACCCGAAGCTCGGCACCGTGACCCCGAACGTGGCCCAGGCCGTGGCCGACGCCAAGGCCGGTCAGGTCGAGTTCCGCGTCGAGAAGCAGGGCATCATCCACTCGGGCATCGGCAAGCTGAGCTTCTCCGATGACGCGCTGAAGGCCAACTTCAAGGCGCTGACCGAAGCCGTGGTGAAGTCCAAGCCCTCGGGCGCCAAGGGCAAGTACGTCCGCAAGGTCACCATGACCTCGTCGATGGGCCCGGGCCTGAAGGTCGACCTCTCGGAAGTCGAAGGCGCGTGATTTGATGGGGCGAAGCCGCATCCGCGGCTTCGCTTCCTCGCTCACGGGGCCTGACGGCCCCGTCGCTGCGGGCGGCCGTTCGGCCTTGCGGTCCCTTCGGGACCGATGGGGCTGACAAGCAGGCGAAGCAAAAGATCAAGGGCCGAACCGCCGCAGGGTGGTTCGGCCCTTTGTCTTGCAGGCCTCTCATAGCTATTCGTCGTTTAGCCCCTTGATTTCCGGCGCGGCGTGGGCACTTTGGGGCAGGTCGCTCGTCCCCTCCACTCCTCCCCCCGCGAGCGTCCGCAAAGGACACCAACAGGCTATGCCGCTTCCCACCGATGACGGGACGCTTTTCGATCCCAAATGGTTCGTGCTCGGCTTCGCGCTCATCGCGCTGGCTCTGATCGTCAATTACGATCTGCGGCTCGGCATCGCGGCTGGCGCGGTGCTGGGGAGCTTTGCTGCGCTGTGGCTCTATTTCGTGCTCAAGTTCGATCTTGCCTCGGATGAAGGCCCGTCTGATCGCCGCCTGCTGCTCGATCGCGCGCGCCAGCAGCTGCGCAATCGTCGCAAGGCCGCCAGGACCCAGGACGAGCGCTCAGGCGCGTAAGCGGGCGCGGATCTGCGCCAGCGCGCCGGACCTTTCGGCCAGCGCCTTGGCCTGCGCCACGCCGGCATCAAAGGCCCCGCGCGAGGCCAGCAGCGCGCGGTTGGCGAGCGTCGGGCGCAGCAGCACCAGGCTCGAGCATTGGGCGCTGCCGGTGCCGAACATCGCCTTGTGCGCACCGTCGCCCTCGGTGAAGTCGAACCAGCGGTAGCGCTGTTCGGCGAACAACCGCTCCAGCGCCTCCATCTGCAACACCGTGCCGGGCGAGAGCCGCGCATGGTCCGGGTCGTAGCCGAGATGGGCATAGACCAGCGTCGCACCCTCCACCGGCAGCGAGAGATAGGCAATCGGCCGGAGGCCCGCGTGCAGCAGGAAGCCACGCATCCGGTCGTCCTCGGCCGCCTCCAGCATTGTCCGCCGCGCCTCTGGGCTGTCGGGCAGGCCCGCATCCAGCAGCCGCGCCTGATAGGTCCGCGCCGACAGCGGCAGGGCGGCGGCGAGGAAGGCCTCGATCTCGGCCGGGCTGCGGTGTTCGGTGATGGTGGTGCCGCCGGTCTCCTCGGCCAGCTTCTTCGCCTTGCGCCGCAGGGTCGAGCGGGTCTTGCCCGAGAAGCGCGCCATGTAGTCCTCGAAACTGCCCGTCATGTCGATGTAGTGGCGGCGGTAGTCCTGCCGTCCGCCCGCGACGAAGCCGGGATAGCGCGCGGCGATGGCGGCGAGCCGCTCGGTCGGGGCGGAGAGGATGCGCAGCCCGTCAGGCCCGGGCGCGGGCGCATCGGGGAGGGCCTGCGACAGCACCTGCTCCAGCCCGAAACTCCAGGTCGAGAGCGCGCGCGGCACACTCAGCAGGCGGCGCGAGCCGAGCGTGAAGTCGATGGCGGCAGAGGACATCGCCAGCAGACCCTAGAGCGCGCCGTAGAGCGTGTTCGAGACGAACTGCTCGGCCATCCGCTGGCCGGTGCGCCATGCGCTGGCCGGCAGGACATGGCTTGGCGGGAGGGCGGCAGACGGCTGCGGCGGGGCTTCGGCATAGGTGCCGGTGGTCACGCCGGGCATGGCGGCAAGCGCCTTGACGAGCTGGGTGAAGCGGCGGCGCACGATGCGGTTCACTGCCAGCTTGCGGCGGTTGATGAGCTCGAAGGAATGGCTCACCAGCGTGAAGCTCTCGCGCCCCGATTGCCGGGCATGGGCTATCGCGGCGAGCATCTCGGCCAGCGTCAGCGCGGTGATCTGGGCATGGCGCTGCCCCCCGCGCAGCGTGCCGATGCTGCCGACCGGCACCTCGATCACGCCCATATGCGCGACCGGGTCGCGCGCTTCCGGCCCAAGGCTGATGCGGCACGCCCCGCCGGGAAGCGCGGGGCAGTGGCTGGTGTCATGGCCGATGCCGAGCGATGCGAGCGCGCGCAGCGTATCGTCATTGGCACCGTAGTTCCCGGCGCGGAAGGCAACCGGGGCAGGCGCACCCGCTGCCATCAGGGTGGTGCGGGCATAGTCGAGGATCGCGCATTGCTCCTCGAACCGGAAGTCGGCGAGGTTGTGCCCCGTGCGCCCCGAAGCCAGCGGATTGGCGCTGCCCGCCAGCGCGAGCCATTCGGTGTGGCAATGCAGCTGCACGTCCTGCCCGGCCGCGAGGATCGGCCCGACGATATCCTCGATCGCGGCCACTCCCCACACCAGCGCGGGCATGGGATCGACGAAAAACACCGCCTTCTGGCCGTAGCGTGCCAGCAGTTCGAGCTTGTGGGTGACGCCCGCCGGGCCTTGCGGGGTGTTGCAGGCGATCGAGCGGGCGAAGTTGTCGGCCCGGTCAGCCGCACCCGGCCCGGTGTAGAGTCCCGAGGAATACTCGGTGTCGATCGTGATGAACACGCGGGTCATGCCGCCCCTGCCTTAGCGGCAAAGGGTTAAGGCCGGGTGATGCTGTCTCCTGCGGCGCCCGCGCGCGGCCTCAGATCCCGCCTGCGGTCGCCGCGTAGCCGAGCCCCGTCAGGCCGTCGGTCAGGCTGTCGCAGCAGGCCTTGAGCGCCTCGGCGCTGGTCGAGCGGACCACGAAATTGGCGCCCACGCGGCCCTCGCGGAAGAAGGGGTAGGAGCCGATCTGGCAGCCGTCATGCGCCGCCTCGCAGGTGCGCAGCAGATCGGCCACCTCGCTTTCGGCGACCCAGCAGCCGATGGTTTCGCTGAGCAGCGGCAACCCGCCCTCGAGCTCGCCGGTGAGCGCGTCGAGCATCCCGGCGGTGATATGCGGCACGCCCGCCATCACGAAGATATTGCCGCGCCGGATGCCGGGCGCGCCTGACATGCGGTTGGGGATCAGGTCCGAGCCTTCGGGCACGCGCGCCATGCGCAGCCGCCCTTCGTTGAGCCCGCCGCGGGTGGCGTAATAGCGTTCGAGCAACGCGCGCGCCTCGGGGTGGATCACCACCGGCACGCCCAGCGCCGCGGCAACCGCATCGACGGTGATGTCGTCATGGGTCGGCCCGATGCCGCCGGTGGTGAAGAGGTAGTCATAGGCGGCCCTGAGCGCGTTGACCGCCTCGATGATCCGCGCCTCGACATCGGGCACCACCCGCACCTCGGCGAGGCGGATGCCCTGCACCTGCAGCCAGCTCGCCACCTGCGCGATGTTCTTGTCCTGCGTGCGGCCGGAGAGGATTTCGTCGCCGATGACGACGAGTCCGGCGGTCCAGATCTTTTCGGGAGAGGTCATGGGGTGGGATTAGGGGAGAATGGCGGTCACTGGAAGAACTTCGTCATTGCGAGGAGCCGAAGGCGACGCGGCAATCCATGGCCTGCCGACGCACCTGACACGAGGTTGGTCCATGGATTGCTTCGCCTGCGGCTCGCAATGACGAGAATTGAAGTTACTCCGCCGCCTCGAGCTGTTCCTCGCCCCGCCGCGCATTGGCGCCCGGCCGGGTGAAGGTCAGGAAGCCATCGGTGAGCGGGTCTTCCTTCATCCGCTTGCGATCGACCACATATTCCTGATTGAGGCGCCACGGATAGGCGATCGAGTTGCGCGGCATGATGTGCTTGCCGCGCTGGATGTAGCCCGAGGAGAAATCGAACACGTCGTCCTCGACGATCTTCGCCTCTTCCGCAGCCGTCAGCACCGGGGTGGCGATGGTGCTGCCGGTGGTGCGCATGTGTTCGAGCACGCGGCACACGTAGTCCGAATTGATGTCCGCCCGCAGCGTCCAGCTGGCATTGAGATAGCCGAACACCACCGCAAGGTTGGGCAGGTTCGAGAACATGCAGCCCTTGTAGTAGAACCGCTCGTTGAACTTCACCGGCTCGCCATCCACGCGGACGTCGATCTTGCCCGCCACCGCGAGCTTGAGGCCGGTCGCGGTCACCACGATGTCGGCGGGGAGGAACTGCCCGTCGGTCAGGCGCACGCCGCCCTTCTCGAACTTGGCGATATGGCCCGTCACGACGCTCGCCTTGCCGGCCTTCATCGCCTTGAACAGATCCTCGTCGGGCACGAGGCACAGGCGCTGTTCCCACGGGTTGTAGGGCGGGGTGAAGCTGTCCTTGTCGTAATCCGGCCCGAGCGCGGCCTCGATCTTCTTGTAGAGCGCGTCCTTCACCTTCTGCGGATTGTCGCGCGCCAGCTTGAAGCTGAAGTCCTGCATCTTGATGTTCTTGAACCGGGTGATCCGGTAGGCGAGCTTTTCCGGCAGGATCGCGCGCAGGAAGTTGGCGATTGCGTCCTTGGCGGGGCGGGTAAACATCCAGGTCGGGGTGCGCTGGAGCATGGTCACATGGCCTGCCTCCTTCGCCATCGACGGGACGATGGTGACGGCGGTCGCGCCCGAGCCGATCACCACCACGTGCTTGTCCTTGTAGTCGAGGTTTTCGGGCCAGAACTGCGGGTGGAGCACCTGCCCGTCGAACTCGCCGAAGTCGAAGCCGGGATCATAGGGCTCGTCGTAGTCGTAATAGCCCGCGCCGAGATAGAGGAAGTTCGCGGTCAGGTGCGTGCGGCTGCCGTCGGCCTTTTCCATCTCGACATGCCAGCGCGCGTCATCGTGGTGGAAGTCGGCGCTGATCACCTTGTGGCCGAAGCGGATGTGCTGGCGGATGCCGCGCTCATCGACGATCCGGTCGAGATATTCGAGGATCGCGGGGGCATCGGCGATGGACTTCTCGTGCCGCCACGGCTCGAAATCGAAGCCGAGGGTGTGCATGTCGCTGTCCGAGCGGATGCCGGGGTAGCGGAACAGATCCCACGTGCCGCCGAGATTGTCGCGCCGCTCGACGATCGCGTAGGTGTGGTGCGGCGCCTTCATTTCCATATGCGCGGCCATGCCGATGCCGGAAATCCCGGCACCCACGATCAGCACGTCGAAATCTGGCGGTGTGGCAAGCATGACGGGCCCTCTCTCTCCCTTGTTGACACGGTTGTAACCACAGCATGGGGGCAAAAGCGAGTCTTGAATAGCAATCTGCAACTGACTTTGGGCCCGGCGCGGGGGTGACGGGCCGCGCGGCAGGCTTTAAGGCGCGCGCCATGACCGTTCGTGCCCGCCTGCTCGCCTCGCTACCCCTCGCCCTCGCCACCGCGCCGCTCGCCGCGCAGGATGGTGAGGCCGCGCCGGAGAGCGAGGAGAAGCCGGAGATCATCGTCACCGGACGCGGGCTGGATCCGGCGCTATCGTCCGGGATCTATGCCACCACCACGCTGGAGCGCGAGACGATCGTCGCCGCTCCCTCGGGCCGGATCGAGGACGTGTTGCGCGGCGTGGCGGGGTTCCAGCAGTTCCGCCGATCGGACAGCCGCTCGTCCAACCCCAGCGCGCAAGGCGTCACCCTGCGCGCGCTCGGCGGCAATGCCACCAGCCGGGCGCTGGTGCTGCTCGACGGGGTGCCGGTGGCCGATCCCTTCTTCGGCTATATCCCGCTCTCGGCGATCCCGCCCGAGACCCTCGGCCAGATCCGCGTGACCCGCGGCGGCGGCTCGGGACCGTTCGGCGCGGGCGCGCTGGCGGGCACGATCGAGCTGGAAAGCGCCGATCCTTCGGACACAGCCGGGTTCCTCGGCAGCGCTGCGATCAACAACCGCGCTGAGACCGAGGCGAGCGGTGTGCTCACACAGCGGCTCGGAAGCGGCTTTGCCACCGCCAGCGGGCGCTGGGACCGCGGACAGGGGTTCTTCACCACGCCCGCGGACCAGCGCGTCCCCGCCACCGCCCGCGCCGGTTTCGACAGCTGGAACGCCGCCCTGCGCGCCGTCGCCCCGCTCACCGGCAGCGTCGAGGTGCAGGCCCGCGTCGCCGCCTTCCGCGACACCCGCACGCTGCGCTTCAGGGGCGCGGATTCGCTCAGCGAAGGGCAGGAGGCCTCGATCCGCCTCGTCGGACGCGGGCGCTGGCAGTTCGATGCGCTGGCCTATGTCCAGACGCGCGACTTCGCCAATGTCGTGATCTCTGCGACCCGTTTCACCCCGACGCTCGACCAGCGCCGCACGCCCTCGACCGGGATCGGCGGCAAGTTCGAGCTGCGCCCGCCGATTGCCGAGGGTCACGATATCCGCATCGGCGCCGACTACCGCCGCGCCGACGGGGAATTGCAGGAGGAGGCGATCAGCGCCTTTACCGGCGCCATCACCGAGCGGCGGCGCGCGGGCGGGACGACCGGCAATCTCGGCATCTTCATCGAGGACGACTGGCAGATCGGCCCGCTGATCATCAACGGCGGGCTGCGCGCCGACCGCAGCAGCATCACCGGCGGCTTCTACCGCGCGGTCTCGGCGCAGGGCGCGCTGGTGAGCGAGGTGGTCGCGCCCGACCGCTCCGACTGGTCGCTGAGCTGGCGCGCGGGGGCGCAGGTCTATGCCACCCGCCGCCTCGATCTGCGCGCGGCGGCCTATACCGGACTGCGACTACCCACCCTCAACGAGCTCTACCGCCCCTTCGTGGTGTTCCCGGTGGTGACGCAGGCCAATGCCGCGCTGGCGAACGAGCGGCTCGAAGGCTTCGAGATCGGGTTCGACTGGCAGCCGGTCAATGCGCTGGTGCTGTCGGTGACGGCGTTCGACAACGCGGTCGAGAACGCCATCGCCAATGTCACCATCGCCCCCAACCTGCGCCAGCGGCAGAACCTGCCCGCCATCGAAGCGCGCGGGATCGAGGCCAATCTGGCGGTGAAGCTCGGGCAGGTCAGCCTCGACGGCGCGCTTGCGTGGACCGATGCCGAGGTGCGCGGGGAGGGCGCCTCGCTCGCGCTTGACGGCAACCGTCCGGCGCAGACGCCCGCCTTCGCGGGGACGCTGACGCTCGGCTGGCGACCGGCCGAGGGCTGGCAGCTGGCCGCGACGCTGCGCCATGTTGCGGCGCAATTCGAGGATGATCTGGAGAGCGACCGCCTGCCGCCTGCGACCACGCTCGACGCCTTCCTCGCCGCGCCGCTCGCGGGCAAGCTGTCGCTGGTGCTGCGGGGCGAAAACCTGACCAGCGAGGATATCGTCACCCGCAACCAGGGCGGATCGATCGATCTCGGCGTGCCGCGCACCCTGTGGCTCGGCCTGCGCTACGGGTTCTGAGCCGCCCGGCCTTCAGGCGACGCGTAACAAAGTTGCCCTCACGACTTGTGCGGCTGGCTCTATGCTGCGCCGCAGCATAACATGTTGCATTTTTGCTACTCTCGCCCAGAACTTCGCTATGACTCTTGTTAGGGCGCGCAAGGCTGATAGGTTTCGTTCCGCAACGACAGGACCGGTGTCAAACCGGCCAGATTGTGGAGAGAGGGATTTTATGAATCGCAAGCTTGCAGCCTTTGCTGGCGGCCTCATGGCCTGCAGCGCGCTTACCACCCCCGCCTTTGCCCAGGACACGCAGAGTGATGCTCCCGAGGTTCGGGATGACAGCGTCATCATCGTGACCGCGACTCGCCGCGCGCAGGACGTGCAGGACATTCCGCTCGCGGTGACCGCCATCGCGCCGCAGCAGCTCGAAGCGCAGCGCGTCGTCAACATCCAGCAGATCTCGGCCCTCGCGCCCTCCTTCACCGCCAGCCAGGCGCAGCTCGCCTCGGGCTCGGTGGTGCTGCGTGTGCGCGGTATCGGCACGACCTCGAACAACATCGGCTTCGAAAGCGCGGTCGGCATCTTTGTCGACGGCGCCTACCAGTCGCGTCCGGGCGTGGCGCTGTCGGAATTCGTCGACGTGGAACGCGTCGAAGTGCTGCGCGGCCCGCAGGGCACGCTGTTCGGCCGCAACACCTCGGCCGGCGCGCTCAACATCACCAACGTCCGTCCCGATGTCACCGAGTTCGGCGGCTTCGTGAACGCGGAATACGGCAACTTCAACGAAATCAGCCTGCAGGGCGCGGTCAACGTGCCGCTGGTGCAGGACACCCTCGCGCTGCGCGTCACCGGTGCCTATCGCGAGCGTGACGGCTTCCTCGACGTGGTCAACCGCACCGGCGCGAAGATCGGCGAGACCAACGACGCCGACCAGTGGCTGGTTCGCGGCCAGATCGGCTGGGATACCGACAGCGGGATGCGCGGCCGCATCATCGCCGACTATTCGAAGAGCCAGTCGAGCTGCTGCGGTGCGATCGAGCTGTACCAGTCGCCGCTGATCACCGGCGGGGCCTATGCGGCGGTAGGCCTCGGTGCCAATGGCGGCAACGGCCAGCCTTCGGTTGCGACCACGCCGTTCGACCAGGCCGGTTTCGAGCGCGCGATGGACAACCGCACCGTCTCGCTCAACGCTGCGCCGGTGGCGGACATCGACAACTACGGCGTGACCGGCGAACTGGAATTCCCGATCTCCGACACCGCCGACCTGATCTTCATCGGCTCGTGGCGCAAGTACGAGAGCTTCGAGGCCTATGACTCCGACTTCACCGGGCTCGACATCTTCAACGTCAGCGGCCTCAATCTGGAGCTGGAAACCTGGACAGCGGAACTGCGGCTGCAGGGCGAAGGGATGGACGGCAAGCTGAACTACATGGTCGGCGGTTTCTATTCGGATGAAACCATCGACCAGTCGGTCAGCTTCGCACTCGGCGCCGACTATGGCGAGAACGTCGGCGCGCTGCTGTTCGTGCCGACCGGCGGTGCGCTTGGCGCCAACCCGCTGACGGTGTTCACCGGCCGCGATCCGGCCGGCACCACCAACACCAACCGCTTCCAGCAGGACGCCAAGAGCTACGCGATCTTCACCCACAACAGCTTCGAGATCACCGACGGTCTCGAACTGACGCTGGGCGCGCGCTACTCGTGGGAAGAAAAGTCGGGTGGGTTCACGCAGACCGCGGTCAACAACCAAATCTGCCCGGCCACGCTCGGCGCGCTGGGCGTGATCCCGGCGCCGCTGCGTCCGTCCTTCATCGGTCTCGGCTGCTTCGGCTTCACCGCTCCGGCGAACCTGCCGCAGTCGGCTGCCCTGCCGCTGGTGCGCACCTTCCAGTCCGATTTCGACGACGAGGAGCTGATCTACACCGTCAAGCTCGGCTATGAAATCAGCTCGGCGGTCAACACCTATGCCAGCTTCACCCACGGCTACAAGGCGGGCGGTATCAACCTCGATACCACTGCGGCCGTGAACGGTGCCGATCCGCGCTTCCTGTCGGAAGAGGTCGATGCCTACGAAGTCGGCCTCAAGGCGAAGATGCTCGACGACAAGGTCACGCTGAACATCGCCGCCTTCTACGAGGAGTTCTCCAACTTCCAGGTGCTCGAGTTCACCGGGACGGCCTTCACCACCTTCAACGTGCCGGTGGCCGAAACGCAGGGTGTCGAAATCGAAGGCCTGATCCGTCCGAACGACGAGCTGACCTTCAACCTCGGTGCGACCATCCTCGATGCGAGCTACCCCGAGAATTGCGATGTCGGGCAGGAGACCACGGTGACGGTGGCCTCGCTGTGCGGCAATGATCTCACCAATGCTCCGCAGGTCGTCGCGCTGATCGGCGGCATGTGGGAGAAGCCGATCAACGACTCGATGGAGTTCTTCATCGCGGGCCAGGTCCGCATGGAGAGCGACCAGCGCACCTCGACCCAGGCGATCGTGCCGCCGACCGTTCCGGCCGGTGCCACCGCGGCGCAGGTCCAGGCGGCAGTCGATGCCGCGCCGCTGATCATCGCCGATGTGCAGGACGGCAAGGCCTTTGTGAACCTGCGTGCGGGCCTGCGCTTCGGCGACGGCGCCTACTCGCTCGAAGGCTGGGTCAACAACCTGACCGACGAAGTGGTGCGCGGGGTGACCTTCAACACCACTCTGCGCGGTTCGGGCGCGGCCAACTCGCGTTCGGCCTTCACCCTGCCGCCGCGCCAGTACGGCGTGACCCTGCGCGCCAAGTTCTAAGCGCGCCGGGCTTCGGCCAGACAAAAAGGGCGGCTCGGGAAACCGGGCCGCCTTTTTTTGTTTTGCGAAGCCACCTCCGTGGCTTCGTCCTCGGTGCTGTTCCCTCCGCTTTGCTCCGGGGCACCTGCGGGCGGCCGTTCGGCCTTGCGGCCCGTCCTTTGGCGGGCCGAACCAACGCAATCCTCAATTGGAAGCGCTGATATCGGTCGCGTCAGCGACCGCGAGCGCACGCGCGCGAGCCGCAGGTGCCCGGGGCGCAGCCTCGGAACAGCACCGAGGACGTGCCCGCGGAGGCGGGCACGCAAACGAAAGAGGCGGCCCGGTTTCCCGAGCCGCCTCTTTACTAGATCATCGCACCAGATCGGTCGCGCAGCGACCGCAAGGCCACGCGGCCGCCCCGCAGGTGCCCCGTTGCCTTAGCAACGGGAACAGCACCGAGGACGTGCCCGCGGAGGCGGGCACGCATTACATGGAACGCGCGATCAGCATCTTCATGATCTCGTTCGAACCGCCGTAGATGCGGGCGATGCGGGTGTCGCGGTACATGCGGGCGATAGCGTAATCGTTGATGTAGCCCGCGCCGCCGTGGAACTGCAGGCACTTGTCGACCACTTCGCTCTGCAACTCGGTCACCCAGTACTTCGCCATGCTCGCGGTCGCCACGTCGAGCTTGCCTTCGAGCAGCTTGGCGATGCAGTCGTTGACGAACACGCGGGCGGCGGTGCCGCGCGCCTTGAGGTCGGCGAGGGTGAACTGGGTGTTCTGGAAGTCCCAGATCGTCTTGCCGAAGGCCTTGCGGTTCTTGACGTATTCGACGGTGACGTCGAGCGCCTTCTCGATCCCGGCAATCGCGCCCATCGCGATCACCAGACGCTCCTGCGGCAGCTCGCCCATCAGCTGGTAGAACCCGCGCCCCTCGATCCCGCCGAGCAGGTTGTCGGCCGGCACGAAGACGTTGTCGAAGAACAGTTCCGAGGTGTCCTGCGCGTCGAGCCCGATCTTGTCGAGCTTGCGCCCGCGGCTGAAGCCTTCCGCGCCTTCGGTTTCGAGCAGCAGCAGCGAGATGCCCTTGGCGCCCTCGTTCGGGTCGGTCTTGGCGACGACGATGATGAAGTCGGCCAGCTGTCCGTTCGAGATCCAGGTCTTGGAGCCGTTGAGGCGGTAGCCGTTGCCGTCCTTGAGCGCGGTGGTCTTGATCGACTGGAGGTCGGACCCGGCATCGGGCTCGCTCATCGCGATCGCGCTGACGAGATCGCCGCTGACGAGGCGCGGCAGATACTTCTGCTTCTGCTCCTCGGTGCCGTGGCGCACGAGGTAGGGCAGGATGATGGTGTTGTGGAGCGAGGCGCCGAAGCCGTCGACGCCGTATTCGCCCTGCTTGGTAATCACCACCATGTCATGCCGGAAGTCGCCGCCGTGGCCGCCATATTCGGTCGGCACGGAGACGCCGAGCAGGCCGGCTGCGCCCGCTTCACGCCAGAATTCGCGCTCGACCATCCCGTCCTCGCGCCACTTCTCGACGCGCTTCTGGGGCGCGTGCTGGGCGTAGAACTTGCCGACCGCGTCGGCGAAAATGGCGATTTCCTCTTCCTCCATGAAGGCGGGCTGAGGCACATCGATGACAGGCATTTCTCTCTCTCCTGATCCCAAAAATTCTGTTCTTACTTGCCGGTCCAGTTGGGCTTGCGCTTCTCGGCAAAGGCGGCCGCGCCTTCGCGGGCATCCTGCGACACGAACACCGGCGCGATCAGCTGGCCCTGCTTGGCGTAGCGTTCATCCATCGCCCAGCCGCGCGATTCCTTCACGATCTGCTTCGACACGCGCACTGCGAGCGGGCCATTCGCCGCGATGCGGGCGGCGAGTGCCTTGGCGGCGTCGAGCGCCGAGCCTTCGGTCACTTCGTTGATGAGGCCGAGCTGGAAGGCGCGGTTCGCGTCGATGAAGTCGCCGGTCAGCGCCAGTTCCAGCGCGACGCGCTGGGGGATCTGGTCGGGCAGCATCATCACGCCGCCGGCCGCCGCGACAAGGCCGCGCTTCACTTCGGGAATGCCGAACTTGGCGTTCGCATTGGCCACGACGAGATCGCAGGCGATCATGAGTTCGAGCCCGCCGGCCAGCGCATAGCCTTCAACGGCAGCGATCAGCGGCTTCTTCGGCGGGGCCTCGACCACGCCTCCGAACCCGCGGCCTTCCACGCTCGGACGCTCGCCGCGCAGGAAGCCCTTGAGGTCCATGCCCGAACAGAAGGTGCCGCCCGCGCCGGTGATGATGCCGACGCGCAGATCGTCCTCGGCGTCGAGGCGGTCCATTGCCGCGGCGATGCCCTCGGCTGCGGCCTTGGTCATCGCGTTCTTGGCATCGGGGCGGTTGATGGTGACGATGAGGACGCCGTCCTCGACATCGGTCAGCACTTCAGGGGCAGCGGTCTCGCTCACGGGCTCTCTCTCCTATCGAAAATGGCATTACGTTTCGAAACGCAATTCTTGTGCGAGTGGTGCAGTGGGTTTACGGACGCGTCAACCGCATTTTCGCTACATCGGGAGAGGATATCATGGCCGAGGCTTACATCATTGACGCAGTGCGCACGCCGCGCGGGATCGGCAAGCAGGGCAAGGGCGCGCTCGCCGCGTGCCACCCGCAGCACCTCGCCGCCACCGTGCTGAAGGCGATCAAGGACCGCAACCACCTCGACACCGCCACCGTCGACGACGTGATCTGGTCGGTCAGCACGCAGGACGGGATGCAGGCCGGCGACATGGGCCGCATGGCCGCGCTCGATGCGGGCTATGACATCACCTCGTCCGGTACCACGCTCGATCGCTTCTGCGGCGGCGGGATCACCAGCGTCGCGCTCGCTGCCGCGCAGGTGATGAGCGGGATGGAAGACTGCATCGTCGCGGGCGGCACCGAGATGATGAGCCTCACCGCCGCCATGTCGCAGGAGAAGATGCGCGCCGGGATCAAGCCGCCGATGATGGGCAGCCACAACGAGCGGCTCCAGAAGGTGCACCCGCAGTCGCACCAGGGCATCTGCGGCGATGCCATCGCCAGCATGGAAGGCTTCACCCGCGAGGAGCTCGACGAGGTCGGCTACCGCTCGCAGCAGCGCGCCGCCGAGGCGATTGCCGCCGGGCGCTTTGCCAAGTCGGTGGTGCCGGTGGTGGCCGATGACGGCACCGTCCTGCTCGATCACGACGAATATCCCCGCCCGCAGACCACCCGCGAAGACCTCGCCAAGCTGGAGCCGGCCTTCCCCAAGATCGCCGACGTGCCGCTCGACGAGAAGGGCACCACCTTCCGCGGGCTCATCAACCAGAAGTATCCCGATCTCGAGATCAAGCACTTCCACCATGCGGGCAACAGCTCGGGCGTGGTCGATGGCGCTGCGGCGGTGCTGATCACCTCCAAGGCCTATGCCGAGAAGCACGGCCTCAAGCCCCGCGCCCGCATCGTTGCCACCTGCAACATGGGCGATGATCCGACGCTGATGCTCAACGCGCCGGTGCCGGCGGCGAAGAAGGTGCTGGCCAAGGCCGGCCTCAGCAAGGACGACATCGACCTCTACGAGATCAACGAGGCCTTCGCGGTCGTCGCCGCCAAGTTCGTGCGCGATCTCGAGCTCGACTGGGACAAGGTCAACGTCAACGGCGGCTCGATCGCCTTGGGCCACCCGATTGGCGCGACCGGCTCGATCCTGATCGGCACCGTGGTCGACGAGCTAGAGCGTCGCGGCGGGCGCTATGGCCTCGTGACGATGTGCGCTGCGGGCGGCATGGCCCCGGCGATCATCGTCGAGCGCGTGGACGGCTTCGTCGACTGAGGAGCCTTGCGGCATGATCGCTGACACCACGCCCGTCATCATCGGGGTCGGGCAGTATTCGGAACGGGTCGGAGAGCCCGGTTACGAGGCCCTGTCCTACATGGACCTTGCCGGACGGGCGCTGGGGGCAGCGATTGCGGATAGCGGAGCGAGCGGTGATGTGGCGCAGGCCATCGACACCCTCGCCGCGATCCGCGCCTTCGAAATGTCGCGGCCCGACCGCAAGCCGCCCTTCGGCGCGGCGGACAATGTGCCGCGCGCGATTGCCAAGCGGGTCGGGGCGAACCCGGCCCGCGCGATCCTCACCACCACCGGCGGGCAGACCAACCAGCAGCTGGTGGGCGAGTTTGCGAGCGCCATCGCCGCGGGCGACAGCCGGTGTGCGGTGATCGTCGGCAGCGAGGCGATCTCGACCGTCCTCGCGCTTACCGCCAAGGGCGAGATCCCCGACTGGTCGGAAGAGATCGGCGGCGACTTCGAGGATCAGGGCTTCGGGGTCGAGGAACTGCTCGAACCCGTGCTGTTCATGCACGGCGCGAGCGGGGCGATCCCGCTCTATGCGCTGGCGGAGAACGCGCGGCGGCACAAGCTGGGCATGGGGCTGGAGGACTACCGCCTCGAAATCGGCAAGCTGTTCGCGCCCTTCACCCGCGTCGCGGCGGCTAACCCGCACTCCGCCGCGCCGGTCGAGCGCAGCGCGGAGGAACTCGCCACTGTCACCGACCGCAACCGCATCGTCGCCGAGCCCTATCCGCGCATGACGGTCGCGCGCGATCAGGTGAACCAGGCGGCGGCGGTGATTGTCGCCAGCGCCGGTCTGGCGCGCGAACTGGGCGTGCCGGAGGACAAGTGGGTGCACATCCACGCCGTCACCGCCGCGACCGAGCTCAAGCTCTCGCAGCGGCCCGACCTCTCGGCCAACCCGGCCTCGCTTGGCTCTGTCGACAAGGCGCTGGAGCGGGCGGGCAAGGGCATCGCCGACATGCGCTACATCGACTTCTATTCCTGCTTCGCGATCCCTGTGTTCAACCAGTGCGACCACTTCGGCCTCACCGCCGACGATCCGCGCGGGCTGACGCTGACGGGCGGCTTGCCGTTCTTCGGCGGGGCGGGGAACAACTACTCGGCCCACGCCATCGCGGAAGCCGTGAGCCGCGTGCGCGGCGACCGGGGTTCGTATGCTCTCGTCGGCGCGAATGGCGGCTGGATGAGCAAATATGCCACCGGCATCTACTCGACCGAGCCTGCCGACTGGTCAGCCAATGATCGCTTCGCCGTGCTGCCCAAGGCGACCGACAAGGTGCCGCTCGCCAAGGAACCGGTGCCTGCCGCGACGGTCGAGACCTACACCATCAACCGCGGCCCCAAGGGTGCCGAGGCGATCTTCATCGGCCGCAGCGACGCGGGCGAGCGGGTGGTGGGCAATGCCGATCTGTCGGACGCTGCCACAGCCGAGGCCTTCGAGAGCGGCGAGCCTTTCGGCAAGCGGCTGACGCTGACGCAGGACGAGCGCGGGCGGAATGTGGGGCGGGTTACCGACTAGCCCCACCCAGAAAGTCGAGCGCGTCGAAGCCTTCGGGCGCAGGCACCTCGACAATCGGATCATCGCGATCATCGAACTCGGTGCGCAGCGCGCGGCTCATGATCGCGTGCATGTGGTAGAGGCAGGTGATGTAGGTGAGCTCGAGGATTTCCTCGTCGGAGAACGCCGCCTTCACCTCGGCGAACAGCGCGTCCGGCACGCGCCCGCCGTGGCACACCAGCCGGTCGGCATAGGCGAGCACCAGCCGCTCTTTCGCGTCGAACACATCCGAGGTCTGCCACACGGGCAGGGCCGCAATCTTGTCTTCGCTCACCCCGAGGCCGCGCAGGCTTTTGCAGTGCTGCGAGAACACGAACTGGCTGCCCGTGGCCCAGCCTGCCCAGGTCTGTCCCAGCTCGCGCAGCACCGGATCGAGCTTGCGCGCCGGCGAGCGGTAATAGGCGAAGCCCTGCGCGGCGTGGCGCAGCGTGTCGGGGGAATTGGCGAAGACACTCCACCAGTCGCCGCGGGTGCCGGTGGCGGTGCCGGGCTCGGCCACCGGATCGCGGCTACCGAATAGCTGCCGGTAGAGCGGCAAGGCGACCTTCTCGTCCGCCTCGCCCAAGGGCACTTCGCGCAGGCGCGGCATCAGGCGTCCTCCGCCAGTGTGGCAGGGGCGTGGCGCACATCCTCCGGGGTGAAGCTGCGGGTGGTCGCGGCGAATTCGAGCATGATGCCGTTGGGATCGGTGAAATAGACCGAGCGGACGAACACCCCGTCATGCATCTCGCGCGCATAGCCCGAGGGGCTGTCATCGTGGTTGAAGACCATGTGGGTGTGCGGCACGCCGGCCGCTTCGAGCCGGTCGAGCGCGGCCTCCAGTTCGGCCTCCTCCATGTCGAAGGCCAGGTGGTTCATCGAGCCCACCGCGGTCTTGGCGTCGAAGGGGAATTTCTTCACCGAGGCGATCCCCGGCGCGGCGGGTGGGGCGTCCTTCCACCAGAAGAAGGCGACAGCATTGCCCCCGCCGCAATCGAAGAAGAAGTGCTGGCCACCGTCGGGCAGCTCGACCGTCTTGAACAGCGGCATCCCGAGCACCTGCGTGTAGAACCGCATCGTCTCGGCCATGTCGCGGCACACCAGCGCAATGTGGTTGATGCCCTTGGTCCTGATCCCCGTATCGCCTGCCATCGCCGCTCTCCTCTGGCGCAAGACTGCCCGCTTCGCGCGCGGCTGGCAATTGCTTGCGCGAATCGCCCGTTTAGGGTAGATGGTTTCAATTGAAACTATCTCGCTGACGAGGGAGCGCCCGCGATGAATGCACCGACCAAAGACCTGTTCGACAATCCCGCAGGGCTGGACGGGTTCGAATTCGTCGAGTTCTGCGCCCCGGAAAAGGGCGTGCTCGAACCCGTGTTCGAAGCGATGGGCTTCACCCGCGTGGCGCAGCATCGGAGCAAGGACGTCCATCTGTGGCGGCAGGGCGGCATCAACCTCATCGCCAATTACGAGCCGAAGAGCGCCGCGTGGTACTTCGCGCGCGAGCACGGCCCCTCGGCCTGCGGCATGGCCTTCCGCGTGCGCGATGCGGCGAAGGCCTATGACCACCTGATCGCCAAGGGCGCCGAGCCGGTCGCGGTCCAGACTGGGGTGATGGAACTGCGCATCCCCGCGATCCGCGGCATCGGCGGGGCGATCCTCTATCTGGTCGATCGCTACGAGGGCGCCGAGAAGGGTAACGGCCTCACCATCTACGACATCGACTTCGACTATCTCCCCGGCGTCGACAAGCGCCCCGAAGGCGCGGGCTTCCACACCATCGATCACCTCACCCACAACGTCTACACCGGCCGCATGAAGTACTGGGCGGATTACTACGAGACCCTGTTCAACTTCCGCGAGATCCGCTTCTTCGACATCAAGGGCGAGTATACCGGCCTCACCAGCAAGGCGCTGACCGCGCCCGACGGCAAGATCCGCATCCCGCTCAACGAAGAGGGCGAAGGCGGCAAGGGCCAGATCGAGGAGTTCCTGCGCGCCTTCAACGGCGAGGGCATCCAGCACATTGCCCTCATCTGCGACGATCTGGTGGCCTGCTGGGACCGCCTCCAGAAGCTCGGCGTGCCCTTCATGACCGCGCCGCCCGCGACCTATTACGAGATGCTCGAAGGCCGCCTGCCGGGTCACGGCGAGGATGTGGACGCGCTCAAGATGCGCGGCATCCTGCTCGACGGCACCACGGAAGGCGGCGCGCCCCGCCTCCTTCTCCAGATCTTCGCGCAGGCACAGGTCGGCCCGGTGTTCTTCGAATTCATCCAGCGCAAGGGCGACGAGGGCTTCGGCGAGGGCAACTTCAAGGCCCTGTTCGAAAGCATGGAGCGCGACCAGATCATCCGCGGGGTGCTCACTGTCGAGGAACCGGCGGAATGACCCACCCCGTCGCCCTGTCCGGAATCCACCACGCCGCCTATCGCTGCAAGGACGCGAAGGAGACGGTGGAGTGGTACGCCCGCGTGCTCGGCATGACCTACACCACCGCCTTTGCCGAGGATCACGTGCCCTCGACCGGCGAGTATGATCCCTACATGCACATCTTCCTCGATGCGGGGAACGGCAACATCCTCGCCTTCTTCGAGCTGCCGAACCAGCCGGAGATGGGCAAGGACCCGAACACCCCGGCATGGGTGCAGCATCTGGCGCTGAAGGTGCCGTCCGAGGAAGCCCTGCTTGCCGCCA
The DNA here is from genome assembly GCA_027531395.1 of Porphyrobacter sp. Taxonomy (GTDB): domain Bacteria; phylum Pseudomonadota; class Alphaproteobacteria; order Sphingomonadales; family Sphingomonadaceae; genus Erythrobacter. The sequence goes on along the minus strand of JAPZRO010000001.1, from coordinate 254,867 downwards.
AGGCGCATATCGAAGCGCAGGGCATCGACGTGCTCGGGCCCACGCACCACGGCATCTTCAAGTCGATCTACTTCTTCGATCCCAACGGCCACCGCGTGGAACTCGCCGCCGATATCGGCACCCCCGACCAATACGCCGAGCTCGCCCGCGTCGCTCCGGTGATGCTTGAGGAGTGGTCCCAGACCAAGAAAGCCCCCCGCCACGCCGACTGGCTGCACGAGATTGCCCGCGCGGAGCATGCGGCAAAGGGGTAAGCTTCCCTTTTTGATCCAGCGCAAAGCGCGATCCCGCCCGCTCCCCCACCTTGGCACCATCCAAGAGGGGGGATTCGGCCCATGCGCATTCTGTTCGTTCATCCCAATTACCGTTCCGGCGGGGCCGAAATTGCCGGAACCTGGCCCCCCGCATGGGTCGCCTATCTCACCGGCCCGCTGAAGCGCGCCGGGTTCGACGACATCACCTTCATCGACGCGATGACCGAGGGCCTCTCGGATGAACAGCTGGCCGAACGCATGGCCGCGCTCCAGCCCGATCTGGTCGGCACCACCGCCATCACGCCGAGCATCTACGCCGCCGAACGCGTGCTCGAAGTCGCCGCGCTCACCGTGCCCAAAGCGGTGCGGGTGCTGGGCGGCATCCACGCGACCTTCATGTACGCGCAGGTGCTCGCCGAGGCGCCGCATATCGATGTGATCGTGCGCGGCGAGGGCGAGGAGATCGCGGTCGAGCTGTTCACGGCGATCAAGGAAGGGCGCTTTCCCGCCGAAGCGCGGGCCATCAAGGGCCTCGCCTTCCGCGAGGGCGAGACGGTCGTCGCCACCGAAGCCGCCGACACGATCAAGGACATGGCCAGCATCAAGCCCGACTGGGATATCCTCGACTGGAACCAGTACACCTACATCCCCTTGGGCACCCGCGTCGCCATCCCCAACCTTGCGCGCGGTTGCCCCTTCACCTGCTCGTTCTGCTCGCAGTGGAAGTTCTGGCGCGACTACCGCGTGCGCGATCCCAAGGACGTGGTCGACGAAATCCAGGAGCTGCATGAAAAGCACGGCGTCGGCTTCTTCATCCTTGCGGACGAGGAACCGACCATCAACCGCAAGACCTTCATCCGCTTCTGTCAGGAGCTGATCGACCGCGGCCTGCCCGACAAGGTGAAGTGGGGGATCAACACCCGCGTCACCGACATCTACCGCGACAAGGAATTGCTGCCCTTCTACCGCAAGGCCGGCCTCGTCCATGTCAGCCTCGGCACGGAAGCCGCCGCGCAGATGAAGCTCGACCGGTTCAACAAGGAAACCAAGGTCGAGGAGAACAAGGAAGCGATCCGGCTGCTGCGCGATGCCGACATCTTCGTTGAGGCGCAGTTCATCGTCGGGCTCGACAACGAAACCCCAGAGACGCTGGAGGAGACCTTCCAGATGGCGTGGGACTGGCAGCCCGATCTCGCCAACTGGGCGATGTACACGCCCTGGCCCTACACCCCGCTGTTCGAGACGCTGAAGGACCAGGTCGAGGTCCATGATTTCTCGAAATACAACTTCGTCACGCCGATCATGAAGCCCGCCGCGATGGAGCGGGGCGAGCTGCTCAACGGGGTGATGAAGAACTACCGCCGGTTCTACATGCGCAAGGCGCTGTTCCACTATCCGTGGCGCGGGACGGGCTTTCGGCGGCGCTATCTGCTGGGCTGCCTCTATGCCTTCCTCAGGGCGGGTTTCAAGCGCACCTTCTACGACCTCGGCAAGGCGGGATATTGGGGGCCGCAGACCGCCAAGAAGGTGGAGTTCCATTTCGACGAAAGCCGCCTCGCCGCCGCCGATGCGGCGACCGACTGGGAAACCGCTGCCGATCGCGCAGCACAGGCGGCCGAACGCCGCGAGGCGGTGCGCGAGCAGATGAAGCAGCGGGGTGAGGAACGCCGGCGGGATCGGATCGATGTCGACTGAGGCGCGGATTCTCGGGCGGCGGCGCCCCGGGATGCATCCGGGGGCGCTGATCGGGCCGAATGCGGTGCTCCAGACGGTGGCGGTGATGGAGGAACGCCTGGGCCACGCCGGAACCGGCGCGATCCTGCTTGATGCGCAGATCCACGCCCTGCCCTCGGGCGAGGACATGATCCCCGAGATGCAGGCGCTGCGGCTCCACCGCTGGCTGGCGCTGCACGAGCCGATGGGGTGCTATGTCATCGCCGAGGAAGCCGGCGCGCGCACCGCGGACTACATCATCGCCAACCGCATCCCCGCTCCGGTGGTGCGGCTGCTGCGGCTGCTGCCCGCGTTCATCGCCGCGCCGCTGCTGATGGCGGCGATCCGCAAGCACGCATGGACCTTTGCGGGCGCGGGCGTGTTCACGCCGCGCGGGGCATGGGCCTTTGCGATCGACCGCACCGCCGCCGGGGACACCATCCCGCTGCCCGACAGCCTGTTCCACTGGTATGCGGCGGTGTTCACCCGGCTCTACCGCGAGCTGGTGGCGCCCGACTGCGTGTGCCGCGCGAGCGATCCGGCCGAGGCTTTCCTGCCGCGACGCAGCTACGCGATCCGCCGCATCGGCTAGTGCTTCATTCGGCGGGCGGCGCGGTGCAGCTCAGGCGGATCTCGGCCGCACCCAGATCATAGGTGATCGCCGAGCAATGCCTGATCTGGTCGCCGCCGATGCGGGTGAGCAGGTCCGGTCGCCCGCGCCCCTTGCGGCGGCTGACGAGGATGCGGCCCTTCTCGAAGCGCGGATCGTTCTCGCCGATCTCGCCGACGCGGCTGGGTTCGCCGTAATCCTCGATCCGCACCGCGAAGCGATCGACCAGCAGATCGCCCAGTTCGATCGGATGGGCGATGCGCATGATCCGGGTTGGGCGCTGGACACCGAACTGCATCACCGCGATCCCCTCGGTCCCTTGGGCAAAGCCGCCTTCCTGATGGGTGGCGATGAAATTGGCGGTCGGCGCGGTGACGAGGTTCTCGCGCCGGTGGGGGGTGAAGATCATCATCAGTCGCCGCTTGCCGATGGTGACCTCGGTGCCGAGCCGGGAATTGCCGTCATCGGCGCGCTTCAGTGGGAAGCGCTGCACGGTCTCCGCCGGCGCGGGCGGGCGCAGGACGAAGCGGACGCGCTCGTAGGGCAGGTGGTGGACCCCGATGGTGCCGTCGGCCCGCGCCGAGGCCGGATGATCGGACCATGACAGCGCGAGCGGCACCGGCCCGGCCCCGGTGCCGAAGTCGACCGGAGCGGTGGTCCCCACGCCTTCCACCACCACCGGTCCGAAGCGCCATCCGCGCCGGGTTTCGGGGATCAGCCACAGGCGCTGGACGGTGTCGGGATTGAGCACCGGCTGCCCGAAGCTCTCCGCGCTCACCTCGAGCCGCACCGGCTGGCCGGCGATGGTGACGGTGATGATGTTCTCGCCCTCGAGCACCAGCTCGTCCGGCGCCTGCGCGGCGAGGCCCGCGAGCGGCGCGAGGCACAGCAGCACAGCACAGAGACAGCGCAAAATCATGGACTTCCAACGCCGCACCGCGCGGCGCGTTCCTCAGCGCCCGCGCCGGCTCTTGCGCTCGGCCTCGCGCTTGAGTTTGAGCAGTTCGTCGATGTCGACGACATCAGCGCGGGCCTTCATCCACATGGTGCCGCCCGCGCTCCACGCCGCCATCGCCGCCACATAGAGCGCAAGGGCGATATGAAAGGCGGTTCCCTCAGGATTGTGCGACACAAACCACACAAATCCGCCGGTGATCGGTGCCAGCAATGCCATCCAGATCAGCGTCTGACGCCAGCCCTCGCCATTGCGCGGGGCGATCTTGAAGCTCCACCGGCCGTAACGTGTGAGAATGAAAGGCTTGTCTTCATCACGCATCGCTGTTTCCCTCGCTTGCCGTGCCCGGCGGGCGGCCGCGCCTCGGCGTCTCGCTGCGGGCGACCTTCACCCCGCGCCGCGCCAGCGCCTCGCGCAGCAGCACCTCGATCTCGGCGTTCACGCTGCGCAGCTCGGCATCGGCGAGCCGCTGGATCGCATCGTGAAGCGCCGGATCGAGGCGCAGGGCAAAGGGTTTCCTGGCAGACATCACACGATTGTCAGTAGAGCGACCCTGCATTGACCACCGGCTGGGTCTCCCGCTCGCCGCACAGCACGACCATCAGGTTCGAGACCATCGCCGCCTTGCGCTCGTCGTCGAGGTGGACGACGTCCTTCTCGGAGAGCTGGCTGAGCGCCATCTCGACCATCGTGACCGCGCCTTCGACCAGCTTCTTGCGCGCCGCGATCACCGCTTCGGCCTGCTGGCGGCGCAGCATGGCGCCGGCGATCTCGGGGGCATAGGCCAAGTGCGTGAGGCCGCATTCGTCGACCGTGATCCCCGCCACCGAAAGCCGCTCGATCAGCGCGAGCCGCAGCTCGGCGCTGACTTCGTCGTGGTTGCCGCGCAGGGTGACTTCGAGATGCTCGATGTCGTCATAGGGGTAGCGCGAGCCGATCGAGCGCACTGCGGCCTCGATCTGGGCGGTGACGAATTCGCGGTAGTCGTCGACATCGAACAGCGCCTGCGCGGTGTCGGTGACACGCCACACGACCTGGGCGGCCATCTCGATCGGGTTGCCGCGTGCGTCGTTGACCTTGATGGTCTGCGAGATGACGTTGTTGGCGCGCACCGCGATCTTGGTCTTGCCCAGCCACGGCAGCACCCAGCGCAGGCCCTCGTTGCGGTCGGTGCCCTTGTAGGCGCCGAACAGCTGGATCGCCGCGGCCTCGTTGGGATTGATCATGTAGAAGCCGGTGAGGATGAACAGGCCGATGAAGCCGGTGAGCCCCGCGCCGATCAATTGCAGCCCGTCAGGCTCGTCGGGGGTGACGACACCGCCGATGAACAGCCAGCCAGCCACCGCGACCAGCGCAAGACTGACCAGCAGCATGACATAGCCGCTCTGGGTGGTGGCCGGGACTTCGCGGCTGCGATTGAGGGCAGGGGTATCAACAGAAGACATGACGAATCTCCAAAGGCGATATAATTATGATATCATATTTATATCACCTGCGGGGTGCGTCAAGCGGTTTCGGGAGGCCCTTCCTCCGGCCGTCTGTGGCGGTCGTGCCAGCGGGTGCGGGCATCGAGCAGGGCGCGCAGGGCCCCGCGCCGGGTGCGCCCGCCGATCGCCACGGCGAAGCTGCCGAGCGTGCGCGTGTCCGGCCACAGCGCGTCGGTCGGGGTGCCCGCCGGGGCGCAGGTATCGAACAGCAGCGGCGCTTCGCCCGCGCTGAGCCGCCCGACCCGCCGCATCAGCAGCCGCCCGGGCGCGCAATGCCGCCATGCCTCGTCATGGGTCATCTTGAAGCCGAAGCCATGGCCGTGGGCGACGAACCAGCTCGACATGGCGACGATCCGGTCGCCCGCGCGCAGGCTCGCGAGCCGCGCCGCGCCGATCCGGTGGCCGTGGCGGATCGCCTCGCGGAACAGCCCGGCGCTGCCCGGCGCACAGGCCAGCGCGCTGCGCGCCCGGCCCTTCCAGCCCGCGCGTTCGAGCGCGAGGAAGGCGGCGATCCACGCCTCGCTGTCCTCGGCGGCGGTGTGCATCACCACGCTGACCGGCCCGAGCGCCTGCGCCAGCTTCCGCTCCAGCCCGTCGAGCCGCCGGTCGAGCTTGCGCAGGGCGCGCGGGTCGCCGGGTTTGCGCATCCCCGAAAGGCGCGCGGGGCGCACGAAGCGGTCGAGCGTCTCGATCGTCCGCTCCTGTTCGGCGCACAGGCTCACCAGCGCCAGCGTGGCCGGATCATCCATCGGCAGATCGTCGCAGCACAGCGCCAGTGCGAGGCCCGGGCTGCGGTCGAGCCGCGCCAGCAGGCTGTGCCAGAAGGCTTTCTCGGCGCCGGGCAGCACCAGCGGCGTGGCAAGGAACTGGTTGGTTGCGCGCCAGCTATGCAGCCCCGGCAGCGGGAAGCGCCCGATGCGGGTCTCGAACACCAGCGGCAGCGCGCCGAGCCATTCGCCCGAGCCCTGCCGCACCACCGCAAGCCGCAGCGTCGCGGCCTCGCCGCAGTGGCGCAGGGCGGGCTCCATGAACCAGTCCTGCGCGAAGATATTGCCCGGCGCGGCCCGCGCGCTGAGCCGCGCCCATTGCGCGCGCTCGGCGGCGGGCAGGCCCGAGGGCCGCAGGAAATCGACCGTCAGCGCGTCAGCACCTCCGCGGGGCTCGGGGTGCAGCCAGGCGGCGGGGGTCGGGGCCGGGAAAAAAGCAGGCTCGGGATGGGGCTTCATAACAGGCCGATCCGCTGCCCGATCCGGCTCGCCGCCGCGCGCAGCCACGGGGCACCGCGCGCTTCGGCCGGATCATGCGCCGGCAGGCCCCAGCGCCGCAGCACCGGATTGAGCGCCAGCGCCTCGACCTCGGCGCGGCTGGCGCGGCTCTGCCAGGTGACCGAGAGCGATACCGAGGGCGCATCGCCGGCCAGCACCCGGTGCGGCGCGGCAAAGGGCACGAACAGCGCATCGCCCGGCATCAGGTGGTGGTGCTGCTCGGCCTCCGCGAACCCGGGCTCCCACGACAGCATGTTCTCGCCGGCAAGGTGGTAGGCCTCGCGCCGCGCCAGATCGAGGAACGGCGGGGCGGGCGGGCAGGTAGCGAAGACCTTGGTTCCGGCGATCTGGAACAGGATGTTGTACTCGGCATCGAAGTGGAACGGGGTGTGGGTGCCGGGCGCGGAGACGAAAACGAAGCCCTTGATGTCGCGCACCGGCCCGGTCGCCGGCGCGATCACCGGGGCGAGTTCGGCCAGCAGGCGGTGGAGCAGCGCGCGATAGGCGGGCAATTGTTCGATCCCGCGCAGCATGATCCACGCCTCGTCATCACCGCCGGCGGCAATCGCTTCCGCCGGATCGCGTCCGTCCGCGTGGTGGCTGAAGCCCGCACCATCGGCGGCATCATGCACCCGCCGCTCGACCTGCGCAGGCGGCATATCGCGTGCGGCGGCGGCCAGCGCGGCATGGCCGAGCAGCGGCTCGGCAGCGAGATGGTGCCGGATCACTGCCGCATGATGCGGATAGCTGTCCGCCAGAAGCGGCAGTGATGCGGGATCGATCAGCGACATTCTTGCGGCTCTGCAGCGGTAAATAATTGACTGGTATCAGGTATTTATTCGGCGACTGGTGAAAGCCCCGTTAACGCTGCCGGATGGGGGCGGACCGGAGACGGCATAGAAAAAAGGCCCCCGGTGTCGCCACCGGAGGCCCCTTTCTGGTCAGGCTTCCCTGCCTCGACGATAGGCTCAGTGATACTTGGCGTAGCTGAGGTCGAAGCGGTCTGCGTTCATCACCTTGTTCCAGGCCGAGATGAAGTCGCACACGAACTTGCCCTCGTTCCCGGCCTCGGCATAGACCTCGGCCTGGGCGCGCAGCATCGAGTTCGAGCCGAACACGAGGTCGGCGCGGGTGGCGCGATACTTCTCCGCCCCGGTCTTGCGGCAGGTGCCGACATATTCCTCGTCGTCCGAGCCTTCGACCGGGGTCCACTTGGTGTTCATGTCGAGCAGGTTGCGGAAGAAGTCCGGGGTGAGCGTACCGACGCGGTCGGTGAACACCCCGTGCTTGCGGTTGCCGCTGACCGCACCCAATGCCCGCATCCCGCCGACCAGCACGGTCATTTCGGGGATCGACAGGCCCAGCAGGTGCGCCTTGTCGATCAGCATTTCCTCGGTGCGGACGACCGACTTGGTCTTGAGGTAGTTGCGGAACCCGTCGGCAAAGGGCTCAAGCGGTTCGAAGCTCGCCGCATCGGTGTGTTCCTCGGTCGCATCGCCGCGCCCGCCGGTGAAGGGCACGGTCACGTCGATGCCGGCATCCTTCGCCGCCTTCTCGACCGCCGCCGAACCGGCCAGCACGATCGCGTCGGCCATCGAGAGGTTGCCGCGATGCGCGTCGATCACGCCGAGCACCTTGGCGAGCTCGTCCGGATCATTGGCCGCCCAGCCACTCTGCGGAGCCAGCCGCACGCGCGCGCCGTTGGCGCCGCCGCGGTGGTCCGAATTGCGGTAGGTCGAGGCCGAGGCCCAGGCCGCCTTGACCAGTTCCGAGACGGTCAGCCCGGAGCCGAGGATCGCGGCCTTGAACGCGGCGATATCGGAATCCGACGGCGTGGTGCCGGCCGGCACCGGATCCTGCCAGATCAGGTCTTCGGCCGGGACTTCCGGCCCCATGTAGCGGACCTTCGGCCCCATGTCGCGGTGGCACAGCTTGAACCACGCGCGGGCGAAGGCGTCGTCGAGCGCCGCCGGGTCGGCGAGGAAACGCTCGGAAATCTTGCGATATTCCGGATCGTTCTTGAGCGCCATGTCGGCGGTGGTCATGATCGTCGGCACGCGCTTCGACGGATCGCGCGCGTCGGGGGCGAGGTCTTCCGGATCGGGGTTGATCGGGGTCCACATCTGCGCACCCGCGGGCGATTTCACCAGCTCGTAGTCATACTTGAACAGCAGGCGGAAATAGTCGTGGCTCCAAGCGGTCGGGTTGTTCGACCAGCTGCCCTCGATCCCCGAGGTGGTGATGTTGCCGGCCGAAATCTCGTCCTGGTCGACCAGCCAGCCGAAGCCCTGCAGGTGCAGGTCCTCGCTCTCGGGCGCACCGCCGAAGGTGTCGGACGGAGCCGCGCCATGCGCCTTGCCGAAGGCATGGCCGCCGGCGGTGAGCGCCACGGTTTCCTCGTCGTTCATCGCCATGCGGGCGAAGGTTTCGCGCATGTCGCGGGCCATGCCTTCGGGGTCATGCGGGTTCCCCTGCGGCCCTTCGGGATTGACGTAGATCAGGCCCATCTGGATCGCGGCGAGCGGGTTTTCGAGGTCCGCGCCGTCCTTCGGGCGGATGCGGGTGGCAACGCCTTCGTTGACCCACTGGCTTTCGGTGCCCCAGTAGACGCTTTCCGGCTCGTAGACGTCGGCGCGGCCACCGCCGAAGCCGAACACCGGCCCACCCATCGATTCAATCGCGACATTCCCGGCGAGGATGAACAGGTCGGCCCAGCTGATGTTCTTGCCGTATTTCTGCTTGATCGGCCACAGCAGGCGGCGGGCCTTGTCGAGGTTGCCGTTATCCGGCCACGAGTTGAGCGGGGCGAAGCGCTGCTGGCCCGAGCCCGCACCGCCGCGCCCGTCACCGGTGCGATAGGTGCCCGCGGCGTGCCACGCCATGCGGATGAAGAAGGGGCCGTAGTGGCCATAGTCGGCCGGCCACCAGGGCTGGCTGTCGGTCATCAGCGCGGTGAGATCGGCCTTGAGGGCGGCGTAGTCGAGCGTGTTGAATGCCTCGGCGTAATCGAAATCCTCGCCATAGGGGTTCGCGCTTTTGCCCTGCTCGGTCAGGATGTCGAGCTGCAGCGCCTCGGGCCACCAGTCGCGGTTGGTGCGGCCCAGCAGGCTGCGCATTTCGGCGGAACCGTGGAACGGGCACCCGCCGCTCATTTCTCCGGTCTTGGCATCCATGTTTCTCTCTCCTCTTGGCTGTTGTCCGTGCAGACTCGCCCCCACGAGGGGCAGGCCTATGAGAGGAAGATTACGCTTTCAGGATGGCGCGTCCAATCGATTAAAACGCGGGAATTGATTGAGTGGGGCGATTATTCGCTTCGTCATTGCGAGCCGCGAAGCGACGCGACCATCAGGTCGCATGAGCGAGGAAGCGCGCTCGCGGAGGCTGGCGCGCCCCATCAGTTAAGCCGCCTGCGCGACTTCCTCGACCGGCTCGTTGCGGATCAGGAAGTCGAAGGCGCCGAGGCCGGCCTTGGCCCCTTCGCCCATCGCCACCACGATCTGCTTGTGCGGCACGGTGGTGCAGTCGCCCGCGGCGTAGATGCCGGGGATGTTCGTGGCACCGTGATCGTCGATCACGATCTCGCCGAACTTGCTGAGCTCAAGACCGGTCTCGCGCAGCCATTCGGTGTTGGGGACGAGGCCGATCTGGACGAACACGCCTTCGAGGTCGATGCGGCGTTCGTCACCATTGGCGCGGTTCTTGACCACCAACCCGCTGACCTTGCCGTTCTCGCCGAGGATCTCGGTGGTCTGGCCGTTGGTGATGATCTCGACATTGGGCATCGAACGCAGCTTGCGCTGGAGCACCTCGTCGGCGCGAAGCTTGGTGTCGAATTCGATCAGGGTGACGTGACCGACGATGCCCGCAAGGTCGATCGCCGCTTCGACGCCGGAGTTGCCGCCGCCGATCACCGCGATGCGCTTGCCCTTGAACAGCGGGCCGTCGCAGTGCGGGCAATAGGCCACGCCCTTGTTGCGATATTCCGCCTCGCCCGGCACGCCGAGGTTGCGCCAGCGCGCGCCGGTCGAGAGGATCAGCGAACGCGCCTTGAGGCTCGCGCCGTTGGCCATCACGACCTCGTGATAGCCGCCCACGTCCTTCGCCGCGCGCAGCTCCACCGCACGGGCGAGGTCCATCAGGTCGATCTCGTATTCGCCGACGTGCTTCTTCAGGCTGTCGGTCAGCTTCGGGCCTTCGGTATAGGTGGTGCCGGGGAGGTTCTCGATCCCGAGCGTGTCCATCAGCTGCCCGCCGAAGCGCTCTGCCGCGATGCCGGTGCTGAAGCCCTTGCGCGCAGTGTAGACCGCCGCCGCCGCACCCGCCGGGCCGCCGCCGATCACCAGCACCTCGAACGGCGCCTTGGCGGCGAGCTTCTCGGCCTGCTTGGCATCGGCATTCTTGTCGAGCTTGGCGAGAATCTCGGCCAGCTCCATCTTGCCGTTGTAGAACGGCTCGCCGTTGAGGAAGGTCGCCGGCACGGCCATGATGTCGCGCGCCTCGACTTCTGCCTGGAAAGTGCCGCCCTCGATCAGCGTCGCGGTGATGCGCGGGTTTTCGAGCGCCATCAGCGTCAGCGCCTGCACCACGTCGGGGCAGTTGTGGCACGAGAGCGAGAAGAACATCTCGAAGTGGCAATCGCCTTCGAGCGCGCGCACCTGCTCGATCAGATCGGCATCGACCTTGGGCGGGTGGCCGCCGGCCCACAGCAACGCGAGCACCAGCGAGGTGAATTCGTGGCCCATCGGCAGGCCGGCAAAGCGCACCCACTTCTCGGCGTCCGAGGCGCGGCGGATGACGAAGCTGGGCTTGCGCGCGTCGGTGCCGTCGAAGCGCGCGGTGACGAGGTCATGCAGCGAGGCGATCTGCTCGATCAGCGCGCGCGTCTGGCGCGACTTCTCGCAGTCGCCCAGCGAGGCGACCAGTTCCACGCCTTCGCGCAGATTGCCGAGATAGGTCTTGAGCTGGGCCTGCATGGCGGCGTCGAGCATGGGTGTCCTCCGGGCGCGGATGATCGCGCGAGAATTTGTGTAATCCGTGTTCAGGCAACACGGGACCGGATGCGCCCTGCCCGTCAAAGGGGGGGAGGGGGAGGGACATCCGGTCCCGGCTACGACCCGAGGGCATTCAAGCTCTCGGGATTTATCGGCTGGCGCGCCTTGGGGGGAGGGGGGGATGCGGCGCGCCGTGCCGGTTCGGTAAGCTTAGATCTTGCCGACCAGGTCGAGCGAGGGGGCGAGGGTGTCCGCACCTTCTTCCCACGCTGCCGGGCAGACCTGACCGGGGTTGGCACGCACATACTGCGCGGCCTTGATCTTGCGGGTCAGTTCGTTGGCATTGCGGCCCACGCCTTCGCAGGTGATTTCCATGATCTGGATCACGCCGTCCGGATCGACCACGAAGGTCGCACGGTCAGCCAGGCCCACGCCTTCGCGCAGCACGCCGAAGTTGTTCGACAGCACGTGGTTCTGGTCGCCCAGGAACGGGAAGGTCAGCTTGCCGATCTTGTCCGAGGTGTCGCTCCAGGCCTTGTGGCTGAAGTGCGTGTCGGTCGAGACGGCGTAGACTTCGACGCCCATCGACTGGAGGGTGCCGTACTTCTCGCCCATGTCTTCCAGTTCGGTCGGGCACACGAAGGTGAAGTCGGCCGGGTAGAAGAAGAACACCGACCACTTGCCGGCGAGGTCCGCCTCGGTGACGGTGAAGAAGTCCTTGCCCTTCTGGAAGGCGGTGGCGGTGAACGGCTGGATGGTCGAACCGATGATACCCATGGGAGTTTGTCCTTTTGATGGGGTTGAGAGAGGGTTGAAACTGACGGTGCCCAAATAGGACTTTTTGCGCTGCACAAAAGTTGATTGTTGCGATTGCGAAAATCGGTTTTTTCAATGAGTGGCGCGGGAACCAATCGGATTTTGCGTCAGTTGCGCCGGGCAAACGTTTGCACGCGCGTTGCGTCCGGTGAACCGCCGACTTAACGGCACTGACGGGACGAGGCGTGCCAATTCTCCCACGAGCCGTTCGTAAAAGCGAGGTAGTATAATAATATTTGCGTATGAACGCCATTTCATGCCATAAAATTCCCGCGGGAGCGGAAAACTCTTGCCTTACGAAGGCTAAATTGCAGCGATTTAGTCTGAGCCGATTTGCGCATGTTTGCGGTTGATGTCATTGATCAACCGGGCGGGAAGACTTGATGTCGATCAAATAGAAACGTGGCTTGGTTAGCCTACGGTGGGAGCTAGTATGACAGACGATTATCACCCACCTAAGCTGGACAACCTCGGTTTCGACTTCGAAAATTCCATTCTCGCCCGGGCCCAGGCCTACCTCACCCTGTCGCGCAAGGACGTGCTCGGCATCGTCCAGTCGGCCTTTGAAGAGCTGGGTGCGGATGATCCGGAATTTGTCGTGATCAAGCGGCAGGTGCTGAACGAAGTCGGCGAAGGCAAGCTCGCCTACGCCCTGCGCACTGCGATCGTCGGAGCGGGACGTCGCGGCTGCACATGCTGCAGCTAGGCTTCGCGCTGCCGCTTACCCTACCTGAGCGCGGTGCAGCAGCTTGTGATCGGCCAGCACCAGCGCCATCATCGCCTCGACCACCGGCGTGCCGCGAATCCCGACGCAGGGGTCGTGGCGGCCCTTGGTGACGACTTCCACCGCCTCGCCGGCCGAGTTGATCGACTCCACCGGCGTGAGGATTGACGAGGTCGGCTTGAACGCCACGCGGCACACCACCGGCTGACCGGTCGAGATGCCGCCCGCCGTGCCGCCCGCGTGGTTGGCGAGATAGAGCGGCTTGCCATCGGGGCCGGGGCGCATCCGGTCGGCGTTTTCCTCGCCGGTCAGGCGCGCGGCCTCGAAGCCGTCGCCGATCTCGACGCCCTTGACCGCGTTGATGCTCATCATCGCGGCGGCCAGATCGCTGTCGAGTTTGGCATAGATCGGCGCGCCCCAGCCGGCCGGGACGCCCTCCGCCACGCACTCGACAATCGCGCCGAGCGAGGAACCGGCCTTGCGCGCGGCATCGACCTTCTCCTCCCAGCGCTTGGCAGCGGCGGGGTCGGGGCAGAAGAACGGGTTGTTGGCGATCTCGGCGTAATCGATGTTCGCCGGATCGATCTTGTCGCCGCCCAACTCGCACACGTAAGCGGTGATGGTCACCTCGGGGATCACCAGCCGCGCCACCGCGCCTGCTGCCACCCGTGCCGCGGTCTCGCGCGCCGAGGAGCGCCCGCCGCCGCGATAGTCGCGGATGCCGTATTTGGCGTCATAGGCGTAGTCGGCATGGCCCGGGCGGTAGCGCTGGGCGATCTCGGAATAGTCCTTGGAGCGCTGATCGGTGTTCTCGATCATCAGGCTGATCGGCGTGCCGGTGGTCTTGCCCTCGAAGGTGCCGGAGAGGATCCGCACCAGATCATCCTCGCGCCGCTGGGTGGTAAAGCGGCTCGTCCCCGGCTTGCGGGCATCGAGGAAGGGCTGGATGAAGTCCTCGGAGATCGCGAGGCCCGGCGGGCACCCGTCGACGACCGCGCCCAATGCGGGCCCGTGGCTCTCTCCCCAGGTGGTAAAGCGCAGCACGCGCCCGAAGGTGTTCCAGCTCATGGGAGTGCCATCTGGCGCAAGTGTGGGCATCTGTCCATAAAGGCTGGACGCTGGGCAGGCGTTCCTTCAGGAACAAACCATGATTGCAAAGCTCTCAGGCAGGCTCGATGCGACCGGCGAGGACTGGGCGGTGGTCGATGTCGGCGGGGTGGGCTACCTCGTGCACTGCTCCAGCCGCACCCTCGCCGCGCTGGGCGAGGTGGGCGAGGCCTGCACCGTCCACACCGAATTGCAGGTGAGCGAGAACGACATGCGCCTCCTCGGGTTCGCCGAGCAGGCGGAACGCGACTGGTTCCGGCTGCTGACGGGCGTGCAGGGCGTGGGGAGCAAGGTCGGCCTCGCGATCCTCTCCGCGCTCTCGACCGGAGAGCTGCGCGACGCCTGCGGCAAGGGCGATGCGGCAATGGTCGCCCGCGCGCAGGGCGTGGGGCCGAAGCTGGCGGGCCGGATCGTCAACGAGTTGAAGGACAAGGCGGGCGCGATGCCGGGCGGTTCGGGCGGGTTCGCGCCGAGTGCCGCCGCCGCCCCCGCAGGCAGCAAGGGCGCGGACGCGGCGAGCGCACTGGAGAACCTCGGCTTCAAGCCTGCAGTGGCGGCACAGGCCGTGGCGCGAGCGCTCGAGGAACTGGGCGAGGGCGCAAGCGAGGGTGACCTTATCCGTGTGGCGCTGAAGAAGGCGGCGGGGTGATGGGCGAGCACGGTCCGATCACTCCTCCGCGATGGCTTTTCGCGCTGCTCCTTGCGATCTTACTCGGGCTCAGTGCTGCCTACGCCTCGGGAGCGCTGCCCTTTGTGCACTACCCCACCTGCAAGGAGCGAGGGGGTCAGTGGATTGATGGATGGACAAGGCAGCAACTTCCGCGCTGTCGCATTCCCGCTGAGCGAAGCAGCAATGACTGACCCCCTCCACTCCCCCACCCGCCAGCCCGGCGACCCGGACGCGGCTCTGCGCCCGCGCCGTCTCGCGGAATTCGTCGGGCAGGAAGCCGCCAAGGGGAACCTTGCCGTCTTCATCGCCGCCGCGCGTGCGCGGGGGGAGGCGATGGACCATACCTTGTTCTTCGGCCCGCCGGGCCTCGGCAAGACCACGCTGGCGCAGATCATCGCGGGCGAACTCGGGGTCGGCTTCCGCGCCACCAGCGGCCCCGTCATCGCCAAGGCGGGCGACCTTGCCGCGCTGCTCACCAATCTCGAACCGCATGACGTGCTGTTCATCGACGAGATCCACCGTCTCTCGCCCGTGGTCGAGGAAGTGCTCTACCCTGCGATGGAGGACCGCGCGCTCGATCTCATCATCGGCGAGGGGCCCTCGGCGCGCTCTGTCCGCATCGACCTGCCGCCCTTCACCCTGATCGGTGCGACCACGCGGCAGGGGTTGCTGACCACGCCGCTGCGCGACCGTTTCGGCATTCCGGTCAGACTCAATTTCTACACTCACGAGGAACTGGAGCGCGTCGTCACCCGTGCGGCGGGGCTGATGGGCCTCGCCATTGCGCCCGATGGTGCGCATGAAATCGCCCGCCGCTCGCGCGGGACGCCGCGTGTCGCCGGACGCCTGCTGCGCCGCGTGCGCGACTTTGCCGATGTCGCGGGGAGCAGCACCGTCACCCGCCATGTCGCGGACGAGGCGCTCACCCGGCTGGAGATCGACCGGCTCGGGCTCGACCTGATGGACCGGCGCTATCTCACCATGATCGCCACCACCTACAAGGGCGGCCCCGTCGGGATCGAGACCCTCGCAGCGGGCCTGGCCGAGCCGCGCGACACGATCGAGGAAGTGGTCGAACCCTACCTGATCCAGCTCGGCCTCGTCGCCCGCACCGCACGCGGGCGTGTGCTCAACGATGCCGGCTGGGCGCATCTCGAGCTTTCCCCGCCGGCCGATTCTCTCCCGCGCCAGAGCGGCCTGTTCGACGAAGAAGGTTAACGTGCGGGCTAACCGACCCCCCGTTTTCGGTGCCAGATCGGGACAGCGCGTTTCAAATCCCGCGATTCCGGCGCGATTCCGCCGCTTCGGCGCGGCTGGCGAGGGTTAACCCGATTGCCCCTGCGCCCTTAATCACATCAAAAGAACGCTGGTTCAGGTGACGCAGGCGGACAGGCCGCATCCGTTGCCGCAGAAACAGGGTTATCGATCATGTCGCTCAAGATGGCCATCGCGAAGCTTTCCGCCGCTGCTGCGGGCGTGGCGTTGTTGCAGGGCGGCGCGGTGCGCGTGGCCGAGCCGATGAACACCGACGCCCCGGATTTCAGCACCAATATCGACGGCAAGCTGATCGCGGTCGATCCGGAAACCGGCCTGCGCTACATCAAGGGTGCCGAGCGCATCATCCCCGAACAGCGTCGTCGCCGCATCGTCGAGCGCACCATCGAGTGCCAGCCGATCGGGCCGGGCGGCTCGATGCCGGCCGGGGCCGTGCAGGCCTACGTCAATGACGAGATGTGCCCGCCGCTGGCGCAGGTGGCCTATATGCCCGCACCGCTTCCCCCGCTTCCGCCGGTTTCGGGCGGCGGCGGCATGGGTGGCGGCTGGGGCGGTGGCGGCGGCTTCGGCGGCGGCCTGGGCTTCGGCGGCGGCTTCTTCGGCGGCTTCTTCGGCGGCGGCGGCTCGTCCTCGGGCGACGTCTCGGTCTCGACCACCACGTCCACCTCTGGCGGCTCGTCGTCGGGAGATGTCAGTTCCTCGACTTCGACGGGCGGCTCGACCTCGGGCACCAGCGGGATCGTGATCGATATCGACATCGACAATTCGACCTCGACCACGTCGTCTTCGGGCCAGATCAGCTCGACCACGACCTCGTCCTCGGGCCAGATCAGCTCCAGCACGACCTCTTCGTCGGGCCAGATCAGCTCGTCGACCGGTCAGGTGTCGAGTTCGACCTCGACCTCTTCGGGCAATGTGTCGAGCAGCACCGGGCAGGTGTCGTCCTCGACCGGCGCGGTGTCGAGCACCAGCACCTCGGGCAACGTCTCCTCGTCGACCGGCGCGGTTTCGAGCAGCACCGGCAGCGTCTCGAGTTCGACCGGGGCAGTGTCCAGCTCGACCGGTTCGGTGTCGAGTTCCTCGGGGAACGTGTCGAGCTCCTCGGGCAACGTATCGAGTTCGTCTGGCAACGTCTCCAGCAGCTCGGGCAATGTGTCGAGCTCGTCCGGCAACGTCAGCTCGTCGAGCGGCAACGTGTCGAGTTCCTCCTCGTCGTCCTCTTCTAGCTCGTCCTCGTCCTCGTCTTCCTCGTCGTCTTCGTCGAGCTCTTCGGGCGGCGCGACCAGCACCGGCTCGAGCGGCCATCCCGGCAGCTCGTCCTATGGCGGCAGCACCTCGGGTGACATGACCAGCAGCACCAGCAGCTCGTCGTCCTCGTCGAGTTCGTCCTCGTCGTCGAGTTCCTCTTCAACCGGCACCTCGACCGGATCGAGTGGTTCGTCGGGCAGCAGCAGCTCGTCCTCGTCGAGCTCAAGCAGCAGCAGCTCCTCGTCGTCCTCGTCCTCGTCGTCGGGCTCCAGCGGCGGCCATGACGTGCCGGCCCCGCCGATGATGGCGCTGTTCGGCCTCGCCGCTGCAGCGATCCTCGCGCGGAGGAAGAAGGCGCCGGCTCAGGCCGACTGAGCGCGGCTCAGAACAGGAACCGGCAGGGCTCCTGCCGGAACCACTTGGTAATCACGTGCTTCACCCCCCGCCGGACAGGCAGTCCGGCGTGGCGGGTGCGCGGGTTGGGATGGCCCTCGGGGGTCATGTTGTTCCACACCAGCAGCGCGCCCGCCGGCAGTCGCACGCGCAGGCCGAGATCGGGAAAGTCGGTCTCCCCGCCTTCCAGCGGCTGATGGAGGCACACCATCGCAGTCCAGGTGCGCTGCCCGCCGCGCGGGCCTTCGACCTGCCAGTAGCCCTGATCGGTCTCGATATAGTCGTAGTGGTGCTTGAATTCCTGCCCCGCGGTGTAGCCCTGGCCCTGCATCCGCTCGGAATAGGCAAGGTCGATCCCCAACAGGTCGGCAATATACTGCTCGCAGCTTTTCGGCAGCGGATCGTCATTGGCGAAGTGGTGGGTGTAGCTGGTGCGGTAGGCGGGAAGTTCAGTGCTGCGGTAGAGCGGTGAGGGCTCGGCCTTGCGGTTGATCGCTTCGACCAGATCCTTGCAATCGCGGCGCTTGAGGAAGCCCTTGACGAGGAAAATCTCGGCCCCGTCCGAGCACACCTGCTCGACGGCGGGATGGGCGATCAAGCGGCGGCGCACGACTTCGCCGAACCACGCGAGCTTGCGCGGATCGGCGAGGGGATCGAAGGTGGTGGTCGCCTGAGCGCTCATGCCGCCTGCCATAGCAGACGGCGGTTAACAGCCGGTCAGCGCTTCTCGACCGGCTGGCCGGCGGCTTCCCATGCGGTGATGCCGCCCGCGAGATGCTGGACGGGCTGGCCGGTCACCTCGGCGAGCATCGCGCCCGCGATCGCCGAGCGGCGGCCCGAGCGGCAGTAGAGCACGATTTCGCGCCCGTCCTCCGCGCCGAGCTTGGCCGGGTCGAAGCGGTCGAGCGGAATGTGCTCGGCGCCGGGGATCGTGCCGGCGGCGACTTCCTCGGCGGTGCGCACGTCGATCACGCGGACATTGCCCGCCTTGATCCGCTCGGCCAGCTGTTCGGGGGTAAGGTCGATCATCGGCGCGGCGGCGGTGGGTGCCGCCGCACCGTCACTGGTGGCCGCCGAAGCCAGCTCGAAACCGAGCGGGGCCGAGGAGGTATCGCGGCTTCCGCCCTGCTCCTGCGTGTCCCCGCAGGCTGCAAGCAGCAGCGCGGGGGACAGCAAAAGAGCAAGGCGAAGGCGCGTCATGCCCCTCCTTATGACGCAAGCTTGCGCAGAACGTAATGGAGAATCCCGCCGTGGCGGTAATATTCCATCTCGTTTGCGGTATCGATGCGACACAGTGCGGTGAAGCTGAACTGGGTGCCGTCCTCGCGGGTGACTTCCACGGTGACGTCCTGACCGGGGGTCAGGTCGGCAAGGCCGCGGATCGAGAAGGTGTCGGTCGCCGACAGGCCGAGGGTCGAGCGGGTGTCGCCTTCCTTGAACTGCAGCGGCAGCACGCCCATCCCGACGAGGTTCGAGCGGTGGATGCGCTCGAAGCTCTCGACAATCACCATCCGCACGCCGAGCAGGATCGTGCCCTTGGCCGCCCAGTCGCGCGAGGAGCCGGTGCCGTATTCCTTGCCGCCGATGACGACGAGGGGCGTGCCGTTCTCCTTGTGCTTCATCGCCGCGTCGTAGATCGGCATGGTATCGCCGCCATAGGTCGAGAAGCCGCCTTCGACGCCCGGCACCATCTCGTTCTTGATGCGGATGTTGGCGAAGGTGCCGCGCATCATCACTTCGTGGTGGCCGCGGCGCGAGCCGTAGGAGTTGAAGTCCTTCTTGGTGACCTGATTGCTCATCAGGAACTTGCCCGCCGGGCTGTCTTCCTTGATCGAGCCGGCCGGCGAGATGTGGTCGGTGGTGACCGAATCGCCGAGGATCGCCAGCGGCTTGGCATCGACGATGTCGGTGACCGGCGCCGGGGTCATGGTCATGCCCTCGAAATAGGGCGGGTTGGCGACGTAGGTCGAACCGGCGCGCCACTGGTAGGTGTCCGAGGGCTCGACGGTGATCGCCTGCCAGTGCTCGTCACCGTCATAGACATTCGCGTAGCGCGATTCGAACATCGAGCGGTCGATATTGGCGGCGCGGTGCGCGGCGATCTCGGCGTTCGAGGGCCACAGGTCGGCCAGCATCACGTCATTGCCGTTCTGATCCTGTCCGATCGGGGTGGTGGTGATGTCCTCGGTGACGGTGCCCTTCAGCGCGTAGGCCACCACCAGCGGCGGCGAGGCGAGGAAGTTGGCGCGCACGTCCGGCGAGACGCGGCCTTCGAAGTTGCGGTTGCCCGAGAGCACCGAGGCGGCGACGATGTCGTTGCCGTTGATCGCGGCGCTGATCGGCGCGGCGAGCGGGCCGGAGTTGCCGATGCAGGTGGTGCAGCCATAGCCGACGAGGTCGAAGCCGACCGCGTCGAGATGCTCCTGCAGGCCCGACTTTACGAGGTAGTCCGTCACGACCTGCGAGCCCGGCGCCAGCGAGGTCTTGACCCACGGCTTGGGCTTCAGCCCGCGCTCGTTCGCCTTCTTGGCGACGAGGCCGGCGGCGATCAGCACATCGGGGTTCGAGGTGTTGGTGCAGGAGGTGATCGCGGCGATCACCACGTCACCATCGCCGATGTCGTGGTCCTTGCCTTCCACCGCCACGCGCGCAGGCGCAGTCTTGCCATAGGCCTTGGTGAGGTCCGCGTTGAACAGGTCGTCGACTTCCTGAAGGATCACCTTGTCCTGCGGGCGCTTGGGGCCGGCGAGGCTGGGGACCACGGTGCCCATGTCGAGCGAGAGGGTCTTGGTGAAGACCGGCACGTTGGCCGGATCGAACCACATGCCCTGCGCCTTGGCATAGGCTTCCACGAGGGCGATGGTTTCCTCGCTGCGGCCGGTCAGGCGCAGATATTCGATGGTCTTGTCGTCGATCCCGAAGAAGCCGCAGGTCGCGCCATATTCCGGGGCCATGTTGGCGATGGTGGCGCGGTCGGCGAGGGTGAGGTTGGCGACGCCCGGGCCGTAGAATTCGACGAAGCGGCCCACCACGCCGACTTCGCGCAGCATCTGCACGCAGGTCAGCACGAGGTCGGTCGCGGTCACGCCTTCGGCCATGCGGCCTTCGAGGTAGAAGCCGACCACTTCGGGGATCAGCATCGAGACCGGCTGGCCGAGCATCGCGGCTTCGGCTTCAATCCCGCCCACGCCCCAGCCCAGCACGCCGAGGCCGTTGATCATGGTGGTGTGGCTGTCGGTGCCGACGCAGGTGTCGGGATAGGCGACCATCACGCCGTCCGGCCCTTCGCTCGACCACACCGCGCGGGCGAGGTGTTCGAGGTTCACCTGGTGGCAGATGCCAGTGCCCGGGGGCACGGCGGTGAAGTTCTTGAAGCTCTTGGAACCCCACTTGAGGAAGTCATAGCGTTCGGCATTGCGCTCGTATTCGAGCGCCATGTTGGCTTCCATCGCCTTGGGGTGGCCGAATTCGTCGACCATCACCGAGTGGTCGATCACGAGGTTGACCGGCACCAGCGGGTTGATCTTGGCGGTATCGCCGCCGAGCTTCTTGATCGCGTCGCGCATCGCGGCGAGGTCAACCACGCAGGGCACGCCGGTGAAGTCCTGAAGGAGAACGCGCGCCGGGCGGTACTGGATTTCCTCGCCGGTGACGGGGTTGTTCTGCCAGTCGACGATCGCCTGGATGTGCTCGCGGCCGACGGTGAAGCCGTCATCCTCGAAGCGCAGCAGGTTCTCCAGCAGCACCTTCATCGAGATCGGCAGCTTGCTGATGTCGCCCAGCTGCTCGGCCGCCTTGGCGAGCGAATAATAGGCGTATTCCTTGCCGCCCACATTGAGGGTCTGGCGGGTGCCGAGCGAATCCTTGCCGATGTCGGTCATGGGAGGGTTCCATCCTTTCTGGTTGCCCGCACCCCGATCCAGAAAGGCGCGGATTTCGCCCGCGCTCCTGCGCTCCCGCGCGCGCGAGGTCAAGGGGGGTTCCCCTCGGTCAATCGTCTTAGACGGGCGCCTTTTCGCCCTCCGGATCGCCCCGCGCGGCCAGCCAGCAGCCGGTAACGATCAGCGCGGTGCCGGCGAGCGTCGGCAGGGTGACGTTCTCGCGGAAGAACAGCCACCCGAACAGCGCCGCCCAGACGAAGCCCGAATATTCGGTCGGCACCAGCACATTGGCCTCTGCCCGGGCATAGGCCCAGGCGATCGACAGCGATCCTGCCACCGTCAGCGCCCCTGCCGCCAGCAGCGCGGGCACCGCATCGCTGCTCGGCGTCTGCCACAGCAGGGGCGCGAGGGTCAGCAGCACCAGCCCGCCGATCCCGCTATGGAAGGTCGCGATCTCGAGCGGGCCGGCGACCTGCGCCTGTTTGCGGATGACGATGAAGTTGTAGGCATAGAGCAGCGCCGACACGAACAGCGAGGCGACGCCGAGCGCCGCGCTTTCATCGAACGCACCTTGCCCGATCCGCCCCCCGACGATCACCAGCGTTCCGGCAAAGCCGAGCACGCTCGCCCCGATCGCCGCGCGGCTGATCGTCTCGCCCAGCAGCACGTGGGCAAGATAGAGCGCCACCAGCGGGGCGATGAAGCTCAGCGCGATGGCTTCGGCCAGCGGCAGCAGGGTGATCGAGAAGAAGAAGGTCAGCGCCATGAAGGCCGAGACGATCCCGCGCTCGATATGCAGCTTCCATACGGCCCGCGTCGGCATCGCCGGCCCGCGCGACAGCCACACCGGCGCGATCAGCGCGGCCCCGATGAAGGCGCGCAGCACCGTGGCGGTATAGGCCCCGATCAGCAGCGCGGCCTCCTTCATGAAGGCATCCATCAGCGACAGGAAGCCCACGCCCGCCAGCGCGGCGGCAAAGGGCAGGAGCGGATGGGAGCGCGGGGACATAACAAGCGCGCGAATAGGCATTATTCACCTCGGCGCAAGCGAAGGCGGTTGATAGAGGGGCTCGGGCGCGGGTATGATGCGCGCTCACACAGTGCGGCCGCGCAGGGTGGCCGGGCGGGGTTGAAAGCGATTTTATGACGAGCTTCACGGGCAAACTGGCGTGCGGGATCGCCGCGGCGGCGCTGCTGGCGGGTACGGCCATTGCCCAGACGCAAGCGCAATCGCAGACCGCGCGCGAGACGATGATCCCCGGCGGCCAGCAGCAAGGCGGCCCCCAGCCCGCGCAGCTCCCCGCTCCGGCGCCCGTCAAGAAAGACGGCGCCTTCGAGGCCGCCTTCCCGCAGACCGTGTCCGAGCCGGTGGTGCAGGGCGGGATGGAAAAGCCCGATCCGCAGGTGCAGCCCTGGACCATTGCCAATGCGATGAAACTGGTCGCGGTGATCGAGGGGATCGGCGCGGAAGGGCTCGATCCCAAGGACTATGATCTCCAGCCGCTCAAGGTGGCGCTGGCCGCCGGGCCTTCGGAGGAGCTCGATGCGCTCGCCTCGCAGAGCTTCGCCTGGCTGGTCGAGGACCTGCGCGACGGGCGCACCCCGATGGACGCGCGTGAGCAGTGGTTCGTGGTCGATCCCGACCGCGAGATCTACCGCACCGGCAATCTCCTAACCGAGGCGCTCAAGACCGGCGACATCGAAGGGACGCTGGCAAGGCTCGCCCCGACCCATCCCGACTATGCGCGGCTCAAGGCCGAACTCGCCAAGACCCCGGCGGGCGCCACCGCCAAGCGCAAGCTGATCCGCGCCAACATGGACCGCTGGCGCTGGCTGGCGCGCGATCTCGGGCCGCAATATCTCATCACCAATGTCCCCGAATTCCAGCTGCGCCTGACGGTCAAGGACCGGATTATCAGCACCTATCGCACGATCGTCGGCAAGCCGGGACGCACCGCCACCCCGCAGCTCGCCGAGATGGTCGAAGGCGTGGTGTTCAACCCGACCTGGACGGTGCCGCAGTCGATCGTGAAGGGCGAGGGGCTGGGCGCGCGCGCGCTCGGCAATCCGGCCTGGGCGCGGCGCAACGGCTATGTCGCCACCCGCAGCGCCAATGGCGTGATCACCGTGGTGCAGCAGCCGGGGCCGGGCAATTCACTGGGCCAGATGAAGCTCGAAATGCCCAACGAGCACGCGATCTTCTTCCACGACACGCCCTCGCGCCACCTGTTCGCCAATGATTTCCGCGCGCTCAGCCACGGCTGCGTGCGCACCGAGCGGGCGCTGGAGCTGGCGATCACCATGGCGATCCTTGGGCGCGGGGCGACCAAGGAAGAGGCACTGGCGATCTCGAATTCGGGCAAATACACCAAGGTGATGCTGCAACGGCAGTTCCCCGCCTACATCACCTATTTCACCATGGCGTCCGACATCAACGGCGAGATGGCGACCTTCGCCGACATCTACGGCCGCGACGCGCCGGTGCTCGCCAGCCTCGACAAGCCGCGGGTGCGCAACCGCAGCAATGCGATCGACGATGAAGTGATCGTGATCGAGGACGATCTGCAGGACAGCTAGGCGGGCGGGGCCAGCCGCCACCACAGGATGATCGCCGCGCTCAGGGCAAAGGGCGCGGTGAACAGGATCGCGGCAAGCTCCCATTTCCCGCCGGAGATCAGCCAGATCGCACAGAGCAGTGCGCAGGCCGCGGCCAGCAGGCAGACGATCAAGGCTGGCCATTTGCGCAGCGCGAAATGGCGCACCGCCAAGGCGCTCGGCAAGCCGAACAGCAGCGTGCAGGGCACAACCACGATCAGGCTGAAGGCGGCTATCATCAGCGGCGAGACGACGAGCGTCGCCAAAACCATATCGAAATCGGGCATGATGCCAGCCGATATGTCTGCGGCGGCCATCAGAAGGGACACGGCGCTAAGCAGGGCGCCGCCGCCGAAGGCACCACCGGAAGCCGACCAGA
Source organism: Porphyrobacter sp. (assembly GCA_027531395.1). Lineage (GTDB taxonomy): Bacteria > Pseudomonadota > Alphaproteobacteria > Sphingomonadales > Sphingomonadaceae > Erythrobacter. The sequence continues at coordinate 230,504 of JAPZRO010000001.1, read as the reverse complement.
GCAGAGCGACGGCGATCGGATCGGGTTGCCGGACATCCGGCCACGTCAGTTCGACGAGGTCGGACTCCGGTTGATCATCCACCCTGATCAGTACGCGCTGGCGGCGGCGCCCGGGCCGAAGTCGAGCGGCTTGCGATCGATCATGGCGAGTTCGGGCAGCGGCTGGATCGAGCCGTCTTCTTCCAGCCCCAGGCTGTCGGCATAGAGCAGGCGTCCGCCCGACAGGTGCATCAGCGCGATGCGGAACTGTTCCTCGCCCATCGCGAAGCAGCCGTTGGAGCGCCCGAGGCGGCCATAGCGTTCGAGGTGCTCGGGCTCGGCATAGTCGGCGCGGTGCATCACGATGTAGCGGCGCAGCGCGGCATTGTTGCTCTCGTCGAGCCCGCCGAGGCGCACCGAGGTGCCGTAGCGGCCCTTGTACCACTCCCACGTCACATAGGCGCCGCGGCTGGTGGCGTTGGAGCCTTCGGTGTTGGAGAACTGCTTGAGCCAGCCGTCATGCTGCGGGTCGGAGCCCATGCCGTGGCTGACGTGATAGGAATTGACCTCGCCGCGTTCGAGATTGACGAAGTGGAAGCGGGGCTTGGCCGAATGCAGGCCGAAATCGGCGATGCCGACGATGTCGTGCTTCCAGATCGCATTGCCCGCGCGCAGCAGCTCGCGCTGGGCGATGCCGAACAGGATGCGGTCGCGTGGGGTGCCCGAAGCCGGTGTCGCGGCGACCGACGCGAAGACGCGCGTTGGCAATGCCAATGCCGCACCGACGGCCAGTGTGCCTTTCAAAAGCTCGCGACGTTTCATTATGCCGTAACGTAACGCCCAAGCCTTGCGTTCCCAATAACGCAAATGCCCCGCCCGCACGGCTCGTCGCAGTTCTGCGTCAATTCGTGGGAGGTCCGCCGGTTTCGTGAAGCGCCTTGGCCGCCATGCCGAGCCGGATGACATGCGGCATGGCCTGCATCACCGCCTCGCGGAAGCCGCCGAGCACCGCCAGCCGCGGGTCGCCCGCCGCCATCATCCGGGTGATCGTCGGGCCGGTCGGGTCGAGCCGCGATTTCGCCAGCCATGCGGCAATCTCGGGGGTCTGCGACCACGTTCCGCGGTTCATCAGGTTCATCATGAAGGCATAGGGGAAGGTCGCAGGGCGATCGGTCAGCGGAGCGGTGCGGGCCAGCTGGTTGCGGGTCGCATTGTCGGCATAATGCACTTCGAGGAAGGCGGTGAGCGCGGCGCTGAAGGTCACCAGCGGCACGTGCACCGGTTGCAGCACGATGGTATCGCCGCGGAACTGCGGGCCGGCATTGGCCTCGGCGGTGAAAGGCACGGCACGTGCGGTGCAGTCGATGAACAGCGCGCCTTCGGGCACGGCGTGGCTCTCCCCGCCGAAATGCAGTGCGCCGTGCTCGATATGCGTCACCCGGCCCTTGCGGATCACCTGTGTGATCTGCCGCAGCAGCGCGATCTCGCCTTCGGAGATGACGGCGAAGTGGAACATTTCCGGCTTCACTTCAGGGTCTATGCGCAGGACATAGCCGCCGCGCTCAAGGTGCTCGAACAGCCCATCGCCATCGCTGGCGGCGGCGCAGGCTTCCAGATGCGCCATCTGGTTGGCGATGGTCGCGCCGAGGAAGTCCTCGCCCGGCTGGACAAACTTGCGATTGGTCAGCCAGCTGTCACGCGGGCGCACCCAGTGGATGCGCTCCGGCGCGACCCCGGCTTCGAGCAGCCATACGCCCGCGTCCATCGCGGTCTTGCCCCCGCCAAGGATGACGAAATCGCGCGGGGCATTGTCGGGCGTCTTCCACAGATCGGGCAGCTCGCCGGGAGCGACCACGCGCACGCCCTCGGCGGCCGAGAAGGCGCGCTTGTGGGTGCTCGGCACCGAGGTCTGGTAGAAGGTCGCATCGACCAGCTTGCGGCGCACCGCGATGGTTTGCTCCGCGCCCGACAGCACCCCCGCGATCCGCGCTGTGCCATCGGCATCGCGGCCCTTGAACTCAGTGAGCCGGTGATAGGCGACGCGGCCCGAGGGCAGCAGGCGCAGGTTCATCACTTTTTCGAAATAGGCCGAAACCTCGGTGCCGCTGGCGAGCGCATAGAGCCCCTGATTGGGGCCGTGGGTGTCGATCTGCTCGCCCGGGAAGGCCATCGAATTGACGCCGTAGAATGCCGAGGGCTGGTGCAGCGCGACAAAGGAATAGGCATCGTTCCAGTGCCCGCCGGGCTTGGCGTGCTTGTCGACGAAGGTGATGTGGCAGTCCGGGTCCTCGTCGAGGAGCGTGTCGGCAAAGGCGAGGCCCACGGCGCCCGCGCCGATGATCAGGTAATCGGTTTCTTGGGAAGCCATAGAGAGTCGCTTTTCTGTCTGTCTGCCCGCGCCTTAGCACGATTGCGGCGAAGGCCAGCGGCGATTCTCGTCCGCCATCGTGAGCATCGAGGCGGCATGGCGCGCGGCGACGATGCGCGGATCATCGCCATATCCGCCGCCCAATGCGCTTGCGACGGGTAGCCCACGACCCCTGCATGAACCGACAACGAAGCGGTCGCGCGCGGCGAGCCCTGCGTCGGTCAGCGCCAGCCGCCCGAGCTTGTCTTCGGCATGTGGGTCGACGCCGGCCTGATAGAGCACGAAGTCGGGGGCGAAGTCGGCAAGAACCTCCGGCAGGTGGCGGGTGAGGGCCTCCATGTAGCCGTCATCGTCCACCCCGTCGGGCAGGCCGACATCGCGGCTGGAGCGCGCTTTCCTGACCGGAAAGTTCTTTTCGGCATGGAGCGAGAGGGTGAAGATGTCGGTGCGCCCGGCGGTGAGGCTGGCGGTGCCGTCGCCCTGATGCACGTCGAGATCGACGATCAGCACCCGCCGCGCGTCCCCTTCCGCGATCAGGCGGTTGGCGGTCACCGCAAGGTCGTTGAACACGCAGTACCCCGCGCCGGTATCGTGCAGCGCGTGGTGGCTCCCGGCGGCGGAGTTGGCGGCATAGCCGTGGCGGCGGGCGAGCTGCGCGGCGAGCCATGTCCCGCCATTGGTGTGCCGCACGCGCGAGGTGATCGCAGGCGTGACCGGAAAGCCGATCCGCCGCTCCTTCTCGCGCGGGACTTCGGCGCGGAAGACCTGATCGACATAGTCGGGGCAATGCACCGCTTCGAGCCATTCCCGCGGCATGGGCTCGGGCGCGTGCTCGGTAATGGCCGCGCCGCTGCGGCGCAGCTCCTCCATCACGAGGTAGTATTTGTCGAAGCGGAAGCTCCCCCGTTCGGGGCGGGGAGCCATATAGTCGGCGTGATGGACGACGTGGAGCATGGCCTTACAGCCAGCCGGTGTGCTCGGCGAGGATCTTGCAGCCCAGTGCGATCAGGATCACGCCGCCCGCGCGCTCGGCCCATTCGCCCCACCTGTCGCCCGCGACCCGTCCCAGCGCCACGCCTGCACCGCTCATGGCGGCGGTGACGAGGCCGATCAGCGCGACAGCCACCAGCGGCTCCACCGCGAGCGTCGGCAGGGTGATCCCCGCCGCCAGCGCGTCGATGCTGGTCGCCACCCCGGCGAGCAGCAGCGCGCGGCCGGTCAGTGCGTGGGAGGCCTCCTCCTCGCCGACATGGCCGCCCAGCATCCGCACCCCGAGGAAGGTCAGCAATCCGAAGGCGATCCAGTGATCGACAGCTTCGATATAGATCAGCGCCACCGCGCCGATCACCCATCCGGCGAGCGGCATCAGCGCCTGGAACACCCCGAAGGTGAGCGCAATCGCCAGCCCGCCGCGCAAGCCGGGGCGGAACTTCGCGCCTTGCGTGAGCGCGACCGCAAAGGCGTCCATCGCCAGCGCGACTGCGAGCAGCAGGGCTTCGATCATGACAGGGGCTTGTCGGCCAACGCCGCCAGCTCGGCAAAGATCGCGTCCTCCGAGCGGCTTGCGGCGTTGCGCCAGCTTGCCGCCGTGTCGAGGTTCACCGCCTTGCCCTCTGGTGTGAGCACCAGCAGGGCAGGCGTGCCCGGCAGCTCGGCCAGACCGAAGCGGCGCGGCACGTCGAGATTATGCCCGTCGCCGGTCTGCGGCATCCCCACATTGACGAAGACCAGCTCGTAACGCTCCGCCACCAGCCCGGCAAAGCGCGGGGTTTCTAGCCATCCGGCGAGCGCGGTGCTGTCGTGGCACCAGTTCGCGCCCATCACCAGCAGCACCCGCTTGCCATTGCCCGACGCGCGGGCGAGCGCGGCGTCGACATTGCCGGCCGCATTGGCTGCGGCATCGTAAAGCATTGCCTGCGGCCCGTGGGCCTTCACCACAGGGGCGGTCGTCGCGCAGGCGGCGAGCGCCAGCGCCAGACTTGCGGCAATGGCGGCGCGGATCACTCGGCGGCTTCGACGGCTTGCTGCGGGGCGGCGTGGGGATCGAAGGCGGTGGCCTCGCCCCGCTCGATGGCAGCGGCCTTTTCCTCAACCAGCTTGACGATGTGTTCGAGCATCGCCTCGTCGTCGATGGCGTGGGCCTTCATGCCCGACAGGTAGACCATGTGCTTGCCATTGCCGCCGCCGGTCAGGCCGATATCGGTCTCGCGCGCTTCGCCCGGGCCGTTGACGACGCAGCCAAGCACCGAAAGGCTCATCGGGGTCTTGATGTGCTCGAGCCGCTTTTCGAGCGTTTCGACCGTGCGGATCACGTCGAAGCCCTGGCGCGAGCACGAGGGGCAGGACACCACGCGGACGCCGCGGGTTCTAAGGCCGAGCGCCTTGAGCATCTCGAAGCCGACCTTGATCTCCTGCTCCGGCTCGGCCGAGAGGCTGACGCGGATCGTGTCGCCGATCCCCGCCCACAGAAGGCTGCCGATGCCGATCGAGGACTTCACCGTCCCGCCGATCAGCCCGCCCGCCTCGGTGATGCCGAGGTGCAGCGGGCAATCGACCGTTTCAGCGAGGCCGTGATAGGCGGCGACCGCGAGAAACACGTCGGAGGCCTTCACCGCCACCTTGTATTCGTGGAAATCGTGGTCCTGCAGCAGCTTGATGTGATCGAGCGCGCTTTCGATAAGCGCCTCGGGGCAGGGCTCGCCATACTTCTCGAGCAGGTCCTTCTCGAGGCTGCCGGCGTTCACCCCGATGCGGATCGCGCAGCCATTGGCCTTGGCGGCGCGCACCACTTCGGCGACGCGGCTCGCCGAGCCGATATTGCCCGGGTTGATGCGCAGGCACGCAGCGCCCGCGTCAGCCGCTTCCAATGCGCGCTTGTAGTGGAAGTGGATGTCGGCGACGATCGGGATGCGCGATGCGCGGGTGATCTGCTTGAAGTTGGCGGTCGATTCCTCGGTCGGGCAGGACACGCGGATGATGTCCGCGCCCACTTCCTCGCAGCGGCGGATCTGGTCGATCGTCGCCTTGACGTCCTCGGTAGGCGTGTTGGTCATGGTCTGCACCGTGATCGGGGCATCACCGCCAACGGGGACGTTGCCGACCATGATCTGACGGCATTTGCGGCGCTCGATCGTGCGCCAGGGACGGATGCTGGACATGGAAGCGCATATAGCCGCGCGGGCGGGTCGGAGCAATGACCCGCAGGGCGAAAGACTTAACCCAATATATGCAAGATGTCGCAGATTGGGGCAGGCCCGCAATCGCCGGTTCGCCGCGCCCTGCGCGCAGGGTAATTGTTACAGATTGGGGTCCACAAGACGACTCTGCCGCAGGGGGAGCGGCGCGCTAAGGACGGTAATTCGATGATCAGGCCCGCCGATATCCGCGATACCTGCAGCCAGTTGCTGCACTCGCGCGCACTGCGCCTCGTGCTGATGTGCATCATTCCCTATGCCTGCGTGCTCGTCGGTCTCGACGTCGCGGCGCATTACGGCGATGCCACCGGCGCCGCGCTGCCGGTGCAGTTCTTCATGTCGCAGGACGGCTCCTTCGCCGAATTCCTCGAATATGCGCTGACCGCCGCCTCGGCGGTGCTGCTGTTCGTGCTGTGGCTGCGCAATCGTGCGCTGGTCTATCTCACCAGCGCGATCCTGTTCGTGTGGCTGACGATCGACAACTGGGGCGAGGTGCACGAGCAGGTCGGCTACGCGCTCGGGGCCATGCTGCCGGTGATCGCCGCTCTGCCGGTCGAGCCGCACCACCTTGCCGAGACGCTGGTGTTCGCGCTGGTCGGGCTGCTGTGGGCGGCCGGAATGGTGGTCGCGCTGCGTCAGGCCGACAAGCGGGCGGCGACCCATGGCGCGCTGATCGCGGCCTGCATCGCCGGAGCGGCGGTGTTCGGCATCGCGGTCGATCTGGTCACCTCCTGGGGCCAGCATGGCGTGGGCGTGCTCAACCTGCTCGCCTTCATCGAGGACGAGGGCGAATTCGCGATGATCATTCTCGCCTTTGCCCTGTGCGTGGGCATCTACGATGTCGAGACGCGGCGGCTGAAGGACCAGATTGCGCGCCAGCCCGCGGTGCAGTTCCTGCGGGCCTGACCGCAATCACCACCGGATCAGCGGCGGGACGATCACCCGCGCGACCAGTGCCGCGATCGGCACCGGCAGCACGTGCCACAGCCCGAGATGCACGATCCCGTCGAGCGGGCAGGTGAGGCCGAAGGCGAGCGTGCCGAGCGCGCCCGAGGCCAGCCCCGTCAGCCACGCCTGCCGCGCCAGCGCGACCGGCGCCGCGCGGCGCAGGAACAACACGGCGGCGATTGCCACCACCAGCCCCGCTGCCAGCGCCGAGGTCAGGCAGTGCAGCGCGTCGGGATCGCCAAGGCCCTCGTTGAGATGCGCGTGCGGGACGCGCAGCAGCTGGATCACTGCGGCAAGCGGCAGCGCGCCGAGCAGCGCGAAGGCCCACATGGGCGCATTCGGGCGCGGGCCGACCTGCGGCAAGGCGCCTGTCACCAGTGCCGCCGTGCTCGCCGTGCCCAGCACCAGCAGCAGGGCGTTGGTGATCCAGAAAAAGGGTGAGGCCTCGCCCGCCAACATGCCGCGCCAGAACCCGAACACCATGCTCGCACCGATCGCGGCGGCGGCGGTGGCGGCGATGATCAGCGCCGTGCCTTCCCACGGACGGACCCGGCGCACCGGCGCGCAATTCTCGGCAAGGGCCGCGATCAGATCGGCGCGGGAGGTCGGTTCGTTCATGTCGTTTCCGCCTTCTCGACCAGCGCGGCGAGCTTCTTCAGGCCGCGGTGGATGTTCACTTTGACGAGGCTCTCGCTCTGCCCGCTGCGCCGCGAGGCTTCCTCGATCGAGAGCCCCTCGATCTTGACCAGCTCGATCGCCTGCGCCTGCCCCAAGGGGAGCCGCGCGAACAGCCGGTCGAGGCTGAGGCGGGCGAGCACGCCGTCCTCGCCGCTGTCCTGCGCCCCGGCATCCTCCTCCAGCGCCTCGCCCGCCTCGCGGTAGACGCGGCGCAGGTGATCGACCCAGCGGTAGCGCGCGATCGCCGCCAGCCACGGCAGGAACGGACGCGCCGGATCCCAGCTGGCGCGCTTGGCGTGGAGCGCGATCAGCACCTCCTGCACCAGATCATCGACCTGCCCCGGCGGCACCCGGCGGCGGAAATAGCGTTCGAGCCACAGCCCCGCCTCGGTCAGCAGCACATTGGCCGCCGCGCGGTCGCCCTGCTGCATCGCGGCCATCAGCCGGGCAAAGGTGGCCTCGTCGGCAAGCATCCAGCGGGTCTTGGACAGTCCTCTTGCAGCGTGCGGGCGCCGACCGGTGTGGCGGTATTACGTGCCGGGGGCCCGCGCGGTTACACTCTGCCCGAAGATCGCACGCGCCGCCACGCTGGCGAAAGGCTTGACTTGCCCGCTCCGCGCTCCAGTCTGGCGGTCAACAGGGAGATATCATGCTGACCGACACCACCGCCGAACTGCGCAGCCCCAGCCCGAGCCTTGTGCTGCGGGCGGTCAAATGGCTGATCGGCAAGCGCCCGCCGGTGTTCCCGCATGATGCGGAAGGCTTCGCTGCGCGCATGAATGGGCGCAAGCTGCCCGAGGACGCGCCGATGCCCGGGCGCTTCCGCCAGCGCTTCATCGTCGAGGAGCGGATGGTGCAGGGCCAGAAGGTGGTGACGCTCCACCCCAGATCTGGCCCCGCACCCTGGCACATGCTCTATTTCCACGGTGGCGGCTTCGTGCAGCCGATGTTCACGGTGCACTGGCCGCTGGTCGCCGAGATGGTCGAGCGCTGCGGCATCAGCGTCACCGTGCCACTCTATGCCGTGGTGCCCGAAAGCCCCCACGCCGCGCAGGATGCGCTGGCCGATGCGACCTATGCCGAGCTTGCCGCCAGCCACGATCCGGCGCGGATCATCCTCAACGGCGACAGCGCCGGGGGGCACATGGCACTGGCGCTGGCGCTGCGGCTGGTGCGTTCGGGCGGCCCGCTGCCCGGCAAGCTCGCGCTGTTCGCGCCGTGGCTCGATCTGACGCTGGCCGATCCGGCGATTGCCGCGGTCGAGCCGCATGACCTGATGCTCAAGATCGGCACTCTGCGCGCCTGCGGGGCGCTGGTGGCGGGGGAGCGCGATCCGGCGAGCGCCGAGCTCAGCCCGCTCTACACGCCTGCCGCCGAGTTGGCGCAGCTGCCCCCGACCCGCATCTGGACCGGGCGGCACGACCTGTTCATCGTCGATTCGCGCAGCTTCGCCGCCAAGCTGCGCGCCGCCGGGGTGGACGCGAAGCTCTACGAATACGAGGCCGCGCCGCACGTGTTCATGGCTATCACCCCGACGCGCGAGGCGAAGGACGTGTTCGCGCTGCTGAAAGCGTTCATCGCCAGCTAGGCGTAGCGCGCCCCCGTCAGCTCCTCGCTCAACGCCCACAGCTTGTCGGCGGTGGCCGGATCGAGCGCGTAGGAGCGCACTCCGCCGGTGGAGGAGACATCGTCCACCTCGGCCACGTGGCAGTCCTCGCAATAGACCCCGCCCTTGCCTTCGATCTCGGGCGCGGTCGCGGCCCAGCAGCTGGTCGCCGCGCCCTGCGGGATGGTCTTCCACGCAAAGCCGCTGTCGCTGCTGGTGACCCGCGCCATCAGGGCGGCGATCATTTCCTCGGTCATGTGGCGGCCGAGATTGGTCTGGATGCCGCCCGGATGCACCGCATAGGCATGGATGCCGCGGCCTGCGAGCCGGGCTTCGAGGCCGACGGTGAACAGGATGTTGGCGGTCTTGGAATGGCCGTAGCTTTCCCACGGATCATAGGCGCGGGCCTCGTAATGCGGATCCTCGAGATTGACCGGCGCGAAGTGGTGGCCGCGGCTGGAGAGGTTGACGATGCGTTTTGCGCTCCCCGCCTCGATCAGCGGCAGCAGCTCGGCGGTCAGCGCGAAGTGGCCGAAGTGGTTGGTGCCGAGCTGCATCTCGAACCCGTCAGCGGTGCGGCTCAAGGGCGGTGCCATCACCCCGGCATTGTTGATGAGGAGGTCGATCTTCGCGAGCCGCGCGCGCGCCTCCGCCCCGCAGGCGCGCAATTGCGCAAGGTTGCCGAGATCGCAGATGATGGTTTCGAGGCTGGCCTCCGGCAGGCTCGCGCGGATCGCCGCCACCGCCGCGTCAAGCTTGGCCTGATCGCGCCCCGCCATCACCACATGCGCGCCCTTCGCCGCCATCGCGCGGGCGGTTTCCTGCCCGAGACCCGAATTGGCGCCGGTGATGAACACCGTCAGACCCGTCAGATCGCGCTCTGCCAGCACCTCGTCGGTGGTGCTGCTCCAGCCCAATGCGCTCATGCTCTCTCTCCCCCTCTTACAGTTTCACTTCGTACAGGAATTCCGCATCGAGCTGCTCGCCCACCTGAAAGGTGATGTCGGCGATCTTGCCGAAGCCGTAGCGCTGGTAGAACCGCTGCGCGCCGTAGTTCTCGGAATAGACGCTGAGCAGCATCGCATCATGGCCCCCTGCGCGCGCCTGTTCCAGCGCCCAGTCCATCAGCTTCGCGCCGATCCCCTTGCCGGTATAGTCCGGCAGGGCATAGAGCTGGCCGAGTTCGAGCGGGTTCTTCGCATCGCTCAGCGCGGTGTAGTGGCTCGGGTAGCGCAGCTTGCAATAGGCGACCAGCGTGCCCTCGTGCTCGGCGAGGCAATGGGTGCACTCATCGCCTGCGATCTCCCCGGCGACGGGGCCGGGGGAATGCACCTGTTCAAGGAAGGCGGCGAGGTCTTCGGGCGTGTAGAGGTGGCCGAAGGCGGCGATGAAGGTTTCCGCGCCCAGCGCGGCAAGCGCGGGGGCATCGGCGAGCGTGGCGGGGCGGTAGATCATCATCCACGCCCTAGCGGCTTGGGCTTGCGCTGTTAAGCTGGCGAAACGGCCAGCGTCGCGTTACACCTTGCGCCATGAAGAACCTCATCGCCGCGGTCGCACTCGCCCTCCTGTCCCAAGCTGCCCTTGCCGAGGAAGCGCCCAAATGGTCGATCGCGATCCATGGCGGGGCGGGCACGCTCGATCCTGACAAGATGACCCCCGAAAAGCGCGCCGAATACGAGGCCGCGCTCCAGAAGGCGCTCGATGCCGGGGCCAAGGTGCTGGCCGAGGGCGGGAGCGCGATGGATGCGGTCAAGGCGGCGATCATGCCGATGGAGGATTCGCCGCTGTTCAACGCCGGCAAGGGTGCGGTGTTCACCTGGGAGGGCACCAACGAATTGGACGCCTCGATCATGGACGGGCGTGACCGCAGCGCGGGGGCCGTGGCCGGGGTGAAGACGGTGAAGAATCCGATCCTGCTGGCCGACAAGGTCCGCACCGATTCCGAGCACGTATTCCTGATGGGCGCGGGCGCCGAGGCCTTTGCGGTCGAGAAAGGCTTTCCCGTCACCCCGCCCGAATACTTCGCCACCCCGGCACGGCGGGAGGCGCTCGAGCGGCTGAAGGCGGAGAAGCTCTCCGCGCTCGATGTCGATTTGAAGTTCGGCACGGTCGGCGCGGTGGCGCTCGACCAGAACGGCAACCTTGCTGCGGGCACCTCGACCGGCGGGATGACCGGCAAGCGCTGGGGCCGTGTCGGCGATGCGCCGGTGATCGGGGCAGGGACCTATGCCGACAACCGCGCCTGCGCGGTCTCGGCGACGGGGTGGGGCGAGTATTTCCTGCGCGTCGGCGTGGCGCACGAGATCTGCGCGCGGCTTCGGGCCACCAAGGAGGTCAACGCGCTGATGGCCGATCCGGCCGCCGCCGATGACGACATGCGCGTCGAAGTCGCGCAATATATCGCCGATGCGGTGATGGCCGACGTCAAGGACCTGGGCGGCGACGGCGGGGTGATCCTCGTGACGCCCGAGGGCCATGCGCTCTATAGCTTCAACACCACCGGCATGTATCGCGGCCGCGCCAACAGCGCCGGGATGCGCGAAGTGGCGATCTTCGGCGGCGAGGAGAAGGCGTCGAACACGCCGGATCATTGATTTGAGGCCCGTTCGCCTCGAGCGAAGTCGAGAGGCCTGTCAAAGGTGTCTCGACTGCGCTCGACACGAACGGAAATTGATCAATACAGCTTGCCCACCACCGGCAACCCGCGCTCGCGTTCGGCGAATTCCTTGATCACCCGTCCCACGCGGGCGAGCGTCGCCTCGCCGCCGGCGAGCATCTCGTCCTCGGTCTGGCGCGCGCGGAAATAGCAGGCGAAGGTGATCGGCGGCTCGCCCTTGGGCCCTTCGGCAAAGCCGATGTCGATATAGTTGTACTCGCTGGTGCCGACGAGGCCGCTGGTGCCGGTCTTGTCGCCCGCGACCCAGCCTTCGGGCAGGCCCGCGCGCACGCGCCGCACGCCGGTCTGGGTCTCGACCATCCAGCCCTTCAGCTCCGCCCGCTCCTTTTCCGGCAACACGTCGCCGTAGATGATCTTCGCGACATTGCGCGCCATCGCGGCGGGCGTGGCGGTGTCGCGGAATTCGCCGGTGGGGACGAGGTTCATCTCCGGCTCGTAGCGATCGACCCGGCTGACCTCGTCACCGATGCTCCGCCAGAAGGCGGTCAGCCCCGCCGGGCCGCCGAGTTCGCGCAGCAGGATATTGGCCGCCGGATTGTCCGAAGTGGTCTGCGTCGCCCGCGCCAGCTCGCGCAAGGTGGCGCCGCTTGCCATGCGCTCGCGGGTGAAGGGCGCGTGGTTGATCATGTCGGCCTCGGTCCACGTCACGTGGCGGTCGGCATCGATCTGGCCTGCCGCATGGCGCTGGAGCAGCAGCGCGGCGAGGCTGAACTTGAACGAGGAGGCATGGCCGAAGCGGCGGTCCTGATTGAGGCCGACCGACGCGCCGCTGGCGGTGTTGAACAGCTCCACCCCGAGCGTGCCATTGCCCGCCGCCTCGATGATCCGGAGCTCCGCCGCCAGCCGTCCGGCCGGGCTCTGGTCGGGCGGGATGCAGGCCGATGCGCCGAGCGCGATGCTGCCGCCGAGGAAAAACCGCCGATCCATTCTCATGAGAATTTGTCCGCCTTGCGTTTGCCGAAGCGCATGTCGCCTTCGAGCTTGGCGCGCAATTGCGCATAGAAGGCCTCGAGGAAAGCCCTTTCGTCGCCCGCGCCCGGGTTCCAGCCGATCTTGCGGCAAATCGTCTCGTGCACGGCCGCGAGCGCCTCGGGGGTGGCGTCGCGCAGCATCTTCTCGAGCGTCTGCAACTCCTTCTCGCCATAGACCGACAGCTCGGCCTCGCCGAATTCGTAGCGCGCGCCGGTGACCGCGCTGGCGCCCTGTGCGGCCGCCGCGCCCTGCGTCGAGAGCGCCTCGGCGAGTTTCGTGCGCGGGCGCTCGATCACCCATGTCCCCGCGACGATATCGCCCGCGCGCAGGGCATCGCGGTTGAAGAAGGGCAGCAACAGGAACAGCGCGAACCAGCCGGTCGCCACCCATGGCAGCGGGCCGATATCCTCGTCGCCGGCATTCATCACCAGCAGCGTCAGGATCAGCACGATCGGATAGAAAAGCTCGATATCGCGGATCAGGTTGCGCGCGATCACCGCTTCGGGCGAGAGCGACCCGCCGCTGCGCGCAGCGATGCGGATGCCGACCATGCGCTTGCCCAGCGTCGCGCCGCGCGGGCCGAGTTCCTGCACCAGGAAATAGCCGTACCAGGCGGCGAAATAGACGATCACCAGCACGATCATCAGGAACTCCTGCGCCCCCCGCGGCGCGGCGGAGGGATCGAGCGTGGTGCCTTCGAGGAGCCCGCCGGCGATCCATGTCACCAGCAGCTGGAACGCGATTATGCCGAACAGCAGGATCATCACGTCGAGCATCAGCGCCCCCGCCCGGCTCCCGCGCGAGGCGAGCGTCACCGGCAGGGCGAGGCCTTCGGGCGTGAGGATCACGCGGGCACGCTTGTCGGCGGCCTGTCCCGGGAGGGTGGCGGCGTTCATGCGCCGTCTCCGGGCTGCTGGCGGGCGGGGCGGTAGAGGAAGAAATAGGCCAGCCAGAAGGTCAGCATCATGCCCCCGATCAGGAAGCGCGCGCCCGTGCCGTCGACCAGCTGGCGCGGGAAGGCTTCGAGCAGCGCGGCGATGATCATCATGATGACGACGCCGACCATCACCACCGCCCCGCGCTGTCCGGCCTCGGAAGCGGCGGCGAGCACCGGGCGGCTGCCCGGAAAGGCCATCGAGCGCCCGATATGCAGCCCCGCCGCGCCCGAGAGCAGGATGCCGAAGATCTCGGTGGTGCCGTGCACGCTGAGCCATGCGGCCAGCTCCAGCGTCAGCCCCTGTCCGTTGAACAGCCACAGCATCGCGCCGAGCACCGCCATGTTGTGCACCAGCAGCATCAGCGAGGGGATGCCGAAGGCGAAACCCAGCGCGAAGGCGAAGATGCACACCGCCGAATTGTTGCTGAACAGCTGCGCGGCAAAGGTCGAAAGGCCCGCCGCGCTTTCCTCGGTGGCGAGCGATTGCAGCAGTTCCTCGCGGCTGGCACCCGGCACGCGGGTGTCGAGGAAGTTGCCGGGGACGAGCCGGTAATACCACGCCTCGTCCTGCGCCACGAGCAGCCAGCCGACCACGCTGCCCGCCACCATCACGAACAGCGCGATGCAGATGTCGAGCCAGATCGCGCGCACCGCGCGGCTCCAGCCGCCCAGCAGGAAGTCGCGCAACCACGCCGCAAAGCCGCGCGGCGGGCCGTAGACCTGGAACCACGCGCGCTGCACCAGCCCTTCGAGATAGGCGAGCGTGGCGGCATCGAGCGAGGTCTCGCGCGCCACCGCAAGGCTCGATGCGGCGGTGCGGTAGAGCGTCGGCAGGGCGAGCAGATCCTCGTCGGCGATGCGCCTGAGGCCGCCCTTTTCCATCCGCGCGACGATCTCCTCCAGCCGCCGCCATTCGCCCTCGCGCTCCAGCCGGAAGCGGTCGGAGCGCAGGGTGGCGCTGGCGATGTCGGGCGGGGCGGCGATCTCGCCGCGCCCGAACCACGATGACAGGATCGGGGCCTTCATCCTATCGCCTCGCTGTTCTTGATCAGGAAATAGCGGTCGATCAGCTGCGGGCCGATCTTTGCCCACGGCGCCTCGATCACATCGATCCCCATGCGCCGCAGCCGCTGGAGCACCAGCTTGCGCTGCAGGCTGAGGCTGTCGGCGGTGACCGCACGGGCGAGCGTGGCGATATCGGCGGGCGGGGCGGCGATCTGCGCCTCGATCTCGGCATCGGCCATGGTGACGAACAGCACCAGATGCTTGTTCGCCAGCCGCCCGAGGCTTTCGACCATCAGTTCGGCCGCGGTGGGATCGGTGAAGTCGGAGAACACCACCACCAGCGAACGGCGCTTGAGCTTGGTGGTGAGGGTGGCGAGGGCGAGGGTGAAATTGGGCTCGGTCGCTTCGTAGTCGAGGCCTGCGGCGGCGCTTTGCAGGCGGTGGAAGGCGCGGGCATCGCCGATGAAGGGGGTCATAAGCTGCGGCCTGCGGGCAAAGCCGAACAGCGCGCACCTGTCTCCGCCCTTCAAGGCGACATAGGCGCAGGTGAGCGCGGCGGAGACCGCACGGTCGATGCGCGGCAACCCGTCGACCGGCTCGCACATCGCCTGCCCGCAATCGAAGGCGAAGACGATCTGGTTGTTGCGCTCGCTCTCGTTCTCGCGGGCGTAGAGGCGCGTGTGGCGCGCGCTCGCCTTCCAGTCGATGCGGCGGCGGTCCATGCCGGGTTCGTATTCGGACAGGGCCTCGAACTGCGTGCCCTCGCCCCTGATGCGCCGGGCGATGAGGCCGGTCTGGGCGTTGCGCAGGAAGGTCTGCAAATCTTTCGATCGCACCGGCGAGAGATCGGGCCACACCCGCACCGCCTGTTCGATCGGATAGGACACCTGCCGCGCGCCGAGGCCCAGCGGCCCCTCCCAGCGCAGCCACGCCTCGGTCACGGGCGCGGTGCCGCGGCGGGTGGCGGTGACGCGGGTCGCGCCCCGCCAGCCCGGTTCATGCGTCTGGGGCAAGAGGTTGATGCTCACCTGCCCGCCCTGCGCGAGCCGAGGATCGGTCGCCAGCGCGGCGCTGACCGCCCGCCGCCGCCCGCCCGCAAACTGCGCGCTGACCGCGAGGCTCGCCGGCTGGCCGACCTCGACATCGGTGGGCGCATGGATCGCCCAGCCCTGATTGCGTCCTGCCAGCGCGGCATCGAGCGCCACCAAAGCCAGCAGCACCCCCGCCAGCAGCGGCGCCGCGACCCATGCCCCCGGCGCGGTCGCCGCGATCACCAGCGCGACCGGCGCAAGCCCGGCCGCCAGCCACGCCGCCCGCTCGGTCGGCACGAACACCAGCAGCCGCCGCAAGGGCAGCAGCAGGATGTCGCGGACAAGGGCGAGGAAGCGGATCACGTCAGCGTGGCGCCTCGGTGCTCTCGACCAGATCGGCGACCAGCGCCTCCATGTCGCGGCCCTCGATCTCAGCAGCCGGAGACAGCGTCAACCGGTGGCGCAGCACCGGCACGGCGAGCGCCTTCACATCATCGGGGATCACGTAATCGCGCCCCTCCAGCGCGGCGCGGGCGCGGGCGGCACCGGCCAGCAGCACCGCCGCACGCGGGGATGCGCCGACCGTCAGCTCGGCATGATCGCGGGTCGCGCGCACCAGCCGCACGACATAGGCGGTGATTTCGTCCGCCACGGTGACCTGCGACAGCGCGGCGCTCGCGGCGCTGATCCCGGCGGCGTTGGTGACCGCCTGCACCCCGAGATCGGCGGGGCGCTGCGGGCCGGAACGCTGGCCGTAGCGCGCCACGATCCGCGCTTCCTCCTCCTCGGCCGGATAAGGCACCAGCAGCTTGAACAGGAAGCGGTCAAGCTGGGCTTCGGGCAGGGGATAGACGCCCTGGTTCTCGATCGGGTTCTGGGTTGCGACCACCATGAAGCTGTCGGCCAGCGGATAGGTCTCCCCGTCGAGCGTCACGCGCCGTTCCTGCATCGCTTCGAGCAGCGCCGCCTGGGTTTTTGGCGGGGTGCGGTTGATCTCGTCGGCGAGCAGCAGGTCGCAGAAGATCGGCCCGCGGGTGAGGGTGAACTGGCTGGTCTGGAAGTTGAACAGGTTGGAGCCGAGAATGTCGCCCGGCAGCAGGTCAGGCGTGAACTGGATGCGCCCGAAATCGAGGCCCAGCGCGGTGGCAAAGCTCTGCGCGAGGAAGGTCTTGGCGGTACCGGGCGGGCCTTCCATCAGCACATGGCCTTCGGACAGGAGCGCCACCAGCAGCATGTCGACCATGCCGTCCTGCCCGACGATCGCCTTGGCGATCTCGGCACGGATGGCGTCGGCAAGAGCGCGGACGTCAGAAAGGCTCATGGTCATCGGGTCATTTTCCCTGTTGCGATAGCTTGGTGGTGAGATCGTCAAGCGCCTGTGCGGCGGCAAGAATGTCGGCGGGTTTGGCGGCCGCCTCGAGCCGCGCGGCGCGGCGGCTGAAGGGCTCCTCCAGCGGCAGGCGGCGGGCGAGCGCTTCGTCGAGCACTTCCGGGTCGGGCCGCGACAGGCCCAGCCGGTCAGCCAGCCGCCTTGCCGAAAGCGCGGCATAGGGCGCGCCCAGCAGGTGGAAGCGCCGCGCGCGCAGGATCAGCCCCGCGCCGTTGGCGATCAGCCGCGCCTTGCCGAAAGCGATCGCCGGACCGCTCTCCGCCGCCGCCCCGCCGAAGCGCTTGAAGGCGCGCCAGCCGATGATCAGCAGCGCCAGCAGCAGGCACAGCGTCGCGGCTAGGAACGGCGGGCGGAAGGCAAGCGTCAGCAGGTTCTCGGATGCGCCGAAGCCGTTGAGGGTGAGATCGAAGGTCACCCGCTCGATATCGCCGTCATAGGCCGCCGCATCGAGCAGCGCCATGATGGCTGCGGCGCGCTGCCTGTCGGAAAGGCCGTAATTGTTGGCGAGATCGGGATCGGCGACGAACAGCGTCCAATGCGCATTGTCGTAGAAATCGGTGCCTTGCTTGCCCACCACCCGCATCGCCAGCACCCGACCCGAGGCATCGCTGACCAGCGTTTCGTGCACGTCCTTGACGAGGGCATGAGCGACGCTCGCGGTCGGCAGGCTGCCGTTAACGCCCAGCCCGCTCCAGCGCGCACGGCTGTTCTGATCGAGGGTGTCGAGCTTGTGGGTGAAGCCGTAGGGCGCGGGCAGCAGCGTGGGCCAGTCGGCGGCGAAGGGATCGGTGAGGACCACCCAGCCCGGCTTGAACTTGTCGCGCACCTCGCTCGGCACGCTCGGGGGCGGGCGCAGCGCATTCCACTTGGGCAGGATCACCAGCGTCGGGCCGATATTCTCGCGCTTCTGGAGCAGCTTGCCCAGTTCCTCGGGATCGGTGTCGAACGGCGGGGTGAGCACCAGCAGGCCGTCGGTCTCCATCCCCGCCGGGCTGCGCGAGCGGGTGACCTCATAGCCGCTCGCCTCGACCAGCCGGACAAGGCCGGCATAGCCGTTTAGCCCCTTGGCGGCGGCATGGGCCTCGCCGTTGTTGTCGCCGCCGATCCCCTCGCCCGAGCCGATCAGCCAGATCAGCGCGAGGAACAGCGCAAAGCCGCCAAGGATCAGCGCGAAGGCGCCGCCCCTCGAAAAGGCCGTATTGCCGCTCATGCCAGCTGCCCCCGCACATTAAGCCGCGCGAGGGCGAAATCGGCATAGGCCGCGCGCGCTGCTTCCCAGTCGGCGCGGTCGAGCGCGCGAAGGGCGAACAGGCTGCGCTCGACCCGCTCGGCGATGATGCGAAAGGCGGTGCGCGCGCCGTCAGGCAGGGCGGGCAGGGCGGCGAGCTCGCGCGCGGTGCTTGAAGGTTCGACCCAGTCGGGCCGCACGGCGGCGATCTGGCCGACCGAGCGCTGGAGCAGCAGGCGCGTGGCCTCGTCGTAGCGGCCCTCGGCGGCGAGCCGATCGGCATCCTCCAGCAGCGCGAGGCTGGCAGCGGTTTCGGGGTGCCATTCCTCCTCGATCTCCGCCGCGGCGGTGCCCCGTCGGGCAGCTCCGGGGCCGAACATCCGCCACAGCAGCACGATCACGAAGACGACCAGCGCGGCGAGCAGCACCCATTGCAGCCACCACCACGACGCGCCCAGCACCTGCCCGACAGGGGCGAAAATCTCGGCAAGGAAGCCGAACACCTCGGCCAGCATCCGCTCGAACCAGCTCGGCTCGGGCGGCTTGATCTCGGGAATCTCGACCGGGGCGAACTGGAGATCCTCATCCCCGCGCAGCGCCTTCCATGCGTCCGCACCCGAGGCGGGCGATGCGCCTGAATCTCCTGCGGATTCGATGGGAGGGTTCTGCGCCGCTGCACTCATGCCTTGCGGGTGGTGGCATGGCGCGCACGCGGGCGCAACCGGGAAACGGCGGCGCCGGCCCTAACCCCGCGCGCGGGCCTGCTCGTAGGTGCCCAGCAGGCGCAATTCCTTGGAATGGAACGCGCATTCCTCCAGCGCCCGGTCCACCGCCGGATCGCCCGGCGCGCCGATGATATCGGCGTAGAAGGTGGTCGCGGCAAAGCTGGCGCCCTGCTGGTAGCTTTCCAGCTTGGTCATGTTGACCCCGTTGGTGGCGAACCCGCCGAGCGCCTTGTAGAGCGCGGCGGGGATGTTCTTCACCTCGAACACGAAGGTCGTCATCACCGGCTTGCCCGCCAGCGCCGGCAGCGCGAGCGGTTCGCGCGCGAGCACCACGAAGCGGGTCATGTTGTCGGGGCTGTCCTCGACGTTCTGCTCGATGATGGTGAGGCCATAAAGCTTCGCCGCGATGGCAGGCGCAATGGCGGCCACCGCCGGATCGCCGCGCTCGGCAACATAGGCCGCCGCTCCGGCCGTGTCGGCATGGCTCAGCGGCACGATCCCGCGCTCGCGCAAGTAGCGGCGCGACTGGCCGAGCGCCTGGGGGTGGCTGTAGGCCGCCTCGAACCGGCGGCCCGGCGTGTTCTCCCCCAGCGCCATCAGCGCGTGGTGGATCGGCATGAAATATTCGCCGGTGATGAAGAGCCCGCTTTCGGGAAGCAGGAAGTGGATATCCGCCACCCGCCCGTGCTGCGAATTCTCGATCGGGATGATCGCTTGGCCGGCACGCCCGTCCTTCACCGCGTCGAGCGCATCCTCGAAGCTGAAGCACGGCAGCGGCGCAAGATCGGGGCGGGCCTCGGTCGCGGCGCGGTGCGAATTGGCCCCGGGTGAGCCCTGGAAGGCAATCGCCTTCGCCGGATCGGCGGCGGCGCGCTCGCGCATCCGGTCGACAATCGCAAGGGCGGGGGCGGAAAAGGAGCGCATGACGGCCTGCCTGCTAGAGGCCCGCGCGCGGGCGCACAAGCCTGCTTGCAAAAGGTGCAAGAATTCGTGCCATGATGTGGCTTGCGCGCCCGCGAGCGCGACACTATGGGCCTGCGACGATGACACAGGACAATTCTTCGCAGGGGCAAGCCGGCGGCCAGAATGGCGGCGGCGATCTGTTCAACACCGCCGCGGGCTGGGTGCTGTTCGCGGCCGGCCTCGGGCTGGGTCTTACGATCCTCTCGGGCAAGTTCTTCCATGGCGACAAGCCGGAACGTCCGGAAAAGCTCGGCTACGTGATCGAAGGCGCGGTCGAGGAATCCTCGGGCCCGGCCGAAATGACCATGGCCGAAGCGCTCAACAAGATGCCGGCGGCCGAACTGATCGCGGCGGGCGAGAAGGCCTTCTCCAAGTGCCAGAGCTGCCACACCGTCGATGCGGGCGGCGCCAACGGCATCGGCCCCAACCTGGCGGGCGTGATGGGCGGTCCGGTCGCGGGCAAGGGCGGTTTTGCCTACAGCCCCGAACTAAAGGCGCTCGGCGGCCAGTGGGACTGGGACCGCATGAACGAATGGCTCAAGAACCCCAAGGCCTATGTCTCGGGCACCAAGATGAGCTTTGCCGGCCTGTCGAAGGTTGAAGATCGCGCTGCTATCGCGATGTATCTGAACTCGATAGGCGCCAACCTGCCGGTGCCGACCTTCGTGGCCGATGCGGCAGCGGGCGCGCCCCCGGCCGAAGGCGAAGCGGCAGCTGCCGAAGGCGAGGCCGAGGCGGTCGCAGCGGCGGAAGCCGGCACCGATCCGGCGGCAGCCACCGAGTAATCGGACCGACAATTCGAAAGCTTGAAGGGCGGGGTTATCCCCGCCCTTTGAATTTCTGCGCCACCACATACCACTCGGACGAATCCTTGCGGCTGGCGGGCGGCTTGGCGTGCTTGACGGTGGCGAAGTGCTGCTTGAGCAGGGCGAGCAGCTCGGTATCGGTCCCGCCCGCCAGCACCTTGGCGACGAAGGCCCCGCCCTCGCTGAGGTTCTCCACCGCGAACCACGCCGCCGCCTCGACCAGTCCCATGGTGCGCAGGTGATCGGTCTGCTTGTGGCCGACGGTGTTGGCGGCCATGTCCGACATGACGAGATCGGGCGGCCCGCCGAGGGCCTCGGCCAGCAGGGCGGGGGCCTTGTCGTCCATGAAATCCATCTGGAAAATGGTCACCCCCTCGATCGGCTCGACCGGCAGCAGGTCGATCCCCACCACTTCGGCCTTGGGCTTCTTGGCGCGCACCACCTGCGTCCAGCCGCCCGGCGCGATGCCGAGATCGACCACCCGCGAGGCGCCCTTGAGCAGCCCGAACTTCTCGTCGAGCTCGATCAGCTTGTAGGCCGCGCGGCTGCGATAGCCCTCGGCCTTGGCCTGACGGACATAGGGATCGTTGAGCTGGCGCTCGAGCCAGCGCACCTGGCTCGCGGTGCGGCCCTTCGCGGTCTTGACGCGCTTGGAGGGGGTCTTGCCCGCGCGGCTCACTTGCCGCCCTTTCCGGAACGCTGCTGCTGGAGCGCGCGCAAGCTGCGTTCCGAGCGGCGCTCGGCGGCCATCAGGCTCCTGAGGATGCCCTCGCGGATGCCGCGATCGGCCACGCCCAGCCGCCGCGCGGGCCACAGGTCGAGAATCGATTCGAGGATCGCGCAGCCCGCAACCACCAGATCGGCGCGGTCCTGCCCGATGCAGGGCAGGGTGCTCCGCTCGTAGGGCGTCATCACGCTGAGCCGCGCGGAAATGTCGCGCATCGCCGGGGCGGGAACGATCAGTCCGTCCACCGCGCGGCGATCATAGCTCGGCAGTTCGAGATAGAGGCTGGCGAGCGTCGTCACCGTGCCGCTGGTGCCGAGCAGGCGGATATCGTCGAGCGCCGCGGCCTCGGCGACACGTTCGGCAAAGGGGGCAAAGCTGGTGCTCACCAGCTCGCGCATCTTCGCATAGCGGGCACGGCGCGCGTCATCGCCTTCCTCGTTGTGGCCGACCGTATCGGTCAACGAGACCACGCCCCACGGCACCGACTGCCAGTCGAGAATGCGCGGCACGCGGCTCGCCTCGGGTCCGCCGGCCTCGACCAGCACCAGCTCGGTCGAGCCGCCGCCGATGTCGAAGATCATCGCCGGGCCGTCGCCGGCTTCGAGCAGGATGTGGCAGCCCAGCACCGCCAGGCGCGCCTCTTCCTCGGCGCTGATGATGTCGAGCGCGATGCCGGTCTCGCGGCGCACGCGCTCGATGAAGGCGGGGCCGTTCGAGGCGCGGCGGCAGGCCTCGGTCGCGACCGAGCGGGCGAGCCGGACATTGCGGCGCTGAAGCTTGTCGGCGCAGATGGTGAGCGCGGCGAGCGTGCGGTCCATCGCCTTGTCGGACAGACGACCGGTGGTCGCCAGACCCTCGCCAAGCTTCACCACCCGGCTGAAGGCATCGATCACGGTGAAGTCGCGGCCCGAGGGGCGGGCGATCAGCAGGCGGCAATTGTTGGTGCCGAGATCGAGCGCGGCATAGGCCTCGCCCGGGTGTCCCTGCCGCAGCGTGCCGATCGCGTCGAGATCGTGTGCGGGGCGCGCGTTACCCTTGGCCGGGGCAGATCCGGGGGACGCGCCATTGCTCCGGCCATCGCGGCCGGGCTTGCGCAGATCGGGCTGAGGGGGGCGCTTGTAGCGGAAATCGGCTACCTTGCCGGACTTTGAGCCCCGTTTCTTGCCAGCCCTGGCATTTCTGTCCGGCGGCATGGTTTCCGCCATATTCCGTAATCTTCCAAATCACCGCTATGCGATCATGCGCACAGGGCACCTGAACCCAAGCTAACCCAAGCGCGGCGACAGAGCAAGCAGGCCGCCATGCTGGCTGCGCAACACGCGCTTGACCTTGCGCGCGCATAAAACTAGGGAGCGCCCTCGCTGACACCGCCGGCTCTGCCCGCGGGATGGCCAATGCCCCGTCCTCTAATGGTAAGAGAGCGGACTCTGACTCCGTCAATCAAGGTTCGAATCCTTGCGGGGCATCCAGCCATCATCCTGTCGCCGGCTTTCCCTCCCCGTGGCGCACCCTGTCCGATGCAAACCGCTTGTCGCCCAGTTTGCGCGCGCCTAGAGCCTTGTTGATGACTGAAAAAGAACTCACGAACCGCAAGTTCTACCGCGCGGGCGAGGAGACGCGCTTTGCCGAGGGTGGCCCCGAGCGCACCCCGCAGACCGCGCACCCTGCCTACAAGCTGGCCTTCCGCGACACCGATTTCCTGCTGCGCGACGAGCTCAGGCCCGTGCGCTTCCAGCTCGAACTGCTCAAGCCCGAGATGCTGCTCGACGAAGCCCGCGTCGGCTCGACGCTGGTAATGTATGGCTCGGCCCGCATTCCCTCGCCCGCCCAGGCCGAGGCGCGGCTGGAGGCGGCCAAGAACGGCTCGGAATACGACCAGAAGGTCGCACAGCGCCTCGCCGAGAAGGCGAAATACTACGACGAGGCCTACAAGCTCGCGCGGCTGGTCAGCGAAAAGGGGCTGATCGAGAACGGCCTCAGGCAGTTCGTCGTGACCACCGGCGGCGGCCCGTCGATCATGGAGGCGGGCAACCGCGGCGCGTCGGACGCGGGGTCCGAATCGATCGGGCTCAACATCGTGCTGCCGCACGAGCAGGCGCCCAACCCCTATGTGACACCTTACCTCTCCTTCCAGTTCCACTACTTCGCGCTGCGCAAGATGCACTTCCTGCTGCGCGCGCGGGCGGTGGCGGTGTTCCCGGGCGGGTTCGGGACCTTCGACGAATTCTTCGAGCTCGTCACCCTGATCCAGACCGGCAAGATGAAGCCGATCCCGATCATCCTGTTCGGCAAGGAATTCTGGACGCGGGTCGTCGATTTCGAGGCCCTGGCCGAGGAAGGCGTGATCTCGAAAGCCGATCTCGACCTGTTCACCTGGGTCGAAACCGCCGAGGAGGCCTGGGCCTGCATCGCCGATTTCTATGAGCTGTCCGAAGACTGATCCGGTCATTCGCACCGCACGGCTGGTGCTGCGGAGGGTGCGGCCGGAAGAGGATTTCGCCGGGATGCACGCCGTCCTCAGCAATCCCGAGGCCATGGCCTACTGGTCAACCCCGCCTCACGAGACGGCCGCGCAGACCCGCGACTGGCTGGCGGCGATGGCAGCGACGGGGCCGGACGAGGGCGACGATTTCATCATCGAATATCAGGGGCGCACCATCGGCAAGGCGGGGTTCTATCGCTTTCCCGATATCGGCTACATCATCGCGCCCGAGCTGTGGGGGCAGGGGATCGTCGCCGAGGCACTGGTGCCGCTCATCGCGCGCGCCTTTACCCTGTACGGGCAGGAGAGCCTTCGGGCAGATGTCGATCCGCGCAACGCCGGCTCGATCCGGTTGCTCGAAAAGCTGGGATTTGCCGAGACCCACCGCGCCGAGCGGACATGGCACATCGCCGGGCAGTGGTGCGATTCGGTCTATTTCGCGCTGTCGCGGGAGGATTGGCAGGCCGGCACTCAGTCGAGCTTGCGCACCGCGTGATGCCCGAGCGGGCCGTTGCCCGCGCCGAAGCCGGGTGCGGCCTCGATCGCGCGGATCACGAAATGCCGCCCCAGCCTGACCGCGTGTTCAAGCGGCTGGCCGTGGCCGAGCAGCGTCGCGATCGCTGACGAGAGCGTGCAGCCGGTGCCGTGGGTGTGGGGCGTGTCGATCCGGGCATGCTCGAAATGCAGCGCGCGCGCCTCGCCCGCGATCGAGCCGGGCATGTAGAGCACGTCGATGATCCGCGCGTCGGAGGTGTGGCCGCCCTTGGCCAGCACCGCCGCACCGGTCATGTGCGAGAGTTCCTCGGCCGCCTCGACCATCTCGGCGCTGGTTGAAAGGCTGCGGCCGAGCAGGTGGCCGAGTTCGGGCAGGTTGGGGGTGATCAGCGCCGCGCGCGGGAACAGTGCCTCGCGCAAGGCCGCAATCGCCGCCGGATCGATCAGCGCCGCGCCCGAGGTGGCGATCATCACCGGATCGAGCACGATTGGCGCATTCACGCCCTCGAGCGCGCGGGCGACATGGGCGATGATATCGGCATCGTGCAGCATCCCGATCTTCACCGCATCGACGCCGATGTCCGCGATGCAGGAGGCGATCTGTTCGGCCACCATGTCGCCCGCCATCGGCGCGATCGCCTGCACCCCGACGGTGTTCTGCGCGGTGACGGCGGTGATCGCGGTCATGCCGTAACCGCCGAGCATGGCGATGGTCTTGAGATCGGCCTGAATGCCTGCGCCGCCGGAGGAGTCCGAACCGGCGATGGCGAGGATGCGGGGAGGGGTGCGCGTGGTCATGGCGAGCGCCATAGCAAGCTCGCCGGGTTGCGGGGATGGTTTTTGCGCAGCGATGGGCCGGAAGGTGCGGCTAGGCCGTTACTGCCCGGTGCGCGGCGGCAATCTCGTCCGCCCGCGCGCACGGCAGCAGGTCGAAGATCAGATGGATGCGGTCGCTGGCGGAATCGTTGCAGGCCTCGTGTTCCTGATCATTGTCGAACCACCACAGCTCGCCCGCCTGCATCCGCACCTCTTCGTCACCCGCCCGCATCCATGATCCCGAGGACTGGAGCACCAGGTGGTAGCGGTTGCGCAGGCGGTAATATTCGCCGCGATCGACATGGGGATAGACCCGGTGTCCGGGCGGCAGGCACACGATCTTGGCGCGCGAGAGCAGGCTGTCGAGCGCGGTGGCGGTCTGCTTCAGAAAGGCGCGCGCCTGCGGGAACTGGCGGGAGCCGGTGGTCCAGCGGCTTTCGTGCACATCGCGCCGCTTGCGCCCGGCAATCGCCGAGGCCCTGACGCCGCGCAGCGGGATCGCGAGCGCCTCGCGCTGGACCGCGATCTTCTCCTGCCGGCCGCGGTTCGCGTCGAAGGCCCCGTGGTTGGCGGCGATCTCGGACAGGAACGGCGCAGGATCGATCCCGTCCCGGACAAGCCTGAAATGCTGCACGCGCCTCTCCCTTTGCGGCCGACCCCACAGGTGCAGCAACGGTTGGAGGAGCGCGGTTATTCCCGCAGCTTTCCGATTTTCAGCCCTTGAACTTGCGCTCCGTGCTCGGCGGATACTTCGCGTGGAGCGCTTTGGCCCGCGTCGGGCGGTCCATCAGCTCGCCGCCGCAATTGGGGCAGCGGTCGTCGAGATCCTCGGCGCATTCGGCGCAGAAGGTGCATTCGAACGAGCAGATGAAGGCGCCGGGCGCTTCGGCGGGAAGGTCCGCGCCGCAGGTTTCGCAATCGGGGCGCATTTCGAGCATGGCTGTCTCTCCTAGGCTGCCGCGCGCACAGCTTCGCAGATGGCATCGACCACCCGTTCGACCTGCGCCTGATCATCGCCTTCGGCCATGACGCGGATCACCGGTTCGGTGCCCGAGGGGCGGATCACCAGCCGGCCCTTGCCCTCAAGCTCGGCCTCGGCCGCCGCGATCACCGCCTTGACGCTGTCGTTCTCCAGCGGCTTTCCGCCTTCGTAGCGCACGTTCTTGAGCAGCTGCGGCACGGGTTCGAACACGTGCAGCAATTCGCTCGCCGGCTTGCCCGAGCGTACGAGGCTCGCGAGCACCCGTAGCGCCGCGACGGTGCCGTCGCCGGTGGTTGCGTGATCGAGCAGGATCATGTGGCCCGACTGCTCGCCGCCCACGTTGTATCCGCCCGCCTTCATCGCTTCGAGCACGTAGCGGTCGCCCACCTTGGCGCGCACGAGGTCGAGACCGATGCCATTGAGGTAGCGTTCGAGCCCGAGGTTGCTCATCACCGTCGCCACGATCCCTCCGCCCTTCAACGCGCCCTTTTCCTGCATCCGGGTGGCGATCAGCGCCATGATCTGGTCGCCATCGACCGCGCGGCCTTTCTCGTCGACCACGATCAGCCGGTCGGCATCGCCGTCCAATGCAATGCCGATATCCGCGCCTTCCTCGACCACCTTGGCCTGCAACGCGGCAATCGCGGTCGAGCCGACGCCGTCATTGATGTTGGTGCCGTTGGGGGTGACCCCGATCGCGACCACCTCCGCGCCCAGTTCCCAGATCGCCGACGGGGCGACCTGATAGGCCGCGCCATTGGCGCAATCGACCACCACCTTGAGGCCGTCAAAGCGCAGTTCCGCCGCCACCGACTGCTTGACCGCGTGGATATAGCGCCCGCGGGCATCCTCGATCCGGCGCGCGCGGCCGATCTTCTCGGCGGGGACCAGCGGGATCTCGGTCTCCATCAGCCGCTCGATCTCGGCCTCGGCCGCGTCGGACAGCTTGAAGCCGTCGGGGCCGAACAGCTTGATGCCGTTGTCGGCGAACAGGTTGTGGCTGGCCGAGATCATCACGCCGAGATCGGCGCGCATCTCGCGAGTGAGGAGGGCAATCGCGGGGGTGGGGAGCGGGCCGGTCATGATCACGTCGATCCCGACAGAGGTGAAGCCCGCCACCAGCGCGCTTTCCATCATGTAGCCCGACAGGCGGGTGTCCTTGCCGATCACCACCCGGTGACGGTGGCCGCCGCGCACGAAGTGGCGTCCGGCCGCCTGCCCCACCTTCATCGCTGTCGCCGCAGTCATCACCCCGGCATTGGTGCGGCCCCTGATCCCGTCGGTCCCGAACAGCTTGCGTGCCATGAATTCCCCTGTCGCGTCCCAATGGCAAGATTGTCTCGCGCTTCTGGCGCGGTTATCGCCCAAAGGGAAGGGCGCGAGGCCCGTTTTGAGGACACGACATTGCTGGACAGTGAAAAGGCCGGGGCTGCGGAAGCAGGCGGGCAGGGCAAGTTCGCGCTGGTATCGATCCGCCTGCCGGTGGCGCTGACCTTTGCCGCGCTGGTCGGCGGGCTGGTGGCCGGGATCGCGGGCGCGGCGCTGGGCGCTCCGCAAGCGGTGAGTGAGATCGCCGGGCTGATCGGCGGGCTGTGGCTCAAGGCCTTGCAGATGACCATCATCCCGCTGGTCGCGGCGCTGCTGGTGCTCGGCCTTGTGCAGATGATCTTGGCCGCGCGGGTCGGCACCGTGGCGCGGCGGATGCTGCTGATCATGATCGCGGTGCAGCTGGCCGGCGGGGCCTTCACCTCGATTGCCATGCCCGCGCTGCTGACCGCCTTTCCGGTGCCAGAGGGCGCGAGCGCCTTCCTCGCCGACAGTCCGCAGGATGTGGGCGAGGTGCCGGCGGTGCTCGACTTCATGGCCTCGCTGGTCTCGCCCAACATCATCGCTGCTGCCGCCGAGACGGCGATGCTGCCGCTGACGATCTTCTTCGTGATGTTCGCGGTCGCGATCACGCGCCTGCCGACTGATCAGGGCGACCGGCTGCTCGGCTTCTTCCACGCGCTCGGCAATGTCATGCTGCTGATCATCGGCTGGGTGCTGGCGATTGCGCCGGTCGGCGTGTTCGCGCTGGCCTACGGGGTCGGGGTGCAGAGCGGCGGGGGCGCGTTTGCGGCGCTCGGGCACTATGTCCTCACCGTCACGATGATGGGCACCTTCATCTTCGTGCTGGCCTATGCCATCGCCATGGGCCTCGGGCGCACCGGCGCGAAGTTCGTGACTGCGGTGCTGCCCGCGCAGGCGGTGGCGCTCTCGACCCAGTCTTCGCTCGCAAGCCTGCCGGCGATGCTCGATTCGGCCAGCCGCCTGAGCCTGCGTGCCTCGACGGCGGAATTCGTCTTGCCGCTGGCCGTGGTGATCTTCCGCGCCACCAGCGCGGCGATGAACCTTGCGGTGGTCTATTACATCGCCGCGTTGGCTGGGGTGGAGGTTTCTCCCGCCATCGCGGTGGCGGGCATCCTCATCGCCAGCGTCATCAGCCTCAGCGCAGTCAGCCTGCCCGGCTCGATCAGCTTCGTCGTCTCGATCGGCCCGATCGCGCTCGCGATGGGCGTGCCGGTCGAGCCGCTGGCGTTGCTGGTGGCGGTGGAGATGCTGCCCGATCTGATGCGCACGCTGGGCAACGTCACGATGAACGTCGCTGTCACCAGTGCAGTCGACCGCTCGGCCGACGGGGCAGAAACGCCGGTCTGATATCGGGAACCGGCGGAAAGGCTGTTGCTCTCCCCCCGACAGGGGAGAGCAACGCAGTCGTCAGCTGCCGAGATTCGCGCTGACCATGCAGTAGAGCATCGGCAGCGAAAGCAGCAGGTTGGTGCGGCTTGCGGCCAGAGCGCGCGGGCGCAGCTTGGCCTTTTCCTCGTCCGTCGCGCCGGGCACGATGTTCAGGATCTTGCGCTGCGCCGGCCAGATGATGAACCAGACGTTGAAGGCCATGATCAGCCCCAGCCACATCCCGATCCCGATCAGGTTGATCCCGTCAAAGCCGTAGCCACCGAAGGTCAGCGCCTGCGCGCCGTAGCCATTGTGGAAGGCGATGATGAGACCCATCACGACCGTGAGCAGCGCCGCATAGCGGAAGAAGAAGAACACGTTGGGCGCGATGTGGTTGTTGATCGCTCCGGTCTGTTCAGCCGGGATCTTCGGCATGGTCGGGACCTGCACGAAGTTGAGGTAGTACAGGAGGCCGATCCACAGGATGCCGAAGAAGGTGTGGAGCCAGCGGAACACGTCGTCCGCAACGGATTTCGCATCGGAGCCGGTCCAGCCGGTGAAAGCGACGATGACCAGAATCGCAGCGATCAGCCCTACGGCCAGCACGAGATGCAGGTTGCCAAAGAATTTTGCCATGTGATCCCCATATAGCGGTTGCGCGCGCATTAATGGCGGCAAAAAACCGGATTGTCACACCCGTTCTGACCATTTTTTCCTGTCAGAAACGCGGTTCACCCCCGCGTGCTGACCCCGTTGCCGGCCGCCACCACGTCCAGCTCCTCAAGGATTGCGCGGTGGGCGGCCTCGTCGTCGGTCGAGCGGCGCGGGATGTTGCCGTTGGCGAGCATCTCGGTGAGCGCGGCGCGGGCGCGGCCCACGCGGCTCTTGATCGTGCCGACCGCGCAGCCGCAGATTTCGGCCGCTTCCTCGTAGGAGAACCCGCCCGCACCCACCAGCAGCAGCGCCTCGCGCCGTTCGGGCTGGAGCGTGAGCAGCGCGCGGTGGAGGTCGGACAGGTGGATCGGTTCCTCCTGTCCGGCGGGCGCGGTCAGGATTCGTTCGGCGACGCCCTCGTCATATTCGCCGCGGAAGCGGTTGCGGCGCATGTCGGTGAGGTAGGCGTTGCGCAGGATGACGAAGGTCCAGGCGCGCATCGAGGTGCCGGGTTCGAACCGGTCCTGCGCGGCCCAGGCCTTGAGCAGCGTTTCCTGCACCAGATCATCGGCCATGTCGGGCCGCCCGCACAGGCCGCGCGCGAAGGCGCGCAGGTGCGGGACGACAGCCGTCAGTTCGCGCTTGAAATCGGCCTTCTCGCCTGCCGTGCGGGTGGTTCCGGGGGTTTCGCTGTCACTCACGCCTGCGCTCCCCGGTCATCCGGGGATTGCGAGGAGTTGCCACTGGATCCGCCACCGCCGCCGCGCCGCGGATCGATCTCGTCGAGCCGGGCGAGCAGGGTCTTGAAGCTGTCGGGCAGGTCTTCCTCTACCACCGAATCATAAAGCTGCTTGAGACCATCCGCCCATTCCGGCGCGCGCTGCGGCTGCTCGCCGCTGGCTGGAGGGGGTTTGCGATCTGAAGCCATGGTGTCGTCGGTTATCCCATATCCCGGTCCGCCCGAGTTGCCTTGCCGCCAGACCCGGCAAAGGGCTGGCCGCGCGGTTCGTCCGGCGTTGGCGGGGAGCATAGCACAGCGCTTTGGCAAATGCCCCATGCAAACGCGCTTGGACTGTTCGGGAACCTTGCGCCATATGTCGGCTTCTGCGGGAGTGCCCGCCGCGTCAGGACAAGCGTGATCGACAGCCCCGCCTTCCTTCCGGCCCCCGAGGCCTCGAGTTCCGCGGCCGACAGCCGCGCGCGGCGCTGGCTGGTGCTCTATCCGCGCGCGATCCCGCTGGTGATCTTCCTCGCGATTGCCGCGATCACCGCATTGAGCGTCTTCGCGATCGAGAGCAATGCCCGCGCCCGCGAGCGCGCGCAGATGCGCGAATATGCCCGCAGCGTCGCCGCCGCGCTCGACCGCAGCAGCAACAGCTTTTCTTCCTACCTGCGCTCCGGCGCGGCTTTGTTCGCGAGCAGCGCGGACGTGAGCCCTGAGACCTTCGACAGCTTCGTGCGCGCGCTCAAGCTCGACATGGACTATCCCGGGGCCGAGGGGATCGGCTGGCTGCCGGTGATCGAGCCTGCCGAGGTCCCCGGCTTCATGGCCCGCACCCGCGCCAGCCAGCCCGGCTTTCCCGATATCTACCCGCGCCCCGTCTCCACCACCGGGCGGATCGCGCCGGTGACGATGTTCGCGCCCGAAAGCGCGCGCAACCGGCGGGCGCTGGGCTACGACATGTATTCCGATCCCGCCCGCGCCGCTGCCATGGCCGAGGCGGAACTCGCCCGCCGCCCGACGGCTTCGGGACGGATCGTGCTGGAGCAGGAGCAATCGGGTAACCTGCCGGCCTTCGCGATCTACATGCCGGTGTTCCGCACCTTCGGGGAGGACGACCGGCGGCTGATCGGCTTCGTCTACACCCCGTTCCGCGCCCGCGAGTTTCTCGATTCGGCGATCGACACCACCCGCAGCGACGAATTCGGGGTGCGGCTCTACGACGGCGATGCCAGCACCGAGCATCTGCTGGTGACCCATTCGATCGGGGATGCAGGCGACGAGCAGGTCGAGGAACAGGTGACCATCGCCAACCGCAAGCTGCTGCTGGTGGTCGAATCCGCCGACCGGCAGGTGCTCAGCCCGCTGTCGATGGTGACGCTCCTGTTCGGGCTGGCGCTGGCGAGTCTGCTGATGCTGCTGGCGCGGCTGCTGACCCAGCAGGCCTACGAGGATCAGGCGCGCCTCGCCTTCTTCGAGGAACAGCATTCGATCCGCAATTCGCTGACCCGCGAGCTCAATCACCGGGTCAAGAACACGCTCGCCAACGTCCTGTCGATCCTGTCGCTCACCCGGCGGCGGACGAAGGATCTCGATACCTTCGCCGACAGTCTCGAAGGCCGCATCCGCGCGCTTTCGGCGACGCATGACCTGCTCACCGTGACCGACTGGGGCACCACTCCGATCCGTTCGGTGATCGAGGCCGAATTGCAGCATTTCCGGATCGGCTTCGACGATGCGATCCTGCTCGAAGGCCCACCGCTGGAACTGGCGCCCAATGACGCGCTGTCGTTCGGGCTGGCGATGCATGAACTCGCCACCAACGCCGCCAAGTATGGCGCCTTGAGTGCGCCGGGCGGGCGGGTTACGATCCGCTGGGAGATGGCGGGCGAGCATCTGGCCGAGGTCGAATGGCGCGAGACCGGCGGGCCGCCCGTCGCCGCCGAGCGTCGCCGCGGCTTCGGCACAGAGCTGATCGAGAAGATCGTCGCCCACGAACTGCGCCAGCCGGTCGCGCTCGATTTCCGCCCCGAAGGCGTAGTGTGCCGGATGCGCGTCCCGATCCGCCGGCCGGGGGAATTCCGGATCAGGGAAAATCCTTGATTTACGGGTTCGCTGGCGCGAACCGCAGACCGCCTGCGCCACCGAAGGTGGCCGATTAACCCAAAGGCTTGCTCGACTGGAAGAACAGCGCCTGACTGATCGCGGCGCGCACTGTGGCTTCCTGGAACGGCTTGGTGACGAGATAGGTCGGCTCGGGCCGGTCGCCGGTCAGCAGGCGTTCGGGGTAGGCGGTGATGAAGATCACCGGCACGCTGCCGAGCGCGAGAATGTCGTCCACCGCATCGAGGCCCGAGGAACCGTCGGCCAGCTGGATGTCGGCCAGCACGAGGCCCGGCATCCGCTCGGCGACCACCTCGCGCGCCTGCGTGCGGGTGGCGGCGGTGCCGCAGATGGTGTGTCCGAGCCCGGTGACGAGGTCTTCAAGCTGCATCGCGATCAGCGGTTCGTCCTCGATCACCAGCACGCTGGTTTTCTGCTCGGCCTCGATCTCGGCCACCGCAGCGGCGACCAGCGTGTCGATCTCGGCCGTGGTCAGCCCCATGATCTCGGCAGCCTGCGCCGGAGAGAAATCCTCCAGCGTGGTCAGCAGCAGAGCCTGCCGTGCGGGCGGGGTGATCGTGCCGAGCCGCAGCTGTGCGCCGGCCTCGTGTTCGCTCGCGGCAGCGCCGGCGGGCGCATCGGCGAGCTGCGCGCTCGACCAGACGCGGGTGAAGGCGCGGTAGAGCGGCACGCGTCCGCCGCCGAGCGAGTCCATCAGCCCGGCATCGGCCGCCACTGCCTCCAGCATCGCGCGCACGAAGGCATCGCCGGCGCTCTGCGATCCCGTCAGCGCGCGGGCATAGCGCCTGAGGTAGGGCAGGTTGGCGGCGATCTGGTTTCCGAGGCTCATTGTCCGGCTCCGCTGGGTGGGCTTGGCGTGCTTGCAAAGATACAAGCGATTCGCATCGTTAGCGGTTCCGGCCCGCCCCGTCGCGCCCGCGCTTTGTGCCTGTCTGCACAGATACGAAAAAAATTTTTCGTACCCCGGGAACCGGCTTCGGGGACGCGCATTTCACCTTTGTCACCGCCGAGACCCCCCTCCCGTCCAAGCGGCTGGTGATACGATCCCGAAAGGCCTCTGCTCGTTCGCGAGTGGAGGCCTTTTTTCTTTGGTTCGTGCTGCGCACGATGCAGACCTCCCGCCCCGCCCCGCCCCGCCCCGCCCCGCCTCCCCACCCGGCCACCAAAGATACCATGCGGCCATGGTAGCCGGGTGGGGAGGCGGGGCGGCTAGAGATCCGCGACGTCCGCGCCACCGAAGGTGGCTCAATCAACCAATCTTCCGCTCGTAGATCGCGTATTCGCGGTTGATCTTGCTGTGGATCGTGTCGGCGATCGCGACCATGCCCTGGTTGTCCTCCAGCACCCAGCCGAGTTCGCCGCGGGAAGAATGGAACTTCGCGTTTGCTTCCTGCCGGATCGTCTCGATCATCATGAAGGCGAGCTGGCTGGCGAGGCGGGAGTTGTGCAGTTCCTTCAGCACCCCCATCAGCGGCACCCGCATCCCCGCACCCTTGGGATGGCGCAGCCAGCGCAGCATGTGGAACCACCCGAACGGGAACAGCTTGCCTTTGATCTTCGCCAGCGCGCCGTTCACATCCGGGAAGGTCAGCATGAAGGCCACCGGCCGCCCGTCGACCTCGGCGATCATGTTGAGCTCTTCCTTGATGATCGGGCGCAGCTTCTTGCCGGCATAGGCGACTTCTTCGGGGGTGAAGGGGACAAAGCCCCAATTGTCCGACCACGCATCGTTGAGGATGCCGAGCACGATCGCGACCTCGGAATCCCACCGGCTCTTGTCCACCCGCCGCACGTTGATGCGCGCGTTCTTGTGGCCCGATTGCACGATGCGCTGCACCAGCGGCGGAAATTCGCGGGTGATGTCGAGATCATAGGTGTAGAGCGTCTTGGCGCGGGTATAGCCCGCCCCCTCGATCCAGCCGGCATAATGCGCCGGGTGATGGCCCATCATGATCATCGGCGGGTGATCCTGCCCGCGCACTAGCAGGCCCGGCTCTTCCCAGATCGAGAGCGAGATCGGGCCGAGCACGCGGGTCATGCCCTGCTGCGCCAGCCAGCCTTCGGCCGTCGTCAGCAGCGCGCGGGCGGTGGCGTCATCCTCGGCATCGAAATAGCCGAAGAAACCGGTGCCGGGGCCGAAGCCCTGATCGGCTGGCATCGTTAGCGCGAGCTCGTCGATATGCGCGGAGATGCGCCCCACCGCCTTGCCCGCGCGGCGGGCGATGAACAGCTGCACCTTCGCGTGTCCGAAGAAGGGGTTCTTGTCCGGATCGACCAGTTCGAGCTGCTCGCCGCGCAGCTGCGGCACGAAGTTCTCGAGCCGGTCGGAAAAGGTCCGCCCGCAGTCGACGAAGGCCTCGCGCCCGCGCTTGTCGGTGACAGGCTCGATGCTTATCTCCGAGCGGCTGGTGACTGCATCTGACACGCAGGGGTCCTTCGTATTTGCTTCAGGTCAAGGCGTCTGTGTCGCGCCCGCGCCATTGACGCAAGCCTATCGATCACACTGAACACATAGACAGGTTTGGCTTGCCTGCCGAATTGGGCTAGGGCGAGCCGCAGGATTTGCCACAAACATGACGATGCACCAGACCCTCGATCCCGCCGCGCATCCGCGTGCGACCCGCGTCCAGTTCATGGAGGCGGACGACAAGGACATGCTGCGCGCCGCGCGCGATCTGACCAAGGGGCTGGGCGAGGCGAAGCCGGGCATCTACTGGCCCGATATGCTGGTCTCGGCCGGGATCGGCTATGCCGCGATTGCGGTGACGATCCTGTCGCAGAGCCTTGCGGTGCAGATCGCCGCCGGGCTGGTCGGCGCGCTGGCGCTCTACCGCGCGCTGATGTTCATCCACGAGCTGACCCATATCCACCGCGACGCGCTGCCCGGCTTCCGCACGGGGTGGAACCTGCTGGTCGGCATCCCGCTGCTGACGCCGTCCTTCATGTATGAGGGCGTCCACACCATCCACCACAAGCGCACGCAATATGGCACGGTGGAAGACCCCGAATATCTCCCGCTCGCGCTGATGAAGCCGTGGAGCCTGCCGCTGTTCGTGATCGTCGCGATCCTCGCGCCGGTGGCACTGATCATCCGCGCGGCGGTGCTGGTGCCGCTGGGGGCGCTGATCCCCGCGGTGCGGCGGCTGACGTGGGAGCGGTTCTCCTCGCTCCAGATCAACCCCGAATTCCGCCGCCGCCCGCCCGAGGGCGACTTCGCTAGCCGCGTTCGCTGGCAGGAGGCGGGCGTGTTCGTGTGGTCGTGGACGCTGATCGGCAGCACCTTCATGTTCGGCTGGCAGCCGTTGGCGACTGCGCTGGCGGTGGTCTCGCTCACCGCGGTGCTCAACCAGCTGCGCACGCTGGTCGCGCATCTGTGGGAGAACGAGGGCGAGCCGATGACGGTGACCGCGCAGTTCCTCGATAGCGTGAACGTCCCCCCGCCGGGCCTCGCCGCGGAGATCTGGGCGCCGGTCGGCCTGCGCTATCACGCGCTGCATCACCTGATGCCCTCGATGCCCTATCACGATCTGCCTGAAGCGCACCGCCGTCTGGCGCGCGAGCTGGGCACGGGCTCGACCTATGAAGGCGCGAACCATCCCGGGATGCTGGTGCTGGTGGGCCGGATCGCCAAGAGCACGATGGGCAAGCGGGCCTAGGCCCTCAATCCAGAAAACAGATCATCGCGCAGCGCCGGTCAGCGGGCAGGCCGTCATCGACCTCGTTCGCCAGTTCTCCGGCCAGCCGCGGATGGGCGTCCAAGGCAGTGACTTCTTCGAAGCCGAGGCGGGCGTAGAAGGGGCCGTTCCACGCAAGGTCGCGGAAGGTGGTGAGGGTCAGCGCCGCGATGCCGGAATTGCGCGCGTCGATCTGCGCCGCGCGCACTAGTCCGGCCCCGATGCCGCGTCGCTGGAAGGCGGGCACCACGTCCATTTCCCAGATGTGGAGTTCGCGGCTGAAACGCTCGGCGACGATGAACCCCGCCATCGCCTCGCCGACATGGGCGACGAGGCTGTGGCCCTTGCGGATCAGGCGGGTGTAGTCGGCCTCGCTGCGGGTGCGCGCCGGATCGATGCTCGCCTCGCCGGCAAAGGCTTCGGCGGCAGCGCGCTCGATCCCCGGCATAGCGGCGGCATCGGCGGGGCGCGCCAGCCTCAGCGACCAGTCGCGGCTCACTCCTCGGTCCGGATCAGCACCGTCTCGCCGAGCAGCAGGAACAGGAAGAACGGCGCCCAGGCGGCGAGCAGCGGCGGGTAGCCGCCGAAGCTGCCCATGGCGAGCGCGGCATTGTCGACCACGAAATAGGCAAAGCCCAGCGCCATGCCGATGATCGCGCGCACGAACAGCTGGCCCGAGCGCGCGAGGCCGAAGGCCGCGACCGAGCCCAAGAGCGGCATCAGCAGCGCCGAGAGCGGCCCAGACAACCGGTGCCACCACTTGGCGCGCATTTCCTCGGTATTGCGACCGGCGGCGGCGAAGGCGTCGATCGTCTCGGACAGTTCCCAGAAGCTCTGCGAATCCGGATCGACCGATTGCAGATCGATCCGCGCCGGGCTCAGCTCCTTCCCCACCACCATTTCCGGCAGCTGCTCGGTGGTGGCCCCGGCAACGTCGAAGCGCACCGGCTGCTCGAGCCGCCAGCCGGGCGCGGCATAGGTCGCACGCGGCGAGCGGATCTGCTCGCGGATGATGCCCGAGGGTGCGCGTTCGTACCAGGTCACGCCGGTCAGCACGATCTCCTCGCCGCGACCGCTCAGCGTCACGGCAGACAGGATGCTCTGCCCGTCGGTGAGATAGACGTTGGAGCGCACCCCGCCTGCGCCGGTGCCCTGCGGCGGCTTGGCGCCATATTCCGCCGCCTCCCAC
Source organism: Porphyrobacter sp. (assembly GCA_027531395.1). Lineage (GTDB taxonomy): Bacteria > Pseudomonadota > Alphaproteobacteria > Sphingomonadales > Sphingomonadaceae > Erythrobacter. Next base: position 193,415 of record JAPZRO010000001.1, on the reverse strand, counting down.
GCCTTCAGCGTCGCATTGGCGCGGGTCACGATGCGCTCGTTGAAGCCGAAGCTCACCACGGCGACCAGCGCGGCGGTCAGCAGTAGCGGGGCGAGCACCTGATGCGCCGAGAGGCCCGCAGCCTTCATCGCCACCACCTCGGAATTCTGGTTCAGCGTCACCAGCGTGATCAGCGTCGCCAGCAGCACCGAATAGGGCAGGAAGCGGCTCGCCAGCTGGGGCACGCGCAGCGAGGCATAGTGCAGGATCTCCGCCTGCCCGTTGCCCGGCACCTTGAGGATGTCGCCCGTCGCCGCCAGCAGATCGAGCGCCATCAGCACCAGCACCAGCATTACCAGCACCGCGAGGATGCGGACCACGAACATCTTCGCAAGGTAGAGCGTCAGCGTGCGCGAGGGGAAGAAATCGAGCTGCATCGTGCTGGCCTACTCCGCCGGGGCCAGTTCGGGCGCGGCAGGGTGCCCGCGCGGGCGGCTGCGGGTGAACAGCTTCACCACCTGCTTGGACAGCTTGGCAAAGGCGGTTTCCAGCGCGCCGATCGCCTGTCCGCCGGGCACATAGGCGACGCGGTAATACATCCACAGGATCAGCGCGGCGAAGAGCACGAAGGGCACCCACAGCGCGAGGATCGGATCGAGCCGACCGAGTGCGGCCACATCCTCGCCGTACTGGTTGACCTTGTGATAGGCGACCACCATCACGATCGAGACGAACACGCCCAATGCGCTGGTCGAGCGCTTGGGCGGGATCGCGAGGGCCACCGCCAAGAGCGGCATCAGGAACATCATCACGATCTCGACCAGCCGGAAGTTGAAGCTGGCGACGCTGGCATCGCGTTCGCGCGGGGCGCTCTTGTCGCTCCAGCCGATGCGCAGCAGCTCGGGCAGGATGTATTCGCGCGTGGCATCGCCGCGGGCGCGGAACTTCTCGATCGCGGGCAGATCGATCGGCAGATCGTGGCGGCTGAAGCTGAGCACGCGCGGGGTGTAGGCGCCGTTCTTCTTCACGCCGGTATCCTGGATGATCGTGCCTTCGGTGAGGCGCAGGATGATCGTGTCGGGATTGTCGCGGGTGGCAAGGAAGGCGCCCTCGCGCGCCGAGATCGAGAGCACCTGCCCCTTGGCGTTCGAGACACGGGCGAAGATGCCGATCAGGCGGCGGCCCTCCTCCTCGCTTTCCTCGATGCGCAGCGCCATGCGGTCTGCGAGCGTGGTGAACTCCCCGACCTTGATCGAGGCCCCGAGCGCGCCCGAGCGCAGCTCGTATTCCATCTGCTCGTAGTAGTAGCGGCTGACCGGCTGGATGTAGAACACCAGCGCCACGTTCACCGCCATCAGCACCAGCGTGATGATGTAGGGCATCCTGAGCAGCCGGTTGTAGGACAGGCCGACCGCGCGCATCGTGTCGAGCTCGGACGTGGTGGCGAGCTTGCGGAAGGCCAGCAGCACGCCGAGCAGCAACCCGAGCGGAATCGCGAGGCTGGCATATTCCGGGATCAGCGCGCCCAGCATCTTGAACACCACCGCCACCGGCCCGCCCTCGACCGCGACGAAATCGAACAGCCGTAGCATCTTGTCGAGCATCAGCAGGCTGGCTGCGAGCGCGAACACGCCCAGCATCGGCACCACGGTGAGCCGCAGGATATAGCGGTCGATGCTGGGGATCAGGTTGAACAAGGGTTACGTCCGTCGATTACCCTCGCGGCCCTAGCGCGCCCTGCAGGCAATTACCAGAAGCGCCATCACCAGAAGCGGCTGCCCGGGATGCCCTTGAACGGCCCCGCCTCGCGGGCGGTGATCCACCCGCCGTAGAAGCCGCCGGGCTGGGGGGTGACCTGTTCGCCGTCCACCGTCACCTCGTCGAAGGGGGCGGCGTAAAAGGCGATGTGGCCCGCGATTCCCGCAAAGGCGGGGGTGGGCGCGGGGTAGCTCCAGCCGGCCTGCACGATCCGTTCGTGCCCGATCACCACGTCCCAATAGCTCGCCTGCCCCTTCCATTCGCATAGGCTGCGCGCCGGGTTGGGTGCGAGGCAGGTCATCGCGATGTCGCTTTGCGGGATGTAGTAGGTGGGCGGGTGCGAGGTTTCGAGCGTGCGCCACGCAGCCCGGGTGTCGGCCAGCACGATCCCCTTGTGGAGGATGCGGATATGGCGCGCGGTCGGTTCGGCGATGGCGGGGCGGGGGTAGTCCCACACGCTTTCCTGTCCGGGCAGAACGGGATCGGGCTGCGGGTGATGGGGCTGGCGCATCAGGGCGCGCCGGTCACGCCTTTTCCAGCGTGCATTGCAGCGGGTGCTGGTTCTGGCGGGCGAAATCCATCACCTGGTTCACCTTGGTCTCGGCGATTTCATAGGGGAAGATCCCGCACACGCCGACGCCGCGCTGGTGGACGTGGAGCATGACGCGGGTGGCCTGTTCCAGATCCATTCCGAAAAAGCGCTTCAGCACCATCACCACGAATTCCATCGGGGTGTAGTCGTCGTTGAGCATGAGCACCTTGTACTGGCTCGGCTTCTTGGGCTTGGCGCGGGTCTTGGTGGCGATGCCGACCTGGCCTCCGCCGCCGCCATCCTTGCCGCCATCCTCGTCACCCGCGCACAGGGGTGCGACGAGCGGCAGCTCGGCACTGTCGGCGAGTTCGGGAACGGTCATGAGCGGCATGGCTCTCCATTATGGGATTCGCTGGCATCTGTGCAAGCGGTAGGTGCGCGTGGTCGCGCAAAAGAAAAGGGCCGAGCAAGCGGTGCTTGCTCGGCCCGGCGCCTTTCGGCGCGCTCTCGTGGACCGGGTTGGGAGAGAGAGGAGAGAGGCCCGGTCCAGGAATGTGTTGCTTACGCAGCCTTCGAGATCTTCTCGGCGGCAACGCTGACGCGGTTCGAGATCGGAGCGAAAGCGTCATTGTAGAGCTTCACCCAGGCTTCGGTGCGCTTCGAGCCGAACGAGACCAGCGCGTCGAAGTTGCGACGGGCGATTTCGCCCTGGAGCTGCATCAGCTCGGTCGGCGACTTGACGGCGGCGACCTTCTTGGCGTCTTCGGTGACGGTTTCGAGCACGGCCTTGCCGGTTTCGATGTCGCTCTTCACGATGTCCTGCGCACCGGCGAAGAAGATCTTGCCGCTTTCGACGACGGCTTCGACGTTGGCCTTGCCGAATTCGGTGGCTTCGCCGGCCAGGACGGTGGTCTTGGCGTAGGCGGTCTTGGCGCGGGTCTGGACGTCAGCGATGACTTCCTTGGCGGTGGCGGTGATGTCGGTGTTCTTGGCGGTGGCCATGATGGTATCCTTGAGCTTGATGACGGGGTTGGTCTTCGGCGCAGCGGCGACCTTTGCGGCCTTCTTCGCAGCGGGGGTCTTCACGACCGGCTCCTTCGGCGCGGCGGTCTTCTTGGCGGCGACCTTCTTCGCCGCAGGCTTCTTGGCCGCGACCTTCTTGGCGGCGGGCTTGGCGACCGGCTTCTTCGGCGCGGCAGCCTTCTTCACGACCGCCGGCTTTTCAGCCTTGGGCGCTTCGACGACCTTGGCAGCCGCTTCGGCATAGGCCTTCTCGGCAGCAGCATCGATCTTGGCGACCGGAGCGGCCTTGGGAGCGGCGGCAGTGGTTTCAACTTCGGACATGATGACCTCGCTTCATGTTGCACTGCACAAAATAGTGCGTGCAACTGCGAAGTCAAGCATTTTTGTGCAGCGCACAAAAAAGCAATAAATGTCGAAATGTCAGCGTGTTAAAGTCAGCGCGTCTTCACATAGCGCCCCGGAGCATCCTCGATCACGCTGTCGCCGGGGCCTCCGGGCACCCGCTTGCCTGTCGCCGGAACGCGGGTGTCGGACTGCTGGTGCAGCCAGCCGAGCCAGTGCGGCCACCAGCTGCCCGGATGCTCCTCGGCGCTCTCGACAAAGGCCTTGAGCGAAGGCGCGCTGCTGTCGCCGAGCCAGTACTGGTACTTGTTCGCGGACGGCGGATTGACCACGCCGGCGATATGCCCCGAGCCTGCGAGCAGGAATTCCATCGGCCCCTTGAAGTGTTCGGTGATCCGCCACACGCTTTCGGCCGGGGCGATGTGATCCTCGCGCCCCGCCTGCACGAAGGCGGGGGTGGTGACGCGGGTCAGATCGATCGGCGTACCGTCGGCCGACAGCGCATCGGGCACCACCAGCTTGTTGTCGCGGTAGAGATCGCGCAGGTAGTCATTGTGCCACTTCGAGGGCAGGTTGGTGACGTCGCCGTTCCAGTGCAGCAGGTCGAAGGCCGGATAGTCCTCGCCCAGCAGATAGTTGTTGACGACGTAGTTCCAGATCAGGTCCTTGCCCCGCAGCGCGTTGAAGGTCGCCGCGAGATAGCGCCCGTCGAGATAGCCTTGCGGCGACAGCTGCCCGATCATCTGGAGCTGGCCCTCGTCGATGAAATGCTTGAGGTCGCCGCTCTTCTCGAAATCGACCTGCGCGGTGAAGAAGGTCGCGCTCTTGACCTTGTCGGCCTCGCCGCGGCGCGCGAGCACCGCGAGCGTCGCCGCCAGCGTGGTCCCGGCGACGCAATAGCCGATGGTGTGGACCTGCGGCACATCGAGCCGCGCGCGGACATGATCGATCGCCTCGATCTGGGCGCGGATGTAATCGTCCCACACCACCTCGGCCATGCTGGCATCGGCCGACTTCCAGCTGACCACGAACACCGAAATGCCCTGATCCACCGCCCACTTGATGAAGCTCTTCTTGGGCGTCAGGTCGAGGATGTAGAAGCGATTGATCCACGGCGGGAAGATCACCAGCGGCACTTCCAGCACCTCTTCGGTCGAGGGCGAATACTGGATCAGCTGGAAGAGCGGGGTTTCGTGCACCACCTTGCCGGGGGTCGCGGCAAGGTTCTCGCCCAGACGGAAGGCATTGGGATCGGTGTGGGTCAGCTGCCCGCGCTTCAGATCATTGATGAGGTGCTGCATCCCGCGCACGAGGTTCTGGCCCCGCGTCTCGACGGTGCGCTTCATCACCACCGGATTGGTGAGCAGGAAATTGTCCGGACTCATCGCCTCGGCCAGCGCGCTGACCGCGAATTCGAGCTGCTGGCGCTTGGCCGGATCGAGCCCCTGCATCCCCTTCACGCTGGTGCGGAAATATTCGGCCAGCATCAGATAGGTCTGGTGCAGCAGCAGGAAGGCGGGATGTTCGCGCCACGCCGGATCGGCAAAGCGCCGGTCATTGCGGGGGAGGGACGCGGGATCGGGAGCCTCGCTCGCCGCGCCGCCGGTCACCGCGCCGGCAAGGAAGGATTGCGCCACGCCCTGCCACAGCTGGAGCGAATCCTGCGCCAGCTTGGCCTGCGCGTCGAACAGGCCCTTGGGCATCTGGCCGAGCATCGACTGCGAGATCACCAGCCACTGCGCCGGATCGATCGGATTGGCATCTTGCGCGGCTTTCTCGGCCGCCTGGCTCGCCTGATAGGCCGCGAAATCGAGCCACAGCTGCTGGAGCTGCGTGGCGGCGCTGGCCCATTCGCCCAGCTCGCCCATCTCCATCCCCTGCGGCATCAGCGCTGCCAGCGCCTCGGGCGTGGCAGCGCTGCCCCCCGATCCGCCGAACGCGCCCGAAAACAGCTCGCGCATGGCATTGCCCTGCATGTCGAGAAAGCCGCGGATGCTCTCCGCCGCTGCCCCCATGCCCGCCATCATGTCCTTGTCGTCAGCCATTGTCCGCAAATGTCCCAAAACCCGCGTCTTGCCGCCATCATGGCCGCCCGTGACCCGCCGCGCCACCCGCAATCTAGCGAAAACGCCTTTCCTCGGCGACTGCTATTGGCTTAGGGGAGCATATCGCCCCCGCTTGCACGGCGTGCAAGTGGTGCAGGGCAAGCCACGCAGGATGAAGAAGAACGACGATGAATGACCAGTTCTACCGGATGAAGCGGATGCCGCCGTATGTGATCGCCGAGGTCAATGCGATGCGTCACGCCGCCCGTCTGGCCGGACAGGACATCATCGATCTGGGCATGGGCAATCCCGATCAGCCGCCGCCGCAGCACGTAATCGACAAGCTGTGCGAAGTCGCGGCCAAGCCCGACGCGCATGGCTATTCGCAGTCCAAGGGCATTCCCGGGCTGCGCCGCGCGCAGGCGGGCTATTACGCGCGCCGGTTCGGGGTCGAGCTCGATCCCGAGACCGAGGTGGTGGTGACGATGGGCTCGAAGGAGGGCCTCTCCAGCCTCGCCACGGCGATCATCGCGCCGGGCGATGTGGTGCTGGCGCCCAACCCCAGCTACCCGATCCACACGTTTGGCTTCATCATCGCCGGCGCCACGATCCGCTCGGTGCCGACCACGCCGGACGAGCATTACTGGGAATCGCTCGAACGCGCGATGAACTTCACCGTGCCGCGCCCCTCGGTGCTGGTGGTGAGCTATCCGTCGAACCCCACCGCCGAGACGGTCGATCTCGCATTCTACGAGCGGCTGGTGGCGTGGGCGAAGGAGAATCAGGTCTGGGTCGTCTCCGACCTTGCCTATTCCGAGCTCTATTTCGACGGCAATCCCACGCCCTCGATCATGCAGGTGCCGGGCGCGAAGGATGTCGCGATCGAGTTCACCTCGATGTCGAAGACCTATTCGATGGCCGGCTGGCGGATGGGCTTTGCGGTGGGCAACAAGCAGCTGATCGCCGCGCTGACGCGGGTGAAGTCCTATCTCGACTACGGCGCCTTCACGCCGATCCAGGCGGCCGCCTGCGCGGCATTGAACGGCCCGCAGGACATCATCGAGACCAACCGCGAGCTCTATCGCAAGCGCCGCGACGTGATGGTCGAGGCTTTCGGCCGTGCCGGGTGGGAGATCCCCGCGCCCTCGGCCTCGATGTTCGCCTGGGCCCCGCTGCCGCCGGCGCTGAAATCGATGGGGAGCCTCGAATTCTCCAAGCAATTGCTCACCCAGGCCGAGGTCGCGGTCGCTCCGGGTGTAGGCTATGGCGAGAACGGCGAGGGCTATGTCCGCATCGCCATGGTCGAGAACGAGCAGCGCCTGCGGCAGGCCGCGCGCAACATCCGGCGCTACCTTCAGTCGGTCGGAGTCAACTCTTCGGCGGCTTGAACTGCAATCCTCTCCAAATCCGGTGCAATCGTTTCCCGGATAGGTTACGTTGTCAGCTAACCTCGGTTCAGGTTTGAAGGAGAAGCGTCATGTCGTCCGGAGCCGCGCGGCGGCTGACCGACAGGCAACAAGCCGTGATGGAACGCATTGACCGGCGCGTGCCGATCAAGGTCATTGCGCAGGAACTCGGCGTATCCGAAACCCGGATCAACCAGCATATCCGCGCGCTCAAGGACTTATACGACGCGGGCAGCCTCGGCGAGCTGGTCGAGAATTACCGGGCGACGCTGCCCCCGCCGCCGCCCGGCGCCGAGCGCGACGACATGCCTGAGGGACAGCCCCTAGAGGTTGTTGCGGATGCAGATAGCCTCAAGCCCTTCAGCGAAGTTGCATACACGAAAAAGCAGATTATCGGCCCGGCCGGTTTCGGCGACCCCTTGCTGCGGGATGACCCCGGACAACTGGTGATGAGCGACGCGATGCCGCTGCTCGATCAGGCGCCCTGGCTGAGGCCGGGCGAACCGCGGGTGGTCCCCGGAGTGCTCGATGGCGAACACGCCGTGCTGTTCCGGCTGGGTGCGATCGTGGGGATCGCATCGGGGATCCTCGCCGCTGTGGTGCTGACTGTCACCGCGGCCAAGACCCTCAGCGACGCGACAGCGGGTAAGGCCACCATCTCCGTGGAACAAAGGGCTGTCGCCGGGTGAGCACCGGCCTGCCGGGGAGCACCACGATGACCGACCGTATCAAGACCGATGCCCACAATCTCAGGAAGCTCATCCGCGAAGCCGAAGCGCTGGCCGACGAATCGATCATCGCCATGGCTCGTTTGAAGCAGGCGATGCTGGCCGCGCGCCAGAATCCGGAAGTCGAAGTCCACACCGGCCAGCGCGCGCTGATGCGGCTGACCGAGGCCGAAAGTCAGGCGCTGGCGATGTCGACCAACCTGCTGCGCGTGCATGCCGAACTGAGCAAGCTTGCCGAGGTCCATGCCGGGGGCGATATGGGCGAGAAGACCGTGATCCCGCGTGAAGCGGTGACCACCACCCGCTCGGCCGAACCCGCGATGATGAGCGCCTGAGGATCCGTCGCCGCCCGCCATGCTGCTCGATCTGCTCAACCTCTATCGTCTGGAAGCGCTCCATATCATCACCGCCCTCACCGCGGTGGCGATATGGCGCTGGGGCGCTTCGCCCGAGCGCTGGCTGATCGGGGTGTTCATCGCCACGATGGTCTTGCCCTACTATGCGGCGGAGTGGATGGGGATCGGCAGTCTGACATTCGGCCCCTACAGCTGGGCCTATGTCGGGCTCGATCTGCTGGCGGCTGCCGGGTTCGTTGCGATCGCGCTCAATGCCAATCGCAACTACCCGCTGTGGGTGGCCGGCTTCCAGGTGGTCTCGGTGGGCGCCCATGCGGTGCGGGGACTGGGGGACATGGTCTCTCCGTTGGCTTACGTCATTCTCGCGGTTGGCCCGTCCTATTGCCAGCTGCTGCTGATCGGCGGCGGGTTCATCCGCCACGCGCTGCGCGAACGCCGCTTCGGCAGCTACCGCGAGTGGCGGGTGACGCGCGAGCGTGTGCCGCTGTTTCCCAGCTGACGCACAGCCGGAGTTCCGCAATGCTTTGTGCAGTCCCTGATCCGCGTGCCGGAGATGCCGGATGGTGATGACCGCCCTTCAGATGCGGCCTGCCCCGCTCGCTCCGCCCGAGACGCGGCTCGGGCCACTGGTCGCCTATCTGCGCTCGGTGCTGCTCGATCCGCGCGATGATCGCGAACGCTGCCATGCGCTGTTCGTCGACGCGCGGCGATCGTGCCTCGGCGATGCCGGGATCGGGCGGGGCGGGCGCGGCGCGCTGTGCCTCAGGATGCGCGAGATCTTCGGCGAGGCGCTGCGGCTCGACGCGCGCGGGATCATCCTCGCGCACAACCACCCCTCGGGCGAATGCCGTCCGAGCGGCTGCGACATCGCCGCCACGCACCAGCTAGTGGCGGTCGCGCGCGCGCTCGACATCGAACTGATCGACCACCTCATCTTCACCCACGAGGCGGTCTATTCCATGCGGGCAGGGGGATTGCTGTGACGCCGAATTCCACCAACGGCCTGTTTCCCGACAGCGACACGCTGATCCCGCGCTTCCGCGAGGCCGGCGATGTGACGCTCGATCTGTTGCACCGCGACGGCCGGGTCGTCGATCGCTGGCTGGGCCTGCATCCGCGCGAGTTCGAGCTGTTGTGGCGGCTGGCGCAGCAACCGGGGCAGCGCATGACCCGCCGCCAGCTGCTTGCCGACGTGTGGCGCATCACCTACGAGCCGGAGACCAACAGCCTTGCCGTCCATGTCGCGCGGGTGCGGGCCAAGCTCGAGCCTTTCGGGCTTGCGCGGATGGTCGCAACCCATCCCGACGGCGGCTATTTCCTCGATGCCCCGCCCGGCCCCGGGCACTTCCGGCTGGCGCGCACCGTGGGTGTATAGGCTGGACTTGGCGGCGGGAATCGGCAAGTCTGCCGCCCCGCATCACCAGCCTTCCAAGGGAACCCCTGCCGCCATGTCAGCCGCCATCATGACCACGAACGACCGGATCGCGATCGAGCTCGGCGAGGACGGCGTGGCCGAAGTGCGCTTCACCCGCGCCGACAAGATGAACGCGCTCGATCACGAGATGTTCGAGCGGATCATCGAGGCCGGCAGCACGCTCCACCGGATGAAGGGCCTGCGCGCGGTGGTGCTCTCGGGCGAGGGCCGCGCCTTCTGCGCCGGGCTCGACCTCAGCAATTTCTCGCGCAAGCCGGCCGAGGACGAGCCGCCGCTGACCGAACGCACCTATGGCAATGCCAACCGTCCGCAGCAGGTGGCGATGCAGTGGCGCAAGCTGCCCGTGCCGGTGATTGCGGCGGTGCACGGCGTGTGCTTCGGCGGCGGCCTGCAGATTGCCAGCGGCGCGGACATCCGCATCGTCCACCCCGCCACCCGCATGGCGATCATGGAGATGAAGTGGGGCCTCGTCCCCGACATGGGCGGCTATGCCCTGTGGCGCGGCCTCGTGCGCGATGACGTGCTGCGCGAGCTGATCTACACCAACCGCGAATTCAACGGGGCCGAGGCGCAGCAGCTCGGCCTTGCGACCTATGTCGACGAGAACCCGCGCGAGCGTGCGCTGGCGCTGGCCCGCACCATCGCGCTCAAGAACCCCCACGCGATCCGCGCCGCCAAGCGGCTGCAGGCCGGGATGTACGAGAACGAGACCGACGCGATCCTGCTGGAGGAAAGCATCGAGCAGCACGCCATCATGCGCAGCCGCAACCAGGTCGAGGCGGTGATGGCCGAAATGGAGCGGCGCAAGCCCAACTTCGAGGACCTCTAAGGCGGGGTCCGAAAGCGCCCTAAGCAGCCGCTTAGGCATGGCCGGATAAGCAGAGCGCCAATCGCGCTGCGGCGGACGCAGTGCCATCTGCGGCGGGTCAGCGGCTCGCTTTGTCCCCCCCAATCTCAGGGCGGTCGCTGGCACCTTTTTGCAAAGGACGCGCCATGACCGAGACCACCACACCCGCCCGCCGCCGCTGGGATCCGATCGTCAGGATCACCCACTGGTCGATCGCCCTCGCCGTGCTGGCCAACGCCGTCTTTACCGAGGAAGGCTCCGGCCCGCATATCTGGGTCGGCTACGGCCTTGCCGCGATCTTGGCCCTGCGGCTGCTGTGGGGTCTGGTCGGCCCGGCCGAGGCGCGCTTCTCGGCCTTCTGGCCCAGCCCGCGCAAGGCGATGGCCCACCTGCGCGAGATCCGCGCGGGCACCGTCTCGCACCACGCCTCGCACAATCCGCTCGGCGCGCTGATGGTCTATGCCATCTGGGGCTGCCTGCTGACGATCATCGCCACCGGGATCACCATGGCCGGCCCGCCGCCGTGGAACGGCGAAGCGGAGGAAGGCGAGCACCGCAGCGTCGCTGTCGCCACGCAGGGCTACGCGGAAGCCGAAGAAGGCGAGGAAGGCGAAGAGGGCGAGGAAGGCCCGCTCGGCGAAATCCACGAGACCGCCGCCAACCTGCTCTACCTGCTGATCCTGCTCCACCTCGCGGGCGTGATTTTCGAGACGCGGCGCAGCGGCAAGCAGGTTCTTGTGGCGATGGCCCCGCTCGGGCGGTAGGCAGGGCGCATGAACGCAAGAACGCGCCAACGGGAACGCAGGGCCACCGGGATCAGCATCCTGGTGGCCCTTCAGGCGCTCGCCTGCGCGTTCTTTCTCGCCGATCTGGTCGGCGACTTTGCGCAGGACGGGATCGGCCCGCATCTGGTGATCGAGGCCATGGCCGCGGTCGCGCTGGTGGTTGCGGTTGTGCTCGGCGCGCTGCAGGTGCGCAGCCTGATCGCCGCCGCCCGGCGCGACGAGGCCGCCGTCGCAGCCGCACAGGGCGCGCTGGCCGATCTGATCGGCCTGCGCTTCGCCGAATGGCAACTCACGGCGGCCGAGGCGGATGTCGCGCTGTTCGCGCTCAAGGGCTGCGACATTGCCGAGATCGCCGCCCTGCGCGGGTCGGCAGCCGGCACGGTGCGCGCCCAGCTTGCGCGGGTCTATGCCAAGGCCGGGGTGGATTCGCAGTCGGGCCTGATTGCGCTGTTCCTCGAAGAGCTCGTCGCCCTGCCGGACGAGGGATCACTGGCGGCCCGCTGACGCACCGCGCGCCCGGGCCGGGCGGCCCGCACCGTCCAGCCAGAGCATTTTCGCATTGTCTGCCCATCACTTGCTGTAGACCCGACCGGCCCGGTTGCCCTAGCCTTGTGCAAGGCGAAAGGAGCAGCTGCATTGAAGTGCATGACGAAAATCGCGATCGGACTGGCTGGCTGGGCGGTAGGCCTCGGTGCCCCGGCGATCGCAGGCAACCCGCAGGATGCGCCAGAGCCAGCCGCTGAGGTTTCGATCAGCGTGACCGAAACTGCGGACGGCAGCTGGGAAGTCGCCTACCGGTTTGACGAGCCGCAGACGGCGCTGGTCCTGTCACAGGCGCCTGTCACCTACCGCGAATGGACGCCTCTTTCCGAAGGGGTGGCGATGTGGCGGATCGGGGGCATGGAAGGCTTTGCGTTTCGCGAGCCGGCTTCGGAGGCCCGGTTTCGGATCAAGCCCTTTTCGGGTGATCTGCCGGCGGCCTACACACCGTTTCTGGCGTTCAGTGACGGGAGCTACGGGGTCCTGTCCGGCCAGTTCCGCGTAAAGCCCATCGCATCGCTGGCCGACGCGGTCGCCTTCGCCAAGTCGGCCGAAGAGTGGCCCGAGCCCGTCATGACCTCGCGGATATCGCTCACGTCCGCGCGCCCGGTTGGCTCGAAGCAGGGCGGTGTCCACACGGAATTCCTCTCCGACGGGGATGGCACGATCGTCTATGTCGGATCGCTTGCTCCGGTCGAAGGCGACAGCTTTCGCGGCTACATCGATCCCGGTCTGCCGGCGTGGCTGACCGGGGGGTTCGATGCGGATCTGGCCACGATATTCTCGATGCTTGCCAAGGGCTGGGGACATGGCCTCAAGGACAAGGCAAGGGTGTTCATGGTCTTCGGGGGTTACCAGAGCAAAGGTCTGGACCTGAAGGGCGGGGCGATCGACGACTTGCTCACGCTTCAGATGTCGGGGGCGGACCTTGCCGATCCGACGCCCGAAATCCGGACCTATGTCCGGTGGTTTCTGGCCCATGAGGCAGCCCATATCTTCCAGCGTGAATTGGGGAACGATGCCGTGCTGTTTTCCGACAATGGTGGCCATGCGTGGGTCCATGAAGGCTCCGCCAATGCCTTCGCCTATCGCATCGGGGCTGATCTGGCCGACAATCCCGAGGCCTATCTCGCGGAGGTCTATGCCAGCGAATACAAGGACTGCGTCGCGCATCTGGAGCAGGCACCGCTTGTCGAGGCGCGTGATCGCGGCAACTTCCGCGCCTATTACGCCTGCGGCGATCTGATCGCTCTGGCAACCGATGCGATGCTGCCCGAACACGATTTGTACGACTTCTGGAATGCGCTGCAGACGGCGAGCACCCAGACGGTCGATACGGACCGCGCCGCGCTTTATTTCCAGGTGCTCGAGAAGCTCGGGGCGCCTGCCGACAAGGTCGAAAGGCTGCGCGCATTCGTATGGCAGAAGCCCGGTGACGCGTCTGGCTTCGTGCAGACGATGATGGCCTCGGTCGGGCTGCCGATCGCGCTCAATGACGAAGGCGCCTTCACGAGCATCACGCTCAAGGCCGATGCTGATCGCAAGTCGCTGCACCAATAGCAGGGCGAAGGGCGATCACGCCGGCCATCCCCCGCAGCGGCGGCACCGGGAGCGGTTTCCTACAGGTGACCGGGGGCATAGGTTGCGCCCGGCTCTTTGGCATTGTCAGACCCCATTGCGATCATCCGGCGCGCTTTCCCGCGCGCGGGGCGGCAGTGTCCGTCGGCTCCGCCTTTTGACTTCAAGCTATTGAAAGAAAAAAATTAATAGAGGAATTGCAAAGTTGACACGGTGTCACCTTTGTCACCTTTGTTATTTTGTTACTCACGTCCTCAGCCGAACACCGCCACACACTGGATGCCGTCGAGCACCTGCCTGCCGTCTGCATCCCACAGCCGCAGCCGTTCGGAGGAATAGCCCGCGTCGGCGTGCTGGCTGGCGTTCTCGGCGAGATACCAGCCATCCCTTGAGCGGCTCTCCGGATCGAGCACGTTGAACGACCAGTTGATCGAGCTGATCGGGCCTTGTCGCTGCATCGCCCGCATCGCGCCGGGCGGCATGACGTCGCCCATCAGCACCAGCTTCGAGACCGGATCGAGATCGTGCTGCTCGGTCAGGCGTGCCCAGCGCCGCACGGTCGCGCCGCGCTCTGTGCCCTTGGGCTGGCCGTAGCGCAGCTCGAAGTTCTTCGCGACGAAAGAGGGCGCGAACTGGTGGGTGACGCTCTCGTTCTCCTCGGGCGGGCTGGGCCAGTCCTCGGGCGCGGGTGCGGGATGGAGCGCATTGGCCTCGCGCCCCTCGGCGAACAGCCAGAAGGCCGAGAGCGCGACCTTGCCCTCGCTGCGGATCTCGCTCCGCACCTGGGTAACGTTGCGGCCCTGCCGGACAATCTCGGCGGAAAGCTCGATTGCCTCGCCCACCGGCGCGACGAAGGCGATCTGCCCGGCGCGCAGAGGCGGCAGGCCCGGGAAGGCGCGCACGGCCATGGTATAGGCCACCAGCGCCGAAGCCCCGCCATAGAGCGTGCGCCCCTGCATCCAGTCGGCGGCATGGGAAAGGCGGGCAGGGCCGGGCTGGCCGGTGACGGGTTCGAGCAGGCTGGCGATGGTCATGGCCGCCGCCATGCCGTGGCCGGAGCGCCTCGTCCAGACTGACGTTAGGGAAGGCGGGAAAGCAATCACGCATTGCCTTTGCTCCACCGAATCGCTAGTGCGCCGCTTCCGTCCGGGGCTTCGTCCCCGGGAGGCTCGGCCCGATGGCGGAGTGGTGACGCAGCGGACTGCAAATCCGTATACGCCGGTTCGATTCCGGCTCGGGCCTCCACCTTTTGCAATTGCGCGAACAGGCCGCAAAGCCTAGTCCGCGCGAGGCCGGAATGCCGCTTTAGCTCAGTCGGTAGAGCACATCATTCGTAATGATGGGGTCACGTGTTCGAGTCACGTAAGCGGCACCACCTTTTTTCTGTACTTTCCCTAGGAAAATCATGGGCTCCCTGTGGAGGGCCTTTGGGCTTGATGGGACGGTTTTGCCTGCTGAAAGGGCGAAACCCACGGTGGACCCGGCTTACAAGCTAAAGATCGTTCGCTTTGTTGTTTCATTTCGTGCTGTTGTAGGCACTTTCGGCGGGTGGCGCGTCGACCATAATGCCAGAGCGGCCGCCACCTTCACCAGCCGTCCAGCTGGGCCATCCTTGGGCCGGAACGCGTGCATGTAGGGAGGACCGTTTGGCAACGGGCAAGGCCACGTGCTGCTGACAGCGCCCTCACCTCTTGGCGATCCTTTGCTTTGCGCAGAACCGTTCCAGTGCAGCCGTTGCGCTGGCTTGGCTCTCGAGCGCCGCTTTCAAAGAGGCAATAGCGTCGCGGTCCTGCGCATGTGTGCAGCCTGATAGAGCGAGAAATGCAAAGGGCGAAAAACGCAAAACTGTAACCAGAAATTTGAACGCGGTGGAGATCGCTTGTCGCTTGGCGTTGTACCTGTAACGGAGGGCTTTGAAGACATCAGCAAGCGAGACGAAACCTGTAGGTAATCACCGTAGCGAGATCGATTGAGATGGCATCCAGTATTGCGGCTGTGAGCTTGATCGATCACTCATAGTTTAGCGGACATCACCCAAACGCCATCCCAATCGGAAGGCAAGACCGCTTGAGCGTTCGCCGTCCGCTCAAGCATTACGCGAGATGGCTTGTCCTGCGGATCGATATTGAGTGCCGCGTTGAATGCAACTGCAGCCTGATCCCACCGCGCGGCGCGATACCAGTGCAAGCCCTCTTCATAACATGTGAAAAGCTCCTGCCTCGAAGACGACAATCCACCTTTCAGTGCGGCAAGTTCATAAATCCTGAGAGGGACGCTGACCCCCGGAACCCGAATTAGGTCAACTTCACGTGCCTCGATCGCATCGCCCGCAGCGCAACGTGTTGGATGATCGATCAGAACACGTGTGCCATAGATCTTGTTGACGGCCTCCAAACGGGAGGCCTGATTGACGCAGTCGCCCATGGCTGTGAAGCTGCGAGCTATCTCTGAGCCTACGCTACCAACGACAACCTCTCCGGTAACAATCCCTAAGCGAAAATCGATGAGCGGTACGTCTCGACGTAAGCCGATGATGTCAGGGGTTTGCCTGTGAAAAGCGTCAAGATTTTCTATTTGCTCAAGGGCTGCTCGGCAGGCAAGCTCGGCCTGTCGTTGGGCCTCGACGAATGGGGGCACCCAAAAAGCCATGATCGCATCGCCAATGTACTTGTCCACGATGCCAGAGTGTTTCTGGATTGGATCGGACATCGCCGAAAAATATGCGTTCATCAAGTTAACAAGCGTGCCTGGCGCAAGTTGTTCGGCGATTTCAGAAAATCCGACAATATCCGAAAAGAAAATACTCGCTACCTGTTTATTGCCCTCAGTTGCAGACTGACCTCCGTCGAGAAGTCCGGCAACAATACGTGGATCGACATACTGACCAAAAGTCTCTTTGATTTTTTCCTTATCTTGAAGGTCTAAAATCATCGCATTGAAGGCGCGTGTTACCTCACCGATTTCGTCGCGGGTTGTGACGGGCACGTGAGCCTCAGAAAGCATTCCGGCGCTGACTGCCCGTGCGCCGGTCTGCAATCGTACAATCGGGCGGGTCAAACCCCGTGAGACAACCCAAGCCAGCATCAAACCAACCAAAGTGGCAGAGCCGATCAAGCCAGTGTTTGCCTGAGCAGCGAATTCTTGGTTCTCGCGCGCGCTTCTGGAACTCCATGCGACGAATGAGGTGATTTCCAAGACGATCTTGTCGGATAGCCGCATGACGTTATCAGCCTGCGACTTCGCTGCCTCCATCTCGGTGACTGTCGCATCTCGTGCGCAAGCCTCGAGCGTCAATGCTGCCAAGCGCCTTTCCTGATAGGAAAGCTCATCAACCATGGGTGAAAAACGGGCGAGGGCCATCTGATTCTGTTCGGTTTGAACGTTCGCAAGACCTTGTTGGATCAGTTTCGTGGCTCGCTGCAAAAGATCGCGTGTTCTCGCTCCCTGTGTCTTCGCTTGTCCGAGGCAGGTGGTAACAGCTTCCTCCTCAGGTGTTTCCAGCAAGAAATCTGCGGTGACCTTCTGCTTCTGAACCTCAAGCTCAACATTCGCCATGGTTCTGGCGAGCGGAAGCATGACTTGTTCGAAGGTTTGAAGTTGACGATGAACCTGTTCGCTAGCGAAGGCCGAGCCGAATGCCGCCACTACCATAATCAGCAGCAAGCCAACCGAAATCCCGAAAATTTTGAAGCTGATAGATCGAAACAGCGAAGCCATGCAGAACCGTTGCCCCTTCCATCTGGCGCAAGCTCTTCATTCGAACGGCAAAGACGCCAGCTGCGCTAAGCCTGCCGCCCGCACTTGAATTCAGCTGAACTTCCAGTGGTGCAACGGTTAGTATGCGACCAAATCACCGCCTAATGAATTCATTACCAGGATGAAAGCATATCTCGTGAGGTCGCATGGTCGTTCAGCGCGAGCCCCCATAAGCGAGCGGCAATATCAAGATGGCACGTCTGATCTTCTTGTCTGCCATCTTGGCCGTTAAAGAGGTGCCATTCGCAGTTACGATTGCCTAGTCTTGTTAAGCGCACATCCTTAATGGGTATAGCGCCTAGGCGG
The DNA here is from genome assembly GCA_027531395.1 of Porphyrobacter sp. GTDB lineage: Bacteria > Pseudomonadota > Alphaproteobacteria > Sphingomonadales > Sphingomonadaceae > Erythrobacter. Next base: position 175,999 of record JAPZRO010000001.1, on the reverse strand, counting down.
AAAAGTCGCTTCATTGTCGCAGCTGTGAAAATGAAAAATCCTCGCGACCGACGCCAACGGATTATTGTCTCTGCTTCGATGAATGCTGGCGGCAACGAGTCACCAGTGGTGATCCTTAACGTCTCGCAGCGAGGATTGCTTGCCTCTTCCAGCAGCCCGCCGCCACGCGGTCACTATGTGGAGATTCGAAAAGGCGGCATTATCATAGTTGGTAGAGTTATTTGGTCAGGCAATCAGACGTTCGGCGTTCGCACGCAGGATAACATTGATTTTCCGAGTCTGACTGGCATTCGGTCAACAGGGATGCCTAATGACGCTGCTAAGGTAAGCGGAAAGGATAGCATTGCCACTTGGCGCAGAGCAGATAAAGCAGGCTCGTTTTCTGCCTACGATCAGAGCCGCATTGCATCATCCCGAATGACTTACATTGCGAGCGTTGTTGTCTTTTGTGCTATTGCCGCCGCTGCTGGCGCTCTAGCCTACGAGGTGCTCTCGAAACCAATTGAAGCCATCCGTGAGGCCTGGTCGCCCGAGGAAATCTAATCTGTTTGATGAGCGAAGCTCGGGCATGTGGGTGTGGTTACGTGCCTCGAACACAGGACGACGAGTAAGTACTCGAACAACGCCGCAGGCCGATTTCGACGGCCATATCGAGGTCGTCAGGGCGCTCGCGGACAGCTCGTCACTTGCCGGCGATAAGCATCGTCGCGCCGGAAATAACTGCAGCACAGATGAGGCAAGAGCCCAGCGGAATACGCTGATCCTGCCAATTGGTCTGCCGTGGCCCGAAAGGTCGTTGCAGCACGGCAAAAGCCAAGCCCAATAAAGCTGCGACCAGGAGTATTGTTGGCAGCACTTGCCAACCTAGCCAAGCACCGATCCCGCCCAGCAGAATTGGATCCCCGCCGCCCATGCCTTCACGGCCGCGCAGATTTCGATAGGTCGCAGCGACAGCGGAAAGTCCAAGATAGCCTGCACCGGCGCCGATTAGCGCGCCACCTTTGGATATGCCAAAAGCTAGGTGGCCGACGATCAGTCCGGCAACTAGAAAGATGATATTGGGAACCAGTGGCAGGAGAAAATGGCGCGCATCGCTCCAAGCCATGATCCCCATCAACACCAATGCACTGGAAATCAGCAGCACTTGGCTTGTTGCGGTGACCAAGCTTTCCATAGCGCGCTATCGGAAAGATGATGGGCCGAAACGCGCTACGCCCTTTTTGTCGAACGCCACCGCAAAGAGTCGTCCCTTGACACGTACGCGCCAGGCCATCCCCGGGCGGTGTGGGGGCAGAACCTCCAGTTCGGTATTCGGGAAATGCCGTTTGCCGGCCGATAAAATTGCATCGATCGGGGCATAGCTGCGGCACACCAGCGTGCCCTTTGGCAAGGCGGTGGTCGTTGCAACGCTCTGGATCAACCGCGCCTCGAAATTCTCGGAGTCAATTTCGAAAATCTTCAATTCCTTCCGCGTGGCCACGGCGACGCGGGCAACACCCGGCCGGGCCAAGCGGTAAGAAACAAGCATGCTGCCGAAAAGGTGTGACTGCGCAATCGCAACCTGCGCCGCGGCGACATTGCGTTCTTCGGGCGCGACAATAAGTCGGCCTGCACGGTCGAACGTCTGGGCCGCTAGGGGTAATGCTAAGCTCTGCGCTGCCGCTAGCGCCATCAAGGCTGCTGCCTTCATGACTTTGCCTTTTTCAGCCTTCGCACTGTTTCGATCAGGATCTCCGACGTCGACGTGTGATAACCATAGCCTGCCACCTTCGCACGCGGATCAAGAATATAGACCAGCGAGCTATGATTGATGCTGTGGCCGCGCTCACCCGCCCGCGGAGGCGTATGTTCGCGTGCTACTCGGAAGGCCGCAGTGGCAGCCGATAGCTGGCCCCGCGTTCCGGTGAGGATCTGCAATTCCGAACCAAAGCTCTGCTGCAACGAACGCAGCGCCGCATCACGGTCGATCAAATGCACATGGCCATCGGGGGCAGCGGCTTTGTTCGCCCGACGCCGGACATAGCCGACGGCAGGTGCTTCGATATCGACAAAGACAGCATTGGTCTTGATGCCGGACTTTCTCAATTCCTTGGCGGCCGTAGCGATCATCGGGATCGCCATCGGGCAACTGTCCGTGCAGCGGGCATAACCGAAATAAAGCAGTGTCCACTTTCCCTTGAAATCGGCATCACCGACCGGCTTTCCAGCCAAATCCGAAAAGTTGAACATCCCGCCCAACTGGTCAGGATTCGGCGGAAGATGACCTGAATGGTAATCACGTACGCGATCGTCGGCGGTTACCAGTTGTGCTGTCTCAAGGCTTGTGTCGCCGGTAAGCGTGAAGCCACTTGCGAGGAAAATTGCCGGGATCGTCACGATACGATAATCCTTGTGTCAACGATACCGCGACCGTTGTCCTGAACCTTGCCATTGACCCAGTGCAGGAAGCGGAAGCGCACCGGGAAAGTGCCGCGCGCGGTCGGGCGGATGATGATGTCACGGCGCTGCGCCGTCGACATAGTGAACGGCCGGTTTGCTGGTAACGGCAACGGAGAAGACCACGGCTCAGTACCTAGGGAACAACCATCCATTGAATGGCAGACGCCCGGCAGGCCGATCGTCGTTTCCAGAACCGAATAGCTCGCATTTAGCAGGCGGATCAGAATCGTCTGGCCCAGCTTTGCATTGATTACAACACGCGGATCAGTGGTGGTGCGGTTGTTGAACACGCCATTGGCGAGGAAGTATTTCGGGTCGAAACGATTGAGACCGACATCGAGACCGCACATGCCGGCGTCATGTTCCAAAGTGTGCCAACGCGGATCCATATCGTCGAGCACAAGAAGGCGCTCGACATCATATTTGGGTCCACCGCTGAACAAAGTGCCCGGACCTTCGGGCGGATCGACAATCATCGGCCCGAACATGCCCATTTCGAAATGAAGCGCGGTGTTGCGGTGGCAATGATAGAAAAATGTGCCAGCCCGTGATGGCCGAAATTGGTAAGTATAGCGTGCATTGACCTCGAACGAGACGTGACCGACGCCATCATTCACCGTGGTCGGTTCGATGCCGTGATGGTGAATCGTATGTGCATTCTTCTTCGGATCGAGCGTGCTGTGCACGATCTGGCCCTCACGGAATCGCATCAAAGGCGCAGGATGCATGGGCGCGCGTCCTGCTACTGTCGGTGCCAGGGGATCGGTGAAGGTCCAGACGCGAATTTTCTGGCCGTCCGGTGTCGGAAGGTCGAGGCTGACATCCATGTGTCGTTCGACATTTACGTCGGGCGCGACCCGGTCGGGCGTCGGGAAGTTTGATTCCTGAAATGGGTTGCAGCCAAAGGTGGAGTAAGTGACTTCACCCTTAACGCCTGTTTTTGTCCAATCTGCCGCTTGCATGGCAAAGCTCCTGAAACAATAAGATGGGGGTCGCTGAAGCGATCAGAGAGGGCCAGTCATTTCCCAGTGGGTGACCATGCCTTGGGGATAGTTGCCCCCGCCGGCTGTCTGAGACATTTCGGTATGGCAGTGCATGACATAGCGCATCGGGAAGGGTTCTTCCTTTGGCGGCCATACGACGGCATCCCCCGGCTTTTCGAACGGCAACAGAACGTCGCGGCGCGCCATCGGCTCCATCGGCCAGGCATCCAGCTCATAACAACTGGTGTTCAGAACCACGGTGCCGTCTGCGCGGGTGTCCGACAGTTTGAAAATATGGTTGCCATGGATGTGCGGGCTGTGCGTGCACAGGCCTGCGTTCATGTTGCGGATCAGCGTGGGCTGGCCTTCGCGGCCATGCGGCATGATGCGCCCGGAGCCCTTTGACCAGTCAAGTGAGGCATCGATCTTATGCGGAGCGGTGTCATATCCGCTGAGCCCGTTGATCATGAAATAGCGCGGAAGGAAGGACGGCACCACGCTTGCGGGCGGGATAACCTCTCCGGCATCAACACGCGCCGCGATCAACGGATCAACCTGTGAGAACAACCACAATTTGTCTCGCTCTACGTCGCGGGGCACCCATTTGTTGCCCGGAAAGCGCTTGTGCACGCCCAGCGCGTTGAACAAAGCGGCAACCTGCGGCGTATGCGTCGACCGGCTATAGGGCGTCGGCGAACCGGCCGCCGTCGTGCCCAGCTTTGGATGGACGATGAACGCGCCGTAGAGACCGAGAATTCGGTTAAGCGGCGCAAGCGTCGGGTCGATATACATATAGGTACCGCCGACGGGCGCGGTGAATCGCACCGTTGCCGAGCCGCCCGGCGGGATCGACGCGACAGAAGCAGCGGGTATCCCGGGAATGCCAAAACCGTGTGGCCGGGTGTCGAGATTGGTGACGTTGATAGTCACAATATCGGCTTCGGTCACTTCCAGGATCGGGCGGCCTTCCTCGCTGCGATCAAAGAACATCAGGCTGAACACGAAGACGCCGTCGATCATCTCGGAGTCGACGGCTTCGATCGTGAGATCGAACGTGCCGCCGGTCGTTTGGGCGGTCGCCATCGCAGGAAGGGCAGCAGCCCCGACCGCAACGGCACTAGCCTTCAAAAATTTACGCCTATCCATTTTTTCAGATCTCGCTTCAAGGGCATGCGGGGCCAAAACGGATGGCTAAGAAAATGCCAACATATCCGAATGGGTGTGTTCCAAATTTGGACAATGAAATTTTCCATTTCGGAATGTAATATATTCTTTTTTGAAATATTTTACTTCATGATAGTTTTACTATTACAAAAAATAACTATACAAATTTTATTGTATTTTCATGATAGGAATACTGCAATCGCATTGAAATTTGAAATTATTACATTTTGATAATTTTATTTTGAATAATGAAGGGCCAAATTATTCAACGAGCGCCTCGAGCTTGGCCTGGAATTCCGCGTCGTCGGCTCCGAAGCCGATTTCGCCTGCGCGCTTGCCGTCGCGATCGATCAGGAAGATCGATGCGGTATGGTCGATCGCATAATATGTCTCGGAGTAGCGGACGGTTTCATAGAACACGTCGAATTGCTTGGCCGCGCTAGCGATATCGGCAGCACTGCCCGTCAAGCCTGTGACAGGCAGCGGGAAGGCGCTGAAATAGCTTTTCAGCGTTCCAGGCGTGTCACGTTCGGGATCGAGCGACACAAACAGGACGTGCAGCTCGTTGAACGGCGTACCAATCCGTTCGCGCATGCTCGCCAGCTTTTGCATAGTCATCGGACAGAAATCGGGGCATTGGGTGAAGCCGAAAAACACTACAACCGGTTTGCCCTTGAGCGAGGCAAGATCAAACGACTTGCCGTCGGCATCGGTCAGCTTGAGTTGGACGGGAGTCCCAAGTGACGGGTCAGCCGCCGGTTTTCCTGTGATGGCCGCATTCTTTTCAGGCGCTGCATAAGTCAGATACGCAGCGCCTGAAATTGCAGACACGACAAGGCCCGCAAGGATAACTTTGGTTGCGCGTTCAGTGATTTGCATGGGGATCTCCCTTCATTGCGGATTTTGCGGACGTATCGGTGACGGGCACCGCCACATCCAGAATGGTGCCACCTTCAAACCGCAGATGAACCGTGATCGTATCGCCTGCCTTCAATGGCCGATTCAAACCCATGAGCATGAGGTGGGGGCCGCCGGGTGTCAGTTTCAGCTCACCCCTGGCAGGCACGGTAAGTCGCTCTACCCGGCGCATGCGCGCTATGCCGCCTTTGACTTCCGAACTGTGCATTTGCACGTCGGCTGCCACACTGGATGACGCGCCTAACAATGTCTGGGGCGTCCGGCCCCGATTGCGCAGAGAGACGTAGGCGGCTGCTAGGACCTGACCTCGCCCCGCCGGGGTCGCCCACGCAGTGCCAGCCTGCACCGCTGCCGGGCCCTTGCCAACGGCGGATTGCGAGACAACGGCGAGGCCGCACAGTAGGATCGTCCCTGTAATGGCGATAACAATACGCATGATGTTCAGCTCTTAATTTTTGTCTTCGAAGCGCGAGTATCGGTGCAGGGGGACCGTCTGCCCCGGAAGCCAAGGGGTCAGAGTAAAGGCCTTTTGGCCGCGACCATTCATCAGCTCGTTGATTGATTGGCTGAACTCGGATGCGATGTTCTGCATCGTCTGGTCTTCGCTGATCACCTTGGGTGTCACGAGGATCAGCAATTCGGTCTTGCGTTTTGTCGCGCTGTCGACACGGAATGCCCGCCCTAAAAGCGGGATATCCTTCAATAAGGGCACTCCGCGTTGCCCCATGGAAATGCTGTCTTGGATCATGCCGCCAAGCACTGCCGTCATGCCCTCGCGTAGCGAGAGCCGAGTCGTGACCGACCGGTTGCTGATGACCGGGCTGCCGATATCGGAGGTAACGTTGGGCTGCTGGCTCGACACTTCCTGAAAAATTTCGATGTCGATGCGGTCGTTGCTTAACACCACCGGGCGGATGTTTAGGATGACCCCCGTCTGGCGATACTGCACCGTTTGAAGGATATCCGTGTCGCCATTTGACTGGATATCTGCCGCGCGTTGCGATGTGATGATCGGCACATCGTTGCCGATAAGGATCTGTGCCTCACCGCCCGACCTTGCGAGCAGCCGCGGCGTGGAAATGATGTTGAGATTCTGATTGGTCGCAATCGCATTGAGGGCAGCGGCCACCGAAATCTGCGAAAAGCCCCTTGCAAATGTAAGGCCGAGTCCGCCCGCCTCCCGTTCAAGCCCGCCGGTAGTATTGGCCTGAACCGAGCCGTTCGATAATTGCCGATCAAGGAACCATTCGATCCCGAAACGCGTTTCGTCGGTCAATGTCACTTCGGCGATGGTGATTTCGACCAGCACCTGTTTGGGGGCGACATCAAGGTCCTTAAGCAGGCGCAGCAGCTGCGCATACTCGCGCCGAGTGCCGCGAAAAAGGATGCGATTGCCAGGATTGTCGACAATTATCTTGCCGCCGGTGTCCTCGCTGGCCGGGTTCGCCTGTGGTAGGCTAGACCGGTCCATGCCTGACGCCGGTTGACCGTTGTCGCTGCGGCGATCTGGATTGTCGATCCGGCCCGGCGACGAGGCATAAATGTTGACATCATCGCCGCCGTTTGCGCGCCCGACAAGACTGCCCAGTTCGGCAGCCGTTGTGTTGCGCACCTGATAGACAAAAAAGCCGGCATGATCACCGCCTGATCCTTCGAGCGAGTCAAGCTGTTCGACCCAGTAAAGGACGCGGTTGAACAACCGCACATCATCGGAAAAAAGCAGCAGGCAATCGGGGCGCGACAGGTGCACTAGACTAGTGCCCCCAGAGCCCGCAGATCCGATTAAATAACCTTCACTTGCAAGCACTTCGCGCAGTTTTTCCGCCAGCGCGTCGGAACTCCACAGTATCGGGGCAATCCGAGCAACGCGCGCGCCGGCATATTGTGGCTGGTCAATTCCGGCGAGAAGGCCGCTGGCAGTGGTCACTTCGGCTTCGTCGCCCTGCAGCATGACACCATTGGCATCGGGCAAAGATTGCACCGCAACCCCACTTTGGCCTTCAATAATATCGGAAACGAGGCCGGCAGCCGGGTCTGCAGCGATACTGCCGAGTGCAACGATCTTCGTGACGCCCGCGTTTGGTTGTCGGGCCCCTGTCCTGGCCGGCGCCTCGCGCACTAGAACCGCGCCGCCTTCGTGAACAAGCACCAAACCGTATTGGTTTAGCGCTTTCTCGGCGAGCCGCAGGAATTGCCGCGAAGACATTTCCTGCGGTCCGCTCATGCTCACAAGATCGCGCCTTTGTGCGACACCGGGGCCCATGATGTAAGGCACGCCCAATATCTCCCCAAGGACAGTTTCGGCAAACTGGCCCAGCGGTTGCGGGGGCAGGCTTGCTGCCACATTCTTGTCGGGCACCAGCATCGTGAGATCGGCATCGCTAAGCGGCGCATCGTCTTCCGTCGTCACAGGCGTATCGATCAACACTGTTGTGCGCTGAACGATCTGCTCAATTGGCTGGGGTTGAGCTGTATCGTCGGGCGACGACAATACTTCATCCGAAAGCCTCAGCGGCTCAACGGAAATGCGCGGCGGAACATCCGCGGAAGACGACGCAATGGCAATCGCCACAATCGCGGTATTGGACATCAGCATTTGCATCATACTTCTTGATCATCAGAGGTGCCGGGGCGCGGGATGCGCCGGCGCGGCCGGGAGGAAGCCGGAGGAGCGACAGAATTGGCCGATTGGTTGCCGGCGGAACTGCCAGTGTTCGCCGCAGGTGGAATATAGGTCGTAGCCGGCAAGGGCCTGCGCAAACCAAACCCCACAGGAACGGTGATTTTTGCGGACCTGCGTGCAAGGGTTATCGACTGCGTATCGATGAGTTCCACGCGCCAGCCGTCTCGATAGGGGTCACCCACCTTCAGCGTCCGTCGAATGCCACTGGCGTTGTCGATCACAATCACGCTGGCAACCCCATCGCTACGCTTCACCGCCGCGATGGTTCGTGACAGCAGTCCAGCAATCTGTTCGGCGCTTGGCGCGGGATCTAACTTGGGTGGCTTAGGTGCTGAGGCTGAAGCATTTCTGGGCACTGCCGGCATAACTGTCAGATCGCTGGTCAGCGCCAAGCCATCGCCCCATGCGGGATCGTTAACCGGCGCGGCAACCCAAAGCGTTGGCGGGAGTTCCGCCAGCTGGCCGCGGGCAGCTTTCGCTCTCAGAGTAGGATCGTCAAGGTCGGGAGGCTCTGGAGCAAACGCGTCTTGCAAGACATCTGTTGCATCGGTGGAGTTCACAAGGATCCGGCCAGCGGCAAACGCGATCCCGGCCAGCAGCACACTGCCAGCGATGAGCAGTACGCGGTTCATGTCTCTGCCGCCTGCTTTTTGTGCAGCGCGCGGAACGTCACGCGCATCCGACGTTTGTCGCCCTCCTGAAGTACTTCGAACCCGTCGATGAAGTAGCCGCGGCCGTCGTATTCGACCTGTTCAAGCAGGCGAAGCAGCCCTAACCAGTCAAAGTCGAACTCAACAGTTGCAGTCAGCGCGGCGAAGCTTTGCTTGGTGCTCTTTTCTTCGGGTAGAGCGTCAACTGTGTGATTGTCGAGGATGACCGGCCCGATCAGGCCCGCTCTGCTGGACAGATCCAGTACTTCGCCACGCAGCCTTATCTTGCTGATCGCAGGCGTCGCGTCGACCAGCACGGATTGCGCGAGCAGCTTTTTCTGTGCTGCAATTCTGACAGGCAACTGGTTGTTCGACAGCAGGTCGACCTGATTGCGTGCTTTTGCCAATCTTGCTTGCGCGACTGCATTGTCCGTCGCGGCATTTTGACGTGTATCGGCGGAGATATAGAGCCAAGCGGCAAGAAGAATGCCGAGCAGAAGCTGCAGCAGACGCTTTTCCCGATCATCGGGACGCCAAGCCAGAAGTGGGGTTAGGTGGATGGCAATCATGACTCCACCTTTGCCGAAAGGATCATTTCGCCAACGCCTTCACCGTCCTGTGCGGCGACATGAACAAAGCCGGGAAGCGCCTCAATCTGCGCAGCGACAGCACGTAACCGATCGACATCGCCCTCGGTCCGGACGGCAAGGCGCAAGTGTTCGCGATCAAGCTGCATCGACGATAACGACAAACCAGCATTGGCGACCTGAGCAAGAATCGTTGCCAAGTCGGTGGCAGTGGTAGTTTTCCCCAATGCGCGCTCCGCAGCGTCCAATTCCTGCAGATCGGAACGGATTTTGGAGAAGAGTTCGTAGCTGGCGGTAAACCGTTCCAGCCGCATGGCCTCAGCCTGGTTGCGGGCCGCATTTTCCGCCAATGTTGCGGCCTCGCCCTGCCACCATCCACCGAGGATCGACGCAAGGAGCAGTCCGGCGCCCAGCACCTTCTCCGCAGCGGCCATCGGGCGTCGCAGTTCCTTTCCGCCACGGACCGTTGCAGTCAAGTGCGATCGTTCGATGCGAACTGTCGGAGGCAAAGGGATGGCAACATCCCCGCCCGGCTCTGCAAGCGCGACAACATCCTGCCATTCGGCATTGATAAATGCTGAACGCCGCCAGATGGAGGCGACGACCATTTGCCGTCGGACAAGACGGGCCTCATAACCAATGTCGAGACAAATATGATGCCATCCATCAGGCAGGTTGGCGCACAGGCTTTCGGGAAGATGTCGGCTGGCTCTATTTTGTGGAGCGTCATTCATGTTTGCCCACGCGGCGGCATCCCACCACCAGATACCGACGCCGTCGCGGCCGCCGATGACCATCGATCCGGCATCGACAAAGGGGGCCTTATGCTCTGCGCGGAGCAGGCAGGCGGCCTCAAACTCGTGGCGGCCAAGCCGAGCGGGGCGTTCGAGGTATTCAAAGCGGCAAAGACTTCGGGGCACGATCGCAGGCGCAATGCAGCGCCCGCTAGGTGGATCTGTCTCCGACCAATTACCGTTCAGGGAGCGGCTGGGCAGCTTCCTCCAGAAACGGAAAGCACTCGGATTGATACCCAGCATCGACTATCGGGCCTTTTGCAATAAAGGACAAGGCAAGATCGTTACGACCAAGCTCAAGCGTCGACCGATAGAGGTAAATAGGTAAATCGTCGGTAAACCAAAGGCGACTTATTTGTACGCTTATCCGAATGTGCTTCGATACCGATGATATTTGCCCAAAGGGATATTGGATATTATTTTCATTTTTGTTGTATTTTATTTCCAAATTGGAAATGTCGTTGCTTCTTTCGCGAAGCCGCAGAATTTGTCGAACCCGACTTTCGCTGCCAGTCAGGGCAAGCAGCACTGATGGCGGTGCGGTCGGCAGATAAAGGCCGGGCTTCTCACGGTGTCGCCATGCTGTCGCAGCCTCGAGCTTTCGGCGCTCATCGCCACGCACATGTTTTCGCCAATCAAAATCGGACCTCCGATCGCGATCAGCAAAGATGTCTGTGATAATATTCTGTGCCCTCGGACCAGTAATGCCACAGGTCGACATCAGATCCGACAGGACGGTCCGGCTGGCTTCATGCAAGTTTATCAGCCCGCCTTCATCCTGCAGCCGCACGACGGCTTCGTTCGTGCCATCAATTCTCATTCTATAGGGGCGCCCATCGAACAAGATGGTCCGTCGGATGCTCGGAGGTTCGCCGCTGATCAGGCTTCCGTCAATTGCAAGGCGCGGCCCGCCAAATTCAAGACCGTTTTGTCCAACCGGTTCGGTCAACATCAAAAAGGCGACCCGGCTTTGCGCGGTCAGCGCCACACGTTCAACATGGAGCTGGGCATGGGCTTGGCGGAGCTCTTGTCCCAGTCGGTCACTAGCCGGAAGCGACATGACGAGTCCCAGTGCGAGCAGCGCGACGGCAAGTGCAGCCATCGGTGCTGCAAATCCGTCGTTGGAACTCCCAGTCACGGCGCGATCCACACGTGTGATTGATCGCCTTGCTGAAGGCTGAAGCGAACAATCTCGCTGTCGGCATCATTACTAGTGCCGCGCCATACGGAGCCGTCTTTGCTGTAGGAGAAGCTGGCGCGCCCCGCTTTCCAGCGCAAGATAGGCTGCGCGCTGCCTTGGCCTTGCAGCACCAGTGCATCAGGGAGAATGCGCAGTGCGCCAAGTTGGCGCGCGTCAGCAAGTCCAGTTGCCCGGGCGGCCTCGGTAACGAAGATGCGGCGCGCCTGCAACTGCTCGACCGCTGCATGGCCGCGGGCGATGAAGCGGCCGCTTTGCACGCTCTCGGCCGTCAATAAATCGACAATAAGCGCCAGCAATACCGCTGTCATGGCCAGGCCGATCAAGACGTCAACAAGCGCAAAGCCCTGCTCGCTATCGTATGCCAGCATCGGCGCCGCCCACAAAAATGTCGCGCGCGGTGCCGTTACCACCTGCAGATCCGTCGCTGCCCAGCGTACCGATGACGGGTCTTCCATCAGGCGTTTGCGGCTCGCGGTAGATGAACGGGCGCCCCCACGGATCCTTCGGTAAATCCGACGCCAGATAAGGCCCCTGCCAGCTTTCCGCGACATCGGCGGCCGGGATCTGCAATAGCGAAAGCCCCTCAGCGTTGCTCGGATAGCGATCAATATCAAGCCGCATTGACGTCAGCGCCGATTCCAAGGAGCGAATTTGCGCGCGCGCAGCCACGACTTTGGATTTGTCGAATTGCTCCATCAAACGAGGGGCAACCAACGCCATAATGAGACCAATTATCGCCAAAACGATAATTAATTCTACCAAAGTGAAACCATTTTCAAAATGTGATCGGGTATTTTTCATGTTTGTTATACCAAATGATAGCAGTCATTGCGACACAATGATAAGGTGGAATCAATAACATCTCAAGGTTTTCGGCTTTGTACATTAGTGATTTAGACTTCCTTAAGTCAGATGGCTTGATTTCGCAGACTGACCTTGTCGAGGCTCGGGCGCTACAAGGGCATGGCGGCGGCTCGATCGCTTCGGCATTGATCCGTCTGGGCGTTATCGGCGACGAGCGGCTGGCCGAGGCATTGGCGGAGGCAATGGGCCTACCCTTGCTGACGGTCGCGCCGGGAAGTGATCAGATCCTTGCTGCGCAGAAGAGCCTGCGGTTTTCGCTGAACTGGCTTGCAGAGCAGGAAGTTTTGATCTGGCGCGATGCGCTTGATCGTCCCTGCATCGCTCTTGCGAGCTGTAGCAACGCGCTGATCGAAGAGGCGATGGAGCAGTGGGACATTGCGCCTAACCGCCGCTTTGTGGTTGCGCTGCGCCTGCTGCGCGCCGCTCTGGCCGATCTGGAGGAGGGCGGCAGTAGCCAGCCTTCATCTGGCATCATCGGCAAGTTAGAAGAATTGGCGGAAGACGCGCCGGCAATCGAATTCATCAATGCAATGCTGTCCGAAGCGATGGCCCGCCGGGCAAGCGACATTCATATCGAACCCTTCAAGGGGGACATGCAGATCCGCTTGCGGATTGATGGAACGCTGAATCTTTGGCGTACCGTTCCTGCGATCCGCTTTGCAGCCATCGCCTCACGCATCAAGCTCTTGTGCGGAATGGATATCGCTGAACGGCGAACGCCGCAGGACGGCCGTTACGGTCTTCGAATTGCCGGTCGCGACATCGATATCCGCGCGTCATGCCTGCCAGGAGTTTGGGGCGAATCGATCGTACTGCGCTTTCTGGGCCGCACCGTTGACCTGCCCTCGCTCGCCGAACTGGGTATGGCGCCGGCGATGGCCCAGCAACTGGGCGATCTGATCCGCCAGCCAGCCGGTCTGCTGTTGATCGCCGGCCCCACCGGATCGGGGAAAACTACAACGGTTTACAAATTGCTCGAGCAGTTGAATGACGGTTCACGCAAAATAATCACCATCGAGGACCCTGTCGAAATCGATCTGCCGGGGGTGATCCAGGTCAATGTGCGGCAGGATATCGGGCTGGATTTCGCCACTGGCCTGCGATCGATGCTGCGTCAGGACCCTGACGTCATATTTGTGGGCGAAATTCGCGATTCCGAAACGGCACAAATGGCAACTCGCGCAGCGATGACAGGGCATTTAGTGATTTCCACCCTACACACCCGCTCAGCGGCAGCGTCCATAACGCGCATGGTTGACCTTGGCATTGAAGGATATCTGCTGGCAGAGGCGATCAGCGGGATCATCGCGCAACGCTTGTTGCGGCGGCGCTGCGCCGACAACGCCTACAGCGGACGGATTGGCGTCTATGAACTTATGTGCGTGGATCCGCTGTTGCGCGACGCGATCCGGCGTAACGCCCCGCAGAGTGAGCTTGAACAAATTGCCAGGCAGACAAGCTATCTGCCGATGATCGATGACGCCCGCGACAAAGCGGACGCCGGGTTGACCGACGCCGCCGAAATCCAGCGCGTGCTGGGTGACTGAAATGGCTGGTGACGATGCAAGCTATTATCTTTATGTCGCGATTGACAGCAACGGGCGGCGGCAGCGCGGTACGGTGCAAGCCGACGACGCGACCCAAGCCTTTGCCCGGGTCACCCGTGAGCGTCTGACCGTTGTTAAGCTGGAGCGCTGTGGTGCGGGCGACACTGCGAGCAGCAAAGCAACATCCCGCCGCGATCAGATTGCTCTGCTGCGACAGTTGGGATTGATGCTGCAGGCACGCGTCGATCTGATGCAAGCCCTTATGGCGATGCAGGCCGGGGCAGCCACGCCAGCACTGCGTTCGGCAATCGACGTTGCTATGACTGAACTGCGTAGCGGAAAGCCGTTGGGCGCATGCCTCAGCACCGCGATTCCAGGAATGCCGTCCGAAATCCTCGCACTGGTGAATGCCGGAGAGGCCGGCGGCTGCCTCGCAGAAACAATCGGCCACGCCGTCGAACAGCTGGAGGCAGAGGAACGCATCGCAGCAACCATCAAGAGCGCGCTTGTCTATCCGACCTTCTTGTCGATTGCCGGGTTGCTGGTCGGCATGATCATGATGCTGTTTGTAATACCCCGCTTCGCAACGCTGATCGGCGAACGTCGCGATCAGCTTGATACGATGTCACGACTGATTTTCTGGCTCGGAGACGTTGCGCAGCAGAGTTTTGGGCTGGCGTTGATCGCCCCGATCATCGTGCTCCTTTTCCTAACTGTCACAGGCCTGCGTGGCGATAATGCCTGGCTCCGCCGCCTTGCAATCCGCCACATCCCTTTGCTGGCCCGGTTGGCGCTGCAAAGAGAACGCGAAAGGTGGTGTCGGATCATGACCTTTGCGTTGCTCGCACGCATATCCATTGTCGATGCCATGGGGCTGGCTGCAGATGGCCTCAGGGATACGACGTTGCAGGAGCGGGCAACCAATGCATCGCGCGAATTGCGAGTCGGCAGCCGGGTGGCAGACGCGATCGCTGCGATCGAGCTGCTGGATGAGGCGCAGTTGAGCCTCGTGCGGGCGGGCGAGGAATCGGGGCTTCTGGCCGACATGTTCAGGCGCATCGCAATCGACACGGAAGAGGGACTTCGAGAGAGCCTGAAGCGTACAACCGGGGTGCTTGAGCAAACCGTAGTGGTTGTGGTTTCGCTTTTTGTCGGGCTTATCGTTTACGGCCTGATCGCCTCCTTGACGAGCGTATACGACATGGTTCCGCTGTGATCGCGCGTCGTCAAACACATGGTTTCAGTACGCTGGAGCTTTTGGTCGCACTGGCCATATTGTCGCTGGGCCTTATGGCGCTAATCGATTTTCGCCTGAGCCTGCTGCAGACACAGTCGCGCCAACTCGCACAAGCAGAGGCGATCCAGCATGAGGCGAACTCGCTGGCACTGCTGCGTCAGATCAATCCGGCGGCCGAACCGTCGGGCCGTAAGGCGCTCGGTCAATCGGTGTGGTTGCAGTGGAACGCACGCATGGTTGGAAATTATCGCCCGCAGCTTGCCTGGCTGGGCCGTGAGACAGGGTATCGGGTCGCGCTTTTCAAGGTGAACTACGCGATAATCGAAGGCGATGCGGTGAGCGTGCGGGGCTCGGTCGAGTTGATCGGCCGCATTGATCCCGATAGACGGCCAACGCTCTGACCCCAACACTTTGAATGACGATAAGTTGTTTGGGCTCTGCCTTTGGTGCTGTTGATCAGAAGCTTGTTGCAGCATGGCGTATTACAGCAATAACAACGTTGCAGTACGCTGTGCGAAGCGACTTTTCGAAGTGTGGCCGGCGATCCACTGACCACGCTCGGCTGTGGGTCTGGCGTGGGTCGCCCGATCAAAGCATTGCCTTCTGAACGATCGTAACCCTTGATCTCCCTGCCAATGGCGCCAAGCGAACTTGGGCAGAAACTGGGCCGCGCAGTTTTGGGTGCGAATCCGGTTCCGCAAGGCCTAGAGATCGATATAAAATACCGAAATTAAAAGATATCTGATAATGATGGGGTCACGTGTTCGAGCCACGTAAGCGGCAACACCTTTTCCCCCCTACCGCAACCCCGCCTATTTGAACCGCCAGTGTTCCTCTGGCGTGCTGGTCCTAGGCTCGCCTCTCCAATGATCGCAGGGGTGAGGCAGCATGGGCATTCTGGACCGGTTCCGGCTTGATGGCGAGGTCGCCGTGGTGACCGGCGCGGGCAAGGGCATTGGGCGGGCGATCGCGATCGCGCTGGCCGAGGCGGGGGCGGATGTGGCGCTAGCCTCGCGTACGCAGGCCGATCTCGACGCCGTGGCGGCCGAGATCACCGCGCTGGGCCGCCGCGCCCTGCCGCTCGCGACCGACGCGACCGATAGCGCGGCGCTCGAGCGGCTGGCGCAGGCGACGGTCGCGACGCTCGGCAAGCTGACCATCTGGGTCAACAATGCCGGCGGCATCCCCGACGGCACCCCGCGCTACCTGACCCGCACGCCCGAGGAGAACTTCGACGCGCAGATCGCGCTCAACCTCAAGGCGGTGTGGACCGGATCGACCGTCGCCGCACGCCACATGGCCGAGGCGGGCGGGGCGATCGTCAACATCTCCTCGCGCTCGGCCTACGGCCCGCAGGTCAAGAACGGACCCTATGGCGCGGCCAAGGCGGCGGTGAACAGCCTGACCGCGACGCTGGCGGTCGAGGTCGCGCCGAAGATCCGCGTCAACGCCGTCGCCCCCGGCCCGGTGCCGACCGAGAATTTCGACGACTGCATGGGCACCGACACGCCGGAGAAGCGCGAGAAGTTGCTGGGCATGATCGGCATCCCGATGGGCCGCTACGGCACGCCCGAGGACATCGCGGCCGCCGTGGTCTACATGGCCTCGCCCGCGGCCAGCTGGGTGACCGGCCAGTGCCTCTATGTGACGGGCGGCAGGTAGGGCGGGCGCGGGCAACCGGCCATTTGACCCGTCCGATCACCGCGCTAGTGTCGCGCCGATGACGCAGACACCGCCTTCCCCGCGCTCCATTCTCGTCGCCGGGGCGACCGGCACCATCGGGCAGGCGGTTGTGCGGCGGCTGGAGGCCGATGGCCATGCGGTGACGACCCCGGGGCGGGCGGTGCTGGCGGATGCGGGGGCGCTGGCGAAGGTGATGGCCGAGGCGGCACCCGAGGTGGTGATCTCCTGCATCGCCTCGCGCTCGGGGGCGCCGAAGGATGCCCGGAAGGTTGATTTCGCGGCCAATGTCACGCTGCTCGAGGCGGCGCAGGCCGTTGGCGTGCGCCAGTTCATCCTGCTCTCGGCGATCTGCGTGCAGAAGCCGTTTCTGGCCTTCCAGCATGCCAAGCTCGCCTTCGAAGCACGGCTGGCGGCGAGCGGGATCGACTATGCGATTGTCCGGCCGACGGCCTTCTTCAAGTCGCTGTCAGGCCAGGTGAAGCGCGTGAAGGCGGGCAAGCCGTTCCTGATCTTCGGGGACGGCGAGCTGACGCGCTGCAAACCGATCAGCGACGATGATCTGGCGCGGTTCATCGCGGGCTGCATCGACAACCCCGAGACCAGCCGCCGCATCCTCCCGATCGGTGGCCCCGGCCCGGCGATCAGCTTGCGCGAACAGGGCGCGCTGCTGTGCGAGCTGGCGGGTCAGCCGGTGCGGTTCAAGTCGGTCTCGCCGAGGCTGTTCACCTATGCCGAGAAGGTGCTGAACCTCGGCGCGGGGGTTTCGGACTGGTTCGCCGAGAAGGCCGAATATGCCCGCATCGCGCGCTACTACGCGACCGAATCGATGCTGGTGCTCGACCCCGAAACCGGCACCTACCGCGCCGACCTCACCCCCGAATTCGGGAGCGAGACGCTGGAAGACCACTACCGGAAGCTGCTTGCGGAGAGCTAGCGCGGCGCAATGTGCCAGCTGGCGGGGGCGAGCGTCTCGCCCAGATGCGGGACGAACACCGGCCCGCTCGCGTAGTTGAAGGTGAAGGCGTGGCTGGCCGAGCGGCGCAGGCGGATGCCTTCGGGCAGATCGATGAGATCAAGGCCGGCCTCGCCTGCCATGCGCTCCACCAGCAGGCGCAGCAGCGCGCGGTCGGGCCAGATCGCGCAGTAGCGGATGTGCCCGTGACGGTAGACCACCCCGCGACCCGCGGCATCGGCGACTTCGGGTGACAGATCGCTCGCCACATCCTCGCGCCATCGGGTGACGGCAAATCCCTCGGCGGGTTCGGTCACCCCGTCGCGCAGGGATTCGACCCGGGTGACGGTAAGCGGGATTGCATCGCGCAAGGTTCCGGGCGCGAGGCCTTCGGGGATGCGGAAACTTGCCGTCTTGCTCCCCGAACGCGGTCCCAGCAGCACGGGGCAGGCGAGACCGGAGAGCCTCTCGATGAAGCCTTCGGGGATGATCGGCAAGGTCGGCACCACCACCATCCGGTAGGCCGACAGGTCTGCCTGCGGTGCGACGATATCGACGTCGAGACCCCGTTGGCGCAGCGCCGAATAGGCCTCGAACACCAGTTCGAGATAGCGGAAGCTCTGCCCCTGCGGCTGGATGCCTGTCACCCACGCGGCCTCGTAGGCAAACACCAGCGCCACCGGAGCCTGCGCGGTCGCTTGCGGGCCGATGTCCGACAGCACCGCCGCGGCTGCACGCACTTCGGGCGCGGCTTCGGCCTCGCTGCTGTCGGGACGCAGCAGGCCTGCGTGCATCTGCTCCTGCGCAAACGGCGCCTGCCGCCAGCGGAAATAGCTCGTCAGCTCGGCCCCGTGGGCGCAGGCCTCCAACGTCCATAGCGCCACCATGCCGGGGAGCGGCGCGGGGTTGAAGCGCGCCCAGTTCACCGGCCCGGGCTGCTGCTCCATCACCCCCCAGCGCCCGCCAGAACAGCCGCGATAGAGATCGTGGTGGAAGGCGGCGATATCGGGGTGGCCCTGCCTGAGGTAGGCCGCCTTCTCGTCGCGCGAGAACCAGAATTGTTCGAGGAAGCCAAGCGGATAGGAATCCCACGTCGCCACATCAACATCGCGCCCGACAGCGTGGTGATCGAACTCAGTGAAGAAGCCCATGAAATTGTGGGTGATGTCCACGAGGGGCGAGAGCCGCCGGAGGATATCGACCTGCTCGCGGTTGAAGCTCGCGACCTGATCGGAGGCAAAGCGGCGATAGTCGAGCCAGTGCGCGGGGTTGGCCTCGGTCACGGTGAGGTGCGGCGGATCGACCTCGGCGAAGCTGCGGTATTCCATGCTCCAGAACACGTTGCCCCAGGCGTCGTTCAGCGCCTGCGGAGTGCCGTAGCGGGCCGAGAGCCAGCCCCGGAAGGCTGACGCCGACGCGTCCGAGAAGCTCAGCACCGTGTCGTGGCAGCCATATTCGTTGTCGGTCTGCCACATGGCGAGCGCGGGATGCGCGCCGTAACGTTCCGCCAGCGCGGTGACGATGCGGCGGCACTCGGTGCGGTAGCCCTCGTGGCTGAAGCAGTAGTGTCGCCGCGAGCCGAAGCCGCGCGGGCGGCCGTGTTCGTCGATCGCGACCATCTCGGGCATGCGGTCGACCAGCCACTTGGGGGGCGTGGCGGTGGGCGTGCCGAGGATGACCTTGAGGCCGGCGACGTGCAGCGTCTCGATCGCGCGGTCGAGCCAGCCCCAGTCGTAATGGCCGGGCTCCGGTTCGATCCGGCTCCACGCGAATTCCCCGATGCGCACGAGCGAGAGGCCCATCGCGCGCATCCGCCGCGCGTCCTCGGCCCACCAGTCCTCCGGCCAGTGTTCGGGATAGTAGCAGCAGCCGAGTTTCACGAGAGCTTCTCCAGCGCGATGAGCCACGCGGTTTCGGGGTGGGTGAGGGGGAGGGCAAGGCCGTGAGTCATCAGCGCGCGGCCCGAGAGGACGAGGCCTTCGCGCCATTGTTCGGGGTTCGCGAGGTAGTGCTTCGCGCGGGGCGGCCATGGCTCGGGCAGGGTCACGCGGTAGCGCGCGTCCGGGTCGAGGCCTGCGAGGCGCACGGGCGCAGCGTCGAACACCGGCGAGAAAGCGGTCTGGGCGGCGAGTGCCAGCGCCGTGCCTGCGTGCGTCACCATCATCGCGGTGACATCGGGATCGGGGTGCGCGAGGCGGTGGAGCGCGCCTTGATGCAGCACCCCGCGCCAGTCCTTGTAGAGCGCGATATGCGCCGCCAGCGTGGCGCGCTCCTTCTCGCTCATCCGCGCCGGGTCCGCCTCCACCCCCATGTGCCCGAAGATCGCGACCTTGGCACGCAAATCCATCGCCAGCCTGCGTCCGGTGATCGGATTGGGCGAAGGGCCGACATGGCTGCCGAGCACTTCGAGGGGCAGGAACTGGGACCATGCCGGGATGATGCGCAGGCGCTCGATGGCGTCGTTGTTGTCGGAGGGCCAGACGCGGTGCGTGCGCGAAAGGACGCCGAAATCGATCCGCCCGCCGCCGCTCGAACAGCTCTCGATTTCCACCTGCGGATGTGCGGCGCGCAGGGCATCGAGCAGGGCGTAGAAGCCCTCCGTCTGGCCTGGGGCCGAGGGGAAGAGATCGCGGTTGTGATCCCACTTGAGGTAGGCGATCGGGTATTCGCGCAGCAGCGCATCGAGGCGGGCGAAGAGATAATCACGCACATCTGCCCGCGCCATGTCCAGAGCCAGCTGGCCGCGCATGGTGGGGCGCTCGCGGCCCTCGGTGTGCAGGCACCAGTCCGGGTGTGCGCGGTAGAGGTCGCTGTCGGGGGAAACCATCTCGGGCTCGACCCACAGGCCGAAATCCATGCCGAGTTCGTGGACGCGGGTGATCAGCGGGCCGAGGCCATTGGGGAACACGTCGGGCGAGACGAACCAGTCGCCGAGGCTGGTGGTATCGTCCCGCCGTCCTCCGAACCAGCCATCGTCGAGCACGAAGCGCTCGATGCCGAGGCTGGCAGCGTCCTCGGCCAGCGCGATCAGCGCGGGCTCGGAGAGGTTGAAGCCGAGCGCCTCCCACGAGTTGAGGTGCACCTTGCGCGGGCCCCATGCGGCGCGGGCGGGCAGGATCGCCTCGCGCAGGTGGCGGTGGAAGGTCTGCGCCAGCGCGCTGCGGTCCGGAGCGAGGGCGAACACCACCGGCGGTCCGCCGAAGGCACCATGCGGCGGGATGACTTGCCCCCCCTGCGCGAGTGCTGCGCCCATTTGCAGCATCGCCCTTCCGTCCCCTGAACCGGCATTGTCGCAGACGATCCGCGTCTCGTGGTCCGCGCTGGAGGCGAAGTGCGCTCCCAGCACCTCGTCGCCCGCATGGAGCAGCAGCCAGTTGCCCCCGCCGAAGCCCGGCTTGCCGCCCGCCGAAGCGCGCGCAAAGCCGTTGGGAGCGATGGGCTGCCGGGTCTCCTGCATTTCGCCCGCCCAGCGCCCGCTGAAGGCGGTGGAGCTGTCGAAACGTGACGGGATCGGCAGGTTGAGCGAGGCGATGTGTTCTAGGATGATGGCCTCGCCGCTCTCGTTCCAGCCTTCCGCTAGGCAGACAACTGCGCCGCTCGCCTTGATCGCCCAATGGGTCGATAGGTGGAGACCGGCGCGGGCATCGTGGAAGCGGCAGGTCAGCTCGCTGCCATCGTGGAACCACGAGATCAGCCGAAAATCCGCGGTGATGATCTCGCCCGAAAGCCGGCGGAACCGCGCGGCGGGGGTGCCTTGCCAGCCATCGCCCTGTCGAGGCCAGATGCCCGGTCTGGGGGGCACATCGGGCTGGTTTTCGTGCCGCCCGCGCGCACCGGCGGCGGCGAGCATCGCGAGGCCCTCGCCATCGGGCAGACGCGCTCCCAGGTAGACGCAATCCGCCGCGCCGCCCTGCTCCAGCGCGAAGACCAGCGTCAGCGCGTCGCCATCGAGCCGCACATACTCCAACCCGTCTCTCCCGTCCGCGTCCGGTGATGAACTGCGCCCCAAGGCTTGCCCGGCATCCATCAATGCGCTGTAACCGCGTGCGACGAGAGGGGAAAGCGCGAGAATGTCCGAAACCATGCCGGCCACCAGCCTTGTGCAGATCGCGGTGTGCCTCGGCCTCACTGCGCTGATCGGGCTGGCGACCTGGTTCACCACCCGGCGCGACCGGCATGACGGATCGCAGAAGGACGTCTATCTCGCGGGGGGCAAGCTCAACTGGCTGTTCGTGGCAGGCGCGATCACGCTCACCAATCTTTCCACCGACCAGCTGGTCGGGATGAACGGCAACCAGATGCTACTGCTGGCGTGGTGGGAGATCAGCGGCTTTGTCGGCCTGCTGATCCTCGCCTTCGTCTTCGTCCCGATCTACTACCGCGCGGGCGTGACGACCGTCACCGAGCTGCTCGAACAGCGGTATGGCGGAGGCGGCATCCGCACGCTGGTGTCGGCGCTGTTCCTCTTCGGGATGATCCTCATTTACCTGCCGGCCGGGCTCTATTCGGGGGCGCTGTTCCTCAAGACCGCGGGGATCGATCTGCCGCTGCTGGTGCTCGCCGGGTTCCTCGGGGTGATCGCGGCGGCCTATACCATCTCGGGGGGCTTGCGCGCGGTGGCGGTGATGGAGACCTATTCGGGCATCGGCGTGCTGGGGATCGCGGTGCTGATCGTGGTGCTGGCGATGAATGCGGTGGGCTGGGATATCACCCGCGGCGTTCCCCCTGAGCGGCTGACGATGATCGGCGGACCGGATTCGCCGATCCCCTTCGCGACGCTGTTCACCGGCATGATCTTCATCCAGATCTACTACTGGTCGACCAACCAGCCGATCACCCAGAAGGCGATGGCCGCGCCCACCGTGCGCGAGGCGCAGAAGGGGGTGCTGGCGGCGGCGGTGGTGCGGATCCTGATCATTCCGGTGATCGTGGTGGTGCCGGGCGTGGTCGCCTTCCAGCTGTTCGGCGACATCAATGATGCCGCCTATGGCCGGCTGGTGGGCGAAGTGCTGCCGCCGTGGCTGTCGGGCGTGTTCGCTGCCGCTATCGCTGCCGCCGTGATCGCACATACCGCGGCGGTGATGAATGCGGCGGTCGGGCTCTATGCGGTCGACTTCCATGCGAAGTTCATCGCGCCAGTCGCCAACCACTGGCGCCTGTCGAGCGTGGTGACGGTGCTGTTCACCGCCAGTTCGATCGCGCTGGTGCCGGTGTTCGCCAACGCCACCAGCATCATCAACCTGCTCCAGCAATTGAACGGCCTGAGCTCGATGCCGATCCTCTCGGCCTTTGTGGTCGGGCTGCTGTTCAAGGGGGTGGAATCGCGCGCGGCGATTGCCGGGGTGGTGTGGGGCGTGGCGCTCTACGGGCTCTACACCTTCCATCTGCAGCCCGAGGGGATCATCACCCTGCACTATATCCACTTCATGGTGGTGACGCTGGCGACCAGCGTGGTAGCTGCACTGGCGGTAAACCGGCTGGTGCTGGGCAAGCGCGCGCGGCTTGCCTTTGGCGGGGGATGAATTCCGGCCCACCGTGCACGCAGACGATTTACAGATATAAAAATATCTTTATATCCTCTTGGCCATGGTGACCGAGGATATCTTCAAGGCGCTCGCCGATCTGACGCGGCTGCGCATCGCCCGCCTGCTCTCGACGATGGAGCTGGCGGTGGGCGAACTCGCGCAGGTGCTGGGCCAGAGCCAGCCGCGCGTCTCACGCCATGTCGGCATCCTGTGCGACGCGGGCCTTGCCGAGCGTCGCCGCGAGGGCAGCTGGGTATTCCTGCGCCAGAGCGAAGCGGGCGGACCGGTGATCGCCGCGGTGCAGCACCTGCTCGCCGTGGCCGAGGCCGAGGAAGGCGAATTCGCCGCCCTGTGCGAGGCCGACCGGCGCAAGCTCGCCGCGATCCGCCAGTCGCGCGAGACCGCGGCCGAAGCCTATTTCGCCCGCCACGCCACCGAATGGGACGAGCTACGCGCGCTCCACAGCCCCGATGCCGAAGTCGAGCTTCGCCTTGCCGAGGCGCTGGCCGACGCGCCGCTCGGGCATCTACTCGATATCGGCACCGGCACCGGCCGCATGGCGGAACTCTTCGCCGGGAGCGCGGAGCGGGTGGTGGCGCTCGACAAGAACCTCGAGATGCTGCGCGTCGCCCGCGCCAAGCTGCAACATCTGCCGACCGCGCGGATCGAGCTGGTGCAGGGCGATTTCGCCGATCTGCCCTTTGGCGATGCCCAGTTCGACACGGTGATCCTGCATCAGGTGCTGCACTTCGCGCCCGATCCCGCCCCGGCGCTGGCCGAGGCTGCGCGGGTGCTGCGCGGCGGCGGGCGGATCGCGATCGTCGATTTTGCCGCGCACCAGCGCGAGGAGCTGCGCGACCGCCACCAGCACGCGCGCCTCGGCTTTGCCGATCGCCAGATGGCCGACCTGCTGCGCGCTGCCGGGTTCGCCGCCAGCACGCCGATCGCGCTCGAAGGCGGTGATCTCACCGTCAAGATCTGGCTCGGCACCCGCCGCCCCAAGTCCGCTTCCCCCGCCTCCGCCTCCGCGAAGGAAACCGTCTGATGACCCCGACCCTGAGCCAGCTCCAGGAATACCGCACCGCGACCGATGCCCCGCTGTTCTCCGGCTTGCCCGGCGATGTTGCGGTGAGCTTCGAGTTCTTCCCGCCCAAGAGCGAGAAGATGGAAGCCCAGCTGTGGGACGCGGTGACGCAGCTGAAGCCGCTCGCGCCCAGCTTCGTCTCGGTCACCTATGGCGCGGGCGGTTCGACCCGCGAGCGCACCCATGCCACGGTCGCGCGGATCATTGCCGAAGCCAAGCTGCCGGCGGCCGCGCACCTCACCTGCGTCGCCGCCTCCAAGGCGGAAATCCGCGAGGTCGCCGAGCACTATTGGGAAGCCGGCGTGCGCCATATCGTCGCGCTGCGCGGTGACGCGGGCGAGCCCGGCGCGCCCTTCACCCCGCACCCCGAAGGCTATGCCAGCGCTGCCGAGCTGGTCGCGGGCCTCAAGGCCATCGCGCCGTTCGAAATCAGCGTCGCCGCCTATCCCGAGACGCACCCCGATGCGGCCTCGGCGCAGGCGGACATCGACAACCTGAAGCGCAAGCTCGACGCCGGGGCGACCCGCGCGATCAGCCAGTTCTTCTTCTCGGCGGAGACCTTCTTCCGCTTCCGCGATCAATGCGCGGCGGCTGGCATCGACGCCCCGATCCTGCCCGGCATCCTGCCCGTCACAAACGTCGCGCAGGCGCGCAAGTTCGCTGCGGCCTGCGGAGCGGCGATCCCGGCGTGGATGGACGGCTTGTTCGAAGGCCTCGACGAAATGCCCGCCGCGCGCCAGCTGGTCGCCGCCACGGTCGCCGCGGAGCTGTGCCGCCGGCTCTATGCAGGCGGGGTGCGCGATTTCCACTTCTACACCCTGAACCGCCCCGAGCTCGCCTATGCGATCTGTCACCTGCTCGGGAAGCGTCCCGTCGGAGAAGCCGCATGAGCGCGCGCCAGCAACTCCTCGCCGAGGCAGCCAAGCGCGTGCTGATCTTCGACGGCGCCTTCGGGACGCAGATCCAGGAGCGTCGCTTGAGCGAGGCCGATTACGCCGGCACGCTCGGCCTGCCGGCCGACCAGAAGGGCAACAACGACATCCTCGCCCTGACCCGGCCGGATGTGATCGCGGATATCACCCGCGCCTATCTCGATGCGGGATCGGACGTGGTGAGCACCAACACCTTCTCCGCCAACCGCATCAGCCAAGCTGACTACAAGGCGGAAGACTTGGTGCGCGCAATCAACGTAGCTTCGGGCCAGATCGCCCGCAAGCTGGCGGACGAATATGCTGCCAGGGACGGCAAGCCCCGCTTCGTCGCGGGCGCGATCGGGCCGACCAACAAGACGCTGTCCCTGAGCCCCGATGTCGAAGACCCCGGCTTCCGCGAGATCGACTTCGACGAGCTGGTCGCGGTCTATAAGGAACAGGCCGCCGCGCTGGTCGAGGGCGGGGTGGACTTCATCCTGATCGAAACCGTGTTCGATACGCTCAACGCCAAGGCCGGGATCATGGCGGTCAAGCAGCTCGAGCGCGAAAGCGGGCGCGACATCCCGCTGATGATCTCGATGACGCTCACCGACCTGTCGGGCCGTAACCTCTCGGGCCACACGGTCGAGGCCTTCTGGTATGCGGTGCGCCACGCGAAGCCGCTCACCATTGGCCTCAATTGCAGCTTTGGCGCGGAGCAGCTGCGCCCGCACGTTAAGGTGCTCTCGCAGATCGCCGACACGCTGCTGCTGATCTACCCCAATGCCGGCCTGCCCAACGAGCTCGGCCAGTATGACGAGGCGCCCGAGACCACCGCCGGGCTGGTGGCCGACTGGGCCGCGCACGGGCAGGTCAACCTGCTCGGCGGATGCTGCGGCTCGACTCCCGATCACATCGCCGCGATCGCGCAGGCGGTGGCGAACAGCGAGCCGCGCAAGGTGCCGCATCCCGAACCGGCGATGCGACTGGCAGGGCTCGAGGCCTTTGTGGCCGCCTGATCCCCTTTGAGAGACCATAAGTGACCCAACCCACCTCCTCCCGCTTCATCAATATCGGTGAGCGCACCAACGTCACCGGATCGGCGGCGTTCAAGAAGCTGATCATGGCGGGCGACTATGCCGCCGCCGTCGAGGTCGCGCGCCAGCAGGTCGAGAACGGCGCGCAGGTGATCGACGTCAACATGGACGAAGGGCTGCTCGATGCGGTCCACGCGATGACGACCTTCCTCAAGCTGATCGCCGCCGAACCGGACATCGCGCGGGTGCCGGTGATGATCGACTCGTCCAAGTTCGAGGTGATCGAAGCCGGGCTGAAGTGCGTTTCCGGCAAGCCGATCGTCAACTCGATCAGCATGAAGGAAGGCGAGGAGGCCTTCCTCCACCACGCCCGCATCTGCATGGATTACGGCGCGGCAGTGGTGGTGATGGCCTTTGACGAGACGGGCCAGGCCGACACCAAGCAGCGCAAGGTCGAAATCTGCAAGCGCGCCTATGATCTGCTGGTGGCCGAGGGCTTCCCGCCCGAGGACATCATCTTCGATCCCAATATCTTCGCGGTGGCGACGGGGATAGAGGAGCACAACAACTACGGCGTCGACTTCATCGAGGCGGTGCGCGAATTGCGGCAAATCTGCCCCCATGCGCATTACTCGGGCGGGCTTTCCAACCTCTCTTTCTCCTTCCGCGGCAACGAGCCGGTGCGCCGCGCGATGCATTCGGTGTTCCTCTACCACGCGATCCCCGCCGGGCTCGACATGGCGATCGTCAATGCGGGCCAGCTCGACGTCTACGACCAGATCGACCCCGCGCTGCGCGAGGCCTGCGAGGACGTGATCCTCAACCGCGATCCGGACGCGACCGAACGCCTCATCACGCTGGCCGAAAGCTTCAAGGGCAAGTCGGTCGCGGATGAAAAGGCCGCCGAGGAATGGCGCGGCTGGCCCGTCACCAAGCGGCTGGAGCACGCGCTGGTCAAAGGCATCGACGCGCATATCGTCGAGGACACCGAGGAAGCGCGCCAGTCCGCCGCTCGCCCGATCGAGGTGATCGAAGGCCCGCTGATGGACGGCATGAATGTCGTCGGCGACCTGTTCGGCAGCGGCAAGATGTTCCTGCCGCAGGTGGTGAAATCGGCGCGCGTGATGAAGAAGGCCGTCGCCCACCTCATCCCCTTCATCGAAGCCGAGAAGGACCTGCTGCCCGAGGAAGACCGCAAGGCCAAGGGCAAGATCATCATGGCGACGGTGAAGGGCGACGTCCACGACATCGGCAAGAACATCGTCGGCGTGGTGCTCCAGTGCAACGGCTACGAGGTGATCGACCTCGGCGTGATGGTGCCCTGGCCGACGATCCTCGCCGCCGCCAACGACAACAAGGCCGACATGATCGGGCTGTCGGGCCTCATCACCCCCTCGCTCGATGAGATGGTGACCGTCGCCGAGGAGATGCAGCGCGCCGGGATGACCATGCCGCTGCTGATCGGCGGGGCGACCACCAGCAAGGTCCACACCGCGCTCAAGATCGATCCGGCCTATGATGGCCCGGTGATCCACGTGCTCGACGCGAGCCGCGCGGTCGGCGTCGCATCCAAGCTGCTCTCCGACACCCAGCGCGACGACTACGTTGCCGAGGTCGCCGACGAATACACCCATGTCCGCGATGCGCGGGCGGGCAAGAGCGCCTCGGTGCTGCTGCCGCTGGAGGAGGCGCGGGCGAATTTCTACGACGCTTTCCTCTCCGACAAGCCCGCGCCGCCCGAACAGCCCGGCGTCCATGTCTTCCCCGACTGGGACCTCGCGCACTTGCGCCAGTTCATCGACTGGACTCCGTTCTTCCGCGCGTGGGAGCTGCACGGCAATTACCCGGCAATCCTCACCGACGAAGTGGTGGGCGAGACCGCGACCCAGCTCTTTGCCGATGCCAATGCGATGCTCGATCAGCTGATCGCCGAGAAGTGGCTCACCGCGCGCGGCGTTACGGGCCTGTGGCCCTGTGCGCGCGACGGCGATGACGTGACGATCCACCTCGCCGAAACCGAGGAGCACGTGCGCCTTCCCTTCCTGCGCCAGCAGGTGAAGAAGAGCCGCGACCGGGCCAATATGTGCCTTGCCGACTTCATCGACCCCAACGGCGACTGGATCGGCGGCTTTGCTGTCGGCATCCACGGGATCGAGCCGCATATCGCGCGCTTCCAGGCCGACAAGGACGACTATTCGGACATCCTGCTCAAGGCGCTCGCCGACCGCTTTGCCGAAGCCTTTGCCGAAGCGCTGCACCAGCATGTGCGCACCACACTGTGGGGCTATGCGCCCAATGAGCAGCTCACCAACGAGGCGCTGATCAAGGAAGAATATCGCGGCATCCGCCCGGCGCCGGGCTATCCCGCCTGCCCCGATCACTCGCTGAAGCCGATCCTGTTCGATCTGCTCGACGCGCCTGCCAATGCCGGCCTGACGCTGACCGAAAGCTTCGCCATGTTGCCGACTGCGGCGGTGAGCGGGTTCTATTTCGGCCATCCCGAAAGCCAGTATTTCGGCGTCGCTCGTGTCGGTCGCGACCAGCTGGAGGATTACGCCCGCCGCCGCGGCGTGAGCGTCGAGCAGGCCGAACGCTGGCTCAGGCCGAATCTCGATTGACGCGAGGAGTGGGGGCGCGATGATGCACGGCATGATCCGCCGCCTTTTCGCCGCTCTGGCGTTGATCGCCCCGCTCCCGGCGCTTGCCGCGCCTCCGCCTGCGACGGTCGTGGTCGGCTTCGACCGCGAGGGCATCCGCCCGCTGATCGTCGAGGGGCTGGCGAACAAGGAAACCGGCCGCCCGGTCGAGGCCAATGATCCGGTGCGGATCGCCTCGATCTCCAAGCTGATCATGGCGCTCACCGCGCTGAAGCTGGTCGACGAAGGGAAGGTCGATCTCGACCGCGATGTGTCGGACTATCTCGGCTGGAAGCTGCGCTCGCCCCGGCACCCCGATGCGCCGGTCACCCTCGCGCATCTGCTGTCGCACCGCGCGGGGCTGAGCGACAAGAGCGGCTATTCCATCCCGCTGGGCGAGAGCCTTGCAGCCAAGCTCGCCGATCCGCAGTCGTGGCGCGAGACCGGCGCTCCGGGCGAGGCAGCCTTCGAATATGCCAATCTCGGCTCGCCCATCGTCGCGACCGTGCTCGAGGCGGCTTCGGGCGAGCGTTACGACCGGCTGGTCGAACGGCTGGTGTTCGCGCCGCTGGGGGTGAAGGCCTGCTTCAACTGGATCGGCTGCGATGCCGGGATGCAGGCCCGCGCGGTGAAGCTCTATCGCCACACCGGCGAGGTCGCGGCGGACGGGCCGGACCGCTTGCCGCCCGCCTGCACCATCCCCGTCGCCGAGGGCGTGCCTTGCGATCTCGATGCCTATGTCCCCGGCACCAATGCCTCGATCTTCGGGCCGCAGGGCAGCGTCAGGATCGGGATGGTCGATCTGGCGAAGATCGGGCGGGCGCTGATGCAGGGGCCCGACGGGATCGGGATCCGGGAGGATACGCTCGATCGCATGTCGGATTCGACCTTTACCGGCACGACCGGCGCCAGCGAACTGTTCTGCCACTACGGTCTGGGCCTGCAGGCGATCGAGATGGGGACAGCGACCTGCAATGACACGCTGTTCGCCAGCGGGAGGCCGTGGATCGGTCATCCGGGCGAGGCCTATGGCCTGCTCTCGGGCCTGTGGTTCGACCTCGATAGCAGGCAGGGCTTCGTCTATTTCACCACCGAAAGCCCGCCCCCGGCGGGCGGCGAGGACACGGGCAATTTCACCCCGCGCGAGAAGGCTCTGATGGCGCGGGCGCGAGAGCTGGCGGGCAAACCCTAGGCCTTGGCCTTCAGCGCCTCGCCCGCCTTGCGCAGGCGCGGGGCGACCATCGGCACGGTCAGCATCGTGCTGGTCACCGCCATCAGCAGCAGCGCGGTGAAGGCCTCGTTCGAGATGATCCCCTTGTCGAGCAGCACATTGGCGAAGATGATCTCGATCAGCGCCTTGGTCTGGAGCAGCCAGCCGATGATGCTCGCCTCGCCCGGCCGCCAGCCGAGCAGCTTGCCCGCGATCTGGATGCCCAGCAGCTTGCCGCTGACCGAGGCAGCGAGCAGCAGCGCCGCCGCGCCGAACACCGCCAGCCCGCCCACGTCCCATTGGGTGCGCAGGCCGGTGGAGAGGAAGAAAACCGGCATGATCGTCAGCAGTACGGTATTGCGGAAGCGGTCCATCGCCTCGTGGCCGAACCACTTCGCATCGAGCACCACGCCCGCGAGGAAGGCACCGACCATGTAGTGCAGGCCCGACCAGTCCGCGCCGAGGCCGACCACCGCCAGCCAGATCAGGCCGACATACCAGCGGTCGGAATCCTTCAGCCGCACCATCAGCTTGCGGATCAGGAACGCGGCCACTGCAAAGCCCGCAAGGAAGATGCCCTGCCGCTCGATCCGCTCCCAATCGAGCAGGATCAGCGCCAGCACGCCCCAGATCGCGACGTCGTCGAGGCTGGCATAGCGCAGGATGCGCTGGCCCAGCGGTTCGCGCAGGATGCCGAGCTTCTCCATCAGCAGCGCGAGGATCGGCAGCGCGGTGACCGCGCAGGCCATGCCGATGCCGACGATGATCTGCCAGGTCGAACCCTTGGGTCCGATCCAGCCCGGCCCGCTCGCGAGCAGGATCGCTGCGGCGCCGCAGCCCAGCGCCATCGGCACGAACAGCGCGCAGGCCGCGGTAATCCCGCTTTCCGCGCGGCGCTCCCACGCCAGCTTGAGGTCGAGCTCCAGCCCGGCGACCCACACGAACAGCATCACCGCCCACCACGCCACGCCGTTCAATGCGCCGATCACGTCGGGCTTGAATACGAAAGCATAGTAATCGGGAAAGGCCGCGCCCAGCACCCCCGGGCCGAGCAGCACGCCGCCCACGATCTGGACGACGGCCAGCGGCATCCAGTGCTCGGTGTTGAGCACGCGCCACACGAGCCACGGAACGGCGAAGATGATCGTCAGGGCGATCAGGTAGATTTCGGTCAGGTTCATCCCGTCGCCGTTCCTAATCGGCCTCCGCCGCACAGGCAAATCGGTTTCCACAGGGCAAACCGCCCTTCGCCCGATTGACGCGGTGCAGCAATTCGGACAGGGCAGGGGCGTCTTCCGCACGCGAAGTGATTCTCGTGCGGGCAGGCGAGCGGGAGAGCCCGATGCCCCTTTCGGGGGGCAAAGGCGCCGAAGGAGCAACCGCCCCGGAAACTCTCAGGCCACCGGACCGCTCGGCTGCGTGACACTCTGGAAAGCGCCTTTCGCCGCAGGGCAAAGGGCCACCGAAGGGGAGGCGGGCCGCCGCAAGGACGGCTCTGCCGAAGCTCTCAGGTCACCCGACAGAGGGGGCAGTTTTGGGGTGGCGCGCTTGCGCCATCGGACTGCCGTATTCTGCCCGGGAAGGCCTTTGATGAGCGACCACGATACCGACGAAACTCTCGAAGACCTGCCGCTCGAAGCGTTGCCGCTCGACGCGTGGCACCGTGCGCGCGGCGCGCGGATGGTGCCGTTTGCGGGCTATGAAATGCCGATCCAGTACGAGGGCATCGTCGCCGAGCACAACTGGACGCGCGAGAGCGCGGGCCTGTTCGATGTCTCGCACATGGGCCAACTGGTGCTCTCCGGCCCCGATCTCGACGCAGCGGTCGAGGCCGTGCTGCCGATCGACCTCAGCACGCTGAAGCTCGGCCAGCAGCGCTATTCGCTGCTGCTCGACGAGGAGGGCGGGGTGCTTGACGACCTGATGGTCTCGCGCTGGCCCGAGGCGCTCTATCTCGTCGTCAACGGCGCGACCAAGTGGGACGATCTCGGCACGCTGCGCGAGGCGCTGCCGGACGATATCACCATCCACCACATGGACGAGCACGCCCTGCTGGCGTTGCAGGGGCCGAAGGCCGCCGACGCACTCGCCCGCCACGCGACCGGCGAATATCCGCTTTCGGCGCTCACCTTCATGAAGTTCGGCAAGTTCAAGCTGGCGGGCCATGATGTCACCATCGCGCGGGCAGGCTATACCGGCGAGGACGGGTTCGAAATCTCGCTCCCCGCCGCCGCCGCCGCCGAGATCGCGGACCTGCTCTGCGCCGAACCCGAAGTGAAGCCTATCGGTCTCGGCGCGCGGGACTCGCTGCGGCTGGAGGCGGGACTGCCGCTCTACGGCCATGACCTCTCGCCCGAGACTTCGCCGATCGAGGCTGGCCTGCTGTTCGGCATCAACAAGCGCCGCCGCACCGAAGGCGGCTTCCCGGGCGCAGACCGCATCATCCGCGAGATCAACGAAGGCACGGCGCGCAAGTGGGTCGGCCTGACAATCGAAGGCCGCCTGCCTGCCCGCGAAGGCGCGGAAGTCTTCAGCGGAGCAGAGAAGATCGGCATCGTCACCAGCGGCGGCTTCTCGCCCACGCGGCAGGCGCCCATCGCCATGGCCTATGTCGCGAGCGCTCACGCCGCCATCGGCACCGCGCTCGAGGTGGAGGTGCGCGGCAAGCGCCTCGCCGCCACCGTCGCGCCCACCCCATTCGTACCCCACCGCTATTATCGAGGGAGCTGACCCATGCGCTATTTCACTGACGAACACGAATGGATCGAAGTCGACGGCGACGTCGCGACGGTCGGCATCACCGACTACGCGCAGGGCCAGCTCGGCGACATCGTCTTCGTCGAACTGCCCGCCGTCGGCACCGCGATCACCAAGGGCAAGGACGCCGCCGTGGTCGAGAGCGTCAAGGCCGCCTCCGACGTCTACGCCCCGATCGACGGCGAAGTGACCGAGACCAACGGCGCGCTCGAGGAAGACCCCGCGCTGGTCAACACCGCGCCCGAGGGCGAGGGCTGGTTCTTCAAGATGACCATCGCCGACGCCGGCCAGCTCGAAGGGCTGATGGACGCAGCCGCCTACAAGGCTTTCGTCGAGAGCCTGTGACGAACCCGCCCGCCTCGCCCGTCCGCCTGATGGTCGCCACCCCGCTCTATGGCGGGGCCGAGGTCGATTATCTGCGCGGCGTGATCGGGCTGACGGGTCTGGCCGAGAAGCGCGGGGTGGAGTGCCGTTTCGCGTTTCTCAGCAACAACGCCTCGATCAACCGGGCGCGCAACATGCTGGCGGGCGCCTTCCTGCAATCGGATGCGACGCACCTCATGTTTCTCGACGCCGATATCGGCTTCGTGCCCGAACAGGTGCTCGATCTGCTGGCGCTGGTGCAGACCGACGCGCGGCTGGCGGTGATCGGCGCGCCCTGCCCCAAGCGGCGGGTCAACTGGACGCTGGTCGCCGCGGCGGCCGCCAAGGGGCTGGCGCAGGGCAATCCGGCCGAGCTCGAGCGCTATTCCGGCCTGTTCGCGCTCGACGCGCTCGATCCGGCGGCGGGCGTGCGGCTCGACCAGCCGCTCGAACTCAAGCGCATCGGCACCGGCCTGATGCTGATCCGCCGCGACGTGATCGAAACCCTGTGCGAGCGCCATCCGGAGCTGCGCTACCCGGTCGACCCGCAGGATCGCGGCGAGAACGGACTGGGCGAGTATCTCCACGCGCTGTTCCAGCCGATGTTCGATGCGGAGACCGGGCATCTTCTGTCCGACGATTACGCTTTCTGCCATCGCGCGCGCGACGCGGGTTTCCGCGTCTGGGCCGCGCCGTGGATGCGCACCACCCACACCGGCCCCGCGCGTTTCGCCGGGGCGCTCGCCGATCTGGCGCAACTCAGCACCTGACCCTTTCACCCACCAGCCACGGAAACCCTCCCCCATGCGCTACCTCCCCCTCACCGATACCGACCGGCAGGCGATGCTGGCGAAAATCGGCGCCGCGTCGGTCGATGACCTGTTCGTCGATGTGCCCGAAGTCGCCCGCCTCGATGGCCCGATCCACGGGCTCCCGATGCACGCCAGCGAGATGGCGGTGGAGCGCCACATGAAGGCGCTGGCGGCGAAGAACCTGGTGGCGGGCGATGTGCCTTTCTTCCTCGGCGCGGGGGCCTATCGCCACCACGTTCCGGCCAGCGTCGACACCATCATCCAGCGCGGCGAGTTCCTCACCGCCTACACCCCTTATCAGCCGGAAATCGCGCAAGGCACGTTGCAGGTCCTGTTCGAGTTCCAGACGCAGGTCGCGCGGCTCTATGGCTGCGCGGTGGCCAATGCCTCGCTCTACGACGGCTCGACCGCGTGCTGGGAGGCGGTGGCGATGGCGACCCGCGTCACCCGCCGCAAGCGCGCGGTGCTCTCGGGCGCGCTGCACCCGCACTATGCGCAGGTGGTCAAGACCATGGCGCACTTCACCGGTGACGAGATCGCCGACGCGCAGCCCGCGATCACGCCCGAGCCCGATCTCGACGGGCTGATCGCCCGCATCGACGAGGACACCGCCTGCGTCGTGGTGCAATATCCCGACATCCTCGGCCGCATCAGCGACCTGACCCCGGTGGCCGACGCCGCCCATGCCAAGGGCGCGCTGCTGGTGGTGGTGAACACCGAGCCCGTGGCACTGGGCGCGATCCGCTCGCCGGGCGAGATGGGCGCGGACATCGTGGTGGGCGAGGGGCAGTCGCTCGGCGTCGGCCTGCAATTCGGCGGGCCGTACCTCGGCCTGTTCGCGGTGCGCGATCCCAAGCACGTGCGCCAGATGCCGGGCCGGCTGTGCGGGGAAACGGTCGATGCCGAGGGCAAGCGCGGCTTCGTGCTCACCCTCTCGACCCGCGAGCAGCACATCCGCCGCGAGAAGGCGACCAGCAACATCTGCACCAATTCCGGCCTGTGCGCGCTGGCCTTCTCGGTCCACATGACCCTGCTGGGCGAGCGGGGCCTGCGCGAACTCGCCGCCGAGAACCACCGCCTCGCCTGCCTCGCCGCCGACCGGCTGGCGCAGGTGCCGGGCGTGGAAGTGCTCAACACGGCCTTCTTCAACGAATTCACCCTGCTGCTCGGCGGCAAGCCGGCGCGCCAGATCGTGCGCGATCTGGCGGATCGCGGCGTGCTGGGCGGGGTGTCGCTCGGGCGGCTTTACCCGGGGGTCAAGGCGCTGGAGCACGCGCTGCTCGTCGCCGTGACCGAGACCACCACCGAGGAAGATATCGAGGCGCTCGCCCGCGAGCTTGAAGCCAGCATCAAGGAGACCGTGTGATGAACGCCCCCAACCAGTCCGGCTGGAAGCCCGAGATGCAGGTCGCCGAGAACGGCTTCATGAGCGGCCCCGTCACCACCACCGGCAACCGCGCGCTGATGCTGGAAGAGCCGCTGCTGTTCGAGATCGGCCGTGCCGATGTGACCGGGGTGGATCTGCCGCCGGTGGACGCGAACGCGCCGAGCCGCCTCGGCGGTCTGGCTCGCAGCGAAGCGATCGGCCTCGTCGGCCTGACCGAGCCCGAGACGGTGCGCCACTACACCCGCCTCAGCCGCCAGAACTACGGGATCGACCTCGGGTTCTTCCCGCTCGGCAGCTGCACCATGAAGCACAACCCGCGCCTCAACGAGAAGGTCGCGCGGCTGCCCGGCTTTGCCGATATCCACCCGCTCGCGCCCCAGAACGCGGTGCAGGGGGCGCTCGAAGTCATCTCGCAGCTGGGCGAATGGCTGTGCAAGCTGACCGGCATGCCCGCGGTGGCGATGAGCCCCAAGGCCGGCGCGCATGGCGAGCTGTGCGGGATCCTCGCGATCCGCGCCGCGCACGAAGCCCGCGGCGACGCGCGCGAGGTGGTGCTGGTGCCCGAAAGCGCCCACGGCACCAACCCCGCCACCGCCGCTTTCGCCAATTACCGCGTGGAGGATATCCCCGCGACTCCCGAGGGCCGGGTCGATGTCGCCGCACTGAAGGCTCGCCTCGGGCCGGACGTGGCGGCGGTGATGATCACCAACCCCAACACCTGCGGTCTGTTCGAGAAGGACTTCCGCGAGATCGCCGATGCCGTCCACGCGGCGGGCGGCTATGTCTATTGCGACGGGGCAAACTTCAACGCCATCGTCGGCAAGGTGCGCCCGGGCGACCTCGGCGTCGATGCGATGCACATCAACCTGCACAAGACCTTCTCCACCCCGCATGGCGGCGGCGGTCCGGGTTCGGGGCCGGTGGTGCTGTCCGAAGCGCTCGCACCCTTCGCGCCGCTGCCTTTCGTGCGCAAGGATGAAGGCGGGACCTTCTACCTCGTCGAGGAAGAGAACCGCGAGGAGCGGGGCCCAAGCTTCGGCCGGATGACCGCCTTCCACGGGCAGATGGGCATGTTCACCCGCGCGCTGACCTATATCCTCAGCCACGGCGCGGACGGCCTCAAGCAGGTGGCCGAGGACGCGGTGCTCAACGCCAACTACATCCTGCGCAGCATGGAGGACATTCTCCACGCCCCCTTCGGCGCCAGCGGGCCGTGCATGCATGAGGCGCTGTTCGGCGACAAGGACTTCACCAATGGGCTTTCCACCCTCGATGTGGCGAAGGGCCTGATCGACGAGGGCTATCACCCGATGACGGTCTACTTCCCGCTGGTGGTCCACGGCGCGATGCTGGTCGAGCCGACCGAGACCGAGAGCAAGGCGGCGATCGACCAGTTCATCACCGCCTTCCGCGCCGTGGTCGAGCGGGCGCTGGCAGGGGACGAGGCGCTGAAGCAGGCGCCCTACTACTCGCCCCGGCGGAGGCTCGACGAGACTGCGGCGGCGAGAAAGCCGAAGCTGGCTTACGAAGGCTAGGAGTTGGACGGCGAGGCGGGCTTGGCGTCCGCCTCGACCTCTTCCTCCGGCTCCACCACCAGCCGGATCTGGCTGAGGTTGAGGATCGCGACGTAGAAGCCGATCACCGCGAGGCTGCTCGATCCCAGCATCGCGAAGGCCGCGCCCTTGGCGCCGTTCCAGGCGATCGCCGTGTCGAGCAGCAGCAGCGCCAGCAGCGTCGGCACCGCGCGCACGAGGAACGAGACGTGCGCCTTGCCGGCCGAGACCAGCAGCGATTCAAGGCTCGCCCCCACCAACTCGACCGCGCCGGCGATCGCGAGGATCACCATCGCCCAGTAGAACACGCCGAATTCCTCGCCCGCGATCAGTTCGAGTCCGATGCGCCCGAACACCAGCGCGGTGACCACCGCGATCACCCCGCCGACAGCCGCGATGTTGGCCATGCGCCGCGCGATCTCGAGCGCGTTCTCGCGGCTGTGGACCAGTTCGGGTAGGATTGCCTTGCTGACGGTCTGCGCGAGGCTGACCAGCGCCTGGCCGAGCTGGCTCGCCACGCGGAAGCCCCCCGCCAGCGCCGCCCCGCCGAAGGTGCCGACCAGCAGGATCATCACCTGCTTGCCCGCGATCGAGAGGCTGCCCGAAAGGTTGGTCGAGACGACGAAGCGCCAGGCGTCCTTGTGCCGCGCGGGGATCGCCTTGAGGCTGACTGCGCTCCAGCTCACCGTCTGCACCCGCGTAGCCACCAGCCACAGCGCGATGGCGACCCCGATTTCGGCCACGGCATAGGCGATGATGAAGCCGGTGACGGTCGGCATGAACAGGAAGGCGAGCACCGATCCCGCGGCGCGGATCACCGGCTGCACCGCCTCGGCCCCGGCGGCGCGGGCGTACTGGAAGTGGAGGCGCAGGATGCCGGTCGGTGTGGTGCGGATCGCGGCGAGGCTGATCGCGCAATAGCCGAAGGCGAGCCACAGCAGATCGGGCGGCACCTCCAGCCAGTAGGGCGCAGAGACGATCACCGCACCGGCCAGCGCGATGCCGAGCACGACCGAGACGAAATCGAGCGCGATGGCAAAGCCGGTCGCCTCGCGCGCCTTGTCGGGATCAACCGAACCGCCGTCGCCGTTGGCGCCCCAGCGCACGATGAACTGCCAGGTCTGGAAATTGGCGAGGCCGGTGATTGCCTGCCCCAATGCAACGATCAGCGCGAAGTGGCCGAAGCCGACCGTGCCCAGCGCGCGGGTGGCGAGCGCGAGATAGACGAGGCTGAGCACGGCGTTGAACCCGCGTCCGCCCAGCAGCCAGCCCATGTTGGAGAATAGGCGCTTCATCGCAATTCCCGCAAGGCCACCGGCCGGGTCAGGCCGCGGCCCCCGTGCGGTCGCCTTCGCGCGCCTTCAGGATCTTCTCGGTCACGTTGAAGGTGCGCTCGTTGTCTACGTCGATGGCGAAATGCCCGTCGGACAGCACCACCGGCACCAGCTTGAACCCGAAGCGGCGCGAGATCTGCGCGAAGAGCTTTTCCTTCGAGCCCCAGCCCATGCGGAAGCGGATCAGGTTGATCAGACCGAAGGCCTTGATGATGCGCTGCGGGTATTTGATGAACTGCCCGCCCTCGCGCATGATCTCCGCCGCCGAGAGCGCCTTGGCGCTGCCGAGCCAGTAGGTGTTGCAGTTGGAATAGGCCCCGTCGCGGAACTCGTAGAAGCGCTTCTGGCCGATGGGATCAGCCGCCTGCACATCCTCGCGCCGCGCCAGCGCCGCCGCGCCGCCCGCATCCTCGGCAAGGCACTTGGCGATGAATTCGCTGTAGCCTTCTGGGGTGAGCAGGCAGTTGTCGGCGGTGGTGATCAGCAGCGGGAAATCCGCGCCCTCGGCGCCTGCGAAGACAGAGTCCACGATGTTGAAGCGGCCTTCGATCATTGTGAGGCGGCCTTCGGCGATCAGCGCGGCGACGGTGGGGAGGTTCGCGATCTCGCCCTCGTCATGCGCCACCACGCGGATTTCGCCGACCTCGGGGCAGGCGGCGACCTGTGCCACCACCCGCTCGATCATCGGCACGCCGTTGACCGGCACCACCGCCTTTTGCGAAACACCCGCACGTTCGGCCAGCGGATCGAGCACGCCCGAACGCTTGCCCGCCATCACCAGCGCGGTCGCCTTGATCTCGTTCACCATAACGCGGGGCCCTTAGCCTTTTGCGGGTGCAAAAGCCAAGCGCGGATGGTGCGGCCTGTGCAAGACCCGCGTCGGGAGCCCCCGGTTCAGCCGGGCGGGAAGCCCGCGAGAATGCGGGTGACCCCGCCTTCGATGTCGCCGGGCTCGCCGCGCAGCTGCTTGCGCGTGAGCTGGCGGGTGGCTGCGCCATGCCACACCGGGGCGCGGCGGGTGACATCGTAAATGTCGATCGCGAGCGTGCCTTCGGTGTATTCGCGTACTTCGGTGCGCATCACCGGGGTCGGGGTGAGCACCGGGTAATAGCCCATGCCCCAGCGCCAGTTGGGCCGGTTGGTCCAGAACAGATCGGGCGATTCGATGATGTCGGTGCCGTCGCGCGTGCCGATGGTGAAGGACACCGCGAAGTCGGCCTTGGTCACGTCCTCGACATAGCGGTAGCCCTTGGCTTCCAGCCCCGCGCGGATCGCGCGGGCGACGCGCGGTTCGAGCGTCTTGGGGATCACCCGCGCGCCGATCACGGTCATCGGGTTGTCGTCGGCCCAGCTGAAGGTCTGGTAGGAAGCGAAGTTCTGCTCGCGGTCGAAATCGGTGACGATCCCTCCGGTGGTCGAACAGGCGGCAAGGCCCAGCGTCATCGTCGCGGCGGCCAGTGCCAGCATGGCGTGCTTTTTCATCATCATCACTCCCTCTCCGGTCCCCGCGTGATTATCGGCTGTGGCAGGGGTGACAGGCAAGCGCGAAATGCGGCGCTGGTGCCATACTCACCCCATCGTCGGGATGACGAAGGCGTTGGAGCCGTCGCCGCCGCCATCCGGCCAGCGTTGAGTGATCTTCTTGTTCTTGGTCCAGAACCGCAGACCCTCGACCCCGTACTGGTCGATGTCGCCGAAGCCCGAGCGCTTCCACCCGCCGAAGCTATGGTAGGCGACCGGCACCGGGATCGGCACGTTGATGCCGACCATCCCGACATTGACCCGCGCCGCAAATTCGCGCGCGGCGTGGCCGTTGCGGGTGAAGATCGCGACGCCGTTGCCATACTGGTGCTCGCTGGGCAGGCGCACCGCCTCCTCGAAATCCTTGGCGCGCACGATCTGGAGCACGGGGCCGAAGATTTCCTCCTGATAGGACTTCATCTGCGGGGTGACGTGATCGATCAGGGTCGGGCCGACGAAGAAGCCCTTTTCGTGGCCCTGCAGCGAGTAGCCGCGCCCGTCGACGACGATCTCGGCACCCTCCTCCTCGGCGGTGGTGATCCACTGTTCGATCCGCGCCTTGTGCTCGGGCGTGACGACCGGGCCGTAATCCGCGTCGGGATCGTTGGAGACGCCGATGCGCAGGCCCGCGATCGACTTCAGCAGCTTTTCCTTGAGGCGTTCCGCGGTTTCCTCGCCCACCGGCACCACCACGGGCAACGCCATGCAGCGCTCGCCCGCCGAGCCGAAGGCCGCGCCGGTCAGGTCGGTGACGACCTGATCCAAGTCGGCA
This sequence comes from Porphyrobacter sp., assembly GCA_027531395.1. GTDB lineage: Bacteria > Pseudomonadota > Alphaproteobacteria > Sphingomonadales > Sphingomonadaceae > Erythrobacter. Next base: position 135,395 of record JAPZRO010000001.1, on the reverse strand, counting down.
TCGGGCAGCACGATGCCGTGGTTCTTCGCCCCGCCGAAGGCCTGCACGCGCTTGTTGTTGGCCGAGCCGCGCGCGTAGATGTACTGCGCGATGTCGGATGAACCGACGAAGCTGATCGCGGCGATATCGGGGTGATCGATGATCGCGTCGACCATCTCCTTGTCGCCGTGGACGACCTGCAGCAGCCCTTCCGGCGCGCCCGCTTCGAGGAACAGCTCGGCGAGCCGCACCGGCACCGAGGGGTCACGCTCGGAGGGCTTGAGGATGAAGGCATTGCCCGCCGCGCAGGCCATGCCGAACATCCACATCGGGATCATCGCCGGGAAGTTGAACGGGGTGATCCCCGCGCCGATGCCGAGCGGCTGGCGCACCGAATAGACGTCGATCCCGGGGCCTGCGCCATGGGTGTATTCGCCCTTCATGATCTGCGGAAGGCCGCAGGCGTACTCGATCACTTCCAGCCCGCGCTGCACGTCGCCGCGCGCGTCGGGGATGGTCTTGCCGTGCTCGGACGAAAGCATCTCGGCCAGCGACTGCATGTTCGCCTCGACCAGTTCCTTGAAGGCGAACATCACCCGCGCACGGCGCTGCGGGTTGGTCGCGGCCCATGCCGGCTGGACGCGCTTGGCGGTCTCGACCGCGCGGGCGAGCAGCGCGGCATCGCCGAGGGCAACTTCGGCCTGGACCTCGCCGGTCGAGGGGTTCCAGATGGCGTGCTTGCGGGTGGGGGCGGGGGTCTCGCCGACGATGAAGTGGTCGATCTGACGCATGGTAGGGGTCTCCTGTCTGGCCTCCCCAATGCCCCCCGCGCGCGTCCCATGCAACCCTTGCGCCTCCCCTCAAAAGTGCTGGCGCGGACGGGGCGGGCAGGGCAGGTTGCGCGTCAGGCGAGACACGAAAGGGCAGGGCGATGGGCAAGGTGTGGCGGATGATGGCGGCGCTGGCCGCAGCCGGGATAGCCGGCGGCGCGCTCGCCAAGGAGGATCAGGCGATCTTCATCCCCGAAAGCCTCGAACTGGTCGCCACCGGCTACACCTTCACCGAAGGTCCGGCGTGGGACGGCACGCGGCTGATCTTCAGCGACATTCCCGGCGACACCGTCCATGTCCTCACTCCCGGAGAAGGGCCGGCCAAGGTGCTCTACACCCCCAGCGCGATGGCCAACGGCCACACCTTCGACCGCGAGGGCCGCCTGCTCAGCGCCGAGCACGGCAGCGGCATGGTGACGCGCTGGACGCCCGAAGGCGGGCGGCGGACCGTGGTTGCCACCTTCAGCGACCGCCACCTTTCCAGCCCCAACGACGTGGTGGTGCGCAGCGACGGGCTGATCCTGTTCACCGATCCGCCCTATGGCCTGTCCACTGCCTATAAGGGCGTGCAGCGCATCAACGAGATCGGCTTTTCGGGGGTCTATGCCCATCACGAGAAGAGCGGGCGGACGATCCTGATCGACAATTTGCTCGAACGCCCCAACGGCCTCGCGCTCTCGCCCGACGAGAAGGTGCTCTATGTCGGCGACAGCGCCACCCAGAGCCTGTGGGCCTATGACATCGACCGCGAGGGTCTTTCCGACAACCGCCGCAAGATCGCCGACCTCACCGACGACAGCAAGCCCGGCCGGGTCGACGGGGTGCGGGTCGACAGCAAGGGGCTGATCTATGTCACCTGCCCCGGCGGGCTGTGCGTGGTCGATCCGGCGAAGGGCGCGGTGATCGCGCGCCTCGCCACCCCCAAGCGGGCGACCAACCTCGCCTGGGGCGGGCCTGACCTGTCGGAACTCTACATCACCGCGCTGACCGATGTGTACCGTGTCAAGACCCGCGCGCGGGGGATCGGATCGTCGAGCCGGCGCTAGTCTGACGGGATCAGCGTGATCTCGGCCTGGCGGCCGTCGATGTAGCGCACGGTCTCGCCGTCGAAGAAGGCATCCTCCTCGGTGCGGAAATCGACCCGCTGGCCGCCCCATTCGGGCACGGCGGCATAGGAGGTGAGCTCGATCGACCATGCGGTGTTGGCGCGGATCGGGCCAGCCCCGCGGGGGTCAGCCTTCTGGTTGTCCCAGAAGCCGATGCTCGGCCCCGCGCCGTGGCCGTGGTGGCCGATCGGGTGGGTGTAGATCGAGGGATCAAGCCCTGCCGCAATCGCATCGGCGCGGGCGATGGCGAGCGCCTCGTTGCCGCTGCGCCCGACCTTGAAGGCGCGGGTGAGGAAATCCTGCACGCGGTTGGAGTTCGCCAGTCCCGCCCTGAGGCCCGCCGGTGCCTCGGTCTCGCCGGGCTTCAGCACATAGGCGAGATGCTGGGTATCGGTATTCAAGCGCAAGTAGGTGATGCCGAAATCGGTCCACAGCAGGTCACCCGGCTGGATCACTTCAGCACCTTCGAGCATCCCCTGCGCCCCCTGCCGCTGGATCGCGACCGAGGGGTGGAACCACGGATCGAGGCCGAGCGCCATCAGCCGGTCGCGATACCACCATTGCACCTGCTCTGCCGTGGTGACCCCGGGCGTGATGACCTTGCGCGAGAAAGCCTCGCCGATCACCGCATGGGCGATGCGCACGACCGTGGGGTAGAGCTCCATCTCGGCAGGTGTGCGGGTTTCGAGCCAGCGGATCGCCAGCCCCTCGCCCGACACGACGCGCGGGTGCAGGGCCGGGGGCAAGGCGCTCATGAAGCGGTCATACTGGCTCAGCGTCATGCCGTCGGCGAACTGGTAGAGATCGGAGGAATTGATCGCGATCTTCTGCGGATCGCGGGCCGCAATGAGCTCGGCGACGGCCTGCCACTGATCGGGCTGGGTATCGGGGTTCCACGCGGGGGCGAACAGCCCGCCGAGGCCGTAGCGGCTGACCGTCAGTCGCTCGACCGGCTTGCCCTCGCCCGGATCGTGGAAGATCAGGATGGTCCGCCGCCGTGCGTGCATATTCTCGGCATCGAGCATGGTGGCGACCACCGGCTCCTCGAAATATTCGCGTGCGACGAGCAGCCACAGGTCGATCCCCTCGGCGCGCATGATCTGGGGGATCAGGGTATCGAGCCGCTCGGCCAGCAGGCGGTTCTCGGTTGCGGCACGATCCCGCGGCGAGAGGATCGCGGGCAGGGCGGGAGCGGAGACCTCGACTTGGCTGAGGCCCTGCGGCACAGGCGCCTGCGCGGCCACGGGCACCGCCATTGCCGCCAGCCCCGCCAGCACCGCCGCCTTGATCATCGCCTGCCCCATCTCGCTTGCCGCCCCTGGCTGATATCTGGGTCCGACCATGCCGCGCGCCTGCCTTGCGGGCAAGCGGCAGCCGGCTTCATCGGAAAATTCGGATTACAGTTATCGGGACAACCCGTTTGCCGCGCGCAGCCCCGCGCCCCTAGGCAGCGCCCCGAGCCGCAGGCCCCGTCCTGCGGCGCTTAGACCGATCCGCAACAACAGGGACACGATCATGTCGCACAGAATGAAGGGGCTGCTGCTCCTCTCCTCAAGCCTTCTCCTCGCCACCCCGGCCCTCGCCACCCCGCCGGGCTTCAACGAGCCGGGCATGGGCCGCGCCGCCATGCCGCAGACCGAAGCCGCACCGCGCAACGTGCAGGGCTGGTGGCCGAACGTGGTTGACCTCTCGCGCCTGCGCCAGAACGAATACAACCCCGATCCCAACGGCGAGACCTTCGATTACGCGAAGGAATTCGCCAAGCTCGATCTCAAGGCGGTGAAGGCCGACATCAACGCCGCGCTGACGGATTCGCAAAGCTGGTGGCCCGCCGACTACGGCAACTATGCCGGGCTGTTCATCCGCCTCGCCTGGCACTCGGCCGGCACCTATCGCTCGGGCGACGGGCGCGGGGGTTCGGACGGCGCGCAGATCCGGTTCGAGCCGCTGAACTCGTGGCCCGACAACGGCAACCTCGACAAGGCCCGCCGGGTGCTGTGGCCGGTGAAGCAGAAGTATGGGGCGAGCCTTTCGTGGGCCGATCTCATCATCCTCGCCGGCAATGTCGCGCTCGAGAACACCGGCTTCAAGACCTACGGCTTCGCCGGTGGCCGCGCCGACGCGTGGGAGCCCGAACTGGTCTACTGGGGCCCGGAAACCAAGTTTCTGACCTCGGAGCGCAACGCCGAGGGCGAGAACCTCGACAACCCGCTCGGCGCGACCGAGATGGGGCTGATCTACGTCAACCCCGAAGGCCCGGGTGGCAACCCCGACATTCTCGCGGCGGCCAAGCAGATCCGCACCACTTTCGGCCGGATGGGCATGAATGACGAGGAAACCGTCGCGCTGATCGTCGGCGGGCACACCATCGGCAAGATGCACGGCGCGCACAAGGCAGCGGACTGCGTCGGCAAGGAGCCGGCGGCCGAGAGCGTCGAGGCGCAGGGCCTGGGCTGGAAGAACAGCTGCGGCACCGGGGTCGGCAAGGATGCCACCACCAGCGGTCTCGAAGGCGCGTGGACTGTCACGCCGGTGCAGTGGAGCAGCAACTACCTCGACAATCTCTATGCCTTCGAATGGAAGCTCACCACCAGCCCGGCTGGTGCCAAGCAGTGGGAGCCTGTCAACGCCGACCAGCTCCAGATCGTCCCCGATGCGCATGTCCCGGGCAAGTTCCACGCGCCGGTGATGCTTACCACCGACCTCGCGCTGCGCTATGATCCGGCCTATGGCGCGATCACCAGCCGCTGGGCGAAGGACCCCAAGGCGATGGACGAGGCCTTCGCCCGCGCTTGGTTCAAGCTGACCCACCGCGACATGGGGCCCAAGGCGCGCTACGTCGGCGCGGAAGTCCCCGCCGAAGACCTGATCTGGCAGGACCCGCTGCCCAAGGCGGACTATGCCATGATCGAGGCAGCCGATGTCGCGGCGCTCAAGGACGCGATCCGCAAGACCGGCCTCAGCCGTTCGGAACTGGTGCGCACCGCCTGGGCCTCGGCCGTCACCTTCCGCGACACCGACATGCGCGGCGGTGCCAATGGCGCGCGCATCCGGCTGGCGCCGCAGAAGGACTGGGGCGTCAATGATCCCGAGGTGATCGCCAAGGTCGTCAAGGCGCTCGAAGGCGTGGCAGCCGGTTTCAACGGCAAGGCGGGCGCGAAGAAGGTGTCGATCGCCGATCTCGTGGTGCTCGGCGGCGTGGTGGCGATCGAGGACGCGGCCAAGGCGGCCGGTCACAGCGTCACCGTGCCCTTCACCCCGGGGCGGGTCGATGCGACTGCGGCGCATACCGATGCCAAGAGCTTCGAGCAGCTGCGTCCGGCGGCTGATGCCTTCCGCAACTTCTACAGCGATCAGGCGCGTCTGACGCCGACGCAGATGATGGTGGACCAGGCCGACACGCTGACCCTCACCGTGCCGGAAATGACGGTGCTGCTGGCGGGGATGCGGATGCTCGATGCCAACACCGGCGGGGCGAAGCACGGCGTGTTCACCGATGCGCCGGGCAGCTTGAGCAACGACTTCTTCGTCAACCTGCTCGACATGGGCAACGTGTGGAAGCCCGCCGAGGCCAAGGGGCTCTACGAGGGCCGCGACCGCCAGACCGGCGCGCTCAAGTGGACCGCGACCGAGGTCGATCTGGTGTTCGGCAGCAACTCCGAACTGCGCGCCGTGGCCGAGGTCTATGCGGTCAAGGGCGGCGAGGAGAAGTTCGTGCGCGACTTCGCGGCCGCGTGGAACAAGGTGATGATGCTCGACCGCTTCGACGTGAAGTAAGGCGGATTCCTCAAAAAGGGGCGCCGGGGCGTTGGCTCCGGCGCCCTTTTGCTTTGTGCAAAGCGCGGCCCTTGCGCCGCATCGGGGTCTGGCGCATTTTCGCGCTGTCCATGTCCGATCATCCACCCGCCCGCATCCGGCTTGCCAGCTACAACATCCACAAGGGGGTGGGCACCGACGGGGCGCGCAATCCGCTGCGGATCCTCCGGGTGCTGGGCGAGCTCGACGCGGATATCGTCGCGCTGCAGGAGGCGGACCTGCGCTTCGGGGTGCGCAGCAGCGTCTTGCCGCCGATGCTGATCGAGCGCCACACCGATTACGTCCCTGTCCCGCTCGATGTGCAGCAGGACTCGCTTGGCTGGCACGGCAACGCGATCCTGGTGAAGCGCGGCATTGCCGTGACGCATCACGACATCATCCACATCCCCTATCTCGAGCCGCGCGGGGTGGTAACCGCGACGCTGGAGACCGCCGCGGGCGCGCTGACGGTGTTCGGGATGCATCTCGATCTGTCGGGCCTGTGGCGCGCGCGGCAGGCGCGGGCGATCGTGCAACTCGCCGCTGCGGCGCGCAGCGAGCGACCCACGGTGCTGATGGGCGACCTCAACGAATGGCGCGCGCAGTCCGGCGCCTTCCGCGAGTTCGGGCGGCATTTCCGCATCCTCGACTGCGGCCCGAGCTTCCACAGCCGCCGTCCGGTGGGCCGGCTCGACCGGATCATGCATTGCGACCGGCTGGTGATGAAGGCCTGCGGGGTGCACCACAGCGCGCTCGCCGCGACAGCCTCGGACCATCTGCCGGTATGGGCCGACTTCGCCCTCGGCAGCGGCGCCGCGCAAGGAAGCAGTTGACGGCCCGCCGCCAGTCATGGCAAGCGCGCCGCTGCCCGAGCGGGTGTAGCTCAATGGTAGAGCAGAAGCTTCCCAAGCTTACGACGAGGGTTCGATTCCCTTCACCCGCTCCATTCCCTCCGGTCATTGCGCGGGTTCGTTCCGTTGACCGCGCTGTGCGCGTTCAGCTTTGCGCTAAGCGCTACGCTTCCACCCGCTCCAGCCCTCCGTTCCCAGACAGACCCAGAAAGTCTATAAAACCCTTGAAAATTAGAGGGATTTTCGCCTTCGGTCGTCCGAGGTTGTCTCTATTCATCCCGCTGCATCCGGCTTTGCTGGGGTCAATCCAGAGACTTGGGGTCAAGCGTGTCACTGCGTGGTCCCCTCGTCGGGGGCACCTGACTGGAAGGCGTTGGGATTTATGGCTCTTACCGGCATAGCGATCAGAAATGCCGAGCCACGGGCGAAGCCTTACAAGATGGGTGATGCCTTCGGCCCACTTGTGCGGATACAACCTTCCAGCGGGAAGCTCTGGCGCTTCAAGTATCGTTTCGATGGCCGCGAGAAAAAGCTCGCCATTGGAACCTATCTGCGTCATTGCTGGTGGGGGCATCTGCAACCCGATGGCGCATACCACAGCTTTGCCAACGGGCATTTCGGTCAGCGCATTTACCTTGCGCCCGACAAACGGCTGGTAGTCGTGCGGCTCGGAGCCGAGCGCGGGGAGATCGACTGGACCGTCCTCCTAAACGCCATCGCCCACAAATGGCGCGCGGCATGACGTTTGTCGAAAGGTCCAGCTTGTGCTGACATTATCGTGTTGACGCACCCACCGACGCCGCGGAACACAGGCATGATCGGGCCGCGGGCAGCCCGGAGGGATTGTCGTGTCGATCAATGTGCTGAGCGTGCTGCTGCTGGCCGAGGCGATTCAAGCCCTGGTGCTTGCCGGTTGCCTCTGGCTGGTTTCGCGCAACCGTGCCGCAAGTCGGATTCTTGCAGGTTTGATCGTTTCGCTTGGCGCCTACATGATCCCCTACATTATCGGCTATGCTGGGGCCTATGACCGCTGGCCGTGGCTGAGCTTTGCGCCCTTTAATCTGACTTTGCTGTTCGGCCCGTTGCTGCTTGGTTACAGCATGACGCTGACCGGCGCGCGGCCTTCGCGCGGGTGGTTGTGGCACCTGGCGCCGTTCGCCTTTCAGTTTTTCGCCCAGGCGCTGGTTTTCCCCTTTCCGCTCGAGACCAAGACCGCGTGGAACAGCGCGGTGCATGAGCCTTTCGTCGTGCCGCTGCTCAATGTCGCCACTTTGGTTTCGCTGGCAGGTTACGGGTGGGCCAGCTTGCGGCGTTACAGAGCCTATCGCGCATGGCTGGAACACAATCGCGCCGATGGTGAGACCTTTGACCCGCGCTGGATCCGCAATGCCCTTGTTGCCGTAATGATCGCTGGGAGCGTTTGGCTCGGCTTCGTCATCGCCCGGCTCATCAACCCTGCCCATGACTACTTCGACGATTTCTGGCTCTATGCCGGGATCGGGTTGCTGGCGATCTATCTCGGCGTCGAGGGATGGCGTCACGCCAATTCGCCGTTTCCCGCCATGGCAACGGCCGCCGGCGATCCGGACAGAGACATGACCGATGTCGCGCCGCCAGGCCCCGATCGCGATTGGGCGCAGATAGCAGCCGAATGGGCGAGCGAGGTAGACCGTCTCGGCCTATGGCGCGATCCGGACATCTCGCTCGGCGACATGGCGCGAGTGCTCGGTACGAACAGCACCTACCTTTCGCGCGCGCTCAACGAAGGGTTGGGCGTGAGCTTTCACACCTTCGTCAACCAGCGCCGCATTACAGCGGTCAAGGCCCTGCTGGCCGACCCAGAGGAACAGCGCGACCTGCTGACCCTCGCGCTCGATGTCGGCTTCAATTCCAAGGCCAGCTTCAACCGCGTTTTTGCCGATATGGTGGGCATGAGCCCGAGCGCCTATCGACGCTCCCGGCGACTTTCAGGGTCGGCGCCAGGGACGGCGTAGTGCAACTGGTCCCGACGTCTCAAAACGCCAATTTCTGCTGGTTTTTCTGGATTGAGGCGCAGGGCGGCGGGGTTCTTGCCAATCAGGCCGGGGATCGACGCCAAACCTGATGGAGTGCCCGCCAATGCGCCCTGCTCTTGCTCTTGCTTTCGTCTCCGCAATCGCGCTCGCAGCCAGCGCGCCCCTGATGGCGCAAGATTCTCCCGCTGCTTCTGCGGCAATACCGGCATCCGAAGCCGCGCCGATCCGGATGCTCTCGGCCGCCGAGGCGCATGCCGATCTGGCGGTTATGCGCACAGCACTGGAGACGGTCCACCCCGGCCTCTATCGCCGCACCCCCAAGCCCGAGATCGACCATGCTCTCGATGCGCTCGATGCCAATATCGGCGGGGACGGGATCAGCGACACGGAGCTCTACCGCCGCATCAGCCTTGTGCTGGCGATGATCCGCTGCACCCACACCAAGGCGGACCAGACCGAAGCGATGGAGGCCTGGCGCATCGATCATGCCAGCCATTTGCCGTTCCGCTTTCGCCTGATTGCCGGGCGAATGATCGTGGTCTCCTCCGACCCCGCGCAGACCGCCTTGCCGCGCGGGGCCGAGGTGCTGGCGATCAATGGACACCCGGTGAGCGAACTGGTCCAGACGCTGGGTGCCTACGTGCCTGTCGACGGCCGTACCGAAGCCTCACGCGCAGCCTATCTCGCCGATGACGGCGACCTGATGGGAGCCGATTTCGATCACTTCTACCCCTATGCCTACGGCTTTCCCGAAAGCTTCGCGGTGACCTTGCGCGATAGCGATGATGCCGCCCCGCGCACCGTCAACCTCTTGCCCGTCACTTTCCGGGCGTGGACCAGGCTTGCCAATGACGGTCTGCCTTACCGACAGGATTTCGGCAGCTCGGTAAGCTGGAAGATGGTCGGGCCCAAGACCGGCTATCTGCGGATCGACACTTTCGTGAACTACCGCAAGCCGGTTGACGCCGCCGCGCTCTACGCACGCGCGCTCGACGAGCTGCGCGCTGCGGGCGCCGAGGCGCTGGTGTTGGACCTCCGCGAGAATGGCGGCGGATCGAACGATGCCGCGCTCGCCCTCATCGATGCGCTGGCGACCGAGCCCTACACCTACCAGCGGGCAATGCGATACCGCGCGGTTCGCTATGGCGATCTTCCCCGCTACATCTCAAGCTGGGGCGATCGCGAGGCCCTGTTCAACCCTGCCCTCGACCGCTTTACGCAAAGCGCGGACGGATGGTTCGATCTGAGCCCCGAGAATGCGCCCGAGGAACTCCAAATGCGACAACCGGCTGCAAATCCCTTCACGGGACCAGTGGTTGCCCTGTCGGGTCCGGCGAATGCCTCGGGCGCGACGATGGTGATCGCCAAGCTGCACGACATGGGCAGGGTTACCGTTCTGGGCGAGCCCAGCGGCGGGAGCGCCGACGGGCCGACAGCGGGCACGATCTTCAACGTCAAGCTGCCCAACAGCGGCATTTCTGTTCGCGTCCCTCTCGTGTTCAACCAGATGGCAGTCGACCGCTTCGATCCCGATGGCGGGATCACCCCCGATGCGCCAGTGGCAGAGACAGTCGCTGATTTCCGCGCGGGCCGGGACCGGGTGCTGGAGCGGGCGGTGGCGGAGATTAGCGATTGATGCGGCGGCTGCTTGCCCTCGGCGTCACCGCGCTGGCCTTGGCCGTCGCGTGCGGCAGTTTCGCTCTAGCCCAAACTGCCTCTCCTCCCGAGGCTGTCGGTGCGCTCGATGCCTGCCTCGTGCCGACGGACGAATTGACGCCGGAGAAGTGGGAGCGGCTGAACGATCCCTTCCCCGCCTTTGGCGAGGCGCAGACGGCGCTCGAACCGGCGGCCTGACCTGCGATTAGAAGTCGGCCGACAGCGAAACGTTGAGCCGGCGCGACGGGATGTACTGGAAGCCCCCGCCGCCGGTCACGTTCCAGCCGAACACATTGGTGAGATTGGCGATCTGCGCGCGCAGCACCGCCGGGGTCTGGCCCAGCTTGAAGCGGTAACGCGTGCCCAGATCGATGATCGCCCGCTCGGGAATGAACAGGCTGTTGTCGATCCGCGCCGCGCGCTCGCCGGTGTAGTTGATGCCGAGATCGACCGACAGGGCATCGAAGGCGGGCGGCTGGTAATCGATCCTGAGGTCGAGCGTCGTGCCGACCCGGCCGAGCGGCTTTTCGCCCAGCCGTCCCTGTTCCACGGCCGCGCCGGTTACGCGCGGGCGCATCAGCACCGCGCCCGCGACCAGATTGAGGCCCGGCAGAGGCTTGGCCGTGAGCGAAATTTCTGCGCCCTGATGCTTCACGTCGCCGAGCACGCGGAAGACATTGTCTGTGTCGAGTTCGAAATAGGGTCGGCGCACGTCGAACAGGCCGGCGATAAGCTTCACGTCCTTCGCCAGTGTCCAGCGCACCCCGGCCTCGACCTGCCGGGTGCGCAGCGCGGGCAGGGTGAGGTTGGCATTGGCGGCAAAGGCAGGCGCCGTGCCGCTTTCCTCGAGCCCGCGGGTGGCGGCGGCGTAGATCGCCACATTCTCGATCGCGGTGATCGCCGCCGAGGCGTTCCACAGGATCGGGCTGTCCTCGGTCGCGGTGGGTGCGAGGCCGGGTGCGCGCACCTGCTTGCGGTAACGGGTCTTCTGCATGCCCAGATTGATCTCGCCCAGACCCTGCCACTGCATCGCATAGCCCAGCGCGCCAGCCTCCTGCCGGATCGCGTCGCGGGTGAGTGCGCCGAAGGTGACATCGGGTTCGACCGCCGCCTCGGCCACGCCGATCATCCCAGGGCCGAGGCTGCGGAAAGCGAAGCCGCCGAGATCGTCATCCACCCGCCGGAACCGGGCCGAGGCGAGCAGGCGGTGACGGCGCGGGCCTTCGGCGAAGTCGCGCTCGATCAGCAACTCGCCGGAATAGGATTGCGTCACCTGATCCTGCCCGAGCAGCACCTGCCGCTCGGCGCTGCCGTCTTCCTGCGTGTTGGCGAAGAAATTGGCGCCGAAGGTGTCGATGGTGAAGCGCGAGGAGAACAGCCCCAGTCCGATCCGCCACGGCCCGTGGGTGACCTTCGCCATGCCCCCGAAGTTCTGCGAATGGCCCGCCCAGTCGGCCCACTTCTGCCCGAAGAAGCGGTTGCGGGCGATGCGCCTGGGCAGGAAGGTCCCGGCGGTGAAGATCACCGGGGTCGATTCCTCGTCGAAATAGTCATAGCGGCTGAAAAAGCCGGTCAGTTCCACACCCTCGGCAGGTCGCCAGCGCGCAACGGCGCCATAGCGTGCGAACCAGAAGTTCGCGGCATCTGGATAGATGAATTCCTCGACCCCTGCGCCGATGTTGAGATCGAGATTGCCGGTCAACGGCAGCGCCGCATCGACGGAGGCGAAGGGCGCGAAAAAGTCGCCGAGGCCCGCGCGGGCGCTGACCACCGGCTTGTCACCGGCGCGGCGCAACGCGAAGTCGACGATGCCGGTGGGGGCAGGGAAGGGGTAGCCGAGCGCGGAAATGCCGACCTGGATGGTCGACCCCGCGCGCACGGCATCGCTGAGCGGGCCCTGATTGTCGAAATAGAGTCCCTCGATCCGCACGTTCTGCGCGGCGAATGCGGAAAAGCCGCGCACATTGCCGCCGCTATAGAGCCCGATGGTCTCGTCCCCGACGCTGGTGCCGAAGGCGTCGGAGGCCTGAGTGATGACATTCTCCTCCGAGCGGTTGACGAGGGCGATGCCCTCCTGCGCGGGGCGCTTGTCCTCCGCCTCCTCTGTCGCACCGCCATCGGGCGAGGGGGCGGGCGGTTCGGCTTGACGGGCGTCGGCGGACGTGGCCGCAGCGATCACCATCGCGGCAAGGACTAGCGATCGCATCATTTCAACTCCGCACTGGCACCGCGTGCCATAGTCACACTGCAGATAGATTGCAATGTTATAACGTATCTCATCTCGCATCGAGCGGATCGGGGAAACGCAGCAAAGGGTTCATCGCAAAGCGCCATTGCCATTAACTGAACATATGTTTAGTCTGTGCCGGAATCGCGTTTCGATGAGAGGTTGCCATGGAAGAAATGACAATTCGGCGGATGGAGTTTGCCTTCCGGCCCGACATGGATCTCGTCTTCATCAAGGACGATCCGGAAATGTCGTTCATGTTCCTCGGCGCATGGATGATGCTGCCCTATCTGGAGCCATTTCTGATCCGAACGATGCGCGATGCCCTGCCGCTGATCCGCGACGCGCAGCTGAAGGAGGATCTCAAGCGGTTCTGCGCGCAGGAGGGCGAGCACTACAAGCAACACGCCCGCGCCAACGAGCTGATCCGCGCGCTGCATCCTTCCTATGAAGCGCTGCTGCCGCTGGAGCGGGAGCTTGACGCGGAGCTCAAGGAATTCACCCGCACCAAGCCGCTGAAGTTCAAGCTCGCCTATGCCGAAGGCTTCGAAAGCATGACCAGCGCCATGTCACGCGCGCAGTTCGAGGTGGGGTTGTATGATCGCACCGACAGCCCGCTTGCCGATCTGGCCAAGTGGCACGTGATGGAGGAGCTGGAACACCGCACGGTCGCCTTCGATGTCTATGAACACATCGTCGGCAGCTGGTTCTACCGCATGAAGCAGAGCCTGTGGTCGCAGAAGCACTATCTTGGCTGGGTGAAGCGCTTCCGCGATGTCCTCGTGGAGCCGCAGGCGGAGCTGTTTGCCGCCTACAATACTCCGGAGATCGTCGCCCGCCGCAAGGCCTTCAACAGCCATTACCTCAAGCGCGGCATCCCGCGTGTGCTGGCGACCTACATGCCGTGGTACAACCCGGCCAAGGTCGACCTGCCCGAGCAGTTCGAGATCGCCCGCGCGCATTATTCGCACACCGCCATCACCACTGCCTGAGACGACAGGACGCCCCATGGAACAGACTCCCATCGCCATTCCCGCCGCCTTGCAGGAATTCGTCGCCCGCGTGATGGCGCGGCCGATCGTGCCGACCCATTCCGATCAGGAGACGCTGCATGTCGGCGCCGATGATCTGCCGTGGATGGAAGCGGGTGACAGCAGCGCGCTCCAGCTGCTCCATGTCGATCTCAACCAGGGACTGTGGATCTCCAAGACCCGCGTGCCACCCGGTTACCGGGTGCCGACCCATTACCACACCGGCCTTGTTTTCGCGGTGACGCTGCAGGGGCGCTGGTTCTATGCCGAAACCCCCGAAGCGGTGAATTCGCCCGGTTCGTACCTGTTCGAACCTGCCGGATCGCTCCACACCCTGTGCACGCCCGAGGATCAGGAGGGCGACACCATCGCCTGGTTCGCGATCTACGGCGCGAACATCAATGTTGATGCCGAGCACAAGATCACCTCGGTGGTCGATGCCCGCGCGGCGCTGGAGCTCTACACCGGCTATTGCGAGGCGTTGGGTCTCGACACCTCCAAGCTGATCGTCACGGGAGCCTGAGATGCGCGCGGCGGTGATGCGGGACCGGGCGTTCACCATCGAGGACCGGCCCATGCCCGTCCCCGGCCCCGGCGAGGTGCTGCTGCGCACCCGGCTGTGCGGCATCTGCGGTTCCGACCTCCACCAGTTCAAGCATGCCCGCGAGATCGACGCGACCGCCCGCGCGCTGGGCGCGCCTGGCCAGGACCTCGACAAGGGCATGGTGCTGGGCCACGAATATGTCGGCGAGGTGGTCGCTTTCGGGCCCGATACGGTGCAGGCGTTGGCCATTGGTGACCGGGTGGTGTCGGTGCCGTTCCTCATTCGTGACGGCGCGCCGGTGCCGATCGGGGCCAATGTCGAGGTCGACGGGGCCTATGCCGAATACTTCCTCGGCACCGAGGCGCTGCTGCTCAAGATCCCCGAGGGCGTCCCCGATGCCGCTGCCGCGCTGGTCGAGCCGCTGGGGATCGCGGTGCACGCGGTCGCCAAGTCGATGCTGGGCAAGGGTGATGCGCCCTGCGCGGTGCTCGGTTGCGGGCCGATCGGCCTTGCGATCATCGCTGTGCTCAAGATGCGCGGGGTGAGCAACATCGTCGCTTCCGACTTCTCGCCCAAGCGGCGCGAACTGGCAACGCAGATGGGGGCGACCATAGTGGTCCACCCGTCCGAGCGTCCGGTGTTCGAGGCGCTCGGCGCGGCAGCGGGTGCGATCATATTCGACTGTACCGGAGTGCGCGGCGTCCTCTCGCAAACCATCAACACCGCACCGGTCGGCTCGCAGATCGTGGTCGCCGGCATCCCGCAGGGCGAGGACAGCTTCAATCCGATGGTCGCCATCGCCAAGGAGCTGAATCTGCAATTCGTGCTCTACTACACCCCCGAGGAGTTTGCCGAGGCGCTTGCGGCGGTGGCCTCGGGCGCGCTCGACTGGCAGCCGCTGGTGACCGGCACGGTCGGGCTGGAGGGCATCGCCGCAGCCTTCGGCGCGCTTGAAGATCCCGAGAAGCACGCCAAGATCATGATCGACCCTTGGAGCGACGCCCGGCTGTGACACATGAGACCCTGACCCTGACCCACGCGGGCCTCGCCTTCACGGCCCGTGCGGCAGGTGAGGGGCCGGTGGTGCTGTTGCTCCATGGCTTTCCTGATACGCCCGCAAGCTTCGACAACCAGATAGGGGCGCTGGCCGCGGCGGGATACCGGGCGGTGGCGGTCACCATGCGCGGGTACGAGCCTGCCTCGCAGCCCGACGACGGCGATTATCACGCCGTACGCATGGCCGAGGATGTGGTAGCATCTGCCGCCTCACTGTCCGACGGGCGGGTGCATCTCGTCGGGCATGATTGGGGCGCGAATATCGCCTATGCGGCCGCATCCCTTGCGCCCGAACGCTTCGCGTCGCTGACGACCATGGCGGTGCCGCACCCCGTCCGTTTTGCCGAGGCCTTTGCCACCGATCCGGCGCAGCAGGCGCGTTCTTCCTATATCCTGGCGTTCCAGACGCCGGGGTTCGAGGCGCAGATCATTGCCGATGACTGCGCCTATCTCGAAGCACTCTGGAAGGCGTGGTCGCCCGGCTGGGACATTCCCGCAGAGCTGATCGCAGGCATGAAAGCCACCTTCCGTCAGCCGGGCGTGGCGCGCGCGGCGCTCGAATATTATCGTCAGGCTTTCGATGCCGTCTCGCCCGCCGCGCAAGAGACTGCCGCGCTGTTCACGAAGCCGATCACCGTGCCGACGCTTGGCATTTGCGGGGCAGATGACCAGTGCATCACGCAAGACGTGTTCCTTGGCGCAATGCGAGAAAGCGATTTTACGGGCAGGTTGCAAACTCGCAGCATCGCGGGCGCAGGCCATTTCGTACAAGCCGAACAGCCGGCCGAGGTGAATGCCGAAATACTGCACTGGTTAGCGCAGCACAGGGACTGACCCGCATAACATCTGGCTGATATCTGTGCCGGCAACCGGCAGCCGTCACTAACCCGGAACCGGGTTATAGTGCCGCTGCGGCGGATGGCTGGTCATGTCGTGATCACAAGCGGTCAATTCGCCGACAAGGCGTCGAAGCTCGTCAAATTCGGATTCAAGCAGAGCTCGGGGCGTTTTGTCCAGCTTGCAGCACAGGGCCGCAGCTGCTGCGACAGCCACCCCATGTTGCGCGCCGTTCCCCATCAGCTTGGTTGCCGATCCCGCAACATGGCTCACGCTGATGTGCTTTCCGGCAAACATCAGGTTCTCAATATTGGCCGAATAGAGACACCGGAACGGGATCGCATAGGGCTGCTTGTCGCGCTGATCGAAGATC
This sequence comes from Porphyrobacter sp., assembly GCA_027531395.1. Classification (GTDB taxonomy): domain Bacteria; phylum Pseudomonadota; class Alphaproteobacteria; order Sphingomonadales; family Sphingomonadaceae; genus Erythrobacter. The sequence continues at coordinate 119,095 of JAPZRO010000001.1, read as the reverse complement.
CAGTCCTTCAGCCGGAAATCATATTTGCCTTCTCCCGGCTCCCAGGCACAGTGAATGCAGAACGAGCCATCATTGGCAATAATCCCGTCGGTGAAGGTGCTCTGGTTGCGGACGTTTTGCTCGATCAGGACGTAGTCACCCCGGTAACGGGCGAACTCGCCCTGTGCCGCAACGAAGGCCATCCATGCGAATTCGAGATTGGCATAGGTTTCGGGATCGAGCTGCTTGACGTTCGCAAATGTCCCGAACAGCGCGCGCATGAGATAATCGCGTACTTCCTCGCCGGAGGTGTAGGGGTCAAGCCATTGACCATATTCCCAGAAATGCGTGGCGGGGAAGGGGTCAGCGCCACGTCCGAACCTGAACTCGGGTGTGGGCGGATTTGATCCGGCGCTGGGGCCATCTCCGTTCTCGAGGCCCGGTTCGACAAGCTGACCGCTAAGGTTGGCATAGTCCCCGGCGACCTCCTGAGCCCAGGGCACATCCGGGAAAGAGACGGGCTCAGACGCCATTTGCGTGCGGAAGAACAGCGTATTTCCGTGATGCATCCGATCGGCGTTTTCGGGCGCATAGGGCTCGCCGAATTCAGCGCGCGATTCCCTGCCGAACATCGTTGCCGCACCCGCCAGTTGTCCGAACAATGCGACCCCGCTGGCATCGATGAACATCCTGCCGGCGAACCGCCGTTCCACTCCTCCCCGCGCCGCAACCGCCACCACCGCTGCAACAGTGTTATCCTGTTTCTCCGCGCTTATGATCCGCTGCTCGAGGAAAACCTGCGCCGTCGGCTCGGCGCAAAGCAATTCGAGCGCCCTGAGATCGCCATCCTCGTCGCGTTCGGACAATTCCTGCAGAAGCTTGCCCTGCGTCCCGCGCGGCATCAGTCCGATCTCTGTGCTCGCATTACCGCCCAGAACCGGCCGGTCGTGTATCAGCGCGACCGTCAGTCCGAGCCGCGCGCAGGCAAGCGCCGCAGCACACCCCGAAATGCCCCCGCCCGTGACCACCACATCGAAGGTGCCAGCATCAACGGGCTCGTGCGGCAGTCCTCGCAAACGCTTGCGCCAGGCGCGCGCGGCGGGGGTGTTGCCATCAGGGGGAGGAGTGCGGTCGCGTCCGAAATAGATCGCATCACATCGTCCGTTGAACCCCGTCAGGTCGATCAGCGAAAGCCCGAGACTGCCAGACGGCAAGTCGAAGCTGCCGCCGTACTCCCACGCCCAATCCTGCCCGCTGGCGCCAAACTCCTTGGCGACAGAGCGGTTGTTGATGGACAGCAAAAAACGCCCGGGATGATGGTGCGGCACCCAATCCTTGCTTCGGACCCACAGATGATAGGAGCCGGCCTCTGGCGCCGAAATCGAGGTTGTTGCATCGGCAACGGGCCGTCCCAGCCCATGCGCCATCAGATAGGGCGAGCCCATGACGGTTTCGAACTGCGAATCCAGTACCCAGCCGCCGAAATCGTCGAAGTCCTCAGCCTCGATGAGAATTCCGGGGGCATGGGATAGTGGCTGAGTCATCTTGGCGATCCTTGCCTTGCTGTGCCGCGCGCTCGGCTAAAGCATACCAGAGACGGGAGGACGAAGCCGTTCGCGCCGGTCGAACATGATGGTGCCGTCCAGCACGGCGCTCTTTACCTCGGGCGATGCGGTCAGGTGGTTGCCGCTATCGAACGGCGGGGAAGGATCATATTCGATCGCGAGCTGGGCTGCCCGCGCCACCTTCTCGCCCGCCAGTTCCCGCGCCAGCGCAAGCGCCATGTCGATCCCCGCAGAGACACCGGCGGCGGTGATGATCGAACCGTGCCGCACCCAACGCTGGGAGACTGGCTGCGCACCATAAGCCTCGAGCACCGCCAGGGTGCTCCAGTGCGTTGTCGCTGGTGCGCCAGCCAGCAGTCCGGCCGCGCCGAGGATCAGCGATCCGGTGCACACCGAGCAGGTCCATGTGGCGCCTTCATGGATCTGCCGCACCCATGCCAGCAGCGCCTCGTCCTGTGCGGCGGCGATGCATCCGGGCCCGCCCGGGATCAGCAGCACGTCGGCTTGCGCGACGTCGGCGAGGCCGAAGGGCGCGACGAAGGGCAGGGCGTTGTTGTCCGGCCAGACTATCCCGGCCTCGCGCGCAACCACCTTGACCTCGGCGTCGGGCAGCATCGAGAGAACCTCGATGGGGCCGACCAGATCGAGCATGGTGAAGCCTTCGTAGAGCAGGGCGGCGATGATCATCGTGGCGATCTCCTTGCGGAGGGTGTCAGCAGAACTGCATCCCCAGCCAGTCGGCGATCAACGCGGGCTTGTCCTGCCCCTCGATCTCGACCGTCACTTCGGTGGTGACGAGATAGCGCCCGCCGCCCTTGTCCTCCAGCGCCTTCAGACGGTGGCGCGCGCGGATGCGGCTGCCCGAGGGCACGGGCTGGAGAAAGCGCACTTTCTCGAAGCCGTAATTGACCCCCATCTTGATCCCCTGAAGCACGATCGCGCCTTCGGGCATCATCGAGGCGAGCAAGGAGAGGGTAAGGAAGCCGTGGGCGATGGTGCCGCCGAACGGGGTGGCAGCGGCCGCGACGGGATCGACATGGATGAACTGGTGGTCGCCCGTCACCTCGGCGAAGGCATTGATCCGGGGCTGGTCGACCAGCGTCCAGTCCGAAACGCCAAGATCGGTGCCGATCAGCGCGGCGGCTGCGGCGGGGTCAAGCAGTTGCATCGGTAACTCCATCGTCAATTGAGGCGGAAAGGGCGCGGGCCAAGAAAAAGGGCAGCGTCAACTCCAAGGTCGGCGCCGCCCCAGTCCGGTTCATGAGGAGTGCGAACCGGTCAGAAATCGATCGCGAAGCGCGCGCCGATCCGGCGCGGGAAGTTCGGCTGCACCCCGAGCGGACCATTGACCAGCGCCACCCGGTTGTTGGTCAGGTTCTCCGCGAACAGGAACAGCTTCCAGCCGCCCTTTTCCAGCCCGGCGCGCAGGTTCAGCTCGTCGAGCTGATCGGACTCCAGACCGCTCGAATCGAGCTGCTCGGCGCGGTAGACATAGCCCGCCGAAAGGCTCGCCCTGGCGTCCCATGCGGCAATGTCCCAGCGGTAGCTCGCATTGAGGTTGAGGCTGCTGTCGGGCACGCCGGGGATCGGCGATCCGGGTGCCGCGAGCGGGTTGAAGGCCACGATCGCAGGCAGCACCGACGTGAATTCGCTGTCGTTGATGTTGCCCACCGCCTGCAGCTGGAACCCGCGCACCGGCTCCAGCACGAGCCCGAGATCGATCCCGCGGCTGCGGGCATCCCCGCCGTTCGACAGGGTGGCGACGCCGTTGATGGTGGTCTGGAGCTGAATGTTGCTCCAGTCGATGTGATAGACTGCGACGTCGAAGGTGATGAGCCCGTCGGCGATCTTGCCCTTGGCCCCGACCTCGTAGCTCCAGACCACGTCGGGCCGGATGTCGGTCGGCACGATCACGCCCAGCGCCGCGCTCGCCGCTGCTGCCTGTGCCGGGGTCTGGAACGATCCGCTGCGGAAGCCCTTGGCGATGTTGCCGTAGACCAGCAGGTTGTCGCTCGCCTTGAATGCAAGGTTGAAGCGCGGGTTGAAGGTATCGAAGGTAGCGCCAACCGGGGCCTGCTGCGCACCGGTGTAGCGGTCGAGGCCCGAGGTCTCGCGGCGGTCCTCGAAATAGCGCCCGCCCACAGTGGCGACGAGGCGCTCGTCTAAGAAACCATAGGACAGCTCGCCGAAGATCGCGAAGGCTTCGGTATCGATCTTGCCGGTCGAATTGATGTTGAACGGCGGGAAGGGCGTGGCGCAGGGCAGGAAAAGCCCGAGGCAGATGTCGCTCTCGATCTGGCCGTTGCTGTAATAGCCGCCCACGAGCCAGTTGAAGGGACCGCCGCCGTTGGAAGCGAGGCGCAGCTCCTGCGTGAAGGCGGTGGTCTCGAAGCGGGAATCGTTGCGCAGGATGCCGCCCGCAAGGAAGGAGGCGTCGAAATCGAGCACGCTGTCGATGTAGGAGGTCGAACTGGTCAGCTTGGCCCCGCCGAGATCGGCATTGACCACGCCCGACAGCAGCGTGAGCGAGGTGTCGATGTAGTTCGGCCGGTTGTCGGGACCGGTGGTGTCGTTGAACCGCGGCGGATCGACGTCGTCCATCGCATTGCGGAAGTCGAGCGTATTCTCGACCCGCCAGGCGCCGAGCTCGATGCTGACATTGTCGCTTGCGCGGATGCCGAGCTTGCCCCGGATGTTCCACGATTCCTGATCGTTCACGTCGCGCCGGGTCACATCGAAGCCGCCGGCCCCGTTGGAGCGGGCGAGGTCGGCAAAGCCTCCGACCGATTCATAACCGCCACTGACCCGCAGCGCGACCTTGCCTTCCGCGATCGGCACGTTGACCACGCCGTCGACCGCGTAGCTGCCTTCGCCGCCCGAGGTGGTTGAGCCTTCGATCTGCATCCGGCCTAGCACGTCGTCGTAATCGGGCGCGGCGGTGATCATGCGGATCGTCCCGCCCATCGCGCCCTGCCCGTAGAGCGTGCCCTGCGGGCCGCGCAGCACCTCGACCCGCTGGAGATCGAACAGACGCGCGGGCGGGGCGAGCTGGAGGTTGGGGACGCTGAAGGGCACGTCGTCGACATAGTAGCCGACCGTCGCATCGCCTGTCGTGCCGCTGGCGATGCCGCGGATCTGGATCGTCTCGAAGCCCGGCGCGGTGCGCGAAACGCTCGACGCCCCCGGGATGGATTCGATCAGGTCATTGAGTTCCTTGGTGCCCTGTTCCTCGAGCTGCTCGCCCGAGATCGCCTGGATTGCGAGGGGGACATCGGTGAGCGCCTGTTCGCGCTTCTGGGCGGTGACGATGATTTCGCGGGTTTCGCCGTCTCCGGAGGCGTTGTCCTGCGCGAAGGCCGGTCCGGCGCAGAGCGCGGCGGCGAGCGCGATGCCGGCCGATCGGAGCAGAAGTTGACGTGAATTCTGTGAACGAGCCATCGGCGATCCTCCCTCAAGATGCACGGCACCGGTTCGATCGACCGATTGTCCGCATGGCGCTCAGCTAAACATATGTTCAGTCCTGTGCAAGTGGAAACTGAACAAGTGTTCTGTCACTCGCCAGTGAAGTCTGGTGGTCGCTTCTCGAAGAAGGACGCGACGCCCTCGCGGAAATCGGCGGTGCGGGTGGCGAGCAGCCACTGGTCGGCGTCGGCGTGCATCACCGCCTGATCGAGCGCTCCGGCATAGGCATTGGCGCTGCGCTTGATCATCTGTACGGCGATGGGGGGCAGGGCGGCATATTTCTGCGCCAGCGCCATGGCTTCGGCGGCAAGCTCGGCCTCGGGCACCAGCCGGTCGAAAAAGCCCCAGTCCAGCATCGTTTCGGCATCGAACAGATCGCCGGTCATCACCATGGTCTTGGCGCGCGACAGACCCACGGTCTGGATCGCCAGCGGCAGGGCGTGCCACATCAGGTTGATCCCGAGCTTCACCTCGCCATAGCCGATCCGCGCGCCCGGTGTGCCGATGCGGAAATCGCAGGCGGTGGCGATGCAGGTCGCGCCGCCGGTGGCGATACCCTGCATGGCGCAGATGGTCGGCTGGTGAATCTCGCGGATCGCCCGCATCAGCAGCGCACCGGCCTCGGCTGTGCGGCGCAGGTGAACGGTCGACGGCGTGGTGCCGCCCATCTGGCTGATATCCGCCCCCACGCTGAAATGCGCGCCCTCGCCGCGGATCACCACCGCGCGAACGTCAGGTTCGTCGCGGAAACCCTCGGCGACTGTGCGCAGTTCCTGCAGCATGGCCGCCGTCAGCGCATTGCGCTTGTCGACGCGATCGAGGACGATGGTGGCAAGCGCGCCTTCACGTTCGACGCGGATATTCTCATGGCTCATGCTGCGGCCTTCTCCTCAAGCCGGCGCTTCAGGGCCTGCTTGTCGATCTTGCTGCTGGGAAGCTTGGGCAGTTCGGGTTCGAAGCTGAAGCTCTTGGGGATCTTGTAGTTGGCGAGCAGGGGCTTCAGGAAGTCTTTCAGTGCTTCGCCATCCAGTGCGGCATCATCGGTCTCGATGAAGGCGTGGCCTACCTCCTGAAACACCGGATGCGTCACCGGCAGCACAGCCGCCAGCTTGACCGAGGGATGTTCGTTCAGAGCCAGTTCGATCTCGACGGGATAGATGTTGTACCCGCCCGACTTGAACATCTCCTTCAGCCGCCCGACGAAGGAGATGTTGCCGTCGGGCTGCTCGACGCCGATGTCGCCGGTGCGCAGATAGCCGTCCGCCGTGAAGGCCTCGGCGGTGGCGTCCGGGCGGTTGAAATAGCCGCTCATGCAATAGGGGCCGGCAACCTGGATTTCACCAGATGTGCCCTGAGGCAGGGGGGTGCCGTTCTCGTCCGCGATCCGGATCGTCGCTCCCGGCAGGGCGCGACCGAAGGTTTCGGCCATGACCTTCGTGCTCGCACCGTCATCGGTGGCCGTGACAATTCCGCACGTCTCAGTCTGGCCGTAGACATTGTACATCCTGACGCCGGTGGCATGGACAGGCTTAAGCAATGCTTCGGCTGTCGCCCCGCCGCCGAACACGATCAACCGGTAAGACCCGAGCCGCACCGCGCCCGCATCGCCCTGGGCAGCAAGCATGGCAAAGCTGGTGGGGCTGGCGACCAGATAGGTCAATTCCTCGCGCGCGGTGATTTCGGCGATCGCGGCAAGGTCGACCCGGTGGTGGAACACGATCTTCCCGCCATAGGCAAACACGTTCATGCAGACATTGTTGAGCGCCCCCACATGGTTGATCGGGGCAACGCTGATGGTGCTCTCCAGTCCGTCATCCATCCAGCAAAGATTGCACAATGCGGCGGCGATGATCGCGCGATGAGACAGCATCGCCCCCTTGGGCTTGCCGGTGGTGCCCGAGGTATAGACGATCACCGCGATATCCTCGGGGTCGACTGCGGCGCGGCGCGCGGCAAGATCGGCATCGGACACGCCTTGGCCGCCGGTCACGAAGGCTTCGAAGCTCTCCGCCCGCCCGCTCGGCGCGCCGAAGCTGACGAAGCGTTCGACGCCTGCCCCCACCTCCTGCAATTCCGCGCCATAGGGACGGCCTTCATATTCGCCCACCGTGAACACCAGGCGCGGCGTCGCGTCGGCCAGCAGGTAGGCATATTCGGGCAGCTGGTAGCGCGGGTTCAGGCCCATCCACACCGCCCCGACCGAAACCGACGCGAGGTAGGTCAGCCAGAATTCGAGGCTCGGCGGCACCATTGTCGCCACGCGGTCGCCGGGGCGGATCCCGGCTGCGATCAGCCCGCGCGCGATGGCATCGACCTTCCCCGCGAGTTCGGCATAGGTCAGGCGCGTGTCGCCATCGACCGCCGCCGTCTGCCCGGGGATCGCCGAAGCGTGGCTCGCCAGCAGGTCGTGGATTCGCGTGCACGCCAGCTGGCGCGTGTATTTCGGCTGATTGGCTGCCCAGATGTGCTCGATCGGCTGCATGGCCCGTCCTTCGCTTGGAACCCCTCGGGGCTAACCATAAGCGAAGTTGGTGCGACTGAGCAAATGTTTAGTTATGGCGCCCGCGGGTCTTCGGGCCGCACGCCCCGGTAGATCAGGTCGATATAGGCCTTGTGCCGGCGCCGCCACAACTCGCGGTCGAAGCCCGACTTGCCGAGCACGCGCTCGACATAGGGCTCGAGGAGCAGCGTGCCGAGTTCCATATATATCACCAGTAGAGGCAGCCACAGGCGATCGACATCGGGGCGGATATTGCCGTCGGCATCGGAGCGATCCACGGCCGTGCGCGCCACGTTGTAGAAGCGGTCGAACAACCCCGCTCCCCAGTCCGATCCCTCGAGCAGCGCGCGGCGCATATAGGCCTTGGTGAGATCCCAGTCGTCGATGTGGCGATTGATCCAGTTTTCGGTGAATTCAACCGATTGGGCAATGCCTTCGTCGGCAGAGGTGGGCACGGGACGCTGTTCGAACAGTACCTCTTCGAACTGCTCGATGAAGTAGCGGTCAACCGCCTCGCGCAAGCCCTCCTTGGAGCCGAAATGGTGGTTGATGAGGCCGACCGAGACATCCGCCGCCGCCGAAATGTCGCGCACAGTGATCCCGTCATAGCCCTTGTCGGCGAACATCCGCATGGCGACCTTGATCAGCCGTAGCTTGCCGTTCGCCTGTTCGGCGGGTTTCGCCTTTTGCGCCGCACTCTTTGCCATCGCCGTCCCTCCATTTCGCGAACCCCTAGCACGCTGAACAGAATCGGGCCACAGCTTGCTTTATGCTGAACATTTGTATAGCAGAATCGCCAAAGGGAGAGCCGCATGACCGATATCGCTATCGTTTCCACCGCCCGCACCGCGCTCGCCAAGTCGGTGCGGGGGAGCTTCAATGCCACCCATCCGATCGTGCTGGCAGGCCATGCGCTGAGCCATGCCATGACGCGCGCAGGGGTCGATCCGGCCGAGGTCGAGGATGTGATCCTCGGTGTCGGGATGCCCGAGGGGGCGACCGGCTTCAACATCCCGAGGAACGCCGCGATCAAGGCGGGCTGCCCGGTCTCGACCAGCGGCGTCACCGTCAACCGCTATTGCTCCTCCGGACTTCAGGCGATCGCCTTTGCCGCCAATCGCATTCTGGCCGAAGGTGTGCCGGTGATTGCGGCGGGCGGCGTGGAATCGATCTCGATGGTGCAGCTCTCGGGCCACATGAACATGCACGGCGCGGTCGAACCGGGCCTGTTCGCCAGCCATCCGGCGCTATGGATGAGCATGATCGAGACCGCGGAGATCGTCGCCGAACGCTACGGCGTCACCCGCGAGGCTCAGGATCAATACGCGCTCGAGAGCCAGCAGCGCACCGCCGCCGCGCAGGCATCCGGCAAGTTCGATGACGAGATCGTGCCGCTTACGACCACATGGAAATCGCTCGACAAGGCGACGGGCGAGACCACCGAGGTCGAAGTCACTGTCACCCGCGACGAGTGCAACCGGCCCGAAACCACGCTCGAATCGCTCGCCGGGCTGAAGCCAGTTCTCAAGAACGGCATGACCATGGCCGAGGGCAAGACCGTCACCGCCGGCAATGCCAGCCAGCAATCGGACGGCGCCAGCACGGTAATCATGATGTCGGGCGACGAGGCCGCGCGCCGGGGGATCGAACCGCTCGGCTTCTTCCGCGGCTTTGCCACCGCGGGCTGCGAGCCGGACGAGATGGGGGTCGGCCCGATCTATGCCGTGCCGCGCCTGCTCGAACGCCACGGACTCAAGGTCAGCGATATCGGGCTGTGGGAACTCAACGAGGCTTTCGCCAGCCAGGCGCTCTATTGCCGCGACAAGCTCGGGATCGATCCCGCGCTCTACAACGTCAGCGGCGGGTCGATCAGCGTCGGACACCCCTATGGCATGACGGGCGCGCGCTGCGTCGGACACGCACTGATCGAGGGCAAGCGGCGCGGGGCGCGCTATGCCGTGGTGACGATGTGCGTGGGCGCGGGGATGGGCGCAGCCGGTCTGCTCGAGATCGCCTGAGGCTGCTGCAATGCGCGTGCTCGTCACCGGAGGGCCGGGGTTCATCGGGCGGCGGGTTGTCGCGCGGTTCCTCGCCGCCGGGTGGGGCGTCACCAGCTTTTCGCTACCCGGCGAGACACCACTGCCCGACTGGGGCGAGCGGGTGCGTATGACCTATGGTGACCTGGCGGATAAAGCGGCGGTGGAAGACGCGGCGCGTGGTTGCAGCTTGGTGATCCACCTCGCCGCACCGGTCGGTGTGGCAGGACGCTACCAATGGCAATGGGATGTGATCGCGCAAGGCACCCGCCACGTCTGTGAGGCGATGGCGGCTAAGGGCGGGCGCGCCGTCGTCGCCTCCTCGATCGCGGTCTATGGCACGCTGATCCAGACGCAGGTCTGCCGCGAGAGCGACGGGCACGGGCCATGGGCGGGTGCCTACGGGCGAGCGAAACAGGGCCAGGAGGTCGTCGCGCTTGCGGTCTCGGAACGCTCGGGAATGCCGCTCACCCTGATCCGTCCCGCCAATGTCTATGGCCTTGGCGGAACGAGTGCCTGGGGGGACCGGCTGCTCGAAGCCATCGCGGCCAGCGGAGGTGCGGTGTTCGGTGACGCAGAGCGCAACGAAGCGGGTCTGGTCCATGTAGAGAACCTTGCCGATGCGCTGTTCCTCGCGGGCACCCGTCCCGAGGCAGTGGGGCGCACCTATAACGTGTGCGACGAAAACGGCGTCACCTGGCGACGCTTTACGGACGATATGGCAGCGGTAGCGGGAAAGCCCCCACCGCCCGCGATCCCGCTCGATGCGGCGCTGGCGGCGATCGCGGCGAATGAAGACCCTGCGAACCTCGTCGAGCCACACGATCCGGCACTGCCGTCGATGGAGGGGCTCAATCTGGTTGGCTTTTCCAACCGTATCGACGCCGCCGCGATCCGCCGCGACCTCGGCTGGGCGCCGCGTATCACTTACCCCGAGGCCATGGCCGCGATCGCGCGCGAATGGACCGAGCGAACGCAATTCCGACCCCTCAGCACTTTGACCGGAGAGCAGCAATGACCATTCGTTTCGACAACCGCGTCGCCATCGTCACCGGAGCGGGCGCGGGCCTCGGGCGCAGCCATGCGCTGGGGCTGGCCGCGCGCGGAGCCAAGGTGGTGGTCAATGACTATGGCGGCGGCTCCGGCCCCGATGGCGGCACCAGCGCCGGGGCGGAGGAGACCGTCGCGCTGATCCGCGCGGCGGGCGGTACCGCGATGGCCCACGGGGCGGACGTCGCCAATCCCCAACAGGTCGCCGACATGGTTGCCAAGGCGGTGCGCGACTGGGGGAGCGCCGACATCCTCGTCAACAATGCCGGGATCCTGCGCGATACCAGCTTTGCCAAGATGACGCTGGCCGACTGGGAGGCAGTGATCCGCGTCCACCTGACGGGCTCGGCGATCTGCGCCATGGCGTGCTGGCCGCACATGAAGGCGGCGAATTACGGGCGGATCTGCATGACCAGCTCCTCCTCCGGCCTCTACGGCAATTTCGGCCAGTCCAATTACGGCGCGGCCAAGATGGCGGTGGTGGGCCTGATGAACGTGCTCCACATCGAGGGCGCGAAGAACAACATCCGGGTCAACACGCTCGCGCCGGGCGCTGCGACGCAGATGACGCGGGATCTGCTGCCGCCGAAAATCGTCGAGCTGATGGAGCCAGAGGCGGTCACCCCCGGCCTGCTCTATCTGGTAAGCGAGGATGCGCCCTCCCGCGTGATCCTCGATGCGACTGCGGGGGGCTTTTCCCGCACTGTCATCATGGAAACCGCCGGCATCTATCTCGCGCCCGAGGATTGCACCCCGGAAAATGTTGCCGCGCAGTTCGCTGTGATTAGCGATATGAACGGGGCAGAGGTTTACGAGCAGGGCGGGCAGCAGGTGACCAAATTCATTACCAAGGCCGCCACTTCGCTGGGCGTCAGTCTGACCTGACGGCGCACTGTGCAACCGATATTGCGGGTGGTTCTCGCACCCAGAATCGGCAGGTCTCTACGCCGCACGTCAGCCATGCGAGGCAGGGTATGCAGGCCGGTGCTTTCTTGTGTCTGGAAGGGCGCAAACACGTGAATGCGCTGCGGTAACCGATTGGTTCGCCTTTCTGAAATCGCAATGACGCTTCCGGCAGCTTCATGCATGCAAAACGGCGGGCCGCTAGTCCGACAACGGCCGCTCGCTTGGTCGTGTCGCCCAGCTCGCTTAACGGCAAAACGTCGGCTTTTAGGCAAGACCCGATGTTCGGATCCAGTTTCCAGATCGGCAGCTAAGTCCCAAATTCAGCGGTCCAGGCTGACTGGTGACCTCGTCCGCTTTCTGGCGATCGACATGCTACCCACCATCCGGCGTGGTGGCGCTAAGCGGACATCTGAATTGGTCCGACGACCCTGCGCGGGGCGATCCCACACGCTGCAGCCTTCCCCCTGCCTGACGCCGCGCGTTCGCGGCCTACTCGCGGATGCGGACCGCCTTGCCGATCGCCTGCGCGCGGATGTCCTTGCGGTGGAACGGCAGGCGGTGCCAGCGCTTCTCGGCATAGGCGCGGGTCTGGTCGGCGGCATGGGGCGAGGCGGGGTTGGTCGACTGGCTGTAGCTCAGGATTGCGTCGGCGACCGGTCCCTTGTCGTCGAAGCCGACGATCTGGATGTAGCTCGTCCCGTGGCGCGGCACGAGCCGGCCGTTGGGCGCGCGGTCGGATTCCTGCATGTTGAGGATGCCGAGCCCGCCCGGACCGCCGTGGATCGGGATCGCGTCGTTGCCCGCCATCACCTGCTGTTCGTCTCCCCAGCGGGCATCGAGCGCCTGGCCCGCCTGCTCCATCGCGGTGACCGTCGCGGCGAGGGCTTCGAGCAGCTTGGTGCCGGTCTCGCCCTCGGTCGCCAGATCGCGCGGGGTGGTGACGGGCTGCGCGGGATCGAAGGGCACCGCCCACAGCCCCTTGATCCGCTCGGCCTGCGGCCAGAAGGCGCGGAACAGGCGCGCGCCGCGGCTGTCGGCCTCGAAGCGCCGGTCCCACTTGGCCAGCGCCGCACAGCCGCGCGCCGCTGCGCCTTCGGCCTTGGCGCAAAGGGTCAGCAGTTCGGGCATGGCGAGGTCGGCGGCGAGGCTCTTGTTGCCGAAGGCAAGTGCCGCCGCGCGGGCGTGATCGAGCTTGCCCGCTGCAAGGCTGGCTTCGGTCTCGGTGAAGTTGGAGCGCGTGCGCAGCGTGCGCGCGGTGCGGTAATCGCCGAGGATCGGCGACAGCTCGGGATGCGGCATCGCCGGGTTGCTGATCCAGTAGCTATCGTTGGAATTGGTGAGGTAGCTGCGCACCACCGTCGCCGCCTGATCGCCCGCCGGCATCAGGCCCGGCACCGGCGTGCCTTCCGCCACATCCCAGGCGCAGGCCGATTTCGACCCGTCGAGCAGGATCGCCAGCTCGGCGAACAGGCCCGAGATCGGGGTCGAGCAGGCCTTGACCTTGGCTGCCGACACGTTGGGCACGGCGGTGACATCGGCGTGAAGCGCATCGCCGAAGCGGTCGGCGGCGATGGTGTTGACCCAGGGAATGCCGAGCGTCTCGCTCACCGCCGCCTTGACCTCGCCGACATTGCGGGCCTCGCCGATGCGCAGCCAGGTCTCGATCCCGCGCTGGTTGCCGCGGTTGGCGTCCATCAGGGCAAAGGCGCTCTGCTTGCTCCAGGCGATGCCGCGGTCGGGGATGATGAACACCGGGCCGAAGCGGGTGGACCAGAGCGTGCGGGAAACCTCCGGCTGGCCATCGGGCATGGGCACGGTCACGGTCTCGGCGGACATCGCCTCGCTCTTGCCGTCGACCATGTAGCGGGTGGGATCGGCCGGATCGAGCGCCAGCTGGTAGAGCGTGAAGTGGCGCGCCTCGGTGACGGTGTGGGTCCAGGCGATGTCCTTGTTGAAGCCGAGCGTCGGCATCGGCGTTCCAGCCAATCCTACGCCCATCACCTCGTAGCCCTTGGGGCCCTTGACGTGCATCTGCCAGAAGCGGCTGGGGCCCTTCCACGGGAAGTGCGGATTGCCGATCACCATCCCGCGTCCGTCGGCTGTGACGTCGCCGCCGAAGGCCCAGCCGTTGCTGCCCATGCCCAGTTCCTTCGGGTTGGGCATGGCAATCGCGACCTTGGGCGCAGGCGCGCCCGGCGGGGCGGCGTTGGCGATCGCGGGGGCGAGATTGAGCGAGCTAGCCAGCAGCATCTGCTTTTCGTTGAGGCGCAGCATGTCGTCGCTGGTGATCGGTCGCACCCAGGCCTTGCCGCGGCATTCGGCCGGGATGCCATCGGGTCCGGCGTCGCGCAGGAAGCGGTTATAGCCCGCGACATAGCCGGCCATCAGGTCCTGCGCGCGGGCGGGCAGGGTCTTGGCGCCCTCGCGCAGGGTGGGCAGATCGATCACCGCGCGGAAGAACACGTCGGAAGACAGATTGTCGACCTCTTGGAACCCGAGCGTTGCCTTCGCCTCCGGCCCCCAGTGGCGCGAGCGTTCGCCCGCGACGGTCGCGAATTCCTCGGCCAGCAGGCACAGGTTGTCCTGCGCATAGGCATAGGCGACCCCGTAGCCGACCCCGCGCCAGTCACGCGCCTCGATATGCGGGATGCCGTAGGTGGTGCGGGTGATGGTCGCATCGTAGCGGGGCTTGGCGTGGAGCGCAGGCGCGGCCAGCACGGCAGCGCAGCCCGCTGCAAGGATTCCGATCCGCTTCATCATTCCTCTCCCGTCCACCGTTATCCGGTTGTGGGAAGAAACCTATCGGGATGCCGGGCAAAGTAAAGGGGCGCTCCGCCGCCTTGGCGAAGCGCCCCCTCCTGCAAACTACCGGTCTGCGATCAGAACGAAGCGGTGACCGAGAACACCACGGTCGCATCCGAGATCGAATTGCCCGCCAGCGTGGCGAAGTTCGGACGGATGAGGTTGGCTTCGGCTTCCGAGATGTCGGTGTCGACATAGGCGGCCGACAGGGTCAGGCCCGAGATCGGCACGATGTCCACGCCCAGCGACCAGTCGAGATAGGTGCCGGTCGGCGCGACGCTGGTGCCGTTGGGGCCAAGGCCGGGGTTGCCGTCCGAATAGCCGATGTGGGCCTTCAGGGTGATCGGCGCGCCGCTGATCCCGTAGGTGGCATCGCCCGAGAGGTAGAGGTTGTCTTCCTTGTCGCCCGGATCGGCCGGAGCGCCGACCGGGAAGGCATTGCCCAGCGCTTCCTGCTTGGGCGCGTAGGCGACACCCGCCGTCAGGCCGAGGCCGCCGACGCTGCCCGAGAGCTTGGCGTAGAGTTCGGCGAAGTCGGTGGTGTCCGCGCCGCTCGGGTACATGTACCACACGAGGCCGGTGTCGAGCGTGCCTTCACCGATCCCGAACTTGTAGCCGGCGATCAGATCGAGCTCCATGTTGGCGCCGCCGAAGGTGCCCCAGCCGGCAAGGTTCGAACCCCATGCGCCGACGTAGAAGCCGCTTTCGTGGGTGACGGTGATGCCGCCCTGCACGGCCATGCCTTCGTCCGACTGCGAGACGCCGCGGAAGCGGTAGTCCGAGGTCAGGGTGGCAGCGCCGGAGATGGTGATCGCCGGAGTGTCGTCTTCGGCCTTGTTGGCGGTGGCGAGGTCAACCGGCTCGATCGCGCGCAGCGTGGCGGCGCTATCGTCTTCGGCGACGGTTTCTTGCTCGATGGCGGGTGCGGCATTTTCCGTCTCCCCGGCAAAGGCAGGGGTGGAAAGGGTGGCCGCGAGAGCGACGGCTGAGAGCGCCGAGGCAAAACGGATGGACATAAGGAACGCTCCATGAAGAGGATTGGATCGTTCCACCTGCGTGCCGCGCAGGGCCTGTTATCCTTGTCGACCAACCCGCCGAGGCGGTGTCGCGCACGAATCTGGCTCCCGTCGCGTTCGACAATCATACAAATGTTGCAGGTGCGCACAAAGGTTATGTGAAGGCGCGGCTCCACATTATCAAATTGCGTGTCATGATTGCATCACTTGCACACAAGTGCGGCGGACCGGAATCCGTCGTTTGCGGGGGGTGCGCGCCCGATCACTCTCCGCTGCGCAGGCTCTCCATGTCGATCACGAAGCGATACTTGATGTCGCTGGCTTCCATCCGGTCATAGGCGGTCTGGATGTCCTGCATCGCGATCATCTCGATGTCGGGCAGGATGTTATGCGTGGCGCAGAAGTCGAGCATCTCCTGTGTCTCGGCCAGCCCGCCGATCCCGCTGCCGGTCAGCACCTTGCGGCCGAGCAGCACCCCGGTGTGCACTTCGGGCATCATGTCGATCATCCCGACCAGCACCTGCACTCCGTCGATCCGCAGCAGGTGGAGATAGGGCGTGACATCATGGCGCACCGGAATGGTGTTGAGCACCATGTCGAAATAGCCGCGCTTGGCTTTCATCGCGTCCTTGTCGGAGGTGTTGAGGAAGGCGTGGGCGCCGAGCTTCTCTGCATCGGCGCGCTTGCTTTCGCTGCGGGAGAGCACGGTCACCTCCGCGCCCATCGCCGCCGCGAGCTTGACCCCCATGTGCCCGAGCCCGCCGAGCCCCGCGACCGCGACCTTGCTGCCCGGGCCGACCTTCCAGGTGCGAAGCGGCGAGTAGGAGGTGATCCCGGCGCACAGCAACGGCGCGGCTTCGGCCAGCGGCAGGCTGTCGGGCACCTTGAGCACGAACTCCTCGCGCGCGACGATCCTTTCGGAATAGCCGCCATAAGTGGGCGAGCCGTCGCGCCGGTCCTTGCCGTTATAGGTGCCGGTCATCCCGCCCGACAGGCAGTATTGTTCGAGATCGGCCTCGCAGTGGCGGCACTCCATGCACGAATCGACCATGCAGCCGATCGCCACCCGGTCGCCGACCTTGTGGCGGGTGACGCTCTCGCCGACCGCGCTGACGATGCCGACGATCTCGTGGCCCGGCACGATCGGATAGACCGTCCCGCCCCAGTCGTTGCGCGCCGAGTGCAGATCGGAGTGGCAGATGCCGCAATGGGTGATCTCGATCAGCACATCGTCATGGCGCAGGCCCCTGCGGGTGATCTGCATCGGCCCGACCCCGCTGTCTGGCGCCGTCGCGCCATAGGCACGGGTGGGATACTCGTTGGTCTGGGTAGCCATGCGCTCTCTCCTCGCGAGTGGCAGGGAAGTGACTTACTTCGGGGGCATCCGGATTGCGCCGTCGAGGCGGAACTGGTGGCCGTTGATGTAGCTGTTGCGGGCGATCTCGAGCACCAGCGACGCAAACTCCTCGGGTTCGCCGAGGCGCTTGGGGAAGGGGACGCTGGCGTTCAATTGCGCCCACATCGGCGGGTTGCGGTCCTTCATCCCCAGCATCAGCGGGGTGGCGAAGATGCCCGGCATGACCGAGTTCACGCGGATGCCGAGGTCCATCAGGTCGCGCGCCATCGGCAAGACGAGGCCGTTCACCCCCGCCTTGCAGCTGCCGTAGATCACCTGCCCGATCTGCCCGTCCTGCGCCGCGACGCTGGCGGTGAGGATGATCGCCCCGCGCTCGCCATCCGCGTTCACCGGATCGGCATTGGCCATGCCCAGCGCCGAAATCGAGGCGACGCGGTAGCTGGCTACCAGAATGCCCTCGGCCCCGAAGGCGTAGTCCTCGGTCGAGAGGCGCTTATACTGCCCGCTCTCCTTGTCCCAGCCCAGCGTCTTGCCGCGCCGGCTCGCCATCGCGCAGTGCAGCGTCACGCGCTCCTGCCCGTGGGCGGCGCGGGCGGCGGCGAAACCGGCCTCGACGCTCGCCTCGTCCATGATGTCGACATGGTGGAAGGTGCCGCCGATGTCCTTCGCGTGGGCCTCCCCGGCCTCGTCGTTGATGTCGAAGATGGCGACCTTCATGCCGGCATCGGCAAAGGCCTTGGCGCTCGCCTTGCCCAGCCCGCTCGCGCCGCCGGTCACCACCGCGGCCATGCCCGGTTCGATCTTCATCCCTGTCCTCTCCTGCTGGTCTTTTGCCTGTTGCTAGGCGCTTGGCGCGTCGCGCGCTAGCTCTCCAATTTGCGGCATTTGCGCAACACCTGTGCGCGTCATTGATCCGTCACCGCGCGGTCGCGCAGCCGTCACGCCCCAGGATTAATCGCCGCCCCGACAACGTCCCGCCTAGCGGGCGAATACAGGGGAATACTGCAATGATCCGCACCCGCCTTCTGCTTGGCAGCGCCGCCGTGGCGCTCACTGCCACTACCGCCGCGCCGGTCTTCGCTGCCGAAGCTGCCGACCCGCAGGCGCTCGCCACCGCCGTCCAGTCGGGCGGCGCGATCGCCGAGACCGAGGAGAGCGAGGACGACAAGGTCCAGACCGCCAAGGAAATCGTGGTTCAGGGCAATATCGGCTTCCGCAACCGCTCCGACGCGGCCGAGCCGGTGCTGGTCTATGACGAGGAATACTTCCAGCGCTTCGAACCGCTGACCGCTGGCGATGCGCTCAAGCGCGTGCCGGGCGTCACCTTCCTGTCGGACGTGATCGAAAGCGACGGCGCGCGCCTGCGCGGTCTCGATCCGGGCTACACCCAGATCCTGATCAACGGCGAGCGCGTGCCGGGCGGCCAGTCCGACCGTTCCTTCTTCCTCGACCGCATCCCGGCCGAACTGATCGAGCAGGTCGAGATCGTGCGCTCCTCCTCCGCGCGCCGCACCGGCGATGCGGTGGCGGGCTCGCTCAACATCAAGCTGCGTGACGGCTTCGCGCTCGACGGCGGCTACCTGCGCGCGGGCGGGCTGTTCTTCGACGATGGCGAATTCAAGCCTTCGGGCGGCTTCTACTACGGCGGCGAACTGGCCGGCGGGCGCGTGCTGATCGGCGCCAACGTTCAGGGCCGTTACAACCCGAAGGAAAAGTCGAGCCTGCGCTACGGCGACTCCCCCGAGAACAACCCGAACTTCGCGACCGACGACTTCGACAACCGCGAAGACCAGACCGACGTGCGCGACGGCACCGACTATGCCTTCAACGCCAGCTGGGGGATCGAGACCGAGACCACCGAGTTCGAACTGCTCGGCAATTTCGTGCGCACCGAGCGCACCGAGGACGAGCGCTCGTTCGAATATAATGATCCGACCGCGATCAACGGCCCGGTGCGCGCCACGCCGGCGGGCAACCTCCTGACCGACAACGCCAACGTCAACGACATCACCACCGAAAGCTGGGCGATCATCGCCAAGCTCGATCACGAATGGAGCCTCGGCGAGACCCAGCTGCGGGTCGGCTATTCGAGCTTCGACGATTTCCAGGACGAGTTCGAATACGAGGTCGACTTCGACCGTTCGAACCCGCGCTTCACCGGCGACCTGACGGTGCTGGACATCAACGACACCGAGATGTTCCTCAACCTCGAGCACGAGTTCGAGCTGTCCGAGAACCTCGAATTCGCGATCGGCGGCTTCGTGCAGGACAAGGACCGCGATACCATCCTTCAGGACGTTCGCAGCCGCTTCAACCTCACGCCCGCCAACCGCCAGGGCTATGACCAGTTCACCCGCAACCCGGGCGAATTCGCGCCGGCGACCTTCCCGGCGTTCAACGAGACGATCACCCGCATCGGCGAGAGCCGCAAGGACCTCTACGCGCTGCTCGAAGGCGAATACGACAACTTCACCTTCGAAGTCGGCATCCGCTGGGAGAACACCGAGTTCGACATCACCGATATCGTGGGCGGCTTCACGATCAGCAACGACTATGACGAATTCCTGCCGTCGGCCTCGATGAAGATCGAGGTTGGCGACGGGCGCATCACCCTGTCGGGTGCGCGCACGCTGCGCCGCCCGCGCTTCGACTTCCTCACCCCCGGCCTGATCGAAGCCGAGCTTGGCGACAACGACTTCCTTGGCAACCCGCTGCTCGAACCAGAAACCGCTTGGGGCGGCGATCTAGGCTACGAGCACAAGATCGGCAAGACCGGGATCATCGGCGTCAACGTGTTCTATCGCGACGTCACCAATCTGACCGAGCTGGCGACCGTGCTGGGCCCGAATGGCGTGCCGGTGCAGGGTTCGGAAGGGGCGGGCACCTTCGTCTACACCCCGCGCAATACCGGCAATGGCGAGGTCTACGGGATCGAATTCGACGCCTCGTTCAGCCTCGCCTTCATCGGCCTGCCCGATACCGGCGTGTTCGGGAACCTCGCGCTGCTCGACAGCAACATCACCGACGAGTTCGGCGAGCGCCGGTTCAACGACCAGTCGAAATATGTCTACAACTTCGGCGCGATCCAGAACATCCCTTCGTGGGGCGCGGCCTTCGGTGCGACCTATCGCAAGCAGGGCAAGGCCTTCGGGCGCGTGGTGGGCGAGGAAGTGACCACCCGTTACGGCGCGGATCTCGAAATTTTCATCGAAAAGCGTTTCGGCGACAGCTTCACCATCCGCGCGGTCGGCTCGAACCTGCTTGACGGCACGAAGGACGAGGACTTCAACAAGTTCAACACCGTCGCCGATCAGGTGAACCGCGACTTCGACGAATACGAGCTCGAAAGCGAGCGCGCCGGGCCGGTGTTCCAGGTCGTCGCCCGTTACGCGTTCTAGGACCATTAGAGAGGCCGTGATCCGATGCTCCGACCCTTCCACGGCTTCGCACTGCTGACGCTGGGGATCGCCGCCGCCTGTGCGACGGTGCCCCCGGCGATCACCAGCGATCCCGCTGTCACCGTCACCGCAAAGGTCGAAACCCCTCCCGTCGGCACGGTGCGCGAGGATGCGGCGGATGATCCGGCGATCTGGCACAACGCGCTCAATCCTCCCGCCAGCCTCGTCGTCGGCACCGACAAGAAGGGCGGGCTTTACGTCTATGACCTCAAGGGCGCGCAGAAGAGCTTTCTGGCCGCCCCGGGGCTCAACAATGTCGACCTGATCGAGCTGCCCGATGGCCAAGTGCTGGCGATCGCGAGCGACCGCAGCGATCCGGCCACCGGCCAGCTGTTCATCGCCCGGCTCGACACCGCCACCGGCCAGCTTGCCTTTGTCACCCGCGTGGCCGTGGGTGCGGGCGAGGGCTATGGCGTGTGCGGCGGCAAGGTCGAGGATGATGGATCCTTCACCGTCTACAGCGCCTTCAAGAGTGGCGCGATCTACCGCACCGGGCTGCAATTTCTCGGGCAAGAGCTGGCCGATCAGACCGAGCTGCTGAATTCTGTGCCGACCCAGACCGAGGGCTGCATCTACGATCCGCGCACCGGGATGCTCTATATCGGCGAGGAAGACGCCGGGATCTGGGTGATGAGCGGGCTGTTTCCGGGCGGTCCGGAAGATCGCCGGCTGGTCGCGCCGATCGACAACACGTGGCTGGTCGCCGATGTCGAAGGCCTCGCCATCGCGCCCGAAGGGGCGGACGGCGGCTACCTCGTCGCCTCCTCGCAGGGCGACAATGCCTATGCCGTGTTCCGCCTGCCGGACGTGACCCCGCTGGGCCGCTTCCGCATCGCGAAGGGGGCGCTCGGCAGCGTCGAGGAGACCGACGGGATCGAACTCGACAACCGCTATTTCGGCCCCGACTTTCCGGGCGGGTTGTTCATCGC
Source organism: Porphyrobacter sp. (assembly GCA_027531395.1). GTDB lineage: Bacteria > Pseudomonadota > Alphaproteobacteria > Sphingomonadales > Sphingomonadaceae > Erythrobacter. The sequence goes on along the minus strand of JAPZRO010000001.1, from coordinate 98,035 downwards.
GCAGGACGGGGTCAACGCGCCCAATGCGCAGAACTTCAAATATGTCCGCTGGGACGAAATTCTTGCCGCGCTGGAGGGCGCCGAGTAGGGTTCGGGCATGACCGAAACCCTCCCCGCCGCCGCCATTACCCCTTCCCGCCGCCGCTTCCTCGGTGCGACCGCCACCGCCTTTGCCGCCCTCGCGGCGAGCGGCTGCATGACCCGCGGCGGGGCCTCGGCCGCCGCCCGCCCGGCGCCCGGCGGCTTTGCCGGTTACGGCGCCCTGCGCCCCGATCCCGCGGGGCTGATCGATCTGCCGGAAGGCTTTTCCTACCGCGTGATCTCGCGGCTCGGCGATGCGATGGACGATGGCGGCACCGTGCCCGACCGCGCTGACGGCATGGGCTGCTTCGATCTCGGGAATGGCGAGATCGCGTTGGTGCGCAACCACGAGCTCCAGCCGCGCCACGATGCCGGCGGGCCGATCGCCAAGGGCTTCGGCAAGCGCAACGGCACCTTCGTTTCGGGCGGCACCACCACCATCGTGCTCGACGCCGCGACGCTGCAGGTGAAGCGCCAGTTCCGCAGCCTTGGCGGCACGATCCGCAACTGTTCGGGCGGCGTCACCCCGTGGGGCAGCTGGCTGACCTGCGAGGAAGCGCCGACCGGTCCCGGCCAGCCCTATGGCGACGGGCTGGAACAGAACCATGGCTGGGTGTTCGAAGTCCCCGCCTCGGCGCGCGGGCTGGTCGATGCCGTGCCGCTCACCGCGATGGGCCGCTTCAACCACGAGGCCGCCGCGGTCGATCCGGCGACCGGCATCGTCTACCAGACCGAGGACCGCGACGACGGGGTGCTCTACCGCTTCGTGCCCAAGGTGCCCGGCAAGCTCGCCGAAGGCGGGCGGCTTCAGGCGATGGTGATCGAGGGCCTTGCCGACACCCGCAACTGGACCGGCGCGGCGATGGAAGTCGGCAAGCCCTACCGCGTCTCGTGGGTCGATCTCGACGAGGTCGAGGCCCCCAAGGACGACCTGCGCCAGCGCGCGGCAGCCAAGGGCGCCGCGCTGGTCGCGCGGGGCGAGGGGCTGCACATGGGCGAGAACGCGGTCTTCGCCTGCTGCACCAGCGGCGGGGCCAAGCAGCTCGGGCAGATCCTCAAGCTCACTCCCGGCCTCGCGGGCGCGCCGGACATGGTCGAGCTGTTCTTCGAGAGCGAGAGCACCGAGCAGTTCAACTACGGCGACAACCTCTGCGTCGCGCCGAGCGGCCATCTGATCGTGTGCGAGGACCAGTACACCGATGTGGTCGACAACCACATCCGCGGGATCACGCCGGCGGGAGAGGCCTATACGCTGGCGAAGCTGATGGCGCAGACCGAACTGGCCGGCGGGTGCTTCTCGCCTGACGGCAAGATCCTCTTCGTCAACGTCTATTCGCCCACCGCCACGTTGGCGATCACGGGCCCGTGGGCCGCTTGAGGACGCGGGCCTGAGGGGCGCGCCTTGGACAGCTTTCTCTTCTCGCTGCTGCTGGTCTTCGCGCTGGCGCTGGGCGGGCGGGATCAGTGGCTGGTGGCGCGCTGGGCCGATGCGCTGGGGCAGCGCGCATCGCTGCTCGCCATCGGCATCGTTTCGGCCGCGCTGACTGCGGCGCTGATGGCCTGGGTCGGGGCCGGGTTCGCCGCCCAGCTTCCGCCCCGCGCCGCGCAGATGCTGGTCGCCTTCGCCCTCGCGATTGCCGGGTTCGAGCTGGCCTGGCCGGTCAAGAGCGCAGAGCCGCGCGAGCCGACCCGCTCGCTCGGGGCCTTCGCCATCGTCCTCGCCGCGCGGCAGCTGGGCGATGCGGCGCGCTTTGCGGTGTTCGCCTTTGCCGCCGGGGCCAGCCTGCCCGTCACCGCCGCGCTGGGCGGAGCGGTGGGCGGGGGTGCGGCGATCGCGCTCGGCTGGTCATTGGGCGGCGAAAGCCTCGCGCGGATGCCGCTCGCGATCATCCGCCGCGTGCTGGCCGCAGGGCTGCTGGTGGCGGCGCTGCTGATCGGCCTCGACGCGCGTTTCCCTGCCATGTGACCCGCGGCACGCGGCTGCGGACAAACCTGCGCCAGATCAAAAAAATCGGCCGCTCCCGCTGACCGGGGAGCACCCTTTTGCTATGGGCCTGTCAATGCGGGACATTACGAGGATCGAGGGCGCGGATAGCGCAAAGGTTGCCGACTGGCTGGCGGAGCGACTTTCCGCGGCCGGTGGCGGGGCGATCACCATCCCGGGCGGTTCGACGCCTTTCCCGATCCTCGCCGACCTGATCGCGCGCCATGGCGGGGCCATCGACTGGGCCGGCTGGCAGGTCTGGCCCAATGACGACCGGATCGTGCCCGAGGATCACGAGGCCTCGAACACCGGCAAGATCCGTGCGCTGCTCGAACCTGCGGGCGCGCGGATCGTGGCGCTGGCCGAGGATGCCGAACCGCCGCATTTCGCGCTGACGTGGCTCGGCATGGGGCCGGACGGGCATATCGCCTCGCTGTTTCCCAACACCGATCCGCAGGCCGACGACCCTCAGGCGATCCGCCGCCTCACCCCCGATCCGCTCCCGCCGCACGCGCCGTTCGACCGGATCACGCTGACCATCCCGGCGCTGGTCGATACGCAGGCGATCCTGTTCACGCTCGGCGGTGCGGCAGACAAGCGCGCGGTGTTCGATGGCGCACTGCGGGGCGAGCACGATCTACCCATCGCCCGCCTGCTGCGCGCTGCACACCAGCGCGGCATTCCGGTGACGGTCTTCACCTGATGCCCGGCTTCCTTCCCCCCTCGCTCCATCGCGCGCTGCTGCCGCTGGCGCATGTCGTGCGGCATTACTGGCGGCGTTTGCGCAAGGCGCCGATTGCCGGGGTGAGCGTGATCATCACCAACCTTTCCGGCGACGTGCTGCTGCTCAAGCATTCCTATGGTCCCGACGTGTGGGGCCTGCCGGGCGGGGGGCTGAGCAAAGGCGAGGACCCGCTCGAGGCCGCGCGGCGCGAGGTGCGCGAGGAACTGGGCATCGAACTGGCGCGGATCGAACCGATCGGCACGCTGGAGGAGGTGCTGTCCGGCTCACCCCACACCGCCCACCTGTTCGCCGCGACCTGCGACCGTCAGCCGCAGCCCGACGGGCGCGAGGTGGTGCTGGCGCGGTTCTTCCCCTCGCACTCGCTGCCCGAACCGCTCGGCAAGACCACCCGCGCACGGATCGCGGCGTGGAAGGGACGCGGGGTCAGGGGTTGAGCCGCTCGCGCACCGAGGAGCCGAATATCTGCTTCTCGGTGTCGCCGCAGGATTTCAGTTCTTCGCCCAGCTGCTCACGCGCCGCCTTGCCGGTGGTGGAATCGGTGAGCGCTGTAAGCAGGGCATCATTGTTGGCCTTGAACCGGGCGCGGACCAGCCGCTCGTTCTTGGGCGGGATGTCGCTCGCGTGCTCGAGGAAGCGCACCGCTGCATCTGTCAGCGCGGCCTTGGCTGCGGGGTTTTCCTTGCCGATGATGACGCTGAAGAAGGTGTAGACGGCGGCGCAGCGCGCAGGGCCTTCGATCTGCGGATCGACCTGGTCCGCGGGTTCATCGGCGCGGGCCGGTGACAGCGCGAGCAAAAGCGCGGCGAGGCCTGCGATCGGGTGAAGTCTCGGCATGTCCTCGGCGCTCCTTGGGGACGGGCTATAACAGCGAAAGTTGCGCCGCATCAACGGCTTTGCCCCCGGATGCGTCGGCCCCCTCCAACCCCGAGAGCGTCAGCCCCATCAGCCGGATCGGGCCGCGCAAGGGGAGCTCCGCCTCCAGCAGCGCCCGGGCGAGCCTCGCGAACTCTTCCCTGCCGCTGACATAGTCGGGCAGCGAGGTCGCGCGGGTCATGATCTGGAAGTCGGTGAACTTCAGCTTGAGCGTTACCGTGCGGCCGCGCGCGCCCGAAGCCTCGATCCGCTCCCACACGATGGCAATGATGTTCTCCAGTGTCTCGCGCAACGCCGCGCCGCTGCCGATATCCTCGGAGAATGTCCGCTCCCCGCCGACCGACTTGCGCAGGCGGTGCGCGCGCACGGGCCTGAGATCAATGCCACGCGCGGCGCGGAACAGGTAATCGCCCATGCTGCCGAAATGCTCGCGCAGAAAGGCGATGTCCTTGCCCGCGAGGTCCGCGCCCGTGACGATGCCGAGCCGCTGCATCTTCTCTTCGGCCTTGGGGCCGACACCGTGGAAGCGCCGGATCGGCAGGCCTGCAACGAAGGCCGCGCCCTCGCCCGGACGGATCACGCAGAGCCCGTCGGGCTTGTTCTGGTCGCTGGCGAGCTTGGCGAGGAACTTGTTGTAACTCACCCCCGCGCTGGCCGTCAGTTTCGTCTTGGCGCGGATTTCCTGCCGGATCAGCTCGGCGATGCGGGTGGCGCTGCCGATGCCCAATCGGTCGTCGGTGACGTCGAGATAGGCCTCGTCGAGGCTCAGCGGCTCGATGATCGGCGTGTAGTGCTCGAACACCCGGCGGATCTGGCGGCTGGCTTCCTTGTAGGCATCGAAGCGCGGGCGCACGAAGACGAGATCGGGGCACAGGCGCGAGGCAGTGACCGAGGGCATCGCGCTCCTCACCCCGAACTTGCGCGCCTCGTAGCTCGCGGCGGCGACCACCCCGCGCCCGCCCGCGCCGCCGACCGCGACCGGCTTGCCGCGCAGGTCAGGATTGTCGCGCTGTTCGACGCTGGCGAAGAAGGCATCCATGTCGACATGGATGATCTTGCGCAGCCCCAGCTCGTCGCGGGGCGCGTCCTCGTCCGGCGCAAAGGGCGGCGTGTCGGCCATGCGGGGACAAATAGAACCTTGCTCCGCGCGAAGGAACTGTTGCTGGAACCAATCACCCGGCGTGCCATTTTGTGCACATGCGAAAAGAACAGTGGTCTTCCGGTGAACCGCTCGGCAAAGGGCCGGCCATGGCGACCACGCTTGCCCCCTCTATGCCCGCCCGCAAGGCGCTCGGAGAGACCGAGCTCCTGTGGATGATGGCGATGCTGATGGCGCTGAACGCCTTCGGAATCGACGCGATTCTCCCCGCGCTCGATGCCCTGGCGGCCGACCTTTCGGTGAGCGGCAATGACCGGCAGTTCGTGATCGGAGTCTATCTGCTGACCGGCGGGATCGGATCGCTGGTCCCGGGCGCGCTGGCCGACCGGTTCGGGCGGCGGCCGATCCTGCTCGGCGCGGTCGCCGTCTATATCGTGCTCTCGATCCTCTCCGCGCTGGCGCCCAGCTATGACGCGCTGATCGCGGTGCGCGCCGCCCAGGGCTTCTTCGCCGCCGGGATCGTCGCCCTGCCGCCCGCGATCATCCGCGACCGCGTGGGCGGCGACAAGATGGCGCGCATGATGAGCATCATCTTCGTGATCTTCCTGATGGTCCCCGCGGTCGCCCCCACCATCGGCGAGGCGATCCTCCAGGTCGGCAACTGGCGCGCGATCTTCGGTTTCATGGCGGTGCTGGGCGTGGCGATGGCGGCGTGGGTGTTCATCCGCTTGCCCGAGAGCCTGACGCCCGACAACGTCCAGCCGATCCTGCCGCGTACCATCGCCGCCAACATGACCCGCGCGCTCTCGACCCCGAGCGTCGCCGGCTACGTGATCGGTTCGGCGCTGGTGTTCGGCGCGCTGTTCGGCTTCATCAATTCCTCGCAGCAGCTCATCACCCAGACCTTCGGCGCGGGCGACATCTTCCCGATGGTGTTCGCGATCTGCGCCGGATCGATGGCGCTGGCGAGCTGGTCGAACTCGCGCATCGTCGAGCGTTTCGGCGCGCGCCGCGTGAGCCATACCGCGCTGTTCGCCTTCATCATCGTCAGCGCCGCGCAGGTGATGTTCGCCTTCCAGCCCGAGGAGAGCCTGTGGCAGTTCGTGCCGCTGATGGCGATCAACATGGCGCTGCTCGGCTTCATCGGCAGCAATTTCGGAGCGATCGCGATGAACCCCTTCTTCGCCATCGCCGGCGCGGCGAGCAGCGCGCATGGCTTCGTGCGCATGACCACCGCGGCGCTGCTCGGCGGGGCGATCGGCTATGCCTATGACGGCACGGCGCGCCCGCTGGCCCTCGCGCTGCTGGCGAGCGGGCTCGTCTGCCTCGTGCTCGTGCTGCTGAGCGAGAAGGGCAAGCTGTTCGGCCCGAGCGATGCCGAGGCGGGGATGGGAAGGGATTAGGGTTCCGCCCCTAGCCTCCGCCATGCCAGCCCGGCAAACTCGCACAGCAAGGGCCGCGTATCGCGCGGGTCGATGATGTCCTCGACGTTGAAGCGCTCGGCCGATCGGAACGGGGAGGTGACCTTCGCCAGCCGTTCGCGGATTTCCTCGAGCAGGGCTTCGGGGTTGTCGGCAGCTTCCAGCTCGGACTTGTAGGCGACCTCCAGCCCGCCCGCGATGGGGAGCGAGCCCCAGTCGCCCGAGGGCCAGCAATAGCGATACTGATACCGCTCGGCATTGCTCATCGCGCTGCCGGCGATGCCATAGGCGCGGCGCAGCACGATGCTGGCGAGCGGCACCGTCGCCCGGTAGATAGCGTTCATCGCATTGACGCCGTAGCGGATCGTCCCCGCCATCTCCGCCTCGCGCCCGATCATGAAGCCGGGGTTGTCGACGAGGTGGACGATGGGCAGGCGGAACTGGTCGGCAAGGCGCACGAAGCGTTCGACCTTCTCGCTAGTCTTGGCCTCCCACGAGCCGCCGAGATAGCTAGGATCGGAGGCGATGACGCAGACCGGCCAGCCGTCCAGCCGCGCCAGCGCGGTGATCGCGGCGCGGCCCCAGTGCTTGCCGATCTCGAACACGGTGCCGCTGTCGAACACCATCTCCATGCAGCGGCGCATCGAATAGACCTGCTTGGGATCGCGCGGGACGAGGCTGAGCAGCGCCTCCTCCTTGCGCGTGACCGGATCGGTGCAGAGCGAGCGGCGCGCGGGCTGGCCGACATATTCGGGCATGAAGCTGAGGAAATGCCGCGCGCGGGCGAAGGCTTCGGCCTCGCTCGCGACCTCGTCATCGACCACGCCGTTGCGGGTGTGGATCGCCGAGCCGCCGAGCGCTTCCTTCGCCTCCTCGTGGCTGGCGGCATCGCCCTTGTAGGCCTCGCCCAAGCCATCGACCACGGCGGGGCCAGCGGCGAAAATCTGCGAGAGGCCCTTCACCATGATCGAATAGTGGCTGGCGACCGTCCGCGCCGCGCCGAGGCCTGCTGTCGGCCCGAGCGCGAGCGCCACGACCGGCACGGTGTCGAGATTGGTCACCACATCGCCCCAGCCGGGCACGGCGGGGATATAGGTCGCGCCGATCTGTTCGAGCGTCTTGACCGAGCCGCCGCCGCCCGTGCCGTCGATCATGCGGATGATCGGGAGCTTGAGCTGGTGCGCCATCATCTCGGCCTGCACCATCTTGCGCGCAATCCCCGCATCCGCCGCGCCGCCGCGGATGGTGAAGTCGTCGGCGGTGGCGACCACCGGACGGCCGTTGATGGTGGCCTTGCCGAACAGGAAGGGGGCGGGGGTGACCGAGGCGAGGTCGCCGTTCGCGTCATACTTGGCGCTGCCTGCGATCTTGCCGATCTCGCGGAAGGAGCCCTCGTCCACCAGCGCCGCCAGCCGCGCGCGGGCATCCATCTTCCCGCGCCCATGCTGCCGCGCGACCTTGTCTGCGCCGCCCATCGCCTCGGCGAGCGCCTCGCGGGCGCGCAGTTCTTCGAGTTCCTTTTGCCACGACATCCCGATCTCCCACCTCGTCATTGCGAGGAGCCGCAGGCGACGCGGCAATCCATGGACCGGCCTTGCGCCGGTTTCGACGTCAGGTGATGGATTGCTTCGCTGACGCTCGCAATGACGAAAAGAGGGTGGCCCCCATCGTCATCCCAGCGCAAGCTGGGACCTAGGGTCTCATAGGGCAGCGCGTGCCGCCCTAGGCCCCAGCTTGCGCTGGGGTGACGGATTATTCTTCCGTGGAGACAGGCACCACCCGGCACAATACCGCCTCGACCTGCACCTGCGACCCCGCGCTGACCTCCAGCCCCTCGACCACCCCGTCGAAGGGCGCGGTGAGGGCGTGTTCCATCTTCATCGCCTCGAGCACCATGAGCCGCTGCCCGGCGGTGACGGCCTGGCCTTCGCTCACATCGACCGCGATGACCTTGCCCGGCATCGGCGCGATGATCGCGCCATCGGCGGCGGAGGCGTGGCCGGTGCCGTCGATCCGCGAGCGCAGCAGATAGGTTTGCCCTTTTTCGACAACCAATATTCCGTCGCCAGTGGCACGGGTCATCATGTCGAACTGATTGTGATCTTGCGCGAGGGGAGTGATCTGGCCGGTGACGGCCTCACCCGAAGGAAGGACGAAATGCACCCCTTTCCGGTCGGGCGCATTGAGGCGGAAGCCGGTCAGACTTCGAGCTTTCCAGCCCGGGATGGTGGCCTCGTCCCTCTCCCAACAGAGCGCCTCGGCTGCGGCCCCCACATTGATGGTGTCCGGGGCGGGGCTTGCAGGGGGGATGAGGTTTTCGCCTCGCCTTTCGATCAGGCCCGTATCGAGGTCCGCTGCTCGGAACGCGCCATCGGCCAAGCACAGCCAGAGAAAACCGGCATTCGATTTGACTGGGTGAACGAGGGTGCCGTCGAGCTCTTCCTGTAGCGCCGTAATCGCACGCGCCCGTGACGGAGCGTGGACCACGATCTTCGCAATCATCGGGTCGTAGAATGGAGATACGTCACTTCCTTCGTCGACACCCGTTTCGACACGGGCGTGGAGGGTAGGAATGTAGAACTCGTCTAGCCGCCCCGTGCTCGGCAAAAACCCCTTCGCCGGGTCCTCCGCATAGAGCCGCGCCTCGATCGCGTGGCCGTTGATCGAAAGCTCCTCCTGCCGCTTAGGTAGAGCCTCGCCGCTCGCCACGCGCAGCTGCCATTCGACCAGATCGACCCTCGTGATCTCCTCGGTGACGGGGTGTTCGACCTGAAGCCGGGTGTTCATCTCCATGAAGAAGATGCGATCCGCCCGCAGGCCCTCCGAGGCGTCGGCGATGAACTCGATCGTGCCGGCGCCCTCGTAATCGACCGCCTTGGCAGCGCGCACGGCGGCGGCGCAGATCGCTTCGCGGGTGGCCGCGTCCATGCCGGGGGCGGGGGCTTCCTCGATCACCTTCTGGTGGCGGCGCTGCAATGAGCAGTCGCGCTCGAACAGATGGACGACGTTGCCGTGGGCATCGCCGAACACCTGCACCTCGATATGGCGGGGCGAGGTGATCCACTTTTCCAGCAACACCTCGTCATTGCCGAAGGAGGCCTTCGCCTCGCGGCGGCAGGATTCGAGTGCGGCGACGAAATCCTCGGGGGCGTCGACCTTGCGCATCCCCTTGCCGCCGCCGCCCGCGACCGCCTTGATGAGGACGGGGTAGCCGATGGCCTCGGCCTCCTGCGTCAGCCGCTCGACCGACTGGTCCGAGCCGTCATAGCCCGGCGTCACCGGCACGCCTGCAGCGCGCATCAGCTGCTTGGCCGCGTCCTTGAGGCCCATGGCGCGGATGCTCGACGGCTTGGGGCCGACCCAGATAAGGCCTGCATCGATGACCGCCTGCGCGAAGTCGGCGTTCTCCGACAGGAAGCCGTAGCCCGGATGGATCGCGTTCGCGCCGGTCGCCTGCGCCGCCGCGATGATCTTCGCGCCCACCAGATAGGATTCAGCCGCAGGCGAGGGGCCGATATGCACCGCCTCGTCGGCGGAGCGCACGTGCAGCGCCTTGGCATCGGCATCGGAATAGACCGCGACCGTGGCGATCCCCATGGCCCTCGCGGTGCGCATGATCCGGCAGGCGATCTCGCCGCGGTTGGCGATCAGGAGTTTGGTGATCATTGCGCGGGCGCCTCCGGCGCGCCCAGCGCGGCACAGCGCTCGGGCAGTTCCATCGTGAAGCTGGTATTGGCGACCTTCCAGCCGCTTTCGGTCTTCACGAGGCTCAGCGAATTGATCCCGCAATGGCTGGTCTGCCCGTCCGAGATGAAGCGGTAGGGGCCCCACACCAGCGCCATGTCGCCGTCCACCAGCACGGTGTCGTAGCGCATCACCTCGTCGGCCTTGCGCGTGCCCTTGGCCCAGCGCGCAAGGTGATCGGCGACCGGGACGGCATCGACGCGCGGCAGATCGGGCTTCATCCGGCTGTGCACGAAGATCATGCCTTCCGGCAGCATGACGCCTTGCAGCGCGGTCTTGTCGTCGCTGCGCAGCGCGGCGAAGAAGGCGTCGGCGGCGGCGATGGCTTCTGCCTGTTCGGGGGTCGGTTCGGCGGCGAGCGGCGCGGCGGCGAGGAGGGCGGCGAGTGCGGGAAGGGCTTTCATGGGGGTGGGATTAGCCGCTTTTTTTCGTCATTGCGAGCCGAAGGCGAAGCAATCCATGGCATGACATTGCGTCTGCCGCGGCCTTCGGGCCATGGATTGCTTCCTCGCCTTCGGCTCCTCGCAATGACGAGTTTCAGCCCTTCGGCCGGTAATCCGCAATCCCCCAGTCGATCCCGCCGGGCGGCATCTTCTCGCGGTTGATCACCGCCGAGAGGAACGCGCGCACGCCGTAGAGCGCCTTTTCCGAGCGCGGGACATAGGTACGGCTGTTCCACGCCTCAGGCCCGCGCTTCCTCACCTTGCGCCCGATCGCGCCATAGATGCGCGCGGCGGAGAGCACCGCCCAGCGGCTGCGAAAGGGGAGCTTGGCCGCCCCCACACGCGCGGCCGCCTCGTGCTTCTCCACCAGCGCAACCAGCCGCGCGGCCATAGCGGCGAGTTCCGCGCGGTGGTGCGGCTTGGTGTGCTGGCCGGGCTCGATATCCTCCTCGGCCAGCCACTCCTGCGGCAGGTAGCAGCGCCCTGCCGCGTCATCCTCCACGATATCGCGGGCGATGTTGGAGAGCTGAAAGGCGAGCCCCAGGTCATTCGCGCGGTCGAGCGTTTCCTGATCCTTGGGATCGACGCCCATCACCACCGCCATCATCACGCCCACCGCGCCGGCCACGTGATAGCAATAGCGCAGCATGTCGGCTTCGGTGCGCGGGCGCCAGTCCTCGGCATCGAGCTGGAAGCCTTCGATCACATCCTCGGCCATCTGCGGGGTAAGGCCGACTTCGCTAGCCACCACGCCCAGCGCATCGAAAGCCGGATCGCCCGTCGGCTTGCCCTCGAAGGCCAGCGCGGTGAGGCGGCGGATATGGGCGAGGCGCTCTGCCAGATCGGACTGGTCGCCCAATTCGCCGCCCATTTCCTGATTATCGGCGATGTCGTCCGCCCGGCGGCACCAGGCATAGAGCAGCCATGCGCGCTCGCGGGTCTCGCGGTCGAACAGGCGCGCGGCGGCGGAGAAGCTCTGCGAGCCGCGCTTGATCGACAGCCGGGCGTGCTCGACCAGCGCGGCGCGGGTGGCGGCATCGACCGGCATGGCGAGGCTTACAGCTCCTCGGCCTTCATGCGGAAGATCGGGGTGTGCGGCTGGTAGCTCTCCATCTTGGCGAGCAGTTCGGTGATCGTGTCCGCCGCGATCAGGATGTTTTGGTGCGCGGGCCGCACGAAGCCGACTTCGGCCATCTTGGCGTTGAAGGCGAGCAGGTGATCATAGAAGCCGAAAGCGTTGAGCAGGCCGACGGGCTTGGAGTGATAGCCCAGCTGCGACCAGCTCATCGCCTCCCACAGCTCGTCCATCGTGCCGACCCCGCCGGGGATGGTGACGAAGCCGTCCGAGAGGTCGGTGAAGCGCTGTTTCCTCTCGTGCATGCCCGAGACGGTGACGAGTTCGTCGCAATCATGGTTGGCGACTTCGGCCTTCACGAGATGCTCGGGGATGATGCCGATCACCTCGCCGCCATTGTCCTTCGCCCCCTTGGCGACCGCGCCCATGAGGCCGAGCTTGCCTCCGCCATAGACCAGCCCGATGCCGCGTGCAGCAAGCTCCGCACCGACATCATGGGCGAGTTGCAGGTAGCGCGGATCCTCGGGCGAGGCCGAACCGCAATAGACGGCAAGACGCTTCATCAGCGGGCACCGCCCGTGCCGCACGCCGCTTCGAAAAGCACCCGATCACCCGGATTCCTGGATGTATCGAGAACGTCCATCTGCAGCCCGTCGAGCGGCATCTCGGAATCGGCGCCCAGGTCGGGTTCGATGATAACGAGCCGCTGCATTCCCATCTTGGCGTTCGCGCAATCGACGGCCGCGATCACGTCGGCGACCATGGGCGCCTCGCCCTTGGCCTCGGTGCGCAGAAGCACCTGCTTGTAGCGGACACCGTCGATTACGGTTTCGCCCCGCCAAGCCTGATCGATCCAGCCGGTGAGCTTATCGTCATTCTGCGCCTCGAGCCAGCGGTGCGCGTGCCCCGGCTGGACCAGCGGCGACACGCCGTGATCGGCTGCCGCGGCAGCCAGGAAAAGCAGCGGCCCGATCATCAAGCACCCACCTTCGCCAGATCCTCCAGCATCAGACCCGCCGTCGCCTTGGCGCTGCCGACGACCCCCGGAATCCCCGCGCCCGGGTGCGTGCCAGCGCCGACGAGGTAGTAATTGTCGATCACGTCATCGCGGTTGTGGCCGCGCAGCCAGGCGCTCTGCCACAGCACCGGCTCGAGGCTGAAGGCGCTGCCCATGTGGGCGTTGAGATCGGCCTTGAAGTCGGAGGGCGCGTAGCTGAACTTGGTGACGATCCGGCTGTGGATGTCGGGGATCAGGCGCCGCTCCAGCTCGTCGAGGATCATCTTTTCGAGCTTCGGGCCAACCTCGTCCCAGTCGAGCGGCATCTTGCCCATGTGGCTCACCGGCACGAGCGCGTAGAAGGTGCTCTTGCCTTCGGGCGCCATGCCCGGATCGGTGACGGTCGGGTGGTGGAGGTAGATCGCGAAATCCTCCGGCACCACGCCGTTCTTGTAGATGTCGTCGAGCAGGCCTTTGTAGCGCTTGGCGAACAGGATCATGTGGTGCGGGATGCCGGGCCAGGTGCCCTCCAGCCCGAAATGCACCACGAAGAGGCTGGGCGAAAAGCTCTTGCGGCCCAGCGACTTGGCCATCTGCTTGCCGCGCGCGCTGTTCGACATCAGGTCCTTGTAGGAATGCATGATGTCGGCATTGCTCGCGACCGCATCGAAGCGCTGCTTGAAGCCGCTCTTGGTCTCGACCTCGGTCGCCTTGGTGCCGAGCGTGTGGACCTGCACCACCGGATCGCCGACGCGCATCGTGCCGCCGAGGCGCTCGAAATGGCGCACCATGCCGGCGATCAGCCGGTTGGTGCCGCCGCGCGCCCACCACACGCCGCCGTCCTTCTCCAGCTTGTGGATCAGCGCGTAGATCGACGAGGTGTTCATCGGGTTGCCGCCGACCAGCAGCGTGTGGAAGCTCAACGCCTCGCGCAGCTTCTCGTTCTGCACATAGCTCGACACCATGCCATAGACCGAGCGCCACGCCTGCTCCTTGATCAGGGCAGGGGCGGCTTTGAGCATCGACTTGAAGTCGAGGAACGGCTTGGTCCCGAGCTTGAGGTAGCCTTCCTTGTAGACCCGCTCGGAATATTCGAGGAAGCGCGCATAGCCCGCGACGTCGGCGGGATTGAGCTTGGCGATCTCGGCGTTGAGCTGCTGCTCGTCGTTCGAATAGTCGAAGTTCGTGCCGTCGGGCCAGTTGAGGCGGTAGAAGGGCATGACCTTCATCAGCTCGACGTCTTCGGAAATGTCGTGGCCGGTCAGCGCCCAGAGCTCCTCGAGGCAGGGCGGATCGGTGATCACGGTCGGGCCGGCGTCGAAGGTGAAGCCGTCCTTCTCCCAGTAATAGGCGCGCCCGCCCGGCTTGTCGCGGCTTTCGATCACCGTGGTGGCGATGCCGGCGGACTGCAGCCGGATGGCGAGCGCCATGCCGCCAAAGCCCGATCCGATCACGCAGGCGGTGCGCCCGGCGTAGCGTTCGGCGAGCGCGGGGTTGATGCCCTTTCCGGCATTGAGATTGAGCTTCGCATCGGCGTTCATGCCGGGGTCTCCGTGTTGAGAGGCTTACCTGAGGAAAAGAGTGCGCGGATCGCGCGCGGGATAGCTACGGGCGGCTTGCCGGTAAGGATGCGCAAGCGATCGGGCCAGGTCGAGCGGCCGGCGTAGAAGCGTTCGACCAACCGGCCGCGCAGGGCATAGAAATGCTCGAACACCACCACCCGCTTGTCGGGCTCGGCGGCCTCGAACAGCATCCGGCTGAGCATCCGGTAATAGCCGGTGGCGCGCCAGTGGCGGCGCGCGCGGCGTTCGCAGAAGGCGGCGAGTTCGTTGCCCGACACCCCTGGCCGGGTTGCCAGCAGCTGGGCGATGGCGAGCGCGTTGTCGGCGGCAAAGGGCAGGGTGTAGCTGGTGAGCGGGTGCGAGAAGCCCCCGCGCGCACCCGCGACAGCCACGCCGGGGATCGCGATCTCGGTGAGCGCCGCGCGGAAATTGCCGCCCGAAACCACCGGCAGGATGCCCGCCTCCTGATCGATCACCTCGCCCTTCCAGCCGTTGCGATGGGCATATTCGGCGACCCGGCCCTTGAGCACCTCGGCGTCCATCTTCGGCTGGTCGGCATAGTAGGTGTCCTCGATGAACACCTCGTCGGGCGACAGCGGCAGGACATAGACGAAGCGGTAGGCGGCCTCGTTGCCGTAGGGCGCGACCTGATCGACGCTCGCATCCATGATGACGGGGCGGGTGAGGCCGTGGGGCTTCTCGCACTTGAAATGCTGGCCGAGGAACACCTGCCAGCCGCCGGCAAGATGCGGCGAGGCGCGGAAGGGGCGGCAGTCGATCACACGGCGGCCGGCGATGCGGGTGCCGTCGGCAAGGGTCACCCCGTCAGCGTCGATCGCGGTCGCCTTTGCCTCCAGCATCACCCGTTCGGGCGGGAGCGCGGCTACCAGCGCGCGGTGGAATTCGGCGCTGGCGAGCGAGCGGTAGGAGGTCGGCAGGGTGCGGCCATAGGCGGGGAAGGTGATGTCGTAGCCTTCGTCCCAGCCGTTGAGGGCGAATTCGGCCATCAGCGTCTGCGCCTGCGGGCCGAGATCGGTTTCGAACCAGCTCCAGCGGTGATGCCCACCGAGCGTGCGTCCGGCCTCGATGAGGAGGAAGCGGCACTTGGGCGCATGGCGGTGCAGCGCGAGCGCGATCAGCCCGCCGGCCAGACCCCCGCCGACGATCACCAGATCGTGCGGAGTGGCTGCTTCGGAGACCGGAATTTGCAAGGAATCGCTCATGCTGTGCCAGCCCTAGGCGAGGGCGAGCGATACGGCAATGATGGCGGCGCGACGGCTGCGGCCAATCGCTGTTGCAACATCACATGAAGCGCCATATGGGCGCCCGCAACAGCGCGAGGGAATCGCGTAAAACCGTTTTTTCTTAAAGGGTTCGTATCTATGAAGCTGCGCAGAAAGCTTGCCCTGTCTGCCGTGCCGGCCGCGGCGCTGGTGCTGGTCGCGACCCCGGCGCTGGCCGGTGAAGGCGAGACCGCGTCCGGGGATGCCGTCGAAGCTGAAGCCGAACCCGCGCAGGCAGCACCCCAACCCGCACCCGCTCCGCCCGCCCCGATGATGGCCTTCACCAAGCCGGTATTCGACGAGACCTGGGCGACCATCGGCCTCGGCGCCGGACTGGTGCCGAGCTATGCCGGTTCGGACGACTACATCGCCTTCCCGCTGCCGCTGATCGTCGGCCGCGTGGGCGGGGTCGGTATCCGGCCCAACGGCCCGGGGCTGACCTTCGACGTGCTCTCGCCCAAGCCCAGCTTCGGCCCGCGCAAGACCAGGCTGGCTTTTGGTCCGGCGTTCCGCATCCGCAATGACCGCAATATCCAGATCGAGGACAATGTGGTCGAGGCCGCGGGCGAGCTCGACGTGGCGCTCGAAGTCGGGCTCAACGCGGCGGTGTCCTTCCCCGGCGTGTTCAAGCCGCTCGACAGCCTCACCATCGGCGCGCAGGTCCGCTGGGACGTGCTCGGCGCACACGAGGGCATGGTGATCGAGCCGCAGGTCAATTATTCGACCCCGCTCGGCAAGGCCTTCGTGCTGCAGGTGCAGGCGCAGATGGAGTTCGTCGACGACAGCTTCGCCGATTACTACTTCTCGGTCACCCCGCCGCAGCGGCTGGCGAGCGGGCTGCCGGCCTTCGCCGCCGAGGGCGGGTTGAACCGCGTCGGCACGCTGGCGATCCTCAACTACGATTTGTCGGGCAATGCGCTCGACGGCGGGTGGAGCGTCTACGGCGTGGGCGGCTATTCGCGCCTGCTGGGCGATGCGGCGGACACGCCCTACACAAGCCTGCGCGGCGATGCGAACCAGTTTATCGCCGGGCTGGGCGTGGGTTATACGTTCTAGTTCGCGTGGTTCGCTGGCGTGAACCGGCAGGATTTCCCTACTCCGCCGGGAACCGCCGGTTGAACACGTCCTCGACCACCGCCACGATCGCCGCGTCTTCCTCGGCGGTCAGCGGTTCGTTCTCCATCTGCGCGCGCAGCTCCTGCACGCCCTTGCCGATCAGCGAGAGCTTGAGCAGTTCGGGCTTGGCCATCGCCAGCTTGCCGAGCTCGATCAGATCGTCCTGCGACATCGCCGAGATCGTCGCGTTGGTGGCGTTGCTGATGTCGGTCTGCACCTGTTCAGCCGTGACCGGGGCCTGACTTTCGAGGTTCGAGAGCGTCGCGTCGGGCGAGTAGTTCTCGACCATCCCGCCCATCAGCTTGCGCCCGAGATCCGAGCGGTAGAAGGCCGCGATGCTGGTCGCCTCGTCGGGGGTCAGGTGCCGCGCCAACAGCGCCAGCGTGGTCGGCCGGTAGAGCTTGCGCACGCGTTCGGACTGCGAGACGAAGATCGGGCGCAGATTGTCGATCATCTCCTTGATCAGGCCGGGGCTTTCGGCCTCGGCGATCTTGAACTCGGCAGAAGCGGCAAATTCGCGCCCCAGCACCACCAGCGCCTTGTCGACCATCATCCCCTGATCGACCGAGGATTCCATCGCATCATAGAGATCGCCATAGGCAGCATCGCTGGCGTCACCCGCCTGAGCCATGGCGGGGGTGACCGGTGCGAGCACGGCCAGCGGGGCGAGAGCGAGGGCAAGGCCTGCGGCGAGGCTACGTAAACGGGGCAGGCGGATCATGGTCGTGCGGCCTCTCTCTCATCGGCAAGCGGTTGAAACAGCGTCACGATAACCGCACCCCGCGCGCTTCCCAAGCGCAATCGCGCGCGAGGCTTGCAACCGGCTGCGCGGCGGCGCATCACGGGTGCGAGATCGGGAGACCTTGGGGAGACATGACGATGATGCGACGCGCGCGCCGGTGGGCCAATCTTGCAGGCGTTCTGGCGGCGGCGATGGCCGCGCCGCTGGCGGCCGAGACGGTCGCGATCCGTGCCGGCAGCGTCATCACCGATGCCGCGGGCGAGCCGAGCGGCCCGGCGACGATCCTCGTCACCGACGGGCGGATTGTCTCGATCACCCCCGGCCACGGAACCGTCACCGCCGACCGCACGATCGACCTTGCGAGCAAGACCGTGCTGCCCGGCCTGATCGACCTGCACACCCACCTCACCGGCGATCCGGGCGGCGATTTCTGGAAGGAAGCGACCGAGCCCGACGAGTGGGGCGTGGTCGTGGGGGCCAAGAACGCGCGGCTGACCGCGCTTGCCGGCTTCACCACCGTGCGCGAGGCCGGGAGCGGGCGCGATACCGCCTTCTCGCTGCGGCGCGGCACGGCGGAGGGCATAGTGCCGGGGCCGCGCATCGTCGCCGCCGGTCCCGCGCTGGCGATCATCGGCGGGCATGGCGACGTCAACGGCTTCCGCTCCGAGGTCAACGAACTGCTCGATAGCGGCTTCACCTGCACCGGCGTGGTCGAGTGCGCCGCCAAGGTGCGGCTCGCCAGCCAGAACGGCGCGGACGTGATCAAGATCACCGCCACCGGCGGCGTCCTCTCGCAGCAGGGCCGCGGGCTCGAAGCCCATTTCACGCCCGAGGAAATGAAGGCGATCGCCGACACCGCCCATTCGCTCGGCCTCAAGGTCATGGCCCACGCCCACGGCGCGCGCGGCATCCAGCAGGCCGCCGAGGCGGGGATCGATTCGATCGAGCACGGCACCTATCTCGATGAAGCCGCAGCCAAGGCGATGAAGGCCAATGGCACGGTGCTGGTGCCGACCCTGATGGCGCTCGAAGGCGTCTCCGAGGGGCTGGGCAAGGGCGTCTATACCCCCGTGGTCGAGGACAAGATCCGCGCCGTCCAGCCGCTGATGGCCTCGCTGGTCAGCCGCGCGCGCCAGTATGGCGTCACTGTCGCCTTCGGCACCGATGCGGGCGTCTACCAGCACGGCCGCAACGCCGAGGAACTGGGCCTGATGAAGAAGCAGGGCATGAGCGACCGCGAGGTGCTCGCCTCGGCCACCACCGTGGCGGCCAAGGTGCTCGGCATGGAAAGCCAGATCGGCCGCCTCGCGTCCGGCTACTCGGCGGACATAATCGCGGTCGACGGCAATCCGCTGGCCGATGTGACCGTGCTGGAAGAGGTCGACTTCGTGATGGTGCGCGGGCGGGTGATCGAATAGCGGCCCGCGGCCGCGCGCATCCCTGAGGGGGGAGGGACATATGCTGACCGAGAGACGCCGGGGCCTGCTGGTCCTCAACGGGATTGGCCTGATCGCGAGCGCCGTGCTGTCGGGCTGGCTCTATTTCTTCTTCACGCTGGGCGCGATCGACCTGTGGCCCTTCGTCACCGACGTGCCCGTCGCCATCCCGGGCGACCGGCGGGCGTGGAACATGGCGCACCTTGAAGGCATCACCAACGGCACCATGCTGATCGCGATCGGGGCGGCGGGTGGATACCTGCGTCTCTCCGAGCGGGCGCAGGCGGTGCTGTTCTGGGCAGCGCTGGCTTTCGGCTGGCTGTTCACGCTGCCCGCCATCGCCAATGCCCTGTTCGGCACGCGCGGGCTGGAATTCGGCGGCGGGCCGTTTCCGGGCGACGTGACGATCAACAACATCATCTTCCTCGCCGGCTGGCCCGCGATGATCGGCGTGCATCTGGCGATCGGCCTGCTGCTGTGGGGCGCTTGGCAGCACCACCGCCACGGGGCCGACCAGTGACCGCGCACCCGCCGATCCTCGTCCGCCGCATCCCCTTTGCCTTCGACGAGGGGATCGATCCCGTCTGGCACCCAGAGCGCCCCGAATGGAGCCACATGGTCAACGGCGCCTCGCTCGCCATGCCCTATCTCGAGCCCTTCCTCATCAAGACCGTCACCGAGGCGCTGAAGCAGGTCGATGATCCGGCCCTGAAGGCCGACGTTCACGGCTTCATCGGTCAGGAGGGCGTCCACTTCCAGAGCCACCGCCGCTACAACGAGATCCTGAAACGCCATTACCCCGAGCTGGCGGGCGTCGAGGCGGAGATGGAGGCCGATTACCGCCGCTTCCAGAAGCGCAGCCTGAAATGGCGGCTGGCCTATACCGCCGGGTTCGAGACCATGACGATGGGCATCACCGAATGGCTGATCCGCTCGCGCCGCCAGCTCTTCGCCGGATCGGACAGCGCGATTGCCTCGCTGGTGCTGTGGCACATGGTCGAGGAGACCGAGCACAAGAACGTCGCGTGGGATCTCTACAACCACCTCTATGGCGACTGGCGCGGTCGGGCGTGGGGCCTGCTGTGCGGGACGGTCCACGTCGCGCTGGCGAGCCGCAAGGGCTATGCCGCGATGCTGAAGCGCGACGGGCTGTGGACCAGCCCCGCGAGCCGCATCAGGCTATGGCTGATGGTGGCGCGGTTCCTGCTCCACACCTCGCCCGCGATGCTGCGATCCTTGCTGCCGGGCTACCACCCGTCAAAGGTGCGCGATCCGGCCTGGGTGGCGCATTGGGCCAGCGCCTATGCGGGCCTCGGCGAGGGCAGCATTCCGCTGCTCGACACAGGTGATCCGGAGATACCCGCGCGCTTTGCGTGAGGCTGGACTCGCCCTCCGGCTTGGCCTAATCCCTCCCCATCCCCGGGGAGCACGCTTGTGCTGAGAGGGGCGGTTAGCATCGCCCGACCCGTCGAACCTGAACCGATTAGCATCGGCGGAGGGAGTGGGCAGGCTCGCGCCACATGTGCCCCTTTTCCGCCCGTTGGAGAGAGAACGCACATGGCCGACATCAATTCCCCCGTCGAAATCGGCGTCACCACCGGCCCCATCCGCGGCAGCCGCAAGGTTTATGTCGGCGCGCGCACCGGCTCGGGCATCCGCGTCGCGATGCGCGAGATCGACCTCGAGGGCGATGAGCCGAGCGTGCGCGTCTACGACACCTCCGGCCCCTACACCGACCCCGAGGCCCATATCGACATCAACGCCGGCCTCGCCCCGCTGCGCCGCGACTGGATCCTCGCGCGCGGGGACGTCGAGGATTATCAGGGCCGCGAGGTCAAGCCCGAGGACAATGGCCAGCTCGGCCCTGACCGTTCGGGCGGCGTCCCGGGCTTCCCCAACGTGGTCAAGCGGCCGCTGCGCGCCAAGGCAGGGATGAACGTCACCCAGATGCACTATGCCCGCCGCGGCATCATCACGCCGGAAATGGAATATGTCGCCGAGCGCGAGAACCTCGGGCGCGAGATCGCCAAGGACCTCGTCCGCGACGGCGAGAGCTGGGGCGCGGAGATCCCCGACTACATCACCCCCGAATTCGTCCGCTCCGAAGTCGCGCGCGGGCGGGCGATCATCCCCTCGAACATCAACCACCCCGAAAGCGAGCCGATGGCGATCGGGCGCAACTTCCTCGTCAAGATCAACGCCAATATCGGCAACTCCGCCGTGGCCTCGAACGTCGCGCAGGAAGTCGACAAGATGGTCTGGGCGACCCGCTGGGGCGCGGACACGATCATGGACCTCTCGACGGGCCGCAACATCCACGACACCCGCGAATGGATCATCCGCAACAGCCCTGTGCCGATCGGCACCGTGCCGATCTATCAGGCGCTGGAAAAGGTCGGCGGCATCGCGGAAGAACTGACCTGGGAAATCTTCCGCGACACGCTGATCGAGCAGGCCGAGCAGGGCGTCGACTACTTCACCATCCACGCCGGCGTGCGCCTGCCCTACATCCCGCTCACGGCCAAGCGCGTCACCGGGATCGTCTCGCGCGGCGGCTCGATCATGGCCAAGTGGTGCCTTGCCCACCACAAGGAGAGCTTCCTCTACGAGCATTTCGACGAGATCACCGAGATCATGAAGGCCTATGACATCGCCTATTCGCTGGGCGACGGCTTGCGCCCCGGATCGATCCGCGACGCCAATGACGAAGCGCAGTTCGCCGAACTCTACACCCTCGGCGAACTCACCAAGCGCGCGTGGGAACAGGATGTGCAGGTGATGATCGAAGGCCCCGGCCACGTGCCGATGCACAAGATCAAGCAGAACATGGAAAAGCAGCTCGAAGCCTGCGGTGAGGCGCCGTTCTACACCTTGGGCCCGCTCGTCACCGACATCGCGCCCGGCTACGACCACATCACCAGCGGCATCGGCGCGGCGCAGATCGGTTGGTATGGCACCGCGATGCTCTGCTACGTCACGCCCAAGGAGCACCTCGGCCTGCCCGACCGTGACGATGTGAAGGTCGGCGTTGTGACCTACAAGCTCGCCGCCCACGCGGCCGACCTCGCCAAGGGGCACCCGGCGGCGCAGGTGCGCGATGATGCGCTGAGCAAGGCGCGCTTCGAGTTCCGCTGGCGCGACCAGTTCAACCTCAGCCTCGACCCCGAAACCGCTGAGCAATATCACGACCAGACGCTCCCCGCCGAGGGCGCGAAGTCGGCGCATTTCTGCTCGATGTGCGGGCCGAAGTTCTGCTCGATGAAGATCACGCAGGAAGTGCGCGACTTCGCCGCCAAGCAGAATGCGGGGATTGAAACCTTCGTCGCCAGCGAGGCCGAGGCAGAGGCGGGGATGCAGGAAATGAGCGCCAAGTTCCGCGAAGTCGGCAACCAGCTCTATGTCGGCGCGGGAGACCGCGAGCACGATTGATTGCAGCCGGGCGGCGGGGGCCTGCGTAGCTCGGGTCTCGACAGGAGAATGCCATGATGCGCCTTGCCTCCGCCGCCGCCTGCCTCGCCGCCCTGTTCGCCGCTCCCGCGGCGGCGCAGGATGCGCCCCCCGTCTCGCTCGCCGAGGCGCGCGCCTCGATGGCAGGGGCGTGGGAGGGGCAGCTCCAATATCTCGACTATTCCTCGCAGCGGTGGGAGGGCATCTCGGTCAGCGTCACCGTGACCCTCGAAGGCGACCGCAACACCATGCTGCGCCGCTCGGTGTTCGATGACGGCCCGCGGGTCGGCAATGTCTTCATCACCAGCATCTCGATGCTGGGTGCGGACGGGGTGACCGAATACAATTCCGGCTTCCGCGCTGGCCGCACGCCGTGGCTCGAGGCCGCGACGCTCTCGCTCGCCGCCGCCACGGATGCATCGCACTGGACCATCATTGCCCTGCGCGAAGCCGAGGACGACAACCGCCCGGCGCGCATCCGCGAGACCACCACCCGCGACGGGGCGAGCCTTGTCACGCTCAAGGAGGTCGACTTTCTCGACGATACCGGCGAGGAATGGTTCAGCCGCAACCGCACCGTGCTCACGCAGGCGGGCCAATAGCCCCGCGCGGCTTGCGCCAGATCAATTCGCTCTCCTCTCCCGGGCACTAGAATGGCGGACAGCCGGTGCCACCATCGGCCCGGCGCGGGAGGGATACCATGCGACCCATCAACACAGTGAAGACCGGCCTTTCGACCGGCGCGATGCTCGGCCTGCTGCACAGCCTGTGGGCGGGGCTGGTTGCGGCGGGGTGGGGGCAGCCGGTGCTCGATTTCGTGCTGCGGCTCCACATGATCCACATGACGATGAATGTCGGCCCGTTCGATCTGGTGACTGCAGCGGGCCTTGTCGGCCTCACCGCCACCATCGGCTTTGCCTATGGCATCATCTTCGCCGCTATCTGGAACCTGCTCGCCGCGCGCGCGGCCTGAGCGGTAGCGGAGCGGGGCGCGCGCCGTCGGTCGCGCTCAGCTGTTGCGCAGGTTCTCCAGACCCTTGATCCCGCCGGGCTTGAGGCTCGGCTGGCTGGCGTTCAGCTTCGGCCCGGGATCCTTCTTGGGCTTGCGCGCTTCGCGGCTCTTTCTCTGCTGGCCCTTGGCCATAAGCTGTTCCTTGACGGGCGGTATGCCCGCGCGGGGCGTGCGCGCTCCATTGCGTAAAGTCAATCACCAATAAAATATGATTATAATAATATAACAATCATCCTTGTAAAATATTCAATCATTCCCATATCAGTGATGCAAGAAGTCAGACCGGAATATGAACAGACCGAGTAAAGTCGGAATTTCGTTTCAGCGTGACTCATGCCCCCGTGCACAAGTGACCATCTTCGGCTGCCCGCGCGGACAGGAAAAGGAAGCAGCATCATGACCCAGTATGGCAAGATCAAGTCCTACAACAGCGCCAAGGGTGCCGGGATGATCACGCCGGACAAGGGCGGCGATGCCCTGCCGTTCAACAAGTCCGATCTCCAGCAGCAGGCCCAGGAGCCGCGCGCCGACCAGCGTTACGGCTACGACACGCGGCAGGTTAATGGCGGCACGGCACACGCCACCAACCTGCAGATGGAACAGGGTGACGGCGACAGCGGCTCGAAACAGCAGAGCTGACGCAGACGCCCTGCCCATAGTCGGGGGCTTCCGGTTCGCCGGGAGCCCCTTGCCATTTCTCCAGCCCCGAAAGACCCGTCCCATGGACATGAACCAGCTGCTCCACGCCCACCAGATCGCCGTGTTCGGCAAGTCCCGCACCACCGCGAGCGCGCCCCGCGCGGCCTATCGCGACACCATCACGCTGCTGGCCGGAAGGATCCGCGACCTGCGCGAAGATGGCGGCGCGGATGTCAGCGCGGCGCGCTTCGTCACCGGCGACCGCGCGGCCTGCGCTCCGTTGCCGCGCACGGCCTGACCCTTGCCAAGCTGATACCCGCCGCGCCACCCGCGCGCCCGCGAATGCGGGCGGAAGGCGAGCGGCAGGGCAGGCTTGCCGAATCTGCTTGCCTGCCGCTTGGCCATTGGGCAGCCTGCATTTTTCCGGGCGCCGCCGCATCCGGGAGCGGAGATTGCCTGATGCGAAACTGTCTTGCCGCCATCATGGCCGCGCTGCTCGCCAGCCTCGCCGGGGCGGGGCCGCTCGCCGCGCAGCAGGCCGCGCCGGAACGCGACAATGTCGAGGCAGCGGCGGGCGACCTCAAGATCATCCATCTGTGGACCGCGGATCCGGCTGCCTTCATGGAGGCCTGGGCCGGGCCGACCCCGCCGACCTTGCCCACCGCCACCCGGATCGAGCGCAACCGGCGGCTCACGCAGGCGATCCTGTACGTCAACTGCGAGCCGGATGCGGCGGGCGCGTGCCACCTTGCCGCCACTGTCACCATCACCGCGCCCGACGGCACGCCCTATGGCGAGCCGCTCGTTTTCGACGCCTTCAAGGGGCCGAGCACCGTCGCGCGCGGCAATATCGGCCTCGCGCCGGCCGGCATCGGGCTGACCATCGAGGACGGCGAGCAGCTCGGGCGCTACCGCGTCGAACTGGCGGTGACCGACGTCAACACCGGCCGCACGGCGACCAGCGTGGTCCATATCGAAGCGGTCGAGGCAGGCGCGCCTGGCGATGCGCTCTAGCCTCCTCGTCCCCCTCGCGCTGGCGCTGGCCGGGTGTGTCTCCACCCCGCCGATCGCCGCGCCGCTTGCCGGCTCCGAGGCGCCGCGCTTCGATCCCTTCACCTTCTTTGCAGGGCGCAGTCAGGGCACGGGCACGCTCGACAAGGTGCTGTCCGATCCCGTCCCCGTGAGGGTCGAAAGCAATGGGCGGATCGTCACCGAGGCGCAGACCGAGGTTGCATGGGCCGCTCCGCCCCGCCGCGTGCTGCTGCTCGACCAGACCGTGACCGAGGGCGATAAGCCCCCGCGCGCACGCCAGTGGCGGCTCGTCGAGGTCGCTCCCGGCCGCTACGAGGGCACGCTCACCGATGCGATCGGGCCGGTGCGCGGCGAGGCGCGCGGCAACCTGCTGGTGCTCGAATACACGATGGAGGGCAGCTTTAAGGTGAGGCAGGAGCTGACCCTCGCGCCCGACGGGATGCGCGCCGACAACCGGCTCAAGGTCAGCCAGCTCGGGATCACCGTGGCGGTGCTGGCCGAGGATATCCGCAAGACCCCCTGAGAGCGCGCCCGCTTGCCAGCGACCCGCGCTTGCGGCACCTTGGCCTAAGGGCCGCATCGCTGTTTTCGGGGGGAGACATTCATGCGCACATTCCTGCTTGCCGCCACCGCCACGCTGTTCGCCGCCGCGCCGGCGGGCGCGCAGGACGAGTCTCCGAAGATGATGACACCCGAGGAGGCCGCCGCCTTCCGTGCCGACTGGCGCAACTGGAGCCGTTGCGCGGTGCTGGGCGCGGTGTTCGCAGGCTACAGCGACAACGCGCAGGACAAGGCCGACTTCGCGCGCAAGGCGCAGGCGTCCGAGGCGCGCGGTGTTGCCCTTGCCGCGACGCAGGGCGTCTCGGTCGAAGCATTCGATGCCGAGACGGTCGGCTTCATGCAGGAACTGCAGGCAACCGCCCAGAACGTAGTGCTGCTGACGGGCGAGATGCTCCAATGCCAGGAAGGCGGAATGTTCGATCTCTCTGCGCCCCTGCCCGCGCCGCCCCCGCGCACGCCCGGACCGCCCGTCGGCCCCGCCACCAATCCGCTCGCTTCACCTTCACCTGCGCCGCGAGCCGTAACCCCCGCCGCATCGGCGCCGCTCGGCTACACGCTGGCGCTCAGCGTCAACGGGCAGGGCGGCGGGGTGACCTACACGCGCACCGCCGTGCCGGGCCAGCTCACCGGACGCTGGTCGCTGATCGACGGCTCGATCAAGGGCGAGGAGACCGCCACCCGCACCGGCGGGGCCGCGGCCGACGGGAGCCTTGCGGGCACCTACACCACCAGCGGCACCTCCAACGGCAGCCGCTACACCGGCCGGCTGAGCATGACCGCGCGCGGCACCGCGGCGGGCGGGGCGATCCGCCTCTATGATCTGGCGTGGGACAATGGCGACCGCGGCTTCGGGGTCGAGGATGGGCCGTGGCTCCACATCGTCTACGGCGCGGCGGCGACCGGCCTCATCACCCCCTCGCGCGACGGCGGCGGGTGGGAGCTGATCTGGGTCGGCCCACAGGGCGACGGCATCGCTGCCGGCAAGGTGTTCTGGCGCGGGAGCCTCACCGGCACCCATATGGCCGACGACCCCGACGCGGGCACCAGCTTCCCCATCGAAGTCACCGAAACCGCCCCGGGCACGCTGCGGGTGGTGCTGCCGGGCGGGTTTGCGGGAATTGCGCTGAAGGCGGGGTGAGGGGGGTGCTACGACCTATCCAAACCCCGCATTTCCCCTCCCCCCGGGGAACGGACTAGGTGCCGCTCATCCGGACAGCGCCGACGTTTCCCCGCACTCATAGCATGGCTTCACACAGAGGTCGCAGAGGGACAGAGTGGCGCTATTCTGCTTAGAGTGTTGGACTTTCGAGCCCTTTCCTACACCCCCCAACCCGAGTCATCCTCCCCGGATGGCCCACACGCACTCTCCCCGCTCGCCCCGCGCTTCAGCGCCCGTCACTCTCCCCACGCCCGCGCGCGCCGAGCGGCATGACGGGTGGTCCCTGCCCAAGCAGGTCGCGTTCCTGCGCGCGCTCTCCGCGACGCATTCCGTCCACGAGGCGGCGCGGTCGGTGGGGTGTTCGCGGCAGTCGGCCTACCGACTGCGCTCGCGGCTGAAGGGCCAGCCCTTCGATCTCGCCTGGGAGGTCGCCTATCACCACTCCTTCGACGTGCTCGCCCACGCCGCGCTCGACCGGGCGATCAACGGGGTCGAGCGGCCGGTGTTCTACAAGGGCGAGCAGGTCGGCTCCTACCGCCGCTTCGACGAGGGGCTGACGGTCGCGCTGCTGCGCTCGCGCACGCTGGAGGGCAATCCGGTGTTCGGCCGCCTGCGCCCGATGGCCGAGCGCCACGCGCGCGATTTCGAGAGCCTGCTGGCCAAGGTCGAAGCGGGCGAGGCGGTCGAGACCGGCGCGCTCTGTGTGCAGGACCCCGACGAATTCGCCGCCTATCGCCAACAGGATTCCCGCGCCGAACCCGGCTGTCCGTCCGCCATGAGCGACGAAGATTTAATGCAGGTATTACAAGAGGCTGGCTGGAAAGAGCCAGAGTGACACGGTGTCACCTTTGTCAACTTTGTTCTTTTATTGCGCACCCGCCTCCGCGGGTGCGTCCTCGGTGCTGTTTCCTCCGCTTCGCTCCGGAGCACCTGCGGGCGGCCGTTCGGCCTTGCGGCGCTGCGCGCCGAGCCAGTGCGCCCTTCCATGCTCCGAAAGTGGCGCTGTTTCGGCCCTGCAAGGGCCGCGAGCGCACGGCGCGAGCCGCAGGCGCCCTGCCGCGCAGCGGCAGGAACAGCGCCGAGGACGACCGCGCGGAGGCGCGGTCATGAAACAAACTAAGCCGCCCGCTCCGTGCGGTTCCGACCGCCCTGTTTGGCGGCGTAGAGCGCGGTGTCGGCGCGGGTGATGAGGCGGTCGACGCCTTCCGTGCCGCTCCGCGCGGCGATGCCGAAGCTGGCGGTGAGGTGCCACGGGCCGGCGGGCGTGATCAGCGGGGTGATGGCGATCGCGGTGCGCACCGCCTCGATCCGCGCGCCGAAGTCGGCAGGGTCGAGCCCGCGCGCGGCGAGCAGGAATTCCTCGCCGCCGATCCGCGCGATCAGCCAGTCGGCCGGCACCAGCTTGCGCAGCATCGCGGCAAAGTGGACGAGGCTGGCGTCCCCGCCGTCATGGCCGAGCCGGTCGTTGACGTGCTTGAAGTGGTCGAGATCGGCCAGCGCCAGCGCGATCGGCACCGGCTCTGCGGCCCAGCTCTCCAGCCGCCGCAGCGCGGCGCGGCGGTTGGCGATGCCGGTCAGCGCGTCCTGATGGGCGAGGCGTTCGAGATCGGCGCGCGAGGCTTCGAGCCGCAGCGTGAGCGAGGCGATCCAGCCGAAGGCGAGGCTGGAAACCACCAGCGGGATCAGCACCGCGGCGATCATGGTGCCGGCGTAGTCGAGCTCGCCGAACAGGGTGAAGGACAGATGGGCAAAGGCGGCCGAGGCGAACACCGATCCGCCCACCACCCACAGCCCCGTGCGCCGCAGCCGCGCGCGCATCGCGCCGCCGGCGGCAGCGGGGCTCGCAGGGCCGTCGGTCGGCGCGAAGGGAGTGGCGTGGGGCATGGGCTGCGAGGTTACAGCCGGACCTCTCGCGAATGTCTTAACGCAAGCCTGCGTGACGACGGATTAGGTGGACGGGGGAAACTGTGCTATCAAGCCATTGCTGACGTCGAAATTTGCGACGGACTTCGA
The DNA here is from genome assembly GCA_027531395.1 of Porphyrobacter sp. GTDB lineage: Bacteria > Pseudomonadota > Alphaproteobacteria > Sphingomonadales > Sphingomonadaceae > Erythrobacter. Next base: position 69,571 of record JAPZRO010000001.1, on the reverse strand, counting down.
AATTTGCGCTCCGCCTCTGCCCCTGGTTCCACCCATCGGCCCCGGCGCCTCTCAGACGACGACTTCCTTTCATTGGACGATACGACGCACTACCCCTCGCCGCATTTCGCGGTGGGGCAATTGATTGTTCTTGAAAGGAACACCCCATGAGCAAGACCGGAACCGTGAAGTTCTTCAACACCGACAAGGGCTATGGCTTCATCCAGCCGGATGATGGCTCGTCGGACAGCTTCGTGCACATCACTGCGGTGCAGGCTGCGGGCATGAACTCGCTCGATAAGGACCAGCGCCTCAACTACGAACTCGAGCGCGGCCGCAACGGCAAGGAAAGCGCGATCAACCTGTCGGCTGCCGACTGATCGATACCGCCGGGCGGGGGCGCGCAGCAATGCGGGCTCCCGCCGGGCACCTTCCGCCTTCCCCTCTCCCGGCAGGACAGACCCATGGCCCAGACCTACGAATTCTACTGCGAACGTGCGGACGAGGCAGCCCTGCTGGCCGCGAAGGCGACGCTCGACAATGTGCGCGAGCGCGAGCTGCGCTCGGAAAAGACCTGGCGCGGCCTTGCCGAGCAAGCGCGCAAGACGGCCGTGCAGCGCGACAAGGCCGATCGCGAGCGGGCCGAGCGGCGCGCGCTCGAAGCCGAGGCTGTGGCTGAGGCTTAGCCCGCGATCCCGCATTCGCCGAGCAGCGCGTCGATCTGCTTGGCCACTCCGAAGAACCCCGCCTTGGCATGGGGCCATGTGGCCCGGTCGAGATCGCCGAGCAGGGTGACGATCCGGCCCTGTGCCGCCAGCGGGGCGAGCCCCGGCGCCAGCGCGTCGCGGGTCCAGCCGGCGGGCAGGTAAGGCACCGCCAGCCGGGTGATCCCGGCCTGCGCCAATAGCGGCTCCAGCGGCGCACCCGCGGGCCATTCGACCACCGGACAACCGAAAGCGGCCGCCGACTCGGCGAGACCGCTCGCCATCGCTCCCTCGGTGAAGTGCAGGGCAGGCGCGCCGATCGCGCCCGGCGAACGCGCCCCGGCCCGGCTCGCTCCAATCACCAGCGCCGGCGCTGCGGGCAGGGCGAGCGGGGCGTGATGCGCGGCCTCGTCGTGCAGCAGCAGCGCGAAGGGCTGGGCTAGGTCTGCTGCGGTGACCGGCGGCGGCAGGTCAGGCAGCCAGCGAGGATGGTCGTGCGGCTCGGCGAGCGGTGCGGCATCCTCTGCCAGCCCCGGTGCCGCGAGCGGGCCGCCGGGCCGTCCGGCGGTGTAGCGGGCGATGTTGTCGGCCCGCGCCAGATAGTGCTTGCCCTTGGTGTGCAGCCCCGCGACCCAGCGCCACGAGAGCGTGTTCGAGGCCGCATCGCCATCCATGAGGTGCCGCAGGAAGAAATCCGCGCCCAGCTGCCAGTCGAGCTTCAGGGTGAAGATCCAGATGCTCGCGAACCACATCCGGGCATGGTTGTGGAGGTAGCCGGTCTCCACCAGCTCCCGCGACCAGACATCGAAGGCCTCGATGCCGGTGCGCCCCTCGGTCGCTTGCGCATAGGCGGTTCTCAGGCCGCTATTGCCCTCCATCGCAGCCAGCGCTTTGTCGCGGCCCGCACAGTAGTCCGCCCACACCGCCGGGCGCTGTTCGAGGTAGCCCTTGAAGTAGACCCGCCAGAACACCTCGGCGACGAACTTCTCGGCGGCGCGCGGGGAGTGGTGGCCGAGCACTGCTTGGAGCACCTCCGCCTCCCCGATCAGCCCCGCGTGGAGCCACGGCGAGAGCTGCGAGACATTGCCGCGCCCACCCCCAAGTGCGATGGCGTCCGGGCCATCATCGGCATTGCGGTTTTCGGCATAGTGGCGGCCGGCGGCGGGAAGAAACTGGGAGAGGCGCAGCTGGCCGCGCTCGCGGGTCGGGGTGAAGTCCATGCGCGCCCAACCGCTTGGCGCAGGTCTGGTTCCGGCCTATTCGCGGCACACTGAGGAGACATGCGATGACCTTCCGCCTTCCCGCGCTCGCGTTGCTGCTGGTCGTGGCCGCCTGCACCCCCGCCCGCACCGACGGGATCGATCCCGAAGGCAAGGCCTTCGATGCGGTCGCGCCCGAGGAGGTCGTGACGCTGCTGGGCACGGAACCGTTCTGGAATCTCAGGATCGCAGGGGGCGAGGGCGTGTGGACGACACCGGAATCCCCCTCCGGCACCCGCTTCGCCATCACCCGTTTCGCCGGCAATGGCGGGCTCGGGTTCACCGGCTCTCTCGACGGCAAGCCGCTTACCGCTACGCTCACCCCCGGCCAGTGCGGCGACGGAATGAGCGACCGCGCCTTCCCCTTCGTCGCCACTATCGCTTTGGACGGGGAGACTTTGCAGGGCTGCGGCTATACCGATAGCCAGCCCTTCACGGGCGACCCCGCGCCCTGAGGCTTGCGGGGATCAACAGGGGAGAGAGACGCCATGACACTCACCGGAGGCTGCCTGTGCGGCAAGGTGCGCTACACCTGCGAGAGCGATCCGCTGCTGTGCGTCACCTGCCATTGCAAGAATTGCCAGCGCCAGGCGGGCAGCAGCCTGTCGGTGATCATCGGCGTGCCCGAGGGCGCGGTGGCGCATGAAGGCGAGCTAACCACCTACAACGACACCGGCGATAGCGGCGCGACCGTGCGGCGGCAGTTCTGCGGCACCTGCGGCTCGCCGGTGTTCACCCGCGTCGAAAGCCCGCCGGGGATGATGTTCATCAAGGCCGGGACGCTGGACGATACCAGCATCCTGAAGCCCGCCTTCCATTGCTACACCAAGTCCAAGCAGGGCTGGGTCGATCTGGGCGACATTCCCGGGTTCGAGACAGTGCCCGAAGGGCTCTAGAACAGCCCCGGAATTTCCAGATCGCCCGCGCCCGGCCGCGCCGGCGTGAGCGGCTGGCGTTCGGGCAGGTCGAGACCCACGCGCGCGCGCTGCGCGGCATCGGCGGCGACATCGCCCTTCGCGCCTGAAATCGGGGTGCAGGTCCGTCCGGCAAGGAAATCGAGTGCCGCCGCGATCGAGGCTTCGCGCGGATCGCCGAGCGGGCGGGTGATGTCGTCCCCGGCGCGGCAGGTGTTGGGCACCACGCTGGCAAGGCCGGTGAAGTATTCGCCCTGATCATTGGCATTGACCGTCTGGAACGCCACCGCGCGCACCCGCAGGTCGCAGTTCGGCAAATCGAACCCGAACTGGCCGACCGGCTTGCCGAAGGTGTTGCCGCCCACCAGCGCCATGTTGCTGCCGAGATAGGGGATCATCGAATTGGTCACCAGCTCGCTCGCCGAGGCGCTGGCGTTGGTGGTGATGAAGGCAATGCGGGTGGGGGTGATCGCGTTGGCCTCGGCGCGGAACAGGCGCGTCTCGTTCTCGGCCGTCTTGGATGCGCGCAGCACGGTGCGGCTCCACACCTGACCGACCCGGCCCTTGCCCATCAGGTCGCCCATGATGTCGGCCACCTCGACCAGCCCGCCGCCGTTGTAGCGAAGGTCGATGATCAGTTCGGTCACGCCCTGCGCGGCGAACTGGCCGAAGGCGGCGCGCAGCTGGGCCGAGGCATCGGCGATGATGAAGGTGCGCAGGTTGATGTAGCCGACCCGCTTGCTGCCGTCATTGAGCACCAGCGCGCCGTAGCGATCGGACAGCGGATCGAGCGCGAAGTCGGACTTGGTGACGGTGCGCTCGATCGTCGGCCCGCCGGGCTGCTGGATGAAGCGCAGCACCCGCGCGGTGCCTGCGGTCGAAGGGCCGAGCGCGTTGACCACGGCCTGCGGCCCGCCGCTCGCCATCAGGCTGGCGACGCTCTGAAGGTTGTTGCTTGCGGTGCCGATCGCGGTGATCTCGGTGCCGCGGTCAAGCCCGGCGGCAAGGCCGTTGGCACCCTCGAAGGCCTCGGTCACGAACACGCGGTTGGCATTGGTGTCGTAGAACAGGCGGATGCCAAAGCCCGCCGAGGAGCCGGAGTTGATCAGCGCATTTTCCTCGGCGATCGAAGTCGCAAAGGTGAAGAAGCGGTCACGGTTCTGGGCGCGGGCCGGGGCGACGCGGGCGTCGAGATAGGCCTGAAGATCGTTGAAGCTCGCCGGATTGGCGACCGCGAGCAGGTTCGGGAACAGGTACCATTCGTTGAGCACAGAGTCGGCGAAGTCCTGCTGCGCGCGCAGGGCGCAAGCCGAGCTGGTCGGCGTCGGGGTCGGCGTGCCGCCACCGGTGGGAGGGGGCGAGGATCCGCCGCCGCCGCAGCTCACGAGAGCGCAGGCAAGGATGGTGCTGAGCGCGGTGCGGGCTGCGTTCATGGCGGGATGCGACTCCGGTAAGGGCAGGGCGGGGGATGGCTGCGCCGGGGCAATCCGGCGCGTCGCCATGGATGCAATGTCTCGGCTCCAAGGGCAAGCAGCGCCATTACGGGGCTGCGAAAAAGCCATTTCCGTGCTGTTTTTGACTGCTTTTGTTCGGTTTTCCTCAGAATCCGGCGAAAACCGCGCGGCCAAGCCTCGTCTCGCAGGCTCGAAGGGACTAGCACAGGGGCGATGAAGCGACAGAATCATGACTGATTTCCCGGCCTGGCTTGCCGCCAAAGTGCCTGCTCCCGCGCGCCATCCCGGCCTCGCGGCGGCGGTGCTTGGCTCGGCGCAGGTGCTCGGGCGCGGCGGATTTGCGCTCACCAGCCCGGCGTTCGCCGCGGGCGAGGAGCTGGATGGCAGCTTCACCGCCGCGGAAGAGGATGCGGTCGCGCCCCCGCTCGAATGGAGCGCGCCGCCGCCGGGTTCGCAGGAACTGGTAATCATCGTCGAGGATGCCTCGGCGAAAGGTGCAGAGCCCGCCTGCCACTGGCTGGTCTGGGGTCTGCCCGGCCAGCGTGGCAAGCTGCTCGAAGGCGAGGTGCCGCCGCGCACGGGCAAGAACGCTTTCGGCAATTCCGAATGGCTGCTGCCCGATCCGCCCGAAGGCGAGACGCGCCATTACCTGTTCCAGATTTTCGCTACCGACCTGCCGCTCGTGCTGATGCCGGGTGCAAGCCGGGCGGAACTGCTCGCATCACTGCAAGGTACGATTACGGCTTGCGCGGTGCTCCATGCCACCTTTACCGGTGGTGGAGACGAGGATGCGGACTGGGAAGACGACGATTTCTGATCAACCTGCCACCAAGACAAGGGAGTAGAAGATGGCTGGAACGACCAACGCACTGCAGAAGCCGGTGACGCTTTCGGGGGATCTCGAAGCGCTGATCGGCAAGGGCCCGATGACCCGCGCCCAGGTGACCTCGAAGGTGTGGGAATACATCAAGGCCAACGGCCTGCAGGACAGCAAGGACAAGCGTCAGATCAATCCCGATGCCAAGCTCGGCGCGGTGATCGGCAAGGACCAGATCTCGATGTTCAAGATGACCGCTGCGGTCTCGAAGCATCTGAGCTGAGATTGACGCCCCGCCAACTGGCGGGATGTTCGGCAAGCGGCGCGCGGGGCTCTCAGGCTTCGCGCGCCGTTTTGTTTGTCCGGCTGACCCAGATCGCCAGCCAGATGATCACCGGCTGCGCGAACATCCGCGGGACGTGATAGGCAAGGCCCAGCCCGCCGTCCGCGCGTCCTATGTCGATGATGAAATGGTTGATGTTGGCCGGCCACACGCACAGCGCATAGAGCGCCAGCCCCCAGCCTGCCGCGCGGCGCAGGGGCGGCGAGAAGGGCTGCACCAGCCCGATCGCGCCGAGGATCTCGGCCACTCCCGTCCACAGCACCACGGCCTCGGGCGCGGGCACCCATCCGGGCATGATCGTCAGGAACGGGGCGGGCCTGACGAGGTGGATCACCCCCGCCAGCAGATAGAATGCGGCGAGCAGCCACCTTAGCACAGGGCGCAGGCCGATGCGGATCATTGGCCCGGTTCCCAGCCCGGCGGGGCTAGGGTGAAGCCGGCAAAGTCGAACCCCGGCACGACCACACAGGATACGAGGCTGTAGCCATGCACCGCCTCGCCATGCGGGCGGGCCGCCTGCCATTCGTGCGGCGCGACCAGACCCTGCAACTGCTGGCCCGCCGCCACATCCGCGCCGAGGATCACCGAGCGCACCGGCCCCGCATCGCTCGCCGCAAGCCGCAGCTCGACCGGATCGCCCGCCTGCCACAGCCACAGCTCGGCCGCATCGACCGTGTGCCAGTGCGAGGCCTCGCCGGCCTTGAGCAGGAAGATGATCGCGGTGCCGCTTGCACGTCCTGCTGTCGTCGGCTCGCCCCGCCACGTTTCCTTGTACCACCCGCCTTCGGGGTGGGCGGCGAGGCCCAATTGTTCGATGAGGTTTTGCGCGCTATCGCTCATGGTGGTCCCTGTCCCAAGCCGTCAGGACCGCCTTACCGGGAGTTTTTCCAGACATGCAAGCCACTGCCCCGCGCGTTCTTCTCGCCCTTGCCACCGCCTTGATGCTGGCCGCGCCCGCCGCTGCCCAGAAGATCAGCGAGGAGCAGGCGGTCGCCACCGCGCAGGCGGCGCTCGAGGCGGCGCCGGTGTTCGACGGCCACAATGACACGCCTGGCCAGCTGCGTTCGCGCTTGAACAACCAGATCAACGACTTCGACTTCACCGACACGCTTCCCACCGCCGATCCAGCAGCCGGGGAGGGCGCGATGCACACCGATCTCAACCGGCTCAAGACCGGCAAGGTCGGCGCGCAGTTCTGGTCGGTCTATGTCCCGCACAACGCCGACGAGGCGGCCGCGGTCCAGCAGACCATCGAGCAGATCGACGTCACCAAGCGCCTTATCGCCCGCTATTCGCAGGCGATGCGCTATGTCGAGACCGCCGATCAGGTCGAAACCGCGATGCGCGACGGGCGGATCGCCTCGCTGCTAGGGATGGAGGGCGGCTATTCGATCGGCTCGAACCTCGGTGTGCTGCGCCAGTTCTACGCGATGGGCGCGCGTTACATGACGCTCACCCACAACAGCAACACCCCCTGGGCCGATGCCGCGACCGACAATCCCAAGCACGGCGGCCTCACCGATTTCGGCAAGGACGTGGTGCGCGAGATGAACCGGCTGGGGATGCTGGTCGACCTCAGCCACGTCAGCGAGAAGGTGATGATGGACGCGCTGGATGTGGCGCGCGCGCCGGTGATCTTCAGCCATTCGGGCGCGCGCGGCGTGACCCCGCATCCGCGCAACGTGCCCGACAGCGTGCTGGCGCGCCTGCCGGAGAATGGCGGGATCGTGATGGTGGTGGCGCTGCCGCGCTTCATCAACGAGGACCTGCGCCAGTGGGACGCGCGCCGCAATGCCGAGATAGCGCGGCTGCGGGTGGTGCACCTCGGCAATCCGGAGGCGGCGGCGACGGCGATGGATGCGTGGCTCGCGAGCAATCCCGAGCCCAAGAGCACGATCAGCGATGTCGCCGATCATATCGATCACATCCGCAAGGTGGCCGGCGTCGAGCATATCGGCATCGGCGGCGATTATGACGGGATGCCGACCGGTCCGGTGGGGATGGAGGATGTCAGCGGCTATCCTGCGCTGTTCGTGGAACTGGCGCGGCGCGGCTATTCGCAGGCCGAGCTGGAGATGATCGCGAGCCGCAACGCCCTGCGCGTGATGCGCGCGGCCGAGGCCTATGCCGCAAGCGTGGCGGACGCGCTGCCGATCGAAACCGTGATCAACCCGCCCGCCAAACCGGAATGATCAGCGCGCCAGCGCTGGGATGATCCAGACGAGGCTCATTGCGATCACCGCGAAAGCAAGGCTGAAGCCCAGCACATAGCGCAGGCCGGTGTTGCTGACGGCCCCGCGAGCGGCTTCGTCATTGATGCGGATAGCTTCGTTCTGATCGGCCATTCGGCTCACTCCCCGGTATCGTTGACGCTACGGAAACACCTTCCGTAACGTCAACCAACCCGGGGGCGGCGGAATCGTTCCCGATCAGTCGCGCAGCAGCTCGTTGATGCCGGTCTTGGAGCGGGTCTGGGCGTCGACCGTCTTGACGATCACCGCGCAGTAAAGGCTCGGCCCCATGCTGCCGTCGGGCAGCGGCTTGCCCGGCATCGAGCCGGGGACGACCACCGCATAGGGCGGCACTTCGCCCATGTAGACCTTGCCCGTGGCGCGATCGACGATCTTGGTCGACGCGCCAAGATAGACGCCCATCGACAGCACCGCGCCTTCGCCCACGCGCACGCCTTCAGCCACTTCCGCGCGCGCGCCGATGAAGGCGTTGTCGCCGATGATCACGGGCTCGGCCTGGAGCGGTTCGAGCACCCCGCCGATCCCAGCCCCGCCCGAGATGTGCACATTGGCACCGATCTGCGCGCAGGAGCCGACCGTCGCCCAGGTGTCGATCATGGTGTTCTCGCCGACATAGGCGCCGATGTTGACGAAGCTCGGCATCAGCACGACGCCCTTGGAGATATGCGCGCCGCGCCGCACGACGGCCCCCGGCACCACGCGGAAGCCCGCCTCCTTGAAGCGGTTCTCGCCCCAGCCGGCGAACTTGAGCGGCACCTTGTCATAGGCCGGCGCGCCCGCTGCACCGCCATCCATCACGCGGTTGTCGTTGAGCCGGAAGCTCAGCAGCACCGCCTTCTTGAGCCACTGGTTGACCCGCCAGCCGCCGTTGCCGTCCGGCTCGGCCACGCGCGCCTCGCCGCTGTCGAGCAGGGCCAGTGCATCGGCCACCTGATGGCGCACTTCGTGCCCGGGGGTGATCTCGGCGCGGTTTTCCCAGGCGGCTTCGATGGCGGTGATCAGGGCGTCGGTCATGGCGTTCTCCGGCGGACAAGTGCGCCCGTGCGCCTAGACGCGCCGGAGACACTCGGCAAGCGCGCGCTGCATCGGCGGGGTCGGCATAGGTAAGCCGACCCCGGCCGACGATCTACTCCGGCATTCCGGCGGCGAGGGCGAACTGATAGGCCCGCTCTGCCAGCGGCCGCACGCGGTCGCTCATAGCCTGTGCGTGGGCGCTGGAGGCGGTGCCGTCGATCACCCGCTTCTTGATGCCCTGCATGATGCCTGCGAGGCGGAACAGGTTGTAGGCGAAATACCAGTCCATTGGCGGCACGGGGAAGCCCGTGCGCGCAACGTAGCGGTCGACCGCTTCCTGCTGCGAGGGGATGCCGAGCGCCTCGATATCCAGCCCCAGAAGCCCGGCGCGGCCATCGGCGGGGTTGTGCCAGTTGAGCATCAGGTAGCTGAAATCGGCAATCGGATCGCCCAGCGTCGACAGCTCCCAGTCGAGCACCGCGATGATGCGGGGTTCGGTCTTGTGGAAGATCACATTGTCGAGCCGGTAATCGCCATGCACCACGCTCGAGCCGTGCTGCGGCGGGATGGTCTGCGGCAGCCATTCGATCAGGCGCTCCATTTCCGGCATATGCTCGGTTTCGGAGAGCTTGTACTGCTTGGTCCAGCGGGTGATCTGGCGCGCGCAGTAATCGGTCGGCTTGCCATAATCGCCCATCCCGATCTTGTCGGGTTGGTTGAGGTGCAGATCGGCCATGGTGTCGATCAGCGCGTGGTAATGCGCGCGGCGCTCGTCAGGCGTCATGCCGGGGAGCGCGCCGTTCCACAGGCTCCGGCCATCGGCCATGCTCATCACGAAGAACTTCGAGCCGATGACGTCGACGTCCTCGCACAGGCCATAGGTGCGCGGCACCGGGAAGCCAGTCGGGTAGAGCCCCGTCATGGCCGCATATTCGCGGTCGACCGCGTGGGCCGAGGGCAGCAGCTTGCCGAACGGCTGGCGACGCAGCACGTAGGAGGTCTTGGGCGTGTCGATCCGGTAAGTCGGGTTCGACTGGCCGCCCTTGAACTTGGTGTAGCTGATCGGGCCTTCGAAGCCTTCGACATTGGCCTCGAACCATGCGGTCAGCGAAGCGAGGTCGAGCGCGTCCTTCTCGGTCACCTCGACCGTGCCGACCATCTCCTTGTCGAAATCGATATCCATCAGTCGAACACCACCACGGTGCGGGCCGAGGTGCCGGCGCGCATTGTGTTGAAGCCCTCGTTCACCGCTTCGAGCGGGATGCGCTCGGCGATGATCGTGTCGAGATCGAGCAGCCCGCGCAGGTAGAAATCGACGAGGCGCGGCAGATCGAGCGGGAAGTGGTTCATCCCCATGATCGCGCCCATCAGCTTCTTGCCGCCGAGCAGGTCCATGGCCGATAGCCCGACCTTGCAGTCCAAGGGCATCATGCCAAGGATCACCGCTGTGCCCCCGCGCCGCAGCGAAGCGACGGCAAGGTCAGCCGAAGCCTGACGGCCGACCGCCTCGATCCCCCAGTCGACCCCGCCGCTCGAAATGGCGATGATCTGCTTGGCCGCGTCCGGATCGAGCGCATCGACCGTGTGGGTCGCGCCCAGCACCTTCGCCAGCTCGCGTTTTTCGGGGAGCGGATCGGCGGCGATGATCTTGCCGGCACCGGCAATCTTGGCCGAATTGATCGCGGCCAGGCCCACCCCGCCGCAGCCGACCACCAGCACGGTTTCGCCCGGGGTCACCTTGCAGGCGTTGAAGATCGTCCCCGCGCCGGTCGTCACCGCGCAGCCGAGCAGGGCGGCGCGATCGAACGGCATGTCCTTGTCGATCGCGACGCAGGCGTGCTCGTGGATCAGCATCTGCTCAGAGAGGGCGGAGAGGTTGAGCATCTGGTTGACCGGCGAGCCATCGGCAAAGGCGATACGCGAAGCCTCGCCCTTCTGGCGGCGCGTGTCGCCGCCAAGGCACAGCGCCATGCGGCCCGTCACGCAGAACTCGCAGTGTCCGCAGAAGGCCGAGAGACAGGAGACGACGTGATCGCCCGGCTTCACGGTGCGCACCTCGGAGCCGACCGCGCGAACGATCCCCGCCGCCTCGTGCCCCGGGATGCAGGGCAGGGCGTGGGGGTAATGCCCGTCGATGAAGTGCAGGTCCGAATGGCACAGCCCGCAGGCCTTGGTGTCGATCAGCACCTCGTGCGGGCCGGGCTCGGCATAGGTGACTTCGGCGATGCGCAGGCCTTCGCCGGGCGCTTCAAGAATGGCGGCTTTTGCCAATGGTCTTCTCCCAGGGTCCCCCTCCTCCGGGGAGGAGGGGGAAAATGCTTACCGTGCCACGCCCATGTCGCCCGAGCTGAAGCTCTGCGCGTCCTTGACCGCGCGGCCATGATCGCCGCGCAGGGCGTTGGCGGTCGGGCCGGGGACGGGCGCGTGCTTGGCGAACTCCATATGCGCGATCGAGCGGGCGTGCACTTCGTCCGGCCCGTCGGCGAGCCGCAGGGTGCGCTGGTGGGCATAGGCCGAGGCGAGGCCGTAGTCTTCCGACACGCCGCCACCGCCATGCGCCTGGATGGCATCGTCGATGATCTTGAGCGCCATGTTGGGCGCCTGCACCTTGATCATCGCGATTTCCTGCTTGGCCGACTTGTTGCCGACCTTGTCCATCATGTCGGCGGCCTTGAGGCACAGCAGGCGGGTCATCTCGATGTCGATGCGGGCGCGGGCGACGCGCTCTTCCCAGACCGAGTGCTTGTAGACCGGCTTGCCGAAGGCCTCGCGCTCCTGCAGGCGGCGGCACATCTTGGCGAGCGCCTCCTCGGCGACCCCGATGGTGCGCATGCAGTGGTGGATGCGGCCCGGCCCGAGGCGGCCCTGCGCGATCTCGAAGCCGCGGCCTTCGCCGAGCAGCATGTTGGAAACGGGGACGCGCACGTCCTTCATCTCGACTTCCATGTGGCCGTGCGGGGCATCGTCATAGCCGAACACTGGCAGGTGGCGGATGATGTTCACGCCCGGCGCGTCGATCGGCATCAGCACCATCGACTGCTGCGCATGGCGCTGCGCCGACAAGTCGGTCTTGCCCATCACGATCGCGACCTTGCAGCGCGGATCGCCGAGGCCCGAGGACCACCACTTGCGCCCGTTGATGACGTAGTGATCGCCGTCGCGCTCGATCCGGGTCTCGATATTGGTCGCGTCCGAGGAGGCGGTGTAAGGCTCGGTCATCAGGAAGGCCGAACGGATCTCGCCGTTCATCAGCGGACGCAGCCACTGCTCCTTCTGCTCGCGGGTGCCGTAGCGGTGGAACACTTCCATGTTGCCGGTGTCGGGGGCGGAGCAGTTGAACACTTCGCTCGCCCAGCCGATGCGGCCCATTTCCTCGGCGCACAGCGCATATTCGAGGTTGGTGAGGCCTGGGCCTTCGAATTCGAAGGTGTCGTCGACATGGTGATGGCTGTCGTTGCGGGGCGGCATGAATAGGTTCCAGATGCCGGCTTCCTTGGCCAGCTTCTTCTTGTCCTCGATGATCTGGATCACCTTCCATCGATCACCTTCGGCGTCCTGCGTCTTGTAGACATCCATGTTGGGCCGCACATGGGCCTCGATGAAATCGCGCACACGGTTGCGCCAGTAGACCTGGCGTTCGGTGGGTTCGAAATCCATGGGGTAGTTCCTCTCTCGTCCAATATTGCGGGTCGAATCTGCGGGTAACCGTGGCAGAGCCTAGGCCACCCGCCAAGCTCTCATTTGTGGTGCGCGGGCATGATCTCCGCCGGCGCGGCAGCTTCCGCTGCCTGCTCCTCGGCCGTCGCGCGTCTTGCCCGCGCCCGGCGCTCGGCCAGACGGTTGATGCGCTCCTCGTGCTCGGCGCGGCTGATCGGAAAGCGCGCCAGCCAGAAGGCCGAAACCACCGCCAGCGACAGCATCGCTCCGCCGTAGCACAGCAGCAGGCGGGTCAGGACCTCGGGCGGGACGGTGCCGGGCGCGGCCTCGGGCGCGAGCTGCGAGAAGGCGATGATCTGCCCCGACAGGAAGATCCCCGCGCCGGTCGCGCATTTCTGCACCAGCCAGTTGCCCGAATAGAACGATCCCTCGGCGCGCCGTCCGGTGCGTTCCTCGAAAGCCTCGACGATCTCGGCGATCATCGAGGTGGCTGAGACCAGCGAGATGATCCCGAGCCCGGTCGCGACCAGCGCGAAGGCATAGTAGAGCGCCGCCGAGGCCGCGCTGCCGGGGGCAGGCCACAGGCCGGACAGCAGCAGCACGAAGGGCACCATGCCCAGCATCGTCCCGGCAATCATCCCCAGTCCTGCGGCCCGCGCCTTGCCGATGCGCTGGTGCAGCGGGCCGATCGTCACGAACATCAGCACCACCGCGCCGAGCAGCACCAGTGGAAAGAACATCAGCTGGCTGCTGCTCAGCTGCAGCACGAACAGGTTGATGTAGTTGGTGATCGAGAAATTCAGCCCCTGATGGACATAGGCAGCAAGCCCGCCCGCCGCGAAGATCAGGAAGGCCCGTTCGGAAAAGGCCTCGCGGATCTCGGCAAAGGCGCCCGCGATGGTGAAGGGCGGCGGGCGGGTGTCGGGCAGGCGCGCCACCAGAGCATGCTGGCCGAGCGCCGATCCGATCACCGATACCGCCATCAGCACCGCCCCGAACAGGCCCAGCGCGTAATAGCCCTCGCGCCGCAGCATCCCGTCCGGGCCTGGCAGGAACACGGTGTAGGCCAGCGCCATCATGGCTAGCCCGCCGATCCATCCACCCAGCGCGCGGTAGCGGAACAGCGTGGTGCGCTCGTCATAGTCGGCGGTGATTTCGGGCACGAGGCTGATCGAGGGCACCTCGCAGGCCGACAGCAGCACTCTGACCGCGATCGCGATGCCCACCAGGCCCGCAAAGCTCGGCGGCTCGCCGGCGGGCGGGCTCCACAGCATCACCCAGCAGAAGGCGAGCGGGATCGGCGCGGCGTAGAGCCACGGCAGGCGGCGGCCCCAGCGCGTATAGGTGCGGTCCGACAGGTTGCCGAGTATCGGATCGACCACCGCATCCACCAGCAGCGCGATCAGCAGCGCAAGGCTGACCAGCGCGGCATCCATGCCCAGCACCTGATTGTAGAAGATCAGCAGGAAGAACGAAAAGCCGTTGTCCTTCACCCCGAAGGCCACTGCCCCGAAGCCCTGAATCAGCTTGAGGCGCAGCGGCAGCGGGCCTGCGATCATGCCCATGCGCGCAGCTCCGGTTTCCGGACCTTACCGGCCAATTTCGCTCTCCCTAATTCGGTTGCGAACCTAGACCGATTGCGCGGCTCGTCAATCGCGCTGCACCTGACGCTACGGCACGCTTGCCCGTGCGAACAGCGCTTGCAGGCCAGCGCGAATTGCTCCTAACGTAAGCGTCAAGTGAGAGACCTTGAGAGGAGAGTCGGTCATGGCCGATCTGGAAACATTCCGCCAAGAAACCCGCGCGTGGCTGGAAGCCAACTGCCCGCCGGAAATGCGCGAACCCGCGCGTGACGAGGACGATGTCTATTGGGGCGGTCGCCGCGCGACCTTCAAGAACGATGCCCAGAAGGCCTGGTTCGAGGCCTGCGTGGCCAAGGGATATACCGTCCCGGCATGGCCCAAGGAATATGGCGGCGCGGGCCTCAGCCCCGCCGAGGCCAAGGTGCTGCGCGAGGAAATGAGCCGCATCAACGCGCGCCCGCCGCTCAGCAGCTTCGGCATCTGGATGCTCGGCCCGGCGCTGCTGCAGTTCGGCACCGAAGGCCAGAAGCAGCGCTTCCTCAATGAAATCGCGCGCGGCGAGATCCGCTGGTGCCAGGGCTATTCGGAACCGGGTTCGGGCTCCGACCTCGTTTCCTTGCAGACCTATGGCGAGGACAAGGGCGATCACTGGGTGGTGAATGGCCAGAAGATCTGGACCTCCTACGCCGATCACGCCGACTGGATCTTCTGCCTTGTCCGCACCGACAAGGCCGACAAGTATCAGGGCATCACCTTCATGCTCTACGACATGGCGAGCGAAGGGGTGACGACCAAGCCGATCCTGCTGATCAGCGGCTCCTCGCCCTTCTGCGAGACCTTCTTCGACAATGTGAAGGTGCCCAAGTCCTATGGCGATGATGTGCCGGCCTATGTCGGTCAGGTGAACCGCGGCTGGGATGTGGCCAAGTATCTGCTCGGCCACGAGCGCGAGATGATCTCGGGTCTGGGCGGCGGGGACCGCACCGCGGCGATCGGCACCATGATGAAGCGCCATGCGGCCAAGCTCGGCGACGAGCTCGATCCGGTGCTGCGCGCCGAGCTCGCCATGTTCGATGTCGACGCGCTGGCCTTCACCGCGATGGGCGAGAAGTTCCTCGACGAGATCAAGGTCGGCAAGGCGCACCCCGCGCAGCCGAACATGATGAAATATGTCGGCACCGAGCTGAACAAGCGCCGCCACGAGCTGATGATGGCGGTCGGCGGCTCGCGCTCGCTCGAATGGGAGAGCGAGGAGACCGGCGGCGGCAAGCCGGCCCGCAACTGGCTGCGCACCAAGGCCAACTCGATCGAGGGCGGCACGAGCGAGGTGATGCTCAACGTCATCGCCAAGCGCATCCTCGATCTGCCGGGCGCTTGATTTAACCACTCGCGCCTCCCCGGGCTTGACCCGGGGCCCCGCTTCTTTTGGCGGGGAAGAAGGCAGCGGGATCCCGGGTCAGGCCCGGGAAGACGAAGAATTGGAGAGGGAAAACAATGCCCCTGTATCACAATGACGATCAGGCGATGCTCGCCGACACCGCGCGCGGGTTCATTGCCGAAGAAGGCAATATCGCCAAGCAGCTGCGCCACTGGCGCGACCGCAACTGCAAGGACGGCTTCGGCCACGGTCTGTGGAAGCAGATGGCCGAAATGGGCTTTACGGGCATGCTGCTGGACGAGGCCGACGGCGGGCTCGGCATGGGCCATGTCGAGGCCGGAATCGTGCTCGAGGAAATCGGCCGCAACCTTACCCCTTCGCCGTTCCTCACCTCCTCGGTGCTGGCCGCGACCGCGCTGAAGCACGGTTCGGACGACCTCAAGGGCCGCTACCTGCCGGGCCTGATCGCGGGTGACAGCGTCTTCGCGGTCGCCATCGACGAGACCGCCAAGCACCGTCCCTCGCGCATCGCCACCCGTGCCGAGAAATCGGGCAACGGCTTCCGCCTGACCGGCTCCAAGAGCTTCGTCATCCACGGTGGCAGCGCCGACATGATCGTGGTCGCCGCGCGCACCTCGGGCTCGGACGAGGATGCCGACGGGATCACCCTGTTCGCGGTGCCCAAGGATGCCGCCGGCATGAGCCATGATGCGGTGCGGCTCGTCGACACCTCGATGGCGACCCACACCAAGTTCGACGGTGTCGAACTCGATGGCGATGCGGTGATCGGCGAGATCGACGGTGGCCGTGCGGTGCTCGACGCGATGCTGATCGCAGGCCGCGTCGGCGCGGCGGCGGAAGGCGTGGGCGTGGCTCGCGGGGCGATGGACATGACGGTCGACTACCTCAAGCAACGCAAGCAGTTCGGGCGTCTCATCGGCGAATTCCAGGCGCTCCAGCACCGTGCCAGCCACCTCTATTCCGAAGTCGAGATTGCCCGCGCGGTGACCATCAAGGCGCAGCAACTGCTTGATGCCGGGGCCGAAAGCGCCGATCTGATGGCCAGCGTCGCCAAGGCCAAGGTCGCCAAGACCGCGCGTCTGGCGGTGCAGGAAGGCGTGCAGATGCACGGCGGCATCGGCATGACCGACGAATACGACATCGGCCTCTACATGAAGCGCGACCGGGCTCTGGCCGAATTCCTCGGCGATGCCTTCTTCCACGCCAACCGCGTGGCCACCCTGAGCGGATATTAAGCCATGGACATTCAATCACTTTTCAGCATCGAAGGGCGCATCGCGCTCGTCACCGGCGGGTCGCGCGGGATCGGCAAGATGTTTGTCGAAGGCCTGCTCGCGGCGGGCTGCGCGCGGGTCTACATCTCGGCGCGCAAGATCGAGCAGATGCAGGCGACCATCGACGAATTCGGCGCCGACAAGGTCATCGGCATCCCCGCCGATCTCAGCCAGATGGACGGGATTATCGCGCTGGCCGACGAACTCAAGGCGCGCGAGAGCCGCCTCGACATCCTCATCAACAATGCCGGCGCGGCCTGGGGCCAACCGTTCCTCGAATTCTCGGAGGCCGGCTGGCACCGGACGATGGACCTCAACGTCAAGACACCGTTCTTTCTCACCCAGAAACTGCACTCCCTTCTGGTCGAAGGCGGCAAGGCCGGGCATCCGGCCAAAGTGATCCACGTCTCGTCAGTCGATGGCCAGCGGATCAATCCGTGGGAGACCTATGCCTATCAGGCCTCCAAGGCGGGCGTGATCCAGCTCACCCGGCGCATGGCCGCACGGCTGATCCAGGACAATATCGTCGTCACCTCGATCGCGCCGGGGGCTTTCCCGTCCGAAATGAACAAGGCGGCCAAGGATGCGCCCGACGCATCGGCGAGCGGCATTCCCGCCAAGCGCATCGGCACCGCCGAAGACATGGCGGCCGCCGCGATCTACCTGTGCAGCCGCGCGGGCGATTACGTGGTGGGCGAGACGCTGACGGTCGACGGCGGGGTGGTCAACGCCCACCTGCCGAGCCATTTCGCCGATCCGGGCGGCAAGCACTGAGGCGCGGCTAGGGCTCCTGCGTGCGCGCAGGAGCGACCGGCGCGGGACGCTTCACGATCGCTCCGCCCGTGCCGCTGCCCTTTCTTGCGCCGTCGAGCAGCAGCAGAGAGATGCGCCGGTTGCGCGGATCGGTGGGGTTGTCCGCCACCAGCGGCTCGGTTTCGGCCACGCCCTCGATCCGGGCGATGCGCTTCATCGGCACCCCGCCCAGCACCAGCGCTTGCCGGGTCGCCTCGGCGCGGCCGGTGGAGAGCGACCAGTTATTGGCGATGACCCCGCCGCGCCACGGCAGCGAGTCCGTGTGGCCGCGCAGGATCAGCGGCGCGCGCTCGTCCTTCAGCGTCTCGGCCATCACTTCCAGCAGCCCGCGCGCTTCCTTGGTCAGGATCGTGGTGCCCAGTTCGAACATCGAGAAATCGGCATTGTCCATCAGGTCGATGCGAATGCCCTCGGGCGCGCGCATCACCCGCACCTGACGCGCGAGGTGCTTCAATTGGCGGCGCTGGACGAGCTTCTTTTCGATCTTGTCCTGCAATTCCCTGAGCTTCTCGGAATCGAGCTCCCCGCGCCCGCCGCCCTCCACTGGCCCGCCGGTCACCCCGCTCGGAATGGTGATCGCGCGCGTCCCGGTCTGGCCCATCGCGTTGGGATAGTTGTCCGCATCCGTGATCGACGAGCCACCCAGTAGCCCGTCTGACCCTGCGCTTTCCTGCCGCAGCTTGACGAGCGTCGGCGCGAAGTAGTCGGCGATGCCTTTGCGCTGCTTCTCCTCGGTCGCGCCGAGCAGCCACAGCAGCAGGAAGAACGCCATCATCGCGGTGACGAAGTCGGCATAGGCGACTTTCCACGCCCCGCCGTGGTGCCCGCCCTCGACGATGGTGACCTTCTTGACGATGATCGGCGCGGGGATCGCGGCGCTCGAACCCTCGCCCGATTGGGTGGGATCGGACAGGGCCACGTCAGCGGCCCCGCATCATGTCGAGCAGGTCGGTCAGTTTGGGCCGGTGCGCGGGCGGCAGGCCCGAACGCGCCGCCTCCAGCACCAGCGGCTGCGGATAGCCGTGCAGGCTCGCGATGATCACCTGCTTGATCGAATGGAAGATCTGCTGGTCGTGGGTGTTGATCTGCTTGAGCCGCGATCCCAGCGGTCCGGCAAAGCCATAGGCCAGCAGCACGCCGAGGAACGTTCCCACCAGCGCCGAGCCGATCATCTTGCCGAGGATCTCGGGCGGCTCGTTGATCGCGCCCATGGTCTTGATGATGCCCAGCACCGCCGCAACGATCCCAAGCGCGGGCAGCGCGTCTGCGAGCGACTGGATCATGTGCGCGGGCTCGTCCATCTCGTGCAGCTGGGTCTTGATCGCGTTGTCGATCACGTCCTCGACCGCGTGGGTATCGAGCGTGCCGGAGGAGACCACCATCAGCGTCAGCGGATCGCAGATCATCGCGGTCACCGCGGGATCGCTCTGGAGGCGCGGATATTCGGAGAAGATCGTCGAGGAACCCGGCTCGGTGACATGGCTTTCCAGCGCCACCGCGCCCTCGGAGCGCAGCAGTTTCATCAGCTTGGATGTCAGCGCGATCGCGTCGATGTGGTCCTCGTCGGTGTATTTCGGCCCTTTGAACACCTTGGCGAGACCAGCGCCCAGCAGCTTGATCTCGTGCATCGAGTTGCCGATCACGGTCGCGCCCACGGCCGCGCCGCCGATCATCATGAATTCGAACGGCAGCGCGGCCAGCACCGGGCCCATCGCGCCGCCGGCGAGCATGAACCCGCCGAACACCATCACCAGCAGCACGACAATTCCGATGGCTACGAACACGTGAAACTACTCCCTTGAGGCGTGTCAGCGCAGCGCGTCGAACAGCGATAGCGCGCTGACCCGCGCGAAGGCGGCCTGGCTCGCCTCGAGTGCAGTGAGCGATTGCTGGAGGCGCGCGATCGCCTCGGCGACATCGGTATCACCCACGCGGCTGCGGCGTTCGGCCAGCGTCACGCCGCGATCGGCCTGCTGTTGTTGCACCTGTTCGACCCACGCCATGCGGGTGCCGAGGATGGTCTGCGCGCGATTGGTGGTGTCGAGCGCGGCATCGATCCCGTCGAGCGCGGCGAGAGCGGCGCCGGCCGGATCGGGCGAGCCGCCATTGAGGGCCGCGGCGAGCCCATCGAGCACGGCAAAGGCGCTGGTGGGTGTTCCGCCGGACACGAATTCGAACACTTCGCTGCCGGGCAGGCCGCGCTCGATCGCAGTCCCGGGCGCAACCGGCACCGCGCCGCTTTCGGGCGTGCCGGCGTAGGTGACGTTGCCGGCGGCATCGCGGACAAAGGCCGGATCGGAGGACAGGCCGGCGAACAGCGGCTCCCCGCTCAGCGAGGCAGCGTTGGCGCGGCTGAACAGCTCCTCGGTCAGCTGTTCGAGCTCGAAGGCGATCGCCTGCCGCCCGTCCGCTCCGGTCGGGGTGTTGGCTGCCTGCACCGCCAGTTCGCGCGCGCGCTGGAGCAGCGCGGTGACCGCTTCGACCTCGGTCGAGGCGGCGCCCAGATCCTCTCCCAGCCGCGCGGCGTTTTCGCGTTCAACCGCAGCCAGCGCGCCGCGCCGCGCGACGCTGCGCAGCTGGGCCGCGGCGGCCGGATCGTCCGAGCCGCGCTCGAGGCGCTGACCGGTGGCGATCTGGGTGCGGTTGCGCTCGATTGCCCCGCGCAGCTCGGCCATCTGTGCGAGCGAGCGGTTGAAGAAAGATCCGGTCGAGGTGCTGACGAAACTCATGGCGCGCGGCTCCCGGTTACCTGAGGCCCAGCAGGGTATCGAACAGTTCGGTGGCGACCTGGATCACCCGGCTGTTGGCCTCGAACGCCTGTTGCAGCCGCACCAGATTGGCGGCCTCGGTGTCGAGATCGACCCCGGTCTCGCGCAGCAGCTCGGCCTCGGCGCTGGCGGCGACCACGCCGAGCCCCTCACGCCGGCTGTCGAGCGCGGCCACGCGGCTGGACAGGCCGAGCAGCAACCCGTCGGCACCCGCGCTGGGGCCGGTTTCCGCGCCGAGCGCCGCCAGCAGCGCCGCGAGGTTGGCAGTATCGCGGCTGCCAGCGGGGGCACCCGCAGGCGCGGTGGCGAGCCCCTCGGCCGAGGTCAGCGCAAGGTCGATATCGGCCCCACCCGAGCCGGAAAACAGCGGACCGCCGGGGTTGCCGGCGGCGTCCACGCCTGCGGCCTGCGCGGCGTTGGCGATGGCGATCACCGAGGCCGCGAGGCTGTCGATCCCGGTTTGCAGCGAGGCCATCTCCGCCAGCGCCGCCGCGCGTCCGGCCATCGCCCCGCCCGCCGGGGCAAAGGCGGTGCCGCCAAGGTCGAAGGCGAGCGTGCCGTCGGGATTGAGGCTGACCGCTAGGGTGCCCGCTACGGCGCCGCCCGTCACCAGTGCGACCGGCGGGACGCCGTCGATGGTGACATCGGCAGTGCCGTCGTCGTTGATGCTTGTGGCGATCCCGAACTGTTCGGCCAGCCCGCGCACTGCCTTGTCGCGCGCATCGAGCAGCGCCGCGCGCCCCGCCGTGCCCTCGCGCGCGGCGACGAGCTTGCGGTTGACCTCGGCCAGCTCGGCGGCGAGCTCGTTGACGCCCAGCACCTCGGCGGCGGCCTCGTCCTGCACCAGGCTGCGGGCATTGGCGAGTGTGCCGTTGGCGACGCGGAAATTGCCCGCCATCTGGCGCGCGCTTTCGAGCGCCGAGAGCCGCAGCGCGGGTTCGAGCGGGTTGCCTTCCAGCCGGGTCAGCGCCGCCTCGAATTCGACGAGACCGTTGAACAGACCCGAGGTCTCGAGCGCGCTCTCGGCCTCGCGCAGGGCGAAGAACTCGGTTTCCGCCGCCTCCAGCGCCGAGGAGGCATCGCGCGCCTGGCGCTGCACCAGCGCGCTCTCGGCCCGCACCACCACGCCGGGACGGATGCCACCGAGCGAATCTGCCGAGGCGCCGATGCCGATATTGCCGGTCATCACCAGCTCGCTCTGGGTCAGCGTGCGGCGCGAATAGTCCGGGTTGGCGGCATTGGCGATGTTCTGCGCCGTCAGCTCGAGGCTGAGGCGCGAGGCGCCGAGGCCCGAACGGCCGATGGTGAAGATCGCGGAAGGCATTACCCGTCACCTTTGGCAGGAAGGTGTTGCGCGAGGCTCGCCTCGATACTGCGGGCAAACCCGAAGGCCCCGCTGGCGGCAGCGAGGTCGGCGAAGTGTTCGTCACGCATGGTCTGGAATTGCTGCATCCCCCCGCCGGTGAGCGGGGTTTCCTCGGCGAAGCTGGCCGCGCGCGCGGTCGCGAGCATCTTGCGGATCATGATCGCCTCGAAGCCCTCGGCCGCCTTGCGCAGCTCGGCGCGCTCTTGCGAGAGCGCCGAGCTGCTTGCGGGGCCAAGCGCACGGGAAACAGGGAGGGAGGCGGGCAGGCCGGTCACAGCACCACCATCTCGGCTTGCAGCGCACCGGCCTGCTTGAGGCTTTCGAGGATCACCACGAGGTCCGACGCGCCGACGCCCAGCAGGTTGAGCGCATCGACGATCTCGCTGAGCGAGGCGGCGCCGGGCATGTAGGCGACCCGGTCGGCGGTTTCCTCGACGGTGATGTCGGTCGCTTCCTCCACCGCGGTCTCGCCGCGGCTGAAGGGGGCAGGCTGCACCACCATCGGGTCCTCCTCGATGCGGATCACCAGCTTGCCGTGGCTGACTGCGGCGGGCGACAATCGCACCGCATCATTGATGACCACCGTGCCGGTGCGGGAGTTGACGATCACCCGCGCTGCGACGGGGGCGGGGGTGACAGCGAGCATCTCGATCTCGGCCATCACCGCCGAGCGCACGTCATTGCCCTGCGGCAGGGCAAGCGCGATGCTGACCCCGTCGGCGATCGTGGCGATGCCGGGATAGCGCGCGTTGATCGCATCGCGCACGCGCGCGGCGGTGAGGAAGTCGGCTTCGTGCAGGTTGAAGCGCAGCGAGGGCGACTGGTCGAACCCGGTCGCCACCGCCCGCTCGACAGTTGCACCGTCGGCGATGCGGCCCACGGTGGCGACATTGACGCTCACCTGCGAGCCGTCGCGTCCGGTGACGCCAAGGCCGCCGACCGCGACATTGCCCTGTGCCATGGCGTAGATCTGCCCGTCCGCACCGTAGAGCGGGGTGAGGATCAGCGCCCCGCCGCGCAAGGACAGCGCCTGGCCCAGGGTGGAGACGGTGATGTCGATCCGCTGCCCTGGCTTGGCGAAGGGCGGCAGCTCGGCGGTGACGATCACTGCGGCGGCGTTGCGCAGGATCGGCGAGACGCCGGGCGGCAGTTGCAGCCCCAGCCGGCCCGAGACGCCCTTCATCGCCTCGGTCACATATTGCAGGTTGTTGTCGCCCGTGCCCTGCAGGCCGACGACCACGCCATAGCCGGTCAGCTGGTTGGCGCGCAGACCCTCGAACTGGCCGAGATCGCGGATGCGCTCGGCAGCGGCAGGGGCGGGGATCTGCCCGGCGATCATCGCGATCAGCAGGTAGAGGATCGGGGCAAGGATGCGGATGCGGGTCATGGCGGCGGCCTCCTCAGAACGGCGAGATCATGTTGAAGAAGCGCGACAGCCAGCCCGGACGGCTCGCCTGCTGCACGGCGCCTTTGCCCGAATAGATGATCCGGGCATTGGCGACCTGCGAGGAAGCGAGGCGGTTGTCGGCGTCGATGTCGATCAGGCGGATGCGTCCGGCGAACTGCACCCATTCATCGCCCTGGCTGAACATCATCTGCTTTTCTCCGACCACTTCGGCGGTGCCGTTGGGGTAGATCGCGGCGATGGTCACCGCGACGGCCCCGTTGAGGCGGCTTTGCTGCGCGGCATTGCCCCCACCACTGAACGTCCCTTCGGCGGCAGCTTTAAGGGCTTCGGGGTTGAGGAAATCGAGCGGACCGGCGGCGGGCGGCGTGATCCCGAAGCTGCCCGAGCGGTTGGTCTGCCCGGTGGTGCTCTTGGTGGTGGTGGTCGCTTCGGTGAGGATGATCGTCACCATGTCGCCCAGCGCCCGCGCGCGGGTGCCGGTGACGAGGCCGGAATAGCCCGTCCCCGCCTGAAAGATCGCGCCTGCGGTGGGGGCAGGGGTGATCGGCTGCATCGCCTGCGCAATCAGCGGATCGCCCGCGCTGGCCGCCACCAACGGTGCGCCGGGCGGTGGGGGCGCGGCGAAGCCCGCCTGCGGCCCCGCGCCGCCCAGCCCGCCGCAGGCGGCGAGCCACAGCGGCGCGGCAAGGAGAAGGAGATTTTGGCCCTTCATCATGTCCCTCACAGCGTCTGGTTGGCGTTGCGCAGCATCTCGTCGACCGCGCTCACCATCTTGGAATTGATCTCGTAGGCGCGCTGGGCCTCGATCATCTCGACCAGCTCCTCGACCACGTTGACGTTGGACTGTTCGAGCATCCCCTGGCGGATCTGCCCGCGCCCGTTCTCGCCCGCAAAGCCCAACTCGGCGGGGCCGGAGGCGGCGGTCTCGACCAGGAAGTTGTCGCCGATCGCGCGCAAGCCCGCCGGATTGACGAAGCTCGCCACGGTCAGCTGGCCCAGCAGCGTCGGCGCGGCATCGCCCGGCGTCAGCGCGCTCACTGTGCCATCGGGGGCAATGGTGATCGACTGCGCGCCGGCGGGCACCTGCAAGGGCGGCTGCAAGGCATAGCCCTGCAAGGTGATCAGCGTGCCGTCGTTCGACAGGGTGAAGTTACCCGCGCGGGTGAAGCCCACCTGCCCGCCCGGCGGCAGCTCGACCTGGAAATAGCCCGGGCCATCCAGCGCCAGATCGAGCGGGTTGGCGGTGTTGTTGAGCGTCCCCTGCGCCTCGATCCGGGTGGTGCCCTGCAGCTGCACCCCGGTGCCAAGGTTGAGTCCCACGGCAAAGGCGGTCTGCCCGGTCGATTGTTGCCCGGCGACGCGCTGCTCCTGATAGGCGAGCGTCGCGAAGTCCGCGCGGTCGCGCTTGAAGCCGGTGGTGCCGATATTGGCGAGGTTGTTGGCGATCACGCGCATCCGCGCATCCTGGGCCTCAAGGCCAGTGCGGGCGACGTGCAGGGCGGAGGTGGGCATGGGTCAGGGCTCCCGTCAGGTCACAGGTCAGCGCAGCCCCATCAGGCTGCTGGAGGCTTCATCGAGATCGCCTGCGGTGGCGATGATCTTGGCGCGCTGTTCGAAGGCGCGCTGCGCCTCGATCATCTGCACCAGGGTGTCGGCGGTCTCGACATTGGACATTTCGAGCGCGCCGGGCGTCAGCCGCGCGGTCGGATCGGGGGGCAGCACGCCGCCACCCGGCACCTTGAGGAAGCTGTCGATCCCCTTGGCGAGCGGACTGCCTTCGGGATTGACCAGCCGCAACTTGTCGATCGCTTCGGCGGGCGCATTGGGGGCGGCCGGATCGCGGGCCATGATCGTGCCGTCGGCAGCGATCGCGATGTTGAAACCGGGCGGCACAGTGATCGGGGTGCCGCCTTCACCCAGCACCGCCAGCCCCTCGCCGTTCTCGATCACGCCCGAGGCGGCCACCCGCAGATCGCCGCGGCGGGAATAGATTTCCCCCTGCTGGTCGGGCGATTGGAAGGCGAGCAGCGCCTTGCCTTCGAGCGCCACGTCCAGCGGATTGCCGGTCGGCACCACGCGTGCCGCCTTCATGTCCGCGCCGCGCACATTGCCGCGCGCCATCGCGCGGGCTTCCAGCGAACCGTCCTTGAGCGTGGCCGGGGTGACCGCGAAGATCTCCTGACGAAAGCCCGGCGTCGAGGCGTTGGCGAGGTTGTTCGCCACCACCCGCTGCCGGTCCATCGCCGCGTTCATCGCGGTCATGGCGGTGTAGATCAGCCGGTCCATTGCGGATTACTGCTGGCGCAGGTTGATGACGGTGGTCGAAATCTGCGTCGCGGTGTCGATCGCGCGGGCATTGGCCTGGAAATTGCGCTGCGCGGTGAGCAGCGAGACCATTTCCTCGGCCAGATCGACGTTGGAACGTTCGAGCGCGCCGCTGATCATCTCGCCGTTGTTGCCGATGCCGGGGTTGCCGAAGATCGGCGGGCCGGAATCGCCCGAAGCCTGCCACTTGGTCTGGCCGATCGAGCGCAGGCCTCCGGTGGCGGCAAAGGTGGCGATCGCGATCTGGCCGACCGGGGTCGAGGAGCCGTCGGCATAGGCCGCGCTGACGATCCCGCGGTTGTCGATGGTGACATTGGCCAGCGCCGAGCCCGCCGGATTGGTGAGCGGCACGATCACGCTGGCCGGCGTTGCCGAGGTCGGCACGCCCGCCGCATCGACCGGGAAGGCCTGCAGGCGGTTACCGTTGGCATCCTGCAACTCGCCGCTCGCGCGCAGCTGGAAATTGCCGTTGCGGGTGAAGCTGAGATCGCCCGAGAACGGATTTTCGAGCGCGAAGAACCCGTCGCCGTCGATCGCGATGTCGAGGCTGCGACCGGTCTGTTCGAGCGGGCCGAGCGCGAAGTCCTGCGTGATCGCCGAAACGGTCGCGCCGATGCCCGCAGTGCGGCGCGGATCGGTGGGCGCGCCGGTGGCGACCAAATCGGCGAACTGGGCCGAGCTCTTCTTGAAACCGACGGTTTCGGCATTGGCGATGTTGTGGGCGATGACGCGCAGATCGGTCTCGGCATTGCGCAGACCGCTGAGAGAAGTGAAGAACGACATGGTGGGGTGATCCTCTTGCTGGGGATGGGGTCAGGACTGGGTGGGGGCAGGCGGCGGCTGGAGTGCGGCCTCCTGCGCCGCGATCAGCCGGTCGAGCTTGGCGGAAATGGCCTCAAGAGTGGCGCCGCTCTCGGTGGTTGCGGCGAGTGCCGAGAACTGCGCCATCTGCGCCAGCATCGCCTCGTTGTCGGCCGGTTCGAGCGGGTCCTGGAAGGTCAGTTGGGTGGTCAGCAGACGCAGGAAATCGCCGCCGTCGAGCGTCGCCAGCCCGCCGCCCGACAGGCGCGAGGGGGTGTTCAGCCGGTCAAGCGTGGCCTGCGAGCCGGGGTTGATGATGGTGCTATCGGTCATCACTGGCTCCTCAGGGTTTCCAGCATCAGCTGCTTGGCGGTCTGGAGCGCCTGCACCAGGTTCTGGTACTGGCGCGCGCTCTCCATGATCTCGACCATCTCGGCGGTCTCATCGACCTGGGCTTCGAACACGTTGCCCTCGGCATCGGCGAGCGGGTGGGAGGGGTCGTAGCGCTTGGTGGCAGCGGTCTCGGCGCGCACCAGCCCGCTGGAGGTGACCCCGGCGATGCCCGAGGCGCGATCGAGTTCGACCGCGAACACCGCGCGGATCGGGCGATAGGCGCCTTCCTCGGTGGTGGAGACCGAGCCGGCATTGGCGAGGTTCGAGGTCGCCGCGTTCATCCGCACCATCTGCGCCTGCATCGCGCGGGTGGTGAGGCTGAACAGGGTCATGGGGCTGCGTTCGGGCATGGTCATTCGCCCTTCAGCGCGCGGGTGATAGTGTTGACCTTGCCCTGCACGAAGCTGAGTGTGGCGGAATAGGCCACCGCATTCTCGGCAAAGGCGACCTGTTCGCGGTTCAGCTCGACCGTGTTGCCATCGAGCGAGGGCATGGTCGGCGTGCGCCACACCATGCCTGCGTCTTCGTCAGCGGCCGTCGCACCGCCGCTCTGGCGGGCGAGCCGGGCATCGAGCGCGGCGTTGAAGTCGATGTCGCGCGCCTTGTAGCCGGGGGTCGCGGCATTGGCGATGTTCGACGCGATCACGCCCATGCGCTGCGAGCGCAGGGTCAGCGCCGCGCCGTGGATACCGAAAAGTCTCTCGTTCATGCGGGTCTCCGCTGGTTCGTGCAGCCCTCCCGCCGGCAAGGGCGCGATGACTGCGCGGCCGGTTCTGCAGGAAGCGTGCCAGTTCGCGTGGTGCAGGGGGCGACGGCGCGGCGCGCGGGGGCAGGCGGCAAGCGCTTGCCGCAAGACCGGCAAACTCCTGCCGAAACTACGTAAATCGCGACGGGCCGCTTAATCCGCCCGCGCCCTGGACGTTCTCGCATGGCGAAGGCCGCATGCTTGAGGGGATCACGATGCCGACGACTGCCAGCTCCCTGTTCGATCCGGGAGCGCTTACCATCGTGGTTTCGGGGACCGTGCTCGCGTGCGCGGCGCGCTGCGGCTGGCGCGATTTCGGTGCGGCGCTGCGCGAGGCGGGCGGACTGCTCAAACCTGCCTTCGACGAGGAGGCCAACCGCAAGGCGCTGGCGCAGGCGATCACCGCGATCCGCCGCGACGGATCGCACCGCGCCAATCCCCCCCTACCGCCCGACCGTGCGCTCGGCCTGATGCTGGAGACCTATCTGCGTCACGGATCGCTCGAAGCCGTGGACCGCACCCGCCGGGCTGAACGCGCGCTGGACGAGGCGCGGCGGGTTTCAGCGGCGCAGGTGTTCGTCTGGGCGGGCGAGCTGGCGCCGGTGTTCGGGCTGATCGGCACGCTCTACGGCTTCACCCAGCTGGCCCCGGTGAGCGGCGCAGGAGCGGTCGCGGCGACCATGGCGGCGATCGCCACGGCGGTGCTCTCGACGCTCTATGGCGCGCTGCTGGCGCACCTGCTGTGCCATCCGCTGGCCGGCGCGATCGAGCGGCGCGGGCTGGCGCGCGAGCAGAGCCGCGAGGCGTTGGCCGACTGGTTCGCGGAACAGATCGCCGCCCCGGTCCCGACCCTGCCGCTCCCGCTGCGCGATGGTCGCGCGCATCTGCGGGGCGTTGCATGAGCGCGGCGCGGCCAGTGGCGCGCGGCGCGGGGAGCGGCTGGCAGCTGATCCTCGCCGATCTCGCCCTGATCCTGTTCCTCGTCACCCTGACCGCGCTTCCCCGGACCGAAGCCGACATCGCGGCGAGCCCCGCCGACCGTGTCGCCCCGGTTCCGCCGGCAGCCGAGATTGCCGCCGCGCAGGCGCTCTACCGGCCGGTCGCGGGCGGGCCGAGCCTTGGCGAATGGCTCGCCAGCCAGCCGCGCGATCCGCGCGCGACGCTGACGGTATTTGCGCGCCATCCGGCGGGCGGCGAGACTAGGGCCTGGGCGGCGGCGCGCAGTCTGGCGGCATCGGCTGAAGGCAGCGGCGTGCCGGTGCGCACGATCATCACCGGCGGCGCCGAGGCTGATCTTTACGCAAGCCTCGCCTATGACGCCGCGCTGCCCGGACAAGGCGACTAACGCCTAGCCCACCATCACCTGATTGCGGCCTTCCTGCTTGGCCCGGTAGAGCGCGGCATCGGCGCGGGCGAGGGCGCTGCGGGTGTCGCTATCCTCGGTCACTTCGGCCACCCCGCCAGAGAACGTCACCCGACCGAACGGCTTGCCGGTCTCGCGGTTCATCAGCTGGCGCGCGGCCTGCGCGCGGCGGATCGCATCGAGCCGTGTGCGCGCTGCCTCCTTGTCCATGCCGTAGAACAGCAGGACGAATTCCTCGCCCCCGTGGCGCGCGACAAAGCAGGCATCGCCCGCACATTCGTTGAGTGTCGCCGCCACCGCGCACAGCACCCGGTCGCCCGCCTCGTGGCCGTGGGTGTCGTTGATGAGCTTGAAGCGGTCGACATCGCAGAAGGCGAGGCTGAGCACCTCGCCCTTGGCGCGTGCCTCGATCGAGGCCGAGACCAGTCGCCGTTCGAAGGCGCGGCGGTTGGGCAGGCCGGTGAGGTGATCGACATCGGCCTCCATCCGCGCCTTGGCGAGGTTTTCGCGCAGGCGCTCGGTCTCGTCCTGGCTGCGCGCCATCGCGGCCTCGACCTGCTCGATCCGCGCCAGCATCGCGCGCGACAGATCGAGCACCTGCGCCAGCTCGCCGGCAGCGGCAGGGGACAGATCGGCCCCGGCCATCGCCTCGATCTGCGCGCCCAGCGCGCCGCGATGGTCGCTGGTCTCGCTCTGCGCCGAACGCGCGGTCTGGGCAAAGCGCATCAGCGAATATTCGAGCTTGTCCATCAGCGCTTCCAGCTCGGCGATGCGCGAATGGTTGTCGGGATCGAGCCGCCCGAGCGTGTCGAGCCAGCGCTGGTCGATCGGCTCCCCGGCAATCTCGCGCGCGGCGAACGCCTGTGCCAGTTCGGGGTGCGATCCCGATAGCCCGCCGCAGATGGTGGCAAGGTTGCTGGCGGTGACGGCGAGATCATGCGTCTCCACGAACTCGCCGATCCGCGCCAGCAGCGCGCGGCGCGCCTCCTCGGCACGGCTGGTGACAGGCGCGGCGCGCTCGGGATCGGCGGCATCCGCTTCGGCAAAGCGGGCGGGGCGGGCGAGGAAGCGGGAAGCGAAGGACATGGCGAACCCCTGTTGCAGGCTTGTGATGTTGGCCGCCCCCTAACGCGGCGCATGCTTAAGCCGGGCCACGCCGCGCCCTCGGGAAACTGCTTAGGGCGCCTGGCGGGCCGCTTGGCATGGCCCTTGCTGACCTCTGGCCAGTATCTCTGGTGCATCACAGGAGCACACCGATGGAATTGACCAACCCCTGGGCCGACGGCTGGCGGCTCGCCCCGCTCGCGCTGACGATGCTGTTGCCGCTGTGCGACAGCCCGGCGCAGGCCTCCGGCTTCACCGATTCGGCGATGATCGACCGCGCGGTTGCGGCCTTCACAGGGGCCGAGCCCGGCACCCCCGGCGGAGCCCGCCTCCCTGTTGACCGGCGGCTGCGCCTTGCCGCTTGCGCCGCGCCGCTGGCGGTCGCCTGGCACGGCCCGGCGCGCAGTGCGGTCAGTGTCGAATGTGCAGGGCCGCAGAGCTGGCGGATCTTCGTCGCGGTGGATGGCGGCGGGGCTGCCGCGCCGGGACGTGCCGCCGCCCCGGCGGTCAAGCGCGGCGATGCGCTCACCATCATGGTGCGCGGGCGCGGCTTTTTGGTGCAGCAGGCGGGTGAGGCGATCGAGGGCGGGATGGTCGGCGACTGGATCTTCGTGCGCACCGCGCGCAAGGCCGAGCCCCTGCGCGCCCGCATCGAGCGCCCCGGCCTAGCGGTGATTCCGGCCAGCTGAGAAAATCCTTGCGAGGCCCTTAAAGCCGACCCCCGTCTGCCGTTCTGCCTGACACAAATCCCACGAAGGACAATTGCCATGCCCTCTGTCGAACTGAGCAAACTGCAAGGGATCGGCGCGCCGCGCGCGGTCTCGACCAGCGAACGCGCGCAGATCGAGACCCGCGCGGGCGCAGCCTCACGTCCTGCTGCCGCTTCCGCTGGCGTGAGCGTCGAGATTGGCGGCGGCGTGGATGCCGCGAGCCCGCCGGTCGATGCCGAGCGCGTCGCCGAAATCCGCGCCGCGCTGCAGGATGGCTCCTACCCGCTGGTGCCGACCAAGATCGTCGATGCGATGATCGCGGCGCAGGTCAGCTTCGCCGTGCCGGTGAAGGGGTAAGTCCGTGGCTGCTGCTGCCCTGCACGATGCGGCTCCGCTGGCAACCAGCCTGCGGCAGATGATTGCCGTTCTGGAAACCGAGCGGCAGGCGCTTGCCGCGCTCGATGCCGATGCGCTGATCGGCTCGGCGCGCGACAAGGAGGCGCTGTGCGATGTGCTGGCCGGGATCGGCCCGCAGACGCTCGATGCCGAGACCCGCGGCCTCGCCGAGACCGCGCGGCACCTGAACGAGGTCAACCGCCGGGTGCGCAACCTGCTCGCCGCCAATGTCGCCGCGCGGATCGAGGCGCTGGGCGGCGCGCGCCGCCTGCCGCGCGCAACCTATGCTCCGCTGCTGGGATAGGTATTCTTACCTAGTTTCTGCGGCCACTCATCTGGCACGCGCTTTGCTGTCCTCCGCCTGAAAGCGCCGCGCTCGCGGCGTTCGAGCAATCAGGCGGAGCCGCGCGTTGAGCACCTCTACCCCTACCTACCTGCCCTCGGGCTCGATCCGCAGCGGCTTCGAAGCAGCGGCGCGCGCGCATGAGGCCGCGCGCAGCGGCAGCGGCGCGGCGCGCCAGATCGGGCAGCTGCGCTCGGCCGGCACGCCGGTCGAAGCGGCGATTGCCCGCGCGGCCGAAGCGACCACGGTCGATTTCGGCTACCTCCTCGCGCAGGCAGAGGTCGAATCCAGCATGGACCCCGATGCCCGCGCCGCCACGTCGAGCGCGACCGGGCTCTACCAGTTCATCGAGAGCACCTGGCTCGATACCGTCGAGAGACACGGTCCGCGTTTCGGCCTCGGCGCGCTGGCCGAGCAGATCGACGTCACCGCCTCGGGCAATGCCTTCGTCGCTGATCCGGCGCAGCGGCAGGCGATCCTCGCGCTGCGGGCCGACCCCGAGGTCGCTTCGCTGATGGCGGCAGGCCTAGCCGAGGACAACCGCGCGCATCTCGCTCCGATCCTTGGCCGCCAGCCCGATCATGCCGAGCTCTACCTCGCACATTTCCTCGGCGCGGGCGGGGCGGGGCGGTTCCTGTCGGAAATGCAGGCCGATCCCTCGCAGAGCGCCGCGGCGCTGTTCGCCCGGCCGGCCGCTGCCAACCGCGCGATCTTCTACGCCCCCGACGGCTCCCCGCGCAGCCTTGCGGGCGTGATGGATGTGCTGGCGGGCAAGCTCGAACGCGCGCTCGACCGGGCGGGGAGCGGCCAGAGCCTGCGCTTCGCCCGCGCCGACTATGGCCCGTCCAGCGCGCGCCCTGCCGCGCCTTATCTGATCGCGGATGAAGGCGTGTTCGGCCCCGGCCCCGCGCCTGCGCTGACCGCGCCGATGCGCCCCGCCGTTTCCCCGCCGCCGCGCGTGCCGATGTCGCAGGTGCTGGGAGCGGCCTTCGGCAATGATGCCACCGCCGCGCCCGCGCAGGTGCGCCGCGCCTATGACCGGCTCAGGGCGTTCGGCCTGTGAGCGCCGCGACCCGCTCCGCGCCGCTCGGGCGGCTGTTGGCCATGCCTTCGGCCATGGCGCTGCCGGTCGGCATCTTCGCGCTGCTGGCGCTTATGGTGCTGCCGATCCCGGCGCTGCTGCTGGACATCTTCTTCGTGCTCAACATCGCGATCTCGATCGCGGTCCTGATGGTCGCGCTCAACGCCCGACGCCCGCTCGATTTCTCTTCCTTCCCGAGCGTGCTGCTGTTCGCGACCCTGCTGCGGCTGGCTCTCAACGTCGCCTCGACCCGCGTCGTGCTGGTCCACGGCCACGAAGGGGGCGCTGCGGCGGGGCACGTCATCGAGAGCTTCGCCGCCTTCCTGGTGGGCGGCAATTTCGCTGTCGGCCTGTTCGTCTTCGCGATCCTGATGATCATCAACATGATCGTCATCACCAAGGGCGCAGGCCGGGTGTCGGAAGTCTCGGCGCGCTTCGTGCTCGATGCGCTGCCGGGCAAGCAGATGGCGATCGATGCCGATATCGCCGCCGGGCTCATCACCGCCGACGAGGCGCGCGAGCGCCGCCGCGAGGTGACGGTCGAGGCCGATTTCTACGGTTCGATGGACGGTGCCAGCAAGTTCGTGAAGGGCGACGCGATTGCCGCGCTGCTGATCCTTGGGGTCAACATCATCGCCGGCTTCGCGCTGGGGATGATCAGCCACGGCCTCAGCGCTGCCGAGGCGGGCGAGGTCTATGTCACGCTCGCGGTGGGCGATGCGCTGGTCGCGCAGGTGCCCGCGCTGCTGCTATCGATTGCCGCCGCCGCGATCGTCACCCGCGTCGCCGACAGCCGCGACCTGTCCGGCCAGATCGGCGGCCAGTTCGCCGATCCGCGCGGGTGGCTGCCGGTGGCGCTGATCCTCGGTGCGGTCGGCCTAGTGCCCGCCATGCCGCAGGCGATCTTCCTCCCCGGTGCCGCGATTGCGACCGCGATCTGGTGGCAGCTCAAGCGCCGCGCAGATGCGCCCGCGCCGCCGCCCGAGCCGGTCGCCGAGCCCGCGCCTGATGCCATCGCGCTGGCCGACGTGTCCGACCAGACGCTGGTCACCATCGAGCTCGGCTTCGGCCTTGTTGGCCTCGTCGACGAGGCACAGTCTGCCCCGCTGATCGCCCGCATCACCGGCATCCGCAAGCAGCTGTCTCGCGATCTCGGCTTTGTCCTGCCGCAGTTCCGCATCCGCGATTCGCTCGATCTCGGGGCCCAGGACTATGTCGTCCTTCTCGGCGGGGTCAGCATCGCGCGTGGGCAGGTGCGCCCGGGCAAGCTGCTCGCGATCGACGCGGGCGAGGTGCGGGCAGGGCACGGGCTGACAGGCGAGGCGACCCGCGAACCCTCGTTCGATTGCTCCGCCCTGTGGATCGCTCCGGCCTCGCGCGATCATGCGATTGCCGAGGGATTCCTCGTGGTCGATCCCGCCACCGTAATCGCCACTCACGCCAATCAGGCGCTGCTGGCGGAGGCGCACCAGCTGCTCGGCCCGGACGAGGTGCGCGAATGGGTCGACGGGCTCAAGGCCCGGGCGCCCGCGCTGGTCGAGGCGGTGACCCCCGATCCGCTCGCGCTGCCCGCGCTCACCCGCACCCTGCGCGCCCTGCTGGCCGACGGGATCGGGCTCGCCCACCCGCAGCCGCTGTTCACCGCGCTGGCGCTGGCGCTGCAGAAGACCCACGATTTCGACGCGGTGATCGACGCCGTGCGCGCGGATCTCGGTGCGCGGCTGATCGCCCGCATCGCCGTGCCGGGCGAGCCATTGAAGGTGGCGACGCTCGATGCCGGGCTGGAAAGCGCGATCCTGGGCGGAATGGTGGACCCGGCCACCGGCCAGCCGCTGATCGAGCCCGATTGCGGCGCGATGATCGCACGCGAGATCAACCGGCTAGCCGATACCGAGAAAGGCGCGATTGCGCTGATCGTCCAGCCGCCCGCGCGGCGTGCACTGGCCGCGCTGCTGCGCCAGCGCGCGCCCCGCTGCCTCGTCCTTTCGATTGCCGAACTGCCGCCGACCCAGCCGATTGCGGTGGTGGGCGTGATCGGTGACGCTGGCCGGCCGGATGCCCCAGCGCTGGCCGCTCCCGAAGCGATGGAACCTGCCCGATGAAGCACGATCACAGCGGTTTTGCCGCGCCCTATTCGCCCGACCGCGCCGAAGTCGCCGACCGCGTGCGCCGCTTCCTCCCGCTCGTCCGCCGCGCCGCATGGCACATCCACGGCAGCGGGCGCGCCGAGGGGCGGGGCGGGCTGGAGATCGAGGATCTGGTGCAGGCCGGCATCGTGGCGCTCACCGAGTGTGCCCAGCGCCACACCGGCCCGACCGAGGACGGCTTTGCCGCCTATGCCAAGATCCGGGTGCGCGGCGCGATGCTCGACGAGGTCCGCCGCGCCGCCCACGACACCCGCACCGCCCGCCGCAAGCGCGCCGCCTATGAACGTGCCTGCGAGAGCCTGCGCGGCCAGCTGGGGCGCGAGCCGAGCCGGGCGGAGCTGGCGCGGCTGCTCGAAGTGGACGATGCCGAACTGCTCGCGATCGAAAGCGCGATGGTGACGATCACCCCGATCTCGGAGGAGTATGACGAAACCTCCACCGCCTTTGCCAGCGACGATCCCGATCCCTTCGAAGCGCTATGCGCCGCCGAGGACCGCGAGCGGCTGGTGCGGGCGATGGTGGCGCTCCCCGACCGGCTGAAGCTGGTGCTCCAGCTATTCTTCGTCGAGGAGCTCAACCTCACCGAAATCGCTGCCGTGCTCGACGTCAGCGTGCCCCGCGTCCACCAGCTGCGCGCCAAGGCGCTGAAGGACTTGAAGGCGCTGATGATGTCAGAGGAAGCGGACTAGAGCCTAGCCCGCATCCCCGTCGGCATGGCCGCGACCTTCATTGGTGGTGCGTTGCGATCCGCCAGCGCCCGTCGCGCCTTCGCCTTCCCACCAATAGGGCTTGCGCACCGCCGAGCCGGTGCCGACCTCGTTCATGGTCTTCGCATCGTACAGCCGTCCGCCGAGCATCACCATCTCGATATCGTCGGAATTGGCGATATCGACGCTGGGATCGGCCGAGAGGATCACGAGATCGGCGAGCTTGCCCGCCTCGATGCTGCCGATGTCCTTGGCCATGCCGAGCGACTGGGCGGGCACGATCGTGCCGGCCTTGAGCGCTTCGACCGGGCTCATCCCGCCGCGCGCGAAGCTCCACAGCTCCCAATGCGCGCCGATCCCGGCCTGCTGGCCGTGTGCGCCGATGCTGACCTTGACCCCGCGCTGGGCGAGCTTGCGCGCCTCGCGGGCGTTGTTGTCATCGACGAAGGCCCAGTCGGGTGCGGTGGTGCGGCGGCCGGTATCGGCCAGCAGCATCTTCGGCGGCGTATGCGCCATCAGCGGGTTCTCCCACACGTTGGTCGCCTGCCGCCAGTAGGGATCGCCCGCCAGACCGCCATAGGTCACCACCAGCGTCGGGGTGTAGTTGGTGTCCGACTGGCCGAAGAACTGCAGCACGTCGTCGTAGAACACGTCGACGGGCACGTTGTGTTCGAGTGTCGAGTTGCCGTCGGCGACGATGTTCATGTCCATGCCGAACAGCGATCCGCCCTCGGCGACGACGAGGATGTTCTCTGCCGCCGCAGCGCGCACGACCATCTGGCGCTGTTCGCGGCGCGGCTGGTTGTAGTTCTTGACCGAGATCCCGCCCTGCGCCTTGATCCGGCGCACATGCGCGAGCGCGTCCTCGTAGCTGTCGATGCGGGCATACACGTCAGGCGCCTTGGCGCCGTAGATGATCTCGCCGGTCGAGAAGATGCGCGGACCCAAGGTGAGGCCCGCGCGCTGGCGTTCGGCAGCGGCGAAGACGGTGCTGGCTTGCGAGGACGGGTTGTGGATCGTGGTGACCCCGAGCGCGAGGTCCTGGAGCAGCGACCAGTTCTGCTGCGGGATCAGGTCGCCGATACCGTAGGCGCCATGGGCATGGGCATCGACAAGGCCGGGCATGATCACCTTGCCGCTGGCATCGATGAAGCGCGTGCCTTCGGGGAAGGCCATCTTGACCACGGTGGCATCATGGACGCCGGTGATGCGGTCGCCCTCGATAACGATCATGCCGTTCTCGATTACGCCGGCATCATCCGCGGCAAGGCCGGCGCGCATGGTCAGCACCTTGGCGCCGGTGATGACGGTGGTGCCGGTCGGTTTGGCCTTCTGCACCGTCACCCCGAGCGGAATGCCGGTGGTGGGCGGGGTGAAGGTCGCGGTCTTGTCGGCCTCCGCCTTGGGGGCAGTGGTGAACAGCGTGGAGACGCTCGCGCTCTGAAGCGTCGGCCCGATCGACCAGAACAGCGTCTCGCCGCCATTCGCCCAGCCGAGGTAATCCGCGCCGCCCGTGCTGACCTTGGTCACCGGCAGTGCACCGCCGCTTTCGCTCACGTCCACCGGCTTGCCGCCCGGCACCAGTGGCATGGCGAAGACTTCGTAGTTCTGGCGGAAGGCGATGGTCCGGCCATCGGGCGCGATGCGCAGGTCGTTTGCGAGATCGCCCTTGGCATGGACGCGGCGCGCCTCGCCATTGAGATCGGTCGAGACCAGCGCCAGCCCGCCGCCCTCGCGGCCGAGCATGAACAGCCGGTCGGAGGCGGGGCCCCATTGCGGGTTCGCCCCGTCGCGGGTGACTAGGCGCGGCTCGCCCCCTCCCAGCGACATGACATAGATGCCCGGGCTTTCGGAATAGTCGGGCGAGGTGAGATAGCCGCCTTCGCGCTTTTCGAAGGCGATCATCGTGCCGTCGGGCGAGAAGGCGAGGTTGCCGAAGTGGCCCGGCCCGGTCAGCACGCGCGGGTTCTGGCCATTGGCATCGGCCACCACGATCTCGCCCAGCTTTGCATCGCTCCAGCGGACATAGGCCAGCTGGCTGCCGTCGCGGCTGAAGGCGGGGAAGGCTTCGAGCACATCGGCCGTGTCACCCGTCAGCGGGCGCGGCAGGTCCTTGCCCTTGGCCGACTTCACATGCAGCCGCCCGAGGCTCTCGAACACCACCCGGCTGCCGTCGGGCGAGAGCGTCGCGAAGCGCGGCATGGTGGTGGTGAAGGTATCAGGCGCGACATCGATCACCGGATGCGGCGCGCTCGCCACGGCGCGGGTGTCGTTGACGGTGAAGGGTATCACTGCATGGCCCGAACCGTCGCGGTTCACGCGGTTGAGCTTGCCGCCCGCCCAGAACACGATGCCGCTGCTGTCGGGCAGCCAGTCCACGTTCGGATAGACCCCGGTGACTGCCCAGGTCTCCTGCACGTCGAGATCGAGCGCGCCGTAGATCATCCGTTCGCGGCCCGAGGCGAGGTCCTTCACCCACAATTGCGAGCGATCCTTGTCGCGGCGGACGAAGGCAAGCTCCTTGCCGTCGGGCGAGGGCGCAGGGCGCACCGCGCCGCCATAGCCCGAGACCGCGGTGGTAACTTCGCCGGTGGCGAGGTCATGCCGCTCGATCGCGAAGATGCCCGCGTTGGAATCCTGCGCGTATTCGAAGATGTTCCCCGGCGTGGTGTTGCGGGTGTAGTAGATCGCCGAGCCGTCGGGAGCGAAAACCGGCTCGCCCAGCTCCTTCTGGAGCCGCTCGTTGGCGCGCTCCACCACCTGCACACCGCCGCCGCCGGAGACGTGGTAGAGCCAGATCTCACCCGTGCCGGCGCTGCGCTCGGTGGTGAAGTGCTTCTTGGCGGCGATGAAGCGCCCGTCGGGCGACCAGTTGGGCTGGTTGAGGAGGCGGAAGTCCTCCTTGGTCACCTGCCGCTTGTCAGAGCCGTCGACATTCATCACCCAGATATTGTCCCCGCCGCCGCGGTCGGAGGTGAAGGCGATGCGGGTGCCATCGGGCGAGAAGCGCGGCTGCACCTCCCACGCGAGGCCCTCGGCGATGCGCTTGGGCGTGCCGCCGGTGATCGGCATGGTGTAGATGTCGCCGAGCAGGGTGAAGGCGAGCGTCTGCCCGTCGGGCGAGACGTCGACGTCCATCCACGTGCCCTCGTCGGTCTTGATCGGCACCTGCTTGAGTACCGCGCCCTTGGGCGCCTCGACGCTCCAGCTTTCGTCGGCCTTGGCGGCCTTGCCCTTGGACTGCGCGGCGAGCGGCGAAGCAATAACGGCGGCCCCGGCGAGCAGGGCGGCGGCGAAATAGCGCATGGAAAGTCTCCCTCTGTCGGCGCGGGAGACTAGCGGCGCGCAAGGATATTGCTAGGGGCGGGAATGTCGTTGGTCGATTAGGAACGGCGGCTGACGGGGAAGGCGCAGAAGGGGCCGCGATGCTGCAAAGGATCACTAACAATTTCGCCGCGCTCACCATCGCGGGCGTCGCGCTCGCATGGTTCTTTCCGCCCGCCTTCACCTGGATGACCGACGGGCGGATTGCGGTCGCAGGCCAGCCGCTGCTGAGCCTCGCGCTGGGCGTGATCATGCTCGCCATGGGCCTGACGCTGACCTTCGACGACTATCGCGGCCTGACGAAAATGCCGCGCGCCTTCGTCGCCGGAGTGGCGCTGCAATATACGGTGATGCCGCTGTCGGGCTTTGCGGTGGCGAAGCTGCTGGGGCTGGAGCCGGGGCTGGCCGTGGGCCTCATTCTGGTCGCCTGTTGTCCGGGCGGAACAGCCTCGAACATCGTCACCTATATCGCGCGCGGGCACGTGGCGCTGTCGGTGGCGATGACCATGGCCTCGACCCTTGCCGCCGTGGTGCTGACCCCGCTGCTGACCGGCTGGCTGGCGGGGGCTTACGTGGAGATCGACCGGCTCAACCTGCTGCTTAACATGATCGCGGTGGTGCTGGTGCCGGTGGTGGCGGGAACGCTGCTCAACCGCCTGTTCCCGCGCGCGGCGGAGCGGGTGAGCGCGGTGCTGCCGCTGGTGGCGATCGTGCTGGTGATCCTGATCGTCGGCGGAATCGTCGGCGGCTCCAAGGCGCAGATCATGGAGCACGCGGGCGTGCTGCTGCTGGCGACCTTCCTGCTCCATTCCCTCGGTTTCGGGCTGGGCTATGTGCTGGCGCGCGTGCTGGGTCTGGGCGAGATCGAGGCGCGCACGATCAGCATCGAAGTGGGGATGCAGAACTCTGGCCTCGGTTCAGGCCTGGCGAAAACCCCCGCTTTCGCCGCGCAGTTCGCCAATGCGACGCAGGCCGCGCTCGCCCCGGTGCCGGCGGCGATCTCGGCAGTGTGGCACGTGCTGATCGGGAGCCTGCTGGCGGGCTGGTGGAGACGGCGGGGCTAGCGCCTACCCGTACATCCCCCGCTTCGGCCCCAAATAGCCGAACAGGTACGCCCCCACCTTGCGCATCTGGATCTCCTCCGAGCCCTCGGTGATCCGATACCGGCGGTGGTGGCGGTAGATGTGTTCGAAGGGCTTGTGGCGCGAATAGCCGATGCCGCCGTGGACCTGCATCGCGCGGTCCGCCGCCTCGCACACCAGCCGGTTCGCCCAGTAATTGCACATCGAGACCTTGTCCGAGATGGTCTTCTCGATCGCCTCGTGGGGCATGCTGTCCATCTCCCACGCGGTCTTGAAGATCAGGAGGCGCAGCATTTCCGCCTGCGTCGCCAGCTCCACCAGCGGGAACTGGATGCCCTGATTGCGCGCCAGCTCCTCGCCGAAGGGCTTCCTCTCCCGCGCATATTTCACGCTTTCGTCGATGCAATAGAGCGCCGCGCCGCAGCTGCTCGCCGCCTGCCGGATGCGGTTCTGATGGACGAAGCTCTGCGCCAGCGCGAGGCCGCGGCCTTCCACGCCGAGGATCGCGCTATCGGGCACCCAGACGTTGGTGACGCTGAGGCGCGGGTGGTCGGTGGGCATGTTGAAGGTCCACATCCACTCCTCGATTTCGAGGCCGGGGGTGGGGTTGGGGACGAGGAAACAGGTGATCCCGCTGGCATCCCCCGCCTTGCCCGCCGTGCGCGCGAACATCGCGCAGTGGGTGGCGACGTGCATCCCGGTGATCCACATCTTCTCGCCATTGATCAGCCAGCCGTCCACCCCGTCGCGGGTCTCGCGCACGGCGTGGGTCTCCATGTGGGTGGCGTCCGATCCGTGGTGCGGTTCGGTAAGGCCGAAGGCGACCCGCCGGGTGCGCTCGAAGCCGCCGAGGATGAATTCCTGCTTCTGTTCCTCGGTCCCCCACTGGTCGAACATGGCGACGAAGGGGAAGTTGCCGACGATCGAGTGCTCGTTCTGCAAGTCATTGTGCAGCCCGAGGCCCTGTCGCGCAAAATGCTCGCGGATCACCGCCATCCAGAGGTTGCTGCCGTCTTTGCCGCCATAGCGCTTGGGGGCGGAGAAGCGCCAATGGCCAGCCTTGTCGGCGCGGCGGGTGGCTTCCTTGAGCAGTTCCTCCCACTCGTGCCGGGGCAAGCCGCCCGCCTCGAAGTCCGTGCGCGCATATTCGCGGCGGTGGTCGAAGAAGCGGATATTGTCGTCGTGCTGTTCCAGAGGCTTGATCTCGGCAGCGATGAAGGCGTCGAGTTCTGCGAGATAGGCTTGCAGGTCGGCGGGGATGGCGAAGTCCATGGGTTATTCCTCTCCGGTCCATTTTTTGCGCGCATGAGCCAGCGCGGGGTATTTGGGGCAATCTATTGCGGCCCTATCCAAGGCCTCGCGGCGGAGAACCGACAACCAGCCTCCCTCCAATCTCACCGACCCGTTCAAGAAATTCTCGGCCCATTCGCTCGACCATTCGGCGAGAAAGGTGCTCTGGCGCGCAATCATGCCCAATGCATTGCGTGCGACGGCGAGTTGAAACAGATCGTGGCCTGAGAGATGCGGCTTGATGGTGCCCAACCATTCCGAAATCGCGACG
Organism: Porphyrobacter sp.; assembly: GCA_027531395.1. Classification (GTDB taxonomy): domain Bacteria; phylum Pseudomonadota; class Alphaproteobacteria; order Sphingomonadales; family Sphingomonadaceae; genus Erythrobacter. The sequence continues at coordinate 28,485 of JAPZRO010000001.1, read as the reverse complement.
GCCAGTTCCCCGAATGTCGCTTCGCCAACCGGCAAAGCGAGCAAGTCGGGTTCGTGCACCTGACGCGCTCGCTCCGCCTCCGACGCGTCCTCCTCCAGCAGCAGCAGCAGATCGAGTTCCTGCTCGCTCGTCCGGCGCGAGATTACCACGCGTTCGAGCATCCGGTCCGCGCCCGAGCGCCATTGCGCCGCCATCTTGAGGCATCCCAGCGCCCACCACACGGTGCGGTAGATCGTCCAGAAGCGGAAACGCGCGGGGTCGATGCTGACCCCCGCCTCGACCTCGTAGGCGGCTATGTAATCTTCAATCGAACCCAGCCCCAGCGCAGGGCGGTCGTAGCGGGCGAAGCGCCACACCGCCATGCAGCCGAAGGCGAGGTCTTCGTGGCGATCGCCGAAATGGGCGATCTCCCAGTCGAGCACCCCGGTCAGGCCTGAGCCTTCGACCAGCAGATTGCCCATTCGGTAATCGCCGTGGTTAAGCACGGGCTCGACTTCAGACGGGCAGTTATCCTCCAGCCACTTGAGGCCGAGCGCGATGATCGGGCGATCCCCGCCTGCCTCCATGAACTGCGCCTTGAGGTCGGCGATGGCCGCGCGGTAATCCATCACCGGCACGCCTTCCGGCACATCTGCCTGCCGCAGGCGGTGGATGCGGGCGAGGTCGCGGGCGATGCCGCGCAGCAGGCTGTCGGGATCGTCGCAGGCCAGAATGATCTTGGGATCGGCCGTGCCCGGCAGCGCGCGCATGACGAAGCCGGAACCCAGCCCGTCCGCCTCCTTCAGCACCGCCACCACTTCCGGCGCGGTGACGCCCTTGGCGCGGGCCGCCTCGATCAGCGCGGCCTCGGTGGCGTGCCCGTAAGGCCGCCCCTGCATGAAAGCGAGGCTCGGCGCGCGGCGCAACACGTAGTCGGAGCCGCCAGCGGAAAACCGCCAGCTCTCCATCACCGCCCCGCCGGTCAGGCGCTGCGGCGCCAACGACAAAGCGCCGAGCCCGGCGCGGGCACACACCCGCGCCAGCCCGGCGCTCAACTCGTCTACCGAAATCCCCACGGTCTTACGCGGGGACGTTGTCCTTCTTCACGGTGATCACCTGTGCGTAGGTGAACTCCTTGAGGCCTTCCTTGCCGTATTCGGCGCCGAAGCCCGACTGCTTGTGCCCGCCGAAGGGCGCGAAGGGCGAGAGGTGGAGGTATTCGTTGACCCACACCGTGCCGGTTTCGAGCTGCTCGGCGATCTCCACGCCCTTCTCCGGATTGCCGGTCCACACCGCACCGGCGAGACCGTATTCGGAGTTGTTGGCGCGCGCGATGACTTCCTCTTCGGTCGAGAACTTCATCAGCGGCATGACCGGGCCGAACTGCTCTTCCGCCACGATGCGCGCATCTTCCGGCGGATTGTCGAGGATGGTTAGCGGCACGAAGTAGCCGGTGCCCGAGGGATCGACATTGCCGCCCAGCAGGAACTTGTAGCCGTTCGACTTGGCGTCCTCGATCAGCTCCAGCACGCGCTCGTACTGCTTCTTGTTCTGGATCGGGCCGACGCCGGTGCCCTGCTCGCTGCCGTCGCCGACCTTCACGGTCTTGGCATATTCGACGATCGCGGCGCTGAGCTCGTCATAGATGTCCTCGTGGATGTAGACGCGCTTGGCGGCGACGCAGATCTGGCCGGCGTTCGAGAAGCTCGACCAGAACAGCTGTTCGGCGACCTTCTTCGGGTCCGCATCGGGGAGCACGATCGAAGCGTCGTTGCCGCCCAGTTCGAGCGTGATGCGCTTGAGGTCGGCCGAGGCGCCTTCCATGATCTTCTTGCCCGTCGCGGTCGAGCCGGTGAAGGTGATCTTGTCGATATCGGGGTGGCTGGTGATCAGCGGGCCGAGATCGTCCTCGCCGGTGATGATGTTGACGACACCGGCGGGCACCTTGTCGGCGATCAGCTCGGCGATGCGCAGGGTGGTCAGCGGGGTGAAGGGCGAGGGCTTGAGCACGATGGTGCAGCCCGAGAGCATGGCGGGGACGATCTTCTGGATCGCCATCATGACGGGGAAGTTCCACGGCACGATGCCGCCGACCACGCCCACCGGCACGCGGCGGGTGCGCGACAGGCGCGAATCCGAATCCTCGTTGATCTCGTCCTCGAGGCTGAGGGTCGACTGCGCCGCGCTCATGCCGGCCGCGCCGTAGATTTCGCCGCGGGCCTGATCATGCGGCTTGCCCTGCTCGCTGGTGAGCAGGCGGTAGAGCTCCTCGGCGTTTTCCTTGATCGCGCCCGAGATCGCCATGATCGCCGCGCGGCGTTCCTCGATCGGGGTGTTCTTCCAGGTCTTGAAGGCAGCGCGGGCGGCGGCGACCGCCTCGTCCAGCTCGGCCTTGCCGCAGGCCGGCACCTGGCCGATCACCTGCTCGTTGGCGGGGTTCACCACATCGAGCCAGCGGTCGGTGCCGACCATCTTGCCGCCGATAAGGTTCTTGTACTGGGTGACCATGATTGTTCCTCTCTCGTCCTGTAAATGGGGGGAGTCGTCTCTCGCCCGCGCAAACTGGCGCGTTGCATCCGAAAACGCAATCGCTGCTGTGGCCACTCTTGTAAGGGGAGCGGAAACCTTCATCGCCTAGCGATTGCGCTATTGCCCGTGCGGCCTATGGAGGCCGCAGACATTCGCCCAAGGAGAGGCCCTGCCATGAGTGATTCCCGCCCCGATCTGGTCATCTACGGCAGCCCCGTCTCGCCCTTTGTGCGCAAGGTGGCCGGTGTGTGCATCGAAAAGGGCGTGGATTACGAGATCGAGGCGGTGAACGTGTTCGATCCGCCCGCATGGTTCCGCGACATATCTCCGATGAAGCGCATTCCGGTGCTGCGCGACCGTTCGGTGGCCGAAGAAGGCGTCGCCGGGACGATCCCCGATTCCTCGGCGATCTGCGCCTTCATCGAGAAAAAGCATCCCGCCGCAGCGCTGTATCCGGCCGATCCGATGGCGCTGGCCGAGGCGCTGTTCATCGAGGAATTCGCCGATACCTCGCTCGCCATGGCAGGCGGCCTCGGGATCTTCCGGCCGATCTTCTTCGCGGTGAGCAAGGGCGAGGAGCCGGGGCTCGACAAGGCGCGCGAGACCTGGGCCAGCCAGATGCCGCCGATCTTCGACGTGCTCGAAGCGCGGCTCGGCGGGCGCGAATTCTTCGCCGGCGATGGGCTCTCGATTGCCGATATTACGGTCAGCTGCGTGCTCGGGCAGGTCGCGCTGGTGGCGGAAACGCCGCTCGATAAATGGCCCGGTCTTGCCGCCCATTTTGCCGCGATGCAGGCCCGTCCGTCGATTGCGGCGCCCTATGCAGCGGCGGAAAAGGTGATCCGCAAGGCCTTGCCGACCCGCTTCGACCTGACCTAATCCCCCACCTCCGGTAGCGAACAAGGAAGCAGGCGAGCGCGCATGGCGAGCGAATGGTGCATCGGGATCATCGGCGGATCGGGCCTCTATGCCATGGACGGCATCGAGGACGCGCAGTGGATCGCGATCGACACGCCGTGGGGTGATCCCTCGGACGAGATCCTGTGCGGCCGCATCGGCGAGGTGAAGGTGCGCTTCCTGCCGCGCCACGGCCGGGGTCACCCGATTTCGCCGACAGAACTCAATTCGCGCGCCAATATCGATGCGCTGAAGCGCGCCGGGTGCACCGACATTCTGGCGATCAGCGCGGTGGGCTCCCTGCGCGAGGAGCTGGAGCCCGGGCGCTTTGCCGTGGTCGAGCAGTTCATCGATCGCACCGTGCACCGCGAGAGCACCTTCTACACCAGCGGTTTCGTCACCCACGTTTCGATGGCCGATCCGGTCTGCCCGCGCCTGTCGGATATGGCGGCCAAGGCGATCGCCAAGGCCAAGGGCAAGGTCGCCGTCGGCGCGGCCTACCTCGCGATGGAAGGCCCGCAGTTCTCGACCCGCGCGGAAAGCCGGATGTATCGCCAGTGGGGCGCGGACGTGATCGGCATGACCGCGATGCCCGAAGCCAAGCTCGCGCGCGAGGCGGAGCTGCCCTACGCGCTCGTCGGCATGGTCACCGATTACGATTGCTGGCGCGAGGGCGAGGCGGTCGATGTCGCGCAGGTGGTCACGCAGATGCAGGCCAACGGCGCGCTCGCCCGGGCGATGGTCAAGAACTTCATCGCCGGCCTGCCCAAGACCCGCGAGCCTTCGCCGATCGACACCGCGCTCGACGATGCCGTGATCACCGCGCCCGACGAGCATGATCCGGCGGTGATGGCCAAGCTCGACGCGGTGGCCGGACGGCTGTTCTGCTGAAGCACGGCTTGCGAAAACGCCTATCGCGCTGATAGACAAGCCCCCGGGGAGAGACAGGGCATGATCAGCGCAACCGCACACCGCATCGCGGCAGGAGACTACGCAGCATGAGCGCGCGGTTGCTGGCCGAGGCGCTCGGCACCTTCTTCCTGTTCGCGACCGTCATCGGCGCGGGGATCATGGCCGACAACCTCGACGGCGGGAATGTCGCGGTCGCGCTGCTGGGGACGACCCTGCCGATCGGGGCGATCCTGTTCGTGATCATCACCATGCTGGGGCCGGTCTCGGGCGCGCATTTCAATCCCGTGGTGACGCTGGTGATGTGGCTGCGACGCGAGATCGCGGCTGCCGACGCGCTGCTCTACGTGCTCGTCCAGCTGGCCAGCGGCGTGCTGGCGGTGTGGGCGGTGCACCTGATGTTCGATCTGCCGATCGTGCAGGTCGCCGATACGCCGCGCACCGGGGTGGGCCAATGGGCGGGTGAGGGGATCGCGACCTTCGGCCTCATCGTCACCATCCTTGCCACCGCCCGCAACGCGCCCGACAAGGTGCCGCTGAACGTGGCGCTCTACATCTTCGCGGCCTGCTGGCTGACCTCCTCGACCAGCTTCGCCAATCCCGCGATCACCGTGGCGCGAAGTCTGACCGACACCTTCACCGGCATCGCGCCTGCCGACATTCCGGGCTTCGTCGCGGCGCAGATCGTCGGCGCGCTGGTGGCGATGGGGGTGTGCCGGGTATTGCTGGGCGCCGAACCGGAGCCAGCGGCGGCGGGCTGAGGCCCTGCGCTATTTCATCAACTCGCGCACGAAGGGGATGAGCCCGGTCTGACGGGCGCGCTTCATGCGCTCGGCTTCCAGGATCGCGCAGACCTTGGCGAAGCACACGTTCACATCGTCATTGATGATGACATAGTCGTAGCCGTCCCAGTGGCTGATCTCGGCGCGGGCGCGCTCCATGCGGGCGGAGATCACCTCGGCGCTGTCGGTGGCGCGGCCCTTGAGGCGGCGGTGCAGCTCGTCGATCGAGGGCGGCAGGATGAACACCCGCACCACGTCTTGCTGATCCTTCTGGTAGAGCTGCTGGGTGCCCTGCCAGTCGATGTCGAACAGGAAGTCCTGCCCTTCCTTCAGGCCGGCGCGGATCATCCCCTTGGGCGTGCCGTAGCGGTGGCCGAACACCTCGGCCCATTCGTAGAAGTCGTCCTCGTCGATCATCGCCTGAAAGCGTTCGGGCGAGACGAAGTGGTAATGTACCCCGTCGATCTCGCCCGGGCGTGGCGGACGGGTGGTGGCCGAGACCGACAGCCTGATCTCGCTGTCCTTGGCCAGCAGCATCCTCGACAGCGTCGTCTTGCCCGCGCCCGAGGGCGAGGAAAGGATGAACATCAGGCCCCGGCGCTGGAGCTTGTCGGCTGGATTGTGTGTGGCGTCGCCCATAGGCCCCGTTGCACCATCAGGGGGGCTGAAATCAAGGGGCGGTCAGGATTCGTTGGTGTCGGCCTTCGCGGCCCGCTTCGCGCGGCGCTTCGCCTCGATCCGCTTGCCGCGGTCATAGAGCACCTTGGCCGCCAGTCCGCCCGCCACCACCGCAAGACCCGCGGGCGAGCGGGTAGCGAGCCGGCTGGCACCCCACAGCGCCAGCGTGCTGACCATGCCGCGGCTTTCCACCAGCCGCTTGGCCTTGTCGCTTTCGAGCTGGCCGGTCAGCAGGCCCTTTTCCAGCCGCTGGCGCAGCAGCGATCCCGCGCCGCGCAGCACGATGTCGGCAATCACGAGGTTGGTGACCGGATCGGGCGAGGGCAGGCGCGATTCGCCGCTGCCGTCTGTCTTCGCGCGCGTGGACTTGCGCCGCGCCATGAGACCTATTTCTTGCGCCCGAAATCGATCGACACGACGTTCGAGCCGTCCCCGTCGCCATCGCCGTCAGGGCCGTCATTCTCGGCATCCTCGTGCGCTTCGGGGGCGAGTTCATCGACCGCCGCCTGGAACTGCAGGCCGAAATCGACCGCCGGATCGACGAAGGCGGTGATCGCGGCGAAGGGGATCGTCAGCTTGGCCGGCACCTGATTGAAGGTGAGGCTGACCGAGAAGCCCTGCTCCCTGACCTCAAGATCCCAGAACTTGTTCTGCAGCACGATCGTCATCTCGTCGGGGAAGCGCTCGCGCAGGTGCGGCGGGATCGAGACCCCCGGCGCGCCGGTCTTGAAGGTGATGTAGAAGTGGTGTCCGCCCGGCAGCGTGCCGCCGCCGCTGACGATCGAACCGAGCACGCGGCCGACCACGGCGCGCAGGGCTTCCTGCACGATCTCGTCGTAGGGGATCAGGCTGTCGGGCGTGTCGCTGCTCATGATGGATGGAATCGTGGCGGGGTGCGCGGGCTTGGTCAAGCCTTTCCGGCGTTGCCCCGCGTGTTTGGCAGGGGATAGCCGGGCCGCAGCGCGGGGCTTGTGGCAGGCGCTTGTCACCGCCGCCGAGAGGGCTATAGCGCCCGGATATGGCCACTATCCCCGCCCGCACCGGCTCGGTTGAGCGAAACACGACCGAGACCAAGATCGCCATTGCCGTCAATCTCGACGGCACCGGCGCCTATGACGTGTCGACCGGCATCGGCTTTCTTGATCACATGGTCGAGCAGTTCAGCCGCCATTCGCTGATCGACGTGACGATGAGGGTGGAGGGCGACCTGCATGTCGACCAGCACCATACCACCGAGGATTCGGCGATCGCGCTGGGGCAGGCGATCGCGCAGGCGCTGGGCGACAAGGCCGGGATCGGGCGCTACGGCGCGGCCTATTCGCCGATGGACGAGACGCTAAGCCGCGTCGCGCTCGACATTTCGGGGCGCCCCTATCTGGTGTGGAAGGCCAAGTTCACGCAGGAACGCCTCGGCGAGTGGGATACCGAGCTGATCGAGCACTGGTTCCACTCGGTCTCGCAGGCTGCCGGCATCACGCTCCACATGGAGCTGCTCTACGGCACCAACAACCACCATATCTGCGAAAGCCTGTACAAGGGCTTCGCCCGCGCGATGCGGCAGGCGGTCGAGCGCGACCCGCGCAAGGGCGGGGCAATCCCCAGCACCAAGGGGCAGCTCGGTGGCTGAGGTCATCGCGCTGATTGATTACGGCGCGGGCAACCTCCACTCGGTTCACAATGCGCTGAAGGCGGCAGGGGCGAGCGTCACCGTCACCGCCGACCCCTATGTCGTGCGCGCGGCGGACCGGATCGTGCTGCCCGGTGTCGGCAGCTTCAAGGCCTGCGCCGAAGGGCTGAACGCGATTCCCCACATGGTCGAGGCGATGACCGAGCGGGTGAAGGTGGGCGGTGCGCCGTTCCTCGGCATCTGCGTCGGGATGCAGCTGCTGGCGGACCGCGGCCTCGAACATGGCGAGACGCGCGGCCTCGGCTGGATCCCGGGCGAGGTGCGGCTGATCCAGCCGTCCGATCCGGCGATCAAGGTGCCGCACATGGGCTGGAACGATGTCGCAGTGCTGCCGCACGCGCGGGACCACGCGGTGATCGAGGAGGGGGAGGCCTATTTCCTCCACTCCTACCACTTCGCCGCCGCCGACTGGCACCATGTCGCCGCGATGACCGATCACGGCGAAGGGCTGGTCGCCGCCATCGCCCGTGACAACATCCTCGGCGTGCAGTTTCATCCGGAAAAGAGCCAGAGCTACGGTCTGGCGACGCTCCGGCGCTTTCTGGAGTGGTATCCGTGATCATCTTCCCCGCCATCGACCTCAAGGGCGGTCAGGTCGTCCGCCTCGCGGAAGGCGACATGGACCGCGCCACGATCTACGGCGATGATCCTGCCGCGCAGGCGCTGATCTTCGCCGAGGCCGGGGCGGAGCATCTCCACGTCGTCGATCTCGACGGCAGCTTTGCGGGCGAAAGCCGCAACCGCGCGGCGGTCGAAGCGATCGTCGCGGCCTTCCCGGGCTATGTGCAGCTTGGCGGCGGCATCCGCGATGCCAAGGCCGTGGAAGACTGGTTCAACCTCGGCGTGGCGCGGGTGGTGATGGGTTCCGCCGCGCTCAAGAACCCCGAATTCGTGAAAGACATGGCCCGCGAGTGGGAGAACGGCATCGTCGTCGCGGTGGACGCGCGCGACGGCATGGTCGCGACCGAGGGCTGGGCCGAGGTCTCCGACGTGCCCGTCACCGACCTCGCCCGCCGCTTCGAGGATGCCGGCGTTGCCTCGCTGCTGTTCACCGATATCGGCCGCGATGGCCTCCTCAAGGGCGTCAACATCGAAGCGACCGTGGACCTCGCCCGCCGGGTCGACATTCCGGTGATCGCCAGCGGCGGGGTGAAGGGGCTGGACGACATCCACATCCTCTCGCTCCACGCACACGAGGGGATCGAAGGCGTGATCACGGGCCGCGCGCTCTACGAAGGGCGGCTCGACCTGGCGGCGGCGATCGCGATGGGGGCACGGGCCGCATGACCGTCCGCATCCGCGTCATCCCCTGTCTCGACGTTGCCGATGGCCGCGTGGTCAAGGGCGTCAATTTCGTTGACCTCAAGGACGCGGGCGATCCGGTCGAGCAGGCGCGCGCCTATGATGCAGCGGGGGCGGACGAGCTGTGCTTTCTCGACATTTCCGCCAGCCACGAAGGGCGCGGGACGCTGCTCGACATGGTGCGGCGCACGGCGGAGGTGTGCTTCATGCCGCTGACTGTCGGCGGCGGGGTGCGCAGCGCCGAGGACGCGCGCGCGCTGTTGCTCGCGGGGGCGGACAAGGTCGCGGTCAATTCCGCCGCGGTCGCCCGGCCCGAACTGGTGGGCGAGATCGCCGCGAAGTTCGGTAGCCAGTGCGTGGTCGCCAGCGTTGATGCGCGCCGCACACCGCGCGGGAACTGGGAAATCTTCACCCACGGCGGGCGCAAGCCCACGGGTATCGACGCGGTCGAATATGCGCGCAAAGTGGCTGACCTTGGCGCGGGCGAATTGCTCGTCACCTCGATGGACGGGGACGGCACCCAGCGGGGCTACGACCTCGATCTGACCCGCGAGATCGCGGACTCTGTCAGCGTGCCGGTGATCGCCAGCGGCGGGGTGGGGAGCCTCGATCACCTCGTCGAAGGGGTGGTGAAGGGCCACGCCAGCGCGGTGCTCGCCGCCTCGATCTTCCACTTCGGCCACCACACCATCGCCGAGGCCCACGCGGCATTGCGGGCGGCGGGCTTGCCCGCGCGCGGGGTTTGACCGAAAGAAGCGCCATGGACACCCTGACCCGCCTCGAAGCGACCATCGCCCAGCGCCTCACCGCCTCGCCGGAGGAGAGCTATGTCGCGAAGCTCCACGCTAAGGGGCTGAACACAATCGCCCAGAAGCTCGGCGAGGAAGCCACCGAGGCGGTGATCGCCGCGCTCGCCGGGGACGAGGCCGAACTGGTGGGCGAGGCGGCGGATGTGATCTTCCACCTGATGGTGCTGCTCGCCGAAAAGGGCGTGGCGCTGGAACAGGTTCTCGCCGAACTCGACCGCCGCGAGGGCGTGTCTGGTCTCGCCGAAAAAGCCTCACGGAGCGAATAATGCCGATCGACCCGACCCTGCCTTACGACGACGCCAACATCTTCGCGAAGATCCTGCGCGGGGAAATCCCCTCGAAGAAGGTCTACGAGGACGACTGGGCCTTCGCCTTCGAGGATATCAACCCGCAGGCCGAGGTGCACACGCTGGTGGTGCCCAAGGGCCGCTATGTCAGCTGGGACGACTTCTCGGCCAAGGCCTCGGACGCGGAAATCGCCGGCTTCGTGCGCGCTGTCGGCGAAGTGGCGCGTGCCAAGGGCCTCGTCGAGCCCGGCTACCGCCTGCTCGCCAATATCGGCGCGCATGGCGGGCAGGAAGTGCCGCATCTCCACGTCCATATCTTCGGCGGCCAACCGCTCGGCCCGATGATCATGCGGCGTTGATCGCTGGCAGGACTCGTTTCACCGCCGTTCATCCACAAATCGCAACACCTGTCTTTGCAGCGATTCCCCGCTCGGCTAGGTGGCAGCCATGACCTCTCCCAATCCCCCCGGCGGCGTGATCGACGGTGCGCGGCATCTTTATGCCGTGCGCGTCTATTACGAGGACACCGACCTGTCGGGGATCACCTACCACGCCAACTACCTGCGCTGGTTCGAGCGGGCGCGATCCGATCTCCTGCGTCTGCTCGGCATCGACCAGCGCGCCGCGATCGAAAGCGGCGAGGGCGCCTATGCCCTGTCCGAGGTGAACCTCAAATACCTGCGCCCGGCCAAGCTCGACGATGACGTGGTGATCGAGACCCGCTGCACCGAACTGGGCGCGGCCTCGTGCCGGATGCACCAGATCGCGCGGCGTGGGGACGAAATGCTGTGCGAGGCGCAGCTGCGCGTCGGTTTCATCACCCTCGACGGCCGCCCGCGCCGCCAGCCGCCCGAATGGCGCGAGGCTTTCCAGAATTTCATGAACAAGGACGACTGACCCCCGTGACCTTTGCTCTCCTCAGCGCCGCTGCCCCCGCTCCCACCCGGCTCGATCCGGTCGAGCTGTTCCTCCAGGCCGACATCATCGTGCAGGCGGTGATGCTGGGCCTGATCCTTGCGAGCGTGTGGGTGTGGATGATCATCGTCTCCTTCTCCCTGCGGATCGGCAAGCTCGACAAGGCGAGCCGCGAATACGAGGGCGCGTTCTGGAGCGAGAGCGATACGCAGGCGCTGGTCGGCAAGCAGCAGCGCAAGGAAATCCCGGCCGCGCGGGTGGTCGGCGCGGGGCTCGACGAGTGGAAGAAGTCCACCACCAAGCAGCCGGTCGACCGCGATGCGACCCGCCAACGCATCGGCGCAGCGATGGAAAGCCAGGTGGCCGAGGAAGCGGACGAACTCGCCGGGCGGCTCAACTTCCTCGCCACGGTCGGCTCGGTCGCGCCCTTCGTCGGGCTGTTCGGCACGGTGTGGGGGATCATGAATAGCTTCTTCCAGATCGGCGCGCAGCAGAGCGCCTCGCTGGCCGTGGTCGCTCCCGGCATCGCCGAGGCGCTGTTCGCCACCGCCATCGGCCTGTTCGCCGCGATCCCCGCGGTGATCGCCTACAACCGCTTTTCGGGCGCGGTGAACCAGTACGAGGCCAAGCTTCAGCGCTTTGCCGACAAGGTCCACGCCGGCCTCAGCCGCGAGCTGGACCGCGTCTGATGGGGATGGGTGTTTCCTCCTCCGCCCGCCGCGGCAAGCGTTCGCGCCGCGCGGCGATGGCCGAGATCAACGTCACGCCTCTCGTGGACGTGATGCTGGTGCTGCTGATCATCTTCATGGTGACGGTGACGCTGCCTGCGGTCGGCGTGCCGGTGGAGCTGCCCGAAAGCCGCGCTGCGCCGGTCGAGGAGAAGCCCGACCAGATCACCATCTCGATCGACCGGCAGGGCGTTATCTACATCGAAGACGAGGCGGTGCCTGCGGGCGCGCTTCCCCAAGCGCTCGAAGCACTCGATCGCGGGGGCGAGCCGCCGCTGATCGTACTGCGCGGCGACCGCAGCCTTGATTATGGCCGGGTGATGCGGGTGATGGGCGAGCTGGGCCGCGCCGGCTTCACCTCGATCTCGCTGGTCACCGACGGTTCAGTTTCGGCCCCATAGTCCCGGACATGATGGGAGAGCTCGCGTTCCGCAATGAGGAGAAGGTCGGCCTGCTGGCCGCGCTGGTGCTGCATGGCGCGCTGGTGGCGGTGCTGCTGATGCAGACCGTGCGGAGCGAGGTCTCGGTCTTCCCCGAGCGCATGACCGTGAGCCTTGCGACCGACGTGGGGCTGGAGGCGCAATCGCCCGATCCGGTGGCCGAAAGTCGCGCCGCGATTGCCCCGACCCTCTCGGAAGACCCCGCCCCCGCTCCCGAACCGGCCAAGCCCGAGCCTGCGGCGCGTGTGGCCCCGACGCCGCCCAAGCCGCCCGCGCGCACCGCGACCAGCCAGCCCGCGCCCACGCGCGACCGCTCGCGCCCCGACCGCGCGCCTGCCCCGCGCCCCAGCGCCGCGCCCGCCAAGGCTGCGGAGAAGGGCGGCGGCAGCCGCATCGGCGACGATTTCCTGCCCGGGGCGGGCAGCTCGACCACGACAATCGAAACCCGCATCCCCGCCTCGCAGATCGGCGCGAGCGCCAAGGCCTCGATCGGGCAGGCGCTGGCCCGTCAGGTCAAGCCGCACTGGACCGCGCCGCAGGGGCTGGATGTTGACGAACTGGTCACATTGATCGACTTTGATCTCAATCCGGACGGGAGCCTCAAGGGCCGCCCGCGTGTGCGCAGCCAGAGCGGGATCAACGATTCCAACCGCGCCCAGGCCGCGCGCCATGCCGAAAATGCCATCCGGGCGGTGCAACTGGCCGCGCCGTTCGATCTGCCGGAAGAATATTACGAGGCCTGGAAGACCGTCCGCGGCGCTCGCTTTGACAGGAATACCTCACGATGAAATCGCTCTTCGCTCTCGCCCTGCTGCTTTCCGTCGCGCTTCCCGCGGCAGCACTGGCGCAGGATCTCGGTGCGCCGATCGGCGAGGATGGCGCGGTCGAGAAGACCACCACCGACGCCTCCGCAGCGCAGGCAGAGGAGGGCATTTCCTTCACCGTCACCGACGAAAGCGCCTGGTCCGACATCGGCATCGCCATCCCCGCCTTCGCCACCGACCGCGAGCGGGCCACTCCCGCCAACGAGGCCGGCACCGGCGCTCTGGGCCGCGAGATCGCGCGCGTCATCACCGCCAACCTGCGCAACAACGGGTTGTTCAAGCCGGTCGGCCCCGACAGCCTGCCGCAGCCCGCCTTCGCCGAGATCACCGCCCCGGCCTTCTCCACCTGGAGTGGGCGCAGCGCCGAGATGCTGGTGCACGGCTATGTCCGCGCGCGCGACGATGGCCGGCTGGTGGTCGGCTGCTACCTTTACGACGTCGCGCTCCAGAACGAGCTGGTGCGCGAGGGCTGGGTGGTGGGCCCGGCCGACTGGCGGCGCGCGGCGCACAAGTGTTCCGACCTCATCTTCAGCCGCCTCACCGGCGAGAGCCCGTTCTTCGACAGCCGCATCGCCTATATCGCCGAGACCGGCCCCAAGGACCGCCGCGTGAAGCGTCTCGCGGTGATGGACAGCGACGGGGCGAACCACCGTTTCCTGACGCTCGGCAGCGCCACCGCGCTCACCCCGCGCTATTCGCCCGACTATTCGAAGATCCTCTATCTCTCCTATGTCGACGGCAATCCGCGCATCTATGTCTATGACATCGGCACCGGCAAGCAGACGCTGGTGACCGAGAACCGCAATCCCACGCTCGCCCCGCGCTGGTCGCCCGATGGCAAGTCCATCCTCTATTCGATGGCGGTGGCCGGCAATACCGAGATCTACCGCGTGCCCTCGACCGGCGGGCAGAGCGTCAAGCTCACCAACTCGCCCGGCATCGATGTCGGCGGGTCCTACTCGCCCGATGGCAAGAAGATCGTGTTCGAAAGCGACCGTTCGGGCAGCCAGCAATGCTATGTGATGGACGCGGACGGATCGAACCAGAAGCGCATCAGCTTCTTCGGCGGGCGCTGCGCCACGCCCGAATGGAGCCCGCGCGGCGACCAGATCGCCTTCACGCGGATCGCGGGCGACTTCAACGTCGCGGTGATGAATACGGCGGGCGGCAACATGCGCGTGCTGACCCGCGGCTGGCAGGACGAGGCCCCGACCTGGGCGCCCAACGGCCGCATCATCCAGTTCTTCCGCACCGAGAAAAACACCGGGCGCTCGGGCATCTGGCAGGTCGATCTGACCGGCCAGAACGAACGCCGCCTGCCGACCCCGGTCGACGCTTCCGACCCGGCCTGGGGCCCGATCCGGCCCTGAGCCCCTCACCCGTTCACGAGATGACAAGCCGAAAGGAAATGCGATGAACACCAAGCTTGCCACGATCGCGCTGCTGGCCTCGGCCACCGCGCTTGCCGCCTGCGCCAAGAAGGCGCCCGAGACCCTGCCGCCGCCGCCGCAGGAGCGGACAACCGTGGTGCAGACCACGCCGCAGCCCCAGCCCACCGGCCCGATGGTGGGCACGCAGGCGCACTTCGCCGCCGCGGTCGGCTCCTCGACCACGATCTATTTCGACACCGATCGCTATAACGTCGATTCGCAGGATGCCGCCGCGCTGCAGGCGCAGGCGCAGTATTTCGCGCGCTATCCGCAGATCACCTTCACCATCGAAGGCCATGCCGACGAGCGCGGCACGCGCGAATACAACATCGCGCTGGGCGAAAAGCGCGCCAACGCGGCCAAGAATTTCCTCGTCAGCCTCGGTGTCGATCCGGGCCGGATCGCGGTGGTGAGCTATGGCAAGGAACGCCCGGTGGCGCTCGGTTCGGACGAGGCCTCATGGGCGCAGAACCGCCGCGCCGCGAGCGTCATCATCAACTGATTTTCAGCTGTTGAGCAGGTCGGGCGCAAGCCCGGCCTGCACCGCGTAGGGCGCAGGCGCCGCCGGAGCCTCGGCCCCGGACAGATCCTGCACCGACGTGACAATGCACAGCCCGGCGAGGGCAAGCACGGAAAACAGGCTGGAGAGGGTCAGTTGCGGGCTCATGCTTCGGTCTTTCTGGGATCGGCGGAAACTATGCCGCCGCCCGGTGTTCTATTGCAATGCAACATTTCACATTGCAACCGGTTCCCGTGCTCGCATCGCTTTGCTTTGCGCGCCACCTCGCCTAGATTGAGCGCGTGATGCTTTCGACCAACGACATTTGCCCCGCCGCCATGGCCTTGCTCGCATGAGCCGCGCGCGCCGTTCGATGGACTGGGGCTTCCCGCGCTGGCGGCCCTATGGCGCCTCGCAGGAGGCGGTGAATGTCCGCATCTGCGATCGCCACGGCTGCGACGAGCCGGGCAATTGTCCTGCGCCCAAGGCCCCCAACAGCCGTGACCGGTGGTATTTCTGCCAGAAGCACGCGGCCGAATACAATTCCAAGTGGGATTACTTCGAAGGGCTCGAGCAGGCCGAAAAGGAAGAACGCGCCCGCGCCGAGCGGCAGGAAAGCGCGGGCTATGCCGAAAGCGCGCATTACGGCTGGGCGGGATCGGGCGACGGCTCGCGCTCGGCGGACGAAATGCGCGCGCTCGAGGTGCTCGGGCTGGAGGCCGATGCGGATTTCAGCGCGGTGAAGAAGGCCTACCGCGCCCGCGCCAAGGAAGTGCACCCCGATGTGAAGCCGGGCGATGCCGAGGCGGCGAAGCAGTTCCAGCTGATCCAGACCAGCTACGAAGTCCTGCGCGCCGCCGAGGAACGGCGGGAGTGGCGAGGTTAGGCTGCTTTCCTACCTGCGCATCGCCTGACAGGCTGGGCGCATGGCCTGCTGCGCTTCCCTTTCACCCCTCGCCCGTCTGGCTCTGCAAGGGGCAGGTTTTCCGGTTCAGGACAGTGTCTCAACTGTCTCCAACTTCAGCTTTTCCGCCTCAATCCTGAACAGGCGGCGGCCCGGCAAACCCCTTGCCGCGCGAGTCGATCTGCGGATCGGGGTTGTCGTTCCACCAAGCGACATCGGTCCACGGGCGGACGTCGACCTCGTGGCTCCAGCAGTTGCGCGGCTGGTGGGCGAGGTGCCAGTAGGTCTCGGCCAGCGCGGCCGGATCGATGATGCCCTCGCGGCCCTTGTTCGCCTTGAAGGTCTCGTAACGGTCCCCCAGCAGCTTGCCGAGCGTGTCGGGCGCGTCGACCGCGCCGTCGACCACCACATGGGCGACGTGGACGCCCTGGGGCGCGAATTCGGCATTGAGCGTCTGGCACAGCATCCGCCGCCCGCCCATCGCCGCGGCATGGCTGTGCTGGCCGGCATTGCCGCGCATCGCCGCCGTGGCCGAGGTGACCAGCAGCGTGCCGTGCGCGCCGGTCTTGGCGCGCTCGACCATCAGCGGGAACAGCGCATGGGCGAGGCGGAACACCCCGAAGGTCGCCAGCCGCCAGCCGAGCTCGAAGATGCGGTGCGGGGTCTGATCGAGGCTGCGGTTACCGATCTGCGCGCCGAGGTTGTAGAGCGCACACTGGATCGGGCCGACATCGCGCTCGGTGCGCGCCACCAGCTCCTCGATCACCCCGTCCTCGGCGGCGTTGAGGAGGGTGCCGGAGGCAGAGCCGCCCGCCGCTTCGATCTCGCCTACCAGCCGCTGGAGGCCGGCTTCGTCGCTGCGCCGTGCCATCACCGCATGGTAGCCCCCGGCGGCAAAGCGCATCGCGGCATTGCCCCCGATCCCGGCGCCCGCGCCGATCACGAGAAACACGGGTTTGCGGCTGTCTGTCATGGTCTTCTCCCTCGCTGCGGCTTGTGGCCTAGCAGGCGAGGGGAGAAAACTCACACATGTTCCAGCGCCTGCGCGAAGTTGGCGATCAGATCGTCGGCATCCTCGATCCCAACGCTGATGCGAACGAGATTGTCGGTGATGCCGAGCAGGTCCTTGCGCGCCTGCGGGACCGAAAGGTGCGTCATCGAGGCGGGGTGGCTCGCCAGCGTCTCGGTCCCGCCGAGGCTGACCGCGAGCTTGGCGATGGTGAGGTTGTCGAGGAAGCGGAAGCACTCCGCCTCGCCCCCCTTGATGAACAGGCTGAAGGTGCTGCCGGCGCCGAGGCAATGGCGGTCATAGATGTCCTGCTGGCGCGGGTCGGCGATGAAGCCGAGGTAGCCGAGGCCTTCGACCTTGGGATGCTCGCGCAGGAAGGCGCAGACCTTGGCCGCGTTCTCGCCCGCGCGCTGCATCCGCAGCTCGACCGTCTCCAGCGAGCGCAGCAGCATCCACGCGGTGTTGGGATCGACGATCCCGCCCATGGTGTTACGCAGCGCCCGCACCGGGTCCATCCAGCGCTTGGCGCCCGCGATGCTGCCCGCAACCAGATCGGAATGGCCGCCGACATACTTGGTCAGCGAATAGGCGACGATGTCCGCCCCGTGCTCGAGCGGGCGCTGCCACAGCGGGCCGAGGAAGGTGTTGTCGATGGCGATCGGAACGCCTGCAAGAACCGCATCCCGCGCATCGCGCACCGCCTCGACATCGACGAGAGCGTTGGTAGGGTTGGCGGGGCTTTCGAGGTAGATCATCGCCACCTTCCCGCCCTGCGCCGCGGCCTGTGCCTTGGCCCGCTCCAGCACCGCGTCGAGCTCCGCGCGGGTCGCGCCTGCCGGGAAGTCGACATAGGTCACGCCGAAGCGGCTCAGCACCTTGGCGACGAAGCCTTCCGAGGCGGCATAGAGCGGGCCGGAATGCACGATCACGTCGTTCTGGCCGCAATAGGCCATCATCAGGATGCAGATCGCGGTCATGCCGCTGGAGAAGGTCAACGCGTCCTCGGCCCCGTCCCAAACCGCGAGACGATCTTCCAGGATCTCCTGGTTCGGCCCGTTGAAGCGCGAATAGACAAGGCCCTCCGCCCCGCCTTCGCGCAGGCCGGTGATGCCCTCGAAGTGGCGCTTGCCCGCAGCGGCGCTTTCGAAGGCGAAGGTGCTGGTGAGGAAGATCGGAGCCTTGAGCGAGCCTTCCGAGAGCACCGGATCATAGCCGTGGCCCATCATCAGCGTGGAGGGCTTCAAGGGGCGCCCGCCGATCTCGCGCTTGGCGGGCTTGGGCTTGCGGCGAGGGGTGGGTGTTTCGACAGCATCGACGGCGTCAGGCATGACGGCGCTTCCTTCCTATGCTCACGCTCCCAGGAAGGCGGGAGCCGGTCGGCGGAAGGCAGGGCGCCCGTTCCTAACCTCCGCAGGAACGCCTCTCCGCTGCCACCGCTGTGCTGGACCCGGAGTATCGCGCGCGCACGATCGTTTCAAGCGCGGCAGCAAAGGTTTCACACCAGCGCAGCAATCCCCCACACAATTCCGACCAGCAGGAAGACGCCGGCGATGTCGAGCAGCGCGCCGGCGGTGACCATCCGGCCGATCCGGATGCGCCCCGTGCTCCACGCGATCACATTGGGGCCGGTGCCGGCCGGCAGCATGAAGCCCCAGCTTGCCGCGAGCGCCGCCGGCAGTGCGAGCAGCACCGGATCCGCGCCGAGCGCCACCACCAGCGCTGCGACGACGGGCACGATCCCGGTCGCGGTGGCGACGTTGCTGGCGAATTCGGTGATCACGATCACCAGCGCGGTCACGGCCAGCGCGACAAGGATCAGCGGCCAGCTTTCGAGCGGCAGCAGCGCTTCGCCGAGCCAGCCTGTGAGGCCCGAGGCTTGCATCCCGCCTGCCAGCGCCAGACCGCCGCCGAACAGGAAGATCATGCTCCACGGCGCGGCCTTGGCCTCGTCCCACACCAGCAGGCTGCGACCTGTGCCGTCGGGCAGGAGGAACAGCGCCAGCGCGGCGAGGCCGGCGATGGTGCCGTCGCTCCAGGCTCCGGGCGGAAACAGCGGCGCGACCAGGGGCTGGGTGACCCATCCGGCAAAGGTCAGTGCCACCAGCACCGCCAGCCGCTGCTCGGCACTGCTCCAGTCAGGCTGGCTGGCAATCGCCGCGCGCGCGCGGTCGAGATCGAAGGGATGGCGGGCGACCTGCTGCACCCGGGCGATGATGAAAGCCGCCAGCGGCACGCTCAGCAGCACCAGCGGCACGCCGTAGAGCGACCATTGCAGGAAGCTTATCCGCACTCCGGCAATCTGGTCGAGCAGACCAACCGATATGGCATTGGTGGGCGAGCCGACGATGGTGCCGAGCCCGCCGATGCTGGCCGCAAAGGCGATCCCCATCGGCAGCGCACCGGCGATGCCTTCTTGTTGTCCTACCGCTTCGCTGCTTGAGGACTTTGCTTGCTGTCCTAACGTCTCGCTTGTGCGCTCGCCCCCTTCCAGCACCGCCAGCGCCATCGGCATCATGATCAGCGCGGTCGAGGTGTTCGAGATCAGCATCGACAGCAGCCCGGCCGAGATCATGAAAGCCAGCAGCAGCCTTTCAGGCCCCCCGCCGGTGCCCACCAGCCGCAGGATCGCGAGGCTCAGACGCCGGTGCAGCCCGGTGCGCTCGATCGCCAGCGCGATGAAAGCCCCGCCCAGCAGCAGGAAAAGGATCGGCGAGTAGTAGTCGCTGGCCGTGTCCTCGGCGGAGGAAATGCCCGCCAGCGGCAGCACCAGAAAGGGCAGCAGCGCGGTGATCTCCATCGGCACGGCCTCGGTCATCCACCAGGCTGCCATCCACACGACCAGCCCGGCGACCAGCCATGCCCCGGCTGCCATGCCCGCGGGAGGCGCAAGCACTGCCGTCAGCGCAAAGGCCAGCGGGCCAACTACAAGGCCGATCGCGCGCGCTGTCATGCTGTGTCCCTGCTCCCCGCCATCAGGCGGGACGTAACAGGGGGACGCTTGCAGCCGCAAGCCTGCTGCGGATCACTCCACCGCGTTCTTGTTCGGCGGATCGCCCGGCAGCTCGATGTTGGAGAAGAACACCCGCCCGACGGGCTGGTCGCGGCGCCACATGTTCTGGAGCTTGCGCTGCCGGTCGCTCAGCAGTTCGAAGGCGGCCTGACCCATCTTCTCCGACCAGCCGATCAGCGGATCGTCCATCGCTCCGGCCCCGCTGGAGACGAACAGATAGTTCGCAGGCCGCGCGCCGCCGTGAAGATCGGCGATCTCGGTCTCGCTGATGGACGCGCTGATGCGGGTGGTGCGGCTGAGCATTTCGGTGACGGGCTCTTCGGCATACTTCGCCAGGTGCGCGCGCAGATCGCGCTCGAAATCGGGGAAATAGAACGGGGCGACGTCGGAATAGAGGCTCGCCACCGCCAGCTGGTCGCCGCGTTTCTGGGTGCCGCGCAGCGAATTGACGTAATCGAGCGCCGCCACATCGAGCAGCGAGCTGACATTGGCTCCGGTGAAGGCATGGCGCTGGAGTTCCGGCCCGCCGATCTCGCCGCGCCAGAAGCCGTAGATCACCTTAGGGTCCTTCCAGTGGCGGAAGACGATCTGCTCGCGGATGTCGCGCAGCGAGACCGGAATGCCCTTGACGGTAATGAAGCGCGCCTCGTCGAGCGGTTCCCCGCCGACCATGATTTCGCGCGGCTCGCGCACCGGCCATTCCTTGGCGATCTGCTCCAGCAGCGCGACGTTGTGGAGGTTGATCCAGAAGGCGAGCTGCTCGTTGCGCGGCAGGGCAGAAATGTCGAGCGTGTCGGTGACCCGCTCCAGATCCTGCCGGTATTCGGTGAAGGAGTTGATGATGCCCTCGTCGAGGAAGCGGAACATCACCATCGAGCCTTCCAGCCGAAAACGCGATTGTGCGCCCTGCTTGAGGCGCGTGCCCATCACCGGATCGGGGCGCCGGGCCGATTGCCGGTCGGGGGGCCCCATGGTCAGGACGATGTGCTTGAGCGCGTAGTCCCAGATCTCGTAGTCGATCGTGTGGCGGATCGGATCGGCGGTGGGGGTGAACACCGCGAGGTGATCGTCGACGCTGCGTTGCTGGGCGGTCTGTTCACCGATCGCGGGGATGTAGTGCCACGCGGCATCGCCGGGCTGCGCGGGCTGGGCCGCGGGCAGGCCCGAGGCCGCCGCCGGTGCGGCCACCGCAGCGCCTGCTGCAGCGAGTGCGATCATGTATGCTGAAGCCACGTCATCTCTCCCACCAGATGGATTCGGCCCGTCCGAAAGAGAAGGTATCTCAATCGGATAAACCGGGGATGAACAGGCATTCAGCGCCGCGCGGCGCGTGGTTACTCGACCTCGCCCTTGTCTTCGGGATCGCCCGGCAGATCGATGTTGCTGAAGGTCACCGTGCCGGTGCGGCCCTGGCGGATGATCTCCTGGAACTTGGTCTCGCGCTCCTTGAGCAGGGCAGCCATGCTCTGCGGGATGCGGAAGCTGACCGACTGGCCGTTCGAGGTGATGTTCGAATAGGTCGGCTCGCGCGCGCCGCCTTCGAGATCGGCGATGTCATGCTCGGCGATCACGGGATCGGCCCCGCTGGTCCTCGCGAGCAGCGCCGCGGTCGGCTCGTCGGCATAACGGGTGAGGTGGGCGCGCAGGTCCGCCTCGAAATTGGGGAAGTAGTAGGGTGCGGCTTCCTTGTAGAGCTCGGACACCTGCAGCCGGTCGCCCAGATCCTGCGTGCCGCGCAGCGAGTTGATGAAGTCCGCCGCGCCGCGGATCAGCAGCCGCCCGACATTGTCGGCATTGAAGGCCTCGCGCTGGAGCGAAGGCCCGCCGATCTCGCCGCGCCAGAAGCCGTAGATCACCGCCGGGTCCTTCCAGTGGCGATAGACGATCTTCTCGCGGATATCGCGCGGGCTGAGCTTGATGCCTTCCACGGTGATGAAACGCGCCTCGTCGAGCGGAACGCCGTCGATCATGATGTCCTTCGGCTGGCGCACCGGCCAGGCATTGGCGATCTGTTCGACCAGCGCGACGTTGTGGAGGTTGATCCAGTAGGCCAGCTGCTCGTTGCGGCTCAGTGACTGGATGTCCACGATGTTCGCCGTGTTCTCCAGATCCTTGCGATACTCGGTGAAGCTCGCGATCACGTCGGTGTCGAGGAAGCTGAACATAACCCGCGTGCCTTCGAGCCGGTAGCGCGAGACATGGCCGTACTGGCGGCGGGTGCCGAAGCTGGGGTCGGGTCGCGGCGCGCTTTCACGCAGGGACGGGCCCATCGAGACGACGATGTTCTTCATCGCCTCGTCCCAGATCGAATAATCGATCTTGTCGCTGTTGGGGGTCTTGGAAGGGACGAAAGTCGCCAGCTCCGCCTCGCCAAGCGGTGCCTGGGCGGCCGCGGGGGCAGCGCCGACGAGCATCGCTCCGGCAAGGATCGCGGGCAGGGCAAAGGCGCGGGGGAGATAGGGCATGGTCGCGAGGTTTCCCGAGATGCTGGCCCCTCGGCGGGGGCTGGAGAGGGGCCGAAACATTATGGTGGTGCAGCTTTTCAATAGCATGAACCTGCCCAACGGTGTCGCCAGCAATCGGTTTCCGTCAGCACTTGGTCGAGCCTTGAAGCCGTTCGTCGGGCGCGCAAACGAAACGGGGCGAGCCCGCAGGCCCGCCCCCTCGATCCGTTTGCGACTGGCTTGCGGCTCTTACTTCGGTGCCAGCACCATCAGCATCTGGCGGCCTTCGAGGCGCGGGAAGGCTTCGACCTTGGCGACTTCGGCGACGTCGTCCTGCACCCGCTTCAAGAGATCCATGCCGAGGTGCTGGTGCGCCATTTCGCGCCCGCGGAAGCGCAGGGTGATCTTCACCTTGTCGCCATGTTCGATGAACTTGGTCACGTTGCGCATCTTCACGTCATAATCGTGCGTGTCGATGTTCGGACGCATCTTCACTTCCTTAATGTCCTGCGTCTTCTGGCTTTTGCGCGCGAGGTTGGCCTTCTTCTGGGCCTCGTAGCGATACTTGCCGACATCGAGGAACTTGCACACCGGCGGGTCCGCATTGGGGGACACTTCGACGAGGTTCAGGCCCTTCTCGTTGGCCTGCTCGATCGCTTCGCGGGTGTACATCACGCCAAGGTTTTCGCCTTCGTCGTCAATGACGCGGACCTTGGGGACGTTGATCATGTTATCAAAACGCGGGCCGCTTTTTACGGGCGGGGCCAACGAGCGCCGGGGTGGACGTGATATGGGGTGTTCTCCTGTTGTGGCTGCGTGCCTGCGCGCTCCTTAGAGCGAAACGCGCGTTAAGGCTAGGTGGAGTCTTAGGGGGCGCGGTAAAGGTGCACTGCCCACGCATATCTTGGGAAGTCGATTAGGCCAAAACCGAGGATGCGTGGGAACAGCCAAATGCAGAATGTATAGAACACGGCGGCCATCGCCACGCCAATGAGGCCAAAAGCGGTGGGTGGCCTGTTTGCAGAGCGCTCGAAAAATACCAGTGCGCCGAACGATCCGCCAAGCACCGTGCCGCTCGGCCATAGCTGCGACCAAGAGTACTTGTCGCCAAATACTTGACCGAAGATCAGCGCGAAGATTCCATAAGCGATCGCCAGCACGGCCAGGTGTAATGGCAGCGTTTTCCAGAGCAGCGTTTTCCAGAGCACTGGCTGGCCAACGCACAATGACAAAACCACTCCCATCAGCAGTGGCAATACGATCCAGATCGCCATGTGCCACACCGTAAGTGTGCCCCACAAATAGGCCAACGGCGCGAACTCCATCACGCCGCCGCCTGCCACAGCGGGAAGCGGGCGATGCGGCCCTTGGCGGGCATCAGCGCTTCGATGGCGCGGGCGGGTTGCAGCGCGCCGAGGATCTCGGGGTGGGCGGCGTCGAGCCCGCCGGTGAGGCTGCCGAAGGCGGGGAGGATCATGCGCTCGGCCCCGCTGTGGCTGCGGCCCATGACCGCGCAGGGCCGGGCGATATGGCGGTTGCGGACATTGACTCTGAGCTTGGGGTGGTAGTGGCCCGACATCTCGGGCGCGGTCTCGCCTGCTCGCGCTTCGTGGCGCAGGATCACCCCGCCCAGTTCCAGCTCCGGCACGATCGCCCCGCCGAAGCCGCGGGGCAGTGCCTCGTCGTGGTTGCCGGTGATCCACACCCAGTCCAAAGCCCGCGTCAGCGCTTCGAGCATCCCGGTGCAATGGGCATCGAGCCGGAGCGCGCCCGCATCATCGTGGAAATTGTCGCCGAGCGTGATCACCCGCCGCGCCCCCGTCTCGCGCACTGCATCCGCCAGCCGCTCGAGCGTGTCGCGGCTGTCATAGGGCGGGAGCATCGAGCCTCTGGCCGCAAACCAGCTCGCCTTCTCCAGATGCAGGTCGGCGACCAGCAGCGCACGCTCGGCCGGCCAGTAGAGCGCGCGGCCGCTCCCGAGCGCCAACTCGTGTCCGGCAAAGGGGAAGGGGGCGAACATAGCGCGAACCATGCTGCTGTCATTGCCCGCAAAGATTCGCCTTGGCAATGCCGGTGCGGGACTTGTGCGGCGCGCTTCATCGCCTATGGTGCGGGCAAATGACGGACGGGGATGTATGACGGACTGGACACAACATGCGGGCCGCGCGCAGGCGTGGTTCGAGAGCCTGCGCGACCAGATTTGCGCCGAATTCGAGGCGATCGAACGCGAGGCGGGCTCTGACGCCAGCTTCACCTACACCCCGTGGAAGCGCGAGGAGGAGGGCAATCCCGATCCCGGCGGCGGCACGCAGGGCCTGATGAAGGGCAAGGTGTTCGAGAAGGTCGGGGTCAATGTCTCGACCGTGCGCGGCAGCTTCGCCAAGGAGTTCGCCGGCAGCATCAACGGCGCGAGCGCCGAGAACCCCGGCTTTGCCGCGACCGGCATCAGCCTTGTCGCCCACATGAGCAACCCGCATGTGCCCGCGGTGCACATGAACACCCGCTTCCTTACCACCACCAAAGCCTGGTTCGGCGGCGGGGCGGACCTCAATCCGCCGATCCCCTATGAAGAGGACACCGCCGAATTCCACGCCGCGATGCAGGCCGCCTGCGATCCGCACAATCCGACCTATTACGAGCGCTATTCCAAGTGGGCGGAGGAATATTTCTACATCCCGCACCGCAAGGTTCATCGCGGGGTGGGCGGGATCTTCTGCGACCACCTCGAATGCGCGGATGATGCCGCCTTCGATCGCAACTTCGCCTTCATCCAGGACATCGGCAAGCAGTTCCTCGCCGCCTTCCCCGCGATCGTGAGGAAGCGGATGAACACGCCCTTCGATGCCGCCGACGAGGCGCAGATGTTCGAATACCGGGGCCGCTACGCCGAGTTCAACCTCGTCTACGACCGCGGCACGATCTTCGGCCTCAAGACCGGCGGCAACATCGACGCGATCCTGATGAGCCTTCCGCCCAGAGCCACGTGGTCCTAAAGCGCGACGTGGAGTTGAGGCAGGCGGCCGTTAAGGCGCGGGCGGCGGGGTCACTCTGACCCAGTCGACCAGCATTTCGGCCTCCCCGGCCTTGATCGCATCGACAGTAGGCTGCGGCAGGCCGCGATAGGGCGCGGTCACGCCGTTCACGCCGAAGGGGTAATCCCCGCCCAGCGCGAAATTCAGGATGATGTGCTTGGGGCTGTCGAAAGCCCACGGGCCTGACCGCTCCACCTCGCTGCGCGTCACGCGGAAGAACTCGTTGCCGTCGACCGAAAACACGATGGCGGTCCGGCTCCATTCGACGCCGTAGATGTGCCAGTCGCTGACCCGCACGCCGGCGGGGAAGTTGTAGCGCCGGGACAGCGCATTCGCGCCGGAATAGCCCGAGCCATGCAGCGCTGCGGAAATCCAGCCGGGCTCGCCCACGAATTCCATGATGTCGATCTCGCCCGTGGCCGGCCAGGTGTCATTGCCGAGCAGCCAGAAGGCCGGCCAGACGCCGGTGAGTTCGGACATCCTGATCCGCGCTTCTGCCTTGCCGTAGGTGAAATCATAGGCTCCACGGGTGTCGATCCGGCCTGACTGGAAGTCGGCCTTGCGGTCGCTGCGGGGATCCTGACCCGGCGCCCATTTCGGCTTGAGCACCAGCACGCCCCCATCTGCGCCTGCGACATTGCTGCGCAGGGCAATCGTGTCGGGACTGTTCACATAGGCCTGAAGTTCGTTGTTGACCCAGAAATTGGGCCCTTCCGCCTTCCAGATCGCCGCGTTGAGCTGAGGGCCGTTGAATTCCTCGGCAAAGGCCCGGGTGGTGGGTGGCGGTGTGGGGGACGGAGAGGGCGTCGGGGTCGGCCCCCCGCCGATTGCACCGGGCGGCGGCGCAGCTGGCCCGTCTTCGCCTCCGCAGCCGGCCAACAGGGCCAGCGCTGCAACCTGCAGCAACCAATGGTGGATGCGCATGGCGATATCCTCTCCGTCTGATCTCTTTTCGTTGTTGTGAACGTTATCAAGAATCGACAGCGCTTGTCCATGCCCTGCCTGCCTCGCCCGGAGGAATTGCCGCTGACCCCGGTGCAGTCGCGCATTGCATTATGGGGCAAGGCGCAGCACATAGCAGGGGATGCTGCGCCAGTACGAACTCGTCGAGAAGGTCCTCGATTACGATTCCAACGCCGACGAGGCGATGCTCAATCGCGCCTATGTCTATACCGTCCAGAAGCACGGCAGCCAGAAGCGCGCCAGCGGCGATCCCTATTTCTCGCACCCGGTCGAAGTCGCCGGGCTGATGACCGATCTCAAGCTCGATCAGGCGACCATCATCACCGCGCTGCTGCACGACACGGTGGAAGATACCCTCGCCACGATCGACGATATCGAGGCCCATTTCGGCCCCGAGGTCGCGCGGCTGGTCGACGGGGTGACCAAGCTCTCCAAGATCGAGACCATGCCCGAGAACGAGCGCGCGGCAGAGAACCTGCGCAAGTTCCTGCTGGCAATGTCCGAAGACATCCGCGTTCTGCTGGTCAAGCTCGCCGACCGCCTGCACAACATGCGCACGCTGCACTTCATCAAGTCGCCCGAAAAGCGCCAGCGCATCGCTCGCGAGACGATGGATATCTACGCCCCCCTCGCCGAGCGGGTGGGGATGTACGAATACATGCACGAGATGCAGGCGCTGGCTTTCCGCGAGCTGGAGCCCGAGGCCTATGCCACGATCTCCGCGCGGCTTGATGCGCTGCGCTCGCAGGATGGCGGGCAGGTCGATGCGATTGCGCTCAAGATGAAGCAGCGCCTCGCCGAAGCGGGCCTCAAGGTCGAGGTCTACGGGCGCGAGAAGCACCCCTATTCGATCTGGCACAAGATGGCCGAAAGGCACGTCAGCTTCGAGCAGGTGACCGACATCATGGCCTTCCGCGTGCTGACCGATACTGAGGAGGACTGCTACCGCGCGCTCGGCATCCTCCACACCACCTGGCAGTTCCTGCCGGGGCGCTTCAAGGACTATATCTCGACCCCCAAGTCGAACGGCTACCGCAGCTTGCACACCTCGCTGATGTACGAGAACTCGATGCGCGTCGAAGTGCAGATCCGCACCCGCGAAATGCACCGCACCAACGAATTCGGCCTCGCCGCGCACTGGGCCTACAAGCAGGGCGACAAGCCCGACGGCGCGGTCGGCTGGCTGCGCGATCTGATCGAGATCGTCGATGCCAGCCACGATGCCGAGGAGCTGCTCGAACACACGCGGCTTGCGATCTATCAGGACCGGATCTTCGCCTTCACTCCCAAGGGCGCGCTGTTCCAGCTGCCCAAGGGCGCGACCGCGGTCGACTTCGCCTTCGCGGTCCACACCAACCTCGGCAGCCAGACGGCCGGCGTGAAGATCAACGGGCGCCACATGCCGCTGAGAACGCCGCTCAACAACGGCGATGTGGTGGAGATCATCAAGAACCCCCACGCGACGCCGCAGCTGTCGTGGCTTGCCTTCGTCGTCACCGGCAAGGCGCGCGCCGCGATCCGCCGTGCGGTGCGCATGAAGGAGCGCGCCGAGGTCGCAGAGATCGGGGCCAAGCTGTTCGACGAGATCGCCGCGCGCGTGCCCGCTCGGATCGGTAAGAAGGCGATCCGCGCCGCCGCGCACCGGTTGGGCATGGAGGAGCCTGACGATCTGATGTACGCCATCGGCGCGGCCAAAATCGCCGACCGCGAGGTGATGGAGGCGCTGGTCCCCGGCTGCACTGCCGGGATCGCCGAGGACGAGCACTGGGAACGGCGCGAGCGGGCGATCTCGATCCGCGGTCTCACCCCGGGCGTCGCCTTCGACCTTGCCCCGTGCTGCCACCCCGTCCCCGGAGACCGCATCGTCGGCATTCGCCGCAAGGGCGAGACCGTGCTGGTCCACGCGATCGACTGCATGGAACTGGCGAGCGGGATCGACAGCGACTGGATCGACCTTGCCTGGGGCAACCGCTCGGTCGGCGCGACCGGCCAGCTGTCGGTGACGATCTACGACCGGCTCGGCACGCTGGCGGAGATGGCGGGCATCTTTGCGCAGAACAAGGCCAACATCATCACGCTGATGCAGGCCCAGATCGACCATCCCTTCGTGACCTACGACATCGAGGTCGAGGTTGAGGACGTGGCCCACCTCAACCGCATCCTGTCGGCCCTGCGCGCGAGCGACGCCGTGGCGCAGGCGGAGCGGCAGTGATCTTTCTGCTCCCCTCCCTTGAGGGAGGGGTTGGGGGTGGGTGCTCGGCGCTTGCCACCACCGCCGTGGGGGGGGGGGGGGGGGGCCCGCCCCCCCCCCCCCCCGCCGCGCGGCGGGGGCGCGCCCCCCCCCCCGCCCCCCCCCCCCCCCCCCCCCCCCCCCCGCCGCCGCCCCCCCCGGGCGGGCCGGCCGCCGACGCCCGGCGCCGGGGGCCCC
>JAPZRO010000007.1 GCA_027531395.1 Porphyrobacter sp. | reverse complement strand
CCCCGAGCCGCTCGCCGAACTCGGCACGAGTGCGGGTGTCGGGGCGACGACGCTGGAGACCTGGGGGCCGGAATTCATCGCGGTCGGGCGCGAGCACCCGAAGGCCTGATTTGCGGGTTCGCGGGCGCGAACCGGCAGCCCCCCCGCCCCGCCTCCCCCCCCGCCCACCAATCGAACAAATTTGTTTTGGTGGCGGGGGGGGGAGGCGGGGCGGGAGGTCTGCGTCCCAACTTCAACGCGGCGCGCGGGCGTCGGTATAGGTGATCCTGATCCGCACCCATGTCCCGAACTGCTCGCGCCCGCCGAGCCGTGCGGGGCGCACCCGGAACTGCCACGAGGCCGCCAGCACCGCCCGTCCGAGCCCCGCCCCTTGCGGGCTTTCGCTCACCAGCTCGCAATCCTCGACATAATAGCCCGCTACGACCTTGCAGGCGATCAGCGCCACGCCCGGGCTCTTCGCGGTCGAGAGATAGCCTGCCAGCTCCTGATCGGTCGGTTCGCGATACCAGCGCGCGGCGTAGAGCGGCTCGCCATTGGGCGCGGTGCCGACCCGCTCGGTATCCATGCTGGTCCGCGGCGGGCCGGAGTCGACCGGACCATAGGTGCGGTTCGGATTGATCTTCGCCGCGATGGAGGGCGAGGCGCGCGGAGCGGGCTGGGCCGGCGGCGGCGGGGGCGGAGCCGGGGTCGGATTGGAGACGATCGGCGGCTTGGGCCGTTCGGGCTCGGGCAGATCGAGCGGGGTCGGCCGGTCAGGCACGGGCGGGACCTCGACCGGCGTGGCGCTGTCTTCGGGCTGCGCCTGAGTCTGCTGCTCCGGTTCGGGTTCGGCCGGGGCTGAGAAATCCTGCGCGGCGAATTCGGTGAAGACCTTCTCTTCCTCCTTATCGCTCACGATCCCCATGCCGAGCGTCAGCAGCAGCAGCAGGATCAGCGCCTCGATGACGAGCGCGATGGCGAGGCTCGCCAGCTTGCGCTGACGCGCGCCCTGCATGAGGCCCGCAAACCCGCGAGGCTGGTCGGCCACCTGTGCTGAAGGATCGTCCGGAAGTGCCACTGCGCCCTTGGGTAGCCGGGGGAGGGTAAACCGGCCTCGGCGCGCCCCTTAACCTGTCATCAGGCGATAGGACAGGCCTTCTGCGATGTGGACGCGACCAACGGTTTCGGCACCCGCCAGATCGGCGATGGTGCGCGCGACGCGCAGCATCCTTGTGTAGCCGCGCGCGGAGAGGCGCAGCTTCTCGGCGGCCTGCATCAGCAGCTTGCGCCCCGCCTCGTCGGGAGTGGCGAAGGCTTCGAGCTTCTCGCCCTCCAGCTCGGCATTGGAGCGCACGCCCCTTGCGGTCTGGCGGCTGCGCGCCGCAGCGACGCGGGCGGCGACTTCGGCGCTGCCCTCGGCAGGCGGGGGGAGCGTCATGTCGAGCGCGCTCACCGCGCCGACATGGACGTGGAGGTCGATCCGGTCGAGCAGCGGGCCGGACAGGCGCGCCTGATAATCGCCGATGCAGCGCGGATACTTGTTGCAGTTGCGCGCCGGATCGCCGGCATAGCCGCAGCGGCACGGGTTCATCGCCGCCACCAGCTGCACCCGCGCGGGGAAGGTGACATGGGCATTGGCGCGGGCGACATCGACCTGTCCGGTCTCCAGCGGCTGGCGCAGCGAATCGAGCACGGGGCGCTGGAATTCGGGCAATTCGTCGAGGAACAGCACGCCGAGATGTGCGAGGCTGACCTCGCCCGGGCGCACCTTCAGCCCGCCGCCGGTGAGCGCCGCCATGCTGGCCGAATGGTGCGGCGCGCGGAACGGGCGGGCGCGGCTGATGCGGCCCGATTCGAGCATTCCCGCGACCGACTGCACCATGGACACCTCGAGCGCCTCGGCCGGTGTGAGGTCAGGCAGGATGCCGGGCAGGCAGCTGGCGAGCAGGCTCTTGCCCGAACCGGGCGGGCCGACCATCAGCAGATTGTGTCCGCCTGCCGCGGCGATCTCGAGCGCGCGCTTGGCGGTCTCCTGCCCCTTGACCTGTTTGAGATCATTGCCCCCCGCCGCCTCGGCCACGCTGCCGCGCGCAGGCTCGGCGAGGACGAGGCTGCCCTTGAGGTGCCCCAAGA
This sequence comes from Porphyrobacter sp., assembly GCA_027531395.1. Taxonomy (GTDB): domain Bacteria; phylum Pseudomonadota; class Alphaproteobacteria; order Sphingomonadales; family Sphingomonadaceae; genus Erythrobacter. The sequence goes on along the minus strand of JAPZRO010000007.1, from coordinate 214,295 downwards.
GGCTCATCAGATCGCGCGGGGCGAGCACCGGCACGCCGCTGGCCCAGCGTGCCTCGGGGCCTTGCTCGGCCGGGCAGATCAGGCCTGCGCCCTGCGCGCTGGCGTGGAGCGCGGCGATCAGCACCCCGGGGCTCGCGACCACCCGGCCATCCAATGCCAGCTCGCCGACCGCGATCCAGTCGCCCAACTGCTCGGCATCGGTCACGCCCATGGCGGCCAGCAGAGCCAGCGCGATCGGCAGGTCGTAATGCGATCCGTCCTTGGGCAGATCGGCGGGGGAGAGGTTGACGGTGATGCGCTTGGGCGGGAGCGCGAGGCCCATCGCGGCCAGCGCCGCCTGCACCCGCTCGCGGCTCTCGCTCACCGCCTTGTCGGGCAGGCCGACGACATTGAAACGCGGCAGGCCGGGGCCGATGTGGCACTGCACCTCCACGGCGCGCGCCTCCAGCCCGAGATAGGCAACGGTTCTTGTCAGCGCGACCATCTGCTTGCCCCCCTGACGCCTGATAATTCCCGCCTGAAGGGGGATAGTGCAGGGTTAAGAGACACTTGTCGAGCACCTTGGGACGGACGCTAAGGGATTTCTAAAGCATAGTTCTTGGCGATTTCGGAAGGCGCGCGGGGCGATTGTGCTCCCATGAACCGCGCCCTTGCCCTTCTGCTTGCCGCCCTTGCGCTGCTGCTGCCCGGCACGGCGGCGTTTGCGCAGGCCGCGATGGGCGCCGGATCGCGCGTGGTGGCGACCACCAGCTGGGTCGAGGAGTGGGATCCGGTCGCGCAGGCCTGGGTGCGGGTCGAGGATAGTCCCGCGAGCGTCAGCCCCGCCGCCTACCAGACCGCGACGACCACCCTCTCGCGCGCAGGCGGCATGACCTTCACCGAGACCGTTATCGAGGAGCCGGTGCGCTTCATCGCTGCGCCCCTGCGCGGTTCCGGCGCGGGTGCGGGAATCGCGCAGTTCGGCCCGTTCCGCGTGCTCGACGGCGAGCGCGCCGCGCTGGTCGCGGGCACGGATGCCGCCAGCCCGGCGGCGTTCAAGGCGATGCTCGCCGCCCATCCGGGGCTCAAGGTAATCGAGTTTCTCGATGCGCCGGGCACCAGCCATGACATTGCCAACCTCCGGCTCGGGCGGATGATCCGCGCGGCAGGCCTTGCCACCCATGTCCCCGCAGGCGGCTCGGCGCGCTCGGGCGCGGTCGAACTGTTCCTCGCCGGAACCCGCCGCAGCATGGACCCGGGCGCGCTGTTCGCGGTGCATTCGTGGCGCGATGCGATGGGGCGCGAGCCCGGTGACTTCGCCGCCGACGCGCCGGAAAACCGCCTCTATCTCGACTACTACGCCGAAATGGGGATGAGCCGCGAGGAGGCGCGGGCCTTCTACGCGATGACCAACTCGGTGCCGCATCACGGTGCCCTCTGGCTGCGCGGGAGCGAGATGGCGCGCTGGGTTGCGCCCGAGGCCGAAGCCGGGGAAGCACCGCGCAGCCGCTTTGCTCCGCCGCTGCCGGCCCCGGTGCTGCTCGCCGCCCTGCCTGCGACGGGCATGATGGGCGAGACCGCGCGGGCTTCGCTGGCGCTGGCGCTGGCCGGGGTGCGCCCTGCCGCGCAGCCGCGCCTCGCTTACTCCGATCTCGGCGCGGTCATGGCCGCGATGTCCCAGCCGCTGGCGCTGCTTGACTCTGGCCACGCTTTCCCATAATCGCGCCCCCCTGATCCGGGCTGCCCTTGTGGTGGCCGCATGCCGCTATACCGGCTCCAGTTTTCGAGGATGATATGAAGCGTACGTTCCAGCCCAGCAATCTCGTGCGTGCCCGTCGCCACGGTTTCTTCGCCCGCAAGGCGACCCCGGGTGGCCAGAAGGTGCTCCGCGCCCGCCGCGCCCGCGGCCGCAAGAAGCTCTGCGCGTAATCTGTGTTCCGCAGCGCATCCGCGCTGCGAAATCCTCGCTCATGCGGCCTGAAGGCCGCGTCGCTGCGGGCGGCCGGTCGGCCTTGCGGGCTCCCTCTGGGAGCCCGTTGACTTTTGCCACCTCCGTCATTGCTCTATGGGCGATCCTATGATTTCGGTTCTCACCAAGCGCGCAGACTTTCTCGCGGCCAATTCGGGGCTGCGCAATGCGCGGGCCGGGTTCGTGCTGCTGACCCGCCCCAATGACGGGCAGGGCATCCGCTTCGGGATCACCGTCACCAAGAAGATCGGCAATGCGGTGGTGCGCAATCGCATGAAGCGTCGCTTCCGCGAGCTGCTGCGCGCCGCGCTGCCGGTGCAGGGGCTGGCGGATCACGATCATGTGCTGATCGGGCGCGCGGGCGGGATTGAGCGGGACTTCCACCTGATGGCCGAGGAACTTGGCCGTGCGCTCGAACGGGCGCGGGAGGGGCGGGGGGATCCGTCCGGCGGTCGCCGTCCGCGCAAGGGGAATCGCAAGCGGTGAAGCAGGTCCTCATCCTCATCGCGCGGTTCTGGCAGATCGGCCCCTCGCGCCTGCTGCCCCCCACTTGCCGCTATGCGCCGTCCTGCAGCGAATATGCGATTCAGGCGATCGGCAAGTATGGTGCGTTCAAGGGTGGATGGATGGCGGCTAAGCGGCTAATGCGCTGCCACCCCTGGGGCGGACATGGCCATGATCCGGTTCCCTAAGGGCCAAAAGGCTGAGGGTTTAAACGCAAGCGTTCTATCCCCATAATACACTTCTCGTCGCATTCTCTCGGGGCATTATCTTGGACAATCGCAATCTTCTGCTCGCCGTGGTGCTTTCGGGCCTGCTCATCCTCGGATGGGATATCGGCATGCGGTATTTCTATCCCGAAGCGGCCGTGCCGCCGCCCGCGCAGACGGCTGCTGCCGGCGGTGCCGATGCCAGCGTCGCTGCCGCCCCGGGGGCGCCCGCTGCCAGTCTCGGCGGGGAAACCGCTGCGACGGGCAAGGTCGATCTCAAAACCGCGCTTGCCAGCGCCAACCGCGTGGTGATCGACACCCCGCGCCTCGCCGGTTCGATCAACCTCGTCGGCGCGCGGATCGATGATGTGGTGCTCAAGGACTACCGCCAGACGGTGAAGAAGGATTCGGGGCCGGTGCGCCTGTTCGCCCCCGAGCGGACGCCGGAGCAGTATTTCGCCGAGTTCGGTTTCGTCACCGGCGGCGTGCGCCAGCCTGCCAACGCGCTATGGCAGGCGGACGGGCAGCGGCTCACCCCCGAAACGCCCGTCACCCTGACGCGCACCGATGCCAACGGGATCACCTATCGTATCCGCTTTGCGGTCGATAAGGACTTCATGATCACCGCCACCCAGAGCGCCACCAATGCCGGCGCGGGAGCGGCGATCATCCAGCCCTTCGCGCTGATCAAGCGCACCAGCGCCAATGCCAGCCTGAGCCAGTGGATCGCCCATTCCGGCCCGGTCTTCACCGCCGACGCCGTGGCCAATTACGACGTGGCCTATGAATGCGGCTGGACGTTCCTGAGCTCGTGCGAGGATCTCAGCGCCGACAAGCTCTACAAGGTCGAAGGCAAGGCCGACTGGCTCGGCTTCACCGACCAGTACTGGTTCGCCGCGCTGGTGCCCGGCAAGGGCGCTGCGGGCGCCGAGTTCCGCTCGGTCGGCGATAAGCTGTTCCGCGCCGACGTGCTCTATCCGGCCGCGACGGTCGCCGCGGGCAAGTCGGTCACCCAGTCGACCCGCCTGTTCGCCGGGGCCAAGGAAAGCGCGCTGCTCGACACCTACGAGGACAGCGGGATCGCCCAGTTCGGCCTCGCGATCACCTGGGGCTGGTTCTGGTTCTTCGAAAAGCCCTTCCTGTGGCTGCTGCGCACGCTCAACGGCCTGGTCGGCAACTTTGGCGTGGCGATCATCCTGATGACCGTGATCGTGCGCGGGCTGATGTTCCCGATCGCGCAGAAGCAGTTCGCCAGCATGGCGGCGATGCGCGCGGTGCAGCCGCGGATGAAGGAGATCCAGGAGCGCTTCAAGGACGACAAGCAGCGCCAGCAGCAGGAGATCATGAAGCTCTACAAGGACGAGAAGGTGAACCCGCTGGCCGGGTGTCTGCCGCTGGTCCTGCAGATTCCGATCTTCTTCGCGCTCTACAAGGTGCTGGTGCTCGCCATCGAGATGCGCCACGAGCCCTTCGTGCTGTGGATCAAGGACCTTTCGGCCCCCGATCCGGCGCATATCCTCAACCTGTTCGGGATGCTCCCCTACGAGGTGCCGGCGGGCTTCCTCGCGATCGGGCCGCTCGCGGTGCTGCTCGGCATCACCATGTGGCTGACCTTCAAGCTCAACCCGGCGGCGATGGATCCGGTGCAGCAGCAGGTGTTCGCGATCATGCCGTGGATCCTGATGTTCGTGATGGCGCCCTTCGCTGCGGGCCTGCTGCTTTACTGGGTGACCTCGAACATCCTGACGCTGGCGCAGCAGAGCTATCTCTATTCCAAGCACCCGCAGCTGAAGGCGGCGGCGGCGAAGGAAAAGGCGAAAACCTAGGCCGCGATGATGGACGAAGCTGAACAATCCGCCCGCGAGGAAGCGGCATCGAAGCTGTTTTCCGGCCCGGTGGACTTCCTCCTGTCCGCGCCGCAGCTGAAGTTCCTGCCCGATCCGGTGGTGCCGGAAATCGCCTTCTGCGGGCGCTCGAACGTCGGCAAATCCTCGCTGCTCAATGCGCTGACGGGCCGCAAGGCGATCGCGCGCGCCTCGGTCACCCCTGGGCGCACGCAGGAGCTCAATTTCTTCGATGTCGGCAGGCCCGAAGAGGAAGGTGCGCTGCCGCTGTTCCGGCTGGTCGACATGCCCGGTTACGGCTTTGCCAAGGCACCGGTGAAGGTGGTCGAGAAGTGGAAGGCGCTGGTCAATTCCTACCTGCGCGGGCGGCAGGTGCTGGTTCGCACGCTGGTGCTGGTCGACAGCCGGCACGGCGTGAAGGAAGTCGACCGGGCAATGATGAAGATGCTCGACGAAGCCGCGGTCGGCTACCGCATCGTGCTGACCAAGACCGACAAGATCAAGGCGAGCGACCTCGCCGCCGTAACCGAAGCAACCGCCGCCGAAGCGCGCAAGCACGTCGCGGCGCACCCCGAAATCCACCAGACCAGCGCCGAAAAAGGCATGGGCATCGAACGCTTGCGCGCCGCAGTGGTGGCCGATGCGCTGGGCGAGGAGTGGATGGGCTAGGCGCTACTCCTTCGAGCGGCGGAAGCCTGCCGCCTGCGCCTCGCGTTCCGTGCAGAACAGCGCCTCGGGCCGGGTCTCGTTGTAATAGCGCTGCCCCGGCAGGTGGTAGATGAAGTCGCCATAGCGGCTGTGGTTGCCCTTGATCGCGCAGCCGAAGGCATTGGTGTAGCGCCGCTCGGGGGCGGGGCGGGATGATGCCGCGCGCGGCGAACGGGCCTCGGCCTCGGCCCGCGCCAGCCGCGCCATGGCCTGCGGATTGGCCGCACGCCATTCGTCCGGCCGCTGGAATTCGCCGAGCCACAGACCGAACCGCATCTGCCGGGCAATCTCGGTGGCCGTCTCGTAATCGGATGGCGCATCGCGGCTGGTCACCGCCATCCCGCGCCGCACCATCTCGCGTCCCACATCGAACACCGGCGTCTCGCACACCGCCAGCGTCCGCCCGTAGACATCGGTGCCTTGGGCGGTGCAGGTGAGGTTCCCAGAAGCGATGATCTCGCGCAGGGTGGCCGTGGCCTCCTCGCCGCAGGCCCAGGGCTGGCCCTCGCGGGTGCAGGACTGCGCGCTTTCGGGAGCGTCGATCCCGAGCAGGCGGATGCGCGTGCCGGTCATGTCGAGCGTATCGCCATCGATGACGCTGGCTGGCCCCGAGATGATGTTGGCCTGCGCCGGAACACATGCGAAGGCCGCCAGCAGGGCAAGAGTGCGGGTCTTGAGCATGGGCGCAATTCTACGCCCCGGGCGTTAACGAGACCTCACCTCGGCCCCCTCGGCAGCCCATGGATTCCGCGCCGTGGTGGCCGATGCGCGGGGCGAGGAGTGGATGGGCTAGGCGCTGGCGGCCCACCACGTCGCCGCCTATCACTTCAACCGCTTTGGAAATCATCCCTGTGATGTAGGCTCCCACGAAAGCGTGGGGGCTTTCTCATGAGGGAGGAGCGATGATGCAGCGGGAACTGGCGGGCAAGGCGGCGATGGTGACCGGCGCGGCGCGAGGGCAGGGGCGCGCGATTGCGCTGGCACTGGCCGCAGCGGGCGCGGATGTGGCGATCTGCGATGTCGGCGCGGCGACAATGCCGAGCGTCGGTTATTCCCTGGGAGGCGCGCTTGACGAAGTCGCGCGGGAGATTGAGGCGCACGGCGTCAAGGCGCTGGCGATGGCGTGCGACGTCCGCGATCAGGCGCAGATCGATGCCTTCGTGACGGCTACACTGGCGGCCTTCGGGCGGCTCGATATCCTCGTCAACAATGCCGGGATATTGACCGGTCACAAGCCCGCGCACGAACTCGACGATGCGATGTGGACGACCATGATCGACATCAACCTCACTGGCGCCTGGCGCATGGCGCGCGCGGTGCTGCCACAGATGATCGCGCGCGGGCAGGGCGGGCGGATCGTCAATATCGCCTCAGTCGCCGGCCATGTCGGCACGCCCGGCTTTGCCCATTACTGTGCCTCGAAGCACGGGCTCATGGGTCTGACGCGGTCGATGGCGGGCGAGCTGGCGCCGCACAAGATCACCGTCAACGCACTGTGCCCGGGGTTGGTCGATACCGACATGGTCAGCCACGCTACCGCCGAGCTGGCACGCGATCAGGGCCTGTCGGTCGAGGAAGCCTATGAACTCCAGCTCACGCCGCATCTGATCAAGGAAAAGATCAGCTCCGAGCAGTCGGCGGCGGCAGTGATCTATCTGGTGAGTGAGGCGGCGCGAGTGGTGACGGGTTCGGCGCTGATGATCGACGCGGGCTGGTCGGCGACCTAAGCCGCCGCCCTATATCCCGCGCCGCGGATCAGCTGACCCGGCCTTGCGCCGGTGCTTTCGTCGAAGCGCCGGATCATCTCGCCCGCGACGAAGGTCGCCTCGTAGCCGGTGGCGCGCTGGTGCAGGCGGCGGCCGCCGGCGGGCAGATCGCGCACCACTTCGGGCAGATGCAGGGTGAGGCCATCGAGGTCGATCACGTTGAGATCGGCCCGTCCGCCCACCGTGAGCGTGCCGCGATCATGGAGGCCCACCGCCCGCGCGGCCTTCTGGCCCAGCATATGCACCGCCTCGGCCAGATCGAGCCGCAGCGGGCTGTCCTTCTGGACGAACTGGGTCAGCAGATAGGTCGAATAGCTCGCATCGCAGATCGCACCGTAATGCGCGCCGCCATCGCCGAGGCCGGGGACGCAATGCGGGTGGCGCAGCATCTCGTGCGCGGAATCGAGCGTCGCGTTCTCGTAATTGCCGAGCGCCGCGAGGAACAGCCCGCGCCCCTCGGTGGCGAGGATGCGGTCGTAGGCGACCTCCTGCGGGGTGCAGCCGCGTGCCGCCGCTTGCCCGGCCATGCTCATGTGCGCGGGCGGGGCGTAGTCGGGCGGATTGTCGAGCGGGAACAGCCAGCGCCAGTTGCGCGCCAGCTCGTTGAAGGGGTGGCCCGGGGTGAAATCCTCGGTGAGCAGCGCCGCGCGCAAGCCCGGATCGCGCATCGCCGCCACTTGCTCCGGGATCGGAAGGTGGGCGATTTTCGCCCATGAAGGGCACAGCACGAAGGGGTGCACCGTCAGTTCCAGCCCGGCGATCAGCCCGATCGGGCGCGGCATCACCTGCGCGTTGGCGACCCCGCCGCTGGCATTGGTGCGCTCAAGCATCTCCAGCACCCGCCGCCAGCGCGGCGGCGCGTCATTGCCCGAGGCAAGCGTGAAGGTCGCCGGACGACCGCTCGCGGCGATCACCCGCTCGATCACCTGATACTCCTTGTCCCACCCGACGAAGGCATCGAGCACCACCTGGAAGGTGCCCGCGCCGGCATCCTTCATCCCACTGGTGATCGCTTCGAGTTCGGCTATGTCGGTGTCGAAGGTCGGGATCGCCTGCCCGTCGGCAGTCTTGTGGATGCTGAGCCGCGAGGTGGCAAAGCCGATCGCGCCCGCCTGCATCGCCTCGGCGGTGAGGCGGCGCATCAGCGCGAGATCATCTTCCGTAGCGACTTCGCGTGCCGCGCCGCGCTCGCCCATCGCGTAGACCCGCAGGGGCGAGTGCGGGAGATAGGCGGCGATATCGATATCGCGCTTCCCGGCGGCGACCTTGTCGAGATATTCGGGGAAGGTCTCCCAGTCCCAGTCGAGCCCCTCGGTCATCACCACGCCGGGGATGTCCTCGACGCCTTCCATGACGTTGATCAGCATCTCGTGATCGCTCTTGCGGCAGGGCGCGAAGCCGACCCCGCAATTGCCCATCACCGCGGTCGTCACGCCGTGCGAGGAGGAGGGCGAGAGTTCCTCGGCCCAGATGCACTGGCCATCGTAATGGGTGTGGACGTCGATGAAGCCGGGGGTGACGATGCGGCCCTTCGCGTCGATCTCCTCGCGGCCCTTGCCGGCCACCTGTCCGATCGCTGCGATCCTGCCGCCGGCAATCGCGAGATCGCCCTCGATCAGATCGCCGCCGGTGCCATCGGCAATCGTGCCGCCGCGGATCACCCAGTCATAGTCGGCCATGCCTCAGGCTCCTTCCACCAGTTTCAACACCCCGCCGATGAGCGAGCCGAGCACGAAGATATAGATCGGCGGCATCGAGATATAGAGCGGGATCAGGCGTTTTTCGGCGGCCTTGTGATAGCCCAGCGCATAGAGCACCCGCATCGGCGGCCAGATGCAGCCGATCGCCGCAGCCCAGACCGGGCTGACGGTGATCGCGAACAGCCACAGGCCGGGCAGGAACAGCACCAGATGTTCGAGCGTGTTCTGGTGCGCGCGGACATAGCGTTCGTATTCCTCAGGGCCGGTATGGGCCGGCGGCGCGATCTTGAACCGCCCGCGCGCAAGGCCCGCCATCAGCAGGGTGAAGTAATAGGCCAGCAGCGCCAGCGCGCTGACGATCACGACATAGACAAACGGTCCGCTCATGTTCCGGCAGCTCTCCCCTGACCCGTGATGGAGGCTGGCGGGGCGAGGGCTGCGCGGCAACTCGCAATTTTGCGGCGCGGGGCCATATAAATGAAAGCGGGAGGCAGATTGCTCTGCCTCCCGCCAGTTCGGGCCGATGGGGACACATGGGCCGGCCCTATCGGCGGCAACTTGGCGCTATTTGCCGCCGAAGCTGATCACCAGCGAGCCGTAGAAGGCATTGTCCTTCAGGTCGGAGCCGAACCGGCCCTGATAGCCGATCCGTCCGCTGACCCGCTCACTGAACAGCGCGGCAAGGCTGAGCCCGGCCATCACCGTGTCCCTGTCGGAGCGCGGCGAGAGGCTGGTGAATAGCGCCGCGCCCGGTGCATCGGCAAAGCGCTGGACCGTGGCGAAGGCGCTGTTGTCGTCGTGCCGGTAGGCGATCTTCGCCTCGGGCACCACGATGCCGAGCTTGCCCGCCCACTTCACGCCCGCCAGGAAGGCGGTGTCGTTCTCGCTCTGACTATCGAAGTCGAGATTGGCGCCGCTCACCCCGGCCTCGGTGAAGCCGCTCATCTTCACCTTGGTGTATTCGAGGCCGACGAAGGGCGTGATCCAGCTTTCGCCGAGTTCGAAGCGCCCGCCGGCTTCGGCGTAGAACGAGGTGACCTTGAAGTCAGGCTCGCCGACGATCGCCCCGGTGGTGGTCAGCACCCCGACCGTCCGGACAGCATCGGCGTTCAGCTTCGAATAGCTCCCGTTGGCGCGCAGGTAGAAGTCGCCGCTGTCGTAACCGGCCAGGAGGCCGATCTGGTAGCCGTCGCTGTTCACCTCGCCGCTGTAGAGATCGAAGTCGGAATTGACTTCGCGGTAGCCCCCGAAGACGCCGAAGGTGAAGTTGCTGGTGGTGTAATCGACCCCGATCAGCGCATGGCCGCCGTCGCTGCGGTGGCCGATGCCGTTGCCGTCGCTTTGCACCCGCGCATCATTCAGGCCGCCCAGCGCCCACAGGCGCAGGCCGCCATCGTGATCGCGGCACGCAGCGACCTCGCCCTTGGTGACGGCGCAGTCGATCTGGTCGGACACCAGCGTGCTCACCTGCAGCGCGTTGTTGCGCAAGGCCTGCATGTGCCCGGCATATTGCCCGCCGCTGAGCTGGTTCATGGCGTCGCCATAGGTGGCGGCGTCACTGATCAGGAACAGGTTGGCGAGCAGCTTGCCGTAGTCGCCCCCTTGCGTCGGGGAGTAGACCGCCTGCAGCGCCCCGCCGACGGCAGCCTGATTGGGCGTCAGCCCGGCCACCGCATCAAACGCCACGCGGGTCAGCGTGATGTCGACATTGGCATTGGCGTCATAGACCGCCACCGGATTGAGTAGCACCGAGCCGGTGTTGGTGGTGACACTGCCGAACTGGCCGTTGCGGGTCTGCGCGTCGATCACGTCGTTGAACGTGTATTGATTGGCGTAGAGCCCGTTCGGGGTGTTCAGCTGCAGCACCAGATTGGCACCCGTCAGCGTCGCGGTGTTGGCGGTGATCCGCGGGTAGGAGGCCTGCGGCGAATCCACCAGCAGGCTCGGCATCTGCAATTGCAGCGTGCTGCCGCTGGCCAGCGTGAAGGTGTTGACGTTGACCCGCGCCGCCCCGTCATAGCTGGCATTGCCGAGCGCATTGTCGACCAGATAGAGCGTCGCCCCGTTCGCCACGGTGAAGGCCCCGAAATTGGTCGGGATCGGGGTTGTTCCGGCCGTCTCGACGTCCATCGTCACCGCAAGGGCGGGATTGACCACCCCGTCGAACGTGGTGACCCCGCTGGCGATGGTCACCGTGTCAGCGTCGCTCAGCAGCATGTTGCCATAGACGTTGCTGGTGCCGGTGAAGCGGATGTCCACCGGGTTCGGTGCGAAGCGGGTGTTGATCGCCATGCCGTGCTGGAAGGTGGTCCCGCCATTGGTGCTGATCCGGGCGATGATCGTGCCGCCGGCATTGACAATCGTCATCCGGTCAGTCGAGCCCGGCACCACCGGCGAGATGGTGAAGTCGCGCACCAGAATGCCGGTCGCGTCGGCGCTGCCACCATTGGTGATGGCGGTGGCGCGGATCGTGCCCGAGTTGGTGAAGGTCGCCGTGTTGACCGCGGATTCGAAGGTCACGCCGGTGGCACTGGCCTGGGAGTTGCCCGAACCGGCCGCGCCGGTGGCGGTGGCGTTCACCGCCAGCGTGCCGCTGTTGGTGATGGAGCCGCTGATGCGGTTGGTCCAGCCTTCCCACGGATCCTCGGGTTCCTCCTCGGCCGGCGGGGTGTCGGCGAAGTCGAGTGGCGCGGCTGCGGGAGGAGTCTCGCCGCCACCATGACCGCCGGTTCCGCCGCTGCCGCCACCGCCGCCATGGCCGCCGCCGCCTTCCTCGGGCGGCAGGGTGGTGGGATCGATATTGGCAAGGATCACCATGCCCCGCGCGGTCGCTTCGGCGGTGCCGTTGCTGGTCGCGGTGGAGTTGACGGTGAAGGTGCCGCTGTTCGAGACATTGAGGGCGAGCGGCTCGCTGATGATGCGGTAGCCGGTCGCATCAGCGATCGACTGGGCCGAACCGGCTGGGGTCGAGGTGGCATTCGCCGTCGCCGCGACGGTGAAGGTGCCGCTGTTCGACAGGGCCGCATTGAAGCCGCCGACGGAAATGCCCGCCTGCCGCACGCCCTCGGCCAGCGCATTGGCCCCGGCTTGCGGGCCGGTCGCCGTGGCGGTCGAGCCTGCGGTGAAGGTTCCGGCATTGTTGAAGTTGACGTTCGAGACACCGATGATCTCGCCGTTCTGCAACACCGCCGCGCCGAGCGACGAGGTCGCGCCCGAGGGGCCGACGCCGTTCGCGATGGCCGAAAGCTGGATCGAAATCGTCCCGCCAGCCGCATTGGTCAGGCTCGCCGTGCCGACCCGGCCGACGAAGCTTTCCGGTCCGCCCGCCTCGACCACCTGGCGGATCGTGCCGTTCGAGATCGTGGTCGCGTTGGCACCGGTCGACACCGTGCCGGTCTGGGTCGCGCGCGAGGTGAAGGTCGCGCTGATCGTCCCGGCATTGCTGATGGTCGAGTTGGCAGTGCCCGCATCCGCGCCGCTCGCCTGCGCCTGAACGAGGATCACCGAGCCCTTGCTGTCCTCTTCGCTCGAGAACCCGTCGCCGCCCAGCGTGGTCGCCGTCGCCGTGCCGAAGCCGGTGGCGTTGGACGAGGCGTTGATGGTGATTGCGCGCCCCGCATTGTTGACGAGGCTGGCGTTGCCAACGTCCACGCCGGTGCCGTTCACCGCGCTGCGGATGTGGATCAGCCCGTGCTCGCCGCCCCCGGCCCCGGCGGTCGCGGTAGCATCGCCCGCCGTCGAGGTCGCCGTCGCGCTCGATGCGGCCAGCATGGTGCCGTTGTTGGTGAAGGTGGTGGTGGCCGTCACGCTGCCGCTGCCGTTGCCCTGCGCGCGCATGAACACGGCTTCTTCCATCTCCGAGGTGGCAATGGCCGAGTCGGTGGCTGCGGCCGTAGCAGTCGAAGTGAAGTTGAAGGTGCCGCTATTGGTATGGGTGACGGTGGTGGTGCCGGTCTTGTTGCCTTCGATCACGGCTTCCTGGTGGACCCCGCCGATCGCCGACGACGTGGCCCGCGCGCCAAAGGCATCGCCTTCGCCCGGGCTGGTGGTGCCGGTGGCGCTGGCGATGGAGGCGACGGTCAGCGTGCCGCTGTTGATGAAGGCCGCCGAGACACTGGTGAAGGGTCCGGCGATGTTCTGGTTGATCGCATCGGTGATCGAGGCGTTGGCGATCGCCTGCCCGTCGGTGTTGGTCGCGGTCGCGCGGGCGGTGACGGTGGTGCTGCCATTATTGGTCAGCGAAGCCGAATCCGACGTCGCGCCGCCCTCTTCCCCGGCCACCAGCTGTTCGATGGTGCCGTTGGCGACGCTGTCGACATTGGCGGTCGCGGCCGGCGAGCCGGTGCTGGTGACGCCGCTGTTGATCGGCGTCTCGCCCGGAATGGTCGCAACTCCGGGCAGGCTCACGCCCGGAACCGTCGTGGTTTCCATCTGCGCAAGAGCCGGCATTGCCTGACAAATTGCGACAACAGACGCGCCAAGGACAAGCGCAGTGCGCTTTGAATAAAGATTCATGATTTTGCTCCCATTTCGTAACTCTCAAAGAGAGAGCTACTTCCCATCGATCCCCACTTCATAATTATGTGTCCAAAGGTATCTGTTCAAGACTGAACTTTGACAAAAACGTTTGCATAAACTCCAAATTTGACTCAGATCAAATTTCTGTAAGTCGTGTTTTTACAAATTCTTGTTGGTGATATTCACTCGCAGAGATTTCTTTTCTTGAGAGCGTTCTCAGAGCTTTGGCGCGTTCGCGTGGGTGAATCGCGGCGCGCAGGCAGGCGCGACCGGTCGGGGCAGGCCCCGCCGGATTGTGGTGCGGATATCGGGAGAAGGGCGCGCGCTGGCGCGGAGGCGTTCTACCAGCGCACCAAGATGCTGACGCTATCTACGCGCTGGGAAGTGCTCTAACCAATGCCCGATGAGTCAAGCTCATCGAGCCTTGGTATTACTTCGCGAACAACTTGCCCATGTCGGCAAAGGCCTTGAACTCGAGCGCATTGCCCGAAGGATCGCGCAGGAACATCGTCGCCTGTTCGCCCGGCTGGCCTTTGAAGCGGATGGTCGGCTCGATCACGAATTGCGTGCCCGCCGCGCGGAGGCGCTCGGCCAGCGCTTCCCATTCCGGCATCGACAGCACCAGTCCGAAATGCGGCACCGGCACGCCGTGGCCGTCGACATGGTTGTTCGCCCGGTCACCCGCCTGCCCCGGCGCGAGGTGGGCGACGATCTGGTGGCCGTGGAAGTCGAAATCGATCCACTCGTCGCTCGACCGCCCCTCGGCGCAGCCCATCGCCTCGCCATAGAAGGCGCGCGCGGCGGCGAGATCGTCGACGGGAAAGGCGAGGTGGAAGGGGGGCAGGCTCATGGGCCTCGGCATAGCGCGCGCGCCGCGCCGGAGGAAAGGGTTTTCCTACTGCGATCCGGCCTGCCAGCCTTGCTCCCATGCGCCGCTACCTGACCCGCAACGTGCTCCGCGCCATGGCCAGCCCGATGAGCCGCGCGCAATTCGACGCCGAAGTCGCCCGCTTGCTCGCCGGCCCGGTTTCCGTTTCTGGACAGTGTCTCAATTGTCTCCCCGTTCAGCGTCGACACCGCCGGGATGAACGACTAGGGGAAGGTCCGATATCGGCCCGGCAAGGTGGAGCACGCGGCGCAATGAAGATCATCATCGGCAACAAGAACTACTCGAGCTGGTCGCTGCGCGGCTGGCTCGCGGTTAAGCAGTCGGGCCTCCATTTCGAGGAACTGACCGTGCCGATCATGGGCGAGGAGTGGGACCGCCTGAAGCACGACATGGGCGAGGTCCAGCCGTCGAGCGGCAAGGTGCCGATCCTGTGGGACGGCGAGGCGGTGGTGTGGGACAGCCTCGCGATCATGGAATACCTTGCCGACAAGGTCGGGCGCGAGCGGTTCTGGCCCAAGGACGAGACCGCGCGCGCCATGGCCCGGGCGATGGTGGCGGAGATGCACTCCTCCTACCAGAGCCTGCGCAAGGAACTGCCGATGAACATCCGCCGCCGGACCGAGCTGGCGGGCGTGTCGGAGCAGACCAAGCACGATATCGTGCGCATCCTCACCCTGTGGGCCGAAGCCCGCGCGCGCTACGGCAGCAGTGGGCCCTATCTGTTCGGAACCTTCGGGGCGGCGGACATCTTCTATGCTCCGGTGGTGACGCGCTTTGTGACCTACGGCATCGGGGTTCCGGGCTTCGCGCAGGCCTATATGGAGGCCATCACCGAACACGAATGGATGCGCGAATGGACGGGCGCGGCCGAGGAAGAGCAATGGGTGATCGAACAGTTCGAGCTGGTGCGGTGAGGCTGGCGCTTGCTGCAGCGGCGCTGATCGGGCTGCTGCTGACTCCGGTTCAGGCGGGGGCATGGGGTGCCTATGCCCACCGCAAGACTGCCGAGATCGCCGAGGCCAATGTCTCGCCGCAGGTGCGCGCGAGGATCGCGCGGCTGCTGCGGTCGGAGAAGGCGCTCGGCACGCCCGATTGTCCGCTCACGACCCTCGCGGATGCGGCTGTCTGGGCCGATTGCGTGCGCGCGGAGGGCTGGCGCTGGGGCTATACCGCCGCGTGGCACTATCGCACTGCGCCGGTGTGCGAGGCGTTCAACCCGCGCGCCAACTGCGCGGGCGGCAATTGCGTCACCGCCCAGATCGAGCGCGCGCACCGCATCCTCGCCGACGAGCGCCTGCCCGATGCGGTACGGCTCGAGGCGCTGGCCTTCATGGTCCACTTCGCGGGCGACGTGCACATGCCGCTCCACTCGGGCGACAACGGGGATCGCGGCGGCAATGACCGCGAGGCCGATTACGGGATCAAGCCGGGGCTGAACCTGCACTCGATCTGGGACGGCCCGCTGGCCGAGCGCGCGATCAGCGATCCCGCCGATCCGGTGGCGCGCCGCTACACCCCTGCCGAGCGCGCCGAGCTTGGCGGCGGTGTGCCGGCCGACTGGGGCCGCGAGAGCTGGGAGATCGCGCGCGGCTTCGTCTATCCCACTGCCTTCGACACCGAGGATCTGTGCTCGGCACCGCTGCCGATGAAGACCGCGCTCAGTCAGGAGGACATCGTGCGCGGGGTGCCGATCGCGAAGCGGCGGGTGCAGCAGGCCGGCATCCGCATCGCCGATCTGCTCGAAAGCGCCTTCGCGCCGGGGCCGCTGGTGCCCGACCGGCCGCGGCGGGAGGAACGCTAGGCGAAGGCCTTGGCGAGGAACCATGCCGCCACCGCCAGCATCGCCAGCGCCAGCGCGCGGCGGACCCGGCGGGCGCGGCGCTCCACCATCAGCGCCCGGCGCACCTGCTCGGCGCCGAGCACCAGGGCGAGGTGGATCGCCGTGGCGATCGAGACGCTGATCGCCGCCAGCGTCAGCCCTTGCCCGAAGTCGGGTCGCCCGCTGGCCACGAACTGCGGCATCACGGTGATGAAGAACAGCGCCGACTTGGGGTTGATGAGGTTGATGGCGAACCCCGCGAGCGCATGGCGCTGCGTGGCATCGCGCGGGGTTGCGGCTGTCGAGCTGACCCCCGCATCGCGCCACGCCTCCCACGCCAGCCACGCCATCATCGCTGCCGCCAGCACCGACACCGCCTGCGCCAGCCCGCCATCCTGCGCGAGGATGAAGCTCGCGGCGAGCACGCTCAGCGCGGCATTGAGCGCGAGGCCGAGGGCGATGCCGGTGATCGCCCCGAGCCCCGCACGCCGTCCCTCGGCCAGCGTCAGCGTCACCAGCCAGCCCATGTTGGGGCCGGGGGTCAGCTCGACCAGCAGCACCGCCAGCGCAAATCCGGCGACATCGATCACGGCGTGCGGCGCGCGTCGTAACGGGTGCCGTCCTTGCGGGCATAGCCCTCGGCGTCGAACACCATGTCGATATCGGAATAGACCCCGCTGTCGGCCTCGCCTGCGCCGGCGCTGATGGCGACGAAGACGCATGGCGCATCGGAGCGGTTGTGCAAGTGGTGGCCATTGGCCTCGCCCGCCGGGAAGGCGAGCACGTCGCCCGCGCGCACCGAGGTCTCGCCGTGATCGTCGATCAGCACTGCCTCGCCCGCGATCATCACCACCAGCTCGTCCTGCCCGCGGTGCCAGTGGCGCTGCGAGGAGTAGCCGCCCGGCACCAGCGTCACATGGGTCGCGCCCATCAGCGTCAGCCCAGCCACCGGCGCGAGCCGGCGATACCAGCGCCCCTCCACCAGCCCGTCGAAGGGCGGCGGGTAGCCGGTGGCATTGGTCTGGGGAATCGCGTCAAGATCGAGCTTGGGCATTCTCGGCAACTCCTGCTAGGCCACACAGGATGAGCGACGTTCTCGACCTTGCCAAGCGCCTGATTGCCGCCCCGAGTGTTACCCCCGCCACCGGCGCGGTGTTTGCCGAGCTGGAAGCGATGCTGGTGCCGCTCGGTTTTGCCGTCCACCGCTTCACCCGCGGCGAGGGGGCGGAAGGCTCCGAGGAGGCTCCGGTCGAGAACCTGTTCGCGATCCGTCACGGGCCTGAAGGCTCGCGCCACTTCGCCTTTGCCGGGCACCTCGACGTTGTTCCGCCGGGCGAGGGCTGGGCCACCGACCCCTTCGAGCCGCAGGTGCGCGGCGAGCTGCTCCACGGGCGCGGTGCGGTCGACATGAAGGGGGCGATCGCGGCGATGGTCGCCGCCGTGGCCGAAGTGCCTGCCGAGGCCGGGACGATCAGCTTCATCATCACCGGCGACGAGGAAGGCCCCGCGCTCCACGGCACCCGCGCGCTGATCGACTACATGGCGGCCGAGGACATCCAGCCCGACCTGTGCCTCGTCGGCGAGCCCACCAGCGTCCACCGGCTGGGAGACATGGTGAAGATCGGGCGGCGCGGCTCGGTCAACATCTTCATCACTGCCGAGGGCACGCAGGGCCACGTCGCCTACCCGCACCTTGCCGACAATCCGCTGCCGCGGCTGGTGGCGATCCTTGCCGAGCTCGATGCACTCACGCTCGATACCGGCACCGCATGGTTCCAGCCTTCGAACCTCGAGATCACCGACATCAATGTCGGCAACAAGGCGCACAACGTGATCCCCGCCAAGGGCGAGGCGCGCATTTCGATCCGCTTCAACGACCTGCATACGGGCAAGAGCCTGTCCGAACGGGTCATGGCGATTGCCGCAAAGCACGGCGGCACCGCGCGCCCGGTCATCTCGGGCGAGCCCTTCCTGACCGAGCCGGGCGCCTTCTCGGCGCTGGTGAGCGCGGCGGTGGAGGCCGAGACCGGCCTCGTCCCCGAACTCAGTACCACCGGCGGCACATCGGACGCGCGGTTCCTGCGCGCGGTGTGTCCGGTGATCGAATTCGGCCTGTGCAACGCGACCATGCACAAGCGCGACGAGGCCGTCGCCATTCCCGATCTCGCCGTGCTGGCGCGGATCTATGCCCGCATCGCTGCGCAAGCGCTGGCGCTGGACGGAGGCGCGGCGTAACGCCGACCACATTTCCGGGAGAGAGAAGAGACCATGGACCGCAAGCTTACCCTCTACATCCTGCTCGGCATGGTGCTCGGCGTGGTGGTCGGCCAGGTGCTCAACCAGACGGTCGACGCGGCGGTGATCAAGGAATCGATCGCGCCGTGGTTCAAGCTGCTCTCGGACATCTTCCTCAACCTGATCAAGATGCTGGTCGCGCCGCTGGTGCTTTCGACCATCGTCGTCGGCATCGCCCATATGGGCGACAGCGCCGCGCTGGGGCGCATCGGGGTGCGCGCGCTGACCTGGTTCATCACCGCCAGCCTGGTGTCGATCGGGCTCGGCCTGCTGATGGTCAACCTGTTCCAGCCCGGTGTCGGCGCGCCGATCCCCGATGTCGCCGAAGCCGCCGCGGCGGTGGGTGAGGTCAAGGAGCTGAAGGCGACCGACTTCATCCTCTCGATCTTCCCCAAGAACGCGGTCGAGGCGCTGGCGACCAACAACATCCTCCAGATCCTGGTCTTCTCGATCTTCGCCGGCATCGCCCTTTCGGCGATCGGCGAGCGCGGCCACGCGCTGGTCAAGGGGGCGGACGCGCTGGCGGAGATGATGCTGCAGGTCACCGGCTACGTCATGCGCTATGCGCCGGTCGCGGTGTTCGGCGCGCTCGCCAATGTCGTGGCGGCAAGCGGGCTGGCGATCCTCGGCACCTATCTCACCCTGCTGCTCGAATTCTACTTCTCGCTGGTGCTGCTGTGGGTGATCCTGCTCGGCGCAGGCGCGCTGTTCCTCGGCAAGCGGGTGGTGGCGCTGATCCGCTACATCCGCCAGCCGCTGATGATCGCCTTCTCGACCGCCTCGTCGGAAGCCGCGCTGCCCAAGCTGTTCGAACAGCTCGACCGCTTCGGCGTGCCGCGCCGCATCTCGGGCTTCATGCTGCCGCTGGGCTATTCGTTCAATCTCGACGGCTCGATGATGTACATGAGCTTCGCGACGATCTTCATCGCGCAGGCCTACGGCATCGATCTCAGCATCGGCACGCAGATCATGATCCTGCTGACGCTGATGATTTCCTCGAAGGGCATTGCCGCGGTGCCGCGTGCGAGCCTCGTGGTGATCACCGGCACGCTCGCCATGTTCGGCCTGCCGGTCGAAGGCGTGGCGATCATCCTGGCGATCGATCAATTCCTCGACATGGGCCGCACCGCCACCAACGTGGTCGGCAATGCGGTGGCGACGGCGGTGATCACCAAGTGGGAAGGGATGCTGGAAGCCCCGGAGCCCGATTTCGTCGAGCATCCCCACGCCCCAGCCCACACGGCGGCCGATGGCCGCGCGGGGCTGGAGCTCGATCCGAGCAATTTCGAAAAGGACGGCTGAGGCCGCTCAGCTCTCGGCCTTGGCCTTGCGCTCGTATTCCACCGGCACGAACTTGCCGAGGCTACACCCTGCGCCCTGCCGCGGCTGGCCGCCGATGTTCTGCAGGACGTAGATGATCTGCGGCGAGCACAACTGGTCGATCGAGGTGTTGTAGGTGATCGCGCGGTCCATCCCGAGGCCGGGGCAGTTCGCGTTGAGGATGTTGCGGTAGACCTTGCCGCCCTGCATCTCGAAATCGATCACGCGATCGGAGCGCACCACGGTGTTGCGCACTTGCGAGCGGTTGATGCAGCTCTGCGGCTCGCCCTTGACGATGGCGGGCGGCGCGCCGGCTGTGGGATTGGCGTCGCTGGGGCGCTCGCGGTCGCTGGTGCAGGCGGCCAGAAGCGGCAGCGCCAGCACAGGAAGCAGGCTGCGGAAGTCGAGTCGGATGGTCATGGCGTGGTTCCTCCACCGTGGACCATACCACTCTCGCCTTCGCGTTTGAACCGCGCCTTAATCCGTCGGCGCGCGGCCCTTCGGAGCCTCCAGCACCTTCTTCCGGAAGCTGCACAGATCGGCCACCTTGCAGCGCCAGCATTCGGGCGTCCGCGCCTTGCAGACATAGCGCCCGTGCAGGATCAGCCAGTGGTGCGCGTGCAGGCGGAAGGGCTGGGGGACGCGCTTTTCGAGCTTGGCCTCGACATGATCCGGGGTCTTGCCCTTGGCCATGCCGGTGCGGTTGCCGACGCGGAAGATGTGGGTGTCGACCGCGAAGGTCTCCTGCCCGAACCAACAGTTGAGCACGACATTGGCGGTCTTGCGTCCGACGCCGGGCAGGCGGACGAGGTCCTCGCGGGTGTCCGGCACCGCGCCGCCATATTCGTCGACCAGCAACTGCGAGAGGAGAATGACGTTCTTGGCCTTGGAGTTGAACAACCCGATGGTCTTGATGTGCTCCTTGAGGCCCTCCTCGCCGAGGTCGAGCATCTCCTGCGGCGTTGTCACCTTGGCGAACAGCGCGCGGGTGGCCTTGTTGACCCCCACATCGGTCGCCTGTGCCGAGAGCGCAACGGCCACCACCAGCTGGTAGGCATTGCCATATTCCAGTTCGGTGCGCGGCGCGGGATCATCCTCCGCGAGCCGGCGGAAGAATTCGAAGATCTGGTCCTTGGTCATTCGCTGGCCGGATGCGTCGCCTTCCACTCCATCGCCCGCAGCACCCGCTTCTCGACCGAGGGATGGGTGTAGAACAGCGCTTCCTCGAGCGCGGAGGGGCGCGGGTAGCGGTATTCCGCGGTCTTCACCAGCGCGGTGGCGAGCGCGTCGGGCTCGTTCACCGTCTCTAGCGAATACTGGTCGGCCTCGGTCTCGCCGACGCGGGTGAGGGTGTTGGTGAGGGGCGTCGCCAGCAGCCCGAGAACCGAGCCCACCACCGCAAAGGCCGGCAATCCGCGCGGCTCGTCCAGTCGGGCATCGCTACCGAGCAGACGCGCTGTCGGTGCGAACAGGCGGTCGAGCAGGAAGAAGAACACCATCGCCAGCAGCGGGAAGATCACCGCGTAGCGCCACACATGGCCGAGCTGGTAATGCCCCGCCTCATGGCCGGTCACCGCACGCACCTCGGCAAGGCTCGCCTGTTTCAGCGCGACATCCGAAATCGCGATCCGCGCCGAAGGGCCGATGCCGGAAACATTGGCGGTGAAGCGGTCGGACTGGCGCGAGCCGTCATACATGAAGATCCGGTCTTTCGGGATACCGACATCGTCGGCGATCTGCTCCAGCGCGGTGCGCACCTCGCCCGGCGGCACGGGCTTGTATTCGTTGAACAGCGGCTCGATCAGCGGCGGCGCGGCGAGCAGCCCGAGCAGGGTCACCACGCCCGCCAGCCCCCCGCTCCACAGCCACCAGCGCGTGCCGGTCTTTCGGATCAGGGCATAGACCCCGGCGAGGAACAGCCCGCCCAGCACCATCCCGATCGCCTCGCTGATGGCCAACTGGCCGAGGAAATCGCCGATCGGCTGGCTGGAGAGGCCATAGGCGCGCTCGCGGTGCCAGTCGGTGTAGATCGTCCAGGGCAGGGCGATCAGGGTCGAGATCACGAGGAAAGCCGCGCTGACGGTGAAGGTGGCAAGGAAGCCCTCGGGCCGGGCAAAGCGCGCGGCGATCCGGTCGAGCAGCTTGAGGCGCACCATGATGAAGGCGACTAGGATCGACACGCCGACGCCTGCCAGCAGCACCCAGTGGTTGCCGGTGGTATAGGCCTCGGCCTTGGCCAGCGCCTCGGTGCCGAGGCTGTCGACCAGCCTTGCGGCTTCTTGTGCGGGGGTAAGCGTGTTCGTCATGCTGCGTGATCCCTAGTGTATTGTCTGAGTAATACACTTTGACGGCAAGCGGTCAAGCCTCACAGCCCCAGCACGTCGTTCATGGTGTAGCGGCCTGCGCTCTGCCCGGTCAGCCAGGCGGCGGCCCGTACCGCGCCGCGCGCGAAGATCATGCGGTTTTCGGCCGAATGCGAGAGCGTGAGCCGCTCCTCGCTGCCCGCGAAGATCACTGAATGCTCGCCCGCCACGGTCCCGCCGCGCAGGGTGGCAAAGCCGATCGCGCCCGGCGCGCGCGCGCCGGTCATGCCGTGGCGACCGCTCTCCATATTGTCGGACAGCACGATCCCGCGCCCGCTCGCCGCCGCCTCGCCCAGCAGCTTGGCGGTGCCCGAGGGCGCATCGACCTTCATGCGGTGGTGCATCTCCAGCACCTCGATATCCCAGTCCGGCCCGAGCCTTGCGGCGGCCTCGCGCACCAGATGGGCCATCAGCGTTACGCCAGCTGAGAAATTCCCCGATTGCAGCACCGGCACCGCGCGCGCGGCTTCGGCCAGCATCACGAAATGCGGCTCTTCGAGCCCGGTGGTGCCGACCACGATCGGCTTTCCGGCGACCTTGGCCGCGCCGAGATTCGCCGCCAGCGCATCGGGCGCCGAGAAATCGACCAGCACGTCGCACTGGCTGGCATAGGGGCCGATCGAGCCGCCCGCATCGACCCCGACGCACAGCGCATGCCCCGCATCGGCAATCGCCGCCTCCAGCGCCTGCCCCATGCGGCCCTTGTGCCCGATCACTCCGAATTGCAGCATTGCGCAAACCTCCGTTCGGGCTGAGCTTGTCGAAGCCCCGCCCTTTCTTCTACTCCCGTAAAGGGAAAGGCAGCCCTTCGACAAGCTCAGGGCGCATGGGTGGAAAAATGGACGGCCCACGAAGCATCGTCATCCTCACCGGCGCAGGGATTTCGGCCGAGAGCGGGATCGACACCTTTCGCTCGGCCGGAGGCCTGTGGGAACAGCACCGGGTGGAGGACGTCGCCACGCCCGAAGGCTTCGCGCGCAATCCCAATCTCGTGCTCAACTTCTACGACATGCGCCGCGCCGCGCTCGCCAATGTCGCGCCCAATCCGGCGCACATGGCGCTGGCGCGGCTGGAGCGCGAGCTTTCCGGCGAGCTGCTGCTGGTGACGCAAAATGTCGATGATCTGCACGAACGCGGCGGCTCTGCGCGGGTGCTGCACATGCATGGCGAATTGAAGAGCGCGCTATGCACGTCCTGCGAGACCCGCTCCCCGTGGCTCGGCACCATGATCGAGCGCCCGCCCTGCCCTGTCTGCCGCGCGCCGACACTGCGCCCCGATGTCGTGTGGTTCGGCGAGATGCCCTACCAGATGGGCCGGATCTATCAGGCGCTGGAGAGCTGCGACCTGTTCGTCAGCATCGGCACGAGCGGCGCGGTCTATCCGGCAGCGGGCTTCGTGCAGGAAGCGCGGGCGAGCGGCGCGCGCACCCTCGAACTCAATCTCGAACCCAGCGAAGGCTCGCGCCTGTTCCACGAAACCCGCCTCGGCCCGGCGAGCGAGGTGGTGCCGGCGTGGGTCGAGGAAGTGCTAGGCGGCTGAACCGCACCCCTTGCAGCTCGGATCCTCGGCGATGCGGATCGTGCGCATACCGGGCGCGAGGCCGTCGAGGATGTGGAGCTTGCCCCAGCCCGGATCGCCCAGCGCGCTCACGCTGGCCAGCAGCACCTTGACCGCTTGCAGTGCGGCAAAGGTGCCCGCCCATCCCGCCATCGCACCGAGCATTCCGTCGTCGGCGCAGGTGTCGCAGTCCTCGGCATCGAAGGCGTCACCGACGAAGCAGCGGTAGCAGGCCTCGCCCGGCAAGTGTCCCGCGAAGGCCGCCACCTGTCCCTGAAAGCGGCCCACGGCGGCCGAGAGCAGCGGAATGCCCGCCGCGACGCAGGCGTCCGAGACGGCGAGGCGCGTCGCGAAATTGTCGGTGCCGTCGAGCACCAGATCGGCGCCCGCGATGAGGCTCGCTGCGTTCTCCGGCGTGATCCGCGCGTCGGAGACGTCGACGGCCAGCGAATCGTCGAAATTGGCGAGCCAGCGCCGCGCCGAGACCGCCTTGCCATAGCCGACATCGCGCTGCGTGAAGATCGTCTGGCGCTGGAGGTTCGAGACGTCCACCACGTCGTCATCGACCAGTGCCAGCCGCCCGATCCCGCTCGCGGCGAGATATTGCAGGGCGGGGCTGCCGATCCCGCCGAGGCCGATCACCGCGACCCGGCTGGCAGCGAGCTTTACCTGCCCCGCGCCGCCGACTTCGGGCAACACGATGTGGCGGGCGAAACGGTCGAGCCGGGCGGATGACAGCGTCACGCCTCATCTCCGGGCTTGCGCCGCTCCTGCCGGAAGGCGCCGATGCCGTGCCACCACAGGAAGCCGATCACCGCACCCTTCGTCGGCTGGAGCATCGCCAGCAGCATCACCACCGCGACCGGCAGCATGATGGCGAGCGTTGCCCAGGCGCTCATGCCCCAGCTGCCGATCATCGCGATCACCACCGGCGCGAGCAGGTGGCCGACCACGAAGATGCCGATATAGGCTGGAAAATCATCGGCCTGCTGCACCGACCAGTCCTGCCGGCAATGCGGGCAGCGCTCAACCGGCTTGAGCCACTTGCGGAACAGCGCCGCCTCACCGCAGCGCGGGCAATGGCATTTCGCTCCCCGGACAAGCGCCGCGATCCACCCTGCGGGCAGGTCGATCTGGTCGGGAGAAAGGCGCTGAGAAGGCATGGAGAGGCTGTTTACAGCCTGTGCACCGCCTGTCGACAGCCCTGTGGATCAGCCTGTCGAAAGTCCGGTGCAAAGCCTGCGGAGACTATGTGCGAATTAACCCTCGCGCGGCTCAGCTTTCGAGCTGGCGCAGCAGGCTGCGCACATCGCCGTCCATGTCGGCATCGCGCTGGCGCAGGTCCTCGATCAGGCGCACCGCGTGGATCACGGTCGAGTGATCGCGCCCGCCGAACTTGCGCCCGATTTCGGGGTAGGAGCGCGGGGTGAGCACCTTGGAGAGATACATCGCCACCTGACGTGGCCGCACCACGGCACGCGCGCGCCGCTTGGAGCTCATCTCCGCACGGTCGATCCGGTAGAACTGGCAGACGGTGCGCTGGATTTCGTCGATGGTGATCCGGCGGCGGTTGGCCGAGAGGATGTCGGTGAGCTGTTCCTCGGCCAGCTGGAGCGAGACTTCCTGCCCGGTCAGCTGGGCGTAGGCGATCAGCTTGTTGAGACCGCCCACCAGCTCGCGCACGTTGCGGGTGATCGTGCGGGCGAGGAAATCGACCACGTCCTCGGGCACCGCAAGCGGCGCGAATCGGGCGAGCTTGGAGACGAGGATCTTCTTGCGCAGCTCGATATCGGCGGGCTGGATGTCAGCGACGAGGCCCATCGACAGGCGGCTGAGCAGGCGCGGCTCGACCCCATCGAGCGCCTGCGGCGCGCGGTCTGCGGCGAACACCAGCCGCTTGCCCTCTGCGAGGAGCGCGTCGATCGTGTAGAGCAGTTCTTCCTGCGCGCTCGCCTTGCCGATGATGAACTGGATGTCGTCCACCAGCAGCAGATCGAAGGAGCGGAGACGGGCCTTGAACTCGATCGTCTGGCTCGCCTTCAGCGCCTGGACGAATTCGACCATGAAGCGTTCGGCCGAGCAGTAGAAGATCCGTGCGCGCGGGTGGGCCTGGAGGTAGCCGTGGCCGATTGCGTGCAGCAGGTGGGTCTTGCCCTGGCCGGTCGCCGCCTTGAGGTAGAGCGGCGAGAACTGCGGCTGTTCGAGCGCGGCCATGCGCTGCGCGGCGTTGCAGGCGAGGATGTTCGCCTCGCCGGTGACGAAGGCGGCGAAGGTCAGCGAGGGGTCGAGACCCACCGAGGAGGTGAAGCTCGCATCCGACATGGTGCCGGCGGCAACCGCAATCGCGCTCGCGCCGTCATTGGCGGGGCGGCGGCCATCGTCGAGGCGCAGGTCGGGCAGCTGGCGGCGGCCCGGGTGCACCATGATGTTGACCTGGCGCACTTCGCTGCGGGCGATCTTCCACGCCAGCTGGAGCCGGTCGTGGAACCGGTCGCGCACCCAGTTGGCCGAGAATTCGGTCGGGAGATAGAGATCGAGCGTGCCCGATTCGCGGTTCAGGCTGCCCAGCTGGATCGGCTTGATCCACTGGCTGTGCAGCTGATGACCCAGATCCTTGCGCAGACCCTGACTGATGTCCGACCAGTCAGCGGCCAGGTTCACGGCTTCGGCATCTTCCATCAAATCATCATCCGCAGGGCGGCGCGTGTTTCGCGCCTTGTCGATCCTGTGCACAAGCTCATCCCCAATATGCTCGGCCCCTGCGGAGAAGGTGTCCCCAGGTGCGCCCTTGTTATTGCGACAGGCAAAGACCGTCCCGTCTCCGGAAATCGGATTCCCGGAGAGCCCCCCTATCGACCGGTTTGTAAGAACCCAGGCTGTCCCGCCCCGGGTGAGAGCCGAATAAAGAACGCTGCGGCGGTTTGCGCAAGCATTCAGATTTAAAAAAAGTGAAATAATCCTGTTGACTCGGCTCTACCCCGCAGACTTGCGTTGATGTATTTGTTTTTAAACAGAAACAGGGTGTCAGGTGACGCGAATCGCGGGGAATCCTGACATTTGCCGCGGTTGCACAGGTCGCAATTGTCGCAAACGAAAGAGGCCGCGCTGAACCAGCGCGGCCTCTTTGCCATTCTCGGGTCACCGCAACCCGTAAACACCCGTTAGGCGGTGCTACGGATCGGGCAAAAACGAATCAGAGCGTGGCGACTCGGCGGGTCAGGCGCGAGAGCTTGCGGGCCACAGTGTTCTTGTGGAGCACGCCGCGAGCGACGCCGCGGGCCATTTCCGGCTGGGCCGCCTTGAGCGCGGCAGCAGCGGCTTCCTTGTCGCCGGCTTCACAGGCCGATTCGACCTTCTTGATGAAGCTGCGGATGCGGCTGATGCGCGCACCGTTGATTTCGGCGCGGGCGGTGTTGCGACGGATGCGCTTCTTGGCTTGCGGCGTATTGGCCATAATTCGTGTCTGTCTCGCGTTTGGTTCAGGCCGCCATATGCGGCTGAAAGGAAATCCGTGGGTGTGCTCGAAAAGGGCGAGCAGACTCATGGTCCGACCGCCGGAAAGCGGCGCACATAGTCGGACATGCCCTGAAGGTCAACGATTCTCCCACACGGCGACGAAGACGCCGCAAGGGCGACTGCCCGCCCGCAGGCGCTCGGGCCCGCAGGGGCCGAAACAGCGCCGAGGATGTGCCTGCGGCGGCAGGCACCCAATCAACGCTGGCACACCGGACAATACCATGTGCTGCGCCCGCCCTGGGCGATCCTCTGGATGACCCCGCCGTCGTCCCTGCGGCATGCCTCGCCCTCGCGCCCGTAGACGTCGAAGGAGCTCGCGAAATAGCCCAGCTCGCCGTCGGGGCGGGCATAGTCGCGCAAGGTCGAGCCGCCGTCGCGGATCGAGGCTTCGAGTACGGCGACGATGGCGGGCACCAGCCGCGCGAGCTGCGGGCCGGTCACCTTGCCAGCAGGCTTGGTCGGCCGGATGCCCGCGCGCCACAGCGCTTCGCAGACATAGATATTGCCGAGTCCCGCGACGATCCGCTGGTCGAGCAGGCACAGCTTGATCGACTGGGTCTTGCCCCTGAGCGCGGCCTTGAGGTGCCCAGGCGTGAGGCCCGGCCCGAGTGGCTCGGGGCCGAGGGCGGCAAATTGCGGCCAGGCATCGAGCGCGTCGGTCCCCACGAGATCGACCGAGCCGAAGCGGCGCGGATCGCACAGGGCGAAGCGATGGCTGGCGGTCTCCAGCAGCAGGTGATCATGGGTGTCGGCGACCTCCGGATCGATCCGCCAGCGCCCACTCATGCCGAGATGGAAGATCATCGTCGCCCCGCGGTCGAGGTGCATCAACCCATACTTGGCCCGGCGCGACAGCGCACTGACGGTCGCCCCGGTCATCACCTGCACCAGATCGGCGGGGAAGGGGCGGCGCAGGTCAGGCCGGTTCAATGTGACGCGCGTGATCCGCTCCCCTTCAAGGAAAGCGGCAAGGCCGCGCACGGTGGTTTCGACTTCTGGCAATTCAGGCATGGTTTGACCCCCCTAACACCCTTTGCCTTGGCGGCAATTCCCTCTAGGGATCGCCGCATGAGCGAAACCACCGACGAAACCGTCTCCTTCGGCTACCAGCAGGTCACCCCGCAGGAAAAGACCCGCAAGGTTGGCGAGGTCTTCTCCAGCGTCGCGCGCAAGTACGACATCATGAACGATGCCATGTCGGGCGGGATGCACCGGTTGTGGAAGGATCGCTTCGTCAAGCGCGTGAAGCCGCAGCCGGGCGAGCAGATCCTCGACATGGCGGGCGGCACCGGCGACATCGCCTTCCGCATGGCGGCCCGCGGCGCGCATATCACTGTTGCCGACATCAACCAGGACATGCTCGATGTCGGGGCCGAGCGCGCGCTGGAGCGCGGCTTTTCCGAGGAGGACGGCAGCCTCGTCTTCACCTGTCAGAACGCCGAAAGCGTCAGCTTCGCCTCGAACACCTTCGATGCCTACACCATCGCCTTCGGCATTCGTAACGTGACCCATATCGACCGTGCCCTCGCCGAGGCGCTGCGGGTGCTGCGTCCGGGCGGACGGTTCTTCTGCCTTGAATTCTCGACCGTCGAATGGTCGGGGCTGAAAGAGGCCTATGACCTCTATTCCGAACACCTGCTGCCGCGCATGGGCCAGGCGATCGCAGGCGATGCCGATTCCTATCGCTACCTCGCCGAATCGATCCGCAAGTTCCCGCCGATGCCCGCCTTCGAGCAGATGATCCGCAAGGCGGGCTTTGCGAACACCAAGGTCGAGCCGATCATGGGCGGCCTCGTGGCTATCCATTCGGGGTGGAAGATCTAGCCCAGTGCCCTCTCCCGCGACGCATCTGATCCGCCTCGCCCGCTGGGGCGTGACGCTGGCCCGCCGGCGCGCGCTGGTGGGGATTGAGAATGATCCCAACGCGCCCGCCGCGCTGCGCCAGCTGGTGCGCCTCGCGCGCCTCGCGACGCTGACGGGCAAGTCCGGCACCCGCGACTATGCCGGGGCCTTCCGCGCCATCGGCCCGGCGGCGATCAAGCTCGGCCAGTCCCTCGCTACCCGCCCCGATCTGGTCGGCGAGGAGGCGGCGAACAACCTCCTGTCCTTGCAGGACAGTCTCCCGCCGGTGCCCTTCGCCGAGATCCGCAAGGTGATCGAATCGAGCTTCGGCCAGCCGATTTCAGCCCTGTTTGCCGAGATCGACCCCGAGCCGGTCGGCGCGGCGAGCATCGCGCAGGTGCACAAGGGCGTCACCACCGATGGCCGCAAGGTCGCGATCAAGGTGCTGCGCCCGGGCATCCGCGAGAAGTTCGCGCGCGACATCCAGACCTATGAATGGGCCGCGGCCCATGTCGAGACGATGGGCGGCGAGGCGAGCCGGCTGCGCCCGCGCCTCACCATCGCCAACTTCAAGCGCTGGACCAATTCCGAGCTCGACCTGCGCCGCGAGGCCGCCTCGGCCTCCGAACTCGCCGAGCAGATGGCGGGCGTGCCGGGCTACCGCATCCCTGCGGTCGATTGGGATCGCACCAATGGCCGCGTGATGACGATCGAATGGATCGACGGGATCAAGATCAGCCGCGTCGACGAGTTGCGCGCGCGCGGGCATGATCTGGCGGCGATCTCGGAAAAGTTGGTGATCAGCTTCCTCACCCAGGCGATCAGCGCGGGTTTCTTCCATGCCGACATGCATCAGGGCAACCTGTTCGTGGAGGATGACGGCACCATCGTCGCGATCGATTTCGGGATCATGGGCCGGATCGACCGGCGCGCGCGGCAATGGCTGGCGGAGATCCTCTACGGGCTGACCACCGGCAATTACCAGCGCGTCGCCGAAATCCATTTCGAGGCGCAATATGTGCCCTCCTACCACTCGGTCGGCGAATTCGCGACCGCGTTGCGCGCGGTGGGCGAGCCGATGCGGGGCAAGCCGGTGAAGGAGCTCTCGGTCGGCCAGATGCTCGACGGGCTGTTCGCGATCACCCGCGATTTCGACATGCAGACCCAGCCGCACCTGCTGCTGCTGCAGAAGACGATGGTGATGGTCGAAGGCATCGCCACCCAGCTCAATCCCGACATCAACATGTGGGACACCGCCGCGCCCTATGTGCGCGAGTGGATCCGCGACGAGCTTGGTCCGGAGGCCGCGCTCGCCGACCGGATCAAGCAGGATACCGAAACCCTGCTGCGCCTGCCGGGCCTGATCCGCCGGGTGGAGGAGATGTTCCCGCCCAAGGGCGGCGCGCCCGAGCCGCCGCCGCTGCCGGAAATTCCGCTGATCACCGACAAGCGCGAAGGGCGCGGCTGGTTCGGCTATATCGCCGCTGGTCTGGTCGGCGCAGGCGCGGTGTGGGCGGCGGTAACAGCGGGATTGATCGGTTAGGCCTTGCGGCCAAACGCCCGCATTCCGGCCAGTGCCAGCAGCACCGTCAACGCCTCGACCACCATCGGCTGGAGCGCGCCGTCATAATTGCCGTCGAGCAGCAGGCTTAGCCCCCGCCCCGCCAGTGCGGTCGCGGCAAGGAATGCGCCAACCAGCAAGGCCCCGCCGCTCTGGCGCAACGCACCCCAGCCCAGTGCTCCGCCCAGCAGCCAGAAGAATCCGGTGAAATCGGCGCGCATGCTGGCGAGCCCCTTGGCTCCCGCAGCCGCCACGCCGAAAGTTTCTCCCAGCTGTTCGGGCGCGATCAGGAAGCCGGTGCCGATCGCGAGATAGAGCAGCGCCAGCAATAGCAGTGCAGCGCGCAGGAAAAGTGTCATGACCGGTCCCCCCTAAATGATGCGGCAAGTCTGGCCGAGGCGCGTATCGAGCTCAAGCGGCCGCCCCGCCAAATCGGCGCAAAACCGCCGAAAGCGGTTGCACCCTTGTAAGCGCAATCTTAACCACAGCGCGGCCAATCTGCGCGCCAAGACTGTAGGTGCGCTGCTTGGCGCAGGGGCAGGGCGCGGTTAGAAGAGTTGGCCGGCAGCGCATGGGCGCCGCCGGATGGGAGTTATTGGGAACCGATGGCATTGATCGGCGTGCAGAGCGGGAACGGGCGATGACGGGGAAGGCCCCGCGCATCCTGCTGGTCGTGGGCGGCGGCATCGCGGCCTACAAGGCCTGCGAGCTGGTGCGCCTGATCCGCAAGGGCGGCGGCGAGGTTACCTGTGTCGTCACCAAGGGTGGCCAGCAGTTCGTCACCCCGATGGCGCTCGCCGCGCTGTCCGAGAACCAGGTCTACACCAACCTGTTCGACCTCAAGAACGAGGCCGAGATGGGCCACATCCAATTGAGCCGCGAGGCCGATCTGGTGGTGGTCTGCCCGGCCACAGCCGATCTGCTCGCCAAGATGGCCGCCGGGATCGCCGATGATCTGGCGACCACGCTGATCCTCGCCACCGACAAGCCGGTGATCGCCGTGCCCGCCATGAACGTCCGGATGTGGGAGCATGAGGCGACCCAGCGCAATGTCGAACTGCTGGCCTCGGCCGGCGTGACCGTGCTGCATCCCGACGAAGGCCCGATGGCCTGCGGTGAGTTCGGCTATGGCCGCCTGCCCGAGCCCGAGGCGATCTGGCGCGTCATCGCGTCCTACTTCGGGATCACGGTGCCCGAGGCGCAGCCTACGCGGATTCCCGCCAATGACCGCGCCGCGATCGAGGTCGAGGCGCTCGAGCCCGAGGACGAGAACGACAGCACCGCCGCGACCGGCGGGTTGGGCGGGCTTCTGTCGCGGATCATCCCGCGCTCGACCGCCAAGCGCACCCACGAAGAGATCGAGGCCGAATATCTCGATCTGCCCGAACCCGAAGAGGGCGAGGGCGAACCCCTGCCCGAAGAACCCGCACCCGAATTCGCTCCGGATCTCGGCGGGCCGCTGCTCGCCAAGAAGGGCAAGGCGGGCGCCGCGCCGCCGATCGATGCCGGGGCGATCAACCATCAGGTCGATCCCCGCAAGAGCGCGCCCGAAGTGCTCGCGCCCGAGGTGCCCGACGAGATCGAGGCCCTGCTCGGCGAAGTGCCCGAAGGCGCCGATTTCGGCGTGGCCGCCGGGCATCGTCCGCTGTCGGGCCGCCACGTGCTGGTCACCGCCGGGCCGACCTGGGAAGCGATCGATCCGGTCCGCTACATTGCCAACCGCTCGAGCGGCAAGCAGGGCTTTGCCATCGCCGCGGCCGCCGCCGCGCTCGGCGCGAAGGTGACGCTGGTGGCGGGCCCTGTCGCGCTCAAGACCCCGGCCGGGGTCAAGCGCGTCGATGTCGAGAGCGCGCAGGACATGGCCAAGGCGGTCAAGCATGCGTTGCCCGCCGATGTCGCGGTGATGGTGGCCGCGGTCGCCGACTGGCGACCCAAGGAATATCGCGGGCAGAAGATGAAGAAGCGCGGCGATGCGCCCCCGGCGCTGATGCTGACCGAGAACCCCGACATCCTCTCCAACATCGCCGGCGGGACCAAGCGCCCCGAACTGGTGATCGGCTTTGCCGCCGAGACCGAGAACGTGATCGAGCACGCCAAGGCCAAGCGCAAGCGCAAGGGCTGCGACTGGATCGTGGCCAATGATGTGAGCGGCGATGTGATGGGGGGCGACAGCAACCGCGTGACCATCGTTGCCGGCGACGGGATCGAGACGCTCGACGAAATGCCCAAGAGCGCGGTGGCGATGGCGCTGGTCGAACGGATCGCAGCGAGCCTCAAGGCGGAAGCGGCGGAGTGACTATTCCTGTCCAGGTGAGGCGCCTGCCGCATGGCGCGGGCCTGCCGCTGCCGGCCTATGCCACGTCAGGCGCGGCCGGAATGGACGTGGTGAGCGCCGAGGAAGTGACCATCGCGCCCGGCGCGCGCCATGCGGTGGCGACCGGCCTCGCGCTGGCGATCCCGCAGGGCTACGAAATCCAGGTCCGCCCGCGATCAGGGCTCGCTCTGAAGCACGGCATCACCGTCCCCAACACCCCCGGCACGATCGACAGCGACTATCGCGGCGAGCTGAAGGTGATCCTGATCAACCACGGCACGGAGCCCTTCGCCATCGCGCGCGGCGACCGCGTCGCCCAGCTGGTGCTGGCTCCGGTGGTGCAGGCGGCGTGGGACGAGGTGGAAGAGCTCGACGCGACCGAACGGGGCGAGGGCGGCTTCGGCTCCACCGGGGGCCACGCGAAGCTCTGAGCAATCATCCGACGAACGCCACGGATCGTTGAAAGCGTCTTGTCAACCAATTCAGTTGAGTTATTTTCCTGCTGTCGGACCATACCAATGGACGGCCGTTTACGCCCTTATAGGAGCAGGAAATGGCCCATACCCAGACCCATACGCATGAACTCGACGCTGACCGGCTGCGCGATGATCCGCTGATTCTCATCATCCCCGGTCTCAACAACTCCAACGAACAGCACTGGCAATCGCGCTGGGAATCGCAGATTCCTGACTGCGAGCGGGTGGACCTCGGGATGTGGGACGATCCGCATCGCAACACCTGGGTCAACAAGCTGAACCTCGCGGTGCACCGTGCCGGCCGGCCGGTGATCCTTGTCGCGCATTCGCTCGGCTGCCTCGCAGCCACGTGGTGGGCGGAGAATGAACAGCCGGCCTATGGCAATCCGGTGGTCGGCGCGCTGCTGGTCGCCCCGCCCGATGTCGAACGCGCAGGTGTCGATGCGCGCCTTGCCCGCTTTGCCCCCGCTCAGCGCGCGAAGCTGCCGTTCCCGGCATTCCTCGCTGCGAGCGAGAATGATCCCTATTGCTCGCTGCGCGTCGCGCGGGGTCTGGCGTCGGACTGGGGCGCGACCTTCGCCTATGCCGGCTCGATCGGGCACATCAACGCCGATTCCGGGATCGGAGACTGGGACTTCGGGCAGCTGCTGCTCGCCCAGTTGCTGCGCGAGCACCGGACCCGGCAAGGTTGCCTCGCAGCGGAATCGCGCCGCCGGGCCTATCCGCGCTTTACCCGCCTGCCGTGGACCCAATCGCCTGCCAGAAGCGATCAGCCCGCCGACTGGTGATCTTGCAGGCCAGCGCGCGCGGGCAACAAAAAAGGCGGCACCGATCCCCTGGTGCCGCCTCTCTTTTCCCGTCCAAGGGTCTCTTGAGCCCTGCTCTACACCATCAATCGGTGGGGCGCACGGTCTTTTCGTCATCGCGGATGGTGATGCGCACGGTTTCGCCCGAATTGCCGGGGAAGTCGGTGAAGATCGCATCCACCAGATTGGGCACGAGGCGCGGCAGGCGGTTCGAGCGCGACACGGCTTCCGCCTTGCCTTCGAACAGACGCTGGCCATCGGCGGCGCGATCGATCTTCAGGTCGATGGCGCTGGTGTAGACAGTGTAGCTGCGCACGTTCGGCCCGCCGAAGAACGGATCGTTGAAGCCGTAGCCCCAGCGACCGAAGCCGCCGCCCCAGCCGCCCCACGGGCCCCAGGCCGGGCCGAAGGCGCCCACCCCGTTGAGATCGGTGCGCACCTTTTCACGGCCATTGTCGACGCGGTAGTCGAACCGCACCAGCAGATCGGCGCGTTCCGGCGCAGCGGCGCGGACATAGCCCAGTTCCTGCATCTCCGCCGCGACCGCATTGGCATAGGTCGCGAATTCGAGTCCGCCGGCGAGCTTGGGATCTTCGGGCACCACTGCGAAGGTCTGGCCCTGCGGTGCCGGCAGCGGCACGGCAAAGCGCGACACATCGGCCTTGAACGAGGGCGCGGTGCAGGCGGCAAGACCAGCGGCCAGAGCCAGCGGCAGCGCGAAGCGGCGGAGCGTTTTTGTAGAGGACATAGCGGTCTTCATGACACATCCCTTGTGTGGCCACCAGTGCGATGAAAGCAATGGTGTTTGCGCGCGTGATATTGTCCCATGCGCATGAACGGGGATTGAATATTGGTCGTGTGCCCGGTGCAGTTCATCGCAGGCGGTGCGCGTGCGCTCAGTGCCGCACCAGCCCCAGCGCCTTGTAGGCCGCATCGAGCGTCGGCGTGCCGCGTTCGCGCGCCTTGGCCGCGCCGCGAGCGAGGATCGCATCGAGCGCCTCGCTGTCGTCCTTCAGCGCCACGAAGCGATCACGGATCGGGCCGAGGGTTGCCACCAGCAGATCGGCCAGCGCCGGCTTGAATGCGCCGAAGCCCTGCCCGCCGAACTGGCGCAGCACCGCTTCGACCGGCTCGCCCGAAAGCGCCGCATAAATGCCAACGAGGTTCTTCGCCTCGGGCCGCTCGGCAAGGCCGGCCTCTTCCGAGGGCAGGGGCTCGGGATCTGTCTTCGCCTTCTTGACCTTCTGGGCCATGGTATCGGCATCGTCCGAGAGGTTGATGCGGCTCATGTCCGACGGGTCGGACTTCGACATCTTGGCGCTGCCATCGCGCAGGGACATGATCCGCGCCGCCTCGGCCGGGATGATCGGTTCGGGCAGGGTGAAGACCGGCGTGTCCTCCGGGCAGAAATCATTGTTGAATTTCTGCGCGATGTCGCGGGCGAGCTCGAGGTGCTGCTTCTGATCCTCGCCCACCGGCACGTGGGTCGCCTGATAGAGCAGCACGTCGGCGGCCTGCAGCACGGGGTAGGTGAACAGCG
This sequence comes from Porphyrobacter sp., assembly GCA_027531395.1. Taxonomy (GTDB): domain Bacteria; phylum Pseudomonadota; class Alphaproteobacteria; order Sphingomonadales; family Sphingomonadaceae; genus Erythrobacter. Next base: position 178,802 of record JAPZRO010000007.1, on the reverse strand, counting down.
CGACCGACTGGCCCTCGCGGTTCTTGCCGGCCTTGTCCTTCCACTGGGTCATGCGGTTCAGCCAGCCCATGCGGGCAGTGCCGTTGAGCAGCCATTGCAGCTCGGCATGCTGGGGCACCTGCGCCTGGTTGAACAGCACCGAGCGATCGGGGTCGATCCCGCAGGCGACCAGCGCCGCCGTCATCTCCAGCGTCGCGGACCGGAGCCCGGCGGGGTCGTGCGGCTGCGACAGGGCGTGAAGATCGGCGAGGAAGAACAATGCCTCCGAGCCGGGCTCCAGCGAATCCTGCATCGCCGCCCAGTTGCGGATCGCCCCCAGATAGTTGCCGAGGTGGAGATTGCCGGTGGGCTGGATGCCGGAAACGACGCGCATGATCTGTCCTGTGATTTAGCTCTGGCGGCGCATTAGGCGCTGGACCGTCGCCTTGTCGAGCACTCCGAGCAGCACCGTGCCCGCGCCATAGGTGACGAGGCTGGTGCCGAGGATCGCACCCACCGCCAGAAGCCGCATGGTGAAGGGGCCGTCGAGCCACGGGCCGATCGCCTGCATCAGCACCACCAGCGCCGCCCCCATGAGGCCCGAGGCAAGGACGATCCGTCCGATCCGCCCGAGCACCCGCGCCGGCAGCCGGAAGTAGCCGCGCCGTGCAAGGATGCCGCCCAGCAGCGCGATATTGACCCAGGCCCCGATCGCGCCCGCCAACGCAAGGCCGACGACGCCCAGCAGCGGCACCAGCACGAGATTGAGGCCGACGGTCACGACCAGCGAGGCGCCTGCCGTGTAGACCGGGGTCTTGGTGTCGCGGCGGGCGAAGAAGTTGGGGGTCAGCACCTTGACCAGCACATAGGCGGGCAGGCCTACAACCAGCGCCGAGGTAACCATGCCGGTGGTGCGCGCGTCCTCGGCGGTGAAGGCCTGGCCCTCCATGAACGCCTTCACGAAGGCGAAGCCGGTGATGAACAACGCCACCGCGCAGGGCAGGGTGAGCAGCATCGCCAGTTCGACGGCATTGGCCTGCAGACGCACCGCCTCCTCATCTTCATTGCGGCTGATGTAGCGCGACAGCGCGGGCAGGATCGCGGTGCCCAGCGCTATGCCGATGATCCCGAGCGGCAGCTGGTTCCAGCGATCAGCCATCGCCATGTAGGTGAGGCTGCCGTCGGGCAGGCCGCGGATGAAGGCGAGGTCGATGAAGCGGCTGATCTGGTAGACACCCGCGCCGAACACGGCGGGGACAATCAGCACGCCCATTTCCTTGACGCGGCGCGTGAGGCGCGGGCGCTGGCGCGGAATGCGGAAGCCTGCGCGGCGCATGAACCAGTAGAGCCACAGCAGTTGCAGCAGCCCGCTCACCGACACAGCGATCGCGAGGCCCACGCCGGTCGCCGCGCGGGCCCAGTCGCTGCCGGGCTGGAGCGCGCCCCATACCAGCGCGGTCAGCAGGCAGATGTTGAGCAGGATCGGCGCCGCCGCCGCCGCTGCGAAGCGCGACAGCGAATTGAGGATCGCGGCGACCAGCGTCGCGAGGCTCATGAACATCAGGTAAGGAAAGGCGATCCGGCCCATCGTGACCGCGAGCGAATAGGTGTCGCTGTCGCCGCGCAGGTCTTCGTTGGCGAAGGCCCACAGCACCCACGGCATCGCCAGCATCATCAGCGCCCCGAACACCACGAGGATCGGCAGCAGCACCGCCAGAACTTCGCCGGCGAACCGCTTGGCCGCGCTCTCGCCCTCGGCCATGTGGCGGTTGAACAGCGGCACGAAGGCACTGGCGAAGGCACCCTCGGCGAACAGGCGGCGGAACAGATTGGGGAGCTGGAAGGCGAGCTGCCAGGCATCCGCCACCCCGCCCGCGCCGAGCACGCGGGCTAGCAGGATGTCGCGGGCAAAGCCGAACAGCCGGCTGACCAGCGTCAACCCGCCGATCGTGCCGACGTTCCTCAGCAGGCTCATCGCCTTCTGTGCCCGCTAATCGGCGTGGATCAGGCGTTGCCGGTGACCGGCGCGATCGGTTCCCCGCCGGCGGCTTCTTCGGCGCGGCGTGCCTGCAGGCGCTGGATGTAGAGCCCGTTGAAGTCGATCGGATCGAGCATCAGCGGCGGGAAGCCGGCATCGCGCACGGCATCGGCCACCACGCGGCGGGCGAAGGGGAACAGCAGGCGCGGCGCTTCGGCATAGAGGAAGGCATGGGCCTGTTCCTCGGGCACGTTGCGCATCCCCACGAGGCCGCAATAGGCCAGATCGACGATATAGGCCTTGCCGCGCTGCGAGGCCGCGGTGATGGTCATCTTGAGCATCACTTCGTGGACGTCGCTGCTGACGGTTTCGGCGCCGATGTTGAACTGGATGTCGATCGCCGGCGGCTCGGGCCACTGGAACACGTCGGGGGCGTTGGGGTTCTCGACCGAAAGGTCCTTCACATACTGCGTCAGCAGGCCGATCGCAGGCTGGGTGTCGGCGCCATTGGGCTGGGCCCCGCCGGTGTTGTCGAGATTGGTGAGCACGCCTTCTTCGTCGGCCATGGATCGGTTGTCTTTCACATCGGGTAACAGGAATTGCGCCGGACGCATCATGCGAGCGAGCCCGGAGCCGCCGCGCGCGCCTAGCAGGCACAGCCGCTGCCCGCAACAGCGGGGCGCAACCATTGCCTCCTCGCGTCCGTAGCTGAGCGCTCGCAGCCGAAGATTCGTCCCGTAGGGCAACCTATCGGGCGTTGGCGAATTGTAATGCGTGCCTATTTAAGGCAGGGTAGTATCTCTCCGGCGATTGCCTGCCGCCCGCGGCCGGTGTTCGCCCGTTCGACGATCGGAAATGTCCAGTGCTTGAAATCGTTCTCCTCGCCATGGTCGCCGCCTTTCTGGGCCTGCGGCTCTATTCGGTGCTCGGTCGCCGGGCGGAGCACGAGGAAGAGTCGGTGCCGCAGCGCTTCGATTCGGACGACAAGCCTGCCGGCATCGCGCGCCCGGTTCCCGCGGCCCCGGTCGCCCCGGCGCGTCCGGTGGAGCTTGAAGGGGTGATGCCTGCGGTCGAACGCGGCATCCGCGAGATTGCCGCCGCCGACAGCCGGTTCAACATCGCCCAGTTCCTCGAAGGTGCGCGCGGTGCTTACCGCATGGTGCTCGAAGCCTTCTGGAAGGGTGACCGCGAAACCCTGCGCGAGCTGTGCGACGATGATGTCTATGCCGGCTTCATTGCGGCGCTCGACGCGCGCGAGGCTGCGGGCGAAACGCTCGACAACACGCTGATCCGGATCGAGGAAACCCGCATCCACTCGGCCTCGCTCGACGGGCGCATGGCCCGCATCGCGGTGCTGTTCGTGGCCGATATCGCCGCTGTCACTCGCGACAAGGACGGCAATGTCATCGCAGGGTCGCTCGACGATGCGATCGAGAGCCGCGATGTCTGGACCTTCTCGCGCAACACTTCCGCGCGCGATCCCAACTGGCTGCTCGACGAGACCGACGAGGGATGAACCCCGCGCGGGGCATGATGCCCCGCGTATCGCCGAAGGAGCGCATAATGCGGCCGGTTCTGGCGCTCGCGATGCTGGTACTGCTGGCGGGATGCGGGCGGATCATCCCTGAAGGCAGCCTTCCCCCGCCCACCGTCACCGCGCCTGCCGCTCCGCTTCCCCCGGCTGTCGCCACTCCGGCTGCACCGGTCGCCGCCAATGCGGCGCTGGCCGGCATCGCGCTCGGCCCCTCGCTCGCCGCGCTGCCGCTGGGCGAGGCCGACGCTGCGAGCGCGCTGGCGAGCTTTGTCGAATCCTGCCCCAAGCTGCTCGCCCGCGAGGATGCGAGCGGCCTCACCCGCTCCGAAGACTGGCGCGCCGCCTGCACCGCCGCGCGCGGCTGGCCGCAGGCCCGCGCCCGTGCCTTCTTCGCCGAGCACTTCGCCGCCGTGCAGGTCGGGGACGGCAAGGCCTTTGCTACCGGCTATTTCGAGCCGGAGATCGCCGGCAGCCGCACCCGCCGCCCGGGATACGAAGTGCCGGTCTATGCCACGCCCACCGATCTGGTGCGCGGCTGGCCCGACGATGTGCCCGAAGCCCAACGCACCGGCCGCCCGCCGCTCGGGCGCTACGATGAAGCGGGTCGCTTTGTGCTCTATCACGACCGTGCGGCGATCGAGGACGGGGCGCTCGAGGGCAAGGCGCAGGTGATCGCTTACGCTGCCGATCCGGTCGAGTTCTTCTTCCTCCAGATCCAGGGATCGGGCCGCCTGCGCACGCCCGAAGGCGAGGTGATCCGCATCGGCTATGCCGGACAGAACGGGCGCGAATATACCGGCATCGGCGGCGTGATGCGCGAACGCGGCCTGTTGGGCAGCGGGCCGGGGCAATATCCCGGCTCGATGCAGGGGATCATGGCCTATATCCGCGAGAACCCCGAGGCGGGCCGCGATCTGATGCGGCTCAACAAGAGCTGGATATTCTTCACCGAGCTGAAAGGCGACGGGCCCTTGGGCGTGCTCGGCGTGCCGGTGCGGCGCGAAAGCTCGGTCGCGGCCGATCCGGCCTTCGTTCCGCTCGGCGCGCCGGTGTGGCTCGAACTTGACCGGCGCGAGGCTTCTGGCCTGTGGATTGCGCAGGACACCGGCGGAGCGATCAAGGGCGCCAACCGCTTCGACACCTTCTGGGGCGCGGGCGAGGATGCGCGGGTGATCGCGGGCGGCATGAGTGGGCGCGGGCGCGCACTGGTTCTGCTCCCGCGCGCGGCGGCCTCCCGGCTCTCCGCGAGCGCACAATGAGGCTGCCGCGCGGGCTGACCGCTGGCGAGCAGGCCGCTTGGGCGCATCTCGCTGCAAGCGTCAAACCGCTGCCCGGCAAGAAGCGGCCCCATCCGCCCGTCAAGCGGGAGGGTGAGCAACCGAAGGTAGCTGCAGGAACGACCGCGGCGGCTCCCTCCGCCAAGGTCAAACCCGCCCCCAAGCCGCGCCGCACACCGCTCGCTCCCCCGCCGCCGCCCGCCATCCCCGGCGCGCTCGATTCGCACTGGGAGCGGCGGATGAAGGGCGGGCGGCTCGATCCCGATCTCACGCTCGACCTCCACGGCCACACGCTCGATACCGCCTATGAGCGGATCATGGCCGGGCTCGATCAGGCGCGGATGATGGACGCGCGGGTGGTGCTGGTGATCGCCGGGCGCGAGCGGCCGGTCGATCCGGCCGACCGGATGGAGCGGCGCGGGGCGATCCGCGCCAAGCTGCTCGACTGGCTCGCCGCCAGCCGCCATTCGGGGGCCATCGCCGCAGTGCGCAAGGCGCATATCCGCCACGGCGGCGAGGGCGCGCTCTACCTGATCCTCAAGCGCCGGGGCTGAAACACCCCCCTAACGGCATTTGTCATGCCCCTGACATTGCTTGTCAGTGGGGCCGCGCCGCCGTCTGCGCCATTGCTGCTGCCCACTCACATGGAACTTGGGGGCTGGCATACTGTGAAACGGATTTCCGCATTCGGCCTGCGTGCAGCGATGCTCGGGGCGACCTCGATCATCGCGACGACAGCCATCGCCGAGCCGGTGCTGGCGCAGGAGCCCGCCGAGCCCGATCCCGCCGCCGCCAAGGCTGCGCGCGAGAAGGCCGAGGCCGATTATCGCGCGCTCTCGGGCCAGATCGGCCAGCGCGCCGGCGATCCCGCCTTCGACTATGCGCTCGGCATCGCGGCGATCGATTCCGGGCGCTTCGGCGAGGCGATCATTGCCTTCCAGCGCGTGCTCGCGGTCCAGCCCGATAACGCCGCCGCCCGCGCCGAGCTTGCCCGAGCCTATGCGTTGGCCGGCGATATCGACACCGCGCGCGAACAGTTCGCCACGGTGGTCGATGATCCCAGCCTGCCCGATCCGGTGCGTCAGCGCTTCACCGGCTTCGTGCGCCAGTTCGACCAGCAGATCAAAGGCGGCGGCTCGGACATCAGCGGCTTTGTCGATGCCCGCGTCGGCCATGACAGCAACATCAACACCGCGACCGAGCAGAACTCGATCGTCATCCCGCTGTTCAGTTTCCTCGGCCCGGGCCAGCTTGGCGCAGGCGCAGTGGCGCAGTCGGACGAGTTCTACGACATCACCGCGGGCATTTCCGGGGTCACCGCGATCGGCCGGCAGGACCGGCTGTTCGCCTCGCTGCTGGGCAACTGGCGCGATAATCTCGACACCTCGATGTTCGATCAGGCCGCGCTCACCGCGACCGCAGGCTATGCCCACAGCTTCGCCAATCAGGACGTGATCTCGCTGTCGGGGCAGGTGCAGAAGTTCTGGCTCGACGATGCGGGCTTCCGCACCTCCTGGGGGCTGACCACGCAATACACCAAGCCGCTCAAGGGCGGGAAAGCGCTGACCGTGTCGGGCCAGTGGAACCGGCTCGAATTCGACGGCGAACCCCTGCGCGATGCCGACCGCTTCTCGCTCGGCGTGGGCTTCGTCGGCAAGATCTTCGCGGCCAACATCAACGCCGGGACCGAGGAAACGCTGCGCCAGCCCGGCGATCACCTGTCGTTCGATTTCGTCGGGGCCAATATCGGCGCCGAGGTGCCGCTGGCCAAGACCGTCGCGATTGTAGGCGGGCTCGCCTTCGACCTGCGGCGTCACGATGCGCCCGATGCGCTGTTCCTCGCCAAACGCGAGGACGAACGGCTCGATCTCACCACAGGGCTGAAGATCGCGATCACCGACCGGCTCTTCCTCCAGCCGACTGCGACCTATTCGCGCAACTGGAGCAACATCGCCCTGTTCGACTTCGAGCGCTGGACCGTCTCGGTCGGCGCGCGCTTCGAATTCTGATCCCATCGGGGAGGCCATCACATGACTGCCATTCTGACCATCTCGCCTTCGAAGACCCTCGTGCGCTCGGCCCGCCTGTTGCTGGTGGGTGCTTCTGGCCTCGCGCTCAGCGCGCCGCTGGCGGCCAACCAGCTGCTGTTCACCACCAGCGAGGCGCGGCCCGAGACCGGCCAGCCGGTTGTCCAGCGCACGGGCCTCACGCAGATCGCGCTGACCGGCGGGGGCACGGTCTCGATAGTGGATGCCGCGAAATATCGCCTCAACGCCGACGGCTCGATCGACCTTTACGAAGGCTCGATCACGGTCACCTCAGGCGGGGCGGGCGAAGTGGTGGTGCGGATGCCCGAGGGCCTCGAAGGCCGGGTGGCAGGTGCCGGATCGGCGGGCAATTTCGTTGTCCGTGCCAATGGCGAGGCAAGCGGCCATGCGCTGACCGGTGCGGTGCGGATCGGGCGGCCGGGCAAGCTGGAGAGCTTCAAGGCGGGCGAGATGTGGCGCGCGCGCGGCGAGAGCGGGGCGAAGCGCGTCATCGCCAACGAAGCGCAGGTGCAGCCGGTCGAGGGCGGCGGCGGCGATCGCAACGATCCCCGCCTGTCGCGGCGGGCGCAGCCAGCCAGCGTTGCGCCGGCCAGCGTTACCCCGGTCGCCAGCGACAATACCGTCGTGCCGATCGGCGGCGATGCCAGTCCGGTCGCGGCCGCGGTCAACGGCATTCCGGTGGGTTTCGGCGACCAGCTCGCCGCTGCCGGCGCATCGAGCGACATCATCGCCGCAGCGCGCCGGATCGAGGCGGTGGTTGGCAATCCGTCGCTCGACACCTTCCCGAGCGGCGATTTCACGCTGCTGGTGGCAGCCGCCGCGCAGCTCGAAGGGGCCTATGGCGGCACCCCGTTCCCGCAGGCGCAGGCCGACATCATCCGCGCCTATCTGCGCTTTCTGGCGGGGGGCGGTTCGGGCAACAGCTTCCTCACCACCTATAGCGGCTTCGTCGTCAACTACCTCGATCTGATCCGTGCGGGCGGCCTGCCGAGCGGCTTTGCCTCGGCGAGCCCGGGCGATGTCGAGGCCTACCTCGCCTATATCCGGCGCACGGGAGCGCTCACAAACCTCGCCGCGCGCGACCGCGTGCTGGCCGAGGCCTATCTGAACTTCCTCGCCAGCGGCGGCAACCGCGATGCCTTCGCGCGCTCCTTCACCGATCTCACCATCGCCTATTTCACCTTCGTGCGCGGCGGCGGCGATCCGGCGGCCTTCACCGGGGCGAGCCAGTCGGTGCTGGCGCAGACCATCGCCTTCCTGCGCGACAGCGGGCTGGTGGTGCAGCTCAGCGCGACCGACCGCGCGCTGGTCGAAGCCTTTCTCGCCAATGGCGGGCTGGCCTTCGCGGCGCAGTACCAGACCGCGCTGGGCGACTATTTCGCCTTCCTCGCCAGCGGCCGCCTGCCGAGCACCTACACCGCGCTCGATCAGGCGACCTTGCGCGCCTATCTCGAGACGCTGTCGAACACCGGCCTGCTCAATACCGTGCTGGGCCAGCGCGCCGCGTTCTTCGCCGAATACCTCGCCTTCCTGCGCGCCGGAGGCCAGATCGACGCCTTCGCCGGGCTGCCCGCGAATATCTTTGCCGGCTACACCGTCCAGCTCGACGCCTATTTCGCCTTCCTCGCGACCGGTCGCCTGCCGTCCGAGTTTACCGGTACCGATATCGCGCTGCTCCAGACCTATCTGCTGGAATTGCAGGCAGCGGGTGCGCTTGACCGCTTCCTCGGTGATCGCGCGGCGTTCTTCGCGCAGTTCGCCGCCTTCGTTGCGGCCGGCGGCACTTTCGACGGCTTCGGCGGGCTCCCGGCCAATATCTTCGCGGGCTACACCGTCCAGCTCGATGCCTATTTCGCCTTCCTGTCGAGCGGTCGCTTGCCGTCCGAATTCACCGGCACCGATATCGCGCTGCTGCAGGCCTATCTGCTGGAATTGCAGGCGGCCGGCGCGCTTGACCGCTTCCTCGGTGATCGCGCGGCGTTCTTCGCGCAGTTTGCCGCCTTCGTAGCGGCGGGCGGCACCTTCGACGGCTTCGCGGGTCTCCCGGCCAACATCTTCGCCGGATATACCGTCCAGCTCGAAGCCTACTTCGCCTTCCTCGCCAGCGGACGTCTGCCGTCCGAGTTCAGCGGCACCGACCTTGCGGTGCTGCAGGCCTATCTGCTCGAACTGCAGGCGGCCGGCGCGCTCGAGCGCTTCCTCGGTGACCGGGCGGCATTCTTCGCCGCCTTTGCCGCTTTCGTCGCGCAGGGCGGCAGCTTCGATGCCTTTGCTGGCCTGCCCGCCAATGTCTTTGCAGGCTATGCCGTCGATCTGAGAGCGTTCTTCGTCTTCCTTGAGGCTGGCGGCGTGCCTTCGGCCTATACCCTGCTCACGCCCGAGCAGATCCGCGCCTACATCGCCGCGCTGGAGGCAGCCGGGGCGACCGGCAGCTTCCTCGGCGATCTCGCCGCTTTCTACCGCGAATATGCTGTCTACCTTGCGGGCGGGGGCAATCCCGACCTGTTCGGCGGCCTGCCGGTGCCGCCCGATTTCCCGGCCTTTGCCGCCGCGCTCAACGCCTATGCCGCGTTCCTTCAGGGCGGCGGGCTGCCGTCAAACTACACCGCCGAGGATCTCGCGCGGCTGCGCAGCTTCATCGACGCGCTGAACCGTTCGGGCCAGCTGGCGAGCCTGCTGGGAGCCAATGCCGACCTGCTCACCCGCTACTTCGCTTTCATCGCGGGCGGCGGGAGCCCCGACGGCTTTGTCGGCCTGCCAGTCTATGTCCAGTACATCGCCGCGCTCAACGCCTACTACGCCTTCCTTCAGGGCGGCGGCCTGCCGAGCGGCTATGGCGAGCTCGATGCCGCCACGATCCAGGCCTATCTCGCCGCACTTGCCGCGCTGCAGGGCGGGCTGGCCGGGATCGAGGGGCTTGATCCCTTCTTCGTCGACTACTTCATCTTCATCGCCGGCGGCGGCAACCCCGATCTGTTTGCCGGCCTGCCCGGCAATGGCGGGGGCGGCGGCGGTGGGGGCAACCCCGGTGATCCGCCGGTCCCGCCGGTGCTGACCGGCTATGCCGGCGGGTTCAATGCCGTCGCCCCGCGCATCAACATCATCCTCGGCGGGCAGCTCAACGGCGGCGCCTTCGTGGGCAGCGAGAGCGGCTTCGGCGCCTCGGCCTATACGCTCGATGCCGATGGCGGCTTGCGGTCTTACACCCGTGATCCGGGTGGCCAGGTGCGCAATCGCGGCGCGGCCCAGCAGACCGACATCTTCGGCAATGCCGACGCGGTGATCGGGCGCTGGACCAATGGCACGATCTCGATCCCCAACACCTTCACCTTCAATGCCAACCAGGGCCTGCACTACATCCTCACCCGCCCGGTCGGACCGAATTTCGTCCCGACGCTGACGGGACGGGTCGATTACTACCTGATCGCCGCCACCCGCCCGACCATCGCCAATGGCAGCGTCGCGCCGGGTGTGTTCGACGCGGGGCTCGCGATTGCGCTGGGGAGCGATTACCGGCTTGCGATGGAGGGCTCGATCACGATGCCCACCGGAAGCAACCCTTACGTCTTCAGGTTCGCGACCCGCGGCGGTCTGGCTGATCCGTCGCAGTCCGAAAGCGCCATCGGGATCAACAGCAACGGCGGCTTCTTCGCTCTGATCCCCGGCAGCGACAATGCCGGGAACTGCACCGCCAACCCATCGGCCTGCACGTTGGGTGTCTTCGCCAATTTTGCCGGCGATCAGGACACCATCGCGCTGACCTATGACGCCCGCACTGGCGTCACCGCGACCGGGATCGTCGGCGCGGCGATCTTCGAGGCCGGGCCGACCCGCAACTTCGGCGGCAATGGCGGCGGCACCAGCACCGGGCGGCTCACCCGCTATCTCGGCGGCTTCCCGGCCAATACCGGGCGCGCCTTCGCGGTCGACAATGGCAACAGCCAGCCGGGCAACCAGCCGGCGGTCGTCGGATCGAATGGTGCGCTTGAGACCGCCGGTGATCTGCGCGCCGGAACCGCGCCTGCGGTGGAAGTGGCGGGCGACGAGCGCGCAGTGCTTGGCCGCTTTGCTGGCGGCACAGCCACTTTCCGCAATGGCACCAACACCTATGCCGCCAATGACGGCCTGCCCTATGTGGTGATGGCCCCGATGGTGGGCAGCCTGCCGACCAGCGGGCAGATCGACTACCGCGTCTACGCCGCCACCAACCCGGTGTTCAACAACGGCGAATCCGCGCCGGGCACCTTCGACGGATCGCTCTCGATCCGGTTCGGCTCGCAGCTCCAGTATCGCACCAACGGGACGATCGTGATGCCCGAGGCGGGCGGCAACGTGACCTACACCTTCGCCTCGACCGGCTTCGATCAGGGTGAATTCCGGTCCGTGATCAATGCCGGGCCGGGGCCGAACGACCTGTTCCTGCCGGCCAATGTCACCGGCAATGGGAGGGGCTGCGCCGGATCGGGCTGCACCATGAGCTTCTACGGCGGCTTCGGCGGACAGAACCCGCAGGAGCGCCTGGGGCTGGTCTACCAGATCTTCCCCGGCACCTTCTCGCTGCCGCGCATCCAGGGATCGGTGATCTATGCGCCGGTGGGCACCACGGTGCCGGCCGCTGCGACGACCACCTCCACTGCAGGCATGGCCATGCCGCGCGCCGGCGTGCCGGTGCCGGCGACGGCCTCGGCGCCCTCGCTTCCGGCCAACTGGAGCCGTTGGTCGGGCGGGGCTCCGGCGGGCGGGCGTCTGTCGGGCAATGGCGAGACGCTGTCGGGCATCGGCATGGTCCCGCCCGGTCTCGTCATCAGCGAGGGCAGCCCTGCGGCAGCCGACCGCGCTGCGGTGATCCGTCAGGCCGAGCAGCTGATGGGCGGGATGATCACCTTCAGCGGGGCCCCGCGCGAGCAGCGCTGAGGCCACCTAACAGCGATTGTCATGCCCATGACAGGGCATGTGTGTGGCTGGCGCACGGGCAGAGGGTCATCATCGCTCCATCGAATGCAAAGGGGAGAATCACGATGACGAAGACCAATTCCCGCACGCTGGCCACCGCCCTGATGGTCTCGGCAGCGCTGATCGCGGCTCCGGTTCAGGCCAAGGGTGACGACGATGACGCGGTCGACCTTGCCACCTGCACCGAAAGCCTCGGCACCATCGCCGTGGTCGAGGGCGACACCCAGGGCTGGTCGGAATATGGCCTCGGCTCGCCGCGCGCGCTGATCGACACGCTGGCGCGCGAAAGCGGCTGCTTCACCCCGCACAATGCGGCGAGCGGCGAGTCGGCGGACTTCCTGATGAACGTCGTCGCGGGCGACAGCGAGGAGGTCGACCAGTCGATCGAGCTCGCCAAGGGCGCAGCGATGGAAGGGCTGGTACGCTCGGGCGCGGCGACCTCGCTGCTCGGCAGCGTGCCGGGTGCGGGCGCGGTGCTCGGCATGTTCGGCGGGCTCGGCGGCAAGAAGAAGAAGCTCGCGGCGGGCATCAAGCTGCTCAGCCCCGCCAACGGCCTCACCATCGCCACCGGGCAGGGCGTGGTCAAGAAGAGCACTCTTACCTTCGGCGGCGCCGGAGCATGGAATGCGGGCGCCAACGCGGCCGGCTATGGCGGCAGCAAGGACGGCAAGATGCTGGTCGAAGCCTTCGTCCTCGCCTTCAACGATCTGGTCGCCCAGAAGGAGGTGATCGCCTCGGCCCCGAAGGCGGGCGGGCGTGACGATGACAACGACCTCGCCACCGTCGCCTCGACCACCGCCATGCTCGATGCACCTGCCGCCAGCGCCAAGGTGCTGCGCAGCCTCAGGGTCGGCACCACGCTCAACCCGACCGGCAAGCGCGAGGGGCTGTTCATCGAGGCCAAGGACAATTTCGGCACGGTCGGCTGGGTGTCGATCGAGAGCCTGAACTGACCGGGACGCCTGTCCCGCCTGCGGCCACCGCTTGCACCCCGGGGCAAGCGGTGGCAGCACGTAGGTCAGGGGGAGAGGTCCGGTTGGTGTTCCACGGCCCGCAAGTATGGAAACGACGCCCATGAGAATCCTCTATGTCGAGGACGATCCGCGCTCGGCCGCGATGGTGGGGGAACTCCTCAGCGCCAGCGGCGACGTGCTGGTGTGGGAGGACAATGGCAGCGCCGCGCTGCTGCGCGCCGGGATGGAGCCGTTCGACGTCATCATCCTCGACCGGATGCTGGGCGATATCGACGGGCTGACCATCACCCGCCGCCTGCGCGAAGGCGGCATCGGCACCCCGATCCTGATCCTCTCGGCGCTGGGCCGCAGCTCCGACCGCGCCGACGGGCTGGATGGCGGGGCCGACGACTATCTGGCCAAGCCGTTCGAGCCCGAGGAACTGGTCGCCCGCCTGCGCGCGCTGCATCGCCGCGCCACCGGGCGCGAGCATTCCGCGGTGATCCTCTACGGCGCGTTCGAATGCCACGTGAAGGCCCGCACCGCCTTCCGCGACAACCGCCACCTTGCCCTCAGCCCCAAGGAATTCGAGCTGTTCCGCTACTTCATGGAGAACGCCGGCGAAGTGGTGACCCGCGAGATGCTGCTGCGGCACGTGTGGAAGATGGATTTCGACCCGCAAACCAACGTGGTCGACGTCAACATTGGCCGCCTGCGCCGCAAGCTCGAGGACGGGTTTGACCGGCCCGCGCTCGAGACCATCCTGGGATCGGGCTACCGCCTGCTCGACGGGAGGCCGTGATCGAAGCCCGTCGCTCCATTTTCTCGCGCCTCGTGGCGGGCGCGATCGTGCTCTCGCTGGTGCTGCTGGCGGGCCTGTGGTGGCTTACCCACCAGACCGTCAGCACGACCTTGCAGGAGGCGGCGCGGGCCGAGGTCGATGTCGATCTTGCCGGCCTTGCCGATATCTACGCCACCGGCGGCAAGGCCGAATTGCAAGCCCGCATCGCCGATCGCATCGCGCTCACACCGATGGAAGGCAGCGCGTCGCACTATCTGCTGGCAGACGACAGCGGGCGCAGGATGGCGGGCGATCTGGCGGAATGGCCGCCGCTCGATCCGGCCGTCTCGGAAAGCGGGATCATCAACATCGGCGCCAATTCGCGCGGCTTTGCCCGGGCAGTGCAGCTCGGCCCGGACCTCAGGCTGGTGGTGGCGCGCGGGATCGATATCGAAGCGCCGGTGCTCTCCAGCATCGCGGTCGCCTTTGCCGCGGGCGGGGCGGTGTTCATCGCGCTGGTGGCGCTGCTCGGGCGGTTCGCCGCGCTCGGACTGCAACGCCGCATCGGGCGCATCAACCTTGCCTTCCGCGAGCCGCAGGACGGGGCTGGCCTCGCTGCGGCGGGGCGGATCGACGGCGACGAGATCGACGAACTCACCGCCCACAGCGGCGCGGCGCTGGCGCGGGTCAATGATCTTTTGGCGGCCTACAAGGACACCTCCGAACAGCTTGCGCATGAAATCCGCACGCCGCTGTCGCACCTCGACAACCGGCTGGTGAAAGCGCTCGCGGAAAAGCCCGATCCGGCGATCGCCGAGAAGCTGGCCGAGGCGCGCGGCGAGATCCGGCGGATTGTCCAGACGCTCGAATCCCTGCTCGATATCGCCGCCAGCAAGGCCAATCGCGGCGACCGCAGCGGGCTTGCACCGGTCGATCTCAGTGCGCTGGTGACGGGGATCTGTGAACTCTACGCCGGCAGCGCCGAGGAGGCCGGGCTCGAGCTCGGCTGGACAGTTGCACCCGGCGTGACGATCAATGGCGACGAGCGACAGCTCGGCAGACTGGTGACCAACATGCTCGACAATGCTCTCAAATATGTGCCGCCCGGCGGCCATATCGCGATCACGCTCGAACCCGGGCCGGTGCTGGTGGTGGCCGACGACGGTCCCGGCGTCGATCCGCAGGACCGCGAGCGGATCTTCGACCGCTTCTATCGCGGCCGCGGCAAGGGCGAGGAGACCTCGGGCAGCGGGCTCGGCCTCGCACTGGCGCGGGCGATTGCCGAACGCCATGCCCTGGCGCTGACGCTCGAGGAACCCGCCGCGGGCGGTCTGGGAGGCGCGGTGTTCCGCATCGCGGCCGCGACGTGAAGCGGCTCGCGAGCCTTTCCGCGCTGGCATTGCTTGCCGGGTGCGCTGCGCCGGGTGCGGTCGAACCGGCTGCGCCGGTGCAGACCATGGCCCCCACCGACCGCGCCGAGCGTGTGGCCGAAGCGCTGGTGATGGCCGAGCGCGCCGAACGCGCGCAGGACCCGGCGGCGCTGGCACAGGCCGCCGCGCGGCTCGATCGGCTCGGCGCCAAGCCCGAGACCGCGGCGGACGAGGCGGTGATGGGCCGCTGGCTTGCAAGCCTGCCTGCCGATGCCCAGCCGATGCGCGGGCGCGCGCTTGGTCCGGCCTATCGCTCGGCGGCGCTCGATCCGGGAGCGACCACGCAGCTCAACCAGACCTTCCTCGGCGGGCGCAGCGCCCAGATCGTGCTGCGCGTCTCGCGCGGGCCGACCCCGAAGCTGGTGGTGCGCGACCAGTCGGCGCGGCAGGTGTGCAAGCCCGTCGCCGACGATCCGGTCAAATGCCGCTGGGTGCCGCTCTACACCCAGCGCCACAGCATCGAAATCGTCAACACCGGCCCGCAGATGTCGGAATTTTACATCGTTTTCGACTGACGCCGCCCTATGCATTCGCGTCTGACGGGGGGAAAGTCATGATCGCAGGACGCCATCGGGGCCGCAGTTTCGGCTTTGCCGCCAGTGCCTTGGCGCTGGCGCTGTTGCTCGCCGTTTCGCCAGCGCCGTTGTCGGCTGCCGACCCGGCGGGAGAGGCGGAGGTGGAGCGGCTGCTCGAAGAAGCCTACGCGCTGTTCGAACAGGGCAAGACCGACACCGAGGGTGCCGAGCGCATGATGGCCGCGTGGGAAGCGGTGGCGACTGCGGCGCGCCGGATCGCGCCCGATCACCCACAGATCGCCCGCACCGATATCCGCATCGGCTCGCAGCTCTACATTCTCGGCCGCAACGCCGAGGCGCGGGCGCGGGTCCAGCGCGGGCTGGCGGCGCTTCCCGATGGCGACCCCGACACGCTGACGGTGCGCGGCGAGGGCGTGGCGCTGCTGGGCACCTTGCTCGCCATGGCGGGCGAGGCCGACGCTGCCATCGCAGCGCTCGAACAGGGCCATGCCGACTACATGGCCGCCTTTGCCGCCCTGCCGCCCGAGGAGATCGGCCGCGGGGCGGTGGTGGCGCGCTCGAATCTCGAATTCTCGCTCTCGCAGGTGTTCCTGCAATTGAGCCGGATCGACGAGGCGCTGCGCTACCAGAAGGCCAGCCTCGATACCCGCGAGGGGTTCCTCGGACCGAACGATCCCGACACCATCGGTTCCTATTACGGCTATGCCGGGATTTTGCGGCGGGCCGGGCGGATGGACGAGGCCGAACGCTATGCGCGCATCGCGGTCGAGCGGGCGGTGGCGCATGTTGACCCCTCCCATACCAGCTATGCCCGTGCGCTGGAGATGCTGGCGATCATCCTGTCGCGCACCGGCCGCCCGCTCGAGGCGACCGGCTACATGGCCCGCAGCCTCGAACTGAAGCGCGAGCACGAGGGGCCGGACAGCCTGTTCTTTGGCTATGGGCTGCATCTGCTCGGAACGATCTACCTCCAGCGCGAACGCTATGCCGATGCCATTCCGCTGTTCGAGGAGGCCGCGCCGATCTTCGCCAAGTATCAGGGCGAGGGCAGCCCCTACGGCCTCGGCGCGCAGGGTTATGCGGCCCAGGGCACCTTCGCGCTGGGGCGCGCGGAGGAGGCGCTGGCGCGGCTGCGCGCGGCCGATGCGCGGATGGAGGCGAAGACGGTCGATGCCGAGATCGCCAAGCGGATCGGCCCCGATCTGGTGCGCGCGCTGCTCCGCGCGGGTGAGACCGCCGAGGCGGCGCGGATTGCCGCGCGCGACTATGCCCGGCTGCTCGAAACCGAGAATTCGGGGGCCTTCGCGCTGCGTCATGCGCGGCTGGTTGACGCTTGGGCGCAGAGCATTGTCGCCCGGCAGCCGCACAATGCGCTCGAAGAAGCGCGGGCGATGATCGCCTTCCTCGGACGCGACCGGGCGCGGGGGCGGACGGGAATGATCCTGTCCGAACAGCGCGCCGCGCTCGATCTGGTGATGGAAATCGCGGTGGCAGCCGATGCGCCCGACGACATGGCGCAGGCGATCGCACTGGCGACCGGATCGGGGCTGGCGCAGGCGAGCGCCTTCCGCGCCGAGCGGCTGGCGACCGAGGATTCGGCGATGGCCGGGGCGCTCAAGGCGTTGCAGCAGGCCGATGCCGAGCTTGACGCCGCCGACCGCGAATTGCTGCGCGCGCTGGCTGCCGGCACCCCGCCCGAGGCGGCGCGCGAACGGCTGGCGGCGGCGGATGCGGCGCGCACCGCCGCGCTGGCCGATCTGCGCGCCCGCGATGCGGCGACCGGACAGCTGCTCGGGCCGGACAACGCCGACATCGCTGCGATACGCGCGGGACTTCGCAAGGACGAGGCGTTGCTGGCAATCGCGCCGGCCTATGACGGGGCCTATAGTCTGGTGGTGACCGCCGACCAGGCGCTGATCCGGCGGCTCGATCTGCCACGCGCCGAGCTGGTGGCGCTCGCGGCGGGCGTGCGCGACGGGGCCGCGGGGCTCGATTTCGACCGTGCCGCCGCGGCGCGGCTGGCGGCGGTGTTGCTGCCGCCCGAGACCGGCGCGGCGCTAGCCCGGGTGAAGACCTTGCGGGTGCTGGCGGGCGGGCCGCTGGCCTCGCTGCCCATGGGGCTGCTGGTCCTCGACGAGGGCGCGCCCGGCAAGGGGCCGACCTGGCTCGCCGACCGCTTTGCGCTGGCGAATGTGGCCGCGCTGGGCAATGCCAGCCGGACCAGCGCGAAGCGCGGCGGCGGACTAGTCGCCTTTGCCGCGCCGGTGCCGTTCGGAGCGGGCGACCAGCCGGGCGCGGAGCCGCAGGCCGTTCTCAGCCCCGCCGCTTATTTCGAGCGCGGCGGCGCGGACGCGGCGCGGCTGGCGCTGCTGCCCGCGCTGCCCGGATCGGAACGTGAGGCACGGGCGATCGCGCGCGAGTTCGGCAATGGCGATGCACGGCTGTTCCTCGGAGTGCAGGCGAGCGAGGCCAATCTCGCCGACCCGGGGGTGCGCGAGGCCGAGGTGCTGCTGTTCGCCACCCACGGCCTTGTGGGCGGGGAGCTCGAGGGCATTGCCGAGCCCGCCCTGATCCTCTCGCCGCCGCACGCAGGGCAGGGCGACGGGGTGCTGACCGCGAGCGAGATTGCGCGGCTCGATCTGGCGGCAGACTGGGTGATCCTCACCGCCTGCGACAGCGCTGCGGGTTTCGAGGGCGGGGTGCCGGCCTTCTCGGGGCTGGTCAGCGCTTTCCGTTTCGCTGGCGGGGGCAGCGTGCTCGCGACCCACTGGCAGGTGCGTGACGATGTGGCAGCCTATGTCGCCACCGAAATGCTGCGCCACTACCGCAAGCACGGCGACAAGGCGCGGGCGTTGCAGCACGCGATCCGGAGTCTCAGGCGTGACAGCGGGCTGCCCGGGGCCGACAGTCCGGATATCTGGGCGCCCTTCGTGCTGATCGATTAGGCTGCGCGGGCGGCTGGCCCCTTGGCCGGCCTGGCGACCAGAGCCGCGAGATCCTCGGCGCTCATCGGCCGGCCGACAAAATAGCCCTGCGCGTAATCGCAGCCGATGCTCTTGAGGAAAGCAAGGCAGGCCTCATCCTCGATCCCTTCGGCCACGACCTTCAGCCCGAGCTCATGCGCCAGCCGCACGGTCGAGCGCACCAGCATCGCATCGCCGCGATCGACATGCGCGTGCTGCACGAACATCCGGTCGATCTTGAGCTCCGAGACCGGGAGCAGCTTGAGGTAGTTGAGCGTCGACTGGCCGGTGCCGTAATCGTCCATCGAGATGCGGATGCCGGCTGCCTGGAACGCTTCGAGAATGGCGATCGCCTTGTCGGTGTCTTCGAACTGGGCGCTTTCGGTAACCTCGAAGGTCAACCGGTGCACCGGCGCGCCTGATCGCGCGACCACCGCCAGCGCGCGGCTGGCGAAGCTGTCAGAGGCCAGCAGGCCGGCCGAGATATTGACCGCAACCCCCACCACCAGCCCGCGCTCGCACCAGCTCTTCATGTCGGCCAGCGAACGGGTCAGCACCGCAATCGTGAGATCGTCGATCCGTCCGGCTTCCTCGATCAGCGGGATGAAGCTGTCGGGCGGCAGCATCCCGCGCACCGGATGCTTCCAGCGCACCAGCGCCTCGACCGAATCGATGCGGCCAGTCTTAAGGTTGAGCTTGGGCTGGTAGGCCACCCGCACATCGCCATTGCCCAGCGCCTCGTCGAGTTCGCCCAGCAGCGAGAACTGCTCGCTCGCCGCTTCGCCTTCGCCATCCGTATGAAGCCGCCACGGCTTGCCCGAGCGCTTGGCGAGGCTTGCGGCATGGGCGGCGTTGCCGGCGGCCTCGGTGATGTCGGCCGCTGCGACCCCGAAGGTCAGCGACACGCCGAGCCGGCGTCCGGCCACTTCGAAGGGGCTGCGCATCACCGCCCTGAGGCCCGCGAGCAGCTGTTCGAGCTCTTCGAGCGCGAGCGGGCTGGCCCACACCAGCGTGCGGTTGTCGATGCGGAACACGGTATCGGCATTGCCCGCCACCTGCAGGCGCTCGACCAGCCGGCGCAGCAGATCGCCGAGATTGTCCTCGCCCACCGCCAGCTTGAGCGCGTCGAATTCGTCGATCTGTGCGGCGATGAAGTGGCGTGTGTCCGGTGCGGGCTTGCCGCTGTCGAGCGCGAGCTTGTTAGGCAGGCCGCTCTCGGGATCGATCCGCCGGGCGCGTTCGGCCTGGCGCAGGGTCAGGATCATCAGCCGGAGCGCGGTCGCCATGCCCAGCAACACCAGCGCCGGGACAATCTCGAACCACAGCGCGAAGGACAGCCGGACCGCGAACCACGCGATCACCAGCCCGCCTGCGGCAAGAGCGAAGCGCAGCGCCACCCGGCCGCGCCGTCCTGCGGCACCGACCACCAGCGCCAGCAGCGCGGCGAGAGCCAGCGGGGCGGGCCACGAGCCGTAAACCGGCACGACTTCGGCAAGGGTCTCGGCGGCCAGCGCCTGCACGATCACTCCGGGGATCACCCCGTGGCGCGGCACCGCGTAGCGATCGCCCAACTCGATCGCGGTCGCGCCGATGATCACGTCCTTGCCCTTGAGGCTGGCGGCATCGAACTCGCCGCGCTCGATGGCGATGAAGCTGTGGCGCGGGATGGCGCCGGGATTGACGCTGTAGTCGATCGGAAAGCTCTCGCCCACGCTCCCGGCGCGGCCCGCGACAAAGGCCGCGATCGAGGGACGCGCGAGCGTGCCGGTGACGGTGCCCAGCGGCATCCGCCGGACATAGCCATCGGCATCGGGCACCACCGAGACCGAGGCGAGATGGGCGTGCTCTCGCAAGGGCGCGATCGGCAGCGAGTCGAGCTGGCGGCTTTCGCGGAAGCCCGCGCTCTGGGCGAAGGTCGGCAGCGCCACCGGGGCATTGGCGGCGGCGATGGCCGCACCGAAGGCGGCATCACCGGCGGGTTCGGCGCTGCTGGAGAAATCGACGTCGAAGCTGATCGAGCGCACGCCCGCGGCATCAAGTGCAGCGACAGTCCGGGCATAGTGTTCGCGTGGCCACGGCCAGCGCTGGATCGCGGCCATGCTGGCGGCATCCATCTCTACGATGTGCACCTGTCCGCTCGCCGGACGCTCGAACAGGGCGAAGGTGATCTCTTCCAGCCGGTGCTCGAAGGGGCGGAACAGGCCGCCCGCCGCCGCCATCGCCAACAGCAGGGCAAGCGCGAGGGTGCCTGCCAGCCGCAGCCAGAGCAAGTCAGGGATATCCGGCAGGGCGGAGCGAAGGGGTTTCACGCGCGCTGCTGCCGCCTAGCGGGGTTGTCCGGCGTGTTCGTAGACCTCGACGCGCCCGGCGGTCGCATAGGCAGCGGTTTCGCCCAAGCGGGGGTCCGCGATGCGGGCCGGGACCGGGTCGAAGCCGTGATCGAACGCCTTGTCCCGACCGGAGATATCGAACTTGCCGTCGCCAGGTCCGCCGCGCTGGCCCTGGCCATTGCCGCCATTGCCGCCATTGCCGCCATTGCCACCGCCGTTGCCGTTCCCGGTGCCGTCGCCACCGTTGCCGTTCCCGGTGCCGTCATCGCCACCCGAGCCGTTGCCACCGCCGTTGCCATTGCCGGTACCGTCGTCGCCACCGCCACCGTTGCCGCCACCGTTGCCGTTCCCGGTGCCGTCGTCGCCACCCGAGCCGTTGCCGCCGCCGTTGCCGTTTCCGGTCCCGCCGTCGCCACCGGTGCCGTTGCCGCCACCGTTGCCGTTCCCGGTGCCGTTGTCACCGCCGTTGCCGTTCCCGTTCCCGCCGTCGCCGCCCGATCCGCCGTTGCCGGAGCCATTGCCGCTGCCGGAGCCATTGTCGTTGCCCGAGCCGTTGCCGCTCCCGTTTCCGGAACCGTTATCGCCACCATTGCCCGAGCCGCCATTGCCAGTGCCTGCGTCGCCGCCCGAGCCGTTGCCGCTGCCGGATCCGCCTCCACTGCCGCCAGCACTACCGCTGCCGGAACCATTGCTAGAGCCACTGCTGCCAGAGCCGCCGCTGCTGCCTGTGCCGCCGGTTCCATTACCGCCGGTGTTCCCGTTGCCGGAACCGTTGCCATTGCTGCCGCCACCAGTGCCGCCGCTCCTGCGCGTGGTGTTCTCGGCGACGACCGTGGCGGTGACCACCGCTACCTCGCCCGATACGAAGCCGCCCGACAGGCGGCCGAGATCGGCCGGGGTGCTGGCGATCGGTTCGGCGAGGCGCTGGACGGCGTTCTCCGCCACCGGGCTGCGCGCCTGCGTCGCTCCCGGCCCCTGCGCTGCTGCGGGCGACGCTGCCGCCGCGCCGACCGTCGCCGGACGCGCCGGGGAATCGATCACCTTGCGGGTCTCGCCTTCGAGCACCAGCCGCATCGGATCGCCCGCCGCTACCATCGCCACCGCGCCCGGCAGCACCAGTTCGCGCGCACCGCCATCGCGGGTCGCGGTCTCCACCGCACCCTCGGTCACCTGCAAGGTCGCTCCGTCCGAACCGACCGTGATGATGAAGGTGGTGCCCTTCACGACCGCCGCGAGATAGGGCGTCTCGACCCCGAAATGCGGATCGGCCTGCTTGCCGATGTTGAACATCGCGCTGCCGTAGTCCTGGATGATCTGCATGATCGAACGGCTGCGCGCCGCCTCCGGGATGCGGATCTGCGCGTTCTGGCGCAGCGTCACGAACTCGCGCCCGCGCACGAGCACTGCCGAGGATTTCGCCTGGGTGCGCACGGTCGCGCCTGCGCTGAGCTGGAGCCCGCCCGTGGCAGGTCGCTGGCCGCGCGCGTCGATGACGATCACGGTTCCCTTGGTTTCGCTGATGGTCCAGGCCCCGTTCTGGGCGAGCGCAGGCACGCCGCTGAACAGCAGTAGGATCAGGGGCAGGAACAGGCGGGCGAGCATACGCATGGCAGTCTCCTTGCCTGCTTGATAGGCCCGCACCCGCTCCAGCCCCGTTTAGAAGACTGGTAAATGAGGTCTTAAAATTCCGATTGATTAACCTTTCGATCGTAGGCCGAGAGCGCTTCTTTAGGGGGTTTGTAGGTCTTGCGTTCGGTTAAGGGCCTCATTTCGTGTCAGGTCTTGCTTGCCAGTCACGGACTGGCGGCGCAGGATGCGCTCGACCGCACCAATCCCGCCCAGCAGGTCGAACGTGAACGGCCGATGGTCGAGGTCGAGGAGGCGGTGCGAATCGAGATTCAACCGGTGCTCGACATGCCGGCCAGCACCCGCGAGGGCGCCGATCTGGCGGTCGGTGCGATCGTGATCGACGGGCTGGTGGCGCTCGACCGGGGCGATTTCGCCGCCGTGATCGAACCCTTTGCCGGCCGTACGCTCGACCGCGCCGAACTACGCAGATTGACCGATGCGATCGTCAATCATGCCCGCGCGCAGGGCTATGTGCTCGCCACGGCCCTGATCCCCGAGCAGGCGCTCGAGGGCGGGGTGCTGCGGGTGCGGGTGGACGAGGGCGGGATCGACGCGATCCGCATCGAAGGCACCGATGATCCCGCCGTCCGCCGCCAGCTCGAACGCCTGCTCGCCATCCGCCCGCTCACCATTGCCGCGCTCCAGCGCGAAGTGTTGCTGGCCGACGACCTTTCCGGCGTGTGGATCCGCAAGACCCGCTTCGAACGCGATGGCGGCCGCCGCATTCTGGTGGTCGATGCGCGGCGCGAGGATGTCGGCGGCTCGGTGCTGCTGGCGAGTGACGGCACCAAACCGGTCGGGCCGCTGCGGGCGCGGATCGACCTTGATGCCAATGGCCTGATCTCCCCGCGCGACCAGGTCGATCTCAGCTTCTCGACGACGCCGCTCGATCCCGACGAACTGGCCTTCTTCAGTGCGAGATACAGTGTGGTGGTGAATGATGCCGGCACGCTGCTCGGCGGTTTCGGCTCATGGTCGCGCACCGAGCCGGGCGCCTATCTCGCGGCGCGCGAGCTGCTGGGGCAATCGTGGCAGGGCGGGGTGCGGATGCGCCATCCGCTGCTGCGCACCCAGCGCCGCAGCCTGTGGCTGGAAGCGAGCGCGGAGCTGCAGGACCTGCGGCAGGACAGCTTCGGCACCCTCGCGCGGCACGACCGGATCGCGCTCGCGCGGCTGGGCTTCTACGGTTTTGGCCCGCTGGCAGGCGGCACCTTGCAGGGGCGCGCCACCGTGAGCCAGGGGCTCGACATTTTCGGCGCGACGGCGCTCGGCGATCCGCTCGCCTCGCGGCCCGATGCCGGACCCGGCTTCACCACCGTCTCTTGGTGGCTGAACTGGCGGCGCGCGCTGGCGGCACGGGTGAGCCTTTCGCTGGCGGCGAGCGGCCAGCTTTCGACCGATCCGCTGCTGGTCGGCGAGAACTTTGTGCTCGGCGGCAATGCCTTCCTGCGCGGCTATGATTTCGGGCAGGCGATCGGCGATCAGGGCGCCGCCGGGGTGGGCGAGCTGCGCTACGACTGGCCGCGCGCGCTTGGCGCGTTCGAGCATCTCCAGCTCTATGCCTTCGCCGATGGTGGGGTGGTGACGAACCTTGCCGGGGGCGGGGGGAGCACTTCGCTGGCCTCTGGGGGCGGGGGCTTGCGCGCCGACGTGACGCGCACGCTCGATCTCGATCTCGAAGTCGCCGTGCCTCTGACCGAGCCGCGCTACGACACCGATGACCGCAGCCCGCGCATCAATGTGAGAGTCAGCCAGTCGTTCTGAGCTCGCGAGAGGGTCAATCGGTAATTGCCCCCATTTCGGCACCGGCCTCCTGCATCTCGCGCTCATCGGCGCGGATGCGGAAGATCACCCGATCGACGCAGCCCTTGAGCCCGCTCTCCTGCGGCTTGAACCGCGCCTGCCGGATGACGTTGACCGCCGCCTCGCCGAATTCGGCGCTGGGCTGGGCGGCCAGCACCTCGATCGCGCCGATATCGCCCCACGGCGCAACATCGTAGCGCAGGATCGCCCAGCCTTCGATCGCGCGCTGCTGGTAGTTGAGCGGGAAAGTAAGGCGCGGCTCTTTTTCCCAGCGGTCCTTGATTTCGCAGGCCGGATTGCCCTCGGTCTCGGATTTGGGCGGGATCGGCGGGGCGGGGACGATCTCCGGTCCGGTCCACCACGCCTGCACGCAGCCGGTGCGCGGGCCCCCGGCATAGCGCCCGGCGGCCACGGCTTCACGCGCTGCGGCGTCGAGTTCGGCATAGCCTGAGGTCAGCGGGACGGCGAGGTTCACCGGCACGCCCTCGGCATCGAGATCATAGGTGACATAGGTCCATTGACGCTCGCCCTCGCGCCGGGTGAGCTCGCGGAAATCGGGGTAGCTGCGGGTGAGCGGCGCGACGCGGGGGGTGTTGCGGCAGTCGCCCGACGCGATCCGCTCCCACGCTTCCTTGGGCATACGCAGCCGCTGGCCTACGCCGAGCCGGGCGACGGTCTCCGCCGGCGCTTCGGCCATGCGTTCCAACCGGGGGGTGTAGCTAATGGTGCAGCCGGTCTGCGGCGTGTCGACGGCGAAGCGGCTGGCACGCAGCGCAGGCGCAAGATCGCGGGATCTCAAACGCAAGCGCGGCTCGGTCTTGCTGGAGATGTCGTACGCCCGGCCCTCGGCATCGACAGCGAAGTTGATGACAACCGTCTGGGGTTCGTCCGCGTCTAATGTGATCCGCGTCTGCAATTGCGGTTCCGGCGCCACGAGACGGGCAGGGGCGACGCGGATACCCCCGTCGCATGTCACATCCGACACCTGCCAGGCGAGCACATTCCATTCGCGCGGCTCACCTGAGGGCGGGGCGATGCGGATCGGGAGAGTGGGTGCAGGTGTGGCCTGCGCCGCCAGAGCAGGACCGGACAGGGCCGAACCCGCTATCGCGAGGCCGAGCGTGGAAAATCGTGCAAGCATGGTCTCTCCCCGACCAGCTGTGTCCGGTCAGGGCGAGCCTAGCCCGCGACAAGTGTCTGTGTCAAAACGGAATGTCGTCGTCGAGATCGTCGTAGCCGCCGCCACCGCCGCCGCCCATGCCGCCCGACGCGCCGCCGCCCTGATCCCAGCCGCCGCCGCCAGCGCCCGCGCCGCCGCCATAGCTGCCGCCGCCGCTCCCGCCCCCGAAGCCGCCCGAGCGGGCACCGCCGCCGCCACCCATGCCGCCACCGCCACCGGCGCCGTCGAGCATGGTCATCACCGAATTGGGGCCGCGCAGCACGACTTCGGTCGAATAGCGGTCATTGCCGTTCTGGTCCTGCCACTTGCGGGTCTGGAGCTGGCCTTCGATGTAGACCTTGGAGCCCTTCTTGAGGAACCGCTCGGCCACGCCCGCGAGACCTTCGTTGAAGATCGCCACGGTGTGCCACTCGGTCCGCTCCTGCTTTTCGCCGGTGTTGCGGTCCTTCCAGCTTTCGGTGGTGGCGATGCGCAGGTTGCAGACCTTGCCGCCGTTCTGGAAGCTGCGGACTTCCGGATCGGCGCCGAGATTGCCGATCAGCATGACCTTGTTGAGCGAACCCGCCATCGAAATACCCTTCCCGTCAATGTCTTGACCCCGCAAGCGTCAAGATGGCTTGCGAATCTGTGACAGGCAATAGGCAAGGTTGGGCGGCAGCGCGAGGCGCACGCCCGGTATAATCCACCAGTTCGGATGCGCTTATCGCGCCGGGTAGCGCAGCCGCCCGAGGAAGCGCGTCAGGCTCGGCAGTTCGCGGTCCTTGCCGAGGAACTGCGCCTTGGCCTTCTCGAACTTCATCACCCCGTCGATCCGGCGCTCGAGGAAGGCGTGGGTGTCGGCCTTGCCCTCGCTCTCGTCATTGACGAACACCGCCAGAGTGGCGCTGTAGATGCCCGCGAGGATCGCGCGCTTGGTGTAGTGGTTGTAATCGGTCGCGGTGTCGCCCGCGAGCCGCCACATGATGTCGGCCGAGCGCCAGCCGAGCTTCAATGCGCGCGCAGCGTTCTGCGGCTGGGCCATCACCGCCAGCGCCCGGCGCACCGCCTCGTCGATATCGGCCACCGCATCGAGCCGGAAGGCGACCAGCGTGCGGATGCGCTCGCGGATCTTGAGGGTGGCGAGCCGTTCGGCCGGCCATTCGGCCTCCATCGCCTGATCGACCGAGGTGATCCATGCCTCGATCATCGCCATCGGCAGGCCGCCCTTGCCCTCGCTCTGGAAGGCGAGCCGCGCGACATCGGGATCGCAGCCGGCCATTTCGGCGGCGGCATTGAGCGCGGTCTCGTTCCAGCCGTCGAAGATGGCGGATGCGGCAATGTCGGGGGCGAGCGCGACCTTGAGCTCGTCCAGCGTCATGTCGGCGAAATCGGGTGTCATGGTGTCCATGTCAGAAAGAAGGCCCGTACTGGCGCTTTGGTTCCTTGCCGGCGCGCTTGTCGTCGGCCTCCTGGAAGATCTGCTTCATCAGGCTGTTGCCGCTCATCAGCTCCATGTACTGGCGCGCCGAGCGGCCCGAATTGTCGTTGTGATCGGGATCTGCGCCCTGCGCCAGCAGCACGCGGACGAGTTCGGGGTTGCGCTGGTGGACCGCCGCGATCAGCGGGGTCTCGCCGGTCTGGTCGCCGACATTGACGTTCGCGCCGCCCTTGATCAGCGCCTCGACCCCGTCGGTGAAGCCCATCGATGTGGCGAGCTGGAGCGGGGTGATGCCCTTCTTGTTGCGGATGTTGGGATCGGCCCCGCGCTGGAGCAGGAAGCGGATCCACAGCACGTCGCGGCGCTGCACCACCAGATGCAGGCCGGTGTCGCCGCTGGTGATGTCGCGGGTGTTGACCACCTGCGTGCCGGGCTTGTTGAGCATGTCGGTGGCGACGTCGCCGTCGCGATCCTTGACCGCTTCGAGGAACTTGTAGCCTTCCGACTGGAACTGCGCCGCCGCCGGGGGTGCCAGCACGACCGCAAGTGCAAAGGCGCTGGCAATCCACGCCCGAGCCCCTAACTTGCGCAAAACATCGAGGGTCACGGTTTGATCCTTTCGCATTCCCTGTCACACTCGCTCCTGCGCGGCTAAGCGCGCGGCGAGCCTCTCGCAAAGACCCGGTTAGCAGACCATGAACCGCATCAACAAGCCTTCGCCCCGGATTCTCGCAGCTCTGGCGGCTGCTGCCCTGTCACTTGCAGGGTGCGAGGCGTCCGCACCCAAGGCCGAGCCGCCGCTGGCGGGCGCGCCGATCGGGGGCGATTTCGCGCTGACGAACAGCAAGGGCGAGACCGTGCGCTGGGACGATTTCGCGGGCAAGTACCGCGTGGTCTATTTCGGCTATGCCTTCTGCCCCGATGTCTGCCCCACCGACATGAGCCGCGTCGCGCAGGGCTTAAAGGCGCTCAAGGCGAGCGATCCCGACAAGGCGGCGAAGATCGTCCCGATCTTCATCTCCGTCGATCCCGAACGCGACACGCCGCAGGTGGTGGGCGAATTCGCCGCCGCCTTCTCGCCCGACATCATCGGGCTGACCGGCACACCCGAACAGATCGCCGTCACGGCCAAGGCGTTCAAGGTCGGTTACGGGAAGGGCGAAGCAGTGGCGGGGGGCGGCTATCTGGTTGACCATACGCGCATCGTCTATCTGTTCGGCCCTGATGGCGAGCCGCTGGCGACGCTGCCGGCCGACCTTGGCGGCGATGCCGTCGCCGCGGAACTGGACCAATGGGTGAGCTGAGAGAGCGCTTCTGGGAGCTTCCCCTGCGGGACCTCAGCCGTCCCGAGTGGGAGGCGCTGTGCGACGGCTGCGGGCGCTGCTGCCTGCACAAGATCGAGGATGCCGACACCGGCGAGATCGTCGACACCAACGTCGCCTGCCGCCTCCTCGACACCGGCACGGCGCAGTGCAGCGACTATCGCAACCGCAAGGCCTTCGTCCCCGATTGCCTGCGCCTGACGCTCCGGATCGTCGAGCAGGTCAGCTGGCTGCCCTCGACCTGCGCCTACCGCCTGCGCGCCGATGGTCGCCCTTTGCCGAGCTGGCATTACCTCATCAGCGGCGACCGTGATGCGGTGCGCCGGGTGGGCGTCTCAGTGATCGGGCGGGTGGTGAGCGAGACCGATGCCGGCCCGATCGAGCATCACATCGTCGAATGGCCCTCACCGCGCCCCGATCGCGCCGCGCGCGCGGCCGAGGAGGAGGGCGCGTGATCGACTGGCTGCGCCGCCCGCCGCTGGAGCCCGAGGTCGAAGTGGCAGGGCGCACCCTGCCGATCGTGCTGCGGCGGATGCGCCATGCACGGCGGTTGACCCTGCGGCTCGCGCCCGATGGCGGCGAGGTGCGCATCACCTTGCCCGAATGGGCCGAAAGCCGCGAGGCGATCGCCTTTGCCCATGCCCGCAAGGCATGGCTTGAAGAACAGCTCGTGCGCCTTCCGCCCCGCGCCGCACCGGTGCCGGGGGGCGAGGTGCGCTATCGCGGCACGGCTTTGCGCCTCGCATGGGAACCGCGCGCGCCGCGCCGTCCGGTGGTGGAGGGCGAGACCCTGCGGATCGGCGGCCTCGAAACCGGCCTCGAAGCGCGCCTGCGCCGCTGGCTCGAAGCCGAGGCGCTGCGTCTCGCCGAGGCCGACATGCACGACTATTGCGCCGCCGCCGGGCTCGATCCGGTGCCGATGGGCCTGACCCGCGCGCAACGCCGCTGGGGTTCGTGCTCGGACAAGAGCCGCATCCGCATCAACTGGCGGCTGGTGCAGGCGCCCGATTTCGTGCGCCGCTCGGTGGTCGCGCACGAGGTCGCGCACCTCGTCCATTTCGATCACAGCCCCGCCTTCCACGCGCTGCTCGGGCGGATCTACGAAGCCGATATCCGCATCGCCGACCAGTGGCTGCGCGAACACGGGCGCGGGCTCTATGCCAGTTTCGGCTAGAGCGGTTTGGATTCTCCCGCCGCGCGCCCTATAACGTTGCCCATGCTGTCCAAGTCGCGCTTCAATCCCGTCCCCGGCTTTGCCGACCTTTGGAACGAGCTCCGCCGGCCCACGCCCTATCGCTGGCCGATCCTCGGCCTGTCCGTGCTGCCGGTGGTGCTGATCCTCTACTGGGCGGTCAGCCAGGTCGAATACAAGGCGCCCGAGCGGCCCACCATCGATTACATCACCACCTTCGATCCCGCGCGGACCGACGAGGAGATCATGGCCTCCAACCGCGCCAATCAGGAGGTGAAGGCGCTGCGCCAGGCCGAGGAAGACCGCATCGCCGGGCGCAAGCGCGAGATGTACAAGGCGCTCGGCGCGGCGGCGGGGATGGATGTCGAGGAAATCGAGCGCAAAGCCGAGGCGAGCCGTGCGGCCGAGAAAGCCGCCGAGGAAAAGCGCCGTGCCGCGCTGCTGGCGGACACAGCGATAGCTCCCGAGAAGGGCTCGCAGCCATAGCTTCGCTAGCGCCCACCGATCACGACTGGATGGCTGCCGCTGCCCGGCTGGCGCTGCGGGCGCGTCCGTGCTCGCGACCCAACCCCGGTGTCGCCGCGCTGGTGGTGCATTCCGGCCGGGTGATCGCGCGCGGCTGGACACAGGCCGGGGGCCGCCCCCATGCCGAGGCCGGGGCGCTGGCGGGCCTTGCGCCGGAGGTGCTGGCCGAAGCGACGCTCTACGTCACGCTCGAACCCTGCGCCCATGCCTCGGCGCGCGGACCGGCCTGCGCCGATCTGATCGTCGCCGCGCGCCCGCAGCGGGTGGTGGTCGGCCAGCACGATCCCGATCCGCGCACCAGCGGTGCAGGGCTGGCACGACTGGAGGCGGCGGGCATCGCCACCCGCCTGCTGGATGATTCTGCGTCGGCCGCCAGCCTTGCAGGCTTCCTGACCCGCCAGCGGCTCGGCCGCCCGTGGGTGACACTGAAGCTGGCGATGTCGCTCGACGGCTGCATCGCGCTCGCCGATGGCACCAGCCGCTGGATCACCGGCGAGCCCGCGCGCGCCCATGTCCATGCCCAGCGCGCGCAGCATGACGCGATCCTTGTGGGCGGGGGGACGTGGCGGGCGGACGCGCCGCTGCTCGATGTGCGCCTGCCCGGGCTGGAGGCCCGCTCGCCGCAGCGCGTGGTGCTGACCAGCGGGCCTGCGCCGGAAGGCGTCACCGCGATTGCCGCGCCGCAGGACATCGCCGGACTGGGCGGGGTGCTCCATCTCTATGTCGAGGGCGGGGCGGAGACGGCGGCCGCTTTCCTCGCCGCCGATCTGGTCGACGAGCTGCACCTCTACCGCGCGCCGATCCTGATCGGCGATGGCCGCCGCAGCCTCGGCGCGCTCGGCCTCACCGATCTTGCCGCGGCCCATGATCGCTGGAAACTGCGCGAAACCCGGCAGCTTGGCAGCGATGCATTCACGGCCTATCTGCGCAGCCGAACCTGAGAGAGGAACGAGCAGGCCCATGTTCACCGGTATCGTCACCGCCATCGGCATGATCGACAGCACGCACCAGCGCGGCGACCTGCGCCTGCGGATCACCGCTCCGCTCGATCCGGCACGGATCGATATCGGAGCCTCGATCGCATGCTCGGGCGTGTGCCTCACCGTGGTCGAGCGGGGCGGCACGGCGGGCGATGCGTGGTTCGAGGTCGACGTCTCGGGTGAGACCGTCAGCCGCACCGTGCCGGGGATGTGGGAGCGCGGCCAGCAGCTCAATCTCGAACCCTCGCTGCGGCTTGGCGACGAGCTCGGCGGGCATATCGTCACCGGCCATGTCGATTCGGTCGGCGAGGTGGTGCTGGTGCGGCAGGAGGGCGGCAGCTGGCACGTCGCGATCCGGGCGCGCGCGGAAATGTCGCCGTTTATCGCCGAAAAGGGCTCGATCACCGTCAATGGCGTCTCGCTGACCGTCAACGACGTGCGCGACCGGCCCGAGGGCACCTGCGACTTCCTGCTCAACATCATCCCCCACACTGCCGAGGTGACTACCTTGGGCAGCCTCAAGGAGGGCGACATGGTCAACCTCGAGATCGACGTGCTGGCGCGCTACCTCAAGCGGATGCAGAGCCTCGCTGCGGCGCGCTGAGGGCGCGGTCAGGTCAGCAGTTTTGTCTGGCCGCCGATAGGTGATATCCTCTGCCTCGCACCAAACGGGGGGATGCAGGATGGGGAATGCAGCGGGGTTCGCGCAAGCGGACGGGCGCATCGATTATTTCAGCGGCACACCGCGCGCCGATGCGATCGATCGCTGGATCTATGTAGCAATGGCGGGCGGGCTTCTGGCGATAACCCTTGCCGGTTTCGTCCCGGATTCCATCGAGATGGTCGCTGCCGTCAAGGACGGCACTCACCCGCCGATGACCACGGTTCTGCACCTTCACGCCGTGCTGATGGGCAGTTTTCTGCTGCTCCTTTTTGCGCAGACATGGCTCGCCGCGACGGGGCGGATCAAGGGGCATATGCAATTGGGGCTGACGGCGCTGGTGCTGGTGCCTGCGCTGGTGATCGTGGGCACCATGCTGGCCGCCGAAAGCTATCAGCAGGTCGCCGAGGTTGCCGCCAGCGCCGCGCCCGATCTGCGAGCTGCCGCCGAGGCAACAGTAACGCGCAAGGAGAACATCCTTCTCAGCCAGTTGCGCGCGGGCCTGCTGTTCCCGCTGTTCATCGCCCTGGCCTTGCTGGCGCGGCACTCCGACCCGGGCTTTCACAAGCGCATGATGATCCTCGGCACCGCCAGCGTCATGGGCGCAGCGATTGCGCGCGTGCCGGGTCTGCCGACCAGCGCGCCGCATTCACCGATCAGCACCGAGCTTTACATCCTGCTCCTCGCCGTGCCGATGTTCGCGCGCGATCTGCTGCGCAACGGCTATGTCCACCGCGCCTACTGGGTGTGGCTCGCGATCATCCTGCCAACCCAGATCACGATGCTGGTGCTGTGGGACACGCCATGGTGGCACAGCGTCGCACGCGCGGTGCTGTCGGCTTAGGTCAGGCGGCCAGCGGCCCGCTCGCAAAGCTCTCGCCGGTGATCGCGTAGGTAAGGTGCGGGATCACCGCGCCGCCCGCCATGATGCGCTCCTCGCGGCGGTCGGTGAGCTTCGCACCAATCCGTTCGAGCGCGGTGCGCGAGCGGATGTTGGTCTCGCCCACCAGAAAGCGGCATTCGGCCACGCTTGCCAGCGCATGGGCCAGCATCAGCCGCTTCATCGCGTGGTTGAAAGTGCCGCCCCAATGGCTGCGCCCAAGGAAGGTCCAGCCGATCTCGACTGAGCCACCGTCTGCTTCCTCCAGCCCCTGAAAGCGCGAGGAGCCGATCACCACTCCGGTGCTCTTGTCGATCGCCACCAGCGCGCCCTCGTTGGCCAGCGCATCATCGAAGAAGGCGCGGAACACCGGCTCGCGCCAGCGGTCATGCGCGGGGTGCTGTTCCCACACCAGCGGATCGCTGGCGACCGCGAACAGCGCGTCCCAGTCGTCGGGGTGCAGCGGCCGCAGCAGCAGGCGCTCGTCCTCCAGCACCGGCTGGCGGTCGAGCACGGGCGCGGGCCTTACTGCGCCACCGCCGCGAGGGCAGCGATGAACTTGGGCAGGTTGGCGCTGGTCAGCCCGGCGATGTTGATGCGGCCCGAGGCGGCCATGTAGATGCCGTGCTCCTCGCGCAGGGTGGCGACCTCCTCCTTGGTGACGGGGAGCATCGCGAACAGGCCGTTCTGAAGCCCAAGCGGGGTAAGATCGATCCGTCCTGCCGTGCCGGCGGCGGCGAGCGCATCGCGCACCTGCCGCATCCGCGTGCGCATGGTGTCGAGCTCGGCCAGCCACTGTGCGGTGAGATCGGGATCGCGCAGGATGATCCGAACCGCCGCACCGCCGTGATCGGGCGGCATCGACCAGCACGCGCGGGCCAGCGCATTGGCGTTGCTGAAGGCGGTGTCGAGCGCGGTCTGGTCCTGGCCGAGAATGTAGAACGCGCCGACGCGGTCGCGATACTGGCCGAAGTTCTTGTCGCAGGAATAGGCGATGAAGGCTTCCGGCACCTTGGCCAGAACCGTGCGCAGCCCGGCCGCGTCTTCCTCCAGCCCCTGGCCGAGGCCCTGATAGGCCGCGTCGATGATCGGGAAGGCGCCGCTGCCGGCAAAGGCGTCGGCGATCGAGTCCCAGTCGAAGGCGGTGTAGTCGATCCCGGTCGGGTTGTGGCAGCAGCCGTGCAGCAGCACTGCTTCGTCCGGGCCGGCATTGTCGATGATGTCGAGCACCGCATCGAGATCGGCGGTGCCGTCGTGGCGGGCGTGCTGGAAGGTCACCAGCTCGAGCCCGAGATCGGCGAGGATCTGCGCATGGTTGGGCCAGCTCGGTACGCCCATGTAGACGCGCTTCACGCCCGCCCTCTGCGCCAGCGCCAGCGCAAGCCGCACCGCGCCGGTGCCGCCCGGGGTCTGCATCCCCGAAATGCGCCCGCCCATGGTCGGGTCGGCGCTGCCGAAGACGTAGGGCATCAGCGCGTGGACGAAGCCCATGTCGCCTTCCGGGCCGAGGTAGGACTTGGAGTCCTGCGTATCGACCAGCACCTGCTCGGCCGCCTTGATCGCGGCAAAGACGGGCGTGTCGCCCTCCTCGGTGCGATAGACACCGACGCCAAGGTCGATCTTGTCGCTCCGCGGATCGGCGGCGTAGAGGCGGATCAGGGCGAGCAGCGCGTCAGGCGCCTGGGGGCTGAGTCGGTCAAGCATCATGGCGCGGGCAATGGCCCTTCAGTCAGCGCTCCGCAACCGGCTTTTCGCGCAATTTTCTAGAACGGCAGCCAGCGCTGCTTCTTCGAAAACTTCATGTAGCCCGCGTTGACGCCGAGCCGCAGGCCTGCGCCCATGCGGATCGGGATCAGCACGACATCGCCCCAGCGCAGGTAGCTGGCGTGGAGACCACCGACGAAATAGGCCTGGCCCTCGCCTGCGGGGAAGCGCTTGAACAGGTCCTCGCTGTCGTGGAGGTTGTAGACCAGCACGAAGGTGTTGGCGGCATTGGCCCCGGCATCGAAGCCGATCGAAGGGCCGGTCCAGTACACCGGCTGGGTGCCCTCGACCTTGTGGTGCAGCGTGCCCGAGCCATAGCGCGCGCCGACGATGAAGGCGCCGCCCGCCTCGCGCCCGACGATATAGGCATTGGGCTTGCCCTGCTTTTCCAGCAGGTCCTCGATCATCCTGGCGAGGCCTTCCGCGCCCTTGCCGAATACGCCCTCGGCCGCGCCGATCAGATCGTCCTCGCCATAGGTGCCGGCGGCGTTCTCGGTGGTGGTGGCAACCTGAGGCGCAGCCGCAGGGTCTTGCGTGGCCGGGGCCGCGGGGGCGGCGGAATAGTCGCCGAACTGCTCATCGAGCGTGGGCGCGGGGGCCGGGGCCTGCTGGCCCTCGGGCGCGATCAGATCGCCGTCGATGCTACCCTGCTGCGCGCTGTCCTGCGTGCCATAGGCTGCATCCGGATCGAAGCGCTCCACTTCCTGTGCACCGGCCGGAGCGGCCAGTGCCAGGGCGGCGAACAGCCCGGCCGCGAAGCCGCCGATCCGGCGAGGATGATTGATGGTCCGTCCGAACAGCCTGATCATGGTGCAGCCTCTCCCGTGAGCACGCGCGCCTGCATTGTGGCGCAATCGAGCAGAATCCCATTCCTCGTCCGCTGCAATCCCGCATCGCCGGAGCGAATCGGAATTGCGACGAGCCGTGTCAGCTTGGTCATCCCTGCCTGAACCCTTGCCGAACCGGCTGTTCGTGCAGGCGACAGGGAGCAGACAGGCAATTTCCGCTTTTTCGCCAAGCCACCTTGCCGCTGGCGTTCTTGCCGATTATAGGCCGCCCCTCGCAGCCTCGCTGTTGCCCGGAGACGTGGGTGAGTGGCTGAAACCAGTTCCCTGCTAAGGAACCGTACTCTATCAGGGTACCGAGGGTTCGAATCCCTCCGTCTCCGCCACCGCTCAATCACATAGCGGCCCAACCTGTCCCATACCGACAGGTATTCTCCGTGAGAGTCCCCTTTCGCCTGTCTCATTCTGTGTCTGATACCGACATACGGTCTCAGCGAATTGTGGGCACATTTGTGGGCATCGAGAGCCATCTTGCATACGATGCCCACAAAAGCGGATTGAATTAAGATGCGGCTCGTAAGTTCGGTTCCCTGTTTATCTCCAAGAGCAGTCCTTGCGAGTTAGATTTTGTCGGCGCGATCGAAGCGGCAGCTGAGACCATCCTCCGTCAGGAGGTTCCTAACGCCCTATACTGGAACTTTTGAAATGCTTTCGGCGAGGTCAGTAATGCGACCCTAATATCGGTCATTTCAGCTCGCCTGCCGATCGCCTGAAAACGGACTGATTTTCCAATCGGCATAAATTGCTGAATTTGAGACATACCTGCCGTTCCCATGTGATGCGAAAATCGGCAGGTCTTGTGCCAATTGCGGCCTTTTCCGGCACCGGCTTTGCACTGCAGTTGTCACGCACGCGTGGCGTATCTCAGCGCGGGCTCACCCTTTGGCCGTCGCGCAAGGTGTTTGCGGGGTTCAGCACTACGCGCTGGCCTTCGCCGAGACCGCCGCGCACTTCGCCCCAGTCCTCGTTGATCTGGCCTATGCTGACCGTCTGCAGGCGTGCACGGCCTTGCTCGATCACGAATACCTGCCACTTTCCTTCCGGCCCACGGAACAGCGCGCCGACCGGCACGCGCAGCGCCTTGTCATCGCGCCAGCGCTCGATCATCGCATCGACCTGAAACCCGTGGCCGAGGCCTGCTGCGGCAAGCCTTGCCGGATCGGCGAAGCGGATGATGACATTGACGCGCTGCTCCTCCACGCCGAGCGCGGAAATCTCGCGCTGGCCAAAGGGCTCGACCCGCCACACCCGGCCCTCCAGCGGGTCCGGCCCGCCCCAGCGGGTGATCAGCGCGCGGTCACCGGGGTGCACCTGCACCGCCTCGCGCGAGAGCAGATCGACCACCACTTCCAGTTCCGCCGGATCGCCGATGGTGATGATCGGCGTGCCCTCCGCCACCATGCCGGCGCTTTCGTTGAGCACGCTCAACACCCGGCCCGCCGCCGGTGCCCGCAGGGTCACCGATGCGCCGGTCGATCCGTCGGGCTGCCGCAGGATCGCACCGAGCCGCACGGCCTCGGCCCGCGCCTGCGCCAGCGCGGCCTCGCCGCTAAGCACGCGCGCGCGCAAGGCCTCGACCTGTGCGCGCGAGACGAACTGGCGCGGAGCGAGCGCTTCGGCGCGGGCAAGATCGCTGCGCGCCAGATCGAGCCCGGCGCGCGCCTGGCCCACCGTCGCCTGTGCCGAGGCCAATGCCGCGCGGCCCTCTGCGAGACTGCGCGGATCGA
Organism: Porphyrobacter sp.; assembly: GCA_027531395.1. Taxonomy (GTDB): domain Bacteria; phylum Pseudomonadota; class Alphaproteobacteria; order Sphingomonadales; family Sphingomonadaceae; genus Erythrobacter. The sequence continues at coordinate 142,115 of JAPZRO010000007.1, read as the reverse complement.
GCGGGGCCGAAGGGCCGCCGCTGAGGCGCGCAAGCTCCTGCCCGGCCCCGACAGCATCGCCCGCGTCGAACTCGATGCGCGACAGGTATCCCGTGACGGGGGCGGAGACGACGTAATGCTCCTGAGCGCGGGTGACGGCGGTATCGGTGACGCTCACCACCATGGCTCCGCGCGATACCGCGCCGGCATCGACAGCGGCGGCGCGCGGCCAGAACGCGAACACCAGCCCGGCGACAACCAGCGCTGCCAGCAGCAGCGGCCAGCGCCAGCGAAACAGCCAGCGCCGCATCATTCGCGCGCCTTCAACACGCGCACCAGATCGAGCGCGAGCACCCGCCGCGCCACCAGCGCGCAGGTCGCCGCCGCGGCCACCAGCACCACGATGATCGACACGCCATAGGTGGAGCGGGCCGGTGCGAAGGGAATGCGGAACAGATCGGAGCTGAACATCGCGGTCATCAACTGTCCCAGACCGACCCCCACCACACAGCCCAGCGGGATCGCCAGCACCACCAGCAGCGCCAGCTCGCCCACCAGAATCGCCGCGACCTCGCTGCGATGATAGCCCAGCACCTGCAAGGTCGCCAACTCGTGCGCGCGTTCGGAAAACAGGATCCGCGCGCTGTTGTAGACCACCCCGACGACGATCGCCGAAGCGAAGGCCACGAACACGAACAGCATGGTGTAGAGGTTGTCGTCGATCATGTCCTCGAACAAGGCAAAGGCGGCGCTGCGCTCGCTCACGCCGAGCACCCCGGGCATTGCGCCCAATCGGTCGATGATGTCGTCGCGCAAAGCAGGATCGATCCGCAGCAGCGCTCCGCTGGCCGGCAACGCGTCGCGGGTGATCGCCAGCAGCGTGTCCTCGGCGGCATAGGCGCGCGCGCCGATCACCTCGTCGACCACGCTCGCCACCCTGTGCACGGTGCTGGTACGCTCGCCATCGAGCAGCCGCACCTCAATCTCCGCGCCGCTGCTGACCCCCAGCTGATCGGCTAGCTGGCGGCTCAGCATCAGGCCTCGCGGCGGCACGGCCAGTTTTGCGCCGTTGCGATCGATCCGGGCGGAAAGCTGGCTGGCGTCGCTGACGCTTTCGATCACCCCGCGCTCGCTGCGATTGGCAAAGGACAGGCGCACCGGCACGGCACGCACCGGCTCTACGCGGAAGACACCGGGCAGCTGCTCCAGCTCGTGCAGCGCCCGCTCGTTGCGCGGCTGGGTGAAGGTCACCGTCAGATCCTGCGCTTGCGCGCGAAGGAAAAAGGTCTGGATCATGAATCGGCTGGAATCGTGAAACTGCAAGGTCGCAAACAGCAGCCCGAGCGACAGCGCGACCCCGCCCGCAGTCAGCACCGCGCGGCCCGGCCAGCGGGCGATGTGGCGGATGATCATCAGTCCGGCAGGCGACAGCCCGGCACGCACGGCCAGCCGTTCGAACGGTCCGTCGCGATAGATCGGCGGCGGCGGCGGCGCGAGCGCTTCGGCCGGGGTAATGCTCACGGCCGAGCGCACGCCCAAGAGCGCTCCCAGCATCGCCGCACCCACCGCCATACCGACCGCGATCAGGAACACGCCGGGATCGAGCCGGTATTCGAGGCTTGGGAAGCGATAATACTGGGCATAAAGCTCGGTCATCGCGCGCCCCATCCACACCCCTGCCGCGCAGCCCAGCACGCTCGCGAGAATGGCGATGACCAGCGCGAACTTGCCGTAATGCCAGCCGATTGCCGCGTTGCTGTATCCGAACGCCTTCATCAGCCCGATCTGCGCCCGCTCGGTGCGGATCAGGCGACCGAGCACGAACAGCACGAGGAAGGTCGCCACCACCAGGAACACTGGCGGGATCACACGGGTCAGCGCATCGAGCTGGCTCAGTTCGCTGTCGAGCAGGGCATGGCTGATCTGGTCCTCGCGGGCATAGGCCCCGGTGCCGCCATAGGGTTCGAGCAGGCGATCGAGCTGGCGGATCACTTCGCCCGACACCGCATCGGGTTCGAGCAGCACGACCAGCGTGTTGATCGCATCGACCCGGTCGGTCGCGGCCGCAAGCGCGCGCTCGCCCATCCACAGCACCCCGAACCGGCGGTTGTCGGGCACCAGCTCGCCCGGCGCGATTGAGAAGATGTGATCAGGGGCAAGCCCGATGCCGACGATCTGCAAGGTCTGTCGCTTGCCATAGATCACCGCGTCGATGGTATCGCCCGGCCTTAGCGCGTTGGCCTCGGCAAAGGCCTCGTCGGCGACGATCTCCCCGGCGGCATCTGGCGACGGCATGCGTCCCTGAAGCAAGGTGATGCGGTTGATCTGGCGCGGCCGGTATTCGGGCACCGAAATGACGATCGCCCGCATCGGTTCATGGCGGCCCGGCATGTCGAGCGTGGCCAGCTGGCGGATGCCGCCCTCCACCTTCGCCACGCCCGGGATCGCCGCAGCACGCTCGGTGATATCGGCGGGCGCGCGGGTCAGTTCCGCGAACACGTCGGCAAAGCCGTTGCGCGCATAGTAGACGTCCCGCGTCAGCGCGAGCGAGGCGTGGGTTCCGGCCGAGAGCACGAAGATCGCCGTCGCCGCCGCCAGCACTACCGCGATCGCCAGCACCTGCCCGCGCAACCGCCACAGATCGCGCAGCAGCTTGGTATCGAGCGCGTTCACCACACGATCCCCGCCGGATCGATGGGGCTGGCATTGTGCTCGATCCGCGCAATCCGCCCGTCGAGGAAATGCAGCACCCGGTCGGCAATGCCGGCAATCGCGCTGTTGTGGGTGATGATCACCAGCGTGGTGCCGCGCTCGCGGTTGATCCGCACCAGCGCTTCGAGCACGCGGATGCCGGTGGCGCTGTCGAGCGCGCCGGTCGGCTCGTCGCACAGCAGCACCTCGGGCTGCTTGGCGATCGCGCGGGCCACCGCCACCCGCTGCTGTTCGCCGCCCGACAGCTGGGCCGGATAATGCGCGGCGCGCTTTGCCAGCCCGACCAGTTCGAGCGCCGCCATCGGCTCCAGCGGGCGCTCGGCAATGTCGGTGACGAGGCGGACGTTCTCCTCGGCGGTGAGGCTGGGGACGAGATTGTAGAACTGGAAGATGAAGCCGACATGCGCGCGGCGGAACCGCGTCAGCCCGCCATCGTCGAGCCCGGTCAGCTCCTCATCGCCGAAGAACAATTGCCCGCTCGACGGCCGGTCGAGCCCGCCCATGATATTGAGCAACGTCGATTTGCCGCTGCCCGAGGGGCCAAGCAGCACCAGCACCTCGCCTGCGGCAATATCCAGATCGACGCCGCGCAGGGCATGCACCTCCGTCTCTCCGGTGCGATAGACCTTGGACAGGCCCAACGCCCGGAAGGCCGGAGCCGCAGTCGGTGTTGCAGGCGGGCCCGCCATCGCTCAGCCCGTCCGGCTAGCCGCGCGCATCATGGGCATCGAGCACCTCTCGCAAGGCACGCAGCGCCTGCTCGCGCTCGGCATCGTCGGTCATCCGCGACAGGCGCGCCTTCAACGACGTGGCGAAATCGGCATAGGCGTTCTGCCAGTCGCGACCGGTGGCGAGCGACAGGTCCTGCCGCCCGGTGGTCTCGCGTTTCGCCTTTGCCCCCGGCGGCAGTGCATAGCGTTCGCCGATCACCGGCAGGCGCACCTCCTGTTCGGGCAAGCGGGCTTGCAGCAACCGCCGCAGGCCTTCCGCCGCTTCGGGTTCGCCGTGATCGAGGAACACCGATCCGGCAACCGGCAGGCGCGCCGCGATCCAGTCGGCCAGCTCGTCTCGGTCAGCATGAGCGGAATAGCTGTCGATCTGCCGGATCTGCGCCCGCACCCGCACGTCGTTGCCCGAAATCCGCACCGTCCGTGCCCCTTCAAGGATCACCCGCCCCAGCGTACCCTGCGCCTGAAAGCCGACGAACAGGATGGTCGAGCGCGAGCGGTGTAGGTTGCTGAGCAGGTGGTGGCGGATGCGGCCCGCCTCGCACATGCCCGAGGCCGCCATGATCACCGCCCCGGCGATGGAGTTGAGCCGGATGCTCTCGGCCACATCGGTGACGAAGTGGAACGCGGTATTGTCGAAGATGTTGTGCTGCCCGGTATCCTCCAGCTCGGTCGCATAGCGTTCGAACACGCCTGTAATGCGGTTGGCGAGCGGGGAATCGACGAACACATGGGTGCCGGGAATGCGCCCCTGATCGATCAGCGTGTCGAGATCGAGCAGCAGTTCCTGCGTGCGTTCGAGCGCGAATATGGGGATCACCAGATTGCCGCCGCGTGCGCGCGCTGCCAGCACCTCGGCTTCGAGCAGGGCGCGGCGCTCCTCGATGGTGACCTTATCGCGCTCGCGGTTGCCATAGGTCGCCTCGCAGATCACGTGATCAAAGCCAGACGGCCCCTCGGGATCGGCATAGAACGCCTTGTTGGACGGACCGATATCGCCCGAACATATCACCCGCGTGCCCGCCGCCTTCAGTTCGACCGAGGCCGCACCGAGGATGTGCCCGGCATTCCACAACCGCGCGCGAAAACCGGGCCCAGGTTCGAACCAGGTCTGCAAGGTGATCGGGCGGCACCGCTCCCACGCCAGCATCGCCTGGTGTTCGGTGTAGAGCGGGATGAAGGGCTCGTCGCCAGCGCGGTCGCGGCGGCGATTGCGACGCTCGGCCTCGAATTCGTGGATGCGCCCGGAATCGGCCAGCATGTGTTCGAGCAGATCGATGGTCTCCTGCGTGCACCACACCTCGCCCTTGAACCCCAGCGCGACCAGCTTGGGCAGCAACCCGCTGTGATCGATATGGGCATGGGTGAGGATGATCGCATCGATCCCGGCCGGATCGAACGGACATTCCTGATGGTTAAGCGCCTCCAGCGTCCGCGAGCCCTGGAACATCCCGCAATCGACCAGTACCGCATGGCTGCCGCTGCGGAACTCCATGCACGATCCGGTGACGGTCTGCGCCGCGCCGTGGAAGGTGACTGTCAGCCTTTGATCCGTCATGTGCGCGGCGCTCCTGTCCAGCCCTGATCGATGATGGCCTCCGCGAGTGCAGACGCGAGAGGCAATTGCGCGAGCGGCCCGACGACGCTGTCGGTCGCGCGGATGCTGGCGATCCCGGCGGCGTGCATCGCGGCGATGTCGGCGGCGCTGGCAAGGCTGTGCACCGCCAGCGCATCGACCCGCGCCGCGCCCGCTGCGTGCAGCCCTGCCGCCGCCTCGATCAGAGTGCGACCGCTGGAGATGAGATCGTCGACCAGCACCACCGGCCGCCCCGCGATCTGTGCGGCATCTTCGAATGTCACGATCACATCGCGGTCACCGCGGCGCTGCTTGCGCCCGGCGATGAAGGGCAGGCCCGCAAGGCGCGCCACAGCGCCGACCCATTGGCGCGATTCCTCGTCCGGTCCGACCAGCACCGGCGCAGCATCATGGTCGATGGCAGCGGCCAGCAGCGGCGCGGCGGTAATCGCGATGGCCGGAACATCGGGGATGACTTCGCCGAGCGTGTGCACCCGGTGGAGATGCGGATCGATGGTCAGCACCCCGTCGAAAGCGCCCGCCAGCAGGCGTCCGATCACCCGCTGGCTCACCGCCTCGCCGGGGCGGAACGCCATGTCCTGCCGCATGTAGGCCAGATAGGGCGCGATCAGAACCACCTGACGCGCCCCGCCATCGCGCAAGGCCGACGCGGCGAGCAGCACTTCGACCAGCTTGGCATTGGGATCATCGAGCGAGCGGTAGAGCAAGGCGACAGACCCGGTCCCGGCGACCTGCACCAGGCTCTCCCCGTCGGGGAAGCGATGCACTGCAACTGGCGCGCATGGGGCGCCCAACAATGCGGCCAGCTCCTTCGCCAGACCGGCCGCCTCGGCAAAGCAATGGAGCGTGGCGCTTGTCATGCAATCGCGTACCCGGGGTCTTCACTCGCCAGCTCGCGGGCAAAATCGAGCCCGGTCCGCGTGCTCGCGTGAATGCGGTAGAGCACGTCGCCCGCCCGCACCATGCCACCGACCTTGACCAGGAGGTCGATCCCGGCGGCCTTGTCCATCGGCGCACCGGCCTGCCGCGCGACGCGGGCAATGCGCTCGCAATCGATGGCGGCGATCCGCCCGGCATGCGCCGCCTTGACCTCGTGCCACAGCGGGCCCGGCACCAGCTGGCGCTCGCACGTCCCCTGCGCGGCGATGATCCGCTCCATCGCCTCCAGTGCAGCGCCGGAGGCGAGCAGTTCGAGCGCGCGGGCATAACCCTTGCCCCCTTCTATGGCGGGATCGAAATCGAGCACGTGCCCGGCGAGCATCACCGCATGATCGCGCAGGTCTTCGGGTGCATCGGGCTCGTTACGCAGCACCGCCATGACGTCGCGCGCCTCCAGCACCGGGCCGACCCCGCGCCCGACCGGTTGCGATCCGTCGGTGAATACCACCTTCACTGTCAGTCCCATGTGTCGGGCGACATATTCGAACAGCTTGCGTAGCCGCACCGCATCGCTCTGGGTGCGGACCTTGGATGTGGGACCAATGGGAATGTCCAGCACCAGATGGGTCGATCCCGCCGCCACCTTCTTCGAGATGATCGAGGCGACCATCTGCTCCATCGTGTCGAGCCGCAGCGGGCGTTCGACCGCGATCAGCACATCATCGGCCGGCGACAGCCCGATCCGCCCGCCCCACACAAGCACGCCCTTGTGCTCTGCGACGATTGCGGTCAGCCGTGCTTCGGGGAGATCGACATTGGCGAGCACTTCCATCGTGTCGGCCGTGCCGCTGGGCGAAGTGATCGCGCGCGAGGATGTCTTGGGGCAGACCAGGCCGTGCGCGGCAACTATCGGGACCACGATCATCGAGGTGCGGTTGCCGGGGATCCCGCCGATGCAGTGCTTGTCCACCACCAGCGGGGATTGCCAGTGCAGGCGATTGCCGACATCGACCATCGCCCGCGTCAGCGCGAGGGTCTCCTGTGTCGTCATGAACCCGGCGCAGGCCACCAGCCACGCGGCGATTTCCATGTGGGAATAGCGGTGGTTCGCCACATCGCGGATGATCGCAGCGATCTCGCCATCACCCAGCGCCTCGCCGTCGATCTTGCGGCTCACGAATTCGAGGCTTGCGGGCGGACGCGCCTGCGCGATTTCGACTTCGGTGCCTTCCGCCAGGCCAAGCCGCTGGAAGGCCTGTTTACCAAGGCCGATCTCGTCGATGCCGATCACGGCCGGATCGTCGACCACCGCGAGGCTCGCGAGAATTTCGCATCCCCCACCCCAAATGCGGATCTTGCGCAGCGCCTGAAACTGCTCGGCCGAATAGCCGTCACCGTGACGCAGCAGGAACGCCGTATTCTCGGGGTGCGTGTCGATCGGGATTTGCCGGATCTTTGGCATAGTCGGTTTCCCTCACCCGCGCTGCAACCCCGCGGTTGAATACAGTGCAAGTCTGCGCGACCTGCCAAGAGCGCCCAGTTTGGGGGTCCTCTGGCCGGGCAATTCATTGCTAGCCTTGCGATCCGCCGACGCATTTGACGCAGGTCAATGAATCGTCCCGCGCGCCCTTACATTCCTGACCATGTCTTGCGTTTCTTGAGTCGCATCAGCGGCAACTTTGAGTGACGCATTGAGGTCATCGATACGGACCAGATTTGCGCAATCGTCTGCCTTGGTGATTCCAGCGTTGAAACGAGCGAATGGCAGCGTTCGGGAGTAATAGATTGAAGCGCGAACGGCTGATCAGAGGCACATTGCCGATGGGCATTGGGGCGTCCCGTCGGCGGCTTCTGTCAGGAGCGGACGCTCATGGCGGCTGATGTAAACGACCGACGTTGGGTCGAAAGCGGACAGGGCCCAACTTGCGCCGCCAATGGCGGCTATTGCGGGTTCTGTTCTCAAGAGCCGACAGACCGCAATCGACCCCGGAGCTGCCAGAGAGGTGTTGTCAGAAGGCCATTTAGCCCCTTCCGCAGCCAGAACGTATTTTTTGTGCGTGGTCCCAAGCTGCGCACTTTTGTGGGCATCCGTGTGGGCATCGAGAAAAACGCGGGCGCAAGAAATGGCGCAATTCTGCCGTTTTTCAGGGGCAATTCGACGGGCTCCGTCTCCGCCACTTTCTTTTCCAATGGATGTACATTCTGTCCCATACAGACAGGATGCCGCCAGAGGACCATGCTAGAACGTGCCTCATGTCGCATCGTAATGCGACATGCGCTCTCACCCGAAAGGGGGCACCTGTGGGGGCATTGCTTGAAACGGTGCCCCCAATTGCGGTCGCGCATCGCCTCATCGACCCACAACGACGAACGCGGTCCGCCTGATGATCGACTGAAAACGGACATGCCTGCCGATTGGTCTCACAGGCCGGATTTGGGACTTTGCAGTCGCTCCCATAGAGCATGGCGGAGGACCGGCTAGACCAGAAACCGACCCCACCAGGCCCATTTCCCGAGGCCTGCCAATCGGACAGCGCGCCCTTCGAGGCCATCTATGCCGTTCGCGTGCGAACCTGATGATGCACGAGCCGTCCATGCCAGCTAGGTTCGCCCGCTGCGTTCCCATCGCGCGGCGCCATGCCCAAGGCGAGCTATCATGCGGGTGATCTCGACGCCGCGCTGGTGCAGATCGAGCGCGCCCGGCGCCGCAGCCCCGGCACTCCGGCGATTGTCGCGGACAAGGCGCTGATCCTCCACGCGCTCGGACGGCGCGGGGAGGCGCTGGCGCTGCTGGGCCAGATCGCCGCCGAGCGCCCCGAACTCGCCGCCCCGCACCGCCACCGCGCGCTGATCGCGCTGGCGGAGGGGGATTGCGAGGGCTGGCTGGGGGATAGCGCGGTGGCCGCGCAGCTGGCGCAGGACGAGGCGCTGGCGGGCGATGTCGCGGCGGCGCGCGAGGCCTATGCGGCGGGCGGACGCGGCGCGATGCTGCGCGCGCTGCTCGCACGGCGACAGGCGGCCCGTCCGCGCTCACATTACGACGAGGCGGTGCTGCTGGCCTTGCTGGGGGAGGATGGGGAGGCTTTCGCCGCGCTCGATGCCGCATTCGCCGCGGGCGAGAGCCTGGTGAGTGCGATCCGCATCGATCCGCGGCTGTCCGGGCTCAGGCCCGACCCGCGCTATGCCGCCTTTGCCCGGCGCGCGGGCGGCGAGGGTTAGCTGGGCCCTTAAAAAGGTTTCCCGGTATCGTGAGGCCCCTCTCACCCACCTCGACAAGAGCCAAGGGCTCAGCCTTCCAAGCGATCGATGCGTTTTTCTCCTCAAGCGAAAGAACGACATCGGCGCAAATCGGCGCTCCGCTTCGGTGCGCCGAGACGGCAGCAATTGTCCTGTGCAGACGTTGACCTGGATTGATCCAGACGACCGGGTCTGGGCCATCTTGCACACGATGCCCACAGCAACGGATTGCTTTAAGGTGCGACGTGGGTCCGGTTGCCTGTTGATCTCCCAGAGCAGACCTTGCGAGTTAGATCTTTGCTGGCGCGATCAAAGCGGCAGCTGAGACCATCCTCCGTCAGGAGGTTCCTGGCGCCCTATGCTGGTCCCTTTGAAATGCTTTCCGCCAGGTCAGTAATGCGCCCTCATTGCGGCCACTCAAAAGAGAAAAGCGTGATCCCGAAACCAGCCCTTCCATAAGATCACATCTTTGTGGTTGCCGTCATCATGGTTCGACCGCGTCGATGACAAGACAGGCAAAATCCTCGGATGCCTGTCCAACATCTGCGGGATCGCCCCATGCCACTATGCCGGGCCGGATGGCGCTGTCTGCAAGCGCTGCGTTGCCGGCCAGTGGCACAAGCTGGAAGGCTCCGCTAGGAAACGCGCCAAGCGAGCTCGCATCGACATACCACACGCTGAAGTGGGGGCAGCGCGTCAGCAACCGAGGCCCTTCCCCATCGACGCCTCCTTTTGCGAGGTTACCGTGCAATTCTGGCGGGTGAGGGAGAGGCTGCGCCACCGCCATACCAGCGTCGAGATGCAGTTCGCGCCCCCTACCATAATCGTAAAGGCGATAGGTCACATCGGCGTTCTGCTGGACCTCGACTATGTCAACGCCCGGGCCGATCGCATGGACAGTGCCAGGCGGGATGTGAAAGAAATCGCCCTCATTCACCGGAAACCATTCCATAAAATCGATGATCGAGCCATCGATTGCGGCCGCTCGGAGCGCTTCTGCCGTGACCGGCGCGCGCAGGCCGACTCCAAGTGTCGCATCCGGTGCGGCGGCCGTCACAAGCCACCACTCCTCCTTGCCCCTTGGCAAGCCCGCGCGCCGAGCCGAAGCGTCGTCGGGGTGGACCTGAACCGACAGGTGTTCGGAGGTGAAGAGTGACTTGACCAGAACGGGCAGAGGCGCGTCGGGATGCTGGTGCCAGACTTCACCAATCATGCGCCCCTCCGCGTCATAAACGTCCGGCAGATCTCGCCGCCCCCATGGCCGTTCGTGAAGCGAGCGGTCGAGAATCACCATCTCAGGCCATCTCCCGGATTGCATTGACCGCGCAGACCAGAGCGCCGGTGATCCCGGCGTCCTGCCCGAGCGTTGGTGCCGTCAAATAGTGCTCGTCAGCCACGGCAGCCGGTGCATATCGCCCCAGATGCCGCACCATCGCCCGGTGTACAGCGGGAACGACGCCGGGCGCACCGCCGACCCCTCCGCCCAGCACAATCCGTTGCGGCGAAAGGGTCAGCACCAGCTGGCAGCACAGCTGACCGAGATAATCGGCGATCATCAGGAATTCCGGATCATCCGGCGCGAAATGATCGAGCGATTTGCCGAAACGCGCCGCGATGGCAGGGCCAGCCGCCAAGCCTTCGGCACAGTTATCGTGAAAGTTGCAGGTCGATGGGGCCGCATCGCCGGGCAAGCGATGCAAGGCGATATGCCCCATCTCGGGGTGCAGCAATGCGGGGAGAACTTTCCCGCCAACGATGATCGCGCCGCCGATACCGGTGCCCACGGTCAGGTAGATCCCGATTTCGCACCCGCGCAACGCGCCGAGCTGAGCCTCGCCGATCGCAGCGGCCCCCACGTCTGTCACTAGCCGAACCGGAAGGCCCATGGCCTCCTCGAGCGCACCAGTTAACCCGAACCCGCTCCAGCCAGGCTTGTTGGTGTCGCACAGCTGGCCATAGTCCGGAGCCTTAGGGTCGATAACGATCGGGCCGAAGGCACCCACGCCAAGCGCCGAAACCTTGGATCCGCCCTCGGCAAAAAAGATGGCAGCATCGGCGACCACAGCCTCCGGTGCCCGGGTAGGCACTGTGCGGCGGGCGATGATCTTGCCGCTGCACGTGCCGATCGCGAAAACCGTCTTGGTGCCGCCCAGCTCGATCCCGCCGAAGAGGCGCTCATCAGCCATCGATTGTCCTTTCGCCCATGCGATGCACCGCACGCCTCACCAACGGGCGCCCCGCCAGCAATGCGATGACGGCAAGCGCGTAAAGTGCTGCCATCATTGCAAAGCCTGCCGCCAGTCCCGTGTGTACCGCGATTGCGGGAAGCGCCACGGTTGACACGCCCGCGCCGAGGAAGCCCATCATCGTCATCAAACCCGCCGCCGTGGCCCGCGCGGAGTCCGGCATAACATCATGCATCGCTGCGTAGATGCAGCCATCAAACAGGCCCTTGCCGAAGCTGGTTGCAAACAGCAGCGCGGCGACCGCTCCCACCGTGCTCGCCCACGGGAAGGGCAGCAGGAACAGCGCGGCGAGAACAAGGCCGATCGTCAGCACCGTCAGGCGCCCCGTAAGGCTGCGCGCGGCAAAAGCGTCGGACAGCCAGCCGCCCACCAGCACCGAGACAAAGCCCGCCGAGGTGATCATCACCGGGCCGACCAGCGCGCTGTCGGCAAGGTTCAGGCCCAGCACGTCGTGGGCATAGGTATTGCACCAGTTGAGCACCGCCGACGAAGCCGCGGTGGCAAGGCAGAACACGCCGCACAGCAGCAGCGCCGCCGGATTGGCCAGGATGATCTTTAGCGGCTCGCCCTTGGGCCGGTCACTGGCAGCGACGACGGAGGGCGCATCGTCGCGCAAGGTCAACAGCAGCACGACGAACACCACGCCGCCGAGCGCGGCGAACACGAGGAAGGGCATCGACCAGCCGTAGGTGTCGGCCAGCCAACCCGCTGCCCAGCTGCCGATCCCGCCCCCTGCGAACACTGCCGTCTGGTGGATCGCCAACGCGCGGCTGCGCATCGCCGGTCGGTGCCAGGAACTGATAAGTGCGGTCGCCGTGGGATAGTATGTCGATTCCCCGACCGCCACCAGCGTCCGCATCGCCAGCAGCATTGCAAAGCCCGTGGCGATCGGCATGAAGCCGGTGGCCATGCTCCAGAACAGGAGGCCAAACAGCACCATGTTGCGCCGTCTGACGCTATCCCCGATCCGCCCGAACAGGAAGGCGCAGACCGCATAGGTCCAGAAGAACACCGTATCGACGACGCCCAGCTGGATGTCGGTGATCTGGAAGGCATCGCGCAGCAGCGGTTTGACCGCATTGAGGATCGCGCGGTCAGCCGAATTGAGGAAGGAGACCATCCACAACAGGCCGATCAGGATCCACGGATAGTGCGCCGAAGCGGGCTTCCGGAACAGGCCGATCATCGTCCGCACCATGCCAGCCACATCGCCGCCGTCCACGAGAAGTCGGGGCCGCCTGAACCTTCCCCCGTCTCGGGACTGAAGCTTTCGTAGAAGCCGGAGAGCTCGATCAGGCGCGCCGAATCCTCGCGGATACGCTCGGCCCATTCGGCCTCACCCTGCTCGGCCAGACCCTGCGCCACCATGTAACTCACCACCAGCCACACCGGCCCGCGCCAATAGCGACGGTGATCATAGGCGCGGCTTCCGGCTTCGAGACTGGGGAGCAGATAGCGCGCCGAGTGCATCATCCGCCCCAGCGCCGCGATCAGCCTTGCGCGCTGGGCCTCGCTGCCGACCCCGGCGTAGAAGGCGAGAAAGCTGGCATTGGTGACGAGGCCCGAGCTTTCGTGGGTCGTCGCATCACGCGAGCAATAGGCCCCCGCCTCCTCGTTCCACAGCCACTCCATGCCGCTTTCGGAAAGCGCGATGCGCGCGCGCAGCTCCCCCGCGGCGGCGGTATCGCCCTGCGCTTCGGCCAGTGCAAGCAGATCGCGGTTGGCGCGCAGCAGCTCCATCGACATGCCGACATCGACCATCCGGAACGGCCCTTCATCGGCTATGGTGCGGTGGTTCCAGCCGCCCGCCCGCCCGAACTGGAGGATCGCGACATAGCGGTCATATTCCTCCTGCTTCGGGCGCATCGCGGCATCGACGTGGCCTGTATCCCGGCGCTGGTAGGGGCCGACGCCACTGGTATCGACGCGGGCGAGCGCATCGTCCCACTCGCTCGAATTGTCGCGGCCCGTCTCCCAGTTGTGGGTCACCATCACCAGCCCGTTGCCGAGCGGGTCGCGGTAGGTGTGGAACCAGCGGTGGCTGGCAAGACAGGCGCGATAGAGGCGCTGCATCCGCGGGCAGGCGGGATCGGCCCCCTCGCTCTCCCACAGCCGGCGCACGATCGTCGCCAGAACCGGCGGCTGGGTGATGCCCGAGGTCGGCGGGGTGCGGCCCGTGGCCCACACATCCGGGCCGGGGAAATACCCCTCGTCGCGCTGGTGGAACACGATGTGCGGGATCATCCCGTCATCCCACTGGGCGGAGACGAGAGTCTCGATCTCCTGCCATGCGCGATCCCGGTCGAATTCTGCAAAGCCGAGCGCCACGAAGGCCGAATCCCAGTTCCACTGGAAGGGATAGAGGCCATGGGTCGGGACGGTATAGCCGCCACGGTCATTGCGGCGGAGGATTTCGCGCGCCTGCCGGTCGAGGTCTGGATTGCGGCTCATGGCTTGGCTCCCACGGCGATCAGCCGGATATCGTTGACATTGGTGCGGGTCGGTCCGGTCATGATCAGGCCCCCGAAGCGCTGGAACAGGTCATAGGTGCGGTTGGCCGCGAGCGCGGCCTCGCAGTCTTCGGCGCGGGCCCGGTGGGAAGCGTCGAACCAGCCACCGGCATTGTCCTCGCTGCCGTCGATCCCGTCGCTGTCGCAGGCCAGTGCCGCGACCGGCGCGCCGGGCGGAAGCGCCGCCATCAGCCCTGCAAGATATTCGAGATTCGGCCCGCCCCGTCCGTCGCGGGCGCGCACCTCGACTGTCAGCTCCCCGCCCGAGACCAGCAGACAGGGGGTTCCGGCCGCAACCTGATCAAGCGCGAGGGCGGCGTGTTTGCGCCCCGTGGCTCCGGCATCGCCGGCCAGATCGTCGCCGATCCGCACCACCCGCCAGCCCTTCTCGGCCGCAGCGTGACTGGCGGCATCAAGCGCGGTGCGGGCATCGGCAATGACATGGACCGGATGCGGCGGCACTGGGGGCGGTGCTGCGGCACGGATCAGCGCGGCCAGTCCGGCATCGACCGGCCAGCCGCTGCGTTCAAGGATGGCGATGGCACACTCCGGTTCGAAGAGCGAGGCGATCGAAGGGCCGGAGGCCACCACCGAAGGATCGTCGCCGACGACATCGGAAATGACGAAAGTGTGCATGTCGCCCGCCGCTGCGGCAGCAGCCGCAGCCAGCCGCCCGCCTTTCACCTGCGAGAGGTGGCGGCGGACGAGATTGATGTCCGCAATCGCCACGCCCGACTTGACGAGGTGATCATTGATCTGCGCCTTCCGCTCGAGCGCAAGTCCGGGGATCGGATCGACCAGCAGCGACGAGCCCCCGCCGGAGATCAGGAACACCGCCCGGTCGCCGGCCTGCGCCGTGGCCGCCAGCTCGCGGATGCGGCGTCCGGCGGCAAGGCTCGCGGCATCGGGCACGGGGTGGCTCGCTTCGATCACCGCGATCCCGCCGGTCGGCTGTCTCGCACCATGGCCGAAGCGGGTGACGACGCAGCCGGTGACATCGCCCGCGAGATGGTGCGCCGCCACTTCGGCCATGGCCGCGGCCGCCTTGCCGCAGCCCAGCACGAGGGTGCGCCCCTGCGGCGCGCCCGCCGGCAGCAGCGCCGCAAGCGCAGCCGGTGCGCTGGCGGCACGCACGCCGGCCTCGAACAGGGTCAGAAGTTCATCGCGCAGCATCGTGCCACCCCTCTCCACGCCCTCTTGGCCTCAAGGCACGCGGACGGTGCGATCCAACCGGGACTGCAACATCATGCCACAGTCCCGGCCGGGGCGTCAGAAGTTGACGGTGAGCCGTGCCGTGATCCGCCGCGGCAGCACGGGGCGCCCGACGAAGAAGGCCCCGTTCGCGACCTGGTTGACATCCTGCCGCGGCGAGCCTTCGGTCACCGCATCGGTGTTGAACAGGTTGAACACGTTGAGGCTGACCCGCATCGTGGTCGCGCCCAGATCGAACTGGTAGCCGGTGTCGAGGTTGGCGATGTTCCAGCCTTCGAGTTCGATCGCGTTGTTCGACGCGGTGAAGTTCGGCCCGGTGTAGTTGGTGAACACCGAAAGGTCGAAGGTGCCGTCATCATAGTAGAGCCCGGCGTTGTAGAGCCATTCGGGCTGGCGTTCGACCGCATTGCCGATATTGGCGGGCGCGGTGTCGAAGGCGGTGAATTCGCTCTTCTGCCAGGTCACGTTGCCGCTGAAGCTGAGGTCGCCGATGATGCGGACATCGATCGTCGCTTCCGCGCCGTAGCTTTCGGTGCCGACGAGGTTGACCCGCTCGATCAGGCCACCGGCACCGTCGTTGACGAACAGCACCTGCCGGCGGTTTTCGAGATTGGTGTAGAAGGCCGCCGCCGTCAGCGACAGGCCCGGGCGGCTGAGCTTGAAGCCCAGTTCGGCCTGCTTGATGATTTCGGCATTGTAGCTCTGCATCCCCGGCGAGGCGCTGGCATTGGCCGCCGTGCCCGCAGGCAGGGGACGGAATGCCGCCGAGCGCAGTTCGGGGAAGAAGAACCCGCGCGAGGCGTTGGCATAGAGGCTCATGTCGTCCGACAGCTTGTAGAGCGCACCGGCCGCAACCGCCCATTCGGTGGCCGAGACATTGCCGGTGAGGAAACCGCCATTGCCCCAGATCACGTCGCGCAGCGCGTTCGAGAGGTTGGCCGTGGTGGCATCGGTCACCACGGTCGAGGTGCGCTCGCGGCGGATCTCGCCGCTCAGGTGCTCGAGCCGGAAGCCGATATCGAAGTTGAACCGGTCGCCGATCTTCATCTGGTCGGCGACATAAACCGCGTAACGCTCGGCCGCGTGCCGGTTGTTGACGTAGCCGGCCCCCGCATTGAGCAGCCCGCCGCGCGAGATCACGGTCTGTGCGCCGGTCCCGGGGTTGGTCACCGCGAGGCTCACCAGTCGCGGCCGGTTGTTGAGTTCCGCAAGGTAGGTGGTGGTGACGTTGAAGTCCCCCGCGCTCGCATCGCCATAGAAGCCGCCGAGCGTGAACGCATGATCGACATTGCCGGTCTGGAGCGACTTGGTGAGGTTGAGCTCGGCGGTGAAGTCGTTCACCGGCCGGTCGCGATCGGTGAAGCGGTTGGCGAACAGCAGGAAGTCGTTGGGCACCGCGCCGCCGCCGACGAAGCTGAACTGCGCATTGGCGAGCGCGCCGAGGTTGCGGTTGGTCAGGAAGCTCTGCAGCGTTTCCGGCACGTTGATGACGCCGTCACCATCCGACCACAGGCCGAACTTGTGCTTGTAGTCACTGTACTTGATCCGGCCGTTGATGCCCCAGCCGCTGTCGCCCAGATCCTTCTCGAAGGTCAGGCCGATCATGCCGCCGCGGGTGGCAACGCCCTCGGCGATGTCGGAGCTGAAGCGCCCGCCGCCCGGGGTGTTGAAGCCGAGCGCGGCAAAGTCGAACTGGTTCTGCACCGAATTGACGATCCGGTCGTCATTGCCGCGCAGCCGGTTGCGGGTCGGCCCGTCGAGCGGGATCGGCAGGTAGAACTGGGTCTGGTCGTCGATGTACTGGCCGACCAGCTTGATGTTGCCGCTGCCGTCGCCGAACCGGTATTCGAGATTGCCCCGGATCTGGCCGCCTTCGGTGTCGAGATTGGTGCGGATCGGGCCGTCGTCGACGCGATAGAAGCCCGACAGCGCGAAGTAGAAGTTGTTGCCGAGCGGGCCGCTCAGCGCCAGATCGCCGCGATAGCGGCCGCGCTGCGCGACTTCCAGCTGCGCGGTGCCCTCGAACTCGTCGCCGCCCGACTTGCTGATGTAGTTGATCAGACCCGCGACCGAACCGGGACCGAACAGGTTGGACACGCCGCCGCGGACGAATTCCAGCCGTTCGATGCCCAGATCGTTGCGGGCATAGACGTCATAGGCCGAGGAATTGAGGCCAAAGGCCGAGAGCACGGTGATGCCGTCATACATCAGCGGCGTGAACTGGTACTGGCCCCCCGAGGGCAGGCCGCGGATGAACACGTTGGAGGCGACTTCACCGCCACCGCCATCGGCCTTGATCGAGGGGATGGTGTTGAGAATATCCGCCTGGCTGGTCACCCCGGCGCGGGCCAGCGCTTCTTCGCCCAGTTGCGAGATGGCGAGCGGTGTATCAAGCGCCACGCGCGAGCGACTGGTGCCGGTAACGATGATTTCCTGCCCCGCAATCGGCTCCGCCTCTTCGGCCGCTCCGGGAGCGGGATCACTGGCCTGGGCCAGTGCCGCTGCGGGCAACAGGGCTGTCAACGAGACACCGGCCGCGGCCAGTCCGAGAAACTGCTTCATTGATCCTCTCCTCACCTGAGCCCATTGGCTGGACTTCACGTGAGGCGGGCGTAACAGCGCCTCGCTGGCAATACAACCCATCATGGGTTTTAAAAGAGTGATATGTTGCCCGTTTGCATCAATTCTGCGATGATGGGCGCATGGTGACCTCCGCAATGAGCGACAATTTCCAGCGGCCATCCGACAGCGAAGCGAGCATCCTGAGCTTCGTCCTGCGCAATCAGGGAACCATCCAGCCGGAAATCGCGCGCCATTGCGGCCTGTCGCAGCAAACCGTGTCGCGGCTAGTCAACGAACTGGTCGATCGCCGCGCGCTCGCGCTTGGCCAGCGCAAGACCAGCGGGCGGCGCGGCCAGCCCAGCGTCTCGCTCTCGATCGCGCCGGACTATGCCTATTCGCTCGGCGTCGCGCTGATGACCGATGCCATGTCGGTGCTGCTGATGGATTTCGCCGGCAACGTGGTCGATTACGAATATGTCGCTATGCCGGTGATGAGCCGCAGGGCCGTGTTCGAACGCCTCGGCGCAGTGCGCGACCGGTTTCTCGAGGAAACCCCTGCGGCACGGCAGCGCCTGACCGGCGTCGGCGTCGGTATCTCGGGCTACTGCCTCGACGGCAAGTCGCGCTACAACCCGCCGCGCTCGCTCGACGACTGGGCGATGGTGCCGATCGACGAGCTGTTCAGCGAGGCGCTCGGCCTTCCCGCGTGGGTCGAGAACGACGCCAATGCCGCCGCCATCGGCGAGAGCTTCCTCGGCGCCGGACGTGATCACGCCGATTTCGTCTATGTCTTCATGGCAGCAGGGCTTGGCGGCGGCGTGGTGATCGACCACCGTCTGATGCGCGGCAAGCACGGCAATGGCGGCGAGCTTGGCCTGATCCTGCCATGGCGGCTGTTCCAGCTGCCGACACTCGAAACCCTGCTGCAATCGATCCGCAAGGCGGGGGTCGAGGTCGATGGCATCTCGCAGATGCTGTCGCAGTTCGATCCCGCCTGGCCGGGCGTCGATGCGTGGATCGAGCAGAGCCGCGATCCCCTATCGCTGATCGCCTCGGCGATTGCCGCGCTGCTCGATCCCGACGTGATCGTGCTGGGCGGCCGCATCCCGCGGATGCTGGCGGAAAAGCTCATTCCTGCCATCGAGCTGTTCGACGATGCCCGGCGGCAGGAACCGCGACCCTTGCCGCGGGTGATGCTGTCGCAGACCAAGGTCGATGCCTGCGCGATCGGCGCGGCGATGTTGCCGCTCGAACAGCGCTTCTATGCGAGCATGCTGTAGCGCTTCGGCCAGACGGATTGCTGGCGCGAACATCGGAAGTGTTTTGACTGGAGAGCATAGTGCAGTTGGTGGGCTGGACATTGCGCCGACAACCGAGAGGCGGATTGGCTGCGCTTCAAAGCAAAACCTACCATTCAGCAAGCGACCCAAAAGCCGCCGACGAAAGTTCGCAGAGTGCATGTCCGCAATGGGGGCGCTTGCTGAACGGCGCGAAATCGCTGCGATTGCGCAAAATCTGTCATTCAGGTTCCGAGCCCAGAACCGCCGAAGTGATGCTGTCTGAAGGTCATTTAGCTCGCCTCACAGCCGTAAGGTAATGTGGCCCGTGGTCCCAAGCGATGCACTTTTGTGGGCATCGAGAAATGCGCGGGCGCAAGAAATCGCGCAATTCTGCCGTCTCTTGGGAGCAATTCGACTGGCTCCGTCTCCGCCACTTCCATTGGCAATTCGCGGTCCGCGCCAATGGCCGGATTGCGCGGGGTCAGTCCTTCTTGAGCGCTGCCAGCATCGCCGCGAGCGGGCCTTCCTGCTGGCCTTCGGGGACGATGCCGGCTGCCCGCCGCGCGGCATCGGCGTTTGGCCCTTCTGCATAGGGATCGATCGCAAGGCCGAGCGTCTGCGCCACCGCCTCGCCGAGATCGAACATCTCGCCCGCATAGTCGATCTCGTCGCAGTCATCGGCTTCGAGCTCGATTTCGGTGTCCTCGTCGTTGGGCAGGGCGCGGGCGCCGTCCTCGACGAAGCGCAGGTCGATGGGCTCGTCGATGGTGACCGGGAAATCCTCGCCGCTGATCGCGCAGGGCTGCAGGATCGCCGCCACCAGCCGTCCGGTGGCGCGGATCGCGCGCGGCTTGGCTTCGAGCGCGACTTCGGCGCGCAGGCTCTCGACTGCGCCGAGGCCGAAGCGGCGGGCCAGCGCTTCGCGTTCGGCTTCGTTGGCTTCGATCACCACCGCGGCGCCGGGCAGCGCGCGGGCCTTGATCATGCGGGTCAGTTCGGGCGGGGGCAGGGGCGTGCTCACCAGATTGCGCTCGCTTTCAGCATCTCGGCATCGCTGAAGCGGGCGAGGCGTTGCGACAGCTTCATCAGCCGGTCGGCCACGGCGGCGGCACTGGCGGCCTCGTCGGCGCCTTCGGCAAAGGTGACGTTGCGGCCGACGGCGGCGGTCAGCCGGTCGAGATCGCCGGCATTGAGCGCGCCGCGATAGGCCCCGAGCCGCCCGCCGAGCACGCTCATCAGCTTGCCGACGCGCTTGCCGACGACGACGTCGTTCACGCCGAACTCGCGCAACTGGCCGTCCATGTCCTCGACGAAGAGCTCGGCCAGCAGGGCGCTCTCGCTGCGCATTTCAGAGGCTTCGACCCGCACCATCACGACGCTCAGGACAGCGGTGATCAGATCGAACCGCCCGGCGACCGAATCCGCCACGCCACATTCGGCATAATAGGCCGGATCGCGCGCCAGCTCGACCACGCGGTGCCAAAGCGGGCGCACTTCCTCGCGCGGGTCGGGAGCGGTGCCGAGCAGACGGGACAGGAACGACATGACAAACGGGCCTTTCGGGTGCCGGACAATGGTGTGCAATCTTACGCAAACGCACAAAGCGCGGATGCGTTCAAGCACGGTTCAAGCCCGCTGCTCCACCGCCGCGCGCAGATGGTGCGTTGCAAGCTTGTGCCTAGCCCCTTAAAGCGCAAGACCCAAGGGATATGACACGCCCGCTTGCCGCGGACAGAGATACGGGACGGATAGAGTTTGACGCAGATTGCGAGAATGAAGCCCGAAAGCCGCCGTCTGCGGGCTGCGGCGCGCGCGGGGCTGGTGCTGGGCGCTGCGGCGCTGCTGCCGGCCTGCACGGCGATCCGCGAATCGCGCGGATACATCAATGATCCGCTGCTGGTCGACGTGGTCCAGCCCGGGCTCGACAACCAGCGCTCGGTCGAAGGCGCACTCGGCCGTCCGACCTTTGTCAGCCAGTTCGGCCAGCCGACCTGGTATTATGTTTCCAGCGTCACCGGCCAGCGGCCCTTCACCCGGCCCAAGATCCGTCAGCATTCGGTGCTCGCGGTCCGCTTCGATGCGGCGGGCAAGGTGGTCGAGGTCGAGCGCAGCGGTTCGGACAAGGTCGTCTATCTCGATCCCGATGGCAACAAGACCCCGACCCTCGGGCGCGAGCGCGGCTTCCTCGAAGATCTGTTCGGCAATATCGGCCAGGTCGGCGGTGCCGGGATGCCAGGTGCGGGTGGTCCGGGCGGCCCATAGCCTGCCGCTGATCGCCAGCGCTTGATCCTGCAGCCTCGCGCGCCATATTCGCGGATATGAGCAGCGATCCTTCGGCCCACGGCCTCGTGCAATGGCACGGCACCACCATCATCGGCGTCCGGCGCGGCGGCATCACTGTCATCGCAGGTGACGGGCAGGTGTCGATGGGCAATACCGTGATGAAGCCCAACGCCCGCAAGGTCCGCCGGATCGGCGACGGCAGTGTCATCGCCGGGTTCGCCGGAGCGACCGCGGATGCCTTCACCTTGTTCGAGCGGCTGGAAAAGAAGCTCGAGCAGTATTCCGGCCAGCTGATGCGCGCGAGCGTCGAGCTCGCCAAGGACTGGCGCACCGACAAGTATCTGCGCAATCTAGAGGCGCTGATGATCGTCGCCGACAAGGACACGCTGCTGGTGCTCACCGGCAATGGCGATGTGCTGGAGCCGGTGGGCGATATCGCCGCGATCGGATCGGGCGGCAACTTCGCGCTCGCCGCCGCGCGGGCCCTGGCCGATTACGAGAGCGATGCCGAGACCATCGCCCGCAAGGCGATGGCGGTCGCCGCCGAGATCTGCGTCTTCACCAACGGCAACCTGACGGTCGAGACCGTCTGAACCCCCTCCTCGGACACACCATGGACAACCTCACCCCCAAGGCGATCGTCGCCGCTCTCGACGAACACATCATCGGGCAGGCCGAGGCCAAGCGCGCGGTCGCCGTGGCGCTGCGCAACCGCTGGCGGCGCCAGCGGCTGGGCGCGGATCTGCGCGACGAGGTGACGCCCAAGAACATCCTGATGATCGGCCCGACCGGCTGCGGCAAGACCGAGATCAGCCGCCGGCTGGCGAAGCTCGCTGAAGCCCCCTTCATAAAGGTCGAGGCGACCAAGTTCACCGAAGTCGGCTATGTCGGGCGCGATGTCGAACAGATCGCCCGCGATCTCGTGGAAGAGGCGATCCGGCTGGAGAAGGAACGCCGCCGCGAGAAGGTGCGCGAGGCGGCCTCCGAAGCGGCGATGGACCGGCTGCTGAGCGCACTGGTGGGCGACAACGCCTCCGAGGCGACCCGCGCCGCCTTCCGCCAGCGCATCACCCAGAACGCGATGAACGACGTCGAAGTCGAGATCGAAGTCGCCGACAGCCCCTCGGCTCCCTTCGACATGGGCAACATGGGCGGGTCGATGCAGATGATCGACCTCAGCGACATGATGGGCAAGGCCTTCGGACGCAAGGCGACGCGGCGGCAGAAGCTGCGCGTGCCCGACGCGTGGGACCGGCTGGTGGATGAAGAGGCCGACAAGCGCCTCGATCAGGACGATGTCGCGCGGGTTGCGCTCCAGAATGCCGAAACCAACGGGATCGTGTTCCTCGACGAGATCGACAAGATCGCCGTCTCCGACGTGCGCGGGGGTTCTGTCAGCCGCGAGGGCGTGCAGCGCGATCTGCTTCCCCTGATCGAAGGCACCACGGTCGCCACCAAATACGGTCCGATGAAGACCGACCACGTGCTGTTCATCGCATCCGGCGCTTTCCATGTCGCCAAGCCCAGCGACATGCTGCCCGAATTGCAGGGCCGCCTGCCGATCCGGGTCGAACTGCGCGCGCTGACCGAGGCGGATTTCGTGCGCATCCTGTCCGAAACCCGCGCCAACCTTGTCGCGCAGTACAAGGCGCTGCTCGGTACCGAGGAGGTGACGCTCGACTTCGCCGAGGACGCCATCGCCGAGATCGCGCGGATCGCCGCGCAGGTGAACGCGAGCGTAGAGAACATCGGCGCGCGGCGGTTGCAGACGGTGATGGAGCGGTTGCTGGAGGAAATCAGCTTCGAGGCCGAGGATCATAAGGGCGAGACGATCACCATCGATGCCGCCTATGTGAACCAGCGGTTGGCGGGCCTCGCGGGCAATACCGACCTCAGCAAGTATATCCTGTGACGCGCGGCCAGCCTGTCAGCGCGCTCGCTGCGATGCTGGCGGGCCTGGCGCCGGCGCTCGACGGAAGGGCGTGGTTCTTCCTCGTGGTCGAGGGCGAGCCGCCCGCGGATGCCTTTGCCGTGATCCGCGAGGAGGAAGGCACCACCGCAATCCTCGCCGGCGAGCGCGCCGGGATGCCGTTTGCGCGCATCACCCTGACGGTGCACTCCGCGCTCGACGGCGTGGGGCTGACCGCGGCGGTTTCGGGCGCGCTGGCCGAGGCGGGGATCGCCTGCAATGTCGTCGCCGGTTACCACCACGATCACCTGTTCGTGCCATGGGACCGGCGCGAGGAGGCGCTGGTGGTGCTGCAAGGGCTGGTCGCGCACCAGTGACCCACTTTGGCTTTGCCAGTTGGCGCGGGCTTGGTTTAACCCCGTCGAAGCAGGGGGGTAAGGGTTGATGGGGTTGATCAACCGGTTCGATTCGATCGCACAGGAACAGGACTATGTCCGGTCCGAGCGGACCGTGCGCCGTCCGGCATTGCGGGTGCTGACAGTGATCGCCGGGATCATCTTTCTCGGCTTCAGCCTGCTCAATCCGCTGCTGTTTCCGGCCGATCTGCTGCCGTTGCTGAACCTCGTTTCGACCGGGATGATCGTGGCGCTTGCGGCGGCCTGGTATGTCATCGGCACGGAATTCTATCTGCGGTGGCGCTGGCTCGATCCGCTGATGTTCTGGCTGTTGGCGGTTTGCGCGGTCGTGCTGATGCGGGCGCTGGCCGGCAGCGAGGCAGTGACCCAGACCAGCTTTCTCGTGATGACGGTGATCAACCTTGGCGTGATCTTCGTTTTTGCGGCCGTGGCTTTCGTGGCCAACCTGCGCTGGTACCTCGTGTGGGCCGGTGTGATGATGGCGATCTATCTCGCCTTTCTGGCCAACCAGCCGATCGGGTTGATTGCACGGGTCTACATGGCCGCCAATGTCGCCATGTTTCTCAGCTTTGCCATCTTTGTGAACTGGAGCCTCGATCAGCGCGCGCGTCAGGTGTTTGCGGCCAACCGGGCGCTGGCCGCCGAACAGGCCAGGACCGAGGAACTGCTCTACAATGTTCTGCCGCAGGCGGTAGCGGCGCGGCTGCGGGCGGGAGAGGCGATCGCCGACAGCTTTGCCGATGTGACGGTGATCTTTGCCGATATTGTCGGCTTTTCCACACTCGCCAAGCAGCTCTCGCCCGGCCACCTCGTCAAGCTGCTCAACCGTTTCTTCCTGCTCGCCGACCGCTGCGCCGAGCGGCACGGGGTCGAGAAGGTCAAGACCATCGGCGATGCCTATCTTGCGGTGTCCGGCGGAACCGCATCGGCCGAACAGGGTGCGCGCGATGCGATCAATTTTGCGCGCGAGCTGATCGGCGAGATGCGCAAGCTTGCGGCCGAGACCAATGTCGACATCCGTCTGAGGGTCGGCCTGCACACCGGTCCGGTTGTCGGTGGCGTGGTCGGTTCCAGCCGGCTGGCCTATGACTATTGGGGCGACACGATGAACATCGCCAGCCGGATCGAAAGTGTCGCCCATCCCAACGGTATCGCCGTGTCGTCCGCCACCTTCTTCCAGTTGGGCGGCGGCGCGGATTTCAGCGAGCCCGAAGTGCTGGTGCTCAAGGGCGTCGGCGAAACAGAGGTGCGCCACCTCGCCTGCTGATCAACGGGCAGGCGAGGCTGCGGGCCGCGCCTATTCCCCCAGCAGGTGCTCCTGCCAGAACATCAGCTGGGCGAGGAAGGCGTAGTCGGAATTGGCCTTCTTGGCGAAGCCGTGGCCTTCGTCGGCGGCCACCAGATGCCATGCCTCGCCTCCGTTGGCGCGGATCGCGGCGACCATCTGGTCGGCCTCGGACTTGGGCACGCGCGGATCGTTGGCGCCGGTGATGACGAACATCGGCTTGGTGATCTCGTTCACGCGGGTCAGGGGGCTGATCTCGGTCAGCTTGGCGCGCTGTACCGGATCACGCTCGTCGCCATACTCCACCCGCCTGAGGTCCTGCCGGTAGGGGTTGGTGTTTTCGAGAAAGCTGACGAAGTTGCTGATCGCCACGGTGCACTGCGTGGCGGCGATCTTGTCCTTGAGCTGCACCGCCGCCGCATAGCACATGTAGCCGCCGTAGGAGCCGCCGGTCAGCCCGACACGGGCCGGGTCGACCGCCGGGTCGGCGCGCACGGCATCGATCAGCGCGGCCATGTCCTTGACCGAATCCTCGCGCTTGAAGGGGCCGTTGTCGAGGCTGACGAAGGTCTTGCCATAGCCGGTCGAGCCGCGGACGTTGGGGAAGAACACCCCGATGCCGAGCTCGTTGAGGTAGAAGTTGAGGCGGCCCATGAAGCCCGCGGTGCTCTGACCTTCGGGGCCGCCATGGACATTGACGATCAGCGGTCGCTTGCCCGGGAACTTCGCCGGATCGGGCTGGTAGAGCAGGCCTGAGACTTCCAGCCCGTCGAAGCTCTTCGTCGTGACGATGCGCGGCTCGACATTCAGCCCCGCATCAAGTCCGCCGGTCTCGCTCTGGGTCCAGCGGGTGAGCTGCATCGTCTTCGGGTCAATCGACCACACGTCGGCTGCGCTCTTGGCGCTGTTCAGCGAGAAGCCGATCTCGCCCCAGGGCGCGATCTCCAGCCCGCCGATATCGCCGGCGGGCAGGCTGTCGACCCTGGTCACCTTGCCGCTCGCGATATCGAGCAGGCGCAGGCGATCGAACCCGGCCTCGTTGACGACATAGGCGATGGTCTTGCCGTCGGCCGAGAGGTCGAACCCGTCGACATCCCATTTCTCGCGGCTGACCGGGGTGAAGCCGCCGGTTGCCGGATCGAGCCGGCCCAATTGCTGGAAGTCCGAACCGATGTCGCTGGTCGCCCAGATCGTGCCTTCGGGTCCGACCTTGAAGCCGCTGAAAGAAACTTCGGCCGCCGGATCGCCGATCGGGGTCATTGCCCCGCTGGCGAGGTCGAGGGTGTAGAGATCGGCATCCTGCACCGAGCGGAAGTCGGCGAGATAGGCGGTGCGCTTGTCGGGTGCGAAGCCGACCAGCGCCCAGCCGCCGCCCTTGCTTTCGTGCACCATCCGCACGCTAGCGGGATCGCGCGGGTCCATCACATAGATATCCGCATCCACCCCGTTGCGGCGGGTCGAGGTGAAGCCGAGCAATTGCCCGTCATTGCTCCAGGCATTCATCGAGTTGCGGCTCTTGCCGTCGGTCAGCAGCGCCAGCCGCCCGTCCTTGAGGGTGTAGAGCTGGTAATACTCGTCCCCGCCGCGGTCCTTCATCACCACGATCACGTCGCCCTTCACCGGGGCATAGGAGCCGCGCACCGGCTCGGCTTCGAAGCTGATCTGGGTGCGCGCGCCCATCGGCATGGCGACGCGGTGGAGCTGGCTGACATTGGCAAAGCGGGTGCTGATGAGCACCGCGCGGGTGTTGGGGTCCCATCCGGCAAACCCTGCGCCGCGCGCTTCGAGATAGGGCCGCGCCTGCTCGGCGAGCGCCAGCGGCACGGGCGGCATCTCCTCGGCCGTGAGCGCGGCGGGGAGGGGGACCGCAGGGGTCTCGGGCGCAGCGGGAGCCTCCTGCGCAGCGACGGGCAGGGCAGAAGTGGCAAGCAGCAGGGCGAACAGACGGGGGTGACGCATCGGGGGTCTCTCTCCATGGGAAGCGGCCCCGCAGCGGGGGCCTCATGAGAGCAGGACTAACCAGCCGCAGGGTCCGGGGCAATGCCCCGCCCCGGACTACTCCGCCGCTTCGCTGGTGACGGCGAGGTCCCCGCGCTGCTCGCTCTGCTGGCGCGACCACATCTCGGCATAAAGCCCGCCCTTGGCCAGCAGCGCGGTGTGGGTGCCGCTTTCCGCCAGCCTGCCGTGATCGAGCACCAGGATGTTGTCCGAATCCGCGATGGTCGAGAGGCGGTGGGCTATGGCGATGGTGGTGCGTCCTTCCTCCAGCCGCTTCAGGGTGCCGAGGATCTCCTGCTCGGTGCGGGTGTCCAATGCGCTGGTCGCCTCGTCGAGCAGCAGGATCGGCGGGTTCTTCACGAGCGTGCGGGCAATGGCGACGCGCTGTTTCTCGCCGCCCGAGAGCTTGAGGCCGCGCTCGCCCACCATAGTGTCGAAGCCGTCCGGCAGACGGCCGATCAGCGGCATCAGCGCGGCATCGCGCGCGGCCTGCTCGACCAGCGCCATGTCCGCGCCTTCCGCGCCATAGGCGATATTGTAGGCGAGGCTCTCGTTGAACAGCACGCTATCCTGCGGGACGATCCCGATCGCGGCGCGCAGGGAGTCCTGCGTCACCTTGGCGATATCCTCGCCCCCCACCAGCACGCGCCCGCCCTGCGGATCGTAGAAGCGGAACAGCAGCCGCCCGATGGTGCTCTTGCCCGCGCCCGACGGCCCGACGATCGCGGTGGTGGAGCCGGCCGGTACCTCGAAGCTGAGGCCGTTGAGGATGGTGCGCCCGGGTTCGTAGCCGAAGGTGACGTTGTCGAAGGCCACGGTCGGCGTGCGCACGATCAGGGCGGGGGCGCCGGGCGCGTCCTTCACTTCTATGTCGGTGTCGATCAGGCGGAACATCTCGGCCATGTCGACCAGCCCCTGCCGGATCGTGCGGTACACCCAGCCGAGCACGTCCAGCGGGCGGAACAGCTGGATCAGGAAGGTGTTGACCAGCACCAGATCGCCGACCGTCAGCTCGCCCTTGCTCCAGCCCCACACGGTATAGGCCATCGCGCCCGCCACCAGCGCATTGGTGATCACCGACTGCGCCATGTTGAGCAGGCCGACCGAGTTCTCCGACTTGATCGCCGCTTCGGCATAGGCGCGCGCGGCCTGCGCATAGCGGGCCTCCTCGCGGCCTTCCGCATTGAAGTATTTCACCGTCTCGAAGTTGAGCAGCGAATCCACCGCGCGGTGCAGCGCCTTGCCGTCGAGATCGTTCATCTCGCGCCGCAGCTTGGTGCGCCATTCGGTGATCGCGCGCGTCACCCAGACATAGGCCACCACCGTGAGCGCGGTCGCCGCGACCAGCCCGAGGCCGAAATTGATGTAGAAGATCACCGCCACCGCGATCAGTTCGATGATGGTGGGGGCGATGTTGAACAGCAGGAAATAGAGCATCTGGTCGATGCTCTTGGTGCCGCGCTCGATGATCTTGGTGACCTCACCGGTGCGCCGCGCAAGGTGGAAGCGCAGGGACAGGCGGTGGAGCCGGTGGAACACGTCCTCGGCGAGATTGGTCGTGGCGACCTGCCCGACACGCTCGAAGGCGATGTTGCGCAGATTGTCGAAGGCGACCGCGGTGAAGCGCCCCAGCGCATAGGCGGCGACCAGCGCGAGCGCGACCATCAGCCCCTCGTCGACTGATCCTTTGCCCGACATCGCATCGACGGCACCCTTATAGGCGAAGGGCAGGGCAAGCGTGACGCCCTTGGCTGCCAGCACCAGCACCATCGCCATGACAATGCGGGTCCGCAACTGCGGATTATCCTTGGGCCAGAGATAGGGCAGGAAACGCTTCAGCGTCGCCCAGCTCTCTATATCGCGGCTCTTCTTGTCGGGATCGGCGGGTTGCTGGCTGTCGGGCGGCATGGCACCCCATGTGGGCGTGGCAGGCCCCGCGCGCAAGGCGATTGGCCGCCCTCTCTATTATAGAGGTGCGCGAAAGCCCCGGATCCGGCTCTCGCGCATCGCCCGCGCCACATCGGGCGGCACGTCGAACAGCACCCGGCGGTTGGCAAAGTCGATCGCCACCCGGTCGAACAGCGCCAGATGCTGCATCCCGAGCGAGAGCGCCGGGGTGTCGTTGAGCCCCAACGCCTCGAAGGCGGGGGTATCCGCGAAGGTCAGCGGGACATTGGTGAGCGACAGGCCCTCGATGCTCAGCGTGCGCATCAGCGACATCTGTCCGACCAGATCGACGCCGTTGACGTCGGTGGTGGTGACCTCCGAGGCGCGCTTGGTGCGGATGCGTTCACGCAGGGCGTTGTTGGCAAGGCTGGTCTGCGCGCCGGTATCGATGATCACGGTGGCGCGGATGCCCTCGACCACCGCGTCGGTGATGAGCAGCTGGCCGAACTTGGCCCGCGCGCGCACCACGATCTCGAACCCGCGCCGGCTGGCCTCGCGCTTGCCGCGGGTGTCCTCGAGCGCGATGGTCTGGTCGCGGAAGTCGATCATCACCCGGAAGTCCTGCAGCGAATCAAGCCCGACGATCCCGTCCGCGCCGACATGCTCGCGTTCGAGCACCGGGGCGGAGAAGCCCGAGATGGTGTGGCTCCCGATATCGAGCCGTTCGACCTCGACTAGCTCCACCGCGCGGCGGCTGGCCATGCCCACCAGCGTCGCCGTGCCCGCTGGGCGCAGGCCGAGCTGAGTGTTGATCTCGCGGGTGACGGCGGTCGCCTGGCTGCCGGTGTCGATCATGAAGTCATAGGGGCCGCTGCCGTCGATCCTAACCGGCACGGTCATGCGGCGGTTGCGGTCTTCCTCCAGAGCGAGAACCTCGGCGGCGGCCGGATCGATCAACGAGGGGTCGGGCAAGGGGGCGGGCGTCTGGGCCGAGGCGACCGTAGTATGTGCGGTTGCAGGTGCGCCGGCGGGAAAGGCCCCGGCGGCAAGGGCGGCGGGAACGGCGGCGAGGGCCATCCGGCGGAACGCGAGGCGCTGCATCTCTCTCTCCCAAGGGCCGCGCATTATAGGGGGGGCGCGTGCTCCCACGGAGAATACCATTGAATCGGGCCACCCCCAAATCGGGGCGTGATTCGTGCGGTGACAGGCATCCAACCCGATTCACCCGGCAATCGGGCGGGCGAAGGCTCCGAAAGTGGCCCGGAACGCCGATTCAGGGGTCGGAAAAGGTGTCTGAAGCACCGGATTCGGGCTCCCGAACGGCTATTGAGAGCCTAAAATAGGGGCTGGCGATGGTGCTAAGTAGATAGAAAACCTCGGAATTCTGCGCTTCTTGCGCGCCCATGAAATAAAATTGCAAAAAGGCGTTGACCGAATCACGAAGCGCTCATAGATGGGCTCCACCGACGCGGCGCTGACGGCTTCCACCGCCACCGCAACGCTCGGTCGCCAACAAATTCGGATAGCCGGTCCCCCGGTGTAAATCGGGGAACCAAGCGCTGTCCGCCATTTCTGTCTGGCGGCTCTTTGACATTGTTGGTTTTTGATGAAGGGACATGTGGGCGACGGCGCCCGGTCCGGGGACCTCAAGGCTCCGGTAACCGGTTAATTTAAGCCGATAGCCACATCCGAGTTTGGGCACCACGCCCGCCCGGATGGCAAGCATGTTCATTCGTATCCATTACGTTTGACAGTGCAGGTATCGGCTCCTTGCAGCTCATGCCATGCTGGTCGATGGGGTTATCCCCATGCCGGTTTGGTGTGTGACACAACTTGAGAGTTTGATCCTGGCTCAGAACGAACGCTGGCGGCATGCCTAACACATGCAAGTCGAACGAGACCTTCGGGTCTAGTGGCGCACGGGTGCGTAACGCGTGGGAACCTGCCTTTAGGTTCGGAATAACTCAGAGAAATTTGAGCTAATACCGGATAATGTCTTCGGACCAAAGATTTATCGCCTTTAGATGGGCCCGCGTTGGATTAGCTAGTTGGTGGGGTAAAGGCCTACCAAGGCGACGATCCATAGCTGGTCTGAGAGGATGATCAGCCACACTGGGACTGAGACACGGCCCAGACTCCTACGGGAGGCAGCAGTGGGGAA
Organism: Porphyrobacter sp.; assembly: GCA_027531395.1. Lineage (GTDB taxonomy): Bacteria > Pseudomonadota > Alphaproteobacteria > Sphingomonadales > Sphingomonadaceae > Erythrobacter. The sequence goes on along the minus strand of JAPZRO010000007.1, from coordinate 111,234 downwards.
TATTGGACAATGGGCGAAAGCCTGATCCAGCAATGCCGCGTGAGTGATGAAGGCCTTAGGGTTGTAAAGCTCTTTTACCAGGGATGATAATGACAGTACCTGGAGAATAAGCTCCGGCTAACTCCGTGCCAGCAGCCGCGGTAATACGGAGGGAGCTAGCGTTGTTCGGAATTACTGGGCGTAAAGCGCACGTAGGCGGCTTTTTAAGTCAGGGGTGAAATCCCGGGGCTCAACCCCGGAACTGCCTTTGAAACTGGAGAGCTAGAATCTTGGAGAGGCGAGTGGAATTCCGAGTGTAGAGGTGAAATTCGTAGATATTCGGAAGAACACCAGTGGCGAAGGCGACTCGCTGGACAAGTATTGACGCTGAGGTGCGAAAGCGTGGGGAGCAAACAGGATTAGATACCCTGGTAGTCCACGCCGTAAACGATGATAACTAGCTGTCCGGGTTCATGGAACTTGGGTGGCGCAGCTAACGCATTAAGTTATCCGCCTGGGGAGTACGGTCGCAAGATTAAAACTCAAAGGAATTGACGGGGGCCTGCACAAGCGGTGGAGCATGTGGTTTAATTCGAAGCAACGCGCAGAACCTTACCAGCCTTTGACATCCTAGGACGACTTCTGGAGACAGATTTCTTCCCTTCGGGGACCTAGTGACAGGTGCTGCATGGCTGTCGTCAGCTCGTGTCGTGAGATGTTGGGTTAAGTCCCGCAACGAGCGCAACCCTCGTCCTTAGTTGCCATCATTAAGTTGGGCACTTTAAGGAAACTGCCGGTGATAAGCCGGAGGAAGGTGGGGATGACGTCAAGTCCTCATGGCCCTTACAGGCTGGGCTACACACGTGCTACAATGGCATCTACAGTGGGCAGCTATTCCGCAAGGATGCGCTAATCTCCAAAAGATGTCTCAGTTCGGATTGTCCTCTGCAACTCGAGGGCATGAAGGCGGAATCGCTAGTAATCGCGGATCAGCATGCCGCGGTGAATACGTTCCCAGGCCTTGTACACACCGCCCGTCACACCATGGGAGTTGGATTCACCCGAAGGCAGTGCGCTAACCGCAAGGAGGCAGCTGACCACGGTGGGTTCAGCGACTGGGGTGAAGTCGTAACAAGGTAGCCGTAGGGGAACCTGCGGCTGGATCACCTCCTTTCTAAGGATATTCGCGAAAGCGCCTCGGCTAGCCCGGGGAAGTGCTTCGCGGTCTCCAAAGAACATTGCCGTCGTCCTCATGTCCTTTCATCAATCGGAATACAGCGCGCTTCCAGTGCGCTGTGTGCCTGAGCCGGCTTGCGCCCACGCGGCAGCCTGTTCCTTCGGGAATGGCGGCCGGCGGCAGTGGTGTGGGCCTGTAGCTCAGTTGGTTAGAGCGCACCCCTGATAAGGGTGAGGTCAGAGGTTCGAATCCTCTCAGGCCCACCATTACCTTAAGGGGCCTTAGCTCAGCTGGGAGAGCACCTGCTTTGCAAGCAGGGGGTCATCGGTTCGATCCCGATAGGCTCCACCAAGGCACATCAAACTTCCGATGGATGAAACGAAACCAGATCCCGCTACGGCGGGTCAGGCGATCGTGCTGATTAGTCAGCGTCGCCGATCTTTGACATTGTGAATGGGTTTTTAAATCGATGCCGTGGCGCATGGATTGTAACGGACGGGGTTCGCCCTGTGCCGACGATCGTGCATCACAAATCAATCAAATTGATTATCTGGCTGAGATAATTCTCCCACCATCTTCAAGCGCTCAGGCTTTTATGCAGGCCTGACGTTGATGGTGTGGATTCTCAAGCGTGAGGTAAGAGCATTTGGTGGATGCCTTGGCATGTACAGGCGAAGAAGGACGTGGCACGCTGCGATAAGCGTCGGGGAGTTGTGAGCAAACTTTGATCCGGCGATTTCCGAATGGGGAAACCCACCTTCACCATTTCTTCCAGTTGGCTTTCGGGCCAGCCGGGCGAGGTGGATAAGGTATCACCGAGCTGAATATATAGGCTTGGTGAAGCGAACCCGGGGAACTGAAACATCTCAGTACCCGGAGGAAAAGACATCAACAGAGATTCCCGTAGTAGTGGCGAGCGAACCGGGACCAGGCCAGTGCCTTCATTTCAACTAGCAGAACACTCTGGAAAGTGTGGCCGTAGCGGGTGACAGCCCCGTATGCGAAAGTGATGATGAAGGACTAGAGTAGGGCGGGACACGTGAAATCCTGTCTGAACATGGGGGGACCACCCTCCAAGCCTAAATACTCGTACATGACCGATAGCGAACACAGTACCGTGAGGGAAAGGTGAAAAGCACCCCGATTAGGGGAGTGAAACAGTACCTGAAACCGGATGCTTACAAGCAGTTGGAGCCCCATAGGGGGTGACAGCGTACCTCTTGCATAATGGGTCAGTGACTTAATCTAGCATGCGAGCTTAAGCCGTTAGGTGTAGGCGAAGCGAAAGCGAGTCTGAATAGGGCGACTGAGTATGTTGGATTAGACCCGAAACCCGGCGATCTAGGCATGAGCAGATTGAAGGTGCGGTAACACGCACTGGAGGATCGAACCGTTGCATGTTGAAAAATGCTCGGATGACTTGTGTTTAGGGGTGAAAGGCCAATCAAGCCGGGAAATAGCTGGTTCTCCGCGAAATCTATTGAGGTAGAGCGTCAGATGTATGCCGATGGGGGTAGAGCACTGGATGGGCTAGGGCTGCGCGAGCGGTACCAAACCTAACCAAACTCCGAATACCATCGAGTCTTGTCTGGCAGACAGACGGCGGGTGCTAAGGTCCGTCGTCAAAAGGGAAACAGCCCTAACCTACAGCTAAGGTCCCCAAGTCATATCTAAGTGGGAAAGCATGTGGGAATCCCAAAACAACCAGGAGGTTGGCTTAGAAGCAGCCATCCTTTAAAGAAAGCGTAACAGCTCACTGGTCTAAATAAGGGTTCCTGCGGCGAAAATGTAACGGGGCTAAAGATATGCACCGAAGCTTAGGGTTGCAGTTTACTGCAGCGGTAGCGGAGCGTTCCGTAAGCGAGTGAAGGCGAAGGGTAACCGACGCTGGACGTATCGGAAGTGCGAATGCTGACATGAGTAGCGACAAACAGGGTTAGATGCCCTGTCGCCGAAAGACCAAGGGTTCCTACGCAATGCTAATCAACGTAGGGTGAGCCGGCCCCTAAGACGAGCCCGAAGGGGGTAGTCGATGGGAACCACGTTAATATTCGTGGGCCTGGTGGTGTGTGACGGATCTCGTAAATTGTCCTTCCTTATTGGATTGGTTGGGCAGTGAAGAGGTTCCAGGAAATAGCCCCACCGTATAGACCGTACCCGAAACCGACACAGGTGGTCAGGTAGAGTATACCAAGGCGCTTGAGAGAAGTATCCTGAAGGAACTCGGCAAATTGCCTCCGTACCTTCGGAAGAAGGAGGCCCCATCTTAAGGCAACTTTTGGTGGGGGGCACAGGCCAGGGGGTAGCGACTGTTTATCAAAAACACAGGACTCTGCTAAGTCGGCTTCAAGACGACGTATAGGGTCTGACGCCTGCCCGGTGCTGGAAGGTTAAGAGGAGGAGTGCAAGCTCCGAATTGAAGCCCCAGTAAACGGCGGCCGTAACTATAACGGTCCTAAGGTAGCGAAATTCCTTGTCGGGTAAGTTCCGACCTGCACGAATGGCGTAACGACTTCCCCACTGTCTCCAGGATATGCTCAGCGAAATTGAATTCTCCGTGAAGATGCGGAGTACCCGCGGTTAGACGGAAAGACCCCGTGCACCTTTACTGCAGCTTCAGAGTGGTATTAGGAAAGAGTTGTGTAGCATAGGTGGGAGGCTTTGAAGTGTCGGCGCCAGCTGACATGGAGCCATAGGTGAAATACCACCCTGCTGTTTTCTGATATCTAACCTCGCACCGTTATCCGGTGTAGGGACCCTCTGTGGCGGGTAGTTTGACTGGGGCGGTCGCCTCCTAAAGAGTAACGGAGGCGCGCGATGGTAGGCTCAGGACGGTTGGAAACCGTCTGTTAGAGTGCAATGGCATAAGCCTGCCTGACTGCGAGACTGACGAGTCGAGCAGAGACGAAAGTCGGTCATAGTGATCCGGTGGTCCCTCGTGGAAGGGCCATCGCTCAACGGATAAAAGGTACGCCGGGGATAACAGGCTGATGATTCCCAAGAGCTCATATCGACGGAATCGTTTGGCACCTCGATGTCGGCTCATCACATCCTGGGGCTGGAGCAGGTCCCAAGGGTTTGGCTGTTCGCCAATTAAAGTGGTACGTGAGCTGGGTTCAGAACGTCGCGAGACAGTTTGGTCCCTATCTGCCGTGGGCGTCGATACTTGAAAGGAGTTGCCCCTAGTACGAGAGGACCGGGGTGAACGTGCCTCTGGTGTACCTGTCATCCTGCCAAGGGTGCCGCAGGGTAGCTATGCACGGACGGGATAACCGCTGAAAGCATCTAAGCGGGAAGCCTCCCTTGAGATTAGGTATCTTTGAACCGTGATAGACCATCACGTTGATAGGCCGGGTGTGGAAGTACAGTAATGTATGGAGCTAACCGGTCCTAATAGTTCATATCGCGCTTGAGAGTCTGCACTATCAACGTCAGCCCTGCCTCGGCATGGCACGTTGGTGGAGAACATCTCCAGCCAGATACGCCCTTAACCACTCACCAAGTGAGTGTGCATCGATTTAAAACCCGCGTTCCACCGGCTTCATTGCTTGGTGACCATAGCGTCTGTGACCCACCCGATCCCATCTCGAACTCGGCCGTGAAACCAGACAGCGCCGATGGTACTGTGCCTCAAGGTCCGGAAGAGTAGGTCGTCGCCAGGCATTGCAGCCGGTGGATGCGCGGGAAATAACCCATTCACAAGTCAACAGGGCTGACCCGCAAGGGCGGCCCTTTTGGCGTCTTTGAGGCCTTCGGCGCCTCTCGACGTATCGGTATCGCGGGATGGAGCAGTCCGGTAGCTCGTCAGGCTCATAACCTGAAGGTCGTTGGTTCAAATCCAACTCCCGCAACCAACCTCAAAACCCACCACAAACCGTCATTCTGACGCCCGCAGCCTCGCTGTCGGGCGCAATCGCCCTTGGCGGTTTGCCACAGGAGGACAGGGCATGACCGAAACCACCACTCCGCTGCTCACCGAGCGCTTCGACGACGCGCTGGCCTATGCCAGCCGGATCCACCGCACCCAGCTGCGCAAGGTCAGCGGTGTTCCCTATGTCTCCCACCTGCTCGCCGTCGCCGCGATCGCGCTCGAAAACGGCGCGGACGAGGATCAGGCGATCGCCGCCTTGCTACACGATGCGGTGGAGGATCAGGGCGGGCTGGAGCGGCTGGAGGATATCCGCAGCCGCTTTGGGGATGCGGTGGCACAGATAGTCGCTGATTGCAGCGACAGCCACGAGGAGCCCAAGCCCGCCTGGGGTCCACGCAAGGAGGCCTACATCGCCAGCCTCGCGCACAAGTCGCTGCGCTCGCTGGCGGTAAGCCTTGCCGACAAGACCCACAATGTCAGCACGATCAACGCGGACCTGCGCGCCGTCGGGGGATCCGTGTGGGACCGGTTCACGGGCGGCAAGGACGGATCCCTGTGGTACTATCGCGCGCTCGCGGACGCATTCCGCGAAAAAGCGCCCGGCATCGCTGCCGAGCGCTTTGCGCGTGAGGTCGATGAAATGGAAGAACTGGCCGCGCGCTACTAGCCTGCGCGCACCCGCGACAGGAACCCGCGCACCTGTTCGCTCAGATGCGCCGCCTGGGCTTCCAGCTCGTTGGCGCTGGAGAGCACCTGGCTCGCCGCCGCGCCGGTGTGGAGCGAGAGCTGGCGCACGTCCTCGATATGGCCCGCGACCTTCTCGGTCCCGCGCGCGGCAAGGTCGATGCTTTGGGCGAGATCGCGGCCCGCGACCGACTGCTGGTCGACCGCTGTGGCGATCGAGACGGCGGTGGCTTCGAGCTCCTGCACCTGCCCCGCGATCGAGCGCAGCGCCTTGACGCTGGCGCCGGTGGTGGACTGCATCGCGCGGATCTGGTCGGCGACCTTTTCGGTCGCGCGGCTGGTCTGCATCGCCAGCTCCTTGACCTCGCTGGCGACCACCGCGAAGCCGCGCCCGGCCTCGCCGCCGCGTGCAGCTTCAATGCTGGCGTTGAGCGCGAGCAGGTTGGTGCGCTGGGCGATGGTCTGGATCAGCTCGACGATCTGACCGACTTCCTCGGCGGAAGCCGCGAGCGCCGAGATGGTCTCGTCAGCCTCGCCGGTCGCTTCGGTGGCAAGACGGGCAAGTTCGCTCGACGAGGCCGCCTGACGGCTGATCTCGCTGATCGAGAGCGCGAATTCGTCGCTCGCGGCCGCGGCAGCGGTGGCGCCGGCATTGGCCTCTTCCATCGAGGCGGCCACTTCGCCGGTGCGGCGGCTGGCTTCCTCGGCGCTCTGGGCCATGCGCGTGGCGGTGGTGTGAAGCTGGCTCGATGCCGCCGCCACGCCGCCGACGACTTCGCCGACCGTGCGTTCGAACTGGCGCGCCACCTCGTCGAGCAGCGCGGCCTTCTTGGCTTCGGCTTCAAGCCGCTCGCGCTCGCGTTCCTGCTGAACCAGCAATTCCTGTTCGATCCGCTCCGAGCGTTCGCGCGCGCGGTCTTCCATCCACTTGTTGGCGCGCTTGAACAGTTCGAGCGCGCGGACCATCTGGCCCACTTCGTCCTGGCGCTCCGCCCCGGCAATGGTGAAGTTGCGATCACCCCCCGACAGCTGGTTCATGCCGCCCGCGATCTCGACGATCTTGCGCGAGAAATCGCGCGACAGGTAGGCCATGCCCAGCAGCAGCACGGTCGCACCAAGCGCGGCGAGCACGGCGAGGATCAGCACCATGTTGAAGAAATAGGAGATGCCGCTGGTTTCGCGGGTTTCGGCGTGCTGCGCGAGATCGGTGGCGAGACGGCCCGCTTCGCTCACCAGACGGTCGCCCTCGGTCGCCAGTCCGGCGGCAGCGGCATTGGCATTGCCGCCGCTGCGCACGGTTTCGGCGGCCCGGTCGGCTTCACTGCGGAATGCGTCGAGCTGCTCACCGAGCGCGACCACCCGCGGCTCCATGTCGGGCAGATGCTCGCCGAGCGCGGCATCGATCGCGGCGATCTGCGCGACCACGATGGCCTCGCTCGCGCGCTGGCTTTCGCGCAGGCGCGAGGAACGGTCATAAAGCGCGCGCACCGCGTGATAGCGCAGCTCGCCCGAAGCGGATTCGAGCTCGCCCGCGGCGACCACGGCTTCCTGCACCCGTGCCGTGGCGTTGTAACGGTTCCACAGGTCGGTCAGCCCGAGCCCGAGCACCAGCGTCATCACCGCGCCGACCGCGAAGAACGAGCCGAAAATGGCGTTGATCTTGTTCGACAGGGAGAGATCGCGGAACCACGCGAGCCGTTCGAGCAGGCTGGAGCGCGCGGGTTCGGGCGTCGCCTGGGCCGTGACCGGCGCGGCGGCATCTTCGCTGTCGAAATCGGCTCTGAGGTCGCGGACGAATTCGGGAACGGCCTGTTCCTCGCGTCGCTCCTGCAGTGTCATCATGTTCATGCCGCAATCCCCCGGGGCTTGTTTTCAAGTTTTCGTAAAGGATAATCCTTTCCGAAAGCTTGATTGGCGACGGGAAATGCGCGCCTTTTCGGGACCCTAGCGCGGACGCCGCGTTACCCGACCCGCACCCGCATCAGGAAAGTCTGCACCTGCTGGCGCAGGGTGGCGGCCTGGGTTTCGAGGCTGGTGGCGCTGGCGAGCACCTGGCTGGCGGCCGAGCCGGTCGAGAGCGTGGCCTGCCGCACTTCCGCGATATGGCTGGAGGCGCGCTCGGTGCCGCGCGCGGCGAGATCGATGCTGCGCGCCAGATCCTGTCCGGCGACCGACTGCTGGTCGACGGCGCTGGCGATGGCGACCGCGGTGGTTTCGAGCTGCTCGATCTGGCCTGCGATCATCCGCAGCGCCGAAACGCTGGCGCCGGTGGTGTCCTGCATCGCGCGGATCTGTTCGGCGATCTTCTCGGTCGCGCGGCTGGTCTGGTTGGCGAGTTCCTTGACCTCGCTGGCGACCACGGCGAACCCGCGTCCGGCCTCGCCCCCGCGGGCGGCCTCGATGCTGGCGTTCAGGGCGAGCAGGTTGGTGCGCCGCGCGATGGTCTGGATCAGCTCGACGATCTCGCCGACCTGCTGCGCCGAGGTGGTGAGCGCGCCGATGGTGCTGTCAGCCTTGCGGGCCGAGAGCGTCGCCTCGCGCGCCAGTTCGGCCGAGGACGCCGCCTGCCGGCTGATCTCGCCGATCGACATGGCAAATTCGTCGCTCGCCGACGCCGCGGCGGTGGCGCCGAGATTGGCTTCCTCCATCGCGCCGGCCACCTCGCCGGCGCGGCGGCTGGTGTCCTCGGCGGTGGCGGCCATCAGCTTGGCGGTGCCCTGCAACTGGCTGGAGGCGGCGACCACGCCGGTGACGACATCGCCGACGGTGCGTTCGAACTGGTCGGCGACATCGCGCAGCATCCGCTCGCGTTCGAGTCGCGCTTCCTCCTGCTGGATCTGCAGCCGGGTCTGCTCGTCGAGCTCGGCCCTGGCGCGTTCGGCGCGCTCGCGACTGAGGCGTTCGAGGCGCAGGCCGGCGCGGTGGAACACCTGCAGCGCGCGCGCCATCTCGCCGATCTCGTCCTGACGGGTGGTGCCGGTGATCTCGACCCCCTTCTCGCCCGAAGCCAGCCGGGTCATCTGTCCGGCCATCGACCTAAGCAGGCCGCCGACGGTCTGGTTGACATAGCGCTGCGCCACCAGCGTGATCAGTATCAGCGCGGCGGCGATGCCGACCCACACGAACAGCAGGGTGGAGATGAGGTCTGCCCCGGCACTGCTGCGGCTGGCGGCATCCTCGCCCAGCAGCCGCGCAACATCGCGCCCGGCTGCAAGCACGTTGTCACCGGCAGCGGCGAGGGCCCGGCTGCTTGCGCCTGCTTCCTCCCCGCCGCTTTCGAAGGCGGCGATCCGGCGGCGGAAGTCGGCGACGCCCTCGCGAATGTCGCCGAGCCGCGCCTGCGCGGCCGGATTGGTCCCGCCGATTGCGTCTGCGAGCATGATCGCGGACTGTTCGGCCTCGGCCAGTTCGTCGAATGCTGCCCCTGCGCGTGCCGTATCGCCGCCGATCACCATGACTTCGGCGTGGTGCCGGCTTTCGCCCAGATGGGTGACCATCCGCTCTGCCTCGAGCGCGAAGGCGTGGGTCTGGCTGATCCGTCCGGCGCGGCTGCCGAGCTCGATAAAACCGCCGATCGCGAACAGTCCGGCGGCCAGTGCGAAGCCGAGGCCGAGCGTGAAGAAGAAGGTGATCTTGCCGCCGACCGAGAGACCCTCGAACCAGCGCCGCAGCGCGCCCATGCGGCTGGCCTGCGTCGGCGTTACGGAGACGGCTCCGGCCCCGGCGCGGTCGGCTTCGAGATCGAGGGCAATGTCCTCCATCGCGCTCATGCCGCCGCCTCTCCTGCGTGGGTGGCGTTCTGTTCGTCCATCAGGCGGTCGATCTCGGTAGCGGGAAGCGCGCGGTAATAGAGCCAGCCCTGGATCTGGTCGCAGCCGGCAAGGCGCACCAGTTCGGCCTGTTCCTCGGTCTCGACCCCTTCGGCGGTGACGCCCATGTTGAGCGCGCGGGCCAGCGCGATGCTGGAGAGCATCATCGCCCGGCTGCCGTCATCGCCGCCAGCCAGCTCGATCAGGCTGCGGTCGAGCTTGAGCTTCTCGAAGCGGAAGCGCCGCAGGAAGCCGATCGAGGCATAGCCGGTGCCGAAGTCGTCGAGCGCGATGCGCACGCCGAAGGAACGGATCACGTCGAGCGTGCGCTCGGCCACCACCGGATCGAGCACCAGACAGGTCTCGGTCACTTCCAGTTCGAGCCGGTGCGGCGGGAAGCCGGTTTCCTCCAGCACCTCGCCCAGCTTGATCGGGAATTCCGGGTTGCGCAGCTGCGCCGCGGAGATGTTGACCGACAGGGTGATGTCGTCCCACCGCAGCGCGTCGCACACCGCCTGGCGCAGCACCCACTGGCCGAGCGGGTTGATGAGGCCCGAATCCTCGGCCACCGGAATGAAGACGTTGGGGCCGAGCGGCGGACGCTCGCCGCGCGGCCAGCGCAGCAGCGCCTCGACCGCGACGATCCGTCCGTCCTCGGCATCGACCAGCGGCTGGTAGGCGAGCGCGAATTCGCCGGCGGCGATGCCGGTGCGGATCTCGTCCTCGATCTCGCGCACGCGCTCGCGGCGACGGTCGAAGCTTTCGTTGAACCAGGTGCAGCGCATCTTGCCGCCGCGCTTGGACATGTACATCGCCACGTCGCTGCGGCGCAGCAGCTCGGACGAGGGCACGCGGTTGTCGGCGGTGCTGCGGGCAAGGCCGATGCTGGCCCCGACCGCGATCTGCCGGCCACCCACCGCCACCGGCGTTGCCAGCCGTTCGAGCAGGGTGCGGCACATGCCTTCGAGGATCGTGCCGGCGACCTTGCCGCCCAGCACCGCCGCGAATTCGTCACCGCCCAGCCGGTAGCAGCGCGCCTCGTTGCCGCAGGCCTCGACCAGCATCTGCGCGCAGCGCTCGATCAGCATGTCCCCGACGGCGTGGCCGTAATGGTCGTTGACCTGCTTGAAGCTGTCGAGATCGATCAGCGCCAGCGCCACTTCCTCGCCGCCTTCCTCGAGGCGTTCGACATCCTCGTGCAGGGCGCGGCGGTTGGGCAGGTGGGTGAGCGAATCGGTGAGGCCAAGCGATTCCAGTTCGCGGACATTGGCGATCGCGCTGCGGCCGAGCAGGATCAGGATCGCCGAATAGACGAGGATCGTGGCGGTCAGCAGCGGCGCGTGGGTCACGATCGCCAGGCGATCATTGAGGCTCACCGCCACCACTGCCACCCCGGTGATCACGCAGGCGAGCACCAACGGCACCAGCACGAGGCCGACGGGCGTCAGGCGCAGCGGTTTGGTGGTGTGCGACAAGCTCGTTTCCCTGTTCAGCCCGCAGCCGGTGCCGCGGTCACGCTTGCCGATCATCGTAAAGGGCAGCGGCTAAGGAAGGGTAAAGCCGCGCGCCGATTGCTGCCTGCCGCGGCCCCTAGGGCGCGCAAAAAGCCTGGTTAACCGGCCCGCAACTGGCGGGTCTCGCCGCCTGCCGCGATCGGCTCGAAGAAGCTTGCGCGGCGCGGTGAGGGGCTGAAGCGGTCGGTCTGGCCGACCACGGTCTCGCCCGCGCCGAGCATCAGGAAGCCGTCGGGGGCGACCGCGCTGGCGAGCCGGTCGAAGGCGGCGGCGCGGGTGACACGATCGAAATAGAGCAGCACGTTGCGGCACAGCACCAGATCGAAGGGCTGGCGGCCGGGCGGCGGGCCAAGCACGTTGTGCTGCCGGAAATGCGCCATCTGGCGGGCATCCTCGCGGATCTGCCAACCGCTTGATGTCTCGTCGAAATGGCGCAGCATCTGAGTGACGCCAAGCCCGCGCTGCACCTCGAACTGGCTGTAGAGACCGCTGCGCGCGGCGTTGATCGCGCGGTGCGAGACGTCGGTGCCGATCAGCTCGATCTGCCAGCCCGCCCAGCGCTCCTTCTGGTCGGCAAACAGCATCGCCAGCGAATAGACTTCCTGCCCGGTCGAGCAGCCCGCCGACCAGATCGACAGGCGCTTGGTGCCCGCGCGGCGGCGGGCGAGTTCGGGCAGGATTTCCTGCGGCAGCTGGTCGAAAGTCGGCTTGTCGCGGAAGAAATAGGTCTCGTTGTTGAGCAGCGCCTCGACCACTTCCTGCGACAGGTCGCGGCTCTCGGGGCCGGTGCGCGGCGAGGCGAGCAGGCAAACGAGCTGGTCGACATTGCTGATGCCGTGCTCGCGGAAGATCCCCGCCAGCGCCGAATTGACGCGCCAGCGGCGGCTTTCGGTGAGGTGCTGGCCGGTGCGCGCGGCGAGCAGATCGGCGATGATCTGGTGCGAGGCTTCGCTGGTTTCCACGCTGGGCGCCTCAGCCTTGCCGCAGCAACGGGACGCTGGTCTGCGCCATGATGGCCTCGCCGAGGGTCTCGGGCTCGGCGATGAGACTGGCAAGGCCCGCCTTGGCGACCGCGCCGGGCATGCCCCACACCGCGCTGCTGCCCGCGTCCTGCGCGTAGATCGTGCCACCCGCTGTCACCAGCTCCTGCGCGCCGATCACCCCGTCGCGGCCCATGCCCGACAGGATCACGCCGAGCACGCGGCCCTCGCAGGCGACCGCGAGGCTGGCGAGCATCGGATCGACCGAGGGCATGCAGCCGCTCGGGGCGGGCTCGCCGCAGATCCGCGCGATCAGCCGCTCGCCGCTGCGGCGCACCAGCAGGTGGCCGTCTCCGGGCGCGATCATGACGCGGCCCGGGCGCACTTCCATGCCGTCGGTGGCGATGTCTGCGGGCCGCCCGCAGGCGTTCTCGATCTGCCGTGCGAACACCGGGATGAAGGAGGGCGGCAGGTGCTGGGTGATGAGAATCGGGAGATCGAAGGTGCGGTCCATCGCCCGCAGCATCAGACCGAGCGCATGGATCCCGCCGGTCGAGGCACCGATCGCAATCACCTCGGTGCGGCGCGGGCGCAGGCTGCCGTTGGCCCGCACGAAAGAGCGTTCGGGCGGCGGGGCGGCGGGTGTCGCGGCCTCGGTGCTGCGGCTGCCGAGCGCGCGGATCTTCCCGAGCAGCTGGGCGCGGTAATCCTCGGTGAAGCCGCCCGGGCGCGGTTTGAGCAGGGTGTCGGCAGCCCCCATCTGGAGCGCGGCGAGCGTGTGCTCGGCGCCGTCCACGGTCAGCGAGGACACCACCAGCACTTGCGGGCTGGCGGGGGTCGCGAGGATCGCGGGCAGGGCATCGAGCCCGCCCATGCCGGGCATTTCGAGATCGAGCAGCACCACGTCGGCGGGTTCTGCGGCAAGCTGGGCGATGGCGCGTTCGGCGCTGCTGGCGGTGCCGGCGATCACCAGCGCCGGATCGCTTTCGACCATGCGCTTGAAGATCGTGCGCACGGTGAGCGAATCATCGACGATCATCACCCGGATCGCATCCTTGCCGATGCGTCCGGTGGTCACAGCAGAAGGGCGCCGGGCGGGGCTCACGCGAAGCCGACGAGCTGCAGCTTGATCTGGAGGGTTTCGTGATCGAACGGCTTCATCACATATTCGTCCGCGCCGGCCTCGATCGCCTCGCGGATGTGGGCGACGTCGTTCTCGGTGGTGCAGAACACCACCTTCGGCTTGTCGCCGCCGGGGCGCTGGCGCAGCTGGACGAGGAACTCGATCCCGGTCATCACCGGCATGTTCCAGTCGAGCAGCACCACATCGGGCATCGCGGCCGCGCAGGCGTCGAGCGCGTCCTTGCCGTTCTCGGCCTCGTCGACCGCAAAGCCGAGCGTTTCGAGGATATGCCGCGAAACCTTGCGGATCACCCGCGAATCATCGACGATCAGGCACGTTTTCATGGCATTTCCTGCGTTGGACCGGGCACGAGCCTAGAAACATCTGGTAAGCATTGGATTAAGCCGCAGCCTCGATTTCGCTGCGAACGGCATCGGGGCCGGCGATCAGCGCGGCCAGATCGATCAGCAGCGCGGGGCCGGTCATGGTCTCGATCATGCCGCGCGCCACGCGCGACCATTCGGGGCCGAAGCCGCCCGGCACCTGTCCGGCCTCACTGGTGGCGGTGGTGATATCCTCGATCGCATCGACCATCAGCGCATAGGCATGGCCCCCGCTGGCGACCACGGCGGCGCGATCATCGGTCGGCTTGTCGCCCGCGCCGAGGCCGAGCGCGCGGCGGCAGTCGATCACGGTCAGCGCCTGGCTGCGCAGCGCGGTGATGCCCGCGATGAAGTCGGGCGCGCGCGGCACCGGAGTGATGGTGCCGATCTCGATCACCGATTTGACGTCATGCGCCGATAGCGCGCAGCGACGTCCGGCGATCTGGATGATGACGAGCAGTTCGCTCATGGCCGCAGCCCTCCTGCAATCCGCGCGTGGCGGGCGGCGGCGAGCGCTGCCAGCAGTCCGTCGCGGTCGTAGCGGTAGATGGTGGCGCCGCCGGTGCGATCCTCGGGGTGATCGCGCAGGCGGATCACCGGGCCGACCGGGACGCGGCCGAGCGCCTCGGCAGCCTCGAACACGTCCTCCGACAGGATCGTGACGACGTCGCTGTCCGTGCTGTCGCCGATGACGATGTCATAGCCGGCCGCCGTGACCAGCGGGGCAAGGATGGTGCGCGCCCAGTCGCTGTCGGGCAGCGCGCAACGCGGGCGGGCGCCGGGGGCAGCCAGCGGCGCCTCGCCATGGCGGGCGAAGAGTTCGTGTGCATCGATCAGCGCGACCGGCTGGCCGTCGACCAGCGTCATCGCCTCGATCAGCGGGTCTTCGGGCACGGCCACCAGCGCCTCGGTGAGCTCCACCGCGTCCTCGACCGCGCGCACCGCATGAAGCAGTTCGCAGGCCCCGTCGCCGAGCCGCAGAAGGCGCAGCTTGTCGGAGGCAAGCGGGGTGTCGGGCAGGCCGACCAGCGGCAGGATCTGCCCCTCGATCACCACCCGCGGACGCGCAGCGGAACGGTCGATCGCGCTGGCCGATGCGGTCTCGATGCGCTGCACCAGTTCCAGCCGCACCGCCATGCGCCGGCCGGCAAAGTCGGCGAACAGCATCGCGCGCGGCGCGGCGGCGACCGGCCCTGCGGCCTCGTCGTCGAGCGGCTGGAGCACGCGGCTGCGGCCATCCGACACCAGATCATGCAGCGCGGCGATGTTGGTGACATCGAGCAGCAGCACCGGCTGGCCATCGTCGAGCAGGGTCGATCCGGCATAGAGTCCGGATTTCATCACTGCCGGCGCAAGCGGCTTGACCACCAGATCGCCGTGGCTGTGGATGCGTTCCACCACCAGCGCAAACAGATCGCCGCTCGCCAGCCGCAGCAGCACCAGCGTAAGATCGCGGCGCGCATCGCGGCCCTCGAGGCCGAGCACGTCGGCCAGCATCAGGCAGGGGATGCGGTTGCCGCGGAAGGTGATCAGCGCGGTCTCGCCCATGCGCGTGAGTTCGAGCGCCTCGGGCGAGGCCTGGACGATTTCCTCGACATAGCCTTGCGGGATGGCGAAGCGCTGGGTGCCGACTTCGACCGTCAGGCCGGCGATGATGCTGAGCGTCAGCGGAATCTGGAGCGTGAACTGGGTGCCTTCGCCCGGCACGCTCGACACCTTGATGCTGCCGCCGACCTTCTCGAGGTTCTGGCGCACCACATCGAGCCCGACTCCGCGGCCGGAGACGCTGCTGACGGTCTCGGCGGTGGAGAAGCCGGGTTCAAAGATCAGGTTGACGAGCTTGTCGCGGCTCATCGCGGCGCGTTCGGCCGGGGTGATGAGGCCGGTGGCGATCGCCTTGGCGGAGATGCGTTCCTCGTCGAGCCCGCGCCCGTCGTCGCGGATCACGATGGCGATGGTGTTGCCCGACTGGCGCGCGGCAATCGCCAGCATCCCGATCTCGCGCTTGCCCGATGCGAGGCGGGCGGCCGGGGCTTCGATGCCGTGGTCTATGGCGTTGCGGATCAGGTGGGTGAGCGGATCGCGGATGGTCTCGATCATCTCGCGGTCAAGTTCGACATCGCCGCCGTCGAGATCGACCATCACCTGCTTGCCGAGTTCGGCGGAAAGATCGCGCACCAGTCGCGGCAGCGCGCCGAACAGGGTCTCGATCCGCTGCATCCGCATCCGCGTGATCGCGTCGCGCACGTCGGAGAGGATCGCGGTGAGGCGCTCGAACGGGCCGTCGATGGTCGGCTGGTTGCCCGCCTGCCGCAGCCGGTGGGCAAGATCGTTGCGCGCCAGCACCATGTCGGACACGCCGCTCATCACCCGGTCGAGCAGTTCGACCGGCAGGCGGATGGTGCGCTGGGCGGCAAGGTTGTCGGCGCGGCGGGTGGCCGGACCAGCGGCATCCTCGCCGCGCTCGATCAGCGCGCTGGCCGGAGCGTGGAGCGGGGTTTCGGTGGTGTCGGCAGCCTCGGGCGCGGCATCGAGCGCTGCGATCAGCGCCTCGTCACCGCCCTCGGGAAACTCCTCGCCAGCCTCGATGGCATCGACCATGTGGGCAATGCGGTCGATGATGGCGAGCACGGCGGAGACCAGTGCGCGGTCAGGCTCGCGCCGGCCGGCGCGGCAATCGGCCAGCGCGTCCTCGGCGGCGTGGGACAGTGAGGCAAGGCGCGGGAAATCGAAGAACCCGCAATTGCCCTTCACCGTGTGGACGAAGCGGAAGATCGTATCGAGGCGCGCGCGATCGCCCGGATCGGCCTCCCAAGCGACGATTTCGCCGCCGGAAGCCTCCAGCATTTCGCGGGTCTCGGCGATGAATTCCGCCAGCAGATCGTCCATCTGGATGCGCGCCCCTTGCTCTTGCGGGGCACTCTATGCGGCAGTTTGGTTAATGAAGACCTAGCGCGCCGCCCATGCCGGCTGCGGTTTCAGGAAGATATGGCGCACCAGCACCACCGCCGAGACTGCGCCGAACAGGTTGGCGGCAAGCTCGGCGGTGAAGATCGCGGCTGAACCCATGCCCGGCTGGAGCAGCAGCGCCACCGGCAGCATCACCATGAACACCCGCGCGACCGATTGCATCAGCGCCAGCCCCGCGCGGTCGACCGCGTTCATGATGCCGTTGCCGACGATCAGCAGCCCGAACCCGGCATAGCCCCACGCGGCGATCTTCAGGTAGAGCGCGAATTGCGCGACCACCGCGGGATCGTCGGTGAACACCTGCGCGAAGCTCTCTCCCGCGGCGATCATCGCGAGCGCCACGCCGAGGCCCCAGACGACGCAGAAGCCCGCGGCATAGAGCGCCGCCTCGCGCGCCCGGTCATAGCGGCCCGCGCCCCAGTTCTGCCCGACGATCGCCCCGATCGCGCCCGACAGGCCGAGCAAGGGCACGATCACGAAGCTCTGCAACCGCCCCGCCGCGCCGAAGCCCGCCACCGCCGCCTCGCCCTCAAGCGCGACCAGCGCGGTGAGGATCGACAGGCCAAGCGGATTGATCGCGTTGGAGAAGGCCGCGGGCAGGCCGACGCGGATGATCGCGCGCGCCTGTTCGACAAGGTTGCAGTCCTTCAGCAGCGCGAGGTTCAGCGGCAGCGAGGTGCCGCGCAGCAGCGTCATCGCGGTCAGCACGCCGATCCCCCAGCCGATCACCGTGGCATAGGCCGAGCCTGCGATGCCAAATCCCTCGAAGCCAAAGGCTCCGGTGATCAGCAGCGGATTGAGCACCCAGTTGGCGGCGGCATAGGTGATGCTGACCGTGCTGGTGCGTTTCGCCTCGCCCTGTCCGCGCAGCACGCCGTTGAAGCCCATGATCGCAAGGCTGAGCGGGAAGCCGCAGGCATATGGGGTCATGTAGGCGCGGATCAGCGGCATCAGTGCGGGCGGCGCGTTCATCGCGGTGAAGATCGGATCAATCGCGAGCCACAGCGACAGGCCCATCACCACGCCGATCAGGGCCGCGAACACGATCCCGAAATTGGCGCGCCGCGCAGCCCTTTCCGGATCGCCTTCGCCGAGCGCGCGGGCGACCACCGAATTGATCCCCACCATCACCCCGACGCCGAGCGAGGTGCTGGCCACGGCGACGGGAAAGATGAAGCTGATCGCGGCGAGCGGCGCGCTGCCGAGCTGGCCGATGAAATAGGCATCGACGATCCCGATCGACATGATCGCCGCCACGCCGATCACCGCCGGAAGCGTCTGGCTGACGAGATGCCCGGGAATGGAGCCGCTGACCAGTTTGGGAAGGCTTTTCTCGGGCGCGTTCATGCGCCTCAAGGCGTAGCGGGGCCCCGCGCGACTTGCAAAGCATTCCCTGTGCGTGCGATAGCAAATCCCAAAGACAGACGGAGAGGAACGGCCCATGGCGACGCAGCTCAAACCCACCATCGAATGCAGCAAGGAAGAGTGGCAGGCGCGGCTTGACCTCGCGGCGTGCTACCGCATTTTCGACCATCTCGGCTGGTCGGAATCGATCTACAACCACATCTCGCTGAAAGTGCCGGGCGAGGAAAACACCTTCCTCATCAACCCCTTCGGCCTGCTCTATTCGGAAGTCACCGCCAGCAACCTCGTGAAGATCGATGTCGAGGGCAATAATGTCGGCGGCTCGCCCTATATGGTGAACAAGGCGGGCTTCACCCAGCACGCCTATTTCCACAAGCATCTGGGCAGCCGCGCGGACGCGATCTGCCATGTCCACACCACCGCGACTATGGCTGTGGCCAGCCACAAGGATGGCCTGCTACCGACCAATTTCTACGCCTGCAATTTCCAGGGCCAGATCGGCTATCACGACTTCGAGGGCGTCACCGTCCGCCCCGAGGAAGGCGAGCGGCTGGTGCAGAACCTCGGCAACCACACCATCCTGATGCTGCGCAACCACGGCCCGGTGGTGATGGACCGCACCATCCAGGGCATGTTCGTCAAGATGTGGGCGCTCCAGCGCGCCTGCGAGATCCAGGTCGCGACGCTCGGCATGGGCGACCCGATCCTGATCTCGCAGGACGTGATCGACGTGCACCAGCGCGACCTTGCCGTGATGAGCGGGCAGGGTGGCGCCGGCCTGTTCGACTTCGAGGCGTGGAAGCGCCGGGTCGACAAGATCGACGACAGCTGGCGCAGCTAAGCCGCTAGGAACCAGCCATGTCGCGCATGACCGTCAACGAGCGGCCGGTCCAGTTCGACCTCGATCCGCGCATGCCGCTGCTCTACGCGCTGCGCGAGGCGATGAACCTCACCGGCACCAAGGCGTGTGGCGGGGGCGAATGCGGCGGCGCGTGCATGGTGCTGGTCGACGGGGTGGCGCTGCGTTCGTGCAAGATCACGCTGGCCGAGGCCGAGGGGCGGATCATCACCACCATTGAGGGCCTGAGCCGCGACCGCTCGCATCCCGTCCAGCAGGCGATGGTGGCCGAGCAGGCGATCCAGTGCGGCTACTGCACGCCGGGCATCGTCATCGCGGCCGCTGCGCTGATCCAGCGCAATCCCGCGCCGACCCGCGCCGATATCGAGGCCGCGATCCCCAATATCTGCCGCTGCGGGGTCTATCCGCGCCTCGTGCGCGCGGTTGAGCGGGCGGGGCGCGTGGCCCAGCGCCGCGAAAGCATCAGCGCCGCGCCGGCCCCCGGCATCAGCCCCGAGGACGCGGCGCAGGCCGTTCCCGCGCTGCGCATTCCCGAGACGGAATAGGTCTCAGAACCTCCCCGTGATCGTGAACCGCGCGTTGAGCGGCGGGGCCACGGTCAGTTCGTCTGCCGAGTGCGCATTGGGGAAGTAGAGCGTGTCGAACAGGTTCTCGACATTGATCTGGAAGCGCAGATTGTCGTTCAGCTCGTAGGACACCGCCATGTCGACCCGCGCATAGGCGGGCAGGGTGGCGGTGTTGCCGTTGTCGGCAAAGCTCTCGTCCTGCGCGGTCAGGCCGAGCCCGAAGCCGAGCTTCTCAGTCGCCTGGACGTTGTTCCAGATCGAGAACATGTGCTCGGGCAGCTCGCGCACGCGGCGACCGGTGGGGCCGGTGCGGCTCTGCTGCTCGCCGTCGAGGTAGGAATAGCCCGCCGACAGGAACCACCAGTCGGTGACCTGCCCCTGCAACTGCGCCTCGAACCCGCGGATCTTGCTGTCGATCACGTCGAGCGTGTCGGGGTTGTTGTCAGCCGGCTGGGGCGAGGACTGCTCGATCTGGAACACCGCGCCCGTCAGCGCGAGGCCGGGGCGGATGTCCCACTTCACCCCCGCTTCGAGGTTGGAGAAGGTGTCGGGATCGAGCGCGTCGTTGGGCGGGTTGATGTCGGCGAACTGGTCACCCGAGCGCGGCAGGAAGGTTTCCGAATAGCTGGTGTAGAGCGACAGGTTCTCCTGCGGCTTGACGATCAGGCCGAGCCGCGGGGTGATCTCCTCGTCCTTGCGCGTGCGCACCACGCCGTTGCGGTTGTCGAGCACGGTGATCTCGAAGGAATCGAACCGTGCGCCGAGCACCACGCGCAGCCACTCGGCGATCTTCACCTCGTCCTGGATATAGGCCGAGAAGACGGTGAGATCGGCCTCGGTGTCGTCGTTGAGCGAGGTGAAGGCAAAGCGCGTGGTGCGCCCGTCGGCGAGCGTACCGACCCCGCCGCGCATCGGGAAGGGGCGGACAGCGCTGAAGAACTCGACATCGGCGCGGCGCCCATCGGCCACAGCGGTGTCGAACACCGCGTTGAAGCGGTCGTTGTCGTTGCTGGTGTCGATGAACTCGCCACCGACGATCAGCGTGTGGCCGATCCCGCCGGTATCGAACTCGCCGACGAGATTGCCCGACAGGATCAGGTTCTTGCGCTGGTTGTTGTCGATGTAGCCGTCCATCGCCACCACATTGGCCGCCGGATTGTAGCCGACCGGGAAGTAGTTGGCGTAGGTCTTGTCATAGTCGCCATAGGCGGCGGTGAGGTTGGCCTTGAAGCTGTCGGAGAAGCTGTGCTGCAGCGTGCCGCGCAGCACGTGCGCCTCGAAGGTGGCGTAGTTGTTGTCAGGATCGGCGAAGGTGATGCGCTGCAAGGCGCGCACCGGATCGCCGTTGTCGTCGGTCGGGATGCCGCGATCGATGAAGCGTTCGTGATCGAGATATTCGTAAGACAGGTCGATGATCGTGCGGCTGCCCAGTTCCACCCGCAGCGTCGGGTTGATGCTGATCTGCTCGCCGTCGAACAGGTCGCGGTGGTTGCCCAGATGCTCGTAGGCGGCGTTGATGCGCAGCGCGGCGCTGCTGCCGAGCGCGACGTTGAGATCGCCCCAGATGTCATAGGCGCCGATGCTGCCGGCCGAAGCGCGGAAACCGGCGAAGGTCTCGCCCACGACGCCCTTCTTGGTGACGCGGTTGAGCACCCCGCCGGTACCGCCGCGCCCGAACAGCAGCGCATTGGGGCCGCGCAGGATCTCGACCTGTTCGAGATTGTAGAGCCCGCGGTAGTATTCGACGTCGTCGCGCACACCGTCGACGAAGAAGTCGGCGGTCGAGCGCACGCCGCGGAACACCACGGAGTCGCGGTGGCCTTCACCCTGCGAATTGGTGACGCCCGGGGTGTAGAGCACGATGTCCGCGACGCTGTCGAAGCCCTGCCGGATGATCTGGTCGGCGGTGGTGATGCTCAGCGACTGCGGAACGTCGATGATCGGGGTCGGCGTCTTGGTGGCGTTGATCTGGTTCGCATAGAGCACGTCGCCGGTGACGACGATGGTGGGGCCTTCCGCCCCTGCCGCATCAGCCGCGCCAGCGGCCGCTTCGGCTGCGGCGGATCCGGCCGGAACGGCGGTCTCCGCGGGCGCTTCGGCGAGGGCGGGGAAGGCGATCACGGCGGCGCCGACCATCAGGGTAGTACGGGCGAGGGGCAGAATCATCAGGGGCCTTTCGAGAGCTTGCGAGCCAGCTATTGCAACTTACTCGCATCTGCAAGGCCTGCGTGGCGTTGAAATTGATAATCATCAATCTGTAGCTTTTGCGCCGCACATCCCCTATCCGCGCCGCCCGAAGCGGCAGCATCAGGAGCGCAAGGCATGAAGGCGACGATCTGGCACAACCCGGCTTGCGGCACGTCGAGGAAGACGCTGGCGATCCTCGAAAGCCTGAGCGCTGTCGAGCTGACGGTGGTCGAATATCTCAAGACCCCGCCGAGCGCGGACAAGCTCGCCCAGCTCTACCGCGATGCCGGGATCGCGCCCCGGCAGGGCTTGCGCCTGCGCGGCACCGACGCCGCCGAGCGCGGGCTGCCCGAGGCTGACGATGCAACGGTGCTGGCGGCGATGGTGGCCGACCCCAAGCTGATCGAACGCCCGCTGGTCGAGACCGAGAAGGGCGTGCGCCTGTGCCGGCCGCAGGATAAGGTGTTGGAGATTCTCTGACCGCCGCTCGAGGCGAACGGAAACCGGCTAGCTCCGCTCTTTGGTGAGCTCTCTATCCGCCTGAAGCTTGAACCACCCGTGCACCAGCACGATGGCACACAAGGCGACGATCAACCCGAACCCCAGCCAGTCGGAATGGCCGTAGAGCCACACGCCCAGCGCGGGCGCGTAGATATAGCTCGCGCCTGCCAGCGAGGCGACGATGCCGCTGGCCTGCCCCTGCTCGGCCCGCGTCACCGCCAGCGAGGTGCCTGCCGTGGTCCCCGGACGGAACAGGCCGAAGCCCAGCGAGGCTATGGCATAGCCCAGCGCGATCAGGTGCAGATCGCCCGCCACCGCCAGCACCACCGTGCCGAGCGCCGCCGTGGTGATGCCCCACAGCGTCGCCGCGCGCGGGCCGAGATCGAAGCGCGGGATCAGGCCCCACTGCGCCAGCAGGGTCGCGATCGCCCCGCTCATCAGCACAAGGCCCACCGGCCCCGCACCCTCGGCCGGCGTGTCGCGCAGGCCCAGCCGGTCGAGCACCAGAAAGCCCGAAATCCCCAGCACCATCGCCTGCGCATGGCCGCCGAAGAAGCCCGCGAAGACCCATGGCCGAAGGCGCTGGTCGCGCCAGCTCAGGCGCGGCGGCTCGGCCATCTCCTCGCTCTCGCTCGTCTCCTGCGGGTCGAGCGGCGCGCCCGATCCGCTCGAATAGGCCACCGCCTGACCGCGCGCGGCGAATTGCGGCTCGTCATCGGGCAGGCGCAGGCGCAGCAGCACCAGCGCGATCACGCCGATCGCGGCAAAGCACAGGAACGGCCCCGTCAGCCCGATCCCGAGGAAGGGCAGCACCATCAGCGGGGCCAGCGCCGGGCCGATCACTGTGCCGAGCCCGAAGCTCGATGCGATCAGCGAGAGCGCCTGCGTGCGCTCGGCGCGCGGCGTGCGCGAGGCGACATAGGCCTGCACCGCCGGGGGCGCGGCGCTGCCGAACCCGCCATAAAGGCTGCGCGCGGCGGCAAAGGCGATCAGGGTCCACAGCGCCGACATCCACCCCGCCAGCCCGGCCCACAGCGCCGCACCGCACAGAATGAAGGAGGTGATGAAGCCGCCGAGGCCCACCGCCATCATCGCCTTGCGCCCGCGCTTGTCCGACCGCCGCGCCCATAGCGGCGCGCACACCACCCACAGCAGCGCCGACCAGCTATAGGCGAGGCTGATCCACACATCGTCGACCTGCAAGGCCGTGCCGATCGAGGGCATCACCGATTGCATCGCGGTGTTGCCCGCCGCGGTCACCAGCATCACCATGAACAGCAGCGCCATGCGCGAGGGCGGGATCGCGCCGGTCGTTGGCGCCTTTGCGGCGGCGTTCAGGTGAGGATCGGTCTCGGCCATGGGCTCAGGCGCGCACGGCCTATTCGAAGGTTTCGGACAGACGCTCGGGCGCGCCTCCGGCTAGCTGGCGATGGATCGCCGCCAGCACGACGAGGAAGATCACCGTGATCATCGCATTGACCAGCGCGCTGACCGCGGCAATGCCGATGCGCGCCACCTCGCCGCCCGCCGCCGAGAGGATCAGCGTCAGAATGCCCTGCACCAGCGCGCCGATGATCACGATCACCACGAACAGCAGCAGGAAGAAGGCCAGGATGCGCAAGCTGTTGCCCTTGGTCAGCCGCCACGAGCGGGCGATGGCGGCAACCGGATTGCGCTCCTCGTCGATGGCGATCACCGGCGCGATCAGCGAGAACTTGATCGCGGCGTAGAGGATCGCGACGATCAGCAGCAATGCCACCACCGCCGCCACGGGTGGCGGGGCAAAGGCGGCCACCAGGCCGAACGGCAGGCCGAGCGCGAGCCCTGCGGCAAGCGCACTCAGCAGCTGCGCGGCGATATAGCTCGGGATGCTCCGGATTCCCTTGCCCAGCGCCTCGCCCACGGTCGGATGGCCGCGATCGGACAGCAGCGCGAGCAGGCTCATCGAGCCGATGAAGCCGGCGATGCTGACGGCCAGCAGGAACGGCCAGTTATCGGCATAGAGCGCGCTGATCTGCTCCACCGCCTGCTGCATCGCCACCTGCGGATCGCTGCTCTGGCGCTGGCCGCCCGCCGGGATCGTGGCGGTCGTCTCGGGCAGGAACAGCGCCGCGCCGAACGAGGGCAGGAAGAAGAACAGCCCCGCCAGCGCCGAGATCGTGTCCTTGTTGGCCCCGATCAGCGCGGTCGTCTGGGTCCAGGCCTTCCCCATGTCGAGCTTTGCGTTTGCCATGTCCGTCCGGTCCCTCGGCCGCGATGCGAAGTGCAATCGCCTCTTGATATGCGCGCTCAATGCCCCCACCGAGGCGGCATGGCAAGCATTGCTCCCGAGACCCTGATGCCACCGCCCCCCGAATGGCGGCGCGACACCGCGCCGGTGCCTTATACCGAGGCGCTGGCAGCGATGGAGGCGCGCAATCAGGCGGTGTTCGCGGGCGAGGCGGCGGAGCTAATCTGGCTGCTCGAACACCCGCCGGTCTACACCGCCGGCACCAGCGCGGACCCTGCCGAACTGGTCGATCCGCGCTTCGAGGTGGTCGATGCCGGACGCGGCGGGCGCTACACCTATCACGGCCCCGGCCAGCGCATCGGCTATCTGGTGCTCGACCTCAACAAGCGGGGCAAGGACGTGCGCTGCTTCGTCCATGCGATCGAGGGCTGGGTGATCGCGACGCTGGCGCGCTTCGGGGTCGAAGGCTGGAGGGCCGAGGGCCGCGTCGGCATTTGGACGAAGGACATCGACGGATCGGAAGCCAAGATCGGCGCGATCGGCGTGCGGGTGCGGCGCTGGGTGACGATGCACGGCTTTTCGGTGAACCTTGATCCGGACCTCGCCCATTTCGGCGGGATCGTGCCTTGCGGCATTTCCGAATACGGCGTCACCAGCATGGCGAAGCTCGGGCTCAAGGTGTCGGCCGAGGAATGGGATGCGGCGCTGCTGGCGACGTCGGAGGATTTCCTTGACGCGCTCGACGCTG
Source organism: Porphyrobacter sp. (assembly GCA_027531395.1). Classification (GTDB taxonomy): domain Bacteria; phylum Pseudomonadota; class Alphaproteobacteria; order Sphingomonadales; family Sphingomonadaceae; genus Erythrobacter. The sequence goes on along the minus strand of JAPZRO010000007.1, from coordinate 86,288 downwards.
CCGCGAAAAGAACGTGCCGATGAACCGCGCCGCTCCTCTTGCCGCCCTGATGCTGCTCGCCGCTGCCTGTACCGAGGAGGCGGGCACCACCGCCGAGCGCGGCGGCACGGCGGCGGGCGAGGTGCAGGGCGGCACGATCTCGGACGCGATGATCCCGCTCGAACAGCTCGATTCGCAGGCTCCGCTTGCCCCGCGGCAAGGCCCCGCGCCGGACGATCTCGACGCCGAGCAGCCGCTGGTCACGCCGGTCGAAGGCGTGGAAGGCGCGCCGCCACAAAGCGAAGGGGCCGAAGCAGCCCCCGCTGCCCCGGCCCCTGAAGCGCCCGAGTAAAGGCAAGCCTTACTCCGCGGCCTGCGCCTGTTCCTCCTCAAGGGTCGGGTAGTCGACATAGCCTTCCGGAATCGGGAAGTACCAGCTCTTGGGCACGTCCTTGTTGGGGTTCCAGTGGGCGCCCACGGCGATGCGCTTGTCGAGGTCGGGGTTGGAGATATAGGGCCGCCCGAAGCTCACCGCATCGCACTTGCCGCTGGTGACGTCGGCTTCGGCTTCCTCGGCCGTGTAATCGGAATTGAGGATCAGCTTGCCGGTGTAGATCTGGCGGATCAGCGGGCTCTGCTTGGGCACGTCGGTCTGGCCGAAGGTGCCGTCCGGCCCGGGCTCGCGCAGTTCGACGAAGGCGAGGCCGAGTTCCTCGCACACCTTGGCCGTCGCACCGAAGGTCGCGGGCGGGTTGCTGTCATCGGTGCCTTGCGAGTCGCCGTTGGGCGAGAGGCGGATGCCGACGCGGTCCGCCCCCCACACATCGATGATCGCTTCGAGCACTTCGCGCATGAAGCGGGTGCGGTTTTCCGGCGAGCCGCCATAGGCGTCGGTGCGCAGGTTGGTCTTGTCGCGCAGGAACTGGTCAACCAGGTAGCCGTTCGCGCCGTGCAGCTGCACCCCGTCGAAACCGGCCTTCTTGGCGTTCTCGGCAGCGCGGCGGTAATCGCCGACGGTGCGCTTGATATCCTCGAGCGTCATTTCGCGCGCGACCGCATAGGGGGCCTTGCCGGTCGGGGTATGCGCCTCGCCCGGAGCCTGGGTGGCGCTCGCCGAGAAAGGCGGCTCACCGCCGAGGAAATAGGGGTGGACGATGCGCCCCATGTGCCACAGCTGCATGACGATCAGGCCGCCTTCCTCGTGCACGGCCTTGGTGGTGGCCTTCCACGCCTCGGTCTGCTCGTCCGACCAGATGCCGGGGGCCGAGGGCCAGCCGAGCCCTTCGGTGCTGATCCCGGTCGCTTCGGTCAGGATCATGCCCGCACCCGCGCGCTGGCGATAATAGAGCGCCATCAATTCGTTGGGCACGAACATCGGTTCGGCGGCGCGCCCGCGGGTCAGCGGGGCCATGTGGATGCGGTTCTTGGCATGGAGCGCGCCCATCTGGAGCGGCTGGAACAAAGCTTCGTGCATATGTGGGTAATCCTCGTCGGCCAGTTGCGATTGGCTATCCAATTGGGGGGCGCAAGGCTAGGGCGCAAGCATGGAAAATGAGGGTGCGCCCCAAGAAGAAATTGTCAGCGAAGGCGCACGCCCGGCGGCGTGGCTGCTGCTGCTGGCGCTGTTCGGCGGGAACGTGGCACTCGCCATCGGGCCGTGGTTCGTGCGGGTGGCGGACACCGGCCCAGTCGCGGCGGGCTTCTGGCGCCTGTTTCTGGCGCTGCCCTTCATGGTGCTGCTGGCGCGGGCGAACGGGCAGCGGCTGACGGGGATGCCCGGCATGACGCTGGCGCTGGTGGCCTTGGGCGCTGTGACCTTCGCGCTTGATCTGGCCAGCTGGCATATCGGGATCGGGATGACCCGGCTCGGCAATGCCACGCTGTTCGGCAATGCCGGATCGATCGTGCTGCTGTTCTGGGGCTTCATCGTCCACCGCGTGGCGCCCGGGCGGCTCGAGTGGCTGGCGATCGTCTTCGCGCTCGCGGGGGCGGCGATCCTGATGGGACGCAGCCTCGAGATTTCGGATGAAACTCTGATCGGCGACCTGTTCTCGGTCGCGGCGGGGCTGCTCTATGCGGTCTACCTGCTCACCCTTCAGGGCGCGCGCGGGCAGTTCGGTTCGTGGAGCCTGCTCGTATGGGTGAGCATCTTCGGCGCGCCGGTGCTGTTGGTGATCGCGCTGGCGCTGGGCGAGCCGGTGTGGCCGCAGGCGTGGGGGCCGGTGGTGGGCCTGTTCGTGCTCAGCCAGCTGGTCGGGCAGGGGCTGATGGTCTTCGCGCTGAAGTACTTCCCGCCGCTGGTGGTGGGCCTTGCGCTACTGACCCAGCCCGCGGTCGCCTCGATCTACGGCTGGCTGGCCTTCGGCGAGGTGCTCTCGCCACTGGATATCGTCGGGATGCTGCTGGTCGGCGCGGCGCTGGCGGTGAGCCGGGCGAAGGCGACCTAGCGCCACGCGTCCTTGAGCGGCTGGCCTGGATCGGTCCATGGCCCCACCTTGAGGCCGTTCGCCGCGCGGCCCGCGTCGTATTCGGCCTTGAGCGGGAGCGAACCGAGCATGGCGGCCTCGCTGTTCTCCTCGCGCGCAGCGGCGATCATGCGCTGCCATTCCGCCTCGCCGATCCCGTCGGGGCGGCCGGGGAAGAGCGGGAAGCGCAATTCGTAGCGGATCGCCCGGGTATAGAGCGCCATCAGCGCGTCGTAATCGCTGCCCGCCCATTCGAGCAGCACCGGCCCGATCCCCGAGGCCAGCGCGCCGCGCAGTTGCGCCACGTTGCTGTCGGCGGCCATCCACGGGCGGGTGCGGGTCTGCCAGATGAAATACCAGAAGGTCGCCCGTTCCATGTCGCCGCCTTCGATCAGGCTGGTGACGGCGTAGATCAGGTTGATCGGCTCGATCGCATCGGGGTGATCGAACAGGTAATCGGCCGCCGCGGCGCGTTCGGCCTGGTCCTCGCTCTGCAGCGCGAGGGTGAGGTCGAGCGCGGCGTACCCGGCGCTGCTGCCGCGGTATTCGGTGCCGAGGTATTCGAGCACCGGCCCGAAGCCGGGGAGCATATCCTTGAGGTTGGGACAGAAGTCGGGGATGCCGGGGATGTCATCGCGGTTCGCATCGCGCGCCGGGTTGGCGTAGTTCGCTGCGAGAACGCTGACGATGTGGTCAAGGGTGACGCTCTCGTCGAAGGTCCTGTTTGCCCCTTCGAAATACTGACCGCTGGTGGTGCAGCGCGCATTGCTGAGCGCGAAGGGGCGCTTGCCGGCCTCGGAGCCATAGCGTTTCGACCAGTCGGGTTCGCCCGCCCGGATGGTCTCGATCTCGCCATTGGGGCGCAGGCCGATCAGCAGCCAGCCCTCGGCGCGGTCCTTGTGGGCATAGGCGCGGAAATCGATGCCTTGCACCGTGAATCTGCGCTCCAGCGTCATGCCGCCCGCAACCAGCAGGGCCTCGTGCTCGTCGAGAATCGCGGGCCATGCCGGTTTGATCCGCCGGGCGGCGGTGGTGGCCTTGAGGACCTCGGCGCGGTGCAGGCCGAAGCTGCGCTCGCCCGGTTGCAGATCGGCGCGGCCAAGCAGTTCGAGCGCGCGTTGGGGTTCGGCATTGTAGCGCGAACGCTGCGCGTCGAGGATCAGGATGTCGGCCAGCGCGAGCCGGTCGGCGGCGCATGTTTCGGCCATGCGGGCCAGCGCGGCGCGCAGGGCATCGGACTGCGGGCTGTCGGCAGGCTCGGCAACGCTGGGAGCCGGGCCGAGCGTGATGACCGGCGGATTGCCGGGGCGATCGGCGCGCACCACATCGGCCCACTCCTCTCGCAGCATCGTGCGGCATTCGGGCACCGCGCCGTCCTGCGCCAGCGCGGGGGCGGCTTGCATCAGCGCCGCGATCAGTGTCGCAGCGCCGAGCGCTCTAGTCGCCACTGAAGGGCACCTTGCCCAGATCGCCCAGCCCGACGGTCCCGCTCGCCATCTCCAGCATCTTATCGAGGCTGCGCTTCGCCTTCAGGCGGATGCCTTCCTCGATCTCGATCTGCGGCTGAAGATCGCGCAGCGCGACGTAGAGCTTCTCCATCGTGTTCAGCGCCATGTAGGGGCAGATGTTGCACGAGCAGTTGCCGTCCGCGCCCGGCGCGCCGATGAAGGTCTTTTCCGGCAGGGCCTTCTGCATCTGGTGGATGATGTGCGGCTCGGTCGCGACGATCAGCGTGTCGCCTTCGAACTCCTGCGCATATTTCAGGATGCCGCTGGTCGAGCCGACATAGTCCGCGTGGTCGATGATCGTCGGCGGGCATTCCGGGTGCGCGGCGATGGGCGCGCCGGGGTATTGCTCCTTGAGCTTGAGCAGCTCGGTCTCGCTGAAGGCCTCGTGGACGATGCACACGCCGGGCCACAGCAGCATCTCGCGGTTGAACTTGCGGGCGAGATAGCCGCCCAAGTGCCGGTCCGGCCCGAAGATGATCTTCTGCTCCTTGGGGATCTGGGTAAGGATCGTCTCGGCGCTCGACGAGGTGACGATGATGTCGGAGAGCGCCTTCACCTCGGTCGAACAGTTGATGTAGGTCAGCGCGATGTGATCGGGGTGGGCCTCGCGGAAGGCGCGAAACTTCTCGGGCGGGCAGCTGTCTTCAAGGCTGCACCCGGCGTCCATGTCGGGCAGGATCACGGTCTTCTGCGGCGAGAGGATCTTCGCCGTGTCGGCCATGAACTTGACACCGCAGAAGGCGATCACGTCGGCATCGGTCGCCGCCGCCTTGCGGCTCAGTTCGAGGCTGTCGCCCACGAAGTCGGCAATGTCCTGGATGTCGGGCGTCTGGTAGTAATGCGCGAGGATCACCGCATTGCGCTCCTTGCGCAGACGGTTGATCTCGGCGAGCAGATCGGCGCCGGTGGGGACTTTTGTGACGTAGCTCATGGGGCAATCCCGCTGTTGGACAGGCCTGCGGGATATAGGCACGGCTGCGCGATTTTCGAGCGAAAAGCGCCTACATCGCAAACCCGGGCGGGAGGAACGCCTCCATCGGGCGCGCGGCCCCCGGCGAGCCGGCGGTCACGCTTTCGGTCAGCGCATAGCCGACCGGGGTATAGGCGAGCGCCATCGAGGCGGCGAACACTCCGACATTGATCCCCATGCCCCACCACCATGCCGGATGGACCCGCCCGTCGCGGCGCCAGTCGGCGATCATGCCGATCAGCGGGAAGGCGAAGGTGAGGAGAATGGTGGCGGTCCATGCGTGCGGGATCAGCAGCGGCATCGGCAGCAGGCGGCCAAGGCCGGGGCCGGTCAGCACGCTCATCGCCACCAGCATCAGCCGCCGGTGCCAGCCGGAATGGCGGCGCACCCGCAGCGACCAGAAGGCCAGCCCGCCGAACACCAGCAGCCCGGCGGTGTTGCTGACCAGAAACTCGTTCTTGGCGAAGAAGAACGGGCCGCCCGTGGTGCGCAGCGACACCGTGATGATCAGGAGACCGGCCGCGACCATCACCGGGATCATGACATAGGCAAGCCGCCCGAGCTGGCGGTGCAGTGTCCGGTTGCCGCCGGTGATCGTCAGCACCTGCATCGCGGTGAGGGCGAGCCACGCCATGAAGATCACCCCATGGACATGGAACGGCCATGGCGCGGCAAAGCTCGATCGGCCCATCGCCAGATTGAAGCTGAAACCCGCCACGATCACCAGCGCCATCGCCAGCATCATGATCATGAAGAACCGCGTATCGCGCGCCGGCGCGCTGCGTGGAGCCAATGTGGCCATCCCGCCCTCCCAATGCTCGTCCCTGAAGGGCTTGGACCACGGATCGCGCCAGCGCGCAAGCGTGCGTCGATGTGCCGGCGTTAGGGGGTCTTGCAGCCGATCAGGCCGAAGTTTCGCTCCGCTCCCCTAGCCCAAATGGGGCGATGCGGCTTGTTGCTGCACAAGCTGGCCAGCCTTAATGGGCCAGCAGAAAAGCATTAGTTAAATTTAGTTGGGGTTGACTAAATTGCCTCATTTTTCAAAAAAGGTTTGCAAAAGTTAAGGAATTTTCTGAAGGTGGATTAATTATGTAATCGCTAAAGTCCCAACGTGCATAACGTCGTGAGCGAATACCGCCATCCTTCTTGCTGAGGGAGCGCAATTGGAATTTGGGACATGGGGCGGAAGATTGCTACTCTCATTAATGACGATCTCTTGATCAAAGGCCGATTTGAGCAATTGGATAGACGAATATTCTTGTCAGGTGCCAAACCCGCCTCACTGGATGGAGTAACTTTCGAGACTCTGCGTCCCGACCTGACTGACGCGATGCGGTTTGTATCGATCGGCAATCAGTCTGGTAAACTTCTTGGCAACTTTGTCGCTTCGACATTCGGCCCGTTCGAGATCTATCCCGTCACACAGGAGAATATCCGCGGTTTTTCTGCGCAGCTCGGCGATTATTCTGCCCTCGTCATGCTGACCAATGATGTCCAGCGCGCAAAGCGGATCATGCGCGACGTCAGGGCGATCACCCAGAACAAGCTGTGCTACGCCATCATGGAGGAATCCACGCCGCCAGGCCGCGCTGCGCTCATGCGGCAGTACTTTCACGACGTCTTCGACTTGCGAACAGACCCGGCGGAGATCTTTGCACGGATCAGTTCCCATTTCGACCGGCAGCAGCAATTCGACATGAGCGCAGAATACGACGCGCATTTTGCGGCGTTCTGTGAAGAGAACCTGACCGACCCGATCCACTATCTTCAGGCCCCTTTGCTCAGGCGGCTCTTCGAGAACATGGGTGATGTGGTCCGCTATCGCGACCTTGCCGAGTACGACTTCCACTCAGGCGAGTTTCGGATAGATTCACTCGCCGTGCGCATTCACAATCTTCGCCGCAAGCTCAAGAATTACGACATCCGGAGCAAGCGGGGCAAAGGGTACGTGCTCGTCAAACTTGACGGTTGAGGTGCCCGCCTGAAACTGCGGGGAAGGAGCGGGCCATCGACCGGGAACTATCGGGCCGGAAGCATCCACGCCGCCCCGTCCCGCATCACCAGACCCCGCTTTTCGAGGTCGATGAGATGCGCGGTCACGCTCATTTCTGCGGCCGGGATCAGGCGTTCGTCCAGCCCTTTGTACATGTCGGGGATGAAACCGCTGACGGTGCGGGGGTTCTCGCCCAGCAGGCGCAGGATCTGGTTTTCGCGCTGGCGGCGGTGGCCGATCATGCCGCGCACCAGCTGGCGGGGCTTCTCGATCGCGGCGCCGTGGGCCGAGTGATAGACCCGGTCCTCGCGCGCGAGCAGCTTTTCGAGGCTCGCCATGTAGTCGCCCATGTCGCCATCGGGCGGGACGACGACGCTGGTCGACCAGCCCATCACGTGATCGCCGGTGAACAGCGCGCCCGATTCCTCCAGCGCGAAGCACAGGTGGTTCGAGGTGTGCCCGGGCGTGGCGAGCGCAGTGAGCGTCCAGCCGGTGCCGCGCATTCCCTCGCCGTCGAGCAGCACGCGGTCAGGCGCATAGGTGGTGTCGAAGGCCTCGTCCGAACGCGGCAGGTCGCTCGAAAGCACCAGCGGCGCGCAGCCGACGATCGGGGCGCCGGTAACGGCCGCCAGCGGCGCGGCAGCGGGCGAGTGGTCGCGGTGGGTGTGGGTGCACATGATCGCGAGCACCTTGCGCCCCGCAACCGCGGCGATGATCGCTTCGATATGCGCTTCGTCCGCCGGGCCGGGATCGATCACCGCGCAGTCCGGGCCATGGGGCTCTCCCACCACATAGGTCTGGGTGCCGGTGAAGGTGTAGGGCGAGGGATTGGGCGCCAGCACGCGGCGCACCAGCGGTTCGACATCTTCGGCAAGGCCGGTGGGCCAGGGTTGGGGAGGGATCGTGACCATGTCCTTGCATATGGAGTCTCGTGTGGCAGAAGTCACGCGAGAGAGAGGAGACTCCATGTCCGACTATATTCTGGTGCTCGACGAGGGCACGACCTCGACCCGCGCCATGCTGTTCGCCGCCGATGGCGTGTTCGTCGCCAGTGCGCAGGCGCCGCTCACCCAGCACTATCCGCAGGCCGGGTGGGTCGAGCATGATCCGCAGGAGATCTGGGAGAAGTCGCTGGCCTGCGCGCTCGAGGTGATCCCCAAGGCGGGCGGGGCGGCGGCGGTGGCCTGCATCGGCATCACCAACCAGCGCGAGACCGTGGTGGCGTGGGACCGCGACACCGGCGAGCCGCTCACCCGCGCGATCGTGTGGCAGGACCGCCGCACCGAGCCCTTCTGCGCCGCCCTGCGCGCGGGCGGGCACGAGGCCGCGGTGCAGCAGCGCACCGGCCTGCTGTTCGATCCCTATTTCTCCGGCACCAAGATGCGCTGGATGCTCGACAATGTTCCCGAGGTGAAGGCCGCCGCCGAGAAGGGCACGCTCGCCTTCGGCACGGTCGAGAGCTGGCTGACCTTCAAGCTCACCGGCGGCGCGGCGCATATCACCGATGCCTCCAACGCCAGCCGCACGCTGCTGATGGGGCTGGAGGACGCGCAGTTCAACGAGAGCCTATGCGATCTCATCGGCGTGCCGCTGGCGGCGCTGCCCGGGGTGACGGATATGGCCGGGCCGCTCGGGGTGACCGATCCGGCGCTGTTCGGACGGGCGATCCCGATCACAGGCCTCGTCGGCGACCAGCAGGCCGCGACCATCGGGCAAGGCTGTCTTGCCCCCGGCCAGACCAAGGCAACCTATGGCACTGGCGCTTTCGTGCTGACCTGTCAGGGCGGCAACATCCCGCGCTCGACCAACCGGCTGCTCGGCACGGTGCTGACCCAGATCGACGGCGCGCGCACCTATGCCATCGAAGGCTCGGTGTTTGTGGCAGGCAGCCTCGTCCAGTGGCTCAGGGATTCGCTCGGGATCGTCGACCTCGCCGAGGAGACCGAGGCGCTGGCGCGCTCGATCCCCGACAGCGGCGGGGTGGTGATCGTGCCGGCGCTCTCGGGCCTGGGCGCGCCGCACTGGCAGGCCGATGCGCGCGGGGTGATCGCGGGGCTGAGCTTCGCCAGCGGCAAGGCGCACCTTGCTCGCGCGGCGCTGGAGGCGATGGCGCACCAGACCCACGATCTCGCCACCGCCTTTGCTGCCGACGGCGCGGCGTGGCAGGCGCTCAGGATCGACGGCGGGATGTCGGCCAACAACTGGATGGCGCAGGACCTTGCCGACATGCTCGGCGTGCCGGTCGAACGGCCCGCGTTCGTCGAGACCACCGCGCTCGGCGCAGCGATGCTGGCGGCGAGCGGCGCGGGGCTCTATCCGAGCCTCGACGACGCGGCGGCCGCGATGCGCGGACAGTTGGCGCGGTTCGATCCGGCCATGCCCGCAGGTGTGCGCGAGGAGCGGCTGGGCCGCTGGCGCAAGGCGCTGGCGGCGGCGTGATCGCCTCCCGAATCCCTCCCCGTTCCAACGGAATGGGGAGGTGGACGAGGCCCTAGGGCCTCGGTCGGAGGGGCAGGTTGGCGCGAGGAGACCCCTCCGTCAGCCGCTTGCGGCGTCTGCCACCTCCCCATCCCTGCGGGACAGGGAGGAACTGGCGAGCCTAACCCAAACGCCCGAACTCCCGCCCGATGCGTTCCTGAAAGGCGCGGGCTGGGGAGGTCATCTCGAAGTGCTGGCGCCAGGCCTCGTCGAGGCGGGCGATGCGCTGGTGGAGGCGTTCGGTCTCCGCGATCAGCTCGCGGGTTTCCGGTTCGAGAAGCGCTAGCTGCTTGGCGTCCGAGCCGCGGTCGGGCGGCAGCGCGCCATGCAGGCGCACGGTGCTTTCGCTGAGCTCGCCCGAGAACAGCGCGCGCTGGTTGAGCAGCCATGCCAGCACGTGCATCATCCGGGTGGTGGTCTTGAGCCCCTCGGTCGAGAGCGCGAGGCGCACGAAGGCATCCTCGCCGATCACCGGCTCGCGGGTGCCGGCGGCGAACACCGCGCGCACCTCGTCGGCCAGCACCAGCGCCTCGGTGTAGAGCGCCTCGATGATCGGGCGGGAAAGATTGGTGGTCCGGGCCATGATGCGCCGCAGCCTACGCCCCAAGCGCCCGCCCCGCCACCGGCACATGGTTACTTTCCAAGTAAATTTTGGTCTTTGTCCCGTCCGGGAACAGTTTCTGGCGCGGGTTAGGCAAAGTGTCGGGCGGACTGTGCCGTGGCGGCGACAAACCGCCGTGTCAGGCGATAATGTCCGGCAGCAGCGTGTCTTCGATGATCGCGATCTGGTCCTTCAGGCGCAGCTTGCGCTTCTTCAGGCGCGCGATCTGGAGCTGGTCCGCAAAGGCGTTCTGGCGCGCGGCTTCGGTCAGGGCGGCGATCGCGGCATCGAGGTCGCGATGCTCGGTCCTGAGCAATTCGAGCTTTTTGCGCAGCTCCTGCTCGGTCATGCCTGCCTGTGATCCCTTGCCGCGCGACGCTGCGCCGCCGCTCCGCTAACCGTTCCTGCGCGATTCGGTAAGATGGCCCCATGCATTTTTCCGCCATGCCCATGGGCGGGACGCCTCACGCTTCGTCGCACGCAGCCACGGATAGGACGATTCACGAAGCGGTAGGGCTTTGCATTCCACACTGCTTGTGGTTTCAATGAAACCTGCGGCTCGGCCGCACCTGGTCCGAGTCGCCTTCACGGGGGCAGCCCCCCGCGCAGACAGGAGAACTCGTATGGCATCGACCGCAGTGTCTTCCCACATCCACGCCCTTCAGGCCAAGCACGCCGAGCTCGATCAGCGGCTGCACGCCGAGATGGCCAGGCCGGTACCCGACACTGCGACGATCCAGGCGCTCAAGAAGCAGAAGCTGCGATTGAAGGAAGAAATCGCCGGCTACTGATACCGCCCGAACCGCCGCGACAGTTGCAGGTTTGCGGCTCCGGCCCTAAGCCTTTGGGGTCATGAGTGCCGCCGCAGCCGCCCGCCAGATTCTCACCCGCCTGACCGAGGTCATGGCCTCGCGCATGCACGCGCAGGCCAAGCTCGATCAGGTGGTCGAGATCATCGGCGAATGCCTGTCGAGCGAGGTGTGCTCGATCTACCTCCTGCGCGAGGGGATGCTCGAGCTGTTCGCCACCCGCGGCCTCAACCAGAGCGCGGTGCACGTCACCCGCATGGCGATCGGCGAGGGGCTGACCGGCGCGATCGCGCAGAAGGTCGAGACGCTCAACCTCGCCGAGGCCAAGGCGCACCCCGACTTCCAGTACCGCCCCGAAACCGGCGAGGAAAAGTTCCACTCCTTCGCCGGCGTGCCGATCGTCTACCGCGAGCGCGCGGTGGGCGTGCTGTGCGTCCAGCATGTCGAGCCGCGCCGCTATGAAGAGGTCGAGATCGAGGCGCTGCAGACCACCGCGATGGTGCTGTCGGAGTTGATCGCCAATGCCGAACTGGTCGACGAGGAGGAAGCGCGCGGGCTGACGCAGGAGCAGACCGGGCCGCAGACCCTCACCGGCCTGACGCTGGTGAAGGGGCTGGGCGCAGGCCAGGCGGTTTATCACCAGCCGCGGGTCGAGATCACGCAGGTCATGGCCGAGGATATCGAGGCCGAGCGCCAGCGGGTCTACCGCGCCTTCGACAAGATGCGCGAGCAGATCGACAGCCTCGCCAGCCAGGCCGAATTCGGTGTCGGCGGCGAGCACGAGGAGGTGCTCGAGACCTACAAGATGTTCGCCTATGACGAGGGCTGGTCGCGGCGCATCAACGAGGCGATTGACAGCGGCCTCACCGCCGAGGCTGCGATCGAGCGCGTCCAGCAGCACACGCGGATGCGGATGCGCGAGATCGACGATCCGCTGCTCGCCGACCGGATGCACGATCTGGAGGATCTGGCGAACCGCCTGCTGCGGATCGTGGCAGGACGCTTCGGCACGGCGGCCAGCCAGGGCCTGCGCAAGGATTCGATCCTGATCGCGCGCAACCTCGGCCCCGCCGAACTGCTCGAATATGACAAGCGCCGGCTGAAGGGCGTGATCCTCGAGGAAGGTTCGCTCACCGCCCATGTGGTGATCGTCGCGCGGGCGATGAACGTGCCGGTGATCGGGCGGACGAAAGGCGTGCGCACCACCATCCGCGAGGGCGACGAGATCCTGCTCGATGCCAGCGCCGGCAACGCCATCGTGCGCCCGCTGCCGCAGGTCGCCGACGCCTTCCACGCGCGCTTTGCCAAGAGCCGCGAGAAGCAGGCCGCCTATGCGAGCCTGCGCGATGTCGAGCCCTTCACCCGCTGCGGCACCCGCATCCAGGTGATGATGAACGCAGGGCTGCGCGACGATATGAGCGCGCTCGGCCTGACCGGCGCTGACGGGGTGGGCCTGTTCCGCACCGAGTTCCAGTTCCTCGTCTCGGCCACCCTGCCGCAGCGCGAGCGCCAGACGCGGCTCTACCGCGACGTGCTCGACGCGGCGGGCGACAAGCCGGTGATCTTCCGCACGGTCGATATCGGCGGCGACAAGTCGGTGCCCTATCTCGCCAGCGAGATCGCCGCGCAGGACGAGAACCCGGCGATGGGCTGGCGCGCGCTGCGGCTTGCGCTTGAACGCGAAGGGCTGATGAAGGTGCAGGCGCGCTCGCTGCTCGAAGCGGCGGCGGGGCGCTCGCTCTATGTGATGTTCCCGATGGTCAGCGAGCCGTGGGAGTTCGATGCGGCCAAGGCGGTGTTCGACGAACAGCTCGCCTATCTGCGCGCACAGAAGAAGCTGCTGCCCGAGCGCATCCACTTCGGCGCGATGCTGGAAGTGCCCGCGCTGGCCGAAGTGCTCGACATGCTGCTGCCGCGCCTGTCTTTCCTCTCGATCGGCACCAACGACCTCACCCAGTTCCTGTTCGCGGCTGACCGCGCCAATCCCAAGCTGGCCGAGCGGTACGACTGGCTGAGCCCCTCGATCCTCAGGTTCCTGCGCCGCGTGATCCAGAACAGCGTCGGCAGCGGCGTGGAAATCGGGGTGTGCGGCGAAATGGGCGGGCGGCGGCTTGAGGCGCTGGCGCTGATGGGCATCGGCTATCGCCGCCTGTCGATCACGCCCGCCGCGGTCGGCCCGATCAAGGAGCTGGTGCGCAAGGTCGATCTCGCCGAGCTGTCGGCGGCGATGACTGGCTGGCTGGCCGAGCCCAAGGGCGATCTGCGCGCCCAGCTTTCGGCCTGGGCCGAAGCGCGCGACATCGAATATGATTGATCGCGCGCCAGCGGCAGCTTGCGCCATGCCGTGCGCTGCATCGGTTGCCTCGTCATTCGCGCGCTTGACAGGAGCAGCCGCGACAGGCTGATTGGCGTTCAAGCGCAATTCACGCAATTCGTCACAAAAGCCTCTCAAGAAGGCGCGGACTCGGGTCATGGACAGCGAACAGGATATTGGCGCGGATAGCGCGCAGGATGAGGCCTATGCCGGGGCCGGCGCACGGCTGCGCGCGGCGCGCGAGGCGCGGCGGATCGAGCTGACCCAGATCGCCGCCGAAACCCGCATTCCGTTGCGACATCTCGAAGCGATCGAAGCGGGCGATTTCGGCAGCCTGCCCTCGCGCGCTTATGCCATCGGCTTCACCCGCACCTTCGCCAAGGCGGTGGGGCTGGATGATGCCGCGATCACCGATGCGGTGCGCGCCGAGCTGGCGGACGGGCATCTGCACCGCTCGGCAGCGAGTTCGGGGATGGAGCCGGGCGATCCGGCCAAGCTGCCCTCGGCCGGCCTTGCATGGTTCGGCGCCTTTGCCGCGCTGCTGCTGGCGGTCGGGATGATCGCCTTCTTTTCGACCCGCTTCGGCGCCGGCACCGGGCCTGCGCCGCTGGCTGCTCCGCCTGCGCCCAAGCCCGTCGCCGCTGCCGCGCCGCAGACCGCCACCCCCGCGACCGGCGGGCCGGTGGTGCTGACCGCGCTCGCGGACGTGTGGCTGCGCGTTTACGAGGAAGGTGGAGAGCGCCTGCTCGAAAAGCAGCTGATGAAGGACGAGAGCTTCACCATTCCCGCCACCGCCGCCGATCCGCGCCTCAACACCGGGCGGCCCGATCTGCTGGCGATCACGGTGGGCGGCAAGCCGGTTCCGGCGCTTTCGGACAAGCCGACGCAGCTTTCGGGCGTGCCGGTTTCGGCCGCCGCCCTGCTGGCGCGCGGTGCTCCTGCGGCGGCCTCGGCCCTGCCGACGCCTGCGCCTGCGCTGTCGGCTGCCGGCACCCAGCGCGCGCCGGTGCGCCGCAACCTTTCGGCCACCCCGCGCCCCGCCACCACCGAGGCCGCCGCGCCCGCCGTGGCCGAGACCGTGCCTGTCCCCGCCGCCGAAGCCGCCGCGCCTGCCGCCAGCGCCGACGCGGCACCGCGCGACTGAGCGGCGACGCCCCGCGTCCAGCTCGGGGCTTTTCCCGTTGATTAGGGGGTTCCTCGCTCTCGACTTGGCCGCGCCAAGCAGGCAGGGATTCGGCCCGTGTTCATCTGCCCCGCGCCAGAACGGGGCGGTCATTGCATCGCATTGTATGGCATCGTTAGGGAGCCCGCCCACCATGACCACCGCCGCCCCGATCCTTCCTTCCCGCCCGCTCCGGCTGCGGATCATGCGGGTGATGCTCGCCGCCGCCGCGCTCGGCACGCTGCCGGTGGCTGCCGGGGCTCAGGACGCCGCTGCCGAGGAAGCGCGGCTGCGCAAGATCGAGGCCGAAGTGCGCGCGCTCCAGCGCAAGGTGTTCCCGGGCGGTGACACCCGCCTGTTCGAACCGCAGATCACGCAGGGCACCCAGGCTCCGGCCCAGAATGGCCAGACCATCGGCGTGATCCCGCCCGCGACCACCGCCGTGAGCGACATTCTCGTGCGGCTCGATGCGCTCGAAGCCCAGCTTCAGAGCCTGACCGCGCGGTCGGAAGAGCAGGCCAACACCATCGCCCAGCTCGAACTGCGCCTTGCCGCGCTCGAAGCGGGCGCGGCTCCGGCCGCCGCCGCGCCGATGGTCGCCGCCGCTGCTCCGGTGACGACCGCGCCGCCTGCGGCCCAGCCCGCCGCCCAGCCGGCGACGCGCCCTGCTACGCCCGCCGCGCGTCCTGCCACGACGCCGCCCGTCACCGCCGCTGCGACCACGCCAGCGCGCCCCGCTCCGGCTGCCACCTCGCCCAGTGCCGAGCGCCTCGCCGCAGTGCAGGCCATCGCCAAGCCGCAGACGGCGGACGCGGGGGATGACGAATATTCCTACGGCTTCCGCCTGTGGAGCGCCGGGTTCTTCCCCGAAGCGCGCCAGCAGCTCACCAAGTTCGTCGAGCAATATCCCACCCACCCGCGCATCAGCTTCGGGCGCAACCTGCTCGGCCGGGCCTTCCTCGACGACAAGCTGCCCGAAGAGGCGGCGCGCTGGTTCCTCAAGAACTACCAGTCCGACAAGAACGGCGCGCGCGCGGCGGACAGCCTGCTCTATCTCGGCACCTCGATGATCGCGATGAAGGACACCAAGCGCGCCTGCATCGCGCTCGCCGAGTTCGCCGAGACCTATCCGCTGATCGCCTCGGGCCGGCTCGCGACCGAATATCAGGCCGCCCGCGCCAGCGTGAAGTGCAGCTGAGCCAGCAGGCGCGCTTCGCCGCCGGTCTGGCGGCTTTGTGGCCGGAGGAAGATCGCACCGGCCCGCTCGGTCTTGCGGTCTCGGGCGGGCCGGACAGCCTTGCGCTGATGCTGCTCGCCCATGCCGCGCTGCCCGGACGCATCGCGGTCGCCAGCATCGACCACGGCTTGCGTCCCGAAGCGGCGGGCGAGGTCGCGCTGGTCGAGCGGCTGGCTGCGACGCGGGGCATTCCCTTCACCGCGATCACCCTGACGCCGCAACCCGGCAACCTGCAGGCGCAGGCGCGCGCCGGACGCTATGCCGCGCTGGCCGAGTGGGCGCGGGCGAGCGGGCTGGGGGCGGTCGCCACGGCGCACCATGCCGACGATCAGGCCGAGACCCTGCTGATGCGCCTCAACCGCGGGAGCGGGCTGGCGGGCCTTGCAGGCGTGCGCGCGGCCTCGCGGATCGAGGGGACCGAGGTGCCGCTGCTGCGCCCGCTGCTCGGCTGGCGCAAGGCCGAGCTTGAAGCGCTGGTCGCCGCCGCCGGGATTGTCGCGGTGCAGGACCCCTCCAACGCCAATCCCGATTTCGAGCGCGCCGCGATCCGGGCGCGGCTGGCTGAGGCCGACTGGCTCGACCCCGCCCAGCTCGCCGCCAGCGCTGCGCATATCGCCGAGGGCTGGCAGGCGCTGCAATGGTATGCCGAATGCGAGTGGGACGAGATGGTGGTGCGCGACGAGGATGCGCCCGGCGGGCTCGGCTTTGCCTATTGCGCCAACGGCCCGCGAGTGGTGGCGATCGAGACGATCATCCGGATCATCGCCGAACTCGGCGGCCACGCCACCCGCGCCGAGGCCGCGCGGGCGTGGGACCGGCTGTGGCAGGGCGAAAACGCCTCGCTGGGCGGGGTGCTGGCGGTGCCGGGGGTGGAGAAGGTCGAGAAGATCGGCGTGCCCATGCGCGTCTGGCGCTTCCGGCCCGAGCCGCCGCGTTCGGTCAATTGATCGCACTGGAACGTCTGCGCCACCAAAGGTGGCCGAAAATCAAAGCACCTTGTCGCCGACCCCGATCATCCGGCCGCGGGTGATGATCACCTTGTCGCCGCGTCCGGCGGCGGCGAACAGCTTGGCGGCGAATTCGTCCGGCACCCCGATGCAGCCGTGGCTGGCATAGCCGTTCAGCACCGGCGAGCCGTGGATCGCGATCCCGTCCCACGTCAGCCGCAGCGTGAAGGGCATCGGCGCGTTGCTGTACTTCTCCGAGACGTTGTTGCGTTCCTTGGTCAGGATCGGGAAGGTGCCGACGGGCGTGGGGTGCTTGCGCGTGCCGAGCAGCGCGACGGCGGTGCCGATCTCGTGCCCGTCACGGAAGGCGCTGATGACGCGCGCTTCGAGATCGACGGTGATGACCAGCTTGCCGGTGGGCGGCGCGGCGCTTTCGTCCCAGAACCAGTCGCCGTAGCGGATGCTGCCCTCGATCGGCAGTATCGACTTGATCACGAAGGGATCATCGCTGGCGAGCGCGACCGGGGTCGGCGCGGGTGCGGGTTCGTAGGCGGGCGCGGATTCAAAAACCGGTTCGGCCGGGATCATCCGCGCCGCCGGGCCGCGCGGGGCCTCGGTTACAGGCTCGGGCTCCACAGCTGCTTGGGGCGCACTGAAGGTCACCTCGTCGTCCCCTGCGAGCGGCGGCAGGCCGGCATAGGTCAGCGCCGCATCCTCAGGCGTGGTCGCGTCGATCAGCGGCGCGCTGTCCAGATCGGGATCGATCCGCTCGAACGCCTGATCGGCGCGGGCGGCGACCAGCTGCGCGGCCTCGGCCGCATCGTCGGCGGCCGGCTGGGCCAGCAGCGGCGCACAGGATGCCGCGAGCGCGACAAAGGCGATGGGGAGAACGAGCGAGCGGATCATGGGCAGGATTATGCCGCAGGCGGGGAAGGCTTTCCAGCCGTTAACCGTCCATCGTCCCTCTGGGGGACGGTGGCGGGGGAGGGGTTAACGGGGGGTGGCAGGATTTTCTGCGCAAGTCGCGAGTTTCCGCTTCCCTTTGCCGCGCACTCGCGGGAAAAGACAGGCCGAACAAGGGGATCGCTGCCATGAAACCATCTGCCCGCATCCTGCTCGCGCTCGCCGCCGCGCTGGCGGCCGCCCCGCTCGCCGCGCAGGACAACGCTCCCGCGCCCGCGTCCGAGCCGCTGCCTGACCTGTCGGCGATGACCGGCGAGGAGGTGCTGGCGCTGTTCCGCAAGACCAGCGGGCGCTGGCTGGACGAGCCCTGCACCTTCGGCGTGCCGGTCACCACCGCGATGGAGGAGAAGATCGGCAAGACTGTGCCCATCCGCCGCGCGCGCCTTTATGCCGCTGTGCTCTGCGCTGACGAGGAGAAGCGCTATGCCGATGGCGCGGCGCTGGCGCAGGAGCTCAACGCGGTCGATCCGGCGCAGCAAAGCATCGATCTCCCGCTCTATTTCGCGCGGCGGCTGGAGGATGCCGACATGGCGCTGGCGACCCTCGGCGCGCTCGAGGGCAAGGCGCTCGGCGGGTTGGACAAGGACGAATTCTGGGCCATCAGCCGGATGTTCGCGCGGCAGGGGCGCGGCAAGGACCTCGACGCGCTGGCGCTGGCATGGGTGGCCGGCGGCAAGCTCGCCTTCATCGACGGGGAACTGCACGAACCCATCGCCGTGCGCGGCCTGCGCGAGGCGGCGCGCACCGGGCGGGGCGATCTGGTCGACACGCTGCTGCTCTCGATCACCAGTCCGGTAAGCTATATCGACCTGCTCACCAACCGCGCCTTTGAGCCCTTCTGGCCGCAGATCGAACAGCGCGCCGGGCCGAACCTGTCGCTGGTCGGGGCCGAGCACGTGCAGATGACGCGGGCGCGGCTGACCAATGTGTCGAAGGATCGCGACCGCTTCTCCGAAGCCGCCCATGCGCTGCATTACAACGGCCAGTTCGAGGACGCGATCGCGCTCGCCCGGCGCTGGCGCGAGCGCGCCGGCCCCGATGCGCCGATCGAGGAAGGCGACGGCTGGGCGCTCAATATCGAGGCCTATGCCTACGACGCGCTCGGCCAGCCGGAGAAGGCCGATGCGGTGTTCGAGGAGCTGGCGAAGCTTGATCCCGACGAACACCCGTGGGTAGTCAATTTCGTGATCAACCGCGCCTCGCGGCTGGTCGGGCAGGGGCGCTGGAAGGAGGGGCTGAAGGCCACGGTGCTGGCGCGCGAGGTGGCGGAGAAATATGGCAGCACCTATGCCAAGCTGATCATCGCGCGCGACCGGGCCTGCACCTTCGAGCGGCTCGGGCGGGGGCAGGACGCGGCGAGCGAACTCGCCTTCCTGCGCGATAACGCCAAGGACGGCATTGCCCTGTCGGTCGCCGGGCTGATGTGCGCCGGCCAGAACGACGAGGCGGCGGCGATGCTCCTCGCCGCGCTGCGCGAAGCAGGCCAGCGCGAGGATGCGGTGAGCGCCTTCCTGACCGACGAGCTCGACCTGTTCTACACCGCCTCGATCCTGCCCAATGCGCGCGATCTGCTGGCAGACTACCCCGAACTCGCCGCCGAACTCGCGCTGCACATGCGCGACATGCCCGAGGCCTATATTCCGCAGGCCGCCCTCAAGCGCGTTGCGCTGAAGGAAGGGCCGGTGCGCTAGGGCGCTTTCCTACACGCGCCCTTGCGGCCTATCCTGCGCGCGGCCCGCTCTTTGCCATCGTCGTTCCCTCACCCGCCTTGCGGTGCGCCCGCCGTCAGCGCGCCCGTGCTCCCGCGCGCGGAGAAATCTGTCCGTCCGCCTCCGGATTCTCCCGAAAGAACCGCAAATTCAATGCAATAGGGCGCAGACGCAAAGGTGGCACGGTGTCACCTTTGTCAACTTTGACATTTTCGCAAAGCCTGCGCTTATTTTTGTGCGATCACGCCGAAGAGGTCGTGCGCGTCGGCGTCCTCGATCAGGACGTTGACGATCGCGCCCGGTGCGAGGATCTCCGGCACGTTGCGCAGATAGACCGCGCCGTCGATCTCGGGCGCGTCGGCCTGACTGCGGCCGGTGGCGCCGATATCGCCGTCCTCGTCGGGTTCGCCGACCTCGTCGATGATCACCGGCAGCGTGCGGCCCACCTTGGCGGCGAGCTTGGCCGCGCTGATCCGCTCGGTCACTTCCATGATCCGGGCGTAGCGTTCTTCCTTGATCTCTTCCGGCACGTGATCGGGCAGGGCGTTGGCCGCCGCGCCTTCGACCGGTTCGAAGCGGAAGGCACCGACGCGGTCAAGCTGGGCTTCCTCCAGCCAGTCGAGGAGATACTGGAAGTCTTCCTCGGTCTCGCCCGGGAAGCCGACCACGAAGGAACTGCGGATGGCGATATCGGGGCAGATGTCGCGCCACGACTTGAGCCGTTCGAGCACCTTGGCCTCGTTGGCCGGGCGCTTCATCAGCTTGAGCACCTTGGGGCTGGCGTGCTGGAAAGGAATGTCGAGATAGGGGGTCAGCAGCCCCTCGGCCATCAGCGGGATGACCTGATCGACGTGAGGATAGGGGTAGACATAGTGGAGGCGGACCCACGGCGCATGGCCTTCGGGGGTGCGAAGCTGGCCCAGTTCGCGGGCGAGATCGGTCATGTGGGCGCGGACGGGGTGGCCCTTCCAGTCACGGCTCTCGTGGCGGATATCGACCCCGTAGGCGCTAGTGTCCTGCGAGATGACGAGGAGCTCCTTCGTGCCCGCGGCGACCAGCTTCTCCGCCTCGCGCAGCACGGCATCGACCCGGCGGCTGGCGAGTTTCCCGCGCAGCGAAGGGATGATGCAGAAGGCGCAGGAGTGGTTACAGCCCTCGGAAATCTTGAGGTAGGAGTAATGGCGCGGGGTGAGCTTGATATCGGGCTGCGGGATCAGGTCCACGAACGGCCCTTGCGAGGGCGGGGCGTGGGTATGGACCGCTTCGACGACCTGCTCGTACTGGTGCGCGCCGGTGATCGCGAGCACCTGCGGATGCGCGGCGCGGATCGCGTCCGCCTCCTCGCCCATGCACCCGGTCACGATTACGCGGCCGTTCTCGGCGATGGCCTCTCCGATAGCGGCGAGGCTTTCCTCCTTGGCGGAATCGAGGAAGCCGCAGGTGTTGACCAGCACCACGTCGGCGCCGGCATAGTCCTCGGCAAAGGCATAGCCGTCGGCGCGCAGGCGGGTGAGGATGCGCTCGGAATCGACCAGCGCCTTGGGGCAGCCGAGGCTGACCATGCCGATGGTCTTCTTGTCAGGGAGGGTGAGGGGGGTGTTCATCGCGGCGCGCCCCCTACACTGTGCGGGGCGCGAGCGCTAGGCTTGACGGTGATCGGGCTGGACGGGCATGGAGGAGCGCATGATCGCAAAGCTCTTCACCGACCACCCGCAGTCCATCGGCGAGACCTATGGCCAGCACGCCCGCACCGCCTTCAGCTTCGGCTGGCGGATGGTGACAGGCGGGCTGGCGTGCATGGTCCACGCCGTGGTGCCGGGCCTGTTCGTCAAGACCGCGAGCCGCACCGTGGTGCAGCTCGATGCCGAAATGCGGGGCCGGAAAGCCACCCCTGCCGAGGAAGAATTCGCCTACGTGATCTGACCCGCGCGCTCTGTCCTACATCCGCGGCTTGGGTTAAACGCGCATCCATGCAGGTCACGATCACCAAGGGTGCCTCAGCTGACACAATCGCGCTTGAGCGCGCCGACGGATCTCGCGCGACTTTCGGCTTCCCGAAGAAGGGGCCTTACCCGCACGATGCCTACCACTTCTTCGTCGAGAGCGAACTCGGCATGGCGGCGGGGTTCTGGGGTCTGGTCGCAGGCGGCATGGCACCCGGCGAGGTGCAGGCAATGGCTCTCGCAGGCGGCCATGCCAGCGCCAAGCGAGCGGAACGGCCCGACCCGGCGATCGTCGAGTTGATCCAGGCA
Organism: Porphyrobacter sp.; assembly: GCA_027531395.1. Classification (GTDB taxonomy): domain Bacteria; phylum Pseudomonadota; class Alphaproteobacteria; order Sphingomonadales; family Sphingomonadaceae; genus Erythrobacter. The sequence continues at coordinate 64,901 of JAPZRO010000007.1, read as the reverse complement.
GAGCGCCTCGTCGAGTGCTTCGAGGCGGCGAGCTGGGGGGGCGGCGCGGATGACGCCAGCATCCTCGCCATGGCCGAACCCGGCTGGGCGGCCAGTCATGTCTCACCGCCCGAGGGCGTGACGGGCAAATTGGCCGCAATCCGTGCCGGGCTCGAGCTCTTCCTCGCCGAATGGAGCGCGCTGCCCGAAGGCGGGGCGCTCACCCTCGAATGGCCGGACAATCTGGAGACCCGCGCATGAACGACTTTGCCCTGTGGCCGGTGCTGGCGGGGACCGCGGCGTTCTTTGCGGTCGGCGCCTTGTGGTATGGCCTGATCTTCCCCAAGGCGTGGCAGCGCGCGGCGAGGCTGACCGATGCCGACCTCGCGCGCGGCAACATCGGGCTGATCTTCGGCCTCACCTTCGCCTTCGAGATGCTGGTCGCGATGGTGCTGTGGCACCTTGTCGCCCGCACCGATCCCAAGCCTTTCGTCGTGATGATGATGGCGACGGGCTTTGCGGTGGGGGTGATGATCCCGGCGGTGGGGATCAACTACCTCTATCTGCGCAAGAGCCTCGCCCATTTCCTGATCGATGCCGGGCACTTCCTGCTGGGCATGGCCGCGATGGGCGGCGTATTTCTCCTATTCAGATAGGGAATAGCAGTTGTGCTCGATGCAGGCGAAGAATTGGTGTTTGTCTTCGGACTATTCCTGATTGCTATTGGATACGCGCTTTGGGAATATGGGTTTGAAACGACTGGAATAATCATGTCCCTAGTGGGGGGCATTATGGCGGCCTTCTGGCTCTTCGCCGATTGACCTTTTCCGACTTTGCCGCCCGGAAACCAGAGGCGGAGAGGCAGCGTCAGCCGCCGAACCGCTCGGCGAGGATGCCGATCGTCGAATAATGGGTGAGATCGAGCTGCAAGGGCGTCACCGCGACGTAGCCTTCCTCGATCGCTTCGAGATCGGTGCCATGGTCGAGCGTGTGCTCGATCGAATCGAGCCCGAACCAGAAATAGCGGTAGCCGCGCGGATCGCGGCCTTCGACGATGGTGCCGCGCGAATAGTCGTGGAAGCCCTGCCGCACGACGCGGATGCCTTTCACTTCCTCGGCGGGAAGCGCGGGGAAGTTGACGTTGATCAGCGTGCGCTCCGCCATCGGCGCGTCGAGCAGGGGTGCGAGCACCTTCGCCCCCCATTCGCGCGCTGCGCCGAAGGGCACATCATCGCCCATGCCTTCGCGGGCATAGACCTGGCTGAAGGCGATCGAGCGCACCCCCGCCAGCGCGCCCTCGATCGCGGCCGAGACCGTGCCCGAATAGGTGATGTCGTCGGCAAGGTTGGCGCCGCGGTTGACGCCCGAGAGGATCAGGTCGGGGGCCTCGGGCATGACAGTGCGCAGCGCCATCATCACAGAATCGGTCGGCGTGCCGGTGACGGCAAAGCGCCGCTCGCCGAGGGTCTGCAGGCGGACAGGCCGGGTCAGCGTGAGCGAATGGCCCGCGCCCGATTGCTCCTCGGACGGCGCGCAGATCCAGATATCGTCGGAGAACTGGCGCGCGATCTCTTCCAGCACCTTGAGGCCGGGGGCGTGGATGCCGTCGTCATTGGTGAGGAGGATGCGCATCAGGCGAGCGGCTCCAGCCTGGTCACGCCGCCCATGTAGGGCAGCAATGCGTCAGGCACGGTCACCGAGCCGTCGGCGTTCTGGTAGTTCTCGATCACCGCCACCAGCGTCCGCCCGACCGCCAAGCCCGAGCCGTTGAGGGTGTGGACGAATTCGGTCTTCTTCTCGCCCGCGACGCGGTAGCGGGTGTTCATGCGGCGGGCCTGGAAGTCGCCGGTGTTGGAACACGAGCTGATCTCGCGGAAGGCGCCTTGCCCTGGGAGCCAGACCTCCAGATCATAGGTCTTGCGCGCGCCGAAGCCCATGTCGCCGGTGCACAGCAGGAGCTTGCGATAGGGCAGGTTCAGGCGCTCGAGGATGGTCTCGGCGGCGCGGACCATGCGCTGGTGCTCGGCCTCGCTATCCTCGGGGCGCACGATGGAGACGAGCTCGCACTTTTCGAACTGGTGCTGGCGGATGAACCCGCGCGTATCCTTCCCCGCCGCGCCCGCTTCAGAGCGGAAGCACAGGGTCAGCGCGGTGAGGCGCATCGGCAGCGCGGCCTCGTCGAGCAGCTCGCCCATGACGCTGGCGGTGAGGCTGACTTCCGAGGTGGGGATCAGCCAGCGGCCATTGGTGGTGCAGAAGCTGTCCTCGGCGAACTTCGGCAGCTTGTCCGTCCCATACATGGCATCATCGCCCACCAGCACCGGCGGGTTGCATTCGGCGTAGCCGTGCTCGCGGGTCTGCACGTCGAGCATGAACTGGCCGAGCGCGCGGTGCAGGCGCGCCATCCCGCCCCGCAGGAACGTGAAGCGGGCACCGGAGAGCCGCGCGCCGGTCTCGAAATCCATGCCGAGTGCCGGGGCAATGTCGGCGTGTTCGCGGGGTGTGAAGTCGAAGGTGCGCTTGGTGCCCCATTCGCTTTCGACGCGGTTGTCTTCCTCGCCCGCGCCGTCGGGAACGTCCGCGCCGGGGAGGTTGGGGATGATCTCGAGCCTTCCCTTGAGGTCCGCCGCCAGCGCATCGGCGCGGGCTTCGAGCGCGGGCATTGCGTCCTTGAGCGCGGCGACTTCGGCCTTGATCGCCTCGGCCTCCTCGCGGTCGCCCTTGGCCATCGCCGCGCCGATCAGCTTGGAGGCCTCATTGCGGCGGCTCTGGGCCACCTGCACCTCGGTCACCGCTGCGCGGCGCTCCTCGTCGAGCGCGATCAGGCTGGCGGCCAGCGGCTCCAGCCCGCGGCGGGCCAGAGCGGCGTCGAAATCTTCCGGGTTTTCGCGGATGAAGCGGATGTCGTGCATGGCACGGGCCTATGCCCGCTTGGCCCCTTCAAGGGAAGGGGGGAGAGAAGGGGCGGCGGTGGTTTGCGAGAGGCCGCCGCCCCTTCGGGGAGGTCATCAGAAGTTGATCTGCGCGGTCACGAAGATCCGGCGCGGATCGCCGTAGAAGCCGGTCAGCGTGCCTTCGCGGCCGAGTGTCGGCACGAAGGGCGCACCGCCCACGCCGCCCGCGACGAAGTTGTAGCCGGCGACGATGTACTCCTTGTCGAACAGGTTCTTGCCGTGCAGCCCGATCGAATAGAGCCCGCTGTCGGCAGTGTAGACCACGCTCGCATCGACCAGCACGAAGCCGTCCTGATCGAGGAAGGGGTTGGGCACTTCGAACTGGCTCGCGTCCGAGCGCAGCGAGGCAAGGCCGATGAAGTCCATCATCCCGCTCGCCACCGGCACGCCCATGTTGAAGCCCATGTGCGCGGTGATGTCCGGGGTGTTCTGGAACACCCGCTGGTCAGCCACGTCGCGGCCGAAGGCGTCGATGAAGGTGTTGAACTTGGCATCGAGCACGCCCAGCGACCAGTTGATGCTGAAGCGGCTGCCCTCGCCGGCAAAGTCCTTGCCGACCAGCGCGGTGCCTTCGAATTCGAGGCCGTTGACGTCGGCATCGGCGGCGTTCGAGGTGATCCCGATGAAGCTCTCGTTCACCCCGTCGCCATTGGCGTCGAAGCCGACCGAGCCGGGGATCTGCACATCTTTGTATTGCGCGTGGAACGCGGCGAGGCTGATGTTCACGCGGTTGTCGAGCAGCGAGGCCTTCCAGCCCAGCTCGAAGCTGTCGACCGTTTCGGGGTCGAAGGCCATGAAGTCGTACACCTCTTCCGCCGTGCAGGCGCCGCCGCGCGGGTTGCGGCACGCGGTGGTCTGGCCGCGCGGGTCGAAGCCGCCGCCCTTGAAGCCCTGCGAATAGGTGAAATAGAGGTTGTGGTCTGCGTTCGGCTGCCAGCTGATCGAGGCGCGCGGGTTGAAGTCCTTGAAGGTGGCGCTGTCATCGAAATTGCTGGTCACCGCCGCCGCGACACCCGTGCCGCCGAACAGGTTGGAGAACCCGCCGAGGAAGGTGGTGCGCAGTACGCGGCTCGAACGCTTGTCATGGGTGTAGCGCCCACCGGCCGAGATGCTGATCGTGTCGGTCAGATCATAGGTGAAGTCGCCGAACACCGACCAGGTCTTGGTGTTGACGTCGCCCAGCGTCTGCGCGGTGAGGCCGTTCAGCGTGGTGAACAGCGCCACGTCGAAGGCGGTGAAGGCGTTGGCGTCGAGATAGTAGAAGCCGAGCACGCCGGACAGCTTGTCGCTTTCGTAGAGCAGCTGGAATTCCTGGCTCAGCTGGTCGTTCTCGTAGATCGCCGGCACGTCGAGGTCGATCGCGGGCAGGCTGTCGAAGTCGATCGGGGTGGTGGAGCTGTCCTCGCGGTAGCCGGTGATCGACTTGAAGGTCAGCGTGTCGGAAAGCTCGATCGCGATGTTGAGCGCGCCGCCATAGGCTTCGACTTCCTGATCGACGATGTTGAGACCCGCGCGGGTGTCAAACACGTCATCGAGCACCGGCGCGCCGCTGCGCAGGCCGGGGATGAAGCGGTGGCCCTGCCGCGCCTCGGAGTTGTCCTTGACGTAGTCGCCCGAGAGGCGGAGCGAGAAGCCGCCGCTTTCGAACTCGATCGTGCCGCGCGCGGCCCACACGTCCTTGTTGTAGTTCTCGGTGCCGAGCGTGAGGTTGTCGCCGAAGCCCCCGCGCGACAGGCGCGCACCGCTGGCGCCGATCTTGAGGTTGTCGGTGATCGGGGTCGAGGCGGAGACGATCAGGTCGGCCTGGTCGTAGGAGCCATAGGTGCCGCGGACCATGACCGCGGTTTCATCGGGCAGTTCGGCGGTGACATATTTGATCGCGCCGCCGATGGTGTTGCGCCCGTAGAGCGTGCCCTGCGGCCCGCGCAGCACTTCGATCCGCTCGACGTCATAGATGTCGAGCACCGCGGCCTGCGGGCGGTTGAGGTAGACGTCGTCGATATAGAGGCCGACGCCCGCTTCGAAGCCGGCAACCGGGTCCTGCTGGCCGACGCCGCGGATGAAGGCGGTGAGCGTGGTGTTGGTGCCGCGGCTCACCTCGAGCGTGATGTTGGGCACCTGCTGGGCAATCTGGGTGAGGTCCTGCACGCCCTGCTGGGCCAGCGCTTCGCCCGACAGCGCGGTGACCGAGAGCGGCACGTCGATCAGGCGCTCCTCGCGGCGGCGGGCGGTGACGATGATCACGCCGTCTTCGGCCTCGGAGGCCTCGGCAGCGGCATCATCCGCCATGTCCTGCGCGGCAACCGGCGCGGCAAAGGTGGCAAGTCCGGCGCAACCGGCAAGCAGCAGCGCGCGGCGGCAAAATGTCTTGGTCATTGGGTCTGTTCCTCTCCTGGCCCTATGTGCCGCCCCTGATATTGAAAGTTGAACCACCTTTCAAGTTTAGACTTGTGCACGGCCCTTGCGCAGCCTACCGAAAGCGTGGAGGGAGTAGCTGATGGGCAACAGTCCGGGCACCGCGGCCCCAACCGCATCTGCAGTCGAAGACGCCGCATGCAGCGACGCCAAGACCCCGCGCACCGAGCGCGGGCGGCGGACGCTGCGCAAGCTGCTCGACGCGGCGGCGGAGGAATTCGGCGAGAAGGGGTTCCACGACGCCTCGGTCAGCTCGATCACCCGGCGCGCGGGCGTGGCGCTGGGCAGCTTCTACACCTATTTCGACAGCAAGGACGCGCTGTTCCGCGCGCTGGTCGCCGACATGAGCGAGAAGGTGCGCACCTCGGCGCGCTCGGCGCTGCATGACGGCATGGGCGCGCTGGAGATCGAGCGGGCGGCGCTGGCGGCGTTTCTGCGCTTCGCGGCCGAGCACAAGGAAATCTACCGCATCATAGACGAAGCCGAATTCGTCGATCCGGCGAGCTACCGCCAGCACTACGAGACCATCGCCGCACGCATCGCCGATCGCCTTGCGGCCGGCACCGCTAGCGGCGAGTTCCGCGACGGGCTGGGCGAGCTTGAAGCCTGGGCGCTGATGGGCATGAACGTGTTCGTTGGCCTGCGCTATGTGGTGTGGGGCGGGGCGGACAAGAGCCCCGAGGCGGTCGCCGCCGGGGTCAACCGCCTGCTCGCCGAGGGCGTGCTCAAGCGCTAAGCTACGGAAAGAAAAAGGCAGGCCGCCCCGTGCGGGCGTGGCCTTGCACGCCTTGTTGCATTTATTGCGAGTGATTCCCATTCGCAAATCATATTGACTCTCATTCTTAATAAGGTCACAAACGCGGCGTTCCTCCCTCTCCAGCAGGAAGCCCTCCGCGTGTCTCTGATCCATCGCCTTGCCCTCTCCGCCGCCCCGCTGGCGCTGCTCGCGCCCACTGTGGCGGCCGAAAATCTCTCCGCCGAATCCGAAGCGGAAAGCCAGCAGCAGACCGGCCGCATCACTGTCACCGCCACCCGCGCCCCCGTGTTGCAGGAGGAAGCGCCAGCCACCGTCACCGTCATCACCAGCGAGGATATCGCCGACCAGCTCGCCACCGACATCAAGGACCTCGTCCGCTTCGAACCCGGCGTCACCGTCCGCCGCGGGCCCGCGCGCTTCGGGGCGGCGATCGGGGCAACGGGGCGCGCCCGCAACGAGGGCTTCAACATCCGTGGCATCGGCGGCAACCGCGTGCTGATCCAGGTCGACGGCATCCGCAGCCCGCAGGGCTTCAGCTTCGGCCCGCAGGATGCCGGACGCGGCGGGTTCACCGATGTCGGCCTCGTCAAGCAGGTCGAGATCCTGCGCGGCCCAGCCTCGGCGCTCTATGGCAGCGACGGGCTGGCAGGCGCGGTCAGCTTCGTCACCGCCGATCCGGTCGACCTGATCAAGGATGCGAGCATCGGTGGCTTCATCACCTCGCAGTTTTCGAGCGAGGACAATGAATTCGCCCAGACCGCGACCCTCGCGGGGCAGACCGGTCAGTTCTCGGCGATGATCGCCTATACCCGCCGCGACTTCGCCGAACTCGACAATCGCGGCACCAATGACGGCACCGGCCCGGCCCGCACCGCGCCCAATCCGCAGGACGGCGAGAGCGACGCCGTGCTCGCCAAGCTGGTGTGGGACAATGGCCCGCACCGCATCCGTCTGACCGGGGAATGGCTCGACACCGCAGTCGAAACCGAAGTGCTCACCGGCCTCGGCCCGGCCTTCACCTTCGGCCCAAACCCGGTGTGGAATGTCGATGCGCTGAACGCCCGCGACACCAACAGCCGCAAGCGCGTCTCGCTCGACTGGACCTATGATGGCAGCCCCGACGATGCGGTCGAATACGCCTCGCTCGCCGCCTACTGGCAGGACGCGGACGACCGCCAGTTCGCCTTCGAGGAACGCACCAGCCTTACCGCCACGCCCGCGCCTGATCGCGAGCGGCTCAACACCTTCGAAAACCGCGTCTACGGGGTGGCCGGCGAGACGCGTTCCTCCTTCTCGCTCGGCGGCACCGAACACCGCATCGCGTTGGGCGGGGATGTCAGCTGGACCCGGCAGGAAGGCCTGCGCGACGGCACCTTCCCGGGCCGCGGCGAAAGCTTCCCGACCCGCGCCTTCCCGGTCACCGACTTTACCCTCGGCGGCATCTTCCTCGCCGACGAGATCTTTCTGTTCGATGGCACGCTGACGCTGTTCCCCGCGCTCCGCTTCGACTTCTACGACCTCAACCCGACCGATGATCCGCTGCTCACCACCTTCACGCCGCAAGGCCAGAGCGACAGCCGCCTCAGCCCCAAGTTCGGCGCGACGCTGAAGCTTGCCCCCGATGTTTTCCTTTTCGGCAACTACGCACAGGGCTTCCTCGCGCCCACGCCTGCCCAAGTGAACAACTTCTTCGAATTCATTGCGGGCGGCTACACCTCGATCCCCAATCCCGACCTTCGCCCGGAGACCAGCGAGAGCTGGGAGGTGGGCGCGCGCTATGTCGGCGATGTGTTCTCGTTGCAGGTCACCGGCTTTCGCGGGGACTATGACAACTTCATCAGCCAGCAGGTGGTGCGCGGCGGCTTCACCCCGCAGAACCCGGCGATCTTCCAGTTCGTCAACTTCAACGCGGTCGAGATCGAAGGGCTGGAAGCCCGCGCCGAAATGAAGCTGGAGAGCGGCTGGAACGCGCGCCTCGCACTGGCCTATGCCAATGGCGATATCATCAACCCCGGCGGCGCGCGCGTGCCGCTCGACACGATTGATCCGTTCAACGTCGTCGCCGGCGTCGGCTACCGCGATCCGGCCGGGCGGTTCGGGGGCGAGGTCATCGTCACCCACAATGGCCGCAAAGAAGCGGGCGAGGTCGAACGCGCGGCCAACGGCAGCGAGCTGTTCATGCGGCCCGAAGCCTCGACCATCCTCGATCTCACCGCCTTCGTGGCGGTGACCGACCGGCTCAAACTGCGCGCCGGCCTCTTCAACCTGACCGACGAGCGATACGCACTGTGGTCCGACATGCGCGGCCTGCGCGTCGCGGACGCGGGCATCCTCGACGCCTTCACCCGCCCGGGCCGAAACTTGAGCATCTCGGCCAGCTACCGCTTCTAGACCCGCAAGGAGGACGACCCATGACCCGACTGACCAAGACCTTGTTCGCATCCGGCCTCGCCGCCCTCGCGCTGGCCGCCGTGCCTGCCACCCCTGCGCTGGCCGACGGCCCCATCGTCCAATCCGCCGAGGCCGCCAAGGCTGCCTTCGAGGAGGATCGCAAGACCATCCTCGCCATGGCGGGCGACTTCAAGGTGACCTTCGACATGCAGGAATCCACCCCCTGGATGGAAGGCTATACGCCGCTGGAGCGCAAGATTTCGGGCGGCTACGAAAGCGTCCGCGTGATCGAGGACACCGGCACCCGCATCGTGCTCCAGCACCTGCTGGTCACCGGCGACGAGGCCAACCCCTATGTCGTCAAGCACTGGCGGCAGGACTGGGAATATCAGCCGGAGAAGATCCTCGTGTTCAAGGGCGGCGACAGCTGGGAATGGCAGGCTGTCCCTGAAAAGATGCGCGCGGGGCGCTGGTCTCAGACCGTCTGGCAGGTCGATGACAGCCCGCGCTATGCCGGGTGGGGCGAGTGGGAGACCACCCACGGCATCCGCCGCTGGCGCTCGAACTGGACCGCCCGCCCGCTCGCGCGGCGCGATGCGATCCGCAATCCCGTCTATGATCACTACATGGGCATCAACCGCCACCAGCTGACCCCGACCGGCTGGATCCACTGGCAGGACAATACCAAGATGGTCACCCCTGCCGAGGGCGGCGAGGCGAAGCCCGTGGTGCAGGAATACGTGCTCAACACCTATGAGCGCTTCAACGGCTACAATGTCGCGGCGGCCGAGACCTACTGGGAAAAGACCAGGGGCTACTGGGACGCGGTGCGCGGCAAGTGGGGCGAGGTCGCCGCGGCCCATGGCGGCATCCGCATCGCGCAGGAGGCGAGCGCCGGCACCACCATCGCCGACCGGCTGATGACGCTCGCCGACGCGATCAAGGACGGCAAGGAAACCCCCGGGGCCGCGAGCGCCAAGGCGCTGGCGCTGATCGAGGAAGGCACGTCCGGCAAGGGCGGCTAGTCCTGCCCTTGCACCCCCCGTCGGGCGCGCTTCCCTCCGGGCGCGCCCGGCGCTACATCACGCGCCATGCTGCTTGTCATCAACGCCATCCACGATGCCGAACACCTCGCCGCGCTGGCCGAGCGGATCGCCCTGCTCGATTGGCGCGACGGGCGCGAGACGGCGGGCGCGGTGGCGCGCGAGGTCAAGCGCAACCTGCAGGCGGCGATGGACAGCACCGCCGGACGGCGCCTGGCGGACGAGCTGCTGCCGCTGATCGCCGAGAACCCCGTGCTCAAGGCCGCCGCGCAGCCGCGCCGCTTCTCGCCGCTGATCATCAGCAAGACCGCCGATGGCGGCCATTACGGCCCCCATGTCGACAATGCGCTGATGGGCAAGGGCGCGGGCCGGGTGCGCACCGATCTGTCCTTCACCCTGTTCCTCACTCCGCCGGACCAATACGAGGGCGGCGAACTGGTGGTGCACACCGCCGGCATGACGCAGGAAGTGAAGGGCGAGGCGGGGCATCTGGTGCTCTACCCCTCGGGCAGCATCCACGAGGTGCGGCCCGTCACGCGCGGCGAGCGGATCGTGTGCATCGGCTGGATCGAGAGCATGATCGCCGATGGAATGCGGCGCGAGATGCTGTTCGATCTGGAAAACCTGCGCTCTTCGCTGCGGCGTCAGCTCCCCAGCCAGTCGGCCGAGCTACTGACGCTCGACAAGACCATCGCCAACCTGCTGCGGATGTGGGTGCAGGCCTGAGGCTTTCGCGCTGGCCGGGCGCTGTTTGCCCTTCACCGTGAAGTAGAGGATCAGGCTCACCCCGATCACGCTCGGGCCAGCCCAGATCGCCGGGTTGAACACGTGTTCGGGCACCATGCGGATCAGCCCGACCGACAGGAAGGCGGTATAGGCCGAGATGCCCATCCCGATCAGCGCGCGGAAATGTTCGCCGATGTGGGTGCCGCGCGGAAAGTCGGTGCTCCGCCAGATGTAGCGCTGCTGGATCAGCATCGCGGCGATGCCGATGAAGGCCACCAGCACCATCAGCGGATGCCCGACCCCGAACCCGTAGAACCCGCAATAGCCGCCCGAGATCACCACCGCCGCGATCACGCCCTGATAACGCGCGGCGCGCAGCATCTGCCGCTTGCGGCTGTGCTTCACCACCGCGAGGCCATAGTCGACAAAGCCGATCGTGAGGACGCCGAGGTAGAGCATCATCCACCCGAACAGCCCGTCGAACAGCGCGCGATCGGTGACTTCGGGGTGACGGTGTTCCGGCCCGTAGAGCGAGAGCAGCGCCATGGCGATCGCAAGGCTGCCCGCGCCGAGGAAGCCGTAGCACGCAGCCTTGCCCCATTTGCGGTGGTTGGCAGCACCCTTGCGGGTGACGATCGGTCCCCAGAACGCCGTCAGCCCCACCGCACCGGTGATGACATGGGCAACAACGAGGGCCTCGAACAGCGCCATGCCCCGAGGCATGACATATTCGGCGCGCTTAGCCTAGAGCCGCTTAGCGCACCCGCGACGGCGCGATCAGCACCGCGTTGGCGATCACCAGATCGAGCCCTTCGAGATAGGCGCGGGTCGAGGGATCATGCGCGAAGCCGATCACCATCCCGCGCCCCTGCCGCTGGGCCATCAGATAGGGCTTGTAGGCCAGCTGCCGCCGGTTCTCGTCCCACACATAGCCGCTGGCGATGAGGTTCGGCGCGGCCGCGAAGCGCAGCACGTTGACCCCGTCGGCACGATCCAGAGGAGTGAAGATCTGCGTGCCGGTCGCCAGCACCACTCCGCCGCCGTCATAGCCGGCCGAGAGGAAGTGATCGCGCTCGGCCACCACGTTGAGCAGCGCGCCGGGCAGGGTGTCGGGGAGGGCCTGCTGGTCCTTGATCGCCTCGCGATACTCGGCGTCGCTCGCGATTTCGACCGCTTCGGCGAGGCTGGCGTCCTTGTCCTTGCCGGCCGCCGCCGGATCGCGCCCGAGCGCGGCCTCGCGCTTGACCGCGAGCAGTGGCGCATCGCCCGAGCTGAAGGTTTCAAGGCTGTCGCCCACCGCCACCAGTACGCCGCCGCGGCGCACGAAATCGCGCAGGGCGCGCTGGCCGCTCTCGCCCAGCACCGCCGAGGGCTCGCCCTCGGGCACCAGCAGCACGTCATATTCGCTGAGGTCCGCGCGGGCGAGGCGCTGAGTGCGGATCGGGGTCACCGGCAGGCCGATGCGGCGTTCGAGCACATAGCGCATCGCGCCCGCTGAGAGCTGCGAGATGCCGTCGTCCCACGCGATCGCGACGCGCGGCAGGGTGAGCCGCACAAAGCTTTCGCTCCCGAGGTTGGGGCCACGCTCGACCCAGCCCGACTCGAGCGCCACGGTCTGCGCGCCGACTTCGCGGGCCAGTTCGGCAAGGCGGGCCATCTTTTCAGGCGTGTTGCTGCCGGCCGGGAACACCACCGTGCCGCGCGGGAATTCGCGCCCGGCGGTGGTGAAGGCCTTGTCGGTCACCCGTCCCTCGATCCCTTCGCGCAGGGCGAGGGCGACGAGGCGGGCCTGCCCGCTGTCGGTCCACGGCACGGCGATGGCAAAGGCGCCTGCACCGTCCATGACCGGCGCAATCGGCGTGTCGGCGGCGAGGGTCTGGCCGGTTGCGGCGGCGTTGCAGAGCGCCACCTCGGTGCCGGCCATCAGCCCGACCGACCACGCCGTCACGTCATAAAGCTCGTGCGGCAAATCCTGCGAGCGGCGGCGTTCCTGCTCGGCAAGGAAGTCGGGCGGCAGCGGGGTGTCGCGGTCGAGCAGGCTCTTGACCAGACGCGCGGCCGGCTGGGCCTGCGGCACGGCAAGGTAGCCTTGCGGATAGGACTTGCCGCAGGCGCTGGCCGGGCCGTCGCGGCGCAGCACGGTGATGCCCTGTGCGGCAAGACGGCGGCCGAGGTTCTCGGCATTCCAGCGCCGCTTGGAAAGGTCGATCAGATAGGTGCCGCGCCCCGCCGCACCGCTGGCATTGGCGGCGCGATACTGGGCGAAGTCGGTGAGGAAGCGCTGCGGGTTCTCGGCCACCGCGCCTGCGGTCGCGAGGCTGGCGGTGAAGTGGTTCATCACCCCGTCGGCATAGGTCAGCTTGGTGCCGTCGCGCCGCTCGAACACCAGCCCGCGCGCCGAACCCTGTTCGTAGGTCGAACCGATCGCGCCCTGATGCGCGTTCCAGGTGTCGCCATAGCCGGGGTAGAACAGGTCATAGACCTCGCGGGTGAAATAGGGCTCGCCGCGCGCGTCGAAGGCGGCGGCGTTGGCGCGGCCGATCAACTCGTAGGCGCGGATCTGCGCGGGCGTGAGGTTGGGGCTGAAGGGCTGGGCAGCGGGGCTGAAGAAATAGGTCTCGTCCCCGCCCATTTCGTGCAGGTCGATCACCACCACCGGATTCCACTCGCGGATCGCGGCGACCTTGCCGCGCGTCTCGGGCTGGCTGAGCGTGAACCAGTCGCGGTTGAGATCGAACATGTAGTGATTGACGCGCCCGCTCGGCCACGGCTCGTCATGCTCGGCGGCCTGCCGGTCGGCGGCCGGGTCGATGCCGGTCGCGGCGAGGAAGTTGTTGACGAAGCGCGCCCGCCCGTCGGGGTTCTGCATCGGATCGATTACCACGATGGTCTCGCGCATGATCCTTGCGGCGCGGGCATCGTCCTTCGCCGCGAGCAGGTGATAGGCGGTCATCAGCGCGGCATCGGTCGAGGAGATCTCGTTGCCGTGGACCCCGTAAGCCAGCCACGTCACCGGCAGCGCCGCGCCGTTCGAGGCGCGTCCGGCGGCGATATTGGCGAGGTCGGCGCGGATCGCATCGAGCCGGGCGATGTTTTCGGGCGAGGAGAGGATCACGTAGTAGAGCGGGCGGCCCTCCCAGCTCGTCGCATATTGCACCATGCGGGTGCGGGTCGGCGCAGCGGCGACCAGTGCCTTGAGATAGGCGTAGGTCTCGTCCGGCGAGGTGATGCGCGTGCCGGGCGCGTGGCCGACCGTCTCGGTGAGCGTCGGGATCGCGGCATCGAAGGTGCCTTGCGCAAAGGACTGCGCCTGCCCCGGCGCAGCGCCGCCGCACAGCGCCGCCAGCACCACGAGCCACCGGCCCCACAACCTGTTCCGCATGAAAATTCCTCGCTTTGGCCGGCAGGATGCCGTGCCCGAGCCTTGCCGCGAAGTCGCCTGCCGGGTCAAGCGCAGAGGGGCAATTGGCTTACCTCGCGCCGCCTCAGTCCTCGCCATAGGCATAGGCGGCCAGCGCCGCCGCATCGCGCACGGCGATCCGGTTGTAGCGCGCCTCCACCCAGCCCGCCGCGCGCAGCTCCCCCAGCGCGGTGTTGGCGAGATTGCGCGAGACGTTGGCCATTTCGGCGAGCTGCGCCTGCGTCACTCGCACGCCCTGCGGGCTGACCTGCGCCTCCTCGGCAGGGGGCGCGGCGATCCGCAGGATGACAGCCGCGACCCGCCGGGCGGAAAAGGGAATCAGCAATTCGGCGGCGACCCGGTTGGAAACGTCGTGTCCGTACATCGCCAGCGCCCCGATATGTTTGGGCGTATCGGGAAACTGCGCCGTCATCTGGTCGATCGCGGCGCCCGATACTCTGACGAGGCGCGACGGCTCGGCGGCGCGGAATTCCACCTTGCGCCCCCCTTCCCGCAGCAGCGGGCCGACCCCGAACCAGGTGCCGGGATGCATGATGTTGATGAGCCGCGGGGCAAGGCGCGGCGGCCCGATGGTGATCGCCATCGCGCCGCTGATCAGGCCGTAGAGGCAGCGGCCCTCGTCGCCGTCGCGATAGATCATCTCGCCGCGCGGCACGCTGAAGGGGGTCGCCCGGGCCATCCACGCAGCGCGGAAGTCGGCCGGCAGGCGCGCCAGCCAACCCGCCTCGTGCAGCACCTGATCGGAAAATGCCGTGTCCGCCATGTCCCCTGCCGCGCGCAGTCATGTCACGGGAGCGCCTACGGGTTTGTCACGAATTGGGCAATCTCGTGCCGAGACCGCCGATATCGCCTGCCCTAGCCGTAGAACTCCGCGCGCAGGTGATCGTCGATCGCCGGGGCTTGGAAAGCGAGGGTGGCGAGGTTGATCGCGCCGCTGGCGGTGCCTGCCATCGCGGCATCGCCACCGACCAGCCCCACGCGTCCCAGCCCGCTCGCCTCAGCCAGGTCGACGCGTTCCTGCATGAAGCCAGCCTGCATCATTCCTGCCTCGCCGCTGCTCGGGGCGCTGAACCATCCGGCATAGGTCTCCGGCCCGAAACCGTTGGCGGTGAGGTAGTCGATCACCTCCTGCTGGCTCTGGTAGTTGGCGTAACGGATGTTCCCGTCGAACTCCATGATCGCGCGCAGATAGGCCGTCCCGTCGGTCAGCGCGAGATAGACCTCCTGCAAGCCGTCGTTGTCGTAGTCATCCGCGCCCAGCACGCGGTTGATGTTCTCGATGAACAGGTCGTTCTGGAACCGCCGCTGGCTGTCGTTTGGCCCGCCCGCCTGCACCTGTCCCGATGCCACCAGCGGGTCGATATAGATCCCCGCCACCCGCGTCTCGCCCGCCCAGCTGAAGTCCATGAAATAGACGAGGCCATCCGGCGCGGTGCCGACCGTGGCGAAGCGCCCGATCACGAAATTGACGAGGATCTGGTCGATGTCGCCATCGCCGTTCACATCCGCCTGCCCGATCCGCAGCCAGAACCCGTTGCCGCCCAGCCGGTTGCCGTCGAAATCGCGGATCTCGGTCATTGCGTCCTGATAGACGCTGCGGTCGGCGGTGTTGAAGTTGACGCTGACCCCGGTGCCGGGGCGCAGGCGGATGGTCTGATCGTCGAATTGCAGGAATTCGATCCCGCGCAGCACGTCCGTCCCGTCCGGGCCGGTCACCAGAAATTCGCCGACATCGCGCTGGGTGACAGTGTATTGCGAGCGCGCGCCGGTGACCACCGCGGTATCGACATTGCTGCCGCCCTCGAGCGTGTCGTCGCCCGTGCCGCCCATCAGCAGGTCGACCCCGTTGCCCCCCAGCAGGCTGTCCGTCCCGCCATTGCCATAGAGCGAGTCGTTGCCGTCGCCGCCGACCAGCTGATCGAAATTCGATCCGCCGATGATCATGTCATTGCCGCGGTTGCCGAACACCTGCACGCTGGTGGTCACCGCGCCCAGATCGATGCTGTTGCCCTGCGTGCTGAGATTGATCCGGAGCGGGGCTGCGGTCAGCGTCAGCGAACCGCCATCGGCGAGCGTCAGGAACCGCAATTCGAGCTGCCGGATCGCCTGCAGCTGCGCCACCCGCATGATGACATTGCCTTGACCATTGCTGGCGATCGCCTCGAAATCGCCTGAGATCGCGACCCCGGTGAGATCGAAATCGCCAAAGCCGTTGCCGGTGTCGAAGATCAGCCGGTCAAACCCGTCGCCGCCGCTGATGACATCGTCGGTGCCGATCGAGGCGACCTGGATCGTGTCATCGCCCGCGCCGCCGGAAATGTTCAGCCGGCCATTGCCGAACACCGAGATATTGTCGTTGCCGCCGCCGCCGATCAGCGTGTTGTCGCCGTCGCCGAACAGCAGGAAGCTGTCGTTGAAGGCGCTGCCGGTGAAGTGGTTGTTGCCGCCCTGCGAGATGATCCGGGTGCGGTGATTGCCGGCCACAACGGTATCGTTGCCGAAGCGCACGTCGATCCCGATCTCGATATCGGTCTGGTTGGGGCTGGGATTGGCGATCGCGCCGTCGGGGCCGATGATGTTGTCATCCCCGTCGCCGCTGACGATATTGAGCACGAAGATGCCCGCGCCCGAAAGGTTGGCCCGCGCCCCGCCATTGGGCAGCGAGAGCTGCGTCACCTCGAACCGCCCGCTGGGATCGAGCGGCGCATTGTCGGTGATGCGCAGGTTGGGGGTGACGATGGTGCTGTAGGCATTGACCTGCGCCACGGTGCCGATCAGGCCGAGATTGCCCGACAGCACCAGCCCCTCGATCGAGGTAAAGAACGGCGAACCCAGATCGTAGGTGGTGATCTCGAAACCCTGATTGGAACCGATCACGCGCACCGTATCAGTGCCGTTGCCGCCGTTGATGGTGTCGAGCAGCGGGTTCTCGTCCGGCCCGAAGGTCAGATCGAAGGTGAACAGGTCATCCCCGTCGCCGCCGTTGAGCGTGTCCGCTCCCGCGCCGCCGATCAGCGTGTCATCGCCGCCGCCCGCGTTGATCGTGTCGTTCCCGCCAAAGCCCGAGATCGTCTCACCCAGATTTGTGCCGGTGAGCGTGTCATTATCCGGCGTGCCGTTGATCGGCGGGCCATTGGTCGACACCCCGTTGGGGTTCAGCCCGGAGAAGTTGAAGGCGGTGAATGCCGAGGGCGCGACATTGAGGAAGCGGATCGTGTGGGTCGGGCCGAAATCGGGGTTGGGGTGGAGCGTCAGCAGCGTATCCGCGCCGCTCGCCACCAGTCGGAAATGCCCGGTGCCGAAGGGATTGCTCACCCTGTCGTAGTTGAACAGGTTGAACTGCATTATGCGGGAAAAATCGATCCGGTCGCCGCTGTTGCCGGTGGCGAAATCGGTGAAAACGGTCTCGCCCGAGCCGTTGAAGGGTAGCGTGGTGAGCAGCACCACATCCGCGCCGCTGCCGAGCGTCATGCGGTTGCCATTGCCTTCGAGCGCGAGGTTGAGCGTATCATTGCCCGCGCCCAGATTGACGCTGCCGTTCACCCCCGTGGCGGCATAGCTGACCGTATCATTGCCCTCGCCGGCATCGACGCTGGAATTGGTCTCGCCGCCGAAATTGGAATTCTGGACGAGGATCTCGTCATTGCCGATGCCGCCGCTGATCGTGTCGGTGCCGGAATAGGAGAACAGCCGGTCGTCGCCGTCGCCGCCGATGATCGTGTCGTTGCCGAAGCCGCCGTCGATGAAGTCGTTGCCGGTGCCGCCGTCGATCACGTCATTGCCGCCGAGCGCGTCGACCCGGTCGTCGCCCGCGCCGGCATTGATGGTGTCGTCGCCCTGGGTGCCGGTGATGTTGTCATCGCCCGGGGTGCCGTTGATGTCCGCCATTCTATCCGCTCTCCGCCTCGGTGCATTGAGCGGTCGTGACTGCTCATCCTGCTCGACTTACGGGATTTTTCGTAACAGCGCGGCGGGCTTGCGGCAATCGGGATTGTGCGGGCGCGGGCTAGGAGGCGCGGGCGATGGCGGCGGCGCGGTCGGCCGGCACGCCGAGGCCGGTGAGGCCGAGCACCAGCATCTCCGCGAGCCGCGCTTCGGCGGCTTCGGGGGCGGGGTGGGTTTCGATCAGGTGGATCATCAGCACCTGACACAGGCCCAGCCAGTAGGGGAGGCCGACATGGGCCGCCTCGGGGCGCAGCAGGCCTGCGGCGAGCGCGGCCTCGATATCCTCTTTGAGTCCGCGGTTGAGCGGATGGGTCTGGCGGGTGGCGGGCACCTGGCTGCGCAGCAGCAGCGTGGCGCGGCGCGGCTGGGAGAGCGCGAAGGTGGCGGCAACCCGCATCCCGCCGGCAATCCGCGCGACAGGATCGATGACGCCGGCATTGGCGCGCGTGACCTCGGCCTCGACGTCCATCCGCACCTCGGCAGCGACCGCGGCGGCGAAGTGGTGCTTGTCGGGGAAGTGGTTGAAGAAGCTGCCCTTGGCCACGCCCGCGCGGGCGACCACCTCGTCGATCGCGATGGCGTCGATCGGGCGGTCGACCAGCAGTTCCAGACCTGCGGCGATCAAGGCGGCGCGGGTGCGCTGCGTGCGGGGGGAAGGGGTGGTCTGCGAGGCCATGAGCGATCCATACTTGACCGAATGGTCAATTTCAAGCAGATTGACCAAATAGTCAGAAACGAATCGCGAGCCGGGAGGGGATCATGGCGGTCATCAAGGTCGAGGACATAGCCCACGTACGCTTTGCCGCGCCCGATCTGTCGCTCATGCGCGGCTTCCTCGAGGATTTCGGCCTCACCTGTTTCGTGGACAGCGGGAAGCTCTACGGCAAGGGCAGCGACGGGCGGCCCTTCGTCCATGTGACCGAGCCGGGCGAGGCGAAGTTCCTTGCCGTCGGCCTGCGCGCCGCGAGCATCGCCGATCTCGAAACCCTCGCCGCGCATGAAGGCGTTGCCATCGAACCCCTGAACGAACCGGGCGGGGGGATGGTGCTGCGCCTGACGGACCCGGACGGCTATCTGGTCGAGGTGGTCGCGGGCCAGAACTGCGCGCCGCCTGCTCCATGCCCCGCGCCGCTGTTCAACTCGGCTGCCGACAAGCCGCGTCAGCGCAGCGCCATCCGGCTTGAGCCAGCCCCCGCGCATGTCCGCCGCATCGGTCACGCGGTGCTCAAGGTCAGCGATTTCCGGCGTTCCGAACGCTGGTGGAAGGAGCGCTTTGGCTTCCTCACCTCCGACGAGATCGAGGCGGCCAAGGACGTCCCGCTGGGCGCCTTCATGCGCTGCGACCGGGGGGATGTGCCGTCCGATCATCACACCATCTTCCTCGCCCAGTTGCCGGGCGCACTCGGCCTGCTCCATGCCGCCTTCGAGGTCGAGAGCCTCGATGACCTGATGCTGGGCCACGAATATCTCAAGGCCCGTGAGCGAGAGGCCGCATGGGGCGTGGGACGCCACATAATGGGCAGCCAGATCTTCGACTACTGGAAGGACCCCTTCGGCAACGAGCTCGAACACTGGACCGACGGCGATCTGTTCACCGCCGCCGATCCGCCGACCAAGCAGACCATGCAGGCGCTGCTCGCCGTGCAATGGGGCGCACCCCATCCGATGTTCGCCGGCAAGCTCGCGCCGCCGCCTGGCCTCGTCGTCTTCGTCACCGCCATGCAACTGCGCATCAAGCGCCTGTTCTCCCGCACACCCAAGGAAGCCTGACCGATGAAACTCTGCACCTTCACCCACGCTGGCAAGACCCGCACCGGGATCGTCGTCGGCGACAAAGTGGTCGAAACCGGCGTGCCGGGCACGATGATCGACCTGATCCGCGACTGGGACGATCTGAAGCCCGGCCTCGAAGCCAAGGCGGCGACCGGCGAGGGGATTGCGCTGTCGGAGGTGAAGCTCGAAGCCCCCGTCCCGCGCCCGGGCAAGATCTTCGCGATCGGGCTCAACTATGCCGATCACATCGCCGAAAGCGGCCTCGGCACGCCCGAGCGGCAGGTGTGGTTCACCAAGGCGCAGACCTCGGTCAACGCACCCTATGATCCGATCTTGATTGCGCGCGGCACCATGACGCCTGACTACGAGGCGGAGCTGGTTGCTGTGATCGGCAAGGGCGGCAAGCACATCGCCGCTGCGGACGCGCCCGCCGCCGTGTTCGGCTACACCGTCGGCAACGACGTCACCGAGCGCATGTGGCAGCACGCGGTGCCGCAATGGGCGCTGGGCAAGAGCTTCGACACCCATGCGCCGATGGGGCCGTGGATCATCACCGCCGACGAGATGGGCGATCCCCATGATCTCGGCATCCGCTGCTATGTGAATGGCGAGGAGCGCCAGAACTCGAATACGAAGCACCTCGTCTACAACGTGTGGCAGCAGGTCGAGCACCTCTCGGTCGGCATGACGCTGGAGCCGGGCGACTGCCTGTTCACCGGCACGCCGGGCGGGATCGGCGCGGCGATGGACCCGCGCCAGTTCCTGAAGGCCGGCGATGTGGTGCGTACCGAGATTGACGGGATCGGCCACATCGAAGGCACCATGGTGGCCGAGGGCTGAGGCGGCAATGCTGCGCAGGATCCTGATCGCGATCGCGCTGGTGCTCCTGATCGGCGCGGGGACCGCCTATGCCCAGCGCGACGAGCTGCTCGGCTGGGCTATCCGCCAGCGGCTGGCCGACGGGCCGGACACGGGTTTCGCCAAGGACCATGACGGCATCAAGGTGCTGATCTGCGGCACCGGCTCGCCCGAGGTCAGTTCGGCCCGCGCGCAGGCCTGCACGCTGGTCGCCGCCGGCGGACGGCTGTTCCTGTTCGATGCCGGCGATGGCGCGCTGCGCTCGCTCTCCGCCTCGCGCATTCCGGTGAACGACATCGAGCGGGTCTTCGTCACCCACTTCCATTCCGATCACTTCAATGATCTCGGCGCGCTCATCAACGCCGGGTGGATCTGGGGGCGCACCACGCCGCTCGAAGTGCAGGGCCCGCAGGGTCTGGCGCAGGTGATCGCGGGCTTCGATGCCGTCTATGCGCTCGACGAGGGCTATCGCAGCGCCAACATGCCGCACCTCGCCGAACGCCGCGCCGTCGCCCGCGCGGTGCCGCTGGAGATCGCCTTCCCGGATGGGGCGCGGACCGAGCGCGTCTATGACAAGGACGGGGTGACCATCGACGCGGCGCTGGTAGCGCATGATCCGGTGCGTCCGGCGCTCGGCTATGTCCTGCGCTACAAGGGACGCAAGCTGTTCATCAGCGGTGACACCGAAGTCAGCCCGGTCAACCTGCCCGCGATGAAGGGCGCGGACATGGTCGTCCACGAATCCTACGCCTCGCACATGGTCCGGCGCGCGATCCCGCAGATGAAGGCGATGGGCATGGACTTCCACGCCCGCGTGGCCGAGCGCACCATCCCCTATCACGCCGACAACATCGCGCTGGCCAAGCAGGCGCAGGCAGCTGGCGTGAAGCATCTCGTGCTCACCCACCTCATTCCCTACCCCGAAAACATGGTGGTGCGGGCCATGTATACCGAGGGGATGGGCGAGCATTTCAAAGGCCAGCTCACCGTCGCCGAAGACGGCATCGTGCTGGCGTTCTGATGGCGGCGGAGGGGACGATGGCAGGCTTCGACTGCGACGTGCTGATCATCGGCGGCGGGCCGACCGGCGTGACGCTCGCGGCGCTGCTGGCGAAGCGCGGGGTCAGCGTGTTCGTCGCCGAAAAGGAGGCGGACATTTTCCCGCTCCCGCGCGCGGCGCATATCGATCATGAGGGCATGCGCATCCTGCAGGAAGCAGGTGCGGCCGAGGCGGTGATGGCGACCAGTCGCCGGGCTGACCGCTACGAGTTCCGCAACGCGTGCGGCCGGGAACTGATGGCCTTCAGCGGTGCCACTGGCAACGGTCCGGGCGGCTGGCCGATCGCCAACATGATCCACCAACCGTCGGTCGAAGCGGCGCTCAGGGCCTCGCTCGCGGCCCGCGCACCGGGCGCGCTGCGCTCGGGTTGGGAGATGCTGTCCTTTGCCGAGGACAGCGACGGCGTCACCGCGCAATTCGCCGCACCTGAGGGCGAGCGCACTATACGGGCGCGCTGGCTGGTCGGCGCGGACGGCGCGCGCAGTCCGGTGCGCAAGGCCTGCGGCATCGCCTTCGAGGATCTCGGTTTCGAGGAGCCGTGGCTGGTGGTCGACGTGCTGGTCGATGACCCCTCGCGTCTTCCCACCGCCAACCTGCAAATCTGCGATCCCGCGCGCCCCACGACCTGCGTTCTGATGGGCGAAGGGCGGCACCGCTGGGAGTTCATGATCCTTCCCGGCGAGACCCCGGAAGAGATGAGCAGCGATGCAGCGGTGGCGCGGATGCTCGCGCCGTGGCAGGTGGAGGGCGCGGTCAGGATCGAGCGCAAGGCGGTCTACACCTTCCGTGCCCGGATCGCTCAGCACTGGCGCAAGGGGCGCGTGCTGCTCGCCGGCGATGCCGCGCACCAGACCCCGCCATTTGCGGGGCAGGGGATGTGTTCGGGCCTGCGCGATGCGGCGAACCTTGCATGGAAGCTGGCGGCCATCACAAAGGGCGAAGCGGACGAGACCCTGCTTGACACCTACCAGCCCGAACGCGCGCCCAACCTGCGCGCCACGATCGATATGGCGATCATGATGGGCAAGATGGTGTGCACCACCAGCCGGTTCGGCGCAGCCGTCCGCGATGCCAAGTTTGCGCTGGCCCGGGCGCTGGGCAAGCTGCCCGACGGCCCGCCCGCCTACCCGCCGCTCGACAAGGGCGCGATTCTCCCCGGATCGCCGGGCACGGGGAGCTATTTTCCGCAGGTGATCGGCGCTGATGGCGCACGGCTCGACGACGTCCTCGGGCCGGAGGAATGGCTGATCCGCCGGGCGGATCTGGCGGAGTCCCGGCTTGCGGCCTTTGCGGCTGGACTTACCGACTGGCTCGATCGCCATGGTGCCGAGGCCGTGCTGGTCCGGCCTGACCGCTATGTCTTCGGGAGCGGGGACGCAGAGACGCTCGCGCGCGCTTGGCAGGCCGCCATGGCCCGCCGCAACCCACGACCCGATAGCCGCTAGGCTACAGCCACCCGGCCGCCCAGGCGATCACCACCGCGGCGGGCACCAGCAATGCCTGCGCCAGCAGCGTGCCGGCGAGGCGGCTCAGCGAGACCCAGATCATCGCCCGGCGGAAGGTCGCCTCGGAAACGCTGCCGTCGACCACGTCGTCGGTTAGCGCCGAGATCTGCGGGTCGATCAGCGCGAACAGCAGGATCGTTGCAAAGCCGTTGACGATCGCGGTCATCTGCGAGGCAGTGACTCGGAACTCGGGGACGAGATAGCCCGCATAGAGCGAGGCCAGCACCCCCACCGCCAGCAGCCCCTGCGCCGCGGCGTTGGCGGCGAGCACGGTCCAGCTCACCCCGCGCGGCTTGGACAGCGACCGCAAGGTCTCGCCCGAGGGAATGGCGATGGAATCGCGCAGCGTCGCAAGGCCCGCCGGGGTCATGCTGGCAAGAATCAGCCGGGTGGTCGAGCGCCGCGCCTGAAAGAAGGTGATCGCGGCGGCAAACAGCCGCTGGCCAGTCGGCACCAGCACGATGCCGAGCGCGACCGCCGCCGCCGCCGAGAACAGCACCAGCCTGAGATCCCACAGCAGCGCCTCGCTCCCGCCGCTCGCCAGCGCGGTCTCGATGCGCTTGGCAAGGAAGGGCCCGAGGAACCCGTTGGAGGTGCGCGAGACCAGCAGCAGGATGTTGAACAGCGCGAAGCTCAGCGCGATCCGTCCGGTGCGCACCCCGGCAATGCGCGCGGCATAGGCGAGCGCGCCGATCAGGTTGATCACCGCCGTCAGCGCGCAGATCAGGAGCAGTTCGGTATCCACGGGCAGGCCTCGTTCCGGTGATGGGCGCTAGACCGCGAGCCACGCCTTCCAGATGCTGTAGCTGCTGGTGGCGATCAGCACCACTGCCACTGCGAGCAGCAGGACGCGCGGCTGCACCCGGCTGGCCAGCACCGCCCCGAAAGGCGCGGCGATCACCCCGCCGATGATGAGTCCCACGGTGATCAGCGTGAAGGCGGCAAAGCCGAGCGTCGCGATGAAGGCGATCGAGATCGAGAGGGTCAGCAGGAACTCGGCCGAATTGACCGTGCCGATCACCTTGCGCGGATCGCCGCCCTGGAACAGCAGGTTGCTGGTCACCACCGGCCCCCAGCCGCCCCCGCCCGCCGCATCGAGAAAACCACCCGCCAGCGCCAGCGGGCGGGTGTAGCGCGGGTCCTCGAACTTGGGTTTGGAGAGCCGGATCCCGCGCCACAGCAGGTAGAAGCCGATGCCCGTCAGATAGATCATCACGAAGGGCCGCGCGGCCGAGGCGTCGATGCTCGAGAGCAGATAGGCCCCCGTCACCCCGCCCAGCACGCCAAAGGGGACCAGCCGCCAGAACAGGCCCCAGTCGACATTGCGGTGCAGGATGTGGCTCGTGCCCGACGCGCCCGTGGTGAACAGCTCGACCAGATGCACGCTCGCCGAGGCGGTCGCGGGGGGCACGCCGAGTGCGCTCACCAGCAGGGTCTGGGTGATGACCCCGAAGGCCATGCCCAGCGCCCCGTCGATCATCTGCGCCGCCATGCCGATGGCAATGAACGGCGCGATGTCGATCAGGAGCGGAAGGATATCGGGCATGAGGTGGTCCTCTCTGCGTGCTGGCAGGGCTAGAAGGTGATCGAGGCGGTCGCGCCCCAGGTGCGCGGGTCTCCGGGAAGCCCCGCGATCAGCCCGGTGCTGCCGGGGCCGACAAAGAGCTGCTCGAAATAGTTCTCGTCAAACGCATTTCTCACCCATGCAAACAGGTTGAGCCCGTCATCTGCACGGAAACCGAGGCGAAAATTGGACAGGTGGTAGCCTTCGACATTGGTGAAGGCCGAGGGCGAGGGGTTCGACGAGAAGTCCGAACGGTAGGAGCCGTCATACCCGAGGTAGACCTGCCCCGGCTTGCCGAGGAACGTGGTGGGCAGATTGCCCTCCGCCCCGAACGAGAAGGCCCATTTCGACACGCCCGGCAGGCGCTGGCCGGAAATGTCGCAGTTGGCCGGGCTGATCCCGCCCGGGGTGCCGGGGGCGGACGGGGTCTGGCCGGGGCCTGCGGTGGTGCCGCCCGACAGTTCCGGCGGGCACGGCGCATCCACGAAGCGGACATATTTCGCGTCGGTATAGGCCCCGCTGGCATAGGCGGTGAACCGCTCGCTCGGCCGCACCGAGAAATCCACCTCGATCCCTTGCGAGCGCACTTTGTCGGCATTGGCGAGGAAGCCGCGCAGTACCCCGAATTCGCCGTTGATCACGGTCGCCTGATAGTCGCGGATATCGGTGCGGAAGGCCGCAAGGTTGAGTGTTGCGCGGCGATCCCAGAACTGGGTCTTGAGCCCGATCTCGAAGTGATCGACCTTCTCGGGCCGGATCGAGCCCGCGGCCGCGATCGGCTGGCCGCTGGCATCGGTCGGCAATCCGTTCTGGTTGATACCGATGGTCTTGAAGCTCTTGGCATAGGTGCCGTAGGCCAGCACATCGGGCGCCAGCTCGTAGCTCAGCGTAAGATCATAGGTGAGGTTCCAGTCGGTATCCTCCGGCGCGCTCACCTGCGGCTGGAACACCGCGAGCTGCGCGCGGCTGCGGGCATCGGTCTCGCGCCCGGTCAGCTCGGTGCCGGTGCCGGTGAACACCCGCCGCTCGTAGAAGCCCTTCTTCCTGTCGTAGTTGAGCCGCACGCCCGGCTGGATGGTGAAGGCGTCGGTCACCTTCCAGCTCAGCTGCCCGAACAGCGCAAGGCTGGTGCTTTCGAGTAACTGGGTGTTGCGCGCGGTGAGGCCGTTGAGCACGCTCGGATCGTTCGACAGCGGGTTGGCGGGCGCGATGGTCCAGCGGCTGGAGTTGATGCCGTGCGCCTCGGTGCCCTGCGTGTCGATCCGCTGGTCGAAGGCAAAGGCGCCGACCACGAAGTCGATCGTATCGCCGGTGTAGGCGTAGCGGAATTCCTGCGTGAACTGGTCCTGCTGCGACGGGTTCTGCGACAGTGCGACGATCGACAGACCGGTGAAGTCGCGGTCGTTCTCGGGCTTCCAGTCCCAGTAGCGCCACGCGCTCACCGAGGTGAAGGTGCCCGGCCCGATGTCCCACACCAGCCGCAGCGAGGCGCCTGCGATCACGTTGCCCGCATTGAGCTGCGAATCGAGATCGGACAGGCGGTCGAAGGGGTTGGTCGAGGGCGGCGCATAATTCTGCGCGGCGGCAAGGGCTGCGAACTGGCGGTTCAGAGGCCGCTGGGTCGGCGCGGTGCGGACGAACACCGAACCGCAGCAATTGGCATCCTGCTTGTTGTAGTCGCCGACCAGCGTGATCTTGAGATTGTCCGTTGCCTCCCACAGCACCTGGGCGCGCACCCCAAGGTTGTCGAGGCTCTGGATGTCCTCGCCCGTGGTGACATTGCGGATCGTCCCGCGCCGCGAGGTGCCCGAGAAGGCGACCCGCGCCGCGACGCGTTCGGATAGCGGGCCCGAGATCGCCAGCCGCGCCTGCCGGAACTCGTAATTGCCAAGCGACAGCTCGGCCCGTCCCTCGAAGTCGAAGCTCGGCTGGTTGGTGGTGATGTTGATCGCGCCCGCTGTGGTGTTCTTGCCGTAGAGCGTCCCCTGCGGCCCGCGCAGCACCTCGATCTGCGCCACGTCGAGGAAGTCGAAGGTCGCCGAGGCGACGCGCGAATAATAGACGTCGTCGACATAGATGCCGACGCCCTGCTCGAACCCGTCGCTGGTGAGGCCGAAGGGCACGCCGAGGCCGCGGATGTTGACCGCGGTGTTGCGCGGATTGGAGGAATAGAACTGCAAGGTCGGCGCGAGCTGCTGGAGCCGGTTGACGTTGAACGCCCCGGTCTCGTCGAGCTGCTTGGCGTCGATCACCGACACGGCGAGGGGAATGTCCTGCGCGCTTTCGGAGCGGCGGCGGGCAGTGACGATGATGTCATTGCTGTTCGGCTCCTCCTGGGCGGTGGTGGCAAGGTCGGCAGGAATGTCGTCCTGCGCGTGGACGGGGGCGGAAAGCAGCGCGGTCAGCCCTGCTCCGAGCAGCAGGGTGCTGCGGGTGGAAAACGGATACATGGTCTCGCCTTTGCAAGCGGGTATGCATCCGGAGGTCCGGTCTGCGTGTCCCTGTTGTGGTTTGGTGTGGTCGCGGTGCCGGTCATTCGGCCAGCCGCTTCCTTTCGGTCACGTCGATCTGCATGACCTTGCCGTCATGCACGGTCAGCTGGATCGCGCCGTAGCGCAGGCGCGACAGCGCCTCGCCGACCAGCGCCAGCGCGTCAGGCAGAATCCCGCCTGCGCCAGATTGTTTCTCGTCACGGTCCATGGATGGGCCTTTCGTTACGCGGATTCGGTCCGCAACGAAGAAACTAAACTCAAGCGATTTGATTGACAATAGGCCGACAGAGCAGAAATTCTGTTGCGGGGCGAAAGGTGGGCTTTGCGCCCCGGAGCGAGCGCGGGCGGCCTTCAGGCCGTGTCCTCGGCGAAGGACGGCACCGGCGTGATCGGGTCGGACAGGCGGATGCCGTCGAGAATCTGCGCCGTCCGGTCGCGCACGTCGAGCATCAGCGCCCGCGTTCGGCATTCGCCTTCCTCGACACAGTTCTTGCACTTCTCGTGCGCATAGCGGCTGGCACAGGGCACCAGCGCAAGGCTGCCGCGCATGTGGCGGATGAGATCGCCATAGGTGATGTCGATTGGCGGGATCGCCAGCCAGTAGCCCCCGTCGCGCCCGCGCTGGGATTCGACCAGGCCCGATCGGGTCAGCTCGGAGAGGATCACGGTCAGGAACTTGGCCGGAATGTTCTGCGCTTCGGCAATCGCGGCCAGTTGCACCGGCCCCTGTCCGTGGCAATCGGCCAGATGCTGCATGGCTCGGATCGCGTAACGGGTCTTCTGTGACAGCATGGTGGATTGTCTATCTGCCGGGTAGGCAATGAGGTCAAGCCATCCTTCGCTCGTGTGTTGCGTTGGATGGCGGCAATGGGCTCGCAAGCGAGCGGGTGGCTATTGGCTCGGACGCAGCCCTGGCGAGCCCTGTTCACCGTAGCATGGGATTTGCGTGAGGACCGGGGCGGGGTGCGCAAAGCTGCCGAGTGTGCCAGCGCAAAGTGAGCTAACCCTCGATGGATACCCCCAAGGCGCATTTCATGTTTTTCATGGAAACCGACGCCATCTTTTCCAAGTCTTTGAAAAGATGGTGGGCGCGACAGGGATTGAACCTGTGACCCCACCCGTGTGAAGGGTGTGCTCTACCGCTGAGCTACGCGCCCGTCCGTGAGGGCGCATGTGCCCCGGACAGGGGCGGGCCATTACTGTGGTCGGTTGCGTTTGGCAAGCGCCCGCGCGCCTTCGCGGAGAGACTTTTTCGCGCTCGTGCTCAATCCGCCATGAGCATGCGGATAAGCGCGGCCATGCCGCCCGCCGGAGCGCGGAGGGAGCCGGCCGGGGCGGGGGCGCGGGAGGGGCATTCGAGGCAATAGGCCTGCACGCCAGTGCCGCCTGCGAACCGCTCGGCATCCTGCATCAGCCGCGCGGCGAGCTCGTTCTGGCGGCGCGCGATCAGCGCGAAGGGATCCCCGCCCGCCATCGTCGCGGGTGCGCGCGCCTCGCTCGTCAGCAACCGCCGGATCAGCGGATCGAAATTCTCGCCCTCGTCGCCGAGGAACACGGGATGCCAGTCGTCTTTCTTCAGTCCGGCCTTGGCAGCGGCCCATTCGAGCGCGTCCTCGAGCCCGCCGAATTGGTCGACGAGGCCCATCTGCCGTGCCGCGCCGCCGTCCCACACGCGCCCCTGTGCCATGGTGTCGACCTTGGCGACGGTCATCTTGCGCGCCCGGGCGACCCGAACGAGGAAATCGCGGTAGGTCGAGCTGACACCAGCCTGCAAAACGGCCTCGATCTCGGGCGAGAAGCCGCCGATGATGTCGGGCTGGCCCGAAAGCGGTGTCGTCTTGTAGCCATCGGCATTGACCCCGATCTTCGCGGCGGTCTGTTCGAAGGTCGGCACCACGGCAAACACCCCGATCGAGCCGGTGATGGTCTCGGGCTGGGCAAAGATCCGGTCGGACGAGGTCGCGACCCAGTAGCCGCCGCTCGCCGCGACATTGGCGAAAGAGACGACGACCGGGATCTTGCGGTCGCGGAAACGCTGGATCGCGCGGCGCATTTCCTCTGCCGCAATCGCCGAGCCACCGGGCGAATCGACCCGCACCACCAGCGCGGCCAGATCATCATCGAGCGCCTCGTCGAGCAGATCGGCGATGCGCGTGCCGCCCGCCGTACCCGGGCCCGCCTCGCCATCGACGATCTCGCCCGCGATGGTCACAACGCCGATCGCCTTGCCCAAACGCTCGGGGCCAAGGTCGGCAAGGAAAGCGCCCAGATCGCTCGCGGCAAAGGCGCCGGGCGTGTCATCCGCACGGTCCTTACCCGCGATTTCGGCCACCCGCGCGCCGAACTGCTCGCGGTCGCCGAGCTTGTCGACCAACCCCGCCTTGAGCGCGGCATCGGCCAGATCGCCGCCGCCAGCCGCGATAAAGCCCGCCGTATCGCCGGTGATCTGCGCCAGATTGGCCTTGGGGCGGGCCTTCTTCACATTGGCCTGCCATTCCGACCACAGCGCATTGTAGACGCCGGAAATGCTCTCGCGCGCCTCGTCCGACATCGAACTGCGCGAATAGGGTTCGACCGCCGACTTGAACTGCCCGGCGCGGTAGATCCGCGCATTGACCCCGACCTTCTGCAGCAGATCGGCGAAATAGAGGTTGTTGCCGCCCGGTCCGGTGACCAGCGCGACGCCTTGCGGATCGAGCCACACCTCGCTCGCATGGGCGGCGAGCAGCATGTGATCATCGGCATAGCCGAGCGCGAAGGTCAGGACCGGCTTCCTGGCCTTGCGCACGCGGTCCATCGCCTCGCCGATTTCGGTGAGGTGCACCTGTCCGCCGCCAGTAAAGGTGGTGAGATCGAGTACGACCGCCTTGATCCGCTCGTCGGTGGCGGCGGCATCGAGCGCGCGCACCAGATCGCGGGCGCGGTATTCCTCGACCGGGGCGGTGCCTGACAGCAGCGCCTCGATCGGATCGAGCACCGACTTTTCCTCGACCACGCGGCCTGAAAGCTCGATCAGCAGAGCACCTTCGCGCACTTGCCCCGGGCTCGGACGGGCCGAGAGAATGCCGAACAGTGCAACGAAGAACAGCAGCATGAACAGCAGGACAAGCCCGTCCTTGATCCCGACCAGGATTTTCCAGACCTTGCCCACGAAACTCATCAATGCTGCCCCTTCTTGCGTCGCTGCCACCGTCTAGGTGCTTTGCACGCCAACTTCTATCGGAAAGCTTACGCCATGGGTTGAGCGGCGGATGCGGCTCGACCAAGGGCCTGAAACTTCATCCCGCAATGGTCGGGATCGTGTTGTGAAGCCCGTTGGCAAGGAACGCGGCGCAGTCGCGTAGCCGAAGCTACGCGCAAGCAAGTGACGCCGCTCAACGGGCTTCACAACGCGACCGCGAAGCGGCGGGCGGATTTTTGCACGGTGCGTCGTTGCGCGTCGGTTATGATGCAAGAGCATCACGCCCTCCTTGCGCCTTGCCCCCTGCCAAAATCCGCTCCGTCTCGACCGTTGCGGGATGGAGTTTCAGGCCCTATGGGCATCGCTTTAATGAGTGCGAGCAACCTTTCCGCGCCTTCGGGCCGCTTTCCGGCGGGACGCATGGCCTTTCCGCACCGCGACCTCACCGGCATCGGCCAGTTGCAGCGTCACGAGATCCTCTATCTGCTTCACGAAGCCGAGCAGTGGGTCGCGCTCAACCGCCAGAGCACCAAGCACAGCGATCTGCTGGCGGGCCTGACCATCATCAACGCCTTCTTCGAGAATTCCACCCGCACGCTGCTCAGCTTCGAGATCGCGGGCAAGCGGCTGGGGGCGGATGTGGTCAACATGCACGCGGCGCAAAGCTCGGTGAAGAAGGGCGAGACGCTGATCGACACCGCGATCACATTGAACGCCATGCGCGCCGATGCGATCGTGATCCGCCATGCCTCTTCGGGCGCGACCGGGCTGATCGCCGACAAGGTCGATTGCCCGGTGCTCAATGCCGGTGACGGGCAGCACGAGCATCCCACGCAGGCGCTGCTCGATGCGCTGACGCTGCGCCATGCGCTGGCCGAGCGGGGCGAGGGGGCGGAGGACTTCACCGGCCTCAAGGTGGTGATCT
The DNA here is from genome assembly GCA_027531395.1 of Porphyrobacter sp. GTDB lineage: Bacteria > Pseudomonadota > Alphaproteobacteria > Sphingomonadales > Sphingomonadaceae > Erythrobacter. Next base: position 33,912 of record JAPZRO010000007.1, on the reverse strand, counting down.
GCGGCGACATCCTGCACAGCCGCGTGGCGCGCTCGAACATCCTGTGCCTTACCGCGCTGGGGGCCGATGTGCGCGTCTGCGCCCCGCCGGCGCTGATGCCGGACGGGGTCGAGGCGATGGGAGTCACGGCTTTTCACCGCTTCGACGCCGCGCTCGAAGGGGCGGACGTGGTGATGATGCTGCGGCTTCAATCGGAGCGAATGAGCGGCCAGTTCATCCCCTCGGCCCGCGAGTATCGTCACCTCTACGGGCTAACCAAGGAACGGCTCGCGCTTGCCCGCCCGGACGCGCTGGTGATGCACCCCGGGCCGATGAACCGCGGGGTCGAGATCGACAGCGAGGTCGCCGACATGGTGGGCCGCTCGCTGATCACCCGGCAGGTGGAGATGGGCGTGGCGATCCGCATGGCTTGCCTCGATATTCTCACCCGCGAGGCGCGCGGCCAGGAGGGCTGGGCATGAAGCAGGCACAGCCCCTCACCATCACCAACGCGCAACTGGTTACGCCGGGCGGGATCGTCTCGGGCGCTTTGCGCTGCGCCGACGGCCTGATCGCCGCGATCGGCCCCGAAGTGATCCCGCAGGAGGGCGACGCCGTCGTCAATGCGCGGGGAAAGCTCGTCACCCCCGGCCTCGTCGATTTCGGGGTTTTTGCGGTCGACAAGCCCGCGTTCCATTTCGGCGGGATCACCCGCGCGGCGCTGATGCCGGACCAGTCCCCGCCGCTCGATCTGCCGAGCCGGGTCGGCTTTATCGCCAAGAGCGGCAAGCCCGACCTGTGGGTCCACCCGCTCGCCGCCGCGACCCGCGCGCTCGAGGGCAGCGAGCTCGCCGAGCTGGCGCTGATGCAGCAGGCGGGCGCACGGGGCATTGCCACGGGGCGGCGCTGGATCGGCGATAGCGGCGTGATGCTGCGGCTGCTGCGCTATGCCGCGATGCTCGATCTGGTGGTTGTCGCCCATGCCGAGGATGCGGGCCTGGCGGGCGAAGCGGTGGCGACCGCGGGCGAGATTGCGACCCGGTTGGGTCTGCCCGCCGCGCCGTCCGAGGCCGAGGCGCTCGCGATCGCGCGTGACATTGCGCTGGCCGAACTGGCCGGGGCGAAGCTCCATTTCCGGCAGGTAACGACGGCGGCGGGCTTCGATCTGGTGCGCGCGGCCAAGGCGCAGGGGATCGCGGTCACCTGCGGCATCACGCCCGCCCACTTCATGCTTTCCGATCTGGCGACCGCCGATTACCGCACCTTCGCCCGCCTATCGCCGCCCTTGCGCTGCGAGACGGATCGGCAGGCCGCGCTGGCGGCGATTGCCGATGGCACTATCGATGTGATCGCCAGCGGACACGATCCGCGCGGGCCGGAGGACAAGCGCCTGCCCTTCGCCGATGCCGCACCGGGGATGGCGGGGGCCGAGACGCTGCTCGCCATGACGCTGGGGCTGGTGCGCGACGGGGTGATCGACACCTCCCGCGCCTTCGACCTGCTCTCCCGCAACCCCGCCCGCCTGCTCGGCGTCCCGGCAGGGGAACTGGCCGCAGGGCTGGAGGCCGATATTGCCCTGATCGATCCCGACGCGCCGTGGATCATCGACCGCCGCAAGATGGAAGCGACCGCCGACAACACCCCGTTCGATCGGCAGGGTGCGCAGGGCCGGGTGCTGGGTCTGTGGAAGGGCGGCGTCAGCCTCTCCGCCTGAATTGACCGCCACAACAAAAAGCCCCCGGGGAGCCGTGGCTCGCCGGGGGCGTTTCGCTGCGTGGTCGCAGGGGGGAAGCGTTTTAGCGCGTGCGGGCCGCGAGACGCACGCCGCGGTCGACGGCACCGGCGGGCGGGCTCGAGGCGGCATAGGCAAAGCAGCCGCGACCGGCCGACTTGACCGTGCCGCACATGCTCCGCGCGCTCGTCGCGCCAAAGCCGGCTGCGGCAACGCGCCAGAAGGTGCGCCCGTTCACGACCGCCTCGGTGATGATGACATCGTGATCCTTGAGCTGCGGGAACTTGCCCTTCAGCACGGTCCAGCCGCGCTGGGCCTCGATCTTGCTGTCATAGGCACCCAGCTGGACGAGGTGGGTGTTGGCGCTCTTGTCGCTCGCCACCGGCGCGGCGAGCGTGCCGGTCATGCGGCGCTGCGAACTGGCGGCCACGCGGGTGCCGGCACGCGACGCGGCGCGCTCGGCGCGGGCCGGGAGCTGCTGAACCACCGGGGCCGAAACGAAGCGGATGCCCTCGGCATTGGCCGGACCGGCAGCAGGCGCGCTGACCGGCGTTGCGAAGGCTTCCTCGAAGCTCGGGCGCGGGGTGGCCACAGCCAGCTGCTGGGCCGCGGGCGCGACCGGTGCGGCTTCCGCCACCACCGGCACCTCGCCCTGCGCTGCGGCCTCCGCGAACATCACGTCCTGCGCCGGGAAATTGGCGAGTGCGAGCTGCTGCGGCTGGCCGCCGTCGAGGCGCGGGGTCACCTGCAGCATCGCCGCAACGCGCTGCTGGAAATGTTCGGGTGCGGACATCGCCGCCCATTCCGTGAGGCGCGCGTCGAGCTGGTCGGCAGGCACGTCTTCGGCTGCCATCACCCGCGCCGCGCGCCAGTTTCCGGCAAGCGCGTAAGTGTAGGCGAGGTTCTGGCGCAGCTTGGGCGTGGCTTCCTCGCTGCTGCGCACCGCGTTGATCAGCACATGCACGCCGCGTTCCGGCTGGCCGGCGAGCGCATAGGCAAGGCCGAGATCGGCAGGATCGATCAGCTTGGCGTAGTCGTCGAGCACCTGCACCGCCGCCCGGCCTTCGCCCAGCGCGGTCTTGGCGAGCGCGAAGCTCAGCACGGTGCGCGGATCTTCATTGCCGAGGTCGAGCGCGTCGCCGAAGCTGGTCGCGGCCGATTGAAAACGGCCCGCTTCCATGTAGGCAGCGCCCAGCAGCGCGCGGAAGCCGGGGTTGCGCGGCTCGGCCAGCACAGCGGCTTCGGCGTGGGCGATGGCCTTGTCGGTCTGGCCCTTCTGCAGCGCCACCTGCGCATTCGAGAACGACACATCGGCGCGCGGTGCGGCCGAAGTGGAGCAGCCTGCGAGCGCGAGGCCCGCCAGTGCGGTGGTGACGGCGAGCGCGAGGCGCGGCGCGGTGAAGCCGGTCTTGGTGCTGCGGTCCATGGTCATAATCCCCCTGTTGATCCTGTCGGTCGCGGTGGTGGTGGGTATCAGTGGCGTTTGAGGTGGGCGGCGATCACGTCGAGATCGTCGAATTCTGAAAGCATGGCGTCGAGCGCCTCGGTCAGCAGTGCCTGCGCGCTCACGCCCTGCATGGTCGCGGCAAGGCGCAGCTTGAGGTGGCGCTCGGGATCGAGCCGCAGCGTGAAGGCAGCGCGGCGTTCGGCCACCGGGGTAAGGGTGCGAATCGGGCTGCGGGCCGGAGCCCGCGGGGCGCGGCGGGCCTTGGCCGGGACCACGACGGGTGCCGGAGCCGGCGCAAGCGGGGCATAGTCCGCAGCGTCGTATTCGTCCGCGTAAGCCTCTTCCTCCGCCTCTTCGGCGTCGTCGGCGGTCCAGGCCTCATAATCGAAGTCGTCTGCTTCCCCGGCGCCGTCGGCGCTTTCGCCAAGGGTGTCTTCGGCGGCGTATTCGGGGCCGGTCATCGCCGCATCGGCAAGCACGCGCTCTTCAAGGCGGCGCTGCTGGCGGTGGACGATCGGGCTTTGCGCCGGGGCGGTGTCTGCAGCAGCGACAGCAGCGTTGATCGGCACGACGACATCGGCACCGGCTTCGCTTTCGCTGCTGCTCTCGCCGTCACCCATGTCGTTCCAGCCGAGATCCTCGAGCTGTTCGTCAGCCAGCGCGGCGATTTGCGTCTCGTCGACCACCAGCGGGGCAACCTGCGGACGCATTGCGGGCTTGGCGCCGCCCTTGCGGGCCAGCAAGGTGGGGCCGAGCGAGGCAAAACCGGGTTCGGACATCGCCCTGGTTCCCTGTGCCTGAGCTTACTGCGCCACCCGGCGACCGAAGCCGCCAGCCGGACGCGGCACACCGCCCATCTGCTGACCGACGCCGTTCGGCGCGGGAGCAAACACGGTGCGACGGAAATTCTTCTCGAGCCGGTCGGCGATGTAGCGCCACAGCGCGCCGATTTCGGCGGCCGAGCGGCCTTCGGGGTCGACTTCCATCACCGTGCGGCCGTCGATCATCGAGGCCGCGAAATCGGTGCGGTGGTGGAGCGTGATCGGAGCGACGGTGCCGTGCTGCGACAGCGCGACGGCGGCTTCCGAGGTGATCTTGGCCTTGGGCGTGGCGGCGTTGACGACGAACACCAGCGGCTTGCCGGCGCGTTCGCACAGGTCGACCGTGGCACCCACGGCGCGCAGATCGTGCGGGCTGGGGCGAGTCGGCACCACGATCAGTTCGGCGACCGAGATCACCGACTGGATCGCCATGGTGATGGCAGGCGGGGTGTCGATCACCGCCAGCTTGAAGCCCTGCTGGCGCAGCACCTGAAGATCGTTTGCGAGGCGCGAGACGGTGGTCTGGGCGAAGGCGGGATACTCCGCTTCGCGCTCGTTCCACCAGTCGGCCAGCGAACCCTGCGGATCGATGTCGATCAGCACGACCGGGCCGGCGCCCGCGCGCTGGGCCTGGACGGCCAGATGTCCGGACAAGGTGGTCTTGCCCGATCCGCCTTTCTGCGATGCCAAAGCGAGTACACGCAACGCCTGGGTCCCCCTGGATTGATGCCGCTTCGTGCCGCCCCATTGCGACCCCGATTTGCGACCGGATGGAGACGGGATCGCAGGATACCCCTAATTTTGGGTTAACATGCCGTGCTTAAACGGTTTGCCGGGCGGCCGGGGGGTTGTCCGATGCTCGCGACGGGGCAACCCGCAGGAGCGCGTGATGTCCAACAAGGATTTGCTAACCGTATCGTGCTTAAGAATGCGCAACTCCAACCGCACAGGATCATGCGAGGCGCGTTATGGCTGGAACTTTTGCAGGAACACGGACGGCTGTGGCCGCCGCGCTGATGGCGCTGGCGGCTGGCCCGGTGCTGGCCGACGTCAAGGCCGGCGTCGATGCCTGGAGCGAGGGCGATTATGCCCGCGCCGTGGTGGAATGGCAGGGTCCTGCCGCCGAGGGTGACGCCGATGCGCTGTTCAATCTCGCACAGGCCTACCGGCTCGGGCGCGGGGTGCCGGCGGACAATGCCAAGGCGCGCCAGCTCTACGAGGAAGCGGCGAGGCGCGGCCACGTGAAGGCGGCCGACAATTTCGGGCTTATGCTGTTTCAGGAAGGCGAGCAGGAAAAGGCCATGCCGCTGATTCGCGCGGCGGCCGAGCGCGGCGATCCGCGCGCGCAATATGTGCTGGGCCTGTCGCACTTCAACGCCGACTATGCCCCGCGCGATTGGGTGCGCGCCTATGCGCTGATGACTCTGGCGCAGGGGCAGGGTCTGCCGCAGGCGCAGGACGCGATCGCGCAGATGGACCGCTATGTGCCGATGGTGCAGCGCCAGCAGGCGCAGTCGCTGGCCCGCCAGATCGAGGCCGAGGCCAAGACGCAGCGCAGCACCGAACTCGCCGCCATCGAACTTGGCACCACCGCGCCCGCAGTGGCAGCCGCAGCCCCTGTGGCCGCGCAACCGCGCCCGGCAGTTTTGACGACAACGGCCGCCGCGCCCACTCCGGCGACCGCCAAGACATCGGCGCAGGCCCGCCTCTCCTATCCTGCGCGGGCTCAGGCTTCGGCTCCGGCCCCCGTCCCCACGCCTGTTGCTGTTGCGGCCCCCGCTCCGGCGCGGGCACCGGTCGCGGTTGCGGCCGCGCCTGCCCCTGCGCCCGTTCGCGCGACTGCTCCAGCCGCAGCCTCTGCGGTGCGCACCGGCGGCACCTGGCGGGTGCAGCTCGGTTCCTTCGGGGTGCCCGCCAATGCCGACCGGATGTGGAGCCAACTGTCGGGCAATCCCGTGCTTGCCGGGACCAAGAAGGCCCTCATCCCCAGCGGCCGGCTGACCCGCCTGCTGGCGACCGGCTTTGCCAGCGAGGCTGACGCCGCGCGCGCCTGCTCGCGCCTCAAGGCGCAGGGGCAGGCCTGTCTGGTCGCAGGACAGGGTTGATCTTCGGCCAAGCGGCTGACGCGGCTCGATAAGCCGCGCACCAGCGCACTATCTAACCGCCTCCGGCTTTGCTACGTTTCCCGCTCGATCAAGGCGGGGGATCAGCCATGGATGACACGATGAGCGCGCGCGCCGCGCAGGACTATGTCGGCGAGACCGATGCGGCAATCGCGCCTGTGGCTGCAACCGAACGGATCGATACGCTCGATTTCATCCGCGGCCTTGCCGTGATGGGGATCCTGGCCGCCAACATCGTCGCCTTCGGGCAACCGATGGACGCCTATACCTACCCGGCCGCCTTCAAGACCGATCCGGGCGATCCGGGCGGGTGGATGTGGATCGTTCAGTTCATCCTGATCGACGGCAAGATGCGCGGGCTGTTCACCCTGCTGTTCGGCGCAGGGCTCTATCTGTTCATGGAAAAGGCCTGGGCCAAGGGCGCGACCCGGTCGCTTCAGGCCTGGCGGCTGGTGATCCTCGGCCTGTTCGGCATGGTGCATTTCTTCTTCATCTGGCCGGGCGACATCCTGTTCTACTACGCCCTGTTCGGTCTGGTGGCGCTGGCCTGCCTCAAGTGGGCGGCCAAGACCCAGCTGTGGGTCGGTCTGGGCGGCTACATGCTGGGCGTGCTGTTCAACGTCGGGCTGGTGATGCCCTGGCTGATTGTCGACACGCCGTTCGGCGAAAGCTCGCCCGACATGCTGGCCGAACGCGCGCGGATGATCGACGAGGTCGAAGCGACGCTCGCCCGCGGCGACGTGCCCAATGCCGCGATTGCCTCGGGCGATTACGCGACGCTGGTGGCCCATCGCCTGACCGAGCAATGGCACGAACCGCTGATGAGCGCGCTGCTGTTCGGGTGGGAGACGCTGCCGCTGATGCTGATCGGCGTGGCGCTCTACCGGTTCGGGTTCTTCAGCGGCGGGTTCGACCGCGGCAAGCTGGTGCGCTGGGGCTGGATCGGGCTGATTGCCGGGGGGCTGGCGCATCTGGCGATCGGGCTGGTGGTTCGGGCCTACGACTTCAGCTATTACGCCGGGCTGGCGGGCTTTTTCGGGCTGAGCATGCTGCCGCGCCTGTGGATGGTGCTGGGCCTCGCCGCGCTGCTGGTGGCCTGGGCGCCGTCGGCGACCGGCTGGCTCGGCGAGCGCGTGCGCGCGGCGGGCCGGGCAGCCTTCACCAATTACCTCGGCACGTCGGTGGTGATGATGTTCGTGTTCCACGGCTGGGCGTTGGGCCTGTTCGGCCAGCTCAATCGCCCGCAGCTCTATCTCGTGGTGGCGCTGGCGTGGGTGGTGATGCTGGCCTGGTCGAAGCCGTGGCTGGAGCGCTACCGCTACGGCCCGCTCGAGTGGCTCTGGCGGTGCATGACCTATCGGACTCTCTTTCCCCTGAAGAAGTAAAAGAGGCGCACGCCAAGCTATCGTGTGCCACTGGCTCGGCGGGCGAAGCCTCGCCGCAAGGCCGACTGGCCGCCCGCAGCGATGCGGCCTTCAGGCCGCGTGAGCGAGGATTTCGCACGCCGGAGGGCGTGCGGAAAACAAAAACCGGCGGGCGAAGCCTCGCCGCAAGGCCGACCGGCCGCCGCGCCTTTATGGCGCGCAAGCCAAGGCGGACGGACGTCCGCCGCCCGGCGCTTGAGGGCGCAAACAAACCCTTGCTATTAAGAACCGTTCGCATACATTGGCTCCTGCAAACGCTTCGCAGGAAAGATTCGCGCGCCCATGTACATCTGCATCTGCAATGCCATCCGTGAGAGTGATTTGCGAAAGGCCGCGCTGACCTGCGACGGCGATGCCGAGGCGACCTACGCCTGCCTCGGCAAGCGCCCCAATTGCGGCCAATGCCTTGAGGAAGCGCAGGAAATCATCGACGCCGAACGCGCTGCTGCCAAGTGCGAGGTATTCGCAGTATAAGCGCCTCCAGACGCGATTGCGAACGTCTCGCAAGCGACTGATTCGCAAAGATATTTCCTGGCCCACCCCTTGCGGACATACCCCGGCAGCGTCTATCTATGGCGCAACGCCGGCGACCGGCATTGATATTTCGCAAGGAGCTTTCCCATGAAGGGCGACCAGAAGGTCATCGACTATCTCAACCAGGCGCTCACCAACGAGCTGACCGCGATCAACCAGTACTGGCTGCACTTCCGCGTGCTCGACAACTGGGGCCTCAAGAAGCTTGCCGCCTATGAGCGCAAGGAATCGATCGAAGAGATGGAGCACGCCGACAAGCTGGCCGAGCGCATCCTGTTCCTTGAAGCGCTCCCCAACTTCCAGGCGATCCATAAGCTCAAGGTCGGCGAGAATGTCGAGGAAGTGCTCAAGGCCGACCTCGCGCTGGAACACGAGGCGATCCCGCTGCTGCGCGATGCGATCGAGCATTGCGAAAGCGTGCGCGACTACGTGAGCCGCGACCTGTTCGCCTACATCCTCAAGAACGAGGAAGAGCACGTCGATTTCCTCGAAACCCAGTTCGAGCTGATCGAGCGCATGGGTCTGCACAATTACTGCCAGTTGCAAAGCGCGGCCGCAGGCGATAGCTGATCTTTCAAGCCGCGCGCCCGGACGGACGTAGCGGCGGCAGAATTGCCGGATAGGGGGCAGGGCCAGGCGAGGCTCTGTCCCCTTTTCCTTGGCGGGGCTTACTCGGGCTCGTTGGCCACCACGCTGGTCTCGATGTAGCTCTCGAACTCGCTCGCCGGCATGATCCGCAGCACGGTCGGCATGCCATCGAGCGCGGGCAGAGAACGTCCGTCTGGTAGGAAGCTACGCTTGCGATAGCCCTCGCCAGCGCGCTCGTAGACGATGCAGAATTCGCGCGAGGCAACGCGATCGTTCAGGCTCACCCCTACGATCGTGGTCACCAGCTCGCCCATGCTCTGTTCGGTCACCGGCACTCTGCTGTGCAAGGTTATCCCCGTCAGGCCGGTATAGCAGTGCGCTGTCCCGCGCAGTCGGCGCTGGGCCGAGATTTCCAGCCACATTCCAGGCGTGAAACTGGTGAAGCTGCGCTCGTTAACTCCGCCCGGCGGATCGGCGCGCAGGACCAGACGCGAGAAACCGGACAGGTCCGGCGCGGCGGCGCCGGACAGATCGGTGACCGTCGGCACCTCCTTGTCCTCGTCGCGCAGCAGGTTCCCCTCCAGTCCGCCTTGACGCGCGCCAAGTTCGGCAAGGATATCGACACCGAGCTCCTGCCACCCGGGCACAGGCTCGCCGGGTTCGAACACTTCTTCGATCATCGGCGCAAGCTGCGCGTCGTTCTCCGGACTGGTCGCGAGCAGTGTGAAATAGGCGGCAACCTGCTGCGGATCGAAGCCGGCCAGAGGGCGCTCGTCATCGCCGATTTCGATCACGGGCGCGTCGGGCTCCGGATCTTTCGCCGCCAGCGGAGCGGTCAGCAGCGCAAGCGCCGCGATCGTCGGGGTCGTCCAGCTAACTGTCCGCATTTCGCTCACCCTTCCGGCACCTGTGAGCCAATCGCTGCGAGCCGGGTTTCCATCAGGAAGAAGCCCAGTCCCGTCACCAGCAGCACCATCGTCAGCACCCACAGCCCGGCGATCACCGTGCCGATCTGCGCGGTGATATAGGCCGAGATGAACAGCAGCCCGATCACGATACTGATGATCACGGCCGCGGCGGTCGAGAAGAAGATCGCGCCCTGCGCCAGCTTGCGCCGCCGCAGCAGCCAGCGATGCTCGCGCACCTGCTTGGGGGTGCGCTGGTCTTCCATCTTCTCGTCGATCTTCTCGACCCGCTGGGCGATCCAGATCATCCGGCTCATGATCACGTTCATGATCGCCCCGATGCCCGAGAGCAGGAAGGCGGGCGCGAGGCTCAGCTGCACCACCTGCTGCACCTGCGGGGTGGAGGCGGTGCGCTGGATGATTTCGAGGGCAAAGGGCGTCTTGTCGGCCGCGGCGGATAGCAGGTCGAGCAGCATCGCGCGCTACTCCTTGGCGTAGGGGTTCTTGTTGGCCTTCAGCGTCACGCGCACCGGCACCGCATCGAAGCCGAGCTTGGCGCGGATGCCGTTGACGAGATAGCGCTCGTAGCTCTTGGGCAGCATGTCGAGCCGGGTGCCGAAGATCACGAAGCGCGGCGGGCGGGTGCCGGCCTGGGTGATGTAGCGCAGCTTGATGCGCTTGCCGCCGGGCGCGGGCGGCGGGTTGGCCTCCAGCGCATCGTCGAACCAGCGGTTGAGCGCCGAGGTCGGCACGCGCTTCGACCACGCCTCGCGGATTTCGAACGCCCCGGCGAGCATCTGGTCGAGGCCCTTGCCGGTCTTGGCTGACACGGCGAACAGCGGCAGCCCGCGCACCTGCGCGAGGCCATCATCGAGCGCAGCGCGGATGCCGTTGAACAGCTTGCTCGCGTCCTCGGCCACGTCCCATTTGTTGATCGCGATCATCAGCGCGCGGCCCTCTTCGAGCACGAGGCTGGCAATCTTGAGGTCCTGATGCTCCAGCCCCTGCGTCGCATCGAGCAGCAGCACCACGACTTCGGCGAAGTCCACTGCGCGGCGCGCATCGGCAACCGAGAGCTTCTCGAGCTTCTCGGTGACATTGCGCTTCTTGCGCATGCCCGCCGTGTCGATCAGGCGGATCTCGCGGGTCTCGCCCGATTTGGGATCGGTCCATTCCCAGTCGATCGCGATCGAATCGCGGGTGATCCCGGCTTCCGGGCCGGTGAGCAGGCGGTCTTCGCCCAGCAGGCGGTTGATGAGGGTCGACTTGCCGGCATTGGGTCGCCCGACGATGGCGAGCTTCAATGGGCCCTGCGGACGATCATCCTCGTCCATCGCGGCGATTTCGGCGCGCTCGGCGTCGTTCGCCTCTTCCCATTCCTCGGCCTTGGCGCCGATGATCGGCCACAGCCCGCCGAACAGGTCGGCAATGCCTTCGCCGTGCTCCGCCGACATGGCGAGCGGCTCGCCCAGGCCCAGCGCATAGGCCTCCATCGCCCCGCTTTCGCCCGCCGCGCCCTCGGCCTTGTTGGCGACGACGACCACGGGGACTTCCTGTTCGCGCAGGTAGCGGGCGATTTCCTCGTCGAGCGGGGTGAGGCCGGCGCGCGCGTCGATCACGAACAGCGCCGCATCGGCACCGGCAAGGCTCGCCTCGGTCTGCTTGCGCATCCGGCCGGGCAGCGAGAGCTCGTCCTCGTCCTCCCACCCGGCGGTGTCGACCACGGTGAAGTGCAGCCCGGCAATCACCGCATCGCCCATGCGGCGGTCGCGGGTCACCCCCGGCTGATCGTCGACCAGCGCGAGTTTCTTGCCCACCAGCCGGTTGAACAGGGTGGACTTGCCGACGTTGGGACGGCCGATGATGACGACTTCAGGCTTCTTGGGGAGGGACATAGCCCGGCCCAAGTGGGCGCAAACGCCCCGTTTGGCAAGTTCGGGCCGGAATCAGCCCTTCTTTGCGACCGGCGGGTTCTCGCCCAGATCCTCGTACCAAGCCTCGACCGGGCCGGTGAGCTTGAGCGTCAGCGGCTGGCCGTTGCGGTCCACCGTCTTGCCGGCCTGCACCCGCACCCAGCCTTCGGAGATCGAATATTCCTCGACATCGGTGCGCACCCGGTCCTTGAAGCGGATGCCGATGCCGCGCCGGAGCTTCTCCGCATCGAAGAACGGGCTGCGCGGATTGACCGACAGGTGATCGGGCGGCACGTCCGGGCCAGAGGTGGCGGGGGTGGTCTCAGGGGTTTCTTCGTTCATGGCCGCGCCCTTAATCCGGCTTTGCGCGCCCGACAAGCGTGTTGCGCTTGCCCTTTTGGCTTGGGGGGGATAAGGGCTCCGGCTGATACGCGCGGGGGGCCATGCTTCCCGCGCGGCTTCGTTCGGGCATGCGGGCGTGGCGAAATTGGTAGACGCACCAGATTTAGGTTCTGGCATCGCAAGATGTGGGGGTTCGAGTCCCTTCGCCCGCACCAATTCGCCCCCAGCCTGTTCCGGCCTTACGGAATTCTATCATAGAAGGCTTCAGACCAGTTCCCATGCACACCAAGCAGACTGTCAACGAAGGGCTCAAGCGCGCCTATCTGATCACGATTCCGGCCGCCGATCTCACCGCGAAGATCGATGCCGAGATCAAGAAGGTGGCGCCGCAGGTGCGGATGCCCGGCTTCCGTCCCGGCAAGGTGCCGGCCAACCTCGTCAAGAAGATGCATGGCGAAGCCCTGCACGGTCAGGTGGTGAACGACACGATCCGCGAATCGGTCGACAAGCTGCTGCGTGACGAAGCGCTGCGTCCGGCGATGCAGCCGGAAGTGGGCCTCAATCAGGACTACGAGCAGGGCAAGGATGCCGAGATCACCGTCAGCCTCGAAGTGCTGCCCGCGATCGAAGCGCCGAGCATCGACGGTCTGAAGCTTGAACGTCTGGTCGTGCCCGTCACCGACGCGCAGATCGACGAGGCGCTCGCCAGCATCGCTTCGCAGAACAAGAGCTACAAGGACGCGCCCAAGACCAAGAAGGCGGCCGAGGGTGACCAGCTGATCATCGACTTCGTCGGCAAGCTCGACGGGGTCGAATTCGACGGCGGCAAGGCCGAAGACGCGGCGCTGGTGCTCGGTTCGGGCACCTTCATCCCCGGCTTCGAGGACAGCCTCGTCGGGGTGAAGACCGGTCAGGAAAAGACCATCACCGTCACCTTCCCGGAAAACTACCAGGCCGCGCACCTCGCCGGCAAGGAAGCCACCTTCGACGTCACCGTGAAGGCGGTGAAGGTCGAGACCGAGACCACCGTGGACGAGGATTTCGCCAAGAGCCTCGGCCTCGACAGCCTCGAGAAGCTGCGCGAGATCATGAAGGCGCAGCTCGAGCAGCAGACCGCCGGCCTGACCCGCACCCAGATGAAGCGCGCGCTGCTCGATCAGCTCGCCGCGGGCCACAGCTTCGAAGTCCCCGGCACCATGGTCGAGGCGGAATTCCAGCAGATCTGGGCCCAGCTCCAGCAGGAAGCCGCGCGCGAGGAAGATCCGGCTGCCGCGCTCAAGCAGATCGAGGATGAGAAGGACGAGTACCGTTCGATCGCCGAACGCCGCGTGCGTCTGGGCCTGCTGCTGTCGGAAATCGGCCAGGCCAATGGCGTGGAAGTGACCCAGCAGGAAATGTCCATGCTGATCCAGCAGGCCGCGATGCAGTACCGCACCGAGGACCGCGAGCGCTTCGTGCAGTACATCCAGTCCGAGCCGATGGCCGCCGCCCAGCTGCGTGCTCCGCTCTACGAGGACAAGGTCGTCGACTTCCTGTTCGACAAGGCCGAAGTCACCGAGCGTGAAGTGACCGTGGAAGAGCTGCAGGCCGCGATCGAAGCGGACGAAACCGCCGAGGCCGCTCCGGCCAAGAAGGCGCCCGCCAAGAAGAAGGCACCGGCCAAGAAGGCCGAAGCCAAGGAAGAAGCGCCCGCCGAGGAAAAGCCCGCGGCGAAGAAGGCTCCCGCCAAGAAGGCTCCGGCGAAGAAGGCTGAAGCGGCTGCGGAAGAAAAGCCGGCCGCCAAGAAGGCCCCGGCAAAGAAGGCCGCGGCCAAGAAGTAATCCGGCTCAGGCGGAGCGGCTTACTGCTCCGCCGCTCGCCACGGACGGAATTTCGGCGCGGGCAGCTTGGCTGTCCGCGCCTTTTCGTAGGCGGCGCCTGCCTTCAGCACGGCGTGATCGTCCCACTTTGCGCCCATGATGCTGAGGCCCACCGGCAAGCCCTCGATCGCGCCCATCGGCACGGTGAGGTGCGGATAGCCGGCAATCGCCGAGGGGCTGCCGAAGCCGATCGAGCCGTTGAAGTTGTCACCGTTGACGAGATCGCTGGTCCAGCTCGGCCCGCGCGTCGGGGCGACGAGGAACTGCACCGTGTTGTCAGCCAGCAGCTTGTCGAGCGTTTCCGGCCCGGCGATCCGCAGCGCATTGGCGCGCGCGGTTTCGTAGGCGGCGCGGTCGGTGGTGGTTTCGGCGAGCTCGAACAGATCCTGCCCGAACCAGCGCATTTCCTCGTCCGCATGGGCCTTGTTGAAGGCGATGATGTCGGCGAGGCTGCGCGGCGTCGTCCCCTCCTTGAAGGCGGGGATCGAGACGAGATACTTGCCGAGCTCCTCGCGCAGCTCGAACATCAACACGGTGAAGCTGTCGCCATACATCTGCTGGTCGGGCTTGAAGCTGATGTCGACCAGAACCGCGCCCGCGCGTTCGAGATCCTTGAGCGCGACATCGAACACCCCGGCGAGATCGGCCCGATTGCCGATCTGGTCGCGCATCACCCCGATCCGCACGCCCTGGAGCGAATAGGTGTCGAGTCCCTCGGTGTAGTCCTTCACCCGCTTCGCCTCGAGCGTGACCGGATCGGCCTTGTCCGGCCCTGCGATCGCGGTCAGCAGCAGCGCGGCGTCGCGCACCGTGCGGGTCATCGGTCCGGCGGTGTCCTGCGTCGAGGAGATCGGCACCACATGGGTGCGGCTGACGATCCCGACGCTGGGCTTGAAGCCGACGATGCCGTTGATGCTGGCCGGGCAGGTGATCGAGCCGTTGGTCTCGGTCCCGATCGCGCCCCACGCAAAGCCCGCCGCCACCGCAGCGCCGCTGCCGGATGAGGAGCCGCAGGTGTTTCGGTCGATCGCGTAGGGGTTACGGGTCAGCCCGCCCACCGCGCTCCAGCCGCTGGTCGATCCGTCGGAGCGGATATTGGCCCATTCGCTGAGGTTGGTCTTGCCCAGCACCACGCCGCCGGCCGCACGCAGATAGGTGATCAGCGGTGCGTCGCGCCCGGTCATGTTGTCCTTCAGAGCGAGGCTACCTGCGGTGGTGGCAAATTCGCTAGTCTCGATATTGTCCTTCACCAGCACGGTGCGCCCGCGCAGCGGGCCGGTGGCGGCGAGCTGCCGCGCCTTGACCGAGGCGGCGGGATCATAGTCGATCACCGCGTTGAGGCGCGGCCCGTTGTCGTCAAGCGCCTGGATGCGCAGAATATATTCATCCACCGCCAGCAATTCGCTCATCGCCTCGCGGTCGGGCGTGGCCTCGGAAGAGGGGGCGGAGCTTTGCGCGAAGGCCGCAGCCGAGGTGGTGGCAAGGAGGGCGGCGAGCGCGCTGCGCGCAAGGGTGAGCGTGGTCATGGCCCGCAGGTTTGCCTGCTTTGCGCAGCGATGCAAGATGCCCCGCACCCGAACAGCAGCGCGCAATTCACAGGCGACACGGTAAACGCCCTTGAAATTGCCCCCCAGCCTCCGACATAGCCAGTCTGGAACTTACGAAGGACACGCAAATCCCATGATCGATCTGTTCGGCAACGCTGGCGAAACCTACGGCACTCAGGGTCAGTTCACCCGCGATCCGCTGACCGGGGCGCTGGTGCCGGTGGTGGTCGAGCAGACCAGCCGGGGCGAACGCTCCTTCGACATCTTCAGCCGCCTGCTGCGCGAACGCATCGTCTTCGTGACCGGTCAGGTCGAGGACGGCATGGCGAGCCTGATCGTCGCCCAGCTGCTGTTCCTCGAAAGCGAGAATCCCTCCAAGCCGATCTCGATGTACATCAACTCGCCCGGCGGCGTGGTGACGGCGGGCCTCGCGATCTTCGACACCATGCAGTACATCAAGCCGCGCGTGTCGACGGTGTGCATCGGGCAGGCCGCTTCGATGGGCAGCTTCCTGCTGGCCGCGGGCGAGCCGGGGATGCGTATCGCGCTGCCGAATGCGCGGATCATGATCCACCAGCCTTCGGGCGGCGCGCGCGGGATGGCCTCCGACATCGAGATCCAGGCGCGCGAGATCCTGCGCATCCGCAGCCGCATGAACGATCTCTACGTCAAGTTCACCGGCCGCAGCCTCGACGAGATCGAGAAGGCGATGGACCGCGACACCTTCCTCGAAGCCGAGGAAGCCAAGGCCTTCGGTCTGGTCGACAAGGTGTTCGAGACCCGGCCCGACAACGAGGAAACCGGCCTAGAGGACGGTTCGGGCGGGGCGCCTGAGTAAGGCCCTCTCCCCGCACCTGCCCCGGGGCGGGACAGAGACCCGAAACCCGGGTGTTTTCCGGTATTTCGCGGCCCCAAGCTCCACGCCGGAGCCATTAAAACGTGCGCCATGTGTTGATTCATCTGGTGCCATAGATACATTTGTCGAATCCGCTCGTGCCATAGCCATGCTATCGTCCGCGGATTCGAGGACACAGGAATGACCAAATTGAGCGGATCCGACAGCAAGAGCACCCTCTATTGCAGCTTCTGCGGGAAGTCGCAGCACGAGGTGCGCAAGCTCATCGCCGGCCCCACGGTGTTCATCTGCGATGAATGCGTCGAGCTGTGCAACGACATCATCCGCGAGGAAACCAAGGCGGGGATCGCCGGCCGCAAGGAAGGCGAAATCCCCACGCCGATGGACATCTTCACCACCCTGAACGATTACGTGATCGGGCAGGACCGGGCGAAGCGCGTGCTCTCGGTAGCGGTGCACAACCACTACAAGCGGCTGAAGCACAGCGGCAAGGCGGGCGACGTCGAGCTGGCGAAGTCTAACATCCTGCTGGTCGGCCCGACCGGCTCGGGCAAGACCCTGCTCGCCCAGACGCTGGCGCGCACCTTCGATGTGCCCTTCACCATGGCCGACGCCACCACGCTGACCGAAGCGGGCTACGTGGGCGAGGACGTGGAGAACATCATCCTCAAGCTGCTCCAGGCTTCGGACTACAATGTCGAAAAGGCCCAGCACGGGATCGTCTACATCGACGAGATCGACAAGATCACCCGCAAGGCAGAAAACCCCTCGATCACCCGCGACGTTTCGGGCGAGGGCGTGCAGCAGGCGCTGCTCAAGCTGATGGAAGGCACCACCGCCTCCGTGCCGCCGCAGGGCGGGCGCAAGCATCCGCAGCAGGAATTCCTGCAGGTCGACACGACCAACATCCTGTTCATCTGCGGCGGGGCCTTTGCCGGCCTTGACAAGATCATTGCTGACCGTCTGCAGAAGCGCAGCATCGGCTTCGGCGCGCACGTCGCCGACCCCGACAAGCGCCGCGTGGGCGAGCTGCTCGAAAAGAGCGAGCCGGAAGATCTGCTGAAGTTCGGCCTGATCCCCGAATTCGTCGGCCGTCTGCCGGTGATCGCGACGCTGCACGATCTCGACATTCCGGCGCTGGTGACGATCCTCAAGGAGCCGAAGAACGCGCTGGTGAAGCAGTATCGCAAGCTGTTCGAGCTCGAGGATGTCGAACTCACCTTCACCGACGACGCGCTCCAGGCGATCGCCGAGCGCGCGATCAAGCGCAAGACCGGCGCGCGCGGCCTGCGCTCGATCGTCGAAGGCCTGCTGCTCGACACGATGTTCGACCTGCCCGACATGGAAGGCGTGACCGAGATCGTGATCGACCGCGAAGTGGTCGAGGGCAAGAAGGAACCGGTCCGCGTGATCGGCGGCGAAGAGAAGAAGGAAGAGGCGGCGTA
Organism: Porphyrobacter sp.; assembly: GCA_027531395.1. GTDB lineage: Bacteria > Pseudomonadota > Alphaproteobacteria > Sphingomonadales > Sphingomonadaceae > Erythrobacter. Next base: position 16,397 of record JAPZRO010000007.1, on the reverse strand, counting down.
ATTTGTTACGCCCTCAAGCGCCGGGCGCGCGCGTCCGCGCGCTAGGCTTTCCTCGCATAGGCTCGGGCGGCCGTTCGGCCTTGCGGTCGGTGTGCGACCGACCCTCCTTATCGGTCGTAATCGGCGATGCGGCACTACCTGTTCGTCTGTAGCCAGAACAAGCTGCGCAGCCCTACGGCCGAGCACATCTTTGCCGATGTGCCCGGCATTGCGACGGCCTCGGCCGGCACCAACAACGATGCCGAAAACCCGCTGACTGACGAGCTGGTCGAATGGGCCGACTTCATCTTCGTGATGGAGCGTCAGCACCGCAACAAGCTCCAGAAGAAGCACAAGGCGGCGCTGAAGGACAAGCGCGTGGTCGTGCTCGATATTCCCGACGAATTCGCCTTCATGGACCCCGCGCTTGTGCGCCTGTTGCGCGCCAAGATGCTGCGCTGGCTGCCCGCGAACTGACCTTTGCCCCGCACAAAAAACCCCGCCCGGCCCTTGGAGGAGAGGCCGGACGGGGTCGGGAGCAGCGCCGCCCCTCGGGGTGGAGGGGATGGGGAATAAGGGGCAGCGCTAGCCGTTGAGGCGTCAGATCAGGCGGGCAGGAACACGCCGTCGGTCACGTGGATCACGCCGTTCGAGGTCGTCACGTCGGCCTGCGTCACGGCAGTGGCGCGGCCCTTGGCATCGGTGATCACGATCTTGTCGCCCGAAAGCCGCGCGGTCAGCTTCTGGCCGGCGACAGTCGTCAGCGTCGCGGTGCCATTGTGCTTCTTGATCAGCGCGACGAGATCGGCGCTGGTCACCTTGCCCGCCACCGCGTGGTAGGTGAGGATGGTGGTTAGCGTGCCCTTGTTCTCGGGCTTCACGAGGGTCGACACGGTGCCTTCGGGGAGCTTGGCGAAAGCGGTGTCGGTCGGCGCGAAGATGGTGAAGGGGCCGGGGCTCGACAGGGTTTCGACGAGGCCTGCGGCCTTCACCGCGGCGACGAGGGTGTTGTGCACGCCGGTGCTCATCGCGGTCTGCACGATGTTGGCGGCGGCCTTCTTTTCCATGTGGTGGTCAGCCAGCGCCGGGGCGGCGACGAGGCCGGTGGTGGCGGCCAGCGCGGCGGCGATGATCGCGGTGAAGGTGGTCTTGGGGGTCACAGGGGTATCTCCTCTTGGGGGAACGTCACGTCTGCAAGCCCTCCCACTTGCACAAGGAGTTACGCAGCCACCCGAGGCCCGGATGCACAATTTTTGCTAATGCGGATGAATTGCCGTTTACACGGGGTGAAGCGAGGGCGCGTCAGGCGCCCCGCTCAAACGGCGGTAAAGGCGCCCTTGGCCACGACCGGGCCGGCGTCCACGCCTTCGGGCTTTCCGCCGATCGGTTCGCGGGTGAGCACCAGCTGCGAACCGTCATGGAGCGCAGCGGTGATGTCCTGCGGCAGCGTCATGCTGCGCACCTCGCCCGGCACGACCACGCCAAGCGACTTCGCCGCGCCGCCATCGTCGGGCACCAGCCACAACTCGTGATCATGCACCCCGTCAGGGGTAAGGCCGATCGCGGCGACCAGCATCTTCTCGCTCTCGGGGATATAGGTCACGTCGAGCCGGAGGCCGGTGTCACCGATGGGAACCGTCGCCATCAGCGGGTCGGCAGCGGCGATCTGTGCAGGGACTTCGCCCGGAGCGGAAACCGGAGAATTGCCGGGAGCAAAGGCCAGCACCGCCAGCGCCACCGCCGCAGCCGCCGAGGTGATCCCCGCTGCCCATTGCCAGCGCCGCAGCCGTGCCTTGAGTTCGATCACCTCGCCAAGCGGTGCTGCCGGCTCGGCAGGCGGCGCGTCGCCGGCACCGACCCTTGCGGCGATGCCCTGCCACACGTGCTCGCCCGGCTCGGCCGCGCCCGCCATGTCGTCGGTCCAAGGGGCAAACCAGTTGTCCCACCATTCCTTGCGCCAGGCGAAGGCGGGATCGGTCGCGTATTTGCCGCGCGCGGCGAGCAGTTCCTCGCCCTCGAGCAGGCCCAGCGCCCATTCGGCGGCGATCATGGGATCGTCGCGCATGGGCTCGGGCGCGGTGTCTTCGGGGCCGCTCATACCGCTTCACTCGCTTCGAGACAGGCGCGCAGGCGTTGCAGCCCCCGGCGGATCCAGCTCTTCATCGTGCCGAGCGGCACGTCGGCCTGTTCGGCCAGCTGGGCATAGGTCTTACCATCGAAGAACGCGGCGCGGATGTGGGTCTGCGTGCGCTCGTCGAGCCCGGCGATGCACTTGTGGATCTGCGCGGCCTGTTCGGCATCGACGAGCAGTGCATCAGCCAGCGGGCTTTCGTCGGGGAGCGGCGCGGCTTCCTCGATCCCGACCGCGCCGCCGCGCACCTTGCCGGTGCGCAACCGGTCGATCGCGCGGTTGCGGGCGAACGTCGCCAGCCACGAAATCGGGCTCGCCCGCGCGGGATCGTAGCGGTCGGCCCGCTGCCAGAGATTGACATAGACGTCCTGCAAGGCGTCCTCGGCTTCCTTTCTGTCGCCCAAGATACGCAGGCAGATGCCGAACAGCTTCACCCGCGTCATGCGATAGATCTCTTCGAGCGCGGATTGGTCGCCCGCAGCAAGGCGCACCATAGCGTCGCGCAGCGCTTCGCGCGCTTCGTCAGTGGTGGGGCGAGGGCGGGCGGCCATCAGCAATGCGCCCCGCAGGACGGCGCGCAAGCGGTCTCGCCGCTCTCGATCTGGATGGTCGCGTGGTTCACCCCGAAGCGGGTGCGCAAGCTCGCGGCGACATCGTGGAGGAAGGCGTCGGAGGCGGGGCGCTGCGGCATCACCAGATGCGCGGTGAGCGCGGTCTCGGTGGTCGACATAGGCCAGACATGGAGATCGTGGACCGCCGCCACGCCCTCGAACCCGGCGAGATGGCGGCGCACTTCGCCAAGGTCGATATTGGCAGGCGCCGCCAGCAGGCTCATCGCCACGCTATCGCGTGCGAGGCCCCAGGTGCCCCAGCCGATCACCGCGACGATCGCGAGGCTCACCGCAGCGTCGATCCAGACGAGGCCGGTCAGCAGGATCGCCGCGCCCGCCAGCACCACGCCGAGCGAGACCGCCGCATCGGCAGCCATGTGGAGATAGGCTCCGCGGATGTTGAGATCCTCCTGACCGCGCACGAACAGCATGGCTGTCAACGTGTTGATCGCGATCCCGATCCCGGCGACCACCATCATCGCCATGCCCTGCGGCTGTTGCGGCTCGGTGAGGCGGTGGAAGGTCTCGAACAGGATCGCCCCGATCGCGATCGCCAGCAGCAGCGCATTGGCGAGCGCGGCGAGGATGGTCGAGGACTTGTAGCCATAGGTGAAGCGCCCGGACGGCGGGCGGCGCGCGGCAATCGCGGCGATCCATGCCAGCGCCAGCGCCAGCACGTCGGACAGATTGTGCCCCGCATCGGCGACCAGCGCCATCGAGCCGTAGAGGAACCCGGCCACCGCCTCGACCACGACGAAACCGGTGTTGAGCGCTATCCCGATCGCAAAGGCGCGACCGAAATCGGCGGGCGCGTGATGGTGGTGACCATGCGCGTGCCCGCCATGGTCATGGCCGTGATGGTGGTGATGGGCGTGCGCGTGAGCCATTGCGTCAGTTGTAGACGCAAGCATCGAGCCCGTCACGCCTGACGATGCCGATCCGCCGTTCGATGCGGTTGCCGTGGCGCGCGAGCCACCCGCCGGGGCCCTTCACCGCGCGCTTCTTGGGGCTGGGGAGGGCGGCGGCCATGCGGCTTGCCTCGTCAGCGGAAAGGCGCGCGGCGGACTTGCCGAAATAGCGCTGCGCCCCGGCCTCGGCGCCATAGGTGCCGATCCCGGTTTCGGCGACGTTGAGATAGACTTCCATGATCCGCCGCTTGCCCCAGACGGCCTCGATCCAGAAGGTGAACCACGCCTCCAGCCCCTTGCGGAAGAACCCGCCGCCCTGCCACAGGAACACGTTCTTGGCGGTCTGCTGGCTGATGGTGGAGCCGCCGCGGATGCGCCCGCCGTTCTCGGTGGCTTCCATGTTCTCCCGCATCGCCTGCTCGATCGCTTCGGTGTCGAAACCGAAATGCTCGCAGAAGCGCGAATCCTCCGCCGCGATCACGGCATCAACGAGATTGCGGTCGATATTGTCGAGGCTCTCCCAGTCCTTGGTGATGCCGTTCTCGTCCATCAGCATGGTCGCGGTGACAGGGACGGGGAGCCACTTGAAGGCGATCACCAGCAGCAGCGTCAGGCCGATGAACCACAGGACGGCCTTGGCGGCGTAGCGGGCGATGGTGAGCATCATCAGCCCCGCTTAGCGCAGGGGCGGGCGGTGGGGAAGCGTGGCGATAGCAGCGCCGTTTCGCACTCGATGTTCCCGAAATGTTTCACGTGAAACATTGGCGGCAATGCGAAAAGGGCGCGGCGATTGCCCGCCGCGCCCTTTCGATGATCCGGCAATGATCGTACAACGACCCGGCGACGCGTTACGCGACGCCCGGCAGCAGCCGCTCACCTGCGATCCGCTGCATCGCCTTCTGCAGCTTCTCGAAAGCGCGCACCTCGATCTGGCGGATGCGTTCGCGGCTGACGTCGTAGGTCTGCGACAGTTCCTCGAGCGTCTGCGGCTTGTCGGTCAGGCGGCGTTCGACGAGGATGTGCCGCTCGCGCTCGTTGAGGCTTTCCATCGCCTCGGCGAGCATTTCGTGGCGCATCTGCGATTCCTCGGCTTCGGCGACGGTTTCGTCCTGAAGCGGACGATCATCCGTCAGCCAATCCTGCCATTCGCCCGAGCCTTCCTCGCCCCCGCGCATCGGCGTGTTGAGCGAGCCGTCGCCGCCCATCATCATCCGGCGGTTCATGTTGACGACTTCCTGCTCCGGCACGCCCAGATCGGTCGCGATCTTGGCGACATCGTCGGGGTGGAGATCGGTGTCCTCGTAGGCGTCGAGGTTCTTCTTCATCCGGCGCAGGTTGAAGAACAGCTTCTTCTGCGCGGCAGTGGTGCCCATCTTCACGAGGCTCCACGAACGCAGGATATATTCCTGGATCGAGGCCTTGATCCACCACATCGCGTAGGTCGCGAGGCGGAAGCCGCGATCGGGTTCGAACTTCTTGACGCCCTGCATCAGGCCCACGTTGCCTTCCGAGATGAGATCGGCAACCGGCAGGCCATAGCCGCGGTAACCCATCGCGATCTTCGCGACGAGGCGCAGGTGGCTGGTCACCAGCTGGGCGGCGGCATCGGGGTCTTCATGTTCCTGATAGCGCTTGGCGAGCATGTATTCCTGCTCTGCCGTGAGCACCGGGAACTTCCGGATCTCGGCCAGATAGCGGTTGAGGCTCTGCTCACCGCTGAGGGCCGGGACCGAAGGGGACTTCGTCTTGGTCACTTGTTACCTAACCTTTCTAGCGTCGACCGCTTGGCAAGGACCCCTGATGGGCATCCGCTGCGCTTGGGCCACGGGTTACGAGTATACGCGAGAATCTGTCAGTTGTATGCGCGATTCATCGATTACAACGGCGCAGTTGGTCGATGAGTTCCGCCATGTCGGCGGGCAATTCGCTGCGGAAACGGATGTTTTCGCCCGTGAGCGGGTGAACGAAGCCCAGCTCGGCCGCGTGGAGCGCCTGCCGGGCAAAGCCGAGTCGTTCGAGCAGCGGGCGGAGCGGTTTGGGGGTGCGTCCATAGACAGGGTCTCCCAGTAGTGGATGACCGATTGACGCACAGTGAACGCGCACCTGGTGGGTGCGGCCGGTTTCCAGCCGGCATTCGATCACGGAGGCCTCATCCAGCTTCTCGAGCACCTTGTAATGGGTGACCGCGGTTTTCCCGCGTGAGGAATTCTTGGGCAGCACCGTCATTTTCTTGCGGTCCGCATCCGAACGCCCGATGCGCGCGTCGATTGTGCCTTCGCCGGGCGAGGGGTGCCCGGCACAGACCGCGATGTAGCGGCGGTGGACGGTGTGCGCGGCGAACTGCACGGCAAGGCCTTCATGCGCGGCATCGGACTTGGCGACCACGAGAAGCCCCGAGGTGTCCTTGTCGATACGGTGGACGATCCCCGGCCGCGCCACGCCGTTGATGCCCGACAGGTTCCCCCGGCAATGGTGCAGCAGCGCATTCACCAGCGTGCCGGTGACGTTGCCAACCGCCGGATGCACCACCATGCCGGCGGGCTTGTCGACCACAACGAGGTGCTGGTCCTCGTAGGCGATGATGAGCGGAATCTCCTCAGGGAGCGCCTCGGCGGGCATGGCGGCGGCGAGGATGATGCGAAACGGGGTGCCCTCGGCCACTTTCATCGAGGCGCTGGTCGCGGTCTTGCCCGCGACATCGACCCGGCCTTCCTCGATCAACCCCTGCACCCGCGCACGCGAGAGTCCGGTTGCCTCTGCCAGCGCCTTGTCGAGGCGGGCGGGGGCGATGACTGAACCCTCCAGCAATTCGGCCTGTTCTGAACCAGTCACCACCCGAACCTACCTCCGTTCGCCCTGAGCTTGTCGAAGGGCCGTCTTTCACTTAGCCGTTTCGCATGGCGTTCTGGGCCTACATGCTGCATTGCCGAGGGGGCAAGTTCTATACAGGTCATACTGATGATCTGGAGCGGCGTGTGGCACTCCACCGGTCGGGCAAGGTCAATGGCTTCACGAGCGACAAATTGCCCGTCGAACTGGTGTGGTCACAGGATTTTCCGAGCCGTTACGAAGCGATTGCCGCCGAGCGCCAGATCAAGGGCTGGTCGAGGGCGAAGAAAATGGCGCTGATCCGGGGGGATTGGGAGGCAGTTTCGCGTTTAGCGAAGGGGAAGAACGGCCCTTCGACAAGCTCAGGGCGAACGGGGATTGAGGTTTCGGCTCAGGCTCTAACCCAGATGCGCGCAGCCGCTACCGCCGCGCACCCGCGCGAGGCCTGCGGGCTGTTGCTAGGGGAGGGCGGGCGCATCACTGCGGTGCGCGGGACCGCCAATGTCCACCCCAACCCCGCGACCCATTTCGAGATCGACCCGCAGGCGCTGATCGATGCCCACCGCGCCGCGCGGGCGGGCGGAGCACAGATCGTGGGCTATTTCCACTCGCACCCGCGCGGCCCGGCCCAACCCTCGGCCACCGACCGCGCCTCGGCTGCGGGCGACGGGCGCGTCTGGGCGATCATCGCAGGCGACGACATTGCGTTCTGGAGAGACGGGGAAGAGGGCTTCACCGCACTTTCCTTTACCATCAGCGATGGTTAGGAACGGTGCATGATTTCGCAAACCGATCTCGCCGCGATGCTGTGCTCGCGCCTGTGCCATGACATGCTCTCGCCGGTCGGCGCGCTCGCCAACGGGCTCGAACTGCTCGCGGACGAGCAGGACCCGGAAATGCGCGCGCGCTGCATGGAACTGCTTGAACAGTCGGCGCGGATCAGCACCGACAAACTGAAGTTCTTCCGGCTGGCCTTCGGCGCGGCGGGCGGCTTCGGTGAGGCGATCCCGATCGACGAGGCGCAGAGCGTGATCAATGCGCTGGCCGCCGATGCCAAGCGGGTCGAGATCAACTGGGCGATTGCCGAGCCGAGCCTGCCCAAGCCCGCGGTCAAGGTGCTGCTCAACCTCGCGCAGATCGCACTCGATGCGCTGGTGCGCGGCGGCACGCTCGACATCGGCGCCGAGCGGCGCGACGGGGCGGTCGAGATCGTCGCCCGCGCCCGGGGTGACCGGATCGCCTTCGACGAGACCATCGGCCGCGCATTGCAGGGCGATCTCGACGAGAGCGAGATCACCAGCCGCACCGCCGCTGCCCACATGATCGCGGTGGTGGCCGAGGAAATGGAGGGCGGCCTCCAGTACAAGCTGGGTGACGGGGTGCTGGTGCTCGGCGCGGTGCTGCCGGAGCCGGAAGGCATGATCGGCTAGGGGCTGGGTCGATGCCGGGGGGTGCAGACGACAGCCGCGACGAATTGGTGCACCGCGAGGTGCTCTCGCCCAACCACAATGAGCGCACCCTGCCGATCAGCATGGTGGTGCTGCACTATACCGAGATGAAGCCGGTCGAGACCGCGCTGGAGCGGATGTGCGATCCGGCCGCCTCGGTCAGCGCGCATTACTGCATCACCGAACAGGGCGAAGTGATCCGGCTGGTGCCCGAGGACCGCCGCGCCTGGCACGCCGGCGCGAGCTACTGGCGCGGGATTCCGGACGTGAACTCGGCGAGCATCGGGATCGAGCTCGATCATCCCGGCCATGCGCCCGAAAACGGGGGCTATCGCGGCTTTGCCGAAGCGCAGATCGACGCGCTCATCCCGCTGCTGGCGCGGATCGTGAAGGACTACGACATTCCGCGCGCCAATGTGGTCGGCCATTCCGATGTCGCGCCGATGCGCAAGATCGATCCGGGCGAGCTGTTCCCGTGGGAGCGGCTGGCCGAATACCGTCTGTGTCTGCCGCGCCCGCAGTCCCTTGCCGCGGGCGATCCGTTCCACAACGAGGGCGCGTTCTTCCTCGCGCTCGAGCGCTTCGGCTACGACATCACCGATCAGAGGAAGGCGGTGGAGGCCTTCGAGCGGCGCTGGCGGCCCGAACACATCACCGGCGTGGTCGACGGCGAGATCGCGGCGATCCTGTGGCAATTGCTGCTCGACCGCGATCAGGGGCGGACGCGCTAGTATTTCAGCGGCGTGACGCCTATATCCCGCCCCGTCAGGGGGCCTGAGGCAGCCGCGTGACCTTCGGGTCGCGAGGAAAGTCCGGGCTCCACGAAACAAGGGTGGCGGGTAACGCCCGCCGGCGTCCTTTCGGGGACGCAAGGGAAAGTGCCACAGAGAGCAAACCGCCGATGGCCGGTCAAACGGCACAGGCAAGGGTGAAAGGGTGCGGCAAGAGCGCACCGGGGGGCTGGCAACAGTCACCGCATGGCAAACCCCACCCGGAGCAAGGCCGAATAGGGGTCTCGCGCCTTTCGCAAGAGAGGCAGGCGTGTTTCGCGCCGAGAGACCCGGGTTGGCTGCTAGAGCCGTCGAGCAATCGCCGGCCCAGATGAATGGCTGCCACCGCAGGCCCGTCCCGCAAGGGATACCGCCCGCGGAGACAGAACCCGGCTTATGATGGCCCCCTGATGTTTTTGTTGCCCTACCGCTGCGCTACCTGAGGGCCTCTGCCCACACGATCTTGCGGAAACCGGCAAAGCATCCCACAGGTTCGGCGCATATGGATGACACCCCTTCGCTCGAACGCCCTCTGGTCCAGCGGCTTGCCCTTATCCTTGCCGTCGTGGTGCAGATCGGCGCGACCTTCTTGCCGCAACTCGGCTTCGGCGAACCGATCGGCAGCCGCTCGGATTCGGTCCGGACACTCGTGACCCCGGCGGGATGGGCCTTCGCGATCTGGGCGTTGCTGTTCACCGGATCGGCGCTGTTCGCGCTGTGGCAGGCGCTGCCGGGCCAGCGGAGCAATGCTCTCCTCGATGCCATCGCTTTGCCCGCCGCGATCGCGCTGGCGGCACAGGGTGTGTGGGCGACCTATACCCAGTTCGCCAACCTCACCGCGATCTCGGCGGTTATTATCCTGACCTCGCTCGGCGGGCTGCTGGTCGTGCTGCGCGCGCTGGTGGCCGCCCCCGCGCTGTCGCGGGCCGAGCGCTGGTTGGTCGCGCCGGTGTTCAGCGCGCTCGCGGCGTGGCTGACCGCCGCGAGCATCGTCAACATCTCCGCGAGCCTCAAGTATTACGGCGTGGGCGGTGGCGCTCCGGCACCCGAGGTGGCGGCGATCATGATCGCAATAGGTGCGAGTATCGCAGCCGTTGCGACGGCGCGGGTGCGGGGCGCGCCGCTTTACGGGCTGGTGTTCTGCTGGGCCTTGCTGGCGATCTACGCGCGCGGCGGACAGCAATTCGCGCCCATCGGCTGGGCTGCGATGGCAGGCGGCGTGCTGGTGCTGGCGATGCTGGCATGGCGACTGGCGAACCCCGCCAACCGCCGCCACTGGTTCGGCATCTGAAACGCATCGGTCGCGCCAGCGACCGCGAGCGCACGCGCGCGAGCCGCAGGTGCCCGGAGCGTAGCGGAGGAACAGCACCGAGGACGTGCCCGCGCAGGCGGGCACGCAAACGGATTACGCTCTACCCACACTCACATAGGTGAAGCCCGCCGCGCGCATGTCTTCGGGCTTGTAGACATTGCGCAGGTCGACCATCACCGGGGCGTTGGCGAGGTCCTTCACGCGCTTGAGATCAAGCGCGCGGAAGGCGTCCCATTCGGTCACGATCACCACCACGTCGGCGCCCTCGATCGCCTCGTAGGCGCTGTCGCACATGGTCACCTGCGGCAGCAGCGGGCGGGCCTGTTCCATGCCTTCGGGATCATAGGCGGCCACGGCAACGCCCGCATCCATCAGCGTCTGCGCCACGGCGATGGCGGGGCTGTCGCGCATGTCGTCGGTGTTGGGCTTGAAGGTCAGGCCGAGCAACGCGGCCTTCTTGCCGCGCGCCGCTTCCGCGCCGCCCAGCGCATCGACCACCTTGCGGCCCATCGCCCGCTTGCGGCTGTCGTTGACCTTGACCACCGCCTCGACGATCCGCGTCGGGCTGTCATAGTCCTCGGCGGTCTTGAGCAGGGCCAGCGTGTCCTTGGGGAAGCAGCTGCCGCCATAGCCCGGGCCGGCGTGGAGGAACTTGGAGCCGATGCGGTTGTCCATCCCGATCCCGCGGGAGACATCCTGCACGTTCGCGCCGACCTTCTCGCACAGGTCCGCCATCTCGTTGATGAAGGTGATCTTGGTCGCGAGGAAGGCGTTGGCGGCATACTTGATCAGCTCGCTGGTGCGGCGCGAGGTGAACAGGATCGGCGATTCATTGAGAAACAGCGGGCGATAGACCTCGCGCATCACCTCGCGGCCGAATTCGTCCTCGGCGCCGATGACGATGCGGTCGGGGCGCTTGAAATCGCCGATCGCCGCGCCTTCGCGCAGGAATTCGGGGTTGGAGACGACCGAGAAGCGGTGCGCGGTCCCGGTCTCGCGGATGATCCGCTCGACCTCGTCGCCGGTGCCGACCGGCACGGTCGACTTGGTCACCACCACCGCGTCATTGGCCAGGCTTTCGCCCACCTCTCGTGCGACTTCGTAGACAAACGTCAGGTCGGCATGGCCATCGCCCCGGCGGCTCGGCGTGCCGACCGCGATGAAGATCGCGTCCGCGCCCTTGATGCCCTCGGCCAGCGAGGTGGTGAAGCTGAGGCGGCCGGCCTTCACATTGCTTTCGACCAGCGCATCGAGGCCCGGTTCGTAGATCGGCATGATGCCCTGATGCAGGCGATCGATCTTGCTCTGATCCTTGTCGATGCAGACCACGTCATGCCCGAAATCGGCAAAGCACGCCCCCGACACGAGCCCGACATAGCCCGAACCCACCATCGCAATCTTCATGGATACCTGCCCTTACGCGTAACGTCGGAAAAGTGCCCCGCCGTCCGGGGGGGATTAGCGCGCCCGGTCGCCGTGGAAGATCTCGACCGGGCCACCGTTCTCGGAACAGGCCTGGATGATCCGCCGCTGATCGCCCTCGAGCACGAGCGCTGTAAGCACACCCGAGCGGAAAGCGCCAGTATCAATCCCTATGCGATTGCCGCAATCCATCACGCGGTCGAAGATGGTGTGGCCGTGCACCACGACCTTCTCCAGCGGGCCCTGATGGCTGAGGAAGCGCTCGCGGATCCACAGCAGGTCGGAACGTTTCTGATCGTCAAGCGGGCGGGCGGGATCGATCCCGGCATGGACGAAGACATAGTCGCCTGCGCGCACCATGGTTTCGAAGGAGGCGATGTATTCGCGCTCGGATTCGGGCACCAGCTTGGGGAGCTTGGCGAACAGCTCGTCGAGTTCGAGCGTGGCGAACTGCTTCTTCGAGAGGCCGTAGCTCAGCACCGTCTCGCGCCCGCCGTGCTTGAGGAAGTGGCGCAGCGCCTCGGGCCGTTCGAAGGCGGCGAGGAACATCTCCTCGTGATTGCCGGCCAGCACCCTGACCTTGGCGTGCTGCTGCCAGCGCCGGGTGCGGGCGATCACCCCGGCGCTGTCCGGCCCGCGATCGACCAGATCGCCGAGTAGCACGATGCGCGTGTCGGCGGGGCCGGCCTGCCGGTCATCCTCCTCGATCGCGGCGATCATCGCTTCGTAGAGATCGAGCCGTCCGTGAATGTCGCCGACCACATAATAGCGCGTGCCAGCCGGCACCGAAGGCAGCTTCGGAGCAGGTTTCGGCCTGAAGATATCGCGCAATTTCTGAAGCATGATGTGCTGGCGGTTCCGGATGCGACCCCGGGGAGCGCGGGCTTACAGCGATGAACGCTGCGGTGCAACAAACCCTCCGGCGGGCGCGACGGATGGTGCGGATTTGTCGTCTAGTCGAGCGAGAAGCTGACCGTAGTGACCACGCGCACCTTCTTGTAGGGGCTGTCGGCCATGCCCCAGCCGCCGGCATCGCCGTCGCGCGCCTCGATCTCGAAATAGCCCTGCGTTGCGTCCTTGATCTTGCCGACGCCCGAGTTCGAATCCTCGGCGAACTGTTCGGCCGCGGCGCGCGCGTCCTTGGTCGCTTCGGCCACCATTTCGGGCTTGATGTCGTTGAGCTTGGTGAAGGTGTAGGCCATGCCCGATCCCTCCTCCAGAAACACCCCGCGCCCGACGAGGTCGAACTGCCGCGCCACGGCCTTCTGCGCGCGGGCGACATCGGTGGTGCGCAGCGCGAGGCGCTGGCGGACGGTGAAGGTGGTCACGCCCTCGTTGGTGAAGCTCGACACATTGGCGCCGGTCGGCTGGAGCGCGTCGGCGGGAAAGCCGAGCTCCTTGAAGAAGGCCTCGATCGCCTGCGTGTCGGCTCGAACCTTGCCCTGCGCTTCGGCGAGGCTGTTGGAGGTGGCCGAATAGGAGATCGTCCAGGTCGCCAGATCGGCGGTGACGTTGCGCTCGGCGAGGCCGCGCACGGTGACCGCGCGCTCGGCATCCTTGGCGCGCAGCAACCCGTCGCCGAGCAGATATCCGCCCGCGATCAGCCCGACCGCGAGGATACCCGCCGTGCCGAACCACAGCCGGGTGGTCGGCGCGTTCCAGAAACCGCTGGTCCCATTCGCCGGTTGCACATCATCGCCGCTCATCGCATTGTTCCCCTGTCAGAGTTGGTGCGACGAGTTGTGCATCAGCGTCGATGAACCGTTTTTGAATGGAATGAGCGATGGTGAAATATCTGCACTCGATGATCCGCGTCACCGATCCGCAGGCGACGGTCGATTTCTTCAAGCTGATCGGACTGGAGGAAGTGCGCCGGTTCGATGTCGAGGCGGGGCGCTTCACGCTCATTTTCCTCGCCGCGCCGGGGCAGGAGGGCGTCGCCGAGGTCGAACTCACCTACAACTGGCCGCCCGAAGACGGCAGCGGGGGCGAGGAATACACCGGCGGGCGCAATTTCGGCCACCTCGCCTACCGGGTCGAGAACATCTACGAGACCTGCCAGCGCCTCAAGGATGCCGGCCACACCATCCACCGCCCGCCGCGCGACGGGCACATGGCCTTCGTCAAGTCGCCCGACGGAATTTCGGTCGAATTGCTGCAGGAAGGCTATCTCGAACCGGCCGAGCCCTGGGTCAGCATGCCCAATGTCGGGACCTGGTAAATCTCTCCCGGCAAACCCCGTCCCGATATAAACCTTCTCTAAACTATCAAAATATTTGAGGGCGTTGCATCTTGTGCAAGGTCGCGATAGTCTTGCGGCTTACACGGGGGAGGGGGTCGCCTTGCCTATTGGAGACCTTGGCCTGTGGCAGTGGCTTGCACTGCTACAGCATGAATTGCTGCTGTTCGCCGGGATATTCTTCCTGATCGGTGCGGCCGACGACCTCGCCGTGGACGCGCTGTGGCTATGGCTGCGTGCGACGGGCCGCGCGAAAGCCCCCCTCCGCAAGCGCGCCGCCCTGGTGAACCGGCCGCTGCATGGCCCGGCGGCGGTGATCATCCCCGCCTGGCACGAGGCCGCGGTGATCGGCGATACCGTCACCCACCTGCTGGCGAGCTGGCCGCAAACGACGATGCGGCTCTATGTCGGCTGCTACCGCAACGATCCCGCGACACTGGCGGCGGCGAGCGCGGCGGCGAAGGGCGATCCGCGCTTGCGCCTTGTGATCCACGACCGCGACGGGCCGAGCACCAAGGCCGATTGCCTCAACCGCCTCTACGCCGCGCTGGTCACCGACGAGGCGCGCTCGGGGCGGCGCTTTGCGATGGTGGTGTTCCACGATGCCGAGGACATGGTCGATCCCGCGGCGCTCGGCCTGCTCGACGAGACGGTCGCGCTCGGTGCGGATTTCGTCCAGCTGCCGGTAGAGCCGCTGGTGCAGCGCCATCGCGGCTGGTTCGCCAACCAGCTCGGCAGCCATTACTGCGAGGAATTCGCCGAGGCCCATGGCAAGGCGCTGGTGGTGCGCGACTGGCTCGGCGCGGGGTTGCCGGGCGCGGGGGTGGGCTGCGCGGCCGCGCGTGGCGCACTCGACCGGCTGGCGGCGGCGCACCCCGAAGGCCGGCCCTTCGCGAGCGATTCCCTCACCGAGGACTACGAGCTTGGCCTCAGCATCGCCGCCAATGGCGGACGCTGCCGGCTGGTGCGGGTGCGCGGCGAGGACGGGCGGCTGGTGGCGACCCGTGCCTTCTTCCCCAACCGGTTCGAGCACGTGGTGCGCCAGAAGAGCCGCTGGGTGCTCGGCATCGCCTTGCAGGGGTGGGACCGGATCGGCTGGAGCGGCGGGATGATGGAAGGCTGGATGCGCGCGCGCGACCGGCGCGGGCCGCTCGCCGCGTTGGTGCTGCTGATCGGCTATGCGCTGGTGCTGCTGACCGCGCTCGGCGGGCTGGCGATCATTACCGGGGTGGGCGAGCCGGTTTCGCTGACCCCGATGCTGGAGTTCCTGCTGCTTGCCAACCTCGTCGCCTTCGCTTGGCGGGTGGCGATGCGCTTCGCCTTTGCCGCGCGCGAATATGGTATGGCCGAGGGGCTGCGCGCGGTGCTGCGCCTGCCGCTCGCCAATGTCATCGCGATCATGGCCGGGCGGCGGGCGGTGTTCGCCTATGCCCGCACGCTCGGCGGGCGCGCCGCGGCGTGGGACAAGACCGAGCATGATCTCCACCCGCTGCGGCTGGGCCTTGCCGCGCAGGGCCGGCGAACATGACGCGCGGCGCGCCGCTGGCGATGATCGGGCTGGTGCTCGCCGCGTGGGTCGGCGGACGGGCAATGCTGTGGGAGAGCCCCTTCCGCTCGCCGGAAGGACTGATCCCTGCGGCCTTCATGCCCATCGCCGCTGCCGACCCGGGCGCTTCCCCCGCAACGGTTGCGGTGCAGAACGCGACCGGTTCCGCAACGCCCTCACGCCGCTCTGCGCCGGCCCGCAGCGATGGCCCCTTTGCCTTGCTCGCCAGCGGCCTCGCGGTCGGGATGGACCCTGAATATGCCTTCGCCCACCAATATCTGTGGCGCACCGCCTTGCGCTCGCCGGTCAGTGCGGGCCGCGTGCCGGCGGTGTTCATGATCGATGGCGGGGATGACGCGACGCCGTTCTTCGCGGCGTCCCCCGCTCCGGCGGCGGCGGACCAGCGGGCGGGGCGCTGGTCGATGGATGCCTGGGGCTTCTGGCGAGCCGGTTCGGACGCCGCGCCGATCTCGCAGGGACGCGTGCCGATCTACGGCGCGAGCCAGGTGGGCGCGGTCCTGCAATATCGCATCGATCCCGAAAACGCCCGCGACCCGCGCCTCTACGCCCGCGCCTACCGCGCGCTGGTGCGGCGCGGGGAGAGCGAGCTGGCGCTGGGCGCTTCGGCCCGCCTGCTGCCGCGCGTGCCGGTGCGGCTGTTCGGCGAGCTGCGCGTCACCGACGGGGCGTTCCGCACCGAGGCTCGCCCAGCTGCCTTTGCGGTGACCGAGCTGGCTCCGCAGGGTCTGCCGCTCGGCGCACGGCTGGAGGCCTATGCGCAGGCCGGCTGGGTCGGCGGCGAGGACGCGACGCTGTTCGCCGACGGGCAGGCGAGCCTCACCCGCGAGGTCGATCTGGTCGCCAAGGCCACCGGCGATGCCATGCACCTCAGCCTCGGCGCGGGCGCATGGGGCGGGGCGCAGGAGGGCGCGCACCGGGTCGATCTCGGCCCGACGATGCGGCTCGACGTGACGCTGGGTGAGGTGCCGGCGCGTGTCTCGCTCGACTGGCGCGAGCGGGTGGAAGGCGATGCGGCCCCGGGCTCGGGCGCTGCGGTGACGGTCTCGACGCGTTTTTGATTGGTGCCACCTTCGGTGGCGCAGACCTCCCGCCCCGCCGCCCCCCCCCGCCCCCCAAAGTAACACAAAGTTATGGTGGCCGGGGGGGGGGGCGGGGCGGGAGCGCTGCGCGCGCGCAATCAC
>JAPZRO010000019.1 GCA_027531395.1 Porphyrobacter sp. | reverse complement strand
ACCGCGCGGGGGGGGGGCGCCCCGGCGGGGCCCCCGGGGCGCGGGGGGGGGGGTGGGGGTGGGGGGGGGGGGCCGGGGGGGGGGGCCCCGCGGGGGGGCGTTGGCCCCGGGGGGGGGGGGGGCCACACCCCCCCCCCCCCCCCCCGCCGGCAATCACCAGAAGAAGTCGTAGATCACGTCCACCACTTCGCCGGTGTAGACATCCACCAGCACCACGTCGTCATAGTAGCGCACCCAGCGATAGGGGCCGTAGACGGGCGGCAGGCGGTAGTCCCACGGATCGTTGATGAAGAAGCGCGGCTGGAAGAACAGGCTGTCGAGGAAGAAGCCGATGTCCAGCCGGCTGTAGCGGTGGCTGCGATAGGGCGCGTAGTACGGGCCCGGGCGATAGTGGTAGCGGTTGGCGTTGCGGTAGAACGACCAGTCATAGTCGCGGCTGCCGCGCCAGCGCCGGTCCCAGCGACGGAAGTCGCGGTTGTCCCATCCGGCCCAGCCGCCATAGTTCCAGCGCCAGTCATCGCGCCGCCAGTTGCGCCGGTCGCGGCGGACATCCCGCCGGTCATCGCGCCAGTCGCCGTCACGACGACCGTCGCGCCAATCGCCATCCCGGCGGCCATCACGCCAGTCGCCATCGCGGCGTCCGTCACGCCAGTCACGCCCGTCCCGGTCGCCACGGTCGCCGATGCGGTCGGCGCGGCGATCACCGCGGTCCTCGATCCGGTCGGCACGGCGGTCCCCGCGACGCTCGATCACATCGGCGCGGCGCTCGGTGCGGCGTTCGACGCCTTCGGCTGCGCGGTCACGGCCCCGCCATTCGAGCCCGTCGGCGCGGCGCTCTCCGCGGCGTTCGACGGTCTCGGCACGGCGCTCGCTACGGCGGTCTACCCCATCGGCCCGCCGCTCGCTGCGACGGTCGACCTGCTCGGCGCGGCGCGCGGGCGTATCGCCGCGCAGCATTTCGACCGGGCGCGCATCGGGTTCGCCAGCGCGCTGTGCGCGGCGCATGACATCGGCCCCGAAGCCGTCACCCTGGGGTCCGCGCTCGGCACGGGAGGGACGTTCGGCCCGAGCAGGACGTTCGGCACGGACGGGGGCTTCGGCGCGGGCGGGGCGTTCGGCGCGAACCGGGCGTTCTGCACGCGGCGGCGGCGCGGGGCGCTCGGCACGGGGCTGCGCGCGCTCGGTGCGCATCTGCACCCGCTCGGCGCGCGGTTCGCCGCGGCTCTGCGCCTCGGCGGGAGCAAGCGGAGCGGCGAGGGCGAGAACGAGGGCGAGGGCCGAAAGCGCACCGCCCCTGCCAGTCAGGGTCTTGGTCATGGATGCCTCCAGTGTCGCCCGCCCACCACAAGCGGCTTGTTGATGAGTCGGCATTAGGCCCCGCAGACTGTCGCAGGGATGAACCGCTTTGCCGATGTTCAGAAAAATTCGGCCGAATGTGAACGAGAGGTGCTCCGACTTGACGCGCGGCGGAGAGCGGCCAAAGGCGTCAGCCATGTTCGAAACGCTCGACGAAATCCGCGCCGATTGCGCCAACCGCCTGATCCGCGCCGCGCGCGATCGCAAGTCGCCGATGCACACGCCGGTGATCGTCACCGCCGATGTCGATGCGCGGGTGATGGTGCTGCGGGCCTTCGATCCGGCGAGCCTGACGCTGCGCCTGCACACCGACACCCGTGCTCCCAAGGCGCAGGCCATTGCCGCCGATCCGCGCATTGCTGCGGTGTTCTACGACAAGGGCGCGAAGATCCAGATCCGGGTGCGCGGGCACGGGCGGATCGAGGCAAGCGGGCCAGTGGCGGATGCGGCCTGGGCGGCAAGCTCCAATTTCGCGCGGCGCTGCTATCTCGGCGACGGACCGGGCGCGGCCTCGCCGGTCGCCACGTCAGGCCTGCCGGCCGAATTCGAGGGGGTGGAGCCGGACGACACGCAGCTGCTCCCCGCGCGCGAGAACTTTGCGGTGCTGCTGATCACCATCGAATCGCTCGACTGGCTCTACCTCGCCCATACCGGCCATGTCCGTGCGCAGTTCACGTGCACGGGCGGAGCGTGGGAAGGGCGCTGGGTCGCACCCTGAGCCTTGGACTAGGCGGCGTCCGCCGACTGTTCCGGGGCAGGCAGGAAGATCACTTCCTCGATCTCGCTGGCGGCCACGACATGATCGCTGCCCGCCTTCTGCGCAGCCTCCAGCGCGGCACGGGCGCGCGCGACAAGGTTGTCGCGGGTTTCATCCGCCCGCCCGGCGGCGACGCCGAAGCTGGCGGTGACGGGGTTTTCGCCACCGAATTGCGGCAGTCTGATCTGGGCCAGAGCGTGTCGCAGACGATCGGCCACACCAACAGCCGCGCGTTCGTCGGCGCCCGGCATGACGATGGTGAACCCGTCGCCCTCGATCCGGGAGAAGCTGTCGTCGCGCCGGACCCCGGCCTGCATCACCGCCGCGATCTGCCCCAGCACCTGCTCGCGGGTCTGGTCGTCCCAGCCGGTGCGCAGGCTCGCGATCTGGTCGATCCGCCCGCGCAGCACCGCCTGCCCTGCGACGCGGCTGGTGAAGCGACGGTTCGCGCCTTCCACGGCTGTTTCGAGAGTGGCCGGCGTAAACAGGCCCGAGAGCGGATTGGCTGCAGCCTGCTGACTGCGCCTCACCCGTTCCTGCCCGACAAAGATGCCGAGGAGCAACGTTGCCAGAGACGCCGCCATCGCCGCTTCGAACGGCACTGCGATTCCCGTGATCACGCCCCTATTGCCCCTTGCGACCCTGTTATCGCTAGGGAGAGTGACGTAGCTCTGGTTAAGAGACCGTAAAGCAGCGGCGGGCGCCGTCAAAAACGCCCGCCGTTCCCGCCATTTATCGCGTCAGCTTCTTGTAGGCGAGGCGCGTCGGGCGATCGGCCGCATCGCCCAGACGGCGACGCTTGTCTTCCTCGTAAGCCTCGAAGTTGCCTTCGAACCATTCGACATGGCTGTTGCCTTCGAAGGCGAGGATGTGGGTCGCCAGACGATCGAGGAAGAAGCGGTCGTGGCTGATGACCACGGCGCAGCCCGCGAAGTTCTCGATCGCGTCTTCCAGCGCGGCCAGCGTCTCGACGTCGAGATCGTTGGTCGGCTCGTCGAGCAGCAGCACGTTGCCGCCCTGTTTCAGCATCTTGGCCATGTGCACGCGGTTGCGTTCACCGCCCGACAGCTTGCCGACGTTCTTCTGCTGGTCCGCGCCCTTGAAGTTGAACGCGCCGACATATGCACGCGTGCTCATGTCCTGCCCGTTGACCTTCATGTAATCGAGCCCGTCCGAGATTTCCTCCCAGACGTTCTTGGTCGGATCGAGATGGTCTCGGCTCTGGTCGACATAGCCGAGACGCACGGTCGAGCCGATCTCGATCGTGCCGCTGTCGGGCTGCTCCTTGCCGGTGAGGATCTTGAACAGGGTCGATTTGCCAGCGCCGTTCGGCCCGATCACCCCGACGATGCCGCCCGGGGGCAGCATGAAGGAGAGGTTCTCGAACAGCAGCTTGTCGCCATAGGCCTTGGAGATGTTCTTGGCCTCGATCACCTTGCCGCCCAGACGCTCGGGCACCTGGATGACGATCTGGGCCTTGCCGACCTGACGGTTGTCCTGGCTGTTCTGCAGTTCTTCGAACTTGCGGATACGCGCCTTGGACTTGGTCTGGCGCGCGGCCGGGGTCTGCCGGATCCACTCGAGCTCGCGCTGGAGCGCCTTCTGCTTGCCGGATTCCTCGCGGCTTTCCTGCTCCAGACGCTTGGCCTTCTTTTCGAGATAGGTCGAATAATTGCCCTCGTAAGGGTAGTAGGAGCCGCGATCGAGTTCGAGGATCCACTCGACCACATTATCGAGGAAGTAGCGGTCGTGGGTGATCATCAGCACCGCGCCGGCATATTCCTTGAGGTGGTTTTCGAGCCACTGCACGCTCTCGGCATCAAGGTGGTTGGTCGGCTCGTCCAGCAGCAGGATCGAAGGCTTCTGGATGAGCAGGCGGGTAAGCGCGACGCGGCGCTTCTCGCCGCCCGACAGGTCCTTGACCGGCCAGTCGCCCGGCGGGCAGCGCAGGGCTTCCATCGCCACTTCGAGCTGGTTGTCGAGCGTCCAGCCGTCGACCGCGTCGATCTTGTCCTGCAGTTCGCCCATCTCCGCGCCGAGCGTGTCGAAATCGGCGTCAGGCTCGCACATCAGCGCCGAGACTTCGTTGAAGCGCGCGACGAGATCGGCGGTTTCCTTGGCGCCTTCGCGCACGTTTTCGAGCACGGTCTTGGTCGGGTCGAGCTCGGGCTCCTGTTCGAGATAGCCGACGGTGATGTTCTCGCCCGGCCAGGCTTCGCCGGTGAAGTCCTTGTCGATCCCCGCCATGATCTTGATCAGGGTCGATTTGCCCGCGCCGTTGGGGCCGACGATGCCGATCTTCGCGCCTTGGTAGAACTGGAGCGAGATGTTGTTCAGCACCGGCTTCTGCGCGCCGGGGAAAGTCTTGGTCATGCCCTTCATGACATAGGCGTATTGGGCGGCCATCGGATGTGTCCTTCGGGATCTTGGAATTGGGGTAGGAGTTTGGGTGCGCAGATAGGGGGTCGAAGGCTGGGGGGCAAGCTGGACTTGGACCAGATCGCGCGATAGCACTCCGGCGATGCGGCTGCTGTTGTTCTCGCTTGGTGTGCTGGCCATGCCCTGGCCGGCGCAGGCGAGTGCCCCGATCGCGCCAGGGGTGGCCGCGCAGCCGGTAGTGCTGGGCGATCGGGCGATGGCAGCGGCTGGACTGGGCGATTGCCTGCCGCAGGACCGCAGCGATCTGGCGGCAATGACGGAGCTTTCCAGCCAGCTCGAATGGCAGGCGGTCTTCCTCGATGACCGGATGGAAGAAAGTCCGGCGGGTTCGTCCGGCACGACCGCCCTATGTCGGATCCGGCTTGAACGGGCGCAGGGGAATACGAGCGAGGATTTGACGCGCAGGGTGCTGCTAGATCTGGCGCAGCTGGAGAAGGCGGACGATCCGGCCTTGCCGTGGCTGGTGCTTGAGGCGGCGGGCCTGCTTGTCGAACAAGGCCAGCGCGCGGCGACGCTGGCGCTGCTGGAGCGCCATGCCGACCGGTTCCAGTCATCGCAAGCACGGCTGCGCGCCGAGGCCTTGCGGCAGATCGCGCAGGCCCTTCCTGCGCCTGATGCGGGCGCGGGCTCTGACGCGCCGGCGGATGCGGCTGCACTCGCCAGCCTTGCTGCCTGGGTGCGCGCGCTGAGCGATCCGGCGGGCGATGATGCAGCCATGATGGAGACTCGGGCGCTGGTATGGTGCTTTCTCGGCCAGCATGATCGCGGCGCTGCGGCGAATATCTGGCCGATCCTCGCCCGGCTGAGTGCGGGCGACGGCCTCCATATGCGCCGCTACGCCGTCTTGGCCTGGCGCGAAATCGCCCGCATCCGATTGCAGCAAGGCGACCTTCTAGAGGCCAGAGCCGCGCTCGATCACGCCTATGCCGCGGCCTATGCACCGGGTGAGCGCCGGGCCTGGCCAATCGGCACGCTCGATCTCGGCCTGCCGGGGCTGGACGCGGCGATCAATCGGGCGCGCGGCACGCCCCTGACGGAGCTGTTCCCGCTGAAACCGGTGCCGGGCGCGGGCCCGCTCGTCAAAGGCAGCTGGTTCACCGACGACCATAAGCTAGATTTCGACGACACCGACCCGGCCCGGCGCGCCGCGATCCTCACGCTCTACCGCGACCTTTGGGAAGCGCGCGGCATGCCCGATGTCATCGCGCGTCCCTTCGCCCCCGACGTTCCCCAACTGGCCGCGCTCGCATTCGAGCAGGCCCAGTCGCTCAACGTCGACGGGGCCGAGGATGACGCGGTGTTCTCCAACGCCTTGCGCCAGACGGACTCGCCACAGCAGCGCGCCAACCTCGAGCGGTTCGATGCCCTGCGCCGGGAACAGGACCGGCTGCTGCGCCGCTATGCCATGGCGAGCGATGATCTCGAGGCGGCCGGCGTGTTGGCCGAGCTGGCCTCGCTGTGGCCGCGACTGGCCCCATTGGAGGAAGCTGCGGGCGCACTGCTCGATGGCCCCGTCACCGGCCAGCCGCGCTGGGCCGCGCTCAATCCCTGGTTCCTGGCGCTGCGCCAGTCCTATGCCAAGGGCAAGGGCGAGGACTTCCTGATGATCGTCCCGGCCGACGGGGACATCCATGTCTTCGCTCAGGGGCGGCGTGAAGGACGGGATTTCGCCTGGCACCGGCTCAAGGGCGGCGAGGCCCTGATCCAGCCGCTGGTCGAGCGGCTGCGCTGCCAGCTCAATGATGATGGGTGCAGTGCGGCCGCGATCCGCGCACTCGAAGCGGTCGCAGTTTCGCCTCTGGAAGAGGCGGGGCAAATGGCGTTTGATCGCGAGGCAGCATGGCAGCTCTATGATTGGTTGATCCGCCCCGTCGAGCCGGTGCTGGGCGAAGGTGCGGACGTGTTTGTGGTGGCCAAGGGAGCGATGGGCACCCTGCCGCTGCACCTGCTGGTCACCGCAAGGCCCAGGCGGGGAGAGGACTGGGCCGATTACACCGCGATGCGCAAGGCGCCTTGGCTGGGCGATCGCTATGCCTTCACCACCCTGCCGTCGTTCAACGCGTTTCGCCCCAACCGGTTCAAGACGTTGCGCAACCCCAACGAGGATATGCTGTTCGCGGTGGCCAGCCCGGCCTTTTCCGGCAGCGACAGTCCGGGCAAGCTGAGCAGCGCCTCGCTTTTTGCGCCAATGCGCGACGAGGTGCTGGCCGATCTCTCGGCGATCCGGCGGCTGAAGCCCCTGCCGGGCACCCGGGCGGAATATGACAGCCTGGTAGCCGCGCTCGCCCCGCCGCGTACGAAGGCGCTGATCGGACCCGAGGCAAGCGAGGCCGCGGTCAAGGCCAGCGCCGAGTTGCAGGAGGCGCGGCTCGTCCTGATGGCCACGCACGGCCTTTTACCGCGCCAGAACCGGGGTGGGCTGGCGGAATCGGCACTGGTGCTGACCCCGCCGCAGGTCGCCACGCGCGCCGATGATGGCTTGCTCACCGCCAGCGAAGTGCTCACGCTGCGGTTGCGCGCCGACTGGGTGATCCTGTCTGCCTGCAACACGGCGGCAGGCGCGGGCGGGGGTGAGAGCCTCTCGGGCCTCGCCGCCGCCTTCCTGCGCGCAGGCGCGCTGCAGGTGCTGGCGAGCCATTGGCCGGTCTATGACGATGTCACCCCGATGCTTACCACGCTCACTCTCGCTACCGCGCGGGATCGGCCCGGGATCAGCCCCGGCCGTGCGCTGCAGCGCGCAATGATCTCGTTGCGCCAGGGACGGGCAGAGGGCGGCGGGGCACTCGCAGGGTGGCAAGCGCACTGGTCGCACCCCTCGGCCTGGGCGCCGTTCACGGTGATCTCGAACGGGGACGAGGCCATCGTCAATGATCGCTTCGCGCTCAAGCGGGAGTAGCGCTGGCGGATATCCCGGCATATGAGGCAAGCCAAAGGAGCCCTCATGACCAAGACCCTTGTCGCGCTGCTTGCCCTTTCGCTCGCTGTCCCCACCGCCGCCAATGTTCCGCCGTCGCCGCTTACGCTTGAACAGCGCGCCGAGCAGGCGCTGGCGCATGACGATTATGCCTATGCCTTCGTCGAGGGGCTGACCACCGAGGTGGGCCCGCGTCAGGCCGGGACCGAGGCAGAGGCTCGCGCACGGGCATGGGCCGTCGAATGGCTCAAGCAATACGGGTTCGAGAACGTCGCGATCGAGCCCTTCATGATGGACACCTGGGTGCCCGGCGACATCGCCCGCGCCCGCGTCACGGGTCCCTTTGCGCAGGATCTGGCGGTGCTGCCGCTCGGCAATTCCGCAGCCACCCCGGCGGGCGGGATCGAGGCCGAGGTGGTGTTCTTCCGCACGGTCGACGAATTGCGCGCTGCGCCGGCAGGGAGCCTCACGGGCAAGATCGCCTATATCAGCCACCAGATGCGCCCCGCGCAGGACGGCTCGCACTACGGCTTTGCCGGTCCTGCGCGCTGGGTCGGCGCGGGGATCGCGGCGAGCAAGGGCGCGGTCGCGACCGTGATCAAGTCGGTCGGTACCGATCATCACCGCAACCCGCACACCGGCGGCACCAGTTTCCCCGAAGGGGTCGCGGCCATCCCGGCTGGCGCACTGAGCCTGCCCGATGCCGAGAACCTCGAACGCATGTTCGCGCGCGCCAAGGGCCGCCCGGTGACGCTGAAGCTGGAGATGAACCCGCGCCAGATCGGTCAGACCGAAAGCGGCAACGTGGTGGGCGAGATCGTCGGTCGCAATCCGTCGCTCCCCCCGGTGCTGCTGGCCTGCCACATCGACAGCTGGTGGAATGCGCCCGGCGCGTTCGATGATGGCGCAGGCTGCGGCATCATCATCGCGGCCGCGCGCCATGCCGCCAGCAGCGGTCGTCCGCTACGCACCATCCGCGTGCTGCTGGCCGGTGCCGAGGAAACAGGGCTGTGGGGCAGCAAGGCCTATAGCGCGGCCCACATCAACGAGCCGATCGCGGTCGGCATCGAGAGCGATTTCGGCGCGGACCGCATCTGGCGGTTCGACAGCAATTTCCGCGAGACCAACCCCGCGCTGCACAAGAAGATCGCTGCCGCCGTCGCGCGCTTCGGCGTTTCGGCGGGCAGCGACGTCGCCACCGGCGGCGCGGACCTCAACATCGTGCGCGACCAGAAGGGCGCACTGGTCGATCTCCAGCAGGACGGCACCCGCTATTTCGACTTGCACCACACGCCCGACGACACGCTCGACAAGATCGACATCGCCCAGCTGCGCCAGAATGTCGCGGTGTGGACGCAGGTTGTCGGCATCCTTGCGAACGAGGACACCGCGATCCTGACCGGCACCCCGGTTCCGGCGGCTCCGGCGATCATGCAGAAGTGATGCTTGCCCGGCTGCGGGCCGGAAAAGTGGTCGGGGAGACAGGATTCGAACCTGCGACCCTCTGCTCCCAAAGCAGATGCGCTACCAGACTGCGCTACTCCCCGACGCCCGCTCGCCCCCGGCCCGGTGGGCCCGGCAGGATTCGAACCCGCGACCTAGCCGTTATGAGCGGCCAGCTCTAACCGCTGAGCTACAGGCCCAGATGACTGGGAACCGGAGACAGGGCGAATGCCAGCCCCTACTCCGGCGCAAGGAGCGAGACAAGCGGGCAAAGCGGTGCCTAACCGACGCTCGCGGCGACGATCTCGCTGACAGTGCAACTGCGCACCCCGCGTCGGGCAAGGTCGGCGTAAATGCTGGCGAGCCATGCATAGAGCGCTTCGACCGCGGCTTCGTCGGCAGCATAGGGTGTCAGGCCTGGGGCCAGCGTAGGGCTGTGGAACGACAGCACCAGCACCGGCAGGCCGCTGTCGAGCGCGATATCGATGCCGCGGATGGCTTCCTCGGCCGAGACCCCTTCGGGCGTCAGCGCGATGCGTTCGAGCAGGGCCAGCCGCGACAGCGCCCCGAGCGCGTGCGGAATGCGCGCGCCCAGCCGTTGCAGCGGCACTCCGAGATTGCGCAGCAGACCCCAGTGGACGCTGGTAACCGGCAGTTCCAGCAGCGCGCGCTCCGCGTCGACCCAGTAGGGCGCGAGCGGGTGGTGCGAATAGTCAGGCCCGCCTTCGCCGCTGTAGTCGAAAAGCGAGCGCACCGAGGTGTCGATGCGGATGCCCGCCGCCTTGAGCAGATCGGCGGTGTGGGGTCCAAGCCCGTAGCGCCCGGCGCGATAGATCAGCGGTGCGCTGCCGAAAGCGGCCTCGATCGCATCCCTCAGCCCCATGAACTTGGCGGCTTCGAGCGCGGGCGGGAGATTGCCGGCGAAGGAATTGAAGCGGGTGACCTCCTCCTCGAACGGAGGGTTGACCCAGGGGTGGAGCTGCACCCCGACCTCGGCAGTGCCGCGCTTCACCGCATCGCCGATGATCTCAACCGCGCGCGGATCGGTGACGATCGGCCAGTCGACCAGATAGACGGGGTGCGCGCCGATTGCCTCGCAGAAGCTCTGGAAGCGCGGGATCGCCGCGACATGGCTGAGGCCGTAGCCGTCACGCCGGAAGGGCGCGCCCCAGTCGAACTCCTCCTCGGTATCGACGGTCAGCAGCACGCGCTGGCCGAAGCCGGGCGCCAGCTGCGCGGCGGCGCTGGCTGGCGGGGGCACCAGCATCGATTCCATCGCCATGTGCCTGTTCCCCCGTGTCCCCTAGCGCGTGCGTGTCGCCGCGCCGCCCGAAGCAGGGCTAGGCAGCGTGTCGGAACCGGTCAAGAGCGGCAGGGTCAGCACCAGCGCATCGCCCTCGCGCGCCAGTGCGCCGCCGGCGGCGCGTGCCTCTGCGCGCGCAAGGCGGAAGGCAAAGCCCGCGCCGAACAGGCCGGCGTTGATCGTGCCGCGCGCCGGACGGACGGTAGCGGCGAACAGGTCTTCTTCGCGGGCGAGCTCGGCGGGCAGGGCGCAAGACAGCCGCGCCAGCGCCTGACCTTGACCGATCACCGGCGCGAGCTGCGCCGTCAGCCTTTCGCCTTCGCCGCAGGCCGCCCCGATGCTCGCCAGCAGACGCCACAGCAGCGCCTCGGCATCCTCGGCATCGCAAGGCACCAGCAGGCTGGCGTGGGGTGCGGCATCGAGCGTGATCCCGGCGTTGCGCGTCTCCAGCACCGGCGCGATCTGGTCGAGCGTGCGCTGCGCCAGCGCCGCAAGATCGGCTTCGCCCGGCTCGATCGCCAGCGCTCCGGTTTCGAGCCGCGCGAGCCGGTCGAGCTCCTCGAAGCCGGCAAGGATATGCGCGGCATCGGCGGCAATCGCGGCGGCGAGCGCACGGTATTCATGCGGCGCGGGGCCGAACAATTGCTGCTGGATTACCTCGGCATAGCCCTGCACCGCGGTGACTGGGGTGCGCAGCTCGTGCAGCAGTTGACGGATGCGATCAGCCTCGCGCGCTTCGGCGGCAGGCGGCTGGGCGGGATCGGCCAGCGCGCGGCGGAAGCGACCGACATAGCCGGTAAAATGGCCTTCGAGGCTGAAGCCGGGTTGGGCATCGAGTGTCCATTCCCCGGCGATTGCGGGGGCGCCGGACAGCACGAAGGGCGCGGCCGTGATTGGCTGGCGGCGGGCGAAGGCACGGCTTATGGTATCGCCGGGCGTGGTCTCGGCGGCGCGCGGGCTGACCAGACGGGTGCCGATCACCATCGCCGCGACCTCGGGCGTGGCCCATTCGATCCGTCCCGCGGCGTCGGCTGCGAAGGCGAAACCCGCGATCGGGCGTTCGGGCAATTCGTGCAGTTCGCCGAGCGGCAGACGCGGGGAGAGGTCGGTCTCACCCGCGCTCTCGCTGCGCTCGCGGCGGAACTGGGCGATGCGTTCGACCAGTGCGGAGATTTCGCTGCGACCGGTCTCGTCGCGATCGGTCTGGGAGACCGGTGCTGGCGCAGGCTCGCGGCGGCGCGGAGCGGGGCGGGCGGGGCGCGGTGCCCGCGGCTCGGCACGCACGGGTGACCCGGGGGTAGGCGCTTCCGGCATTGCCTCGCTATCGGCGCTCTCGGGCGCAGGCAGACCGCGATCATGCACGCCCAGCCGCGCCAACAGCGCCTCGACATCGACCGGCAGATCGCGGCGCAGGCGCAGGAACCCGCGCGCGCACACCGGCAGGCGCGGGATCAGCGCGGTCCAGTCTTCCACCGTCAGATCGGCGCGCGACAGGGCGGCGATGGCGACTTCAGGCTCCTGATCGGCAAGATGCGCGGCGAGATCGGCGCTGCGGAAGCGCCAGCCGGCCTCGCGGATCATGCCTGCGCGCTCGAGGGCGGGGATCGCTTCGGCCAGTGCGTCCATCCGCAGCCATGCGGCAGCGACAAGGCTCTGGTGCTGGGGCCCCGCGCGGTGGACGCGATCCTTGCCGAGCAGATCGAGCAACTGCCGGTATTGCGTGCGCAGTCCCGCCTCGCCTGTGGCACGCTGGCGCAGCACGGTGGCAAGGCGGTCATCGAAGAACAAGCAGGGACTCCCGAAATTTGGCCCGGACACTGGTCCGACCGGCACCGCGCTGCTCGAATCGGTGGCGGATTTCGCCTCCGCCCGCCAGTGCGTAGCGCCAACAGAATGCGATCTTCTAACAGGACGACGCGATTGTCACAGTCTGACGCGCAAGGTGCGTTGCAAAGCGGGACAATTGCTGGCAGACCTAATAATATTAGCGAAGCGAGCCATCCGGCGCGCCTCTTCTTACTTCTGGGATCATAGGGCGCGCGGCGTTGCCGTGGAGTGAACGTGCGGGCCGGCAGGGAGCTTTAGCAGAGTGGCCAATCTGGATGATATCGACCGCCGGCTGCTGGCGGAACTGCAGGCGGAAGGCCGCGTGACCAATGTCGAGCTGGCGCAGCGCGTCGGGCTGACGGCGCCGCCGTGCTTGCGCCGCGTTCGCGGGCTGGAAGAGGACGGGGTGATCCGCGGCTATCACGCCGATCTCGATCCCTCCAAGCTCGGCTTTGCGATCACGGTCTTCGCGATGGTCAGCCTCAAGAGCCAGGCCGAAAGTTCCTTGCGCGAATTCGAGGAGCATATGCGCGCGCTGCCCGAGGTGCGCGAGTGCCACATGCTCAATGGCGAGATCGACTTCATACTCAAGATCGTCAGCAAGGACCTGCAGAGCTTCCAGGAATTCCTGACCGGCAAGCTGACGCCTGCGCCCAATGTGGAGAGTGTGAAAACGTCTCTGACGATCCGCACCGCCAAGCAGGAACCCGGCGTCCCGCTGTGAGGGGTAGGGGACCTTCTGCCGTCATCGCCCTGATCGCAGCGGCGACGGGCATTACGGCGTGTTCCGACAACGCAGGCTCCGAACCGGCTGGCGCCAAGCCTTTCGATGCCATGTCGGAGGCGGAGCATCTCGCCTGCGCGGTCGATATCAGCGCCTTTACCTATCTGATGGCGGGCGGCACCTTGCCCGAAGATCGCGAACTGGCCGGGCAGGCCGCGCTGGCTGCTGCGTGGCATCACAATGCCTACGCGGTTCCGCCGGGTGCCGGCGAGCAGCATGATCGCGTCAACCGCGAGCGCGCGGCGCTGATGGCCAAGGATCAACCCAAGGCGATCCAGACCCGCGCCAAGGACTGCATCGCGTCCGCAGTGGCCAAGCACCAGTCGGAATAGGCCCGGGGCAGGCGGCCTGACGCTGCCCGCTGGGTGGCTTTCTCAATGCAGCTTGAGTCGTGGCCGCACGATGCGGTTCACCCGACCGATCATCATCAGGAAGGTCGCCTTGATCCAGCCGTGGATGCCGATCAGGTGGAGGCGGTAGAGCGAGGTGTAGATGAACCGCGCCAGCCGCCCTTCAATGGCCATGCTCCCGCCGATGAGGTTGCCCATCAGGCTCCCCACGGTCGAGAAGCGCGACAGCGAGACCAGCGAACCCTTATCGTAATAGATGAAATGTTTCAGCGACTTGCCCTGCTGCATCCGCACGATGTTGGCGAACACCACCTCGGCCATCTGGTGCGCGGCCTGCGCGCGCGGGGGGATCGGACGATCCTCGCCTGGCGGGGTGTAGCTGGCGCAATCGCCGAAGGCGAAGATATCGGGATCGACCGTGGTCTGGAGCGTGTCGGTGACGAGGATCTGGTTCCTCGGATTGGTTTCGAGCCCGAGGCCGGAGATGAAATCCGCACCCTTCACGCCGGCCGCCCAGACGATCAGATCGGCCTCGATCACTTCGTCGGTCTTGGTGATCAGCTGGCGCGGGCGGGCCTCGATCACCTGCGTGGCGGGCCGCACCTGCACCCCGAGCTGCCCGAGTTCGTAGGTCGCCGCAGCGGCGAGCTTGTCGGGCAGGGCGGGCAGGATTCGCGGGCCGGCTTCGAGCAGGGTGACGTGCATCCGGCTCTCGTCGAACACCTCAAGGCCGTAGTGCCGCAGCGCGCCGGCCGCATTGTAGAGCTCGGCGGCCAGCTCCACCCCGGTCGCGCCGCCACCGACGATGGCGACGCGCACCTGCTCGTTGGCGGTCGGGTCCTTCATCATCGCCCGGCTGACGCGCAGGCAGTGGTTGAGCAGACGGGTGCGGAAACGGTCGGCCTGTTCGCGCGAATCGAGGTAGAGGCAGTGCTCCTTTACCCCCTTCACGCCGAAGTCGTTGGAGACCGAGCCGATCGCGAGAGCCAGAATGTCATAGCGGATGGTGTGGCCCGCGATCAGCTCAGTGCCGTCCTCGTCCTTCACGGGGGCAAGGCTGATCGTTTTGGCCGCACGGTCGATGCTTTCGAGGCTGCCCTGGAAGAAGCGGTAGCCCCAGCGGTAGCAATGCCCGCGGTAGCCCACCTCGTCGAGATTGGCATCAAGCGAACCGGCGGCGACCTCGTGCAGCAGCGGCTTCCAGATGTGGCTGAGGTTCTTGTCGACGAGGATGATGTCGTGCCGCTTGCGGCCGTATTTGGCACCCAGCCGCCGGACCAGCTCAAGCCCGCCCGCGCCTCCGCCAACGACGACAATCTGGGTCTTGCGGCTCATCCAACACTCCTTCGCGCAAACGCGCAGCGCAATCCCGGCGCCATGATAGCCGGACTGCAGGGCAAAATCGCGTCAAATCATGTCGCTGAAGCGCGGCATAACCGTTCTCGGTGGGGAGGCGGGCCCATCCATATGCAAACGGGCGGAAGGGTCCAACCCTTCCACCCGTCGCTGGTGTCGATTTCTGTTGCAGTGCAGCATTATTGCACTGGTCAGGGCTGGTGCGCGATCAGACCTCGCGCTCCTCAAGCCACTTCTCGAGCCACTTGATCGAATAGTCGCCGTTCAGCACGTCATCCTGCCGCAGCAGTTCCTGATGGAGCGGGATGTTAGTCTTCACACCCTCGACCACCATTTCCTCCAGCGCGCGGCGCAGACGCATGATGCAGCCTTCGCGGGTGCGCCCGTAGACGATCAGCTTTGCGATCATGGAGTCGTAGTAGGGCGGGATCTTGTAGCCCGCGTAAAGCCCTGAATCGACCCGCACATGCATCCCGCCGGCAGCGTGATAATAGGTCACGAGGCCCGGCGAGGGCGCGAAGTTGAATGGGTCTTCGGCGTTGATGCGGCACTCGATCGCATGGCCGTGGAATTCGAGTTCTTCTTGGCGAACCGAGAGCGGACGGCCCTCGGCGATGCGTATCTGCTCGCGCACCAGATCGACCCCGGTGATCAGCTCGGTCACCGGATGCTCCACCTGCAGGCGGGTGTTCATCTCGATGAAGTAGAACTCGCCGTTCTCCCACAGGAACTCGATCGTCCCCGCGCCGCGATAGCCCATGTCGCGCATGGCCTGCGCGCAGACCTCGCCCATGCGCATCCGTTCCTCGGTCGAGATGACGGGGGAGGGGGCTTCCTCCAGCACCTTCTGGTGACGCCGCTGGAGCGAACAGTCGCGCTCGCCCAGATGGATCGCGCCGCCATTGCCGTCGCCGAACACCTGGAATTCGATGTGGCGCGGGTTGCCGAGGTATTTCTCGATATAGACGGTCGCGTCGCCGAACGCGGCCTTCGCCTCGCTGCCGGCCTGCTGCATCAGGGTTTCGAGCTTGTCCTCGCTCTCGCACACCTTCATGCCGCGCCCGCCGCCGCCCGATGCGGCCTTGATGATCACGGGGTAGCCGATGTCCTTGGCGATCCGGCGTGCCTCGTCGAAATCGCTGACCGCTCCGTCAGAGCCCGGCACCAGCGGCAGGCCGAGCGCGCCTGCGGTGCGCTTGGCCTCGACCTTGTCGCCCATCGTGCGGATGTGCTCGGGCTTGGGGCCGATCCAGATGATGTCGTGCGCTTCGACGATGTCGGCGAATCTGGCGTTCTCCGAGAGAAAGCCGTAGCCCGGGTGGATCGCGTCGCACTGGGCGATTTCCGCCGCCGAGATGATGTTGGCGATGTTGAGATAGGATTCGCTCGCGGGCGGCGGGCCGATGCACACGGCATGATCGGCAAGCCGCACATGCATCGCGTCGGCATCGGCGGTAGAGTGCACCGCGACCGTCTCGATCCCCATTTCATGCGCCGCGCGGTGGATGCGCAGCGCGATCTCGCCGCGATTGGCGATCAGGATGCGTTTGATGCCCATGATCTTAGGAGATCACCACCAGCGGCTGGTCGAATTCGACCGGCTGGGCGTTCTCGATCAGGATCGCGCTGACCGTGCCGGAGCGGGGCGCGGTGATCGGGTTCATCACCTTCATCGCCTCGACGATCAGCAGGGTGTCGCCTTCCTTCACGGGCTTGCCGACCGCGATGAAGTTCGCCGCGCCCGGTTCCGGCGCGAGATAGCAGGTGCCGACCATCGGCGACTTGACCGCGTTCTTGAGATCGGGGCCAGCGGCCGGCGCCGGTTCGGCCGGAGCAGGCGCTGCGGCAGCAGGGGCCGGAGCGGCAGCGGCAGGCGCAGGCGCGGCGGCATAGACTGGCGCGGCCGCAGCCACGCTCCCACGCGAAACGCGGATCTTGCGGTCGTCATCCTCGACCTCGATCTCGGTGAGGCCGGTTTCGTTGAGCAGTTCAGCGAGCTCGCGCACCAGCGCGGTGTCGATGTTCATGCCCGACTTGCGCCCGTTTGCCTTGCCGGATTGGCCAGCGTCGTTTGCCATGTAAGTCCCTTGTTTTGTGAAACGCCCGTGTGACGCGGGGGACTATTGCCGCGAATTGCGGCTGGCAAGTGGCAAGGACGGGAAAATGTGAAAGTCCGGTGACGGATCACACCTGACCGGACGCTACGGCTTCCAGTGCGATAAGATAGGAGCGTGCGCCGTGGCCCTCGACCGTCATGGCCGCGCCCATGCCGACATAGGACAGGTGGCGGAAGGGCTCGCGGGTCTTGGGGTCGGACAGGTGCACCTCGATCACCGGCGTGCGGATCGCCTTGATCGCGTCGAGCAGCGCGATCGAGGTGTGGGTATAGGCCGCCGCATTGAGTAGCACCGCCCGCGCACCCTCGGCCTGGGCTTCGTGCAGCCAGTCGACCAGCATCCCTTCGTGATTGGTCTGGCGCATCTCGATCTCGAGCCCGAGTTCGCGGGCGCGGTCTTCGAGCATTCCGGCAATATCGTCGAGCGTGGTGGTGCCGTAGATCTCCGGCTCGCGCGTGCCGAGGAGATTGAGGTTGGGGCCGTTGAGGACGTAGACGAGGTTGCTCATGCGGGCGGCTTAGCGGGAAGGGGAGGGACGGGGAAGGGTGTTCCCTAACGATCCACGCCCTTGACCTTGCCCCACTGACGCGCCGCCGTGTAGCCGAGGTAGCCGGTGCCGAAGAGGGCATAGAGCGGTTCGGGCAGGCCGGTCAGATAGGCGTTCATGCCCGCCGCGATATCGCTCGCGGCCACCGGGTTGAAGGCGCTCAGCACCCCCATCGGCAGCGCGGCGAGCAGCAGGATGTACATGACATAGAGAAAGCTCGGCCGGGCGCGGCTGGTCCAGGGGTCGCTCGAATTGGCCTCGGCGATGATCGCCTGAAGCTGCGTTTCGAGCATCTGCATTTCCTGCGTGCCCTGCAGCGCGATCAGTTCGAGCTTGGCTTTCGCCTGCGCTTCCTTGTCCGGAATGATCTTTTCGATGATCGAGGCGATGGGGCCGATGAGAACGTCTATGAGGGCCATGTGGTGCGCTCCTTGGCTACGAGTCGCACGAAAATGACCAATTCGGTTAAAGTAGGAAAATGAATTAACCTATTTATCGCCCGCTTCGGCCAGTAGCCGCTGCGCCAGCACCAGATGGGGCCGGTCGAGCATCGCGCCGTCGAGCGCCACCACGCCTGCGCCGGGGTGGTCGGCAAAGGCCTGCACGATGCTGCGGGCATGGGCGAGTTCCTCGGCGCTCGGGGTGAAGGCCGCGTTGATCGGCTCGACCTGCGCCGGGTGGATCGCGAGCATCCCGCGGAACCCCTGCGCGCGCACGCGCCGGGCCCGCGTCTCCAGCGCTTCGAGGTCGCGGAACTCCGGCTGCACCGTCTCGATCGCCGCCACGCCCGCTGCCGAAGCGCCGATCAGGCACAGGCTGCGCGCCATTTCGTAGGTGTGGGAGTATTCGCCGTCCGGCCCACGCTGCTCGCGTGCGCCGAGCGCCGAGGAGAGATCCTCCGCCCCCCAGCTCATCGCCACCAGCCGCTCCTTGCCCGGATAGTCACCGACATAATCGCCGGTCTTGAACATCGCCGCCGCCGTCTCGGTGACCAGTGCGGCAATCAGCGTGCGTCCCAAGGGGATGCCATTCGCGGCTTCCAGCGCGGTCAGATAGTGGTGCAGGCGGGTAATGTCCGCCGCGCCTTCCGCCTTGGGCAGGAACACCCCGCCGGGGCGCGCCGGGATGATCGCGGCGAGATCGGCGATGCAGTCGGCGGTGCTGACTGGATTGATCCGCACCCACAGCCTCGCGCGGTTGCCCGAGGCGCTGATCTGCTCGCACACCATCAGCCGTGCCGCCGGCTTGTTCTCGGGCGCGACCGAGTCCTCAAGGTCCAGCAGCGCGATATCGGCGGGGCTGGCAATCGCCTTGCCCATCTTCTTCTCGCTGTCGCCGGGGGCAAACAGCCAGGAACGCATGCGGGGCAGGGCAGGGGTATCGGACATTGACCTATCCTCTCAGACGGCAGCCAGCCGCGCGGCGTGCTGCTGCACCAGCGCGATCATGTTGGGCACGCCTTGCGTGCGGTTGCTCGACAGCTGGTTCCTGAGGTCGAACGGAGCGAGCGCGGCGGCGACATCCATCGCGGCGACTTCGACCGCGGGCTTGTCCTGCACCGCGGCGATCACCAGCGCGACGATGCCCTTGGTGATCGCGGCATTGCTGTCGGCAAGAAAATGCAGGCGGTCGGCGTCGGTGCCGGCGGGATAGACCCACACCGCGGCCGAACAGCCGCGCACCAGCGTCGCATCGGTCTTGAGCGCGTCGGGCATGGGTTCGAGGCTGCGGCCGAGCTCGATCAGGAGCCCGTAGCGTTCGTCGCCTTCGAGGAATTCGTACTCTTCGAGAATGTCGGACAGGGTGCGCATGGGCCGCAGTTAGGCAGGGCGCACGCGAAACGGAAGAGGCAATTACCCGCTGAGGCCCCCGGGACGGGTGAAGGCGTGCCAGATCACGTAGAACCAGCCGAAGAAGCCATGGACGATCGCCCAGATGATCGACTTGTGCAGGCTCCAGCTGATCGCCACCGCGATGGCGCTGCCGAGGCCGATGCCGGCCTGCGCGGCGGAGTTGGTGGCGCTGCTCACAGCTCCACCCCGCTGGCGATCGCTTCGAGCTTGCGGATGCGCTCCTTGAGATCAGCGAGTTCGATCCGCGCCGTGCCGATGCCCGAGCCTTCCTCTGCGGCCGGTCGCGCGATGGTGCGGTCAAGCTCCTGCCGCTTGAGATCGAGCCAGCCCTGCCAGGCGCGCAGCAGGCTGGCGGCGATCACGACGAGGCCGATCAGGCTCCCGCCGGTCATGATCAGTGTCGGGTCGAGCAAGGTATTGATCATTCGCTCTTCTCCTCCTTGGCCGCGGGCAAGGCCCGCAGGGCTTCGATTTCGGCAGCGATGCGCGCCTGTTCGCGCGCCGCGCTGGTGTTGCCGTCGGTGGCGATGCGTTCGAGCACCTTCACCCGCTCTCTGAGATCGGCCAGCTCGCGCCGGGCGGCTTCGAGTTCCGCGGCACTGCGTCCGTCCTCACGCAGGGCGATCTTCTGGTTGCCGTCCTCGTCAGTGATGATCCCGGCGCGCGCCCGGATGCTCTCGACGATGCCCCAGATCACGATCGCGACCAGCGCGACGATGGCCCAACTGCTCATTGCGCGGCTTCCTTGTCCTGAGCGGAGGCGAGGGTGGATGTGGGGGCGGGAAGATCGCGGCGCAGCGCCTCGATCTCGTCAGCCAGCAGGCTGCCGCGGTCGGTGGCGATCCGTTCGAGCACGCGCAGGCGATCCTCGATCATCTGCTGGCGCTCGGCGATCTCGCGGATCTCCGGAGCCGGGAGCTGGCCCTGGGCCTTCGCCTCGTAACGCAGCCGCTTGCCCTGCATCACCTTGTCGACGATGCCGTTGAGCGTCATGCCCGCGATCAGGGCGATCGCGATGATGGTGATCGCAATGATGGCCTGCTCGGGCATCAGGCTTCTCCCTTGTCCTTCAGGTTCGACAGAGCGCGGTCGCGCAGAGCGTCGATCTCCGCACCGAGGTGATAGCCGCCGTCGGTGACGATCCGCTCGACGTTGGCGAGCCGGTCTTTCATCGAGCCCAGTTCGGCGCGCAGTTCGGCGTTCTCCTGGGTCAGCAGGGTGACGCGGTGCGCGGTTTCCTTGTCCGAGCCGGGCTTCAGCGACTGGCCCCACATGCCTTCGAGCGGATACCCGTTCTTGATCTTCATGCGGGTGGTCTGGAACGAGACAAGGATCCCCATCGCGCCCAGCACGAAGCCGCCGCCGATGATCCAGCCGAGATAGGGCAGAAAGTCAGCCGGTTCCATTATGCACTTTCCTTGTTGCCGAGGCCGAGCGGCACGCCGCTGCCTTCATCCTTGCGGCGATTGTCGCGCAGCGCCTCGATCTCGTCGGCGAGCGAATAGCCGCGATCGGTGACGATCTTCTCGAGCACGATCATGCGATCCTGCATGGCGTCGAGCTTGTCGTGCAGGGACTTGTTCTCGGCCTTCAGGCGCAGGGTCTCGCCGTTGTCGGGCTTGACGGTCTTGCCGCCCCACTCATCCTCGAGCGGGTAGCCGTGCTTGGCGCGGATCCAGTTGTTTACGAGCCAGCCCATGGTGCAGACCAGGACGATGGCGACGATGAAGCCGGGGCCTTCGACGAACATCACACGCGCTCCTTCTTTTCCAGGCCGAGCGGTACGCCGGCGCTGCTCTCGTCCACCCGGCGCTGGTCGCGCAGGGCTTCGATCTGGGTGGCGATGTCGTAGCCGCGGTCAGTGACGATGCGTTCGAGCACCTGGACCCGATCTTCGAGCTTCTGGATATGGCTGGCATATTGCGCGGCCTTTTCGGCAGTCTGCTCAGCGGTGGCACCAAGCTGCATTTCGGCGATCTTCTGCTGGTGCTTCGTCCAGATTGCGACAATCGGGATCATCAGGGCGATGATCGGGATCATCACTCCAAGGGTTCCTGCGTCCATTATTATGCGTCCCTGTTGCTTGTAGTGGGGTTCAGCGCAGCCGCTCGATCTCGGCGGTCAGGCGCGGGTTGCTGCTGACATAGTGCGTTTCCACTGCGGCCAGGCGGCGGTCGACGTCGCGGAAGGCGGCGCGGATTTCGCGGGCGGTGCGCTTCGGGTTCTGCCGCACGCCCTGCCAGTACTTCTTCTCGCTATCGTCGCGGTAGAGATAGGGCGGCTTCTTGTTGAGCAGGAAACCGGTGATGAAGTAGGCGGGGATCGACCAGCCGCCGGTGACGAACATCGACACGAAGGCCGCCATCCGCACCCAGAAGACATTCACGCCGGTGTAGTCGGCAATCCCGGCGCAGACGCCCATCAGCTTGCCATTGTGCTTGTCGCGGTAAAGCGTGGTGCGGGGGCTGTTCATGCGCGGGTTCCTTTCTTCTCGGCGATCAGCTGCTCGAGTTCGCGCAGCTGCTGGTTGTCCTTTTCCTGATCGGCGATCAGGCGGCGGGCAGGGGTGAATTCGGGGTCGTCGGAGGCGACCAGGCGCTCGACCGTGTCCATCCGTTCATCGAGCCGCTTGGCGAGGTTGTAGAGTTCCTCCAGCAGCACCTCGTCGTCGGCGGTGATGGTCGGCGCGGTCTTCCACTTGGTGACATAGTGCAGGATGACCCACGGCAGACCGATGAAGATCATCGGCACGATGATCAGAGCGAGAAAAACGTCTTCCATGGCTTATTCCCCTTTCCCGTCAGACTTGCCGAGCGCCTTCTTCATGGCTTCAAGTTCGTCATCGATCGCGTCCGAACCGGCGAGTGCCGCGATTTCATCGGCGAGCGACGGGGTCTTGCCTTCCGCGATCTGCAAGGCGTCGGCGCGGCCCTCGGCGTAATCGACCCGGCGTTCGAGCTGGTCGAAGCGGGCGAGCGCCTCGTCGGTGCGCTCGGTGCTCATCAGGGTGCGCAGCTTGACGCGGTTCTCGGCGCTTTCGAGGCGTGCGGCGATCGCGGTCTGGCGGCTGCGGGCCTCGCGCAGACGGTGCTGCAGCTTGGCGATATCGTCCTCGTAGGCGCGCAGGGCATCGTCGAGCACGGCGATTTCCGTCTTGAGCTGATCGGCCATGTCGCCGGCCTTCTTCTTCTCGACGAGAGCCGCGCGGGCGAGATCCTCGCGGTCCTTCGACAGGGCGAGCTGCGCCTTCTCGGCCCAGTCGGCCTGGAGCCGGTCGAGCTTCACGCAGTGGCGGTGCATTTCCTTCTGGTCGGCAATGGTGCGCGCGGCACTGGCGCGGACTTCGACCAAGGTTTCCTCCATTTCGAGGATGATCATGCGGATCATCTTGGTCGGATCATCCGCCTTGTCGAGCATGTCATTGAAGTTGGCGGCAATGATGTCGCGGGTGCGGCTGAAAATGCCCATGAAGGCTACTCCATCGAGAAACGAATTGACCCGATCGAGGGGAGCGACTCGCTCGTCCTCACGCGGGGTGGTGCGTCCCTGAGACTGCGTCGGGGTGGGGCTGCGGCGCAAGGCTTCGATTTCCTCGTCGAGCCGCGACAGCCGTCCGGACGACAGCAGGCGGGAAGGTTGGGCCGGAGCATCGCTGCCACGGTCGACGCGGTGGGGGCGTGCGTCGCCGGCAGCATCTGCGGGGGGGACATCCCGGTTGGGGCGCTCCGGCCCGAGGGGGTCAAAGGGATCGCCCATCTCAGGCGATCTCGACCATCGCGCCGCTTTCGGCGGCGGGATGGGCCAGCGGGGCAGCGTTGGCCGCACCCGGCTGGATCTGCGACGACAGCGCGATCATCATCACCATCGCGGCGATTCTGGCCATCGCAGCCTGTCCGAGCTTGGTGCTCCAGAAGCTGCTTTGCGCGGTGTTGCTGTTGATCATTTTGGCCTCCCAAAGTGAAAGTCGGTGGTGTTGCCAGCTATTTTGCAACCGCCGTGCCAAACTGCGGGAATGGCGGAAATCTGCGGATTTTCGACTTTTTCATGGGAGGCGCATTGGTCTCTATTGCCAAGCATTGGGGAATTTCACTATAGATTGGGGCATGGAGCGTGAGAGCCAGTTCATCGGCCAATCGGGCGCCTTCCTCGACGCGGTCGAGCGTGCCAGCCGTGCGGCGTCGATGAACCGTCCGGTGCTGGTGATCGGCGAGCGCGGGACGGGCAAGGAGTTGATCGCCGAGCGTCTGCACCGCCTCTCCACCCGCTGGGACGAGCCGCTGGTCACCATGAACTGCGCGGCGCTGCCCGAGACCCTGATCGAGGCCGAACTGTTCGGGCACGAGGCGGGGGCCTTTACCGGCGCGACCAAGGCCCGCGCGGGCCGCTTCGAGGAGGCCGACCGCGGCACCCTGTTTCTCGACGAACTCGGCACGCTGTCGATGGGCGCGCAGGAGCGACTGCTGCGCGCGGTCGAATATGGCGAGGTCACCCGCATCGGGGCCTCGCGTCCGATCCGGGTCGACGTGCGTATCGTCGCGGCGACCAATGACGATCTCCCCGCACTCGCCGCCAGCGGCGAATTCCGCGCAGACCTGCTCGACCGGCTCAGCTTCGAGGTCATCACCCTGCCGCCCCTGCGGGTGCGCGAAGGTGATATCGGCGTGCTGGCAGAGTATTTCGGGCGGCGCATGGCGGCCGAGCTCTACTGGGACCGTTGGCCGGGCTTTGCACCCCACGTGATGGACCAGCTGGAGAATTACGACTGGCCGGGCAATGTCCGCGAGTTGCGCAATGTCGTCGAGCGCGCGGTCTATCGCTGGGGCGAGCCTGACACACCCATCGCCCATGTCCAGTTCGATCCGTTCGACAGCCCGTGGCGACCGCGCCCGCCGGCCCATCGCACCGCTTCGCCCGCGCCCGCTGCCTCCGGAGTGAGTGCGTCTGCAGGGGCGGCTGTCCCGGCCGAGCTCGATGCGGTCTACGACTTGCGCGCCGCCGTCGACGCGCATGAGCGCGCGATCCTCGAACATGCGCTCGGCAAGCACCGCTGGAACCAGCGCCAGACCGCGCGGGCGCTGGGCCTGACTTACGACCAGTTGCGCCACGCGATCCGCAAGCATGGCATCATGGAAGGTCAGGACCCCGCGGCGGGCTAACCGGATGATAAGGTTTGGGTCGTAACCCTGCGTCTATCGCAGAACCCCGCCCGGAGCCGGAACACAGCCATGCGCGCGCTTGTCGACATCGTTCAGAACCTTTCGAATATCGTCCGCTTCGTCGTCGGCATGATTGTGCTGGCGATCATGGCCTTCGGCCTGATGCTCACGGTTGGAGGCTCCTACATCGCGCCCAAGGCGGTCGAATCGATCGCCGAGCGGGCCGAGCGCGCCGGTGACAAGGCGATCCTCGCCGCCCAGCGCGAGCGCATCGCCGAAGACATGGCCAAAGACGGCTGGGGTTATGGTGCTGCAACCGCTTCGGCGGGCCATCCGGTAGACCCGGACCAGACCATGTCCGACACTCCGCCGATGGCTGACGACGGCTGGGCCGAGTAAGCTGTTGCGCACAGAGCCGCGTAGCAACACCTAGGGCGCGGTTCGGCGCTTTTCCACGACAATGTCGCAGGCTGCCGCATCATGGTGCAGCCTGTCGCCCTACCGCATCGCGTGCCGGAACCCGAGCCGGTTATCCCCCGTCCGACCGGACGGCGCGGTGCCGCGCGTCTGCGGCTGGCGATCCCGGTGCGGATGGTCTCGACCCATGCAACGCAGACTTGCATCCTGCTCGACCTCTCGCGCACCGGTGCAAGGATCGGCCTCGCCGAACCGCTCGCGCCGGGAATGTGCCTCTATCTGAAGATCGCGCGCTTCGAGGTGTTCGCCGAAGTCATCCGGCGTGATCTGGGCGAGGGCGGCGGCGTCAACGGCCTCGCCTTCGACGAACCGTTGCCCGATGATACCGTGCTCGCGGTGCGGCAGCATGCCGAGGGCTTCGAGCAGCGTCAGCGCGATGCCCTGCGCGATCAGGTGCGGCGCTGGGTGAGCGGGGAAAGCCGGATCTGAACGGCGAACAGCGCGCGGGCCTTGGCGCGCTTCGCTCTTGCCAAATCGCGCGCCCGCGCCTAAGTGCGCATCCATCCCGGCATTGTCGTGACAAGGTTTGGATGCTGGCGCCTCCGGGGGCCGGCCCGAACCCCGTTGCAACGATGCCGCCTGACCGGAGAACGCATGGCCGATATCGCGCGCCTGACTGCACTGATCGAACCCGAGGCTGCCGCCCTGGGTTTCGAACTCGTGCGCGTGGCGTTTCTGCCGTCCGAGGCAGGCGATGGCGGCATGGCCTTGCAGATCATGGCGGAGGATCCCGCCACCGGCCAGCTGGTGATCGACCAGTGTGCCGCGCTCTCGCGCCGCGTCTCCGACGTGATCGACGCGGCCGAGGAAGCGGGCGAAGTGCTGATCGAAGGTGCCTATCACCTCGAAGTCTCCTCGCCCGGCATCGATCGTCCGCTGACCCGCGAGAAGGATTTCGCCAACTGGGCCGGCCACGAGGCGCGGATCGTCATGGTCAAGGGCTATGACGGCCAGCGCACCAACAAGGGTGTGCTCCACGGCCTCGAAGACGGCCTCGTGCACATCACAGACACTAAGGCGGGTGATGTCCGCCTGCCGCTCGACCAGATTCATTCGGCCAAGCTCGTTCTCACCGACGCGCTGATCGCCGCCACCCGCCCGCTCGATATCAGCGGGGCCGACGAACTCATCGAAGACACCCAAGAAGAAAAGGCAGACGACTGATGGCCAGTGCCATTTCCGCCAACAAGGCCGAACTCCTCGCGATCGCCAA
This sequence comes from Porphyrobacter sp., assembly GCA_027531395.1. Classification (GTDB taxonomy): domain Bacteria; phylum Pseudomonadota; class Alphaproteobacteria; order Sphingomonadales; family Sphingomonadaceae; genus Erythrobacter. Next base: position 12,446 of record JAPZRO010000019.1, on the reverse strand, counting down.
CGCGGTCGCCTCGGAAAAGATGATCGACAAGGCGATCGTCATCGAGGCGATGGAAGAAGCGATCCAGAAGTCGGCGCGCAACCGTTACGGTGCAGAGAACGACATCCGCGCGAAGCTCGATCCGCTGACCGGCGATCTGACGCTGTGGCGCGTGGTCGAAGTGGTCGAGGAGGTCGAGGATTACTTCAAGCAGGTCGACCTGAAGCAGGCCGAAAAGCTCCAGCCGGGCGCCAAGGTGGGTGACTTCATCGTCGATCCGCTGCCGCCGGTCGATCTCGGTCGCATCGACGCACAGTCGGCCAAGCAGGTGATCTTCCAGAAGGTCCGCGATGCCGAGCGCGAGCGCCAGTACGAGGAATTCAAGGACCGCGCCGGCGAGATCATCACCGGCGTGATCAAGTCGGTCGAATTCGGCCACGTGATCGTCAATCTTGGCCGCGCCGAGGGCGTGATCCGCCGCGACCAGCAGATCCCGCGCGAAGCCGCCCGTACCGGCGAGCGCGTGCGTGCGCTGATCACCAAGGTCGAGCGCAACAACCGCGGTCCGCAGATCTTCCTGAGCCGGGCGCACCCTGACTTCATGAAGAAGCTGTTCGCGCAGGAAGTGCCCGAAATCTACGATGGCATCATCGAGATCAAGGCCGCCGCCCGCGATCCGGGCAGCCGCGCCAAGATCGGCGTGATCAGCCACGATTCCAGCATCGATCCGGTCGGCGCCTGCGTCGGCATGAAGGGCAGCCGCGTGCAGGCGGTGGTGCAGGAACTCCAGGGCGAGAAGATCGACATCATCCCCTGGTCGGAAGACACCGCGACCTTCGTGGTCAACGCGCTCCAGCCCGCCACCGTCAGCCGCGTCGTGCTCGACGAGGATGACGGCCGCATCGAAGTGGTCGTCCCTGACGAGCAGCTCAGCCTCGCGATCGGCCGCCGCGGTCAGAACGTGCGTCTGGCGAGCCAGCTGACCGGCCACCAGATCGACATCATGACCGAGGAAGAAGCCTCGGAGAAGCGCTCGAAGGAATTCGCCGAGCGTTCGAAGATGTTCGAGGAAGAGCTCGACGTCGACGAAACCCTCTCGCAGCTGCTGGTGGCCGAAGGCTTCGCCGAGCTGGAAGAAGTGGCTTACGTGGACCTCGCTGAACTCGCCAGCATCGAAGGCTTCGACGAGGAACTGGCCGAGGAACTCCAGAGCCGCGCGCTCGAAGCCCTCGAACGGCAGGAAGAGGCGCACCGCGCGGTCCGCCGTGAACTGGGCGTGGAAGATGCGCTGGCCGAAATGCCGCACCTCACCGAAGCGATGCTGGTCACGCTCGGCAAGGCGGGCATCAAGACGCTCGACGATCTGGCCGACCTCGCCACCGACGAACTGATCGCCAAGAAGCGTGAGGCGCCGCGTCGCCGCAACAATGCCGACGGTCCGCCGCTGCGTCGCCCGCAGCGCGAAACCGACAAGGGCGGCGTGCTGGGCGAATACGGCCTTTCCGAAGAGCAGGGCAACGAGATCATCATGGCTGCCCGTGCGCACTGGTTCGACGACGAGCCCGACACTCAGGAGGCCGCCGATGCGGACTCCACCCAATGAGCGCCTGACGTCCGACATCGTCGAGCCTTCGCTTTCGGCCCCCTCTGATCGGGTGGCCGGGAGCGAGCGGCGCTGTATCCTCTCCGGGGAGCATGACGCGCGCGACGCGCTGGTCCGGCTGGCGATTTCGCCGGACGGGCTGGTGCTGCCCGATCCGGCGGCCAAGGCTCCGGGACGGGGTGCGTGGATCGGCGTGAGCCGCAGCGCGCTTGAAGCAGCGGTCGCCGATGGCCAGTTGAAGCGGGCGCTGATGCGCGCCTTCAAGGGTGCGCCGCTCACCATCCCCGAAGATCTGCCCGAGCGGGTCGAGGCGGCGCTGGCGCGTCACCTCGGTGACCGGCTGGGGCTCGAACTGCGCAGTGGCAACATCGTGCTCGGCTCGGCCCGGATCGAGGAACAAGCCCGTGCAGGACGGCTTGCCGCCCTGCTCCACGCCAGCGACAGCAGCGAGGACGGGCGGCGCAAGCTCGATCAGGCCTGGCGCGTCGGGCGCGAGACGGAAGGATCGGGGGAGCGGGGCGAGGTCTTGCCTCTGGACCGCAATGCACTGTCTGTGGCATTGGGCCGCGACAATGTCGTCCACCTCGGCGTTGCCGGCCACGCCGGCGACATGCGCGCCGCGACGCGGGTGCTGCAGGCGGTTTCCCGGCTTTCGCGCTTTGTCGCCGGCGGCAGCTTGCCCGACGGCATGAGCGATATGGTGGACAATTCCGGCCGGGATACGCCCGGCCACAGCGATCGGCCGCAACCGGCTGGCCGTTCGGCACAAGACGAATACGTGAAGGACTGACGAGCGATAATGAGCGACGAAAACGACAACCAGCGCATCCGCAAACCTCTGGGCCTCAAGCGCTCGGTCGATGCGGGCGAGGTCAAGCAGACCTTCAGCCACGGCCGCACCAACAAGGTAGTGGTCGAGGTGAAGCGCCGCCGTGTGCTCGGCAAGCCCGGTAGCGAGCCAGCCGCACCGCCGCCGCCGCCCCCGCCGCCGCCCGCGCCGCCGGTCGCGGCCACGCCGGCCCCCGCGCCGCGTCCCGCGCGCCCGGCTCCCGCGGGCGAGACCCCGCAGGAACGCGTCAAGCGGTTGCAACTGGAGGCCGAGGAAGAGCGGCTGCGGCTCGCCGAGGAAGCGCGCAAGCGTGAAGAGGCCGAAGCCCGCGAGCGCGAGGAAGAGGAACGCCGCCGCGCCGAGGAAAACCGCCGTGCCGAGGAAGAAGCGGCCAAGCGCGCTGCCGAAGCTGCCGCCACGCCTGCGGTCGAAGAGGTCGCCGAAGCCCCGGAAACGGGTGACACCGAAACCGCTGCGCCTGCCGCGCGGACCGACGCTGTCCCCGCTGCGCGCCGCTTCACCCCGGTCGAGCGTCCGGAGCCCAAGCGCCCGGCCCCCGAGGTCAAGGGCAAGAAGAAAGACGAAAAGCGCGCCGCGCCGATCGATGCCGGCAAGGACAACCGCCGCTCGGGCAAGCTCACCGTCACCCGCGCTCTCAACGAGGACGAAGGCCGCCGTGCGCGCAGCCTCGCGGCCCTCAAGCGCGCGCGTGAAAAGGAACGTCGCGGGCAGGGCGGCCCGTCCAAGCCGCGCGAAAAGCAGGTGCGCGACGTGGTCGTGCCCGAAGCGATCACTGTGGGCGAGCTTGCCAACCGCATGGCCGAAAAGGGCGCGGATCTGGTGAAGGCGCTGTTCAACATGGGCATGATGGTCACCGTCAACCAGACCATCGATCAGGACACTGCCGAACTGCTGGTCGAGGAATTCGGCCACAACATCACCCGCGTTTCCGCGAGCGATGTCGATATCGACACCAGCGAGGATGCCGATCCGGAAGAAACCCTGCGTCCGCGTCCGCCGGTGGTGACGATCATGGGCCACGTCGATCACGGCAAGACCAGCCTGCTCGACGCGCTGCGCGGGACCGATGTGGTGAAGGGCGAGGCCGGCGGCATCACCCAGCACATCGGCGCCTACCAGATCACCACCAAGGACAAGTCGAAGATCACATTCCTCGACACGCCGGGCCACGCGGCCTTCACCGAAATGCGGATGCGCGGGGCGAATGTCACCGATATCGTGATCCTTGTGGTCGCGGGTGACGACGGGCTGATGCCGCAGACGATCGAGGCGATCAACCACACCAAGGCGGCCGGCGTGCCGATGATCGTGGCGATCACCAAGTCGGACAAGCCGGAATACAATCCGCAGAAGATCCGCGAACGCCTGCTCGAACACGAGATCGTCGTCGAGGCGATGTCGGGTGAAGTGCAGGATGTCGAGGTTTCGGCCAAGACCGGGGCCGGGCTCGACAAGCTGATCGAGGCGATCAACCTTCAGGCCGAACTGCTCGAACTGAAGGCCCGCCCCGATCGCGATGCCGAGGCGACTGTGATCGAAGCCCAGCTCGACAAGGGCCGCGGTCCGGTGGCGACGGTGCTTGTTACCCGCGGGACGCTGAAGCGCGGCGACACCTTCGTGGTCGGCACGCAGAGCGGCAAGGTCCGCGCGATCGTCGACGACAAGGGCCAGCAGCTCAAGGAAGCCGGTCCTTCGATGCCGGTCGAAGTGCTCGGCCTTGGCGGGGTGCCGTCGGCTGGCGATCACCTCACCGTGGTCGAGAACGAACAGCGCGCGCGTGAAGTCGCCAAGTACCGTCAGGAAAAGGCGACCGAAAAGCGCACTGCCCTGGCGCCGACCAACTTCGACACGATGTTCAACAACCTCGCCTCCAACGTCATCGAATATCCGGTGGTGGTGAAGGCCGACGTGCAGGGCTCGGTGGAAGCGATCGTCAACGCGCTTCACAATCTCTCGAACGACGAGATCAAGGTGCGCGTGCTCAACGCAGGCGTCGGCGCGATCACCGAGAGCGACGTGTTGCTGGCGGCGGCCTCGAAGGCGCCGATCATCGGCTTCAACGTGCGTCCCAATGCCAAGGCGCGCGACCTGGTGAAGCGCGACGGGGTGCGGATGATGTATTACGACGTCATCTACCACCTCACTGACGAAATCGCCAAGGAGATGGCCGGCGAGCTCGGTCCGGAGCGGATCGAAACCGTGGTCGGCCGTGCCGAGGTCAAGCAGGTGTTCCCGGCGGGCAAGAAGGACAAGGCGGCTGGTCTGCTGGTGCTGGAAGGCGCGATCCGCAAGGGCCTGTTCGCCCGTCTCACCCGTCAGGACGTCATCGTCTCGGCCACCAAGATCGCCTCGCTGCGGCGCTTCAAGGACGATGTCGACGAAGTGCGCGCGGGTCTCGAGTGCGGCGTGGTGCTGGAAGACACCAACGACATCAAGGCCGGCGACATGCTCGAAGTCTTCTCGGTCGAGGAGCGTGAGCGGACGCTGTGAGCGAGAACGCCTACTATCCCGAAGATGCCGGGCAGTCGCCGCACACGGCGCTGCTCGGCTCGGAATTCGTCAGTTTTGACGAAGCGACCCAGACCGCGACCATGCGCTTTCACGTGAAGCGCGAGATGACCACCTGGCGCGGCGGCGTGCAGGGCGGTCTGGTCGCGGGCTATCTCGATGACGTGATGGGCTATGCCTATGTCGCGGCAACCGGCGGCGTCATGGCACCGCTCAATCTCGAAATCTCGATGAGCCTGATCCGCCTCATCCCGGAAGGGCCGCTGATCGGCAAGGGCCGGGTGGTGCGCGCCGGGCAACGGGTGATCTTCCTCGAAGGCGAATTGCTGGCGGAAGACGGCACGCTCCACGCCCGCGCCACCTCGACCGCGATTCCGACCCCGCGCCCGACCCCGGAACAGACCGGGATGACCCGCTGATGGCCAAGGCGCCTTTCACCGCCGAACAGCAATCGGTGCGCGTGCTCAAGGTGGGCGAACGGGTGCGGCATATCCTCTCGGAACTGCTCGCGCGCGGTGAGGTGCATGACGATATCGTGAGTGCGGCGCATATCTCGGTCACCGAGGTGCGCATGACTCCCGATCTGCGCCACGCGACCGCCTATGTGAAGGCGCTGCTCGGCGCGGGGCCGAAGGTCTCGGACGAGGACGTCGTCCATGCCCTGCGCCAGAACACCGCCTTCCTCCAGCGCGAGGTCGCCCAGCGGCTGGGCCTCAAATTCGCGCCGAAGCTCAAGTTCCGCAAGGACGAGAGCTTTGCCGAGGCCGACCGGATTGAGGCGCTGCTGCGCGATCCCAAGGTCGCCCGCGATCTGGGCGAGGACGACGAGGCATAGTCCCCGCTACCGCGGCACCATCCGCGCCCTGAGCGTGATGTCGACCTTGTTGCCAACGATCAGCTGATAGGACTTCATCCCGAATTCGCGCCGGTCGATCGTGGTGGTCCCGGTGAAGCTCACCGGCTTGCCCTGCATCTTCAGCGGATCGGCATCGAAGGTGACCGCGAGGGTCTGCGGCCGCGTAACCCCGCGCGCGGTGAGTTCGCCGGACACCGTCCCGCGCGTCGGGCTCGACAGCTTCAGCGAACGCCCCACGAAGCGGATGCTGGGATATTTCTCGACCCAGAAGAACTTGTCGCCGCGCAGCCGGGCGAGGGTGACGCTGTCGGGCGCCTCGATCGCGGTCGCATCGAAGGTGACGTCGATCAGCGCGCGTTCGGGCGCGCCGGGGACAATGGTGACCGCCCCCTGCATCCGCGGGAAGCGCGCGGTCTTGCTGGCGAGGCCAAAGAAGGGGACCTTGGCCGAGACATTGCTGGCCGATGCATCGAGCGTGTAGCGCTGCGGCGTGCCGATTGCCCCGGCGTTGGCAAGCGCGAACAGCGCAGCCAGCGGCAGCAGCAACAGGCGAAGGCGCGGCAGAATTCCCATGATCTCCATGATAGACCTACGCGCGCCAGAGGGGAATGGTTTCGCTGCGCTGTTGAAGAACCGCGCAAACCGCCCGGAGCGAGCTTGTCGCGGGACGAGCGGAGTGCAAGGCTCGCGCGCATCATGGCCAAGCTCTATTTATACTATGCCAGCATGAACGCGGGCAAATCCTCGCACCTGTTGCAGGCCGACTTCAACTATCGTGAACGCGGGATGCGCACCATGCTGTGGACCGCGGCGCTGGACAGCCGCTCGGGCGGGCTGGTCAAAAGCCGGATCGGGCTGGAGAGCGCGGCGCACCGCTTCCATCCCGACACCGATCTGTGGACCGAGGTAAGCGCTGCCCACGCCGCCGCGCCGCTCGATTGCGTGCTGGTCGACGAGGCGCAGTTCCTCAAGGCCGAGCAGGTCTGGCAGCTGGCCCGGCTGGCGGACGAGGCGGGGATCCCGGTGCTGTGCTACGGCCTCAGAACCGATTTCCAGGGCGCGCTGTTTCCCGGCTCGGCGGTCTTGCTGGGGATTGCGGACGCGCTGGTGGAGCTGAAGGCCGTGTGCCACTGCGGGCGCAAGGCGACGATGAACCTCAGAGTCGATGAAGGCGGCGCAGCGGTCAAGCAGGGCGCACAGACCGAGATCGGCGGGAACGACCGCTATCTCGCCTTGTGCCGCAAGCATTTTTCCGAGGCGCTGGGGCGATGATGCTGCGCGCGCCCTATGGTTTTGGCGGGGCGGCCACCCTATCTGGGCTGTGATGACCGATACCATTTCCCTGATCCTCGTTCTGGTCCCCGCGCTGGTGATCGCGATCGTGTTCCACGAAGTCGCGCATGGCTATGCCGCGCGCCTGCTGGGCGATCCTACCGCCTCCGAGCGCGGGCGGCTGACGCTCAACCCGATTGCCCATGTCGATCCGGTCGGCACGCTGCTGGTGCCCGGCGCGCTGGCACTGCTGGGCGGGCCGATGTTCGGCTGGGCCAAGCCAGTGCCGGTCAACAAGTGGCGGCTCAGCAACCCGCGCTTCGGAATGATGGCGGTGGCGGCAGCGGGCCCGGCGAGCAACTTCGTCCTCGCCGCTATCGGTGCGGTGCTCTACGGCCTCGTCCTGCCCGACGGCGCGACCATGCGCGACGATGGCAGCACGGCGCTGGTGCTGAACGCGCTGGGCGAGCCTCTGTGGCTGGGAACGGGGCTGTTCTACTTCATCATCGTCAACCTGTTCCTCGGCATCTTCAACCTGCTGCCGATCCCGCCGTTTGACGGTTCACACATCGTCGGCGGGCTGTTGCCCGCGCGGATGCGGGCCGGGTGGGAGAAATTGCAGGGCATCGGCATGGCGCTGATCCTTGTTCTGGTCGCGGCCAGCTGGGTGTTCGGGACGAGCTGGCTGGGCAATATCCTGATGCCGCCGGTGCTGTTCGCCATGGAGCTTTATCTCTCGCTCGCCAGCGCGATCCACGCGGCCGTCTCCTGAGCACGGCGTTGGACGACGCGCGCAAACCCGCGCCGCTTTCGGGCTGGCTGATCCTCGACAAGCCGAAGGGCATGGGTTCGACGCAGGGCGTGAGCGCGGTCAAGCGCGTGCTGCGGCAGAACGGCTATGCCAAGACCAAGGTCGGCCACGGCGGAACACTCGATCCGCTCGCCGAAGGCGTGCTGCCGATCGCGCTGGGCGAGGCGACCAAGCTGGCCGGGCGGATGCTGGATGCGAGCAAGATCTACGCCTTCACGATCCGCTTCGGGGAGGAGACCGACACGCTCGATACCGAGGGGGTGGGTGTAGCCACCAGCGACGTGCGCCCGACGCTGGGAGAGGTCGAGGCGGTGCTCCCCCACTTCACCGGCGGAATCGAACAGGTGCCGCCGGCCTATTCCGCGCTCAAGGTCGACGGCCAGCGTGCCTATGATCTGGCGCGGGCGGGCGAGGCGGTGGAACTGAAGTCGCGCAGCGTCACGATACATTCGCTGTCGATCGTGCCAGATGGCGCAACGAACGACGAAGTCACCCTCGTCGCACACGTCTCCAAGGGCACCTATATCCGCAGCCTCGCGCGCGACATCGCGCAGGCGCTCGGCACCTGCGGCCATGTCACCTATTTGCGCCGCATCAAGGCAGGGCCCTTCCGCGAGGAGCAGGCGATTTCGCTGGACAATCTGGAGCAAACCGCTAAGGGCGCAGGCCTTGAACACCTCCTCCTGCCGCTGGAGGCGGGGCTGGACGACATCCCGGCCCTCGCACTCGACCAGACAAGCGCGCAGGCGGTCCGACAGGGCCGGGTGCTGTCTGGCATGCCCCAATCATCCGGGCTCTATCTGGCGAAACTGGGCGCTGTCCCGGTCGCGCTGATGGAAATCACGGATGGGACGGCCACGGTCGTCAGGGGTTTCAACCTTCCCGATGTCGCTGAGTAAGAAAGAGAATATTATGTCGGTGACCGCCGAAAAGAAGCAGGAAATCATCTCCTCGAACGCCCGTGATCCCAAGGACACCGGCAGCCCCGAAGTCCAGGTCGCGATCCTCACCGAGCGCATCCGCAACCTGACCGAGCACTTCAAGGATCACCACAAGGACAACCACTCGCGTCGCGGCCTTCTGATGATGGTCAACAAGCGTCGCACGCTGCTCGCCTACCTCAAGAAGAAGGATGTCGAGCGCTACAACGCGCTGATCCAGAAGCTGGGCCTGCGCAAGTAAGAGTTTAGCGGGAAGGGCGGCTCAAGAGGCCGCCTTTCTTGCATTTGGGGCTAGCGGGCATCCGGCCTGCTGCCTTGGGGCCAAACCAGCGCCCCGCACCGGACCGGGACGGTTCTTTCCCCGGCACATGAGGCCCCGCCCGGCAATATGGCCGCGCGGGTCAGAAGGAAAACCAATGTTCGACACGAAAACCGTATCGCTGGAGTGGGGCGGAAAGACCCTCACTCTGGAAACCGGGCGTATTGCCCGCCAGGCCGATGGCGCCGTGCTGGCGACCTATGGCGAAACCGTGGTGCTGTGCGCTGTCACCGCCGCCAAGTCGGTGAAGGAAGGGCAGGACTTCTTCCCGCTCACCGTCCACTACCAGGAAAAGTTCTCGGCCGCCGGGCGCATCCCGGGCGGCTTCTTCAAGCGTGAACGCGGCGCGACCGAAAAGGAAACGCTCACCAGCCGCCTGATCGACCGTCCGATCCGTCCGCTGTTCCCCGAAGGTTTCTACAACGAAATCAACGTTATCGCGCAGGTCCTGTCGTTCGACGGCGAGACCGAGGCCGATATCGTCGCGATGATCGCCGCCTCGGCTGCGCTCACCATTTCGGGCGTGCCCTTCATGGGCCCGATCGGCGCGGCGCGCGTCGGCTATGTCGATGGCGAATACGTGCTCAACCCGAAGCAGGACAAGGCGCTTGCCGAAGGCCGTCTCGACCTCGTGGTCGCTGCCACCGACAAGGCGGTGATGATGGTCGAATCCGAGGCCAAGGAACTGACCGAGGACGAGATGCTCGGCGCGGTGATGTTCGCGCATGACGAGATCCGCAAGGTGATCGGCGCGATCGTCGAGCTGGCCGAAAAGGCCGCCAAGGATCCGTGGGAAGTCGACCTTTCCGACAACACCGCCGACATCAAGGCGAAGCTCAAGGAACTGGTCGGTGCCGATATCGCGGCCGCCTACAAGCTCACCGACAAGTCGGCGCGTTCGAACGCGCTGAACGAGGCGCGGGCCAAGGCCAAGGCGGCGTTTGCCGACGAGACCCCGCAGACCCAGATGGTCGCGATCAAGACCATGAAGAAGGTCGAGGCCGACATCGTGCGCACCGCCATCCTCAAGGATGGCAGCCGCATCGACGGCCGCAAGCTCGATCAGGTCCGCCCGATCGAAGCGATCGTCGGCTTCCTGCCGCGCACCCATGGCTCGTCGCTGTTCACCCGCGGCGAAACCCAGGCGATCTGCACCACCACGCTCGGCACCAAGGATTCCGAGCAGATGATCGACGGTCTGGAAGGCCTTAGCTATTCCAGCTTCATGCTGCACTACAACTTCCCGCCCTATTCGGTCGGTGAAGTGGGCCGCTTCGGCGCGCCGGGTCGCCGCGAAGTCGGTCACGGCAAGCTCGCCTGGCGCGCGCTCAACCCCGTGCTGCCGAGCAAGGAAGACTTCCCCTACACCATCCGCGTGTTGTCGGACATCACCGAGTCCAACGGCTCGTCGTCGATGGCGACCGTGTGCGGCGGTTGTCTGTCGATGATGGACGCGGGCGTGCCGATCAAGGCGCCCGTAAGCGGCATCGCGATGGGCCTGATCCTCGAAGGTGACGAATTCGCCGTCCTCTCGGACATTCTGGGCGATGAAGACCACCTCGGCGACATGGACTTCAAGGTCGCCGGGACCGCCGAAGGCATCACCACGATGCAGATGGACATCAAGGTTGCCGGCATCACGCAGGAAATCATGGCCAAGGCGCTGGAGCAGGCCAAGGCCGGCCGCCAGCACATCCTCGGCGAAATGGCCAAGGCGCTGACCGGTGCGCGCAGCGAAGTCAGCAAGCACGCGCCGCGCATCGAGACGATCCAGATCGACAAGTCGAAGATCCGTGATGTCATCGGCACCGGCGGCAAGGTGATCCGCGAGATCGTCGCCGAAACCGGCGCCAAGGTCGACATCGACGATGAAGGCGTGATCAAGATCTCGTCCTCGAACCTCGACGAGATCGAAGCGGCGAAGAAGTGGATCCTCGGCATCGTCGAGGAAGCCGAAGTCGGCAAGATCTACACCGGCAAGGTCGTGAATATCGTCGATTTCGGCGCTTTCGTGAACTTCATGGGCGGCAAGGACGGTCTCGTCCACGTCTCGGAAATGCGCAACGAGCGCGTCGAGAAGCCGACCGATGTCGTCTCCGAAGGCATGGAAGTGAAGGTCAAGGTGCTCGAGATCGATCAGCGCGGTAAGGTCCGTCTGTCGATGCGCGTGGTCGACCAGGAAACCGGCGAAGAGCTGGAAGACACCCGTCCGCCCCGCGAACCGCGTGAGCCGCGCGGTGATCGTGGTGACCGCGGTGATCGTCGCGGGCCCAAGGGCGGCCGCGGTGGTGACCGTGGCGGCCGTGGCGGTGATCGCGGCGGCGACCGTGGCGGTCGTGACCGTGACAGCGGTCCGGCCGGCCTGCCCGACTTCCTCAAGGACTAAGCGTCCGCGAGACACAACAAACAGCCCGCCGGGAGCAATTCCGGCGGGTTTTTTGTGCCCGCATGGTCTAGGGGGCAGCGATGCTGAAACGCGAACTTCTAGACACCGCACAGATCGAGGATGGCGTGCTCCTCGAACTCTACACCCATGCCGGCCACTTCATGATCGTGATGGGGCGCAACGAGCTGATGAGCACGCGGATGCGCTTTTCCGAGGAACAGCTGGCCGATCTCACCATCGACCGGCTGAGCAAGGACAATGCCCGCATCCTGATCGGCGGCTATGGCATGGGCTTCACCTACCGTGCGGCCGCTGCCAAGCTCGGACCGAAGGCACAGATCGTGGTGGCCGAGATTTCCGAGGCGATCATCGAATGGGCCAAGGGGCCGATGGCGGCGCTGACGGGCGATGGCCTGTCGGACCCGCGCCTCGACCTCAAGATCTGCGATGTCGCCGCACTGATCGACGACGCCAATGACGGCACCTGCGACAAGTTCGACGCGATCCTGCTGGATGTCGACAATGGCCCCGACGGGATCGTGCGCGATGCCAACAACCGCATCTATTCGCGCACCGGCCTTGCCAAGGCGCGCGATGCGCTGAAGCCCGGCGGCATTCTGGCGGTGTGGTCAGCGGGGCCCGACCCGGCGTTCCGCAAGCGGCTCTATGATACCAAGCTGACGGTAACCGAATGGAACGTCCGCTCGCGCCCCAATAACAAGGGAGCGCATCACATCATCTGGTTCGCGCACAAGAGCTGATACCCAAGCTCTTTGAGCTTGGGTCAGACCTCCCGCCCCGCCGGACCCCCCCGGCCCCACACCGAGTGGTTTCCTGGTGGGGCGGGGGGGGGGGCGGGGGGGGGGGGCTGCGGGGGGCGGGCGCGTACCCGGGTTCCGAGAGAGGATATGAGCCGAACGC
>JAPZRO010000012.1 GCA_027531395.1 Porphyrobacter sp. | reverse complement strand
GGGCATGACCGCCGCTACGCCATCGACGAGACCAAGGCCCGCGCCGAACTCGCCTACGTGCCGCAGCGCGGCTTCGAGGAGGGCCTGCGCCAGACGCTGCGCTGGTATCTCGACAACGAGGCGTGGTGGCGTCCGCTGGTGCAGGGAGCGCACTGAGCTTTACCCGCCGACCATCCACCGGCACTCCGAACCACTCGCCACCGCGCGCAAGAACTAGAAGGCAAGGACTGACATGGCCAAGAAGGCACTTATTACGGGCGTAACTGGGCAGGACGGAGCCTACCTTGCGCGCCTGCTGCTCGAAAAGGGTTACGAGGTTCACGGGGTGAAGCGGCGCTCGTCGTCGTTCAACACCGGGCGCGTGGAGGACATCTACCAGGACCCGCACGAGCAGCATCAGCGCTTCATGATGCACTATGGCGATCTCACCGACAGCACCAACCTGATCCGCATCGTGCAGGAAGTGCAGCCCGACGAGATCTACAACCTCGCCGCGCAGAGCCATGTCGCGGTGAGCTTCGAGACGCCCGAATACACGGCCAATGCCGATGCGATCGGCACGCTGCGTCTGCTCGAGGCGATCCGCATTCTCGGGCTGGAGAAGACCACCCGCTTCTATCAGGCCTCGACCTCCGAGCTCTACGGTCTGGTGCAGGAAGTGCCGCAGCGCGAGACCACCCCGTTCTATCCGCGCAGCCCCTATGCGGCAGCCAAGCTCTATGCCTTCTGGATCACGGTCAATTACCGCGAGGCCTACGGGATGCACGCCTCGAACGGCATCCTGTTCAATCACGAAAGCCCGCTGCGGGGCGAGACCTTCGTCACCCGCAAGATCACCCGCGCCGCCGCTGCGATCTCGCTGGGCAAGCAGGACAAGCTCTACCTCGGCAACCTCGATGCCAAGCGCGACTGGGGCCATGCCAAGGAATATGTGCAGGGCATGTGGCTGATGATGCAGCAGGACGAGGCGGACGACTATGTCCTCGCAACCGGCGAGACCACCTCGGTGCGCGACTTCGTGCTGTGGGCCTTCGAGGATGCCGGCATCCCGCTCGAATTCCGCGGAGAGGGGATCGACGAGAAGGGCTACAGCACCATCGACGGGCGCTGCCTCGTCGAAGTCGATCCGGCCTATTTCCGGCCCACCGAAGTCGATCTGCTGCTCGGCGACCCGACCAAGGCGCGCGAGAAGCTCGGCTGGACGCACAAGACCAGCGTGCGCGATCTGGCGCGCGAGATGGTGCAGGCCGACCTCGAGGTGATGCGCGCCCCCGCGCCCCGTGTGATCCTGTAATCATGTCGGGCGAGGCTCTCTATCCGCTGGCAGGCAAGCGCGTGTTCGTCGCCGGGCATCGCGGCATGGCGGGTTCGGCGATCGTGCGGCGGCTGGAGCGCGAGGATTGCGAGGTTCTCGTCGCGCCGCGCGCCGAGCTCGATCTGATGGATCAGGCCGCGACCCGCGCGTGGTTCGCCGCGCATCGCCCGGAGGTGGTGGTGGTGGCTGCGGCCAAGGTGGGCGGGATCCTCGCCAACGACACGCAGCCGGCCGATTTTCTCTACGACAACCTGATGATCGAGGCGAACGTCATCGAGGCCGCGCACCGGCACGATGCCGAAAAGCTGCTGTTCCTCGGCTCATCCTGCATCTACCCCAAGTTCGCGCCCCAGCCGATGGCGGAAGACGCGCTGCTGACCGGCAGCCTTGAGCCCACCAACGAATGGTACGCGATCGCCAAGATCGCCGGGATCAAGCTGGCGCAGGCCTATCGCAAGCAGCACGGCCGCGATTTCATCTCCGCGATGCCGACCAATCTCTACGGCCCTGGCGACAATTTCAGCCTGACCTCCAGCCACGTCCTCCCCGCGCTGATCCGCAAGGCACACGAGGCCAAGCTGGCGGGCGCCGAGACGATGACGATCTGGGGCACCGGCACGCCGCGCCGCGAGTTCCTGCATGTCGACGATCTGGCCGACGCCTGCGTCTATCTGCTCCAGCACTATTCGGGCCACGATCACGTCAATGTCGGCTGCGGCGAGGATATCGCGATCCTCGAACTCAACCGGCTGGTGAACGAGATCGTCGGGTTCACCGGCGAGATCGTCCATGATCTCGACAAGCCCGACGGCACCCCGCGCAAGTTGCTCGACACCAGCCGGCTGACCGGCCTCGGCTGGCGGCCCACGATCGGCCTCGCCGATGGGATCGCGCAGACTTATCGGTGGTTTCTCGACAACGTCGATGCTGGTGGCTTGCGTGAGATCATGTAGAGCGAATTACTCCCAACGTTGGAAATTGACATTAACTAACTTTTGTTTATTTTCCTGCGTGATGATCTGTTGCTCCCGACCTTGTCGATGAAGGCTGGCTGGCCCAAAGAGCTGGAAGACCGGCCAACGATTCATATTGGGTTGCTTTGGCACTCATTACTGTCGGAAAATCTTGGAGTTGGTGCGCTCACTATTGCCAATGCCTACCTGATAGCCGCCGCTGTAGGTCGGGTCGGTTATCGCCCTGTGTTTCATATCATCGGTGTGCGCGGAACGCATGACTACACCGCTGTACTCCCGTTCGAGAACAGCTTCGTCAATGTCGGTTACAAGGCGATGGTTAATCCCCTTTCCGGTCTCCACCGGCATTTGCGGCGCTGCGACATCGTTTTCGACATCGGCGCCGGCGACAGTTTCTCCGACATCTATCGATGGTCGCGGCTGAACCTGATACTGGCGTCCAAGGTTGCAGTGCGGATTGCGCGTGCGCCGTTGATCTTCAGCCCGCAGACGATCGGTCCGTTCTTCTCGAAGCCTGCGAGGATCGCAGCGAAAGGTGTGCTCGCGCTCGCGGATGCGATCTTCGCGCGGGACGAGACTTCACTCGCTCTGCTCAAGACTATGGGCTTCGGCGACAAGGCAAGCTTGGCCACGGACGTCGCTTTCGCCCTGCCGTTCACCGCGCCGGCGGATAAGGCCGGGCGCGACCTTCTGAATGGTCCGATTAAGGTCGGCGTGAATGTCTCCGCACTACTGTATCGACGGGAACTGTCACGTGGCGACCGGATTGCGCTTGCGCTCGATTATCCGGCGCTGATCGACGCAATCTTGCAAAGACTGAGCGACGACCCCCGTATTGAGCTTCATATCGTTCCACACGTCGTCAACAGTGCAATGGATCACGAGAACGATTCGGCTGTGAGCGAAATGCTGAAGACCCGGTTTGCAACTGCGACAATCGCTCCGCCGTTCGGGGATCCATTGCAGGCGAAAAACTATATTGCCGGGCTCGACCTGCTAATCGGCAGTCGACTGCACGCTACCATAGCGGCGATCTCGTCCGGCACAGCGGCGTTTCCGCTTGGCTATAGCCGCAAGTTCAATGGCCTATTCGGCTCGCTCGGTTACGAGTTGGCCGCCGATCTCACGCAAGACAGTCAACAGACCGTGCTAGCGCGCCTGAATGACGTTCTTGGGAACCTTGCGTCGGTGAGGCAGGCTGCGCTCGCGGCCAATGCCAAGGCGCAGCAGCGGCTGGCCCTTTATAGTGAATTCCTTGACCGGACGATCGCCGAAATGGTGGTCAGGAATGCTTGACGTCGTGAGGACCACAGCGAACGGCTTGTGTTCCGGCTGTGGTCTTTGTGCTGGGATTGCGAAGCTCGACAATCCCGCCTTTGCCATGCGGGAAACGCCGCAGGGTTTTCTCCGCCCGATTTGTCTGCGGCCAACATCGAGTGAAGAAGAGTCGTTGTTCGATGCAGTGTGCCCCGGTGCACGGATCGCGCATGAGCCGTCCAACTTGGAAGCGGACTACCATCCGGTATGGGGCCCGCTGATCGAGACCCGGCTCGGCTGGAGCAGCGACCCGGCTTTGCGCCGCAACGCCTCCTCGGGCGGCGCGCTGTCGGCGATCCTTACCCACCTGCTGGCCTCGGGCGAGGCGGATTACGTGGTGCAGAACGCAGCCGACCGCACTTCGCCGATCCGCAACGCCCTGACCATCAGCACCGGTGCCGAGGACGTATTCCGCGCCGCTGGCTCGCGCTATGCGCCTTCCTCGCCGCTCCAGGATATCGGCGCGCGGCTCGATGCGCCGGGGCGGTTCGTGTTCGTCGGCAAGCCTTGCGACGTCGCGGGCCTGCGCCAGCTGGCGCGGCACGACCCGCGGGTCGACGCCAAGGTGCCCTACATGATCGCCTTCATGTGCGCGGGCGTGCCGAGCTATCGCGGCACCTCGGCGCTGCTCAAGGCAATGGGGATCGAGGACGAAAGCGCGGTCACCGCCTTCCGTTATCGCGGTGACGGCTGGCCCGGCTTTGCCACCGCGGTGATGGCCGACGGGCGCAAGTTCACGATGAACTACGACACCAGCTGGGGCACGATCCTCAACCGGCACCTGCAGTTCCGCTGCAAGATCTGCCCGGACGGGATCGGCGAATTCGCGGATATTGTCTGCGCCGATGGCTGGCATTGCGACGATCAGGGCAATCCGCTGTTCGACGAGCAGGACGGCCGCAGCCTGCTGATCACCCGCACCGGTAAGGGCGAGGCGCTGGTCGGCCGCGCGGTAGCGGCCGGAAGCCTCGTCACCGAACCCACGCAGATTTCCCAGATTGCGCACATGCAGCCGTTTCAGGCGCGCCGCAAAGGGCTGGTGCTGTCACGGGTCGGGGCAATGGTGCTGACCGGCCGTCGGCGGCCGCGCTTTGCCGGGCTCGCGCTGGCTGACAATGCGCGCAAACTCGGGATGAAGGAGAACCTGCGCAGCTTCCTTGGCACCCTGCGCCGTCTGGTCGCCGGGATCGGGAAACCGCTGTCGTGACCGGCGGCCGGGCCCGATAGGATCGTGGTGCGGGGCCGTTTCAGCAGTGCGGGGCTGACGCTCGGGCTCGGCTATGTCGGCGAACATGGCCTGCTGTTCCTGCGCACGGTCCTGATCGCGCGCCTGCTCGGCCCGGAGTATTTCGGGATCAGCGTCACCTTCCTGCTGGTGACCAGCACCTTTGCGCTGATCAGCGATCTCGGCATCGAGAAATACGTGATCCAGGCGCGCGAGGAGGAACTCGGCGCGACCATGCCGACGCTGGCGAGCCTGCTGCTGGCGCGCGGGCTGACCATGGCGCTGGTGATCCTCGCGCTGTCGGGCTGGATCGCGGCGCGGTTCGGCAATCCGGAACTGGGCTGGTTCTATGCCTGCGCAGCGGCGATTCCGGCGATCGAGGGGCTGCGCCATCTCGATCCGCTGGTCCAGCAGCGCGCGATGCGCTTTGCGACCTATGTGAAGATGCAGCTGGGCGGGCTGGTGCCCGGGGTACTGCTCACCATCGTGCTGGCGGCGGTGACCAAGAGCTACACCGCGATCATCGCGGGCTGCCTTGCGACCTCGGTGATCTCGGTCGCGCTGTCGCACATCCTCGCGCGGACGCCCTACCGCCTTGGGCTTTCGCGCGAGGCGCTGCGACCGGTGCTGACCTATGGCTGGCCGCTGCTGCTCAATGGCGGGGTGATCTTCCTTGCCACACAAGGCGACCGGATCGTGATTGGCGCCCTCAAAGGAATGGCCGACCTTGCCGGCTATGTCGCCGTCGCGGCGCTCACCGGCGGGGCGAGCATCTTTCTGGCGCGGCTGTTCGGCAATCTGTGCCTGCCGCTGCTCTCCGAAGCGCGCGACAATGGCGCGATGTACGCCGAACGCTGCCGCACCACCGGCGCGGCCTCGCTGCTGATGCTGTCGGCCACGCTGGTGCCGATCGCGGTTCTCGGCGCGCCGATCGTGGTGCTGCTGTTCGGTGCCGGCTACAAGACCGCGCCGCTGCTGGTGGCCTTCCTTGCCATTCAGGCCGCCGCCACAGTGCTGCGCGCGTGGTGCGTGTGCATCTCGCTCAGCGTCGGCGGGACGAGCGACATTCTCGCCAACAACCTGCTGCGGATCACCGGGCTGGGCGGGGCCATCGTCGCCCTGTCGATGGGGCACGGCGTGGTATGGGTGGCGGGGTCCATGTGTGCGGGCGATGTGGCGGCGACCTTCCTGTCGCTGTATCAGGTGACCCGCCGGACCACTGCCGCGGCCCGCCCGGCGGTGTTCTTCGGCACCATGTTTGCCATTCTGGCGGGACTCGTGCTGACCGTGCAGGCGGTGATCGATCCCTATGCGGGGTGGGCTGTTCCACTGCTCGCCGCTACGCTGTGCAGCGGTGCCGGGGTCGGTGCGGCGCTGTTCGCCTCGGCCGACTTTCGCCGCCGTCTGCGAGGCGGCGCGATGCAAATTCTCAAGATCGCCAAGCGAAAGGGTGGATGATGGACCAGGCAGTTCAGGACGTGCCTGACGTCAACGCCGACGGCTACAAGAACAAGCAGAGCACCTATTTCGGCGGCGTGCGCCGCGACTTTCTTGCGCTTCTGCCCAAGGACGGCAGCGCCAATGTGCTCGAGCTCGGCTGCGGGTCGGGCGAGACCGGTGCGGCTGCGATTGCCCAGGGCCTGTGCCAATCCTACACTGGTGTCGAGCTTGCCCCGCAGGCCGCTGCTATGGCCCGCACCCGCCTGACCGAGGTGTTCGAAGGCGATGTCGAGCGCATGACCTTTCCCTGGCCCGATGGCCATTTCGACGCGGTGCTGATGAGCGAGGTGCTCGAACACCTGATCGATCCGTGGACCGTGGTGAAGCGGGTCGCGGCCAAGCTGAAGCCCGGGGCGATCGTGCTCGCCAGCTCGCCCAACGTCGCGCAGCTGGCGATCCTCAAGGGCATCATCGCCGACCGCTGGGAGCTGACCGAGACCGGGGTGATGGACCGCACCCACCTGCGCTGGTTCACGCAGGGCAGCTACCGCCAGATGTTCGAGGATGCCGGCATCCGGATCGATCAGGTGCGCGCCATGGCCCCGCCCGGGCCGTTCGGCAGCGTGTTCAACCTCGTGACGATGAACCGCTTCCGCCACCTCACCATGCGCCAGATCTGCGTCGTCGGGCACAAGCCATGAGCGATGCGGGTGCGATTGCCGGCCAGCTGCACATCGTGGCGGCGGTCAATGACGAGGAGATTCTCGCCAACAATCTCGAACGCTCCCCGCTGGTTGCGTCCGGTGCGGTGGGCCTCAGCTGCTACCGCGGCGCGCGCTCGGCGTCCGAGGCCTATAATCGCGGGATCGACGAGAGCACGGCTCCGATCATCGTCTTCGCCCATCAGGACGTCTTCCTGCCCGAGGGCTGGGAAGAGGGCCTCGCCCGCGCGATCGCCGAAATTGAAGCCAAGGATCCCGACTGGGCGGTGATCGGCGCTTGCGGCGTCGATCTGGCGGGCAACCATGTCGGCCATGTCTGGTCCTCGGGCCTCAGCCGCCGCGTGGGCGGACGCTTCGGCGCGCCGCGCCAGACGGTCTGCATCGACGAATTCGTGATCATTCTGCGCCGTTCGAGCGGGCTCAGGTTCGACGAGGGGCTGCCCGGCTTTCACCTCTACGGCACCGACATCGTGCAGATGGCCCGTGCGGCAGGGCTGCACGCCTATGTCGCCGATCTGCCCGCGATCCATAACAGCCGCCCGTTGCGCACCTATCGCGGCGGCTATGCCGATGCCTGGCACTACATGCAGCGCAAATGGAAGGCGATCCTGCCGATCGCGACGCTGACCGTGCCGCTGACCCGCACCCCGCTGCCGCTGCTGCGCTCGCAGTTCCGGCTCTGGCGTACCTTCCCCAAGCGCCTCGCCGGCGCCACGGACTCGCGGATCGATCCGCGCGATCTGGTGCGCCAGCTCGATCTGTAGCGCCGGGGGGCTGTTCTAGGCGGAGGCAGCGACCTGTTTCGCCCATGAGCGCATCTGGCTCAGCGTATCGGGGAAGGCGGATTCCTCGATCACGATGAACCAGTCGACAGTGCCGACAAGCGAGGTTCCGCCGCCGCGTCCGAGCCCGATCTGGGTGTCGCCGGTGAAGTTGCAGCCCTGCATCTCGATCACTTTCGCGCCGGTCTGATGGAGCGCGAGGTAGAGCGCATTGCGGCTCGCAATCGGGTTTCCGTCGATCAGCACCGTGCTGCCGGGCACCGAGGAAATGCCCTCCGCATATTGCACCACATTGGCGCTGCCCTGATCGCACAGGATGGTCGTGGCGGTGCTGGCATCGGTCTTGGTGAAGCCCATGATCACGGTGAAGGTTTCGCCCGTGATCGCGCGGTTGACCCAGGCGCCATTGTCGAAGGTCGCGCCGGTTGCGTCGATCACAGGCTGGCTCGCCGCCGTGCTCTGGGTCAGATCATTGTTGTTGGCGCTCATGTCCTCGCTGCGCCACACGCCGCCCGTGACCGACGCATTGCGCAGGCGATGGATCGAGGACTGCCCGTCGGCCGCGTTCATTCCGGCCAGCAGGTCTCCCAGCGGGTCAGCCGACGGCGGCGACGGAACATATTCGGGCGCTTCGAGCGCGAAGGCTCCCAGCGCCGCAAATTCGAGGAAGGGCGTGCGGTCCATGTCGTGCGGGATGACGGCGCGGAACCCGCTCGCCGCCAGCTGCCCGGCCCGCCTGACGTCATTGGCCCCGAAGTTCATGAACAGGCTGGTTTCGTCGCCGCCCACCAGTACGTTGGTGGCAGCTACCGGCTTGGGGTTGCCCGAGTGGATGCGCACGCGGTTCTGGATGCAGTATTTCGAGCTCTAGAAGATATTGCCCGCCACACGGTCCTGCTCGCAGCCCCGGATCAGATTGGCAGTGTTGCCGAAATTGGTGAGCTCGGTGACCTTGACCTCGGTGAACCACGCCGCGCCGCTCACCGAGCCGACGCCGTTGGGCTTGACTGTCCCGCGCCACAGCTCCGAATTGCCGAGCGGCGCGCTCGAGATCACGTTCAACCCGTCGAACCACGCGCCCTGGCCCTTGTCCGCGCTGCTGCCGTTGATGTTGAGCACGTAGCGATAGTCGAGCGTCAGGTTTGTGCCGACGAACCGCAGCTTGTAGCGCGCATCGTTGATGTTGGCCGTGCTATCATTGACTTTGGCTGCCCTCCCGATCGTGACATCGGGTGTGCTGGTGGTGATGTTGAGCCGTCCGGGCAGGTCGGTGCGCAAAGAAATGCCGGGGACGCCGCTGCCGATTGTCAATTCGTACAAGCCGGGCTCGTCGATGGTGATCAGCGGATTGGCCGAGCCGAGCTGGGTCACATAGGTCGCCGCCGCGTCGAGCGAGTGGTAGTTCACGCTCGCCACTGCCGGCTGCGACAGAGGGACCGTCACCCCGTGGGTGAACTCCTCTTCCGCGGGGTAGAATAGGTAGGGGCCGATCACGCGCTTCTGCATGGTGCCGTCCCGCGCGGTCGCCCCGAGATAAAGAGGTTGGCCTGTCCGGCCTTGCCCGCCGGCTTTCGGAGCCGCACCCACCAGCCGTAAAAGGCGAAGGTGCCGCGCTGGGTCTGGATTGTATGGGAGGTCGGCCGGGTGATGACCGCCTCGCTACCTTCGAACTTGACGCCGGCGATGCCGAAATTATTGATTAGCGTGCCGCGGTCATTGGCTATCACGATGACGCTGCCGGCAGCGACGTTGCGCAGCGTTTCATTCGCCTCCGGTCCCAACGCACGCAGCACGATATGGCTGCCGGTGCCGACATAGACTGCCTTGGTCGCGCGGGTGAGTTCGCCCGTGTCCTTCGGGGTAACGGCGAAGGCCTCGCGGGCGGGGGCGATCAGGCTGTCGTTGGCGGAGCCGAAGGGATCGCGAGTCATAAAGTAACCTCATTCGCTAAATCTATTGAATCAAATGAACCAAAATGGTTATCTACAGGAACGCGCTTTCTTGGCCGCCTTCGCCGCATTTCGCCGCGGGGCATGCAAATGCGGGGCGGAGCGCAGGGCGGGGCGAGCGGTCCGCGTTATGCTGCAAGTGCGTTATCGGCTTGGACGTGTCGCCGAATTAGTCTAGCCCTGACGCATGGTCACTACATTCCGTCCTGCTCCGATCGGATCGCCGCTTGCCCGCCCGAGACAGGCCGGGTCGGACAATGTGCCGATCTATCTGGCGGTAGCGCTGGGCTACATGCTGCTGCTCCCGCCGCAGCTCAACCTGATGATCGGCACCACGGCCCTGCCGCCCTACCGCTTCATGCTGATCCCGGCGGCGCTCTACATGATCTCGCGGGGCCTGCGCGGCGAGATCCGGCTCGGCTGGATCGACGCGCTGATCGTCGCGGCGACGGCGTGGGTGTGCTTTGCGCTGTTCATGACGACCGAGGCGGTTGAGGCCTTCACCGCCGCCTTCGCCCAGACGACCGACATCGCGCTCGCCTATTTCTTCGGGCGCTTCACAATCCGCTCGCTGAGGGACCTGCGGACCTTCCTCATCATGATGGCGCCGGGGCTGGCGATTATTGGTTTAGCGTTGATGGCTGAATCCCTGACACACAAGCGATTGATTCAGGACTTTGCAGGCCTCGTAACTGGCAGGTCTGCGGGCTACCGCATGGACGTTCGCCTAGGCCTATTCCGCGCTCCAGGACCGTTCCCGCATCCCATTCTTGCCGGGGTTTTTCTGGCCAGTTTTCTGCCGCTCTACGTTCTGGGCGGTATAAAGGGTTGGCCGAAGATCGCTGGTATCGTCGCAGCCGTTTGCAGCTTTTTCACGCTCAGTTCCGCAGCGCTGCTGGGCCTTGTCGTCGGCGGTGGGCTGGTTGCCTATGACTGGCTCAGCGAACGTTTTGCCAACCTGAGTTGGCGCCTGTTCTTTGTGGTGACAGGGGTGGTGGTGTTTGTCGCGGAAACGGCGACTGGTTCGGGCACCTACGGCCTTCTAATGCGCTACGCCTCGTTCAACATTGTAAGTTCCTATCAACGAGTCCTGATCTGGCAATATGGCTCGCAGAATGTTGTTAAGAACCCTTGGTTCGGCCTTGGCTATGGCGACTGGGAGCGACCTGTATGGATGCATTCGTCGTCGATGGATCACTTCTGGCTGTTGATGGCCGTGCGATTTGGGATCATCCCTTCGGTCCTTATGGCCATTGCCACCATCTGGGCCGTTCTGATGCTTATGCGCGCTGCCACTGCATCGCCAAACTATATTGATCGTAGAGCATACAAGGGCCTTGCGATTAGCCTCGGCGTTTTCGGCCTCGGCATCATCTCGGTCGCACTCTGGCTGTCCGCGCACATATGGTTTTTCATGCTGATCGGCCTGTCGGTCAGCGTCAGCGGCGCAGTGCTGAACGCTCCGCGTCACGCAGTCCCTGTCGGCCCCCGCCGCCAGTTAGCTCAACCGATCGAGCGCCGACCAGAACTGCGCGGGAACCGCTAGGCTCGAGTGAACGAAGAGGTCATCGCTCGCATTGATGCGTGCGACCAACTTGTAGCCGTTCGCAAACAAGGTCTCGCGGTGCACCTGTTCGCCCCCGAGCACCTGATTGTTTTCGAGCATGATCGCCTTGGGCGGCGACTTGCTGAAATCAAAGCCGCGCAGGATCAATGCTTCGGCACCTTCAACGTCGATTGAAACAAAATCGACTTGTGTGGCGGGGTCGATGAAGTGGTGCACCGGTCCGCATTCGACTTCATAGGTGACGTGATCATAATCGCGTAAATTCTCGGCGCGGACATATTCCTTGAAGCCGGACAGCGTATGCTCCCAGCCCGCCTTGGGCTTTATCTCAACGAACTGCCGTGTTTCCGCCTTGTCGCTGATCCCCGCATTGACGAACTTGGTGTTCTGCCGTGCCTGCCATGCATCCTTGACCGATTTCATCGGATCAAACGCAAAGCCAGACCAGCCTTTCTTTTCAAAGAAGTAAGTGTTGCTGATCGCGACCGGAAGATTGGCACCGATGTCGACGAATACGCCGTCGTCATGCTCGAACAGCAGGCTCAAGATGTAATCCTGCGCGATCTGACCGTAGAACCCCTGCTCCCTGAAGTCCTTGAGCTGCTCCTTGGAAAAGAGAACAAACTTCGCGTCTGGGTTCAGACGCAGGAAAGCCTTGCGGTCGGCGGAGAACTTGTAGCCTTCCCAGACCTTTTTTGCGGTGGTCCGAGCGAAAGGCGGGAGAATACGCTTGGCGGCGCTACGCAGAACCATGCTCGTATGAATTCCTTCCGTTCTTTCTTCGCTCAAGCCCGTGCCTGAAACGCCTGCTTGATCCGCACCTTGGGGTTGAACCGGTCGACATCGGCCTGCCGTTCGCGCGGGATGCGGCCGATCAGGGCCGCGGTGACCGAGAAGGTCGAGTGGCTCGAGTGCACCAGCCAGTTGCAGCGGGCCAGCGCCATCATGTCGACGAGCGCGTTGCGCGCCTCCTCGACCGGATCGGCAAACTCGCCCGAGGCCACGTGCAGCGCCTGCCCGCCCTGGGCGAGCGCCTTGTCGATGCGCAGCACATCGGGGAAGCGGGCCAGCACCGCCTCCTCGGCCTCGGCACTGTCGGTGGCGAGGAAGATCCGCGCCTCGGGATGGGCGCGCGCCAGCTTCTCGATGGTCGCGATGATACGCGGCAGCGGGGCCTTGCGGTCGGTGAAGCGGATGTGCACGCCGATCACCGGCGCGGCGATGTCGCGGAAGATCGCATCGACCTTCGCCGCCACCTCGGGCACGGGGCGGAAATAGCTGGCGAGGTAATCGCTGGTGACCGCGTCGATCCCCTTGCCCGCAAAGGCCGGGTGGCGCGCCATGCGGCCCGCGAGCCGCTTGAGCTTGGGCAGGTAGGACCAGAACACGCCCACCCGCTCGGCCGGGTCCGGCCCGTTCATGGGGATCCCGAGCTTGCGATACAGGAACGGGTCCTGGTGCTGGTTGGGGAAGTGCTGATGGATGATGTCGGTCGGGTGATCCGCCATGCGGTCGGCCCACAGCGCCGGGGCGGTGACGGTGGCCGCGTCGAACTGGTCGACATCGCCCATCCAGCCCGCATCGAACAGCAGCGGGTAGAGGTTGACGCCGCGCTCGACATACATCCCGTCGCGCCAGTCGATGAAGGGGGTGCGATCATTGAGGCGGGCGAGCACGAGGCCGGTGATCGCGGAGAGCATGCGGTTGCCGAGCCCGCCCTTGGCCTTGATGACGAGCGCACGGCCGGAAAAGGCGCCCTCCATGGCGGTGCTGGCGGAGGGCTGCGGTGCGACGGGTTCGGCGAGCTGCGTCATTGCGCGGGTTCCTTGCCGGTTTGGCGAGTGGGAGAGGGCTGGAGGGGCGAGGCGAACCCCGGCGTGGTGGCGAGCTTGGCCAGCAGGCCGCGCTGCGGGTGGTAGCCGAACAGCCACATCCCGGGGCGCAGCGCGACATGGCGGTAGCCCTCGCTCATCTGCTTGAGGCGCGGGCGCGATCCGCCCAGCAGGCGGCCCATGACATGGCGCTCGATCGCGGCGAGCCAGATCAGCGCTCCGGCGATGGCGGCGCGCGGGGCGGACCAGTGCTGGCGCACGAACTCCATCTTGCCGGCCGACTGGTAGAGCAGGCGCATGGGCGAGAAGCCCTCGCCGTGGCCGGCGGCGTGGTATCCGCTTGCGCCCGCGATGCGCCAGAAGCGGTAGCCCTTCTGCTTGAGGCGGCAGAACAGGTCGACCTCCTCGCAATAGAGGAAGAAGCGTTCGTCGAGCCCGCGGGCGGCGTCCCACGCCTCGCGCGAGAACATGACGAAGCCGCCGGAGAGGACGTCCACCTCGGCATCGGTGTCGATCCCGAGGATCGGGCGGCTGGAGACCAGTGACTTGCCCAGCGCGGTACTGGCGAGCTCGATCAGCGAAGGGATGGCGATGGCGTTGCCGGTATCGGGCCGCCCCTCCTTGTCGAGCGTGAGGCCGCCCCATGCGCCCGCCTCCGGATGGGCGAGCGCGCCGTCGATCAGCCGGTCGATCGAGCCGGGATGGGCCACCATGTCGGGATTGAGCAGCAAGAGGCGCGGCGCGCGGGCCTCGCGGGCGATGACGTTGTTGCCTCCCGCAAAGCCGATATTGCCCTGGCTCGGCACGATCCTGACCCACGGGAACTGCGCGGCGACCAGCGCCTCGGTCGAACCGTCGCCGTTGTCGATCAGCAGGGCCTCGTGGCGGTAGCGCTGGCAGGCCTGCGGGATTGCAGCGATGCAGTCCGCGATCAGCGCTGCCGAGTTATAGGCGACGATCATGATGCTGACGTCGGGCATGGTGCTGTCATCGGGCACACGTGCGGCAGTCATTGCGGCATCGTCCATGGGTCGTTCAGGCCTGCCGCGAGCTGAGGTCACGGGTCCATTCCTGCGCCTTGCCGCGTGCCCGCCGCCATTTGGCGTCCGCGCGGGCGAACAATTTCACACCGGAAAACACTGCTAGATCAAGGGGTGAGACCCCGCTGCGCAGCGCCGCGCCGAGGCCACCCTTGCCGCCATGTCCGGCGAGATAGGGACTGGGGTGGAGCCGGTGGACTTCCGCAGTCCCAATCTGCCGCCGCGCCTCAACCCGCACCTGCTCCCCTGCCGTGCGGGGCGGGTGGACGGTGGTGAACACCGGCCGGCCCTCGGCATCGCTGGCGATGTAGCGCTTCTGGCTGTCGGGAAAGCGGGTGTGGATCCACAGGTCGTCAGCGATGATCGGGGGGAAGCGGCCGATCGCCTCGAGCGCGGCGCGCGACAGGCCATAGCAGCCCGCACCGCCCTTGCCTGCCGTCGCATAGGGCTGGCGCAGCCAGACGCGGTAATAGGCGCGGGCAAGCCAGTTCAGCCGCGAGAAGTCCATCCGGATTGCCGGTGCGGCGGTCATGACATCGGGTTCGCACAGCGCATTGGCGAGGGCGGCGAGCGTCACGAACCCGCATTCGACATCGGCATCAAGGTAAATGCGCGGGAAGTGGCTGGCGATGTCGTTGGCGGCGTTGATCGCGCCGGTCTTGGAGCCCTGCGGCAGATCGAGGACCTGTGCGCCAGGGGCGGCGGCTCTGGCCAGTTCGACAGTGCGATCATGGCAGCCGTTGGCGGCGACGATGATTTCCATCGCATGGCCGGCCGGCGCATCGCGCAAGATGGTTTCGAGGCAGCGGCCAATCACTGCCTCCTCGTTGTGGGCAGGGATAATGACCGTGAAGGCTGGATGACTGGTCATTATGCTTGTCCAATCCGGGAGCCACGGCAGCGAAAATGAGCCTTGAGAGGGCCCTTCAAGCCTTAGGTCAGCACTCCGGACAGGGCAAGCCGGTGTTGCACTGCAACACCGGCTTTCGGCGCGTCAGCGCGCCTTCTTGTCGCCGCCGTACTGGTAGTAGTCGTACTGGTAGCCATAGGCCTGACCGGCCTCGAGCGCGCGATACTTGGTCAGGATCACCCCGAGCACATTCGCGCCCGCCGCGCCCAGACGCCGGACGGCGGAACGGGCCTGGCCGAAGGGCAGCTTGTTCGCTTCCAGCACGAACACCGTGCCGTCGACGAGGTGCGCCAGCATCGGGGCATCGGCGAGGCCGAGTACCGGGCAGGAGTCGAAGATGATGAGCGAGTATTCTTCGCGATACTTGGCAATGAAGTCGCGCAGTTCCTTCGAGGCGAGGATCTCGACCGGATTGGGCGGGATCTCGCCGACTGGCAGGATCTCGAGGTTCTCGTGGACACCCTTCACCACTGCGTCTTCGAGCTGGACGTGGCCGAGCAGAACTTCGACGAAGCCCACCTTCGGACGCTCGATATCGAGCAGGCTGGCCACCGAGGGGCGCCGCAGGTCGGCGTCGATCAGCAGGGTCTTGCGACCCAGCCCGGCGAACAGTTCGGCCAGGATCACCGCAGTGGTGCTCTTGCCTTCGCTGGCCTGGCTGCTGGTCAGCTGGATCACATTGCGATTGCGCGGCATGGTGAAATCGATCGCCGCACGGATCGAGGAATAGGCCTCCATCAGCGCGCTGAACCGGTTCGTTCCCAGCGCCTCGATATCGCGGTTCTCCACGTACGGAGTGTGACCGAGCAGCGGCAGGCCGATCTTCTCCTCGACTTCGTCGAGCGAGCGGATGCGATCGTCCAGCGTCTCGCGCAGCACCGCCAGCGCACCGGCAAGGGCGATACCGAACACCAGCGCAAGCCCGAGGTTCTTGAAGATGTTCGGCGCGTAGGGCGACGAGGGCACAATGGCGGCATCGAGCTTGCTGAGCATGCCCGGATCGACATTGGCCGCGCTGTTGATCTGGTTGTAGCGATCCAGCAGGGTCTTGAGCTGGTCGCGCAGGGCCTGCGCCTCGCGATCGAGCACGCTCAGTTCGACTTGCTGGTCCTGTTCGACCATGCGCGCGCCGGCAAGCGAGTTGAGCTCGGCCTCGAGCGCGCGTTCCTGCGCCTGCGCCACCAGGAACTGGCTGCGCGCGGTCGCCTTGATGTCGGCGCTGCTCCGCTCGATCTGCGCATCGAGCACCTTCAGCTGGGCTTCGAGATTGCGGATCTGCGGGAAGTCGTCGTTGTAGCGCTGGCGCAGGTCGGCAATCTGCGCGAGCTTGGCGGTGCGTTCCGCCACTACACCCTGCATGACCGGGTTGGACTGCACTTCGGGCAGCTGCGCGGCCGGAACGTTCTGGAGCGCGCGGTAACGCTGTTCGGCCTCGATCCGCGCGGCGCGCGCATTGGCGACGCGGGCATTGATGCTCGACAGGTTGCTTGCGGTCAGCGTCGAGGGCGCAGCTCCGTCCTCGGTGCCGGCCGACTCCATGATGATGCCGCTGTTGCGTGCGTAGTCGTTCGACACCTGCTCCGCCTCGCCCAGCCGCTTGCGCGTTTCCTCGATCTGGGTCTGCAGATATTCGAGTGCATAGCTGTTGGACTGGGCCGAATTGGCCGACCCGCTGGCAACGAAGGCATCGGCATAGGCGTTGGCGATTTCGGCCGCGAGGGTCGGGCTTTCGGACTGGAAACCGATCGTGATGACCCAGTTTTCGTTGGGCACCTGAGCGACGACCGAGTCGGCGAGAATCGAGGTTGCCATCTCCTTCTTGGCCTTGAGCCATTGTTCGTCGCTCATGCCGGGCGAGCGGCCCTCGTCGACATCCTTGCCGAGCAGATCGGTGCGCGAGGCCAGATCGAGATCCTCGACGACTGTCGCGGCGAGACTGCGGCTCTTGATGACTTCGACCTGGGTCGCAAGGTAATCGTAGATCTGCGACGGCGTGAAGCCCTGTTCGACGTCCTGCCCTTCGACCACATATTGGGCAAAGGGCTTCACCGCGACCTTGGCGTCGGCCTGATACATCGGGGTGGACAGCAAGGTCACCACCAGCCCTCCGAGCAAGGCCAGCACGATGATCGAACCCACCAGCCAGCGCTGCCGGAAGAGGATGCCGCGGATTACGGCAAAATTGATCAACTGGGCACGCGGAGCAGCGTGGTAGAGCTGCCCTTCCGGCATGTAGGCATCAAGCCATGCGCCTTGGCGGGCAGGCTCTGGGGCCTCGACAAGCGGTCTTTCGTTCATGACATCAATTGTTGTTCAGGCCAGCGACCGCGAACACTCCAAAGACAGGCAGAGCCTTGAGCAGATCTTCCCAGAACACCGACAGGCCGTCGGTGCCCATCACCACGCGATCACCGGGCTGCAGCACCGGATCGAGCATCGTGCCCTGGCTCACCTGCTGGTAATCGAACTTGGCGACCATGATGCCCTGCGGGCTCTCGCGGAACACCGCGACCTGCTGCACGTTCGCGGTGCGCTTCGGTCCCTTGGCCAGCGCAATCGCCGAGGACAGGCGCGCACCGGGCTGGAAGGCATAGACACCGGGCGAATCGACCGCGCCTTCGACTGTCACGAGGTGCGAGGCGTATTCGGTGATGTTGACGCTCACCATCGGCGACTTGAGGCCGACAGCGGCGAGGCGGCGGGTCACGTCCTGTTCGAATTGCTTGGCGGTCATCCCGGCAGCTGGGATCGAGCCCAGCATCGGCAGCGAGACATTGCCTTCGACCCCGACCTTCACGGCCTCGAGCGAGAATTCCGGCTCGCGGAAGACGATCACCGAGATCTGGTCCGCGGGACGCAGCAGGTAGCTGGTCGGGCGCTGGAAGCTGTAATCGCTCTGGCCGAGATCGGCACGCGGCTGCGTGACGCTGGCACCGATGATCGGATCAGGAGTGGACGCGCACCCGGCCAGCAGGACCAAAGCGGCAGCGGAAACGGCGGCTCTCCGCGCGGAATTGGATGTCAGTGATGTCACGGAACCCTCCTTCTACAGGCCTCGGTGCTTATACGTAGGAATATCGCAGTGCAACACTAATGGGTTCCGCGGGGCCGGTCTGAGAGAAAAGGTGTGCCGCGGGGGAACGGTCGGCACCATGGCATTGGCGTTGCCGAATCGCGGGCTTGCGGCAGACGCGCCATGGCTCGTCAAACTGCCGCTTGAAGCCCATGGCGTTTCGCCGCATGGCGCCCGGCGGTCCAACTCCCGCAGAGGAAAGCAATGCCCTTCAGTCAATCCATCCTGAGTCTTTCCGCCAGCGGTCTTTACGGCTGTGTGCTGGTTGTCTGCCTCGCCGCCGCCATCACCGCGCGCGTTTCGCGGCAGCTGCCGGGGCATGTCTGGACATGGTTGCTGCTGGCGGTGTTCTTCGCGGTTCTCGTTCCGCTGCGGCTGCTGGAGGTCGAGGAAAGCGTGCGCGACAGTCTGCGCGCCGCGATGCGCGCTGAAGGCAACTATAGCGAGCGCCGCGATGTTCAGGGGCCGATCGTTGCCGCCATCATTCTCGTCGCGGGCGCAGGCGCGCTGGCGTTGCTCTATCGCACGACGCGCAATGTCCGCGGTCGCCGCAACGTCGCGCGGGTCGCCGCGCTGGTCGCGGCGCTGGCGATGCTGTTCCTGATGACGCTGCGGATGATCTCGCTGCACGCAGTCGATGCGCTGCTTTACGGGCCGGTGAAGCTCAACTGGGTGATCGATCTCGGTGCAAGCCTCACCGTGCTGGGCGCGGCGGTCTATTACACTCGGCTGGTGCGCCGACAGAGCTGAATTCAGCCGCCTGCGAGGATCGCCGCGATCCGGCGGCTGGCGGTGCCGTCACCATAGGGATTGTGGGCTCTGGCCATGCTCTCGTAAGCCTGACGGTCGTCGAGCAGCCGTGCGGTTTCGGCCACGATCCGCCCCGCATCGGCTCCGACGAGCCGCGCCGTGCCTGCGGCAACGCCCTCGGGCCGCTCGGTGGTGTCGCGCATCACCAGCACCGGCTTGCCGAGGCTCGGCGCTTCCTCCTGTATGCCGCCGGAATCGGTCAGCACGACGTCGCAGGCAGCCATCATCGCCACGAAATCGAGGTAGTCGAGCGGGTCGATCAGGGCGATGTTGTCGTGCCCGGAAAGCGCCGGACGCATGACTTCGACGACATTGGGATTGGGGTGGAGCGGATAGATGATCGCCACATCCTCGCGCGCGGCAAGCGCCTGTAGCGCGGCGGCGATTTCCTGCATCCCTGCGCCGAAATTCTCGCGCCGGTGCGCGGTGACGGCGATGATGCGCTTGCCTGCGAAACGCTCCCTGAGCGGTGCGACCACCGGAGCCAGCTCCGGGTCGGCGGCGACCCGCCCTTGCGCGAACATCAGCGCGTCGATCACAGTGTTGCCGGTGATATGGATCGCGCTGTCGGCTACGTTCTCGGCCCGCAGCGCGGCGGCGGCGGTCTCGGTCGGGGCGAAGTGGAGATCGGCCACAGCGCCGGTGACCTTGCGGTTCACCTCCTCGGGCCAGGGCGAATAGATGTCACCGCTTCTGAGGCCGGCCTCGACATGGCCCACCGGAATGCGGCGGAAATAGCAGGCGAGCGTCGCCATCATGGTGGTGAGCGTGTCGCCATGCACCAGCACGCGATCGGGCTTCAGCGCATCGAGCGCCTCGCCGAAGCGGGTGACGATCCGGGCTGACAGCGCATCGAGGCTTTGCCCCGGCTGCATCAGATCGAGATCGATATCGGGCGTGATCCCCGCCATCGCCAGCACCGAGTCGAGCATCTCGCGGTGCTGCGCCGTCACAGCGACCCGCACATCGAACTGTCCGGTCTCGCGCAGGGCGAAGACCACTGGAAACATCTTGATCGCCTCGGGCCGGGTGCCGAAGGTGACGAGGATGCGCGGTTTCCCGCTGCTGGCGCTCATCGCCGCAGCATGCCCCTCGTGTCGAACACCAGCTTGCCCGCGAGATCATCGGGGCCGAGATGCTTGAAGGCGGTGTGATCGACCAGCACCACCACAATCTCCGCCGTCCGCAAGGCTGCGTCAAGCGTCACCAGCTCCGCGCCGCTCCCAGCGAGCGCCGCCGGCATGTCCTCGGTGAAAGGCTCGACCACGAGGATGCGGTTGCCGTGGGTGTGCGCCAGCGCCTCGGCGATTTCGAGCGCGGGGCTTTCGCGGAAATCGTCGATGTCGGGCTTGAAGGCGAGGCCGAGCAGGGCGACCTTGCCCTCGGGGGCGGCATCGAGCAGCGCGCGGATCTTTGCCTCGGTGTGCACCGCCTTGTGATCATTGACCTCGCGCGCGGTGCGCACAAGCCTTGCGGCCGCTGGAGCGCCGGCAACCAGGAACCACGGGTCGACCGCGATGCAGTGGCCGCCCACGCCGGGGCCGGGCTGGAGGATGTTGACGCGCGGGTGGCGGTTGGCGAGGCGGATCACGTCCCAAACATCCACCCCGATCACGTCGGCGATCATCGAGAGCTCGTTGGCAAAGGCGATGTTGACGTCGCGGAACGAGTTTTCGACCAGCTTCACCGTCTCGGCAACCCGGGCGGTGGTGTAGAGGCAATCGCCCTTGACGAAGCTGGTGTAGAGCACCGCCGCACGCTCCGCACAGGCCGGGGTGACGCCGCCGATCACCCGGTCGTTGTGCACCAGCTCGTTGACGATCCGGCCCGGCAGCACGCGTTCCGGGCAATAGGCGAGCGCGATGTCGGCTTCCTCGCTGGAGCCGTCACGCGGGACGACCAGATCGGGGCGCAACTCGCTGATGATCGCCGCCACGCGCTCGGTCGTGCCGACCGGCGAGGTGCTCTCGACGATTACGCAGGCCCCGGGCAGGATCTTGGGCGCGATCGCCCGCGCGGCGGCTTCGACATAGGAGATGTCGGGCGCATTGCCCTCGCCCAGCGGGGTGGGCACGGCGATCATGTAGAAGCTGGCGGTCGGCACTTCGGTCGAGGCGACCAGCGTACGGGCGGTGATGGCGTCATGCACCAGCTTGTCGAGATCGCGCTCCTCGATGTGGACGCCGCCGGCATTGACGGTCTCGACCACGCGCTTGGAGACGTCGACCCCGCAGACATTCCAGCCATAGCTGGCGAGCAGCGCCGCTGTCGGCAGGCCGATATAGCCCAGCCCGATCACCGCGACCTGATGGTCGGGTGCCGGATGGAGGCCGGCCTCGATGCCGAGCGCCGCGGCGGTCTTGAAAGGAGCATTCATGATATCACGGTCCCGCGTTTGCGAGCGGAACCATGGCCGCAAAGCCCTTAAAAACGCGTTAGGCTTGCCGGTTCTTTACCACGCGGGCTGCGCCGGTGTCAGAGCGGGCGGTTCTCGATGAAGGCCGCGAGCGCTGCATGAAGCTGCTGCGCGGTGGGCGAGCGGGTGGCCGACCAGTCGGTGAGCGCGAGGCCCTCGGCTATGCGCGGTTCGAGCTCGCTCTCGTCAGCGGCGACCAGAATGCCCGGTCGTCCTGCCAGCTTGCCCACAGTCGCCAGCTGGTGATCATTGCGGTGTTCACCGAGATCCGCGCGGCGCGGCATCAGCAGGATCGGCTTGGCGCAGCGCGCGGCGGTCAGCACGGTGCCGATCCCGGCATGGGCGACCACCAGCCGCGCCTCGCCCATCAGCGCTTCGAACTCGGCGGGCGCGATCTTGACCCGCGCCTCCATGTTCTGCGGCTGGTAGGTGCCCTTGCCGGTCTGCGCGATCACCGGCATCCCGAGGCTCGGCGCGAGCGCGTCCATCGCGGCGATCAGCCGGTCGAACCCGAGCTGCATTCCCACCGTGACGATGATCACAGCACCGCCCCGAAATAGCGCGGACGATCAGGGCCGGCGAGGTGCTCCCACTGGGTCCAGCACTGGTGCGCGAAACGCTTCGACAGCTTGCCGCACATCGACAGCTCCTCGCCATTGGCGACGGAATCGATCCATAGCGTGCGCGCGCCGATCAGCCGCCCTGCGAGGATGCAGAAGAACCCGGGCGCGGCGCCGGTCGAGAGGATCACCTTGGGGCGATGCTTGAGCACCACCCACAGCGCCACCAGCGCGCACAGCGCGGAAGCGATCGGCATGTTCTGGTTGCAGTCAGGCAGGCTCTCGACATCGGCGATGCCGTGCTGGGCCGCGACCGCCGGTTCGGTGGTGGCAAAGCGGATGTCATATTGCGCCAGCGTCGGGCGCAGGAGCATCAGTTGTTCCCAGTGACCCCCGCCCGAGGCAACGGCGAGCACCCTGATGCTGTCTTTGCCCATGGCTGGCGAGATCCCGCTTGCTGCGCCGCACAATCGCGTGGCAGCGGGCCTATGAGCAAGCGGGCGCGGCTGTCAATCGCCCTGCGCGAGGCGGGCAACCTCGGCGAGCACCTGCGCGGCCCATTCGCTCCGGCAGATCAGCAGATCGGGCATGAAGGTGTCGGGCCGGTTGTAGACCAGCAACGACCCGTCGATGCGCGAACAATGAAGCCCGTATGCGGCGGCAACTGCCACCGGTGCGCAGCTGTCCCATTCGTACTGGCCGCCGGAATGGAGATAGACTTCCGCCTCGCCGCGAACCACCGCCATCGCCTTGGCGCCGGCGCTGCCCATCGGCACCAGTTCGCCGCCAAGCGCCTGTGCTACCGTCTGCGCTTCGGCCGCGGGGCGCGTGCGGCTGACGAGGAAGCGCGGGCGATCCGCCATCGGGGCAAGCGGCTGCGGCTGGTCGGAGCGGAGCACCACCTCGCCCGCCAGGCCCGGCAAGGCGACAGCACCATGCACCGGCACGCCGTCCACCGCGAGCGCGACATGCACCGCCCAGTCGGCGCGGCCTTCGGAGTATTCGCGCGTGCCGTCGACCGGATCGATGATCCATACCCGTGACTTGGCGAGGCGCGCGGGATTGTCCTTCTCCTCTTCGGACAGGAGCCCGTCATCGGGCCGGGCGGCGCGGATCGCTTCGCACAGGAAGCGGTTGGCCTCGCGGTCGCCCTCATCGCCGAGCGGCTTGCCAGCCAGCCCCGAGCCCTCGCGCACCGCCGTCAGCAGCCGCCCCGCTTCAAGGGCGAGGTGCGCCGCCAGCGCGGCGTCATCAAGCGAAGAAAGGTTCATTTGAGCGGCAGGATCCTGTCGATGATGTAGCGTGCCGCTTCCTCGGGGGTCATGTCCACGGTGTTGACGCGGATTTCCGGATTTTCGGGCGGTTCGTAGGGGCTGTCGATCCCGGTGAAGTTCTTGAGCTTGCCTTCGCGCGCCTTCCTGTAGAGGCCCTTCACGTCACGCCCCTCGGCCACCTCGAGCGGGGTGTCGACGAAAATCTCGACGAACTCGCCTTCGGGCAGCATGTCACGCACCATCTGCCGCTCGGCCCGGAAGGGCGAGATAAAGGCGGTGAGCACGATCAGCCCGGCATCCGCCATCAGCTTGGCGACTTCGCCCACGCGGCGGATGTTCTCGATCCGGTCGGCCTCGGTGAAGCCCAAATCGCGGTTGAGGCCGTGGCGGACATTGTCCCCGTCGAGCAGGAAGGTGTGGCGGTTCATCAGGAACAGCTGCTTTTCGACCTCGTTGGCGATGGTCGACTTGCCGCTGCCCGAAAGGCCGGTGAACCACAGCACCCGCGGGGTCTGGTTCTTCATTCCCGCGTGATCCTCGCGGGTGATGCTGACCGGCTGCCAATGGACATTCTCCGCCCGGCGCAGGCTGAAGGCAATCATCCCGGCCGCGACGGTGGCGTTGGTATACTTGTCGATCAGGATGAACCCGCCAAGCTGGCGGTTCGTCTCATAGGGCTCGAAGGTGATCGGCCGGTCGGTGGCGAACTCGGCCACGCCGATGCTGTTGAGCCCGAGCGTCCTGGCGGCGAGGTGCTCGCGGCTGTTGACGTCGATCTCGTATTTGGGCGGCTGGATCGTCGCGGTGACGGTCTGCGTGCCGAGCTTGAGCCAGTAGCCGCGCCCGGGCTTCAAGGCCTCCTCGTCCATCCACACGAAGGTGGCGCAGAACTGGTCGGAGGCCTGCGGCGGATCGCCCGCCGCCGCGATCACGTCGCCGCGGCTGCAATCGACCTCGTCGGCGAGGCTGATGGTGACCGACTGGCCGGCGACGGCCTCGTCGAGATCGCCATCGAAAGTGGTGATGCTCTTGACCGTGCTGGTCTTGCCCGACGGCACGATCCGCACCGGATCGCCCACCCGCACCGTGCCGCTCGCGATCAGCCCGGCAAAGCCGCGGAAGTCGAGATTGGGGCGGTTGACCCACTGCACCGGCATCCGGAACGGCTGGGCCTGCTCGGCGGCGTTGTCGACATCCACGCTTTCGAGGTGCTCGATCAGCGCCGGGCCGGCATACCACGGGGTGTTGGCCGAGAGCGCGGTGATGTTGTCGCCCTTGAAGCCCGAAATCGGGATCGCGGTGAAATCGGTGATGCCGATCCCTTCAGCAAAGGCGCGGTAATCGGAGACGATGGCATCGAAGGTTGCCTGATCGTAGCCCACCAGATCCATCTTGTTCACCGCCAGCACCACGTGGCGGATGCCGATCAGGTGGACCAGCCACGAGTGCCGCCGGGTCTGCTGGAGCACGCCCTTGCGCGCGTCGATCAGGATCACCGCCAGATCGGCGGTCGAGGCGCCGGTCACCATGTTGCGCGTATATTGTTCGTGCCCCGGGGTGTCGGCGACGATGAACTTGCGCTTTTCGGTGGTGAAGAAGCGGTAGGCGACGTCGATCGTGATGCCCTGCTCGCGCTCGGCGGCGAGGCCATCGACCAGCAGCGCGAAGTCGATTTCTTGCCCTTGCGTGCCGTGCTTGGCGCTGTCGGATTCCAGCGCGGCGAGCTGATCCTCGAAGATCATCTTGGAATCGTAGAGCAGCCGTCCGATCAGGGTCGACTTGCCGTCATCCACAGAGCCGCAGGTGATGAAGCGCAGCAGGCTCTTGTGCTGGTGCTGGTGGAGATAGGCGTCGATATCCTCGGCGATAAGGGCATCGGTCTGGAAGGAGGAGGGCGTGTTCATCAGAAGTACCCCTCCTGCTTCTTGTCTTCCATGCTGGCCGACTGCCCCTTGTCGATCGCACGGCCCTGCCGTTCGGAACTGGTGGCGAGCAGCATTTCCTGGATGATGTGGCTCATCTCGGTCGCCTCGCTGACGGTCGCGCCGGTGAGCGGATAGCAGCCCAGCGTGCGGAACCGGACCGAGCGGGTCACCGGCTCCTCGCCCGCCTCCAGCCGGAAGCGCTCGTCATCGACGACGAGGATCATGCCGTCGCGCTCCACCGTCGGGCGCGGTTTGGCGAAGTAAAGCGGCACGATGTCGATGTTCTCGAGCGCGATGTACTGCCAGATGTCGAGCTCGGTCCAGTTGGACAGCGGGAAGACGCGGATGCTCTCGCCCTTCGCTTTCTTGGCGTTGTAGAGGTTCCACAGCTCGGGGCGCTGGTTCTTGGGGTCCCAGCGGTGGGCAGCGGTGCGGAAGGAGAAGATGCGCTCCTTGGCGCGGGCCTTTTCCTCGTCGCGCCGCCCGCCGCCGAAGGCTGCATCAAAGCCGTGGGCGGTGAGCGCGCGCTTCAGGGGATCGGTCAGCTGCGCCTGCGAATAGAGCGCGCTGCCGGTGTCGAAGGGGTTGATGCCCTGCGCCTCGGCGTCCTCGTTCTGGGCGATGATCAGCTTCAGCCCATATTCGCGCACGGTCCGGTCGCGGTGCACGAGCAGGTCGTGGAAATCCCACCCGCTCGCCACGTGCAGCATCGGGAAAGGCGGCGGCGCGGGGTAGAAGGCCTTGCGCGCCAGATGCAGCATCACCGAGGAATCCTTGCCCACCGAATAGAGCATCACCGGATTCTCGGCCTCGGCCACGACCTCGCGAAAGATATGGATGCTCTCGGCTTCGAGCCGCTCGAGATGGGTCAGATTGCGCATGGCGGTGCAGCTATACGCTGCTGCGCCAGCGACAAGCAATTTTGCCTTTCCCTGCGCAAGGCGGGGCTTGGGTCACCGGCTAGCCATCTCGGCACTTGCCCTCGGCCTGCGCCCGCGCCAGAGACAGGCGCAAAGGGAGAGACACATGAACCAGCCATCAGGGCCGCTGACCGGCCTCAAGGTCATCGAATTCAGCGGCATCGGCCCGGGGCCGCACGTCGCGATGCTGCTTGCCGATCTCGGCGCAGAAGTGGTGCGGATCGACCGCCCCGGCGCGGTGGTTTCCAACCCGGTGGTCGAGCGCGCACGCCACCGGGTCGGCATCGATCTCAAGAGCGAGGAAGGCAAGGCCTTCTGCCGCGAGGCTGCGGCCAAGGCGGACGTGCTGATCGAGGGTTTCCGTCCGGGTGTGATGGAGCGGCTGGGTCTGGGGCCGGACGAGCTGCTCGCGCTCAATCCGGGCCTTGTCTATGCCCGCATGACCGGCTGGGGCCAGAACGGCCCGCTGGCGCACGCCGCCGGGCACGACATCAACTACATCGCCATCACCGGGGCGCTTTCGGCGGTCGGCAAGGCGGGCGAGACCGCCACTCCGCCGCAGAACCTGGTCGGCGATTTCGGCGGCGGGTCGATGTATTGCGCCTTCGGGATCATGGCCGCGCTCTATGAACGTCAACGTTCGGGCAAGGGCCAGGTGGTCGATGCCGCGATCGTCGACGGGGCGACCAGCCTGATGAGCTTCTTCTTCGGCGTGCGCGGGCGGCCCTTCATCACCACCGAGCGCGGCAAAGGGATGCTGGGCGGGGCGGCGCATTTCTACCGCTGCTTCAAGTGCGCCGACGGCAAGGAAGTCTCGCTCGGCGCGATCGAGAGCCAGTTCTACGCCGAACTGATCGCCAAGGCCGGCGCGCCGGAGGAACTGGCGCAGGGCCAGATGAACCCCGCCAACTGGGACGACTACGCCGACAAGCTGGCCGCGCTGTTCGCGACGAAGACGCAAGCCGAATGGTGCGAACTGCTCGAAGGCTCGGACGCGTGCTTTGCGCCGGTGCTCGAACTCGACGAGGCACGCGAGCATCCGCACATGAAAGCGCGCGCGGCCTATGTCGAACACGAGGGCGAATGGCACACCGCCCCCGCACCGCGCTTCAGCCGCACGCCGGGCGCGGTCCGCTCGAGCGCGGATGACGGGGCCGATGTGGTGGCCCGCTGGGCTACGAGTGCCTGATGGCGGGCCGCTATTTCGACCAGTGGCAGGTGGGCGACCGGATCGAGCATGAGATCCGGCGCACCGTCACCGAGACCGACAACCTGCTGTTCTCGACCATGACCCACAACCCCCAGCCGCTCCACCTCGATGTCGAGGCGGCGAAGGCCAGCGGGTTCGGGCAGATCCTCGTCAATTCCACCTTCACCTTCAGCCTGCTGGTCGGGCTGTCGGTGGGCGACACGACGCTCGGCACGCTGGTCGCCAATCTCGGCTTCGACAAGGTGGTGACGCCCAATCCGGTGTTCATCGGCGACACGCTGCGGGCGTCGAGCGAGGTCAAGGAACTGCGCGCCAGCAAGTCGCGCCCGGATGCCGGGATCGTCACCTTCATCCACGAAATGCATAACCAGCGCGGCGAAGTGGTGTGCCGCTGCGAGCGTTCCGCGCTGCTTCACCGCACACCGGCAGCTTGACGAAAGCCGCGCTGCCCGCGCACAGTCGCGGCAGAGAGACGAGGGGAGACAATCCATGCGCAAGACATGGACTATGGGGGCCGGGCTTGCAGCCGCAAGCCTGATTGCACTGACACTGGCCGGATGCAGCGGCGATGCCGCGCTCGATCCGGCCCAGACCGGCAATGGCGAGGATACGATCAAGCTCGCCGAGTTCCCCGACCGACCCTATTGGGGCGACACGCACCTCCACACCGACAATTCGATCGACGCCTTCGGCTTCGGCGTAAGGCTCGGGCCGGAGGAGGCGCTGCGCTTCGCGCGTGGCGAGGCAGTCACCGCCACCACCGGCGGCAAGGCGCAGCTCGACCGTCCGCTCGATTTCCTCGTGATTGCTGACCACTCCGACGGCCTCGGTGCGACGCGGCGGCTCTATGATGCGCCGCGCTGGTACGTGAAGTGGGTGATCGGCGACGAGACAGTACTGCGCTGGTACGACATGATGCACGAAGGGCCCGAAGGGTCGCAGCGTGCCATGGCGGAACTGATCACCGCTGCCGCCAACCAGACCTTGCCCCCGGCCCTGAGCGATCCCGAGCGCGCCCGCGAAGGCACCGAGGACATCTGGAACACCCAGCTCGGCCTGCTCGATCGCTACAACGAACCGGGCGTGTTCACCGCCTTTGCCGGGTTCGAGTGGACGCTGATGCCCGACGGCAACAATCTCCACCGCGTCGTCATGTTCCGCGACGGCAGCGATCGCACCCGCCAGACCCTGCCGATCCAGGGGATCGACATGAGCGTCGAACAGCTGTGGGACTACATGGCCGGATACGAGAAGAAAACCGGCGGCAAGGTGCTGGCCATCCCGCACAATTCGAATGTTTCCAACGGTTTGATGTTCGAGACGACCATGGCCGATGGCTCGCCGATGACCGCCGAATATGCCGCAAGGCGCGCGGCGGCCGAGCCTGTGGTCGAGGTGACCCAGATCAAGGGCGACAGCGAGACCCACCCCTTCCTCTCGCCCAATGACGAGATGGCAGGCTTCGGGGTCAAGGGCTGGGAGCTCGGCAACCTGCCGCTCACCGCCACCAGCACGCCCGACATGTATGCCGGATCCTACGCCCGCTCGGCGCTGCTGCGCGGGCTTTCGCTCGAGGCGCGGCTGGGGGTGAACCCCTATGCCTTCGGGATGATCGGATCGACCGACAGTCACACCGGGCTGGCGACCGGGGACGAGGACAACTTCTTCGGCAAGCACACCGGCAACGAACCGGCCTACAAGGACCGGGCGATGCAGCCGCAGAACCTCGGCACGCGGCAGGGGCGGTTCGGCTGGCATTACCTCGCAGGCGGCTATGCCGCGGCCTGGGCGCGGGGCAACACCCGCGCGGAAATCTTCGATGCCTTCAAGCGGCGCGAGGTCTATGCCACCACCGGCCCGCGCATGACGGTGCGGATCTTCGGCGGGTTCGACTTCTCGGACAAGGACTGGAGCGGCGACTGGGTGCGCGCGGGCTATACGCGCGGGGTA
Source organism: Porphyrobacter sp. (assembly GCA_027531395.1). Classification (GTDB taxonomy): domain Bacteria; phylum Pseudomonadota; class Alphaproteobacteria; order Sphingomonadales; family Sphingomonadaceae; genus Erythrobacter. Next base: position 32,178 of record JAPZRO010000012.1, on the reverse strand, counting down.
CCGATGGGCGGCGAGCTGATCGACAAGGGCAGCGCCCCGACCTTCCTGATCAGCGCCTTGAAAGACCCCGACGGCGCCAATCTCGACCGTGTGCAGGTCGTGAAGGGCTGGGTCGATGCCAGCGGCAAGGCGCAGGAGCGCGTCTATGACGTGGTGTGGAGCGACATGGCCAAGCGCCCGCGCACCGCGCGCGGCCTGACCCCGGTGGGCGATACCGTCGACCGCAAGAAGGCGACCTATACCAACACCATCGGCGCGCCCGAACTGCGCACCACCTGGACCGATCCCGATTACGCCAAGGGCCAGCGGGCGTTCTATTACGTGCGCGTGCTGGAGATCCCCACACCGCGCTGGACGCTGTTCGACGCGGTCCGCTTCGGGTTCGAACTGAGCGGCGATGCGCTGAAGGATGCAGTCGCGCAGGAGCGCGCCTATACCTCGCCGATCTGGCTCAAACAGCCCAAGGCGACGACGTGACGCTACCCGGCTGGACCCGCGAGCCGCTGGTCCATTTTCTTGCCCTCGGGGCGGTGCTCTATGTCGTTCTGACATGGGGCGGGACACCGGTCGATCCGTCCTCGCGGGTGATCGCGGTCGATGGTGCGCGAAAGGCGCAGCTGGCGCTCGCGTTCGAGCAGGTGATGGGCCGCGCGCCGACCGATGCCGAGCTCGACGCGCGGATCGAACGCTATGTGCGCGAGGAGGTGCTTTATCGCGAGGCGCTCAGGCTCGGGCTGGATGCCGACGATGCCGTGGTGCGCCAGCGGATGGTCGCCAAGATGGACATGACCGCCAGCGCCGCGGCCGAAATCGCCGAGCCCGACGAGGCGACCTTGCGGGCCTTCTTCAAGGCCAATCAGGCGCGCTATGCCGGGACGCGGGCGGTGAGCTTCGAGCAGCGCCTGTTCGGGGACGAACAGGCCGCGCGCGCCGGGCTTGCCGATCCGGGGGCGGCCGCCCGCTCCGCCAGCCTTCCCCCGCAAATGACCGAGGCCCCGCAACGCGAGGTCGAAGCGCGCTTCGGCCAGCAGTTCGCGCAAGGTCTGGCCGGCATCGCGGCGGACGGCCAGTGGCACGGCCCGATCCCCTCGGGCTTCGGCTGGCATATCGTCCGCGTGACCGGGCGGGACTCGTCCGAGCCCGATTTCGAGGCGTTGCGCCCCCGCATCGCCAATGACTGGCGCAGCGCCCAGATCGCCACGCGCGAGGAGCGTGCCTATGCGATCCTGCGCAGCGCCTACCGGGTCGATATCGACAAGTGAGCCATGCGTTGCGCGCTCTGCTGGCGGTGTTCCTAGCGGTGCTCTCCGCGCCCGCGAGCGCCGACGAGCTGCGCCCGGCAGTGATCGAGCTGGCCGAGCGCGACGGCGGGGTGTGGGTGCTCGAATGGAAGCTGCCGGTCAGCGCGGTCGCGCCGGGGCAGGCGGGCGTGGTGCTGGCCCAACCGGTGCTTCCGCGCACTTGCACCCCGGCGGGCGAGGCGGTGCGGCGCGCGGCGCCTCTGGCGCTGCTCGGGCGGCAGGAACTGCGCTGTGCGGGTGATCTCTCCGGCCTGAGCTTCGGCCTCAGCGAGTTGATCGGCACCAGCGATGCCATTGCGCGCTTCATCCCGCGGGAGGGCGCGGTGCAGACCTTCCGCCTCACCGCCGCCGCGCCGACCGCGACCATCGCCGCCGCACCCGACACCACGCAGGTGTTGGTCGACTATCTCGTGATCGGGGCCGAGCACATCCTGTTCGGCTGGGACCACCTGCTGTTCGTCATCGCGCTGGTGCTGCTGGTGCGCGGACCTTGGCCGGTGGTGAAAGCCGCAACCGTCTTTACCGTCGCGCACTCGCTGACGCTGGTGGCGACCAGCCTCGGCTATGCGGGCCTGCCCTCGCGCCCGGTCGAGGCGATCATCGCGCTGTCGATCGTGTTCCTCGCGCTCGAGGCGCTGATCGTTTTGCGCGATCCCGACAGGCACACCTTCACCCGCCGCCTGCCCTGGGTGGTGGCCTTCGCCTTTGGGCTGTTCCACGGCTTCGGCTTTGCCGGCGCGCTGGCCGATATCGGCCTGCCGCAGGGCGAGGTCGTCACCGCTCTGCTGGCGTTCAACCTCGGGGTCGAGGCGGGGCAGCTGCTGGTGATCGCGCTGACGCTGGCGCTGCTGGCGGGGCTGAGCCGCACCCTACCGAAGGCCGAGGCGCCGGCCCTGCGCGTGGCCACCTATGCGATTGGCGCGGTGGGGAGCTTCTGGCTGATCGAACGGGTGATCGGCTAGCGGGCCTCGGGGGCCTCGCCGCCGAGCGCCTGCCACAGCAGCACCCGCGCCCGCAGCGCCCGGCCCATCGCCGCCGCCGAACGCTCGCCACTGGCATCGGCAGCGCGGCGCGCTTCAAGCACATCGAGGAAGCTGGCAAGGCCGGCCTTGTAGCGCGTCTCAGCAAGGTTGGCGGCGCGGCTGAGCTGCTTGTTCTCCTCCACCGCGAGCCGGCTTTCGGCATCGGCGGCGGCGACCACGCCATAAGCCGCCTCGGCATCGCCCAGCGCCTGGAACACCGCCCCGCGATAGGCGGCAAAGGCGGCGCGCTTGTCGGCGGCGGCAGCGTCGATCCCGGCCCCGACCCGCCCGAAGTCGAGCAGCGGCCCGGCGACGGCAGCGGTCAAGGTGCCGACGATGGAGTCGTTGAAGAAGTCCTCCGGATCGAAGGCCAGCAGGCCGATCACGCCAGACAGCGTGATGCGCGGGAAGCGGGCGCGGGCGGCGGCGGCCAGATCGGCGTCGCTGGCGGCGAGGTTGGCGGCGGCAGCGGCGACGTCAGGCCGGTTCGCCAGCAGGTCGGACGGCAGCGCGGCCGGAGCATCGGCGAGCGTCAGCGACGACACCGGAGCCGCCAGCGCGGCCCGCACGCTTGCGCCGTCCTGCCCGGTCAGCGTCACCAGCCGCCCGATCAGGCGCGCGCGTTCGCTCTCCAGCGCGGCGAGACGCACCTGCGAGGAGCTGGCGGTCGCCTCGGCGCGCACACGGTCGAAACCGGGAGCGATGCCCGCATCCTCGCGCACCTTTGCCAGTCTTGCGAGGGTCTGCGCGGCGTCCACGTCCTCCTTGATCGCGGCGGCGCGGGCATCGAGCACGCGCCAGTCGATCACGCTCGCCGCGATCTCGGCCAGCAGCGCGATCCGCACGCCCTGCGCCTGCGCGCTGGCGGCATCGATCCGGGCGAGCGCAGCGCGTTCCTGCGCCTTGAGGCGTCCGAAGATGTCCGGATCCCAGCTGGCGACGATGTTCGCGCCGTAGGCGGTCTGTTCGCGCGGGATGAATCCCTGCTGGCCTGCTGCGCCGAACTGCGCGGGGTTGATGCGGTTGCGGGTGACATCGCCGTCAGCGGTGACATTGGGCAGGCGCTCGGCCCCGGCGCGGCGGGCCCCGGCGCGCGCCGCGTCGATCCGCGCGGCGGCTTCGGCAAGGCTCGGCGCATCGGCCAGCGCGGCGGCGGACAGCGCGGCGTAGGCCGGGTCATTGGCAGGCATCAGCGCGGCAAGGCCGCTCTGCGCGTCAGCGCCGGGAGTGAAGAAGAAGGTCGCGGGCAGCTCCGGCACCGGGGTCGCGATCTCGGGCGCGGGCTGCATCACGCAGGCCCCCAGAGCGAGCGGCAGCAGCGCTGCGGAAAGGAGGGCAGGGCGCCGCATGGCTCAGTTCTCCCCGCCCGCCGGAGCGCTGTTGGCCGGGATGAAGGCATCGACCTGCTGGCCGACCCGGAAGCGGTCGGTCTTGGGCAGGGCGTAGATCAGCTGGAGCACCCGCACATCGACGCGCTCGGCGGCGCTGTTGGTAAGCGAGCGCTTGGGCACCACCTGCGGCTCAGCGCGCACGAAGGTGGCGTTGACGTGGAGTTCGGCCGCACCGCGCGGGCTGACCACGGCCGGCGCACCGAGCTTGACCCGCACCGCCTCGTTCTCGTCGATGTCGATGCGCACGTGCAGCGGATCGGTGTTGCCCATCTGGATGAAGGGCTGGCTGCTGCCGCCCTGGGTGGCGACGAATTCGCCGGGGCGAATGTTGACCGCGAGAATCTCGCCCGCGATCGGCGCGCGCACGGTGAGGCGCTCAATCTCGGTGCGCGAGGCAGCGGCGGCGGCTTCTGCAGCGGCGAGGCGCGCGCGGGCAAGGCCGAGGCGGCTGGTGGCGGCGGCCTCCTCGCCCTCGGCGCGGATCACTTCGGCACGGCTCACGGCGGCCGGGTCTGTGAGGCTGCGGTAAAGATCGAGCTGCTGGCGTGCGGTGCGCTGGGCGGCGGCAGCCTCGGCGATGGCGGCGCGCGCCTCGCTGATGGCAGCACCGGCCTGCGCGAGACTGGCACGCGCGGCGCGAGCATCGACGAGGAACAGCACCTCGCCCGCGGCGACCTTGTCACCCGGCTTGACTCGCACATCGGTGACGAGGCCCGACAGCGCCGAGCCGATGTCGATCACCTCGCTCGCCGGTTCGACGATCCCGGCCCCGGCCACGCGCGGCGCATTGGCGAGTTCGCCCACCGCCTTGGGCGGCTGCTCGGCCGGATCGCTGGTCTCGCGGTCGGGCAGGCTGCCGACGATGTACCACGCGGCGATCAGCACCCCGATCACCGCGATGACCGGCAGGAGCTGGCGCGAGAAACTCAGGTTGCGGGGCAGGAGAGCCATGGTGTCCTCGGTTTGCAGGAGAGAGAAGGGGCGGCGGCATCAGTGGCCATCGGGCATTTCCTTGCCGTCATGGGTGATGCGGCCGTCCTCGAGCACGATGATGCGGTCGGCGAGATCGAAGATGCGGTTGTCGTGGGTCACGATGATGCAGGCGCGATCAGGCGCGACCGCGACTTCGCGCAGCAGGTCCATCACGCGCCGGCCCGAGCGCGCGTCGAGCGCGGCGGTCGGCTCGTCGCACACTACCAGCCGCGGCTCGTGGACGAGGGCGCGGGCGATGGCGACGCGCTGCTGCTGCCCGCCCGAAAGCTGGCGCGGCAGCTTGTCGGCCTGGTTGCCGATGTTGAGCTTTTCGAGCAGCACCTTGGCCTTCTCGCGCGCCTCGTCGACCGGCATCCCCTTGGCGATCAGCGGCACCGCGGCATTGGCGGCGGCGTCGATCGAGGGGATCAGGTTGTACTGCTGGAAGATGAAGCCGATGTTGTTGAGGCGGAAGTTGACCAGTTCGGTATCCGACAGCTTGTAGATGTCGGTGCCGAACACCTTCACCTCGCCCTCGGTCGGCCAGAGGATGCCGCACATGATCGAGATCAGCGTCGTCTTGCCCGAGCCGCTCTCGCCCACGACATATGTCATCTCGCCCGAGCGGATGTCGGTGTCGATGCCGTGCAGCACGCGGATGGTGGTCTGGCCGGCCTCGAAATCGCGGGTGATGCCGCGCGCGCAGATCGCGGCTTCGGCGTCGCACGGGGGGCTGGCGGGGTTGGTCATGGTCGCCTCGCTCACCGGAACACCGCAGCCGGTTCGGTCTTCAGCACCGAGCGGATCGCGATCAGGCCGGTGATGGCGAGAATGATCACCACCGCCACGAGGCTGATGAGCGGCACCTGCCAGGGGATGTAGAAGCCCTTGAAGAAGGGATTGGCGGAAAAGCCGAAGATGAACAGTACCGTGCCGATCACGCCCAGCGCATAGCCGATCATCCCGACGAGGCCTGCCTGCGCCGCGACCATCCGCACGATCTTGCCGTTGGTGACGCCGATCGCCTTCAATGCACCGAACTGCTTGATGTTGTCGCGGATGAACAGGCTGAAGGTCAGCCCCACAATCGCCACGCCGACGACAAAGCCGAGGAACACGGTGATCCCGAAATTGGTGGGGATGCCGGTGTTCTCTATGATGAAGTCGATGCCGGCCTGGGCGAATTCCTCGCGGGTTTCGGCCTTGAGCCCGGTTTCCGCCTCGATCCGGTCAGCGACCTCGGCCGGGGTCTGGCCCTCGCTCACCCCGACCAGCACGAAGGACAGGCGGTTGCGGGTGCCGGGCACGAAGTTGAGGGCGTTGGAATAGCGGGTGTAAAGCACCACCGTGCTGGTGAAGCTCGGGATCGAGTCCGCGATGCCGCGGATCAGTGCGCGCTGATCGTTGAGTTCGAGCCGCGCCCCGATCGGGCTGACACCAGCGGGGAAGAAGCGCAGCGCGCCGGTATCGTCGACCGCGACCGCATCCGGCGCGAACAGCACCGCCTTGTCGCCTTCGGCCATGCGCTTGGGCAGTCCGATCAAGGTCGCATCGTCCACCCCGATCACGGCCACGCCTTCCAGATCGCCCTCTGCCGTGCGGACATTGGCCTGCGCGCGCAGGTGCGGCACGGCCCATTCCACGCCCTTGACCGAGCGCACCTTGTCGAGCGCGGTCGAGGGCATGGCATAGCTGACGTCGGTGGTGCGGCTGACCGGGTCCATCACCCACACCTCGGCCTCGGGCGCGTTGTAGACCCCGCTCGCCCCGCGCTGCACCAGATTGACGAAGATCGTCATCTGCTGGGTGATCAGCAGGGTGGAGAAGGCGATGCCGAACAGCAGCCCGTAGAACTTCTGGGCATCACCGGTGAGCATCCTGATGGCGATCCAGAGCACGCGGGGGAACCTTTGTCAGCAGGCGGGGTTGCGCGAGTGGGCGAATCGACGCATTATTGAACGGTCGCGTTTAATTGAACGGAGTCGTTCACTTTGTCAATCGGGTGTTCACCCACGAAATCAGGATTTTCCGGCCGCCGTCGCGCGGGCCGGCCACTCGATGCGGCCAAGCGACAGGCGATCATCGAAACCGCCTCGCACCTGTTCTTCCACAACGGTTATGCCGCGACCTCGATCGAGCAGGTCGCTGCCGATGCCGGGGTCTCCAAGGTCACAATCTACAACCAGTTCGGCGACAAGCGTGCGCTGTTCGCCGCTGCGGTCGAGTGCGAATGCGAGAAGATGCGCGGGCATTTCTCGCTCGAGGCGATGCCGCAGGGCACCATCCGCGACCGCCTGACCGCGATCGGCGAGGCGGTTGTCGCTTTCCTGTTCCGTCCCGAGATGACCCGGTTCGACCGCCGCATCGCTGCCGAGACCGAACACGAACCGGCGATCGGTGCGGCCTTTCTCGAGGCTGGCCCGCGCCGCATGAAGCGTGCTTTCGCGGCGTGGCTCCAGCACGCCCATGCGTCCGGCGATCTGGCGATTGCCGACGCCGAGCTGGCCGCCGAACAATTTGTCTCGCTGTGCAAGGGGATGGGCGATCTCGAACATCGCTTCGGCACCGACGTCACCCCCGAGAGCTGCCGCAGCCGGATCGACGGGGCCGTCAGGCTTTTCCTTGCCGCCTACGGCACCGCGCCGCGCGGTGACGATGATCGATAATCCGCATCACGCTGTTCGAAAATTGGCACGATGCGCGCGCTCGCGCATTATCTTGCCATTCACCTTGCGCGTCCTACATTACAGGCGAGGAAAGGAATCCAGCCGATGAGCGAGCAGAACGATCCCAACCAGCAGCCGGACGGCCCCAACCCCTGGGTCAGGCAGTTGATGATCTGGGGCGGGATCTTCCTTGCGCTGCTGCTGGTCGTCACCCTGTTCAGCAATGCCGGGCAGAACCCGGGCACCTCGATCCGCTATTCCGACTTCCGCGAGGCCGTCGCCCAGGGCGAGGTGCAGGATGTCCAGCTGAGCGAGGAGCTGATTACAGGCACGCTCAAGAACGGCGACAGCTTCTCGACCGTTCCGGTGCCCAACGACATCGAGATTACCCGGCTGATGGAACAGAACGGGGTGCAGTTCACCGGCAAGCCGCGCGAACAGCAGAGCATGCTGCTGTTCATCCTGCTCCAGTCGCTGCCGTTCCTGCTGATCCTCGGGATCGCCGTCTTCGCGCTGCGCCAGATGCAGAAGGGCGGCGGCGGCGGAGCGATGGGCTTCGGCAAGTCCAAGGCCAAGCTGCTGACCGAACGGTCGGGCCGCGTGACGTTTGACGACGTCGCCGGCATCGACGAGGCGCGCGAGGAGCTGCAGGAGATCGTCGAGTTCCTGCGCGATCCGCAGCGCTTCTCCAAGCTCGGCGGCCAAATTCCCAAGGGCGCGTTGCTGGTCGGCTCGCCCGGCACCGGCAAGACCCTGCTGGCCCGCGCCATCGCGGGTGAGGCGGGCGTGCCGTTCTTCACCATCTCGGGCTCGGACTTCGTCGAGATGTTCGTCGGCGTCGGCGCCAGCCGCGTGCGCGACATGTTCGAACAGGCCAAGAAGAACGCGCCCTGCATCGTCTTCATCGACGAAATCGACGCGGTCGGCCGCTCGCGCGGCCACGGCCTCGGCAATTCGAACGACGAGCGCGAGCAGACGCTGAACCAGCTGCTCGTTGAAATGGACGGCTTCGAGGCGAACGAAGGCATCATCATCATCGCCGCCACCAACCGCCCCGACGTGCTTGACCCGGCGCTGCTGCGTCCGGGCCGCTTCGACCGTCAGGTCGTGGTGCCCGTGCCTGACATCGACGGGCGCGAGAAGATCCTCGGCGTGCACATGAAGAAGGTGCCGCTGGCCCCCGACGTCAACCCCCGCGTGATCGCGCGCGGCACCCCGGGCTTCTCGGGTGCCGACCTCGCTAACCTCGTCAACGAGGCCGCGCTCCTCGCCGCGCGCCGCAACAAGCGGCTGGTGGCGATGCAGGAGTTCGAGGACGCCAAGGACAAGGTCATGATGGGCGCCGAGCGCCGCTCGATGGTGATGACCGACGACGAGAAGAAGATGACCGCCTATCACGAGGCCGGCCATGCGATCGTCTCGGTGCACGAGGCCGCCTCCGATCCGATCCACAAGGCCACCATCATCCCGCGCGGCCGCGCGCTGGGCATGGTGATGCGCCTGCCGGAGCGTGACAGCTACTCCTACCACCGCGACAAGATGCACGCGAACCTCTCGGTCTCGATGGGCGGGCGCGTGGCGGAGGAGATCATCTTCGGGCACGACAAGGTGTCCTCGGGGGCCTCGTCCGACATCCAGTACGCGACCGATCTGGCGCGCAACATGGTGACCCGCTGGGGGATGAGCGAGAAGCTCGGCCCGCTCCAGTACGAGTCCAGCCAGGACGGCTATCTCGGCATGGGCCAGACGATGCGCACGATGGCCTCGGACGAGACCAACAAGCTGATCGACGCCGAGATCAAGGGTCTGGTCGAAGGCGCGCACAAGCGGGCCACTGATATCCTCAAGACCCACGAGGACCAGCTCCACCTGCTCGCCCAGGCGCTGCTCGAATACGAGACGCTGACCGGCGAGGAGATCAACCAGCTGCTCGAAAACGGCAAGGTCGACCGCCCGGATGCGCCGCGCGGCCCGAGCATTCCGGCTCCGGTGCGCGGTTCGGCCATTCCCAAGGCCGGCAAGCGTTTCGGCGGGAAGGGTGACGAGGCTCCGCAGGGCGCCTGATCCACGCAAACAGCATCACCAAGGGGGCGTCGGGAGCAATTCCGGCGCCCTTTTTTCGTTTTCATTCAGCGTTCAGCCCGCGCGCGTGATGGCGCTCGCCACTTACCCGGATGATGAAGCAAGGGGCTGGCAAATGCGGCGATGGATGGTGGCGGCGCTGGTGGGCAGCGCGCTGGCGATTGCGGGAATGGCGGCGGCCGATCCGGCCGGTGCCGAGCCGGCCACGTCGATTGCTCCGTCACCCGACATGAGCGTCGCCGCCTTTCTGATGCGGGTCAATCAGCTGCGTCAGCTTGGGCCCGAATGGCCGCGCTCGCCCGAGGCGGGGGAGCTGCTCGGCGCCATTTCCACGGTCGGCAAGGACTATCGCAAGACGCTCGCCGAGAAGCAGGCGGCGGGCCAGCCGGTCGAGGCGTGTCTGCCGCCCGAGGCCGAGATCCAGAGCGACGTCCTGTTTGCCCATCTTTCCCGATACACCCCCGAAGCCGCGGCGCGCACAAGCATTCGCGAGGCCTTCTCGCAGCTGGTGAGCGAACGCTTTCCCTGTCCCTAGCCGGGCGTCGGGGCGGCAGCGGCAACCTGCGCCAGCTTTCGCTCGATCCCCTGCCACAGGCGGCTCAAGGCCAGCGCGGCCGGGGTCCGGGGCGCAAAGGTGCCGACCGGACGGCGCTGGACTGCGCATTGTTCAAGGCTGCTTACCAGCGGGATCATCGGCCAGTCCGGGTTGGCCGCCAGCGCCTCCAGGTGCAGCGAACGCCGCCGATCGATCATCGAATAGAGCGGCAGGATCGGCGGTGGGCGGCGGGTCTGGCGACGGATCTCCTCGGCCACATAGTCGAACGCACGGGCGGACAGCGGCGAGGGCGGCAGCGGCACGATCACCACCGTCGCGGCGCGCATGATCTGCCCGCTCAACTCGTTGAGCACCGGCGGGCAGTCGAGGATCAGCCGGTCATAGCTACGCTCAAGCTGCCGGCCGAGCGTTGCGATCCGGTTCCGCTGGCCCAGCCGCAGCAGCATCGAGTCCAGTTCGCGCAGAGACGCGTCCGACGGCAACAGATCGAGCCCGGCATAGCTGCTTGGGCAGATCAGCGCCGAGGCCGGAATGTCGCCCGCGAACAGGCTGCGGGCCTGCCGCTTGCGCTGCCCCTCCAGCGCGAACATGAAGCCGGCACCGTCCGTGGGATCGAGGTCCCACAGCAAGGTGCGGTGCGATGACAGCTGCGCGGAACACCACGCCAGATTGGTGGCGATGGTTGTCTTCCCGACCCCGCCCTTGGGGCTGTAGATTGCCACGACTGCCATAACGTTAGCGAAACGTTTCGGCAGCGCGGCTTATTCCGGCGGGAAGTGCTCTAGAAGGCGCCGAGCACCAGCAGCGCCTGCAGGAACAGGGTCTGCACGATCAGGATCAGGAACAGCAGCGCGAAGAACCGCCACAGCGCCGAGAAGCGGCTCAGGCCGTAGGCGTATTTGAGCTGCTTGTAGAGGTGCAGCGGCGCGCCGATCATCAGCAAGGCAGCCGCCCAGCCAGCCCCGAGCGGACTGACCGCGATCAGCGAGACAGCGATGAATAGCAGCGACATGAAGGCCAGCGAATAGGTCACGAACACCGCGTGGTCATAGCCGTGATACTGTCGCCGCCACGCGAATAGCAGCCACACAAACGGGATCGACAGCGGGATCAGCAGCCAGCTGAACTTGTAGCCGTTGGCCTGCAGCTTGTAGAGCATCAGGCTCGGGTTCTTCTTCCACTTGCTGACGATGCCCTTGTCGAGCCACTCGATCCCGGTGGCGCTGAATTCGATGTTCCCCGACGGGTCCAGTCCCACCGATCCGGTCTCCAGCATCCCGTTGAGCACCGTGAGTTCGTTGTCGATCTCGGTGCGCCGCGGGCTGTTCCGCGGCAGGCTCGCACGCTCCTGTTCGAGCCGGGTGATGTCCTTGCGGAGTTCGGTCTTGAACGGGTCATTCTCGCCCGAACTCATCAGCTCGGTCGGCAGATCGGTCGGGGCGGAAATGCCGACCGCCTGGAACACCGCGAACATCGCGAAGACGCTGAACAGGAACATCGCCATCGGGCTGACGAACTTGGCCCGCTCGCCGGCGATGAAACGGCGGGTGAGCTGGCCCGGCTTGAAGGCGAGCAGCGGCAGGGTGTTCCACAGCTTGCCGTCAAGATGCAGCACCCCGTGCATGATGTCGTGGAGGATCGCGGCGAGGCTGCGGTGGACATGGGCCTTCTGGCCGCATTGCCCGCAGTAGTGGCCGGTGACAGTGGCGCCGCAATTCGCGCAGGTGGTGGGGGCGTTGGGCGCACCGGAGACTTCGCCATGCGCCGGCTCGACCGCGCGCGACAGCAGTCCGCCCTCGATCGCTGCACCGATCCCTTCGCCGATTCCGTTCATCGCCTCGCGCCCCTCGGTCCGCCCCTCGCGCGCGAATATGGCGGGAAACCGGTCGCGATACCAGCGACTTGTCGCAGCCCGTCAGCGCGAGGCGAGCTTGCGTTCGATCGCGGTCCACAGCTGGGCGATTGCCCGCGCTGCCGGGGAGCGCGGCGCGAAGGCACCGACCGGCTTCCTCTCGACCGCGCATTGCTCGACCGCGCTGGCGAGCGGGATCGCCGGCCACTTGGGATTGGCGTCGCGCGCTTCCTTGTGCAGGCTGCGGCGCAGATCGAGCATTGATAAGACTGGCAAAATCGGCGGATGGCTCTTGCCCTGACCGCGCACCTCCTCGACCACAACCTCGAAGGCGCGGGCTGACAGGGGGGAGGGGGGAAGGGGGACGATCACCAGATCGGCAGCGCGCATCACCTGGGCGCTGACCTCGTTGAGCACCGGCGGGCAATCGAAGATGATCCGGTCGTAATGCTTGGCCAGCCCCTCAACCAGCTTGGCCAGCCGCTTCTTCTTGCCGAGCCGGTCAAGCTGGCGGTCGAGCGAGCGGATGCTTTCGTCCGCCGGCAGCAGGTCGAGATTGGGATAGGTGGTCGGCTGGACCAGCTTCAGCAGATCGGCGCCTTCCGCGAAGGCACTGTCTGCGCTGCGTTTTTTCTTCGGGTCGATGCCCAGCAGGAAGCCCGAGCCATTGGCCGCGTCGAGATCCCACAGCAGAGTCTTGCGGCGCGAGATGGTGGCCGAGCACCACGCGAGGTTGACGGCGAGTGTCGTCTTTCCGACCCCGCCCTTGACGCTGTAGACCGCAATCGAAGCCATGCCGCCGCGCCGCCCCTCGTGTTACGCCAATGTTACAGCGTGAAGGGATAGCGTGCCGCAGCGTGATGGCAAGCGCCGCCACGGACGGTCAAGAACCGGTCAAACAAGAGAAATGGCACGACAACGGGTCGACAATGACCCGGCAATGACCCGACAACGACAGGGTCACGCCCCGCCGCTGCGTGTCATGACAGATCAGCCGTCGTAATCGCTGCCGAGCGAGGTGGTGCGGGCCGGGGCCGAGGCGGTGATGCGCAGGGCTTCGGCCGACTGGCTGAGCGAACCGATCTCGTCGGCCTCGTCCTCGTCGTCGGGAAGGATCTTCTGCAGGCTCGTCACCACGGCTTCGTGCAGGTCGCGCGGGCGGATGGTCTGCTCGGCGATTTCGCGCAGGGCGACCACCGGGTTCTTGTCGCGATCGCGGTCGATGGTCAGTTCGCTGCCACCGGAGATTTCGCGCGCGCGCTGGGCGGCGAGCAGGACGAGGTCGAAGCGGTTGGGAACCTTGTCGACGCAATCTTCAACGGTAACGCGTGCCATGGGCGGCCTTTTCGGATTCGCAAAAATTGGGAGAGACACGGCAGCTAGGGATGGCGGGCGCGCAAGTCAAGAAAATGCGCGTTCCCGCCGCGCGGCTGCCGTCGGGTCAGGCCGAGGCCGCGCGCTGATCGCGCACCTCGTCGAGACGCTCATCGAGCCCGCGGATTTCGGCCTTGGCGCGGTAGAGCGCCTGGTCGGCGCATTCGAACAGGTCATCCGCGCTCGCCCCGTCATCGGGCCATTGCGCCACGCCGACGCTGGCGCCGACGGTGACCGGGATGTTCTCGACCACGTGCGGGCGCACCAGCGCGAACAGCAGCCGGTCGGCGATCCCCGCGGCATTGAGCGGCGATCCCGGCGGCAGCAGCACGGCAAACTCGTCGCCGCCCTGACGCACCACCAGCCCGTCCGCGCCGATCGTCTCGCGCAGGCGCTCGGCGACCGAGCACAGCAGCTTGTCGCCGAAGGCATGGCCATAGCGGTCATTGACCGGCTTGAACCCGTCGAGATCGAGCAGCGCCAGCCGGAACGGCTCGGCCTCTTCGTCCGGCCGGATCAGCCGCGCGATGCGCTCGTCCAGCGCGCGGCGGTTGGCAAGGCCGGTGAGCGGGTCGGTGTGGGCAAGGTCGCGGGTCTGGTTCTGCAGTTGCAGCAGGTCGACCAGCATGATGTGGCCCTGCAGGATGAAGCGGATCAGGATCACCGTGGCCAGCAGCAGGCTGGTGGCCGCCGCCATCTGCGCGGGCTGGCCGGTCGAGAGCATCAGCGCCGAAATCGGCACCACGCCGATCACCAGATTGAGGATCGCGGCAAAGCGGATCGAGGACAGGCAATAGGCGGTCGCCAGCGCGCCCATGGCGATGATCATGGCGAAGCTGGCATGGTTCTCGGGTGGCGAGGCGAGCCAGTTGACCACTGCCCAGCTGCTGCACATCACGCCGACCCAGCCCGAAACGCCGGCGGTCTTGCGCACCATCAGTCGCGCACGTCCGAGGCTGAGGTGGCGGCGGCGGCTGATCATGTTCTCGATCAATCCCAGAACGCACAGCACCGCCAGCAGCGCCGGCATGCCGTAGCGGATCAGCCAGTGGAGATCGGCCGCGCCCGCCCATGCCGCAGTCGGCGTGGTCGCCAGCAGCATCAGGTACATCATCGGCGACTGGGATTCGACGCGCCGCGCGCGCAGCACGGTGAAATCATCCCGGATCGCCTCCGGGACAGGCGGCATCAAGCGCCGGCGCAGGCTGGTGATCATCCCCCTCATCCTGCCGCGATACCAGCGCGGACGTAAAAGCCGCGTTAATGGTGTCAGGCGCGGTAGCTTACCGGCTAATATCTTAAAAATGAGGCGCTTATTCTGCGGATGACGGAACTTTAACCGCTCCGCGATAAGGCCCTGCGGTAACTACGGATCGAGGAGTGTCCCTATGAGTTTCCAGTCGCCCATCGCCCCCCGTGCCGGATCGCTGGAAGCCCCCGTGCCGCCCGCCGAGCCGACCCTGCCGCAGCAGGATACGCCCGCCGGACAGGCCGCCCGCGCGGCGCAGATCGCGCAGAGCCAGACGGTCTATGTCTGGAGCGACGAGGTCGCGACCCTGCCCGGCGTGCCGCTGGCAGCGCAGGTGCCGCTCGACAATCTCCCGACGCTCCAGTGGTGGGGCCTCTTGATCGGCATCAGCCTCAAGATCGTGCGCAACGCGCTGGCGGTGAAGCTCGGCGGGGTCGATCGCGGCGAGCTGGACAGCCCGCGCGCGAAGTTCGAGGCGGCGCTGGCCGAATGCGATGCGATCGAGGCGAAGGTGGCCGCGCTGCTCGCCGCGCCGCCGCCGGTGCACGAAAGCTTCCTCGGCCATCTGGTGAGCGATCTCGAAGCCGCCGTCGCCCATGCCGAGCGCGAGACGAAGATCGCCGCGCTCAAGGCGCACAAGGCGCGGCTCGAGGAGCTGATGCGGATCGAGGATGCCGCCGGGCTGGGCGGCTCCACGCCGCCGAGCCTCGATGCCTATCGTGCGCTGTTCGATACCCTGCCGCTGCCCGGGATCGCCTGGACCTTCGAGGATGACGGCGAGTTTGCAGCGCTGCGGGTGCAGGGCCCTAACGCGATGCTGATCGCGGCCGTCGGCGATGCGCTGCCTGACAATTTTCCGCTGACCGAGGCGGCCTATGCGGCGGTCGTCAATGGCGACACCCTCGCCGCGGCGCTGGCCGAGGGGCGGCTGTTCATGCTCGACTATGCGGTGCTCGCCGCGCTCGATCCGGGCAGCTGGGGCGGGCTGGCGAAGTATGTCTGGCAGCCGCTGGCACTGTTCGCGGTGCCGCCGGGGGGATCAAGCCTCGTCGCCGTCGCGATCCAGTGCGGGCAGGACCCCGATGAATGGCCGATCTTCACCCCCTCGGTGCACGCCTCAGAGCATTGGGGCTGGGAAATGGCCAAGCTGGTGGTGCAGGTGGCCGACGGCAATTATCACGAGCTCGTCGCCCACCTCGCGCGCACCCATCTGGTGATCGAGGGCGTGGCGATGGCGACCCACCGCCACCTTGCGACCGTCCACCCGGTGTGGGCGCTGCTGGTGCCGCATTTCGAGGGCACGCTGTTCATCAACGAGGCGGCGGCGACCTCGCTGATCGCGCCCGACGGCCCGATCGACCACATCTTTGCCGGCACGATCCATTCGACGCAGGAACTGGCCGTGGCGGCGCGGCTCGATTTCGATTTCACCGCCAAGATGCTGCCGCATGATCTCGCCGCGCGCGGGGTCGGGCCGGGTTCGGCGCTGGCGGACTTCCCCTATCGCGACGATGCGCTGCTGGTGTGGGGCGCGATCCATGACTGGGTGCGCGGCTATGTCGGCCTCTACTATGCCAGCGATGCCGACGTGACCGGCGACAGCGAGCTTCAGGCATGGGCGGCCTGCGTGGCGGGTGATGCCAAGGTCAAGGGCTTCGGCCCGATCGCCACCCGCGAGAGCCTGATCGATGCTTGCACCATGATCATCTTCACCGCCAGCGCGCAGCACGCCGCGGTCAACTTCCCGCAGAAGGACATCATGGCCTTTGCGCCGGCGGTGACCGGGGCAGGGTGGCAGAGCGCGCCCGCAACCCAGAGCGGGCAGGACAAGCCCGGCTGGCTGGCGATGATGCCGCCGATGGCGCTGGCGCTGGAGCAATTGAACGTGCTCGAACTGCTGGGCTCGCTGCATTACCGCCCGCTCGGCGATTATCGCAGCACCAACGCGCCCTATGGCCCGTGGTTCGCCGATCCGCGGGTGACCGCGCCCGAGGGCCCGCTGGCGGGCTTCCAGGCGCGTCTCGCAAGCATCGACGCGCAGATCGCCGCGCGCAATGCCGAGCGGCTGCGGCCCTATCCCTATCTCCAGCCGAGCCTGATCCCGAGCAGCATCAACATCTGATCGGGGCTGGCGCTGGCGCCGCATCGGGTTATGCTCGTTCCATGGACGGGCAGACCCCCAGCGTTGCCGCTTCGCCGGAGCCGGAGCTCTACACCGATCCCGCGCCGTTCCGGATTGCGGCGCAGGGGCATGATTTCACCTTCCTGCCCAGCGGGGCGGACCGGCTCTCTGCGCTGATCGGTTTGATCGAGGGCGCGCAGACCTCGCTCCGGCTGTTCTACTACCTGTTCGACGACGACGGCTCGGGAACCGAGGTGCGCGACGCGCTGATTGCCGCCGTGCGCCGCGGGGTGGCGGTGCGGCTGATCGTCGATGATTTCGGCAATGACGCGGGCCGCGCCTTCTTCGAACCCCTGCAGGAGGCGGGCGGGAGCTTCGCGGTGTTCTCCTCGCGCTGGACCAGCCGCTACTTCGTGCGCAACCACCAGAAGATCGCGATTGCCGACGATACGCGGGTGATGACCGGCGGGGCCAATGTCTCCGACCACTATTTCAAGCCGCCGGTCGAGAACGGCTGGTGCGATCTTTCCGTGCTGATCGAGGGGCCGGTGGTGGAGCGCTTCTGCGCGTGGTTCGCGCTGGTCGACCGCTGGGTCGACAGCGAGGAGAAGGGGCGGGTGGAGCAACTGCGCCGGTTGCGCGATATCGTGCGCGAATGGGATGGCGAGGCCCGCGGGACCGGAGGCGCGGTGCGCCTGCTGGTCGGCGGACCGCTGGTGCGGCAGGGGCATTGGGCGTGGTGGCTCCGCAAGGACCTGGTCACGGCGCGGCGGCTCGACACGGTCTCGGCCTATTTCTCCCCACCGAGGAGCTTCCGCCGCCAGATCGCCAAGGTCGCGCGGCGCGGGCGGGTGCGGATGATCATGCCCGGCAAGTCCGATATCGGCGCGGCGATCGACATGGCGCGGCTGCTCTACAAACGGCTGCTGGCGGCGGGGGTGCGGATCTTCGAGTTCCAGCCCTGCAAGCTGCACATGAAGCTGCTGGTGGCTGACGACGCGAGCTATGTCGGCAGCGCCAATCTCGACAAGCGGAGCTTCCGCATCAATGTCGAGCTGATGGTGCGGATCGAGGATCCGCAAGTCGCTGCCGCCCTGCGCGCTCTGGTCGATCATATGGAGGCCGCGAGCATCGCCGCCACCCCGCAATGGTACCGCCGCCAGTCGACCATGCTGGCACGGATGCGCTGGCGGCTGGCCTACTGGATGAGCCTCGCCGATTACCGCGTGAGCCAGCTCGGCACGCGCTGATCGGCGCTACCCGTAGAACTCCGCGCGCAGGTGATCGTCGAGCGCGGGCGCGGCGAAGGCGAGCGATGCGGGGTTGATCGCGCCGGGCATGACAGCATCGGCCCCCGAAAGGCCCGCGCGGCCGAGCCCGCTCGCCTCGGCAAAGTCGACCTGCTCCTGCAGCGCCGCCTCGCCGCTGCGCGGCGCGCTGAACCACCCGGCGTAGGTCTCGGGGCCAAAGCCGTTGGCGGTGAGATAGTCGATTACTTCCTGCTGGCTCTGGTAATTGGCGTAGCGGATGTTGCCATCCGCGTGCATCAGCGCCCGCAGGTAGGCAGTGCCGTCGGTCAGCGCGAAGTAGACCTCGTGGATGCCGTCGCGGTTGTAGTCGTTCGCACCGAGCACCCGGTTGATGTTCTCGATCCTGAGGTCGTTCTGGAACCGCCGCTGGCTGTCCTGATCGCTGCCCGCCTGCACGATCCCGGCCTCGACCAGCGGGTCGATATAGATGCCCGCGACGCGCGTCTCGCCCGCCCAGCCGTGGTCGGCGAAATAGACCAAGCCGTCCGGCGCCGTGCCTACGGTCGCGAAGCGCCCGATCTCGCGGTTGACGAGGATCTGGTCGACATCGCCGTCGCCGTTCACATCCGCCTGACCGATGCGCAGCCAGCCACCATTGCCGCCCAGCGCGTTCCCGTCGAAGTCGCGGATCGCATTCATCGCGCTCTGGTAGACGGTGCGGTCGGGGTTGTTGAAGTTGACCGTCACGCCGGTGCCCGGACGCAGGCGCAGGGTCTGGTCGTCGAACTGCAGGAACTCGATCGCCGTCAGGGTGTCCGTCCCGTCCGGCCCGACCACCTGGAATACGCCGGTGGAGGTCTGGGTGATGGTGTATTGCGAACGGGTGCCGCGCACGATTGCGGTATCGACATTGCTGTCGCCGTTGATCACATCATTGCCGAGACCGCCATTGAACCTGTCAGCCTCGCGCCCGCCGGTGAAAGTGTCGTTGCCGCCGAAGCCGAACACCGTGCCACGGATCTCGCCCCGCGTCCCGTCATAGGTGTCGTTGGTGTCGAGGAACACGACATTGCCGACCAAAAGGCCGTTATTGACGACGCTGGTGGGCGACCGGTTGGCGAAGCGATCCTCGAAGGTGATCGCGGTGGTGCCGACAATCAGCCCGTTGTTGACGACCCGCGCGGGGTTTGCCGCGTTGTTGTAGAAGGTGTCGATGTAGACGCCCACGGTCTGAAGCGTGGGGTCGACGCCTTCGTCGAGGACAGCGATGATTTCGCCGTCATTCGTGAGCGAGCCCCAGGCGTGCACCCCCGCAGCGACGAAGGTCTCGGGCACGAAGCGGTCATCCTCGGCCCCAATCTGGCGCCCGAAGCCGCCCGCCTCGGCATAGATTGTGCCGGTGTTGCGGAAGATCGCGGTGAAATCCACGACGTCGCTCGCGAAGGTCGCATTGACCCCGATCGCGCGGTGGTTTTCGGAAATCGCGACAATGTCCCCGGTGTTGTGCACCCCGTTGGCGAGGTGCACGGCGACGGCCGATCCGGCTAGCGAATAAGTGAAGATCAGGCCATTGTTCTGGAGCGGCGCATCGCCCTCGACATTGCCGCCACCGCGGTTCACGCCGATGGTGAGGTAGTAGAAGATGGTGCCATCTTCGCTCTGCGGTGCCAGCTGCTGGACATCGATGGTGCCGTTGTTGATCACCGTCGCATTGCCGCCGAAGCGGATCCCGATCCCTGCGGAGAAGGCGTCCGTATAGCTTTCGATCAGCCCGTTATTGGTGAGGGTGGTGGCCGTATCGGCGTAGAACACGTCGCGCCCGTCGGAGAAAAAGATCTCCCGTGCGTCGACGGTGAAGCCTGCACCTTGCACGACATGGCTGAGCAGTAAGGTCGCTGCCGAGCTGTAGTTTACGCCCGCCTCCGCGCCCAGCATCTGAGCGGGTGTTCCCCCGGCGATCGCATCAAGCCCGCCGAAATCCTGCCCGCTGGCAAGCTGCACGCCGACGCTGGTTCTCACCAGCACCTCAGCCGTGCCGTTGATCCAGCGGGCATAGCTGACGCCATCGACCTGCGTAGTGCCGGACTGGGTCCACGTGCCGGCCAGCAGCACGGTATCGGTGTCGTACCCGTTGATCCGCAGCGGCGGACCCTTGCCCGCCAGATCGCGCGCGGTGGCCGCGTCGATCAGCAGCCGCTGCAGGCCGGTCATCTCGATGATCTCGAAGCCGGTGACGCGGCCCGAGGCCAACACCTCCGCCAGTTCGAGATTGCGCGCGCCGTTGGCCAGCACCAGCGTGTCGATGCCCTCGCCGCCATGCACGGCGCGGAAGGTGTAATCGCCCAGCACGATGCGGTCGTTGCCCTCGTTGCCTTCGACATAATCCCCGCCGAGGGTGGTGATGGTGTCGTTGCCCCACTCGCCGATCAGCGTATCATTGTTGAAACCGCCGTTGATGGTGTCGTTGCCGAACCCGCCGACCAGGATGTCATTCCCGCCATTGCCGGTCAGCACGTCATCGCCGCGCCCGCCGATCACCCGGTCATTCCACGCTCCGCCGGTGTAGCGGTCGTTGCCGAAGCCCATGTTGGTGACCCCGGAGATCCCACCCGAGCCGCTGTAGACATCATTGCCGTCGTCGAACACGACATTGCCGTTGATGAAGCCGTCGTTGAACAGCTCGTCATCGCCGAGGCCCAGGTCGATATGCCCCTCGATCACCCCGCTGGAAAGATTGCGAACAATTTCGCGGGTGTTGAGGATGTCGCGGTTGGTGTTGGTGGCAAAAATCGCGACGTCGGCGCGGATCGTCCCGGAATTGACGATGGTGTTGGGCACATAGCCGGGCTGGACGACATAGATGCCGACCGAAAGCCCTTCGGCACTGGTGGCGCGCGCTTCGATCAGCCCGGAATTGTTGACGATCGGCGCGCCCAGATCATTGGCGGCATTGGTGAAGACCGCGACGGCAAAGTCGGTCGCCTCGACCAGCAGCTGCGCGCCGGCGTGATTGGTGAAGTTCACCGTGTTGCCGACGTTGAGGCCGTAAGCGGTGCCACCCACCGGATTGCCGTTCAGCGGCTGGCCGCGCGCCTGGACCGCAATCAAGCCGAAGTTTTCGACAGTCGCCCAATAGTCCGGGGAATTGAACGCGGTCGCCCCGCCGGATTCCGAGATGAAGAACATCGAGCCGCGGTTGATCAACGTCTCCGCGGCGTTGATCCCGGAAGTCAGGCGCAGCATTCCGGTGGTGCCATAGAGATAGATCAGGCCGTTGTTGACGATGTTGTGAAAACCCTCGTTCAAAAGGGCTCCGTCAAACGCGTTGTGCTCGTACCAGATGGTTCCGTTATTGGTGAAGTTCGCGCCGCGA
Organism: Porphyrobacter sp.; assembly: GCA_027531395.1. Lineage (GTDB taxonomy): Bacteria > Pseudomonadota > Alphaproteobacteria > Sphingomonadales > Sphingomonadaceae > Erythrobacter. Next base: position 10,968 of record JAPZRO010000012.1, on the reverse strand, counting down.
CCCCCGTATTGAATGGTCAATGCGCGCAGTGGGGTCGGGTCGACCACAAACACCGTATCGCCGCTCACGATCGCATAGGCGTTGGAGATGTCGTTCTCCAACACGCGCGGAGCCGTGCTCGGAGTGGTGGTCGGGCGCGGCCCCGGGCTGGGGATGATCGAGGTTGTGGCCCGGTCCTCTGGCGAGAGGGCGGCTGCGCTTTCGGCCCCATCGATGAGGTCAGGCGCGGCGAACATCGGGCGCTGCAGGAGAGAATCCCGCGCAATCGCGGCGCGCACAATGCTGGACAAGACGTTCACCGGAGCGGTCCTCGGCAGTGGGAACAAGGGCTTTCAGGCAAGGTCTAAGTGATTGACCTAGCTTGCACAAGCCTGCCTGCGTCATCCGCCCTTATTCGAAGCCCCCTATTCGAACCCGTAGTCCGAATAGTCCTTGAAGTTCGGCGAAGTGAACTTGGTGATGTCGCTCTGGAAATGCAGCGGGACGTTGCCGGTCGAGCCGTGGCGCTGCTTGGCGACGATCAGCGTGGCCTTGCCGACCAGCCCTTCGAACTTCTCCTCCCACGCACGGTATTTCTCCTGCACGTCGGGGGTGGAGCTGGCATCGGGCGTGTCGGGCTTGACCAGCAGGTGGTAGTAATCGCCGCGGAAGATGAACCACACCATGTCCGCGTCCTGCTCGATCGAGCCGGATTCGCGCAGGTCGGAGAGCTGCGGGCGCTTGTCCTCGCGGCTTTCGACCGCACGGGAGAGCTGCGAGAGCGCGATCACCGGAACCTGCAGCTCCTTGGCCAGCGTCTTGAGGCCGCGGCTGATCTCGGAGATTTCGTTGACGCGGTTGTCGTTGGCGCGGCCAGAACCCTGCAAGAGCTGGAGGTAGTCGACGATGATGAGGCCGATATCGTGCCGCCGCTTCATGCGCCGCGCGCGGGTGCGCAGGGCTGAGATGGTGAGCGCGGGCGTATCGTCGATATAGAGCGGCAGTTCGGCGAGCCGCTGGCTGGCGAAGCTGAGCTTCTGGAAATCCTCGCGGGTGAGCTTGCCGCTGCGCAGGTTCTCCGAGGAGATCTCGGCCTGCTCTGCAAGGATGCGGGTGGCGAGCTGGTCGGCGCTCATTTCGAGGCTGAAGAAGGCGACCGGCGCGCCGTAGTTGAACTCGCCCCCGTCGCGCTGCCATTCGAGATGCTTTTCCGCGCAGTTGAAGGCGATGTTGGTGGCCAGCGAGGTCTTGCCCATGCCCGGGCGCCCGGCGAGGATGATGAGGTCGGAATTGTGGAGGCCCGAGGTCTTGCGGTCGATCGAATCGAGCCCCGTGGTCTTGCCCGACAGCCCGCCGCCCGAATTCATCGCCGCTTCGGCCATCTTGATCGCGGCCAGCGCGGCGTCGCGGAAGGTCGCCGCCTCGCGTCCCGTCGAAGCGCCCTCGGCAACGCGGAACAGATCGGCCTCGGCCTGCGCGATGCGGTCCATCGGCGAGGTGTCTTCCGAGGTATCGAGCGCGCCTTCGACGAGACCCCGTCCGACGCTGACCAGCTCGCGCAGCAGAGCGAGATCGTAGATCTGCTGGGCCAGTTCGCGCGGGGCGAGCAGGCCTGCGCCATTGGCGGTGAGCTGCGCGAGATAGGAGGTGCCGCCAAGCTCGCGCAGCGCCTCGTCCGCTTCGAAATAGGGGCGCAGGGTGACCGGCGAGGCGGTGGCGTTGCGCTCGATCACCACCAGCACGCGTTCATAGATGCGCTGGTGGAGCGGCTCGAAGAAATGTTCGGGCCGGATCGGAACCTGCAGTTCCTCGATCACCCGGTTGTCGATCAGCACCGCGCCCAGAAACGCCGCCTCGGCCTCGAGATTGGCGGGCAGTTTGCGCAACGGAGCGTCCTGTGCGGGCGCTGCGACGCTGATCGGGGTCACTTTTTCGGGTTCGGCCATGCGCGGCCTGATGCGCCTTCCGGGGGGCATCAGGCAAGGGCGAAAGGCGCCAATATTTTTTCGCACGGCTGTGGATAGCGGGGAGATTTGCTCGAAGTGCTTGAAGTGCGGCCCCTGCATCTGCGAAGGCAGGTCCTATGGCCGATACGCCGCCCGATTCCCTGCCGATTTCGCCCGCCGCCGGTGGCCCGGGCGCCTATCGCATTGCCCAGATCACGCTCGACGAGGCGACGATCCTGTGGCGCAATGCCGATGTCGAGCAGGAGCGCCGGGTCGCGATCTACGATCTGATCGAGGAAAACACCTTCAAGCCGCTGCGCAGCGCCGAGCGCGGGGCGAAGGGGCCCTATCACCTGCACCTGTCGGTCAATGACGGGCGGCTGGCGATGGATATCAGCGACGAGGGCGGGCAACTGCTCGAAACCCTGCTGATCGGCATGGCCCGTTTCCGCCGCCCGATCCGCGAGTATTTCGCGATCTGCGACTCTTATTATCAGGCGATCCGCAAGGCGACGCCGGCCGAGATCGAGACGATCGACATGGCGCGCCGCGGCATCCACAACAATGCCGCCGAGCTGCTGCTCGAACGGCTCGAAGGCAAGGTCGACACCGACTTCGCCACCGCGCGGCGGCTGTTCACGCTGATCTGCGTGCTGCACATCAAGGGCTGAGGCAAGAACAAGGGGCGCATGGCCAAGGGTCGCAGGAATGCGGGGCGCAAGGGCGCCCGTCGATGGCTGCTGCGCCTGGTCGCGCTGGCAGTGCTGGTGGGTCTCGCCTTCGCGGCCTGGCTGTGGTGGGACATGCGCGAGTGGCGTCCGGACGAGACGCTCTATCCCGAACAGGGCGCGGTGGCTCCGGAAGGGAGCGGCGCGGTCAAGTTCGAGACCTTGAAGGCGATCGGTGCGCGCTTTGTCTATCTACCGCTGGTGTCCGACACTTCGTCGGTGGCCTTTGCCGACCGCTTCGCCAGAGCGCGGGCGGCCGGGCTTGAAGTCGGGGTGGTGCTTGAATTCGATCCCTGCTTGCCGGCCGACCGGCAGAGCGGGCTGTTCGCGCAGATGGTGCCGCGCGATTCGCGCCTGCTGCCGCCCGCGATCGGGCTGATGCGGCTGGCGGACGGCTGCAATCCGGCGGTTAGCGATGCGGCAGTGGAAAGCGAGCTGATGACGCTGATCAACCAGATCGAGATGCACAGCGGCGCGGCGGTGATTCTCAAGCTCTCGCCCGCCTTCGAGGCGCGCCACAACACCGCCACCGCGCTCAGCCGCGACCTGTGGCTGATGCGCGACCGCGCAAGGCCGGATTATGCCGGGCGTCCTTGGCTGCTATGGAGTGCCAATTCCGCGCTGGTGACCGCGGCGAGCGAGGAGCCGATCGAATGGGTGGTGGTGCAGAAATGAGCCTCGATTCCGCAGGTGAGCAGGCCCTGATCGACGCCGCTTTCGCCGCTGCGGGCCAGGCCTATGCCCCCTATTCCGACTATCCGGTGGGCGCGGCCCTGCTGTTCGATGACGGCGCGGTGATCACCGGCTGCAATGTCGAGAACGCGAGCTACGGCCTTGCCCTGTGCGCCGAGACCGTGGCGGTCGCCAAGGCCTTGGGCGAAGGGCGGCGCGGCGGATTGGTCGCGGTCGCGGTGGTGGGCCTCAAGGCCGACAAGGAGCCGATCACGCCCTGCGGACGTTGCCGCCAAGTATTGAACGAAGTCGCCGCGCTGGGCGGCACAGATCCGCTGGTGCTGTGCGTCAGCAAGGATGACGTGCGGCGCGTGACGCTATCCGCGCTGCTGCCGCACGCCTTCGGCCCTTCGCATCTGGCCTAGCCGTCGCGGCCTTCAAGCCACTCGACCAGCGCCGCCAGACATTCGCGGCCCAAGAGCTTGCAGCGCTCCGGCGACCAGCCCTGTTCGGGCTCGGGGAAGTCGGCCAGGTCCTTGTAGGGCATCTCCAGTGTCATCGCGACCGCGCCGAAGCGTTCGGCGAGCTGGTTGGTGCTCATAGAGAGGTTGGCCTTGCCCGCAGCGGCTTTGGGGTAGCCGAGCTTGGTCTGGAAATCAGGCGTGCGGCGATCGAGGATGCGCTCGTAGCGGTAATAGCCCTCGCCCTGCTCGATCTTCCATGAAGGGATGCCTTCGAACCCGGCGAGGAACACCGCCGGGATGGCCTCGTCGGCATGGACATCCATCGCGAAGTCGACGCCGGTTTCGTCCATCCGGTTACGGATCGCGAGCACCTCGGGCGACTTTTCCGGGGTCGGAGTGGCCCATTCGCGGTTGAGATTGGTGCCAACCGCATTGGTTCGAAGATGCCCACGGCGCGAACCATCGGGGTTGCAATTGGGCACGACATGGATGCGGCACTTCGCCCGCAACGCGCGCGCCACCGGATCGGCGGGATCGGTCAGGCACTCGAGCGCGCCCTCCATCCACCACTCGGCCTGGGTCTCGCCCGGGTGCTGGCGGGCATAGAGCCACACCTGCGTCGGGCCTTCGCCCATCTCGAGGCAGTCGATCGGCTGGCCGTCAATCGTGGTGCCGAGCCGGGCATAGTCCACGCCCTCGCAGGAGGCCGCATCGGCGATAAGATCGTGGTGCCGCTCCATCGAGTAGGGCGCGAAATAGGCGCACCAGAACAGGTCGCCCGCCGGCAGATAGCGGATCGTCAGCGTGCCGCCGTCCTCGTCCTTGTCGAAGGTGCTCGCCGCGCGCGTCCAGTATTCGCGGTCTTCCGTGACGCAGGCATTGTAGTCCGGCCAGCCGCCCGGATAGGCGCTGGCGTTGAGGCCGGTGAGCTTGAGCACGACTTCCTCGCCCGCCTTGGCGGCGACGCGGAAGTGGAACCACTGGAAGAACTCGGATTCATTGTCGCGGCGGATCGCGAGGCGGGCGGTTCGGCCGTCGATCGACAGCACTTCGATATTGCCGCTGTCGAACCCGGCATCGATGGAAAGGGAGGTCATCAGTTTCCTTGGAGCTTCTTGACGCTGATCGTCACGGTCTCGCCATTGCCACCCGGGAAGTCCCTGAACAAGCCCGCCGCCAGCGTCTTTGCGCTGGTGGAGGTCTGCGAGTAGGGGGATTTCACCCCGGTGGCGATCTGCGCGCGGCCTTCCCACAGGGTGGTGCCGTCGGCGCGGGTGATGCGCACGGCGAGATCGGTCATGACGCTCGGGCTCTCGCGCCCGCCGCCGAGGTTGATGCCGACCCCCATGCCGAGGCCCGAGCCATAGCTGCCGGTCGATCCGCCGACCCCGACGCTCACCGGGCCGGGACGGCTCTGGTCGGCGGCGGCGACGGCATTGCGGGTGGTGCGGATCGCGGCGGTCTGCCCGGCAGGGGTGCCTTCGGGCACCACTGTGTAGCCGAGCCGCGTCAGCTCCGCGCTGACCGCGCTGGCAAAGGCCGAGCGCGCGGCCATGTTGCCCATCTCGTCAGGGAAGGCGATCGCGATGGTCCCTTGCCCCAGCCCCGCCGGCTGATCGGCGACAAAGCGGGTGACTTCGACCGGGCCGGTATAGGGCGTGGTCGCGCAGGCCGATAGCGCCAGCGCCGCGACGACCGTGACAGGAGCAAGCAGGCGAGTGGTGCGCATGACGGATTTCCTTTCGTGGTCTGCCGCTTATACCGCCCGCGCGGCGGTGTGCACAGAGCCGCTTTGGCCCGCATATGGTTGACGCTTTCCAAACGATCTGCGTGCTAAGGCGCGTCCCATGACATCCTTCAGCAAACCTTGCGTGCTCGTGACCGGCGGTGCGGGCTATATCGGCAGCCACGCGGTGTTGGCGCTGCGCGATGCCGGCTGGCCGGTGGCGGTGATCGACAATCTGGTGACCGGCTTCCGCTTCGCCGTGCCCGAGGGCGTGCCTTTCTACGAGGGCGACATTGCCGACGCCGCGCTGCTGGCACGGATCTTCGCCGAGCAGGGAATGGGGGCGGGGCGCGGGGCGATCATGCACTTCGCCGGATCGGTGGTGGTGCCCGAGAGTGTCGCCGATCCGCTCAAATATTATCACAACAACACCGCCAAGAGCCGCGCGCTGATTGCCGCTGCGGTCGAGGCGAGGGTTCCGCACTTCATCTTCTCATCGACCGCAGCGACCTACGGCATTCCTGATGTCAGCGCGGTGAGCGAGGACACCCCGCAGCGGCCGATCAATCCCTATGGCTGGTCGAAGCTTATGACCGAGCAGATGCTCGCCGACGTTGCCGCTGCCCATCCGCTCAACTTCGGCGTGCTGCGCTATTTCAATGTCGCGGGCGCCGATCCGCTCGCGCGCAGCGGGCAATCGACGGCGGGCGCGACGCATCTCATCAAAGTGGCGATCGAGGCGGCGCTGGGCCTGCGCGAATCGGTCAGCGTGTTCGGCACCGACTATGCCACGCCCGACGGCACCGGGGTGCGCGACTACATCCATGTCAGCGATCTGGCCGCGGCGCATGTGCTGACGCTGGAGGCGCTGATGGCCGAGCCCTCACGCTCGCTCACCATGAACTGCGGCTATGGCCGGGGCTTCTCGGTGAGCGAGGTGCTCGACGCGGTCGACCGGGTGACGAATCGCAAGCTGGTGCGCCGCATCGAGGGCCGCCGCGCGGGCGATCCCGATTCGCTGATCGCCGATTCGCGGACCCTGCGCGAAACGCTCGGCTGGGAGCCCCGGCACGCCGATCTCGACACGATCATCGCCCATGCGCTGGCCTGGGAGCGAAAACTGGCCGGTCTGAGAGGGTAATCCGGCCAGACTCGCATTGACGTTCGCCCGCAGCATCGCTAACGGCACCCTTCAATTTCCGCGCGTCGGACCAATTCCGGCGCGCTTCTCTTTTGGAAAAAGCGCCATGAAGATCGTCAACAGCCTCAAGTCGCTGAAGGGCCGCCACCGCGACAACCGCGTGATCCGTCGCCGCGGCCGCACCTACGTGATCAACAAGACCAACCGTCGCTTCAAGGCCCGCCAGGGCTGATCCGGCGCGGCTGCCCGGGATGGGTGGCTGATGAATTGACGGCCCGCCTCCTTGCCGGAGTGCGGGCCGAAATCATTTGAGGAGCGTGACGCGTGCAGACGGCGGTGGTGTTCGATGTCGGGCGGGTGCTGTTCCAGTGGCAGCTCGGCGCGCTGTTCGGAAAGCTGATCGACGATTCCGAGGAGCTCGAATGGTTCCTCGCCAATGTCGTGACCGAGGAATGGCATTTCGAACATGACCGCGGCCGAGCGCTGGCGGACATGGTGCCCGAACGCATCGCGCTCTTCCCGCAATACGAGGCCCATATCCGCGCCTATGCCACGCGCTTCAACGAAACCGTGCCGGGCCCGGTCGAGGGTTCGCATGACATCGTCGAGCGGCTGGCGGCGGCGGGCGTGCCGCTGTTCTGTCTGACCAATTTCGGCGACGAGTTCTGGGAGGCGTTCCGCCCGACCCAGCCGATCTTTGATCACTTCGAGGATATCATCGTGTCGGGCGTCGAGAAGGTCGCCAAGCCCGAGCGGCGGATCTACGAGATCGTCGAGGCGCGCAGCCGCCGCGCCGGAGCGCAGCTGTTCTTCACCGACGACAACCCCGCCAACATCGCTGCCGCCGAGGCACGCGGCTGGACCGCGCACCTGTTCACCGACGCGGCCGGGCTGGAGGCGGCGCTGGCCAAGGCAGGGCTGCTCTAGTCCTGGCTTTCTGTAGGGCACTAATACCGGACCCGTAGGGTCCGCGAGGCCACGCGGCCGAGCCGCAGGCGCCCTGCCGCGCAGCGGCAGGAACAGCGCCGAGGACGCACCCGCGGAGGCGGGTGCGAAAAACAAAAAACAAACCCCCGGAGCGCAGCGTCGGGGGACGGCGTTCCGGGGGCTGAGAGCCCGGTCCGGCTGGAGAGGCTGCCGGACGGGGCGGGGGACTTCGTGTCAGGCCGAAATCAGGCGTTGCACTTGGCCAGTTCTTCGGCGGCCAGTTCTTCGCCATCGACCTTGAAGGCGGCGACTTCGCCGAACTTGCGGTTCAGGCCGCGGCAGATGCGCAGCGGACGGGCGCTCGCCTTGTTGGCGACGCAGGTGGTGCCTTCGCAGGTCCAGGCGACGCCGCCGGCAACCGCGGTCGCATCACCCGCCGGAGCGGCGAGCGTGGCGCTGTAATAGGCACCGCCAGCGGCGTTGGCGGGGGTGGTCGAGGTGGCCACGCCGAAGGTCATGGCGGTGTAGAGCACGGCCGAGGCCAGAATCGCGAGCTTGCCGGTGCGGGGGAGGGAGAGGGTGTTCGTCATCGCTTTATCCTTTGCCTTGTTGTCTTTCGGGGCGCTGGCCCTGTGGTCTCTGTTATCTCATTTTGCAACGCAACATTTCGATTCGAAACCAGTTGCTATTCGCTACCTAACCATCTAGGTTGCGAGTTGCAACTGAAAACTGAAATTTTTTTGTGACTGCCCGAAAAAGCGGTTACACATCACCCCGGAAGGGGAAGGGACTGTAAGTATGGGTGAGTTGAGAGAACCGCTGAAGGACCTGATCGAATGCGGCCTGCCCCAGGCGCTCGAGGTGATGGGGGAACGCTGGTCGTTCATGATCCTGCGCGCGAGTTTCAACGGTCTCAAGCACTTCGAGGAATTCCTCAGCGAGCTCGGCATCGCCCGCAACATCCTCTCCAACCGTCTCGCCAAGCTGGTCGAGCACGGCATCCTCAAGCGCGAACCCTGCGCCGATGATCGCCGCAAGATCGAATACCGCCTGACCGAAAAGGGGCTCGACCTGCTCCCCGCCATGCTGGCGCTGCGCCAGTGGGGCCAGAAATACGGCAGCGAACAGGTGGTCGAGGATCCGGTGCTGGTCGACGAGCGCGACCGGCTGCCGATCGGCCCGGTCTCGATCCTCGCGCATGACGGACGCATCCTCGGTCCGCAGGACCTGTGGCTGACCCGCCCGGCCAATCTCGGGCATCGCGCTGATGGCACCATCGCCACACCCGGCACTGGCCTCGGCAAGGGCGATGTGGTCGATCTCGCCGCCGCGAAAGCCGCTGCCGCGGGATAATCCGTCGATAGTGGTGCTGTCGCGGGTGCTATCCGCCTGACGCATGGGCTAGGGCCGCGCCATGCACGCGCCCCTCGGTTCCGAACTGCACGACATTCTGCGCCGCACCTTCGGCTATACCGCCTTCCGCGGCCAGCAGGAGGCGGTGATCGGGCGTGTGATGGCGGGCGCACACACGCTGGCGCTGATGCCGACGGGGGCGGGCAAGAGCCTGTGCTACCAGATCCCCGCGCTCGCCCGGCCCGGCACCGCGATCGTCATCTCCCCGCTGATCGCGCTGATGCACGACCAGATCCGCTCGGCCAGCGCGGCGGGGATCCGCGCAGCCTCGATGACTTCGGCCGACAGCGACAATGCTGCAACGGCGCAGGCCCTGCGCGATGGCGAGCTGGACTTGCTCTACGTCGCCCCCGAACGCGCCTCGACCCCGGGTTTTCAGGCGCTGCTGGAGCGCACGCGAATCGCGCTCTTCGCGATCGACGAGGCGCATTGCGTGTCCGAATGGGGGCACGACTTCCGCCCCGACTACCGGATGCTGCGTCCCGTGCTGGACCGCTTTCCGGACGTCCCGCGTCTCGCGCTCACCGCCACCGCCGATCAGGCGACACGGGCCGACATCCTCAAACAGCTCGGCATTCCCGACGAGGGCCTGATCGTCGCCGGGTTCGACCGGCCCAACATCCGCTACGCCATCACCCCGCGCGACAACGGCGTGCGCCAGATCACCGAACTGCTCCAGCGGTTGGACGGGGCGGGCATCGTCTACGCCCCGAGCCGCAAGCAGGCCGAGGATCTCGCCGCCGCCATCACCCGCGCGGGCCGCGAGGCGGCGTTCTATCACGCCGGGCTGGAGCCGGAGCGTCGCGCCCGCGTGCAGGCGGAGTTCGTCGCGTCGGAAAGCATGGTGATGGTCGCCACCATTGCTTTCGGGATGGGGATCGACAAGCCCGACGTGCGCTTCGTGATTCATGCCGGCCTGCCCAAGTCGATCGAGGCCTATTACCAGGAAACCGGCCGTGCGGGCCGCGACGGGGACCCGTCAGAGGCGCATCTGTTCTGGGGCGTCAGCGACTTCGCCCGCGCGCGGCAATGGCTCGGCGAGGTCGAGCCCGAGCGCCTGCCTGCCGAGAACGCCCGCCTGAATGCCCTCGCCGCGCTCGTGGAGGCACCGACCTGCCGCCGCGCGATCCTCCTGCGCCACTTCGGCGAGCATCCGCCCGATGCCTGCGGCAATTGCGACAATTGCCTTGAACCGCCCCGCGTGGTCGACACCAGCGAGCTGGCGCGCAAGCTGCTCTCGGCAGTCTATCGCACTGGGCAGAGCTTTGGCATCGGCCATATCGAGAAGGTGCTGACCGGACAGAGCGACGAGCGGATCACCGCGCGCGGGCACGATGCGCTGTCGGTGTTCGGGATCGTTTCCGCCGCCGAGGCCCCGCTGCTGCGCCCGCTGGCGCGCACGCTGGTGGCGCGCGGGATGCTGGCGGCGACCGAGCATGGCGGGCTGATGCTCGGCCCCGATGCACGCCCGGTGCTGAAGGGTGAGGCCGGGGTGACCATCGCCGAGCCGCCGCCCCGCGCCCGTCGCACCCGCCGCGCGCGGGGCGGCGGAGAGGCCGCCAATCCGGTCGGCAATCCGCTGTTCGAGGCGCTGCGCGCCAAGCGCAAGGCGCTCGCCGCCGAGCATGGCCTGCCCGCCTATGTGATCTTCCATGATTCGGTGCTGCGCGACATGGCCCACCAATGCCCCGAGACGCTCGCCGAACTCGGCACGATTGCGGGTGTCGGGGCGAAGAAGCTGGAGACCTGGGGGCCGGATTTCATCGCGGTCGTGTGCGAGCACCTGAAGGCCTGATTTGCGGGTTCGCTGGCGCGAACCGGCAGACCTCCCGCCCCGCCTCCCCACCCGGCCACCAAAAAATAGTGGTACTATTGGTGGCCGGGGGGGGAGGCGGGGCGGGGGGTCTGCCGGTTCGCGGCCGCGAACCCGCAAATAAGGCCTTAAGGTGCTCGCACACCACCCCGATGTAAT
>JAPZRO010000003.1 GCA_027531395.1 Porphyrobacter sp. | reverse complement strand
CCCTGGCCTCCCCCCCGCCCCCCCCCGGCCGGGGGGGGGTTGGTGTGCGCCCCTCTGCCCCCGGGGGGTGGTTTTGTGTCACTCGCGGGGCGCGGCCCCCCCCGGCCCCCCCCCCCCCCCCCCCCGCCCCGCTCCTTCGGGGTCGCGTCAGGAAGTCCGCTGGCTGCGTCGCGGCACTGGCAGGGGCAACCAAGCCCCTGCTGCGCACCACTCCTGTCCAGCGGACTTCCTGACGCGATCATGGTGGGTCCGAATGGCCGGAAAGTGCTCTAGCGCTCCGGCCCCTTCCAGTCGGGCGGGCTGGCGCGGCGCTGGCGCAGCCGCAGCAACAGACCAAGCGCCACCCCCGTGCCGATCGCGACAGTCAGATCGGCGACCACGGTCAGCACCAGCGTCAGCACCAGCAGCACCCGGTCCTCGACCGGCTCGGCCCAGTAGCCGCGCCACTTGTGCGGCTCGCTCATGTTCCAGGCCGTGATCAACAGCAGACCAGCGAGTGCGGGAAGGGCGAGGTAGCCCGCCAGCGGAGCGGCCACCAGCATCACCAGCAGGATGAAGACCGCGTGCAACACGCCTGCCACGGGGGTCTTGCCTCCGGCATTGACGTTGGTGGCGGTGCGGGCAATCGCGCCGGTCGCGGGCATCCCGCCGAACAGCGCCGAGCCGAGATTGGCCCAGCCCTGCGCGCTGACCTCGGCATTGGGACGGTGCTGGCTGCCGATCATCCGGTCCGCCACCATCGCCGACAGCAGCGATTCGACCGCGGCGAGGAAGGCAATGATCAGCGCCGAGGGCAGCAATTCGATCAGGCGCGGGAGAGTGACCAGCGGGATCTGCGGCCACGGCAGGCCGCGTGGCAATTCGCCGAAGCGCGCCGCAATCGTCTCGACCGGCACGCCGGCCAGCGCCACTGCCCCCGAGATCGCCGCAATCGCCACCACCAGCCCCGGGAAGCGCGGAAAGGCGCGGCGCAGGGTAACGATCAGCACGATTGCCGCGATGCCTGTGGCGACCGCCATCGGATTGATCTCGGCGCGCGCCGCCCAGATCGCCGGTGCCTTCTCGGCTATGTCGGCGGGCACGCCGCGCAAGTCGATGCCGAGGAGGTCGCCGAGCTGGCTGAAGCCGATGATGATCGCGATGCCGATGGTGAAGCCGTTGACCACCGCCTCGGGGACAAAGGCTATCAGCTTGCCCGCGCGCAGCCACCCGGCGACGATCAGGATGACGCCCGCCATCAGCGTCGCCAGCACCAGCCCGTCATAGCCGTGATCGGCAATCACCCCGAACACCACGACGATGAACGCGCCGGTCGGCCCGCCGATCTGCACCCGGCTGCCGCCCAGCAGCGAAATCAGGAACCCGCCGACAATCGCCGTCACCAGCCCCTTGGCCGGGTCCGCGCCTGAGGCAATCGCGATGGCGATGCTGAGCGGGATCGCCACCATCGCCACAGTCAACCCTGCCAGCGCATCGGCCAGCAGCAATGCGGGCGTATAGCCGCGCATTGTCGTCAGGATTTTGGGTTGCATGATGTGCAACTAGGCCCTGCGGACTCGCGCCGCAAGAGCGCGGGCGTTCAGCCTGCCGCGGGCTGCTTGAGATATTTCATCATGTAGCCGACATAATCCGCCTTGCCGACCGCCAGCCCTTCGGCGCGCAGGATGGAATAGGCCGCCATCAGGTGGAAATAGACCTGCGGCGTCGTCCAGTCGCGGCAATATTCATGGGCCTGCATCGCGAAGCTCATGCGGTTGGGGAGAGTGAACTCCACCGTGTCGCCGCTCGCGGGCCAGGTGGCGGGATCGGTGCCGTCCACCAGTGCGCGAACGGCGGCGATGCGGGCATGGGCGTCGGCGAAGCTGGCGATGTCGCTGTCGTCAAAGGCCGGCTCCACCGCCCCGAGCCGCTTGAGCGCGGTCACGACCTGATCGAGGGTAAAGCGGATCTGGGTGTGGAGCGGGAACATATCGTCCGCTAGCCGCGCCTGAAGCAAGGCCTCGCCCTTCTCGTGGCTTTCCGCCCTGGTGACGAGGTGATCGAGCGTGCCGAGCGTGTTGGCATAGGTGGCAAGCGCGGCGGTGGCGTAGGACATCGTTCTCTCCCGTTGGACTGCGGGTGAGGTAGGCCGGGCTCAGTCCTTTATCAACGCCCGTAAGCCTTCAATCCGGTCCGCCTCGTGTGCGGGCTTGTCCCAGCGGATGCGGTGGATGCGGGGAAAGCGCATCGCGAGGCCGCTCTTGTGGCGCTTGCTGGCGTGGACAGAATCGAAGGCGACCTCGAACACCAGCTTGCGCTCGACTTCGCGCACCGGGCCGAAGCGATTGAGGGTATGCTGCCGCACGAACTTGTCGAGCATCTTCAACTCGGCATCGGTGAAGCCTGAATAGGCCTTGCCCACCGGGAGCAGCTCCGCGCCCTGATCAGGGTCACCGGCCCAGCAGCCGAAGGTGTAGTCGGAGTAGAAACTGCTCCGCTTGCCGCTCCCGCGCTGGGCATACATCAGCACGCAATCGACCAGCAGCGGATCGCGCTTCCACTTGAACCAGTGGCCGACCTTGCGGCCTGCAACATAGGGGCTCTCGCGATGCTTGAGCATCAGGCCTTCGATCGCCTCGTCGCGGGCGGTGTCGCGGATGCGGGCGAGGTGGGCGAAATCCTCCGCCTCGACCAGCGCCGAGAGATCGAAGTGGGTGGCGGGCAGGCGCTCCATCAGCGCCTCCAGAGTCGCGCGGCGCGACTTCCACGGATGCTCGCGCCAGTCCTGCCCGTCGAGCAGCAGCACATCGTAGAGCCGCACGAAGGCGGGGTATTCGCGCAGCATCTTGCCCGAGACGCTCTTGCGCCCGAGCCGTTGCTGGAGCGCATTGAAACTCGCCGCGCCCCCGGCCTCGCCGCCCTGGGCCGAGCCGCGCACCAGCAGTTCCCCGTCGAGCACCGCGTCCACCGCCAAGGCATCAAGCAATTCCGGGAAGGTCGCCGAGATATCGTCGCCCGAGCGCGAATAGACCCGCGTCGCGCCCCCGGCGCGCACCAGCTGCACCCGGATTCCGTCCCACTTCCACTCGGCGGCATAGTCCGCGAGGTCGACTTCCCCGTCCTCGAGCGGATGAGCGAGCATGAAGGGGCGGAAGCGCGGGACGTTGGCGAGATCGGGCGGGGGCGCGGCACCAGTCGCCCAGTCGAACAGTTCGGCATAGGGCGGCTCAAGAGCGTGCCAGTATTCCTCGACCGCCTCCACCGCCACATCGAAGGCCTGCGCAAAGGCGGTCTTGGCGAGCCGCGCCGAAACCCCGACGCGCATCCCGCCGGTGGCGAGCTTGATCAGGGCAAAGCGTCCGCGCGCATCGAGCCGGTCGAACAAGGCGGGCAACTCCCGCGGCGCGGTGGCGCGGGTGAGCGCGGCGAGGCGATCGACCACCTCCGCCAGCGAGAGCGCCTCCTGCGGCACAGGATCTTCGGGTTCGGGCCACAGCAGGCTGGCGGTCTCCGCTGTATCGCCGACGAAATCGCGGCTCAGCGTCCACAGCACCGGGTCGACCCGCTCCATCATCAGATTGCGGATCGTCGAGGATTTGACCGCCGGAAAATCGAGCCCGCCGGTCAGCCCCGCCAGCGCCCAGCCGCGATCGGGATCGGGCGCAGCGCGCAGATAGGTCGCGATCAGCGTCAGCTTGCGGTTGCGGCTGGTGGTGTAGACCAGCGCGTCGAGCAGGGCGGCGAATTCCTCCATCAGCGGCGCTTCCGATGTTCATTGCGCAGCCATACGGATGCGCTAAAGCGCGTTGCTGACAGGGATGTCAGTCCAGATCCGTGTAACTTCGCCAACAAGGAACGCCCCAAATGAAGTTCAGCCCGCTTGCCGCACTCTGCCTCGCCGTCGCCGGCCTTGCCGCTCCCGCCGCCGCGCTCGCCCAGAGCGAAGCGCCTGCCGCACCGGCCGCCGCCTTCACCATCGACACCCCGATCGAAGCGCTGATGGCCGACGAGCGCGCCAAGGCTGTGCTCACCAAGCACCTGCCGGGTATCGACCAGCACCCGGCCTACGAACAGTTCAAGGCGCTGAGCCTCAAGGCGCTCGCTCCGTTCTCGCAGGGCCTGATCAGCGACGAGCTGCTGGGCAAGATCGACGCCGATCTGACCGCGATCAAGTAAGTCTGTGCGCACGGGGGCGGGGATCTCAGTCATCCTCGTCCTCGTAGCCCACCAGCGCCAGCGCACGGGCGCGGCGCTGGCCCAGCTCGCACCAGCGCAGCAGCGCTTCCTCGCGGCCGTGGGTGATCCAGGTCTCGTGCGGGTTCACCTCCGCGATGGTCTGCGTCAGCTCGTTCCAGTCGGCATGATCTGAGATCACCAGCGGCAGCTCGACCCCGCGCTGCCGCGCCCGTCCGCGCACCCGCATCCACCCGCTCGCCATGGCGGTGACCGGATCGGGCAGGCGGCGGCTCCAGCGGTCGTTGAGCGCCGACGGCGGCGCGATCACGATGCTGCCGCGCAGCGCCTCCTTCGAGGGCGCATCGCTCACCAGCCTGAGATCACCCAGCGCCACGCCGTGCTGCTCGTAGAGCCGGCACATGGCCTCCATCGCGCCGTGCAGCCAGATGGTGTCATGATGTCCCGACGCCCGCAGCTCGGCGATCACCCGCTGCGCCTTGCCGAGGGCATAGGCGCCGACGAGGACGCAGCTTTCGGGTTCATCAGTCAATGATTTCAATAGTTTAGATATTTCCTCACGGATCGGCGGGTGGGTGAAGACCGGCAGGCCGAAGGTCGCCTCGGTGATGAAGATGTCGCAGGGGGTGACGGCGAAGGGTGTGCAGGTCGGATCGGGCGCGCGCTTGTAATCGCCGGTGATGATCACCCGCTCGCCCGCGTGTTCGAGCAGAATCTGCGCGCTGCCGAGCACGTGGCCTGCGGGAAGGAAGGTCGCGGTGACGTCCCCGCCGATGCAAACGCTCTCGCCATAAGCGACCGGAGAAGCGCCTTCGCGGGTGTTGTAGCGCAGCTCCATGATCGCCAGCGTCGCGGGTGTGGCGATGGTCTGCCCATGCCCCCCGCGTGCATGATCGGCATGGCCATGCGTCACCAGCGCGCGCGGCACGGGGCGTGAGGGATCGACCCACACATCGGCCGGCGCGATGTAGATGCCTTGGGGCTCGGGCCGGATCCAGGAGAAGGGGGCGCTCATGCTCTTGCCAACGAAAAGGGCGCGAGCAGGTTTCCCTGCCCGCGCCCCTTTGATGTCTCGCCTTGTGTCAGCCCTCGTCGGTCTCGGTCGCGGGCTTCTTGGCCGGGGCCTTTTTCTTGGCGCTCGGCCTCTTCGCCGGCTTCACCTTGGGCGGGGCCGGGGTCATCTCGAAGCTGGGCTTGCCGTCCTTCACGCTGACATGGACCTCGCCGCCTTCCGACAGCTTGCCGAACAGCAGTTCCTCGGCGAGCGGCTGCTTGATCCGTTCCTGGATCAGGCGGGCCATCGGGCGGGCGCCGTAGAGCTTGTCGTAGCCCTTGTCCGCCAGCCACGCGCGGGCGTCGCTGTCGAACTGGATGTGGACGTTCTGTTCGGCCAGCTGGAGTTCGAGCTGGAGGATGAACTTGTCGACCACGCGGGCGACGATGCTCTTGCCGAGATAGGCGAAGGGCACGATCGCATCGAGGCGGTTGCGGAATTCGGGGGTGAACATCTTCTTCACCGCCTCGTCGCCCGCATCTTCCTTGCTGACGTCGCCGAAGCCGATGCCCTGCCGCGCCATGTCGGCCGCGCCGGCGTTGGTGGTCATGATCAGCACGACATTGCGGAAATCGACCGTCTTGCCGTGGTGGTCGGTCAGGCGACCATTATCCATCACCTGCAGCAGGATGTTGTAGAGATCGGGGTGCGCCTTCTCGATCTCGTCGAGCAGCAGCACGCAATGCGGGTTCTGGTCCACCGCATCGGTGAGCAGACCGCCCTGATCATAGCCGACATAGCCCGGAGGCGCGCCGATCAGGCGGGAGACCGAGTGACGCTCCATATATTCCGACATGTCGAAGCGCTTGAGCTCGATGCCCATGATGTTCGCGAGCTGGCGCGCGACCTCGGTCTTGCCGACGCCGGTGGGGCCGGAGAACAGGAAGCTGCCGATCGGCTTGTCCGGATCGCGAAGCCCTGCGCGGCTCAGCTTCATCGCGGTGGCAAGGCGGGTGATCGCCTCGTCCTGCCCGAACACCACGTGCTTGAGATCGCGTTCGAGGTTTTCGAGCGCCTTCTTGTCGTCCTTGCTGACCGACTTGGGCGGGATGCGCGCCATGGTTGCGATCACCGCTTCGATTTCCTTGGCGGTGATAGTCTTTTTGCGGCGGCTGGGCGGCACCAGCATCTGCATCGCGCCGACCTCGTCGATCACGTCGATCGCCTTGTCGGGCAGCTTGCGATCATTGATGTAGCGCGCCGACAGCTCGACCGCGGTCTTGATCGCGTCCGGCGTGTACTTGACCTTGTGGTGTTCCTCGAACGCAGAACGCAGGCCCTTGAGGATCGCGATGGTGTCCTCGATGGTCGGCTCGTTCACGTCGATCTTCTGGAACCGGCGCAGCAGCGCGCGGTCCTTTTCGAAGTGGTTGCGGAATTCCTTGTAGGTGGTCGAGCCGATGCAGCGGATCGCGCCGCTGGACAGCGCGGGCTTCAGCAGGTTCGAGGCGTCCATCGCCCCGCCGCTGGTCGCGCCGGCACCGATCACGGTGTGGATCTCGTCGATGAACAGCACCGCGTGGGGCATGCCTTCGAGTTCCGAGACGACCTGCTTGAGGCGCTCCTCGAAATCGCCGCGATAGCGCGTGCCGGCGAGCAGCGCGCCCATGTCGAGCGAGTAGATCACCGCTTCGCGCAGCACTTCGGGCACGTCGCCCTCGACGATCTTGCGCGCGAGGCCTTCCGCGATCGCGGTTTTCCCGACGCCGGGATCGCCGACATAGAGCGGGTTGTTCTTGGAGCGGCGGCACAGGATCTGGATCGTCCGGTCAACCTCCGGCCCGCGACCGATCAGCGGATCGATCTTGCCGGCTTCCGCCTTGGCGTTGAGGTTCACCGTGAACTGGTCGAGCGCGGTTTCCTTCTTGTTGCCGCTGGCCTCCTTGGTCTGGGTGGTTTCCTCGGCCTTGTCGGTGCCTTGCGGATTCTTGTTCTCGATCTGGCGGCCGCCCTTGCCGATGCCGTGGCTGATGTAGCTCACGGCATCCAGCCGGCTCATGTCCTGCTGCTGGAGGAAATAGACCGCGTAGGAATCGCGTTCGGAAAACAGCGCGACCAGCACGTTGGCGCCGGTGACCGTGTCCTTGCCCGAGGACTGGACGTGCAGGATCGCGCGCTGGATCACCCGCTGGAAACCGGCGGTGGGCTGCGGATCGGCCCCGTCCTCGGTCTTGAGCGACTGGTATTCCTGATCGAGATACTGCTTCACGACCTCGCCCAGTTCGGCCAGATCGACCCCGCAGGCCGCCATCACCTGAGCAGCGTCCTCATCGTCGATCAGCGCCAGCAGCAGGTGCTCGAGCGTCGCATATTCGTGCTTGCGCTCCGACGCGTTGCCGAGCGCGTTGTGCAATGTCCGTTCGAGGTTCTGTGCGAAGCTGGGCATGGGAAATCTCTATGAGAGGGCGAGGGATGCTCCCGGACGGGGAGCGGGGAGAGTCGTTTGCCGAGTATATGGGATGCTACGCGGAAATTGCGAATCCGTATGCACGGGTGGCAGAGGAAAACCGCAGAGCCTCACCCGCCACCCTTCCCGAACAGCGCATCGGCGGCGGCGCGGTGGGCGGCGGCCTTGCTGCGATGGGCGGAAACACGGGCGATTTCGGCTTCGAGCAGCGCGATGCGCTCGTCCAGTTCGGCCTGCGAATAGGGGCCGAGATCCTCGGCCGCGAGGCGCGATGCCGCATCTCCTTTGGGGCGAGGGCGATCTGGCTCTTCCATTGCGATGCAGCATCAGGCCCAAGCGGCTTGCTGTCAATCGGCAAGGCGGTTATTCGCCCCCATCAGTTGGTTAACGGCGCGCTTCGGGGGGAATGGTGATGGTCGCGAGCAACGGGGCAGACCTGCCTGAAAGCATGACCGCAGTCGTCTTCGATGCGCCCGGTGCGCCCGACGTGCTGCAAACGGGCACAGTGCCTTTGCCGCGCCTGCGCCCCGATGATGTGCTCATCAAGGTCGCCTATGCCGGGGTCAACCGCCCCGACTGCCTGCAACGCGCAGGTGCCTATCCGCCGCCGCCGGGGGCTTCGCCGCTGCTCGGGCTCGAGGTCTCCGGCGAGATCGTCGCGGTCGGGAACGAAGTCCCGCGCGAGATGATCGGACAGTTCGTCGCCGCGCTCACCCCGGGCGGGGGCTATGCCGAATATTGCGCGGCGCATTGGCAGCACTGCCTGCCGGTGCCTGAAGGGATGTTGCTGGCCGAGGCCGCCGCGTTGCCCGAAACCCTGTTCACCGTGTGGCACAACCTGTTCGAACGCGGACTCGCCCGCGATGGCGAGAGCGTGCTGATCCACGGGGGCACCAGCGGCATCGGCACCACCGCGATCATGCTCGCCAAGGCCTTCGGGATGGAGGTGATCGTGACCTGCGGCGACACCGCCAAATGCGCCGCCGCGACCCGGATCGGCGCGGACCTCGCGATCAACTACCGCGAGACTGACTTCGTCGAGGCGGTGCTGGCGCACACCGGGGGCAAGGGCGTCAACGTGGTGCTCGACATGGTCTCGGGCGATTATGTCGCGCGCAATCTCAAGTGCATGGCCGAAGATGGTCGCCACGTCACCATCGCGGTGCTGGGCGGGGCCAAGGCCGACATCAATATGGCGGTGGTGATGATGCGCCGCCTGACACTGACCGGATCGACCCTGCGCCCGCGATCGGACGCCTTCAAGTCGGCCCTCGCCGACGAGATCGCCGACAATGCCTGGCCGCTGTTCGTCGACGGCGAGCTGTCGCCGGTGATGGACATGACCTTCCCGCTGGCCGAGGCCGCCGCCGCGCATGCGCGGATGGAGGCGGGCCAGCACATCGGCAAGATCGTGCTGGAGGTGGCCGGTGGCTGAGGCGCTCACCCTCCACGAGGATCCCCGCAGCGGCAACTGCTACAAGATCCGGCTCACCGCCGCGCTGCTCGGCCTGCCGCTGGCGACCCGCGCCTATGACATCATGAAGGGCGAGACCCGCACGCCGGAGTTTCTCGCCACCGTCAATGCCAATGGTCGCATTCCGGTGCTGCAGATCGGAGAGGGCGCCGATGCGCGCTTCCTGCCTGAAAGCAACGCCGCCTGCTGGTATCTCGCCCACGGCAGTCACCTGATCCCCGAGGATCGCTTCGCGCAGGCCGATATGCTGCGCTGGATGTTCTTCGAGCAGTACAACCATGAGCCGAACGTGGCGACGCTGCGCTTCTGGCTGCGCTTCGTGGGCGAGGCCAATCTTTCGCCCGAGCAGCGCGCGCAGGTGATGCCCAAGCGGATTGCGGGCAGTGCCGCGCTCGATCTGATGAACCGCCAGCTTGCCGGTCATGCCTTCTTCTGCGGCGAGGGCGTGACGCTCGCGGATATCGCGCTGTTCGCCTACACCCATGTCGCCGAAGAGGGCGGCTTCGTTCTCGGCGACTATCCGCACATCAATGCGTGGATCGCGCGGATGCAGGCGCTGCCCGGCTTCGTCCCGATGGACTGACCCGCAGGCGTCCGCAAACTGACCCCAAACCGTCACCGGCCTGTGAGTCCCCTGTAACAATTCCCTGTCATGGCAAGGCCAGCCTCGCCGTGACCATCAGGGATTTCGCATGACCGGCTCCGATCTGTCCGATCTGCTCAGCAGCAATGTCGCCAGCTTTCCGCTCTCCTCGCCGCGCACGCCCGAGCCCGAGGGCAGCGCCCGCCGCTCCTATCGCACGATCTGGATCAGCGACGTCCATCTCGGCACCAAGGGCTGCAATGCCGAGCTGCTGATCGACTTCCTCGACCACACCGATAGCGAGACGATCTATCTGGTCGGCGACATCATCGACGGCTGGCGGCTGAAGAAGAAGTTCTACTGGCCGAGCGCCCACAATGACATCGTGTGGCGCATCATGAAGCGCGCCCGGCGCGGCACGCGGGTGGTCTATATCCCCGGCAACCACGACGAGATGTTCCGCCAGTTCACCGGATTGAACTTCGGCGGGATCGAGATCCGCCGCGCGGCCTTCCACGACACCGCCGACGGCCGCCGCCTGATGGTGCTGCACGGCGACGAGTTCGACGCGGTGATGCTTTCGCACCGCTGGCTCGCCTTCGTGGGGGACCATGCCTACCACTTCATGATGAAGTGCAACATCGCGGTGAACACCGTGCGCCGCTGGCTCGGCAAGCCCTACTGGTCGCTCAGCAAGGCGGCCAAGCACAAGGTCAAGAACGCGGTCGAATTCATCGGCAAGTACGAGGAAGTCGTGGCCCGTGCCGCCGGCGAGCGCGGGGTTGACGGGGTGGTGTGCGGGCACATCCACACCGCCGAATTCCGCCAGTTCGAGCACAACGGCAAGCCGGTCGAGTACTGGAACGATGGCGACTGGGTCGAAGGCTGCAACGCGCTGGTCGAGCATCACGACGGGCGGATGGAAATCCTCCACTGGCCCGACGAAATCAAGCGGCGGGGCAAGGCTGAAGCGCCGGCGCCCGCTGCCGATCCGGCCCGCGAGGCGGCGTGAACCGCTACGCCTCCATCATGCCCGATGGTGCCGTCCCGACCAGCGGACCGGCCTCGATCGCCATCGTCACCGATGCGTGGCACCCGCAGACCAACGGGGTGGTGCGCACGCTCTCGACCACGTGCGAGGTGCTGCGCGGCTGGGGGCATCAGGTCACGGTGATCTCGCCCGAGGGCTATCCCTCCATGCCCGCCCCGACCTACCCCGAGATCAGGCTGGCATTGACCGCCCCGGGCGCGGTCGGGCGGCGGTTGGCGAAGATCGCGCCCGATGCGGTGCACATTGCCACCGAAGGTCCGCTCGGCTTTGCGGCGCGGCGCTATTGCCTCCGACGCAAGGTGCCTTTCACCACTGCCTATCACACCCAGTTTCCCGACTATGTGGCGCGCCGCACCGGCCTGCCCGCCAGCACCTTCTGGCCCTATATCCGCTGGTTCCATCGTCCGGCAGAGACGATCATGGTCGCCACCGAGACGATCCGCGCACAGCTGCGCGAACAGGGGCTCACCCGGCTCACCCACTGGAGCCGCGGGGTGGACCTCGCCTGCTTCTCTCCGCAAGCGCCTCCGCCGCCCGAATATGCCGGCCTCGAGGGCCCGATCCTGCTCTATGTCGGGCGCATCGCGGTGGAGAAGAACATCGAGGCTTTCCTCGCCTGCCCCTATCCCGGCACCAAGGTGGTGGTGGGTGACGGCCCGGCGCGCGCGAGCCTTGAGGCTAAGTTTCCCGATGCGCTGTTCCTCGGCAAGAAGACCGGGGTCGAGCTGGCGGGCTGCTATGCGGGGGCGGACGTGTTCGTCTTTCCGAGCCGCACCGACACTTTCGGCCTCGTCATGATCGAGGCGCTCGCCTGCGGCACGCCGGTTGCCGCCTTCCCGGTGCCTGGGCCGCTCGATATCGTCACCGCGTCGGTGGGCGCGCTGTCGGATGACCTTGCCCGGGCGATCGACGCGGCCCGTTTCTGCGACCGCGCCGCCTGCGCCGCCTATGGCGCATCCTATTCGTGGGAGGCGGCGACGCAGCAGTTTCTCGCGGGGCTGGTGCCGCTGGAAGAGGACGAGGCGGTCAGCCTGCAAACCGTTCCTGCGTTCTGACTCCCTTTTCCTTGCCGTTTTCCCGCCGTTCGCCTATCTAGGCTCCCAAGGTGGCCGCTCCGAAAGGGGCGGCCCTTCTATTTTCAACGGAGATTCCCATGGCTACCAAGGATCAGCCCAAGCCGCTGATGCCGCACGCCACCGCGACGTGGCTGGTGGACAATACCGCGCTCTCGTTCGAGCAGATTGCCGAGTTCTGCGGGCTGCACATCCTCGAAGTGCAGGCGATGGCCGACGATCTCGCCGGCAGCAAGTATACCGGGCGCGATCCCGTGCACTCGGGCGAGTTGACCCAGGCCGAGATCGAGCTGGGCCAGAACGATCCGACCTATGTGCTCAAGATGCACAAGGCTCCGGTCGAAGTGACCCGCACCAAGGGCCCGCGCTACACCCCGGTCTCGAAGCGTCAGGACAAGCCCGACGGCATCGCCTGGATCCTGCGCAACCACCCCGAGGTGTCGGATGCGCAGATCGGCAAGCTGATCGGCACCACCCGCAACACCATCGGCGCGATTCGTGACCGTTCGCACTGGAACATCCAGAACATCACTCCGAAGGATCCGGTGACGCTCGGCCTGTGCTCGCAGCGCGAGCTGGATGCGATGGTCGCCAAGGCCGCCAAGCGCGCAGGCGTGAGCGAGGATGCCGATGCGCCGGTCAAGTCCGAGCGGAATGATCGCGAGAAGCTGATCGAGGAACTGCGCGCCGAGCGTGACGCGCAGACCAAGGCCGCCAGCGAAGCCGCTCAGGAAGCCGAGGCCGAAGCCTGGCTCGCCCGCAAGCGCGAGGCCGAAGCCGCCGAAGAGAAGATCGACCCGGAAAGCGGGTTCATCTGAACCTCTGACGAAAAGCAATGAAGATCGTCGCCCCGTGCTTGACACGGGGCTTGGCTAACTTCGGCTCCACCCGCCGATAAGGAAGCCGAGCCCCGGAGCAGGTCCGGGGCGACGCTGTTTCGGGATGCTGCTAAATCGCGGGCTTAGCGCGACTTTCGCTTGTGCGCCCGCGCGTTGTGCGCCAGAATTACTGACATGACTGTCAGTAGCCTCGCCCCCGCCGCCTATCACCATCCGGTTCCGCTCGACACCAGCTTCGAGCCGATGAGCCTGCCGGCGATGTTCGAGCGCACCATGCGCCGCAATCCGCAGGCGCCGTTCCTGCATTTCCTCGGGCGGACCTACAGCTACGCCCAGATCCACAAGGAGGCCAAGGCCTTCGCCCTCGGGCTCCAGGCGATCGGCATCGCCAAGGGCGACCGGGTGGGCCTGTTCCTGCCCAATGTCCCGATCTACGCCGCGGCCTACTACGGTGCGATGATGGCGGGCGCCGTGGTGGTGAACTTCTCGCCGCTTTACTCGGTCGAGGAGCTGAGCTGGCAGGTGGGCGATTCCGGCACCCGCGTGCTGGTGACGCTGGATGTGCCCGAACTCTACAAGACGGCCGCGAAGGTGCTGGAAGGTTCGGCGCTGGAGACGCTGGTGGTGGGCAGCCTTGCTGACCAACTGCCGTGGTACAAGGGCCTCGCCTTGCAGCTGCTCAAGCGCAAGCAGATCGCCGATGTCGCTCATGGTCCGGCGATCAAGAGCTGGGTGGAAATGATCCCGGTCGGCCAACTCGCGCCGGTCGAGGTCACCCCCGCCGATCTCGCCCTTCTGCAGTATACCGGCGGCACCACCGGGCGGCCCAAGGGCGCGATGCTCGGGCATGACCAGCTGTCGGTGAACGCGCAGCAGGTCGCCGCGCTCAACCCCTTCGGCAATGCCAGCAGCGAAGTCTTCATGGGCGCGCTGCCGTTTTTCCATGTCTTCGCCAACACCGCGCTGCTCAATCACGCGATGGTGACCGGCGCGGCCATCGCGATGGTGCCGCGGTTCGAGACCAAGCAGGTGCTGGAGACGATCCAGAAATACCGCTGCACCGGCTTTCCGGGCGTGCCGACGATGTTCCAGGCGATGCTCGACCATCCCGACCTCGCCAAGACCGATCTTTCCAGCCTCAAGGTCTGCATCTCCGGCGGTGCGCCGATGCCCGGGCCGATGCATGTGCGGTTCGAGGAGGCGACCGGCGTGCGGCTGGTCGAGGGCTATGGCCTTACCGAGAGCTCGGGCGTGGTCTCGGCCAATCCCTATGAAGGAACCCGCAAGCGCGGCACCATCGGCCAGCTGGTGCCGGGCACCGAGGTGATCCTGCTCGACAAGGAAGACCCGACGCGGCTCGCCCCCGAAGGCGAGCCGGGCGAACTCGCGGTGCACGGCCCGCAGGTGATGCGCGGCTACTGGCAGCGGCCCGAAAGCGATGCCGAAACCTTCGCCGAGATCGGCGGCAAGCGCTACCTGCGCACCGGCGATGTCGCGCGGATCGACGCGGACGGCTTCCTCGAGATCGTCGACCGCATCAAGGACATGATCGCGGTGGGCGGGTTCAAGGTCTTCCCCAGCGTGGTGGAGGACGTGATCCTCGAACATCCGGCCGTGAAGGAAGCGCTGGTGATCGGCGTGCCGGAAGAATACCGCGGCGAGGTGCCGCGCGCTTATGTCACGCTCAATGAAGGCGTGTCAGCCACGGCTGAGGAGCTGGCCGACTGGCTCAACGCCAGGATCGGCAAGCATGAACGCGTCGATCAGGTGGTGATCCGCGACAGCCTGCCCAAGACGATGATCGGCAAGCTCGATCGCAAGACGCTGCGGGCCGAGGTGCTCTGAGAGCGCCTATTCCGCCGCTTCGATGGTCGCGCTCGGCACGGCCTTGACCGGCTGGCGCGCGTTCGGGGCGAAGCGGCCGTCGACCTGCGCGCCCTGTTCGATCGTCAGCGCATCATAATGCACATCGCCCTCGATCCGGGCGCTCTTGAGGATCACCAGCTCGCGCGCGGTGATCGAACCCGTCACCTTGCCCGAAAGCCGCGCGCTTTCCGCGACCACGGCGCCGTGAATGCTGCTCGCCTCGCCCTGGACGAGCGATGCGCACTTGATGTCGCCTTCGATCGTGCCGTCGACATGCAGATCGGCGGTGGCGGCGATGTCGCCCTTGATCACCACATCCGCACCAATCACCGAAAAGGTCGAACCCGAGGCCATCATGCTGCTCCTATTTGCGGGCCGCGGCGGCGGGGGCGCGCTCGGCTCGGCGGCTGCGGACTTCTTTGAGAACATCGGGAGCGGTCTCCAGAAAGGGGCGCGGATTGATCGCGCGATCACTGATGCGGACTTCGAAATGCAGGTGCGGACCCGTGGAACGACCGGTGCTGCCGAGCCCGCCGAGCGTCGCGCCGGCCTTGACCAGCTGGCCGGGCCGCACGTCGATGCGCGAAAGGTGGGCGTAGCGGGTCATCATGCCGTTGGGGTGGGTCACCTCGACCGCCTTGCCATAGCCCCCGCGCCATCCGGCAAAGGTGACGCGGCCTTCGGCGGCGGCGAAGATCGGCGAGCCGAGCGGGCCCTTGAAATCGATCCCGGCGTGCATGGCGGCGCGACCGTTGAAGGGGTCGCGGCGGTAGCCGAAGCCCGAAGTGATGCTCTGCGCAGTCGCCGGGACGACCTGCGGAATGCCGTCGAGCGCGCGTTCGAGCACCGCCATGCGGGCGAGGCTGAGGCCGAGCCGCTCGAACCGCGGATCGATATCGTCCGCGCCGGCAATCGCCTCGAACGGACCACCCATGCCCTGCTGGGCCTGACGGCTCATCACGCGGGGATCGAGATTGAGCTTGCGCATCGCCGCCTCGGCGCGCTTGGCGCGGGCATCGGCGAAACGGGTCAGGCGCTCGACCACGGCGAGCTGGCGCGCCTCGATCTCGGCCAGACCCTTGGCCTGCGGGATGAACTGGCTGACCTTCTCGACCGTCTTGGCGGCCTCGGCGGTGGAATCGGTGACGGTGCCCTTAGCGCCTTCGGCGACGATATCCTCGGGCAGCATCCGGGCCATTTCCTCGAGGAATTCCTGCCGCTCCTCCAGCTCACCAACCACCCGGTCGAGATCGCCGCCATAGGCTTCGAGCCGTTCCTCGGTGCTGGCGATGCGGGCGCGCTCATCGGCGAAGGCGGCGAGGTCGGCCTCGGCACGATAGGTGCCCCAGGCCATCACCGCGAGAGACACTAGCCACCCGAGCACCACCGCCAGCGCCACGGCAGCGGCGCGGATCTGGAGCTTCGAGCTGATCTTGATGAAGCGCACCTGACCATCGGAGCGCATGAAGAATTCGCGGTCGGGGAACCATGAGCGGATCTGCTCGCCCCATTTGCGAATGGAAATCCTGTCTGACACTGCGGCCCCGATTTTTTTATCTATGCCCCGAGACAGCGCCGCTATCAGGGCAATCACGGGGGGTCGAATCGCGGTTTCGTCACGAGGGTTGAATCGAAGCGGAATCGCGCCGAACGGTGAAAGCTGGCGCGATCGGGCGCGTGACTGTCATCGATCCGCCCGAAAACGTAGGGTCTCGCTTGCCTTGTTCCTGATTCGTGCCTGCCGCCTTGCGGGTGGGCCTGACAGTCGGTGGAAGGGCTGCTAAGGCACGCGCCATGACCGAGAGAGCACTCCAGAATTTGTCTGACGCCGCCGCCGATTGCACCGCGCTGGTCGAGACGCTGGCCCGCGATGCGCGGCTGGCCCAGCGCGAGCTTGCGGCCATGCCGAGCGCCGCTCGCGCGGCGGCGCTGCGCCTTGCCGCCGACCGGCTCGTCGCGGCGACTCCGGCTATCCTCGCAGCCAATGCGAAGGATCTCGCGGCGGGCGAGGCACGCGGACTGGCGGCGGCAATGCTTGACCGGCTGGCACTCGACGAGGCGCGGCTTGCAGGCATTGCCGATGCGGTGCGCGCGGTGGCTGATCTGCCCGATCCGGTGGGGCAGGTGATCGACACGCACATCCAGCCTAACGGCTTGAAATTCCAGCGTATCCGTGTGCCGATCGGGATCATCGGGATCATCTTCGAAAGCCGTCCCAATGTCACCGCCGATGCCGCCGCACTGTGCGTGCGGGCGGGCAACGCGGCGCTGCTGCGCGGGGGGAGCGAGGCGGTGCATTCCAACCGCGCGATCCACGCCGCGCTGGTCGAAGGGCTGGCCGCAGGCGGTGTGCCGGCCGAGGCCGTGCAACTTGTCCCGACGCAGGACCGCGCGGCGGTCGGCGCGATGCTCAGTGCGAGCGGGTTGATCGACATGATCGTGCCGCGCGGGGGCAAGAGCCTCGTCGCCCGGGTGCAGGCCGAAGCGCGGGTTCCGGTGCTGGCCCATCTCGACGGCATCAACCACACCTATGTCCACGCCGCCGCCGATCCGGCAATGGCGCGGGCGATTGCGGTCAACGCCAAGCTGCGCCGCACCGGCATCTGCGGGGCGATGGAGACCCTGCTGATCGACGCCGCCTTCCCCGATCCCGCAGCGCTGGTTGCGGCGCTGATCGAGGCGGGCTGCGAAGTGCGCGGTGACCAGCGCATTGCGCAGCTCGATCCGCGCGTCATTCCGGCCAGCGCGAATGACTGGGACACCGAATATCTGGATGCCGTGCTCTCGGTGGCGATGGTCGACGGGCCTGACGCGGCGCTGGCGCATATCGCGCGCCATTCCTCGGGCCATACCGACGCGATCGTCACCGATGACGCGGCGGTGGCCGAGCGCTTTCTGGCCGAGGTCGACAGCGCGATCGTGATGCACAACGCCTCCTCGCAATTCGCCGACGGGGGCGAATTCGGCCTGGGCGCGGAAATCGGCATTGCCACCGGGCGGTTGCACGCGCGCGGGCCGGTCGCGCTGGAAGGGCTCACCACCTACAAGTGGCAGGTGCGGGGCGCGGGGCAGACCCGGCCATAGCCCGCTTGCGCTCGCACCCCCAGATCACCGGCCTGCTCGGCGGCAGCTTCAACCCGGCGCATGGCGGGCACCGGCGGATCACGCTGTTTGCGTCGCAAGCGCTCGGGCTGGACGAGACCTGGTGGCTGGTCTCCCCCGGCAATCCCTTGAAGCCCAAGGCCGGCATGGCCCCGCTCAAGGCACGGCTGCTTTCGGCCCGCGCGCAGGCGCGACGCGCGGCGATCATTCCCACCACCATCGAGCAGCGGCTGGGCACGCGCTACACCGTCGACACACTGGCCAGGCTTGTCCGCCGCTATCCCAAGCGCCGTTTCGTGTGGCTGATGGGGGCCGACAATCTCGCCGATTTCCATCGCTGGAAGGACTGGCGGAGGATCGCCCGGACAATGCCGATTGCGGTAATCGCCCGTCCGGGCTATGATGCAAGCGCCATGACGAGCCCCGCCATGGTCTGGCTCAGGCGCTACAGAGTGTCTGCCGCCAGTTTTCGGAAACGGGGGCAATGGAGCGCACCGGCCCTGGTGTTATTGCGTTTCGATCCGGATCACCGCTCGGCCACGGCCATTCGCCGTGCCCATGCCGGGTGGGCCCAAGCTTTGCTCGGGCCGGATGGAACAGCACCGGTGCGTGATCGGCTGACATTCCGCAAAGTCCGGTCAGAGGAGGATGCATGAGGCGCACGCCACGCGTTTCGGCCCCTTCGCTTGCCGCTGCGCGTGCTGTCCGCTTCCGATGCCCTGAACTCTGGAGATACGTGATTGTCGATGACCGAAGCCCTCGCTGCTTCCCTGCCGCTCGGCGCGGTGCAAGCTGCAGCCAACACGGCCAAGTCGCTGGTGCGCTCTGACATGAGTGCCGATGCGCTGCATGCGCTCGTGATGGCGCAGCTTGACGATGACCAGGCGCAGGAAATCGTCTCGATCCCGCTCGCGGGGAAGAGCTCGATTGCCGATCACATGGTGATCGCCAGCGGCCGCTCGACCCGTCAGGTCGCGTCGATGGCGCAGAAGCTGGCCGAGAAGATCAAGCAGGCCGGTTTCGGCAATGCGCGCGTCGAAGGCCTGCCGGCTGCCGACTGGGTGCTGATCGACGCTGGCGATGTGGTGGTGCACCTGTTCCGCCCCGAAGTGCGCAGCTTCTACAACCTTGAGCGCATGTGGTCGTTCGAGGGATCGGAAACGTCGATGATGGGCCGGAATTGATTTGAGTTCCGCAGCCCATCCGGGCTGCGAAATCCTCGCTCACACGCCCTGCGGGCGCTTCGCTGCGGGCGGCCGGTCGGCCTTGCGGCCCGCTTTGCGGGCCGATTCAGCGCCCACAGCATAGGGTGGCGTAATGCTCCTTCACATCATCGCGCGCGGGAAGATCGGACGTTCGCCGGAGGGCGAGCTGGTGGAGCGTTATGCCAAGCGGCTGACCTGGCCGGTGAAGCTCACCGAATGGCCCGATACCGGCGCGGGGAAGGTGGCCGAGCCGCTCACCCCGCATCGCACCGTGCTGCTCGACGAGCGCGGCAAGGCCATGTCGTCCGAGGATTTCGCCGCCCTGCTCGGGCGCTGGCGTGACGATGGCGTGCGCGAGACGCGGTTCATGATCGGCGCGGCAGACGGCCATTCCGACGCCGAGCGTGCCTCCGCCGACCTGCTGCTCGCCTTCGGTCCAGCGACCTGGCCGCACATGCTTGCCCGCGCGATGCTGATGGAACAGCTCTACCGCGCCACCACCATCCTTGCCGGACATCCCTATCATCGGGCATGAGGCGATGATGCGCCGACCCGCCCTGCTTACCGCGCTCGCATGCGCCGCCGCCTGCGCCGCGCTGTTCGTCGCTCTGCCCGAGACCCGGGCGGAGCGCGCGGTGCTGCTGGTCGAACCCGCCGAGGCCGAAGCCCAGCTTGCCCGCGCCGCGCGCGAAAGCCGCCGGGCCGAGCAGCGCGCCGCGCGCCTTACCCGCTCCGCCGAGGCCGCCACCGAAGCCGCCACCCGCACCGCCAGCGAGGCCGCCGCGCTCGCCGCGCGCATCCAGCAGGCCGAGGCCGACATCGAGGTCGCCCGCGCGCGTTACTCGCTGGCACGGTCTGCCCGCGCCGCGTTGACGGCGCGGCTGGCCGAGAAGCAGGAGCCGACCGCCCGCCTCGCTGCAGCCTTGCAGACCGCCGCCCGCCGCCCGCTGGCGCTGTCGGCGTTGCAGCCGGGCTCGCTCAAGGAAGTGGTCTATGTCCGCGCCGTGCTCGACAGCGCGGTGCCGCAGATCCGCAAGCGCACTGTGGCCTTGCGCGCCGACCTCGATAAGGGGCGCGCGCTCGAGGCCGAGGCCGGCCGCGCCCTCACCAGTCTGCGCGATAGCGAGACCGCGCTGCGCGAGCGCCGGACGCAGCTTGCCGCGCTCGAGAACCAGCAGCGCATCGCCTCGCGCAACGCCCGTGGCGCGGCGCTGCGCGAGGCCGAGCGGGCGCTGGCGCTGGCCGAGGAGGCGCGCGATCTCGACGGGCTGGTGGAGCGGCTTGACGATGTCGCCGCGCTGCGCCGCGAACTCGCCGCGCTGCCCGGCCCGGTGCTGCGGCCCGCCAATCTTGCCGCCGCGCTGCCTTCGGCGCCAGCCCCCGCAGCGTCGGCCAGCGCCCCGCCGCCGGGCGATTTCCAGCTGCCGGTCGACGGGCGCACGCTCACTGGCTTCGGCGCGCGCCGCGACAGCGGGCTGGCGAGCACCGGGCTCGAGCTCGCGCCTGTCACCGGAGCACAGGTGGTCGCCCCGGCGCGCGGGCGGGTAGCCTTCGCTGGCCCCTATCGCGGCTTCGGGCGAATCGTGATTATCGAGCACGAGGGCGGCTGGACCAGCCTCGTCACCGGGCTTGCACGGGTGGACGTGGCGGTCGGCGACACGGTGATCGGCGGCAGCCCGATGGGCATCGCAGGGGGGCGCGAGGCGCCGGTGACCTTCGAACTGCGACGCGATGGCAAGCCGATCAACCCGTTGCAATATCTGCGATAACTCCAGAGCGATCAACGCTTGTCGGCGCACAGGCGGCGCTGGTCGATTGCCGTTGGTGCAGGTTGTTCCTCTCATCTGGTGTTAAGCTCGGCAAAGCTATACATTCGCCGCACAAAGGAGCCTTGCACGTCCCATGAAAATCGCCGCTCTCCTGCGCAGCGCCGCGCTCGTCACTGCGGTGGCGCTGATCCCCGCCACCACCGCCACCATGGCCCAAGTCGATGGCCGCGCCGGCCCCGAATTCGCCAAGCTCTTCGCGGTGTTCCAGCGGGTCAAGGCGAGCTATGTCGAGCCGGTCGAGGATGACGTGCTGATCCGCGGCGCGATCGACGGGATGCTGGCGGCGCTCGATCCGCATTCGGCCTATCTCGACGGGGGCGATCTCCAGCGGCTCGAAACCATGATCGACGGCAACTATTCCGGTCTCGGCCTGTCGGTCGTGCTGGAGGACGGCGCGGTCAAGGTGGTCTCGCCGTTCCGCGGCAGCCCGGCCGACAACGCCGGGGTCAAGGCGGGCGACTTCATCACCCACCTCGATGGCAAGCTGATCTATGGCGGCAGCCTCGATGATGCGGTGGCGCAGATGCGCGGGCCTTCGGGCACCTCGATCCGGCTGACGATCTTCCGCCCGGGCCGCGAGGAGCCGCTCGAAGTCGACGTGACGCGCGGCGTGATCGAGCTGGAGCCGGTCACCCACGAGATCCAGCCCGGCAATATCGGCGTGATCACCGTCAACGAATTTTCTGCCGATGTCGGTTCGGACGTCTACAACGCGTGGCAGGAAATCAAGAAGAAGTCCGGCGGGCGGGTCAGTGGGCTGGTGCTCGATCTGCGCAACAATCCGGGCGGGAGCCTGGATGAATCGGTCGCGCTTGCCGATCTGTTCCTGACCGACGGCCGGATCGTCAGCCAGCGCGGCCGCGCGCGGGGCGAGACGATGCTCTACGATGCCGAGACGGTCTACCGCGGCGACATGGCCGAAGGCGTGCCGATGATCGTGCTGATCAACGCCGGTTCGGCCTCGGCCTCCGAGATCGTCGCCGGGGCGTTGCAGGATCATCGCCGGGCGCTGATCATGGGTGAGCGCAGCTTCGGCAAGGGCTCGGTCCAGTCGCTGCTGCCGCTCGGCCCCGACGCTGCGCTCAAGCTCACCACCGCGCGCTACTTCACGCCCTCGGGCAAGTCGGTGCAAGAAGGCGGGATCAAGCCTGATATCGCGGTGCCGCAGATCTCCGACCCCGATTTCGCGCTGCGCCAGAAGTACCAGACTCGCGAGAGTGATCTGCGCGGCCACCTGATCAACGAACTCGGCATCAAGGACGAGGAGATGGAGGCCGACAGCATCGCTGACCCGCGCTTCCAGCTGACCTCGGTCCAGCTCGAGGAGCAGGGGATCAAGGACTTCCAGCTGCACTACGCGATGGAGACCCTGCGGCGCACCACCCGCAGCACAGTGGCGCTGCGTCCGGCACGGAAATAAGGCCGCAGGTCATGGATAATCTCGGCAAGGCGCGGCTGCTGGCCGTGCTGGTTCCGGCCGCGCTGCTCGGCGGGGCCTATGTGGCACAATACGGCTTCGGCCTGCCGCCGTGCGAGATGTGCTGGTGGCAGCGCTACCCGCTTTTCGCCGCGCTCGGCATTGGCGCGCTCGCCTTCGTGATGCAGCCGGCGCGGGTGTGGACCGCGCTGGCGGGGCTCGCCATCCTCACCTCCGGACTGATCGGCGGCTATCACGCCGGGGTCGAGTACGGCTGGTGGGAGGGAATCACCGCCTGCACCGCCTCGGGCGCCAATGTGATGGATTTCTCGACCCCGCTGATCCGCTGCGACGTCGCCCCCTGGACCCTGTGGGGAATCTCGCTGGCGGGCTTCAATTTCCTGATTTCGAGCGTCTCGGGTGCGGCCATTGTGGCGCTCGCCGCGTATCGGAAGTAGAAGGCAAGCATCGCGCCGAAAAGTGGGAACCGGTTTTCGGCCTAAGGCGATGCGACAACAACGCATTCAAAGGAGCCTAGAATGCAGCGCGACGAACTCCACCGCATGATCCGGGTCGATCAGGCCGGCGAATTCGGCGCGACCCGCATCTATGAAGGTCAGCTCGCCGTGATGGGTGATCGCGGCCCGCACTCCGCCGAGATCCGCCACATGGCCGAACAGGAGCGCGAGCACCGCGCCAAGTTCGATGCGCTGCTGGTGCGGCGCGGAGTGCGCCCGACGGCGCTCCATCCGTTCTGGTCGGCGGCCGGCTATGTGCTGGGCGCGGGGACCGCGTTGCTCGGCCCGGAGGCGGCGATGGCCTGCACCGCTGCGGTCGAGACCGAGATCGACAAGCATTACAGCGAGCAGCTCGACAAGCTGGCGGCGAGCGGGGCCGATCCCGAACTCGCCGAAATGATCGAAGCCTTCCGCGAAGACGAACGCGAGCACCGCGACGCCGCGCTCGCCAACGGCGCCGAACGCGCGCCGGCCTATCCGCTGCTCGCCGGCGCGATCCGTCTGGGTTGCCGCATCGCGATCAAGGTGAGTGAGAGGATTTAGCGGGAGCCGAAAGGGATATCCCGTTCGCCCTGAGCCTGTCGAAGGGCCGTTTTTCTTCTTGCTACCGGGAAGGTAAAGGACGGTGCTTCGACAAGCTCAGCACGAACGGAGCTTGGGGTAGGTCCCCCTCATAAACTCCAGTACACCAGCTCATCCGGCAGGCTCGCCCGATCCAGCGCGCTCTTCACGTCGACCAGCACGCCGCCTTCGCGCACCCGGGCGACCAGATCGGCGGGGTTGGCGATGTATTCCGCGTGGTTCACCGCCAGCACCAGCGCATCGAGCCCCACCAGTGCATCGGGCGGGCTGAGAGCGATGCCGTATTCGTGCAGCGCCGCGGCCGGTTCGGCGAGTGGATCGCTCACCAGCGCTGCGATGCCGTATTCGCGCAGTTCGGCGAGGATGTCGGGCACCTTGGAATTGCGGATGTCGGGCACGTCCTGCTTGAAGGTCAGCCCCAGCACGCCGACCCGCGCGCGGCAGGGGGACACCCCGGATGCGATCAGTAGCTTGACCAGCTTCTGCGCGATTTCGCGTCCCATCGCGTCATTGATCCGCCGGCCGGCAAGGATCACCTCGGGCCGGTAGCCGAGCTTCTCCGCTGCCGCCGTGAGGTAGAAGGGATCGACCCCGATGCAGTGCCCGCCGACCAGGCCGGGGGTGAAGGGCAGGAAGTTCCACTTGGTCCCCGCCGCCGCCAGCACGTCGCGCGTGGCGATGCCCATGCGGTCGAAGATCAGCGCGATCTCGTTCATCAGCGCGATATTGAGATCGCGCTGGGTGTTCTCGATCACCTTGGCGGCCTCGGCCACCTTGATCGAAGGCGCCTCGTGCAGCCCGGCATCGACGATCGCGCCATAGACCGCGCGCATCCGCGCCAGCGCAGCTTCGCTGTCGGCGGCGATGATCTTGGTGATGGTCTCCAGCCGGTGGACATGATCGCCCGGGTTGATGCGTTCGGGGCTGTAGCCGAGCGCGAAGTCCTCTCCCTGCTTCAGGCCCGAATGCGCCGCCAGCCACGGCCCGCAGATCTCCTCGGTGACGCCGGGAAAGACGGTCGATTCGAACACCACCAGCGCGCCCTTTTGCAGGCGCGGACCGATGGTCTCGCAGGCGCGCTGGAGCGGGGTGAGATCGGGGCGGCGTTCCTCGTCGATGGGGGTCGGCACGGTGACAATGATCATCCCCGCGCCCTCCAGCGCGGCAGGATCGTCGGTGACAACGAGGCCGCAGGACGCCAGCCGGTCATCGTCGATCTCGCGGGTCGCATCATGTCCGGCGAGCAGGCTCGCGACGCGGGTTGCGGAAATGTCGAAGCCCACCACGCGGGCGCGCCTCGCAAGCCGTTCGGCCAGCGCCACGGCCACCGGCAGGCCGACATAGCCCAGACCCACGACTGCGATTGCTTTATCCATCCGCGCCGCCCTAGCTTAACGGGACTCAATTTTTCGCTAACCACGCAGGGCGCAGCGTGGCTTCACCCACGGTTCAGCGCAAGCGCTCTAGACAAGCGGTGCCGGACAGGGGCATTGCTGCCCGAGCCACCTTCCGCGTCCGCCAGAGGATCACGCGCCATGAAGCATCTGCTTGCCCCCGCCCTGCTCGCCAGCGCTGCCGCGCTCGCTTTCGCCGCCCCGGCCTCGGCCCAGAGCGCGAACGAGAAGATCAACATGGTGATCGCCTACAACGAAAGCGAATGCCCGGTCGCCCAGCCCGGTGAGGTGGTGGTGTGCGAGATTCTGGTCGAGGAGGAGCGCTACCGCATCCCCTCCAACCTGCGTTACTCCGACAACCCCGCCAACCAGTCGTTCGCCCGTCAGGTCGAACAGATCAAGTATGTCGGCGATTTCGGCGCAATGAGCTGCTCGCCGGCGGGCGCGGGGGGCTTCACCGGCTGCACCCAGAAATTCGTCGAGGCCTGGGCGGCCGACCGCAGCGAGGCCGAGGGCGTGCGCTTCGGCCAGCTGATCGAGAAGGCGCGGGCCGACCGCCTTTCGAACATCGATGCCGATGCCGCCGCCGAGCAGGAGCGGGTCGAGATGATCGAGCGCGAATACATGCAGCGCCTCGAACGCGAGCGTGATGCCGAGCTGCCGGGCGAAAGCCCGCTGCCCGCCCCGAAGACCCCGGCCGAAGAAGCCGACAAGCCCGAATAGGCTGGGGTTCAGACCCCGTAATAGTCCCGATACCACGCGACAAACCGCGCCACGCCCTCGCGGAACGGGGTTTGCGGGGCATAGCCGGTGAGCGCCTTGAGCAGGCTCGCATCGGCCCAGGTCGCGGGCACATCGCCCTGCTGCATCGGCAGGTAGTTGCGCACCGCCGCGCGGCCGCATTCGGCCTCGATCGCCTCGACGAAATCCATCAGCCGCACCTTGTCGCCATTGCCGATGTTCACCACCCGGAACGGCGCGGCGGGCGAGAGGCTGTCGCCCTCGGCAATGTCCTCAGGGCTATCGGGCCGCACCGGCGCGGCGTCGATCAGCAGGCGGATACCGCGCACCAGATCGCTCACATAGGTGAAGTCGCGGTACATCTCGCCGTCGTTGTAGATGTCGATGGGGGTGCCTTCGAGGATCCCGCGGGTGAACTTGAACAGCGCCATGTCGGGCCGCCCCCACGGGCCGTAGACCGTAAAGAAGCGGAACATCGTCACAGGCAGGTTCCACAGGTGCGCGTAGGAATGCGCCATCGCCTCGTTCGCCTTCTTGGTCGCGGCGTAGAGGGTCAGCGGCGTGTCGCACTTCTGCGTTTCGGCAAAGGGCATATCGGTGTTGGCGCCATAGACCGACGAGGTCGAGGCCATCAGCAGGTGATCCACGCCGAGCTCGCGCGCGCATTCCATCACGTTGAAGGTGCCGACAAGGTTCGCGTCGATATAGGCGCGCGGGTTTTCAAGGCTGAAGCGCACCCCCGCCTGCGCGGCGAGGTGGACGATCACATCGGGCTGTTCGGCCAGCGCGAGGGCACGCAGGGCGTCGAAATCCTCCAGCATCCCCTCGGTGCAGCTGAAGTGCGGGTGCTGGAGCAGCATCTGGTGGCGGCGCTGCTTGATGCGCACGTCGTAGTAATCGGTCATCCCGTCATAGCCGACCACGCGGAAGCCCTCGTCCAGCAGCAGCTGCGAGAGGTGATAGCCGATGAACCCGGCTGATCCGGTGACAAGTACGGTGCGCATGACGGGCCTTCCCCCTTGGGCTTGTGCGCTCCTGTATTGGTGGGCTTGGGGGGCGGATGCAATCGCCTTGGCACCGTCGACGGGCGGGCCGCCGCCACTTTTTGCTTGTCTGCGCAAGGTTCTGCGTGGATTGCAACGCGAGAACAAGGGCGGCGAGGGGCATCTCCCCGCCAGCGACAACAGGCATGGGCATTCCGGCACTTCATCACATTGCGCAAGGCAAGACCGCGGGGCTGGCAGTGGTGCTGGCCGCGATGGTTGTGCCTGCGGGTGCCGCTTCGCAGGAAGCTTATGGTCCCGCCGCTGCTCCGGCGACCGGCGAAGCACCCGCGCAGCAGGCGCCCGCCGGCCTGCCCCCGGCGCTGGCCGTGCTGGCCGACCGGGCGCTCTCCGACAATCCGCAGGTGCTCGCCAGCCGCGCCGCGCTGGCGGTGTCGCAGGCCGAGCTCGATGCCGCCAAGTGGCAGCGCTATCCCAGTCTCTCCGCCGAGGCGCTGCTCGCAACCGGCGGCTCGAATGCTGCCGATATCGACGGGCTGGCGCTCAATGTCGCGCTGGAACAGCCGCTCTGGGCCGGGGGCACGATCAGGAACCGGATCGCTGCCGCCGAGGGCCTGCGCGATGCCGGGATGGAGGGCCTGCGCGAGGCGCGGCTCGGCATTCTCTCGGGCATTATCGAAGCCTGGTTTGGCGTCGTGCGCGCAGATGAGCGCGCGCGGGCGCTGGAGACCGGGATCGCCGATCACCGCGCGCTGGTCGCCTCGATCGAGCGGCGGGTGGCACAGGAGGTCTCGCCGCTCGCTGATCTGACGCTGGCACGTTCACGCACCACCCAGCTCGAGATCGAGCTGGCCGCAGTGCGCGAGGCGGGGGCCAATGCGCTGGTGCGGCTCGGCGAGCTGGCGGGGGAGGTGCCCGATCCCCCGGCGATGCCCGATGCGGCGATCTTTGATGCCGTGCCACCCGAGCCGGTGGCGATGGACGAGATGACCGGCTGCGCTCCCTCGCTCGGCCGGCTGCGCGGCCAGATCGCTTCGGCCGAGGCCGATGTGAAGTCCGCGCGCGGGGCGCTCTATCCGCAACTGCTGCTGCAGCTGTCGCAGAACGAGCTGACCGGCGCACGCGCCGCGCTGGTGCTGCGGGCGCAGACCGGCAACGGCCTCTCTCGCTTTTCCGCGATCGACCGGGCCAAGGCGCGGGTCGATCAGTCGATGGCCCAGCTCGGCGCGGCCGACCGCGAGATCCGCGCGCGGATGAGCAACGAATATGTCTCGCTGCGCTCCAACCGCGCACAGGCCGAGGCCGGCACCGATGCCACGCTCGCCGCCGCCGATCTGCAGGAAAGCTACCAGCGCCAGTTCGTCGCCGGGCGGCGCAGCTGGCTCGATGTGCTCAACGCCGCGCGCGAGCTGGTGAGTGCGCGGATTTCGGAAAGCGACGCGCGGGTGAACGCCGCGGCCAATGCGACGCGCATCCTTGCGCTGTCGTGCCGCTGGCGTCCGGCCGGGCTCTAGGGCAAGAAGCGCGCAATGGCTGCCGATCTCCTTGCCGCACTCGAACGCACCGCCGATGCGGCGGGTCGCCCCCTGCCGCCCGGCTGGGCCGACGGCTGCGACAAGGATGCGCTGCCCGAGGGTCCGCAGGCGCTCGAAGCCTTGCGCGCCGCGCTCGGCTGGGATGCCCCGCAGGCGATCGAAGGCCGCCCGCGTCCCGATGCCTTTCCGCTGCTGTTGCATGATGCCGCACGGGGCTGGCTCGCCGTGCGCCAATGGATCGGCGAGGAGGAGCTGGCGCTCGCCGACGGCGGGACGCTGGCCTATGGCGGCGACGGGCAGGCCTTCTTCCGGCTCGACTGGCCCGATCCGCTGGGAGAGACCGACGTCACCGCCTTCCAGATCTTCTCCCGCGCCATCGCCCGTCGCAGCCGTGCGCTGGTGCTGGCGGGGCTGGCGACGGTGTTCGCCAACATCCTCGCGCTGGCGATCTCGCTCTATGCGATGCAGCTCTATGACCGGGTGATCCCGCTCGCCAGCTTCGAGACGCTGATCGTGCTGACGGTGGGCGTGGCCTTCGCGCTACTGCTCGATCTGGCGCTGCGGTCCCTGCGCGGCGTGCTGATCGAGGCCGAGGCGCAGGCGATCGACCGCGAGGTGTCGGAGTTCTTCTTCGCCCGCGCGCAGGCGATCCGGCTCGATGCGCGCCCGGGCGGGATCGGCACGATGGCGGCGCAGATCCAGGGGCAGGAGCAGATCCGGTCGGTGATGTCGGCCAGCTCTCTGTTCGTGATCACCGATCTGCCCTTTGCGGTGCTGTTCATCTTCGTGGTTCTCGGCATCGGCGGGCCGCTGGCGCTGGTGCCGCTGATCAGCTTCCCGGTCGCGATCGGCATGGCGCTGCTGTTCGCGCGGATCATCCGCCAGAGCTCGGAACGCGCGCAGGTGACCGGCACGCGCAAGAACGGGATGCTGGTCGAGATGCTCGACGCCTCCGAAACGCTCAAGGCCAATCTCGGCGGGTGGCACATGCTGGCGCGCTGGAACCGGCTGGTGGCCGAGGTCCACCACTATGATTACCCGGTGAAGCGCGCCTCGGCGATCTCGGGGGCGCTGTTCTCGACCATGCAGCAGGCGACCTATACGGCGGTGCTGTGCTTCGGCGCCTATCTCGCCGCGACGGGTGCCATCACCACCGGCGCGCTGCTGGCGTGCTCGATCATCGTCGGGCGCATAAACGGCCCGCTGATCGCGCAGTTGCCGGGGCTGATCGTGCAATGGGGCTATGCCCGTTCCTCGCTCAAGGGGCTGGATGCGCTGCTGCGCTATCCGGTCGAGAAGACCGCCTCGCGCGGGGGATTGCGCCCGGGCAAGCTGGCGGGGCCGATCGTGTTGCGCGAGGTGCGCTTTGCCTATCGCGGCGGGCCGGAGGTGCTGGCGATCGAGGGGCTGGAGCTGCGCCCCGGCGAGAAGGTGGCCGTGCTCGGCGGTGTCGGCGCGGGTAAATCGACGCTGCTGAAGCTGCTCGCCGGGCTCTACACGCCGTCCGCCGGAACGATCACGCTGGGCGGGCTCGATCTCTCGCAGATCGCCGAGGAGACCCTGCGCCGCAATGTCGGCTATCTTTCGCAAAGCTCGCGTCTGGTGCGCGGGAGCTTGCGCGACAGTCTGACGATGGGGCTGGCCGGGGTGAGCGACGATGATCTGATTGCGGTGGCGCAGGCGACCGGGCTGGATGCGCTGTTCGCCGGCGGCAGCCGTGGGCTCGATTCCGAGCTGCAAGAGGGCGGCGCGGGGCTTTCGGGCGGGCAGAGGGCGCTGGTGGCCTTGAACCGGATGATCCACGCCTCCCCCTCGGTGTGGCTGCTCGACGAGCCGACCGCGGCGCTTGACGCGGCGAGCGAGAAATCGGTGCTCGATGCAGTGCAGGCCCGGCTAGGGCCGGATTCGATCCTCGTCATGGCGACCCACAAGTTCCCGCTGGTCGAGCGCTTCGACCGGGTGGTGGTGATGGCCCGCGGCAATGTCATCCGCAGCGAACCGGCGGACGAATTCCTGCGCAAGATCAGGGAGTTTTCCGCTCCGCCTGCACGACCGGGCGGCGACGGCTTGGTCTCCACCAGGATCAACACCGGAGGCGCTTCGTGAAGGGGCTGCTGCGGCCCGCCGGGCTGATCATTCTCCTAATCTCGGCCACGATCCTCGGCTTCATCGGCTGGTCGCTGTGGGCCGAGCTCGATCAGGTCGCGCGCGCGCCCGGGCGGGTGGTGCCGTTTGCGCGGGTGCAGGTGGTGCAGTCCGAGCAGGACGGCGCGATTGCCCGCATCGCGGTGCGCGAGGGCGCGCGGGTCAAGGCGGGCGACCTGCTGATCGCGCTCGATACGGTGCAGCTGGAGGCCGCGGTGCGCGAGGCGCGGCTCAAGGTCGCAGGTTACGAAAGCCGCATGGCGCGGA
This sequence comes from Porphyrobacter sp., assembly GCA_027531395.1. Classification (GTDB taxonomy): domain Bacteria; phylum Pseudomonadota; class Alphaproteobacteria; order Sphingomonadales; family Sphingomonadaceae; genus Erythrobacter. The sequence goes on along the minus strand of JAPZRO010000003.1, from coordinate 379,144 downwards.
TCACGGCCGAGCTCTACCAGCGCCCGCTCGCCTTCCCTGACAGCCTCAAGGACTTCCCCGAGTTCACCGCCAACCAGCGCCAGCTCTACACCCAGCGCCGCGCCAGTCTCGATGGCGAGCTGGCGACGCTGCGCAACCTTGCGCGGTTGCAGCAGCAGGAGCTCGATCTCAACCAGCCGCTTCTGGCGACCGGCGACGTCGCGCGCTCGGAAATCATCGCCATGCGCCAGCGCGTGGTCGAGACGGAGGGGCGCATATCCGCGCTCAACGCGCAATATCTACGCGAATTGCAGAGCGAGTTCACCTCCACCGAGGAGCAGCTTGCCGCCGCGCGCGAGCAGCTGGCGCGGGCCGAGGACAGCCTCGCCGCCGCCGCGCTCAAGGCGCCGACCGACGGGATCGTCAAGAACGTGCGGGTCACCACCGTGGGCGGGGTGGTGCGCGCTGGCGAGGAAGTGCTCCAGATCGTCCCTGCAGGCCGCAAGCTGATCGTCGAAAGCCGCGTCTCTCCGCGCGACATCGCCTATGTGAAGGTCGGCCAGCGCGCGCGGGTCAATTTCGATGCCTATGACAATGCCGTCTACGGCTCGGCCGAGGGCAAGGTGGTGTTCGTCAGCCCCGACACCATCGTCGAGACCGCGCAGGACGGTTCGACCGAGGCCTATTACCGCGTCAATCTCGAGGTCGACACGGCGACGATGAAGCAGGACGGCGGCAGCGTTGCGGTGGACCTGCAACCGGGCATGACAACGACGGCGGAAATCCTCACCGGCAAGACGACCGTGTGGAACTATCTCACCCGACCGATCTTCAAGACCGTGTCGCAGTCGATGCAGGAACAATAGTCGCGCAAGGGCTTGCGATTTCCTGCTTTTCCGGCCGATTAAAAACCCCTAATTGTCAGTATCGGGTGGGGCTGTTTTCTCGCCGCGATTCACGGGAAGACTTGCATGCCCACCTTTACCGGCACCAGCGGAAACGATGTGATCATCGGCACCCAGGCCGATGACACGATCAACGGCGGCGGCGGCAATGACACCATCACCGATGCCTATGGCGATGACATCATCGAGGGCGGTGACGGCGATGACGTGATCGTCGACGAGGGCGGCTCCAACACCATTCGCGGCGGCAACGGCAACGACCGGATCACCGTCAGCGACGTCTATTCGCTCGCCGGCAGCTCGACCGGCAATCCGGACCGTATCAATCTGGTCGAGGGCGGCGCGGGCAACGACTTCGTCACCATCGGCCGCCTGCCGGATGGTGTGCTGACCGTCGATCTGGGCGATGGCGATGATATCCTGCTGCTCGACTTCGTGGTTGCCGCCACGAGCACCTATCGCCTTGGCGCAGGCCGCGACACTGTGGTGGTGTCCTTCGACTACGGCGACGTGTTGCGCGGCACGCTCAACGTCCTGACGCTCTCCGATTTCACCGCCGGCGATGCGGGCGATATCCTCAATATCGGGGAGATGGTGCGCGGTCTGTTCAGCAGCCCCACCGTGTTCGCCGCCTTCAACGGGGGCAATCCCTTCGCCAATGGCGTGCTGCGTCTTGTGCAGGACGGGGCCGACACTGTGATCCTGCTCGATTACGACGGGTCGAAAAGCAATGTCGTCGCGCCTTTCCCGATCATCCGCCTGCAGAACGTCACCGCGACTTCGCTGACCGCAGCCAACTTCGCCGGGCTCAATCCTGCGGGCGGGGAGCCGGTGGTGCAGACCGTCACCGGCACAGCCGGCAATGATCTGATCTTCGGCCCGGCCTCGGGCGGGACCATCAACGGCGGCGACGGGGCCGACGAGATTTTCGGCGGTTTCCGCGCCGACACTATCGACGGCGGCATCGGCAACGACATCATCGACGGCGGCGCGGGCAGCGACACCCTGCGCGGCGGCGCGGGCGATGACCTGATCACCGATGAATGGGGCAATGACGTGATCGAGGGCGGCACCGGCAACGACCGCATCCTGATCTATCGCCCGGGCATCCCCGGGGTCGACACGCCGCGCGCCGAAACCGTGACGATCAACGCGGGCGACGGCAACGACTACGTCCGGCTCGAACTCGACCGCGACAGTTTCGCACCGCTGGACCAGCGCACGCTGCATGGGGTGGTCGATCTCGGCGCGGGCGATGACGTGATCGAGTTGACCACCGCCGCGCTGCAGGTGCTGCTGCCGACCGCGCAGATCACGCTCGGCACGGGGCGCGACCGCGTCATCGTCGATGCCCGCGCGCCGCAGCTGGGGCTGTCCGTCACCATCACCGATTTCACCGCGGGCAACAGCGGCGACATCCTCGAACTCGCACAGGCGCTGTTCATCGCGCAGGGGTGGGACCGGATCGCCAATCCCTTCGCCACCGGCCATCTGTTCCTGCAGCAGGACGGGGCGGACACGCTGGTGCGCTTCGACTATGACGGCAGCGCCCCCGGCACCGAGCATTTCACACTGGTGCGACTGCAAGGCGTGACGGCCTCGAGCCTGACCGCGGCCAACTTCAACGGCTACAACCCCAGCGGCGCGGCCTCGAGCTTCCAGATTCCCGCCGGCACGTCCGGCAATGACGTGCTGACCGGCTCTTTCGGCAACGACACGATCAACGGCGGCGACGGCGATGACATCATCACCGAGATCTTCGGCGGTTCGGACACGCTGAACGGGGGCAACGGCAACGACATCATCCGCGTCGCCACCCGCTTCTCGCCCACCGCCGATACGGTGACGATCAGCGGCGGTGCGGGCAATGATCTGGTCGACATCTCGCTCAACGGCTCTTCGGGACAAGGGGCGACGGTCAGCGTCGATCTCGGCACCGGCGATGACCGGCTGGTACTGCGCTCGCTCTCCGGACAGGGTGCGCGCCTGACGCTGGGTGCCGGACGCGACGTGGTCGAGCTGCAGGTGGGACTGGCGTCAGCCGCACTCGGCATCCTGACCTTCACCGATTTCCAGACCGGCGCGGATGGCGACCGGCTCGACTGGAACCTGTGGCTCGAAGCCTCATTGTCGATCCCGGGCGAACCCGATTTCGCGGCCTTCATCGACGAACATGCGCGGCTGGTGCAGGTCGGCAACGACACCCACCTGCAGATCTCGCGGGTCGGCTACAGCCAGCAGTTCGAAACCACCGTCGCGGTGTTCCAGAACACGCAAGCGACCAGCTTCACGTTCGACAACCTCGGCTTCGATCCCAACCACACCACGATTGCCGGCACCACCGCAGGCGAGACCCTGGGTGGCACCGCCAACCTCGACGTGATCCGGGGCGGGGAGGGCAATGACACGATCAACGGCATTGGCGGCAATGATCGGCTTTATGGCGACGAAGGGGACGACACCATCAACGGCGGCGACGGGGATGATTTCATCCGCGGCGGCTTCGGCGAGGACATCCTGCGCGGTGACAACGGCAATGACGAGATCGACGGCTATGTCGGGCGCGACCAGATCTTCGGCGGCAACGGCAATGACATCATCAACGACGGCTTCGGCACCGACATCATCGACGGCGGCGCGAATGACGACACGATCCGCGTCAGTCTGTCCTTCGCTCTGACCGAAGATGGCGGAGGCACGGCCCCCGGACGGGTCCTTGCGGGCATCGGCAATGACGTGGTGATCATCACCAACGCCTTCTACGGAACCAACAATCCGCCTGCGAACCCCACCTTCTATTCCGTCGATCTCGGCGCGGGCGACGATCTGCTCATCACCGACGGGCATTTTGGCCGGATCACGCTCGGCACCGGGCGCGACACCATCCGTTTCGTGCCGGGCGTCGACAGCTACGGTTCGGTCGTGACCGACTTCGTGACCGGTGCGAGCGGAGATGTGGTCGATCTGTCCGGGCTGATCACCTTTGGGATGGACGTGCCCGATCCCGGAGTGCTGAACCTGCTGGTATTCGAAGGCGCGAACCCGTTTGCGCTCGGGGTCTTCGAGCTGCGTCAGGCCGGCAATGATGTGCAGTTGATCCTGGTTCCGTCGATCGCCGGCATCTTTGCCGAAGCTCTGGTGATGACCTTCCAGAACACGCAGGTCGCCGCCTTCACAGCCGAGAATTTTTCGGGCTTCGATCCCCGCGCCACGCCTGTCTTGCCGACCTTTATCGAGCAATCCCTGACGATCGGAACCGGACAGTCGTTGTCTATCAGGAATTCGGTGCCCGACGGCCTCACCCTGAACGGCGCGAGCAGCCACTTCGTCTACAACGCTATTGGTGGTGTCGACTTCACCAACAACGGCAGCGTTGAAACTATCACCGATCAGATCGGCTACGGCACCGTGATCGGCTTTTCAGTGAGCCGCTTCTCGGGACCGGATGACAATGCGTGGTTCGTCAACGGATCGACCGGGCGTTTCATCGTTGCCGCCGACTACGACGATGGCTCGGGCATCATTATGGAAGGCTCTACCCGGAGCATCGGTTTTTACGGCCCGCAGCAATCGGTTCATTTCCGCAACGACGGCTATTTCGAGGTGTTCTCGCAGATCGGCAGCGCCACGGGCGTGGTGACCGGGTTCGACACCAACGCCACGCGCCAGTTCGTCAACAACGGCACGCTGATCGCCGATGGTGCCTATGGCGGCTTTGCGGTGGAGCTGGGCTTTGCGGCGAGCTTCCTCAACACCGGCGATATCGGCGCCTTCGGGCTGGTCGAGGCGATCGGTGTGACCTGGCGTCAGTATACCGGCGGCAGCTTCGTCAATTCGGGCACGATCCTTGCGCGCAACAGCCTCGAATCCGACTTCTTCAGCGTCGGCGTGCTGCTGATCGAGAACCCGACTCAAGGCAACGAGGTGTCCCCGCCGCGCGTGATCGAGAACAGCGGGACCATCTCGGCCGATATCGCGATCCTCTCGGCGGATGGCAGTCCTCCGGGATCGGTCACCAACCATGTCCGCAACACCGGGCTGATCGAAGGCGCGATCCTGCTCGGCTTCGGCAATGACGCGGTGTTCAACAATGGCGGCGGCGAAATCCGCGGTGTGGTGCTGCTCGAGGAAGGCGACGATCTCTACGACGGGATCGGCGGGGTGCTGGGCGGCAACGTGCGCGGCGGGCTCGGCAATGACACCTACCGCATCGACAACGCCGCGTCCGACATCATCGAAGATGCCGATCAGGGCAGCGACACGGTCGAAAGCACCGTCACCTACACCTTGCGCAGCAATTTCGAGAACCTGCGCCTGCTCGGCGGGTCCGACCTTTCGGCGACCGGCAACGGGCTGGCCAACCTGATTGTCGGCAATGCCGGCAACAACGTGTTGTCGGGCGAGGGCGGGGCGGACACGATCAATGGCGGCGACGGGGCGGACCGGTTGATCGGCGGGCTGGGCAACGACATCCTCAATGGTGGCTCGAACGTCGACACGGCGGTGGTGCGCGGTCTGCGCTCGGCCTACACTGTGACCCAGACCGCGACCGGCGTCTTCCGCGTGGTAGGGGCGGACGGGACCGACACGCTCACCGCGATCGAGTTCCTGCAGTTCGACGACCAGACCCTGCGCCTGCGGCCCGGGACCGGAGTGACGGTCAACTTCAACACCCCCGACCGCACCGTCTATCAGTCGGCGATGAATGCGATCCGCGACTTCGACGGCAATGCTCTGGGCGGAAACGGCGGCTGGCTGCGGATCGGGCAGGCCGACGTCAACGGCGACGGCGATGTCGACCAGATCCTCGTCAACCGCGAGATCGGCCGCTTCGCCACGGTCGGGACTGCTCCTGACGGCTTGGTGTATTTCTCCGACCACGGCTGGGCCGGCGAGACGCGCGTGGCCGGCATCTATATCGACCCGCTGGTCGAGGCCGGGATCGTGCAGGCCGGCAGCGATCAGGACAGCCAACGTCGGTTCCAGAACGACCTCAGGATCGAGAACATCAACCGCGTGCTGGGTGCCAACGACTACAACCGCGACGGCATCCACGAGGTCTACTTCGCGCTGACCGATGGCACGGCCTATCTGCGGGCGCTGATGCACGCGGACGGGAACATCCGCTATGCGAACTACCAGAGCCAGCAGGAAGTGATCGACTACCTCACCGCCAATGGTTTCGGACCGGAAACATATGCGGGCTGGTTCACCGCGCCGCGCAGCGGCGAGGCGGCGCTGCAGGAGCAGGTCGACTTTGCCGAGGCGAGCGGGCTCGGCCGCGCGGGTCTTTCGGGGGCCGATGCCGCCATGCCCGGGGCGATCAACCCCGCATCGCTCGCCTTCCACGCCCCCGCGCTCGACGATCACCTGCGCGTTGAGTTCTACGGGTAAGGGCGGGCGAATCGTCGCGTACCTGCAACGGCTGGCGGCATCGCAGGAGTTTCCCGCCCTTGAGTCTCGCTACCCAGCTTCTATCACGGCGCAGCCCGGCCCGAACCGGATCGCCCCGCAATGGCGGCATATCCGCTTGAACCGGCAGGAGTAGCCCTGCAAGGAAATGCCATGATTGTCCCTCGGGTCGCGCCTTCCCCTGCCGGGTCCTGCCCGATCACGCGCCGCTGGCCGCGGGAGCGCGCGCGTGCGGGCTGATTCTGTGCTTTCTATGCAAGGCGATGCGGCAGAGGGCGTACTGCTCGATGTCACCCGCCTCGTCGCGCGCAGCTGGACCGGGCGGCAGCCGACCGGGATCGACCGTGTGTGCACCGCCTACTTGCGCCATTTCCGCAGCCGCGCGCGGGCGGTGGTCCAGCATCGCGGACTGGTGCGGGTCCTTTCGGCCCGCGATTCCGCGGTGCTGTTCGATCTGCTCGATACGCCGGGACGCGGCGCGCGCGGGCGGATTGCGCGGATGCTGTCCGCTGCGCTGGTGACGCGACCCCGGCGTCAGGCCTTCGCCGGTTGGGCCTATCTCAACATCGGCCACACCGATTTCGATCTCGCCGTGCACCGCGAATGGGCGCGACAGGCGGGCGTGCGGCCGTTCTACTTCGTGCACGATCTGATCCCCGTGCGGCACCCTGAATTCTCGCGCCCGCACGCGGTGCGCCGCCATCGCGGGCGGGTGCTGCGCGCGCTGGAGAGTGGGGCGGGGATCATCCTCGGCTCGCAGGCGGTGCGCGCCGATCTCGAAGCTTTCGCCGCCGAGCGCGCCCTGCCGCTGCCGCCGCTGGTCGTGGCCCCGCTGGCGGGCGAGGATCTCCCGGCCGACAGCGGTGCAAACCCCGTGCCCGCCGCGCCCTTCTTCCTGTGCGTCGCCACGATCGAGCCGCGCAAGAACCACCGCCTGCTGCTCGATCTGTGGCAGGATCTCGCCGCCCGCCTCGGGCCGCACACCCCGCGGCTGGTGCTCGCGGGCCAGACCGGGCCGATGACCGGTGACCTGCTCGCGCCGCTCGCCGAAGTGCCGGGCCTTGCCGCCCATGTCGAGCATCGCCCGTCCTGCCCCGATGAAGAGCTCGCGGCGCTGATCCGCAACGCCCGCGCGCTGCTGATGCCGAGCCTGGCGGAGGGTTTCGGCCTGCCGGTCGTTGAGGCGCTGCAGGTCGGCACCCCGGTGATCGCCAGCGACCTGCCGGTGTTCCGCGAAGTCGCCCAAGGCGCGGCCTGCCTCGTCGATCCGGCCGACCGGGCAGGCTGGGCTCAGGCGATCCTTGCCGCGCTGCAGGAACCGGCGCGCCGTGTGGAGGGTTTCGCGATGCCGCGCTGGCCGGAGCATTTTCATGTGGTAGAGCGCTTCATTGCCGCCCCGCAGCCGCACGCCGGTTCAGGCGTCACACCTCAGAGCGAAAGAGTGCTTGCCGCGTGATTGACCGTCTCAAATCCCTTGTCAGCCCGGCGCTGTTGATCGTGATCGTGCCGACGCTGCTGGCGATCCTTTATTACGGGTTGCTGGCCGAGGACGTGTACATCTCGGAATCGCGCATCGTCGTGCGCAACCCGACGCAGGGGCCGCAATCGCCGCTCGATCTCGCGCTTGACCAGACGGGGTTCGGCGCGCCGAGCGAGGGCAACAACACCGTCGTCGCCTATCTGCAATCGCGCGCCGCGATCTCCGAGGCCAATGCCGACGGCGCGCTCAAGAAAGCTTACTCCGATCCGGAGCTATTCTGGGTCGACCGTTTCGGCCTGATGGGTGACAGCGACGAGGAATTCTACCGCTACTTCCAGAAGAAGCTGGATGTCGAGGAGGGCGCCACGACCCAGGTGCTGACCATCCGCGTGCGCGCCTACACCCCCAAGCAGGCGCAGAATATCAACGCCCGGCTGGTCGAACAGTCCGAGGCGCTGGTCAACAGCCTGTCGCAGCGTTCGCAGGCCGACATGATCGCGATTGCCGAGGGCGAGGTCGAGGAAGCGGCGCAGAAGGCGCGCGCGGCGGCGGTCGAGCTGGCGAAATATCGCAACACCAGCGGCATCGTTGATCCGGTGCAGGAATCCGAAGTCGGCTTGCAGATGATCTCCAAGCTGCAGGACGAGCTGATCGCCGCCCAGACCCGGCTGCGCCAGCTCCAGACCTACACCCCCGAAGCCTCGCAGATCCCCTTCCTGCGCACGCAGGTGCGTGATCTCCAGCGCGAGATCGAGGAGGCACGCGGCAATCTGACGGGCGGGCGTTCATCGCTGTCCTCGGCGCTGACCCGCTATCAGGAACTGCAGGTCGACGTCGAATTCGCTGAAAAGCAGCTCGCCGCCACCCGCGCCTCGCTCCAGGAGGCCCGTGCCGAGGCGCGGCGCAAGCAGGCCTATCTCGAAAAGATCGCCGCCCCGAGCTTGCCTGACTATCCCGAGGAACCGCGCCGCCTTCGCTCGATCTTTGCCGCACTCGTGCTCGGCCTGCTGGCGTGGGGCGTCTTGTCGATGCTGGCGATCGGCGTGCGCGAGCACCGCGACTGATGGCGACCGCTCCCGCCCCCCGGCCCTCGTTCGGCCATGCCCTGCGCATCCAGTGGCGGGTGATCGACGCGCTGTTGCGGCGCGAGATGCTGACGCGCTACGGGCGGCACAATATCGGCTTCCTGTGGCTGTTCGTCGAACCGATGATCTTCACCATCGGGGTGACGATCCTGTGGACCGCGACCAAATCGGTGCATGGCAGCGACCTGCCGATCTCCGCCTTCGCGCTCACCGGCTATTCCAGCGTGCTGCTGTGGCGCAACATGCCCGGGCGCTGCATCGGCGCGCTCCAGAACAATCTGGCGCTGATGTATCACCGCAACATCAAGGTGTTCGACATCTACATCGCACGCCTGTTGCTCGAATTCGGCGGGGCGACGATTTCCTTCGCGGCGCTCTCGATCCTGTTCATCGCGGTCGAATGGATGGAGCCGCCCGAGGATTTCCTGAAGGTTGCCGGCGGCTGGCTGATGCTGGCATGGTTCGGCAGCGCGCTGGCGATCGGGCTGGGGGCGCTGTCGCACCGCAGCGAGCTGGTCGACAAGCTGTGGCACCCGGCGTCCTACCTGTTGTTCCCGCTCTCGGGCGCGGCCTTCATCGTCGCCGCGCTGCCGCCGTTCGCGCAGGAGCTCGTGCTCTACATCCCGACCGTGCACGGCATCGAGTTCCTGCGCGAAGGCTTCTTCGGGGATCGTGCGCGGGCGACCTATGATCTGGCCTATCTGATCCCGTTCAACCTCGTCCTCACGCTCGTGGCGCTGATCGCGCTGCGCTACGTCTCGCGCCGGGTGGTGCCGGGATGATCCGGGTGCGCGATCTCAAGAAGGTCTACCAGACCCGCTTCGGCGAGAATCTGGTGTTCGAGGATATCAGCTTCGATCTCGCGATGGGCGAGCGGCTGGGCATTCTCGGCCGCAATGGCGCGGGCAAGTCGACGCTGGTGCGCCTTATCAGCGGGGCCGAGCGGCCGACCGCGGGCACGATCGAGAGCGACATCTCGATCTCTTGGCCGCTGGCCTTCTCCGGCGCGTTCCAGCACCAGCTGACCGGGGCCGACAATGTCCGCTTCATCAGCCGGATCTACGAACAGGATTTCGAGCGTAATCTCGCCTTCGTCGAGGAGTTCGCCGAGCTTGGCCCTTACCTGCGCGAGCCGGTGATCACCTATTCCTCGGGGATGCGCGCAAGGCTGGCCTTCGCGATCTCGATGATCATCGAATTCGACTGCTTCCTGATCGACGAGATCAGCGCGGTGGGCGACGCGCGCTTCCACGACCGCTGCAACTTCGAGCTGTTCGAAAAGCGCGCCGACCGGGCGATGATCATCATCTCGCACGATGCCGCCTATGTCCGCGATCACTGCAACCGCTGGGGCGTGCTGCATGACGGGCGGCTGGTGCAATACGACGATTTCGAGGTCGCCTATGCCGACTTCAAGGAACTGATCGGGTGGAAGCCGCCTCCGGGCTGGCCCCATGTTCCGGTCGCAACCGCTTAGACAGGGCCGAATCCATGCTCAAATCCCTTCTGTGGAAGCTTCGCTACCGCTCCCCGGTGTCCGCTCCGCTGCCGGTGCCGGCGCAGCCCGAGGACGACACGCCCGAGCCCACCCTGTGGGCGCCGGTGTCGCAGGCCTGCACCCAAGCGCAGATGGAGGAGCCGCACTATTCCTACTGGTGCGGCCAGATCCGCGAGCTGCCGCGCATGCACCGCAAGCAGTGGGAGTTCTGCTACATTCTCCAGGCGCTCAAGACCCACGGAATGCTGGTGCCGGGCAAGCGTGCGCTCGGCTTCGGGGTCGGGCTGGAGCCGCTCGCTGCGGTATTCGCCAAGAACGGCGTTTCGGTGCTGGCGACCGATCTCGAACCGGAAGAGGCCAAGCAGGCCGGCTGGGTCAAGACCGCCCAGCATGCCCACAACAAGGCCTCGCTCAATGATCGCGCGATCTGCGATCCCGAGACCTTCGACAAGCTGGTCGACTTCCGCTTCATGGACATGAACGCGATCGACGCGGATCTGGAAGGCCAGTACGATTTCGTGTGGTCGGCCTGCGCCTTCGAGCACTTGGGCTCGATCATGCACGGGCTCGAATTCGTGATCAATTCGGTCAAGTGTTTGAAGCCCGGCGGGATTGCGGTGCACACCACCGAATTCAACTGCTCCTCGGACGCAGACACGCTCGACAACGCCAGCACCGTGCTGTTCCGCAAGCGCGATTTCCTGCTGCTCCAGCGGCGGCTGAAGCTGATGGGCGCGGAGATGGAGTTCAATTTCAACCTCGGCCAGCAGCCGCTCGATCTGCACATCGACACGCCGCCCTACAGCGTCGACGATCACCTCAAGCTGCAGATCCAGCGCTGGGCGGTGACGTCGTTCGGCCTGATCGTGCGCAAGCTGTAAGGCGCGCGCGGCATGGCGAGAGTCCTGATCGACGGCTACAATCTCGGGCTTGAGAAAGGCACCGGGGTGGCGACCTATGCGCGCAACCTCAGCTACGAGATCGCGGGTCTCGGGCACGAGGTGGACGTGCTCTACGGCAACAATGCCAGCGCCACCCGCAATGATCTGCTGCGCGAGATCTATTTCTTCGATTCCGCGGTCGATGAACGGATCAAGTGGCTCGAAATCCTCGATCGTGCCTATCAGGCGGTGCAGGGGCCGCTGGCGGTGCGGGCCCGCCAGATCCCGGTGACGGGCAAGGTCGTCACCCGCACCTTCCAATCGCGGCTGCCGAAGTTCGACCGTCTCTACAACGCGCCCGAAGCCTTCGCACGCGCGCAGGCGGTCTACCGGCTGTGGAAGATGCCGCTGTCGATCCGCCTGCCGGAAAAGCCCGATCTCGCGCACTGGACCTACCCCTTGCCGATCAAGGTCGGCGGGCGGCCCAACATCTACACCCTGCACGATCTCGTGCCGCTGCGGCTGCCCTACACCACTCTGGACCAGAAGCGGCATTACTTCCGGCTGATGAAGAAGCTCGGCAAGTCGGCCGATCACATCGTCACGGTCTCGGAAAGCTCGAAGCGGGACCTGATCGACCTCGTCGGCATTCCGGAGGAGCGGATCACCAACACCTACCAGTCGGTGAGCATTCCCGACAAATACCGCTTCAAGCCCGAGGATCAGGTCGCGCGCGAGGTCGAGGGGCTGACGGGCTTCGACTACAAGGGCTATTTCCTGTTCTGGGGCTCGCTGGAGCCCAAGAAGAACATCGGCCGGCTGATCGAGGCCTACCTGTCCTCGCAGGTCGAAACCCCGCTGGTGATCGTTGGCGCGCAGGCGTGGAAGTCCGAGCAGGAATTGAAGCTGCTGGGCGAGACCGGGACGGTCTATGGCAGCCTCGAGCGCCGCCGCGGGGCGCGCAAGCGGATCATCCAGATGCCCTATGCGCCCTTCCCGCTGCTGGTCAGCCTGATCCGCGGGGCGAAGGTGGCGATGTTCCCCTCGCTCTACGAAGGCTTCGGCCTGCCGGTGCTGGAGGCGATGCTGCTCGGCACGCCGGTGATCTGCTCCAACACCTCCTCGCTGCCCGAGGTGGCGGGCGATGCGGCGCTGATGGTCGATCCCTATGACACGCAGGCGATCACCCAGGCGATCCGCACGCTGGACGCCGACGCGGCCCTGCGCGAACACTACATCGCGCTGGGGTACCAGCAAGCCGCGCGCTACAGCCCCGAAATCTATCGCGAACGTTTGAAGGCCGTCTATGACCGGTTCCTGTAACGCCTCGCCCCTCAGGAAGATTGCCATGCCCGCCGTGTCCTCGCTTCGCCTGCACCTCATCGCCAAACCGGCGGCGGCAGCGCTGTGCCTTGGTCTTGCCGGGGCCTGCACCAGCCTTGGCGGGGCCGGTCCGTCGACCGGCGCGATCCGCAGCGCGCAGGAGGACGGGCAGACCTATGCCGAGGGCGCGATCAAGGTCCTGCCGCTCAGCACCGATGTCGTGGCGGGCCTCGCCAGCTTCGAAAAGGCGGCGAGCTTTGCCGAACTGTTCGGCGACAGCGGAGTATCGGCCACGGTGATTGCCCCGGGCGACCAGATCGACATCGCCATCTGGGAAGCCCCGCCGGCGGTGCTGTTTGGCGCGGTGCCGGGCGATCAGCAGCTTGGCGGGAATGCCGATGTTGCCGCCAACACCCCGATCCCGCGCCAGCAGGTCGACGAGAGCGGGATGATCGCGATCCCCTTTGTCGGGCGGATCAAGGTGCTGGGGATGCGGCCCGAACAGGTCGAATCGCTGATCGTCGGGCGGCTGCGGCGCCGCGCCAATGATCCGCAGGCGGTGGTGCGGCTCGTGGCGAATGAAACCCGCACCGCGACGATCCTCGGCGAAGTCGGGGCTAGCCGCCAGATCGGCCTTTCCGCGCGCGGCGAGCGGCTGCTCGATGCGCTCGCGGTGGCCGGCGGCACCAAGCAGCCGATCGAGCAATCGACGGTGCAGCTCGCCCGCGGGACGCAGCGCGCGGTGATGCCGCTGGAGAAAGTGATCAACGATCCGCTCCAGAACGTCCGCCTGCGCCCCGGCGATGTGGTGACGGTGCAGCACCAGCCTTTCAGCTTTGTCGCGCTCGGTGCGGTGCAACGCAATGCCGAGGTGCCGTTCGAAGGCAACGGCATCACGCTGGCCGAGGCGCTGGGCCGCGCGGGCGGGCTCAATGATCGCCGCGCCGACGTGAAGGGCGTGTTCGTGTTCCGGCTGGAAGACCGCGCGGCGCTGCCAGCATTGGCGGGGCCGGACGTTCAGGCGACGGCCGACGGGCGCGTGCCGGTGGTCTACACCCTGCGCATGACCGATGCGGCCAGCCTGTTCGCGATGCAGGACTTCCGGATGCGCGACGGCGATGTGCTCTACATCTCGACCGCGCCGGGGGTGGAGCTGGAGCGCTTCCTGCAGACGATTTCGAGCACCGCCTTCTCGATCGTGGCGACCGGCAACGCGCTCAACAGCCAGTAGCTCAGGCCGCGACCGTCCGGGGCATCCGGCGCATCGCGCCCTCGAGATGGAACGGCGCGTCGGCTTCGGCCATGGCGTGCATGCGCGGATCATCGACATCGATCCACCACTGGCCGGTGACATCGACGGTATCGGCCGCGCCGCGCTCGGCCAGGCGCTGCATCCCTTCCGACAGGCTCCCCGCCGCGCCTTCGCTCACCGCCTCGGCAATCGCTTCGGCGAGTTCGGGCGTGGCGATGAAGGCCCCGCAATCAACCGCATCGTAGCGGGTCAGGTGCTTGCCGATCAGCGCGATCCGGCCATTGGCGCGGCGGCGCACCCAGGTCGCGTCGTCAGGATCGATCGTCGGCCCGGCAACGTCGCGATCGATCGCCAGCGATGCGCCACGGGTGCGGCCCATGTCCTGCACCAGCGTCCGGAGCAGCCCGGCGGCGAACAGGTGATCGGCCATCATCAGCAGGTAATTGCCTTCGATCCGGCCTGCGCCCGCCAGCACCGAGTGGCCGTTGGGGCGCGACCAGTCGGTAATCCGGCACGCTTCGAGGCTCACCCCGGTGCGATAGGCGATGCCCGGCAGGCGCGCCTCGATCTCGCTCGCCCGGTGGCCGGTAACGACCACTGCGTGGGTAATTCCGGCGCTGGCGGCCTGCCGCACCGACCATTCGAGCAGGCACACGCCCGCGACCGGCACCAGCGGCTTGGGCGCGGCAAGAGCAGCGATGCGGCTGCCATAGCCGGCAGCAAGGATCAGTGCGTTCATCAGTGGCTCGGCTTGGAGAGGTTGGGGGGAGAGGGCGGCGGTATCAGGCTCTGAGGGCACAAAGGCGGGTCATTCGGCGGCATCCAGCTGGGGCAAGGCGCGCGCATCGAGCAGCGCGAGCGCGCAATCCTCTGCCATCTGCTGGGACGGGTGCTTGCAGAAATAGGCGCTTTCGGCGGTCAGCGCGCCGCCCTCGCCCCGATCACGGGCGAGTTTGCAGAAGCGGATCGCGTCCATCACGCAGGCGGCGGCATTGGGGCTGTCCTCGACCGAGAGGCGCAGTTCGAGGTTCATCGGAACCCCGCCCCACTGTGTGCCTTCGAGCCGCACGAAGGCGATCTTGTTGTCCTTCTGCCACGGCACGTATTCGGACGGGCCGATGCGGATATTCTCGTCCTCCAGCCTTGCGGCGAGGGCGGCCTGCACGGCTTCCGTCTTGGACAGCTTCTTGTGCGTCAGCCGGTCACGATCGAGCATGTTCATGAAGTCGGTATTGCCGCCGGTGTTGAGCTGATAGGTCCGCTCCACCGTGACGCCGCGGGCGGAGAACAGGCTGGAGAGCATCCGGTGGATGATCGTCGCCCCGACCTGCGCCTTGATGTCGTCGCCCACGATCGGCAGCCCGCGCTGGCGGAAGCGCGCTTCCCATGCGGGATCGCTGGCGATGAATACGGGGATCGCGTTGACCACCCCGACTCCGGCCTCGAGCGCGCATTCCATGTAGAACTCGCTCGCCGCCTGCGATCCGACGGGCAGGAAGTTGACCAGCACGTCGACCCGTTCGCGCTTGAGCGCGGCGACGATGTCGGCCTTGCCCGGCTCGGGCAGATCGGCGGGCTGAAACCCGCGCTCGCCCGCTTCGGTCATGTGCGGAGCTACCCCGTCGAGGATGCGGCCCATGATCACCTGCGCGCCCGTGGGCGGCAGATCGCGTTCGAACACCTGGGTGTTGTTGGGGGCGGCAAAAATCGCCTCGGTGAGCGGCAGGCCGACCTTGCGTCGATCGACATCGATCCCGAGCACGAATTCGACGTCGCTGACGCGGTAGGGGCCGATGGCGGCGTGGATCAGGCCCGCCGTCTCTCCAGTGCGTCGGTAGTAGGCAGCGCCTTGCACCAAGGAACTGGCGCAATTACCAACGCCTACGATAGCGACCCGAGCGCGGCTCATCCGAATTCCCTCAATGCTGTGCGAAGTGCATCACTTCAAACCAAACGCCTGTCAACCTGAACGAAATTGGTATCCGAACCCTTTGGAAGCCCTCGGTTTTCGTGCCACACTCGGTAATCTAAGCGGAAAAGCCTTGTGATCGTTCCCGCCAAAACCTTCGGATTTCTGCGTGTTGCAACGTGCTTCTCTGCATTATTGCGTAGGTACAATGCAAAGGGTTGCAGGGATGCTGAACGGGGGCTGTCAGATGCGGCGGAATGCGGGATTTTCCCGATGAACCGAAATCGAGCGAATTTCTCTTGCGAATGAACGGTATAGTCGCTCCAGCGAAGGCACGGATCGCGCTCGATTGCCGCTATCTCGGTCCGCGTCCCAGCGGCATCGGCGAGTGTGTCGCGGCGCTGGTCAGACACCTGCCCGGGCTGGCGCCCGATTGCGAATTCACCTTTCTGCGCAACCCCTTGCGCGAGGAGCCGCTGAGCGGGGCGGCGAATGTGCGCGAGCTGGTGGTGCGCAGTCCGGCGAACGGGCCGGTGACCTTGCTGCACCTGCCGCTGGCAGCGGACCTGAAGGGTATCGACCTGTTCCATGCCCCCGCGAACATCCTGCCCGGCGGGCTGACCATGCCGGCCATCACCACCGTGCACGACGTAATGTGGCTGACGCATCCGCAATGGTGCAATCCTTCGGCCTGGGGCCATGTCGAGCGGCGCTTCTACGGCCACGGGATCCGCCGTGCGCTCGCCCGCTCGGCGCTGGTCGCCACGGTTAGCGAGGCGAGTCGCGCCGCGATTGGCGCTGTTGCCCCTGAAGCGGCACAGCGGGTGAAGGTCACGCTTTCGGGCGTGGCGGAGGACTTCCACCCGCTTCCGCGCGATGAGGCCGCGCTTGCCCGCATCGGCGTGCCGCCGGGGCGGGCTTACGTCCTCGTCGTCGGGCAGGGCGCGCCTTACAAGAACCACGAGGGTGCATTGCGGGCCTTCGCGCTGGCGTTCGGTGCCGAAAACGGCATCGATCTGGTGCTGGTGCGGCGGCGCGGCGACACCGGCCCGGCGCTCGAACGGCTGGCGGCCCAGCTTGGCATCGCCGGAAGGGTGCATTTCCTTGCTACCGTTGATCGCCCCGCGCTGGTGCAGCTCTACAGTGGTGCGGCGATGCTGCTGCATCCGTCATTTATCGAAGGCTTCGGCAATCCGTTGGCCGAGGCGATGGCCTGCGGCTGTCCGGTGGTGACCAGCGATTGCTCGGCCATGCCTGAGGTCACCGGCGGCGCGGCCCTGCTGGCCGATCCGCACGATGCGGGCGCGCTGGCTGCGGCGCTGAGAAAGGTGGCCGATGATCCCGCGCTCGCTGCCGATCTGCGGGGGCGCGGCCTCGAACGCGCCGCGCAGCTGGACTGGCGCGCGTTTGCCGCGGCCAATCTCGCGCTTTACCGCCGCGTGCTGGCGGGCGCGGCTTGAGCGAGCGCCGCGCCGAACACCCGTCGCACCCGCGCCAGCGAGCCGACGAGCACCGCGCCCAGCACCAGCACCTCGAACAGGAAGAACCACTGCGGTCGTTCCGCCAGCATCGCCGCCCCGATCGCCAGGGTGCGGTAGTTCGAGCTGAGCGGGCTGATTGGCCCGAGCCATTCGCCCGCCCGCGCCCGCATCGCTTCGCGCAGCGGCTCGCGGCGCGCGGGATCGCGCACGGCGTCGAGCAGCGCTGCGCCGTGGGGCACGATCCAGCCGGTGAGCCAGAGGTAATAGGCGACGAACGGGTGCCGCCTGCCGGTCTCCCCGCTGTCGCTGCTGGCCATCCACGCTGTGCCGTAGACCGCCAGCTGGTATTGCCGCCGCGCGCCTTCGTAATGGGCCTGCTGCGCCACCCTGCTGGCCCCCGCCGCCCACATCAGCGCCCAGCCCCAGCCGCCGATCTGCGCCGAGGCGATGAACCCCATCGTCACGTAGAGCACGATATGGCCGAGATAGTCGCAGATCCCGTCCACCAGCTCGCCATGCGGGGAGCTGCGGCCCGTCAGCCGCGCGAGATCGCCGTCGGCTCCGTCGAGCACATGCCAGCCCATGTGCAGCAGCAGCCCGAGCGCCACGCCCCAGGGCCAGGTAAGCTGGCTATAGGCCGCCGCCGCCAGCATGATCGCCAGTGCTCCTGCGGCCGAGACCATGTCGGGCGTGACGCGCGTGGGTACGAGCGCGCGGGCCAACCACCCCGACAGCGGATGATAGAGGCGCGCGTTGAGCCAGTCCTCCAGCTCCGCCGGGCGGGACGGACGCTCGGGCTGGGCGGGCGAGGAGGCGGATTGGTTCACGCATCACCGGATGAGGGCGAGGGCGGAGTTGCTCTCGCTTGGTGTGTCCCTGCATATAGGCGGGTGATTTGCGCTGCAATTCCGCACCGCTACGGGGACGCATGACGGGCACTGCCGCTTTCCGCTTCGCTTCGGCGACCCATGCCGACCGGCTGGTCGCCGGCGTGCCGGCCGCTGCGCGGCTGGCGCGGGCGCTGCGAACGGCCCGGGGCGATGCCCCGCTGGTGCTGG
This sequence comes from Porphyrobacter sp., assembly GCA_027531395.1. Lineage (GTDB taxonomy): Bacteria > Pseudomonadota > Alphaproteobacteria > Sphingomonadales > Sphingomonadaceae > Erythrobacter. Next base: position 360,881 of record JAPZRO010000003.1, on the reverse strand, counting down.
TGCTGCCGCAAGGAAACGCGCTCGCCCCGCGCACCATGGTCGAGATCGCGCGGCTGGCCCCCGGGATGGCCGTAGAAGTCCGTTCCAGCGCCGAGGGCCTTGTCATTCCCGGCGAGGCGCTGCCCGATGCGGATGGGCTTGCGGCGGTGCTTGCCGGGGAAGCGCCGGTGCCGGTGCTGCCTGCCGATCCCCTCGCTGCGCTCGCAGAGGCGGGGCGGGCAATCCTGCGGGCGACTTCCAAGGCGAGCGACGGGATCGTCTCGCGGCGGCTCAACCGGCCCCTGTCGCGCGCTGTTTCGGGGCTCTTGCTGCGGTTTGGCAGCTTGCGCCCCGGCCATGCCACCGTGCTGACCGCGCTGGCGGCGCTGGCGATGTTGATCTGCATTGTCGCCTTTCCCTCTCCTGCCGGGCTCGCGGTGGGGGCGGTGCTGTTCCAGATCGCCTCGGTGATCGACGGGGTCGATGGCGAGATTGCCCGCGCTACCTTCCGCAGTTCAAAGGCCGGAGCCTCGCTCGACAGTCTGGTCGACGCGCTCACCAACCTTGCTTTCCTCGGCGGGGCGGCGGCGAGCTTCGCGATGCAGGGCGAGGGGACCGCCGCGCTGGTCGCCGCAGGCGCCTGCGGGGTGCAGGCGGTGGGCCTCGCGATCCTCGGCAGCGTGGCGTGGCGGCGCGAGGGCGTGCTGCACTTCGAAGGGGCCAAGCGCGCGCGGCTGGCGCAGCAGGCACAGCGCCGCACGCTGCTCGACGACATCGTCGGGCGCGATTTCTACTGCTTCGCCTTCATGCTCGCCGCGCTCGGCGGTGTGCTGGACATCGCGCTCGGGGTGTTCCTCGCCGCGAGCCTCGTGTGGCTCGCCGTGGTGATCCGCGCTGCCCGTTAGGACAGGGCGATATCCGGCGCGTCTTCCTGCTTCATCCCGATCACATGGTAGCCCGCGTCGACATGATGCGTCTCGCCCGTCACGCCCGAGGCAAGGTCGGACAGCAGATAGAGGCCCGATCCGCCGACATCATCGATCGTCACGTTGCGGCGCAGCGGCGCGTTCAATTCGTTCCACTTGAGGATGTAGCGGAAATCGCCGATCCCGCTCGCCGCCAGCGTCTTGATCGGCCCGGCGCTGATCGCGTTGACGCGGATGTTCCGCGGGCCGAGATCATTGGCGAGATACTTCACCGAGGTCTCCAGCGCCGCCTTGGCCACGCCCATCACGTTGTAGTGCGGCACCACCTTCTCGGCCCCGTAGTAGGACAGGGTAAGCACACTGCCGCCGCTTTCGGGCATCATCGCCGCCGCGCGCTGGGTGACGGCGACCAGCGAATAGACCGAGATATTCATGGTCAGCAGGAAGTTGTCGAGGCTGGTATCGACGAAGTGGCCGCGCAGCTCGTTCTTGTCGGAAAAGCCGATCGCGTGGACCACGAAGTCGATCGTCTCCCAGCGGCTCTTGAGCGTCGCGAAGGCGGCATCGAGCGAGGCCATGTCCGACACGTCGCATTCGAAGGTGAAATCGCTGCCCAGTTCGGCGGCGAGCGGGATCACGCGCTTGGCCAGCGCCTCGCCCTGATAGGAAAAGGCCAGTTCCGCCCCCGCTTCGGCCAGTTTCTTCGCAATGCCCCAGGCCAGCGACTTGTCGTTGGCGAGCCCCATGATCAGCCCGCGCTTGCCCGCCATCAAACCGTTCATCTTATGCCTTCTCCTCGCTTGCCTCATCCGAGGCCGTGCTGCGCCCTTCAAGCGCCAGCGCCGCATTCAGTTCCGCGCCGATAACCAGACCGAGCCCGACGAGCCAGAAAAACAGCAGCGTCACCATGCTCCCGGCGAGGGAGCCGTAGGTCAGGTCATAGGTGAAGAAGGCGCGCAGCACCACCGGCAGGGCGATCGCCACCGCAATCCACCACAGGGTCGTGAACAGCGCACCCGGCCAGCGCGGGGCGCGGGTTTTGCGGTGTTCGACCGGGGTGAGCGTGGCGAACAGCACCCATAGCGACAGCGCGAGCCCCAGCGCCGGCACGATCCGCGCGCTGCTGAGCGCCGCGATAAACTCGGCCAGCTGCGGAAAGGCGGCGAGGATCACCTCCTGCGCCGCGCCGATCACCACCTGCGCAAACAGCGACAGCATCAGCACCACCACCGCCGCCAGAATCAGCCCGGCGGAAAACAGCCGCGTCATCCAGAACGCCTGCACCGGCGGCGAACGGTAGGCGCGGCGCAGGATGTCGCGGATCGTCTCGATCAGGCTGGAGACGGTCCACAGGCCGACAGCCGCGCCGATCCACAGCAGCGTGCCTGAACGCGCATAGATCACGTCCTCGGCCACCGGCCCGATCACGCTGGCGACCGATTCGGGCAGGGCGCGGGTGACCGCATCGATCATCGCCTCGGCATTCTCGCGCCCGCCGATCAGATCGAACAGCGCTGCGCCGAGAATGAAGAACGGGAAGATCGCCAGCATCGAGAGATAGGCGAGGTTGCCGGCGTGAATGAAGCCGTCGTTGAAGGTGCCCACCGCCACGCGGCGGATCACCGCCAGGGCCTTGCCGAAAGAGGCGGCTTTGCTCACGGGGCCATCGGCCGCGGCGCTAGAGGCCGAACTTCTCGCGCGGGCGGGCGGTATCGACCCAGCCGTCGAGCCGCTGTTCGAGTGCGGCGAGATCCTCGGGCAGCTGTATTTCGAGCGTCACCAGCTGGTCGCCGCGCTCGGGCTTGCCGTCGACGACCTTGCCGGCCTTCTTGGTCCAGCCCTTGCCGGCGAGCCGCAGCACGGTGCCGCCGCCGCTGCCGGGCTTGATCGTCAGCATCACGGGGCCATCGACCGTCGGGCACTTGACCTTGGCCCCGCGCACCGCCTCGTCGAGCGTGATCGGCAGGTCCATGCGGATATTGTCGCCCTCGCGCCGGAAGAAGGGGTGGGTGCCGACATCGACCAGCACGATCCCGTCGCCATGGCCGCCGGGGCCGGGGTGGCCCTTGTCCTTGAGGCGCATCATCGTGCCGTCCTCGACACCCGCGGGGAGCTTGAGGTTGATCGCCTTGCCGTCGGCCAGCGTGATGCGCTGGTCGCGCCCGGCCGCGGCTTCGACGAAGGGCACCGCGAGCCGGTACTGGATATCCGCGCCGCGCTTCGGCGGGGGTGGCGGCGGCTGCTTGCCGAACGGGCGCCGCGGGGGCGGCTGCTGCTGGCGGGAACGTCCGCCGAACAGGCCCTCGAACAGGTCGCCCAGATCGACCTCGTCACCGCCGAAGCCGCCGAAATCGCTTTCGCGGAAGCCGCCCGGCCCGCCCGGGCCTGCGCCATAGGTGCCACCGGGCCGGAACCCGCCCCGCCCGCCCATGCCGGCGAAGGGATTGGCGGGGTTGCCCTCGGCATCGATCTCCCCGCGATCGAACTGCGCGCGCTTGGCCTTGTCGCTCAGCAGATCATAGGCGCGGGTCGCCTCGGAGAATTTCTCGGCGGCCTTGGGATTGTCCTTGTTGCGATCGGGGTGCAGCTCCTTGGCGAGCTTGCGATAGGCGCTCTTGATGTCCGCTTCGGACGCGGTGCGGGAAACGCCAAGAGTGCTGTAGGGATCGCGCATGCGTGTTAGCTAGGTGAGACAGTCGTCATGCGCAAGCGTGCGCTGGGCGCAGCAAACGGCGATGCACTGTTTCAGGACATCGACGAGCCGCCCATCTGCCCCGCCCGGCGTTGCGCTTGCGCCTTTCCCGCAGCCTTGCGCGTAGCTATTGGCCTTGCCGCAGCCAAACAGGAATGCACCAATGTCCGATGCCACCCCTCTCGACGATGCCCAGCTGGCCGACAGCGTGATCCCGGCCGGCAGCGATCCCTTCGCGCTGTTCGACGAATGGTTCGCCGCCGCGCAAGGCGCCGAGCTTAACGATGCCAATGCGATGGCGCTGGCGACGGCAACGGCCGATGCCGCGCCCGCGGTGCGGATGGTGCTGCTGAAGGGCCACGGGCGTGACGAGATCGCAGGCGGCGGCTTCACCTTCTTCACCAATGCCGAAAGCCGCAAAGGCCAGCATATCCGCGCCAACATGCAGGCCGCGCTGCTGTTTCACTGGAAGAGCCTGCGCCGCCAGATCCGCATCGAAGGCCCGCTGATCGAGGTCAGCCCCGAGCGCGCCGACGCCTATTTCCACTCGCGCCCGTACAAGAGCCAGGTCGGCAGCGCCGCCAGCGACCAGTCGCGCCCGCTGCCGGTGCGCCAGACCTATCTCGACCGGGTGCAGGAAATCTGGGCCGCACACGAGGCGGAAGGCAAGGTGCCGCGCCCGCCGCACTGGACCGGCTTCACGCTCAGCCCCCGCCGGATCGAGTTCTGGATCGACCGCGACAACCGCCTGCACGACCGCCGCGACTTCACCCGCTCCGGCCCCGACGCGCCGTGGTCCGACACGCTGCTCTACCCTTGAGGCCCCGATGACACAGACAATCCCCTATTGGCACGTCGATGCCTTCAGCGCTCGGCCTTTTGGCGGCAATCAGGCGGCGGTGATGGTGCTCGACGAATGGCTGCCCGACGATGTGCTGGTGAAGATCGGCGCCGAGAACCTCTTCGCGGAAACCGCTTTCGTGGTGCGCGATGCCACTGGGGCGGCCGAATGGGAGCTGCGCTGGTGCACACCGACCTATGAAATCGCGCTGTGCGGCCATGCGACACTGGCGAGCGGGCATGTCCTGCTGACGCGGGATGGTGGCGATCGGGTCACCTTCCGCACGAGGCTGTCGGGCATTCTCGAAGTGGTGAAGGCCGGAGATGGCTATGAGCTCGCGCTCCCCGCCATCGCGACCGCGCCCGACAGCGCCGCAAACCAGGCCGAGGCGATCCGGCTGCTCGGGGCCGAACCGCTTGAAGTGTTCCGCTCGGAGCTGGGCTACAACGTCTACCTCTACGCGAACGAGGCGGCGGTTCGCGCGCTCTCGCCCGACATTCGCGGGCTGGAGAAGCTCGGGAAGGACCAGTTCATCGTCACCGCGCCGGGCGACAAAACCGACATCGTCAGCCGCGTGTTCGTGCCCGGCGGCGGGGTGGACGAGGACAGCGTCACGGGCTCTGCCCATGCGGTGCTGACGCCTTACTGGGCGGCAAAGCTCGGGCGCGAGAGCTTCACCGCGCATCAGGCGAGCCAGCGCGGCGGCGATCTGACGCTGCGGCTGGACGGCGACAAGGCGTGGCTCGGCGGGCCCTGTGTGACGGTGGTGGAGGGCGCGTTCTACCTCTGACCGGTCGCACAGCGACCGCAAGGCCGAACGGCCGCCCGCAGCGGGCGCAGCTTGCTGCGTGTCTAGCGAGGACCGCGCGCCGGATGGCGTGCGGAAAACTAGGACTCAGGATAGAGCTCCAGTACATCCGCCGCCTGTTGCAGCATCGCCTGCCGCTCCGCGCTGCCCGAATGGCCGAGGCGCACCAGCGTCACGCGCTGTTCGGGCGAGACGAGGACATATTGGCCCATGTGGCCGATCAGGCTGAACAGGCTTTTGGGTGCGCGGTCGGGGAACAGCGGCTGCTCCTCGCCCTCGGGCAGTTCGCGGTTGAGCCAGGTCTGGAAGCCGTAATTGGCCCGCGCCGGGCTCGGGGTCACCATCGCCTCGACCCAGCGGCTCGGCACCAGCTGTTCGCCGCCCGGCGCGCGGCCCTTGAGGCGGAGCATCTCGCCCAGCTTGGCCCAGTCGCGCGCGGTGGCGTGCATCAGGCTGCCGCCGATCAGCGTTCCGGAGGCATCGAACTCGGGCACCATGCTGGCCATGCCCAGAGGGCCGAATAGCCGCGCCTGGAGGTAGTCCGCCACCGCCTTGCGCCGCGCCTCGGGCTTGTCGCTGGTGGTCAGCGCCCGCGCGGCAATGTCGGCGAGGATCACGCTGGTGTTGGACGAATATTCGAACTGCTTGCCCGGCGCGGCCTCGAGCGGCTGCTCCTCGGCCCAGCGCGCCATGTCGTCGCGCCCGTCGAGGAAGATCATCCGCACCTCGGAGGATTCGTAGGGCGGCTCGCCGCTCTCGGTGTGCCTGAGGCCGCTGCGCATCTGAAGGAGGTGACGCAGGGTGATGGCGGCGCGCGGATCGCCGGGGCGCTGCCACAGCGGCACGGGCGCAGGTGCGTCGAGCGCCAGCAACCCGTCGGACACCAGCATCCCGATCAGCACGCCGGTCACGGTCTTGGCCATCGACCAACTGACGAAGCGCGTGTCCGCGTCGTAGCCCGGAGCGTAGCGTTCGGCGGCGATCTTGCCGTTCGCCATCAGCACCACTGCCCGCGTCTCGCCTACGCCGGGGGCGGTGAAGATCTCGTCGATCTGGCGCGCGAGCTGGTCTTTCGGCGCGCCCGCATCGGCGGTGACCGCCGCCAGCGCCTCGTCCGAAAGGGGCGCTTCCTCGGGCATCGCCGCGCCGCATCCGGCGAGCATGAGCAGGGCTGGCGCGAGCAGGGCTGCGCGGTTATGGAGGCGGCTCGTGAGGGTCATGGCGCCCTCAATTCCCGATGCAAAAGAGCTTGGCAATGGCGAAATCGTCCACCCCCGCTTCCTCCCGCCGTCCACGCTACGGGCTATGGCTGCTGGCGCTGATCGCGCTGGTTGCGGGCGGCGCAGCATGGGCCTTCCGCGAGCCGATCAACGGCTATGGCGCGATCGGATCGGCCTATGCCGCGCGGGTCGGGTGTTCGTGCCGCTTCGTCGCCGGCCGCAGCCTCGAGGACTGCGCCAAGGACAAGCTGCCGGGGATGGAAGCGGTCACGCTGGTGGACGATCCGCAGGCCAAAAGCGTCACGGCGCGCTTCCCGCTGGTGGCCGAGGCCACTGCGACCTACCGCGAAGGCTATGGCTGCGTGCTGGAGAAGTGGGAGGATTAACTCTCCACCTTCTCCGTCGAATCGATCCACCCGCCGCCGACCACGCGTTCGCCCGCATAGATCACCGCCGCCTGCCCGGGCGCGACCCCGAATTCCGGAGTGGCGAAGCGGATCGTCACCGCCGCGCCGCCCCCTAGCGGGCCTTCGAGCGTCACCGGAACCGGCTTGGCCAGAGAGCGCACCTTGGCGGTCAGGGGTTCATCCGGCAGCGGGCCGATGCGGTTGGTCTCGGTCAGGCGTGCGGCATTCACCGCCAGCATCCGCTTGGGGCCGACGCGGACCTCGCGCGACGCGGCATCGAGGCCGATCACGTAGAGCGGTTCGGGCTGGCCGCCGATTTCGAGGCCCTTCCTCTGGCCCACGGTGAAATGGACGATGCCCTTGTGCTCTCCCAGCACCGCGCCGGTCGCGGCATGGACGATCCTGCCGGGGGCCGCGCCTTCGGGGCGGACCTTGGTGACGATCTTCGCGTAATTTCCGTCCGGCACGAAGCAGATGTCCTGCGAATCTGGCTTGGCCGCGTTCCTCAGGCCCGCCGCCTCGGCCAGCTCGCGCACCTGCGGCTTGGGCATCCCGCCCAGCGGGAAGCGCAGGTAATCGAGCTGGGCTTCGGTGGTGCCATAAAGAAAGTACGACTGGTCACGCGCCGGATCGAAGGCGCGGTGCAGTTGCGGGCCGTCCGCCGTCATCACCCGGCGGACATAATGCCCGGTGGCGAGGCAGTCTGCGCCCAGCTCGCGCGCCATGCGGAACAGGTCGGTGAACTTGGGCCCCATGTTGCAGCGGATGCAGGGGACCGGCGTGCGCCCGGCGAGATATTCGTCCGCGAACTGTTCGACCACTTCCTCGCGGAACGCGCTTTCGTGATCGAACACGTAATGCGCGATGCCGAGCCGGTCGGCCACCGCGCGCGCGTCGCGGATGTCGTCGCCCGCGCAGCACGCGCCCTTGCGACCCGTCGCCGCGCCGTAATCATAGAGCTGGAGCGTGATGCCGATCACTTCTGCTCCGCTCGCATGGGCCAGCGCGGCGACCACCGAGGAATCGACGCCGCCGCTCATCGCCACGACGATGCGGCAATCGGCTGCGGGGCGCGGCAGATCGAACAGGGCGGCGGCATCGGGCCCGGCAAGCGGGCCGGCCTTCAGGAGCGTCGGCGTATCCATGGAAACGGCGCGCGATATAGCGGCGAAGGGCCGGTTTCGCCAGCCCTGCGGCGTTTACCAAGGTTCATGGCCCGACCGGACTATTCCTAAGCTGAGGTAAATGGCGGTTTTACCCGATCTTGACGCACTGGCTCTAAAAGCTGTCGTCATGTTCGAGAAAGCCAACTCCGTTTCCGCTTCCCTCAGGGCGCCGCTGATGCGGCGGGCCGAGGATGGCGGGCGCCTGCGCCTTGGCGGTGCCGCGCCGCTCGGGGAGCGATTCGAATCGCGCCCGGTGCGCCGGGCGGGCGACGCGCTGCGGGCCGTGGAATGGAGCGAGATCACCGCCCGGCTGAACGCCGCGCGCGATCTGCGGCTCCTGCTCCGCAGCGAATCGCAGGGCCGGATCGAAGCCATGGCTGCCAGCTTCGGCGATGCAGCCGCCAGTTACTTTGCGATGATCGAAGACAACGAACCCGCCATTAACCTTTATGCTTTAGACGGCTCTAAAGCCTTGGGTGGCATGGAAAGCGCACGCGTGGTCTTCCAGCACGATGCGGCATCGGGGGGCGATGCCGAGCGTGTAATGGATGCGCCCGAAGGCGATGCGAGAGAAGAAGAATGATCGAGAACCAGGACATCCGCCCCGCACAGGTCATCGGCCCCCTCGGCGAGCCGCTGACGCTTGCTGACCTGCCCTCGCCCGATACCAAGCGCTGGGTGGTGCGGCGCAAGGCCGAGGTCGTGGCTGCCGTCAATGGCGGCCTGCTGACGCTCGACGAGGCGCTGGCGCGCTATGGCCTGACGCTCGAGGAGTTCGCCTCGTGGCAGCGCGCGGTTGACCGTTCGGGCATGCATGGCCTGCGCGTCACCAAGATCCAGCACTACCGCGATCTGTACCAGCGCCAGCTCAAGTACTGATCCCTTCGGCAGGGCCGGCGGCCGTGCTGGCCCGCCGATTGGCCTTTTCCGGCAATATCCGTTAACCTCGCTTCCGGAGCGCGCGCCGCAATGGCCGCGCCGGATCGGAGGCTAGCCATGGGATGGATTGTCGCACTCATCGTCGGCGGGATCGCGGGCTGGCTCGCCAGCCTGCTGATGAAGCGCGATGCCTCGATGGGCGTTGTCTGGAACATCGTTATCGGCTGTGTCGGCTCGGTCATCGGCAATGCGATTTCCGGGCCGCTGCTGGGCGTCAGCGGCAGCGTGCAGGAATTCTCGCTCACCGGCCTGCTGGTGGCGGTTCTGGGAGCCAGCGTGCTGCTCGGGATCATCAACCTGATCAAGCGTGGACGCCTGCGCTAGCCGCAATCTCGGGTCCATTCGTCGCCTCCCCGGGAACCGGCAGGGGGTGCCTTTCGTCTGGCCTCAAAGTCACCCGTCGAAGCAAGGATTGCCCGCGAAGAACGCGCGGCCTATCAGGCGTTGCGCTCGGTGACTTATCGAGATAATACACTCTGAAGGCGGAGACAGCGCGCCTGCGGGCGGCTCCGGCAAGGGAACAGGAATGAATTACGAGACCACCATCCGGGCCGAAGCCGCTGACGGGGTGAGCACCGATTTCACCGGTGCGCGCACGCTCGCGGGGCCGGCCGTGCCGCGCTGGCTGATTGTTGGCGGGATCGGCCTGTTCGGTCTGCTGCTGGCCATCGGGGCCTATTTCGCGCTGGTTGGCGGCGAGCCGGTGCCGGCGGGTGACGACAATTCGCAGGCCCCCTCGGTCACGGTCATCACCCCGGGCAAGACCACCATCGCGGGCATCATCGAGGCTCCCGGCACGCTGGCTGCGCGGCGGCCGATGCCGGTGGGTGCGGTCGGCGAAGGCGGGCAGGTGCTGCGCGTCACCGTCGATGCGGGCGACTGGGTGCAGCAGGGCCAGGTGCTGGCGGTGATCGACCGCTCGGTGCAGGTGCAGCAGGCCGCGGCACAGTCCGCGCAGGTTGAGGTCGCGCGCGCCGATGCCAATCTCGCCCAGGCCAATCTCGATCGTGCGCTTCAACTGGTGGCACGCGGGTTCGTGTCCAAGGCCGACGTCGACCGCCTGACCGCCACCCGCGATGCGGCTGCGGCGCGGGTCAAGGTCGCCGAAGCGCAGCTGCGCGAACTGCGCGCACGCAATGATCGCCTCAACGTGCTGGCGCCGGCTTCGGGCTATGTGCTCCAGCGCAATGTCGAACCCGGCCAGACTGTCGGCCCGGGCACCGGTGCCCTGTTCACCATCGCCAGCGGCGGCGAGATGGAAATGCTTGCGCAGGTCAGTGAGGACCAGCTTGCGGGCCTCTCGGTGGGCACGATGGCGACGGTGATCCCGACCGGTTCCAAGCAGGAATTCTCGGGGCAGGTTTGGCAGCTTTCGCCGGTGATCGAACAGGCAACCCGGCAGGGCACGGCGCGTATCGCCCTGCCCTTCGCGCCCGAACTGCGGCCCGGCGGCTTTGCCACCGCGCGCCTTTCCAGCGGCAGCTTCACCGCCACGGTGCTGCCCGAAAGCGCGGTGCTGGCCGATGACGAGGGCAGCTTCGTCTATGTCGTGGGCAAGGACAACAAGGCCGTGCGCCGCGCTATCAAGACCGGCGCGGTGACCAAGCAGGGCATCGCCATCATCGAGGGGCTTTCGGGCACCGAGCAGGTGGTGCTGCGGGCCGGCGGGTTCCTCAACCCGGGCGAGACCATCAACCCCCAACCGCTGAAGAAGTAGGACCCATCCGGACGCGCCGCGCGCGCGTAACTGGCAGGACGATAGGCAACAGGCAGGAATTCTATGGCTCTCCGCGACATCTCGGCCTGGTCGATCCGCAATCCGGTGATCCCGCTGGTGTTCTTCACTGGGTTGCTGTTCGCCGGGATCGTCAGCTTCCTGCAGATGGACGTGACCGACCAGCCGGATGTCGAATTTCCCGCGGTGCGCGTCTCGATTGCCCAGCCGGGCGCCTCGCCGACCGAAATCGAGAACCAGATCACCCAGCGCGTCGAAAGCGCGTTGCGGGCGATTGCGGGGGTCAATTCGATCCAGTCGACCGCGCGTGAGGGCAGCTCGCAGACCTTTGTCGAGTTCGAGATCGGCACCAACCTGATCGAGGCCGTCAACGAGGTCGAGACCGCGATCGACGGTGTGCGCGGGTCCTTGCCCGACGGCATCCTCGAACCGCAGGTCAACAAGGTCAACGTGGTGGGCGAGCCGATCGGCTATGTCGCGGTCGAAGCCAACGACATGACGATCGAGCAGCTAAGCTGGTTCATCGACGACACCGTCGCCAAGCGCCTGCTCAAGATCGAAGGCATGGCCGAGGTCAACCGCTTCGGCGGGGTTGACCGCGAGATCGAGGTGATCCTCGATCCGGCGCGGATGCAGTCCTTCGGGGTCACCGCCTCGCAGATCAACGGCGTGCTGCGGCAGGTCAATATCGACGCGGCGGGCGGCCTCGCCGAAATCGGCGGCACCCGCCAGTCGCTGCGCGTGCTCGGCAATTCCGACGATGCCTATGCCTTGTCGCAGACCCAGATCCAGCTTGGCGGCGGCCGCACCGTGCGCCTCGCCGACGTCGCCACCGTGCGCGACGGCTATTCGGAACGCACCTCGATCAGCGAAGTGAACGGCAAGGAGGTCGTCAATTTCGCCATGAGCCGTGCGCGCGGCGCCTCGGACCTCACCGTCTATGACGCCGCGCTGGCGGAGATGGACGCGATCGAGAAGGAAAACCCCGGGGTCAAGTTCATCAAGCTCTCGACCAACACCACCTACACCCGCGAACAGTACGAAAGCTCGATCTGGGCCCTCGTCGAAGGCGCGGTGCTGGCGGTGGTCGTGGTGTTCGTGTTCCTGCGCGACTGGCGCGCGACCTTCATCAGCGCGGTGGCGATCCCGCTTTCGGCGATCCCGACCTTCTGGTTCATGGATCTGCTCGGGTTCAACCTCAACTTCCTCTCGCTGCTGGCGCTGGCGCTGGTGGCGGGCGTGCTGGTCGACGATGCGATCGTGGAGATCGAGAACATCGTCAGACACATGCGAATGGGCAAGACCGCCTATCAGGCCTCGATCGACGCAGCCGACGAGATCGGCCTGCCGGTGGTGGCGACCAGCTTCTGCATCGTCGCGGTGTTCCTGCCGGTCGGCCTGATGCCGGGCGTTTCGGGCCAGTTCTTCCAGAACTTCGGGATCACCGTGGTGGTCGCGGTGCTGATGTCGCTGGCCGTCGCGCGCATGCTGACGCCGCTCATGGCGGCCTATTTCCTCAAGGCCAAGGGCCACGCCGAACATGGCGGCGGGGCGCTGATCGATGGCTATATGCGGGTGCTGGCGTGGACGCTGGATACCGGACGCATGGCCGCGCGCCGCGCCGGAATTTCCGCTCCGCGCAGCCGCGTGCTCTATGTCCCCGGCCTGCTGCTCACCGTGATCGCCCTGCTGCTGGCGACGGCGCTGACGCTGTTCGAGGCCTTCGGCGGCTCGGTGTCGGGTGCGATTGCCGAGGGCATGGGCGTCGCTCCGCCATGGAAGGGCATCGCCGGTCTGGAAATCCCCAAGGCCGTCGCCACTGCCGTCTCGAGCGACAGCAACGGGTTCGTCTACAAGCTGGTCTTCAAGATCTTCGATATCGTCCAGGTGTTGCTGGTATCGGGGCTGTCACTGCTGGCCGGCTGGCTGACCTTCAAGCTGATCGAACTGCCCGCCAATGGCGCAGGCCGGTTTGCACAGGGCGTGCGCTGGATGACAGCGCGCTTCTACGATCACCGCGTGTGGATGCTGTCGATCGGCTGGTTCTCGTTCCTGATCACGATCATCCTGTTCGGTCAGACCCCGCCGCAGTTCCAGCCGACCGTCGATGACGAGAACAGCCGGGTCGAGATCGAGACTGTGCCGGGCACGACGCTCGCCCAGACCAAGCGCATCGTCAACGGCGTGGCCGAACGGCTGAAGCAGGAGCCTGAAGTCGAACGCCTGCTCGAACGCATCCGGCTGGGTGAGACCTCGTCGATCTTCGTCAAGCTCAAGGATGACCGGGCGCGCACCTCGATCGAGTTCGAGCGTGAGCTGGCACCGGTCTTGGCTCAAGTGCCCGACGCGCGGGTGCGCTTCCAGTCGCAGAGCGCGGGCTTCGGCTCGGGCCGTGACATGACGGTGATGCTTGCGGGCAGCGATCCGGTGCTGCTCGATCAGACCGCCACCCGGCTGGTCGAGGAGATGAAGGGGCTGCCCTCGCTGGTCGCCCCGCGCATCAGCGCCGATCTCAACCGCCCGGAAATCATCATCACTCCGCGCGACAAGATCGCCGCGGAACTGGGCGTGACCACCGCGGCGCTGTCGCAGACCATCCGCATCGCGACGCTGGGCGAAATCGAGCAGAACGCGGCGCGCTTCTCGCTGTCGGATCGCCAGATCCCGATCGTGGTGCGCCTGTCGGAAGAAGCGCGCAGCGATTTCCGCACCATCGAGAACCTGCCGGTGCCCACCAGCAATGGCGGGTCTGTGCCGCTCAGCCGCGTCGCCGACATCACCTTCGGTTCCGGCCCGACCGCCATCCAGCGCTATAACCAGAACCGCCGCGTGCTGGTGGGTGCAGACCTCGCTGCGGGCGTGCTCAAGGGTGAGGCGCAGGCGCAGATCGATGCGCTGCCGGTGCTACAGGATCTCCCGCTCGGGGTGATCCGCGATGTGGTGGGCGAGGAGGAATGGCAGGCCGAGCTGATCCAGAACCTCATCATCGCGATCATTTCCGGCGTGCTGCTGGTGTTCGCGGTGCTGGTGCTGCTCTACAAGCGCCTCATGAGCCCGCTGGTCAACATGACCTCGCTGGCGCTCGCGCCGCTCGGCGGGGTGCTGCTGATCTGGCTGTTCGGTCAGGCACAGTCGATGCCGGTCTATATCGGCATCCTGCTGCTGCTCGGCATTGTCTCGAAGAACTCGATCCTGCTGATCGACTTCGCGATCGAGGAGATGGCCAAGGGCGTCGGCAAGCTCGAGGCGATCCTGGATGCGGGCCACAAGCGCGCGCAGCCGATCGTGATGACCACCGTAGCGATGACTGCGGGGATGGTGCCGGTGGCGATTTCGCTGAGCGGCGACGGGGCGTGGCGCCAGCCGATGGGCGTGGTGGTGATCGGCGGGCTGGTGCTTTCCACCCTGCTGACGCTGCTGATCGTGCCGGCCGGCTTCAGTCTCGCCGACGGTTTCGAGAAGCGCGTCGGTCCGTGGCTGCGCGAGCGGATGCTGACCTACAAGCCCGGAGACGACAGCCGCCCGCACAGCGAGCCGGAGCCCGATCTGCCGTTCCCCGGCGGCGCGGCGCCTGCGCGGCGGCTGCGGCCGGGCGGCGAACCGGCCGAGTGAGCGACAAAAGCGTGACGCGGACGCCCATCGCGGGCTAAAGCCGGTCCATGGCGATGCGTCACTCCGTGCCTCTCACCTTTCGCGGCCAGCCGCTGACGGTCGATCGTGCGCAGCGCATGCGCTGGACGGCGACCGGGATGCTTGCCGCGATGGCGGTGATCTTCATCGCCACCCACGGGCTGGTCGCTGCGCATCCGGCGTGGGGCTACGTCAACGCCTTCGCCGAGGCGGCGATGGTGGGCGGGCTGGCCGACTGGTTCGCGGTCACCGCGCTGTTCCGCCACCCGCTCGGCCTGCCGATCCCGCACACCGCGATCATTCCTGAAAACAAGGACCGCATCGCCGACACCATGGCGCAGTTCCTGCGCGAGAACTTCCTCACCCCTGCGGTGGTCGCGCGCCGGATGTCGGGCATGAACGTCGCCAAAGCGGCGGGCGAATTCCTCGCCGCTTCGCCGGAGCGCGGGGCGGACGGCAGCATCGACGAGCGCTCGCGCATCACGTCAGGCGCGGCGGAGCTGCTGGCCGAGGTGCTCGAAAGCCTCGATCCCGACCGGCTCGGCAACCAGGTGCGCGCTGGCCTCGCGGGCCAGCTTGCCAAGCTCGACATTGCCCCGCTCGCGGGCCGGATGATCGAGAGCGCGATGGCCGATCGCCGCCACCAGCCGCTGATCGACGGTTTCGTGCGCTGGGCAGGCCTCACCCTCGAGGACAACGAAGAGACCATCCGCGACATCATCCACCAGCGGGTCGCGGGCGTGCTGCGCTGGACGGGGCTCGACAAGACCATCTCATCCAGCGTGCTCGACGGGCTCTACAAGCTGCTCGCCGAAGTGCTGGTAAACCCCGATCACCCGCTGCGCGGCAAGATCGAGGAAGGTCTCGCGAAGCTCGGGCAGGACCTGCAGCACGATCCCGAAACCCGCGCCAAGGTGGAGGAGATGAAGCGCGACCTCATTGCCAACCCCGCCGTCGCGGTGTGGTGGACGGGGGTGTGGGAGCGTATCCGCCAGTCCCTGATCCGCCGCGCGCGCGACCCCGACAGCGGGATGGGCGAGGAAATGCGCAACATGCTCGCCGAACTCGGCAACGCGCTTCAGAAGGACGAGCGGCTGCAACTCCAGATCAACCGCTTTGCCCGCCGCACGATGGTCGGTATCGCCACCCGCTACGGCGACCAGATCGTGCGGTTGGTGTCGGAAACGGTGAAGCGCTGGGACGCGACGACCATCACCGCGCGGGTCGAAGGCGCGGTGGGCCGCGACCTCCAGTTCATCCGCATCAACGGAACGCTCGTCGGCGGCCTCGTCGGGATGACGCTGCACTTCATCACCACGGTGCTGTAGAGTGCCGCTTTCTAGACCCCGACGCGATAGATCACCCGCGTCATCCAGTAGGACTTCATTGGCTTGCCCGATGCATCCAGCGCCGGATCGTAGCGCGCCTTCATCAGGGCGTCGCAGGCGACCGCGTTGAGGGTGCGATCGCCGGAATCATTGGTGACCCGGCACTCGGTTGGCGCTCCGGCATCATCCACCAGAATGGCCACGCCGACCACGCCGCCGCGGCCCTGCATCAGGGGCTGTAGCGGATAGGTCTCCTGCACCTTCCGGGCTGCCTTCTGGGGGTCCAGCAGCCGCGTGCCGCGCTGCGCCGTGCGCTGGGCTTCGGGGTCGATCCCCCAGGTCGAGAGAATATGCGCGGTGCAATCATTGAGCACGCCAAAGGGCGCGGCGAGCGGGCCGGTGCGGAACACCAACTGCTGCTTGCCCTGCGTCAGCGAGACCTGCCGCAAGGGGGCGGCGGCATCGACATCGATGCGCGCGCCTGTTTCGGCCAGGCCTGCGCCCGCCTCGACCTCTGCAGGATCGGCGGGTCTGAGATCGATGTCCTTCAGGAAGAGGACCGCGCCGAATTCGGGATTGCGCTCCTTGACGATGGTCTGATCGCTCTCGGCACCCTCGGGGCCGAACGCGAGCCGGAGCGGCAGGCCGTCATTGATGTCCGCCACGGCTGGCCCGGCGACCGACATGTAGAAGCGGGACTCGGGGGCGGTCTGTTCGAATACCAGCGCGTGCTGTTGGCCCTCGCTGCCGAACATCCGCGACAGGCGGCATCGCCCGTCCTCGTAAGTGGCGTTCCATGCCGAGCTGGGCTCCAGCACCTTCGTCTCAGCCTCCTGCGCCCGTGCGCCAGCAGGGGCGAGCATGGTGGCCAGCGAAACAAGCGCAAGGGCGGTGCGATGCATAGACAAATCCTCCGGCAGGCACGCAACCTGCCGGAGGTTCATTGCGTTCTCAAGTCTTTAGACGTCGGTCGCCTTACAGCGCGCCGGTCAGCTCCGGCACTGCCGCATAGAGGTCGGCGACGAGGCCGATGTCCGCGACCTGGAAGATCGGGGCGTCTTCGTCCTTGTTGATAGCGATGATGACCTTCGAATCCTTCATGCCGGCGAGGTGCTGGATCGCGCCCGAGATGCCGATGGCGAAGTAGACTTCCGGCGCGACGATCTTCCCGGTCTGGCCGACCTGGTAGTCGTTGGGGACATAGCCCGCGTCGACCGCAGCGCGGCTCGCGCCGATGGCGGCGCCGAGCTTGTCGGCGAGGGGCGTGATCACGGCCTCAAAGGTTTCCGCATCCTTGAGCGCGCGGCCGCCCGAGACGATCACCTTGGCGCTGGTCAGTTCCGGACGCTCGCTCTTGGCGATTTCCGAGCTGACGAAGCTCGAGGTGCCCGCGTCACCCGCGCCCGAAACCGCTTCAACCGCAGCAGATCCACCCTCGGTCGCCGCCTTTTCAAAGGCGGTGCCGCGCACGGTGATCACCAGCTTGGGGTCGGTCGATTCGACGGTGGCGATGGCGTTGCCGGCGTAGATCGGACGGGTGAAGGTCTTGGGGCCTTCAACCGAGAGGATTTCCGACACCTGCATCACGTCGAGATGCGCGGCGACGCGCGGGGCGACGTTCTTGCCCTGCGTGGTGGCAGCGGCGAGGAAGGCGTCGTGGTGGCCCATCAGCGCGGCAGCGAGCGGGGCGACGTTTTCGGCAAGGCCGTTGGCATAGGCCGCATCGTCCGCCACGTGGACCTTGCCAACGCCCGCGATCTTGGCAGCCGCTTCAGCGACCGAACCGCAGTTGTGGCCGGCAACCAGCAGGTGCACTTCGCCGAGCTTGCCGGCAGCGGTGACCACCGCGAGCGTCGCGTCGTTCACCTTGGTGTTGTCATGTTCGACGAGAACCAGAGTCTTCATCTCGAATGTTCCTTATCTTTGAGACGCGGCGCGCTTACGCGATGCCCAGCGCCTTGACCTTTTCGACCAGCGCAGCGACGTCGGCGACCTTTTCGCCCGCCTGGCGCACCGGCGGCTCGGAGACCTTGAGGGTCTTGAGGCGCGGGGTCAGGTCGACACCGTAATCGGCGGCGGTCTTGGTCGCGAGCGGCTTCTGCTTGGCCTTCATGATGTTCGGCAGCGAGGCATAACGCGGCTCGTTGAGGCGCAGGTCGGTGGTGACGATCGCGGGGAGCGTGAGCTTCACGGTCTGGAGACCGCCATCGACTTCGCGCTTCACCACAACGCTGTCGCCTTCGATGGCGACGGTGTTGGCGAAGGTGCCCTGCGGACGGCCCATCAGCGCGGCGAGCATCTGGCCGGTCTGGTTCGAATCGTCCGAGATCGACTGCTTGCCGAGGATCACGAGGCCCGGGGCTTCCTCATCGGCAATCGCCTTGAGGATCTTGGCGACCGCCAGCGGCTCGACTTCCTCTTCGGTCTCGACGAGGATCGCACGGTCGGCACCCATGGCGAGCGCGGTGCGCAGGGTTTCCTGCGCCTTGGCCGGACCGACGCTGACAGCCACGATCTCGGTGGCCGCGCCCTTTTCCTTGAGGCGGATGGCTTCCTCGACCGCGATCTCGTCGAACGGGTTCATGCTCATCTTGACGTTGGCAAGGTCAACGCCCGTGCCATCGGCCTTGACCCGCGGCTTGACGTTGTAATCGATCACCCGCTTGACGGGGACGAGGATCTTCATGGGGCGTTCCTTCCTCTCAAAGAATCACAGGCGCTAGCCTTCGGCGGCCCGCCTAGCTTGCGTTTACGTAAACGTCAAGCAAGCGGATGGTTCCGAACGCGGCAAATGTGCCCATCCCCTTGCTTTGCGCCGGTCGCAGGTCAAGCATTCAATTCGCCAGTGCTTTACCGCCTGACCCCGACCAGATACGTCCCGGGTCGGGGAGGGATGCGGATCATGGCGACAAGGACATTTCTGACGGCGCTGGCCGTGCTGGCGGCGACACCTTTGGCGGCGCAGGAAACGCGCGTGGCGCAGGCTGGCGAGGCGCCCGGAAAGGCCACGCTTGCCGATGCCGCATGGCTGATCGGCACGTGGAGCGGCAGCGGGATCGAGGGTGCCGAGGCGCACGAAAGCTGGCTCGCGCCCTCGGGCGACACGATGGTCGGGCTGTTCGTGCAGGAGACCGCGGCGGGCGGGATCATGTTCTCCGAGCACATGTACCTGACGCAGCAGGACGGCAGCCTCGTGGTGAAGCTCAAGCACTTCAACCCCGATCTGACCGGGTGGGAGGAGAAGGACGGGATGGTCACCTTCCGCCTGATCGCTGCCGAGCCCTGCGCGCTCTATTTCAACGCGCTGACCTATCGCTGTGACGGCGAGGGCGGCATGGTGGTGGCGGTGCGGATGAAGAGCAGCGGGCCAACGCCGCAGGAGCTGGTGTTCCGGTTCAAGCGCCTGCCAACGCGTTAAAACCCCTGCCGCGCGCACTGACGACAAAGAAAAACCCCCGCCGGATCGAACCGGCGGGGGCCTTTGTTCAATGACCGGAAGGGAGGCTTACGCCGCCTTCTTCACTTCCGCGACGATCTTCTTGGCGGCATCGCCGAGGTTGTCCGCCGGCACGATCGCGAGGCCCGAGTTGGCGAGGATCGCCTTGCCTTCGGCCACGTTGGTGCCTTCGAGACGCACCACCAGCGGAACCTGCAGGTTCACGTCCTTGGCCGCCTGCACGATGCCGTTGGCGATCACGTCGCACTTCATGATCCCGCCGAAGATGTTGACGAGGATGCCCTCGACCGCCGGGTCCTTGAGGATGATCTTGAAGGCTGCCGTCACCTTCTCGGTGGTGGCGCCGCCGCCCACGTCGAGGAAGTTGGCCGGGAAAGCGCCGTTGAGCTTGATGATGTCCATCGTCGCCATGGCAAGACCGGCGCCGTTGACCATGCAGCCGATGTTGCCGTCGAGCTTGATGTAGGCGAGGTCATATTCGCTGGCTTCGACTTCCGCCGGGTCTTCCTCGGTCTCGTCGCGCAGGGCTTCGATGTCGGGGTGGCGGTAGAGGGCGTTGCCGTCGAAGCTCATCTTGGCGTCGAGCACCAGCAGCTTGCCGTCCTGGCTTTCGACCAGCGGGTTGATCTCGAGCATCTCGCAATCGGTGGCGAGGAAGGCATCGTAAAGCTGCTTGGCGAGCTTCTGCGCCTGCTTGTTGAGATCGCCCTGAAGCTTCAGCGCAAAGGCCACTGCGCGGCCGTGGTGCGGCTGGAAGCCCTGCGCCGGATCGACGGTGAAGGTGGTGATCAGCTCGGGCGTGTCATGCGCCACGGTCTCGATGTCCATCCCGCCCTCGGTCGAAACGACGAAGGCGACGCGGCCCGTCGCGCGGTCGACCAGCAGCGAGAGGTAGTATTCCTTGGCGATGTCGACGCCGTCGGTGATGTAGAGGCGGTTCACCTGCTTACCCGCATCCCCCGTCTGGATGGTGACCAGCGTGTTGCCGAGCATTTCCTTGGCGTGGGCTTCCACTTCCTCAAGGCTCTTGGCGAGGCGCACGCCGCCCTTGGCGTCGGGGCCGAGCTCCTTGAACTTGCCCTTGCCGCGGCCGCCTGCATGGATCTGCGCCTTCACGACATAGAGCGGCCCGGGCAGCTTCTTGGCGGCTTCCACCGCTTCTCCGACGCTGAGAGCAGCATGGCCGGCCGGCACTGCGATCCCGTGCTTCGCCAGCAGTTCCTTTGCCTGGTATTCGTGAACGTTCATTGCGTATCGATCCCTTCAATGCGTATCCTGGGGAGAGGTTCGTCCACGCGGGGCCTAAGCACGGATCGACCCTCTTGAAAAGTGCTCTGTGCAGGCGCAACAGCGAGCCTCTCATGATTGACAGGTTCCGCCTTGAAGAGATTGTCCGCGAGGCGGGCCGGATCGCTCTTTCGCGCTGGCCGGGGGCGGGCCATGCGCTCACCAGCTGGGACAAGAGCCCGAACAATCCGGTGAGCGAGGCCGATCTCGAGGTCGACCGCTTCCTGAAGCGCGAGCTTCGCCGCCTGCTGCCCTCGGCCGGCTGGCTTTCGGAGGAAACCGCCGACGACAAGCAGCGCACCGCGAGCGGGCTGATCTGGCTGGTCGATCCGATCGACGGCACGCGCGATTTCGTGCGTGGGCGCGATGGCTGGGCGGTGTCGGTGGCGCTGGTGAGCGCCAACAAGCCGCTGATCGGGATGCTCGCCGCCCCGGCACGGGGCGAGGAATGGCTGGCGCAGGCGGGACAGGGCGCGACCCTCAATGGCCAGCCGATCCGGGCCAGCCAGCGGACGGCCTTTGCCGGGTCGCGGGTGCCGACCCACATCCTGCCCAAGGAGGACAGCGATCTGGTGGCGGTCGATCAGCCCAATTCGATCGCGCTCAGGATCGCGATGGTCGCCGACGACCGCGCCGATCTCGTCGCCACGTTGCGCTGGGGCTACGAATGGGACATCGCCGCAGCGACTCTGATCGCGCGCGAGGCGGGTGCGGAAGTGACCGACGCTTTTGGTCAGCCGCTCGCCTACAACAAGCACGACCCCCGCGATTTCGGGGTGCTGGTCTGCTCCCCCGCGATCCACGCCGCCGCCGTCGAGCGGCTGGCGGACCGCGCCAAGGCGCTGCGCTGATACGGAACGGGCCGCCCCGCAGGACGGCCCGTCACTATTTCCGGCAGGTCAGATCAATTCCCGCGCGCTTCGCGCACGTCGTCCTGGCTGACTGGGATGATCTTGATCTCGACCCGGCGGTTGAGCGGTTCGTTGACATTGTCGGCGGTCTTGACCCGCAGGTGGTCATAGCTCTCGCCAAAGCCCTGCGTCGCGATGCGGGCGCGGGCGACGCCGCGCGCGGCGAGGTAGTCGGCCACCGCCTGCGCGCGCTGCTCGGACAGGCGCTGGTTGGTCGCCGGCGAACCGGTGGTGTCGGTGAAGCCGTAAACGTCGATCAGGCTGTTGGGATACTTGATCAGCGTCTCCGCGACGCTGTTGAGCGTGTCATAGAAGCCGGGGTTGATCGCCGCCGAGCCGGTGGCGAAGGTCACTCCATCGGGCAGGCGCACGAGGATCGCGTCCTGATCGCCCACTTCTTCCACGTCGACGCCGCTGCCCGCGGTCTGTTCCTTCAGCTCGCGGATCTGGTCGTCATACTGCTTGCCGAGAATTGCGCCCGCCGAGCCGCCGATGCCGGCGCCGATGATGCGGCCGGTATCGCCGCCGATTGCCCCGCCGAGGAGGTAGCCGAGGGTGCCGCCAAGGCCGGTGCCGATCGCGGTGCGCGAGATCTTTTTCTCGCCGGTGTTGGGGTCGGTGACGCAGGCGGTGGTGCCGAGCAGCGCCAGCGCGGCAGTGCCCGAAAGCAGGATACGCGAATAAGTCATGATGCTTACCTCCCTCTTGTCCGGCGTGAAGAATGCCATGCTGCCCGGCTGACGACAAGGAAATCCGCCGGTTGTGCCAAGCCCCATGCGGTGCCGCGCATTGACTCGGCTTGAACGGAATCGGCTGCTGACAGGCGCATCACGCTGCTGGCACAGGCGCGCTTTTGTGCTAGCGCAACGGGCGTGACACCTTTTCCCTGGACCGACCTTGCGATCATCATCGCGCTGATCGTGCTCAACGGCGTCTTCGCCATGTCCGAACTCGCGATCGTCTCGGCCAAGACCAGTGCGCTGGAAGCGCGGGCCGAAGCGGGTTCCGTGGGTGCGCGCACCGCGATCGAACTAGCGGCGGACCCGGGCAAGTTCCTCTCGACCGTGCAGATCGGCATCACCCTGATTGGCATCATCGCCGGTGCCTATTCGGGCGCCAGCCTCGGCGGGCCGGTGGGTGAACGGCTCGAATGGCTCGGCCTGCTTGGCAAATATGCCGACGAGA
Organism: Porphyrobacter sp.; assembly: GCA_027531395.1. Taxonomy (GTDB): domain Bacteria; phylum Pseudomonadota; class Alphaproteobacteria; order Sphingomonadales; family Sphingomonadaceae; genus Erythrobacter. The sequence continues at coordinate 338,370 of JAPZRO010000003.1, read as the reverse complement.
GCGGCTTTGCGCTGGTGATTGCCTTCACCACCTATTTCAGCCTGATCGTCGGCGAGCTGGTGCCCAAGCAGCTGGCCCTGCGCGCGGCGGTGCCGGTGTCGCTGGTGATGTCCCGACCGATGGCATGGATGGCCCGCGCTGCTGCGCCGCTGGTGTGGCTGCTCGACAAGAGCTCGGCGACGCTGATCGCGCTGTTCGGATTGCGTGAACGCGGGGAACATTCGGTTACCGCCGAGGAATTGCAGATGATCTTCGCCGAGGCGACCCGGTCCGGCGTGATCGAGGCCGACCAGCGCCAGATCCTCACCGGCGTGGTGCGCCTCGCCGAGCGCCCCGTGCGCGAGATGATGACCCCGCGCACCGAGGTCGACTGGATCGAGGCCGATGCCGACCTTGCCGAAATCCGCCAGACCATCGAGGAGAGCCCGCATTCGCTGATGCCGGTCGCCGAAGGTTCGCCTGATACCATTCTCGGCGTGGTGAAGGTGCGCGAAGTCCTCGCGGCGATGGTGGCGGGCGAGCCGGTCTCGATCCGCGCGATGATGCGCCGGGTCGAAGTGGTGCCCGACCAGCTCGACGCGATGGATGCGCTGCGGGCGCTGCAATCCTCCGAAGTGGCGATGGCAGTGGTGCACGACGAATACGGCCACTTCGAAGGCATCGTCACCCCGGTCGATCTGCTCACCGCGATCGTCGGCACCTTTGTCAGCGATCAGGACGAGGGCGATCTGCCGCAGGTGGTGGAGCGCGAGGACGGCTCGCTGCTGGTCGCCGGTTCGCTCTCCGCCGATGCGCTGGCTGACCGGCTGGGGCTCGAATATGGCGAGAACCGCGAATTCGGCACGGCGGCGGGCTACGTGTTGTCGGTGCTCAAGAAGCTCCCGGCCGAGGGTGAACACTTCACCGATCAGGGCTGGCGGTTCGAGGTAGTCGACATGGACGGCCGCCGGATCGACAAGCTGCTGGTCAGCCGCGAGGACGAGGGGGAATAAGTAACCCTAGTCCCGTTCGCCTCGAGCGAAGTCGAGAGGCAGAGCTAGCGTGTCTCGACGACGCGCGACACGAGCGAAGTTTAGATCAAGCGCTCGGGATTACGGTCGAGGCCGCCTGACCGTCGCCCTCGGGCGCGGCGATGATGTCGCGGGTGACGCGGCCCTTGGCGACCGTGTTGGTGCCGGTATCGCCGACGGTGCTGCGGATGCTCGGCGCGGCGCTGCCGGCGCGGTCGATCACACTCGCTTCGACCCGGCTGCGCGGGGCAGGGCCGCCGAACAGCGCTTCGAGCGCCTGCTCCGAGGCGGTGCCTTCGGACGGGCGCGGCGCGCCCGGGGCGGGCGGGGTGAGAGTGAAATCGGGCGGCACCACCAGCGGGGCCTGACGCTGCACAGCGAACTCGTCCGGACGGTCGCGGTTGAACACGCCGCCACCGGCGCCGCACGCGGCCAGCATCGCCGAGGCACCGGCCAGCAGGATCACGGGTGCAAATTTACGCATCTGAAGTCTCTCCACGGGGCGCGTCCCCGGTTGCGGTTTCGCCCTTGTCGCGCACGAACAGGCTGCGGGCAAGGATTATGAGAACGCCGATGGTAATCGCGGCGTCGGCAATGTTGAAGATCAGGAACGGGCGGAACGTCCCGACATGGAAGTCGGCATAGTCGATGACATAGCCCAGATCATAGCGATCGCGGATATTGCCCAGCGCGCCGCCGAGGATCAGCGCCAGCCCGACGATCTCGCCCATGGCCTTCTCGCGCATCATCCACACCAGCACGACCAGCGCGATCACCGCGGTCATCGCCACCAGCAGCCAGCGCGTTTCCATGTCGGTCGCCTGCAGCATCCCCAGCGAGATCCCGCGGTTCTCGGTATAGGTGAGATCGAAGAACGGCAGCAGGTCTATGTGGAGCACATCGCGCAGGCGCAGTGGGCCGATGATGTACATCTTCACCGCCTGATCGATCACCGCCACCAGCGCCGCCAGCGCCAGCCCGATCAGCCGGTTGCGGGTGAACAACCCGCTCATGAACCGACAACCGCATCGCAACGAGTGCACAATGCCCCGTCATCCGCCACGTCGGGCAGATGGCGCCAGCAGCGGCCGCACTTGTGGTGTTGGGTCTTGGCGACGATCACGGCATCGCCCTGCCCGCGCGTGACTGTCGCGGTGATGAACAGTTCGGCGAGCTGTTCGTCCGACACGCCCTCGGGCACCATGGCGGCGGGCACCACCACTTCGGCTTCGAGGCTCGAGCGGATCGTCTTGTCGCGCCGCAGCGGCTCGATCGCTTCGTTGACCGCATCGCGCAAGGCGCGCAGCTTGTCCCATTTCGCCCGGTCGGCGACGACGCCGGGGATGCTCGGCCATTCGAGCAGGTGGACGCTCCCGCGCTGGCCGTTGTCGTCCTCCTCGCCATCCTCGGGATAGCGGGAGAGCCACACTTCCTCCGCCGTGAACACCAGCACCGGCGCGGCGTAGCGCACCAGCGCGTGGAACAGCAGGTCGAGCACGGTGCGATAGGCGTTGCGCGTGTTCGAATCCGGCCCGTCGCAATAGAGCGAGTCCTTGCGGATATCGAAGAAGAAGGCCGAGAGGTCCTCGTTGCAGAAATCGACCAGCAGGCGGGTGTAGGCGTTGAAGTCGTAAGCCTCCGCCGCCGCCTTCAATTTCCCGTCCAGCTCGCTCAGCAGCGCGAGGACATAGACCTCCAGCTCCGGCAGCTCGCCCGCATCGCTCCAGTCGCCCACGAACCCGTCGAGCGCGCCGAGCAGATAGCGGAAGGTGTTGCGCAGCTTGCGATACTGGTCGCCCACGCCCTTGAGGATTTCATCGCCGATGCGGTGATCCTCGGTGAAGTCGACGCTCAGCGCCCACAGCCGGATGATGTCCGCGCCGTAGGTCTCCATCACCTTGAGCGGATCGACCGTGTTGCCGAGGCTCTTCGACATCTTCTTGCCCTTGGCATCCATCGTGAAGCCGTGGGTGAGAACCTGATCGTAAGGCGCGCGGCCGCGGGTTGCGCTCGATTGCAGCAGCGAGGACTGGAACCAGCCGCGATGCTGGTCCGATCCTTCGAGGTAGAGGTTGGCGGGCCACTGCAGATCAGGCCAGCGCCCGCTTTCGAGCACGAAGGCATGGGTGCAGCCCGAATCGAACCACACGTCGAGAATGTCGGTGACCATCTCGAATTCGGCCGGGTCGTAATCGGGGCCGAGGAAGGCCGCCTTGTTGGCGCTGTTCCACGCATCCATGCCCTCGGCATTCACCGCGGCGACAATGCGGGCGTTGACGGCGGGGTCTTGCAGGTAGGAGCCGTCCGAGCGGACAAACAGAGTGATCGGCACGCCCCAAGCGCGCTGGCGGGAGAGCACCCAATCGGGCCGCCCTTCGACCATCGCGCCGATGCGGTTGCGGCCCTTTTCGGGGATGAACTGGACGCGGGCGATTTCCTCGACCGCACGTTCGCGCAGCGTCGGGGAGGCGCACAGCCCCTCTTCCGCCGGGTCGATCGCGCCGCCTTCGTTCTCCCAGCCCTTTTCCGCGCGGGTCTTGGGCTCGATCCACTCCATCGCGCGGTCCATCGGCACGAACCACTGCGGGGTGCAGCGGAAGATCACCTTGGCCTTGGAGCGCCACGAATGCGGGTAGGAGTGCGCGTAGTCCGCGCTCGCGGCGAGCAGCGCGCCAGCTTCGCGCAGGTCCGAGCAGATCGGGCCGTCGGGCGCGTTGAACTTGGGGTTGATGACGCTCATGCGCCGCTCGTCCGCGCCGCCGAGCCAGCCCCAGTCGTCGCGGTAGCGTCCGTCGTCCATCACCGCGAAGACGGGGTTGATCCCTGCCGATTTGCACAGCTCGAAGTCGTCCTCGCCATGATCGGGCGCCATGTGGACAAGGCCGGTGCCGCTGTCGGTGGTGACGAAGTCGCCGGGCAGCAGCGGGCGCGGCGCGGCGTAGAACCCGCCGAGGTGGTGCATCGGGTGGCGGGCGAGGGTTCCGGCGAGTTGCGAGCCTTTGATGCTCTCCGACCCATCGGAGAACTTCATTGTGTCACTCACCCGAACAAGTTCGGCGTTTTCGAACTGACTGCCAACAACGGCCTTGGCCGCTTGAAGGACACGCTGTTCGAAGTCGCCGCGAAGGCCATCCGCAACCAGAAACCACTTGTCGTCCCAGTTGAAGAAATGGTCGCGCAGGAACGCCCTGACTTCATCGCTTGCGACGAAATCAAATTGCAGCAGTGAATACTCAACCTCCGGCCCGTAAGCCAAAGCCTGGTTCACCGGGATCGTCCACGGGGTCGTCGTCCAGATCACCGCGTGGGCGCCGACCAGTTCGGGGATCGGGCTCTCGACGATCTCGAACGCCACGTCGATCTGGGTCGAGGTGATGTCCTCGTATTCGACCTCCGCCTCGGCCAGCGCGGTCTGTTCGACCGGGGACCACATCACCGGCTTCGAGCCGCGATAGAGGTTCCCCGCCTCGGCCAGCTTGAGCAGCTCGGCGACGATCACCGCCTCGCTCTCCTTCTGCATGGTGAGGTAGGGGTGGTCCCAATCGCCCATGATGCCGAGGCGCTTGAGCTGCCCGCGCTGCGCATCGACCCACTTCTGCGCATAGGCGCGGCATTCGTCGCGGAAGGCCTTGACCGCCGCCTCGTCACGCCCTGCGCCAGTGAGGACGGGCTTGGCCTTCTTGTCCTTGCGGTACTGCTCCTCGACCTTCCATTCGATGGGGAGGCCGTGGCAGTCCCAGCCGGGCACGTAGGGCGCGTCCTTGCCCAGCAGGTTCTGGGTGCGGCAGACCATGTCCTTGAGGATGTGGTTCAGCGCATGGCCGATATGCATGTCGCCATTGGCGTAGGGCGGGCCATCATGGAGGATGAACTTCTCGCGGCCCCGGCGCGCGGCGCGCAGCGCGTCATAGAGCCCGATCTGCTCCCAGCGCGCGGCAATGCCCGGCTCCTTCTGGGGGAGGCCGGCCTTCATGGGGAAATCGGTCTTCGGCAGGAAGACGGTGTCCCGGTAATCGCGCTGGGTGTTATCTTCAGACATAGGCTCGCGCCGTTAGGGCAATTGGCGGCTGCGATAAAGTGTTTGCGCGCACCACGTCTCATTCTCGTCATGCTGAACTTGATTGTGCTGGCGCACAGCTTCGCTTCCAGCATCCATTCTTCCAGTTCGACCGGCAGTGCGGGAGGAGAAATGGACCCTGAAACAAGTTCAGGGTGACGAAGTAAGCAACCGCCGCGCCTCGGCGCAATCCTTGTCCATCTGTTCGATCAGCGCCTCGAGCGAATCGAACTTCGCCTCGCCGCGCAGGAAGTGGTGGAAGGCGACTTCGATCTCCTGCCCGTAGAGGTCGCCGGAGAAATCGAAGAAATAGGGCTCGAGCAGCTCCTTGGGCGGCTCGAACTGCGGGCGGATGCCGATATTGGCCGCGCCGTGGAGCACTTGGCCGGTGGCGAGCAGGCGGCCGGTCACGGCGTAGATGCCGTATTTGGGGCGCAGGTAGTTGTCGATCGTGACGTTGGCGGTGGGATAGCCGATGGTGCGCCCGCGCTTGTCGCCATGCTCGACGATGCCCCTTATCGCAAAGGGGCGGGTGAGCAGTTGCGCGGCGAGCTGCGGATCGCCGTCGCGCAGCGCCTGACGGATGCGGCTGGAGGAGACGACCTCCTCGCCCGCCGTCACCGCCTCGACCACCCGCGATTGGAGGCCGAGTTCGCCGCCGAGCGTGCGCAGCAGTTCGACATTGCCTTTCGCGCCCTTGCCGAAGGTGAAGTCGCCGCCGGTCACCACCCCGTGCGCGCCGAAGCGGTCGATCAGGATGGTCTGGATGAAATCCTCGGCGCTGGTGCCCGCCAGCTCGGCGTCGAAGTGGAACACCAGCATCGCGGTCGCGCCTGCGGCGAGATAGAGTTCCTGCCGCTGTTCGAGCGTCGTCAGCCGGAAGGGCGGCACATCGGGGCGGAAGAAGCGCACCGGGTGCGGATCGAAGGTGGCGATGATCGAGGGGCGGCCCTCGGCCTTGGCCCAGCTGATCGCCGCGCCCGCCACAGCCTGATGCCCGCGGTGGAACCCGTCGAAATTGCCTAGCGCGATGACCGCGCCGCGCAGCGCGGGCGGGATCGCGTTGCGGTGATCGAGCCAGCGCATCAGGCGGCTCCCGCTCGGCGGAAGGTCAGGAACGAGAAGGCCGGATGCGCGCCGTCCGCCGCATGGTCCTCGCGCGCGGTCAGCACCCATTCGCGGCCCGGTTCGGCCATGAAGGTGTCGCCCTCGTAATCCGTGTGGATCTGGGTGAGTTCGATGCGGTGGGCGAGCGGCATGAACAGGCCATAGATCGCCGCGCCGCCGATCACCGCGACTTCGCCGCTGTCATTGCCCTCGGCCGCCAGCGCGAGGGCTTGCTCGACCGATCCGGCCATCTCCGCGCCCTCGGCCGCAAAGCCGATGCGCTGCGAGAGGACGATATGGCGGCGGCCGGGGAGCAGGCCGGGCAGGCTCTCGAAGGTCTTGCGGCCCATCACCATGGGTTTGCCCATGGTCAGCGCCTTGAACCGCTTGAGATCGGCGGGCAGGCGCCAGGGCAGATCGCCCTCATGGCCGATCGCGCCATTGGCGGCGCGGGCATAGATCAGGACGATTTCGGGGTTCACGGGAGCGCGTGTCCCACCCGGGTGACATGGCCCATCTTGCGGCCCGCGCGCGCCTCGCGCTTGCCGTAGAGATGGAGGTGCGGCTCGCCCGGCTCCGAGAGGATGGCATGGGCGGTGAGCGCGTCCTCGCCGACAATGTTGCGCATGTCGATGCTGGCAAAGCGCGTGCCGGTGCCGCCGAGCGGCAGGCCGGTGATCGCGCGGATATGGTTCTCGAACTGGCTGGCGGCCGCACCCTCGATGGTCCAGTGGCCCGAGTTATGGACCCGCGGGGCCATCTCGTTGAACACCGGGCCGTCCTTGGTGGCGAAGAATTCGAGCGTCAGCACCCCGACATAGCCGAGCGCCTCGGCGGTCTTCGCCGCCAGCTCGCGCGCGGCGGGCACCTGCGCCTCGATCAGCGCGCCTGCGGGCAGCAACGACTGCGCCAGCATCCCGCCTTCGTGGCGGTTGGCAGTCGAGTCCCAGAAACGCACCTCGCCCGCCGCCGAGCGCACGAGGATCACCGAAAACTCGGCCTCGAATGCCACCAGCCCTTCGTAGATGCAGGTCTTGCCCGGGAAGCGCACGCCGCTTGCTTCGCGGTCGGAGGCGATGCGCCACTGGCCCTTGCCGTCATAGCCGTCGCGCGCGGTCTTGAGGATGCCGGGGGTGCCGACGGTGTCGATCGCGCGGGCGAAGTCCTCGTCGCTCTCGACCCGCGCATAGGGGGCCGAGGTGCCGCCGAGCTGGGCGATGAAGCCCTTCTCGTTCAGCCGGTCCTGCGCCACTTCGAGCGCGCGGGCCGGGCAGGCGAGCAGGTTCGCGGGGATCGCCGCGACCGCGCTGAGCGGCACGTTCTCGAATTCCCACGTCACCACGTCGCACTTCGCGGCAAAGGCGGCGAGCGCCTCGCGATCACCCCAGCCGTTCTCGAAGAAATCCGCGCAGGCGTCCTCGGCGACATTGTCGCCCGGAGGGGCATAGGCGATGCAGCGATAGCCGAGCTGCATCGCGGCCATCGCCATCATCCGGCCAAGCTGGCCGCCGCCGAGAATCCCGATGGTGGAGCCTGCGGGCAGCATCAGTCTTCCGGAACCTCGCCCACGGCGGCACTCTTGGCGGCGCGCCAGTCCTGCAGGCGTTCGGACAGGTCCTTGTCAGAGAGCGCGAGGATCGATGCGGCGAGCAATCCGGCGTTCTTCGCGCCCGCCTCGCCGATTGCCAGTGTGCCGACCGGAATCCCGCCCGGCATCTGCACGATCGAGAGCAGGCTATCCATGCCGGAGAGCGCCTTGGACTGCACCGGCACGCCCAGCACCGGCAGATGCGTCATGCTGGCGATCATGCCGGGCAGATGCGCCGCGCCGCCCGCGCCAGCGATGATGACATCGAAGCCCTCGCCCTCCGCGCCCTTGGCAAAGGCGACCATCCGGTCAGGGGTGCGGTGCGCCGAGACGATCCGCGCCTCATAGGGCACTTCGAGTTCATCGAGCACCTCGGCGGCGGCCTTCATGGTCGGCCAGTCGGACTGGCTGCCCATCACGATCGCGACGCGTCCCCCGGTCACTTCCATCATGCGTCCTTCAGATAGTAGCGGGCCCCCGTCACCGTGCCGCCGTCGAAGTCATAGATGATCGGCTGCCCGGTGGGAATCTCGAGGTCGGTGATGTCCGCGTCGGAAATGCCCGAAAGGTGCTTCACCAGCGCGCGCAGGGAATTGCCGTGCGCGGCGATGATCACCGTCTCCCCGCTGGCGAGCACCGGCAGGATGGTGCTTTCCCAATAGGGCAGCACGCGCTCGATAGTGAGCTTGAGGCTTTCGGTGTTCGGGATCGCGATTCCGGCATAGCGCGGGTCGCTGGCGAGATCGAATTCGCTGCCCGCTTCCAGCACGGGGGGCGGAATGTCGAAGCTGCGGCGCCAGATCTTGACCTGCTCGTCGCCATGCCGCGCTGCCGTCTCGGCCTTGTCGAGGCCGGTGAGGCCGCCATAGTGCCGCTCGTTCAGCCGCCAGTCCTTGGTCTCGGGAATCCACAGCCGGCCTGCGGCCTCCAGCGCCAGATGCAGCGTCTTGATCGCGCGGGTCTGGAGCGAGGTGAAAGCGTAGGTCGGCAGCACGCCCTTGGCCTTGAGCAGTTCGCCCGCGGCGGTCGCCTCGGCCACGCCTTGCGCGGTCAGATCGACATCCCACCAGCCGGTGAAGCGGTTTTCGAGGTTCCACTGGCTCTGGCCGTGGCGGACGAGGATGAGCTTGGGCATTTTGGCTCCGTCACTGTCGGGAGCGGCGTTCGTTAGCTATCGTCAGCGCGATTGGGAAGCGATTCCGTCGCAACCGAATCGCCCAGAGCCCGGGCCTGCGCCTTCCGGCGACGAAGGTTTTCACGCAATTTCGCCGCGAGACGCTCTTCGCGGGTAAGATTCTTGCTCGGGTCTTCACGCATGCGAAACGCCTTGGCGTTATCGGCGTGGCTCTTCAAGTCCGCTTGACATTGCTCCGAGGCGCGACAATAGGGCGCGCCTGTTTCCGGCGCTGCTGTAGCTCAGTGGTAGAGCGCACCCTTGGTAAGGGTGAGGTCGGGAGTTCAATCCTCCCCAGCAGCACCATTCAGTCTCCCGTTTCCCGCGGCACCGGCTCGCGCTGTAACGCGGGTAAACGCTCCCCTGCATCCAGGTCTGTGTGTGACGCATGGTTGGCGGTCAGCAATGAGCCGTTGACTCCTGCGCGCCCTCACTTGCCAATACCGGTTCCGCCCGCCAACAATTCCTGTCCTTGGGGGGCGACAAATGACCGCATCGAAAATCTGCAGTCTGGGCGGCGTGCTTGCGGCCCTGGCGGCTATCGCGCAGCCGGCACCTGCGCTCGCCGCGCGGGAAGGCCCTGCCGACAAGGTCGCCAACAAGACCGGTAAGGTTGCCAGCACGACCTCGTATCGCCCGCTCGTGGAGAAGCTCGAGGCGGCAAGGGATGCAGGCAACACCGATGTGGTCGCCAGGATGCTGCCGATTGTTGATGCGCTTGTGCTCAACACCGACGACGCCTCGCAGGAGGATCAGGACTATGCCTTGCCGGTGCTGCAAAGCGCCCATGCGCTGATCGGCGATTTCGCGGGTGAGCGGACCATCATTGATCGCAGGGCCGCCATTGCTGCGGCGCGTGAGGGGCCGAAGAGCTACGCGGCGGCAATCATTGCCGTCGACATTGCCGATCTCATGCGCCGTGAAGGCCGCCCGGCCGAAGGGGAAGCGCATTTGCGCCGCGCTGTGGCCGCCAGCACCGATCCGGACATCAAAATCGGTCTTCAGTCGGCACTGGCGCGCTATCTCGACGATGCCCAGCATCTGGGTGATGCGATCGATGCCTATCGGGTACTGCTTGATCTGCAGGTGCAGCAGGAAGGGCCGGGTTCCAACAATGTGTTCAAGACCGTCGAATTCCTGAGCTGGGATCTCGGCCAGATGGGCCGCCATGCCGAGGCGCTGGCGCTGCTGGAAACCACGCTCCCGCGCGCCGAGGCCGCGTGGCGGGAAACCGGCGCGACCGACACCTACAACGGCACGATGGACAGCCTGATCGCCGGCCTGATCTACGCCAATCTGCTCGAACGGAAGGCCGATCATCTGGGCGCGCAGGGCAAGACCACCCTGTCCGATTTCCATTTCGAAGCCGCCAACAAGCTGCGCACGCGCTATTTCACCCGGCCGACCGATTTCGTAGCGCGCACCTACAACAACATGGCCTTCCGCCAGAACTTCCAGGGCCGCTTTGCGCTGGCGGAAAAGAATGCCCGCAAGGCGCTGGAGATCTTCGAGGGTGTCTACAGCCAGACGGATGTTTCGGAGAGCCTCACTTACGCCAAGTACAAATACAATCTCGCCGCCGCTCTGCTGGGGCAGGGGCGGGCGCAAGAGGCCTTGCCGCTGCTGCGCTTCGGCGTTCCGATCCAGCGCAAGCTCGGCCCCGATCATCCCGATCTCGTGATCCTACTGACCACGCTCTCGCGCGCGATCGTGGCGGCCGGGGGTGATCTTGACGAGGCCCTGTCGCTCTCGCGCGAGGCGGCCGCCATTGCCCGCAAGCACCGCGATGCGCGCCTTGCAGGGGGCTATGCCGACAGCATGCCGGATGCCGCCTCTTCCGCGCTTACCCGCGCAATCGCGGGGGATGCGACCACGCATGATCCGCTGTCGATGGCCTATGGCGCGGTGATGGAGGCCACCTCGGCGGGGGTGGATGCCGCAGGGCGCGGCGATGCCGGCATCCTGCGCAACGAAATGTTCGTCGCGGCGCAGGATCTTGAGCAGTCGACCGCCGGCCAGGCCATGGCCGAAGCCGCCGCGCGGGCGATGGCGGGCGAGGGCGAGCTGGGGGCGCTCATCACCCGCAAGCAGCAGCTGGCCGATCGCGCCCGCGCGCTCAATCTTGCGGTCGCGGCCAGTGTTCTGGCAAGCGGATCTCAGGGCCTTGAAGAAAAGCGCACCGCGCTGGCGCAAGTGGTGCAGGAGCTGGCCGCTGCCGACGCGCAGCTGAAGAAGGCCTTCCCCGAATTCGACGATCTGGTCTCTCCGTCCGCGCTGTCGGTGGAGGACGTCAAGGCGCGGCTTGCCCCCGACGAGGCCTTGATCCTGATCGTCCCCAACGGCTCGGACTACTACGCCTTTGCGATTGCGCCCTATGCTGAACAGGTCCGAGTTGTGGCGGATGCCAGAGAGCCGGTCGCCCGGCTGGTCGCACGGCTGCGTTGCCGCATGGATGAAGCCAGCTGCGTCTCTGACGCGGACATGGATTCGACCTCCGACCAGTCTGGCGAACTCGAGGGTATCGACGCCTTTTTTCCGCGCTTTGATCGCGAGGCGGCCAACCGGCTCTACACCACCATGTTCCAGCCGCTTGAACCGGCGCTTGGCAAGGCGAAGCGGATCTTCGTCACGGTTGCGGGGCCGCTGGGCGGATTGCCGCTGCCCGTTCTGGTCACGCGGTTCGATCCTGCGAAGGACAAGGCCGATGCGGGAGATGCCGAAACCCTGAAGCAATCGGCCTGGCTGGGCGACAAGTACGCCTTCATCACCCTTCCGGCGGTCTCCGCGCTGCGGATCGCGCGTCCGCTGCCCGGCGCGGCGGCTACCGAGCGCGGCTTTCTCGGTTATGGCGCACCCAGCCTTGAGGGTTCTTCGGGTGCTTCCCGCTCTGTCGAACAGGGCGGACGGCGCACGATGCGCGGCGGGCTGCAGGGGATCGCCACCGCCTCGCCCGATGCCTTGCGCAAGCTGTCCCCGCTGCCGGGCACGGAAATCGAACTCAAGAGCATGGCAGCAGCGCTCAATGCGCCGCCCAGCGGCCTGCGGCTCGGACCCGCAGCGACAGAGAACGCGCTCAAGCAGGATAGCCGCCTCGCCAGCGCGGGGATCATCGCCTTCGCCACCCACGGCTTGCTGCCCAAGGAAGTGGGGCGGGCTGCCGAACCCGGCCTGGTCTTCACCCCGCCGGATACCGCAAGCGTGGAAGACGACGGCCTGCTTACGGCCAGCGAGGCTGCACGGCTGTCACTGACCGCCGATTGGCTGATCCTTTCGGCCTGCAACACCGCCGCCTCCGACGGAACCCCCGGTTCGCAAAGCCTGTCCGGCCTTGCCCGCGCCTTTCTCCATGCCGGGGCCAAGGCCTTGCTGGCGAGCCACTGGCGGGTCTCGGACGAGGTTACCGCTGTGCTGACGGTGGAGACCATGCGCCTGTCGCGCACCGGCCTGCCCAAGGCCGAAGCTCTGCGCCAGGCGATGATCGCGGTGCGGACGGGCAAGCGCGCCGACGGATCGGCGGTGCCGGACTGGAAGGAATTCTGGGCGCACCCGGCGGCATGGAGCCCCTTTGTGCTGGTCGCCGCCGACGGCAGCTAGAGTGGAAACCGCTCTAGAGCCTGTCCTAGGCGTTCAACCAATCGGCCGTGAGCTGGCCCCTGTGTCCTTCCGGCGCCAGCGCGGCGCGCAGGGCTTCCAGCAGCGGCGGCAGGCTTTGCGTGAAGGCGTAGGGCGGGTTGACGATGAACAGCCCCGCGCCGTTGTAGATGCCGGGCTGAACAGTGTCATAAAGCCAATGCTCCACCGTCAGGAACTTCGGGATGCCGGTCTGGCGCAGCTTGTCCTTCCAGCGCAGATGCGCAGCCCGGTCCTTGAGCGGATACCAGATCACCGTCACGCCATGCGCCCACTTGCGGTGCGCCGCGGCAAGAGTGGCGGTGATGCGGGCGCGTTCGTTGGTCTGCTCGTAGGGCGGATCGACCACCACGAGCCCGCGCGGGGTGCGGGTCGGCAGGAGCGCCAGCCATAACTCATAAGCGTCGCGTTCGTGCACAGCCGCAGGCGTGCCGCGCATCGCGTCGCGCAAGGCGCTGGCGTCCTCGGGGTGCTTCTCGTTGAGGATCAGGACGTCCTGCGGGCGCAGGAGCTGCGACAGAATGCGCGGGCTTCCGGGGTAGAGGCGCGAGCCGCCCCCCGGATTCACCGCGCGAACGGCGGCGCGGTAGTCGCCCAGCAGCGGGTTCTGGTCGGTAAAGGCCCGCAGCACGCCTTCATTGGCCTCGCCGGTGCGCTGGGCCTGATCGCCCTCGAGATCATACAGCCCGCAGCCGGCATGGGTGTCGATCAGGGTCAGCGCCCCGTCCTTGAGCTGCAAGGCCCGCACGAGCGCGATCAGCAGCGCGTGCTTGACGACATCGGCGCTGTTGCCGGCATGGAAGGAATGGCGATAATTCATAGGGAGATTTCCGCAAACTGGCCCGGCGCGAGTCCCGCGAGCGTCCAGTCGCCGATCGACCAGCGCACCAGCCGCAGGGTGGGGAGCCCGACCGCCGCCGTCATCCGTCGGACCTGCCGGTTGCGCCCTTCACGGATGGTGATTTGCAGCCAGCAGTCGGGGATCGACTTGCGCTCGCGGATCGGCGGATCGCGCGGCCACAGGTCCGGCGCGTCGATGCGGGCCACTTCCGCCGGCAGGGTCATCCCGTCCTTGAGCCGGACGCCCTTGCGCAAGGGTTCGAGCGCCGCGTCATCGGGATCGCCTTCGACCTGCACGAGGTAGGTCTTGGGCAGCTTGAAGCGCGGATCGGCAATGCGCGCCTGCAGCCGCCCGTCATCGGTGAGCAGCAGCAGGCCCTCGCTGTCGCGATCGAGCCGTCCGGCGGGATAGACGCCCTTGACCGCAATGAAGTCCGACAAGGTCGCGCGCGCCGTCGGCGATCCGCGATCGGTGAATTGCGACAGGACCCCGAAGGGTTTGTTGAACAGAAGCAGCCGGGCCATCGCGCGCTCATATCGCGCAGGTGCGGCCATGTCTTTAGGCCGCTGCAGGACAGGTGCCGCCCCCCAACCCCGTCAAAATTGACGATACGCCCCGCCCCCTCGCTCGGCTATCCCCTCAGGCCACAACCGTTAGCCGGGGAGAGGCACTATGGATCTGGGACTCAAGGGCAAGAAGGTCATCATGAACGGCGGGGCGCATGGCCTTGGCCTGCAATCGCTCAAGCTGTTCGCCGCCGAAGGCGCGGACGTCGCCTTCTTCAGTCGCAAGGAAGACAAGATCGCCGCCGCCGTCGCCGAGATCGACGCGGCCGGCCCCGGCAAGGTGTTCGCCGAAGTGTTCGACATGGCGTCCGGCACCGAAGCCTATCAGGCGTGGCTCGAAAAGGCGGTCAAGGAACTTGGCGGCTGCGACATCTTCGTCCACACCGCGAGCGCTTCGGGCACCGGCGGCGCGGGCGACTGGCAGGCCTGCCTCGACATGGACCTGAAGGGCGCGGCCTACGCGGTCGAGACGCTCACCCCCTATCTCGAAGCCTCGGGCACCGGCTCGATCGTGATGCTCTCGTCCACCGCGGCGCTCGAGACCTTCATCGCGCCCAACCCCTTCAACGCGATCAAGGCCGCGCTGATCACCTATGCCTCGCAGCTTTCGCAGGCTTACGCTGCCAAGGGCATCCGCGTGAACACCGTGTCGCCCGGCGCGATCTACTACAAGGGCGGCAACTGGGAGATCATCGAGGAGCACATGAAGCCGCTGTTCGATGCCACCCTCGCCAAGATGCCGATGGGCCGCTTCGGCGAGCCGGTCGAGGTCGCCAAGGCGATCGTCTTCGTCGCCAGCCCCGCGGTGCCCTACATGACCGGCGCGAACATCGTCGTCGACGGCGGGTTCACCCAGCGCGTCCAGTTCTAATCCCCTTACCCCGAGAGGCCCAAACCATGGCGCAAATCGACCGCGACAAGCTGCTCGACATCTACACCCGCACGATGAAGGTGAACCGCACCGACGAGAAGTTCCGCGAGCTTCTCATGGGCGGCAAGGTCGCGGTGATGTATTACTGCGTGCGCGGACAGGAGCTGGTCTCGGCCGCGGCGATGGCGGCGCTCGAGAAGGAAGACTACGTCGTCTGCACCTATCGCGGGCAGGGCGAGCAGACCGCCAAGGGCATCCCGATGGAGAAGTGGTGGGGCGAATGCCTCGGCAAGGCGACCGGCACCTGCAAGGGCAAGGGCGGCACCATGCACATCACCGATCCCGAGACCGGGATCATGGTGACGACGGGCGTGGTGGGCTCGGGCCTGCCGATCGCCAATGGCCTCGCCATGGCGAGCCAGAACAACGGCGATGGCCGCGTGACCCTCGTCAGCTTCGGCGACGGCGCGGCCAATATCGGCGGCTTCCACGAAGCGATGAACATGGCCCAGCTCTACAAGCTGCCGGTCGTGTTCCTGTGCCAGAACAACCGCTACGGCGAGCACACCGCCTATGCCGACCACACCGACAGCCCGAACATCGCGTCGCGCGCGGCAGGCTACGGGATGCCGGGCGTGACGGTTGACGGCAATGACGTCCACCAGGTCTACCCGGCGGTGAAGGAAGCGGTCGACCGCGCCCGTCGGGGCGAGGGGCCGACGCTGGTCGAGGCCATGTGCTACCGCATGATGGGCCACTTCTTCGGCTCGGACTTCAGCTACATGCCGCCCGAGCACATCGCCGAAATGAAGGCCGAGGACCCGCTGCCCAAGCTGCGCAAGGTGATGCTGGACTACCAGTTCACCGAGGAGGAGCTGGACGCGATCGTTGCCGACATCGACGCGCAGATCAACGCGGCGGTCGAACACGCGCTCGCCGCGCCGCTGCCGGATACCGACGAAATCTACAAGGACGTGCTGGAGGAGACCGCCTGATGGCCCAGATCACCATGACCCAGGCGCTGAACCTCGCAATCGACGAGGCGATGGCCGAAGATCCGGGCGTGTTCTGCCTCGGCGAAGACGTTTCCGCCAAGCAGGGCGGAGGGGTGTTCAAGGTCACCTCGGGCCTGACCGAGAAATATGGCGAACACCGCATCCGCGCGACGCCGATCTCGGAAACCGCGATCATCGGTGCCGCCGTGGGCGCCGCGCTCGCGGGCCAGCGGCCGATTGCCGAGATCATGCTGATGAACTTCGTCGGCGTGTGCATGGACCAGATCGTCAACCACGCGGCCAAGCTGCGCTTCATGTCGGGCGGGCAGACCCCGTGCCCGATCGTGATCCGCACCACCACCGGCGTCGGCGTCGGCTTCGGCGGGCAGCACTCGGATATGCTCGAGGCGTGGTTCGCCCATGTCGCGGGCATTCATGTCGTCACCCCGTCGAACCCCGCCGACGCGCGCGGGCTGATGCGCGCCTCGATCGACGCCAATGACCCGGTGATCTTCATCGAGAACATCCTGTGCTACGGCCTCAAGGCGGAAGATCCTGGCCCGGGCTACCGGGTGCCGCTCGGCAAGGCGGCTATCGCCCGCGAGGGGACCGACATCTCGATCATCACCTATGGCCGCACCGTGCTCGATGCACTCGACGTGGCGAACGAGCTGGCCAAGGAAGGCATCAGCGTCGAGGTCGTCGACCTGCGGACCATCGCCCCCTATGACGAGGCGACTGTGCTGGCGTCGGTCCGCAAGACCGGCCGCGCGCTGACCCTGCACGAAGCCGTGCGCCCCTTCGGCACCGGCGCGGAGATTGCCGCGAACATCCAGGAAAAGTGCTGGGACGTGTTGAAAGGCCCCGTCCGGCGCGTCGGCGGGACCTTCTCCGCCGTGCCCTTCGCGAGCCACCTCGAACAGGCGTGGATCCCGAACAAGGGCCAGATCATCGAACAGATCAAAGCAAGTATGGGCAAGCTCTAGATGGCCACTGAAATCCGTATCCCCAAGCTCGGCATGAGCGCGGTCGAAATGACTCTCGTCGAATGGATGTTCGGCGATGGCGAGCGCGTCGAGAAGGGCGACATCATCTACACGGTCGAGACCGACAAGAGCACCACCGAGATCGAAGCCCAGGCCAGCGGGATCATCCATCCCACGGGCGAGGAAGGTGCGGTCTACAAGGTCGGCGATCTGATCGGCACGATCGACGAGGGCTGAGAGGGTGGCGACGCCCCGTGAGATGCTGGCGCAGGTCTACGCCACCGCCGGCACCCGCGACTGGGACGCGGTCGAGGCGCTGATCCACCCCGATTTCGTGCTCTACGAGGCCAATTCGCTCCCCTTCGCGGGCGAGTGGCGGGGGAAGGACGCGCTCCAGCGCTGTGCCGCCGCCATGTATGGCACCTGGGCCGATACCAAGCTCGAAATGCTCGATTGCACCGGGGGCGACACCTGGGCAGTGATGGTGATCCGCCTGACCATGCACCCCAAGGACGGCAGCGAACCCTTCACCCAGACGATCTGCGAGGCTGGCTGCTTCGAGGACGGCCTGCTGCGCGAATTGCGCATCCACTATTTCGATGCCGCGGAGATCGCAGCCCGCGCCTGATCAATAGGAGTTCCCCGTGACCATCAGCAAAGTTTGCGTCCTTGGCGCACCCGCCGACCAAGGGCAGCCGCTGGTGGCCGAACTGCTCGCGCACGGTTTCGACGTCACCGCCGGCGTGCGCCGCGCCGACGCCATGGCGGGAACCCCGTTCCCCGATCTGCCGACCGTGTTTGCGGACATCACCGATGCCGACGCTATGGCGCAGGCCTTTGCCGGTCATGATGCTGCCGCCTTCCACCTGCCGTTCGAATTCGACCGCGCCAAGGCCGCGCATTTCGGGGCCCAGATCGCCGAGGGCGCCAGGCGCGCGGGGCTGAAGAAGATCATCTTCAACACCGCCTGCTACGTCGCGCCGCATGATCTCGACCTGTCGGCCCATGATGGCCGCCGCGATATCGAGCGTGCCCTCGAAGAAACCGGCATCCCCTGCGTGTTCATCGAGCCGACCGTGTTCATGGACAACCAGTACCGCATCTGGAACCGCCCGCTGATCATGCGTGAGGGGATCTTCGCCTATCCGGCCAAGCCCGATCTGCTAATCAACTGGGTGTGCCTCGAGGATGTCGCGCAGGCCATGCGCCGTGCACTCCAGACCGATGCGGCAGATGGCCAGCACGTGCCGCTCGGCGGGCCGGAGGCGCTGGTGGGCGACGAGGTTGCCGCCAATCTCGCCGAAGCGATCGGGCGGCCGGTGCGCTTCCAGAGCCTCGCGCCCGAGGAATTCGCCGCGCGCATGAGCGAGATGGTGACCGGCTCGCGCGAGGTGACGCCGCTCAGCATCTATGACGGGATGGCGAAGTTCTATTCCTTCTACAACACGCAGGCCACCTCGCCGCTGCTGGTCGATCCGGCCCATGCGCGCGATCTGCTCGGGATGGAACCGACCCGCCACCTCGACTGGGCGAAGTCGAAGGACTGGACCGCGGGCCTGCCGGGCTAGCCCCCGCGCGGCTATCGGGGCGTCGTGAAGGGCATGATCGCTGGATCGCCGGGACGGGCGGCGGTCGCCTCCACCGTCTCGGCATACATCGCGCGAATGATCGGGAGATCGGGATAGATCTCGGTCATGTAACCCAGCAGCCTCCGGGTATCGACATAGCAGATGCGCCTGCCGGCAAAGCCGAACTCGCTCACCACCGGATAGCCCTGCGCCACCAGATGATCGCGGGTGCCCTCGTAATCGGCGGCAAAGGTGGCGCAGTGGTGCAGCACCGGCTGGCCGTCGGCCCGCAGCATTTCGTGAAAGGCGCTGGGGGCTTCGGAGACGACCTCGATCACCTCGACATTGATCGCGCCGGTCTGGACGAAGACGCCGCGGATGCGGATCGGATCGGCGCTCTGGCCGCGATAGACATGATCGGCGAGCACGCCCTCGGTCCCGCCGAGGAACGGGCCCCAGCTATAGGCGCGGTTCAATGCGGCACACCCGGCCTCAAGCTCCGGCACCAGAAATGCCATCTGCACCAGCGTGACGGGCAGGATGCTCACCCGCGCGAGTCCAGCCACAGACGGGAAGTGCGCGCACATTCGCGGGCGCGTTCCTTGAGGTCGGGGAAATTGTCGCGCAGCGCGGCGGAGCGCTCCTCGATCGCCAGCGGCAGGTGCGCGGGCAGGGCATCGACCATTGCGGCGAGCGGCAAGCCGCCTTGCCCGAGCGGCATCCGCCGGTTGATCGCATCGTCGATGATCGCGTCGAAACTGGCGAAGTCAGGCCCCTCGGCGGGTGCATCGCAGGGCTGGCAGTAGCTGAGCCATTCGCGCGGGATTGCAGCAAGATCCTCCGCCGTCCCGCCCGAACGCGCCCAGTGGAGCGTGTCGACCAGCAAGCCCTTGGCCTCGCCTTCGACACCCTCCAGCACGGCGCGGGCCATGTGGATCGTCTTGACCTCGGTGAAGATGCCGAATTCGAGATTGACCCGCACGCCGGTGCCTTTCGCCCGGTCGACCATCGCCTGGAACTTCGCCCTGGTGGCGGCCATGTCGGGGTCGCTGGAGACGCAGAGCAGGTTGCGTGCGCCCAACTCGGCGGCGATCTCCACCAGCTCGGTCAGCCACGGATCGGGCGCGCCGGGCATGATCCATGCGACCTCAAGGTCGAGCAGTTCCACCCCCGCATCGCGCGCCTGTTGCCGGATCGCGCGGGTGGTGGCCGGCGTCCAAGTCTCGCGCTCGGCCCACATCCCGCCGAAGTCGAAATCGCTGGCGGCGGCGCATTCGATCAACTGCGCGGGCGTCGCTTCAGGCATGATCCCGGCTGCGAGCGAGATCAGCCGCTTCGTCACAGCGTTTGCCCGTCGTCGAGCACGAAGTCGGTGCCGGTCACGAACTCGCTGGCTTCCGAGCACAGGAACAGGATCATCGCGTCGAGCCCCTCCTCGCCCATGAGCCGGCGCTTGGGGAAGCGGGCGATCTGCTTCTTGCCCGGCTCGGTGTCGAACCACGCATCATTGATCGCGGTGCGGATGTAGCCGGGGGAGACGGTGTTGATGTTGATCCCGGCGCGCGCCCATTCGCGCGCCAGCGTCCGCCCCGCCTGCACCACGCCTGCCTTGCTCGCCGCATAGGCGACGAGGCCGGGCGAAGGCTCGAAGGCGGTGATCGAGGCGATCAGCACGATCCGGCCCTTGGTCACCCCGTGGGCCATCATCCGCTTCGCCCCCTCGCGCGCGGTCAGGATCGCGCCCTTGAGGTTGATGGCGAGGGTCTGCTCGATCTCCTCTTCGGAGATGGTGGTTGCCATGCCTGCGCCATCGACCCCGGCATTGGCGATCACCGTGTCGACCGGGCCGAAGGCCGCCTCGGCCGCGTCGAACCCGGCGATGATGTCCGCCTCGCGCGCCACGTCCATCTGCACCGCGGCGGCGGCGGAGCCGATCTCGGCTGCGAGTGCCGCCAGTCGGTCCGCCCGCCGCGCGCCGAGCGCGACATTCGCCCCGCTCGCGGCAAGGATGCGACCGAACCGCGTGCCGAGGCCCGAGGATGCGCCGGTGACGAGCGCGGTGCGCCCGGTGAGATCGAACGAGAAGCCCATGGCCGTCACTTAACCGCGGGCAGCTCTCCGTCGATATATTTCTTCAAGGTGGTCTGGAAATGCCGCACCCGGCTGTCCTGATAGTGGCCGAGCTCCATCAGGCCGTCCTTCATCGCCTTCATGCCTTCCTGCACGAAGGGCAGGTTGGCCATGTCCTGATCGAACACGTTGGCGAGCCCTGCGCCCATGATGTCGGTCGCCCAGGCAAAGGGTTGGTCATCGGGGATATAGGTCGGCGCCACCGCGCGCGGGCGCGGCTGCCCCTTGGGCGTCGGGAACAGCAGGCGGATTTCCATGATGCACCAGTCGGGCGTGTCGCCCGGCAGCCAGCGATAGACGAGGGTCGGCAGGAAGCCGATCCAAGGCGAGAAATTGGGGAAGATGTTGTAGGTGAAGTTGTCGAGGATCTCGGTGTCCGAGGCGTCCGAGTAGTCATAGCCATATTGCTCGGCAAAGCCCTTGCGCCCGGCCTCGGCGAGGATCTTGCGCGCGCCCAGCGGATCATCGGCGACATAGTCGTCGGTCGTTCCGCTGGCGTTGAATCGCCGGTTGGTGCTGGCGTCGCTGCCGCCCGAGAACTCGTTCATCTTCTCGAGCACGTAGTCCGAATTCTTGCCCTTCACGTGCGGGCTGAGCACGCCCGAGGGGGTGATCGCGCGGTTGAAGTGATCGCCGATCAGATCATAGCGCGTGTTGGCATCGCCGAGGAAAGCGAGCAGCTGCGGGTGGGTGGTGATCGAGTGCCAGGCTTCCATGAAGGCCTCGGCCGTGGCCTTCCAGTTGGCGGGAATCTTCTTCTGCACCCACATGCCGGTGTAGCGGTTCTCGAAGTCGTAGCGCTCGTAATGGCTCGCCGGCTCGCCCAGCCAGGTCTTGAAGTCGGGCAGCGAGTGGTTCTCCGTGATCATCACGAAGCCTTGCCACAGTTCGACGCGCGCCTGCGGCAGGTCCATGTCCTTGCCTTCGAGGTGCTTGAAGTCCCACGAACAGGGGATTTCCTTGAGACTTCCGTCATTGCGCCAGGTGAAGCCGTGGAACGGACAGCGCAACTGCACCGAATTGCCGCCCTCGGTGCGCAGCTTGCGGCCGCGGTGGAGACAGGCGTTGTAGAACGCCTTCACGCTGCCGTCCTTCTGGCGGATCAGCAGGAAGCTCTTGCCCGCAATGTCGAACACCACGGTATCGCCGGGATCGGGCAGCTCGTCCTCGCGCGCGGCGAACAGCCACACGTTGGGCCACATCTTCTCGCGTTCGAGGCGGGCGAATTCCTCCGAGATATAGGGTGCGACCGACAGCGGCTCGTCGCCCATCTCGATGGTGGTTTCCTTGAACAGGTAGTCGGGCGGACGGCGGGTGTCGCCATTCAGCATGTCGGTGTAGCTGATCCCCGGGCAGCGATCGGCGCGGGCAATATCCTTGATCTCGTTCATCGGGTGATGCGTCCTTTCGAAGGGTGACCTTCGTCCCTCATCCTCGCACTTTGTGCAGTGTCTCGCCGGGAGAATATCACACAGCTTCGCACGCAGGGCACACTATCGGATTGGAGAGGAACATGAGCCTGCCGGGAAAAATCGCCGCCTTGGGCGACATCATGCAGCTGGCTTTCGTGCCGGAGGATTTCGACGCGGCGGTGAAGCACTGGACGCAAGTCATGGGTGTCGGGCCGTTCTTCATCATCGAGGGCATTCACCTCGACGGCATGAAATACCGCGGTCAACCGACCGATGCGGTGTTCGATCTGGCGCTGGCCTATTGGGGCGACTTGCAGATCGAGCTGATCCGGCCGCGCGACAACCATCCGTCCGTCTATACCGGCGAATACGGCGCGACCGGCAACGGGCTGCACCATGTGTGCATTCTGGTCGACGACATTGCCCATGCGCGCAGCGTATGCGAGGCGGAAGGGGCCGAGGTCATGATCGAGGGCACCTTCGGCACCAGCAAGGCGATCTATGTCGATGCCGGTGGCGGCCCGGGGACGCTGGTGGAGATTCTCGAGCAGGCCAAGGATGGCCCGGACCTGTTCGGGATGATCAAGGCGGCGGGGATCGGCTGGGATGGGTCAGAGCCGCTGCGGAAGCTAGGTTAACTTCTCTCGTCATTGCGAGCGGCAAAGCCGCGCGGCAATCCATGGACCCTCACATTCGGCAATGTTTGGCCATGGATTGCTTCGCTTTGCTCGCAATGACGAACAATTTTGGCGGGGCCTCGGGCCAAAGGCCCGCAAGGCCGACCGGCCGCCCGCAGGTGCTCGATCCCGCAGGGATCGAAACGCACCGAGGAGGAACGCGCGGAGGCGCGTTCCCTAATCAGACGCCCCAAGGTAACCCAGTTGCCCCGCCTTGAAGATCGTCTGGGCGCGGTTCACCGAGTCCAGCTTCTCGCCCGCGCGGTGGATGTGGTAGCGAATCGTTGCGTGCGACCGGTTGAGGATCATGCTGATTTCCTTGTCGGTCTTGCCGATCGCCGCCCAGCGCAGGCACTCGACCTCGCGCTTCGAGAGCACGCAGTCGGACGGGATGCGCCGCTTGGTGCGGTGGGCCTGCACGTAGCCTGCGACAAAGCACCGCGTCACCATCGCGAACAGCGCGCCATATTCGGCGAACTCGGCCGACAGGTCTTCCTTGTTGCGGTCCATCGAGATGAAGCTGCTGGCCGAAATCTGGCCGAAGGGGAGGTGCGTCGGGATCACGATCGCGGCCTTGCACAGCGCGCGCTTCTCGAAATCGGCGAGGTCGATCTCGGCGAGATAGTGGTTGCGCCAGCGGGTGTTGAAACCGTGGCGGTTGACCCAGAAGGGCTCGCTTTCGTAGCGGCAGGCGCGCGGCAGCGGCGAGTGCAGCGCGAGGCGGTGATCCTCCCACCAGCGTGCACCATCGTCGAGCCAGCGGAAGATATCGGCGTTGAGGATCGTGCCGTCGGCATCGACCATCGGTTCCTTGGAAGAAATGTCGTCGCACACGGCGATCTGCATCCCGCGCTCCTGCGCGATTCGCGCGAGGGCGACGGCAGCATCATGGATATCCTCGGGGCAGGTGATCGTCACCGAATCGAGCAATTGCTCAAGGGATTCGCGGCCTTGCGGTGTCCGCAGCTCGACAACATTATGGGCCATTGTCAGCCTCGCTCCTCTCGTTTGTTTTCCCGCTAGCCGAGACTAGCGCAATTTTTCGGAATGTCCTCTTAATTTACCTAGGGGAAAGCGGCGGGCGCGGGGGCTAGCGAAAATGACGAAGGAGATTGCGGCGATGGGCTTTGCGGGCGCGAATTTCGGGGTGGTGCTCAAGGCTCTGGCCGGGGCCATCCCGCCCGATCGCCCGGCGCTGGTGCATGGCGACCGCTTCGTCAGCTGGGGCGAGCTGGACCAGATCACCGACCGCATCGCCGCAGGCCTGGCCGCGCGCGGATTGCAGCCCGGCGACATTGCCGGACAGATGCTGCGCAACACCCCCGACTACCTGCTCGCCTATTTTGGTTGCGTGAAGGCGGGCGTGGTGCCGGTCAATGTGAATTACCACTACAAAGCGCGTGAGCTGGCCGACATCTTCACCCGCTTCGGCCTGAAGGCGCTGTTCACCGAGAGCGATTTTGCCGAAATCGGGCGCGAGGCGATGCCGCAGGGCTCGCTGACCATCGACGTCGGGAGCGATGACTGGGCAGCGCTGGGTGCCAGTGAAGTGCCGGAAGGCTTCGCAATCCATCAAGACCCCGAGGCCCTGTTCCTCACCGCGACCGGCGGCACCACGGGAATGCCCAAGGCGGTGATGTGGCCGATGGATCAGGCCTGGGGCGCGTTCAACATCGGGCTGTGGCAGCGCCCTCCCGGCACGCCGCCGCTGATTGTCGGCAGCCTCGAGGAGCAGGTGGCGCAGGCCGCCGCGATCGGCCCGGAGCATCCGGCCAGCTCCTCGCCGCTGCTGCTGCTGTCGCCGCTGATGCACGGGGCGGGGCAGTTCACCGCGGTGATTCACCTGCTGAAAGGCGGGACACTGGCGCTCCTGCCGGGGCCGAAATTCGATGCCGATCTGGCGCTCGACGAGGTCAAGCGGATCGGCGCGCGGGGCATCTTCATCGTCGGTGACGCCTTTGCCCTGCCGCTTGCCGACCGGCTCGATGCGCGAGGCGACGGAGCGGAGGTACTGGCGTCCTTGCGCTCGATCACGTCGTCGGGCGCGGTGTTCTCGCCCGCGCTGAAGCAGCGACTGATCGCACACCATCCGTCGCTGATGATCGTCGATGCGCTCGGTTCGTCCGAAAGCTCGGGCACCGGCATCGTCATCACCACCGCACAGGGTTCCAGCGGCGGAGGCAAGTTCCAGCCCTTGCCGGGCCGCGAGACGAAGCTGTTTGACGAGAACCTCAGGGAAATCCTCCCCGGCACCGAAGGGGTCGGCATCGTCGCGCGCACCGGCCCGCTGCCGATCGGCTATCTCGGCGAGGACGAGAAGAACGCGCAGACCTTCCCGGTGATCGACGGCAAGCGCTGGCTGATGACCGGCGACCGCGCGCGCTGGGCTTCCGACGGCACGCTCGAATTCATCGGCCGCGACAACATGTGCATCAACACCGGGGGCGAGAAGGTCTTCCCCGAGGAGGTCGAGGCGGTGCTGCTCGATCATCCGGCGGTAAAGGACGTGCGCGTCGTCAGCCTTCCCGATCCGCGGTTCGGGCGCAAGGTGGTGGCCGTGGTGCAACCGGAGAGCGCGGTAGACGAGGCTGCGCTTGACGCCCATGCCCGCGCAGGGCTCGCCGGCTACAAGATTCCGCGCCTTTACGTGATCACCGACACTTCGCTCAGGCTGAACAACGGCAAGCCCGACTACAAGACCGCGCAGGCCCTCGCCGAGGGGGCGGCGGGCTGACTCAGCCGACCGTCCGCTCGGACTTGTCCTTCTCGTTGGTGCCCTTGATCATGGCGCGCATCGCTTCCCACTCGGCATCGCCGAGCGCGTGGAGCATCGGGTAGAAGGTGCCGCCATTGGCCTGGAAGCCTGCGCCGTCGATGGCGATGGTCTGGCCGTTCACATACTCCGCCCCCGGCCCCATCAGGAACACCGCGAGGTTGGCAAGCTCGTGCATCTCGCCCGCCCGACCCATCGGGTTGAGGTCGTTTTTGGAGTTGCCGCCCTGTCCGCCGGGCGAGAGGCGCGCGCTCATCCCCTTGGTCGGGAACAGCCCCGGGGCGATGGCATTGAAGCGGAGGCCATAGCGGCCCCACTCGGTCGCAAGGCTCTGGGTCATGGCGTTGATCGCGGTCTTGGACATGGCGCTCGGCACCACGAAGGCGCTGCCCGACCACACCCAGGTGGTGAGGATCGAGAGGAAGCTTGCCTTCTTCTTCTCGGCAATCAGCCGCTTGCCGATGTCGAGCGTGACGTAGAAGGTTCCGCGCATGACGATGTCGGCTATGGCGTTGAAGCCGCCGACCGACAGGTCCTCGGTGCGGCTGATGAAGTTGCCCGCGGCGTTGTTGACGACGCCGGTCAGCGCCCCGCCATCGGCCCAGATCGCGTCCACCATCGCGTGGATCGCGTCGGGATCGCGGATGTCGCAGGCGAGCCCCACGATCTTGCCGCCGTGCAGCGCCGTGAGTTCGGCAGCGGTTTCATCGAGCTTGTTCTGCCGCCGCCCGCAGATGTAGACCGTCGCGCCGAGCTTGAGGAAGGCTTCCGCCATCTCGCGCCCCAGCCCCGTGCCGCCGCCGGTGACGAGGATCCGCTCGCCCGCCATCAGGCCTTCGCGGAACATCAGCTTCGATACGTCCATCTTTTCGTTTTTCCTGAGAGAGGGCGGGCCCGATCAGAGCCCCAGCACGGTCTTGGCGATGATGTTCTTCTGCACCTCGTCCGAGCCGCCGAAGATCGTCGAGGCGCGGTTGTTGAGATACTTGCCCATCGCGGTCTGGGCATATTCGCTGCCGACCGGCTCGGGCGCCTCGTTGCCGTAGAGCGGACGTTCGAGCGGCAGTTGCAGCGCGTCCGGCCCGAGCAGTTCGAGCCGCAGCACATCGATCTTCTGGCCGATGTTCGAGCCCAGCAGCTTGACCAGCGAGGTCTGCGGCCCCGGCGCGCGGCCCTTGGCGAGTTCGGCGAGGATGCGCAGCTCGGTCACTTCCAGCGCCTCGGCCTCGAGCCTGACGCGTGCGAGCCGGTCGCGGAAGCGCGGATCATGCGCGAGCGCGCCGTTAACACCCGAAGGCTGGGTCTGGGCGAGGTTCTCGAGTCGGTCGATGCTCTGGAGCAGGCGCGGGGCGTAGCACGATCCGCCGCGCTCGTTCTCGAGCAGGAACTTGGCGATGGTCCAGCCTGCGCCCTCGTCGCCGATGCGGTTGCAGGCGGGGGTGCGGGCATCGGTGAAGAACACCGCGTTGACCTCGTGATCGCCCGACATCGAGTAGATCGGGGTCACTTCCACGCCCGGCTGGTCCATCGGCACCAGCAGGAAGCTGATCCCCTGCTGCTTCTTCACGCTCGCATCGGTGCGCACCAGCGCGAAGATCCAGTCGGCGTGGTGGGCGTGGGTGGTCCAGATCTTGGAGCCGTTGATGACATATTCGTCACCCTCAAGGCGCGCACTGGTCTTGAGGCTCGCAAGGTCGGAACCCGAGCCCGGCTCGGAATAGCCCTGACACCAGTAATCATCGCCCGACAGGATGCCGGGCAGGAAGCGTGCCTTCTGCTCCGGGGTGCCGAAGTGGCAGATCACCGGGCCGACAAGCCGCAGGCCGAGGATCGCCAGCGCCGGCGCGCCGGCGAGCGCGCATTCCTTCTCGAAGATGAACTTCTGCGTCGGGGTCCAGCCGGTGCCGCCGTCTTCCTTGGGCCAGTGCGGGGCAACCCAGCCCTGCTTGTAGAGGATGCGGTGCCATTCCATCCCGATATCGGGCTCGACGAACACCCCCGGCGTGCGCCGCGCACCGTCGCGCAGGCGATCGGGCAGATTGTCCTTAAGGAACGCGCGCACTTCTTCGCGGAAGGCGATGTCCTCGGGGGAGAAGTCCATGTCCATGTCGTATCGATCCCGTTCGTCGTCGTCAGTCGGGCGGTTCAGGCCCCGTCTCTCATGGCCCAGCGGATCGATCGCCGCAGGAGGTCATAATAGACATCGTAATTCCAGGCGCACATTTCCTTGTGCGGGTAGAAATCGGCCATGCCGGGCAGATCGTAATGCCCACGGCAGTGACCGAGCGCGTTGTAAACGATCCGGCCCGCGCCGATATCCCTCGTATAAACGATAGGTACGGTCGTCTTGGGCCATTGGCTTCGCGTGAAGCCGGTCGCCTCGCCTTCGAAGGTGGTCTGCATCAGCGTGTCGATCGGCGCGGTGGTCTTGGAGAGGTAGAGCTCGTCGACCACTTCGAAATCCTCGATCCCGCGGGTCAGCTCGTGATCCTTGTTGACCACCTCGACCGGGAACTTGTCGATCGGCGGGTGGGCGACGAACTGGGTGCCGAGCATTTCCATCACGTCGGGGCGATCATCCGGTGCATCGACGAGGCCTTCGGCGGTGAAGACGAGGATCGAATTGGTGCCGTGCAGCGCCATCCACTTGCCGCCCTTGGCCACCCACGCCTTCAATTGCGCGGCCTGTTCCACGGTCGGCATGAGGTCGCAGGTATAGGTGATGAGGAAGCGGCATTGGTCGAGCCGCTCGAGACCCGAATAGTCCGCCGCCACGGTGGTGCGGATGTGCGGATGCTCGGCCAGCAGCTTGAGGATCTCGAGCCGCGGATAGTCGATATCGTGATACTTGCCCGCAGCAATGAAATGCGCGTCGATACGGGTGGCGGGTTGTTCTGCCATGTCAGCTCCTGATGCTGCCGCCGCCATCGACGGTGAAATCGCAGCCGGTGGTGAAGCTCGCCTCGTCGCTGGCGAGGAAGACGACGGCGCGGGCGACCTCCTCGGGCTCGCCGATGCGGTTCATCGGATGGGTGGCGGCGAAATTGGTCTCGATGTTCTCGGGCGTATCGGCCCCTGAGAACTTGTAGCGGTTGTACATCGGCGTGCGGATCGCGCCGGGGTGGACCATGTTGGCGCGGATCGGCAGGCCCCGTTCCGCCAGATCGAGCGCGACCGATTGGGTCAGGCCGCGTAGGCCCGCCTTGGACGCCGAATAGGCCGCGACGAAAGCCGCCGGGCGCATCGCGATCATCGAGCCGATATTGACGATCGCGCAGGGCTCCCCGCTCGCCTCCATCGCCGGGATCGCGGCGCGCATCCCGTAGAAGGGGCCATGCAGGTTGATGTCGATGGTGCGCTCCCACACGTCGAGCGAACCGTCAGGGACGTTGCCGGGCTCCGAGATGCCGGCGATGTTGCACAGCACGGTGAGTTTGCCGAACCGCCCGCGGGTCGCCGAAACGGCGGCTTCCCACTGGCGCAGGTCACGCACGTCGAGCTGGCAGGCATCGGCCCGCCCGCCCAGTTCCGCCGCAAGCGCCTGCGCCTTTTCCAGCTGGACATCGCCCAGCATCACGCTGCCGCCTTCAGCGACGATCAGACGCGCGACCGCAGCCCCGATCCCTTCCGCGCCGCCCGAGACCAGCGCGACCTTGCCCTGCATCCTGCTCATTCGCGCTCCAGGATTGCAACCGCCGAGAGGCCCGGCGCGCCGTAGACGTGGGAATAGCCGAGGCGGGGTTTTCCGGGCACCTGCCGCTCGCCGCCGCGCTGGCGCAGCTGCTGGACGTTTTCATAGACCTGCCTCAGGCCCGAAGCGCCGATCGGCTCTCCGCAGGCGAGGCACCCGCCGTCGGTGTTGACCGGCAGCTTCCCGCCGTTGATCTCGGTCCAGCCATTGGCGAGCCATTCTTCCTGCTCACCATCCTTGCAGAAGCCGTTTTCGGCCATGTGCATGATTTCCGCGCCGCTTTCGGTGTCCTGCAGCTGGGCGACCGAGATGTCCTCCGGGCCGACGCCGGCCTTCTCGAACGCGGCCTTGCTGGCGAGCACGGTGGGCTTGCCGCCCTCCTCGATACTGATGCCGGCCTGGAACACCTCGAAGGAGTTGGGCGGGCGGGTCTTGACCGCGACGGCGCGGATTTTGACCCCGTCGGCACCGAGCTCCTTCATCTTCTTTTCTGACGCGAGGATCAGCGCCACCGCGCCCTCGGCCGGCGAGCAGAACATGTACTTGGTCAGCGGATCGTTGATCATCGGCGCATTCATGATCGTGTCGAGATCGACCGGGCTGCGCCGCCATGCGTGCGGCGTGATCGTGCCGTTGCGGAAGGCCTTTTCGGCCACCCGGCCCAGCGTCGTGCGGCTGATGCCGTGCAGCTGCATGTAGCGCTGGATCTTGAGCGCGAAGAACTGCGTCGTCAGCATCATGCCGGTTTGGCCGTACCATTCGGGCAGGCCGTAATCGGCGGGCTTGGCGTTGAACGCGCCGCGCGGGTGCTTGTCGAAGCCGACCGCCAGCGCGAGATCATACATCCCGCTCGCGATCGCCTGCTGCGAGGCGGCGAGCGCACTGCCGCCGGTGGCGCAGCCGTTGGCGACGTTGGTGAAGGGGAGGCTGGTCAGCCCCAGTTCGTTGACCATGATGTCGGCATTGCCCGCCGCGGCCGAGCCGCCATAGGCGCACTCGATATCGGGCCAGTCGAGCCCGGCATCGGCCAGCGCCTCGCGCACGGCATAGACGCCTTGTTCGCGGCCCGAACGGCTGTCGGTGCGGCCAAACGGGTGAATCCCCGCGCCGATGATGTAGACATTCTCGCTCATGCGGCTTTGCTTTCTGCGGCGGCGATGGGACGGAAGGCGAAGGTGTCGTAGCGCGCGTTGAACGGCACGATGCAGAATTCGAGGTCCATGCCGAGGTGAAGGTCCTCCAGCCGCGCATCGACGATCCGGCTCTCGACGATCACCTCGCCGGGCAGTTCGACATAGCCCAAGAGGAAGGGCTGGAAGTCGGGCGGGCCTTCGCCGGGGCCGCTGCCGGGGCCTTCATAGGGCTCCTTGGGCAAGAACCCCTGCGAGGTCCACGACCACAGCTTGCCGCGGCGCGAGAGCTTGTAGGGCTCCACGCCTTGCGCCGCATCGCCGACCGGCATCGGAAAGACGATCTCGCCCGAAGGCAGCCTGCCGCCCATCAGGTGCGGCTCCGCGCCGTCGCTCCACAGGTTCGGGTCGATCTTTTCGCCCATTATGTCAGTCCCCTCCAGCGCGGCGGTCACGCCGCAAGCGCATATTCCGCCAGCACGGTATCGACATCGCCGAACAGCCGCGCGAGCAGCAGCACGCGCTTCAGCGCATGGCCGATGGCGAGCTCGTCGGTGATCCCCATGCCGCCATGCATCTGCACCGCCTCGCGGGCGATGGCGTCGACATTCTCGCCAATGAAGGCCTTGGCTCCGGCGGCGGCACGCTGCCATTTGGCGGCATCGGCGCGGTCGGTCAGCGCGGCACGGTAGAGCATCGAGCGCGCCTGTTCGCCGCGCGCATAGCAATCGACCAGCCGGTGCTGGAGCGCCTGGAAGCTGCCGATCGCCACCCCGAACTGCTCGCGCTCCTTCACATAGGCGAGGGTGTCTTCGAGCAGGCGCTGGCCGAGGCCGACCATTTCGGCGGCCGCCAGCAGGCGGATGTCGGCGATGATCCCATCGAGCGCCGCGGCATCGAGCGCCAGCTTCGTGGCAGCGGAGGTGCGGGTCAGTTTCAGCTCGCCCGCGATACTGCCATCGGCGAGGCGATAGGCGCGAACCTCCAGCCCCGGCGCATCCTTGGGCACGAGGAAGCAGGCGGTATCCCCGCCAAGGTCCGCAGTGACGATGAACAGATCGGCCAGCAGCGCGCCCATCACCATCGTCTTCTCGCCGGTGAGCGTGAAGCTGCCTTCGGTGCCCTCGGCTTTCATGCCCTTGGCCTTGGGGCTGTAGCGCTGCCCCCGCTCGGTCCAGGCGAGGGTAGCGATGGTCTCGCCTGCCAGAACCCCTTCAAGCACATCGCTAGCACCGCCGCGTTCGAGCAGCAGCGCGGGCAGGATGCCGTGTTCGAGCAGCGGGTCGGGCGCATTGGCCTTGCCGATCGCTTCGAGCACCAGCGCCAGATCGACCGCCGAGCCGCCCATGCCGCCCGCGTCCTCGCTCGCGGAAAGGGCGATCAGGCCCATCTCGGCGAGGCTCTGCCAGCGCGCGCGGTCATAGCCGGTGGGCGAAAGGCGAAGCTTGCGGCGTGCCTCGACATCGACCGGCGCGGCGAAGCGCTCGACCGAGGTCACGAACATCTGCTGTTCTTCGGAGAGGTCGAAATTCATGAGCGTCAGGCTTTCCGCGTGCCAGAGCGCGTGAACGTGATCGGCAGGTGCGTCACACCGCGCAGCAGGATGTTGGGGAGGATGCGGATTTCCTTCTCGTCCGCGACCGCGAAGTTATCGAGCCGCTCGAGCAGCTCGTCGAAGGCGACCAGCATTTCCTTGCGGCTCAGCATGTTGCCCACGCACATATGCGGCCCCTTGCCGAAGGCGAGGTGGGTGCGGGCATTGGCGCGCTCGATGTCGAACTTGTCGGGATCGGGGAACTTCGAAGGATCGCGGTTGGCCGCGGCATAACGCAGCTGGACGATGGCGCCGTTGGGGATCTTCATCCCGCCCAGCTCGGTGTCCTGCTTGACGATGCGCCACATCCCCGCCGTCGGGGTTTCATAGCGCAGCGCTTCCTCGACAAGGTTCATGATCACCTTGGGATCGCGCCCGCCGGCTGCCGCCTTGGCCTTGGCCATCTGGTCGGGGTTGCGGATCAGCTGGAGCAGGCCGCCGGCCAGCGTCGAGGTGGTGGTCTCGTTGCCGGCCACCATGAACTGCTGCATCAGCGACATGATTTCGGGGTCGCTGAGCGGGGTTTCCCCCTCGACCCGCGCTTCGACCAGATCGGTCAGCAGATCATTGCCGCCATTGGCGCGGCGGTCGTCGATCAGGCCCTTCATGTAGTGCTGGAACTCGACAAGGCTGCGCGCGCATTCGAGCTTGCGCTGGTGATCGACCATCTGGCTGAAGCGGTCGACCGCCGCGTCCGACCAGCGCTTCACCCGCTTGGGATCATCATCGAGCCCGATCTGTCCCGCGATCATCGCCACGGGCAGCGGCACGCCGAATTCCTCGACGAATTCGCATTCGCCGCGATCGGCGAAGGCCTCGATCAGGTCGATCGACTTCTGCCGCATGTCGGCCTCGATCGCGTTCACGCGCGGGGCCGAGAAAGCGAGGTTGACGAGCTTGCGGTTGCGGGTGTGGACCGGATGGTCGGCGGTCAGCAGGGTCGGCAGATCGGGCCAGCCCTCGGCAAGGATCGCCTGGATTTCCTCGTCCGCCTCACGCCCCATCAGAGCGGTGAAGTCGTTGGAGAAGATCTCCGGCTTGGTGGTCGCCTCGCTGCACAGGTCGTAGGAATAGACGACCCAGGTGTTCATGCCTTCGAGATGTTCGATCGCGATCCCCGCATCGTGCACGGCGCGGTAGTAGTCGAACGGATCGATCAGCGTTTCCGGCGCGAAGACGTTGCCTTCAGGCTTGTTCATGTTGGCAGGCTCCAGACCCCTGGGAATTATGGTGCGAGCCTAGCCATGAGTGCGCCTGCGATGCGATGCGCGTTTGTGTTAGGATTGCCGCGCGCTTGTCACCCACCTGCAAACTCGCGCTGGAACTCGGCCATGTCGAAATAGTCGCGCCAGCCGGTGATGCGGCCGTCCGCGCCGATGTCGAAGGTGCCCATCACCCGGATCGCCGCGCGGCGGCCGTCCTTGAAGTTGAAGGCATCGGTGCGCTCGGTCAGCACGGTGTTGCCGTTGGCGGCGATGGCGTGGGTCTGCCAGTCGCACGAGGCGATATTGGCGAGGAAGCCCTCGACCATCGCGCGCATCTGCGTGGTGCCCACAACCGGCTCCATCGGGATGTTGTGATAGACGATGTCGTCGGCGCACAGTGCCAGCATCGCGTCGATGTCGCAGGCGTTCCAGTGGGCGATGAAGGCTTCGACGGTGGCTTGCGGGGTCATGCGGTTCCTCCTGAGGTGTAGTCGAGCGCCTGGGCCAGCATCTGCCGAACGTGGCGGTTGGTGTAGGTGGCGGGGCCGTCGCCGAATTGCAGGTAGATGAGCGGAGCCGGGCAGGTGCGGCTTTCCCAGGCGATGCAGTTGCTGCCCTGAGGATGCTCCCAGCCCTCGCGCGAGAACATCGCGCCCGCGACGGCATTGGCGGCGGAGTAGAAATTGTCCCGCGTGAAGGCGAAGCCCTCGGCCCGCACCAACGGCATGAAGGCGCTTTCGTCGATCGGGCAGAGGTAGAGCTCGTCGGTGACGGGGAAGCTGGCGGGCAGGCCGCGTGTCACCGGATGATCGGCAATGATGCGTGCCTCATAGGCGACATCGTGGCGATAGCCCGAGTCCGGCCCGTGGCTGCCGGGCTGATAGTGGAACTGGCCGCCGAGCCAGTCGTGCCATTCGGGCCAGAGCGCCCATCCGGCCAGCGCGTGATGCATCGCCACCGCGCCCTTGCCCGCGGCAAAACGGGCGGCCAGCGCCGCGCGGAAAGCGGGCGAGGGAGGGCGCATCGTCACCTTGCCCTCGCCGAAGCTGTAGCCCGCCATGTCGTAGAACAATAGCGCATTGGCTGCCCCGATGGCCTCGACCGCGTCCGCCTCGCCGCCTTCGGGGTGGACGAGGTGGGTCACCTCCCAGTCGC
Source organism: Porphyrobacter sp. (assembly GCA_027531395.1). Lineage (GTDB taxonomy): Bacteria > Pseudomonadota > Alphaproteobacteria > Sphingomonadales > Sphingomonadaceae > Erythrobacter. The sequence continues at coordinate 304,210 of JAPZRO010000003.1, read as the reverse complement.
CGAGACTGCCGATTAGCTCGGCGAAGGGGGCTTCCTCGTAAGGATGCCCCCCGGACAGCACGAGCAGCGAGCGGCGCATCAGGCGATCTTGAGGATCATCTTGCCGTCATTGGTCCCCGCGAACAGCCGCATGAAGCTGTCGAAGGCGTTCTCCAGCCCCTCGTCGATATGCTCGTCGATGGTCAGACGGCCTTGCGCGGCCCAGACGCCCATCGCCTGTGCGCCCTCGCCGAAGCGCTCGACATAGTCAGCCACCAGCAGGCCGCGGATATGGGCGCGCTTGACGATCAGCTGCCACAGGTTGCGGATGCCGCGCGGCTCGGTGTTGTATTCGCTGATGAGCCCGCACAGCCCGACCCGCGAATGGAGGTTCAAGTTCATCAGCCCGGCATCGAGGATGATCCCGCCGACATTCTCGAAGATCACGTCGACCCCGTCCGGACAGGCCTCGGCGATGGCGGCGGTGAGGGCCGCTTCATCCTTGCCGCGATAGTCGATGGCTGCATCGAAGCCGTATTTCTCGATCAGGCGCGCACATTTCGCCGGGCCGCCCGCGATCCCGACCGCGCGGCAGCCGTGGATCTTGGCGAGCTGGCCGACAAGGCTGCCGACCGCGCCCGCCGCGCCGCTGACCAGCACGGTCTCGCCCGCTTTGGGCTCGCACACTTCGAGGAAGCCGAAATAGGCGGTCATGCCGACCGCCCCGAAGATCGACAGGTAATTGGTCACGCTCGGCACAAGGCTCGGGTCGATCGGCTGGGTGAAGCCGCCCGCAATCCCGATGGAGTAATCCTCCAGCGCATTGAGGCCCATCACCCACTGGCCGGGCTCGAAGCCCTCCGCGCGGCTCGCTTCGACCACGCCGATGGTGCTGGCGCGCACCGGATCGCCGAGCGGGATCGGCGGCATGTAGTTGCCCTCGGCATCCATCCACCCGCGCATCGCCGGATCGAGCGAGGCGTAGTGGTTGCGGATCAGGAACTGGCCTTCGGCAAGCTCCGGCGTGTCTTCGGTGACAAGCGCGAAGTCCTCCCTGACGGGCGTGCCGTCAGGACGGCGCTGGAGGAGGAAGCGACGGTTGGTGGGCATAAATGTCCTTGGGTTGAGAGGATCAGGCCGGTTCGAGCTTCACCGGAATGGCGCTCTGGAGCGATTGGCCGGTGATCGGGTCGTAATCGACCACCTCGCTCACCAGCCGGTTGGTCGAGGAGCCGCGCTCGCGCACGTCCTCCTTGGTGGCATCGGCATCGCCATAGGCGTGGGCCATCGACACGATCCCGCGGCGCACCTTGTCGCTCGCCTTGACCACCCCGTGAATGGTGGCGTGGGGCGAGGTGATCGCCACCAGCCCGCCTTCCTCCAGCCCCAGCGCGGCAATGTCCTCGGGGTGGATATAGGCCGGGTTGGTGGTGGTCTTGGCCTGCAGCTTCTTGAGCGGGTGGCCGATAGAGTTGAACCGCGTCTTGGAGCGGCGGCTGATCAGGCGGAAGTCGAAGCCCGCCTTGCTCGCCGGATTGGCGGCATATTTGAGGATTTCCGACGGCATCGCGCCGACCGCGAGATCGAAGCGGTGGAACTCGCTTTCGTCGAGCGGTTCGACCAGCGGGTGCACCTCGGGATAGACCATCGCCGCGCCGCCGTTCGCTTGACAATCCTTGCGCACGTCGGAGGGCTTCTTGAGGCTGCCCGCGACCATCAGGTCGAGGAATTCCTGCTTCGACGGCTTGCGGTCCATCGGCAGCGGGCCGCCGTTCAGCACCATGGTGATCCCGAGGTGATGCGCCAGCGTCCAGAACATCTCGTATTCGTCGATACAGTCGCCCGGCGCCTCGACCACCGCCTCGGTGTAGCGGGCGTAGGGCTGTTCGTGCCACCATTCGGAAAGGTTGGTGATGTCCTCGCGCTCAAGGCATTGCGAGGGTGCGAGCACCACGGTCGCCCGCTTGGCGCTGGCGCTCATCCACGGGTCGATCTGCACGAAGAGTTCGAGGTCATCGAGCGCGCGCACCATCTTGGCCTGATCGGGGAAGCCGACCACCGGATTGCCGCCGACCGAGATCAACGCGCGCACCTGGCCTTCGCCCGGCGTGAGGATTTCGTCGGCGAGCACGTTGCAGGGCATTTCCCAGCCGAGATGACCCAGCCCGCGGAAGCGCGATTTCGGCATCCCTTCCGCGCCGAACATCGGCACCGGCGGGGCGACCTGCGCGCGGCGGGCGGTCTGGTAGGGGCTGAACACGCCCGGGATCGCGGCCTTCTCGCCTTCCTGCTTAAAGCGGGCGCAGATGGTGTTGAGGCAGGTGACGAGATATTCGGTGAGCGTGCCGTTGCCCGCCATTTCCGGCCCCGTGCCGGTGGTGGCGCAGCCCTTCGAGCCGCCCGCGAACATCCGCGCGGCGGCGACGAGCTGATCCTTGTCGAGCCCTGCGCGCTCCGCCGCGACTTCGGGCGGGAAGGCCTTCACCGCCTCGGCCAGCTCGTCGAAGCCATCGACATGGGCGGCGACGAAATTGCGATCGTAAAGCCCTTCGGAAATGATCACGTTGAGCATCCCCGCCAGCATCGCCGGATCCTCGCCCGGCTTCACGGGGAGGTAGATGTCGGCCAGCCGCGCGACATCGCTCTCGCGCGGGTCGGCGACGATCAGCTTCAACCCCTTGGCCTTCTGGTCGCGGATGCGGCGCGAGGGGCTGAAGGGCGGCACCCCGCCGACCGGCGCATAGTGCGAGACGATCGGGTTGTTGCCGATGAACAGCGCAACATCGCTTTCGGAGAAGGTGTTCGGCCCCGCCATCCACTTGCCGTAGCGCGCGGTGGTGAACACCTTGGCGGGCTGGTCGAGCGTCACCGAGGTGTAGAAGTTGCGGCTGCCGACAGCGTTGGCGAAGCTCAGCGAGGCGGCCATGGCGGCCGAGTTCTGGAAACCGCCCGAGCCCATGAACACCGCCACCGAATGCGGGCCATAGGTGTCGATGATGCGGCGCAGCTCGCTCGCCACATGGGCGAGGGCTTGCGGCATCGGTGTTTCGACGAATTCGCCCGCGTCATTGCGTACAAGGCTGTGATGCAGACGGTTTTCGGAATTATGGGAATCCGGCAGCTCGCGGCCCTTCATGCAGGTGTAGCCACCATAGGCGGGATCCTGCGGATCGCCGCGAACCTCCACCACCTTGCCGTCGACGACATCGACTTCCATCGCGCAGTTGGCGTGGCAGAAGCGGCAGAAGGTCTTGTGAGTTTCGGCGCCCATCATCTCTCTCCTTGGAGAGCGCAAACTACCACAGGGGGCAGGGGGCTCGACTGATACTTTTGTCCGTGGAGGGCAGGACTGCGCGCCCGCAATAGGGCAGGCAGAAAAAGGAGATGCCCCCATGCCCACCACCACCCGCCAATGGCTCCTGAACGGTCACCCGCGCGGTCGCGGGATCGAGATCGAGAACGACTTCAAGCTCGTCACCGCCGAGCTGCCCGATCCGGGCCCGGGCGAGATGCTGCTCAAGACTCATTTCCTCGGCTTCGATCCGGCGCAGAAGGGCTGGATGGAGAACATCGCCGACTACGTCGCCCCGATGAACATCGGCGACGTGATGCGCGGCAGCGGGATCGCCGAGGTGGTCGCCTCCAATGGCGGGCGGTTCGCGGTGGGCGACATGGTGTTCGGCACCACCGGTTGGACCGAATACCTCGTCACCGACGGCAAGGAGCTGACCAAGGTCGAAACTGATCTATCGCCCACCGCTGTGCTCTCGGTGCTGGGGACGACGGGGCTGACCGCCTATTGCGGGCTGTTCAAGGTCGGCAAGCCGGTCGCGGGCGATACCGTGCTGGTCTCGGGCGCCGCCGGCGCGACGGGAAGTATCGTCGGCCAGCTCGCCAAAATCGCCGGGTGCCGCGTGGTCGGCATCGCGGGTGGTCAGGACAAGTGCGACTGGCTCGTCAAAGAGGCGGGCTATGATGCCGCGATCGACTACAAGGCGGGCAATGTGAAGGCCCAGATCCGCGAGCTGTGCCCGCGCGGCGTGGACGTGATCTACGACAATGTCGGCGGCAAGATCCTCAACGACATGCTCGCCTGCATCGCCACCGGCGCGCGGGTGGTGATCTGCGGCGGGATCAGCCGTTACGAGACCGGGAGCCTGCCCGCCGGGCCGGAGAACTACTTCAACCTCGTGTTCCGGCGCGGGACCATGGCGGGCTTCATCGTGCTCGACTGGGCCAGCGAATTCCCCGGCATCCGCAAGCGGCTGGAAGGCTTCGTCAAGGATGGCAGCCTGAAGTATCAGGAAGACATCCAGCACGGCTTCGAAAACGCGCCGCAGACGCTCCAGCGCCTGTTCAGCGGCCAGAACCGCGGCAAGCAGCTGCTGAAGCTGTGACGTCTCAGGCCGGGGGCAAGTCCTCCGGCCGGTTGACGTTCATCAGCGGGGCGGGAAGCTCGATCTGCCGGGCGCCGATGTGATCGGCGAAGCGGTAGAGCGAGCGGCCGCCGCCCGCGATGAAGGCCTCCAGCGCAGGCCCTGCCTCGGCCGGCCACAGCCCGACCACGGGCTGGCTCTCGACAATCGCCGCCCCTTCGCCTGCGAGGCTAGCGGCCAGATCATGCGGCAGATCGGGTGCGTCCACACCGGCGGACAGGACATGGGAAAAGCCCTGCTCGCCCGCATGGCGCAGCGCGGCGGCGAGTCCGCCCAATGGGCCGAGGCCGGGTTCGGGCCAGTCGGGAATGCAGGCAAAACCGGGTTCCTCGCGCCCGCAGACGACCAGCGCTTCGCACTGCGCGACAAGCGCCGCCGCCACCCGGTCGATCAGGCGTGCGCCCTGATAGAGCGCCTGCGCCTTGTCGCTGCCGAAGCGGCGCGCCTGTCCGCCCGCGAGAATGGCTCCGAGAAGCCTAGTCAAACGCTTCGGTCGCCTGCCCTTCGGCGTTGTAGACCGGGCCTTCGGCATCGACGCGATACTTCTTGCTGACCGCGGCGGTGATGCCGAACTGGCCGATGTGATCGCGCATCCCGGTATAGGCCGGATCGCGGAAGTGCGCGGCGAGGTCTTCCTCGCTTTCCCATTCCTCGAACACGTTGACCCGCGCGGGGTTCATCGAGCACGCGCTCCAGTCGTAGTGGATGCAGCCCTTCTCGGCGAGCGCGGCCTCGATATGCGGGCGGGCGGAGCGCAGGGCTTCCTCGCGCTGGGCGGGATCGAGGTCGATCTGCGCGGAAATGACGATCTTGGCCATGTTTAGCTCTCCACTCCGAATTCGGCGACGATCCTGAAGGTGCGGCTGGTGAAGCGCCACTGCCCGTCGATCTTCGCCAAGGTGTCTTCATAAAGCCCGCCGACATGGCGCGCCTTGCCCTCCTTGGGCTTCAGGATTTCCTGCGTCTGCACCCGTGCCTTCGCAGTGTCGCCGGTGACCTCGATCATGCAGGGCACGCAGTGGAAGCTCACCGCCTCCAGACCGCTCATCGCGCCGTTCCAGAAGGCGACGATCGCCTCCTTGCCGTGGGTCTTGTGGCCCATCAGATCCCAGTCGGCATCATCGGCCCATACGGTGGCCCAGGTGGCGGCATCGATGCGCACCACGCCATCGGCATAGGTGCCGTTCAATTCGGCGATCGCCACGCGATCCTCCAGCGGTCCTGTAAACATTGTCGTGCTCTCCCCACGGTGTTGCCTGCGGCTATCAGGCCCGCGCCTCGCGCGAACAATGGACACTTTTGGGAAGGGTCGGCGCGGGGCTGCCCGTGTTACTCGCTTCCCCGAGAGGAGACACGTGATGGGACAATTGCAAGGCAAGACCGCAGTGGTGCTGGGGGCGGCATCGGAGGGCAACATGGGCCAGACCATTGCCCGCCTGTTCGCCAAGGAAGGCGCGAAGGTGATGGTGGCGGGCCGCAAGGAGGCCCCGCTCGCCGCGCTCGCCAAGGAGATCGGCGGCGAATATGCGCTGTGCGACATTTCCAAAAAACCCGAGGTCAATGCCATGGCCGACAAGGCGGTCGCGGCTTTCGGCCGGGTCGATATCGCGATCAACACTACCGGCTGGGGCCTGCTCGCCAGCCTCGAGGAGATCACCGACGAACAGCTCGACCAGATCGTCGATCTTCAGTTCAAGGGCGTGCACCACTTCCTGCAGGCCTTCGTGCGGGTGATGAGCGCGCAACAACCGACCGGCGGCTCGCTGATCAGCCTGTCCTCGGCCACCACCAAGGCGATCATCACCAACCACGCGGCCTATATCGGCACCAAGCGCGGGTCCGAGGCGCTGATCGAGTGCGTCGCCAATGATTACGGGCACTTGGGGATCAAGGCGAACACCGTCTCGCCCGCCTTCACCGACAGCCCGATGACGCATGAAAGCTTCCAGGTGCCGGGCCTGACCGACGCCTTCCTGCCGCGCTATCCGATGGGGCGGCTCAACACCGTGGACGATGTCGCGCACGCCTGCCTGTGGCTGAGCACCGATCAGGCCTATGTCACGGGGGCGAATATCCAGCCCAATGGCGGGCTCATCATGCGCGGCAATCCGCAGGCCGGCGACGTCGCGGCAGCCGTCGGCGCGGCGATGGCGAAGTTGCAGGGGTAGGCCTCACCCCCCGTTCGATGTTTCACGTGGAACATCGAACGGGGCGGCAATGAACCGACAACGACCGCGCAATGACCTCAGTACTGCGCGGTCCCGCCGTCGACGCTGATCTGCGCGCCGGTGATGCCTGCGCCGGCCTTGCTGGCGAGCAGCACCGCCACGGCGGCGATTTCCTCGACCTCGTTGGGGCGCTTGATCGCGGCCTCGCTGGCGAACAGCGCGATCATCTCTTCCAGCTCCATCCCCATCGCCTTGGCGGTGGCGGGGCCGTTGTTCTTGATGATGTCGGTGATCACGAGGCCGGGGCAGATCGCGTTGACGGTCACACCCTGCGCCCCGACTTCGCGCGCGAGGCTCTTGGTCATGCCGTTCACCGCGTGCTTGGCGGCGGAATAGGCGGTCAGCACCGGCTTGCCGTGCTTGCCCTCCATCGAGGAGATGTTGATGATCCGCCCGTCGCCCTTCTCCAGCATGGTCGGCAGCGCGCGGCGGGTGGCCCAGAAGGTCGAATAGACGTTCCACTTCATCGCCTCGTCAAAGGCGTGATCGGACAGGTTGACGAGCGGCTGCAAATCGCCCGCGCCGCCCGCATTGTTCACCAGAATGTCGAGCGTGCCGAAATGGGCGATGGTCTGGTCGATGAAGCCTTCGAGATCGGCCTGGCTCATCACGTCCCCGGCGATGAAGATCGCGTTTTCGCCTGCGCCCAGTTCCTCCAGCACCTTCGCGCCCTTTTCGGCATTGCGCGCGAACAGCGCGACCTTGCCGCCCTCGGCCAGAAACGCCTCGGCGATCCCGCGCCCCATGCCTGCCGTCCCGCCGGTGATTGCGGCGACTTTTCCTTCGAGTTTCATGGCTCACTCTCCTTTGCCTGCGTGGGTAGCCGCCTCGGCGCAGGCGCGCACCTTGCCAAAATGACGGGTTGCCGCCCCGGCCCCGCAAGGCGTCTATGGCACCATGAGCGAAGTCGATGTGATCATCCTCGGTAGCGGGGCGGCCGGCATGGCCGCTGCGCTTGCGGCCCACGAAGCAGGCGCGCGTGTCGCGCTGATCGAGCGGGGGGAGCGCATCGGCGGCACCTCGGCGATTTCGGGCGGCGTCATCTGGGTGGCCGACAACCCCCGGATGCGCGCCGCGGGCATGGCGGATTCGCGTGAGGAGGCACTCGCCTATTTCCGGAGCCTCGATCACGGCGATCTGGTCGACGAGACGCTCACCGCCTTCGTCGACAAGGGGCCGGAGGCGCTCGCCTTCCTCGAAGGCATCGACGCGCTCAAGGTGGCGGTGCTGCCGGGCTATCCCGACTACTATCTCGACCGTCCCGGGGCGAAGCCCGAAGGCAGCCGCGCGCTCGATCATGACCTGTTCGATCTGCCCGAACTCGGCGACTGGGCGGCGAAGATCTACGCCATCGAGGAACCCAAGCCGCTGATGCTGCGCGAAACGCCGCTCGGCGGGGCGACGACCATGCCGCCGATGGAAGTGCTGGGCCAGCGCATGGCAGCGCGGCAATGCGGGTTCGGGCAGGCGATGGTGGCGCGGCTGCTCAAGGCCTGCCTCGACCGGGGGATCGAACCGGTGCTTGGCGTGGAGACGAAGCGGCTGGTGAAGGACGGCGAACGGATCACCGGGATCGAAGGCACGAAGGACGGCGCGCCTTTCGCGCTGTCGGCGCGGCGCGGCGTGATCATCACCACCGGTGGATTCGAGTGGGACACCGAACTGCGCCAGACATTCCTGCGCGGGCCGGTGACAGCTCCCGCCAGCCCGCCGACCGGCACCGGCGGTGGCCTCAAGCTCGCCATGGCGGCGGGCGCGAAGCTCGGCAACATGACCAGCGCCTGGTGGGCGCCGACGCTCGTCACCCCCGATCAGCCCTGGGCCAGCGGCGAGCAGCGCGCGCAGATCATCCTGATCGAACGCACCGTGCCGCATTCGATCATGGTGAACCGCTCGGGCAAGCGGTTCTGCAACGAAGCGGCCAACTACTCGGCGCTGGGAGGCGTGTTCCACCAGTTCGATCCGGCCAATTACGACTACCTCAATCTGCCGGCCTACCTGATCTTCGACGCGCAATATGCCGAGCGCTATCCGCTAGGCACGCGCCAGCCGGGCCAGCCGATCCCCGACTGGGTGAAGCGCGCGGACACGCTGGAAGGCCTTGCCGAACAGATCGGCCTTGATCCGGCGGTGCTGACCGCAACCGTGGCGCGCTTCAATGTCCATGCCGACGAGGGCCATGACCCCGATTTCGGGCGCGGAACGAGCGCCTATGACCACTTCTACGGCGACCGCTCGCGGGAGGGCGCAGCCGTCACGCTCGGCGCGATCCGCGAGGCGCCGTTCTACGCGGTGGAGATTGCGTCGGGCTTGCTCGGCACCAATGGCGGGCCGCGGACCGACGGACAGGCGCGGATTCTCGGGCATGACGGGCAGCCGATCCCCGGCCTGCTGGGCGCGGGCAATGCCATCGCCTGCCCCACCGGCGGGATCTATGCAGGCGCAGGCGGAACACTCGGCCCGGCGCTGACCTATGGCTATATCGCGGGGCGGACGGCGGCTTTGGCCAACGCGTAGCTCGTCATTGCGAGCGTAGCGAAGCAATCCATGGGCTGACCGCAGCGGCCTCCGCACCGGTCGTGCTTGCGTCCGGCCTCAGGCCATGGATTGCTTCGCCTGCGGCTCGCAATGACGAAGCGCTAATCCCCCAGCCAGCGGTCGATGGTGTCGTGGAAGAAGCGCACCCGCGCTTCCTGTCCCGCGAGATGCCCGCCCTTGTAGCCGCGTGACCGCAACCCCTTCTGCTGCTCGCTCCAGATGCTCACGTCCTGATCGATGCCGGGGCCGCAGGAGAGCTCGCCAACCACGCCGCGCTGGTGCGGCACGGGGACGGTGCGATCGACCTCCTGCCCCATCGAATAGGCGTAGTAACGGTCCACGCCTTCCGGGAACCAGGTGAAGTACCACATGTCGAAATAGCACCGCTCGGGATCGGTCGGGTGCGGATCGGCGCGCAGCCAGATGCAGCCGTCGGGCTTGAGGCTGAAGCTGATGTTGGGGAAGATCGTGTAGTGGAAGTGATCGGTCAGCTGCGCATCGTGGAAGTGGCTGAAATCATAGCCCTTCTCTGCGCCTTTCTCGCGCTTGGCCCGTTGCAAGGCCTCTCGGGTGCGCAGCGGATCATCGCGGAAATCCTCGGGGTCGAGGCCCCAATAGGTCAGCTCGGTGCGCATCATGTCGAGCACGGTGTCGGTGTGGCCGCGCAGCGAGCGTGACGGCCGCGAGCCCGGCATGAACATCCGCGCATGGCCGTGCGGGGCGTAGAGATCGAACTGGCAGTCCTTGTAGCTCTGCTCCATCACGAAGCGGGTCTGCGGGTGGACGAAAGGCAGGTGATAGGACTCGTTGAAATTGTCTTGCACGCACTTCCAGTTCCAGTCGCCCTCCAGCGTCACCCAGTGGGTGCGGTGCATCTGCTCCATGCGGTAGCCCGCGATCTGGTGCGCGACCGGGCCGAGATGGTCGGCGAGCGGCGTGGCATCGGGATCGAGATTGACCCAGACGAAGCTGGCGAAGACCTCGCACTTCACTTCCTCCAGCCGCACCTTGCCGCAGGGGTTGCCGCCCGCGAAATCCTCGGGGCAGGGGACGAAATTGAGCTCGCCTTCCGATGTGAAGCGCCAGCCGTGGTAGGAACAGGCGAGACGCTTGGAGTGGCCTTGCTCCTCCATGACGAGGCGTTTTCCGCGATGCGGGCAGACGTTGTAGAAGGCGCGGATCTGGCCGTCCTCGCCGTGCGTGACGAGGATGCTCTCGCGCCCGATCTCGTAGGTGAAGAAGTCGCCCGGCTTGGCGACCTGCGAGGCGAGGCCACCGATCAGCCACGCCTTGGTCCAGATGCCGTCCCACTCGCGCGCCATGAACTCATGGCTCCAGTAGCGGCTGCCGTCGATCGGGCGGTTCGACAGCGCCGGCATGGGCTGCGGGGTGACGTCGATCCGTTGCGGCGCGGGTTTGAGGAGCGTTGCCATCTCAGCGCTTCTTCGGCGTGAAGGTGATGTTGAGCTGCTTGAGGCTGCGCAGCAGGAAATGCGGGTGGTAGGTGAAGTCGTTCTCGCCTTCCGCGAAGTCCATGTCCTCGAACCGGTCGACCACCGCCTGGAAGCCCCAGGTGAGTTCGCGCCGGGCGAGCGGCGCGCCAAGGCAATGGTGCGTGCCCGAGCCGAACGCCATGTGCGCGCCCGCCTTGGGCCGGTCGAGATCGAGCTTCTCGGGACATTCAAAGAAGCGCTCGTCACGGTTCGCCGCGCCGTAGCGCACATTGACGACCGAGCCTGCGGGGATCGTCACCCCGTCCAGCTCCACATCCTTGTGGGTGAAGCGCATCAGGCTCTGCACCGGGCTTTCGAGCCGCAGCACCTCCTCGACGAAGTTGCGCATATACTTGTCGGGATTGGCCTTGAGCTTCGCCCACACGTCCTTGTTCTCGATCAGCAGCTTCATCCCCGCCGCGAGCGCATTGGTGGTGGTTTCCGAGCCGCCGACGAAGGTGTCGGCCATCATCTCGGCGTGGAGCTCGTTGTCGTTCAGCGGGCGGCCCCAGCCCTCGATCACGGTGTTGACCAGCACGCTGATCAGCGAGCCATCGGGATGTTCGCGCAGGCGCTCGAAGATCGGCTGGAAATAGTGCTGCGCCTCGATCTCGCGGTCGACCATTTCGAGGTGCTTGTCCTCGGGCAGCATCAGCGAGATGCGGTGGAAGAAGGCATCGGTCCAGCCCTTGATCTTCCACATGTCCTCGCGCTTGGCGCCCATCTGCTCGCCGATGATGAACAGCGGCAGGGGGACGCAGAACTGGCGCACCCAGTCGCAGCGGCCTTCATCCACGAACTCATCGATCAGCTCGTAGGCGAGGGTTTCGACGCGCGGGTCGATCTCCTTGATGCGGCTGGGCTTGAACGCCTCGTTGAACATCGCGCGCATCTGCTTGTGGTTCGGGTCATCGCGGCCCGCGAGGGTCGGCGCGGGGAGCCAGCCCTTCTCCTTGAACCGCTCGGCGACCTTGCGCCCGCGCTCCATGTCGACCGGCGAGGCGCGCATCAGCTCGCTCAAGGCCGTCGAGGGGAAGCGCGCCGGGTCCATCAGCACCTCGCGCACGTGATCATAGCGGCTGACGACATAGATCTGCGTGCCGGGGATGTTGTAGACCGGCGCTTCGTCGCGCAGGGTCTTGTAGGCCTCGTAGGGGCACTGCTGGAGCTGCGGATCGAACAGGTTGATGACCGGCGTTGCGGGGGTTTCGGGGGCCTGCGTTGCCATCAGCGCACCTGGATCTTTTCGGCGCCCCACGGGGCGATGGTTTCGGCGGTCTGGAACGCCTCGGGCAGTTCCTCGACCATGTGGTATGTCGCCGCGAGCCGCCCGAAGCCGACGAAGAAGGCGACTGTCATGCCCAGCTCGACGATCTGGGCCTCGGTGAAGTGCTCGCGCAGCGACGCGTACATCGCATCGTCGATGGCCAAGTGATCGGTCGCCATCAGCTCGCCGTAACGGATCGCCACTTTCTCCGCCGCCGAAAGGTTCTCGGCCTCCTGCGGGCGTTCGAGCGAGCACACCAGCCCCTCGGTCACCCCGTCGGCCACCGCATCGGAATAGCGGATCGCCATGCAGGAACGGCACTGGTTGAAGAAGGCGACGCGCAGCCGCACCAGCTCCACCAGCCGCTCGGGCAGGCTGCGGTTCATCTTCAGCGCCCCGCCGAACGCCATCAGCCCCAGCGCCTGTTCCGGGCAATGCGCGAAATAGCGCGTCAGACCCTGTTCGAGATCGGTCAGGTTCTCCGGCCGGATCGCCTTGACGAGGCGCTCATCCCATTGATCGGCTTCGAGTTTGGCTATGCGGCTCACGTCTCTCTCCCGTGGGGGCCTCACAAAATAGCCCGTTTCCGTAAGGGAGAGGCTGCGGGACAAGCCCTGCATCAGCAATTGGCGGATTCGCTAAGCGGCGAGGCGCCACCGCATAGGGAGAGGCGGTTTTGCAAGAGGCAGCAGGGGGCGCACCGCGCTCGCTTGACGAGGTCGATCTGTTCGCCCCCGGCGCGCAGGAGCACTGGTACGATGCCTATGCGATCCTCCACGCCGAGGCTCCGGTGCAGCGCCTTGCCGGCGAAGGGCTGACCCCGGGCACCGACGCCTTCGTCCTCACCAAATACGAGGATGTGCGCCGCGTCGTGATGGACTGGGACCGCTTCCCGCCCACGCTCTCGCTGCTGGTCGCGCATATCCAGCAGTCGGGCGAGATGCCCACCCATATCCCCGATATCGACGCGATGGTCGCCTCGATCGTCTCGCTGCGGCCCGATCCCGAGCTGTGGCGCGCGCACCGCAAGGAGCTGACCGATCCATGGGTTGGCCCAGGCTGCACGCGCCATGCTGGCATGATCACGCAGCATGTCGACGATCTGATCGCCGGAATGCTGGTCAAGGCGCGAGCTGGCGAGCCTGTCGACTTTGTTGCCGACTTTGCCCGCCCCCTGCCGCAGCGGGTGATGGCGAGCGTGCTCGGCTTCCCGCAGGAGGACATCCCGCGGCTCGAACAATGGGGCAATGCGCAGGTCATGTCCTATGTGATCGGGACCACGCACAAGAACATCCTCACCCCTGAACAGAGCGCCGAGAAGTTCCGGCTGCTGGCGGGGATGAAGGAATATGTGGCGGAGCAGACCGCCAAGAAGCGCGCCAACCCGCAGGACGACATGGTGAGCTTCCTCACGCAGGTCGAATATCAGGCGCTTGGGCGAAAGCTCACCGACGACGAGATCAACGGCGTGGTCTATGCGATGGTGATCGGCGGGTTGGAGACGACCCAGTATGCGCTGGCCGAGCAGGCGCAATTGCTGTGCGAGCGGCCGGGAATGTTCGGCACTCTACGCGGGGATCGGAGCGCGATCCGCACCTTCATCGAGGAAGGGATGCGGCTGCGCTCGCCCACACAGGGCCTGTCCACCCGCATCTGCGCCCGTGACGAGGTGTTCCAGGGCGTCCATGTTCCGGCCGGTTCGATGCTTCACCTTAGGTGGGCGGCGGCCAATATCGACGCGGACGAATTCGAGGACCCGCTGGAGTTGAAGCTGGATCGCAAGGCGGTGACGCGCCACCTCGCCTTCAGTCAGGGGCCGCGCTCGTGCCCGGGCTCCAACATCTCGCGGCTCGAACAGATGATCGCGTGGGATCGCCTCGCCGACGCTTTCGCCGACATGGAATACGCGCCGGGCAATGATTTCCGCCACCAGGGCGGGATCATGCTCGGCATCTACCGCCTGTTTCTCAACCTCACCCCCGCCTGAAGGGAGACGCTTCGATGGCCACATTGCTCGCCCACATCACCATCCAGCCCGGCAAGGAGGAAAAGTGGGAGGCGATCATGCGCGACATGGTCCACCACACCTTCGGCACCGAGGAAGGCGTGATCCGCTACGAATACTGGAAAGGGCAGGAGCCGCTGAGCTACTACTGCCTGCTCTCGTTCAAGGACAAATGGGCCTTCTATCACCACCAGATGTCCGACCATCACGAGGGCCATGACTTCGCCGACGTGCTGGCGGGCATCAAACTCGAATATATCGACCCCGTGGAAGGCGCGGGGGGAGGCTTGCCGCACACCGCCGATCCGGCGCTGCCCGATGATGCCAGCGAGAGCATGAAGATCGCGCAGGAACGCTTCCCGCTCACGATCCCAGCCTGGTGGGGAGCGCGCGCATGAACATCGAGGCGAAGCTTCAGGAACTGCTCGACCGGCAGGCGATCCACGATCTCATCGCGCGCTATTCGCGCACGCTCGACTGGCTCGACGACGACGGGCAGGCGGGGTGCTACTGGCCCGATGCCGCGATCGACTACGGCTTCTTCAAGGGCACGGCGGCCGAGTTCGTGCCGGTGGTGATGCAGGTCGAACGCTCGACCGGGCGGCGCTGGCACCTGCTCGCGCCGCTGGCGGTGAAGCTCACCTCGGCGACCACGGCCGAGGGCGAATGCTACGGCGTGGCGCTCGGCTTCCGCCGCGAGGAAGAGCGCGAGCCCTATCGCGGCAACATGTATGGCGGGCGCTATCTCGACACCTACGAGAAGCGCGGCGAGGAGTGGCGGATTTCGAGCCGCCGCTACATCATGGACTGGACCATGGCGATGCCCGACCAGCCCGACGCGAGCCCCAATGCCGCTTTCCCGCTGCCGATGCTCGACCTGCGGGAAAGCGGGCACCCGGATTACCGGCGGATGTAGTCTACTCGGCGGCCGGGTCCATGTAGTCGCGGTAATAGGTCATCTTGCCGCCTTCTACCTTGTAGATGCCGACCCCGCCGCGCGGGGGATGGCCGTCCATGTGCATCGTCCAGCGCGCCCACACCGCGTGATCGTCGCCGCAGATCTCGTCGACGGTGAAGTGGACCTTGCGGTCGCCCATCTCCTTCACCATCGTCGTCATGAAGCCCATGATCGCCTCGCGCCCGCGATACTGGCCCCAGATCGGGTCTTCGAGAAAGGCGTCCTCGGCGAAGAGATCGACAAGCTTGGTGTAGTCGCCCCCGTCCTGGATGCGCCAGAATTCCTCGATCACGCGCTGTGCTTCGCCGGGCATGTGCTCTCTCCCTCGGTTGGTTTTCGCTCTTCTGCCATGCGCGCAGCGGCCTTCCCCCCTGCGAAAATGGCGAGGGTAAACCAGCGGCACCGCCTGTTATCTTCCGCGTGAAGGAGAGGCCTCATGTCGACCATCCCCCGCGTATCCTCCGCCATTCCCGGCGAGCCCGCGCATTTCGGTAGCGTGCTCGCCCACCAGCCCGCCATCGCGGAGAGCTTCTTCGCGCTCTATGGCCGGTTCTGGGGCTCGGACGTGCTGGCGGCGCGGATCAAGGAGGTCGCGCGGATGCGCAATGCGCGCGTCACCGAGTGCGGGTTCTGCCGCAATGTCCGCTTCGACAAGGCGGTCGCGCAGGGGCTGGGCGAGGAGGTGGTGGACGACATCACCGACGGCTACGAGACGAGCGACAAGCTGACCGACACCGAAAAGGCGGTGCTGAAATTCACCGACGCGCTGATCCACGATCCCGAGCTGCTGAACTGCGATGCCAAGACGGCTTTGCAACGCCACCTCACCCCCGCGCAGATCGCCGAGCTGGGCCTCGGCGTGACGCTGTTCCTCGCGCTCGCCAAGGCGCTGATCACGATGGGGCTTGAGCCGGAGGTGATGGACCGCACCGTGCTGCCCACGCCCGCCGTGCTGGAGGCAGCGGAATGAGCGCCGTCTGCGCCGCGCTGGCCGCCGATCCGGTGCTCGCCGCGCATTACGCCGACTTCCGGGACAAGACCGAAGCCGCGCTCGACCCCGCGCTGGCCGCACTGATCCGCCAGGCCGTGGCGGCGGTGCACGGGATGGATGTTGCCCCTGACGAGAGCGGGCTGGATGACGGCACCCGTACCGTCCTCGCCTATGCCCGGCGGATGCCGTTCGAGCATACCGCGATCAGCGATGCGGAAGCGGCAGCGGTCGTCGCCCATCTGGACGAGGCGGGTTTCGTCGCCTTCTCGGTGCTCGCGGCGCTGGCCGACGCCGAGTGCCGTGCGGCGCTGGTCGATCTGCCGGGGCTGGCGGGGGCTTAGCCCAGCTCCCGGATCAGATCGTGCCCGTCCCAGCCTTGGGCGGCCTCGGCCACGAAGTCGTAGAAGCCCCTCAGCTGCCGCGTCGGCTCGTAGAGCTCGAGCATGTGCCCAAGCTCCGCGCGCGCATCGACGAAGGCGAAGGCCGTGCCGGTCTCGGTTATCGAAAGCTGCGCCAGCGGCACTCCCGCAGCTTTGAACCGCGCAATCTCGGCGTGCAGATCATCGACGAACAACGCCGTGTGGTGCAGCCCCTCGGCGCCCGAGCCATGGGGGAACATATCGTGCAGGGCGGACGGATCGGGATTGTGCTGGACGACCAGCTCCACCATCACGCTGCCCCACTGACCATAGGCGCTGGAATGATCGAAGGGCTGTTCGATCCCCCGATGCTCCGAGGAGGCGAGCGCCACGTGCCTGAGCACGAAGAACGGCCCCGAGCCGAACCGCCGGTGATGCGCCGCCGCGGCCGCCTCAAGGTCGTTCACCTTGTAGGCGAGTTGGCGGACCGCCAGCACGTCAGTTCACCGCCCGGTCCTTGCCCACCCAGTAGGGCGCGCGCAACTCGCGTCGGAGGATCTTGCCCGAGGGGTTCCTCGGCAGGGCGGGGATGAAATCGACCGACTTGGGGCACTTGTAGCCCGCGATCAGCGTGCGCGCGTGGGCGATGAGTTCGGCCTCGGTCAGTTCCTCGCCCGCCTTCACCACCACGCAGGCTTTCACCGCCTCGCCCCACTTGGGATCGGGCACGCCGATCACCGCCACGTCAGCCACCTTGGGGTGCGAATAGAGCGCGTTTTCGACCTCGGCCGGGTAGACGTTCTCGCCGCCCGAGATGATCATGTCCTTCACCCGGTCGTGGATGTAGAGATAGCCGTCCTCGTCGAGGTATCCCGCGTCCCCGGTGCGCAGCCAGCCTTCGGCATCGATGGTCGAAGCCGTGGCATCCGGGTTGTTCCAGTAGCCGCGCATGTTCTTGTTCGAACGCGTCGCGATCTCGCCCACGGTGCCGGCGGGGACTTCGTTGCCCGCCTCGTCGATCACCTTGATCTCCACACCCGCGAGCGGCTTGCCCACCGAGCGCATCCGCACCGAGCCTTCGGGCACGTGATCCTCGGGATCGAGCGCGACGATGGTGCCGCTGGTCTCGGTCATGCCGTACATCTGCACGAAGCCGCAGCCCATCACCCGGATCGCCTCGCGCATCAGTTCGAGCGGGATCGGAGAGGCGCCGTAGGTGACATATTTCAGCCGGCTGAAATCGACCTCGCCCACCTTCGGGTGATTGAGCAGGATCTGCAGCGCGGCCGGGACGAGGAAGATCTTCGAGATGTTGTAGTTCTGGATCAGGTCCAGCGCCTTGGTCGGATCATATTCGGGCAGCACGATGGAATTGGTGCCCGCCACCATCGTGCCGATGCCGGTGCCGGTGCCCGAGATGTGGAAGCACGGCATGGCAAGCAATGTGACATCGCCCGGGATCGGTTCCTGCCAGCTGCGCATCTGGTCGCCCGCGGCAGTGCCATCGCGGCTCGAGAGCAACGAGCCGTGGGTGATGACTGCGCCCTTGGGCTTGCCGGTAGTGCCCGAGGTGTAGAGCTGAAGCGCGTCGTCTTCGGCCTTCACCACATGCGCCACGGGCGTGGCCGAAAAGCCGTCGCGCCAGATGCGGTAATCAGTGCCGGCAAAGTCCGGTGCGTCGATGCCGATCACCAGTTCGACATGGGGGCAGTCGGGGCGGATGAGGCTCAGCACCTCGGCAAAGCCCTCACCCACGAACACCACGCGCGCCTGCGAATTGTCGAGCACATAGGCGACTTCGGGGGCGGCCAGCCGCCAGTTGACCGGCGTC
This sequence comes from Porphyrobacter sp., assembly GCA_027531395.1. GTDB lineage: Bacteria > Pseudomonadota > Alphaproteobacteria > Sphingomonadales > Sphingomonadaceae > Erythrobacter. Next base: position 286,125 of record JAPZRO010000003.1, on the reverse strand, counting down.
ATCACCGCGCCCACCCGGTTCGCGCCGAGGAAGGCCTCGAAATAGAGCGGGTGGTTCTTGCCGAGGAAGGCCACGCGGTCCCCCGGCTTCACCCCAAGCGCGACGAGGCCGTTCGCCACGCGATCCGCGCCCTCGTCAAGCTCGGCGAAGCGGATGTCTTCCTGCCCGTAAGTGAAGGCGATCACATCGCCCTGCGTACGGGCGTGTTCGCGAACGATGTCGCAGAAGGTCTCTGCGGCCAATGCTGTGCTGTCTCCCATGGGGCGAGGAGATAACCCCTGCGCCCGCGCGTGTCATTGGCACAATTCATAGCGGGTGCAGGGCTGCGCGGCAGGGTAGGGTGGGGAATGGCGATACCTTCAGGCTTTGACCCGGCGGGCTTTACCCCGGGCTTTCTCGATCACGGCGGGCCCTATTACCTCGGACCGGCGGCAGAGGGCGTGCGTGTCGTGGGGCTGCTGATCTGCCCGCACCACATCAACTATCAGGACGCGGCGCACGGGGGCGTGATCTCGACCTTCGCCGATGTCGCGCTGAGCCATGCGGTCTATGATGCCGAACGGCCCCGGCTGGCACCGTCGACCGTGACGCTGACGGTCAATTATCTCAGCGGCGCGAGGCTGGGCGACTGGCTCGAGGCGCGCGTGCGGATCGACCGGCTGGGTGGGCGCACGGCCTATACCTCGGGCGGCATCTGGCGCGGCACCGAGCAGATCGCGACGATGAGCGGGGTGTTTGCCTTCAAGCGGCCCTAGCCGAGCCACTGCCTCACAGCCGCGGTCGAGGGATCGCGTTCGTCGTGATAGCCCGCCGCGCCCTCGGGGGTGTTCGACAGGTCCACGCCTTCCACCACCCGGAGCTCGCGCCAGTCGTAGAGCCCGGTGCGCTGGGCGATGCGCCATTCTCCGCCACGCTTCTCGAAGCGGTCGACATAGCGGCCCGCGACGATCGCCGAGTAGATCACGCCCTTGTCGGGGAACACCTCGGCCAGCGGGTAGCCGGGCGGGATGGTGTGCATCGCGGTCATGTAGGTTTCGGTATGGCAGACGCCTTCATTCGCAAATCCGAAGATCGTCTGGCCGAGCTGGTGCTGGGTCGCAAGGCACGGGTCGATCACCGCGCGGGCCTGATCGACAAAGCCGCGCCAGTCGCCTTCGATCACCCCGAACTTGAACACGGCATCGTCGTGGAACAGGCGCTCCATCATCCCCCAGCGCCGCCGGTCGATGGCGTGGGCATAGGCGGCGAGGATGTCGCGGATCGCTTCGCGGTCTTCGAGTGTGCCGGTCATGTATCGAGCTCCACGATCACCTTGCCGATATTGGCCCCGGTGAACAGCTTGGCATAGGCGGTGAGGGCGTTTTTGAGGCCGCGCGTCACGTCATAGGGCATCACCAACTCGCCCGCCTCGTGCCATGCCCGCAAGCGTGCTGTCAGGGCCGGGCCCTCGTGCATGAAATCGGGCGAGAAGAAGCCTTCGATCCGCAGACGCCGCATCAGCACCTGATCGAATTCTCTGGGCGCGGTGCGGGTGCCCGAGGTGTAGTCGGCCACCAGTCCGCACACCGCGATCCGGCCATAGTGGTTCATGCGGGTGAGCACCTGATCCAGCAACGGCCCGCCGACATTGTCGAAATAGACGTCGAAGCCGCCCGCCACATCGAGCTGCGCGCCGGGGTTGCTGCCCTTGTAGTCGACCACGCCCGTCACGCCGATTTCGTGCTTGAGATAGCGCCATTTGCTGTCCCCGCCGACGATGCCCCAGGCCTCGCAGCCGAGTAGCTTGGCGATCTGCACCGCGAGGATGCCGGTCGCCCCCGCCGCCGCCGAGACCAGCACCCGCTCGCCCGGCTTGGCCGCGCCGGTCTGCTCCACGCCCCACAGCGCGGTCCAGCCGTTCATCCCGAGCGGGCCGAACCACGCGCGCCGGTCAGCGACCGAAGGATCGAGCACAATCGCGCCCGACATCACCGCATCGACCGTGCTGACATCGGCCCATTGCCCGAAGGCGCGCACCAGATCGCCGGGGGCGAATCCCGCGGCGCGGCTCTCCACCACCTCGCCCAGCACCAGCCCCGTCATCGCAATGCCGAGCGGGAGCGGCGGTTGATAGCCGTCCTCGCGCGCGGTGAGCCACATCCGCGTGCCGGCGTCCATCGACAGGTGCGAATTGCGGATGCGGATCTCGCCTTCGGCAAGCGGGGCGAGCGGGGCTTCGACCAGCGTCAGCGCGCTGGCGAAATCCGTGCCTTCGGGACGGCGGTCGATGCGCCAGAAGCGGTTCGTCATCCCGCCACTGTCCGGCTCCCGCGCCGCTACGGCAACCCCGCCATTTCGCTAGGGGCATCAGGCGCGCGGCTATCATTTTGGCGCGGTGCACGGGGGGCATGTGCTTCCTAGTCTTGCCGCCAACAACACAATGGGGAGAGAGATGAAATGGCACTCATTACGGTGATCGGCGCAAGCGGGAGGCAGGGCCTTGCGCAGGTGCGCCAGGCGCTGGCGGCAGGGTATGACGTGCGCGCGATCTCGCGCCGCCCGGATGCGCTGGAGGGCGCGCCGGTGGAGGGCGTGGAGCGGGTCGAGATCCGGCCGATGGACCTCTACGACACCTCGACCTTCCACGATGCGCTCGAAGGCTCGGACTACATCTTCTACACCCACCCGCTCCAGGCCCGCGCGGACCGCGCCTACCTGATCGGGGAAGTCGGCAAGGTCTCCGCTTCGCTCGGCGTCAAGCGCGTGGTGTGGAACACCTCGAGCTGGATCCCGGACAAGCCCGGCGATCCCTTCACCTATGGCGAGAACACCAAGGGCATCAACGCCCTGTGGCGCTCGGGCGCGCCGGGGACGGTGTTCGGCTCGGTGCTGTTCATGGACAACCTGCTGACCAACTGGGCGCGGCCCTTCATCGTCAACGAAGGCCGCTACGTCTATCCGCACAACCCCAATCTCGAAGCCAACTGGATCAGCCTCGACGACGTGGCGAAGTTCATGCTGGCGAGCCTCGAGCGGCCCGACATGGAAGGCGCGTGGCTCAACATCGGCGGGCCGGAGCGGCTGGTCGGCAAGCAGGTGACGGCCTGCCTGTCCGAGGCGCTGGGCAAGGACATCAAGTATGATCCCTGCACCCCCGAGGAGTTCGGCCGCTATCTGGTCGAAGCGGCGGGCGACGGGATGCCGGCGGAAATGCGCGAGGAGTTCGCCAAGGGCATCCAGGCCTTCTACGAATACAACAACAATGCGCCCACCAAGCCCTTCGCGGTGGACATGGAGCACGTCTACGAACGCTTCCCCGAACTCGACGGCAAGCTCGAGACGATGGGCCAGTGGACCAAGCGGCAGGACTGGGGCGAGAGCAATTATCGCCCGGCCTTCGGGTAATCCGGTGAGCGATCTGCGCGCGGCCAATATCGCGGTCGCGACACGGTTCTACGAAGCACTGGCGGCGGGCGATTTCGATGCGCTCGCCGCCCTGCATTCGGACGACATCATCTTCAATCTGGTCGGCACCACGCCCGTCTCCGGGCGCTGGGAGGGCAAGGACGTGTGCTTCGGCCCGATCGTCGCGGACGGCGTGATCGGCAAGCTCGTGCCCGAGACGATCCGCTTCTCGCGAGAGTGGCGCATCATGAGCGCGGACGAGAACTGCGTCGTCGGCCTGATGCGCGGCGGGGGCACGGCCACCAACGGCCACGACTACACCCAGACCTACTGCCAGATCATGACCATCCGTGACGGGCTGATCGTCGAGCTGCACGAGTTCTTCGACACCGCGCTGGTGGAACTGGCGCTCAACGACAATCCGACGGTGAAGGGGCCAAGCGTCCCGCCCAAGCCCTTCACATTCTGATCGGATTGCAGGGCCACCGCCGCGCCCCGTCCCCGCCAGCGGCGCGGGAGGGGTTGCGCAACAAAATAACAAAGTTGACAAAGGTGACACCGTGTCACCTTCGCGGAGTCCGGATTATCGCCTGTTTTTCAGAAGCGTGAGGCCGGAAGGCTGAGCGGACGGACACAGGGCGCACGCGTAGGATTTCGCCCCTGACGGTCACAATTGGGGGTCTGACAATGCCAAAGAGCCGCGCAGGTTGTAGCGACGGGCCGGCGTGTAGGAAATGGCGGGACTTCTTCCCCGCTCGTCGCCCCAGCGGTTGCGAAGCACAACCGAAGGTTGAACGCTGGGGCCCAGGGCGGCAAGCGCCGCACGATGAGGCCCTAGGTCCCAGTTTCCGCTGGGATGACGATTGTAAGGATGGCGGTTTCAGCCTCGGCGCGGCCAAAGGCGGACGTTCCGCTATCGAGCCCGTTGCGGACGTTTCGCTAGCGTGGCACGCTCGGCTTGGCGAGCATGGAAAGGCGCGATGCGGATACCCATACGTAACAAGGGAGAGGCACCTCTGACGGTGTTCATCGAGCCGGGATGCGACCAGTTTGAAGTCCCCGTGGGCGGTGAGGCGATTGTTCGGCTCGCGGACGGTCGTCCACACTCATTCGATGTAGATCGTGATTGGGTCACTATCTGGGACGAAGGGGGTGATGCATCGGTCGAGATTATCTCCAACAGCGATAAGCGCGTTGATGAGGCGCTGATGCTTGCGCGTGTCTGGCTTCATAGGATGGGCGCAGGAGCTGACGCGCTACTTCTCGATGATACTGTGGAGAGGCTCGAACCAGCGATAGGCTATCTTGCTGCGCGGGACCGCGTATTCAGGGCGTTCCATTTGGGCTTTGCAGGCGGCGAATTGCCTTCTCAGAATGACGAAACAATCCTTACGTGCTGGCGCATTGGAACTACCGCCGCCCGCCTGAACGAGGCGGCTCGCAGGGCGCAGACATTTCCTGATCTAGACGCGGCCCCTTTTGACACTGACACCGCTCGCACGGCCTTCAATCGGGCTTTGGTGAGCGGCAACTAACCGCCCAGTCCCGGACGTTCACGCCAAACGCCCGGAATCTCGAAAGCAGCCGCTCCGAACGCGGCGGCCAACCCCTACTCCGCCGCCTGTCGCTGCTCGCTCGCGAAGATCTGCACCAGATCATCGTCGCTGGCGTTGACCAGCCGCTCGACCCACTGGTGGAAGACCTGTCCGCCCTTCTCGTTGCGGCCGAACAGCACCTCTTTCATCAGGCCTGACGCGAGCGCCTGCTGCTGGCGCTTGCCGGTGGCGTAATCCTCGTCGCGCACCACGATTTCGAGGAAGTTGAACTGGTCGTGGGCGGCCTGCACCTGCTCGGGGGTCTCCGGCTGGTTTTCCATGACGTAGAACTGGGTGGTGTAGCTCTCGCCCACTGCCGCGCCCGGGAACAGCTGGCTGATCATCGCCCCGCGCTGGCCGCCGCCGTAGAAGCTGGCGATCGAGATGTGCGGGAAGATCGTCCACACGCCCTGCACCAGCACTTCCTGCGGCAGCTCGTCATCGCTCATCGCTTCGAGATCGAGCGCCTGATCGTCATCGCCCTGCACCTTGATCGCGAACTTCGACGGGGTCGAGAGGCGCTGGTGCGGGCCATAGGCGAAGTAGTTGGCGCGGTTGTAGAAATCCGCGCCGAAGGTGTCCTTGTGGAGCACCGGCAGGTGGTAGAAATCGAGATAGCCGTCATAGGCCGTCTTCCAGTTCGGCCCCGCCAGCGTGCGCTGCGAGAACAGCGTCCAGCCCTCGAACTCGAAGGCCTTGAGCAGTTCGTCATAGCCGCAAAGGTAATCGGCGATCGAAAGCTTGCTATCGGGATCGAGCGTCACCCAGATCAGGCCGGCGTTCTCGTAGACCGGGAAGCGCTTGAGGCAGTGCGCGGCCTTGTCGATGGCCCCGAAGTCCCTGGGGCTGGCGACCCCGATCAGATCGCCATCGGCCTTGAAGGTCCAGCCGTGATAACCGCAGGTGAAGCGGCTGGCATTGCCGGTGCCGCTCGCCACGGGGTTGCCGCGGTGGGTGCACATGTTGAGGAAGGCGCCCATGCTGCCGTCCTTCTGGCGGCTGAGCAGCAGCGGCACGCCGCAGATGTCCATCGCCTTGAAATCGCCGGGATTGGGCAGCTCGCACGAGGGCGCGACCATCAGCGGCAGGCGGCGGAAGATCTGCTGCTTCTCGCGCTCGAAAACGGCCTGGTCGGTATAGGCGCTCGCCGGAACGCGCACCACTTCGTCGGCATATTCCATCGTGTCGGCCGCGCCATGCGCCACCAGATTGCGGGTCATGGCGATCAGTTCTTCGCGTGACATGGCGTTCCTCTCCCGGCCTGCGTCATTAGAAAGGAGCATCCGCCTTCCCGTGCCTAGCGGCAATCCTCACTTTTGGCGGGAAGCGGGGCGTTGTGGCTTTGACCCAAAGCAAAGGGGCGAGCCATCGCTGGCCCGCCCCCCGCATTCCCCCTGTTGGAAGGATCAGAACTTGAAGCTGATCTCGGCGAACACCTGACGGCCGCGGTTCTGGGTGAGCACCAGATCGTCGCCGGTGGGCGAGAGGAACGGACGCCCGCCCGAGGTGATCACGAAGATCTCGTCGGTGAGGTTGGTCGCGATCAGCGACAGCTTCCAGTTGCCGTCCGGATGGCCGATCGACACGTTGGTATCGAGCGTCCAGAAGCTCGGCTGGACGAAGTCGTTCAGCGAGGTTTCGTCGGTGATGTAGCCGTCGTTGTAGTTGGCGTTGCCCGACAGGAACAGTTCCAGCGTGTCGGACAGCGGAACCGCCCAGTCGACCGCGATGTTGCCCGCCCACTTCGGAGCCTGGCTGCCGCGACGGCCCTTCAGGTTGATCACGCCGCCCTGACCGCCCGGCTGGAAGAAGTCGGCGGTGTATTCGGTGTCGAGCCACGACAGGTTGGCCGACAGGTCCAGCCCGGTCACCGGGGTGTTCCAGCGGGCTTCGAGATCGACGCCCTTGGTGGTCAGCTCACCCGCGTTGGAGGTGATGAACTGGATCGTCTGGGCGTTGAAGTTCTGCACCTGCAGATCCTCGAACACGTAGTAGTAGGCGGTCGCGTTGAGGGTGAAGCTGCGCCCTGCCCACTGCGACTTGAAGCCCACTTCGCCGCCCTGCGCCTTTTCGGACTGGAAGATCAGCGCGCTGAAGTCACCCGTCAGCGCGGCCTGGCTGAGGCTGTTCGACGGCAGCGCCGAGTTGTCGATCCCGCCCGACTTGAAGCCGGTCTTGTACGAGGCGAAGAAGTTGAGATCGTCGTTCGCCTGATACTTGAGGGTGACTTCCGGCGAGATGTTGTCGTCCTGGAAGTTGATCGGGCCCGAGAAGAAGCCCGGCCGCACGAAGGCGGGGCCCTGCAGGAAGGTGTGCACGTAAGGCACCGCGATGGTCTGGACCTTCTTTTCGTCGGTCCAGCGCACGCCGCCCGACAGCTCGAGCTTGTCGGTCAGCTCGATCATCGCGCTGCCGAAGAACGAGAGCGCCTCGGTCTTGGTGGTGTGGACCTTGTCCCAGTCATAGGTGAAGCCCGTCACCGGATCGCGCCCGACGAACGAGATGTTCACCCCCTGCTGGGCGGTGTCGAAGATGAAGGTGCGGTCTTCGTAGAACGCGCCGAGCATGAAGTTGAAGGCGCCGTCGAAGTCCGAAGTCAGGCGCAGTTCCTGCGTGTACTGCTCAAGCTTGTTGATCGGATCCGAACAGCCCGCGCCGCCCGGGATTCGCGTCCCGTTGGGCCCGGGGAAGAAGCCGCCGTAGGAGTAGCAGTCGAAGTCGATCGCATCCATGTTGAGCAGGCCGGTGACCGAGGTCAGCTTGAGCGTGTCGCTGAGATCGAGGTCGAACTGCAGACGGCCGAACCACAGCTCGGTCTCGCCGAAGGGCACGCCGTTGCGGCCGGCTGCCGGCGAGGGAGTCGGCACGCCGGGCGCAAGCTGCGGCGCGGCATCCATGAAGAAATAGCGCTGGTCGTTGGTGTCGCAGTCGTAGCCCGCCGGGATCTGCAGGCCGCCCTGCAGCAGGAACACCGGATCGGCGATGCCGTTCCTGCCGCAACCGATCTCGACCGTCCCGAAGGCACCGTCGTTCTCGTTCTTGGTGTACTGCACCTTGAGGTTGGCGCTGAAGCGATCCGAAGGCTGCCAGTCGAGCGTGGTGCGGACGATCAGGTCGGTGAGGCCGCGTTCCTGATTGACCGCCGGGGTCCCGGCCTGAGCGAGCATGAACTCGTCGATGTCGTTGAACTGCGCGGCCACGCGCACGCCCAGCGTGTCGCTGATCGGGCCGGAGATGTAGCCCGAGAGCAGGTAGCCCTTTTCCTCGAATTCATACGAGGCGCGCATCCCGACTTCCCAGTCGGAGGTCGGGTTGGCCGAACGCAGCGAGAGCACGCCGGCGGTGGCCGACTTGCCGAAGAACAGCGATTGCGGGCCGCGCAGCACGTCGATCTGCTCGACGTCGAAGAAACCGGCCTGCACGAGGCGCATCGAGGACACGACCACGCCGTCATATTCCAGCGCCACGGCCGAGTCGAAGGCCGCCGAGATGTTCGACGAGCCGACACCGCGCAAGGACAGCTGGCCGCCCGAACCCGAACCGCCAACCTGCACGTTGAGGGTCGGCACGCGGCTGGTGATGTCGGCCACCTGGTCGACATTGTAGCGCGTGAGCGTCTCGCCGCCGATCGCGGTCACGGTGACCGGCACTTCCTGGAGGGTTTCGTTCTGGCGGCGGGCCTGAACGATGATCACCCGGTCTTCGGGTGCGGTTTCCGCAGTCTCTGCGTCTTGCGCGTAGGCGACGCTTGGCATCGCGGCAAAGCCGCCCAAGGCGGCACCGCACAACAGTGCAGACCGCACGCCGCGAGCGCGGGCGCCGGATGCAATTCGGGCACGAAGTGTGTTCATTGCTCTCTCTCCCCTGCGGGCCGCAAAGTTTGCGCGCCCTGGTTCCCCAATGCCGTGACGCGTTTTCCCGCGCCTATCGGTATGGCGTGAAGGTGTATGGTGCCCGTGCAATCACGCTATCAGCAAAAGCGATAGTGACTGCGGCAAACTGCGACAAAAACGCAACATTCGCCCGCGAAAGCGCCATTCCGTAACGTCATTCGGCCGCTTCGCGCGCTGCCGCGCGGTCGCGTTCCATCTGTGCGGTGCGCGGATCGTTGGGCCACACCCACTCCGGCCCGATCACCTGTTCGACCCTCAGATGCGCGGGCACGTTGTCGATCCCGATCATCCGGTCGAGGCTCTGGTGGAAGGAATAGATCCGCGCTTCCTGATAGGACAGCGGCACCGAACGGAAGGCCGAGCCTTCGACCGATTTCTGGATCGCCTCGCCGAACTGGGTGTCCTCGAGGATGATCGGGCTCATCTGGCGGCCGTTCGGCTGGCTCGCGTCGGGGACGGTCCAGAGGTCCGGCGCGGGGGCCCCAGACCCATCGGCTTCCCAGTCGAGCGCCATCGTCACCAGCTCCAGCCGGGTGGTGTTCAGCGATGTCGGCCAGAACACCAGCGGCGGCACGAAATAGTTGCTCAAGGGGCTGACCCAGTTGGGAAACAGTGTGTAGCTCTGGGTGCAGGTGCGGCCCAGCTCGCCGACGGTTGCGATCTGTTGCCAGCCCGGCGGCGAGTCGATCGCGCGCACGTGCTCGCGGTCGGTCTGGCGCGGCGGCGGGGCCAGCATCCGCGCATGGCCGTTGGGATACATGGTGTTGTAGTTGCGCGTGGAGTCGACCAGCGGCGCGACCGTGTTGGGATGGATGAAGGGCACATGGTAGACCTCCATGTTGGCCTCCATCGCCACCTTCCAGTTGCACTGGAGATCGAAGCTGTGCCGCGCGGCGAGCTTGATGCGGTCGAAGGCGAACTCCTCCCACTCGCGTGCCAGCGGACCGAGCCAGTCGAGCAGCGGCATCGCGTCCATGTCGAAGTTGACATAGATGACCTTGCCGAACAGCTCGCAGCGCACCGGCAGCAACCCGCGGCAGCTCATGTCGAAATCCTTCGGGAAATCGCGCCGCTCGGGCACGCCCACCAGGCTGCCGTCGGTCTTGTAGGTCCAGTTGTGATAGCCGCACATCAACCGGCTGGACTTGCCGCGATCCTCGGTCACCACCGGCGCGCCGCGGTGGCGGCAGGTGTTGTGGAAGGCGCGCACCACCCCGTCCATTCCGTGGACGATAACGATCGGATCGCCGGCATTGTGCCAGCGCATGTAGCACCCGGGCTCGGGAATCTCGTCGAGGTGGCCGGCGAACAGCCAGCTCTTGCGGAACACGTGCTGCTGTTCGAGCGCGAAATATTCGGGGCTGGTGTAGCGCCCGGCCGGCATGTCGGGCAGCGCGGGGAAGCCTTCCGGTGGGGCGGTGCGGGTGCCTTCCCATTCCATCAGCGCCTTCAACCGCGCGACTTCGGCTTCGTCCATCATCGTGCCTCTCCCTCGGGGGCCGAAGATACATCGCCGCGGCCGGCGCGCGCCCTCGCGCTTTCGACAGTGGCACCGCACCGCCCGCCCGATAGGCTGGCATCACAAAAAAAGCGTTTGGGAGAGTGCAGATGGCGGGAAGGGTAGCGGGCAAGGTTGCGCTCGTGACAGGCGGGGCAATGGGGCTGGGCAAGGCCGATTGCGAGGCGCTGGCGCGCGAGGGTGCCAAGGTGATCGTCACCGACCGCGAGGTCGAACTGGCGCACAAGGTCGCCGATGCCATCGGCGGAGATGCGATGGCGCTCGACGTCACCAGCGAGGAGCAGTGGATCGAGGTGATGCGCGCGGTCGAGGAACGCCACGGTGGGCTCGACATCCTCGTCAACAATGCCGGCAACGTGATCTTCGAGAGCATCGAGGACTGCAGCCTCGCCCATTTCAAGCTGCACCTCGACATCCACGTGGTCGGCACCTTCCTCGGGTGCAAATATGCCGTGCCGCTGATGAAGCACCGCCACCTCAAGGTGGGCGGGGGCGGGTCCTCGATCATCAACATGGCCTCCACCGCAGCGCTGATGGGCTATGGCAACATCCCCGCCTATGCCGCGTGCAAGGCCGGGATTGCGGGCATGACCCGCAGCCTCGCGATGGATTTCCAGGACAAGGGCTACGGCATCCGCGTCAACGCGCTCGCTCCCGGCGGGATCGAGACCCCGATGGTGATGGGCATTTCCGGGCGCGGCGGGCAGACCCCGATGGAGATTCCCGACGGTCCGCTGGCCGCCGATGCGCTGGGCCACCCCCGCGATGTCGCGGGCTGCGTGCTGTTCCTCGCCTCGGACGAGGCGCGCTTCCTCAACGGCCTGACGATCCCGGTGGACAATGGCCTCTACGCCCGCCCCCACCACTGAGGAGCGTCCCGGGCCGTATCGCTGGTACGTTCTGGGCCTGCTGACGCTCACCAGCGCGTTCAGCGTCGCTGACCGGCTCGTGTTCGGCATCCTGGTCGAGGACATCAAGGCCGAGTTCAAGCTGTCGGATTTCGAGCTCGGCCTTCTCGGCGGGCTGGCCTTCAGCCTCGTCTATGTGCTCGCCGGCTTTCCCGCCGCGCGGCTCGCGGACCGCTCGATCCGCAAGAACATCGTCGCCGCAGCGATCGGGTTCTGGAGCCTGATGACGGCGGCCTGCGGGCTGGCGGCAGGGTTCTGGACCCTGTTCGCCGCGCGCACCGGGGTGGGCGTGGGCGAGGGCTGTTCCGGCCCGTCATCGCAGAGCCTCGTGGCGGACTATTTCTCCCGCGCCGAACTCGCCAAGGCGATGGGCTATCTCACCATCGGGGCGAGCATGGGGACAGCGGGCGGCCTCATCATCGGCGGGCAGCTGGCGGAGATGTTCGACTGGCGCTGGGCCTTCATGCTGATGGGCCTGCCGGGGCTGCTGCTGGGTGGGATCATCTATCTCACCGTGCGCGAGCCGCAGCGCGGGCGCTATGCGCCGGCGGGGACCGACATGGCGCAGCTGCCGCTCGGGCAGACCATCCGCAGCCTCGTCACCAACCGCGTGTTCATGGGGCTGGCGCTGGGCTGGGCGGTTCAGATCATGATCGGCTACGGCCTCGCCTTCTGGATGGCGGCGGTGATGCTGCGCGCTTTCCCGATCTCGACCGGCGATGTCGGGCTCTATCTCGGCTTCACCTTCTTCCTCGGCGGCATCCCGGGGCCGATCCTCGGCGGCTATGTCACCCACTGGCTGACCCTGCGCGACGAGCGCTGGCGGGCGTGGCTGCCGGGCCTTGTCAGCCTCGGCTGCGTGGCGCCGCTGGCGCTGAGCCTGACCTCGGGCAGTTTCGCGGGCTTCCTCGGCTGGTTCGGGGTCGCCTACGCCATCTACGTCGCCAGTCAGGCGGGGATCCTGTCGGGCATTCAGGCCGCGGTCGAACCGGCGAGCCGGGGCTTTGCCGTGGCAATCGCGCTGTTCTTCAACAACCTCATCGGCCAGACGCTGGGCCTCGGCGTGATCGGCGCGCTGAGCGATGCGCTGACCCCGACGCAGGGGCCGGGGGCGCTGGCGGTGGCGGTGTTCGGCGTGTGCCTTGTCTCAGGGATCGCCAGCCTCGCGATCTTCGCCTGGACCGCGGCGCAGATGGGGCCGAGTGGCTATCTGGAGAAGATGCGGGGAGGTTAGAACCCCGGGTGGATCGCCATTGCGGCCCCGTCCACCAGCATCTCCGCCCCGGTCATGAAGGGGCATTCGTCGCTCGCAAGGAAGGCGATCGCCGCCGCCGTTTCGGTCGGATCGGCGAGGCGGTTGAGGGGTGAGGTCGCGGCGACTGCGGCCATCAGCCCGGGCATCTGCTGTTCTGCGGCATCGAGAATGCCGGTGTGCGTCGCGCCGGGGATCACCGTGTTGCAGCGGATCGCGAGACCCGCCTTGGCGCACCATGTGGCGACCGACTTGGACAGCACCCTCACCGCACCCTTGCTCGCCGAGTAGCCCACATCCGTCGGCAGCGGGGCAATCGCGGTGGTCGAGGCGATATTGACGATCGCGCCCTTGGCCCCGCCGGGGTTGGCCTTCATCGCCGCAATCGCTGCGCGGCATCCCGCCATCGTGCCAGTGAGATTGACGGCCAGCACCTTGTCCCATGCCGCGAACATCGCGTCATCGTCGAGGTCGCCGATGCCCGCACCCGACACCATCCCGGCATTGTTGACGAGGATGTCGAGCCGCCCGAAGGTCTCGACCGCAAGCGCGACGATGCCGGGCCACGCCGCGCGGTCGGACACGTCCTGCGGCGCGAACGCCGCGCCCACCTCGGCGCACAGGGCCGCACCGCGCTCGGGATCAAGATCTGTGCCGAGCACCTGCGCGCCGTCGGCGACGAACCGCCGCACGGTCGCCGCGCCGATTCCGCTGGCGCAGCCGGTGACGATCGCGACCTTCCCCGAAAGGTCGGGCATTACTCCGCCTGCTGCCAGATCGCGGCGCAGGGGCGCTGGTTGTGGGTGTCGACGAAGCGCACGAGGTTGTTTGCGCCCTCGGGAATCTTCCAGCCCACGGTGAAGCCGAAATTGGCGAAGGCGAAGATGATCAGGTCGGCAAAGGTGAAGCGGCCCAGCGCGATGTGGTTGCTGCCGCCGAGGATCTCGTCGAACATCCGCCACTTGGCGTCCGCCATCGCCGTCAGCTCCGCGCCCGCCTCGACCGAGACGACGCTCATGCGCGGTTCGAACATCGGGCGGCCCGCGCCGGCGCGGAAGCCCATCGTCATCGGGACGACCACTTCCTGATCGAACAGCCGCACCCACTTGCGCACCTCGGCGCGCTCCAGCGGGGTTTCGCCGAACATGTTGTGCGCCGGATGCAGCTCCTCGATGAATTCGCAGATCGGCCAGCTTTCGGTGAGGCAGGTGCCGTCATCCAGTTCCAGCGTCGGGGTGGTGCCCTGCGGGTTCTTGGCCATGTAGCCGGCATCCTGCCGGTTCTGCCCGGTGATGATGTCGTAATGGACGCGGGTGAAATCCTTGCCCTCTTCAAGGCCCTTTTCGACCATGAACATCCGCACGAGACGCGGATTGGGGCCGAGGCTGGAATGGAGGATGGTCATCTGTTGCTCTCCCGGATTGCTTTGGGCGATTTCTATGCCGCGAGGGGCTTGCGCGCCAGCCTCACAAATGCGCTAGGGGACGCGAAGGCAACGACAAGGGATTGAGGCGGCCATGGACTTCCACCTGACCGACGAGCAGCGCGAGCTGCAGGAAACCGCGCGCAAGTTCGCGCAGAAGGAACTGCCGGCGCTGGCGCGCGACATGGAGGCGAAGGACTATCCCGTCCCGCACGACATGCTGCGCACCTATGGCGAGATGGGCTTCCTCGGGGTCAACCTGCCGGTCGAATATGGCGGGCTCGGGCTCGGGCACCTTGAGGCGCTGATCGTGCTGGAGGAGTTCGCGAAGATCTCCAACGCGGTCGCCTTCCCGGTGTTCGAGGCGCTGGCCGGGCCGGTGCGCACCATCGAACGCTTCGGCTCGGCGGCGATGAAGGCGCGCATCCTGCCCGAAGTGATCCGGGGCGAGAAGGTCGTCGCGGTCTCGATGTCCGAGCCTGATGCCGGCACGGCGCTGACCGATCTCACCACCCGCGCGGTGCTCGACGGCAACCACTATATCGTCAACGGCTACAAGCGCTGGACCAGCGGCGGTGGGCATTCGGACTACTATGTCACCTATTGCCGCTTCACCGAGGAGGCCGGGGCCAAGGGCATCGGCGCGATCCTGCTGGAGAAGGATGCGCCCGGGATGCAGTTCGGCAAGCGCGAGGAACTGATGGGCTTCCGCGGCATCGCCACCGCCGACTACGCGATCGAGGATGTGCGCGTTCCGGCAGAGAACGTGATCATCGGCGCGGGCGGGTTTGCGAAGCTGATGAGCGCCTTCGGGCTCGAACGCTGCGGCAATGCCACCCAGAGCCTCGGCGTGGCGGCCGCCGCGCTTGAGGCAGCGACGGCTTACGTTCAGGAGCGGGTCGCCTTCGGCAAGCCGATCATCGAGTTTCAGGCGGTGCAATTGAAGATCGCCGAGATGGCGATGAAGGTCGAGGCCGCGCGCCTGCTGATCCACCGCGCCGCCGCCAACGCCGCCGCCCAGCCCGATGGTCTGCCGACGGTCTATGAAAGCTCGGTCGCCAAGTGCTTCGCCAACGAGATCGTGCGCGAGGTCGCGGCGATGGGCATGCAGGTGATGGGCGGCTACGGCTATCACAAGGATTACGGCATGGAGCAGCGCCTGCGCGACGCCTATGCCTGGGGCATCGCGGGCGGCAGCATCGACGTGCAGAAGACCAACATCGCCGCCGCTCTGGTGGGCCGCAGGTTCGACCAACGCCGATAGAGCTTGCATCATCGCGGTGTATTGCGCCAGTAAGGCACCATGGACCACACCGCACCTGTCGCCCTCGCCGCCGCACCGCTCGATGATGACGGCGAGCTGACCCGGCTCCACCCCGGCTACACCCACGCCTTGCGGGTGAAGGCGGCGCTGATGTCGGTGCCCTTCCTCGTCGGCGCGCTGGTGCTGGAGAGCGCGTTCGTCGGTGAGGCCCTGTTCCCGGCCGGTGTCATCGCCGGGCCGGTGCTGCTGATCGCGCTGGCCTGCATCATCCGCGTGCCCACCCGCCGCTACAATGCGCGCGGTTACCAGATTTCGGCGGATCGTCTGCGGGTCGTGCGCGGGCTGTTGCTGCGTTCGGACACGGTCGTTCCGTTCGGGCGGGTGCAGCATATCGACGTCGATCAGGGCCCGCTCGACCGCTTCTTCGGCATCGCGACGCTGACGCTCCACACCGCCGGCAACCACAATGCCAGCGTCTCGCTGCCCGGCCTCGGCGAGGAGCTGGCGCGCGAGATGCGCGAGGAGATCCGCGCCCATATCCGCCGGGAAACCCAGTGAGCCTTCGGCCATGAGCGACACTCGGCGCACCGCCCCGCTCAGCGTCGCTCTCGGCGCGCTCGGCAGCATCCGCAGCGGGATTTTCCCGGCGATCGCGATCGCCTTTTCCGGCATCGGCGGTGGCGACCGGCTGTGGCTCGCGCTTGGCGTGGGGCTGGCTGCGACCCTGATCGGCAGCGCCTTCAGCTTCCTGCGCTGGCGGCGCCTGACCTACACCATCGGCGAAACCGACATCCGGGTGGAAAGCGGGCTGTTCAGCCGTTCGGCGCGCTCGGTGCCGTTCGAGCGCATTCAGGACGTCAGCCTGGAGGCCAAGCCCGTGCCGCGCCTGCTAGGGCTGGTCTCGGTCAAGTTCGAGACCGGGGCGGGCGGAGGCGATGACCTCAGCCTGCAATACCTCACCGCCAGCGAAGGCGAGCGCCTGCGCCAGCTGGTGCGCGAACGGCGCGACGAGGAGCAGGCGGCGCAGGCCCCCGCCAGCGATGCCCCCGCCGCGCAGGACAGCGAAGGCGAGGTGCTGTTTGCGATGGGCCCGGGTCGGCTCGTCACTTTCGGCCTGTTCGAATTCTCGCTCGCGGTCTTCGCAGTGCTCGGCGGCGCGCTGCAATATGTCGACAATGTCACCGATCTCGACGTGTGGAACGTCGATCTGTGGTACGGCTGGCTGAAGGAACAGGGCAGCACCGTCGCCACGCTTGGTCCCTACGTGCAGGCGCTGGGAGCGGTGGTCGGCCTTATGGGGCTGATCGTTGTCGGGTCTGCCACCGGCGTGGTGCGGACCGTGCTGCGCGACTGGGGCTTTACCCTGACCCGCTCGGCGCGCGGGTTCCGCCGCCAGCGCGGGCTGCTCACCCGCACCGATGTGGTGATGCCCGCGCACCGGGTGCAGGGGCTGGTGATCGGCACCGGCCTGCTGCGCTACCGCTTCGGCTGGCATGGTCTGAGCTTCGTCAGCCTCGCACAGGACAGCGAGGGCGAGAGCCATGTGGTCGCGCCCTTTGCCAAGCTGGACGAGCTCGCGCCGATCGTGGCCGCGGCGGGATTTCGTCTGCCCGACGAGGGCATCGCGTGGCAGCGCGCCAGCAAGCGGCAGCGCACCGACAAGGCCCTGCTCGATTCGGCCCCGTTCGTGCTGGCGGCGATCCCGGTCGCGATCTTCGCTCCGCCCGGCCTGTTCCTGATCCCGCTCGGCGCGGCGGTGGTGGCGGTCGCGGCCAATCTCTACGCGTGGGAGTTCCGCCGCTTTGCGCTGAGCGAGACGCAGATCTTCGCCACCAGCGGGTTCCTGTCACCCACCAGCCGGATCGCGACGCGGCTCAAGCTCCATTCGGTCGAGATCGCGCAGGGGCCGGTGGCGCGGCGGCGCGGCTATGCGACGGTGCATCTCGGGCTGGCGGGCGGCAGCTTCGCGATCGCCGGGGTGCCGCTGGCCGAGGCCCGCGCGCTCAGGGCGAGCGTGCTCGAAACCATCGCCGCGACCGATTATTCGCGGCTCGATGCGCCGCCGGTTCAGGCTCAGGCTTTGAGCGAGGCCCAGTCGGGGTTCTCGGCGAACTTGGCCGCGACATAGGAGCAATCGGGGCGGATCAGGAAGCCGAGCCGCTCGGCATCGGCGACCATCCGCAGCACCAGCTGCGCGGCCACCCCGCGTCCGCCGATCGCGCGCGGCACCACGGTATGCGCGGCGATGCGCACTTCCTTGCCGCCTGCCATGCCGCCGGGTTCCCACTTGAGATAGGCCTCGTGCGCGGAATCCGGCAGCACCGCCAGATAGCACCCGCCCTGCCCCTGCACATGGTGGGTGATGCCGACCTCGGAGTGCTCGCCGCCCATCTTTCGTGCTCCTGATGGCCTCAGCCGCTTGCAAGCCGTGCGCGTGCAGCTAGAGGCGATTTCACGATGACCCTCGCCAAGCCCTTTCTCTCCGACAATGCCGCTGCCGTCCACCCCAAGCTTTGGGAGGCGATGCGTGGGGCGGACCAGCCGGACAACCCCTATGACGGGGATGCGCTCTCGGCCGAGCTCGACGCGCGCTTCACCGCGCTGTTCGGACGCGAGTGTGCGGCGCTGTGGGTGGCGACGGGAACGGCGGCGAATTGTCTGGCGCTCGCCACGATGTGCGCGCCCCATGGCGGGGTGGTGTGCCACCGCGAGGCGCATATCGAGGTCGACGAGGGCGGCGCCCCGGGCTTCTTCCTCCACGGCGCCAAGCTGATGCTGGCCGAAGGCGAGGGCGCCAAGCTGACGCCCGCCGATATCGCCGCGCTGGTCGATCCGATCCGCAATGACGTGCATCAGGTGCAGCCCCACGCGATCGCGATCACGCAGGCCAGCGAATATGGCCGCACCTATTCGCCCGAAGAACTGGAGGCGCTGGGGGCCTTTGCCAAGGAGCGCCGGCTGGGCCTCCACATGGACGGCGCGCGCTTCGCCAATGCCGCAGCCTTCCTCGGCGGCTCGCCCGAGGTGGCGGCGCGGGCGGCGAGCGGCCCGGTCGACAGCCTCGCCTTCGGGTTCATCAAGAACGGCGGCATGGGGGCGGAGGCCGTCGTGCTGTTCGACCCCGAGGCTGCCCATCAGGTCCGCTATCGCCGCAAGCGCGCCGGGCACCTGCAATGCAAGGGCCGCTATCTCGCGGCGCAGATCCTCGCGATGCTCGATGACGGGCTGTGGCTCGCCAATGCGGCCAGCGCCAACGCCGCTGCGCAGGAAGTCGCTTCCGGCTGCGGTGACCGCCTGCTCCATCCGGTCGAGGCCAACGAGCTGTTCGTGCGCCTGACCGAGGCCGAGCGCGCGGCGCTACGGGCGCAGGATTTCGCCTTCTACGACTGGGGCGTGGATTCCGCGCGCTTCGTCACCGCGTGGAACACCCGCCCCGAAGACGCGGCGGCCCTCGGCAAGGCGATTGCCGCGCTGTGAGTGACGCTGCCGCCCCGTCGATGCTCAGCCCCAAGGTGCTGATCCCCTTCATGCTGACCGGCACGATCTGGGGCTCGACCTGGTTCGTCATCACCGGACAGATTTCGGACGTTCCGGCGGCATGGGGGGTGTTCTACCGCTTCATGCTGGCGACCCCGGCGCTGTTCGTGCTGGCGGCGGTGATGGGCCAGCGGCTCCGCCTCAACCGGCCCGAGCACCTCTTGGCGCTGGGCGTCGGGATCGCGCAGTTCAGCGGCAATTTCCTGTTCGTCTATCACTCCGAACAGCACATCACCTCCGGCATCGTCGCGGTGATGTTCGCGCTGCTGATGGTGCCCAATGCCGTCTTCGCCAAGATCTTCATCGGCGAGAAGGTGGCGGGCGGGTTCATCGGCGGGAGCCTTGTCGCGATTGTCGGCGTGGCGATGCTGCTGGTGCACGAATGGCAGGCGGCACCACTCGGCGGGAACGTGATGCTGGGGATCGTGCTGGCGGTGGGCGGAATGCTGGCCGCCTCGATCGCCAATGTGGTGCAGGCCAATCCCACCGGACGCGGGGTGCCGATGGTGAGCTTTCTCGCCTGGGCGGCGCTCTACGGGACGATCTTCGACCTCGGCTATGCCTTCGTGACCGGCGGCCCGCCGACGCTCCCGGGCGCGTGGCAGTTCTGGGCGGGGACGGCCTATCTCGCGATCATCGGATCGGTGGTGACCTTCCCGCTGCACTACAATCTGGTGCGCCAGATCGGGGCGGGGAAGACGGCTTACAACGGCATCGTGACGGTGTGCGTGGCGATGCTGCTCTCGACCCTGTTCGAGGGGTTCGTGTGGGACGCGCTCTCGGCCGGCGGCATGGCGCTGGCGCTCGTCGGCATGGGGCTGGCGCTCAAGTCAAAGCAGAAGAAGTAGGATTTCACGCGGAGACGCGGAGACGCGGAGGTTTCTTGGCCGCCGTTTTTGCGGCCTTTTGACTTTGTGACTTTGTGCAGGATGATCCGCGACTACGCCGCGCAACCTTCTCCGCGCCTCCGCGTCTCCGCGTGAAAAATCACAGCAGCGCCGCGAGCCCTTCGACATAGGTTGGATATTTCGGCTGCCACCCCAGCACCCGCTTGGCCTTGCCGTTGGCGACGCGGCGGTTCTCCATGTAGAAGCCGCGCGCCATTTCGGAGAGGTTGGCCTCCTCCAGACTTTCGAGCGGCGGCAGCGGCAGGCCGAGCAACCGGCAGGCGTGTTCGGTGACCTCATTGCCGCTGCACGGCCAGTCGTCGCCGAGATTGTAGGCTCCGGCGGGCGCGTCCTGCTCCAGCGCGGCGACCACCCCGCTGGCGATATCGTCGACATGGACGCGGCTGAAGACCTGATCGGGCAGGTCGATCCGCCGCGCCTGTCCGGCCCGCACCCGGTCGAGCGCCGAGCGGCCCGGGCCGTAGATCCCCGGCAGGCGGAACACCCGCGCGCCCAGCGCGAGCCATGCCAGATCGGCCTCGGCGCGGGCATTGCGGCGGCCTTCTCCCGATTGCGCGATGGTCGGCGTCGCCTCGTCCACCCATGCCCCTGCGCGGTCGCCATAGACCCCGGTGGAGGAGAGGTAGAACAGCGCCTTGCCCGACAGCGCGGTGCCATAGGTGTCGAGCACCGGATCGCCGCCCGTGCGCGCGGGCGGGACGGAGGAGAGGATGTGGGTCGCCTCTGCCAGCGCCGCCTCGACCGCGTCCCGGTCGGCAAAGGCGATGTCGCCCGCGCTGCCGGTCGCCGCTACCCGCCACCCGCGCGCCCGCATCGCCTCGGCAATGCGCCCTGCGGTGTAGCCCAGCCCGAAGATCAGCAAATGCGCCATGGGCCCAACCTAAAGATTGGACGGGCGCGCGAATCAACCTAAATCGGCGGCCATGGATATCGCAACCACCCCCCAGAACCCCGAAGGCAACCCCGAACTCGCCGATGCCGCGCCGAGCCCGCATCAGCCGCCGGTGATCCTGCGCGAGGATTATCGCCCGTTCGGCTGGCTGGTGCCGGAGGTGAAGCTCGACTTCGATCTCGGCCTCGCCCGCACCCGCGTGCGCGCCGAGCTGACGGTGCAGCGCAACGCCCGCGCCGACCACGCCGACACCATCCGCCTCAATGGCGACAGCCTGACGCCGCTGAGCGTGACGGTTGATGGCGAAGCCGCCGACTGGCGTATGGACGGGCCTGACCTGATCGTCCCGCTGCGGGGCGACAGCCACCTGATCGTGGTCGAGACCGAAATCGATCCCAGCGCCAACACCCAGCTGATGGGCCTCTATGCCTCGGGCGGGATGCTCTGCACCCAGTGCGAGGCCGAGGGCTTCCGCCGCATCACCTTCTTCCCCGACCGGCCCGACGTGCTCTCGGTCTACACCGTGCGGATGGCGGGGCCGCAGGCGGCCTTCCCGATCCTGCTGTGCAACGGCAACAAGGTGGCCGAGGGCGAGGGCGAGAACGGCACCCACTGGGCCGAGTGGCACGATCCCTGGCCCAAGCCGTCCTACCTGTTCGCGCTGGTGGCCGGCGATCTGGTGGCGAACTCCAAGCCTTTCACCACCTGTTCCGGCCGCGAGGTCGAATGCAACATCTGGGTGCGCCGCGAAGACCTCGACCGCACCGATCACGCGCTCGAATCGCTGCATCGCTCGATGGCGTGGGACGAGCAGGTGTTCGGGCGCGAATACGACCTCGATCTCTACAACATCGTCGCGGTGAGCGACTTCAACATGGGGGCGATGGAGAACAAGGGTCTCAACGTCTTCAACACCAAATATGTGCTGGCCGACGCCGACACCGCGACCGACGCCGATTTCGACGCCGTGGAAGGCGTGATCGCCCACGAATATTTCCACAACTGGTCGGGCAACCGCATCACCTGCCGCGACTGGTTCCAGCTGTCCCTGAAGGAAGGCTTCACCGTGCTGCGCGACCAGCTGTTCTCGCAGGACATGCGGGGCGAGGCGGTCAAGCGGATCGAGGATGTGCGGATCCTGCGCGCGGCGCAGTTCCCCGAGGATGCAGGGCCGCTGGCGCACCCGATCCGGCCTGATTCCTATCGCGAGATCAACAACTTCTACACCGCGACCGTCTATAACAAGGGCGCCGAGGTGATCCGCATGATGCGCTCGATGGCGGGCACCGAGCGCTTCCGCGCGGGCACCGATCTCTATTTCGAGCGCCATGACGGCGAGGCCGCGACCTGCGAGGATTTCGTCAAGGCGATCGAGGACGGCGCGGGGCTCGATCTCGGACAATTCCGCCTGTGGTATTCGCAGGCCGGCACGCCGCGCGTCACCGTGGCGCAGCACGTCCACGGGGATTCGCTGGTGCTGACCCTCAGGCAGACCGTCCCCGCAACGCCGGGCCAGCCCGACAAGGCGCCGATGCCGATCCCGCTGCGGATTGCGGTGCATTCGCGCGCAAGCGGCACGCTCGGGGCGGAGCAGCTGGTGGTGCTCTCGCAGGCCGAGCAGACCTTCATCCTGCCGCTGGCGGGCCCCGATCCGGTGGTCTCGATCAACCGCGGCTTCACGGCCCCGGTGGTGATCGAGCGCGAGCTGGCGCGCGAGGACCTCGTCTTCCTCGCCGCGCAGGACGATGATCCCTTCGCGCGCTACGAGGCGCTGCAGGAGCTGGCCGTCGGCCACCTCGTCGGCACCGCCAGCGGTGCGCTGTCGGCCGAGGAGCAGGCGGCAGGCGAGGCGGCGATCATCGGCGCGTTCCGCTCCAGCATCGCGGACATCGCCCTCGACGACGCGATGCGCGGCGAGCTGATGATGCTGCCGTCCGAAGCCTATTTGTTCGAGGTGATGGCGAACGGCGAGCGGCTCGGCGATCCGGGCGCGATCCACGCCGCGCGCGAGGGGCTCAAGGCGGCGATCGGTACCGCGCTGGCGGCCGAGCTCGATGCGCTGCACGCCCGCACCTCTGCCGTGGCGCTCGACGATCCGGCCGGGCGCGGGGCGCGCAAGGTCAAGACGCAGGCGCTGGTGCTGATCGCGGCCGCCGATCCCGCGCGCGCCGCCACGCTCGCCGCGCAGCAATATGACGCCGCCGACAACATGACCGACCGGCAGGGCGCGCTGATGGTGCTGTGCAGCTTGGATGCACCCGAGCGCGCCGAGCGGCTGGCGTCGTTCTACCAGCGCTACAAGGGCAATGATCTGGTGATCGACAAGTGGTTCACCCTTCAGGCGCTCTCGCTCCATCCCGATGTGATCGCGCAGGTGCGGGTGCTGGCCGGGCACCCCGACTTCACGCTCAGGAACCCCAACCGCGTGCGCTCGCTCTACATGGCCTTCGCGGGCAATCCGCAGGGCTTCCATGCCGCCGACGGAGCGGGCTACCGGATGATCGCCGACGTGATCCTCGCGCTCGATCCGGTCAATCCGCAGACCGCCGCGAAGTTCGTGCCTGCGCTGGGACGCTGGCGGCGGCTCGAGCCCGGGCGGGCGGCGCTGATGAAGGGCGAGCTTGAACGGATCATGGCGGCGGGCAACCTGTCGCGCGACACCTTCGAGCAGGTCAGCCGCAGTCTGGAAGACTGAGATGACCCCCTTCCAGATCGAGCGCAGCGCGGTGCTCGAAGGCGTGCCGCACGGCTTCTTCGGGAGCGCGGGCGGCGTTCACCAGTTCGGCTTCGGCGGGCCGGGCGATCCGGCCGAGGTGCGGTTGCTGCGCGCCGCGGCGACCGACGCGATCCGCGCGGGCGGGCAGCTGGCGGCACCGCATCAGGTGCATTCGCCCGATGTCGTGACCGTCACCACAGCGTGGGACGACGGGGCCGAGGGCAGGCCCGTCGCTGACGCGGTGGTGACGGCGACCCCGGGCATCGTGCTCGGGATCGTCACCGCCGACTGCGGCCCCATCCTGTTCGCCGACGCGGAAGCGGGCGTCATCGGCGCGGCCCATGCCGGCTGGCGCGGGGCGGTCGACGGCGTGCTGGAGAACACCATCGCCGCGATGGAGGCCCTCGGCGCACGGCGCGAGCGGATCGCGGCAGCGCTCGGCCCGACGATCGCGCAGGCGAGCTACGAGGTCGATGCCCCCTTCCGCGCCCGCTTTGGCGCCTCGGACGACGCCTTCTTCGCCCCCGCGCCGGAGCGGGACGGCACAGCGCGCTGGCACTTCGATCTGCCGGGCTACATCATGGCGCGGCTGGCCGGCGCAGGCCTTAGCAAAATTGCTGATCTGAGCCGGGATACATTCTCACATGTCGCGCGTTACCATTCGCATCGCAGGTCCACGCAGGCGTGCGAGGCGAATTATGGCAGACAGATCAGCATGATCACCCTGCCCTGACGATGCCTTGCGCGAGCGCGAACAGGGCTTGCTTAAAACACGGTTGGAATCTCGCAGGTTTGTCGTTAATTGCCCCCGCGAGTTTCGGGTCAGGCGTGTGACAATCGCGCACAGACCCGGAGCGGGGATCAATCGACGGAACGCTAATGGGGCATCCGCCCCGCCACTGGAACACCACGCCGCGCGGGCCGTTTTTCCGGCGCGGCAAGACGAGCAGGGTAACACGAAATGGCTTCTGACACGGCCGTAATCAGCGAAACGGGCTCTGAAGAGGGCGTCCGCCGCCGCGACTGGATTCACATCGCCGCGCTCAGCACGGCCGGGGTCGGCGGCGCTTCGCTGCTGTTCCCGCTGGTCAGCCAGATGTCGGCCTCGGCCGACGTGCTCGCGGCGAGCACCACCGACGTCGATGTCAGCGCGATCCAGCCCGGCCAGTCGATCAAGGCGATCTTCCGCAAGCAGCCGCTGTTCGTGAAGCGCCTGACGCCCGAGGAAATCGCCTCCGCCAAGAAGGACGACGCTGCCTCGATGCGCGATCCGGCCACTCTCGCCGAGCGCACCAAGGAAGGCCATGAGGACATCCTCGTCACCATGGGCGTCTGCACCCACCTCGGCTGCGTGCCGCTGGGCGCTGCCGAAGGCGAGAACAAGGGCGAGTTCGGCGGCTATTTCTGCCCCTGCCACGGTTCGCACTACGACGTTGCCGGTCGCATCCGCAAGGGCCCGGCGCCGCTCAACCTGATGGTGCCGGAATACGAGTTCACCTCCGACGCCGTCATCCGCGTTGGCTGAGCTTACGTAGCTCAATCACAACGATAATCGCTTTTCGCCTTTTCACTTTCGATCAAGCCGAGAGAACGCCATGAGTTTCGCCTGGGCCAAGCAATACGAACCGAAGACCGCTCTGACCAAGTGGCTTGACGAGAAGCTGCCGCTGCCGCGCCTCGTCTACAACGCGGTCGGGGCCGGCTATCCGGTGCCGCGCAACCTCAACTACATGTGGAACTTCGGCGTGCTCGCCGGCTTCTGCCTGATGATCCAGATCGTCACCGGCGTCGTCCTCGCGATGCACTACGCCGCCAATCAGGCGGTGGCCTTCGGCACGGTCGAGCACATCATGCGTGACGTGAATTGGGGCTGGGCAATGCGCTATGCCCACGCCAACGGCGCGAGCTTCTTCTTCATCGTCGTCTACCTGCACATCTTCCGCGGCTTCTTCTACTCTTCGTACAAGGCCCCGCGCGAGATGATCTGGCTGCTCGGCGTCGTGATCTTCCTGCTGATGATGGCGACCGCCTTCATGGGCTACGTGCTGCCGTGGGGCCAGATGAGCTTCTGGGGTGCGCAGGTGATCACCGGCCTGTTCGGCGCGATCCCGCTGATCGGTGAACCGATCCAGCACTGGATCCTCGGTGGCTTTGCCCCCGACAACGCTGCGCTGAACCGCTTCTTCTCGCTGCACTTCCTGCTGCCTTTCGTGATCCTCGGTGTGGTGATCCTCCACGTCTGGGCGCTGCACATCCCGGGCTCGTCGAACCCGACCGGCGTGGAAGTGAAGAGCGAGAGCGACACCGTGCCGTTCCACCCGTACTACACGGCGAAGGACGGGTTCGGCCTCGGCGTGTTCCTGATCGCCTTCGCCACCATGGTGTTCTTCCTGCCCAACGCCCTGGGTCACCCGGACAACTACATCGAGGCGAACCCGCTCTCGACCCCGGCGCACATCGTTCCGGAATGGTACTTCTGGCCGTTCTACGCGATCCTGCGCGCCTTCACCGGCGATCTCACGATCCCGTTCACCGGCATCGTGCTGGTGCCGGCCAAGCTGCTGGGTGTGATCGCGATGTTCGGCTCGATCCTGCTGTGGTTCGTCCTGCCCTGGCTGGACAAGAGCCCGGTGCGTTCGGGCCACTACCGTCCGCTGTTCAACAAGTTCTTCTGGTTCGGCCTGATCCCGACCATGGCAGTGCTGTTCTACTGCGGCGGCGCCCCGGCCGAGGAGCCCTTCGTGATCCTCAGCCAGATCGCCACGGCGTACTACTTCCTGCACTTCCTGGTGATCCTGCCGATCGTGAGCCAGATCGAAGTGCCCAAGCCGCTGCCCTTCTCGATCACCGAAGCGGTGCTCGGCAAGGACACCGCCGCCGCCGAACCGCGCACTGGCACGGCCGCTGCGGGCGAAGCTGGCGCGGCACCCGATGGTTCGCTGCAGCCGGCCGAGTGATCGACGGCACGCAGTTCACACGCAATCTGACCCGATAACGAGAAAGAGTTCGGTCATGACTATTCGTCTCGGAGGCATCATCTTCGGCCTCGCCATCACCGCGGTGCTGGTGCTGTGGTCGCTGGTTCCCGGTGCCTACAACCTCGCGTTCGGCCCGGCGCCGGAAAAGCAGCCGTCCTACGCCTTCTACGAGCATGGGGAAGGCCCCGAAGGCGGCTTCTCGTTCGACGGCCCGATGGGCAAGTGGGACGTGGCCCAGCTGCAGCGCGGCTACCAGGTCTACAAGGAAGTCTGCTCGGCCTGCCACAGCCTGAAGTTCGTCGCCTTCCGCAACCTACGCGAGCTGGGCTATTCGGAAGCCGAAGTCGACGCTGAAGCGGCCAGCTGGACCGTGCCGGGCATCGATCCGAACACCGGCGAGACCACCACCCGTCCGGGCGAGCCGACCGACACCTTCCCGATGCCGTTCCCCAACGCCATCGCGGCGGCTGCGGCCAACAACAACGCAATCCCGCCCGATCTCTCGCTGATGACCAAGGCGCGTCACGACGGTTCGAACTACGTCTATTCGCTGCTGACCGGCTATGGCGAGCCTGATCCGGAGAAGGCCGCGAAGGTCGGCTTCGAGACCCCGGCGGGCCTCTACTTCAACAAGCACTTCCCCAACGTGAACATCGCCATGGCTCCGCCGCTCGCGATCGACGGGCAGGTGACCTATGCCGACGGCACCGCCTCGACCATCCCTCAGATGGCCGAAGACGTCGCCGCCTTCCTTACCTGGACCGCGGAGCCTTCGCTGGTGGCCCGCAAGCAGACCGGCTGGGCGGTGCTCGGCTTCCTGCTGTTCGCCACAGCGCTGGCCTTCCTGTCGTACAAGCAGGTCTGGGCCGGCATGAAGCCCAAGAAGAAGTAAGCTTCTTCCACCGAAACGCCGATGCGCCCCGTCGTCCCTTGCGGATGGCGGGGCGCTCTGCTTTCTAGGGCGCGAAAGGGGCCGCTTCCGACATGACCGCACCGCATCTCTCCCGCGAAGACCTCAAGGCGCTGGTGCGCACCGTGCCGGACTTTCCGCATCCGGGCATCCAGTTCCGCGACATAACCACGCTGATCGGCCACCATCAGGGCATGGCGGCGAGCGTCCACCACCTTGCCGGCCTTGCCGACGAGGCGGGCGCGCACAAGATCGCCGGGATGGAAGCGCGCGGCTTCATCTTCGGCGCGGCGGTGGCGGTGCAGCTGGGGGTCGGCTTCGTCCCCGTGCGCAAGCCCGGCAAGCTTCCGATCGAGACTATCGGCATCGACTATGCGCTGGAATACGGCACCGACCGGCTGGAGATCGATCCCGGCGCGATCGAGCCGGGGCAGAAGGTGGTGATCGTCGATGACCTGATCGCCACCGGCGGCACCGCGCTGGCCTCGGCCGCGCTGCTGCGCAAGGCCGGGGCGGTGATCGAACGCGCGCTGTTCGTGATCGACCTGCCCGACCTCGGGGGCGCGCAGCGCTTGCGCGACGCGGGCATCGCAGTCTCCGCGCTGATGGAATTCGAAGGCGACTGAGAAACTGCCTCTCGGGCTCGCCGGGCGGTTTGGCTTGTCCTTGTGCAAACCCCTCGTTTAAGGTCGCACACGCGCAAATGGCGCTGTCGCAACGCCAATTCTGGCAGGGGAGCCACCGGAACCGCCCATGGCTACGGGTCTGACCCTTTATACGCTGGTGGCGCTTCCCTTCCTTGCCGCACTGCTGATCGCGCTGCTTCCGGCCGGTTCGCGCGGGCTGCATTCGGGCATCGCCGCGGCAGCAAGCGCGGGAGGCCTTGCGCTGCTGGCGGGCCTTGCTGCGCCGGTGATCGGCGGCGCTGCGCCCTCGGCGAGCGTCAGCTGGGTGCCCTCGCTCGGGCTCGATCTCGCGTTGATGGTAGACGGGCTCGGGCTGATGTTCGCCGGCCTGATCCTCGGCATCGGGCTGCTGGTGGTGATCTTCGCCCATTTCTACCTCCACAAGGGCGAGGCGACGGGGCGGTTCTTCGCCAGCCTGATGCTGTTTCAGGGGGCGATGCTGGGGATCGTGCTGGCGGGCAATGTGCTGCTGCTGCTGGTGTTCTGGGAGCTGACCAGCCTTTCGTCTTTCCTGCTGATCGGGTTCTGGCAGCACAAGGCGGAAGGGCGGCAGGGCGCGCGCATGGCGCTCGCGGTGACCGGCGGCGGCGGCCTTGCGCTGATCGGGGGCATGGTGCTGCTCGGGCTGGCGGCGGACAGCTTCGATCTGGCGACGATCCTCGAACGCGGAGCGCAGGTGCAGGCCTCGCCGCTCTATCCCGTGATCCTCGGTCTGGTGCTGGTGGGCTGCTTCACCAAGTCGGCGCAGTTCCCGTTCCATTTCTGGCTGCCCCACGCGATGGCCGCGCCGACCCCGGTGAGTGCCTATCTCCACTCGGCGACGATGGTGAAGGCCGGCGTGTTCCTGCTCGCGCGGCTGTGGCCGGTGCTGGCGGGGACCGAGGCCTACACGGTGATCGTCACCTCGGTCGGCCTCGTCACGATGGTGTTCGCGGCGGTGGTGGCGCTGTTCCGGCATGATCTGAAGAGCATCCTCGCCTATTCGACCATCAGCCAGCTCGGCCTGCTGGTGATGCTGCTCGGCTTCAGCCTCGAGATGGCGGCGCTGGCGGCGGTGCTGCACATCCTCAACCATGCCGCCTTCAAGGCCGCGCTGTTCATGGCGGCGGGGATCGTCGACCACGAGACCGGCACGCGCGACATCCGGCGGCTGGGCGGGCTGGCCAAGGCGATGCCGGTGACCGCAGTGATTGCGACCATCGCGGCGGCGTCGATGGCGGGCCTGCCGCCGCTGGGCGGGTTCATCTCGAAGGAGATGATGCTTTACGAAACGCCCCATGTCGCGCTGTTCGGTCTGCCGTGGCTGGTGCCGGTGCTGGCGACGATCGGGGCGACCTTCTCGGTCGGCTATTCGCTGCGCCTCGCTGCCCACCTGTTCTTCGGAGCGCCGCGCGATCCCGAGCCTTTCGCCCGCGCGCATGATCCTGCCGCCGGAATGTGGGGCCCCTCGGCGCTGCTGACGGCGCTCGCGGTGCTGCTCGGCCTCGTCCCGATGCTGCTCGCCGCGCCGCTGGTGGGTGCGGTGACGGCGGCGGTGATTGGCGCGCCTGCGCCCGAATTCGATCTGGCGCTATGGCATGGGGTCAACCTCGCGCTGATCCTCAGCACCATCGCGGTGGCGGCCGGGGCGCTGCTGCTGTGGCGGCACGCGGCGCTGCTGGGTGCGTGGGAGAGCATCCGCCACCTCGATGCGAAGCGGATGTTCGAAGCCGCACTCGGTTATGCCGACACCCGTGTGCGCAAGGCGATGGTCGCGGTGCACACGCCCTCGCTCCAGCGCATGGTGCTCGCGACATTTGCGGTGATCGTCTTGCTGATCATCGAGGGCGCGGTGGCGGGCGGCGGCGTCGTGACCGGCACCCGGCCCGGCCTCCCTGCCTCGACCCCCGCGATCATCGCCTGGGCGCTGCTGATCGCGGCGACCGCAGCGGTGGTCAACGATGCGCGCCAGCGCTTCCGCGTGCTGATCTACATCAGCGTGATCGGCCTCGTCGTCAGCCTCGCCTTCGTGCGCTTCTCCGCGCCCGATCTCGCGCTGACGCAGATTTCGGTCGAGGTGGTGACGATCCTGCTGCTGCTGCTGGCGCTCAACCTGCTGCCCAAGGCCCCGCCGATGCTCTCAAGCGCATCGCGCAAGTGGCGCGACGGGGCTCTGGCGGTGACGGGCGGCGCGCTGATGGGCGGCATTTCATGGGCCATGCTGACCCGCGAACCGGGGGCGAGCATCTCCGCCTATCACCTCGCCAACGCCAAGCCGGGCGGCGGCGGGACCAATGTCGTCAACGTCATCCTCGTCGACTTCCGCGCCTTCGATACGCTGGGCGAGATCATCGTGCTGGGGATCGCGGGCCTCGCCATCTTCGCGCTGCTCGAAGGGGCGGCGCGCGGTGCCGCGGGCGCGCGGCTGGCGCGCTGGCAAGAGGATATGCCGCATTCGCCCGAGCGCCATCCGATGATGCTGGTGATGGCGAGCCGCATTGCTCTGCCGCTGACCCTGACCGTGGGCATCTACCTGTTCCTGCGCGGCCACAACCAGCCGGGCGGCGGATTCATCGCCGCGCTGGTGGTGGCGATCGCCTTCCTGCTGCAATATCTCGCGGCCGGGCATGACTGGACCGACCGGCGGCGGCGCTTCGGCGAGCACCAGATGATCGCTTGGGGCGTGCTGGTGGCGATGGCGACGGGGCTGGGCGCGATGGTGTTCGGGGCGCCGTTCCTGACCTCGACCTTCGAGTATTTCTCGCTCCCGCTGATCGGCAAGTTCGAGCTGGCGAGCGCGATGCTGTTTGACACCGGCGTGTTCCTGACCGTGTTCGGTGCGGTGATGCTGGCGCTGGCGCAATTGAGCCAGATCGCCCAGCGCGCCGCCCGCGCCCATGCGGCGCAGCGCGCTGCCGAGGCGCAGGAGAGCGCGCCATGACCTACGAGTTCCTCGTGGCAAGCGCGATCGGCGTGCTGGTGGCGGGCGGGATCTTCCTGTTGCTGCGGGCGCGCACCTTCCAGGTCGTGCTCGGCCTCACGCTGCTGTCCTATGCGGTCAACCTGTTCCTGTTCGCCAGCGGACGGCTGGTGCTGAACCGCCCTCCGATCTGGGACAAGACCGTCACCGAATACACCGATCCCCTGCCGCAGGCGCTGGTGCTGACCGCGATCGTGATCACCTTCGGCATGACCGCCTTCGTGGTGATCCTCGCGCTGCGCAGCTTCCTCGAGACCGGCAGCGACCATGTCGATGGCGACAAGGTGCCGAGCGACGAGAACGACGGGGAGAAGGGCGCGTGAGCTGGCTTGCGCATCTTCCGATCCTGCCGGTGGCGATCCCCGCGCTGGCAGCGCCGCTGACGCTGCTGCTGATGCGTCGCTATCCGGGTGCGGGGCTGGCGGTCGCATTTGCGTCCTGCGCCGCGATGCTGGCCTGCGCGCTGGCGCTGCTCGCAGGCGCGGCCGACGGGTCGATCACGGTCTATGCGCTGGGCGATTGGCCCGCACCTTTCGGGATCGTGCTGGTGGCGGACCGGCAGGCGGCGATCATGCTCACCCTCGCGGCAAGCCTTGCGCTGATCGCGCTGCTCCACGCCGTGATCACCGGGATCGACCGCAAGGGCTGGCATTTCCACCCGCTGTTCCAGTTCCAGCTGATGGGCCTCAACGGCGCCTTCCTTACCGGCGACCTGTTCAACCTCTTCGTGTTCTTCGAGGTGCTGCTGATCGCTTCCTACGGCCTGCTGCTGCACGGGCAGGGGCCGGCGCGATTGAAGGCGGGGGTGCAGTATGTGGTGGTCAACCTCGTCGGTTCCTCGCTGTTCCTGATCGCGCTGGGGCTGCTCTATGCGCTCACCGGCACGCTCAACATGGCGGACCTCGGTGTCAGGGTGGCGCAGATCGCGCCCGAGGATCAGGGCCTGTTGCGCATCGCCGCGCTGCTGCTTGCCAGTGTCTTCGCGATCAAGGCGGCGGTGGTGCCGCTCCACCTGTGGCTGCCGCGCACCTATGACGTGGCGACCCCGGCGGTCGCGGGGCTGTTCGCGATCATGACCAAGGTCGGCGTCTATTCGCTGATCCGGGTGGTGCCGCAGGTGTTCGGACACGACGCGGGTGCGGCAGCCTGGGCACCCGCACCCTTCCTGATGCCCGCCGCGCTGGTCACGGCGGCGGTCGGCTTTGCCGGGGTGTTCACCGCCCGCAGCCTGTCGGAGCAGGCGAGCTATGCGATCATCGGTTCCACCGGCACGCTGCTCATCGCGGTCGCAGGCTGGCAGGAGGCGATGCTGGGGGCTGCGCTCTACTACCTCGTCCATTCGACCATTGCCGGGGCGTCGCTGTTCCTTGTTGCCGACGTGGTGGCGCGGCGGCGCGCGAGTGCGACGGACAATTGCAGTCCCGGCCCCGATTTCGCCGACCGGCAGCAGGTGGGCCTGCTGTTCATGGCAACCGCTATTGCCACCACCGGCCTGCCGCCGCTCTCGGGCTTCATCGGCAAGCTGCTGATCCTCAAGTCGGTTACGGCGCTGCCCGACTGGGGCTGGGCGTGGGGCGTGATCCTCGCCACCACCCTGTTCGGCGTGATCGGCTTTGCGCGCGCCGGGAGCATGGTGTTCTGGAAGGTGGGCGAGGGTGAAGCGGTTCCGGCCAGCGCGCCCCGCGCCGACATGATCGCGCCTGCCATCGCGCTGGCGCTGCTCGCGGCACTGTCGGCAGGGGCGGGCATGGCGACCGCCTACGCCGATGCGGCGGCCGCGCAGGTGCTCGACCGCGAGACGACCGCGCGCGCCGTGCTGGGAGATGGGCAGCCATGATGCAGCGCATTCTCCCCCATCCGGGTCTATCGGCGCTGCTTGTCATCATGTGGGTGGTGATGGTCAATGATCTGACCTTCGGTGCGCTGTTCCTCGGGCTGGTGGTGGGGCTTGCGGTGCCGAAGTTCACCGACGCCTACTGGCCCGCGCGCCCGCGCATCAACTTCGCCGCCGGGATCGCCTATGTCGGGCTGGTGCTGTGGGACATCATCGTCGCCAATTTCCAGGTCGCGGCGATCATCCTGTTCCGGCCCAACCGCGACCTGCGCCCGGCATGGCTGGCGATCCCGCTGGAGCTCGACACGCCCGAGGCGATCACCGTCTTCGCCGGGACGATCAGCCTCACGCCCGGCACGGTATCCGCCGACGTATCAGACTGCGGCACCTATCTACTGGTCCACGCGCTGCACGCCCCCGATCCCGCTGCCGAGATCGCCAGCGCCAAGGCGCGCTACGAGGCCCGTCTGAAAAGGATATTTCTGTGATCGCATGGGCTCTCGGAATTGGTTTCACCGCGCTCGGCCTTGCGCTGGCGCTGAACCTGTTCCGGCTGATCAAGGGGCCCGATGTGGCCGACCGCATCCTTGCGCTCGACACGATGGTGATCAACGCGATCGGCATCATCGTCCTCGGCGGGATCGCCAGCGGCTCGGGCACGTCCTTCGAGGCAGCGATGCTGCTCGCGCTGGTCGGCTTCGTCGGCACGGTCGCCTACTGCAAATTTCTGCTGCGCGGAGACATCATCGAATGAGCGGCGGTTTCTCCTTGGGCGAGATCCTCGCCAGCGCGCTGATCGTGCTCGGGGCTGGCTTTGCCCTGATCGGCAGCTGGGGGCTGGTGCGCCTGCCTTCGCTGATGGAGCGGCTGCACGGGCCGACCAAGGCGAGCACGCTGGGGCTGGGGGCGATGCTGATCGGCTCGATCGTCTGGTTCCAGCTGGTCAAGGGCGAGTGGACCACGCACGAGCTGCTGATCTCGCTGTTCCTGTTCGTCACCGCGCCGATCACCGCCAACATGATCGCCAAGGTGCATCTCCACCGCCTGCGGCTGGGCGAGCAGCCCGGCCCTGCCGGCCCGCCCGCAAGCCCCGGCGCAGACAGCGACTGGGCCACCTACGAGGCGCTGCGCGCAGGCACGCCCGGCTGTTTCGACGAGGATTAGCGCTAGGCCTGCGCCTGCGCCTTTGCGGGCAGGCCGGTTTCGATGTAACTGTGCACCATGGATGAGGAAAACGGGGCGATGGCGGGCGATAGCGGGGAAGCTCCGGCAAAGCGGAACCCGTCGGTTTTCCTGAGCTATTCGCGCACCGATCTGGAGCGCGCGCGCCCCGTGATCGCGCTGCTCGAAGCCGCCGGTTTCGACCTGTGGTGGGACGGCCGGCTGGAGGGCGGGGAGAATTACCTCGCCACTACGGAAGATCGCCTCGAATCGGCCGACTGCGTGGCTGTCCTGTGGTCGCAGACCTCGGTTGCCTCGCACTGGGTGCGCGACGAGGCGCAGCGCGGGCGCGAGCGCGGGTGCCTGGTGCCGCTGTCGCTCGATGGCACCATGGCCCCGCTCGGCTTCCGCCAGTTCCAGCTGCTCGACATTTCCGGCTGGTCGGGTGATCCGGGCGACGCGCTGGCGGGACGCATCCTCGCGGCGGTGCGCGCCCGCACGGGGCAGGGCAACGCCGTCAATGAGCCGCCCGTCCCTTTCACGGTTCCGCCGCCAGCCACTCCGGCCGCACCCCCGGCAACCGGTCTTGCGCTCTCGCGCCGCACCTTGATCATCGGCGGGGCCACGCTGGTGGGCGGGGCCGGGCTTGTCGGCTTGTGGCAGTCGGGCCTGCTGGGCAGCAGCGAGGCCAAGGCGATCTCGATGGTGGTGCTGCCCTTCGCCAACCTCACCGGCGATGTCAGCAAGGAATGGTTTTCCAACGGCCTCTCGAACGAGCTGCGTTCGGTGCTGGTGCGCAATCCGCGGCTGAAGGTCGCCGCGCCGACATCGTCAGGGGCGATCGAGGGCGAGGATGAGTTCGCCATCGGCCGCAAGCTCGGGGTCGATCACATCCTGCGCGGTTCGGTGCAGCGCGACGAGACCCGGATGCGTGTCTCGGCCGAGCTGGTGCAGATCGATGGCGGGCTGGTGCGCTGGGCCGAAACCTATGACCGCGCGCTCGAGGATGTCTTCGCGCTGCAATCGGAAATCGCGGAATCGGTCGCGCTCTCGCTGGTCGCCCAGACCGTCGGCGAAAGCGAGGCGCGCAGCAGTCTCGCGGCGCAGCAGGTAATCGGCGGGACGAAGGATGTCGCCGCTTACGAAGCCTTCCTGCGCGGCCATGCGCTCTACGACCTGTCCGCCGGCAACGAGACCGATCGCGATGCGCTGGCGCAGTTCGACACGGCGATCGCGATCGATGCCGACTATGCCATGGCCCACGCGATGCGCTCGACGATGCTCGCCAGCATCGCCAATACCGAGAGCGATTCAGGCCAGGTCGGGCGGCTCTATGGCGAGGCGATAGCCGCCGCCGAGCGGGCGATTGCGCTCGAGGATCGGCTGGCACAGGGGCACCTCGCGCTCGGTTTCGCGCTCAACAACGGCCAGCTCCGCCGCACAGCCGCCATGCCGCATTACCGCGCGGCCGAAAAGCTTGCCCCCGGCGATGCCGACGCGCTGCGGCAGGTGGCGACCTTCTATGCCTATGGTGCCGAGCACGCCAAGGCCGCAGAGATGATCGCGCGGGTGATCGAGCTCGATCCTCTCAACGCCCGCGCCTTCCGGTCGGCCGGCTTCATTGCCCTGTTCGCGCATGATTATCCCACCACCATCACGCAGATGCAGCGCGCGCTGGCGCTCAATCCAAGTCTCGCGAGTGCGAAATACGCGATTGCCATCGCGCTCTTGATGCAGGGCGATACGGCAGGCGCGCTGTCCGCTGCGAAAGAAGAGCGGGTGGAGCAGTTCGCGCTCACGCTGACCGCCATCGTCGCGCACCGGCTGGGCAATACCGCCGAGGCGGATGCGGCCTATGCCAAGCTGGTCGCCGATTACGGCGAGGCGGCGCTGTACCAGCAGGTGCAGGTGCTGGCACAGCGCGGCAGCACTGCCGAGGCGCTCGAGCGGATGGAGCAGGCCTATGCCAAGCGTGACCCGGGGATGCTGCTGGTCTCCAACGATCCGCTGCTCGATCCGCTGCGCAGCACGCCCAAGTTTGAGGAATTGCTTTCCCGGCTGGCATCGTGATACGTCCCTCGCGTCCGACCTGGGACTAAGAAGGGGGAATTGCTCATGAAGAAGAATCTGACCTTCGGTGCGCTCGCCGCTACCGCGCTGACGCTGGCTGCCTGCAGCGGGAATACCGCGCCTGAGCCGGAAGCCGAACCGGCTGCTGCCGAAACCACGCCTGCCGCCGATGCCGCCGCGACCGACGATGCGGCTGCGCTGCAGGCTGCGACCGACGGGGCTGCGGAAACCGATCCGAACAACAATCCGGTCGGCCCGGCCGCCCCGGCGGCGCCGGCTGACGGTGAAGCGGCTCCGGCCGCCGAGTAATCGCTCGATGCGGGTGTGGCCCGGCCATTGGCCGGGCCCACCTTGCCGCTCTGGCGCTCAGCGCGGGGCGATCGGGGCCTCCTGCCCTGCCAGCACCTTTTCGATCCAGTCCATCATCTTCGACACGCGGGTATAGCGCGTCGGGACGCGGGTTCGGCCGCATTCGGTCCCGGCGCTCACGACCCCGATGATGGCCGCCCGTCCTTCGTAGCTGACCAGCGGGCCGCCGCTGTCGCCGTCGCAGGCCTGTGACCGGTCGGGCGCGCTGGCACATATGATCGAGCCGAGGAGATAGCCGGACAGCCGGTTGCGGCCCTCGCATTTCTTGGCTTCCTCCAGCGCCAGCTTGGCCACCTTGAGGCGCGCGCTCGATTGTCCCCCGAAGGTGGTATTGCCCCAGCCGAAGACATAGGCCGGATCGCCGGCCTTGAGGGAGCGCTGCCGGCTTGTGGTCCCCTCGAGCAGGATCGGTTTGATCGTGTGGGGCGTGCCGACCCTCACGCGGCGGCGGGTCTCCAGCTCCACCAGCGCAATGTCGAAGGTGCGGCTAGGCTCGTCATAGCGCGGATGGGCAAAGACCCGCCGGATGTCGAATTCGAGGCCGTCCGG
Source organism: Porphyrobacter sp. (assembly GCA_027531395.1). Taxonomy (GTDB): domain Bacteria; phylum Pseudomonadota; class Alphaproteobacteria; order Sphingomonadales; family Sphingomonadaceae; genus Erythrobacter. Next base: position 249,318 of record JAPZRO010000003.1, on the reverse strand, counting down.
TGCGCGAATATCGAACACGCCGAGCCGGACCTTGTGCCCCGGTGTCAGCGTAAGGCGACGCTTGCCATCGACCACGCAATGTGCGGCGGTGAGGACCCAGCCTTCACGGATCAGCGCGCCGCCACATTCCACCCGCTCCCCGTCGGTCAGGGTGCGGCCCTTCATCTGCTCCGGCCGCCACAGCAGCGCCTGCCACGGCGCTTCTCCGGCATTGGCCAGACGGCCGAAGGTGATGCCCGCGACCGAGGGATGGCAGATCCTGTCGGTATAGACCAGGCCGCCGAACGCCACTTCGGACGAGCTGCAACGCCGGGCCTCGGCCTCGTCCTTTGCCTCGCGTTCGCGCCGGTCGAGCTCGGCTTCTTCCTCGGCGCTGAGCGGCGGCCCGTAGCGGACATCGACCGCCACCATCGGCACATCGGGGTCTCTCATGGCATACATGTCGAGCCTGTCGCAGCTGAGGGCCTGCCCGAGGTCGCAGGCCCTCGCCAGAGCGGCATAGGCGCGTGGCCGATCCTGCGGGACGTCGTCTCCATCGAGCAACATTTCGCTGATCCTGTTGCAATCTTCAGCCTCGCCGCCCGCGCAGCCCAGATCGAGCCAGTGCATCGCCTGGGCTTGCTGTTCGGGCGTTTCCGGGCGCAGCGCAAAGGCTGCATCGTCGCAGGCTTCGATCTGGCCGCTCTCGCAGGCCCCGCCCAGCAATGTCACCGCTTCCGCCTGCGCGTAGAGCACCGAGCCTTCGGAGGCATAGAGCCGCCCGAGCGCGATGCAGTCGGCCTGTGTGCCTGCGCGGCAGCTCTCGACAAGCTTCGGCCGGGAGCGGATCGCGACAGATGTGCTGCACGAGGCGCTGCTGAGCGCGCAGGCGCGGTCGTATGCGGCCAGCGCTGCGGTGCGGCTTTCGGGCGGGCCGCTGCCCTGTACGAACAGCAGCTGCGCCAGTTCTTCGCACAGATAGGGGACATTGGCCCGGCAACCGCTTTCGGCCATCTCCAGCGCGAGCGCGGTGCGCGGCGGGGTTGTGTCGCGCAGCTCTGTCAGGATCCGCCCGCAGGCCCGACCGTGGCCGGCACGGCAGGTGCGTTCGAGCAAGCCCAGTCCCTCCTCGCGGGTGGCGGGATCCTGGCTACTCGCCAGCGCCGAGCCGAGCGCGCGGCAGGCGCTTGCGCTGCCCTTCTCGCAGGCCGCGCGGCGCAGTGCGTTGGCGGCCTCGCGGTTGCCGTCGAAGGGGGTGTTGCCCCGGGCGACCGCCTCGGCTTCCTCGGCGCAGGCGTCGAGATTGCCGAGCCGGCAAGCGCGGCCGAGCGCCAGCGTTCCGTTGGCAAGCACAACGGGATCGAGGGTCGAGCGGAACAGCTGGCCGAGCGCAAGGCAGCCTGCGGCCTCGGCACCGTCACAGGCCTTCCGCAGCAGCAATTCGGCCACCGGTCGGTTCTGCGGGCGGCCTTCGCCATGCATGAAGGCGCGGCCCAGCGCGGTGCAGCCGGCCAGATCGCCGGTGTTGCAGGCGCCTTCGGCGGAATCGGCGGCGGCCTGTTCGGCGGCGACCCGTTCAGCCGGCTTGTCGCGCGGGGCCGGTTTGACAAGGTCGCCCTGAGGGAGTTCTTCATACCCGTAAGGGATCAGCTCTTGCGCGCTGGCGGGTGCCGCCAGCATCAGCCCCAGCATCATGCTAAGCCACAAGGTAATCCGAACCGGCATCGACCCGCTCCCCCGCCAGCATTCCCGGCCCGCGATGATGCGCTTTTCCCGCTGGAGCGTCAAACCGTTGCTTTGTGCGCTTGTAACCAGCCGTCCACGCGCGTTAGAGACTTGGCGCGAGTGCGGCCCCGGCCGGCGAGGAGACAATCTGCCCATGCCCTCCATGCCCAGTGCGGCCCCCGATTTCCTGCCAGGCGCGGCCAGCTGGCAGCCCCATCTCGCGCTCGGCATTACCGGCCACCGCGCCACCAATGCCTCCTTCTCGGCCCATGCCGCTGCGATCGAGGCGGCGCTTGAGCGGCTGTTTGCGCGGATCGACGCGATCACTGCCGCCCTGCCGGGGCCGCGCGGTGCCTTGCGGCTGCACAGCCTGCTGGTCGATGGCACCGATCAGGTCGCGGCGCGGCTGGGGCTGGCGCGCGGTTGGGAGCTGGTGGTGCCGCTGCCCTTCGGGGCCGAGCTCAATCTCGCGATCAACGCTCACCCCGTGACGCCGCAGGATGCCGCCGCGCTGTGCCGCGGCGGTGCTGCCGCCGACCCCGCGGTCGAGGCGCGCGCCGCCGCGATCCGCGCGATCACCGCCCGCGCGCACCTGTTCGAACTGGCCGATCACGATGCCGAGGTCGAGGCCTTGTGGCTCGCCAGCCTCGCTGAACCCGGCAATGCCGCCGCCGCCCGGGCCTTCGAGGCGCTGGCGTCGGACAATGTCGCGCTTGCGGGCCGGGTGATGATCGAGCGCACCGATCTGGTGGTCGCGGTGTGGGACGGAAAGATCGCCAACCTGCCCGGCGGCACGGGCCACACTGTCACCACCGCGTTGGCGATGGGTACGCCGGTATTGCTGATCGATCCTGCCGCGCCCGAGGGCTGGTCGATCCTGACCCGGCCCGAGGAGCTTGGCCACCTTGCCGCCCGCGCTCCCGATGCCGCGCCTGACGACGCGCTGCTCGAAACCATCATCCGCACCGCCGTGGTGGCGGAAGGGTGGCAGCCGGAGCTGCTCTCGCGCGAGGTGTGGCGTGGTCGCAGCAGCCGGGCTTTCGGCTTCTATCGCCGGATCGAGCGCCTGTTCGGCGGAGGCGGCGGCGCTTTCGGCTCGTTGCGGGTCGATTACGAGGCGCCCGCCGCGATTGCCTCGGGCAGCGCCGCCGGGTTGCTCGCGGCGGCAGGCGCCATGCCGGGCGGCGACGCGCGCGTCACCGGACGACTGCGTGACGAGGTGCTGCCGATGTTCGCCTGGGCCGACGGCATCGCCAGCCGTCTCGCCGATGCCTATCGCAGCGGGATGTGCGTCAATTTCGTGCTCGCCGCGCTCGCGGTGATTGTCGGGCTGGCCTATCTGCCCGCCGGACTTGGCGAGACCAAGTGGGCCTTCGCCGCGGTCGAACTGCTGCTGCTGGTCGGAATCCTTGCGCTCACGGCGGCGGGATCGCGGCTCGGGTGGCACCGGCGCTGGTTCGAGCTGCGGCGCGTGGCCGAATATCTGCGCCATGCGCCGGGGCTGCTGCTGCTCGGCGTGGCCCGTCCCACCGGCCGCTGGCCGCGCAAGGGCGGGGGCGGAGCACGGGCGGAGTGGCCCGAGCACGTTGCCCGCCACGCCCTGCGCTCGGTCGGCCTGCCGCGCGTGCGCCTGACCCGCGCCTATCTGCGCGAGGGACTGGCGGGCGTGGTGCTGCCCCACATCAGCGCCCAGCGCGCCTATCACGAGGCCAAGGCGCACAAGCTGGAGACGGTCCACCACCGGCTCGACAAGGCGGCCGAGGCCTGCTTCACCCTCGCTGTCGCTTCGGTGCTGGGCTACCTCATGTGCAAGCTTGGCGGGGCGACCGGAATGCTGCCCAAGGAGCTGGCAGCGGGCCTCTCGCCGCTGTTCACCTTCCTCGGCGTGGCCTTCCCGACCCTCGGCGCGAACCTTGCGGGCATCCGCTATTTCGGCGATTTCGAGCGCTTCGGGGCGATCTCGCGGGTGGCGGCGGAGAAGCTGCGCGAGATCGAGGCGCGCATGACCCTGCTATTGTCGGGTGCCGAAGCCGCGCTGACCTATGCCGCCGCGGCCGACCTGATGCACGCGCTCGACGAGGCGGTGGTGGACGAGATCGAAAGCTGGCAGTCTGTGTTCGGTGCCAAGCACCTTGCGCTGCCCGCCTGACGCGGGGGCCTTGGCAAAGGAGGGGCGGAAATGCGGTTGATCCTCGGATTTCTCGGGCTGGTGCTGCTGTGGGCAGGCGGGCTTCAGGCGCAGCAGCCCGATGCGGATTACGACAGTCTCGTCGCGCTCCACGAGGAACTGCGCGAATATATGCTGCCCGGCTTCACCGCCGAGGTGGTGATGGATTCCGGCGCGCGGATCGGCGATGTCTATGGCGACGCGCTGATGGCGCAGAAGCTCGCCGGGCTCGAAAGCTTCGAGCAACGGCTGGCCGCCCTGCCGGTGAACAGCTGGTCGCGCACCGGGCAGGTCGATTACCTCGCGGTCAAGTCGATCCTCAACGGCTATCGCTTCAATCTCGAGGTGCTGCGCCCGTGGAAGCGCGATCCGGGGTTCTATCTTGATCCGCTGCTGGGGATTGCCTTCACCGAGGTGTCGGGGAGCGAGGCGGATATCGCGAAGCTGCGCGAGCGGCTGCGCATGGTGCCGCCGCTGCTCGCCTCGGCGCGCGGCAACCTGACCGAGGTGGCGGGGGATTTTGCCGACCTCGCGCTCCACAATCTCGAGAACAGCGACGGGGTCAACCACTACCATCCCTATCGCAGCGTGCCGCCGGCGGGGATCATCGGCTGGTATGACGATCTGCTCGCGCGCAGCCGGACGGCGCGGCCCGATCTGGTGGCCGATGTGGTCGCCGCGCGCGCTGCCGTGGTGGGCTTCCGCGACTGGCTCAAGACCGAGCGCCCGCGCATGAACGCGCCGGCCGGGGTCGGGGCCGAGCGCTATGACTGGTACATCCGCCACGTCCGCATGATGCCCCTGACCGCTGCCGAAATGCTGATCCTCTCCGAGCGCGAATATGAGCGGATGCGGGCGGCGCTGGCGCTGCTGCGTCATCGCAACCGCAATCTGCCCGAGCTCAGCCTGTCGCAGAGCGCTGCCGAGCAGGCCGGCAAGATCGCCAGCACCGACCGCGAGGTCCGCCGCTTCCTGACCGAGGAGGCAATCGTCACCATCCCCGCCGATGTCGGCGACCTGGGCAGCAACACGCCCTATATCGAGCGTCCGGGCGGGCCGAATTTCTGGGAGCAGATCCAGTTCCGCGATCCGATCCCCGATCATCTCCACGCCGTCATCCCCGGTCACCGCTTCGATGCCGTGCTCGCCGAGCGCGACACCCGTCCGATCCGTGGCCGCTACAGCGATGGCGGGCGGGCCGAGGGCTGGGCGACCTATCTCGAAGAGGCGCTGATGCTGGCCGGGGCCACCCGCGAGAGGCCGCGCGCGGATGAATTCATGCAGCTGTTCGGGATCTTCCGCGCCGCGCGCGTGCCGGCCGATATCGCCATGCAGCACAATCGCGCCAGCGTGAGCGAAGCGGTGGAAATGATGCGCCAGCGCACCCCATGGCTCGACGAGGACGTCGCCCGGGTCGATGCCGAGATCTATCTGCGCCGCCCGCCGGGCTACGGCATCGCCTACACCATCGGCAAGCTGCAGATGGATGCGCTGCTGGCGGACCGTGCAGTCCAGCTTGGCGAGGCGTTCTCGCTCCGGGCATTCCACGATGAATTTCTGGCGGCGGGCCAGCTGCCGATTGCGCTGATCCGCTACGAGATGACCGGCGCCGACGAGGAAGTGGCGCTGTTCTGGAACACGCCGCCGATCCCAGGCGGCGGCTGATTCCAATGCCTTGCCAGCCCTGCTCGCGTGGCTAGTATCCGCGAGCAGGGCCGCGATCGCATCGCGCCGGGCATCGGAGGGAGGGCGATGATGCGTGCAGACCGTTTCGCGGTGACGATTATCCGGCTGTGCTGCGGGCTTGTCGTCGCGCTTCCCGCCACGCTGGCCGCGCAGGAGATCGATCCCGATCCGCGCTTCTGGCTCGAGGCCGGGGTCTATCTGCCCGAGGCCGAGACCGAGATCGGTCTGTTCGAACCCGATCGCAGCCGCGGCACGCTGATCTCGCTCGAGGACCAGCTCGGTTTCGAAACCGATGCCTCGAGCATCGATGTCACGCTCGGCGCGAAAATCGACGACCGGTTCTTTACCGAGGCCAGCGTCTTCGCACTTCGCCGCAGTACCGAGGTGACGCTCGACGATGCGATCGAGGTTGAGGATGTCGTCTACCCGGTCGGCGCGCAGGTGAAGTCGGACTTCGAAACCGATGTCTTCCGCCTCTCGTTCGGCTACCGCTTCGTGAAGAAGGACAATTGGGAGCTGGCGGCGATGGTGGGCGCCCACCTCACCGATTTCGCCTTTCGCGTGGTGGGCGAGGCCTCGGTGGGCACCGAACAGCGCACCGAGGTGGAGAGCGGACGCACCGTGCTCGCGCCGCTGCCGGTGGTCGGCCTGCAGGCGAAGTATCGCCCGGCCAAATGGCTCGAACTGCGCGCGCGCGGTGATGTCTTCGATATCGAGGTCGGTGCCTATGATGGCCGGCTGGTCAATCTCGAAGCCTCGGCCACCGCCGCGATTACCGGCAACCTCGCCGCCGGCGTGGCCTTCCGCACCACCGATTACCGCGTGCGGGTCAACGCCAACCGATATGCGGCCAATCTCGATTACAGCTTCGACGGCCTGCGCCTGTTCCTGCGGTTGAGCCTCTAGCCGGCGTGGCCCTGCGTCGCTCCGCTTTCCTGCTCGGCCTGCTTCTCGCGCTCCTCGGCTGTGCCGAGGCGGCCTCTGCCCCCGCTGCGCCGCCGCGTGCCGATGATCCGATCACCTTCCCGCAGGAAGCGTCTGTCGTCGCGGTCGATCTCGGGATCGACCTCGCCGGACTGGAGCGCGAGCTCGAGGCCGACATCCCTCGCCAGCTGTGGTCGATCTATCGCAAGGGGCAATTGTGCGTCCCGTCCCGCAAGGTCGATCTGGCGGTGTTCAAGGTCAAGACGCCCAAGATCAAGTGCGATATCCAGGGCACGGTCCGGCGCGGCAAGGTGCGGCTGGTCGGGCGCGGACGCGAACTGGTGCTGCGCATGCCGATCACCGCCACGCTGGTCGCGCGCGACATCGGCGGCATCCTCAAGCGCGAGACCGCGACGGCCGCGCTCGATCTGCGGCTCGGCATGACCTTCGATCTCGCCCGCGACTGGCGGCTGCGCGGTCAGGTTGCCGTCGATTATGCGTGGTCGCGGCAGCCGGGGATCGATTTCCTCGGGCGGCGGATCGTCCTCACCGAAGAGGCCGACGAGAAGCTGGCCCCGCTGAAAGCGCGGATCGCCGCCCGGCTCGAACGGGCGCTGGCCGAGGTCAATGTGCGCGCCGCCGCCGAGCGCGGCTGGCGAGCGGCGCATACCGTCATCGAACTCAACCGCGAGAATCCTGCCGTCTGGGGCCGCATCATGCCGCAGCGGTTCCACTATGGCGGCTATCGCATCACCGGCCAGCGGATGGTGCTGTCGCTGGGGCTCGAAGGCCAGCTGGAGACCTTTGTCGGAACCCGTCCCGCCGCGCCCGAACCCGGTCCGCTGCCGCCGGTCGAGCAGCTCGACATGAAGGGCGGAGAGGCGATCCTCAGGGTGCCGGTGGTGGCCGACTACGCAGTGCTCGAACCCGTGCTGGCGCAGGCGCTGGCGAAACGCGCAGGCAGGCCGTTCGTGCTCGGCGAGTACGGCACGGTCAAGGCGCGCTTCAGCGATGTGGTGGTCTACGGCACAAGCGCGAACCGGATCGCGGTCGGCGTCACCTTCGATGCCAGCTCCGACCTTGCCTTGTGGAAGCGCGCCAAGGGGCGGCTGTGGCTGACCGGCAGGCCGGTCAATGCGCCCAATTCGCGCGCTGTCGCCTTTGCCGAGGTGGCGATTGCCGGCGAGACCGACATGATCGGCGAGGAGCTGCTGCTGGCGCTGGCCAATTCCGGCGAGTTCAAGGGCATCATCACCGAAGCGCTGGCGCAGAATTTCGAGCGCGATTTCGCCAGCCTCAAGGCCAAGATCGATCGCGCCGTGGCGCGGCGGCAGGACGGGCCGGTGGATTACTCGGTCCGGATCGACCGGATCAGCACCGGCCGCCTGCACGCGCACGGCCAGGGGCTCTACCTGCCGGTGGAACTGCGCGCCCGGATCGATGCGAAACTGGTGAAGATGGATCCTCGCCGCTAGCGCCGTCCGGCTCGCCCGCGACGCTAGGGAGCGTCCTCGTCCCCGGCGATCGCCTCTGCGCTGGAGAGCCTGCGCAGATTGCCGGGGGTGTCGCCGAACCACAGGCGGAACGAGCGTCCGAAGCTCGACATGTCGCTGAAGCCGAGCGCCTCGGCCACCTCGGCAAGCGACAGCGAGGTATCGGCGATCAGGGCCAGAGCGCGGCTCTTGCGCTCGGCCTCGACCAGCTTGTGATAGCTCGTGTTCTGCCGCGCCAGCGAACGGACGATCGTGCGGGTGGAAATGCCGAGATGCACCGCCGCCTGCTTGAGGCGCGGCACGCGGTGCGTGCGGGAGAGATGGTCGATGATGAAATCGCGCAGCGGATCGGCCGCCGCTATCCCTCCCGCCTCGTTTTCCAGCGCTGCGATCTTGGCTTTCGCCACGTCCCAGACCAGCGGATCATGATGCGGGTTGAGCTGATCGAGCCATGCCTTTGGAAACCGCAGGGCCTCCGCTCCGGCAGCGGGCTCGATCGGACAGCGGAAGGCTGCGAGCGCGGCTTGCGCTTGCGGCAGGTCGTGCAGCTGGGTGGCCACGGACATCCCTTCGAGCGCGTCCCCGCGATAGGCGACGACCGAGCGTTGCAGCAGCGTCAATGCGCACAGGGCGAAGGCGCCGAACAGGTCGCCCATCGGGAAGGCGGAACGCAGGCCGATCTCGACCTGCTCGCCCCGCTCGCCGAAGTCGAGCATGGCCCACAGGTTGCGCGCGGCGAGCCCCCGGGCGACCAGCCGGATTGAGCTGTCGAGGTCAGGGCCGTGCAGCACCGCGAGTTCACCGGCCAGACTCAGCGCCGGCCGCGGCCGGGTCAGCATGGCTTCGACGAGCGCGAAGACATCGGCGTTGTCGACGATGTTGGCCATGATGCGGACATCGTCGGCGCGCGACAGCATGGCGGGGAGGGGGCCGCTCTCGCCCGTCAGCGACGTGCCGTCGCGCAGCCATTCCGGCCAGTCGAGCCATTCACCGATGTGGAGCAGGGTTGCGGTCGGCACCCGCGTTGCGGCGCGCGCGCCCATCATGGCGACCGCGATTTCCGCGTCGGCACGCGCCAGTCCCTAGGACCCGGCGCGCACGCCAGCCAGCAACTGCCCCGATCTATCGTCGACCGAATTCATTTCTGAAACTTCCGCCCCACGCTACGGAAGAAACAAAGCTATGCAGAAATTACCCTTCGGGCAAGAAGATAAGCAAGCGAAGCCGATGGCACGTGGCGCGATTTGTCCAGTCCGTGGCCGCGAATGACAATGGAATGCAGGTGCATTCTTACCCACTATCGCGGCTGGATCGATAAAGGCGCGGTTCTTCGGGGCCACCGCCGATTGAGGGGGGATTACCGACATGCACAACATCGCGAAGATCGCTGCGCCTGCCATGCTGCTCGCGCTTGCTGCTTGCGGCGGCGGCGCGCCCGAGGCCGCTGAAGCGCCCGAGGCCGCACCGGCCGAGCAGGCGGCGGCCGTCCCCGGCGATGGCGACAGCCAAGGCGATGCCAAGGTCGCGGGCACCAACTACAACGCCACCGCGCAGATTTCCTGCGCCGGCTACAAGGGCGCAGCCGCCGGCATGTGCGATGCGGGCGTGATCCGCAACGGCGCCGACGGAGCGACGGTCGAGGTGACGCTGGCCGACGGCACCAAGCGGATCATCTTCTTCAATCCCAATGGCAGCTTCCTGAGCTTCAGCACCGCCGAGGCTGACGGCACGGCCGCGATGGCGATCAGCTCGGAGAAGAAGGGCGATGTGACGACCGCCAAGCTCGGCACCGAAACCTACGAGATTCCCGACGCCTTCGTGCTCGGCGGTTGAGCGTGGCGCGGCCGGGCGGCAGGCGCGGGAGGGGATAGGCAGCCATGGACTTCATGAGGCTGCTGAAGTCGCTCGAAGAGCTGCTCTATGAAGTCATGGTGATGCTGGTGTTCTTCCCGCGCACCCTCTACCTCACGTTCCGCCACCCGCAGCGCATGATGGACTATGCCGATACCGAACTCGGCGATGTCCAGTCCGAACAATATAGCGACACGCTCAGCCCGCCGCTGTTCCTGATGATGTGCCTCGCGCTCGGCCATGTGATCGAGCTGGCCCTGCCATCGTCGTCGGAGGCGGCCATGCCCGGCTTCCTGCAGGACACCCAGAACCTCCTGATGTTCCGCGTGTTCATGTTCAGCCTGCTGCCGCTGGTCCTGTCCTTGCGCTTGCTGTCCGGCCTCGGGATCGCGCTCGACCGCGAGACCCTGCGCCCGGTGTTCTACAGCCAGTGCTTCGTCACCGCGCCGATCACGCTGGCGATCAGCGTGTCGACCAACCTGTGGCAACTTGGCGGCCCCAATCAGATCATGGTCGCCAACGTGCTCTTCGCGGGCGGGATGATCTGGTATCTCGCGCAGCAGACCCTGTGGTTCCGGGGCAAGCTCAAGCTCGGCTATGGCGGCGCTGTCCTCAATGCCGTGGGGTCAGTCATCGCTGCGCTGGTGCTGATCACGCTGACTGCGGTGCTTATCGGTTTTGCCACGGCAAGGGAGATGGCGACATGACTTCACCGATGAAACGGCTCGGCCTGGCCATCCTGGTGGTCGCAATCTGGGCGGCGATCACGATGGTGGTGCCGACCTTGCAGCTCGAGGGCACGACCACGCTGCAGGAGCTGATCACGAAGAGCCTCGCCTGGGGTGTCGCCGGGGCAGCGGCGTTCCTCGTGACCGCAGTGCTGATCGCCGGCTGGCGCGACATGGGCTTCCGCGCCCCCTCGCCGCCGGGCTGGTGGAAGCTGCTGTGGCTGCCGGCGCTCTATCTCGCCGGGCTTGCGACTGTCGGCGTGACCACCGGCAAGCTCGAGGCGGGCGCGGTGACGATGGTGCTGGTCAACACCGCGATGGTGGGCTTCAGCGAGGAACTGGCGTTTCGCGGGGTGCTGTGGGGCGCGGCGCGCAAGGCCTTGCCGTTCTGGGCCGGGTTCCTGCTGGTGTCGGCCGCGTTCGGATCGGTCCATGTCTTCAACGCGATCCTGACCGGCGAGCTGGCGGGTGCCGGGGTCCAGGCGCTCAACGCCTTCATGAGCGGCTGCGCCTATCTCGCGATCCGTATCCGCACCCGCTCGATCATCCCGATCATGGTGATCCATGCCTTGTGGGACTTCACCGTGTTCCTGGTCGGCAGCGGCGGGGGCGGCAAGGCTGCTGCACCCGCCGATGTCATCGAGCAGCTGACCTTTGGCCTGATCCTCACCGGCCCGCTGTTCCTCTACGGGTTGTGGCTGGTGCGCAGCGAAACCGTGCGCGCGGGCTGGCGCGATGACGGGGAGAGCGCGGGCTGAGGGCTACCGTATGGCGCGAAACGACCAAAGCGTGGCCTGAAATGTCCAATGCCTTTGAAGGACTTGTATGTCACCTTTCTGACTGGATACGTGGGATTGATTGAGGGGGATGGTATGATGAAACTTGCAAGCAAGATGTGTGCGCTGCTGGCGACGGCAGGCATGGTGGTGGCTCCGGTGGCAGCGGTCGCCAAGACGCCGCCTTCGGTGCGCGATCTGGTCGGCGCCAAGGGCTCGAGCGGGAATGACCAGCTCGAATATCGCGGCTTCCACATGATCTCGGGCCACGCCGAATACGACAGCAAGATCACCTACTGGTGGAACGGCAACACCAAGGAATGCATCAAGGTCGTGACCTATGATGGCAACTTCCAGTCGATCGACCAGACCACCAATGCCGACTGCAACCAGAAGGGCGGCAGCGGCGACAAGGCAGCGGCGGTTGCGGTCGGCGCGGCGGCGCTGCTCGGCATCGCGGCGCTCGCCAGCAAGTCGCACCACCGCGGCGACGCCGATTATGACGAGCGCGGCATGTCCGATTTCGAGCGCGGCCACCGCGACGGGCTCTACGGGCAGGCCTATCACAACTACAGCCGCTCGGACGCCTATTCCTCGGGCTATGACAGCGGCGTGCGCGAGCGCGAGAACCAGACCAGCTACCGCGGCGGTTACCGCGGCGGCGGCGGCTACAGCGGCTATGCCGAGTTCAACGATCTCAACGGGCAGGAGCGCAATTACGCCACCGGCCAGCTCACGAGCCGGGGCTTCACCCAGCTCGACAACAAGCGCACCGATCAGGGCCGCTACATGACCTATTGGCGCGCGAGTTCGAAGCAGTGCCTCGTGGTCAATTCGCGCAACGGCTATATCTACTCGATCGAGAGCGTCTCGCCGCGCACCTGCCGCGACTAGACCGCCGATCAAGCGAATGACGGCTCGAGGTCCGGCGCTTAGGCCATGACGCGAGGCGGCTGACCGGGGAGGTGAGGCAAATCCGGTCAGCCGCAGTCTTCCGGCGCGTCAGGCGCAAGGCTTGCTCGGGGGAGGGTGCGATGAAGTCCCTGCTTGCATCGGTTGCTGCCATTTCGCTGCTGCTCCAGCCGGTTTCGGTCGCATTGGCGCGCTCGGGAGCGCGCTCGGAACCGGACAGCCCCGCGTGGGGTGTCGATCGCGACAGCATCTCGCCGACGGTGCGTCCGGGCGACGACTTCTACCGCTATGTCAACGAAGGCTGGCTCAAGACCGCCAAGCCGCCCGAGGGCGTTCCCTATATCGACGCCTCGGTCGAGGTCTATCTCGCCACCGAACAGCGGGTCGCCGAACTGATCGCGATGGCGCGTGAGAGCACCGACGAACCGGGCAGTCCCGAACAGATGATCGACGACTTCCATCGCTCGCACGCCGACATGGAGCGTCGCAATGCGCTCGGCATCACGCCGATTGCCAGCACGTTGGCGATCATCGGCGGCACGCAGGACCGCGCCGGGTTCGCGCGGATCATGGCCTATCCGTGGATGGACGGCTTCATCGGCGGGGGCGTGGTGGCCGATGTCGACGATCCGGCCCGCCAGATCGCGGCGATCGGTGCCAGCGGGCTGACGATGCCCTCGCGCGATTACTACCTTGCCGATGCCGAGCCCTATATCGGCCACCGGCAGGCGCTGCGCGACTACATTGCCGAGAGTTTCCGCCGCGCCGGGATCGACGATCCCGATGGCCGCGCGGAAGCCGTGCTGGCGCTCGAGATCGCGATTGCCCAGAAGCACTGGAGCCTCGCCCAGACGCGCGACGTTGTGCGGATGAACACCGTCATGTCGCCAGCCGAGCTCAAGGCCTATGCGCCCGGCTTCGAATGGGATGCCTTCCTTGCCGAACAGGGCTTTGCCGGCCAGCAGCGGCTCAAGGTGATGACCGACAGCGCGGTGAAGGACATGGCGCAGCTGTTCGCCGCCACCCCGGTGCGCGACCTGCAATCCTTCCTGATGTTCAAGACGCTCGATGCCTGGGCGGCATCGCTGTCCGAACCCTGGGTGCAGGCCCATTTCGACTTCCACAGCAAGCGCCTGCAATCCGTCCCCAAGCGCCGCGCCGCCGCGTTCGAGAGCATCGCCGCCGTCAACGCCGTGCTGGGCGAGGAGATCGGGCGGCTCTATGTCGCAAACTACTTCGGCCCCTCAGACCGGGCCAAGGTCGCCGAGATGGTCGGCTATCTGCGCGCCACCTATGCCGCGCGGATCGCGCAGCTTGATTGGATGGACGAGCCGACCCGCGCCGAGGCGCTGCGCAAGCTCGAGCGGATCACCACCAAGATCGGCTTTCCCGAGCAATGGCACGATCGCTCCGGCGTCAGGATCGCGCCCGACGATCTGGTCGGCAACCGGTGGCGGCTGCAGCAATGGGCGCACAAGGACAGCCTGAAGAAGCTCGAGGAAGGCACGCGGGCCTGGGAGTTTCCCTATTCCCCGCACGAGATCAACGCCGGCTACAGCCCGTCCGCAAACGCGATCATTTTCCCCGCCGGGATCCTGCAGCCGCTGTTCTTCGATCCCAAGGCCGACATCGCGGTCAATTTCGGCTCGATCGCGGCGGTTATCGGCCACGAGATCGGGCATGGCTTCGACGATCAGGGCAGCCGTCAGGACGGTGACGGCAAGTTGCGCAACTGGTGGACCGACGCCAGCCGCGCCGAATTCGAGAAGCGCACCGCCGGTCTGGTCGAGCAGTTCAACGGCTACGAGCCGCTGCCCGGCCTCGCGATCAACGGCCGCCAGAACCTCGGCGAGAACATCGGCGATCTCGGCGGCCTGTCGGTCGCCTATGCCGCCTATCGCGCCTACGTGGCGGACAAGCAGGGCGGCAAGGCGCCGGTGATCGACGGCTTCACTGGCGACCAGCGCTTCTTCCTCGCGTGGGGCCAGCTGTGGCGCAACATCACCGGGGAAGCCGAGATCCGCCGCAAGGTGCTGTCCGACGTCCATTCGCCGGGCGAGTTCCGGGTCAACGGCGTCGTCCGCAATGTCGACGCCTGGTACGAGGCCTTCGGGGTCAAGCCGGGCGACAAGCTCTACCTGCCGCCCGAGCAAAGGGTGCGGATCTGGTGACGATCACGCCGGGCGCAGTTTCCATCAACGACAAGGGGGATCATGTCATGACCGACCACGCCGAACCGACGCCGCTGTGGCTGCGCATCCTGCAATTTCCGCCGATCAAGCTGTTCCTGCTCGGTTACCCGATGTTCTACTGCCTCGGCTTCAGCAATGCCTTTCTGGAACTGTCCGGCGGCAATCACGTGCTGGCGAGCTTCGGCGTGGCCGGCATGGTCTCGCTCGCGATGTGGATCTACATCGGCTTCGGGAAATTCATCGAACGCCGCGAGATCAGCGATCTGGCGCTCAGTCCCGGGCTCAGGGAACTCGCCATCGGGATGCTGGTCGGCTCGGGGCTCTATACCCTCGGCGTGCTGGTGCTGATCGTGCTCGGCTACGGGCGGATCGAGGGCATGAACCCGGTGGTGGTCATGATCCCCGCGCTCTATCAGGCGTGCAGCGCGGGCTTTCTGGAGGAACTGCTGTTCCGCGGCGTGCTCTACCGGATCGTCGAGGAATGGCTCGGCAGCTGGATTTCGGTGGTGGTCTCCTCGGTGGTGTTCGGCTTTGTCCACCTGATGAACCCCGACGCGACGCTCACCGGCGCGATCTTCATCAGTATCGAGGCCGGCCTGCTGCTGGCGGCGGCCTATATGCTGACCCGCCGGCTGTGGCTCGGGATCGGTTTCCACATCGCCTGGAACTACACCCAGTCGGCGGTGTTCGGCGGGGTGGTCTCGGGCAGCATCGCGCAGCCGGGCCTGTTCAAGACGGTGTTCACCGGCCCCGATCTGGTGACCGGCGGCGGCTTCGGGCTCGAAGCGAGCCTCATTCCCTGCATCATCGCGACGAGCACCGGCGCTTTCCTCGCCTACAAGGCGGTGCGCGCCGGGCACGTGGTGCTGCCGTTCTGGAGCCAGCCGAAGACCGCGAAATCAATTGCAGTCTGACCTTTCAAGCAGAACATTTTCCGCTGCTCTCGCTATCTCGACGTTTCGAGACTGAAGTCAGTTGAGGACCAGACGCCGAAAGGCGTCCGGTCCTTTGGCTCTGTCCTCGCCCTTGCGCCTTGACCGGGCAATGTCCCAAACCCGCTTGCCGGACGCTGCGGGGCGGTTCGTCGAGCGGGGATTGCATCACGCGGGACTCCGTGCCACCGGCCCGGGCGGATGGGATCGGACCGGGCTGGTTCGGCCCGCGTTCATCCAGAGCGTCCCTTAAGCAACGCTTCTTCTACACCCCCGGATCCTGCGGTTCCTGTTCATCCCATGGCTTCCAACCCAAAGCTCGAGCAGGCCTACCTCGCCCACCGGCCGCGGCTGCTGCGCTTCCTTGCCGCGCGCGGGGCCGGCGATGCGGCAGAGGACCTGCTGCAGGAATTGTGGCTGCGGCTGGCGCGGGCGGCTGACAGCGAGGCAGCCGCCAACCTTGCCTACATGATGCGCGCGGCCGACCGGCTGATGATCGACCGCTATCGCGCCCGCCGCCAGGAAGCACTGCGCGAACAGGCCTGGTCCGAGGCCCAGCCGGGTCTCGCCGAGGATATCGCCCCGTCGCCCGATGCCGAACGCAGCATCGCCGCGCGCCAGCACGTCACCAGGGTCGAACAGGCGCTCGCCGCGCTGGGCGAGCGGCCCGCCAGGATCTTCCGCCGCCACCGCATCGACGGTCTCGCCCAGCGCGACATCGCCGCCGAACTCGGCATCAGTATCAGCACGGTGGAAAGTGACCTGAGGCGCGCCTATCGCGCGGTCGCCGACTTGCGGAGGACGCTCGATGAGGTTTGAGCGCATCGTCTCCGTTACCCTGTCAGGAGTAGCACGCCATGAACCCTGACCCGTCCATCCGCGAGGAAGCGATCCGTTGGGCCGCGCGCGTGTCTGATCCGGAATTCGGCGACTGGGACGACTTCACTGCGTGGCTCGAAGGCGATCCGGCCCATGCCGAAGCCTATGACACGGTGCAATTCGCGCTCGACGAGGCGGCATCGCTGCTTGAGGCTGCGCCTGGCGTGCCCGATGTGGCCTCGGCGCCCGCCAACGACAATCCACCGCCCCCGCTGGCGGGCCGGCGCTGGGCCTGGATCGGGACCGCGATCGCTGCCTCGCTTGTGCTGGTCGCCACCTTCCTGCTGTGGCCGGGCGCACGCGGCGAGGCGGACTATGCTACCGCGCCGGGCGAAACCCGCCTTATCGCGCTTTCGGACGGCAGCACGATCACACTGGGCGGCGGCAGCCGCATCGCGATTGCGGGCGAGGGCAAGCGGAAGGCCCGGCTCGAGGCCGGGCAGGCATTGTTCACCATCCGCCACGACGCGCGCGATCCCTTCGTGCTCGCCGTCGGTAGCGAGACGCTTGTCGATGCAGGAACGGTGTTCGATGTGCGGATGAATGCCGACGGACTCGATCTTGCCGTGTCCGAAGGCGCGGTGGTGGTGAACCCGGCGGCGCAGGCGCTGCGGGTCGATGCGGGCCGCAAGGCGGTGCTGGCCGCCGGCAGCTACACCGTCATGCCGGTGGACCCGGACGAAGTCGGCGAATGGTCGCGCGGGCGGATCACTTTCCGCGATGCTGGCCCTGCCGAGGTCGCAGCCGAACTCTCCCGGGCGACCGGCATTGCGTTCGAGGCTGGCAGCGCGGGCAGCGCAGTCCGGCTGTCGGGCAGCATCGCGCTCGATCAGGTCCGCGCCGATCCGCGCTCGCTTGAGCCGATCCTCGGCATGAAGGTGCGCCGGGACGGCGGTGTCTGGGTTATCTCGGCGCAGTGATCCGATGAAACCCTTCGCACCTCTGGCCGCGATCGCATCGCTCGTGCTGGCTGCGCCGGCGTCGGCGCGTGACGCCGATCTGGCGGTGCCGGCAGGCCCGCTGTCCGAGGTCGCGATCGCTGTGGCGCGCGCGACGGATTCGAGCATCGTCATCGCCGACCGGAGCCTCGCGCGTAAACGGGTGCCGGGCATCAACGGGCGCATGGATGCCGCCGCAGCGGTGCAGAAGCTCGCCCGCGCAAGCGGCCTCAGGGCGATCCGGGTCGGCCCGGGTGCATGGCGGCTGGTATCTGCTCCCCCACCTTCACCCACGCGCGGCACGCCCCGCGCCCCCGCTCCGGCCCGGGTCGTCGCCGCGCCCCCGCCCGAGACCCAAGGCCAGCCGATCACCGTCACCGCCAGCAAGCGCGACCTCGCGCTCACCGATCTCGCCGCCCAGGCGACACTGATCGACGGCGCGGCGCTCGAACGCGGCGGCGTCGGCGGGACCGAACGCATCACCCAGCGCAGCGCCGCGGTCAGCTCGACCTATCTCGGCAGCGGGCGCAACAAGCTGTTCATCCGCGGCATCGCGGATTCGAGCTTCACCGGTCCGACCCAGGCGACCGTCGGGCAATATCTCGGCGACCTGCGCCTGTCCTACAACGCCCCCGATCCCGATCTGCGCCTGTCGGACATGGAGCGGGTCGAGATCCTCGAAGGGCCGCAAGGCACGCTCTATGGCGCCGGTTCGCTCGGCGGGATCATCCGACTTGTGCCGCGCGCACCCGAGCCGGGCGAGGCCAGCCTCACCATTTCGGGCGGGGCGAGCGCGATCACCGACGGCGAGCCGGGCGGCGATCTCCACGCCACGCTCAACCTGCCGCTTGCCGGCGAGACGGCGACCCTGCGCGCCAATCTCGATGCCGCAACGCTGGGGGGCTATATCGACAAGCCGCTCCTCGGCGCGCGCGACGTCAACCGCACCCGCATCCTCTCGGGCCGCGCGGCGCTGCGGCTGGCGCTCGGCCCGGACTGGACCGCAGACGTGATCGTGGTCGGCCAGGACACCGAGGCCGAGGACAGCCAGTATGCCGATCGCCGCGGCGCGCGGCTGGTCAATTCGGCGCGGGTCGTCGAAGGTTCGCGTGCCGAGTATGGCCAGGCGCAGCTGGTGGTGACCGGCCGGCTCGGCGCGCTGCGCTTCAAGACCTCTACCGGCATCAGCGGGCAGGACCTGTCCGAACGCTACGATGCCACGGCGCCAGGAGAGGCGCCGCAGCTGTTCGTGCAGCGCAACGAGACCCGCATGATCGCCAACGAGACGCGGTTGTGGCAGCCGCTGACCGGCGATTTCGGCTGGGTGCTCGGCACCAGCCTCGTCGACAACCGCACCACTCTCACCCGCGCGCTCGGACCGGAAGGCGCGCAGCTCGCCAGCACCGGGGTGCGCAACACCGTGTTCGAGATCACCGGCTATGGCGAGGCGAGTTACCGCATCGCCCCAGCGCTGACCCTCTCGGCCGGCCTGCGTGTCACCAATGTCGAACTGGGAGGTGCGGGCGAGGACGTCGTCCGGTCAGTGGCCCTCGCCGGTGCGGCGATCACGGCCGAGCGCCGCGAAACCGCGATCCTGCCGTCGGTCGCGCTGCTCGCCGATATCGGTACCAGTGGCCGCGCCTATCTGCGCTACCAGGAGGGATTCCGCCCCGGCGGGCTGGCGGTGGCCGGCGATTTCGTGCGGCAGTTCCGTTCCGACCATGCCCGCACGGTGGAACTGGGCGGCGGCTGGGGTCTCCCGGGGCGCGGCGATTTCGACATCGGGTGGAGCATCTCCTACACCCGCTGGCGCGACATCCAGGCCGATTTCATCGACGACGCCGGCTTGCCGACCACCGCCAATATCGGCGATGGCACGATCTGGGCGGCGAGCCTTTCGGGCTCTGTCCGCATCCTCGAAGGCCTGCGCGGCGAATTCGGCGCGACGATCAACGATAGCGATGTCGACGAGCCGGCGGTGGCGGCGCTCGATCGTGTCTCGCGCATTCCCAACATCGCCCGTTTCTCCGGCCGGGCAGGACTTGCATGGCGACGCGAATTCGCCGGCGGCACCCGGCTCGAGCTTGATGCCTGGGCCGCCTATGTCGGCAAGTCGCGGCTCGGGATCGGGCCCGAACTGGGCGACCTGCAGGGCGATTACCTCGACAGCGGCATCGTGATGCGTTTCGGACGCGACAAGGCCGGGCTGAGCCTCGCGCTCACCAATCTCGCGGGTGCCGAGGGCAACCGCTTCGCGCTCGGCACCCCGTTTGCGACCGGACGCGAGCAGATCACCCCGCTCCAGCCGCGCACCATCCGGATCGGGTTCGACAGCCGCTTCTGAGCCGCCCGGGTTTTTTCGCTGCCGCTCCAAGGTCGCCGCGCGAGGCCTCCGTCTTTCCCTGCGAAGGACCAGGAGGAAGACCCTAAATGACCCCGATCATTCGTTCGCTGCTCGCCGGCACCGCGCTCGCCGCCATCGCCCAGCCGCTCGCCGCGCAGACCGTCATCAACACCGCGCGCACCACCCCGGTGCAGACCGCGACCGCCAATAACGGCCAGCCGGCCGACGTGAGGATCGACACCGCCGGCTCCGTCACCGTGACCGGCGGCGCCGCAGTGACCGTCGACAGCAACAACGACATCACCAATGCCGGCAAGATCACCGTCACCAATGCCGACAACGCCAGCGGTATCCTCGTCTCCGGACCGCGCACGGCCGACGTGACCAACACCGGCACCATCACCATCGACGAGACCTACAACCCGACCGACAGCGACAATGACGGCGATCTCGACGGGCCGTTCGCGATCGGCACGGGCCGCGCGGCGATCCGCATCGACGGCGGGCTGACCGGCAATCTCGTCCATTCGGGCACGATCGTGGTCGAAGGCAACCAGTCGGCCGGGATCCGCGCGACAGGGCCGATCACCGGCGCAGTCACCCATGATGGCAAGACTTCGGTGATCGGCAACCAGTCGGTCGGGGTCGCGCTCGGCGATGTCTCGGGCAATGTCCGGCTCGCCGGCGAGATCGGCGTGCGCGGCCAAGGCGCGCAGGGGGCGGTGCTAGGCGGAAATCTCGGCGGCGCGCTGCGCGTCCAGAGCGCGATCACGGTCAGCGGCTATCGCACCGTACCCGCCCCGTCCGATCCTTCCAAGCTCGACGCCGACGACCTGCTGCAAGGCGGCAGCGCACTGGTGATCGAAGGCAATGTCGCCAAGGGGATCATCTTCGAGGTCGCCCCCGCCGATGC
Organism: Porphyrobacter sp.; assembly: GCA_027531395.1. Classification (GTDB taxonomy): domain Bacteria; phylum Pseudomonadota; class Alphaproteobacteria; order Sphingomonadales; family Sphingomonadaceae; genus Erythrobacter. Next base: position 228,879 of record JAPZRO010000003.1, on the reverse strand, counting down.
CGTCGCGGGCGACAATGACGAGGACAAGGACGGGATCGAGGATGCCAAGGAAGGCAATGCCAAGATCATCGCCTATGGCAGCGCGCCTGCCGTGCAGATCGGTGCGGCGGACCGTGCCATCACCATCGGCGCGACCGAGGGCACGCCGAGCCAGTTCGGCATCATTCTGGCCGGATCAGTGCTCGGCGACGGGGTTTATGCCGGCGTCAACGGCACCGGCTTCCGGCTCGGCGGGCGCGGCGGCAATGTGACGGTCGCGGGCGGGATGATCAACAACGGCACCATTGCCGGTGCGGCCCGCAATGCCAATGCCACCGGCCTCGACGTCGCGGCAGGCACGACTCTGCCCGAACTGCGCAACGCCGGCACCATCTCGGCAACCGTCACCGGCACCACCACCGGACAGGCGACTGCGGTGCTGATCGGCCAAGGTGCATCGCTGCCGGTGCTGAAGAATTCCAAGACGATCACCGCCAACACCATCAAGGACGGCACCGCCTATGCCATCCTCGACCGTTCGGGCACGCTCGGCCTGATCGAGAACAGCGGCGCGATCACCGCCACCGGAGCCGAGGCGACCTCCACCCGCAACATCGCGATCGACCTCTCGGCGCGCACCTCCGACACGGTGATCCGTCAGACCGCGGTCGCCGCCGGGGTCACCGCCCCGTCGATCACCGGCGACATCCGCTTCGGCAGCGGCGCCGACCTGCTCGACATCGCCGATGGCAAGGTCACTGGCAATGTCACCTTCGGCGCAGGGGTGGACCGCATGGCGCTGAAGGGCGACGCCGTGTTCACCGGCACCGCGACGTTCGGCGGCGAGGCCGACCGGCTGGAACTCGCCAACACCGCGGTGTTCAGCGGCACGGCGGCGTTCGGCGGCGGCGCAGGGGTGCTCGACATCGCCAACACGGCCGTGTTCTCGGGGCGGCTGACCGGCGCGCAGAACGTCGCGGTCAAGGTCGGCGGCGGAACGCTCTCGCTCACCGGGCCGACCACCATCGCCTCGCTCGATGTCGGAGCGACCGGCATCATCGGCGCGACCGTGGGCGGGGCCGCCAATGACAGCACGGCCATCACGGTGACCGGCACAGCTGCCTTCGCCAAGGGCGCGAAGATCGCGGTGCGTCTGGCCGACATCACCAATGCCGAAGGCACGTTCACGGTGCTCAGCGCCGGCACACTGACGGGTGCCAGCGATCTGACCGCCGACAGCGCGCTGGTGCCTTTCATGTACAAGGCGACGCTGGCCGTGTCCGGCAACAACGTAAACGTCGCGATCAGCCGCAAGGCAACGGCCGATCTCGGCCTCAACGCCTCCGAAGCGGCCGCCTTCGACAAGCTCTATGTCGCGCTCGCCGAAGACGAGGACGTGGCCGACATCTTCCTGGCGATCGGCAATGGCGAGCTGTTTCAGGCCTTTGTCGCACAGACCCTGCCTGATCACGCGGGCGGCACCTTCGAAGGGCTGAGCCAGGGTCTGCGCAGTTTCGACCGGCACTTCATGGATCCTTCCGCGCCGTTCGACGAGGAAGGCAAGCTGCGGATCATCGCCGACTTCGCCAACTGGAACGCCAACAAGGAACGCGGGGATTCGGCCGAGTTCGATCTCAGCGGACTGGGCCTCCGCGGCGGGCTCGAATATCTCACCGGCATCGGCGCCTTCGGGATCACCGGCAGCTGGCTGTGGAGCAAGCACAAGGGCGCCTTCGAGAACTCGGTGCTGGGCGACAGCTACGAGGTCGGCGCGCATTGGCGCGGCAAGTTCGGCCCTGTCATCGCTTTCGCCCGTGCCGGCCTCGGAACCTCCGACTACTCCGGCTCGCGCCGCTTCGTGGGCGGCACCGGCGAAGACGCTGTCGATTACACCATCACCCGCGACTGGAGCGGCGATTTCGTCTCGGCCAGCGGCGGCGTGTCGATCGAGGGCGGTAGCCAGTTCTTCTTCTTCCGGCCCTCGCTGGTGCTCGACTACCTGCGCCTGTCGGAGGATGGCTACGAGGAAGAAGGCGGCGGGGACGCGCTTGGCCTTACGGTCGAGGGGCGTTCGTCCGAGGAGCTGGCGCTCAATGCCGGTCTCACTGTCGGGGCCGACCTGTGGGGTATGCAGGCGCGTGACAAGGCGTGGTTCCGGATCGAGGCAGAGGGCGGCTGGCGCCAGCTGCTGACAAGCGATCTCGGCGAAACTGTCGCGCGCTACGGTGACGGAGACGAATTCACCCTCACCCCCGAAAGCCGCGACAGCGGTTGGTTCGCCCGCGCCCGCGCGCTGGGCGGGGACGGATCCTACAAGATCGCCGGCGAGGTCGGGCTCGAACAGCAATTCGGCCAGATTGGCTATAGCCTACGCGCATCGCTTCGCTTCGGCTGGTGACGCGCGCGGGTGCCGGCCTCACGGTCGTTACCTGCCGGTTCGATCATGGCCAGCGCCGCAATCTCCGCGACAACGACGTTTCAACGCTTCTACAAACGGGCTCTCCAACGCGTCGGCTGCAAAAGCCTCCTCACAGGGGCGAAAGGCTGGCTCGGTCCGGGTCAGCCGGTTTGCCCTTTTGGCATGATTGGAGAAACAACAATGACACGCACAAACACGGAAGGCGCGCAGTTCGCAAAGGCGAGCATGGGCGTCACCGCCACGACCATTGCGGCAATTCTGCTCGGCAATGCATCGGTCGCCCAGGCGGAAACCTTCGATGGCCCCTACGTCGGGGTCGCGGCAGGATACGAAGACTATTCGGATGACCTGTCCGGCGCGACCTACAAGGCCTATGCCGGCTGGAACATCCGGCTCGGCGAGAACTGGGTGCTCGCACCGGAAGTCAGCTTCGGCGAGAGCACTGCCGACGGGACCGAGGTGCGCGACACCGCGACCTTCACCGAAACGGCGGTGGTCGGGATCGATCGCCAGATCGGCGCGAACCTGCGCTTCGGTCGCCTCGTGTCGGACAATGTGCTCGTCTACGCGGCTGGCGGCTGGGAGCGCTTCGAAGTCGACGCCACGACCACCCGGCGCGCCAAGCCCTGCAACAACTGCACCCCGACGGTGCAGAACTTCAGCTTCGACGAGGACCTGTGGACCATCGGGGCCGGTGTCGAGGTGGCGCTGTCCGAACAGTTCACGCTGCGCGGCGCCTACACCTATGCCGATGGCGATGCCTATCACCGGCATGGTCTGACCGCGGGCCTGGCCCTGCAGTTCTGAAGGCCGGCCCGCGCGGTGCCGGGGCTCGTCCCTGATGCACCGCGCGGGCCACTTCGGCTTCCGGCAATAGGAAGGATCTCGCGATGAACGTTCTATCCCGTCTTGGCGCGGTCGTGCTCGCTGCCGCATTGAGCGGATGTGCGCTGGAGCCTGCCCGCATGGCTCTGCCAGCGCCGCTGTCAGCTGCGCCCGGCCTCGCTTTCGAGGGTATCGGCGGGGGGCAGAAGGGCAGTTTCCTTGCAGGGCCTTACGCGGTTTCCTTCCGCCGTTCCGACACGCGTCTTGCCCTGTTCGATGCGATTGACGAGCGCCGCTCGGGCACGGTCGCGTTCACGGTCAGCGGACCGGACTTCAACGGGTCGGTCGAGGCCGATTGCGCGGTGCGGATGCGCACCATCACCTTCGAGATCGTCAGCTTCGATCCCGAGCCCATGGCCTACCAGTGCCGCTTCCTGCACGAAGGCCGGACGCTTCCGGCGAGGTTCGAGGTGCAGCAATCCCGCCGCGGCGTGGCGGACATGCTGATGCGCCAGTCCCGACGGGGCGAGATTGCCTTTGACCGGGTGATCCTCGGGATCGCCTCGCGGCACCGGATCGACGGCTCGCCGATCGAAACGGCGAGCCCGATCGGTTACGTGTTCACCCAGGACGATGTTCCTGTGGGGGCGGTCGAGCTCAACGGAACTCCGGTGCTTCGCGTCGCGCCAGAAGCCGACGCATCGACCCGCCGTGCCATCGTGCTGGCGGCGCTGGCGCTCGGGATCCTGTGGGATCCGGCCGAAAGCGACCTCGGGCGCGACGACGGTTGAAAAAGGCAGGAAGGAGCCCGCGATATGCGAACCGGTGCCTTGTCCCTGACCCGCCGGAGGCTGCTTGCCCCGGGCCCTCAGGTCGCTGACGATATTGCGCTGCTGCTCGCCCGGCTCGCGTAAGGTAGATCGCGTTTCCCTTGTTTAAGACTGGCTTGAATGTCCTCGTTCGTCACACTCGACTCCGTTACCGTGCGCGGACCCGACGGAACCCGGCTGTTCGGCGACCTGTCGCTGGCGATCGGCGCGGAACGGGTGGGCCTTGTCGGCCGCAACGGCTCGGGCAAATCCACGCTCTTGCGGATCATCGCCGGCGAAGCGCGCCCTGCATCCGGCAGCATCGCCGTGGGCGGACGGGTGCGCGCGCTTGAGCAGAACCCGCCGGCCGGCTGGACCATTGCCGAAGCGCTCGGTGTGGCTCGGGAGATCGCGATCCTCGACCGCGTGCTGGCCGGAAACGGCAGCGCCGATGACCTTGCCGCTGCCGACTGGACCCTCGATCAGCGCATCGCGGCCGCCCTTGCGCGGGCGGGCCTTGCCGAAATGGATCTCTCCCGCAGGCTGGCGACGCTGTCGGGCGGCGAGCGGACCCGTGTCGGCATCGCGCGTCTCCTTCTCGAAGCACCCGATGTCCTGCTGCTCGACGAGCCGACCAACAACCTCGATGCCGCGGGACGTGCGGCAATTGCGGCGTTGGTGCGCGACTGGACAGGCGGGGTGCTGGTCGCCAGCCACGACCGCGAACTGCTCGAGGCGATGGACCGCATCGTCGAACTGGCCCCGACGGGGGTGACGGTGTTCGGGGGCGGGTGGACCGCCTTCGAGGCCTACCGCGAGGCCGAGCGGCTCAGAATCGCCGAACGCGCGGCGCGGGCCGAGGCTGACCTGCGCGAGACGCAGCGCCGCGCGCAGGCGAAGCTCGAAGCCAAGGCCCGGCGCGACAAGACCGGAAGGGCCTTTGCGGCGCGCGGGTCGGAGCCGAAGATCCTGCTTGGCGCCAAGGCCGAGCAGGCGGAGAACAGCCTTGGTCGGCAAACCGCGTCGAGTGAACGCCAGATCGCCGAGGCGCAGCAAGAGCGGGATGCGGCCCGGGCGCGCATCGAAGTGCTTGCGCCCCTGAGGATGACGATGCCGTACAGCGGCATGCCGTCGGGGACCAGATTGCTGGCCCTCGACCGGGTCGAAGTCTCGCGTGGTGAACGCCGGTTCGGCCCATGGACGTTGCAGATCAACGGCGCGGAGCGGGTTGCGGTGGTCGGCGCCAATGGCACTGGCAAGACGACGCTGCTGTCGCTCGCCGCAGGGCTGCTGGCACCCCAAAGCGGCACCCTGCACCGGATCGCGGCGCGCACCGCCCTGCTGGACCAGCACGTCGCCCGGCTCGATCCTGCCGCCTCGATCGTCGACAACCTGCTTGCTCTCCACCCTGACCTGACCAGCAACGAAGCGTTCGCGGCCTGTGCCCGTTTCGCGTTCCGCAACCGTGATGCCCGGCGGTTGGTCGGGACGCTGTCCGGCGGCGAACGCCTGCGGGCGGGGCTCACGGTCGCGCTTGGCGGCAAGATCGTCCCGTGGCTGCTGATCCTCGACGAGCCCACCAACCATCTCGATCTGGAGACCATCGAGATCCTCGAGGACGCTTTGGCATCCTTCGACGGAGCGATGCTCGTGGTAAGCCACGATCAGCCATTTCTCGAAAGGATCGGGGTTACGCGGCGGTTCGCGGTGTAAGGGTGGCTCAGGCCGAGGCAGCCAGCTTCACGGCCTTTCGCAGGCTATCAAGCAGGCGTCCCTTGGCATCGGGATCGCGGATCGGGATTGTCGACATCACCGGCGTGTCAGGGGCATCGGGATAGAAGCGCAGCATGGCCCGGGTGGCTTCAGCGAGACGCGCGCCATCACCCATCTCCATCGCCGCGGCAACAGCCGCCATATGACCCGCCGGATGGCTTGGCTGGCGATCAAGGCCGAGCTTGGCGGAGCTGGCGGCCTCCTCGAACCTGCCTGCCAGCCAATAGCAGACCGCGCGTCCGCAATGGGTCGTGTCGATGTTCGAGCCCAGAGGATTGCAACGCTCGGCGTTGTTCCAGTGTTGCAGCGGGGTCTCGGTTTCCCCTGCCATGGCGCGCACCCAGGCGCTGGCACTCCATGCCACACGCGAAAGCGGGTTGATGCGTGTCGCCATTTCCACGGCGCGCAGGGCGGGCTCGAAATCCTGTGCGATATGCACTGCCGACCAGCCCCCGATCGCCAGCGCCTGCGAATCCCCCGCGGTCATCGCCACATGGGCCTGCGCCAGCGCGTCGCGGCGTCCATCCCCATCGTGGGCCAAACCCAGTCCAGCCTTGGCCCAAGCGGCAAAGGCGTTGAGCGCGCCGTGGCCGGGATCGATCCTCAATCCTTTTTCGAACGCGTCGAGCGCCGCCCGGTAATCGATCGGAGTGGCATAGAAGCCGTGATGGACACCAACGTGAAAATGCTCGTCCGCAGTGCGATCCGGATCGGGAACGGCGAGCGCCTGTCGCCGTGCTATGTCGTTCAGGTGGTGCGCGAGCAGGACAACCAGTCGCTCGGGCGCGTCTTCGAGCAGGGCGAAGGCATCGAACCCTTCGTACTCCACATCGCCGCTGTTGAGCAGCGCGCCGTCGCTCGCGGCAATGATGCGGTAGCGGATCTTCAGCACGCCATCGCGCACCATCAGGCTTCCGCCGACCAGATGGCTCGCGCCGACGTCCACGCCGGTCAGGGTCGGGTCGCCGATCCGGCCCTTGTACTGCATCACCTTCGACAGGCCGATGACCCGGAAGTCGCTGAACTTCGACAGCAGGTGGAGCGCCGATTCCAGCAGGCCGTCAACCAGCGCCTCGGGCAATTGGTCGGGGCTGTGATTGAGAAACGGCAGGATCGCCACCCCAAGCCGTCCGTCCGTGCGGACCGGGGCGGGCGCACTCGCGGGCAGGGGAGCCGTCGCCGTGGCGGGCGGCCCGTCGCCTGATGCAGGCGGCTCAGGTCGCAAGGCCATGCGAAGCGCCGGGCCGGCCTCCAGCCCGGCAAGGCGCAGATGGCGTTCCGCCTGCCCAACCGCTTGGTGGGCCTCGTCTCGCCGGCCGAGATCGACAAGCGCGCGCGCAAGGGCTGCCGATGCGCCTTCATCGAGCGGATCAAGCGCGACGATGCGCCGCAGATAGGCGATCCTGTCATGCCCTGCCGTCGCATGCGCCAGCCGGGCAGCGAGACGCATCGCGATCGACTGGAAATCGTGGCGCTGCGCGGCCAGCCATGCCGTATACTCGGGGCGATCGGGCAATTCGCAATCTTCGAGAAACTCGCCCGACATGAGGTCGAGCACGGCCTTGCATTCCTCGAGATCGGCCTGCTCGATCGGTCTGGCCGCGATCGCGAGTGCCTGGTGGGCGTCGACCAGCGCGTCATCGAGGCTCAGTCGCACGGCATCGCGTTCCGCCACCAGACGAGCCCTCTCCGGCGCATCGACAACCGGACGGATCTTGCTCAGGCTCCAGCGCAAGGCGGCACGCGGATCGTCGGGAATATCGAAGAACATATCGCACAGCCGCTGGCGACTGACTGGCCGCGGCGCGAGGGCAAGAAAGCCGAGGATCGCACGCGTCTTGCGTGAGGCAGGCAGGGCAACCGCCGTCCCGTCCCGCTCCATCTGGAGCGGCCCGAAGAGTCTCAGGAAAGGAGGGGTCACCAAGGCGGGCATCGCGCTTCTCTATCAATTTCAACGCCGATTCAAACGCAATTTCCACGTGGCACCCTACGTCCTCTCAAACGAGGCCAGCGCAGGGAGGATACCGAAGACCGGGGTCCGATGTCCCGCCGGTGCGGGACAGGCGCTTTTGCAGGATCGCCGGCCAACGGAGCGTAGAGATCATGAGAACACCCCTATGTCTGGTCGTCCTGCCAGTGCTCGCTTTCGCCATGAAGGCCGAAGCGCGCGAGCATTCCTCGGGCATTCCGCCTGTCAGCAACCCGCCCGCGGGGCAGGACATCGCAACCACCGAAAGCACCTTCGATCTGCTGCGCTCGCACCCGCTGGTCTTCAATGCCGGCGATGCGCAGGCCGCCCTTTCGCAGGCCTTCGCGAAGCGGCGGCAGGGCAGGGTTGCGTTTTCGCTGCGCGGCGCGGGGATCGACCGGGACATCACCGCGGATTGCGACGTGACGGCGGGCCGTGGCGCCGGGGACGCCGCTCTGGCCGAACCGCCGCCGTCCGCGATCACCTGCCGGTTTCACGAGGCAGGAAGGACGCTGCCCGCGCGGCTCGCCTTGCGGGACACTGGCGGATCGGGGCCGGCGTCGGCTGGCCAGTACGGCGAGCTCAGGATCGACGGACTCGCGGTGCGGATTGCCGGGCGCGCCGGCAAGGGTGACGACGGCGCTGCGGTGCCTGCCGCCGGCGGGCCGAGCGGCTATGTTTTCAGTGTCGATGGCGTCGTTGTGGGTTCGGTCGAACTTGCCGGTCGTCCCGTCGTCCGGTTCGTCCCCGGCCATGACAGCCGCACGTCGCGTGCGGTGATGCTGGCTGCCACGGCGCTTGGTGTGCTGTGGTCGCCGCAGGCCGGTCAGCCCGCCCGCCTCGCGGACCGGTGACCGGGACAATGACGCCTGACGATGCCCCCGCCGATCCGCTCGCGGGCGGGCGCGCGGAAAGCCATCTCGTGGCCGCGACCCGGATTGACTGCTGGCGGTTCGGCTCCGGTGCCCCTGTGCTGCTTGCCCATGGCATCCCCGGGGATTGCCGCTCGCTGGCCCCGGTTGCGGCCCGACTCTCCGGGCAGTGGGAGGCGATCACCGTCTCGCTTCCGACGCCTTTGGCGGGCGAGCGTTTGCTGCGGCCCTTCGGCACCAGGGGCATGGCCGATGATCTTGCCGATGTGATCGAGGCGCTGGGTGCGGGTCCGGTCCACCTTGTGGCCTGGTCCTATTCCGCTCACGCCGCGCTCGAACTGGCGGTCCGCCGCCCGGAACTTGTCGCAAGCCTGTTCCTGTACGAGGCCGGCTTCGCGACCTTTGTCGAGGATCCGGCCCAGCTTTCCGCCATCGACGCGGACGTCCGCGCGTCATTCGGGCCGGTCGAGGCCCAAGTCGGCAAGGGCGACCTGCTGGCCGCCGTCCGCGCGTCGATCGACGCGGCTGCGGACGAGCCCGGCTATTTCGACAGACAGCCTGCCGAGACCCGTGCGATCCACGAGGAATGTGCGAAAGGCCTCGTGGCCCTGTTCGACCAGACCCCGCCAAGCGCCCTCTCCCCCGCCGACATCGCCGCCATCGCCTGCCCCGTGACGATCGCGCGCGGTGCCAATACCCGCGTGTCCTACCGGCTGGTGACCGACGCCGCCGCGATGCTCATGCCCGAGGCGCGGTTCGTCATCGCACGTTGGGCAGGCCATTTGCTGCCCGAGCAGGATCCGGCCCGGTTTGCCGCGCTCGTCGGCGACCACCTTGATCAGGCAATCCGTCCCAACATCAGGTTCTAGACTGGGTGCTGCTCCATCGCTTTGCGGTATCGACCACAAAAGGAAGATCTCATGAAATGTCGTCCCACCCTTGCCTGCGTCTTGGCGCTTGCCGCCGCCAGCCTCGCGACGCCCGCTGCTGGTGCACAATGTTCGGTAGATCTGCCGCCAGACTTCAACGGCGCAGTTGCTTTCGGTGCGGGAGAACTGCCGATGGTCCGGGTGCAGGGGACGTCCGATGAAAGCGGAACCAGCGCCATCACCGAGGCCACCCGCTTCAACCTCGGCTCGGTCAGCAAGATGATGACGGCCGTCGCGATCGGTCAGCTCGTCGAGCAGGGCCGGATGGCCTTCGATGATCCGATCGGCCGGCATGTCGCGGGATTGCCGGACGAGATTGCGGTGCTGCGGATCGATCAGCTGCTGAGCCACACCGGCGGCCTGCCGCTGTTTCTGCACCGCGATCTTCAGGAGCCGATCAACGATGCGCCCGATGCCACCAGCCTCGTGCCTTTCGTCGTTGCCGACGCGGACCGCGAAACGCCCGGTTCCTTTCGCTACTCGAATGCCGGCTATGTGCTCCTCGGGGCCGCGATCGAGCGCGTCTCGGGCCTCACCTATATCGACTATCTGGCCCGGAACATCCTGCCCGTCGCCGGGATCAGGCCGCAGCCAGTCGGCTGGCAGGCAGGCGATGCGGAGGGAGTTGATCCCGGGCAGCAGGCCGCCGCCCGGGCAATGTCGCGCCTCAAGGCCTGGCCGGCAGGCAGCATGATCCTGTCCGCGCCGGACCTCTGGCGGTTCGGCCGGGCATTGGCGCAAGGGCGACTGGTCCGACCGGAGACCCTCGCCCGGATGATGCGCGAGGGGATCGAATTGCGACCCGCCACTGCCGACCGTCCCGCCTCTCGCTACGGTCTCGGGATGGGCGTATCCGGAGCCGGCGAAACTGTCGCGATCGGCCACACGGGCGGTGCACAAGGGATCGACGTGTCGCTGCGCATCTACCCCGCGACGGGCTCGGTCATAACGGTGATGGCGAACCGCTCCGGCAGCGACAGCCTGAATGCCCCCGCTGTCGCCAAGGCGATTGTCGCGCAGACCCAGGGACAGGCTTGCGACGGCAAGCGATAAGCGCCCCTCTTGTGCGGTAGCCCGGGGTGCATTGCGTGCTCCCCGGGCTATCTGGGGCGATGAGGCGCGGGAAGCGGGCCGCGATCAGGTGTCGCCGCGCACCGTCATGCCCGGTTTTCAGCCGGTGACCATCCGGCCTCGACGCTGTGCCCCTGCGCCCTGTGCGTCACCTCGCGAAACTTCGCGTGGTATTTCGGGTGCTCGGTCCCCATCCACTTGTCCCACCAGGTGAAGTAGAGCCCGTAATTGGTGTTGAACCCGCCATTGTGGTGCAGATCATGATGCACCGTGGTGTTGATCCAGCGGGTCAGCGGCGAATCCAGCCACCACCGCGGGAAGAACTCGAACCCGGCATGACCCATGGCGTTGCGGATGATCTGGAAGTTGAGCCAGGTGAACATCACCCAGCCCGGCGTCGGCACGAAGAACTGCCAGATCGGCACGAACAGGAACATCACCGCCGCCTCGGGGATCGCGAAGCTGTAGGCCGCCCACGGCGTGGGCGTGATCGAGCGGTGATGCGCGCGGTGAAAATACCGGAACAGCCGCGGGTGGTGCATCAAACGGTGGGCCCAGTAGAAATAGGCATCATGCGCGATGATGATGCCGGCGAGGATCACGAGATCGATGCCGAGGCCGAAGCCCTCACCGAAAACATCGTGGAACAGCCCGACCTCGCGCCCCCAGATCAGGAAGCAGGCTCCGACCACGTAGACGATGGCCGATTGCAGCGACTGCGCGAACTCGCGGCGCATGTCGGCGCGGGAGGCTTCGCGCGACTGGATCTTGCGCGCGCGCAGCGCCGTGCGACGCAGCACCCAGACGGCTGCGAAAGTGACCGAAGCGGCGATCAGGTAACGCCCGAAGTCGAATGCGAAGATGTGATGCCCCCGCGTTATCAGGATATCGAGAGGCGGAATTCCGGTCGGCATGGCTGTGTCCTTCTTGCAGATGGTCGCCGCCGCCTGCCCGTGTCTGCCGTTATCTGCCTTGTCGTGTCGAAATCCGGCTAGCCGATTCCGGAATCGGCCAGTGTGCGGGCGCGGAATTCGCTCGGGGTCATCCCCTCGGCCTCGCGGAAGGCGCGGTTGAACGGTCCGAGCGAACCAAAGCCTGCATCAAGTGCGATGGTGATGATCGGAACGTCGCGCTGCGCCGGATCAGCCAGCGCGGCCTTGACCTCGGCGAGACGATAGCTGTTGAGAAAGGCCGAGAAATTGCGAAAGCCGAGTTGCCCGTTGATCGTGCGGCGCAGGCGATATTCCTGTTCGCCCAGCAGGCCGGCGAGGCGCGCGATCGACAGGGTCTCGTCGCGGTATGGCATCTGCTCGGCCATGAATTGCAGCAGGCGGGCGGCGAGCGGATCCTCCCTCACACCGGGCACAGGGCGCGGGGTGCCAGTCGACGGAGGGGCTGCGCCGAACATGTCGGCCTGCCGCATCCGCAGCATCGCCGCGAAGAGGCCGAAGACCGCGAAAACCGAAAGGCTCCCCACCAACTGCTTGAGCGAGCCGGGCGGCAGACCCGGGGGGCCAGCCACTTCGACAAAGGCGATGACGATCACATAGAGCGCCACCACGCACACGAGCACCGGCCTGATCCGCCGCCGCCGTTCGACCAGGTCGCCCTCGCGGCTGCGCCACACCTCCCACAGCGCAGCAGCGGCAAAGGCCAGCATGAACACCCGGAACAGCGTGCTGGAAATGAGGTTGACGATCCCGCCGGTGGGAAAGGTCAGCTGCACCACCAGCGTGTTGAGCACCGAGACCGCCACCAGCAGGGCGCTGAGCGGGGTGACCTCCCGCTCGTCGTTGAACCAGGCCTTGGCGAACAGCCAGAACAGCCCCGGCGTCGCCCCGGCCCCCAGCGCGAAGACGAGCCCGGCGAGATTGGGCGTATCATACCAGCCCGAGGTGATGATCAGATAGCAGCCGATCGCCGCGTTCATCGCTACTGCAAGGCGGGCGGGGATGTCGCGCCAGTGGTCGCGGATCAGGATCCAGCTCCACAGCGCCAGCAGGGCAATCGAGCCCCCGCGCGCCATCTGGTCGAGCTGTTCGTAGATCGTCATGCCCGCTTGGCTGCCAGAGCGCAGGCGGAGCGACAAGCCGATTCCGGAATCGCCCAGCCTGCCCGGATTCGATCAGCCTTGCGGCTTTCGAAACCGGCCAGCCCGATTTCGAAACGGGGCAGCACCGGGCCCGCCGCGCGGGCAATCGGGCCGCATCGCCGCTCGGATTGGCCGGCGGCTCGATGCCGAAGGACGTAAACATGACCCTCATTCGCACTGTGCTTGCCCTTGCAAGCTTCACGCTTCCCGCCGCCGCGATTGCTGCCGCCCCCGCGCCGCAGAGCATCGCGGTCGAAGTGGGCGACCTCGATCTCGACACCGACAAGGGGCAGCGCGTTCTCGCCCTGCGCATCCAGCGGGCCGCCACCGAAATCTGCAAGGCCGAGGCGCTGGCGAGCCTGCCGCAGAACATCCGCCGTCAGCGTGAGTGTTCACGCGACACGCAGGCCCGCGCGAAATCTGAAGCGAGGATGGTGATGGTCACGGACGAGACTGCACGCCGCACGGGCGGGTGATCCTTGGACCGGGTGCCTCCGCCTCTCGGCTACTGATCAGGAACGGCAACCGAGCGGGTAGCGGGAATCTCGAAACAAACAGAATAATCTGAACAAATGAGAGATTTTTAGATCATCAACCAGACATACCCCTAAAAATACCCCCTATCCGCTCTCCCTCTGACTGATCGGCAGTCCGGGTGTCACTTTCACACTCTTCACACCTGAGCCTGAAAAATGCCGGAAATCTGCGGTTCCTACCCCCGAGAAGGTAAAGCCACCTGCGCTTCTTGACCGCTTTTGTTGGCGCTGGGCTCGTGTGCGAAATTAATTGCAGTTTGACCTTTCAAGCAGAACACTTTTCGCTGCTCTCGTTATCTCGACGTTTCGTGAGCGTAGTCACACTCAGGACCATTTGCCGACCGGCTGGATTCGGTTGCTTTGAAGCGACGAGCAGCCGCCGAATGAAGCAATGATGATTGTCAGCTCGCGACCCAGAGGCGGCCGTTACGGATCGCCAAAGAGATCGTCTGCTGCCACCAACACCTGCCATGCAGCATTCGGGACCCAGCCCTGGACACCCCCGGATGAATGCAACGGGTGGGAAGCTGCCGAAGGTCTGGTCGTCTCGCCGCTGGGGCATTGTGCCTCAATCGCCTGCAATTCAGGTTGGTCTGCCAGCGTCGGAAGGATATCGCTTCAGCATGATCCGGCCCTCACCTCTCAAGCTCAAGATCCAGATCATGTGCGGCGACGAGATCGCCATGGGCCCGGGCAAGGCCGATCTGCTCGATGCGATTGCCGCACACCGTTCGATCTCGGCCGCCGGGCGGGCGATGGGGATGAGCTACCGCCGCACCTGGCTGCTGGTCGATGCCATGAACCGCTGCTGGCAGGGGCAGCTGGTGGCGACCACCCCGGGCAACCCGAAGGCAGGCGCGCACCTGACGCCGCTGGGCGAGGCGGTGCTGGCCGGTTACCGCCAGCTGCAAGGCGATGCCGAAGGCGCCGCCAGCGCGGGCTTTGCCGCCATCGCCAAAGCGTTGCTCCCTGCTCCCCTCCCCCCGAAGCGTAGCGAGGGGGCCCCTCAGAACAAATCTAGCTCCGCCACCTGAGCGTCACCCCCACGGTGCGCGGATCGCTGGGCGTGCCGAGGATTAGCCCCGAATTGCCCGCCTGGATGGTGAGGTTCTGGATACAGTCCGCGCCCAGCAGGTTGCGCGCAAACACCGCGATCTCCCAGCCCTTGCCGGTCGCGTCCTCGCGCCGGTAGCCGATGCTGGCATTGGTGAGGTTGTGGCCCTCGATATAGGTGAAGCGGGAAAGGCTCGGGTCGCCGGGATAGCCGCTGCGCCAGTTGCTGTCGGCATGGAGGAACACCGCGCCCGGCCCGAGCGGCACGGCATAGTCCGCGCTCAAGGTCTGCGACCAGCGCGGCAGGCCGGCGAGGCGCTCGCCCGTCAGGTCGCAGGCCGCGGTCGCGGCGGTCTGGCGTTCGAGCGGACAGGGGCCCGCTGGGTAGTCGTATACTCCCCGTCGCCATAGGCCAGAGCGCCGACCAGCGTCAGATCTCCGATCCTGAGCCGCGCATCGGCCTCGAACCCCTGCACCCGCACCGCCGGGATGTTCGAAAGATAGCCGCGCAGCGCCTCGGTCTGGCTCGAGTCCACCACCGTCGCCTGAAAGTCGCGAACCGTTGTGTGATAGGCGGCAAGGTTGAGGGTCAGGCGCCCGCCCCACAGCGCCGACTTGATCCCTGCCTCCCACGTCGTGTTGCGCTCCGGATCGATCACGGCGGTGGCCAGTGTGGGCTGGTTGTTCGCATCGAGCGGCAGGCCCGACATGTTGATCCCGCCCGATTTGAAACCCCGAGCAAAGCTGGCGTAGAGCAGCACGTCGTCCGTGGGTTGCCACGCGATGTTGGCGCGGCCCGAAAGGCTGCCTTCGCTGTCGTTCGCCGAATAGGTCTGAGGCCGCAGCACGCCGAGCCGCGCATTGACGAGCGCGGGCGAGGTGACCACCGGCCCGCCGAACACCTGCGTGCTGTAGTCGCCCTCCTTGCTCTCGTAGGTGTATCGCAGGCCGCCGGTCAGCGTCAGACGCGGTGCGATCCGCCAGTTCGCCTCGCCAAAGGCGACATAGCTGTTCACCGCAAAACGCGTGTCCCCGGTCTGGCCATAGCCGTCGAGCAGGTTGGCGGGCACCGGGGTGGCATTGGCGCCGGTCGTCGCCCCGATCAGCCACGGCGCACCATACGGGCCGAAGACCGAGTTGGGGCTACCGGTCAGCACCTGCCGGAAGACATAGAGCCCCGCGACATAGCTCAGCGGGCGATCCCCGTCCGACGCGATCCGCACTTCCTGGCTGAGCTGGTCCTGCCGCGAGGGGATGCGCTGGATCAGCTGGATGGGGAGGCCCGTGTAATCGCGGTCGTTCGCGGCGTCCCAGTTCCAGAAGCGCCATGCGGTGATCGAGGTGAGTGTCGCCGGGCCAATGTCCCAGTCCGCGGTCGCCGCAACGCCGCCCTCGCTGGTGTCGACGCCGAGCGCTGCGTCGATATCGGTCAGGCGGTCATAGGGGTTCGTGCTCGGCGGGGCATAGCCTGCCGCTGCCGCCAGCGCCGGATATTGCCGCCCCGCCGGGCGAAGGCTGGTGCCGACCCGCAGGAAGACCTGTGTGCAGCACTCGGAATCGAAATTGGCGAAGTCGGCGATCACCCTGAGCCGAAAGTCCTGCGAAGGCTGCCACAGCACCTGCCCTCGCACCGCCTGCGCGCCGAGCGTGTTCTGGTCGCGGCCATTGGCGACATTGCGCAGCACCCCGTCTCGCCGGGTAAAGGTGCCCGAGAGGCGATAGGCGAGCGTGTCGCCCGCCAGCGGCCCGGTCGCCGAAAAGCGCCCCTGCGCGAAAGCCCGCTCGCCCCCGCTCAGTTCGGCGGAGAAGCTGCGCGAAAAACCGGGCGCGGCCGAGACGATGTTGATCGCGCCCGCCGTCGTGTTCTTCCCGAACAAAGTCCCCTGCGGCCCGCGCAACACCTCGATCCGCTCGATATCGGAAAAGTCGAAGGCGGCGGTCGCGGGCCGCGCGTGATAGACTCCGTTGGCATAGTAGCCCACCCCCGGCTCCAGCCCGTCATTGGCCTGGCTGACCGCGACCACGCTCGACCCCAGCCCGCGGATGGTGAAGGCAGTGTTGCGCGGATTGGCCGAGGAATAGTTGAGCGCGGGCACCAGCACCGTCAGGTCGCGGGTGTTGAGCGTGTAGGACTGCTCGAGCCAGCGCGCGTCGACCACCGAAAGCGCGGCGGGCACATCCTGCGCATCTTCCGCCCGCTGGCGTGCCGTAACGAAAATGGCGCCGCGTGACGCGTCGTCTGTCGAAGCATCTTCAGCCATCGCGGAAGCGGGCGACATGCATGCAGCGCTGCCGAGCAGCCCGAGCCAAAGAATGGTGCGCAAGACTTACCCCTCAGTGCCTGCCAATTCTATATTTCGTGATATATAGATAGGCGGGTCGGATAACATCAAGCTGCTTCGCTGGCTCTCGCTGGCAAGGTAGCGTTCGCAGTGGCAGAAACGGGGGCACTTCCTGAATGGCGGAAACCGGGAAGCGCTCCCTCAATAAACGCCATTTGCCATGCGCTCGTCGCAATGTCGGGTTCTGGTTAAACCGGTCATCTGCAAGGCGGTTAAGGAAGGGCAGGAAAGTCCCAGTGGTGTTAGATCGGTTCCTCGCAGGCAGCGAGGAGCCGATTGTTCAAATCTCCGTGTTCTCGGCAAGGGCAAGCGCGTCTTCGACGTCGATCCCGAGATAGCGCACGGTATTCTCGATCTTGCTATGACCGAGAAGGATCTGGACCGCACGTAGATTGCCGGTCGCCCTGTAGATGATCGATGCCTTGGTTCGCCGAAGAGAGTGGGTGCCATATTCGGATCGAATCAAGCCAATCCCGGTCACCCATTCATCGACGAGTCTGGCATATTGCCGGGTGCTGATGTGGCCGTTGCGATCAACGCGGCTTGGGAAGACATAATCGTCTACCGTGCCGCCACGGCGTTCAAGCCATGCCAGCAGACTGGCTCGAGCATCTGGCAGGAGCTCGAACTGCACAGGGCGGCTTGTTTTTTGCTGCATCACAATCGCGCGCGTCTTGACCTGACCACCATTGACGATGTCGCCGATCTTCATTCGAATAAGGTCGCAGCCACGCAGCTTGCTGTCGATCGCCAGGTCGAACAACGCGCGATCACGCACGCGGCGTCGTTCATTGAGAAAAAAGCGGATCTCCCAAATCTGTTTCGGCTTTAGTGCGCGCTTCGCGCCCACGCTTCGCCCGGCGTTCCAGACCGGTCGATTGGCGGCATGCATTTCTGTTTCAGGCGTCTCCATGAGCATTCTCCAGTGACCACAATGGTCACCCAAAGAATGTCCGTCGGCTTGAATATTGAGAATGCCGGGGCGCTATCCGACCCAGAAACGATCGTTCGCGATTGCCCGATTACATGTTTGCTTTCGCCAAAAGCCGTCGGTGACACTCTCGAGCAACGTTTAGGTTGAGAGGCTTAAGGCCGGCGCGGCGCTAGATGCACCGGGCTGCCACATGACCCTCGTAAACAGCCTTCTGAAGATTGCGGGGGCTGTTGGCATCTCCAACGATGGCGAGGGTTTGCACCTGTCCAGCAAGCTCGTCGTAGAGATCGCGCATGGGTGCATTGGGCGTTACCATTACCACCGTGTCGCATTGCTGCGCACGGCTAGGTCCGGCATAGGTCGGTGCGATCTCGACCGTGTCTGAATGCACGGCGCGCACCCGGTGACGGGTGAGGACCGTTATACGTCCAGCGGCGGCGGCGATCCGCTCCAGCACCGTCTCGACCATGAGCGCGCTCTCGACCTTGAAGCCGATCTGCTTGAACGGGGTGACGAATGTGACATCGGCGCCCTCGCTGACCAGCTGTTCGGCGACACCGAGCGCCTCGTAGTGGCCGCTGTCATCCACGACCACCGCGTTGCGGGTCTGCCAGTTGCGTCCGGCCATCAGCAGGTCGTGGCTCGAAAGCACAGCCGGCTCCAAAAGATCGTCGCCGACCTGACGCAGGACCGTGAGATGCTTTAAGATGCCATCAATCGAAAGCTCCAAGGCCGGATTGGAGGCGCTAGCTAGTCGACGGGATGCTCTTGGACTGGAGCGCAACGGGGCAGGCTTGGGTTGTTGTCTCTGGCGCACAGGCGCACACCTGCCGCCGTGGAGTTAGCGCCCCTGCAATGACTACCTCACACCGCCCCAGCTAGGACGTAGAGCGTGATCCGCAAATGCGCGGAAGCAGGCTTGCACCATTCCCACTGGTTGTTAGTCTCAGGAACATGAGATGGCTGGCCATGATCTGTTTGACAGTCTGGTTAACAGCGCCCGTTGCAATTTTTGCCCAGCCGCAATCAGCCTCGGACTCTATGGCGCCCGATCTGCGTCAGCCCACCGAGGAGGAAGCACGGCAGCTCGATACTGGTTGGCAGACGATCGGGTTCCACGAAGCATCGGCCTTTCCGGCCAACACGATCTCGGCAATCGACAAGATCAAGCCGCTGGTCGACGAGACCTACGGGCCGGACCATCCGCTCGCGCTGCGGCTCGACACGCTGCGGGCGG
This sequence comes from Porphyrobacter sp., assembly GCA_027531395.1. Classification (GTDB taxonomy): domain Bacteria; phylum Pseudomonadota; class Alphaproteobacteria; order Sphingomonadales; family Sphingomonadaceae; genus Erythrobacter. The sequence goes on along the minus strand of JAPZRO010000003.1, from coordinate 210,039 downwards.
GCAGCCTGTCGCGGATCGGCAAGCATCAGGAGGCAGAGGCGGCGCTGGCGACGAATGTTGCGGCGCTTGAACGGCGCCTCGGCCCGGACAAAAGCTGGACCTATCTCGCGCGGCAGGATCGCGCCCGCAATCTCGTCCAGCTGGGCCGGCTGGCAGAAGCAGTCGCCCTGTTCGAGGAAAATGCGCAGGTCATCGCCCGGCAGCCGGGGCTCGATCCGCTGGCAAAGGCGCGACTAGGGCTCGATATCGCCTATGCGCGGCGAATGCAGGGCCGCTTTGCCGAAGCCGAAGGGCTGGCGCGGCTGGCCTGCGATGCCGAACGCGCAGCCCCCGCGCCGGAGCCGGTCTCGGTTGCCGTGGCCTGCGCGTCGCTCGCGCGGTCGCTCACCGGGCTCGGCCGGATCGACGAGGCGACCACGCTGGTCCGGTCGCTGCTGGAAGGGTATGAAAAAAAGGATGTCGGCCGGGCGCGCCTGCTTTTTGCCCTCGCCGAGGCGGACGGGGAAGCCGGCCGCATGTTCGAAACCCAGCAGCATTACACCGAGGCCGCCAAACTGCTGCTCGATATCGAGGGCTATGACGCGCCGAACACGCTGCAGGCCACCGCACGGGCGCGGCTGGCTCTGGTCGAGGCACTGGGCCGCTCGCCGATGGTCGCCACCAGCATCGTGTCCGACGGTCTGCCGATCGCTTTCGACCTCGGGCAATGCGACGGCGCACCGGACAGCCTGTCCGGGGCTGAATTGCGGCTGTCCAGAGCCGCCACGGATTTTCGCGGAGAGGACCAGAGGGTCTGCCTCGAAAAGATCCGCGATTTTCTCGCCGGCGGCCATGGTTCGGACGCCCCGGCGACGCTGGAAGTGCGGGAGCGACTGGTCGAGGTGATTGACCGGATGGGCGATGCAGAGCCTGCGCTGGAAGAAGCGCGCGGGTTGGTGGCCGCCCGCGAGAAGGTCAATGGCCTCGCCCACCCCGCCACTGCGCGGGCGATGCTACTTTATGCACAGACGCTCTCCGCCATGGGACGTAGCCAGGAGGCCGAGGCGCTCGCCAGACGCGCCGCCGCCGTGCTGCCCGCGCAGGCCCACAGCTTCAACGCCCGCCGGCTGGATACGCTGGGCGAACACCAGCAGGCAGCCGCCCAGTGGCAAATGGCCGCCGCCGCGTTCGAGACCGGGCCAAAGCAGTCGCTGCGGCTCGCCATCGATATCCTCGCCGGACAGGTATTCAACGCGCATTATCAGGGGCGCTGCAACGACACCAAGCGCGCGGAGGTCGAGGCGCTCGTCGCAGCGGAGACCTATGCGCTGGTGGGCGATTTCAGGCGCCCTTCGGATGAAGCCCATGCGATCCTGCTGGCCTGCGAGGGCAAGTGGAAGGAAGCAGCGACGATCTACCAGCAATTGAGCTTCGAAAGCGTGAGCGACGGAATCGCGTTCCACGATTCCAATCTCGCCCGGCTGGAAGCGCGCCGTGCGCTCGCCTTGCTGAAGAACCCCGACTATTACGATGCCGCCTTTTTCGCGGCGCGGAATGCCGCCTTCTATGCGCGCGAGCGGCGCTATACGCCGGCCCGTGATTCATCCGGCAAGCCCCTCGGTTTCCGCACGGCTTCGGCAGGGACGGGCGCCGATCCGCTGGCGGTGGCGTTCTCGACGCTGATCACGCTCAACTGGGCCTATGAAGGCAAGCAGGTGCGGCTCGGGTCGAGCACCATCACCTCGCAGGGGATGGACGAGGCGTTTCGTGCAGGCCAGGATTTCGCACAGAGTAGGGCGGCGGCATCGCTGCTGGAAGCGGCGGCGAGGGCGGCGGTCAGTGATCCCGAACTCGGTGCGCTGATCGACCGGCAGGCAGCGCTGGCGGCGAAGATCTATGCTTCCGATCAGGCCGCGTTGGCAAACAGAGCCGGCGCTGTAGCCGGCGATGCGTCGCTCGAAGGCGATCGCCGGGCGCTGGCGGAGCTGACCGAGGAACTCAGGCAGCGCTATCCCGCCTATGCCAACACCTCGCGCCCCTTCGGCCTGTCGATCGCGCAAACCCGGTCAAGGTTACGCGCGGGCGAGGCCGTGCTGATGATCCAGCCGATCGGCGATGCGGTCTACAGCTTCGCCATTTCGGCCAACAGTCAGGCCTGGCACAAGGCTGACATCAGCCGGGCTGAGATGGACCGGCTGGTCGCATCGGTCCGCTGCCGGATCGATCCGGGTAGTTGCACGCTGAACCTGCCGGGCGAATATCTGTTCGAGGGCAAGGCGGCGGCGGCACTCTACCAGCAGCTCGTCGCGCCGGTCGTGTCGGGCCTCGGCGATGCCAGGACGCTCTACACGGTGACCGGGGGGAGCCTAGGGAGCATTCCGCTGGGCATTCTGGTGGTGGGCGAGCCGCCGCGGCAAAGCTTCGACGAGCAGGCAGAACTCGCCGCGCTGGCGGGCACCCAGTGGCTGAGCGACCGCTATGCGCTGGCGACCTTGCCGTCGGTATCCAGCCTGCGCGCCTATGCCGCGGCCGAGGCCGGCGAGGCGAGCGCGCCGGGGTTCGTCGGGATTGGCGATCCCGTCCTCGGCCCGGCGCAGGAGATTTCGCGGGGCAGTTCGAGCGCCACCACCGCCAATGTCCGCGGCAGCGATGACCTCGCCGAGCCCGCCGCGCTAATGAAATTGAGCTCGCTGCCCGGTACAAGGCGCGAATTGCTAGCCATCGCGCGCACGCTCGGCAGTCCGGAAGACAGCCTGCTGCTTGCCGAGGCCGCGACCGAAAGCCGGGTGAAGTCCCCCGCGCTGCTCGCCAATGCCGGCATCATCGTCTTCGCTACCCATGCGATGCTGCCCGGGCAGATCGAGGGGAACGCCGAGCCCGGCCTTGTAATGACCCCGCCCGACGAGGCCAGTAGCAGCGATGACGGCTACCTGACCGCGAGCGAGGCGGCCGCGCTGAACCTGAGCGCCGACTGGGTCGTGCTATCGGCCTGCAACACCGCCGGCCCCGCCGATGGCGGCAGCAACGAGAGCCTCTCCGGTCTGGCGCGGGCGTTCTTTTTCGCCGGCGCCCGTTCGCTGCTGGTGAGCCACTGGCCGGTGCTCGACACGGTCGGCGCCGCGATCACCAGCGAGACCTTCCGCATAAAGGCGGCCCGTCCCGACCTGTCCCGTGCCGAGGCGCTGCAACTGGCGCTGCGTGGCATCCGGAGCGGAACCTCAGTGCTGGGCGATGCTATTCCCGGATGGGAGCCGAGCTGGACCGATCCCTGGGCCTGGGCACCCTTCAGCTTGATCGAAAGCGGAAGCTGAAACCGCGCTTGAGCCGGACTATAAGAGCGAAGCCGAAGTTTCATAGGGAGCGGCTGAGAGGCTCGGTTCAAGCGAATGACCTGCCCCCCTGCTGCCGCGAGCAGTTTAGCGCGAATTCAAATCACACGTTATAGATGGCGAGGCAAAGGTATCGGGCCCGCCATCCATGATGGCGGTGCACTGTAACGAAGACGACGGCAATTCCTTTGTGTCGTGCGAACTGCCGCTGCCACCGGTCGGCAAGGGGTGGAGCGATTTGCGCTGCCTTACGGCTTCGATTGAGGAGTGGCCATGGCGACTTACGGCGCCGCCTGCCGTACGTCGTTATCAGTCATAGCGATAAGTCGAAATCTCGCAGACATTAATCTTATTACGGATTACGACATCGTCATCGGCGAAGTCATTGGCGAACACCGCCCTGAAATCATAGATGCAGCGACAGCGCCCATCATCGAAGTTGACTACGAACGAGCTATAGCTCTGGATCACTTCGTCTCCAAGAATGTCATCTTCCCAATCGTTGACGTCCGGCGGTGAGGCGAAGAATGCTAACATGGTGACGCCGGTTTCGTTGATGATAGTCACGCTACGGTCCTGGCCATCGTTACAGGCCTGCGCGGTTGCGGCGACAGCGACCGGCGAGACTGCGGCAGCTGCCGACGGTGCGGTCGCCCCACTACCCCCCAACGTGAATAGAGCGAGTGCAACGACACCAAAAAGAATTACTACGAACTTTTGCATAGTTACCCCGAAGTTACTCGGCAACCAATACGATATCCAACCTAGGAATCCGATTATCGCTATTGCGAGGGGTAGGATATTGAAAGTACCAGGCAGCCCGAGACACCCTCGATATGGTCGTAGGATCTCGATGAACCCGCCTCTGTAAATTTCGATATTCTTCAAATTCTTAGTCAAATTCCTTCAGGTCGATTACGTACTTATACTGGCGTCCAGTGCCACTACCATCCACTTTCCGCAGCAGCGGAAATCAGGCAGCCGTAGGCGGCATTGCGTGCCGCCAACCTTTCCTCCCCCTTGGCGAAAAGCGCCGCGCGCAGATCGACGTTGATCTGCTGCTTCGCCTCGCTGCGCCAGTCAACACCCCTGCCGGCGCAGCGCCAGCGCTGCAATCCGGCTGCCCCCTCAACCATAATCGCCACGCCTGCGCCGGGGAACTGCGCGTGCTTCAGGACCCGCTTAACACAGGCGCTGTCGTATGTTTCGTTCGCGAGGCAGTCAGCGAAGTCAGCGGCGTTCAGTTGGTTGGCCTCCCAGCGAAATTCGCCCTTCTGTTCTAGGTATGTAAGATAGGCGAGGAGCAGGGCGCGCGCGTCCGGATCGCGCGACAGCACTACAATGTTGATCGGCGGGGGTGGAGGCAGAGCAAAGGTATCGGCCGATATCGCCGCGACGGCGAACGCGAGAAAAGTTTTCAGATCTAGCTTCATGTGGCACCCCTGAATGGCGCTAGGCTCGGTCGCCGCAGCCGCAAGCGCATCGTGGAAACATCTCGAAGACGGCCTCTATCAAGTGACGTGCCCCCTTGATTGCTACCAGTCAAAAATAGAGTCTGGCTCCTTCATGATGGTCGTTTGATGGGATGGCAACGTATCTGGGGGCATGCCCCCAGATACGGTGGCCGGCGATCTCGGCTGGGGTCTTCCCACCCAGTTTCGAGTGTGGCCTGACCGTGTTGTAATCGCACCGCTAGGCGACCAGGCCGAACCGGCCATGGGCCAGCGAAGTCAACAACGTCTCGTCGAGGCATTAGTCGCGCAGCCCCAGCCGCTGGGCGGTGAGCGCTTCTACGCCATCTGCCCGCTCACCGGCCAGCGCTGCACCGTTTTGATTCTGCCGGCCGGCGAGACGCTGTTTGCCTCGGTGCGCGGCTGGGGCGTGCCATACTCCTCAACCCGCGAGCGCGAGGTCAGCAGAGCTGTTCGGACAATGCGCAAGATCGAGGGGCAGAAGATGTCCAAATACGCACGCATGCCCACTCGCGAGCAGCAATGGCGGCGCTGGATGAAAGCAGCTGACATCTACGACGCTTGGGAAGAGGGGCTGATGCAGTATTGGTAGCAGGGCTGCGATGTTCCCGCCACTGCGGGGCGTCATATACTGGCCGTTTGCCGAATGAGTGTTTCGGCGAACAGGGGCGAAAAGCAGTTGCCCGATCAGCCCGTCGAAGACGGCAGCTGTCGACCCAGAAACGGTCGTTCGCAATGGCAAGCTTCACTGCCCGTTTCTACTTTGAAGCTGCCATGCGACGTTTCGGGCTAGAACACGCCATCTTTCATGCCAGCTTATAGGCGGAGAAACCCGAGCTTGTATATCCGGTTTTATTGCATCGGCCGGAGAAGAGCTTCTCGCGAAGCGCCAAATGTGCTTTGAATCAGACATGGACAATCCAGCCGGAACGGAAAAGATAGCGCGCAAGAGGGCTGGTCGCCCGCCGTCGGCCGATACTTTCGACCGGCGGCAGGCGATCCTCGATGCCGCGGTAAGCCTGTTTGCCAGCCATGGTTTCCGTGCCGTGGAAATGCGCGACATAGCGCAGGAGGCCGGTGTAACCGTCAACCTGATCCGCCATTACTTCGGCAATCGCGACAAGCTGATCGACCACACGATGCAGATCGTGATGACGAGGCTGGAAGCGGTCTACGACAAAATCCTGACCGATATCGAGGCCAGCAGCGTCGATGAACTGCTCGACGTGCTGTACCAGCGCAATGCCCAGCATCTTGTCCCGGAATATGATCTGCTGTTCTTCCTGAAACAGACCGCGGTCGAGTATCCCGAGCGGTCCTTTCCGCTGTTCCGCAAGCATTTCAGTCTGATGCAGGCGCAGCTGAGCGGGCTTGAGGCGCTCGGTCAGATCCAACCCGGCGTGAACATGCTGTGGCTGACCTTCATGCTGATCTCGATCCAGTTCGGCCCGATCTTCCTTGAACGCCAGATCGAGGACTTTCTCGGCTTCTCGCCGCGCGATCCGGGCGCGACCCGCACCCGCAACGAGAGCAATTCCCGCGCTGTGAAATACGGGATCGTGCCGCGCGGCGACAGCCAGACTTGAAATGCCCATCCCGGATAAATCCGGAGCATCCTTGATCGCCGCACTCCTCGATCAATTTTCCCGAAAAAGGCAAGTTTCTCCAGCCATATAGCGCGTTGGCCTGTGATATTTTGACCCTATTGTTACAATTGTGAGGTGAAACAATAAAATTTGCTCCTACCCCATTGTCGATGATGGGGGTGGCATGAACCGTCCCTGCCACAGGAGGGGATAGCGCAATGCACAAAATTCTGAAATTCAATGTGTCATGCAGTCTGATCGCGGTCATGGCGGGGGCAATCGCCGCGCCGGCTGCCGCTCAGGACGAGACTGCGGCGGAGACCGTCGGCGTCGAGGAAATTGTCGTTACTGCGCAAAAGCGCGAGCAAAACCTCCAGGATACGCCGCTGTCGATCGTCGCCCTCGGGGAAAAGGCCCTCGAGCAGCGCGGCATCAACTCGCTCAACGATCTCTTCACCGGCGCTATCCCCTCGGTGCGCATTGCCCCCTTTGTCGGCCGGGCGTCGGCCGTGTCGATCGGGATGCGCGGCCTGGTGCCGTTCGATGCGACCCAGGTTTCGCGTGACCCGACGGTTGGCGTCTATATCGACGGCATCTATCTCGGCCGCGTTTCCGGGCTCGGTCTAGAGCTCGCGGATGTCGAACGGATCGAAGTCCTGCGCGGGCCGCAGGGCACCCTGTTCGGGCGCAACGCGGTCGGCGGTGCGATCAGTGTCGTGTCCAAGCGACCGACTGGCGAGTTCGGCCTCGATATGCGCGCCGGGATCGGCAATTTCTCGAGCCGCTCGGCTGCGGCCCACCTCAATCTGCCCGAAGTCGCTGGGGTCAGCGTCAAGATCGACGGGCTGTTCGAGCAACGCGACGGTTTCGTGCGCAACCCGCTGCGCACGTCCAACGATTATGGCGAGCTCGACAAGCTCGGCTTCCGGGTCGCCGCGCTGTGGGAGCCGGCGGACAATCTCAGCATTCTCTATGCCTACGATTACTCCAAGGAACGGCCCACCAACCTCTACTACCACCTCGATGCCACCGCACAGGCGGCTTCGCGCATCCCGACTTTCGTGACCATCGATACCGGGCGCGTCCACGAGGCAAGAGTGGGCCTGCCGGTTCCGGTCAATCCCCAGAAGGCCGATGGCCACAGCATCACCGCCGAATGGGACGTGGCCGACAATCTCACCATCCGTTCGATTTCGGCATGGCGAAGCCTCGATTCGACCCAATGGGAACAGGACGGCGGGATGCTCACCTCGTGGGGCCCCAACCGCCTGTTCGGCCGGCTGAGCTTCGCCAACGTGAGCCAGAACCAGTTCAGCCAGGAGCTCCAGTTCGTGGGCGAGGCGGGCGATTTCGAATATGTGTTCGGCGGATACTATTTCCGCGAAAAGGCGCAGGACGTGGCGATCGTCTACTCGTCCGGGGTGCTGAACGCGACTAACAGCGGCGTGAACCTGTTCCCCGAGCCTGTGCCCGATCGCGGCACCGCGATCCCCGATCGTGCATCGCAGGCGAGGGTCAGGTCTAAGGCGCTGTTCGGGCAGGTCACATGGTCCCCTTCGGCTGCGGAGGGCGTGCACCTGACGCTCGGCGCCCGCTATACCGATGATCACAAGGATGGCCGGATCACCGTCATCAACGGTGCCGATCCCAATCTCACCTTCGTGTTCAATTCGAAACGCCTCGATCCGATGGCGACCCTTGCCTACGACATCTCCGAGGACGTGAACCTCTATGTCCGGTGGAGCCGTGCCTATCGCGCCGGGGGGGCGAATTCGCGTTCCTTCGCCTTCACGCCGTTCGGCGAGGAAGAGCTTTCCGCATGGGAAGCCGGCATGAAGGCCGATCTGTTCGACCGGCGCGTCCGGCTCAACCTCGCGGCCTATACCAGCACGCTCAACGATCAGCAGGTCGATTTTATCAACCCTGCCAACGTCTCGAACACCGAAACCCGCAACGCTCCAGAGCAGCGCAAGATCAAGGGGATCGAGGCCGACCTGACCGTCGTGCCGACGCGCGGGCTGACGCTAACGGCCAACTACGTCTACACCGACGCGCCGCCGACGCCGGTCCGCAACCCCTTTACCGGCAATACCGAGCTGGTGTTCGCCTCCTTCACCCGCAAGCATGCCGGCACGCTGGCGGTGGATTACGAATTTCCCGAGCTTTCCTTCGGTCAGTTTAGACTGCACCTGAATGCAGAGACGGTCGGCGACGTTCCATGGTTCCAGACCCCGACCATCCGCACTGAGGACAAAGTGCTGTTCAACGGCCGCTTCACGCTGGGCGAAGTGGAATTGGGCGGCGGCGAGTGGGAGTTCGCGCTATGGGGCAAGAACCTGTTCAACAGCACCTACGAGTTGCTGAACGTCAACCTGACGCTGATCGGACGCCAGAGCTACGCGCCCTACAACGACCCGCGCACCTACGGGCTGGAAGCGCGGATGCGCTTCTGATGCCAAATGTCATGGGAGCCTGCGTTAGTCTGGCCAAGAACAAGCTTTCGAAGAGCCGCAAGATCTGGCTGGTCATCGGCGGGGCTCTCTCCGCGCTGATGGCCAGTCAGGCCCATGCCGAAACCATCTTGCTCACGAATGACGACGGCCTGTCGAGCAATGTCGTTGCGCTCTACCGCGAGTTGAAGGCGCAGGGTCATGATGTCATCGTCTCGGTCCCATGCACCGGGCAGAGCGGCATGGGAGCCGCGATCCTGTTCCTGCGGCCGCTCGAACCGCTGAAGCAGCCTTGCCTCAATGCCGCCGGGAACACGGGGGATCCCGGCGCAGGCCCGATGACCAGAGCGGATTTCCCTTCGGACTTCTTCTACGTCAACGGAACACCCGTGATGGCGCTGCTGTACGGGCTCGACGTTGCCGCCAAGGCGCGCTGGGGCCGCGCGCCCGACCTTGTCCTTTCGGGGCCCAACGAAGGTCGCAATGCTGGCCATATCGTGATCAGCTCAGGCACGGTCAGCAATGCGCAATATGCGGCGATCCGCGGCATACCGGCCGTTGCCCTGAGCGCGGGGGAGAACACGCGCGACAATCCGGGCCTTGCCAACCCGCGCTCGGCTGTGGTCGCGCGACGTTCGGCGGAGCTGGTCGCCCGCCTGATCAGCCAGCGCGGGGCAGGGCCAATCCTGCCTGCCGGGACGGCGCTCAATGTGAATTTCCCGGACGATCCTGCGGAGGCGCCTTGGAAGCCTGCAAAGATCGGAACCTATAGCCGTTACGTGATCAGCTTCTCGCCCGATCTCACCGGGAGTGGCGGAGCCGACCCGCGGCCTGGCATCGCGATCGGCATGTCCGCTGTGCCGTCTGGCGCGGAGCAGGAGCACGACGAGGCTGCGGTCTCGGAGCACGCCATTTCCGTCAGCATCATGCAGATCGCCTATGATGCGGGCGACAGCCAGCGGACGTGGCTGGAAAGCGCGATCCCGCAGGGTGAAGCAGACGACGACGATAATGCACGATAGGCATCGCATTGCCGTGGACCGCGATAGTCGAGAGATGCGGTTCCTCAACCACCTGCCAAACACCATTCTTGAGTTAGGGCAAGGCTCGGGAGTGGGGGCGGCTGCGGTGCGGCTGACGTATTTATTGTCACTGCCTAAGCTACAGATTAGTTGATCGGAAATGACGAAAAAGGGCCGTTCGGAATGAAGGTGGGTCGATCCGTTCTTAAGGGGCTTGTGGCGATTATCGCTTTGCTGATGGGCACCAATGCACTGTTGTGGCTGCTAATTCCGGCACGCGCGGCCGAGGTTCTGGCCATGCCCTTGCTGACCGGCGCGGCGATGAGCAGCCAAATGGATATCGGCGCATTCTTCATGGCAGGCGCCGTATTCGCAACCCTCGCGCTCGTCCGGCATGAACGGACCTGGTTTATCGCCGCAGCATTGCCGGTGCTTGGCGCGGCCGCCTATCGCACCAGCGCCTACGCGCTACACGGGGCGCCGTTCCTCGCCGACAAGGTTGGCATCGAGATCGCAATGGGCGTCATCCTGATCATCGCCGCACGCGTGCTTGGACGCGGGCCCCTATAAACTGGGCGCGGCCCGGCTTGATCAAGCAAGGGTCACCTGCGGCGGTCGCTGCGCAAACTGGCTGCATTGATTTCGTCACAGTTTGAGGGGCAGCTTATGCCAAGACCTGTCTTTCGGCATCCTCCAAACATACGACGGTTAAGTCCCAGAGCCGGCCATTCCGGCCGATTGGACGCCTTGTCCGCCTTGGAGCGATCGGCAGGCAAGGCGCAGTGCCCGGGATTAGGGCTCAAATGGCCCAAAAGAAAAAAGCGCCTCGAGTTGCGGTTCCTTGCTAAGCGTCGGATGAAGCGGCTGATTGATAAAAACCGGCGTCCGAAAATCCCCGCGTTCGGGCCGCTGTTCAGGGATTTCGAATGAGCAGCCATCCTTAGTGCTACCTATCTAAGTACCCCCTAGCATCATGGGGGGAGGGAGAGACCGGTGCACTGGGGACATAGGACGACTACCCCCGGCGGCGAGCGTTGGTTGACGCTCAGTTGCCGAGGGCAGTCCGGTCCTATGGAAGTCATGGGTGGCGGAGCCGACCGTATGCTTTTTAGGACGCTTCCGGTCTGGAGGTAGCCGGATGCTCGGTAGTCGCTTGCGACGCTTTCCTCCGCGCCGTCGATCGCCCCTCTACCTTTCGGACTAGGCGTGCCACTGTCATCGAACCCCCCTGGTATGGCATTCCGACCTCGCCGCCAGTGTATTGAGCTCCCCGGCGAGGAAGCCCGGCTCTAGGCCGGGATAGGGTAAGCTTAAGCCCCACCCCCTTCGATCAGGGCGTGCAGCGATGCGGCAGGAATGATGGTGCGGTTGCCGATCTTGCGAACCTCCAGCCGCCCTTCCTTGATCAGGTGATAGAGGTAGGTCTTGCCAAGGCTGGTGGCCTTGCAAGCCTCCTTCACCGAATAGGCGAGGGGCTGAAGCTGATCAGCGGGCTGATGGCTTTTGCTCATTGTGCCTCCGTTGATGGCCGGATGCTTCCGGCGTCGAACGGAGGACTACATAAAGGCACAAACGGCGGAGTCTCGCGCGTTTAAATCGGATTATTTCGCGCTCGATTTTTCCGCTGCTGCCAAAAGCAACCGAATGCCAGCAAGAATGCGGCGCTTCTGCTTTTCGAATTCCCTGACGGGCATGTCCTTCCCGACCAAGCTCGCCGCAATTTCAGTATCAGGGCGACGATCGCCGGCGCGAACCATCTCATAGCCCTTCTGGGCCTGCTCTCGTTCCCACTTATTACGGGGCCCTGAGGGGGCGCCCCTCCGCTTTTTGGGCTGTCCTTCAAGCTCCGCCAGTAGTGCCTTCGCCGTGCTCGCTTGGATCGCAATGCCGTGGAAGTGGATCTGGAGGGCTTCGAAGGTGCCCATGTCCACATCTGTTGTCTCGAATTGTCCAGACACCCAATCCATATTGGCCGATTGCTCCGGATCATCCGGATTATCGACCCATTCGCTGTCCAGACTTGCAGAAACGCTGTCGATGTCTTGCCACATGAAATGCGGGATCGGCTGCCGGTGTGTGTCGCGAGGTAGCCGTTCCTTGCGCTGACCATCGTCTCCCCACGTAAATTGCCGCCGATATCCATAGACGGTTAGGCCCGCCTTGATTTCCGTTAGTAGCCGATCGGCAAGCCCCCATTCGTCAATGCCGGTGCGCGTCGCTTGCTCGAACATCTCTCCTAGCGGAATGAGCTTGGGAAGGTTGGCCATCACTTGCTCCGGCTGGCGGCGAGCGGAACAATATCAGCACCCTTGCGAAGCTGATCCAAATAGTCGCTCCACCATTGCGCCATATCGACGCGCTCTTTCCAGTGCGCGCCGCGGTGGTAGGCCGCCCTCACCTTGTCGCTGTCTCCATGGGCCAGCGCCCGCTCGATCGCATCGGGGCTCCACTTCCCGCTTTCGTTGAGCAAGGTGGAGGCCATGGCGCGGAAGCCGTGGGCGGTCATTTCATCGGTGGTGTAGCCCAGCCGCCGCAGCGCCGCGTTGAGCGTGTTGTCGCTCATGGCGCGGGTGCGCGCGCGGATCGAATGGAACACGTAACCGGTCGGCCCTGTCACTTCGAACACCTCGCGCAGGATCGCCACCGATTGCTTCGATAGGGGGACATGGTGAGCCTTGCGCATCTTGGTCTTGCCAGCTGGGATCACCCACAGCGCCTTATCCAGATCGATATCGGACCACTCGGCATGGCGAATCTCGCCGGGGCGAACGAACACATGCGGGGCGAGCTGCAAGGCGAACTTGGTGATGCCGCTGCCCACATACCCATCGATGGCGCGCAACAGGTCGCCTACCTTCGCCGCATCGGTGATCGCGCCGTAGTGGGTGACCTTCGGGGCAGTAAGCGCCCCGCGCAAATCTCGGGTAGGGTCTGATCGCAGCCGAGCCGTTGCCACGGCGTAGCGGAACACCATGCTGGACAGTTGCAGGGTGCGCCTCGCGCTCTCCAGATTGCCCTTGTTCTCGATCTTGCGGATCGCGGCGAGGATATCGGCTGGTTCAATGTCGGATATGGGCAGGCTGCCGATCGTGCCGTTGAGCAAGGATAGCAGATACTCGCTGCGCGTGGCCGTGGCTGGAGCCCAGCCCTTTTCACCATCGCGCCGCCGCTTTGCACAATACTCGGCAGCGATTGCCTTGAATGTGTCAGCTGCTTCCATGCGTTTTCTGAGCTTGTCGCGCTGCTTCTCACGCGAGGGGTCTTTGCCCTTGGCGAGCAATTCCCTCGCATCTTCCCGCCGCTTGCGCGCATCGCTCAGGCTGACTGCCGGATAGGCGCCCATGGCCAGCAGCTTTTCCTTGCCTTCAAACCGATACTTGAATCGCCAGAGCTTCCCGCCGGCCGGGGTGATGAGAAGGAACATTCCCTTTTCATCCCTGAGCTTGATGGCCTTTGGGCCTGGCTTTGCCTGCCGGATCGCTACGTCGGTGAGGGGCATTTTTGGGTGCGCCTTTGCTGTCCTGATACCCCCATGGGCGGGGGTATTGCATCGGCCCTCCACTGATACCCCCTCAATCATACCCCCAGCTCATTGCGACAGGGAGCGAACGCGAGCGAACCGGTGTGAACCGATTACGAGGAAATATCAGGATTTCTGGGGGATTGTCTGGGCAGCTATGAGCGCCTGCGAACGAGGAAGTGGAGCGGGTAGCGGGAATCGAACCCGCATAGCCAGCTTGGAAGGCTGGAGCTTTACCACTAAGCTATACCCGCTCGGGCTCCGGCGGCGCCAATGCCATCAGGCGAGGGTGTGCGTCAACGATTCTCGTCCGTCCGGTTGACCGCCATGTTGTCGATCAGCCGCGTCCCGCCGATCCGCGCGGCGACCAGCAGGCGGGCCGGGGCATCGCCCAGCACGGCCAGCGGGGCAAGGCTGGTGCTATCTGCCAGCACGGCATAGTCGACGCTGGAGAAGCCCGCGGCGATGATCGCGGCCTCGAGCTCTGCCAGCGCCCCTGCCACCTTCGCGTCGCCCTCGATCGCGGCAATCGCGGCCCGCATCGCGCGGGGCAGGGCAGCGGCCTGTTCGCGCTGTTCGGGGGAGAGGTAGCGGTTGCGGCTCGACATCGCGAGGCCATCCGCCTCGCGTACGGTCGGCACGCCGATGATGTTGCTGACGTGCGGCAAGCTCAGATCGAGATCGCGCGCCATCGCCCGGATCACGGCGAGCTGTTGGAAGTCCTTCTCGCCGAAGAAGGCCATGTCGGGCTGGACCTGGTTGAACAGCTTGCAGACGACCGTCGCCACCCCGTCGAAATGGCCGGGGCGGGCGGCGCCGCACAGCCCCTCGCTCACCCCCGCAACGCTGATATTGGTGACGAAGCCCGCCGGATACATCTCCTCGACCGTCGGCGCCCACAGCAGTGCGACCCCTTCGGCTTCCAGCATCGCCGCGTCTGCCGCCAGCTGGCGGGGGTAGGCGTCGAGGTCCTCGTTCGGGCCGAACTGCTTGGGGTTGACGAAGATCGAGGCGATGACGTGATCGGCTTCGGCCCGCGCGCGGCGCACCAGCGTCAGGTGGCCCTCATGCAGCGCGCCCATCGTCGGCACCAGCGCAATCTGCCCCGCCTCCTGCTGGCGCAGCGCCGTCACCGCATTTCTCAACACATCGCGCGTTGTCGCAATTTGCACGAGGCTTCCCCTGCCGATAGAACCGACCCGCTCCCTAGCCGCGCGCTCGCGCTTGTCAAAGCGCCCCCGCAGGCGGCACCACGAACAAGAGGTTTTCAATCATCATGGCCACCACTGCCCCCCAGCGGCGGATCCCCGGCAAGGCCCATCGCATCGTCTTCGCCAACGAGAAGGGCGGCACCGGCAAATCGACCACCGCGGTCCATGTCGCGGTGGCGCTGGCCTATCTCGGCGCGCGCGTGGCGTCGATCGATCTCGATCCGCGCCAGCGCACCATGCACCGCTATATCGAGAACCGCCTCGCGACGCTGGAAAAGCGCCAGCTGACCTTGCCGACCCCCGATTGCGAGGTGTTCCGCGGGGAAAGCGAAGCTGAGTTGCTGGCCATGATCAGCCGGCTCGAGGCGACCAGCGATTTCCTCATCATCGACAACCCGGGGCGCGACGATCCCTTCGCCCGCACCGCGGTGGAGAACGCCGACACGCTGGTCACCCCGATGAACGACAGCTTCGTCGATTTCGACCTCATCGGCCAGGTCGATGCCGAGACCTTCAAGGTGCGCAAGCTGTCGTTTTTCGCCGAGCTGATCTGGGAAGCGCGGCTGAAGCGCAGCCGCATGACGATCGAACAGCAGCGTCCGGAAATGGACTGGATCGTGGTGCGCAACCGCACCGGCCACGTCGAGGCGCGCAACCAGGCGCGTCTGCATAAGGCGCTCACCGAAATGGCCAAGCGGGTCGGCTTCCGGGTGACGCAGGGCCTCAGCGAGCGCGTGATCTATCGCGAGCTGTTCCCCTCGGGCCTGACCCTGCTCGACAAGGGGCATCTGGGGGAGCTTGGCACCAGCCACCTCGTTGCGCGGCAGGAGCTGCGCAGTCTGGTGAAGGCGCTGGCGCTGCCCGATTTCGAGCGCGCCCAGAGCGAGCTGGAACTGGCCTGACGCCGTGCTGCGCTATCTCGTCCTTGCTGCGGCGGTGTGCATCTTCTGCCGCTGGGCCTTCGGCAAGTGGCCGTGGGAATATCTGCGTCCCGCGCCGACCCGCAGCCAGGCGGTGTTCCGCGCGCGCAAGCTGCTCGGGATCGAGGCGGGGGCGAGCCGCGAGGAGATCATCGCCGCGCACCGCCGGCTGACGACGCTGGTCCACCCCGATCGCGGCGGCACCACCGCGGCGATGCAGGAGGCCAATGCCGCGCGCGATCTGCTGCTCGACGAGCTGCCGTCGCCGGGCGCGGGCGGGGGCGAGTGAGGGCTGCTGCGTAGCATCGCGGGATTGACACAATTGGCGTTCAGTCGCAGGCCGCGACCCAAGAAAACGACAGGACAAGCCTCTCATGCAGCACCATTTCCACCCCACCGTCCTGCGCGAATACGATATCCGCGGGATCATCGGCGAGACGCTGGGTGCGGATGATGCGCGCGCGATCGGCCGGGCGTTCGGCACGCTCCTGCGCGAGGCGGGCGGGAAGACCGTGGCGGTGGGTTACGACGGGCGGGTCAGCTCGCCGATGCTCGAGCACGCGCTCGTCGAAGGGCTCACCGCGAGCGGGTGCGATGTCGTGCGGATCGGGCTGGGGGCGACCCCGATGCTCTACTACGCCGAAGCCTCAGCCGAAGAGGTGGATGGCGGCATTCAGATAACTGGCAGCCACAATCCCCCCAATTACAATGGCTTCAAGATGGTATTTCTCGGCCGGCCGTTCTTCGGCGCCGATATCCAGAAGCTCGGGAAACTGGCAGCAGACGGGGCGTTCGCGAGCGGGGTGGGCAGCGTCACCACGAAGGACATCCTGGGCGAGTATGTCGAGCGCCTGCTCGAGGGTCTGGCCGGGATCGAGCCGCAAGCCCTCGAAGGGCTGCGCGTCGGCTGGGATGCCGGCAACGGCGCTGCCGGCCCCGCGCTCGAAGCGCTGGCCGCCCGCCTGCCGGGAGAACACCACCTGCTGTTTACCGAAGTCGATGGACATTTTCCCAACCACCATCCTGATCCGACCGTGGAGGCCAATCTCGCCGATTTGCGGAAACTCGTCGCGGAGAAGCAGCTCGATTTCGGAGTGGCTTTTGACGGGGACGGGGACCGGATCGGCGCGATCGACGGCACCGGCCGCGTGATCTGGGGCGATCAGCTGCTGATGATCTACGCCGAGGACGTGCTCAAGACCCGCCCGAATGCTTGCGTTATCGCTGATGTGAAGGCGAGCCGCGCGCTGTTCGACCGCGTGGCCGAGCTCGGCGGGCAGCCGCTGATGTGGAAGACCGGCCATTCGCTGATCAAGTCCAAAATGAAGGAAACCGGCGCGCCGCTGGCGGGCGAGATGAGCGGCCACGTGTTCTTCGCCGACACCTATTACGGCTTTGACGATGCGCTCTATGCCGGTGTCCGGCTGCTGGCGGCGGCGGCGCGGCTGGGCAAATCGGTCACCGAGCTGCGCGGTGCGATCCCGCCGATGCTCAACACCCCGGAAATGCGCTTCCAGGTCGACGAGAGCCGCAAGTTCGCCGCGATGGAGGAAATCGCCGGACGGCTCACCGGCAATCCCGGCCCCGGTGTCGAGAGCGTCAACACCACCGATGGTGTGCGGGTGAACACCGCCGACGGCTGGTGGCTGCTGCGCGCCTCGAACACGCAGGACGTGCTGGTGGCGCGGGCCGAAAGCGACAGCGAGGACGGGCTGGAGCGGCTGCTTGCGCAGATCGACGCGCAGCTCGCCGCATCGGGGCTGGAACGCGGGGAAAGCGTCGGGCATTAAGGCTCCCTGATCTTCAGGGGAGCATCACCATGATTCGCAATCGGATTTTCGCCGCCACCGCGGGGCTCGCCGCGCTCGTGCTGGCCGCGCCCCCGCTCGCCGCGCAGGACACCGCGAGCGAAGCGCCGGCAATGATGGCCAACATGTTCGGCAAGGCCGAACCGCTTACCCCCGAACAGGAAGCCCGCATCCCTGCGGCCGAGCAGGTGGTGGCCCGCATCTTCCCGCCCGGCACCTATGCCCGGATGATGAACGACATGATGAAGCCGATGATGGACAACATCATGGGCTCGTTCATGGATGTGCCGTTGGCGGAGATCGCCAAGCTCAGCGGTCTGCCCGCCGAGGAGTTGCCGCCGATGGGCGAGGGCACCTTGCGCGAGGTGGCGGCGATCCTCGATCCCGCCTTCGAGGAGCGCACGCGGCTGATGTCGAACGTGACCATGCAGCTGATCGCCGACGTGATGGTCGAGATCGAGCCGTCCTACCGCGCCGGCCTCGCCCGCGCCTATGCGAGCCGCTTCACCGAGGCCGAGCTGGCCGACATGGCGGCCTATTTCTCCACCCCGGTAGGCGCGCGCTACGCGGCGGAATCGATGCTGATCAACACCGATCCGCAGGTCATGGCGACCATGAACGAGATGGTGCCGACGATGATGCGGGTGATGCCCGAGATGATGGCCAAGGCCAAGGAGGCCGAGGCGAAGCTGCCGCCGCGCCGCACCTTCTCCGACCTGACGCCCGCCGAGCAGGCCCGCCTCGCCGAGCTGCTGGGGATCAGTGTCGAGACGCTGCGCGAGAGCGAGCCTGCCCGCGAGAATACCAAAAGCAGTTGATCGCGCTTGCAGCCGCGCGTGCGGCGCGCCACCTGTGCGGCTGTGACCGACACTGCCCTCCCGCCCGAAATCGCCGACTGGTTCGCGCAGCGCGGCTGGCGGGTGCGGCGGCACCAGCTTGAGATACTCGAGAAGGCACGCGCCGGCCGCCATGCGCTGCTGGTGGCCGATACCGGCGCGGGCAAGACGCTCGCGGGATTCCTGCCGACGCTGTGCGACTTCGCGCCCTCGGCAGGGGCGCCGCCGCCGGATGGCCTCCACACGCTCTATGTCTCGCCGCTGAAGGCGCTGGCGCAGGATGTGAAGCGCAATCTGCTCACTCCGATCGAGGAGATCGGCCTGCCCATCCGGGTCGAGACCCGCAGCGGCGATACCCCTTCCGACCGCAAGAAGCGCCAGCGCGAACGCCCGCCGCACATCCTGCTGACCACGCCGGAAAGTCTCTCGCTGCTGCTCTCCTACCCCGAAAGCGCTGATCTGTTTGCCGGGCTCAAGCGGGTGGTGATCGACGAGGTGCACGCCTTTGCCACCGACAAGCGCGGCGATCTGCTGGCGCTCAGCCTCGCGCGGCTGCACGCGCTCGCCCCGCGGGCGCAGCGGGTCGCGCTGTCGGCCACCTTGGCGAACCCCCGCGACTTTCAGGAATGGCTCGCGCCGCAAACCGGCGATGCGGGAGAAAACGCCGCCGCCGACCTCGTGATCGGCGAGGAAGGTTCCGAGCCCGAAGTCGAAATCCTCCTGCCCCAGGAAGAGCGCGTGCCGTGGGGCGGGCACGCCGGACGCTGGGCCGTCCCGCAGCTTTACGAGGCGATCAAGGCCAACCGCACCACGCTGATCTTCACCAACACCCGCTTCCTTGCGGAGTTCATCTTCCAGTGCCTGTGGGAGGAGAACGAGGATCACCTGCCGATCGGCATCCACCACGGCTCGCTCAGCACCGAGGCCCGCCGCAAGGTCGAGGAAGCGATGGCGCGGGGCGAGTTGCGCGCGCTGGTGTGCACCGCCAGCCTCGATCTCGGGATCGACTGGGGAGACATCGATCTCGTCGTGCAAATGGGCGCGCCCAAGGGTTCATCGCGGCTGCTCCAGCGGATCGGGCGGGCGGGGCACCGCTTGGACACGCCGAGCCGCGCGGTGCTGGTGCCGGGCAACCGCTTCGAATTTCTCGAAGCGATGGCGGCCAAGGACGCGGTCGACGAGGGCCAGCGCGACGGCGAGGCCTTCCGCCCCGGCAGCCTCGACGTGCTCGCCCAGCATGTCATGGCCTGCGCCTGCGCCGGGCCGTTCCACGAGGACGCGCTGCTGGCCGAGGTGCGCAGCAGCCTTGCCTATAGCTGGGTCGATGCGGCGACGTTCGCTCGCGTGCTCGGCTTCGTCTCCAACGGCGGCTATGCGCTCAAGGCCTATGACCGGTTCCAGCGGATCGTGCGCGCGAAGGACGGGACGTGGCGGCTCGCCCACCCCAACCAGGCGCAGCGCCACCGGATGAACGCCGGGATCATCGTCGATAGCGAGATGCTGACAGTGCGGTTCAAAAACGGCCGCAGTCTCGGCAAGGTCGAGGAGCGTTTTGCCGCTCAGCTTTCGCCGGGGGACACCTTCTTCTTCGCCGGCATGAGCCTTGAGGTCGAGGGGGTGAAGGACATGGATGTCACTGTCCGCGCAGCCAAGAAGAGCGCCACCATTCCGAGCTACGGCGGCCTCAGGATGCCGCTCACCACGCACCTCAGCACCCGCGTGCAGGCGATGCTCGCCGACCGGGCGGGCTGGGGGCGCTTTCCCGACGATGTGCGCGAATGGCTGGAGATGCAGGACTGGCGCAGCCGCCTGCCCGCGCCGGGCGAGCTGCTGGTCGAGAGCTTCCCGCACGGCGGCAAGCACTACACCGCCTATTACACCTTCGAGGGCTGGAACGCGAACCAGAGCCTCGGGATGCTGATCACCCGGCGGATGGAGGATCGCGGGCTACTGCCGGGCGGGTTCGTGGCCAACGACTATTGCCTTGCCGTGTGGGGTCTGAAGCCCGTCACCGATCCAGCGCCGCTGCTCTCGCCCGATATACTGACGGGCGAATTTGTCGAGTGGGTCACCGAAAGCCACCTGCTTCGCCGCGCCTTCCGCGAGGTGGCGGTGATCTCGGGCCTCGTCGAGCGCCAGCATCCCGGGCAGCGCAAGAGCGGCAAGCAGGTCACCTTCTCGACCGATCTGATTTACGACGTGCTGCGCAAATACGAGCCCGATCACGTGCTGATCGAGGCCGCCTGGGCCGATGCGCGGGCGCGGATGACGGATGTGGGGCGGCTGGCCGATCTGCTCGAACGCTCTGAGCGCGAGCTGGTGCATGTCGAGCTGGAGCGCGTCTCCCCGCTCGCCGTGCCGGTGATGACGATGATCGGGCGCGAGGCGGTGCCGCAGGGGGCGGTGGACGACGAGTTGCTGATCGAGGCCGAGGGGCTGATCGCAACCGCGATGCGCCCCGACGACCCGCGCGAGGGGGATTAGCGGAGGGCGGCATTCGCCAAATGTTTCACGTGAAACATTTGGCGAACATCGGTGCCTCAGAAGTCCCGGTGCTTCTCGTTGCCGACGAAGGCGAAGCTCTCCGCACCCTCTTCCTTCATCAGCGCGATGGTGCGCGCGGCGGTGTCGTAGCTCGCCGCAGCATCGGGGGCGAAGCGCAGCAGCGTCTGGTCCCCGCGCGCGCTGGCAGCGGCGACCTGAAGGCGCAGGGTGTCGGGCGAGACGGCGGTGCCGTTCCACAGCAGCCGGTCAGCGGCGTCGATGGCAATGGTGTTCTGCTCGAGCACCGGCAGCATGGGCTTCGCGCGCTCGCTCGGCAGGTCGACGGGGGTGACATGGACCGGCGCGGGGATGGCGAGGATCAGCATGATCAGCAGTACCAGCAGTACGTCGATGAAGGGGGTGACGTTCATTTCGCCCATCGGGCGGGGGCGGGGGGCGTAGAGGTTGGGGCGGGTCACGGCATGGGGCATGGTCGCGTCTCCTTGAACAGGGGCGCGAAGGGGCCGCGCCCGCTGCGGGAGCAATTCTAACCCACAAACAAGAGGTTGCCTAACGCGTACCGGTATGCGGAGTGCAACCGGATGCGAGCGGCCCTTAAAGCGAAAGGGGCGCTGCGATCGCTCGCAACGCCCCTTCGATGATTGTGCAATGCCCCGTCAACGACCGGGCGATGCCGCAGCGCGGTGCTTACTTGCCGAACGCGCGGTACTTTTCGTTCCCGACGAAGCCGAACTTGGTCACGCCCGAGGTCTTGATGATCTGCAGCACCTTGGCCGAGATATCGTAGCTCGCAAGCGGTTCGGGCTCGAACTGCAGCTCGGGCTCGACCGCCATGCGAGTGGTCTCGCTCAGCAGGGTGACCAGCTGGCCCGAATCCACCGGGGTGCCGTTCCACAGGATCTGGTCGGCCTGGGTCAGAACCAGCTTGTTCTTGACCGGATCGACCACAATGTCCTGCGGCGGCGGGTTGCCCTGCGGGAGATCGATGTCGACCGAGTGGGTCGCCACCGGGATGGTGATGATGAACATGATCAGCAGAACGAGCAGAACGTCGATCAGCGGCGTCATGTTCATGTCCATCATAGGTTCGCCGTCGAGTTTGCCTCCGGACATACCCATGTCAGTTACTCCTCTTCCTCAGGCTCAGATGCCGGGCTCGACCGGGTTCGAGATGAACCCGACGGTCGGATAGCCGGCGGCCTGAACATTGTAGATCGTGCCCGCAACGCAGCGCCACGGCGCGTTCACGTCAGCGCGGATGTGGACCTGCGGGATCTTCTCGGGATCGGCCATGATCGCTTCAACGCCGCCCGCATTCTTCACGATCGCATCGAGACGGTTGAACGCCTCGTCATACAGCTCTTCGGAGGAGACGGGGGTGATGTTGTTGAAGTAGACCCGGCATTCCCCGCCACGCGAGGCGCCTTCGAAGCCCGGCTCCCCGGCGCTGCGACCGGCAGCGTCGGTGGTGCTGACGGTGAGCTGAAGGTTTTCCACCTTGTTCTTCGATTCGACTGATTCGAAGACAGGGATCTTCAGCTTCTCGATCGTCTGGATCGCCACCGGGACCGCGATGAGGAAGATGATCAGGAGCACCAGCATCACGTCCACCAGCGGCGTGGTGTTGATGTCGGACATGGGGGTATCGCCCCCGCCTCCCGTCGAAATCGCCATTGTGAATTCCTACCTTGTCAAAGCAATGACTGCACACATTCGCCCGAAGGCGACCCGGCTGTTTCGCCCTGCCGTGGCGGGGCTGGCAGCCGGAAGGCGGCGGGTTGGCTGGTTCAGCCGGTCCCGCCGCCCTGCGGCAATGGCGATCAGGCCTTGGTGGCCGGGGCGTTGGCCGGCTTGGCAGCGGGCTTGGCAGCCGGAGCAGCCGTCACCGCCGGCTTCACCGCGCCGTTCGAGTTGATGTAGGCGAGGATGTCGGTCGAGAAACCGCCCAGCAGCTCGGCGATGCGACGGTTGCGCGACTGCAGCCAGTTGAACGCGAGCACCGCGGGAACCGCCACGAGCAGACCGATCGCGGTCATGATCAGCGCTTCACCGACCGGGCCGGCGACCTTGTCGATCGAGGCCGAACCTTCGATGCCGATGTTGATCAGCGCGCGGTAGATCCCGATCACGGTGCCGAGCAGACCAACGAACGGCGCGGTCGCACCGACGGTGGCGAGGAACGGCAGGCCGCCCGCGAGCACCGCGTTGATCGAATCTTCCGAACGCTGGAGCGTGCCGTGCATGTAGTCATGCGATTCGAGCGCGTCGGTCATCTTGCCGTGGTCTTCCTGGGCCTTGACGGCGTCGTCGGCCAGCTGGCGCCATGCGCCGTCCTTCTCGAGCTTGGCAGCGCCTTCCTTGAGGCTGGCAGCGCGCCAGAACGAGGACTGCACGGTCTTGTACTGCTTCATGATCTTGTTCTGCTCGAAGAGCTTGGTGAACATGATGTAGAAGGTGCCGACCGACATGATGATCATCACGGCAAGGATCGACCAGGCGACCGGGCCGCCTTCCTTCATGGCTTCGACGAAGCCGAACTGGTTCTTGGGCGCTTCGCCTGCGGCGGCGGCAAGGAGGTAAAGGTTCATTGCGAGTAGTCCTCTTGAAAGAATGTTCCTGGGGGCTCCGGCCTTCCTACAAGGCCGGGGCCGGATTGATCCGTCAGTTCAAACGATAGGTAATCCGCGTCGAATAGCTGCCGTTGGTCGGGTTGCCGGCATCGTCAAGCGCCGGATCGAACCGGGCGTAACGCTCCATCCCCGCACAAGCGGCGGCATCGAGAATGTCCGAGCCGCTCGAAGCGGTGACCGAACAGCCGGTGGCACGCCCGTCGGGAGTGACGGTGACGCGCACGCCCACGGTGCCCTCGATTTCCTCGCGCAGGGCGCGGGCAGGATAGTTTTCCTGAATGCGCGCGGCCCAGCTGCGTTCGTTCTTGGTGCGCGCACCACGGGCCTTGGAAGGCGCCGGCGGGGCGGGCGGCGGACCGGCAGGTGCCGGCGGCGGAATCCGCAGGGCCGGCGGAGACGGCGGCGGAATGGTCGGCTGCGTCTGGATCGGCGGCGGAGCCGGCGCGATGCTGATCGGCGGCGGAGGCGCGACCGGCGGCGGCGGAGCCGTGTTTTCCTGGGGTGGCGGCGGCTCGTCCGGTTCTTCCGGCGGCGGCGGCTCTTCGATATCGACGGTGGTGACCCGCTCGATCTCTTTCTTGATGGCGTTGATCGCAAGGCCGATGACCATAACCGCCCCGATGCCACCGACGATCGCTAGCGCGATAATCAATGCGACGAGCTTGGTGCCGGTCAATCCTTGTTGTTGGCTAGCGTAGGACATCCAGCGCTTTCTCTCCAATTGCGAGCCGGACGGGTTCGCCCATCCGGCACAATTCCCGCCCGCCGGCCAAACCTGCCGACGAACAGATCCCTAGAATTTCGGTCCTCCCACGCCGGGAAATCGGACGGCAGGTGCGGGCACCTTGCGCGACTGTCCAACCCCGACTGGCAAGCCCTGAACATGATTCGCAAAAGCGCAAATCCGTGCAGAGCACAACCTTTCTGCCCGCACGGGTAGTGTCCCCAAACCCGTCCGGCCAGTCCTCGGGGCTTTAACGGGCAACCCCTACCCAATCAAACGCTTTATCGGTTCAGCGCGGATTCACTGCGCGCAATGTCATTTCATGACTGCTAGAAGGCAGGCAATATCCGGTCAGGTGCAGGGTGTGATGCAGCAACAGGTTAATCGAAATTTAAGACCTTTTTTCAAGCGTCTGACGCTCACGTTCGGTGTCGCCGCAGGGCTTGTGGTGGGGCCTTTTCCCGTTCTGGGGCAAGCGCCTAGCGCGCCCGCTGCAATCGCGCCTGCGGGGCCGACCTACGCCGATCTGGCGAGCCTTGCGGAGGCTTCGGACCTCGTGATCCGCGCGAAGATTCGCAAACAGACGGTGCTCAAGCCCGAACGCGCGCCCGGCCTCGCCGCCGGATTCGCGCGGCTCTATATCCAGGCCGATACGGTTGCCCTGATCGCCGGGCGCAGCGCGGTGGGGGCGGGCCTTGCCTACCTTGTCGACGTGCGGCTCGACGCCAAGGGCAAGGTGCCCAAGCTCAAGAATCGCGAGATGCTGCTGT
This sequence comes from Porphyrobacter sp., assembly GCA_027531395.1. GTDB lineage: Bacteria > Pseudomonadota > Alphaproteobacteria > Sphingomonadales > Sphingomonadaceae > Erythrobacter. Next base: position 185,277 of record JAPZRO010000003.1, on the reverse strand, counting down.
TCGCCGATACTGTCGCGGGGCGGCCGGGCGAGGTGCAGCTCGTGGCGCCGGGCGCGCAGCTCGACTTCACACCCGAACTCGAAGCACGCCTGCGCCCGATCCTGACCGAGCTTTACGATCAAAGCGCGCCTGCACGGATCACCGGGATCAGCGATGCGCTGGCGGTGCCCGGCACGCTCGCGGGCGAATCGGAGACGCAGATCTTCCTCGCCACCGAGGACCGCTCGCCGGTCTCGATCACGATCCTGCGCCGCCCGGGGCAGCGGGTGCAGTGGGGCGTCTCGTGGGGCGAGATCATCGATTCGGCGGCGCGCCCGCCAAGCCCTGAGACCCTGCGCTGGTATCGTCTCGCCTGCGCCTTGCCTGCGCAGCTCCCGTCCAATGCCAACCTCGCGCGCGATCCGGCGGCGCGGCGGCTGGCGGCGGGCGACTATGCCTTCGTGCTGGCGCAGCTTGGCCCGTGCGAGCGGCGGATCACGCCCACATCCTGAGCGAACGCCCGCTTGACCGCGCGGCCGTGACAGTTAAGCGCCGTCTCCGTCATTTATGGAGGCCCGCTTGACCACCACCGCACCCGCACCCTTGCGCATCGCCATCGCCGGTCTCGGCACGGTCGGCGCGGGCGTTATCCGGCTGCTGGCGACCAATGCCGGGCTGATCGCGATGCGCGCGGGGCGGCGAATCGAGGTGGTGGCGGTGTCCGCACGTGATCGCGGCAAGGATCGCGGCGTCGATATCACCCCCTTCGCGTGGGAAGACGACATGACCGCGCTCGCCCGGCGCGAGGATGTGGACGTGGTGGTCGAGCTGGTCGGCGGCTCGGACGGCCCCGCGCTGGCGCTGTCGCGCGCGGCACTCGGCGCGGGCAAGGGCCTTGTCACCGCCAACAAGGCGATGATCGCGCATCACGGGCTGGAGCTGGCGCAGCTCGCCGAGGCGAACAACGCAGCGCTGAAGTTCGAGGCGGCGGTGGCGGGCGGGATCCCGGTGATCAAGGGCCTGCGCGAAGGCACCAGCGCCAACGCGCTCACCAAGGTCTACGGCATCCTCAACGGCACCTGCAATTACATCCTCTCGACCATGGAGCGCACCGGCGCGGACTTCGCCGATGTGCTGGCCGATGCGCAGCGGCTCGGCTTTGCCGAGGCCGATCCGGCCTTCGATATCGAAGGCGTGGACGCGGCGCACAAGCTCGCGATCCTTGCCAGCATCGGCTTCGGCACGCGGGTGGACTTTGGCGGCGTGCGGGTCAGCGGCATCACGCAGGTGCGGGCTGCCGACATCGCACAGGCCGACGCACTCGGCTTCGTCATCCGGCTGATCGGCGAGGCTGACGTCGAGGACACCGCCAGCGGCCCGCGCCTGCTCCAGCGCGTGCGGCCCTGCCTCGTCGCCAAGGGCCATCCCCTGAGCGCGGTCGACGGCCCCACCAACGCCGTTGTGGCCGAGGGCAATTTCTCCGGCCGCCTGCTGTTCCAGGGCGCGGGGGCGGGCGACGGCCCGACCGCCAGCGCGGTCGCCGCCGATCTTATCGATATTGCCCGCGATGAAGTCGGCGCGCCCTTCTCGATCCCCGTGGCGCAGCTCGCCGCGCTGCCGCCGGCCGAGCCCGGCCACCGGACCGAGCGCACCTATATCCGCTTCATGGTCAAGGACCGCCCCGGCGTGCTGGCCGAGATCACCGCCGCGATGCGCGACGGGGCGGTCTCGATCGAGAGCCTGATCCAGCAGGGGCGCGGTGCGGCCGAGGGTGAGGTGATGGTGGCGATGGTGACCCACGAGGGGCCTGAAGCCGGGGTCACCGCCGCGCTGGCGCTGCTTGAAGGTTCTGACAGCCTCGTCGGCGCGCCGCTGGTGCTGCCGATCCTGCCGAACTAACCCTTCTTCTTCTTGTCCGGGCGCGGGGGAACGGTGGTCTTGATCCCCGCAGCCTCGCGGCGGGCCTTTTCCTCTTCCTCGGAAAGCTCTGCGTCCTGACCGAGCGGCGGCAGGCCGCGCGCGATGCGGTCCGCGTCCGAGCCGGCGGGGGCCTTGGGCAGGGCTTCGACGTCGATGAACACGGCTGGCGGCGGGACTCCGCCGAAACCGATGCCCTTGCCGTTGTCCGGGATGCCGAACAGGTCGGGGGCCGCCGGGGCGCCCTTGAAGGCGGTTTCCTCGGCATAGCGTTTCTGGCTTGCCGCACGGTCGCCGGTCAGCGCGGAATTGTCGACACCGACCTCGCGGCACACCACGATTTCGCCGCTGATCGTGCCCGCATCGGCACGGTCGACGCATTCCTTGGCCTGCGCCTGGTTGACCTCGCCGCGCGGCACGGTGACCATCACGTTGATCCGCGGGCGCGGCGGCACCTCCAGCGTGGCGGGGGGATCGGCAGGGGGCGGATCGGTGGGAATCCCTGTCGCAGCCCCTGTCGCGGGCGTGTCATCCTGCGCGGCCAAGGGCACGGCTACCAGCAGCGCCAAAGCGGGCAGGGCGGTCAGAAAACCCGACACGGCGGGCATGGCATTGCTCGACAAACCCGTCTCCATCCGCTTAAGCGCCGGGGCGATACATGGTCTGGTCGCGCCCCTCGGGGGCACCAGAGCGATAAGGGGCTGAATTACTCATGAACTCGCCAACCGATACCCACGCCGACGCCGCCAAGCAAGCTGCCGCGGACAATGCGATCCAGCGCGTGCTGGTGTTGGAGATGGTGCGCGTGACCGAAGCGGCGGCGATCGCGGCGGCGCAGCTGATCGGTCGCGGTGACGAGAAGGCGGCGGACGCGGCGGCGGTCGAGGCGATGCGCAAGGCCTTCGACAACCTCTATATCGACGGCACCGTGGTGATCGGCGAGGGCGAGCGGGACGAGGCCCCGATGCTCTATATCGGCGAGAAGGTGGGCATGGGCAAAGGCCCCAAGATCGACATCGCGCTCGATCCGCTCGAAGGCACCACCATCACCGCCAAGGCCGGGCCCAACGCACTCGCCGTGCTGGCGGCGGCGGAAGAAGGCTGCCTGCTCAACGCGCCCGACACCTACATGGACAAGATCGCGGTCGGCCCGGGCTATCCTGAAGGCATCATCGACCTCGCCAAGTCGCCGACCGAGAACGTCAAGGCGGTGGCGGCGGCCAAGGGCTGCGATCCTTCGCAGATCAATGTCTGCGTGCTCGACCGTCCGCGCCATGCCGAGCTCATCGCCGAGCTGCGGGAGCTGGGCTGCGGCGTGGTGCTGATCGGCGACGGCGACGTGGCTGGGGTGATCGCGGTGACCGACGAGGAGACCACGGTCGATCTCTACATGGGCCAGGGCGGGGCGCCTGAGGGCGTGCTCGCGGCGGCCGCGCTGCGCTGCGTCGGCGGGCAGTTCAACGGGCGGCTGGTGTTCCGCAACGAGGACGAGAAGGCCCGCGCCCGCAAGTGGGGCATCACCGACCTCGACCGCATCTACAAGCTCGAGGATCTCGCCAAGGGCGACTGCATCTTCGCTGCGACCGGTGTCACCTCGGGCTCGCTACTCGACGGCGTGAAGCGTCGCCGCAAGCCCACCGGCGAGGTCTACATGACCACCGAAAGCGTGGTGATGCGGGCATCGTCGGGCACCGTCAGGTGGATTCGCGGGGAACACCGGATCGCCTGATCCGGGGTGCCCCAAACCCTGTCCGGCGGCCATTAGCTCCGATCAGTAGTTCCACTGCGCCTGCACGCGCAGGATCTGCCCTTCTGCCTGACCGAAGCGGCGCTCGTCGGCTTCCTTGCGCGAGGCCCAGCCGTAGGTCGCGGTGATCTCGAGTGCGGGATCGAGCTGGAATTCGAAGCCCAGCTCCAGCTCCTCGGTCTCCAGCCGCGGCGCATTGACCGCCGCCTTGAAGCCGCCGCGGTAATACTGCCAGCGCGCGAAGGGATAGAACGGCCCAATCGGGGATTCGTCGATCTTGGCCATCGCCTGCACATAGCCGCCGCGCAGCGGGCGCTCCTCGATCCGGCCGGTGGCAGGATCGAATTCGGGGCCGGTGCCCCAGTTCCATTCGCCCTGGATGCCGAAGGGCTGAGGATAGAGGATCGCGTGGATGCCGACGCGGTTGTCCTTGTAGCCGATGGTGCTGACGCCGCCGGTGCGGACTTCCGGGCGGATCGTGTTGCGCATGATCGAGCCGCCGACTTCGAACACCTGCCCCTCGAAGCCGAGCCCGTCGAGCTCGAACGGCCAGGTGGCGAGGCCCACCAGCATCACGTCATTGTCGGTCTCGGTGCGGTTGAGGCCCTGACCGTTGAACACGCCGAAGCCGAAAGCGCCGTAGCTGCCGAACAGCTTCTGTCCGTCCGCGGCGAGGCGGTCCCAGATCTTCTGCACGCGCGGCGGGGTGTAATAGGCGACGACCCCGAGATCGCGTTCGCCTGACGCGGCGGAGTTGATCGCATCGGTACGATCGAGTGCGAGACGGTTGGACGAGGACTGCAGGTTCTCCCAGCCGAACGGCACCTTCGACTGGCCGAGCCGGATGCGGAAGCTCTTGTCGCCGGTCGGGTAGACATCGGCATACATGTCGCGCAGCGAGACCGTGCCTTCGCGCCGCTCGCCGACCGACTGGTTCGAGACCGCGGCGGCGAAATCGGGCTGGAAGTAGACGGAGACGTGCTTGCTCAGGTCGCCCTGCAACACGAGGCGCATCCGGCGGAAGCTGAAATTGCCGGCCCCGCGCACGTCGCTGTCACCGATGGTGCGCAGGCGCGAAACGCCCGCAGGCGCGTTGGCATCGCCCGAGACGATCTGGTTGAAGCGCATCTGGGTGTAGCCGCGCAGGCGCAGCTTTTCGTACCACGCCTTGCTCTTGGGCGCGGTGGCGACAGCGACCTGCGGGGCGGCTTGCGCGGGGGCGGCGTTCGCCATCGCGGGCATGGTGGTCACCACGGGCACCGGCGAGCCCGAGGGCGTGGCGGCCTGCACAGTAACGGAGACCGGCGCGGCGACCGGGGCAGACTGGGCCGCCTGCAACGCGCTCACCACTGCCTTCAGTTCATCAATCTGGCGCTGGAGATCGGCGATCGTCGCGCTTTGATCAGTGTCTTCCGCCGGGGCGGGAGCCGCGCTCTGGGCGATGGCGGGGGCGCTGGTGCCGGCCAGCAGGGCAGCGGCGAGAAGGGCGATGGCCGAGCCACCGGTGACAGAGGACATGATGTTTCGCCTGCAAGTGTGTGCGGCCGGATGTGACCGTTTGCAGGCGCCTCTATGTTTGTTGCATGTCACCTTTGTGACATTTGCGACAAAGTTTTTTGACCCCTCGCGAACCTGCCGCCCGCCCTGTCTTTTCCGCTGGTTCCCGCGCACCTGACGACAACCGGCCCTCTTGCGTTGCAATTCCATGACGCGGCGCTAGGCGGGCCTTACCACCTGCCTTCGGGGATTCGCGCGCCATGAAGATCATGTCCGGCAATTCAAACCTGCCGCTTGCCCGGGCCATTGCGGCCTATCTCGAAATCCCGCTCACCGATGCGAGCGTGCGGCGGTTTGCCGACGAGGAAGTCTTCGTCGAGATCCACGAAAATGTGCGCGGCGAGGACGTGTTCGTCGTGCAGCCGACCAGCTTTCCGGCCAACGACAACCTGATGGAGCTGCTGATCTGTGTCGACGCGCTGCGCCGCGCCTCGGCCAAGCGGATCACGGCGGTGGTGCCCTATTTCGGCTATGCCCGGCAGGACCGGAAGCCCGGCCCGCGCACGCCGATCTCGGCCAAGCTGGTGGCCAATCTCATCACCCAGGCCGGGGCCGACCGGGTGCTGGCGGTCGATCTTCACGCCGGGCAGATCCAGGGCTTCTTCGATATCCCGACCGACAACCTCTATGCCGCACCGGTGATGGCCGCCGATATCCAGGCGCGTTACGGCGATCAGGATCTCATGGTGGTCTCGCCCGACGTCGGCGGCGTGGTGCGCGCCCGCGCGCTCGCCAAACGGCTCGACAACGCGCCGCTGGCGATCGTCGACAAGCGCCGTGACCGTCCGGGCGAGAGCGAGGTGATGAACATCATCGGCGACGTTTCGGGCCGCCACTGCATCCTGATCGACGACATCATCGATTCGGGCGGCACGCTGTGCAACGCGGCCGAGGCGCTGCTGGCGAACGGGGCGAAGTCGGTTGCGGCCTACATCACCCACGGCGTGCTGTCGGGCGGCGCGGTGGCGCGCATCAACGGTTCGGCGCTCAAGGAGCTGGTGATCACCGACTCGATCCGCCCGACCGAGGCGACCGAAGGCTCCGATCGCATCCGCGTCCTCACCATTGCCCCGCTGGTGGGCGAGGCGATCCGCCGGATTGCCGATGAAAGCTCGGTTTCCAGCCTGTTCGATTAAGTCGTCATTGCGAGCCGCAGGCGAAGCAATCCATGGACGAACTTTGCGGCTGAGGTGAACGGCAGTCCATGGATTGCCGCGCTCGCTTCGCTCGCTCGCAATGACGAAAGGTAGCCCATGACCGATAAAGACCTCGCCCTTGCCCTGCGCCTTGCCGATGCCGCCGGCGCCGCGATCCGTCCGCTGTTCCGCGGGCAATGGAGCCACGAGCGCAAGGCTGACCGCTCCTTCGTCACCGAGGCCGACCGCGCCGCCGAAGCCGCGATGCGCAAGCTGATCGAGGACACGTTCCCTGCCGACGGCATCATCGGCGAGGAATATGGCACCCGCAACGAAGGCGCGGGCCGCCAGTGGGTGCTCGATCCGATCGACGGCACCACCAGCTTCATCGCCGGTCGCCCGATCTTCGGCACGTTGATCGCCTTGTTGCAGGACGGCTGGCCAGTGCTCGGCATCATCGACCAGCCGGTGGCGGGCGAGCGTTGGGTGGGGGCCATCGGCCAGCCGACGCTGTTCAACGGCAAGCCCGCGACCGCGCGGCCCTTGAAGGAGCTGTCCGACGCGGTGCTCGCCACCACCAGCCCGCACCTGTTCACCAACGAGGAAGCCGACGCCTTCATGTCGGTCGCCAAGACGGTGGCCGAGAAGAAGATCGTGTTCGGCGGGGATTGCTACAATTACGGCCTCGTCGCCTCAGGCCATATCGACGTGGTGATCGAGGCGGGGCTCAAGCTCTACGACTACGCCGCGCTGGTGCCGGTGGTCGAGGGCGCGGGCGGGATGATGGCCGACTGGCAGGGCAATCCTCTGGATGCCGGCAGCGACGGCACGGTGATCGCGCTCGGCGATCCCGCGCGGCTTGAGGATGTACTGGAGGCGATGGGCTAGGCCCCAACGCCTATTCCGCCGCTTCGCGCGCCGCAGCCGGCTTTTCCTTCCAACCCCACGCCAGCACGCAGGGCGGCACGTTGAACAGGGCAAGGCCGGTATCGATCCGGTCGAAGCGCGCTGCTGTCAGGTCCCGCGCGGTGGTGCGGAACTGGTAGGTCATGAAGGCCCCGCCGTCGCGCAGCACCGCATAGCTCGCCGCGACGATCTGCTGTGCCACGTCTTCCGGCAGCGACGAGAAGGGCAGGCCCGAGATGATGTAGTCGGCATGGGGCTCGCCGCTCTCGCGCACGATGCGTTCGACATCGGTGGCAGAGCCGAGCACCACCTCGAAGCGCGGATCGGGGATCGTCTTTCTCAGGAAGTCGACAAAGCGCGGGTTGGTGTCGATCGCGAGCAGTTTCCCGTCCGGCGGCAGGCAGTCGAGGATGCGGGTGGTGAAGGTGCCGACGCCGGGGCCGTATTCGACGAAAAGCTCGCAGCGGTCCCAATCGACCTTGGCCAGCATCCCGTCGATCGTCGCCTGCGAGGAGGGGACAACCGAAGCCACCATGGAAGGATGCTCGAGAAACCCGCGGAAGAAGATCGCTGCCGAGCGGAGGAAGCGCAGGAAGCCGCCGCGCGGCGGGCGATGGGGCGAAGCGCTGGACTTTTCAGAGGTCATGCCATGCCTCCACTAGGCGATTTGCGCGGCGGAGCAATGCGGGCGTTGCACTTTTCACATGCTGCTCTCGATGCGCCGGGATCGCCCAAACCGCTTGCCTTTCGCCCCTCTCCCGCCTAAGCGCGCGCACTTCACCGACACGAATCAATCAGCCAGCCTGGCGACAAGGGCTGCCATGGCCGGTTCCGACGTGTCTCGAACAGGAGATGAAAATGCCCAAGCTGAAGACCAAGAGCGGTGTGAAGAAGCGCTTCAAGATCACCGCCACCGGCAAGGTCAAGCACGGCGTCGCTGGCAAGCGTCACCGCCTGATCAGCCACAACGCGAAGTATATCCGCACCAACCGCGGCACCTCGGTCCTGTCGGCCAACGATACGCCGACGATCAAGAAGTGGGCGCCCTACGGGCTGGATTGATGCGACGGGCCTCGCGCCCCGCCATCTCAAGATAAGGATATACTGATATGCCTCGCATCAAACGCGGTGTTACCACCCGCGCCAAGCACAAGCGGATTCTGGACCAGGCCAAGGGCTATCGCGGTCGCCGCAAGAACACCATCCGCATCGCCCGTCAGGCGGTCGAAAAGGCCGGGCAGTACGCCTACCGCGACCGCAAGGTGAAGAAGCGGAACTTCCGCGCTCTGTGGATCCAGCGCATCAACGCTGCCGTCCGCATGGAAGGCCTGACCTATTCGCAGTTCATGCACGGCATCAAGCTGGCCGGCATCGAGCTCGACCGCAAGGCGATGGCCGATCTCGCCATGAACGAAGGCGGCGCCTTCAAGGCCGTGATCGCCCAGGCGAAGGCCGCTCTGCCGGCCTAAGCGGCTGCGGGGTTCGTCCCCGGCACGAAATCGAAGGGCGGGTGTCTGCGGACGCCCGCCCTTTTTCGTGCGCGCTTGTAAGGAATCGCCAGCGGCCTTGTATAACTGCGTCATCTGCGTTTATCTGCAGGCATGGGGGATAAACGACTACACAGCGTGCAGGGTGCCGCATCCGCGCCCGTGCCTTACCGGCTGACGGCCGAATTCCGCGAGGCGCCTGCGGCCTTCGACGGCTGTTTCACGACTTTCTATCACTTGTCGCTCGACATGCCTGTCGATGGCGCACGGCTGACCGACTATCTCCAGCCCGAGTGGGGCAATATCCGCTTCTTCTGTGGCAGCACGCCCGAGGCGGCGATCGGCGGCACGCAGGTCTCGGGCGCGCCCTTTGTCGGCACCGGGCCAAGCTCGCTGCCGTGCCGCTTCACCTTGGGGCCGGTGCGGATGTGGGGTGTCGGCTTCCTGCCGCTGGGATGGGCGCGGTTCTTCGACGCCGACGCCAGCACCTGCGCGAACATCATCTGCGACGGCGCAAGTCACCCTGCCTTTGCCCGTTTCGCCGGCCTCACCGACACCCTGTGCGATCCCGAGGCCACGCTCGACGAGCAATATGCTGCGATCGTCGCCGCCATGACCAAGGCGATGCGCCCGACCCGCGACGATGCGCGCATTACCCGGGTCCACGCGGCGCTGGTGAGCGGCGATCATGCCTCGGTGCACGATCTGGCCGATGCCTGCGCGATGAGCATCCGCACGCTGGAGCGGGTGTGCATGCGCTATTTCGGCTTCTCGCCCAAGCTGCTGATGCGGCGCCAGCGGTTCATGCGCAGCCTCACCACCTTCATGCTCCAGCGCGGCCGTCGCTGGACCGAGGCGATGGACGATCACTACCACGATCAGGCCCAGTTCACCCGCGAGTTCCGCGAGTTCATGACCATGAACCCGAGCGAGTATGCCGCGCTCGATCACCCGATCCTGACCTCGTTCATGGAGGCCCGCGCGCGGGTGTGGGGGAGCGCCGCCCAGACGCTCGATCCGCCGCTCGATCTGCCGTCCGGGGCTGCCTGACGCACGATCCCGCCCGCGCAGGGCGTTGTCCTGTCGACTAACCACCGTCTAACGCGGCGAGGGGATTGCAAGCGGGGCGCTGCTGGGCGCATGGTGCTGGCAGGGTCAGGAGGGGAGAAAGCCAGGCAATGCACGCTGCGTCCGGCAATTCGGTCAATCTCCGCTTCGCGTTGCCAGCCGAACCGCTGCGTCCCTTCGTGACAACCTATTACTGCACCGATGCGGTGTGCTCCCCGCGCGAGCCGTGGCTGGAGGACTATCTCCATCCCGAATGGGCCAATCTGCGTTTCCTGTCGCAGACCGAGGCGCGTTCGGTGATCGGCACGGGCGAGCCGCTGCGCTGCCCCGATTTCGCGGTCACCGGGCCGACCAGCCGCGCGGCGCGGTTCCGCCTGCGTTCGGGGCGCAGCTGGGGCATCGGCCTGCTGCCCTCGGGCTGGGCCGCGCTGTTTGCCGCGCAGGCGGGCGATTATGCGGACCGGATCGTGGACGGCATGGCCGATCCTGCATTTGCCGCTTTCGTGCCGCTGGCCCGGGCGCTGGCGGCTAGCGACGGCGATTATGCCGCCGAGCTCGCCTTGATCGAGCACCACATGGAAGCGCTGTTCGCCGCCGCCCAGCCGGTCGATCCGGCCATCGACGCGCTGACTGGGGCGATGCTTGATCCCGAGCTGGTGTCGGTGGTCGATCTCGCAGAGCGGCTCGAGATGAATGTCCGCTCGCTCGAGCGCCTCTCGCGCCGCGCCTTCGGGTTTCCGCCCAAGCTGCTGCTGCGCCGCCAGCGCTTCCTGCGCAGTCTCGCGCGCTTCATGCTCGATCCCTCGCTCAAGTGGATCGGCACCCTCGATGCGCATTATCATGACCAGTCGCATTTCGTGCGCGACTTCCGCCGCTTCATGGGGATGAGCCCTTCGGCCTATGCCCATCTCGACAAGCCGTTTCTGGTCGCGGCGGCGCGGGCGCGCATGGCGATTGCCGGAGAGGCAGTGCAGGGGCTGCATCGCCCGGCGAACTGATCGCCCGCCGACGCCACTGCCGCTTTGCAAATCCCGCGATTTGCCGCTAGCGGGCGGCGGCGAAATCCCTGCGGGCAGAACATCCGAAAAGCCATGACCGATATCACATCCCAGACCGAGGCCGCGCTCGCCGCGATTGCACAGGCGGCGAGCCTCGATGCGCTCGAAGCGCAGCGGCTCGACACGCTCGGCAAGAAAGGCTGGGTGAGCCTTGCCCTCAAGACCCTCGGCGGCATGAGCCCCGAGGAGCGCACCGCCGCCGCGCCCGCGATCCAGTCGGCCCGCGCGAGCATTGCCGAGGCGCTCGATGCCAAGAAGGCCGCACTCGAAGCCGCCGCGCTCGAAGAGCAGCTGGCGCGCGAGACCATCGACCTGACGCTGCCCGCGCAAGCATCGCCCAAGGGCTCGGTGCATCCGGTCAGCCAGGTCATGGATGAGCTGGCCGAAATCTTCGCTGATCTGGGCTTCGCGGTCGCCACCGGCCCCGAGATCGAGGACGACTGGCACAACTTCACCGCGCTCAACATGGACGAGACCCACCCGGCGCGGGCGATGCACGATACGTTCTACTTCCCGGACAAGACGGCCGAGGGGAAGGACATCCTGCTGCGCACCCACACCTCGCCGGTGCAGATCCGCGCGATGCTGGATCAGGGCGCGCCGATCCGCATCATCGCCCCGGGCCGCGTCTACCGCTCGGACAGCGATGCGACGCACACGCCGATGTTCCACCAGGTCGAAGGGCTGGTGATCGACCGCGACATTCACCTCGGTCACCTCAAGTGGACGCTGGAGACCTTCTTCAAGGCCTTCTTCGAGCGCGAGGATATCGTGCTGCGCCTGCGCCCCTCCTACTTCCCCTTCACCGAGCCGAGCGTCGAGGTCGATGTCGGCTACTCCACCGAAGGCGGCCGACGCGTCGTCGGCGGGCACGGCGATGCGCCGGGCCATGCGTGGATGGAGCTGGGCGGCAGCGGGATGGTCAATGCCCGCGTGCTCGAGTTCGCAGGGCTTGATCCCAAGGAGTGGCAGGGCTTCGCCTTCGGTCTCGGCATCGACCGCATCGCGATGCTCAAATACGGGATGAACGACCTGCGCGCCTTCTTCGACGGCGATCCGCGCTGGCTGGCGCATTACGGCTTCTCGCCCTTCGACCAGCCCACACTCTCCGCTGGCGTGGGAGCAAAAGCATGAAGTTCTCGCTGACCTGGCTCAAGGACTACCTTGAGACGACCGCTACCGTTGCCGAAATCTGCGACGCGCTGAATGCCATCGGGCTTGAGGTCGAAGGGGTGGAGGACCCGGCGGAGAAGCTGGCGGGCTTCCGCATCGCCCACGTGCTGACCGCCGCGCGGCACCCCGATGCCGACAAGCTTCAGGTGCTCACTGTCGACACCGGCGACGGCCAGCCGCTGCAAGTTGTCTGCGGCGCGCCCAATGCGCGTGCGGGGATGAAGGGCGTGCTCGGCCTCCCCGGCGCGACTGTCCCCGCCAACGGCATGGTGCTGAAGAAGAGCGCGATCCGCGGCGTCGAGAGCAATGGCATGATGTGCTCCACCCGCGAGCTGGAGCTGGGCGACGATCACGACGGGATCATCGAACTGCCCGAGGATGCGCCGGTCGGCACCGCCTTTGCCGATTACCACGGCTCAGACCCGGTGATCGAAGTCGCCGTGACCCCCAACCGCCCCGACTGCATGGGCGTTTACGGCATCGCCCGCGATCTGGCGGCCAAGGGGCTGGGAACGCTCAAGCCGATCGCTATGCCTGCCTTCAGCGCGGCTGGCGCGTGCCCGGTCGAAATCCGCACCGACGACGCGCAAGGCTGCCCGGCCTTCTACGGCCGCGTGGTGAAGGGCGTGAAGAACGGTCCCTCGCCTGACTGGTTGCAGGCGCGGCTCAAGAGCGCTGGCCAGCGCCCGATCTCGCTGCTGGTGGACCTCACCAACTACCTGATGCTCGGCTTCGGGCGTCCGGCCCACGCCTATGACCTGGCCAAGCTCTCCGGCGCGGTCGTCGCCCGCCGCGCCAAGGATGGCGAGGAAGTGCTGGCGCTCAACGAAAAGACCTACACGCTCGACAGCGAGATGGTCGTTATCGCCGACGATGCAGGCGTGCACGACATCGCCGGGATCATGGGCGGCGAGCATTCGGGCGTGTCGGAGACGACCACCGACGTGCTGCTCGAGATCGCCTATTTCGATCCCGCCCGCATTGGCGCCACGGGCCGCAAGCTGGGGCTGTCGTCGGACGCGCGCACCCGCTTCGAGCGCGGGGTCGACCCCGAGTTTCTCGATCAGGGCCTCGATCTGCTCACCGGGCTGATGGTGGACCTCGCCGGCGGCACCCCGAGTGAAGTGGTGCGCGCCGGTTCGCCGCCGAGCGCTGCCAAGGTCGTCGCTTTCGATCCGGCTTTGACGCTTCGCCTCGGCGGGGTGGATGTGGCCGAGGCCGAGCAGAAGCGCATTCTCGAAAGCCTCGGCTTCAGCGTCAGCGGCGACTGGCAGGTGACCTGCCCGCTGCGCCGCCACGATATCGAAGGTCCCGCTGATCTGGTCGAGGAAGTCGTGCGCATCCACGGCCTCGACAAGGTGGCAAGCGTCGCGCTCCCGCTTGTGGAAGGCGTCGCCCGCCCCACCGCCACGCCGCAGCAGAAGCTGGAGCGGGGCTTGCGCCGCGCGGCTGCCGCCAGCGGGCTGAACGAGGCGGTGACGTGGAGCTTCCTGCCCGAATGGGCGGCGGAGCACTTCGGGTCGGATCAACCCCTGTGGGTGCTCGCCAACCCGATCAGCGAAGACCTCAAGGCCATGCGCCCCTCGCTGCTGCCCGGCCTGCTGATGGCCGCAAAGCGCAATGCCGATCGCGGCGCGGCCTCCTCCCGCCTGTTCGAGATCGGGCGGCGCTATTTCCGCGGCTCCGATGGTCTCAGCGACGAGAAGCCGACCCTGGGGATCGTGCTCGCCGGCGAGAAAACCCAGCGCGGATGGCAGGCGGGCAAGGCCAAGCCGTTTGACGCCTATGACGCCAAGGCGCTGGCGCTTCAGCTGCTCGAAGCCGCCGGTGCGCCCGTGGCGAACCTGATGGTGATGGGCGAGGCGGGCGCGCAGTTCCATCCCGGCCAGTCGGCCACCCTGCGGCTCGGCCCCAAGGTGGTGCTGGCGCGCTTCGGGATGGTGCATCCCGCGACGCTCAAGGCCTTCGACGCCGACGGGCCGATTGCTGCGGTCGAGCTGTTCCTCGACGCTATCCCTGCGAAGAAGGGCGCGGCCTTCGCGCGTCCGGGCTTCACCCCGCCCGCATTGCAGGCGGTCACCCGCGACTTCGCTTTCCTCGTCCCGGCCACGCTCGCAGCGGGCGATCTGGTGCGGGCCGTTCAGGGGGCGGACAAGGCCTTCATCACCGGTGTGCGCGTGTTCGACGTGTTTGCCGGCCAGGGCGTGCCCGAGGGCAAGAAGTCCATCGCGCTGGAAGTCACGCTCCAGCCGGGCGAGGCCAGCTTCAAGGATGCCGAATTGAAGGCCATCGCGGAAAAGGTCGTCGCCGCTGCCGCCAAGCTGGGCGGGGAGCTGCGCGGATGAGCAAGCTCGCTTTCGTCACCGGCGCGACTGCCGGGATCGGCCTCGCCACGGTGCGCCGTCTGGTCAAGGACGGCTGGCGCTGCGTCGCCACGGGGCGGCGGCAGGAGCGGCTCGATGCGCTGGTTGCCGAACTCGGCGCGAACAAGGTGCTGCCGCTGTGCTTCGACGTGCGCGACACCGAAGCGCTCGACGCCGCGCTCGCCAGCCTGCCCGAGGACTTCCGCGCCATCGATCTGCTGGTGAACAATGCCGGCCTCGCGCAGGGGCTTTCGGCGGCGCAGAATGCCAATCTCGACGACTGGCAGACGATGATCGACACCAACATCACCGCCATGGTGGTGCTGACCCGCAAGCTGCTGCCGCAGCTGATCGAACGGCGCGGCGCGATCATCGCCATCGGCTCGGTCGCGGGGAGCTACATCTATCCAGGCGGCAATGTCTATGCGGGCTCCAAGGCCTTCGTGAACCACTTCACGCTCGCGCTGCGGGCGGATCTCCACGGCACGGGCGTGCGCGTCACCAGCATCGAGCCGGGGATGGTCGAGACCGAGTTCACCCTCGTGCGCACCGGCAGCCAGCAGGCCTCGGACGATCTCTATCGCGGGGTCAATCCGATGACTGGCGAGGACATCGCCGACACCATCGGCTGGATCGCCAGCCTGCCGCCGCATCTCAACATCAACCGCATCGAGCTGATGCCGGTCAACCAGGACTTCGCGGGCTTCCGCGTTGCGCGCGACTGATCCCCAATGACCTCCAATCGCCGCACCTTCGCGATCATCTCGCACCCTGACGCAGGGAAAACCACGCTCACCGAGAAGCTGCTGCTGCAAGGCGGCGCGATCCACTTGGCCGGCGAGGTCAAGGCGCGCGGCGCGGCGCGGCGGGCACGCAGCGACTGGATGAAGATCGAGCAGCAGCGCGGGATCTCGGTCACGTCGAGCGTGATGACGTTCCAGAAGGACGGAATCGTCTTCAACCTGCTCGACACGCCCGGCCACGAGGATTTCTCCGAGGACACCTACCGCACGCTTACGGCCGTGGACTCGGCGGTGATGGTGATCGACGCGGCCAAAGGCATCGAGCCGCAGACCCGCAAGCTGTTCGAGGTCTGCCGGTTGCGCTCCGTCCCGATCATCACCTTCGTCAACAAGGTCGACCGCGAGGGCCGCGATCCCTTCGAGACGCTCGACGAGGTCGCCGACATGCTGGCGCTCGACGTCAGCCCACAGATGTGGCCCATTGGCATGGGCGGGGAGTTCGAGGGTCTGCTCGATTTCGCCACCGAAACCATCAGCCGCCCCGAAGGCCCGAGCCGCGAATTCCTCGGCACGCGCGACACTGCCGCGATCCCTCAGCGCTTTGCCGACGAGATCGAGCTGGCGCGCGGAGGCTATCCCGAATTCGACCTCGAGGCCTTCCGCCACGGCGACCTGACACCGGTCTATTTCGGTTCGGCGCTCAAGAACTTCGGCGTCACCGAGCTGATCGACGCCATCGCCCGCTACGCCCCGCCGCCGCGTCCGCAGCCCGCGGGCGAGCAGCAGATCAGCCCCGAGCGCGACGAGGTCACCGGCTTCATCTTCAAGGTGCAGGCCAACATGGACCCCAACCACCGCGACCGGATCGCTTTCATGCGGCAGGTCTCGGGCACCTTCAAACGCGGCATGAAGCTGACGCCGAGCGGCCTCGGCAAGCCGATTGCGGTGCACTCGCCGATCCTGTTCTTCGCGCAGGACCGTGAGCTGGCCGACACGGCGGAAGCGGGCGACATCATCGGCATCCCCAACCACGGCACCTTGCGCGTGGGCGATACCCTGTCCGAGCGCAATCAGGTGCGCTTCACGGGCCTGCCCAACTTCGCGCCCGAAATCCTGCGCCGCGTGCAGCTCAAGGACCCGACCAAGACCAAGCAGCTGAGGAAGGCGCTCGACGACCTTTCCGAAGAGGGCGTGATCCAGGTGTTCTACCCCGAGATCGGCTCGGCCCATATCGTCGGCGTGGTCGGCCAGCTTCAGCTCGAAGTGCTGATTTCGCGGCTCGAGGCCGAATACAAGGTCGAAGCCGTGCTCGAACCCTCGCCCTTCGCCACCGCTCGCTGGATCAAGGGGGACGACAAGGCGCTCGACGAATTCGCCAGCTTCAACCGCGCCAACCTCGCCAAGGACCGCGACGGCGACCTCGTGTTCATGGCCAAGAGCCCGTGGGACGTGAGCTATCAGGTCGAGAAGAACCCGCAGCTGACCTTCTCGGCGACCAAGGAACGGTAGTCTTGCAGGCGGGGCAGCTTCGCGGCATGGCATCACCCATGCACGACACCGGCCCGACCTCGCAAAGCTTCATCTCGCAGCGCCTCAAGCTCAATTACCTCGATTGGGGTGGCCGGGGTAAGCCGCCGCTGGTGCTGGTGCATGGCGGGCGCGATCATGCGCGCAGCTGGGACTGGACCGCCGAGGCGCTGCGTGAGGATTACCACGTCATCGCCATGGACCACCGTGGGCATGGCGATTCCGACTGGGTGTCGGACGGGGTCTATTCGGCTGGCGACATGGTCTATGACCTCGCCCAGCTGATCCATCAGCTCGGCGTCGGCCCGGTGCGGATGGTGGCGCATTCGATGGGCGGCAATGTCGCGCTGCGCTATGCGGGCGCTTTCCCCGACATGGTGACCAAGCTGGTGGCGATCGAAGGCCTCGGCCCCTCGCCCGAATATCGCGAGAAGCAGCGCGCCGTTCCCTATCCCGAGCGTCTCGCCGAATGGATCGAGAAGAAGCGCAAGGCGGCAGGGCGCACGCCGCGCAAGTATGAAAGCATCGAGGCGGCCTTCGCCCGCATGATCGAGGAGAACGCCTACCTCACCGAGGAGCAGGCGCGGCACCTGACGGTCCACGGGGTCAACCGCAACGAGGATGGCACCTATAGCTGGAAGTTCGATCCCCACCTCAATGTCTGGCCGGTCGAGGATGTGGCGGACGAATTTGTCGAGCAATTGTGGGGGGCGATCACCTGCCCGACGCTGCTGCTTTACGGTGCGGACTCCTGGGCCTCGAACCCCGAGAAGGACGGGCGCATTGCCCACTTCAGGACCGCGCGCGTGATCGAGTTCGAAAAGGCGGGCCACTGGCTCCACCACGACCAGTTCGACCGCTTCATCGCGACCTTGCGCGATTTCCTGTAAACCGGAGGGGCGGCGATGGCGGAGTTCTTCGAGGCACTGAATGACAAGCACATCGCCATGGTCACCGCCCAGCCGGTGTTCTTCGTGGCAACGGCCGCGTCCGAGGGGCGCATCAACCTCAGCCCCAAGGGTTATGACGCCTTCCGCGTGCTCTCGCCCACGCGCGTCGCCTATCTCGACCTTGGCGGTTCGGGGAACGAGACCCATGCGCATCTCGTCGCCGATCAAGCTGACGCGGGCCGGATCACGCTGATGTTCTGCAATTTCCAGCAGCCTGCGCTGATCCTGCGGATCTACGGGCGCGGGCGACCGGTGCTGCCGCAGGATGCAGAATGGGCTGCGCTCGCCGCGCATTTCACCCTGATGCCCGGCACCCGCCAGATCTTCGATATCGCGGTGGAGAGCGTGCAGACCAGCTGCGGCTGGGGCGTGCCGTTCATGACGCTGGAGAGCGAGCGCGAGACGCTGAAGAAGGCCCACCGCCAGTCCGATCCGGCGCAGTGGGAGGCCAAGATGGCGGCCCGCACCCGCAGCATCGACGGCCTGCCGACCCGCGCGACGGATCGCTACATCGCGGGCGAAGAGGGCTGACCCGCCACGTAAGGCAAAGGCTGCCTAATTTCTAACCAGATGATTAATCCCTAGGCAGGTTTTCTTTCGCGGGTGCGAAGGAATCCGCAAATTCCCTTGCTGCGAGCGCGTTGCACTAATGTGGCACGCTTGTTGCAAAGCTGCTGTGCCGGGCAATTCCGGTGCAACAGGGGGCTTCGATGAAGTTCATCATCGCCATCATTAAACCGTTCAAACTCGATGAGGTTCGTCAGGCGCTCAGCAACATGGGCATTGCCGGCATGACCGTCACCGAGGTCAAGGGGTTTGGCCGCCAGAAGGGCCAGACCGAAATCTACCGCGGGGCCGAATATTCCACCAACATGCTCCCCAAGGTGAAGCTCGAGATCGCCGCGAGTGACGAAATCGCCGCGCAGGTCGTCGAAACCATCCAGCAGACCGCCAACACGGGCGCCATCGGCGACGGCAAGATCTTCATGCTCGATCTCGCCTCCGCCACCCGCATCCGCACCGGCGAGTCCGGCGAAACCGCGCTGTAAGGGGACACATCCAATGAAGCGTATCTTCCTCAATGCTGCGGCGCTGATGACGGGGGCGGTCCTGCTGGCCGTGCCTGCGCTCGCCGCTCCGGTCGCCGAGGCGGCCGCTCCGGTGGCCGATGCCGCCGCTGCCGTCGCGGAAGCGGCGCCTGCCGCATTCACTCCCACCGCCGAGATGGTCAACAAGGGCGATGTCGCCTGGATGATGGTCTCGACCGCGCTGGTGCTGATGATGAGCGTGCCCGCGCTTGCGCTGTTCTACGGCGGCCTGGTGCGCGCCAAGAACATGCTGAGCGTGCTGATGCAGGTGCTCACCATCGTCTGCGTTGCCGCGCTGGTGTGGTTCGGCTGGGGCTACTCGCTGGCCTTCACCTCGACCAACAGCCTCGTTGATCCGCTGTTCATCGGCGGGCTCGACAAGGCCTTCCTCGCCGGGGTCAACCCGGGCACGTTTGCCGCGACCTTCTCGAACGGGGTCTACCTGCCCGAGCTGGTCTTCGTGATGTTCCAGATGACCTTCGCCTGCATCACGCCGGCGCTGATCGTCGGCGCGTTCGCCGAGCGTGTGAAGTTCACCTCGCTGATCATCTTCGTGGTCGCGTGGCTGACGCTCGCCTATTTCCCGATCGCGCACATGGTGTGGTACTGGGCCGGCCCGGACTTCCTGCACTCTGCACCGACCGACTACGGCCTGCTGTGGGGTTGGGGCGCGCTCGACTTCGCCGGTGGCACCGTGGTGCACATCAACGCCGGGATCGCAGGTCTGATCGGCTGCATCATCATCGGCCCGCGCATCGGCTACAAGAAGGAGCCCATGCCCCCGCACAGCCTGGTGATGACCATGATCGGCGCCAGCCTGCTGTGGATCGGCTGGTTCGGGTTCAACGCCGGCTCGGCGCTCGAATCCAACGCCTTCGCCGCGCTTGCCTTCGTCAACACCTTCGTCGCCACGGCGGCAGCGGGTGCGGCCTGGGCGGTCATCGAACAGATCACCCACAAGAAGCCTTCGCTGCTCGGCGCGGTTTCGGGTGTGGTGGCCGGTCTGGTCGCAATCACTCCGGCGGCGGGCTTTGCCCACCCCGGCACCGCGATCATCCTCGGCGCTGTGGCTTCGGTGGTCTGCTACTTCTTCGTCACCACGGTGAAGAACAAGCTGAACTACGACGACAGCCTGGATGTCTTCGGCATCCATGCCGTGGGCGGGATCGTCGGCGCGATCGGCACCGGCATCGTCGCTGACCCGGCGCTCGGCGGTCAGGGCTGGATCGACTACACCGCGCCGGTCGCAGTGGCGGGCGAGTTCGATCTCGCCGGTCAGGTGATGACCCAGATCTACGCGGTCGGTGTGACCGTGGCGTGGACCGGTGTTGTCTCGGCGGCTCTGTTCCTGATCCTCAAGTATACCCTGGGCCTGCGCCCGGACGCCGAAGCCGAAACCAACGGCCTCGACATCTCCGAACACGGGGAGCGCGCCTACAACTAAGCGCCCCTCAACAGCTTGGCGGGGGGAGGATCTTCTCTCTCCCTCTCCCCTTCCCCCGCCTCACCTTGTTCCTCCTGCGAACGAACAGACTGAATACGGCCGGAGCCGCCTCGAGCGTCTCCGGCCCTTTTTTATTGCGACCCCGCCTCCGCGGGGTCGTCCTCGGCGAGCCTCAGGCCCTGCGGGCCTGATCGCCTCCGGGCGCGCGGTCGCGCTTGCGGCCCGTCCTGCGGCGGGCCGGATCAGCGCTTCTCAGCTTGTTGGGAGATCAGGCCCGCTCTGCTTCCATCACGAAGTCGGCGCACCTTTCGCCGATCATGATGCTCGGCGCGTTGGTGTTGCCGCTGACGAGCTTGGGCATGATGCTGGCGTCGGCCACCCACAGGCCTTCGAGCCCGTTGAGCTTCAGTGTCGGGTCGACCACGGCATCGGCATCCGCGCCCATGCGGCAGGTGCCGACCGGGTGATAGACCGTGTCCGCGCGGTTGCGGATGAGTTCGTCGAGCGCGGCATCGTTGTTAAGGTCGATGGGGTGGCGATCCCTGGGGCCAAAGACCTGCAAGGGCGGGGTGTCGACGATCCGGTGCGACAGGCGCACCCCTGCGCGCAGCACGGCCATGTCGCGCTCGTCAGCGAGGAAATTGGGATCGATCACCGGCGCGGCGGCGGCATCGGCGCTCCCCAGCCGCACAGTGCCGCGGCTCTCGGGCCGCAGTACGCAGGCGTGGAGCGAGAAGCCGTGCGCCTTCACCTTTTCGCGGCCGTGATCCTCGAGCACCGCGGGGACGAAGTGCCATTGCACGTCGGGCGCGGGCGCATCGGGCATCACCGTCCAGAACCCGCCCGCCTCGGCGTAGCAGGTGGTCATCACGCCGGTGCGCTTGCGGCGGTGTTCGACGATGGCCGCCGCCATCCGCAGCGTGCCCTTGAGCGTGCTGCCGATCGGCGCATCGCTTTCCGTCTCCCAGCCGGAAACATAGTCGATATGATCCTGCAGATTGCCGCCCACGGCGGGGCGATCCACCACCACGTCGATCCCGTGAGCCTTGAGATGCTCGGCCGGGCCGATGCCCGACAGCATCAGGATCTGCGGCGAATTGAACGCGCCTGCCGAAAGAATGACCCCGCGACGGGCCAGCAACGACTCGCGTTTGCCCCCGCGACGAATCGCAACGCCGGTGACACGCCCGCCCTCGATAATCAGCTTTTCGACCAGCGTGTCGGTGCGCACCGCGAAATTGCCCTGCTCGCGGATCGGCTCCACGTATGCCCGCGCGGCCGACCAGCGTTCGCCCTTGCGCTGGGTCACCTGGTAGAGGCCGAAGCCGTCCTGCCGCTCGCCGTTGAAGTCGGAGTTGGTGCGCAGCTGGAGCGCCGCGGCGGCCTCGACGAAAGCATGAGATGTCGGGTTGGCGGCGGTCTGGTCGGACACGAACAGTGGCCCGCCCGCTCCGTGATAATCATCGCCGCCGCGCTCGTTGGCCTCGGCGCGCTTGAAGTAGGGCAGCACGTCGTCATAGCCCCAACCGGTGCAGCCTTCCGCGGCCCAGTTGTCGTAATCCCAGCGGTTGCCGCGGATATAGACCATCGCGTTGATCGCCGAGGAACCGCCGAGCCCGCGCCCGCGCGGCTGGTAGCCGGTGCGCCCGTTCAGGCCCTTCTGCGGTACCGTTTCATAGCGATAGTTCGACTTTTCGGGGATGAAGGGCATGAAGCCCGGCGTCTTGATCCAGACGTTGTCGTTGCGCCCGCCCGCTTCGAGCAGGCACACCCGGCGCGTTCCATCCACGGCGAGACGGCCCGCGACCGCGCTGCCGGCACTGCCACCGCCGATGACGATGTAGTCGAAACTTTCCATGATCTCTCCCTTTGTGCGGGGAGATTAGGCAGCTTCGTTGCCTGCTGCAATCGGGTTTCGATCAGCCACTGACATTGTTGTAGGTAGCGCGGCCTGTCCGGTGCGCGCGCGCCACTTGTCGCGGATCATGTCGGAGGTTTCGCGGCTGCCATCATGGCTCCAGCCGGGTTCGCGCAGCAGGTAGGACAGCTTGTGCTTCCAGGGTGCTCGCCAGATATCGGCGATCATCCCGATCCATTCATGGAACACCGCCCACAGCAGGTTGAAGCTGCCGAGTTGCTTGACGATGCCGTAGCGGATCGGTTCGTCATCGATTTCCGGCTCGAAGGTGCCGAACATCCGGTCCCAGATGATGAAGACCCCCGCGTAATTGCGGTCGAGATAGCGCGGGTTGGTGGCGTGGTGGACGCGGTGGTGCGACGGCGTGTTCATGACCGCCTCGAACCAGCGCGGCATCCGCTTGATCGCCTCGGTATGGATCCAGAACTGGTAGATCAGGTTGAACCCGCCGCAGATTGCGATCATCGCCGGATGGAAGCCGAGCAGCACCAGCGGCACGGCAAACAGGAAGCCGAAGGTCAGCGAACCCGTCCACGTCTGCCGCAGGGCGGTGGAAAGGTTGTAGTGCTGGCTCGAATGGTGGTTCACGTGGCTCGCCCACATCCAGCGGATGCGATGCCCGGCGCGGTGGACCCAGTAATATTTGAGATCGTCGAGCACGAAGCACAGCGGCCACGCCCACCACACCGCCCACCATTCCGGACCGAAGTCGAACAGCCGGTAGTCGTAGGTTGCGATGAACAGCGCGACCGCAAAGCCGCCGAGCAGCGCGCCTGCGACGGTCGAACCCAGCCCGAAGGCGAGGCTGACCAGCGTGTCCTTGGGCTCATATGCCTCCGGCGCGCGGAACTTCGCCCACAGCATCTCGGCCAGCACCGCCAGCACGAACAGCGGGACGGCATATTGGGTGGGGTTGAAGTCAGGCATGGTGCGGCGCGTTTACCCGATTGATGGCTTCGGCCCAAGCCTCGGCATCGGGAATGTCGAGAAACACCTTGCCGAACCGCGCCTCGCCGCAGTCGACCTCGAGCGCAGTCTCGCCGCGGTCGCGCCACAGCCGCGCATGAGCCCTGGGGCCGAGAACCCTTCCGGCAAAGCGGTTGCCGTGGCGCTTGATCACCATGATCCGGCCCCCGGTATCGCTCGCCAGAGCGGCCAACCCGGCTTGTGCGACAGCAATCGTGACCGGCGCGAACCCGTCCTCCACTTCACCCGCCGCGCGGCGCACCGCCTCGTCGTCCGCCAGCACCGGCGCGCCGCCCAGCCGCATCCACCACGCAAGCCCCGCCAGCGCGAGAATCGCAACCAGCGATCCGGCAGTCTGGAGCACTAGCGGCGGCAGTTCCAAAGGGAGGACGCCTCAGCGCTGGCTGAGCATGTCGATCATCGCCCGGATCGGGCTGATGTCATAGCCGGCCTGCATCGCGGCGCGGGCGATGGTGTCGGGATTCTCGCCCTGCTTGGCTGCCGCCAGCGCCCACAGGAAGGTCGAGCGCGTGCCCGAACGGCAATAGGCGAGAATCGGGCCTTCTGCCTGTTCGAGCGCGGCGATCATGGCGTCAACCTGCGGCTCGCTGAAGCCGGAATGGCCGACCGGGATAGCGACGTAGTTCAGTCCTGCTGCGGCCGCTGCGGCGCTGATTTCGTCGCCTTGCGGGGCGTCCGGCTCCTCGCCATCGGGGCGGTTGTTGACGATCATCGCCACGCCGGCGGCAGCCGCAGCGGCGACATCCTCCAGCGCAAGTTGCGGGCTGACAAACACATTTTCGGTAAGCTTGCGGAATCCGCTCATGTCCAAATCCTGCCGTCCGGGGATACGATCCCCTGCGTCATGCCCAACCGCGCGGGATCGCACAAGCGTTGGCATTGCCGGACGCTGCACCCGCTGGCCGAGGGCATGGCGGGCCTCGGTAAAATCGTTCGCAAAGCAACTCGTTGTGCGCTATGCACGGAAGGTAAGTGCGCTCCGGTCGACAAGTTCGGCGCGTCTGTGTCCGGTGCGGCTCACTGTCCACGCCACCGGAACATTGGAGGACGGGCAGTGTGGCAAGGTACGTTCTGATATATGGGTTACGATAGGGGACGCCGGCGCGGCCGCGACAAGCGCGACGGTTTCGGCGAAGATGGCTTCGATCCGTTTGGCGGCGGGAATGACGGTTTTCCGCCCCCGCGTGATTTTGGCAGCGACCGGTTTGGCGGTGGCGACCGGTTCGGCGGCGGCGGCGGTGATCGCTATGGCGGCGGTGGCGGTGGTGCCCCGCGCGGCGGTGGCGGCGGCTTCGGTGGCCCGCGTGGTCCCGGCGGCGGCGGCGCTGGTGGCGGTGGCGGTGGCTTCAGCCGCATGCCCGCCCAGGTGGTCGGCACCGGCAAGGGCATCGTGAAGTTCTTCAACGCCCAGAAGGGCTTCGGCTTCATCCAGCAGGAGGGTGGCGGCGAAGACGTCTTCGTCCACATCAGTGCGGTTGAACGTGCCGGGCTCGAAGGTCTCGCCGAAGGGCAGGAACTCCAGTACAATCTGGTCGATCGCGGTGGCAAGGTGTCGGCGCAGGACCTCCAGATCGTCGGTGACGTGATCGCCGCTCCGCAGAAGGCCGCAGCCCCGCAGCGCGAGCTGACGGGTGAGCGCGCCAAGGGCACGGTCAAGTTCTTCAACGCGATGAAGGGCTTCGGCTTCCTCGTGCGCGATGACGGCCAGCCGGACGCCTTCGTGCACATCAGTGCGGTCGAGCGTTCGGGCCTTTCCGGCATCAACGAGGGTGAGCGTTACGAGTTCGATCTCGAAGTCGATCGACGCGGAAAGTATTCCGCCGTCAATCTGGCACCGATCGAAGGCTGACCTCGGCCAAAACCGCCTCCCGCGGTTTGACGCGGGACCAGCGGAAGATTAACGGAATGCGGATGGCGGCTCTGGTTCAGGGCCGCCATTTGCGTTTCATACCCCCAAACTTGCATTCAGGATGTTGCCCATGTCGATCACCCCGCTCATGCCCGTCTATCCGCGCTGCGGTGTCCGGCCGGTGCGCGGAGAGCACTGCCACCTCATCGACGAGGACGGCACCCGCTATCTCGATTTCGCCAGCGGCATTGCGGTCAACCTGCTCGGCCATTCGCATGAAGGGCTGATCTCGGCGATCCAGCAGCAGGCCGCGACGCTGATGCACGTGTCGAACCTCTACGGCAGCCCGCAGGGCGAAAAGCTGGCCCAGACGCTGGTCGACACGACCTTCGGCGACACGGTGTTCTTCACCAATTCGGGGGCCGAGGCCGTCGAGTGTGCGATCAAGACCGCACGCGCCTATCACCAGAACGCGGGTGACGAAGGCGATGCCGGCCGGTTCGAGATCATCACCTTCCACAACGCCTTCCACGGCCGCACGATGGCAACCATCAGCGCCTCGAACCAGACCAAGATGCACCACGGCTTCGCGCCGCTGCTCGAAGGGTTCAAATATGCGCCGTTCGACGATCTGGAGGCGGCCAAGGCGCTGATCGGGCCGAAGACGGCGGGTATTCTGGTCGAGCCGATCCAGGGCGAGGGCGGGATTCGTCCGGCCTCGCAGGAGTTCATGGCAGGCCTGCGCGCGCTGTGCGACGAGCACGGTCTGATGCTGATCCTCGACGAGGTGCAGTGCGGCGTGGCGCGCACCGGCAAGCTCTATGCCTACGAGCATTACGGGATCGAGCCCGATATCATGGCGACCGCCAAGGGCATTGGTGGCGGCTTCCCGCTCGGCGCGTGCATCGCCACCGAAAAGGCCGCCCGCGGCATGACCTTCGGCACCCACGGATCAACCTATGGCGGCAACCCGCTGGCGATGGCGGCGGGGACGGCGGTGATGGAGGCTGTGGCGAACGAGGCGTTCCTGAGCGAAGTCGCTGAGAAGGGCGAACGCCTGCGCGCGCGGCTCGAACAGTTCATCGGCAACTATCCCGAGCTGTTCGAACTGGTGCGGGGCAAGGGCCTGATGCTCGGCCTGAAGATGAAGATGGAGAGCCGCCCGTTCTACGTGCACCTGCGCGATAATCATCAGCTGCTGACCGTGGCGGCGGGCGACAACACCATCCGCATCATCCCGCCGCTGGTGATCGGCGATGCCGAGATCGACGAGTTCTTCGACAAGCTTTCGGCGGGCGCTGCGAGCTTCAAGGTGCCGGAACCGGCATGACCGGGACTGCGCCGTTCAGGCACTTCCTCGACCTCGGCGATGCCGGGGGCGACGACATCGCGGCGATGATCAATGATGCGATCGATCGCAAGGCGGCCCGCACCGGCCTGTCCAAGGGCGCGGCCGATGCCGATGCGCCGCTGGCGGGCCGCGTGCTGGCGCTGGTGTTCGAGAAGAACTCGACGCGCACCCGCGTCAGCTTCGATATCGCCATGCGGCAGCTGGGCGGGACCGTGCTGATCCTCGATTCGGCCTCAAGCCAGCTCGGACGGGGAGAGACCATCGCCGATACCGCGCGGGTGCTCAGCCGGATGGTCGATGGCATCATGCTGCGCACCGACGATCACGCCAAGATCGAGGAAATGGCGCGCCATGCCACGGTGCCGGTGATCAACGGGCTGACCGACAGGTCGCACCCCTGCCAGATCGTCGCCGACCTGCTGACCATGATCGAGCACCGCAAGGCGCTGCCCGGGCTCGAAGTCGCGTGGTTCGGGGACGGGAACAACGTGCTGCACTCGATCCTGGAGGCGGCGGGGCTGTTCAAGTTCAACGTCCGCGTGGCGGTGCCGGCGGGCTACGAGCCTGATCCGGCTTTCGTGGCCATGGCCCGCGCGGGCGGAGCGACCGTGACTCTGACGCAGGACGCGCAGGCGGCGGCGCGCGGGGCGGACGTTCTCGTCACCGACACCTGGATTTCGATGGGACAGGCCGACGCGGCCGACAAGAAGGCGGCGATGGCCCCCTATCAGGTCAACGCGGCGCTGATGGCCGAGGCCAAGCCCGACGCGATCTTCCTCCACTGCCTGCCCGCGCACGTAGGTGACGAGGTCAGCGAGGATGTGTTCGAAGGCCCGCAATCGGTGGTGTTCGATGAGGCCGAGAACCGCATTCACGCGCAGAAATCGGTGCTTTTGTGGAGCTTCGGACTGCTCGGCGCCTGAGCCCTTAGCAGGGGGGCTTTCGCCCGCGGCGATCAATCCCCATATGGCGGCGCATGGCTGAAACGATCGAGACCTTTTCCGACAAGCTGATGGGCTTCACGCTGCCCGGCCGCAGTGCGCGCGGGCGCGTGGTGCGGCTCGATGGTGTGCTGGAGGAAGTGCTGTCGGCGCATGATTACCCTGCGCCGATCACCCATCTGCTGAGCGAGGCGCTGGTTCTGGGCGCGCTGATGGGTGGGCTGCTCAAGGGCGAGCACGCGCAGATGACCATGCAGGCGCAGACCAACGGCGGGATCGTCAGCCTCCTGGTGTGCGACTATCGCGCCGGCGCGGTGCGCGGCTATTGCGACTTCGATCCCGCGCGTCTGGCGCGGCTGGGCGCCAATCCCTCGCTTTCCGCGCTGTTCGGGGAGGGCTATCTCGCGATCACTTTCGAGACCGAGGGGCGCCAGCGCTACCAGGGTATCGTGCCGCTGGAAGGCGACAGCCTGGCGGAGGCCTGTCAGGTCTATTTCAGCCAGTCGGAGCAGATCCCGACGCTGATCCGCGTCGCCAGCCGCGCGGGTGCCGGCGGCCGGTCGGCTGCGGGCCTACTGGTCCAGCATCTGGCCGACGGCGAGGAAGGGCGCGAGCGCCTGCACGTGCGGATGGATCATCCCGACTGGGAGCACGTCGCGGTGATGGCCGGCTCGATCAGCCATGATGAACTTCTCGATCCGGGTCTGTCGCTTGAAGCGATCGCTTGGCGGCTGTTTCACGAGGAAGATGAAGTTCGGGTGCAGTCCGGCTCGGCGCTTTCGCGCGGGTGCCGCTGCAGTGCCGAGCACTATGCGACGATCATCGCCCGTTTCCCGCCGGAGGAGCAGGCGGCGATGCGCAATGAAGACGGGATTGTGGTCGTCGATTGCGCGTTCTGTTCGCGTCTGTTCGAGCTGGCGGTTTGACGGTTCGTCGAAAATCTGGCCGCCCGGACGGCAAGTCTGACAATTTCACCAAGCCAACCCGGCAAAACGCAGGCATGAAGGCGATCATGAAACACCTTTCGATCAGCCAGATGCGCGCAATCGGTCTTGGTGGTGCCGTGGCCGGTCTGATTGGCCTTGCGGCCATGCCGGGGTTTGCCCAGGGCAACGGGCTCACCATGCTCGGATCGCTGACCAAGGGCGAGTGGACGATCAAGTACCGGGACGGTTCGCCCGACCGCAAGATCTGCCTGCGCAGCGGACAGGAGCTGATCCAGCTGCGTCACCGGGAAAGCGGCTGCAACCGCTTCGTCGTCGAGGACGCGGCCACCAAGGTCACCGTCCAGTACACCTGCTCCGGCAACGGCTACGGCCGCACCAGCATCCGCCGGGAAACCCCTGCGCTCGTCCAGCTGGAAAGCCAGGGCATCGAAGGCGGATTGCCGTTCCAGTTCATTGCCGAGGCGCGCCGCACCGGCTCCTGCTGAGGCGCGCGGATTGCCTTTGCCTGCGGGCGTGATAGGGCCACGCCATGACTGTTTCCGGACCCGTTTCCCCTCCGCCGATCGCGGTTGTGCTGCTCTCGGGCGGGCTCGATTCGATGGTCACGGCGGCTCTCGCGCGCGAGCAGGGATTTGCCGTTCATGCGCTGAGCGTCGATTATGGCCAGCGGCACCGGCTCGAGCTGGAATCTGCGCGCCGGATCGCCGAACGGCTCGGGCTTCTCCGCCACACCGAGATTGCGCTTGATCTGCGGGCCTTTGGCGGATCGGCACTGACAGACGCGATCGATGTGCCCAAGGGCGGGGTCGGAGACGATATCCCGGTGACCTATGTGCCGGCGCGCAATCTGGTGTTCCTTGCGCTCACCACCGCCTGCGCCGAGGCGGCGGGCGCTCGCGACGTGTTTATCGGAGTCAATGCGCTCGATTATTCGGGCTATCCCGATTGCCGCCCCGAATTCATCGCCAGCTTTGCAGAGACGGCGCGGCTTGGCACCAAGGCCGGCGTCGAAGGTGCCCCCTTCACGATCCACGCTCCGCTCCAGCACATGACCAAGGCTGACATCGCCCGGGAATGTGCGCGGCTTGGGCTTGATCCCGCGTGGAGCTGGTCGTGCTACGATCCCGCCCCCGACGGGACGGCCTGCGGGCTGTGCGATTCCTGCCGCTTGCGGAAAAAGGGTTTTGCCGAAGCGGGGATTGTCGATAGCACGCGCTATAACGCCTGACCGGCCGCACGCCGGTCTTGGGCAAGTCTACGGGATAGGGGATCGGTCTTGAGCGACAACACCACGGCGGTCGAAGGCCGCGGCGAAGAGGCTGCGTCTGCCTACAGCTGGTATGTGCTCGGCGTGCTGGTCGTGGTCTACATTCTCAACTTCATCGACCGGCAGATTCTTTCGATCCTCGCGGTCGATATCAAGCGCAACCTGGGACTGAGTGACGGCGATCTGGGGTTTCTCGGGGGCGCGGCCTTCGCGGTGTTCTACGCGCTGTTCGGCGTGCCGCTTGGGAGGCTGGCGGATCGCTGGAACAGGGTGCGGCTGCTGACCGTCGGTCTGGTGCTGTGGTCTACTGCGACCGCGCTGTCGGGCCTTGCGCGCAATTTCGTCACGCTGTCGCTCGCGCGCATGGGCGTTGGCGTGGGCGAGGCGACGGCAAGCCCGACGGCCTATTCGCTGATCTCGGACTATTTCCCCTCGCGCCAGCGCGCGACAGCGCTCGCGGTCTATTCCTCGGGTCTCTATATTGGCGGAGGGGTGTCACTGCTGATCGGGGCCAACATCTCCAAGTGGTGGGATGCGGCCTACCCCGGGGGCGGGATCGGCGGGCTGGTCGGTTGGCAGGCGGCCTTTGTCGCCGTGGGCTTGCCGGGGGTGCTGCTGGCCTTGTGGGTGGCATCGTTGCGTGAGCCCGCGCGTCAGCCTGATGCAGCAAATGGCGAGCGTCACCCCTTGATCGATTTCTTCATCGATCTGTCGACGCTTCTGCCGCCTTTCACTGTCATTCACGCAGCGATGCGCGGGGTGAAGGCGGTGGTGATCAATCTGGCCGTGGCCGCCGCGATGGCCGCTTTAGCGCTGATCATGATCAAGCTCACCGGGAACGTGCCGCAATGGCTGGCGATCGCCTTTGGCTACTATGCCGTGTTTTCGTGGGCCTCGACCTTGCGGCAGAAAGACCCGGCGACGTTCCGGCTGATCTGGGGCACGCCTGCCTTCATCTGCACGGCGCTTGGTTACGGGCTGGTGTCGTTCGGGGCGTATGCGCTGGCGCTTTGGTCGGCGCCCTATGCCGAAACAGTGCTGAAGCTGCCCAAGGATGAACTCGCCTTTGTCTTGGGCGGCTGCGGAGCGGCGTCTGGCTTTCTGGGCGTGATCCTTGGCGGGCGCATGTCTGACTGGTTGAGGCAGCGCAATCCTTCGGGCCGCATCCTCGTGGTGATGTTCGGCATTGTGGCGCCGATCATCCCGATCTGGATCGGTTTCACCACCGAGAGCGCGGTGCTCTTTTACGTGATGAACTTCCTCGCGGGAATGTTTGCAGCGACCGCGCTGGGGGCTGCGGCGGCGACGACGCAGGATCTCGTCCTGCCGCGGATGCGCGGGACGGCGACGGCTTCGTTCTTTCTGGCGACCACACTCGTCGGACTTGGGCTTGGGCCTTACATGGTGGGAGCTGTCTCCGATCTCAGCGGTAGTCTGCGGATCGGGGTGCTGTCGCTGATCGGAGTTGCGCCAATTTCGCTTGCGCTTCTGATCTATGCCTACCGGGCCTTGCCTCAGGCAGAGGCGACGATGGCGCAGCGGGCCGCGGCAGCGACTGCGGGGTAAGGCCCGGCGGCGACACTTGCCAGCTGAGCGTTCCCGGAGATCGCTTCCGCCCGGGATTTAATGTTGCACGACTTAACCCGATGCCTTGAGGCAGGTCCGCGCCTGCGGGCTCTCCCTATGCGAAGAATTGTGCATCACAGTGGCGGGTGATTGGCCGCCTCGGCGTGATCCGAGGTCAGTCAATTCCACCGATCGGATTGGGCTGCCTACGCGACAAGGCTCTGCCTCGCGATCCTGATCTGTAGCCAACAAAAAAGGGGCCGGATCGCTCCGGCCCCTCCTTTGATTGTCGCCTGAGGCTTGGGATTACATGCCCGAGCCCGGACCGTAGGTCACTTCCACGCGGCGGTTCTGCGCTTCGCGCACACCGTCGGCGGTCGGGACGCGCGGCTGCGATTCACCGAAGGCTTCGCTCGAGATGCGACCATCGGGGATGCCGCGACCAGTCAGGTAGCTGCGCACCGACGCGTTACGACGCTCAGCCAGGCCGATGTTGTACTTGACGGTACCCGCGCGGTCGGTGTGGCCAGCCAGCATGACACTGGCGGTGCCGCAGTTGGCGTAAGCCGTGACCGCGTTGTTGAGGATCGTCGCCGCTTCAGCCGTGATGTCCGACTTGTCGAAGTCGAAGAACACGATGTACGGGCCGGTGTTGCACGGCGCCTTCGGAGGCGGCGGCGGCGGCGGCGGCGGGGGAGGCGGCGGCGGCGGCGGGGGCGGCGGCGGCGGCGGCGGAGGCGGCGGCGGAGCTTCTTCACCACCGAAGTTGTAGGTGATCGAGCCCAGCAGTGAGTGGGTGCTCAGCTTGGTGTCGAGAGTACGACCCAGCGGATCAACCAGGTTGATGTCCGGCGCGTTGAAGTAGCGATACTTCAGGCCGACGTCCCACGAATCGCTGATCGGCGCGCGCAGACCGGCGAGCAGCTGCCACGCCAGACCGGTGTCCGAATCGTTCCACACGCCCGGGCCGTTCGCGTTCACGCGACCGTCCATGTCGACGCGGGCAACACCGATACCGCCGCCGGCGAATGCCTGCAGGCCATCATCCTTGCCGAAGTCGAACATGCCGTTCAGCATGAAGCTGAGGGCGTTAACTTCACCAAGCGCGTCGCGCGTCCCGGTGAACGTGCTGAAGCCGCCGGGGGCGTTCTGCGTCGGGTTGAGGGCGAGACCCTGCGAACCGGCGCTCACGCTTTCGAGATCGGCAGCGCGGTAGCTGGCTTCGGCTTCCAGACGGAAGGAACCGAAGTCGTAACCGACGGCTGCACCGAAGTCATAATCGGTGTCGTAATCGGCACCGGCATCACCGGCAGCACCGTTCACGTCCAGGCTCTGGTCTTCGACGATCATCACGCCGCCATCGCCCTGGATGTACCACTGGCCTTCGCGGGCCATGGCGGGCGTGGTCAGCGCGGTCGAAGCCATCGCCATACCAATGACGAGTTTGCGCATTCAAATTTCCCCTTTGTTATCGACTTGAGGCACCCAAGGTCTCTATCTTTTCCACATTCAAGAGGCAAGCGGTCAATAGCGGCCATGTGTTGCAAGAATGCCTCTATCCGCTGTTTGTGAAAAAAAAGACAAGACCCGAGATCGTTTTGGAAGGGCGGATTTGCGCCGTTTCGAGTGTACTTCAGGCGCCAGGGGAAGGAATCAGGCCCAGCGTCTGCAGATTCTCGATCAGCTGCGCCAGCGCGTTGCGGGCTTCGACGTCGATCACGTTGCCGCCGCTGGGTGCTGTCGTCGGGCCGGCGCCTTGCCAGCCACCTCGGAAGCAGAGCCAGACGCCCTCGCTCTGGTCGAACATCAGCATCCCTTCAGCGGGAGCGATGAAGTGCCAGCTGCCCCCGATCATGATTGCGAGATGGCCAGCCCTGGTGCTCCACACGCCCGCGGCCGCCTGCGCCACCAGATAGCACGCGCCTTCTGCGGGCTGGGCAGGCGGCTCGGCCAGGGTGGCGATCACGCATCGCGGCACCAGAGCATCGAGGACCGCCAGCGACTGGTTCACGAAAAACTCCTTCTGCGCCTGTCCGGCAAGCGTGGCTGTGCTGCGGACCGCGCAGGCTCTCGGGCTCGGCGGCCGAGAACAGCTGCGCCTGCGCCCCGTTCTTGAAGCGGATGCGGTGCAGGGAAGGTTCGAAGTGCGGCTTGTGCCCGGGGCGGCAGATCGCCAGCAGTCCGCTCTCGCCTTCGACCATCACCGCACGCGCTTCAGCCAGCGAGGACGAGACCAGCGCGATGTGCGCGTCGGGATGGCTGTCGGCGATCATCCGCACCCATTCGGCCCCGGCACGGGTCTTGCCGAAGCCGCGCCCGGCCATGATCATCCAGATGCGCCAGTCGCCGGGTGGAGGTAGCTGCTCGGGGCGGGCCTGATAGTCCCAGAGATATGCGAAGCCGTTCCGCTCCTCGCGGTCCATCGCCTCGCTGAGTTCGTGGCGGACCCTGTCGCCGTCCTCGGTTTCATCCGCCAGCATGTCTTCATAGGGGCCGCTCATGCGGTCTTGGCCTCGGCGGCGGCTTTCTGGCGGGCGATGCGCTGCCGGATGCCCTCGATCTTGCGGTCGATCGAGGCGCGGACCTCGGCGGCGCTGACATCGCGCACCTCGCCGGCCCCGCGGGCGGCATTGTCGCGGTGGGCGGCGAGCAGGCGGATGGCGTTGGCAAAGTCAAACCTTCCCTCGTCCGCGGTCTTGGAGTCACCCTCGCGCAGGCGTCGCACCACTTCCATTTCGAGGTGGAGATAGCCTTCGGCCAGCGCAACCAGCCATTCGTGGGCGAACTCCGCTTCCTCGCGCCGCACCTTGTAGGCGCGGCTGGTGCTGACTCCGGCCTTGCTGGCCGAGAGCGTGACGTTGGAACTTTCGGCGAGGCAATCGAGAAACAGGCGCCGCCAGTTGTTGTTGATGCGCCCTTCCTCGCCCTGCTTGAGGCTGGGGCGGATAGCGACACGCTTGCCGGGCAGTTTGGCCATGAGGGCTCTCCTGAAGCGCAAACGAAAGAGGCGGCACTTCCGGTGGGGAAGGCCGCCTTCGGGCGAATCGCTATTTTTCGACTATGCCCCCTCCTAACCAAAGAGCGTCACGATGTCAACAAAAAATAACCGTATTGGTTATTTGCTGACCGAGGCCACGCGTCCGGCCCACCGTCCTGCGCAACAGAATTGCAGCACGGGATTGACTGGAGTCCAATTCGTGCGATTTTCTGGTCGCAGCTTTCTTCAACGATTACAGGAGGAGAGTTGATGAGCGATCGCGCGTTCCTCGCCCAGATGCAGGGCTATGGCCTGTCCACGGTCGAGATCCATTACTTCATGCCCGATCACCGCAGCCTGCTGCAGCAATTCGTCATGCAGCAGTATGACGTCGCGCCGAGCTTCCCCGAGCTGGACCGTTTCCTGGCCTTCTGGCGGCGCGAGATCGATGCGGTGCTGCATTCGGTGCGGGTGGCGCACAAGCACCTCATCGGCCCGCAGGAATGGCGGGCCGTCGACGGGATCATCACGATCAACTAGGGGCAGCGCCCCTGCGAGCTAGATAATTCCGATCGCCTTGCCGGCGCGCTCGAACATGCCGAGGATGGTCTGCACCTGCTCGGCCGAGTGCTCCGCGCACAGCGAGCAGCGCAGCAGGGTCATGCCCGCAGGGGTTGCCGGCGGGCGGGCCAGATTGACGTAGAGGCCCTCTTTGAGCAGCGCCTCCCACATCATCGCGCCCTTTTCGAGATCGGGCATGATGACGGCGATGATCGCGCTCTGCGGGGTTTCGGTGCCGAGCTGGAAGCCAAGATCGCGCAGCCCCTTGTGCAGCGTGCGGCTGTTCTCCCACAGATGCGCGCGCTTGTTGCCGCCGTGCATCAGCTTGCGGATCGAGGTGGCCGAGCTTGCCATAACACTCGGCGGCAGTGCGGCAGTGAAGACATAGGGACGGCACACCAGCCGCAGCACTTCGAACTTCGGATGGTTCGAGACGCAGAAGCCGCCGACCGTGCCGACGCTCTTGGAGAAGGTGCCGATGATGAAGTCGACATCATCGAGCACGCCCTGTTCCTCGGCAACGCCCCGGCCATGTTCGCCGATGAAGCCCATCGAATGGGCCTCATCGACCAGCACCATCGCGCCGTGGCGCTTGGAAATCTCGACCATTTCCTTGAGCGGGGCGACGTCACCCATCATCGAGTAGACGCCTTCCAGCACCACCAGCTTGCCCGCGCCTTCCGGCACGCGCTTCAGACGCTTTTCGAGCGCCTCGATATCGTTGTGCTTGAACGGCACGACCTCGGCATCGCCCATCTTGCAGCCATCCCAGATCGAGGCGTGGCTGTCGATGTCGAGGATGATGTAGTCGCCCTTGCCGGCCAGGGTCGAGATGATCCCGAGGTTGGCCTGGTAGCCGGTCGAGAACACCATCGCGTGGTCCATGTCGTAGAACTCGCGCAGGGCGGCCTCGACATCGCGGTGATCGCGGAAGGTGCCGTTGAGCACGCGGCTGCCGGTGGTGCCGGCGCCGAAATCCTCCATCGCCTGCTTGCCTGCGGCGATGACATCCGGATCGAAGGTCATGCCCATGTAGTTGTAGGTGCCGAGCAGGATAGTGTCGCGCCCGTTGCAGATCGCGCGGGTCGGCGAAAGCACCTGCTCCATGACGAGGTTGAACGGATCCTCCACCCCTGCCGCAAGAAGCTGCTCGCGGGTCTGGATGATGGGATCGAACTTCGCCAGCAGGTCGACCGGCTGCGTCGCGGTGTCAGTCATAGCGGTGGCCATTATCAGCTATCCTGCAGCTTGTGCACTGCCGCGACGAGCTGGCCCCAGTTTTCGATCTCGGCCTGCTGGTTCATGCTGATGATGATGTCGAACTCGTCCTCGATCGCGGCGACGAAATCCATCACCGTCAGGCTGTCGAATTCGAGATCACCGGCAAAGGTGGTCGCGTCCTCAATGGCAACGCCCTTCTTGTTGAAGGGTTCGATCAGGCTGCGGATGGTCGCATCGACTTCGGCGGGGGTCATGGCGGGCGGTGCTTTCGTTGTCTTAAGTTGTCGCGCGGCGTGTGCCACGATATTACGTCTGCAAAGCGGCGGATGATGCAGCTTGTCAAGTTTTCGCCGCGCCGCGATGGGTGTGCGTGGTGTATCCGGGGGGATAATCATGGCCGAAGACCACGCGCAGACCGATGCGCCAAAGGCAGCTCCGTCGATGCTATCGCCCTCGGGCTATTCGAACCACGCGATCCATCTGGTGCGCACCAGCCAGCAGATCAACCTCGCGCTGAGCCAGATGGCCGACACCAAGGCCTCGATCCTGATGGGGGCGACCTTTCTGGTTTTCACCATCTCGGTCGGGCAGGCAACCAACGGCACGATGCCTGTAGCGCTGGCGGTGCTGGCGCTGTTCGCCTTCATCTCGGCCATGTGCGCGGTTTTTGCGGTGCTGCCGACCATCAGCAGCCCGGGTTCTGCCAAGCTCAACGACGGCAAGCCCAACAAGCTGTTCTTCGGTTACTTCACCCACATGGACGAGCACGAGTGGATCGACAGCATTCTCGACGAGTTGCACGCTGACGAGACCGTATTCCGCACGATGCTGCACGACGTCTACCAGAACGGTCAGGTGCTCCAGCGCAAGAAGTACAAGTTCCTCGCCTATGCCTACAAGAGCTTCATGACCGGCCTGTGCCTGACAGCCGTCACCTTTGCGCTGGAATTCGGGTTGCAGCTGTCCTGATCGCCGCGCGATCACACCAGCGCGTTCACCGCGTTCATGAAGGGTCCGATCGACACCGGCTTCGACAGATAGCCTTCCGCCCCGGCGGCGCGGATCCGTTCCTCGTCGCCCTTGGCGGCGAAAGCGGTGACCGCGAGCACCGGGATCGACGAAAGACGCCGGTCGCGCTTGGCGGCCTCGATCAGGTCGACGCCCGACACGCCGCCCAGTTGGATGTCCATGATGATGAGATCGGGTGCCTTCGCCCTAGCGGTTTCGAGCACGACATTACCGTCCGACACCGGTTCGACCTCGAAGCCGTTGGCCTTGAGCACATCGCAGAACAATTTCCGGTTGAGGTCATTGTCCTCGACAACCATGATCCGCTTTGTCACATCGCGCCCCTATCGCCCGCGACCATCACTACTCTTGCCCGAAGGACAGGACAATCCCGCTTCGCCCCGCCTCGGATCCGGTGAATCCCCAGACGCTTGCGCTGGCGGCGCTCGGCTGGGTGCTGGAAAGCGAGGAGCGCGCCGCGCGCTATCTTGAACTGACGGGCCTTGATCCCGATAGTCTGCGCGCCGGACTGGGCGATCCGGCGATCCTTGCTTCCAGCCTCGAATTTCTCGCCAATCACGAACCCGA
Organism: Porphyrobacter sp.; assembly: GCA_027531395.1. GTDB lineage: Bacteria > Pseudomonadota > Alphaproteobacteria > Sphingomonadales > Sphingomonadaceae > Erythrobacter. The sequence continues at coordinate 147,953 of JAPZRO010000003.1, read as the reverse complement.
CCTGATCCGCGCGGCCGAGGCACTGGCTGTCACGCCCGAGGAACTGGTCGCCGCCAAGGACGCTTTACTCGCATGACCCGCCCCCTGATCATCTCCGATTGCGACGAAGTGCTGCTGCACATGGTCGCGCCGTTCAAGGACTGGCTGGAGGCGACGCAGGGCGTCAGCTTCCACCTCGAAGGCCACAATTTCGCCGAGGCGCTGCGCTGGCAGGCGAGCGGCGAGTTGCTCGCCCCGCCCGATATCTGGCGGATGCTGCGCGAATTCTTCGACAACCAGATGGACTCGCAGATGCCGATCGCCGGTGCGGTGGAGGGGATCAACACTCTGGCGGAAAAAGCCGATGTGGTGATCCTGACGAACCTCGTCGACGGTCACCGCGATGCCCGGGCCGAGCAGCTTGCCAAGGTCGGGATCAATGCGCGGGTGTTTACCAATCAGGGACCTAAAGGACCGGCATTAAAGGCAATTATCGACGAATACGCGCCGACCAAGGCCCTGTTCATCGACGATCTGGCCCAGCACCATGCTTCGGTTGCCGAGATCACCCCGCACGTCACGCGGCTGCACCTGTGCGGCGAGCCGATGATCGCCCATGCCATTGATTGCGCTCACAAAGCCGGGCACGCCCACTCGCGGATCGACCGCTGGGACGAGGCGCTGCCGTGGCTGCTGGAACGACTGGAGGACTGAACGACATGACAACGACCCGCGCACGCCTCGCCGAACTCGGCATCACTTTGCCCAAAGCCGCAGCGCCTGTGGCCAGCTATGTGCCGGTGGTGGTGCATGGCGGCTTTGCCCATGTTTCGGGCCAGCTGCCTTTCGTCGACGGGCAGGTGGTGAAGGGCCGGCTGGGTGACGATGTAAGCATCGCCGAAGGCCAGGCCGCAGCCCGCGCCTGCGCGCTGATGATCGTCGCGCAGCTCGATGCGGCGGGGTTGCTCGATCAGGTCGAGCGGATCGTCAAGCTCGGGGCCTTCATCAACTGCACCGCCGATTTCACCGATCAGCCCGAAGTCGCCAATGGCGCTTCCGACCTGATGGAACAGGTCTTCGGCGATGCCGGCAAGCACGCCCGCGCCGCTGTCGGCGTGCCGGCCCTGCCGCGCGGGGCGGCGGTGGAAGTCGATGCGGTGATCGCGCTCAAGGCATGAGCGAAAGGCGCGCTCCCGAATGGCTGACGCAGTGGGAATACGCCCACCGCGGCCTGCACCATGAGGGCGTGCCCGAAAACTCGCGCGCCGCTGCCGAGGGCGCGATCGCGGCCGGCATGGGGATCGAATGCGATATCCAGATGAGCCGCGACAACGTGCCGCTGGTGTTCCACGACTGGGAGCTTGACCGGCTCACCAAGGAGCGCGGCAAGACCGTCGCCCGCACCGCCGATGATCTGTGCCGCATCGCGCTGATGGCAACCGATCAGACGATCTGGCGGCTGTCTGAGCTGCTCGAACTGGCAGCGGGCCGGGTGCCGATCCTCGTCGAGATCAAGGCCCAGCCGCATCTCGCGATTGCCGAGCCGTGCATGGCGATTGCCAAGGCGCTGACAGGCTATGCCGGACCGTTCGCGGTGATGAGCTTCGACCTGCGGGTCGGCGAATGGTTCGCCAAGCACGCGCCTGACATGGTGCGCGGTCTCGTCATCACCGACACGCTCGATCACGGCTACCGCCATGCGTGGCGCGCGCCCCATGCGCTCGAACGCGCCCAGCCCGATTTCCTCGCCAGCGATGTGCGCGACATTCCCAATGCGCTTACCCAGCTGTGGCGCGAGAGCGGCCGTCCGCTGCTGACATGGACGGTGCGCTCGCCGGAAACGCGCGCGCGGGGCGTCGCCCATGCCGACGCGCTGATTGCCGAGGGGGCAGGGCTGGCGTGAGCGCGCCCGAATTGACCGTCCGCATTGCCGCCGGGGTCGGCGCTTTCGATCGCGAGGAGTGGAATGCGCTCGGCGGGAACGACAACCCCTTCGTCTCCCACGAATTTCTGACCGCGATGGAAGACTCCGGTTCCGTCGGCCCCGGCACCGGCTGGGAGCCTGCGCCGATTGTCATCACCGACGATGCTGGCAAGCTGCTCGCCGCCATGCCCTCCTACGCCAAGGGGCACAGCCAAGGCGAATATGTCTTCGACCATAGCTGGGCGGACGCATGGCACCGTGCGGGCGGGCGTTATTACCCCAAGCTCCAGATCGCCGCGCCCTTTACTCCGGCGACCGGCCCGCGCCTGCTGCTGTCTGACCCGAGCCTCGCTGCGCATCTGCTCAAAGGGGCCGAGGCGGTGTGCCTCCAGAACAAATTCTCCAGTGCCCACGCAACCTTCATCGCGCCCGACCAATTGCCGCTGTTCGAAGAGGGCGGCTGGATGCCCCGCGCCGATATCCAGTTCCACTGGTTCAACCGCGACTACGCCAGCTTCGACGATTTCCTCGGCGCGCTTTCCTCAAGGAAACGCAAGGACTTGCGCAAGGAGCGCGCGGCGGCGGTGGAGGGCCTCACGATCCGCCACCTGACCGGCAGCGATATCCGCGAGGAGCACTGGGACGCCTTCTGGGTGTTCTATCAGGACACGGGCAGCCGCAAATGGGGCAGTCCCTATCTGACCCGCGAGGCCTTCAGCCTGCTGGGCGAGCGCATGGGGGATCGGATCGTGCTGATCCTCGCCTATGACGGCGACGAGGCGATTGCCGGCGCGCTCAACTTCGTCGGCAAGGATGCGCTTTACGGGCGCTACTGGGGCTGCACCCGCGAGGTGCGCTTCCTGCATTTCGAGCTGTGCTACTATCAGGCCATCGACATTGCGATTGCACGGGGCCTTGCCCGGGTCGAGGCGGGGGCGCAGGGCGGCCACAAGCTCGCGCGAGGCTACGAGCCGGTGCAGACATGGTCGGCGCACTGGATCGCCGATCCGGGCTTCCGCGCCGCTGTCGCCGATTTCCTCGAACGCGAGCGGGCGGGGGTGGCGAGCGACCAGCTTTATCTCGGTAGCCGCACCCCGTTCAGGAAGGATAGCTGACCGCGCTTACGCGGCGCGGCGGGCGTCCTCGGCCAGCCACTGGCGCGCGCGGCGCTGGGCTTCGGCGATTTCGCGGGCGGTCATCTCGTCGGAAATGTCGGCGCGGCAGTGGGCGGCTTCCTCGTGACCGCGCGCGGCGGCGAGGTTGAACCACTTGTGCGCCTCGATCAGATCGCATTCGGCGCCGTTGCTGCCGGTCGAAAAGGCAACGCCCAGATCGAAGCAGGCATTGATGTCGCCGTCAGCGGCGGCGGCGAGCCAGCGCGCCAGTCCGAGATCGGCGATGATCTCGCGTGAAGCATCCGTGTCCCGACCGGTGATCGTGATCAGCTGCATGGTTTAGTCCCCGTTAGTCACCCGAGCCGCCCCCTGCGGCCCTCCGTCACCCGAGAAGTCGGCCATCATGGTCAATAAATGGTTAACGCCGCGGGCACTTTGTTAACCAGGCGGCATCAGGTGCGGGCGGGAGAGCGGGCCTTGCCGAGTTTCCCGGCGCTGATTGCCAAAGCCGCTTGTGCGCTTTGGGGGGCTTGCCTATAGCGCGGCCATAGCTTCACCTTGCGGGACCAAGTGAGCCATGGAAAAATTCAGGCGTCAGGACATAATGGCCCCGCAAGCCGCTCTTGGGGATTAGAGGGCCACATGGCATCTGCGGCGTCTGACGAAATCGATATCCTTGAAAAGGCCAAGCGCCTCATCGCCGAGGACTACGTCCCGAGCGAGGACGAGGAATACATGAACGAGCGCCAGCAGGCCTATTTCCGGATGCTGCTGATCGAATGGAAACGCTCGATCCATTCCGCCGCCGGACAGACCCTGCAATCGCTCGCCGACGGGCCGATCCGCGAAGCCGATCTGACCGACCGCGCTTCGAGCGAGACCGACTGGGGCATCGAACTGCGCACCCGCGATCGCCAGCGCAAGCTGGTGTCCAAGATCGATGCTGCGCTGCGCCGGCTGGACGAGGGCGAATACGGCTATTGCGAGGTGACCGGCGATCCGATCGGCCTGCGTCGCCTCATCGCCCGCCCGGTCGCGACCATGACGGTCGAGGCGCAGGAAGCCCACGAACGCCGCGAGAAGATCTCGCGCGACGATTGATCGGATACACTCGTCGTGCAGGCTGTGCCGTCTTGGGACGGTGTGCGCGAAGGGTGCCTCTCGCAGGGCGATGTTTTACTAGCCGTTAACTGCCTTTGCCTAGCGCTTGGCGGTGTCCCTCGGCGCGCTGGATGATCCTCGCTCGCGCGACCGGTGGCATGGGGCATGACATGGAGGCGATCCTGAGATGACGGGCGTTGAGACACGGAGCGTGGCACGCGACAGCCTGTTCCTGCTGGCTGACATTCGCATTGAGCAGGGGGCTGAAATCCACCGCGTGCGGGTGCGCAATCTTTCCGACGGCGGGATGATGGCCGAGGGCAACCTCAAGGTGAAGCGCGGCCACCGCGTCGATGTGGAACTGCGCAATATCGGCGGCGTCGCGGGCAGCGTGGCCTGGGTGCAGGACAACCGCTTCGGCATCGCCTTTGATGAGGAAATCGATTCGCAGCAGGCGCGCCGTCCGCCGCAGACCGATGAACACGCGCCGGCCACGATGCTCAAGGCCTCGTGGGCGCATCGCGCGCCGCCGCCGCCCGACACGGGCAAGCTGCGCAAGATCTGATTGCGCGCGGCCCGGCTTTCGTCGGGCAATAGTGCTCCAGACAAGCTGACCATCGCCGCGCAAGCTGCTAGGCAGGGCCGGATGAGATTCCGGCTGGCCCTGATCCTGTTGCTGCTCGCCTCCTGCGGCCCGTCGAGCGGCAGCGGGCCGGTCAATGTCATGATCATCGGCTCGCCCCAGAGCCTGTTCCAGCAGGGCGTGCGCCTGTCGCCTGCGGCCCAGCATGTGCGCGCGGCCACTTTCGAGGGGCTGGTCGCGCTCGATCCCGGCGGCCAGGTGGTGCCCGCGCTCGCCGAGCGCTGGATCATCACCGATGACGGGTTGAGCTACATCTTCCGCCTGCGCGACAGCACCTGGCCCGATGGCGAGGAAATCACCGCCACGGATATCCGCCGCCTGCTGCGCGAATCGATTGCGCGGCTGGGGGGCACCTCGCTCGGGCTCGATCTCGCCAAGGTGGACGAAATCCGCGCCATGACGGGGCGCGTGATCGAAGTGCGCCTGTCGAGCCCGATGCCCGATTTCCTGCGGCTTCTGGCGCAGCCCGAACTCGGCTTCGTCAAGAGCGGGGCCGGGGCCGGTCCGATGGTGCTGTCGCGCGACGAGGACGGGCCGGTCGCGCGGCTTGCCGCCTTGCCGCCCGAAACCCGCGGGCTGCCCGCGCGCGAGGACTGGGAAGAGATCGCCCGTCCGCTGAACGTCGAGGCGCGCTCGGCGCGGCAGGCGGTCGATGCCTTCTCGCGCGGCGATGTCGATCTGGTGCTGGGCGGCAGCATCGTCGATTTCCCGTTGGCCGAGGCTGGCCCGCTGTCGCGCGGGACGATCCAGGTCGATCCGGCAATGGGCCTGATGGGGCTGGTGATCCGCGAGGACACCGGCCTGCTCGCCGACCCCGCACGGCGCGAGGCGCTGTCGATGGCGATCGACCGCGGGTCGCTGATCCAGCCGTTCGGATTGAGCGGCTGGCAGTCGAGCACCTGGATCGTACCGCCCGGTGCCTTCGCCCAGCCGCGCTATCCGGCGCAGCGCTGGCAGAACCTGACGCTCGACCAGCGCCGCAAGACTGCCGCCGCACGGATCCGGGCGTGGACCACCCAGACACGCAAGGAGGCGAAGCTTCGGGTCGGCCTGCCGCCCGGCCCCGGCAGCGATCTGCTGTTCCGTCAGCTCGCCCGCGCATGGTCGAGCATCGGCGTTTCGATCGAGCGGGTGGCCCCGGGCGAGGGCGCGCAGATCGAGCTGCGGGACAATGTCGCGCGCTATTCCTCGCCGCGCTGGTATCTCAACCAGTTCAACTGCTCGCTCGATGCCGGCCTGTGCTCGGCCAAGGCCGACGCGCTGGTGCGCCAGTCGCTGGACGAGCGTGATCCGGCCACGCGCGAACGGCTGCTGGGCGAGGCCCATGCCGCGCTGATGGCAAGCGAGGTCTACATCCCGCTCGGCGCGCCGGTGCGCTGGTCGCTGGTGCGCGGATCGATCCGCAACTACCTCGCCAACCAGTGGGGGCTGCACCCCTTGTTCCCGCTGTCGCAGCCCACCACATAGGGGGCATGGACAAGACCATGGACCGCCGCCCCGCCCCGCCCCGCATCATCGCGATGCAATTGCCCACCGGCACCGATGCCGCTTCGGTGCGTGCTCGCGTGACAGCGATGGAACAGCTGCTCGAACGCAGCCTCGTGATCCCCGGCATCAACATGCCGATCGGGCTCGACGTGATCATCGGCCTCGTGCCGGTGCTTGGCGAGATCATCACCACGGCCATGGGCGCCTACATCATCTGGGAGGCGCGCAATCTCGGCATGTCGCGCTGGCAGCAGGCGCGGATGGGTCTGAACGTCCTGTTCGACACCGCGATCGGTGCGATCCCGCTGGTGGGTGACGCGGCCGACGTGCTGTTCCGCTCCAACACCAAGAACCTGAAGATCATCCTCAGGCACATCGACAAGCATCACCCCGAAGCACGGGTGATCGAGGGGTAGTTTCCTCGCGCGCCGCCAGTCGCTAGGAGCGGTGCATGGCCGGCAAAGTCACCTATTCGAGCTATCTCGATCTCGACCGCATCCTTGCGGCACAGCATCCCTCGTCCGATGCGCATGACGAGCTGCTGTTCATCATTGTCCATCAGGCGAGCGAGCTGTGGCTCAAGCTGTGCCTCCACGAACTCACCGCCGCGCGTGAATGCATCGAGGCGGACAATCTGCGCCCCGCCTTCAAGATGCTGGCGCGGGTGGCGCGGGCGCAGCAGCAGCTGATCCAGAGCTGGGACGTGCTCTCGACCATGACCCCGCACGACTATTCGGCGATCCGGCCCTATCTGGGCGCATCGAGCGGGTTCCAGTCGGCGCAATACCGGATGATGGAATTCATGCTCGGCGGGCGCGACGGCAAGCATGTGAAGCTCCACAAGGGCAACGAGAACTGGGCCGAGCGGCTGGAGGCTGAAGCCGGGCGGGCGAGCCTTTATGATGCCTCGATCCGCCTGCTCGCGCGGCGCGGCTTCGCGATCGATGCCGAGGCGGCCGAGCGCGATCCGGGCGCGCCCTATGTCCACAACGCCAGTGTCGAGGCAGCCTGGGCGGCGATCTACCGCGATCCGCAGGCGCACTGGGATCTCTACGAGCTGGCCGAAAAGCTGGTCGATCTCGAATACCATTTCCAGCGCTGGCGCTTCGGGCACCTGAAGACGGTCGAGCGGATTATCGGCTTCAAGCGCGGCACCGGCGGCACCGCGGGCGTGCCCTATCTCGAAGGCGTGCTCAAACAGGCTTTCTTCCCCGAGCTGCTGAGCGTCAGGACGGCGATATGACCCCGGAAGCGCGCGCCGCCGAGTTCGACGCGGCCGATCCGCTCAGCGCTTATCGTGATCGGTTCACGCTGCCCGAAGGCGTGATCTATCTCGACGGCAATTCGCTGGGCGCGCTGCCCAAGGCGACGCCGGAGGTGCTCCGCCGCGTGGTCGAGCGGGAGTGGGGCGAGGGGCTGATCCGCTCGTGGAATGATGCAGGCTGGTTCGCCATGGCGGGCCGGGTCGGCGCGAAGATCGCTCCGCTGATCGGGGCCGCGCCGGACGAGGTGATCGCCTGCGATTCGACCAGCGTGAACCTGTTCAAGCTGATCGCGGCCGCGCTCGCCATGCGCCCGGGCCGCAAGGTGATCCTGTCCGAGCCGGGCAATTTCCCGACCGATCTCTACATGATCGCGGGGCTCGAGGCGCAGGGCCTTGCGACCCGGCGACTGGCGGAGCGCGAGGCGCTTGCCGACGCGCTCGGCGACGATGTCGCGCTGCTGCTGCTGACCCACGTCCATTACAAGACCGGCGCGATGCACGACATGGCCGCACTTACCCGCGCTGCACATGAGGCAGGCGCGCTGGTGCTGTGGGACCTGTCGCATTCGACCGGGGCGGTGCCGGTCGATCTCAACGGGGTGGGCGCGGATTTCGCCGTCGGCTGCGGCTACAAATATCTGTGCGGCGGGCCGGGAGCGCCGGCCTTTGCCTTCGTCGCCGCGCGGCATCAGGCGGAGCTTCGGCAACCGTTGACCGGCTGGTTCGGCCACGCCGCGCCTTTCGCCTTTTCCGACGACTACGCGCCTGCACCGGGGATCGAACAGCTGCAATGCGGCACCCCGCCGGTGCTGGGCCTTGCCGCACTCGAAGTCGGGGTGGAGCTGATCGCCGAGATCGGGGTCGGGCGGCTGCACCAGAAGTCGCAGGCGCTTTCGCAGTTCTTCCTCGCCTGCCTTGCCGACCACGGCGTGGCGCTCGATTGCGTGAGCCCTGCCGATAGCAGCGCACGCGGGAGCCAGCTCTCGTTCCGGCACACTGAGGCCTACGCGATCTGTCAAGCATTGATCGCGCGCGGGGTGATCGGCGACTTCCGCGATCCCGATGTGCTGCGGCTGGGCTTTGCGCCGGCCTATCTGAGCTTTGCCGATATCGCCGCCGCCGCGCGTCACCTCGCCGAGGTGCTCGCCAACGGCGAGTGGCAGAACGCCGTATTCCGCCAGCGGGCTGCGGTGACCTAAGCCGCTGGCGACGCTCCTAGCGGCGGGGCGTATCGCGGGGAGACGACAGCATGAGAACCAACGGCATCCTGATGGCTCTGATGCTGCTCGCCGCGCCGCTTGTGACCGCTCCTGTGCTGGCCGAAACCCCCGCCGCCCCGCAGCCCTTCGTGGCGCCCGATTTCGTGGTTCCCACGCTCGTCGAAGGGCCGGGTTTCAAGCTGGTGCCGCTCGGCCCGGCCTTGGTCGATATCGACTACGCGGCCTATATGTCCTCGATAACGCATCTCCAGCAGACCTTTACGCGCAGCCCCAACTGGCCCAACGGCAACATCACCGCCGCCGATGCCATGGCCGACATGGAGACCGAAGCGGGACGCTTTGCCCGGCGCGAATCCTTTGCCTATGCCGTGCTCACCCCCGACGGCACGCGCGAGCGCGGCTGCGTCTATGTCTATCCCGGCAGGGTGCCCGGTTACGATGCCGAGGTGCGCCTGTGGGTCACCAAGGCCGAGTTCGACGCGGGCTTCGACGCGGAGCTCTATGCCTGGACGAAGGCATGGATCGCAAAGGACTGGAAATTCCGCAATGTCGCCTATCCCGGCCGGGCGATCCCGTGGGAGCAATGGGACGCGCTGGTCGCCGCCAAGCCCGCGCCCTAGGCCTCCAGCTCGACGTCCCAGTAGAGCCAGTCACGCCAGGTTTCGTGCAGGTGATTGGGCGGGAACAGCTTGCCGGCCTGCTGCAACTGCCAGCTGGTCGGGCGGATCGGGGCTTGGTGCAGCGCCATGCCCGCCTGCCTTGGCGTCCGCCCGCCCTTCTTCATGTTGCAGGGTGCGCAGGCGGTGATGATGTTCTCCCACGTCGTGCGCCCGCCCAGCCGGCGCGGGGTCACGTGATCGAAGGTCAGATGCTCGCGGCTGCCGCAATACTGGCACTGGAAGCGGTCGCGCAGGAACACGTTGAAGCGGGTGAAGGCGGGAAACTCGCTCTGCTTCACATATTGCCTGAGCGCGATGACGCTCGGGATTTTCATGTCGAGGCTGGGGGAGTGCACCTCGCGATCATAGCTCGCGACGATGTCGACCCGGTCGAGGAACACCGCCTTGATCGCGGTCTGCCACGGCCACAGGCTCAGCGGGTAGTAGGACAGGGGGGTGTAGTCCGCGTTGAGCACCAGCGCGGGGCAGGCCGAAAGGTTGCGCGTCGGGTCCTCATCGACACCGCGGAACCGGGCTGCTTTTTCGATCAGTTCGGCGTTGAACACTGCGCGCGTTCCTCCCTGATTGACTGCATCCTGACCTTGCACGGCAAAGAGTCAAACCCGTGACAGGGTGCATATCCACAGGGAGACGCTGTGGAGAGGCTGTGGATAGCGAAACAATCTGTCGTGTGGCATGGGCGGCGGGATGCCTGCCACCGTGCCTCCCGTGACCCGTTTCGCGCCGAGCCCCAACGGGCACCTGCACCTCGGCCATGCGCTTTCGGCGATCGTCGCGCATGATCTGGCGCGGGGGGCCAAAGGCAATGGCGGCGGGCGGTTCCTGCTCAGGATCGAGGATATCGACGGGCCGCGCTCGCGCCCTGAACTCGCCGAGGAATTCCGCCGCGATCTCGCATGGCTGGGGCTGGAGTGGGACGAGGTGCCCGCGCAATCGACCCGCCTTGCGAGCTATGCTGCCGCTGCCGAGACCTTGAAGGCGCGGGGGCTGCTCTATCCCTGCACCTGCACCCGCTCGGAGATCGAGGCGGCAGGCGCGCGGCCGGGACTGGAGGGCCTGATCTACCCTGGCACCTGCAAGCACCGCGCCCCCGATCCGTCCCGGCCTGCGGCGTGGCGGCTGGATGCCGACAAGGCGCTTGCGGCAACCGGCCCGCTGGTGTGGGAGGATGCGCTGGCTGGCCCGCAGGCCGTCGACCTCGCCGGCCTCGGCGATGTGGTGCTGGTGAGGAAGGACCTGCCTGCCAGCTACCATCTCGCGGTGACGCTCGACGATGCGGCCGACGGCGTGACGCTGGTGACGCGCGGGGCCGACCTGTTTGCCGCCAGCCACGTCCACCGCACCTTGCAGGCCCTGCTCGGCCTGCCGGTGCCGCGCTGGCATCACCACCCGCTGCTGACCGACGATACGGGCCAGAAGCTCGCCAAGCGGCGCGGCTCTCCGGCGCTGGCCGAACGGCGCGCGGCGGGTGAGGACGGACGGATGCTCGCCGAACAACTCAGGTTGCAGCATTTGAGGCTTGGAACCTGAGGCAGACGCGTCCATTTAGGCAGGCATGGCATATGTACTCGTCCCCGTTCTGCTCGTCCTCATGGGACTGGTGGCCTATTCGCTGATCCGCGGCATCGTCGCTTTCCTCAGGACGACCAAGATCGACCTCGAAACCGGCGAGGGCACCACCGCCACCGACATGCAGCTGCTGCAGAACAAGGCGATGTTCGCGCGCATCAAGTATCAGGCGCTCGCGATCGTGGTGGTGGCGATCCTGCTGGCGGTTTCGCGCTGATCCCTTCGCGTCATGGTCAAGCTCAACAAGATCTACACCCGCACCGGGGATGACGGGACGACGGGCCTCGTCGATGGCTCGCGCTGCCCCAAGCATTCGGCGCGGATCGCCGCGATGGGGCTGGTGGACGAGGCGAATTCGGCAATCGGCCTTGCCGCGGTCAAGATGACGGGCGCCCCCGGGGCCGAGATCACCCGCATCCAGAACGACCTGTTCGATCTCGGCGCCGATCTCGCCACGCCGGGGGAGGACTTCGCCCCCTCCGAGATGGTGCTGCGGATCGTCCCGTCGCAGGTCGAGTGGCTGGAGCAGCGGATCGACGCGCACAACGAAGCGCTGGAGCCGCTCACCAGCTTCATCCTGCCCGGTGGCTCGGAACTGGCCGCCCGGCTTCACATCGCCCGCGCCACGACCCGCGCGGCCGAGCGCGCGATGGTCGCGCTGGCGGAGGCGGACGCGGTCAACCCGGCGGCGCTGGCCTATATCAACCGCCTGTCGGACTATCTTTTTGTCCTTGCCCGGGTGGTCAACGACAATGGCCGGATGGATGTGAAGTGGGTGCCCGGCGCAAATCGCTAGCCAAATAGGCTGCTAGCCAGCGGCCATCTTCCCCGCTAGGGCGGCGCACTTGCTGCACTTGCGAAGGAACGAGTCCCACATGCGCAACATTGCCGTCATCGGCGCCGGTCAGATGGGAACCGGCATTGCCCAGACTGTCGCCGCCCACGGCATGAAGGTCATGCTGACCGATGTCGACCTCCCCCGCGCCGAGGCCGGCAAGGCCAATATCGAGGCGGCGCTGGTCAAGCTGATGGGCCGCGGCAAGATCGAGGCCGCCGAGGCCGAGGCGCTGCTTGCGCGCATTACCCCGGTGGCCGACTATTCCCCCTTCGCCGATGCCGACCTGATCATCGAGGCCGCCACCGAGCGCGAGGAAATCAAGAACGCGATCTTCGAGAAGGCCGGGCAGGTGCTTGGACCCCAGGCGATCATGGCGTCGAACACCTCCTCGATCCCGATCACCCGCATGGCCAACCACTCGCCCGATCCGGCGCGCTTCATCGGGCTGCACTTTTTCAACCCGGTGCCGGTGATGGGCCTGATCGAGGTGATTCCGGGTCTCGCCACCTCGGCCGCGACCACCGATGCCGTCACCGCCTTCGCCAAGGGGCTGGGCAAGGAAGTGGTGCTGAGCCAGGACGAGCCCGGCTTCGTCGTCAACCGCATCCTGCTGCCGATGATCAACGAGGCGGTGTTCGTGCTCGGCCAGTCGACCGCGGGGATCGAGGATATCGACAAGGGCTGCCGTCTCGGCCTCAATCACCCGATGGGGCCGCTGCAACTGGCTGATTTCGTCGGGCTCGACACCTGCCTCGACATCATCAAGGTGCTCTACAAGACCACCCGCGACAGCAAGTATCGCCCCGCGCCGCTGCTGGTGAAATATGTCGAGGCCGGCTGGCTCGGCCGCAAGACCGGGCGCGGGTTCTACGATTACACGGGCGAAGTGCCGGTACCGACCCGCTAGGCGTCGGCTTACTGCGGTTCGATGCTGATCGAGCGCGAGGTCACCACTGCCTCGGCGCGGGGGGCTTCGCCGCCGCCGTCGCGGGGCACCAGTTCGCCAAGCGAATCCGCCTTCACCGGCCCGCCGGTGTTCTGAGGCAGCGCCGAGATGCGCCGCACCTGCTGCGGGGCAAAGGTCGGATTGGCCGGGCTGGTCGGGCTACCGGGCGAAGGGATGGCTTCTTCCGGCAGGATCTCGGATGCGGGTGCCTCTGCGCTACCATAGTCGCCGAACACCGCTCCGCCCGTGACGCCCCAGCCCGCATCGGGGTCGAGCGGCTCGGCCGCCGGCTTGGGCTGCTCCTTCACGATGATCGGAGCTTCCTCGGGCGCGGCTTCGCTCTCCTGCCCGAAGCGGTCCATCGTCTGATCGAGCACTCCGCCGCCCGGACCCACCATCATCAGCGTGCCGAAAATCGTGATCCCGGCAAACACGAGCGCGGACTTGGTACTGGCTAGAGGGGAATTGGACATGGCGCACACAATAGCGCCAGCTTGGTTAAGCCTTGGTTGAAATCACCCCTTGGAGCGGGGCAGGGCGCGCTTCCATTCGTAGAGCAGATCGAGCGCCTCGCGCGGAGTGAGCGCATCGAGATCGGCTGCCCGCAATGCTTCGGCCAGCTGCTTTTCGGGCGAGGCCGGTGCAGGCTCGGCGCGCATTGCAGCGAACAGCGGCAGATCGCCGAGCCCCGCAGCGATCCCGCCGGTGGCCTCGCGGGTCGCCTCGAGCTTTTCGAGCACCGTCTTGGCGCGGTTGACGACCGTCGCAGGCACCCCGGCAAGGCGCGCGACGGCGAGGCCGTAGGACCGGTCTGCCGGGCCTTCGGCCAGCTCGTGCAGCAGCACCAGATCGCCTTGCCATTCGCGGGCGCGGACATGGTGCAGGCTCAGCGCCTCGCAGGTTTCCGCCAGCCGCGCGAGTTCGTGGTAGTGGGTGGCGAACAGGCAGCGGCAGCGGATCTGCGAATGCACCGCCTCGGCCACGGCCCAGGCGAGAGCGAGGCCGTCATAGGTCGATGTCCCGCGCCCGACCTCGTCGAGGATCACGAAGCTGCGCTGCGTCGCCTGTGCGAGAATGGCGGCGGTCTCGACCATCTCGACCATGAAGGTGGAGCGCCCGCGCGCAAGGTTGTCGGCCGCGCCGACCCGGCTGAACAAGCGGTCCACGAGGCCGATCCGCGCCGAGGAGGCAGGCACGAAGCACCCGGCCTGCGCCAGCAGCACGATCAGCGCGTTCTGGCGCAGGAAGGTCGATTTGCCGCCCATGTTTGGGCCGCCGATCAGCCACAGCCGGTTGTTCTCGGCGAGCGCGCAATCATTGGCGACGAAGCGTTCGCCGGCCTTGGCGAGCGCGGCTTCGACCACCGGATGGCGACCGCCGGCGATAGCGAGGCCGTCATCCTCGGCCAGCTCGGGGCGGCACCAATCGCCTTCCGCAGCGCGCTCGGCATTGGCGGCGCCGACATCCAGCCGGGCGAGCGCGGCAGCGGTGGCGGCGATCGCCTCGCGCGCCTCGACCACCGCGCCGACCAGTTCCTCGAAATGGGCCTCTTCGGCGGCGAGCGCATGGCCTCCCGCCTCGGCGATGCGGGCGGCTTCCTCGTGCAGTTTCAGCGAGTTGAAGCGCACCGCGCCCGCCATCGTCTGGCGGTGCGTGAAGCCGCTATCCGGCGCCATCAGCGCATCGGCATGGCGCGCGCCGACCTCGATGAAATAGCCCAGCACGCCATTGTGGCGGATCTTGAGGCTCGCGATCCCCGTCTCCTCGCGATACCGCGCCTCCATCGCGGCAATCGCGCGGCGGGCATCGCCCGAAGTGGCGCGCAGTTCGTCGAGCGCGGCGTCATAGCCATCTGCGATGAAGCCGCCGCTCGAGCGCTCGGTCGGCGGGAAGGGGACCAGCGCGCGCGCCAGCCAGTCGGTCAGCGCGCCGTGGCCGGTGAGGCGGGCGAGCACCTCGTCGAGCAACGCCGGACGGTCAGGCGCGCCGGAGAGCCAGTGGTGCAGCCGCGCCGCTTCGGAAAGCCCGTCGCGCAGCTGGCCAAGATCGCGCGGGCTTCCGCGCCCGGCCACAACCCGGCCCAGTGCGCGTCCGAGATCGGGGATCGCGCGCAGGATATCGCGCAGCTGGGCGCGTTCGATCGGGCGATCGCGCCAGAACTGCACCAGCGCCAGCCGGGCCTCTATCGCGGCAATGTCGAGCAGCGGGGCTGACAGGTCCTCCGCCAGCAGCCGCGCGCCCGCGCCGGTCACGCAGCGATCCACCGCGCCGATCAGGCTGCCGGCCCGCCCGCCGGTGGTGGCCTCGAGGATTTCGAGGCTCGCACGGGTCGCCTCGTCCATCGCCATGCCCGCTTCGGCGGCGCGCAGGACGGGCGGAAGCAGCAGCGGCAGGCTGCCGCGTCCGACGTGTTCGAGATAGGCGACGAGGCCGCCCGCCGCCGCCAGCATCGCGCGGCTGAAATCCCCGAAGGGATCGAGCGTGGCGACCCCGTGCACCGCCTTGAGCCGCTCGGTGCCGGCATCGCTGGCGAAGGTGCTGCGCGGGCGGAAGATCGCCTCCTCGGGGCCGTGCTGCCAGTCTTCCGGCACCACCACCTCGCTCGGGGACAGCCGTGCCAGCGCCGCGCCGAGCCGGTCCGTCTCGCATTCCTCCAGCACCATCGCGCCGGTCGAGACATCGCAGGAGGCAATGCCGATGGTGCCGCGCAGTTCGGCCAGCGCCACCAGCACATTGGCGCGGCGCGGGTTGAGCAGGGCTTCCTCGGTCAGCGTGCCCGCCGTCACCAGCCGCACGATCGCGCGGCCGACCAGCACCTTGGACGAGGGCGTGCCTTCGCGCTTGGCGCGCGCCTTGGCCTCGTCGGGGGTTTCGACCTGCTCGGCGATTGCCACCCGGCAGCCGGCCTTGATGAGCCGCGCGAGATAGCTCTCGGCCGAATGGACCGGCACCCCGCACATCGGTATCGGCTCACCCATGTGCTCGCCCCGCGTGGTCAGCGCGATATCGAGAATCTGCGCGGCCTTGCGTGCGTCCTCGAAGAACAGTTCGAAGAAATCGCCCATGCGGTAGAACAGCAGCGCATCGCCCGCCTCTTCCCGCAGCGCTAGGTATTGCGCCATCATCGGGGTGGGTTTGGGATCGTGCAGCGCGGCCATCCCACTCGCCTAGCCCCAAGGCCCGCGATTCGGAATGTCCCGCCCGCGCGCTTTCCCCCGAAGCGGCGCGATTTCGGGCCTATCGCTGGGAGCGCGGCGCGGTTAAGACGGGCCGCGAACGACCGGAGCCTATGAAGGGGGGATCGAGCATCATGGCCGAAGAGAACAAGGGCGGCTTCACCGCGCGCGAGGCGCTGTTCTATCACGAGACGATCCGGCCCGGTAAGCTGGAGATCGTCGCGACTAAGCCGATGACCTCGCAGCGCGACCTCAGCCTTGCCTATTCGCCGGGCGTTGCCGTGCCGGTCGAGGCGATTGCCGCCGATCCCTCGCTGGCCGCGCGCTACACTGCCAAGGGCAATCTGGTGGCGGTGATATCCAACGGCACCGCGATCCTCGGCCTCGGTAATCTCGGCGCGCTCGCCTCCAAGCCGGTGATGGAAGGCAAGGCGGTGCTGTTCAAGCGCTTCGCCGACGTCGATTCGATCGATATCGAACTCGCAACCGAAGACCCGGAAGCCTTCATCAACGCGGTCGCGCTGATGGAGCCGACCTTCGGCGGCATCAACCTTGAGGACATCAAGGCCCCCGAATGCTTCATCATCGAGGCCGCGCTGCGCGAGCGCATGAAGATCCCGGTGATGCATGACGACCAGCACGGCACCGCGATCATCACCGCGGCCGGCCTGCTCAACGCCTGTCACATCACCGGACGCGATTTCAAGGACGTGAAGGTCGTGGTCAACGGCGCGGGCGCGGCGGCGATCGCCTGCACCGCGCTGATCAAGGCGATGGGCGTGCGCCACGAGAACGTGATCATGTGCGACCGTTCCGGCCCGATCACCCCGGGTCGCGAAGGCGTGGACCAGTGGAAGAGCGCCCACGCGGTCTCCACCTCGGCCACCAGTCTCGAAGAGGCGCTGGTGGGCGCGGACATCTTCCTCGGCCTGTCGGCGGCAGGCGCGCTCAAGCCCGAGTGGGTCAAGAAGATGGCCGACAAGCCGATCATCTTCGCGATGGCCAACCCGACCCCGGAAATCATGCCGAGCGAAGCCAAGGCGGTGCGCCCTGACGCTATCGTTGCCACCGGGCGCAGCGATTTCCCCAACCAGGTCAACAACGTGCTGGGCTTCCCCTTCATCTTCCGCGGGGCGCTCGACGTGCAGGCGACCACCATCAACGAGGAAATGAAGGTCGCCGCCGCGCAGGCCATCGCCGAGCTCGCGCGCCAGCAGGTGCCCGAGGAAGTGGCGAGCGCCTATGGCAAGAACCACAAGTTCGGCACCGACTATATCATCCCCGCGCCGTTCGATCCGCGCCTGATCGAAGTGGTGTCCTCTGCCGTGGCCAAGGCAGCGATGGATTCGGGCGTGGCGCAGACCCGGATCGAGGATTTCGACGCCTACCGCGTCGCGCTGCGTTCGCGCCTCAACCCCACCACCTCGGTGCTGACCGGCGTTTACGAGACCGCCAAGGCCAACCCGAAGCGGATGGTGTTTGCCGAGGCCGAGGAAGAAGTGGTGCTGCGCGCCGCGATCCAGTTCCGCGATTTCGGCTACGGCACCCCGATCCTGGTGGGCCGCACCAAGGCGGTGCTCGACAAGCTGCACCAGCTTTCGGTCAGCGATCCCGGCAGCTTCGAGATCCAGAACTCGGCTGACAGCGAGCACGTGCCGGCGATGGTCGACTATCTCTACAAGCGGCTCCAGCGGCGCGGCTTCACCCAGCGCGACGTGCGCCGGATGGTCAACCAGGACCGCAACGTGTTCGCCTCGCTGCTGGTCGCGCTCGGGCATGGCGACGGGATCATCACCGGCATGACCCGCACCTTCGCCCAGACCGTGCGCGAAGTGAATCTGGTGCTCGATCACAAGGAAGGCGCGCTGCCTTTCGGCATCCACATGATGATCGGCAAGAACCACACCACCTTCCTCGCCGACACCACGATCAACGAACGGCCCAACGCCGCCGAACTCGCCCATATCGCCAAGGAGACCGCTGCGGTCGCCCGTCGCATGGGCCACGAGCCGCGGGTGGCGTTCCTCAGCTATTCGACCTTCGGCAACCCGTCCGGCCAGTGGCTCGGCAGCATCCGCGAGGCGGTGGCGATCCTCGACCGCGAGGACCCGGGCTTCGAATACGAAGGCGAAATGGCGCCCGATGCCGCGCTCAACCCCAAGGTGATGGCGCTCTATCCCTTCAGCCGCCTGTCCGGCCCGGCCAACGTGCTGATCATGCCCGGGCTGCAATCGGCCAACCTTTCGGCCAAGCTGCTGCGCGAACTCGGCAGCAATGCCACCATCGGCCCGATGCTGATCGGGATGGAAAAGCCGGTGCAGATCGTGCCGATGACGGCCGCCGTGCCCGACGTGCTGACGCTGGCGGTGCTGGCGGGTGCGGGGATTGTGGGGTGAGAATCGCCGGCGCGGGCCTCGCCTACTGGGCGGTGGTCTTCGCGCTGGGGTTCGTGCTCGGCACCATAAGGGTGCTGTGGCTCGCGCCGCTGATCGGGCTGCTGCCCGCGACCGTGCTTGAACTGCCGTTGATTCTGACCGCCAGCTGGTTTGCGGCAGGCTGGCTGGTGCGGCGCTTTGCGATCGATACCGCCAGTGAGGCGCTTGCCGCGGGCGGACTCGCCTTTCTCCTGCTGATGGTGGCGGAGTGCACGCTGGCCGTCATGATGATGGGACAGACCCCGGAACAATGGCTCGCCGATCTGCGCCAGCCGCACGCGTTGCTCGGGCTGGCAGGGCAGGTGCTGTTCGCGCTGATGCCGTGGTGGCGCGTGACGCGCGGCGCATCGGGTGCAGGCCCAAATCCCTGATAAACCTTGGCAAGAGTCATCGCGCATGTCATCTTTCTCGCTTCACCGGGGATCGAGCCATGCTGACGACAATTCCACGCCGCGCACTGGCTTTCCTCGCAGCGCTTATCCTGGCCCCGGCCGCTCCGCTCGCCGCGCAGGAAGCGCCTGTGCCCGAGGTGGTGTTCACCAATGTCCGGGTGTTTGACGGCACCGCCGACGCCCTTTCGGGGCCGACCACCGTGGTGGTGCGGGGCAATGTCATCGCCGCGATCGGACCGGAGGCCGCACCGGCCTTGCCCGAGGCGACTGTGATCGACGGGACAGGGCAGACCCTGATGCCCGGCCTGATCGACAATCACGTGCACATGATGTTCAACAGCCTCTCGCCTGCCGCCATGGCCGCGCCGGACATGAGCCTCGAGAAGGTCATGCAGCTCTCCGCCGCACAGTCGCGCGCGATGTTGCTGCGCGGCTTCACCGCAGTGCGCGACGTGGGCGGGCCCTCGTTCATGCTCAAGAAGCTGATCGACAACGGCACGGTGATGGGGCCGCGCATCTGGCCCTCGGGGCCGATGATCTCGCAGACCTCGGGCCATGCCGACCTGCGCGGACCGGACGAACCATCGCGCCGCTTTTCGGGCAGGATGTCCAAGGCCGAGGAAGTCTGGGCCAGCGTCATCGCCGACGGGCGCGACGAAGTGCTCACCGCCGTGCGCGAGAACCTGCGCATGGGCGCGAGCCAGATCAAGATTGCGGCCGGCGGCGGCACCAGCTCGGAATATGATCCGCTCGACGTCACCCAATACACGCTCGACGAGATGAAGGCGGCGGTCGATGCGGCCTCCGACTGGAACACCTACGTCACCGTCCATGCCTATCACCCCAAGTCGGTTCGCCGCGCGATCGAGGCCGGGGTGAAGGTGATCGAGCACGGCAACCTGCTCGACGAAGACACGCTCAGGCTGATGGCCGAACGCGGCATCTGGCTGTCAGGACAGATGCTGGTCGACTCGACCGAGGCGATGGACCCCAAGCGGCGCGAGAAGCGCAAGCCTGTGATCGAGGGCCAGCGGCTGGTCTGGCCGATGGCCAAGCGGCTCGGCGTCAAGCTTGCCTGGGGCACCGACTTCCTGTTCGAGCCTGAACTGAACGCCCAGCAGAATGCCTATATCCTGCGGCTGAAGCCCTATTTTACCCCCGCCGAGCTGCTCAAGCTGGTGACCTCGGGCAATGCCGAACTGCTCGCCCTGTCCGGCCCGCGCACCCCCTATGAAGGGCGGCTCGGTGTGGTGGCCGAGGGCGCGCTTGCCGATCTCATTCTGGTGCGCGGCGATCCGCTGGCGGACATCGACCTGATCGGCGACCCGGCAGCGAACTTCACCGTGATCATGAAGGACGGGAAGGTGGTGAAGGGGCCGTAAGGCGCCGAGGCTCACCGCCGCCGGAAGCGGAAGTACCACACCTCGTGGCCATAGACCGTGCGGGCCTTGTGCTCGTAGCGGGTTTCCGGCCAGCCCGAGGGACGCACCTGCCAGTCGGCGGGCTTTTCGACCACCCATTCGAACAGGTCGGTGTGGCGCTGCATCACCATCAGCGCGTGGCGCAGATACACGGCGTGATCGGTGCCGAAGCGGAATTCGCCGCCGGGCTTCATTTTCTGCGCGAACAGCCGCACGGGCCCGTCATTCATCATCCGCCGCTTGGCATGGCGCGCCTTGGGCCAGGGATCGGGGTGGAGCAGGTAGAGCATCGTCAGCGCCCCGTCGGGAATGCGCTGGAGCACCTCCAAGGCGTCACCGTGGTGGATGCGGATATTGGCGAGGCGCTGGTCCGCGACATGGGTCAGTGCCTGCGCGACGCCGTTGACGAAGGGCTCGGCCCCGATGAACCCGTGATCGGGGAGCAGATCGGCGCGATAGGCGAGATGCTCGCCGCCGCCGAAGCCGATCTCGAAGTGGAGCGGGCGATCATGCCCGAACAGGATCTCGGAGGTGACGGGACCCTCGCCCGGCACGCTGATCTGCGGCAACAGGTTGTCGACCAGCGATTGCTGGTGCTTGCGCAACTTCTTGCCCACGCTGCGGCCATAGAGCCGCGCGATGGTGGTCGGATCGCCTTCCTTGAATGCCGTCATGGCGCGGGCGGTGGCATGAGTGCCGCCCCGGGTCAATCGCTGGAGAAAGGGGGCAAGGCGGGCGGTTGCGGGTCCGCGAAGACCGCCCTCCTTGCCTTGTGTTGAGCCGCGGGCGGCTCAGCGCATCACGGGCGGTTCTTGCTGCACACCACCTTGCCCGCGATCAAGCGGCACTGCACGCCCTTGCCGATCGACCAGTGGCCTTCGCCAGCCAGCGCGGGAGCGGGAAAGGCAGCAGCGCCGATGGCCAGCATGGTGGCGGCGAGCACGGTGTTCTTGATGGACTTCATGGCGGTGTTTCCTTTCGCAGGTACCCGAGGCCCCTACGGCCCGGGCATCACCACAACGGGGCGGGTTTGCGGTTTATTCCGCGATCGTGCAGGAACCTTTGCCCCGGCTCAATTCGAGCGATTGCTGGCGCCCCTAACGGCCGAACGGCCCGCCTCCGGGGGGAGGCGAGCCGCTCGTCAGTCTCCGGAAGAGAGAAGAGGAAGCTTACGCCGCTTCCATTTCCTCGTTGGGATCGCGCAGCACATAGCCGCGGCCCCACACGGTCTCGATGTAGTTCTCGCCGCCGCAAGCCAGCGAGAGCTTCTTGCGCAGCTTGCAGATGAACACGTCGATGATCTTGAGCTCGGGCTCGTCCATCCCGCCATAGAGGTGGTTGAGGAACATTTCCTTGGTCAGCGTGGTGCCCTTGCGAAGCGAGAGGAGCTCGAGCATCGCATATTCCTTGCCGGTCAGGTGCACGCGGGCACCATCGACTTCGACCGTCTTGGCGTCGAGGTTCACGGCGAGCTTGCCGGTGCGGATGACCGACTGCGAGTGGCCCTTCGAGCGGCGCACCACGGCGTGGATGCGGGCGACGAGTTCCTCGCGGTGGAACGGCTTGGTGACGTAGTCGTCGGCGCCGAAGCCGAAGCTGCGCACCTTGGAATCCATTTCGCTGATGCCCGAAAGGATCAGCACCGGGGTCTGCACCTTGGCGACGCGCAGCTTCTTGAGCACGTCGTAGCCATGCATATCGGGCAGGTTCAGGTCGAGCAGGATGATGTCGTAATCATACAGCTTTCCCAGATCGAGGCCTTCCTCGCCGAGGTCGGTCGAGTAGACATTGAAGCCTTCGGTGGTAAGCATCAGCTCGATCGCCTTGGCGGTCGTCGGTTCGTCTTCGATCAGCAGCACACGCATCGGTGGGTCCCCTGTTTGCCCTTCGGTAACCCCCGCTTAGGAGAGGTTGCCGCGAATTAACCACGTCGCTTGTCACCAAAAAAGGTTAATAAGAGGTTTAAGGCGTTAACGCTTTCCGGGTGAGTCTTTCGAGTCACACCGCGCAGCGGCGCCTCGAGCGCGAGGCCTAGGCCTTTAACGGCCCCCGGTCGCCTGCGGGAAAACTGCTAACGCGCCCCCGCCAGCTTCTTCGCGCGGCGGCGCTCGGCGCTGGAGCCGATGCCGATCGCCTCGCGATATTTGGCGACCGTACGCCGTGCGAGGTCGAAGCCTTCCTTCTGGAGCATCTCGGCAAGCTGCTGGTCGGACAGGATGTTCTTCACCGTCTCGGCATCGATCAGCGCCTTGATCCGCGCCTTGATCGCTGCCGAGGACGCGCCTTCGCCCTCCGTGCCTTCACCGATCCGGCTGACCCCGCTGGTGAAGAAGTATTTGAGCTCGAAGGTGCCGCGCTCGCACCAAAGATACTTGTTGCTGGTGACGCGGCTGACGGTGCTTTCGTGCATCTCGATCTGCTCGGCCACCTCGCGCAGGGTGAGCGGACGCAGTTCGGAGACGCCGCGGCGGAAGAAGCCGTCCTGCCGCTTCACGATCTCGGCGGCGGTCTTGAGGATCGTCTTCTGGCGCTGGTCGAGCGCGCGAATCAGCCAGTGCGCATCGGCGAGCTTCTCCTTGAGCCAGCCGCGCGATTCCTTGCTCGTCGCCCCGGCGTTCAATTCGACGAAGTAACCGCGGTTGACGACCAGCTTGGGCAGCGTCTCTTCGTTGAGGGCGATGTCCCACCCGCCGGCGGCATTGGCGGTTATCAGGATATCGGGCACCACGGCGGTGCTGTCGGAGGGGGCGAAGGCAAGGCCGGGGCGCGGGTTGTAGCTGCGCAGCTCGCGCAGCATGTCGGCAAAGTCCTCGTCATCCACCCGGCACAGACGCTTCAGCCGCTCGACCTCGCCGCGCGCGACCAGATCGAGATTGTCGATCAGCGCCTTCATGCAGGGATCGTAGCGGTCGGCCTCGCGCGCCTGGATGGCGATGCATTCGGCCAGGTTGCGCGCGCCCACGCCCGAGGGGTCGAGCGATTGCACCAGCGCCAGCGCGGCCTCGGCTGCGTGGAGGTCCACCCCGATATCCTCGGCCACTTCTTCCAGCGGGGTGCCGAGATATCCCGCATCGTCGAGCAGGCCGATAATGTGGCGGGCGATGAAGGCGGTCTGCGGATCGCTGGTGACTGCGCCGATCTGGCCGTCGAGATGCTCGGCAAGGGTGACTTCGGCGGCGCGCAGCTGCTCCCAGTCGGGCATCTCGTCGAAATCGCCGCCGGAGGCGCTGGCCGCCCCCCATTCGGCATCGCGCATCGACGGGCCGGCGCCGTCGCCGGTGTCGAAATCGCTGTCCACCGACGACAGGTCGAGCGGCGCATCGCCTTCGCCGCCGCCAGCCAGCATCAATTGGTCGGCGGTGGCATCCTCGCCCGCCGGCGGGGCGATCTCGATACGCTCGGGTTCGCCGACCTCCGCCGGTCCGCCGGTGTCGAGCAGCGGATTGGCTTCGAGCGCCTCGGCAATGAAGGTCTCGATTTCCAGATTGGAGGCCGCCAGCAGCTTGATCGCCTGCTGCAATTGCGGCGTCATCACCAGCGATTGCGTCTGCCGTAGATCGAGGCGGGGGCCGAGCGCCATGCCTGCTCGCGCTCCTAGAGCGTGAAGCTCTCGCCGAGATAGAGCCGCCGCACGTTCTCGTCCGCGACAAGCTCCTGCGGAGACCCGGCGAACAGCACCTGCCCGCCATAGATGATGCAGGCGCGGTCGACGATGTCGAGCGTCTCGCGCACGTTGTGATCGGTGATCAGCACCCCGATCCCGCGCGCCTTCAGGTCTTTCACCAGATCGCGGATGTCGCTGATCGAGAGCGGGTCGATGCCAGCAAAGGGCTCGTCGAGCAGCATGATCGAGGGCTTGGCCGCCAGTGCGCGGGCGATTTCGCAGCGCCGCCGCTCGCCGCCCGACAGCGCCATGGCCGGGCTTTCGCGCAGGCGGGTGAGGCCGAACTCGTCGAGCAGGCGCTCCAGTTCCGAGGCGCGGGTAGCGGCATCGGGCTCGACCAGTTCAAGCACGCAGGTGATGTTCTGTTCCACTGTCATGCCGCGGAAGATGCTGGTTTCCTGCGGCAGGTATCCAAGCCCGAGGATCGCGCGGCGATACATCGGCAGCTTGGTGACATCCTCGCCGTCCATCAGGATGCGGCCTGAATCCGGCTTCACCAGCCCCATGATCGAATAGAAGCAGGTGGTCTTGCCCGCGCCGTTGGGGCCGAGCAGGCCGAGCACCTCGCCCTTGGCGACGGTCAGCGAAATGTCGGTCAACACCGCGCGCTTGTCGTAGCTCTTGGCAATCGAGATCACTTCCAGTCCGCTGCCTGTCGGCTGGCTGGCAGGGGCGGCGTCGGCTACCGGCGCGGTGAGTGAGGACTCGTGCATTTCACGAGGGTCTTTAGCAGCCCTGAAGCCGCAGGAAAGACCCGAGGCGCGTTTGGCAGGATTTTTGCTTAGTCGGACGAGCGGCCGGATCGGTACGCCAGTGCCCGATCAAACCTCGTGCGATTCCGGCGGCTTGACCCGCGATGTTTGCGTCTGGCGCAACAAACAGGCGATTTTCCGCGCCATGTTGCAACTTGGTGTCGGCTTTGCGATACTCCCTGTCATACATCAGACCGTTGGGGAGCGGCACAAATGGGGAAAGCATCCGGACCGCATCAGGCGCAGGCAGCCGCACCGGCGCGCGTGCGCGACTGGCGCAAGGCGATGAGCGACCATGTCGCCTACAGCCTGCTGGCCTACACCGCCTTGCAGATTTTCGTGACCGTCAAGGCGCTGAGCGACGGCACCTCGGGCCTGCTGCCCTACCTCGCGCTGATTGTGCTCGTGGCCGGCATCATCCCCGCGCTGCGCTGGTTCGAGCGCCGCTGGGTCGAACTTGACGATGCCGAGGCCGCCGACGAGGCCTATGCCCAGGCCTTCCGCCGGGACATCACCGGCCTGTGGCTGCTGGCCATCGGCCTGCCTTTCGCCCTGACCGTGCTGTTCAAGGCGGTGTTGAGCGTGATTTAGCCCGGATCCCTTCCCCCCTGCGCGAGCGAGGGGGGGGACCAGAACTGCGTCACTTGCCCGACTGATATCTTTCGATCGCCTCGATGGTGATCTTGCGGGCTTCTGCGGCATCGCCCCACTTGCCCACGCGCACCCACTTTTCGGCTTCGAGATCCTTGTAGTGGGTGAAGAAGTGCTCGATCTGCTGCCAGATGATCGAGGGCAGGTCGCTCGTCTCGACCACGTCGGCATAGTAGGGGAAGGTCTCGTTCACCGGCACGCAGACCAGCTTTTCATCGCCGCCCTGCTCGTCTTCGAGGTTGAGCACCCCGATCGGCCGCGCGCGCACCACGCAGCCCGGGATGAAGGGAGAGCGCGAGATCACCAGCGCATCGAGCGGATCGCCATCGGGCGAGAGCGTGTGCGGCACGAAGCCGTAGTTCGCCGGATAGCGCATCGGCGTATGCAGAATGCGGTCGACGAACAGCGCGCCGCTTTCCTTGTCGAATTCGTACTTCACCGGCTCCCCGCCGGTCGGCACTTCAATGATGACGTTGAGATCGTCGGGCGGGTTCACCCCGGTGGGGATCTTGTCGATGCGCATGGCTGTTCTCTTCTTATGGTTCGCAAGTGGAGAGGTAACGCGCCGCCCCTTAATCGGTGCCACAGGATTGCGAAAGGGGCCGCGTGGCCCTAATCGCGCGCCATATGAGCAAGAAGACACCCCAGGCCATCAGAGGCACCCAGGACATTTTCGGCGCCGATGCCGAGGCCTTCGCCTTCGTGGTCGAGACCTTCGAGCGCGTGCGCCGCCTTTACCGCTTCCGCCGGGTGGAAATGCCGGTGTTCGAAAAGACCGAGGTGTTCGCGCGGTCCTTGGGCGAGACCACCGATGTGGTGTCGAAGGAGATGTATTCCTTCGAGGACCGCGGCGGGGAAAGCCTGACCCTGCGCCCCGAATTCACGGCGGGCATCGCACGCGCGTTCCTGACGAACGGCTGGCAGCAATATGCGCCGCTGAAGGTCGCGACCCACGGGCCCCTGTTCCGCTACGAGCGCCCGCAGAAGGGCCGCTACCGCCAGTTCCACCAGATCGACGCCGAGGTGATCGGCGCTGCCGAGCCGCAGGCGGATGTCGAGCTGCTGGCGATGGCCGACCAGCTCCTGAAGGACCTGGGCATCAACGACGTGACGCTGCACCTCAACACGCTCGGCGACGGTGCCAGCCGCGAGGCGTGGCGGGCGGCGCTGATCGACTATTTCCGGCAGGTCGAAGGCCAGCTCTCCGAGGAATCGCAGGAGCGGCTGGAGAAGAACCCGCTGCGGATCCTCGATTCGAAGGACCCGAGGGACAAGCCGTTCCTCGCCGATGCGCCGAAGATCGACGCCTTCCTGTCGGAGGAGGCTGCCGCCTTCTTCGCCGCTGTCACCAGCGGGCTGGATGCGGCCGGCGTGAAGTGGGTGCGGGCGGAAAGCCTCGTGCGCGGCCTCGACTACTACCGCCACACGGCCTTCGAGTTCATCCCCGACGAGGGCAGCGCCTCGGCCGCCGCACTGGGTTCGCAGAGCACGGTGCTGGGCGGCGGGCGTTATGACGGGCTGATGGAAAGCCTCGGCGGCGCGCCGACGCCTGCCGTGGGCTGGGCTGCCGGGATAGAGCGGCTGGCGATGCTGGTGGGGGCGCGGGAGGAGCAGCCTGCCGACCTCATCATCGTCGTCGAGGACGATGCGCGGGTGGCAGAGGCGATTGGCCTGATTGGCGACGTTCGCAAGCATGGTTTTACGGCCGAACTGATCGCGTCGGGATCGCCGCGCAAGCGTTACGACAAGGCGGTGAAGCGCGGAGCCGAGGTCATCCTCTCGCTAAGGCCCGAAATGGGTCGCGGCATTGCCACCGACAATCCCGAAGCGGGCGTTCTCGGCGTGCTCGGCGCCTATCGTTAGCCACCCTCGTCACCCCCGCGAAGGCGGGGGTCCAGCTGCCTTTGCGGCAGCCTCCAAGCTGAGCTGGATCCCCGCCTGCGCGGGAATGACGTAGGAAGAGAATAGCCATGAACATCCCCCCCGAACGCCTTGACCAGATCGCGCACCGCTTTGCGGAGCTGGAAGCGCGCATGGCGTCCGGCACGCTCGAGGGCGAGGCCTTCGTGCGCGCCAGCCGCGACTACGCCGAGCTTGAACCCGTCGCCAAGATCGCCGCCGAGGTGAAGGCCGCGCGGGAGGAAATGGACGGGCTGCAAGCGATGCTCGCCGATCCCGAGATGAAGGCCATGGCCGAGGAGGAACTTGCTGCGCTCAAGGCGACGCTCCCCGATCTCGAACGCCGCCTCGCCATTGCGCTGCTGCCGCGCGATTCTGCCGACTCCAAGCCCGCCATGCTCGAAATCCGCGCCGGGACGGGGGGCGATGAGGCCGCGCTGTTCGCCGCCGATCTCTACCGCATGTACGAGCGCTATGCCGCCGAGCAGGGGTGGAAGGTCGAGCCGGTCAGCGTCAACGCGTCGGACATCGGCGGCTACAAGGAAGTGATCGCCAACGTCACCGGCACGGGCGTCTTCGCCAAGCTCAAGTTCGAAAGCGGCGTCCACCGCGTCCAGCGCGTGCCGGTGACCGAGAGCGGCGGGCGCATCCACACCTCGGCGGCGACCGTGGCTGTGCTGCCCGAGCCGGATGATGTGGACGTTTCGATCGAGGAGAAAGACCTCAAGATCGACGTCTACCGCGCGAGCGGAGCGGGCGGCCAGCACGTCAACACCACCGATTCGGCGGTGCGCATCACTCACCTGCCCACAGGCACCGTGGTGACCTGTCAGGACGGCCGCAGCCAGCACAAGAACAAGGAAAAGGCGATGCAGGTGCTGCGCACGCGGCTCTACGACGCCCAGCGCGAGGCCACCCAGGGCGCCGAGGCCGAGGCGCGCAAGGCGATGGTCGGCAGCGGGGATCGGTCCGAGCGCATCCGCACCTACAACTTCCCGCAGGGCCGCGTCACCGATCACCGCATCGGCCTGACCCTGCACAAGCTGGAGGAAGTGCTCGCCGGACCGGGGCTCGCCGAGCTCATCGATGCCCTGATCGCCGAGGACGAGGGCAAGCGGCTGGCGGCATTGAGCGAGTGATGGGGGCCGAGTGACCACCGCCGGCGAAGCGATCCGTGCTGCCGCCGAACGACTCGCGCCGGTCAGCGACACCGCGCGGCTCGATGCGGAATTGCTGATGGCGCACCTGTTCGGGGTCTCGCGCTCGGAACTGCTGCTGCGCCACATGCGTGACCCCGTCCCGCCGGGTTTCGCGGCGCTGATCGAGCGGCGCATGGGTCACGAGCCGGTCGCCTACATCACCGGGCGGCAGGAATTCTACGGGCTGCCCTTCATGGTCACCCCCACAACCCTGATCCCGCGCGGTGACAGCGAGACGCTGGTGGAGGCCGCGCTCGCTGCGAAACCCGATGCGCTTCGGGTGCTCGATCTCGGCACCGGTTCGGGGGCGCTGCTGCTGGCGGTTCTGGCCTATCTCGGCAAGGCGCAGGGAATCGGGATCGACCGGAGCGAACCCGCGCTGGACGTCGCCCGCGCCAATGCCGAAGCGCTCGGGCTGCGCCCGCAGGCGCGGTTCGTGGCCGGGGACTGGCACGCGGCGGGCTGGACGGAGGATCTTGGCACTTTCGACCTGATTCTGTGCAATCCGCCCTATGTCGAGGCGGACGCCGCGCTCGATGCCCAGGTGCGCGATTTCGAGCCGCACACGGCTTTGTTTGCCGGGCCCGAGGGGCTCGACGATTACCGCGTGCTGATCCCGCAATTGCGCGCGCTGATGAACGAAGGCGCGGTGGCGGTGCTCGAAATCGGCGCGAATCAGGCCGATGCGGTGGCAGCCCTGGCCGGCGCTGCCGGGTTCACCACCCGCCTGCACCGCGACCTTGCCGGACGCGCCCGCGCGCTCGTGCTCGGTTGAGGAATTGCGGTGCAGGGCTTGGCAAACCGGTTTCGCATCGCTACGTGACCTAACAGGCCAGACGATATGCGAAGGGCGCAAATCGCTGGGCCAAGCTCCAGAACTCGCTTGAACCGGCCGTCAGGGCACGCCCTCGGCCACATCGGCGCGGAGCGCGCAACACGCGTTGGCAAGGCCCATCGGTGAGGCGCAAGAGCAAGGGGTCTGTTGGCCGCGCGTGCAGGCAGTTTTTTGCATCAGGCCGCTGATTAAGGAACAATTTCCTTGAATAACAATCGCAATAACCGTCGCCGCGGGCGCGGTAACCGCTCTCAGGGCGGCAACGGCAACCAGCTTAACCGGATCGATAGCCGCGCGCGTGGCAATGCGCCCCAGCTGCTCGAGAAGTACAAGAAGCTGGCGCAGGACGCCCAGCACAACGGCGACCGTGTGCAGATGGAGTATTATCTCCAGTTCGCCGACCATTACTTCCGCGTGATCGCCGACAATAAGGCGCGGCAGGACGAGCAGCGCGGCGGGCGGCGCAATGACGAGCGCGAGCAGAGCGAAGATTTCGACGACGATTTCGATTTCGACCGCGGCCGGCGCAGCGAGGCGCCCACGCGCTCGATGTATGAGCAGGCTGACAGCGTCGGCAATTCCGATCTCGCCGAGGGCGAGCCGGGGCAGGAAGGGGAAAGCTTCCTCTCGGATGATCGCGACGATCGCGAAAGCTCGCGTGACGATGGTCGCCAGCGCGGCCAGCGCCGCCAGCAGCAGCGCAAGCCCAGAGAGGGCGGGCGCGATGGCGGTCGCGACGACAATCGCGGCGAGCGGCAGGAGCGTCCCGAGCGCAGCGAAAAGCGCGCCGACCGTGCCGAACGGACCGAGCGCAGCGACGCCAAGCCCGCCCGCACCCGCAAGCCCCGCAAGAGCGCCGATGACGGCGAACAGCGGGGGATCGACAGTTCGATCCTTCCGCCCTCCATCCGTGGCGATGACGCGGGCGGCGATAGCGGCGCGCTCGAAACCGTCGACTGATTGCCATGACCGGGCGGCTGGCTGCGCTTGCGGCGCTGGTGCAGCGCCGCGCGGCGTTCGCCGCCATCGCGCTGGGGCTGATCGCCGCCTGCGCCTATCCGCCGCTGCACCTGTGGCCGCTCGGCATCGCCGCACTGGCGGGGTTCGTGTGGCTGATCCACAAGGCTGAAAGCTGGCGCGGCGCGCTGTGGCGCGGGTGGTGGTTCGGCTGGGCGCATCTGACGCTCGCCAACAACTGGATCGCCACCGCCTTCACCCATCAGGCGAAGATGCCCGAGGCGCTCGGCTGGGCCGCGGTGCCGCTCTTGTGCATCTACCTCGCATGGTATCCCGCCTTTGCAGCGCTGGCGGCGCATCTGCTGGCCAAGAAGCGCCCGCTCTGGTCCTTCGGGCTGGTGCTGGCGGGGGCGTGGATCGTCACCGAATGGCTGCGCGGCTGGGTGTTCACGGGCTATCCTTGGCCGCCGCTAGGGCTGATGCTGCTGAGCGGCTTCGACCGGCCCGGCCCTGCGATGCTGCTGCCGTGGCTGGGCACCTATGCCTTGTCTGGACTGGCCGTGCTGCTGGCGACTGCGCTCGCCGCCCTGCGGGTCCGCACCCAGTGGATTGGCTGGGCGGTGATCCCCGTGACCTACGCCGTCATGATCTTCCCCATTGCCGACCTCGTGTCGCCGGCCGGAGGCACTGTCCGCTACACCCTCGTCCAGCCCTATATCCCGCAGTCCGAAATCAACGACGCGAGCAAGTTCGAGGAGCAGTTCGCGCGGCTTTCCGCGCTTACCACGCCGTCGC
Organism: Porphyrobacter sp.; assembly: GCA_027531395.1. Classification (GTDB taxonomy): domain Bacteria; phylum Pseudomonadota; class Alphaproteobacteria; order Sphingomonadales; family Sphingomonadaceae; genus Erythrobacter. Next base: position 117,010 of record JAPZRO010000003.1, on the reverse strand, counting down.
GGAGCCAGTCGCGGATCGTGCTGTGGCCCGAGAGCGCGGTGCCCGACTATCTCGAGGACGGCTATCCCGAGCGCTATTATCTCCAGATGACCGCAGGCGGCGACCCGGACTTCGCCCGCCGCCGCATCGGCGGGGTGATCGGCCCGCAATCGACGCTCCTGACCGGCGTGGTCAATCTCAACATCGGCGCCAATGCCTCGGGCGTTCCGGCGGCGGTCAGCGCGCGCAATTCGGTGATGGCGCTGGATGGCGCGGGCAAAGTCGTCGGCGGTTACGACAAGGCGCATCTGGTGCCCTATGGCGAATATCTGCCGATGCGGACCATCCTCGAACCGCTCGGCCTGTCGCGACTGGTGGCGGGCAGCATCGACTACCTCCCCGGCCCCGGCCCGCGCACGCTCGATCTGGGCAAGCATGGCAAGGCCGGTGTGATGATCTGCTACGAGATCGTGTTCTCGGGCGCGGTGGCAGACAAGGCGAACCGCCCGGACTACATCTTCAATCCCTCCAACGACGGCTGGTTCGGTGCCTGGGGCCCGCCGCAGCATCTCGCGCAGGCGCGGATGCGGGCGATCGAGGAGGGGCTGCCGGTGCTGCGCTCGACCACCACCGGGATCAGCGCGGTGATCGATGCGGACGGCATCGTGCGCGGCCACATCGCGCCGGGCAAGGCCGACAAGCTCGAAGGCGTGGTGCCCGCCGCCAAACCGCCGACCCTGTTCGCGCAGTTCGGCCATGCCCTGACGCTGGGCTGGGCGGCGCTGTTGATCGCGCTGGGGCTGGGCCTGCCGAGAGTGCTTGCGCTGGCCCGCGCGCGCGGCTAGGGCGGAACGGCAAGAAGTCGGACATAAAGGTTTCCTTATATCTCTATAAGGTTCTTTTGCTCCGGCAGGCATCCGCACACCACCAGCCCCCGGGGGATTCATGCGCACCGAGTATCTCTTCACTTCCGAAAGCGTCTCCGAAGGTCACCCGGACAAGGTCGCCGACCAGATTTCGGACGCGATCGTCGATCTGTTCCTCTCGAAGGATCCCGAAGCGCGCATCGCTTGCGAAACCCTGACCACCACCCAGCTGGTGGTTCTGGCGGGCGAGATCCGCTGCAAGGGCGTCTATGAAAACGACGAGTGGGCACCGGGGGCCACGGACGAGATCGAGAAGACCGTCCGCGAAACCGTGAAGCGCATCGGTTACGAGCAAACCGGCTTCCACTGGAAAGACTTCCGCTTCGAGAACAACCTCCACGGCCAGTCGGCGGAAATCGCGCAGGGCGTGGACGCGGGCGACAACAAGGACGAAGGCGCGGGCGACCAGGGCATCATGTTCGGTTACGCCACCGACGAGACCCCCGACCTGATGCCGGCGACGCTCTATTACAGCCACAAGATCCTCGAGCGCATGGCGGCTGACCGCCACTCGGGCGCGGCCCCCTTCCTCGAACCCGATGCCAAGAGCCAGGTGACCCTGCGCTACGAGGAATCGCTCCCCGTCGCCGCGACCGCGGTGGTGGTCTCGACCCAGCACAAGCAGGGCTACTGCCTCACCGGCGATCACGCCGATCCGGCCAAGTATGCCGAGCTCGAAGCCTATGTGAAGCGGGTGGTGGCCGAGGTGATCCCGCCGGTGCTGCTGCGCGAGACCAAGTATTACATCAACCCGACGGGCGCTTTCGAGATCGGCGGGCCTGACGGCGACGCGGGTCTGACCGGCCGCAAGATCATCGTCGACACCTATGGCGGCGCGGCTCCGCACGGGGGCGGCGCGTTCAGCGGCAAGGACCCGACCAAGGTCGACCGTTCGGCCGCCTACATCACCCGCTACCTCGCCAAGAACGTCGTGGCCGCCGGTCTTGCGACGCGCTGCACCATCCAGATTGCCTATGCCATCGGCGTGTCCGAGCCGCTGTCGCTCTATGTCGACACCCACGGCACCGGCACGGTGGGCGACGACAAGATCGAGACTGCGATCCTCGGCATCGCCAAGCTCGGCGGGCTGACCCCGCGTTCGATCCGCACGCATCTCGGCCTCAACAAGCCGATCTACCAGCCGACCGCCGCCTACGGCCACTTTGGCCGCAAGGCGGAAGGCGACCTGTTCCCGTGGGAACGGCTCGATCTGGTCGACGATCTGAAGGCTGCTCTGGCCTGATTAACGGGGTAAGGGTGCCTGCGATGACGGCACCCGACCCCTCGCCTGTACAACGCATCCCCGCGCTCGACGCGCTGCGCGGGCTCGCGGTGATCGGGATCGTGGGGATGAACGCCCTCGCCTTCGCTCTGCCTTCGCCGGCCTATTACAACCCGCTGAGCTTCGGCGGGGTGGGAGCGGCCGATTACTGGGTGTGGCTCGGCAGCTTCGTGTTCATCGAGGACAAGTTCCGCACCCTGTTCGCGATGCTGTTCGGGGTGGGCTGCCTGATCCTGCTGGAGAAGGGGGGCGCGAGGCCGTGGCGGGCGCATTATGCCCGCATGATCGTGCTGTTCGTCATCGGCATCGTCCATGCGACCCTGCTCGCCAGCAACGACGTGCTGCGCGCCTATGCGCTGGCGGGGCTGGCGCTGCCGCTGCTGGCGGGGCTTTCGGCGCGGGCGCTGGTATCGGTCGGTGTGGGGCTGGTGGTGGTGCACATGGCGCTTGGCCTGACCGCGTTCGGCAGTGCCATGACCGACTTTTACCAGCACCAGTCCGGCACCGATGCCTTGCTGTTCGTCGAGCGGCAGTTCGGGCGCGATCCGGCGGCGATTGCCGCGCTGCTGGAGCAGGGACGCGAGGGGCTGGGCGAGCGGATCATGCGCCGTGGCCTCGGCATTCCCTCCCAGCTTCTCGCGCTGCTGGCCTCGCTGCCGCTCAACCTTGCCGCCATCGCGCTCGGCATGGGGCTGTGGAAGGGCGGGATGCTCAAGGGCGAATGGCGCACCTTCCATCTCCAGCGGCTGGCAGGCCTTGCCGCGCTGGTGGCGCTGCCGGCGCTGCTCGCTCTCGCCGCGTGGCTGGTGGACGAGGGTTTTCCCGCGGCGCTGGCGGGGCCGGTGGCGCTGGTGATCTCCGCGCCCTTCGACACGCTGCTCGGGGTGGCCTATGCCGCGCTGGCGATGGCGTTCCTCGGGCACGACAGCGGCTTTGCCCGGAGGCTGGCGATGGTGGGCCGGTTGTCCCTGACCAATTATCTGATGACCAGCGTGATCCTCGCCGCAATCTTCGCACCGTGGGGGCTGGGCCTGTTCGGCGAGGTCACCCGCTGGCAGGCCTTCGCGCTGGGTCTGGTGCCGGTCGCGGCGATGCTGGCGTGGTCACCGCTGTGGGTGGAACGGCTGGGACAAGGCCCGTTCGAGCGCCTGTGGCGGGCGGGCGCGCGGGCCCTTTCCTACTCGCGCGAGGCCTGACACGATCGCGGTGATGACCTGCCGCCTGCGCCCGCTGATGCCACTGTTGCCGGGTCGGTGCGCAGGGGCCGGTTTTTCGCTTCAGGACAGTGTCTCATGTGTCTCCAACAGGAGCGCGGCGCACCGTCAGCCGTGCTCTCCGTGGATCGGCGAGGGCTTGTCGAGCGCCAGTTCGGCCTCGGAGAAGACGAAGGGGCTGCGCACCCCCGGCATCCCGCCAAGTTCGATCCTGAGCCCGCGCGCCACAACCTGCGGATCGGCGAAGACCTCGTCCAGCCGGTTGATCGGCCCTGCCGGCACTCCGGCGGCGTGGCACGCGTCGAGCAACCCCTGCTTGGTCCAGCCGATGGTGGCCGCAGCGATCTCGGCATCGAGCGCCTTGGCATTGGCGGTGCGGTCGCCATTGGCGATGAAGCGCGGGTCGGTGCTGAGGTGCGCAAGGCCGAGCAGGTCCATCAGCTTGTGGAACAGCCCGTCATTGGCGGGGGCGAGGATCACATGACCGTCGCTCACCGCGAACACGCCATAGGGCGCGACCTGCGCGTGGGCATTGCCCATCCGCGGCGGGTTGGTGCCGGTGGTGAGGTAGTAGGTCGCCTGATTGGAGAGCAGTGCGACCGAGGAGTCCATCAGGCTGATGTCGACCTGCTGGCCCCGCCCTGTGCGCACCCGCATCAGCAGCGCCGCCTGGATGCCATTCGCCGCCCACACGCCGGTCGAGAGGTCCGAGATCGAGATGCCCATCTTGACCGGATGGCCTTCAGGCTCGCCGGTCAGCGACATGAAGCCGCTCATGCCCTGCACCACGAAGTCGTAGCCTGCCTCGTGCGCGCGCGGGCCGGTGAGGCCGAAGCCGGTGATCGAGCAATAGACGAGGCCGGGATTGGTGGCCGAGAGGCTCGCGTAATCGAGGCCGAACTTGGCCAGACTGCCGGTCTTGAAGTTCTCGATCACCACGTCCGCATCGGCGCACAACGCCTTCACCCGGTCGAGATCATCCGCCGAGCCGAAATCGGCGATGATCGAGCGCTTGCCGCGGTTGCAGGCGTGGTAATAGGCCGCCTCGCGGTGGACCTTGCCCTGCGCATCGGTGCGCTCGACCCATGGCGGGCCCCACAGCCGCGTGCCGTCGCCTTCCGGGCTTTCGACCTTGATCACGTCCGCGCCGAGATCGGCGAGGATCTGCCCGCAGAACGGCCCTGCCAAAACACGGGCCAGCTCGACCACCTTGAGTCCGGCGAGCGGTGCGTTGGGGTTGCGGGGTTCGGCGAGCCACATGGCCTATTCCCCCAGCTTGGCCTTGAGGAAGGCGACAGAGTCCGCCAGCACCGGGCCCTTGGCTCTGAACGGGACGGAGAGCGCCATGACGATCTCCTCGTGATCAAGCGGGCCGTAGTTCTTGACCTCGACCGGAGCGCCCAGCGCTCGCAGCTTTGCGCCGAGGTTGTTGGCGTTCTTCGGTCGCACCGTCTCGTCGCCGTCCGAGGTCACCAGCAGCAGCGGCGGCGCGTCGGCGCGGGCGAAGGTGATCGGCTGGGTCTCGTCCGGGCGCGGCCATTCGCTGAAGGCGGCGATCGCGCGATCGGAGGTGAAGGGGTAGAAGTCGTAGGGGCCGGACAGGCCCACGCCCGCCTTGATGATCGCAGGGTCAGCCCCCGCCGCCGCCAGTCGCTTGGTATCGAGCGCCAGCATCACCGCCTGATAGGCGCCCGCCGAATGGCCCATCACCGCCACCCGCGCCGGATCGCCCTGATAGCGGGCGATGTTGTCTTCCACCCATGCCACCGCCTCGGCCCCGTCGTCGAGGAAGGCGGGGAAGTGGACGTCCGGCACCTTGCGGTAGTCGGGGATCACCACCAGGAACCCGGCCTTGGCCAGCGCCCGTCCGGCAAAGGCGTAGGAGGTGCGGTCACCCTTGGCCCAGCCGCCGCCGTACCAGAAGATCACCACGGGGAGCTTGCCCGACGGCGGCATGGCGTTCGGGGCCCAGATGTCGAGCCGCTGGCCGTGGCTGCCGAAAGGCACGCCCTCGGCCGCGGGGTAAGAGCCCTCGCGCCCGCCCGCCAGCCGGTCGTAATGCGACAGCAGCCGCGGCGGGGAGATGAAGGCGAACATCCCTCCGGCTACCGCAAGCAGCGCGACAACGCCAAGCGCGAGCGCACGCAGCATCAGACCACGTAATGCGCGGTTGTGGTTGCCGCGATGTCGGCCTCGGTCACCCCGGGCGCCATCTCGATCAGGCGGAAGGGCGAGGCGTGGTCGGGGCGCGCAAAGACCGCGAGGTTGGTGATCACCATGTCCACCACGCCGGCACCGGTGAGCGGCAGGGTGCATTGCGGGATGAACTTGGGCGCCCCGTCCTTCGACGTGTGGTCCATCACCACGATGATCTTCTTGACCCCCGCGACCAGGTCCATCGCCCCGCCCATGCCCTTGATCATCTTGCCCGGGATCATCCAGTTGGCGATGTCGCCGTTCTCGGTCACTTCCATCGCGCCGAGCACGGTCAGGTCGATGTGTCCGCCGCGGATCATCGCGAAGCTGGTGGCGCTGTCGAAATATGCGCTGTGCGGCAGTTCGGAGATGGTCTGCTTGCCCGCGTTGATGAGGTCCGCATCGACCTCGTCGTCATAGGGGAAGGGGCCGATTCCCAGCATCCCGTTCTCGCTCTGGAGCGTCACCAGCATCCCTTCGGGGATGTGGTTGGCGACCAGCGTCGGGATGCCGATGCCGAGGTTGACGTAATAGCCGTCCTTCAGTTCGCGCGCGGCGCGGGCGGCCATCTGGTCGCGGCTCCAGCCTTGGGCAAGCGTCGTCATGGGGGAAGAATGTCCTTACTTGGCCGCCGGGAAGATCGGATCGATCAGGAACCAGCCGTCGCCGATCGCGGTCTCCAGCGCTTCGCCGGCTTCGGGGTTCTTGAGGTACTGGAAGCGCTCGTCGAAATCGGCCTTGGCATCGCCTGCAATCGCGATGACGCAGGACGAGGCGGCGAGGGTTTCCTTGCGGGCCTGCTTGCGGTCCTCGGGATCGCGGCGGAGCGAGACGATGTCCTCGCCGCGCGGATCGAGCCCGGCGAATTCGAGCGCGGTGCGCACCGAGCCGATCTGGGCGACGGGCAGGTCGGAGAGCCACGCGATCTTGACGCCGGACTCGCGCAGCACGGCGAGGCCGAGTGCACGGCCAACGTCTCTCTCGGGATCGGCCGGCGGCGTGAACAGGCCGCCGGCGGGATCGAGATCGATCACCGCCACCGGCTGTTCACCGGCTCCGCAGCGCTTGCGCTGGCCGTCGAGGGCGATCGGATCGGAGAGCATCGCGGAGAGCGGGCCGTTGGCTCCGGCGCTCACTGCAGCGACGCCGCGCCCGTATCGGACGAACTGGGCAAAGCCGGTCTGTTCGGGGCGGGGCAGTCCGCTCGGGGCAGGGGCGACAGGGGCTGCGACAACGGGAGCCGCGGCGGCAACCGGCGGCGGGGCCGGGCTCCGAACGACCGGTGCGGGTGCAGGCGCCGGAACTGCAACCGGAGCGGGTGACGGTGTAATCGGACGGGCAGCGGCCACCACCGGCGCTGCCACTTCCACCGGTGCGGGCGCGATCACCGGCGCCTTGGCTGCGGCGGGCGGTGGCGGTGCGCTGACCCCGGGCATGACAATCACGGACGGGTTCGGCGACGGCGCCGGGCGCGGTGCGGCTGCGGCAACCGCGGGCGCCGGGGCGCTCGCGGCAGGTTTGGCCTCGCCGGCATCCTTGCCATCGATCCGCGTGCCGACGATTGCGCTGCCTGCGAGCGCCGGAATAGCCACTGCGACACAGCCCGAAAGCGATGTCCCTGCCAAAGCCAGCAGGGGCACCAGAACAGTCCTGCGATTCATCATGCCGTCTCCCTCTCCCGAACGGTACGAAACTCGATCTTCTTGTCATAGGGTGCGCCGCAGACAATGCGGTTCACGAACACGCCTGCGAGGTGGATCTGGTCAGGATCGAGGCTGCCTGCGGGCACCACTTCCTCGACTTCGGCGACGCAGATCTTGCCGCAGGTCGCGGCCGGCAGGTTGAAGTTTCGCGCGGTCTTGCGGAAGATCAGGTTGCCGGTCGTGTCGGCCTTCCACGCCTTGACGATCGCAAGGTCGGCAAAGATGCCCGCTTCGAGGATGTAGGTCTGCATCACGCCGTCGCGATCGGGGAAGTCCTTGTGCTCCTTGCCCTTGGCGACTTCGGTGCCGACCCCGGTGCGGGTGTAGAAGCCGGGAATGCCCGCGCCGCCAGCGCGCATCCGTTCGGCGAGCGTGCCCTGCGGGCAGAATTCCACTTCGAGCTCGCCGCTGAGATACTGCCGTTCGAACTCCTTGTTCTCGCCGACATAGGAGCTGATCATCTTCCTCACCTGGCGGGTGCGCAGCAGCTTGCCGATGCCTTCGTTGTCGATTCCGGCATTGTTGCTGGCGAAAGTGAGGCCCGTCACGCCGCTGTCGCGAATCGCGTCCAGAAGCCGCTCGGGGATGCCGCACAGGCCGAACCCTCCGGCGGCGATCAGCATGTCGTTCCTGAGAATGCCATCCAGTGCGCTGGCGGCGTCGGGGTAGAGCTTGGTCATCGCAGCCTGCCTGCCTCGTTGCTTGTCCGGCAGCCAATGCCGGGAACGTGTTTTGCCGAGGGTGATTAGTGCCTTCAAGCCGCGCTGTCACGCCCGGGCGACAACAAACCTGAATCACCTTTCATGTTGCGTTGCAATATGATGACAGAGGCGAAATCTGCTCAAACCCTAGGCTGATGCTGCTTTTTCAGGCAGAGTTTTTGCATGTTTTGACACAAAGCAAGCGTGAATCCGGCTATGTTTGCGTTTTTTGCAATCAAATACGCACTTTACGCACTTGCACAAAGTCCGAATCTGCTGCAAATGCGAAGTGCCTTTCAGGCATCCTCTCCCAAACTTTCCAAGCCCGGCCCCCGTGCCGGGCTTTTTTCTTGCCCGGCATAAACCTTACGGCGCGCCGGGCACCCCGCCGAGCCTGTCCTGATTGCAATAGGCCGGGGGCGTGCCTAGCTAGTCCTGCAAGTCTCCAGAACACAGACAAGCGCAGGAACACCCATGGCCGAAGCAGAAACCGCCGCGCCCGCCCGCACTGTCCGGTTGCAGGTCGCGCCCGCCCGGCAGGAGGAATCGGGGCAGGGCATCGCCCGCATGCCGCGCACCGCCTTCCAGAAGCTCGGCATCACCGAAGGCGATGTGGTCGAGATCATCGGCAAGCGCACGACCGCGGCGATCGCCATGGCCGCCTACCCCGAGGATGACGCGCTCGACGTGGTGCGCCTCGACGGGCTCCAGCGCGGCAATGCCGAGGCCGGATCGGGCGAGCATGTCGAGATCGCCCGCGCCGAATCCCGACCTGCAACCCGCGTGGTCTTCGCCCCGGCCCAGCGCGAGATGCGCCTGCAGGGGCCGACCCAGGCGCTCAAGCGCAACTTCTTCCGGAAACCGCTGGTCGCCGGTGATCTGGTCGCCACCACCGGCCAGCAGCCGGTGCAGAACATGCCGCCCGATGTGCGCCAACTGCTGCGCGCCCCGGCCTATGCGCTGACCCAGATCCGCCTCTCGGTGCATTCCACCAGCCCCAAGGGCATCGTCCATATCGACGAGAATACCGAGGTCGAGCTGCGCGCCGAGTTCGAGGAGCCGCGCGATGGCCGCGCCGTCGTGAACTACGACGATGTCGGCGGGATGGAGGAGACCATCCGCGCGCTGCGCGAAATGGTCGAGCTGCCGCTGCGCTATCCCGAACTGTTCATCCGCCTCGGAGTGGAACCGCCCAAGGGCGTGCTGCTCCACGGCCCGCCGGGCACCGGCAAGACCCGGCTGGCGCAGGCCGTGGCGAACGAGAGCGACGCGGAGTTCTTCACCATCAACGGGCCGGAAATCATGGGCTCGGGCTATGGCGAGAGCGAGAAGCGGCTGCGCGAAGTGTTCGAGGAGGCCAGCCGCGCCGCGCCCGCGATCATCTTCATCGACGAGATCGACTCCATCGCCCCCAAGCGCACACAGGTGCCTGGAGAGGCGGAAAAGCGGCTCGTCGCCCAGCTGCTGACGCTGATGGACGGGCTGGAGAAGCGCGCGAACCTCGTCGTCATCGCCGCCACCAACCGTCCCGATGCCATCGACGAGGCATTGCGCCGCCCGGGCCGCTTCGACCGCGAGATCGTGATCGGCGTGCCCGACCAGCGCGGGCGGCGCGAGATCCTTGCGATCCACACCCGCGGGATGCCGATGGAAGCCGCAGTCGACCTCGACGAGCTGGCGCGTGTCACGCACGGGTTCGTCGGCGCGGACATTGCTGCGCTCACCCGCGAGGCGGCGATCGAGGCGGTGCGGCGGATCATGCCGCGCCTCGATCTCGACGAGCGCACCATTCCGCCCGAAGTGCTCGAAGACCTCTGCGTCACCCGCGACGATTTCCTTGCCGCCCTGAAGCGCGTCCAACCTAGCGCGATGCGCGAGGTGATGGTGCAGGTGCCGAACATCGCATGGGAGGATATCGGCGGCGCCGGCGAAGCGATCGACAAGCTCAGGGAGGGGATCGAACTCCCCTTGAAGAACCCCGACGCCTTCCGACGGCTCGGCATTCGCCCGGCCAAGGGCTTCCTGCTCTACGGCCCGCCCGGCACCGGCAAGACCCTGCTGGCCAAGGCCGTGGCGAAGGAGGCTGAGGCGAACTTCATCTCGATGAAGTCTTCGGACCTGCTGTCCAAGTGGTATGGCGAGAGCGAGCAGCAGATCGCGCGGCTGTTCGCCCGCGCCCGTGCGGTCGCGCCCTGCATTCTCTTCATCGACGAGATCGACAGCCTCGTCCCCGCGCGCGGGAGCGGGCAGGGCGAACCGCAGGTGACGGGCCGGGTGGTTAACACCATCCTTGCCGAAATGGACGGGCTCGAGGAGCTGCAATCAGTGGTCGTGATCGGCGCGACCAACCGGCCGACGCTGGTCGACCCTGCGCTGCTGCGCCCGGGCCGCTTCGACGAGTTGGTCTATGTCGGCACACCCGACAAGGCTGGGCGCGAGCATATCCTCGGCATCCATACGGCCAAGATGCCGGTGGGCGACGATGTCGATCTGGCGAGCCTCGCGGCGCAGACCGAGCGCTTCACCGGGGCTGATCTGGAGGATCTGGTGCGCCGCGCTGGGCTTGCCGCGCTGCGCCGGGTGGGCGGCGAGGTCAGCGCGGTCGAGGCGCGCGATTTCGACACCGCGCTCAAGGACTCCCGCGCGACCGTGACGGTCGAGATGGAGGAGGAATACCTCAAGATGCGCGGGGAGCTGAAGAAGCGCGCGGCGGCGGTGCAGCCGATGGGGTTCTTCTCGCCGGAGATGCTCAAGCCCACCCGCGAGAAGAAGCACGACTGATGTTCTCCAAATGTTTCACGTGAAACATTGGGTGGTGTGAACCGGGGCAGGCGTCAGTGCGCCGCGTCCCAGCTCAGGCCGGTGCCGATATCGACGCCGAGCGGCACGCTCAGGTCCACCGCCGGCAGCGCGGCTTCGGCCATCACCTGCCGGATGATTGGCGTCGCAGCCTCGACCCGCTCCTCGGGCAGCTCGAAAACGAGCTCGTCATGAACCTGCAACAGCATGCGGACGTCGTGCAATCCGGCGTCAACCAGTGCGGGAAGCATGCGCGCCATCGCGCGCTTGATGATGTCGGCGCTGGTGCCCTGGATCGGTGCGTTGATCGCCGCGCGCTCGCTGCCCTGCCGCTCGGCCTGGTTCTTCGAATTGATCCGCGGGAACCACGTCTTGCGGCCGAACAGCGTTTCCGAATAGCCCTTGGCCCGCACGCTTTCGAGCGTCTCCATGATGTAGCGCTGGATGCCGGGGAAGCGCTGGAAATAGGTGTCGATCATCGCCTGCGCCTCTTCCGGCGGGACTTCCAGACGTGCGGCGAGGCCCCAGCGGCTGATCCCGTAGAGGATCGCAAAGTTGATCGTCTTGGCCCGCGCGCGGGTGTCGCGGGTGACTTCGCCGAACATCTCGCGCGCGGTGCGGGCGTGGATGTCTTCGCCGTGGGCGAAGGCCTCCTTCAGGCTGTCGACCCCGGCCATGTGCGCGGCGAGGCGCAGTTCGATCTGCGAATAGTCCGCCGCGAGCAGCACATTGCCGGGCTCGGGCACGAAGGCCTCGCGGATCTGCCGCCCGATGGGGGTGCGCACCGGGATGTTCTGGAGGTTGGGATCGGTCGATGACAGCCGCCCGGTCTGCGCGCCGACGAGACTGTAGCTGGTGTGCACCCGGCCCGTCTCGGGATTGATCGCGGCCTGCAGCGCGTCGGTATAGGTCGACTTGAGCTTCGCCAGCTGCCGCCATTCGAGCACCAGCCGCGCGATCGGCGCACCTTCCGCCGCGAGCCGTTCCAGCACCGAGACGTCGGTCGAGTATTGACCGCTCTTGCCCTTCTTGCCGCCCTTGTAGCCGAGCTTTTCGAACAGGATCTCGCCCAGCTGCTTGGGACTGCCGACGGTGAATTCCTGTCCGGCGGCCTGGTGGATCTCGCCCTCCAGCCGCCCGATCTCGACCGCGAACTCCTCCGACAGGCGCGCCAGCCGCGCGCGGTCGACCCGGATGCCCTCGCGCTCCATGCGGGCGACGACGGGGATCAGCGGGCGGTCGACCCGTTCATAGATGCGGGTGCCGCCTTCCTCGGCAAGGCGCGGTTTCAGCACGTTGTAGAGCCGCAGGGTGACGTCGGCATCCTCGGCGGCGTAGGCGGTGGCGCGGTCCACCGGCACTTCGGCAAAGGAGATCGCCTTCTTGCCGGTGCCGCACAGGTCCTTGAACGGGATCGGGGTGTGGCCGAGGTGGCGCTGGCTGAGTTCGTCCATCCCGTGGCCGCCCCCCATGCCCTCCTCGCCGCGCCCGGCATCGAGCGCGAAACTGATCACCATCGTATCGTCGATCGGGCTGACGGCGATCCCCTGCCGGGCCAGCACGTTGAGATCATACTTGCCGTTCTGGAACACCTTGAGGACCGCATCGTCCTCAAGCAGCGGCTTGAGCAGCGCAAGCGCCTGATCGAAGGGCACCTGCTCGGGCCTCTGCGCGAACATGTCATCCCCACCATGCCCGAGCGGGATGTAGCAGGCGTCATTCGGGCCGAGCGCGAGGCTGACCCCGACCAGATCGGCGCGAATCGCATCGAGCGAGGACGTCTCGGTATCGACCGCCACCACCTGCGCCGCGCGGGCGCGCTCGACCCAGGCGGCGAGCGCCTCGGCGGTCTGCACCGTGTGGTAGGCGGCATGATCGATGCGCGGCATCTCCGGCAGCGGCTGGCGGTTGGCGCTGCCGTCGCCTGCGCCGTTGCTGCCTGCGGTGCTCGGCTTGGCGGGGTTGAGATCGGTCTTGCGCGCGGGACTGCCGGTGCCGGTCTCCAGCCGCTTGAGCAGCGAGGTGAAGCCGTGCTTCGACAGGAAGGCGGCGAGCGGTTCGGGCGGAACGGGGCCGAGCTTCATCTCCTCCAGCGGCTGCGGGAGGTCGCAATCTTCCTTCAGCGTCACCAGCACCTTCGACAGCTCGGCATCGCCGCGGCCCTCGATCAGGCGCTCCTTGAGCTTGGAGGGCTTCATGTCGGCCGCGGAATCGAGCGCGGCGGTGAGCGAACCGTGTTCGGCGATCAGCTTCGATGCGGTCTTGGGGCCGATGCCGAAGATGCCGGGCACATTGTCGACCGCGTCGCCCATCAGCGCCAGCACATCGCCGACCAGTTCGGGCGGGACACCGAATTTCTCCTCGACCTCGGGCAGCCAGATGCGCTGGTTCTTCATCGTGTCGAGCATGTCGATGCGTGCCGGACCGTGGGGCGTGTCGACCTCGCTGATGAGCTGCATCAGGTCCTTGTCGGACGAGACGATGGTGACGTCCCACCCCTGCTCCTGCGCGCGGCGGGCGTAGGTCGCGATCAGGTCGTCCGCTTCCAGCCCCGGCACCTCGATGCAGGGCAGGCTGAAGGCGCGGGTGGCATCGCGGATCAGCGGGAACTGCGGGACGAGGTCTTCGGGCGGCTCGGGCCGATTGGCCTTGTAATGCTCGTAGATGTCGTTGCGGAACGACACCCCGCTGGCATCGAGGATCACCGCCAGATGCGTCGGCCCGTCGGCCTCGTCGAGATCGGCGGCGAGCTTCCACAGCATCGTGGTGTAGCCATAGACCGCGCCCACCGGGGTGCCTTCCGGGTCGGTCAGCGGCGGCAGCCGGTGATAGGCGCGGAAGATGTAGGAGGAACCATCGACGAGATAGAGATGCTGCTTGTCGGCCATGCTGCCTGCTAGCACCGGGCGCGGGGCGCGGGTAGGGCCTAAGCGGAGCGAGAATATGGCGAAAATACGGCAAAATCGGGGCGAGGTGCCTTAATTCGCTTGTGCTGCCCCAATTTCGCCATTATTTAGACCTCGAACCGGAACGAGAGAAGCCGGTCTCGACGCTCTCCCGCAAGGGGCGCGTGTCATTCGTTGAAGAAGGAATTCACACGATGCGTAAGATCATTCTGGCTGCCGCCATCGCCACCTCGGCCCTGGGCCTCGCTGCTTGCGGCGAAAAGGCTGAAACCGAAACCGGTGAAGCCGTCGACGCCATCGCTGCCGACGCCGAAGCCGCGACCGACACCGCCGCGGAAGGCGCTGAAGCCGCTGCCGACGCGACCGCCGAAGGCGCCGAAGCTGCTGCTGACGCCGCTGCCGACACCGCCGAAGCGACCGCTGACGCCGCCGCTGACGTGGCTGCCGAAGCCGAGAAGGCTGCCGAGTAATCGGATCTGATCGCGCCGCTTCTGGCGGTGACGGTCAAACAGGAAGGGCGGTGCCGCAAGGCGCCGCCCTTTCCTTTTGCGCTTCGGCGATGATTGCGGCTAGCCGCCCGTGTTGACGGTGTAGGGCGCGCTGGTCCAGTTGCGCACCGGGTTCTGCTGCGCGCGCACGGCGAAACCGTCATAGAGCGCGCGGGCGATCGCCGCGATGCGTTCCTCGCGGGCGAGCTTGGTGCCTTGTCCCGTGACATAGATCGCCACCGCGATCGCGCGGCCATCGGGACATTCGATGATGCCGATGTCGCTCGAGGTGTTGTTGAGCGAGCCGGTCTTGTGGCTCACCCGCGCTTCGAGCGGGATATGCGCCGGGATGCGACGCTTGCCGGTGACGGTGCGGCTCATCGCCCCGAGCAGCACGCGGCGGCTTTCGTCCGACAGGAAATCGCCGCGATAGAGCCCGGCCAGCAGTTGCGCCATCGCGCGCGGGGTGGCGGCATCGCGCTTGTCGATGTGATGGGCCGGATTGAATTCGCCGTCGTCGCGCACCAGCGTGGCGATGTCGCGGTTGATGCTGAAGTTCTGGATGCCCTGACGGCGCACCCAGTCGTTCACCGCCGCCGGCCCGCCCACCGCCGCCAGCAGCGCATCGGTCGCCGGGTTCGAGGAGCGGGTGATCATGATCTCGATCAGGTCGATTGCGGGCATGTACTGGCCCGGCCGCACCGGCGCCTTGGCTGAGGAGAACCGCGCCGAACGCTCGGGCAGCAGCAGCGGAAACTCCGAATTGAGCGAATAGCGGCCCTGTTCGACCATTTCGAGGAAGGTCGCCGCGACCGCGATCTTGCTGGTCGAGGCCATCGGGAACAGCTGGTCGCCCAGCACCATGATCTGCTCGCCGGTGGCAAGGTCGACCGCGGCCACACCGATGCGGCCCTGCGAGGGATCGGCAAGCTCGGCAATGCGCTCGGCGAAGCTGGAGGCATAGATCGCCTCGAAGCTCTGGGGCTGGCGCACCTCGGTGCCGAAGGCGCTGTCGAAACTCGATTGCAGCTCGTTGCTCTGCGCCGAGGCAGGGGCGGCAACCAGCGCCAGAACGGCGGCAAGGCCGGTGGCGAGCGCGGAAAGGCGGGGGCGTGCCATAGGCGAAAGCTACTCCCTCAGGGTTTCACTGGGCTTAACACGTATCCTAGGCATGCACGATTCGTTGCGGCAAGGGTTCTTTTCCATCAGCGCGACGAAAGGTGCGTCCGGCACGACCGGCCTGCCTGCGCCCCGTTCCTCGGATGCCGTCGTTTCTTCGTCGATAGGGGACTTGCCGAGCCATTCGTCCCCTTGACTGCCCGGCGGTTCACGGCAGTCTGTCCTCACGACCATCCGGTTCGAAGGGACATCATGACCAAGACCTTGACCAAGCGCGCCCCGGGCGTGCTCATTTCCGCCTTGCTGCTTTCCACCTCGGGGCTGGCCTTCGCCCAGAACGCCGCGATCGTTCAGCCCGGTGCGCCGGGCGAGGCGAGCCGCACGCTGACGGCCGAGGAAGCGACCAAGCTGGCGCAGGCGAGCTACACCGCATCGGATGTCGCCTTCATGCAGCACATGATCGTGCACCACCAACAGGCGCTCGACATGGCGGTGCTGGTGAAAGAGCGCACCAACACCGAGGAGCTGGTCGACATGGCCGGGCGCATCGAAGCCAGTCAGGCCGACGAGATCGCTTTCATGAAGGGCTGGCTGGCCGAGCGCGGCGAGCCGGTGGAAGATCCCGCGATGAAGGGTCACGGCGCGCATATGCATCACATGATGGCGGGCATGGCTTCGCCTGAGCAGATGAAGGCGCTCGCCGCCGCCAAGGGGGTCGATTTCGATCGTCAGTTCCTGACCCTGATGATTGCCCACCACGAAGGCGCAGTGGAGATGGTCGAGAAGCTGCTCGACGAGGACGGCACCGCCGCCGATCCGGTGCTCTACCAGTTCGTCAGCGACATCGACAGCGAGCAGACCGGCGAGATCGAACGGATGGACAAGCTGCTCGCCGGCCTGTCGGAAGACCCGCGCTCGGGCCTTGCCGCCGGGTTCGACAATGCCGGGGAGGCGATCATGGGCCTGGTCAAGGTCGCGAGCCTCGGCAAGCCCGCAGGCTTCTTCAACCCCGAGAACCCGGCCGACCTGCGTCCCCCCGTGCCGCCGAAGAAGGACAAGGACGAGAAGGCCGAGGCCGCCCTCGAAGCCATGGCCGCAGATGTCGAGGCCGCCATTGCCGAGGCCGAAGGCGCCGCGCCCGAGCGCGAGGAGGAAGACCTCACCGAATTTGCCGAGCGCTCGCCGCTGCTCGATTTCGCCAACACCGATATCGCCTTCTTCGACGATGTGATGGTGGCGGGCTCCTACCACGGGTTCAACATCTACAAGCTCGGCGCCGACGGCGTGCCGAGCCTGATGAGCTCTGTCGTCTGCCCCGGCGGGCAGGGCGACGTTTCGGTGGTCGGCAAGATCCTCGTGATGAGCGTCGAGCAGACCCGCGGCCGCATCGACTGCGGCCTTCAGGGCGCGCCGGGCAAGGTCAATGCCGAACGCTTCCGCGGCCTGCGCATCTTCGACATCTCCGATCTGGCGCGCCCGCGTCAGGTCGGCGCGGTGCAGACCTGCCGGGGGAGCCACACCCACTCGATCGTCAGTGCCGACGACACGCGCATCATCGTCTACAATTCGGGCACGGCCGGCATCCGCGAGGAAGAGGAACTGGCCGGCTGCATCGGCGAGATCCCGGGCGATACCCGCACCGCGCTGTTCTCGGTCGACGTGATCGAGATCCCGCTGGCCGATCCGTCCAAGGCACGCATCGTCAAGAGTCCGCGCGTCTTCGCCGATACCGCCACCGGTGAGATCGCCGGTCTGTGGCGCGGCGGGGATCACGGCGAAGGCACCCAGCGCACCTCGCCGACCGATCACTGCCACGACATTACCGTCTTCCCGGCCAAGGGCATCGCCGCGGGCGCATGTTCGGGCAACGGCATCCTGTTCGACATCCGCGATCCGCTCAATCCCAAGCGGATCGATGCGGTGACCGACACCACCTTTGCCTACTGGCACTCGGCGACCTTCAACAATGACGGCACCAAGGTGATCTTCACCGACGAATGGGGCGGCGGCGGGCGGCCGCGCTGCAAGGCCTCCGATCCCAAGACCTGGGGTGCCAACGCGGTCTACGACATCGTCGACGGCAAGCTCGTCTTCCGCGCGCATTACAAGCTGCCCGCGCCGCAGAGCGACAAGGAGAACTGCGTCGCGCACAACGGCTCGATCATCCCCGTCCCGGGCCGCGATCTGTTCGCGCAGGCGTGGTATCAGGGCGGTCTCAGCGTGATGGACTTCACCGACAGCGCCAGTCCCAAGGAGATCGCCTATTTCGATCGCGGGCCGATCGACAAGAAGCAGATGGTGCTGGGCGGCTACTGGTCGGTCTACTGGTACAACGGCCACATCTACGGCACCGAGATCAGCCGCGGGATCGACGTCTTCAAGCTCGCGCCCAGCGACTTCCTGACCGAGGCCGAAATCGCGGCAGCGGGTGCGGCGAAGTATGAGGGCGGCCGCTTCAACCCGCAGACCCAGACGCAGGTGACCTGGGATGCCGCCGTGGTGGAAGCTGCCGAGGCGAGCCGCAAGGGCGGCTGAGGATACGAAAAAATGCCCCTGCCGGTGAAGGCAGGGGCATCGAGTCCGGGGCCGAAATGGCCCCTCGGGTCGCAGGGCTGCTTTACGCCGAACCGTCCGCCCATGCTCGTTACAAATGCTGTTAGGGGCGGGTCCGGGCAAAAGAAAAACCCCGGCGGAGCGATCCGCCGGGGTTTTCTTTTTCTGGTGCTTGGGCCGACTCCGGCAAAGCCGGAGTCGTCAGACGGGGCCGTGCGGCCCCGCTGGCCGGCCGCGGGCGAGTGCGGAGCGAGCGTGGCTCGCTCCGCCCGCCCTAGCGGCTTAGAACCCCATGCCGCCCATGTCGGGCATCGCGGGGGCGGCCGGCTTGTCTTCCGGACGCTCGACGATCGCCGCTTCGGTGGTGATCAGCAGGCCGGCGACCGAGGCCGCATCCTGCAGCGCGGTGCGCACGACCTTGGTCGGGTCGATCACGCCGGCCTTCACCAGGTTTTCGTAGGTGTCGGTGGCGGCGTTGAAGCCCTGCGTTTCGTCATTCTCGCGCAGCAGGTTGCCCGCGACGACCGCGCCATCGTGGCCGGCGTTCTGGGCGATCTGCTTGATCGGGGCGGTGATCGCCTTGCGGATGATGTCGATACCGCGGGTCTGGTCTTCGTTCGCGCCCTTCAGGCCTTCGAGAGCCTTGGTGGCGTAGAGCAGCGCGGTACCGCCGCCCGGAACGATGCCTTCTTCCACCGCAGCGCGGGTCGCGTGGAGAGCGTCGTCGACGCGGTCCTTGCGCTCCTTCACTTCGACTTCGGTCGCACCGCCGACCTTGATCACGGCCACACCGCCCGCGAGCTTGGCGAGACGCTCCTGGAGCTTCTCGCGGTCGTAGTCGGACGAGGTGTTGTCGATCTGGGTGCGGATCTCGGCAACGCGCGCCTTGATGTCGTCAGCCGAACCGGCGCCATCGACGATGGTGGTGTTGTCCTTGTCGATCGAGACCTTCTTGGCCTGGCCGAGCATGCCGATGGTGACGTTCTCGAGCTTGATGCCGAGGTCTTCGGAAATCATCTCGCCCTTGGTCAGGATCGCGATGTCCTGCAGCATCGCCTTGCGACGATCGCCGAAGCCCGGAGCCTTGACCGCCGCAACCTTCAGGCCGCCGCGCAGCTTGTTGACCACGAGGGTCGCCAGTGCTTCGCCTTCGATGTCTTCAGCGATGATCAGCAGCGGACGGCCCGACTGCACCACGGCTTCGAGGATCGGCAGCATCGACTGGAGGTTCGACAGCTTCTTCTCGTGGATCAGGATGTAGGGGTTATCCAGTTCCACGGTCATCTTGTCGGGGTTGGTGATGAAGTAGGGCGAGAGGTAGCCGCGGTCGAACTGCATGCCTTCGACGACATCGAGCTCGAATTCGAGGCCCTTGGCTTCCTCGACGGTGATCACGCCTTCCTTGCCGACCTTTTCCATGGCTTCGGCGATCTTCTCGCCGACTTCACGGTCGCCGTTGGCCGAGATGATGCCGACCTGCGCGATTTCCGAGCTGTCCGACACGTCCTTCGAACGGGCCTTGAGGTTTTCGACCACGGCGAGCACGGCCTGATCGATGCCGCGCTTCAGATCCATCGGGTTCATGCCGGCCGCGACCGACTTCATGCCTTCGGTCACGATCGCCTGGGCGAGCACGGTGGCGGTGGTGGTGCCGTCACCGGCAGCATCGTTCGCCTTCGAGGCCACTTCGCGCAGCATCTGTGCGCCCATGTTCTCGTACTTGTCCTTGAGCTCGATTTCCTTGGCGACGCTCACACCGTCCTTGGTGATGCGCGGCGCGCCGAAGCTCTTGTCGATGACGACGTTGCGGCCCTTGGGGCCGAGGGTCACCTTGACAGCGTTGGCGAGGATATCGACGCCGCGCAGAATGCCTTCGCGGGCTTCGCGGCCGAACTTCACGTCCTTGGCAGCCATGATTGTTTCTCCTGAGATTGGTTGTGGTTAGAAAGAGGCGAAGGGTCCGGCGATCAGCCGACGATCCCCATGATGTCGCTTTCCTTCATGATCAGCAGGTCTTCGCCGTTGATCTTGACTTCGGTGCCCGACCACTTGCCGAACAGCACGCGGTCGCCGACCTTCACGTCGAGCGGGATACGGTCGCCGTCGTCGTCACGGGCGCCTTCGCCGACGGCGATGACTTCGCCTTCGCTCGGCTTTTCCTGGGCGCTGTCGGGGATGATGATGCCGCCAGCGGTCTTCTGGTCGGCTTCGATACGACGGACCACGACGCGGTCGTGGAGCGGACGAAATGCCATTGCTATGACCTTTCCTGAGAGTGGATGAGTTGGCTTGGCACTCTCCCCTCGAGAGTGCCAACGCGGCGCATTTGGTCGTGGGGGGCGAATGAATCAACCCCTGCGGGCGCAAAATTTTTCGCAGCCGATGCGTTTTTTCGGGCGGGGTGGCCAGCACCGCGCCAGTCCTCTATCCGGGCCAGGTCCTCCAGCCGAGGATGCCCGAACCCTTGTGCGCGCTCGCCCCTGCCTTGCGTGCCATCAGCAACGGAGCCGTTTCCCCCGATGTCCGTCAAGCCGCTCTCCGCCCTCAAGGCCGAACTCAAGGCCGAAATCCAGACCGAGCTCGCGAACGAAATCGATTTTGCCGCGACCGCGCTGACATGGCTGAAGTCCAATCTCGCGCATCTCGCGGGCGCGGTGGCGGTGCTGGTCATCGGGGTGCTGCTGGCACGGCTGCTGTCGCGCTGGGCCGACCGCGCGCTGACCAGTTCCGAACGGATCGAGCCGACCGTCGCCAAGTTCCTCAGCAACATCATCCGCTATGCGCTGTGGGTGGTGGTGGCGATCACCGTGCTGACCCAGTTCGGGGTGCAGACCACCAGCATCATCGCCGCGCTCGGCGGCCTTGCGCTGGCGGTCGGCCTCGCCTTGCAGGGCACGCTCAGCAATGTCGCGGCGGGCGTGATGATCCTGATCCAGCGCCCCTTCCGGGTGGGCGAATACATCACCGCCGGAACCGTCGCCGGGACGGTGCAGGCGATCGGCCTGTTCACGACCGAGGTGCTCCAGCTCGACGGGCTCTATGTCATGGTCCCCAATAACGAGCTGTGGAACAAGGCGGTGGTCAATCACTCGCGGATGCCGACGCGCCGGTTCGAGCTGCTGGTGAACATCGCCTACGAGGATGATCTCAAGGCCGCGCGCGCGGCGATGCTGGAGCTGGCCGAGGGCGATCCCCGGGTGCTGGCCGAGCCTGCGCCGGTGGCCTATGTCGCTGCGCTGGCGGACAATTCCGTGCGGCTCGGCCTTAGGGTGTGGTGCAACACCGGCGATTATCTCGCGCTGTCCTGGACGCTCAACGAGGCGGTCAAGCTGAAGTTCGACACGCTCGGCATCACCATCCCGACCGGGATCGCCGCCGCCGCGCCCGCTGTCGCCCCACCGCGCTAGGCGTTCTCGTAGCGCGTCAGCCCCAGCGCGTCGCGCCGGCTCCAGCGCCACAGCAACAGCGCGCCCGCGAAGAACAGCCCGGTGGCGAGCCC
Organism: Porphyrobacter sp.; assembly: GCA_027531395.1. GTDB lineage: Bacteria > Pseudomonadota > Alphaproteobacteria > Sphingomonadales > Sphingomonadaceae > Erythrobacter. The sequence goes on along the minus strand of JAPZRO010000003.1, from coordinate 95,645 downwards.
CATCCACACGCCGGTGCCTTGGAGCGGGGTGAAGAAGCCGAGTCCGATGGCAAGGCCGAAGCCCGGCACCCAGTAGCTGAAGATCGCGATCCACATCGGCACGCGGGTGTCCTGAAGGCCGCGCAGCGCCCCTGCACCGACGGCCTGCACTCCGTCCGCCAGCTGGAAGATCGCCGCCCACATCAGATATTGCAGCGCGAAGGTGACCAGCGCGGCGTTGGCGGGGAGATCGGGGTCGATATAGACCCTGAGCAGTGTGGTCGGCACCAGCAGCATCGCGAGCGCGGTGGTGCTCATGAAGCCCGTGCCGATTGCCAGCGCCACCCAGCCAGCGCGCCCGGCCGCCACCCGGTCCCCCGCGCCGTGGTGATAGCCGACGCGGATGGTCGCGGCCTGCGCGGTGCCGAACGGGATCTGGAAGGCGAGCGCCGCGAGGTTCAACGCCAGCGTGTGCGCGGCCAGCTCGGTCTCGCCGAAGCGGCCCATCAGCAGCGCCGCGCCGCTGAACAACCCGGCCTCGGCCAGCACGGTTAGCGCGATCGGGGTGCCGATCACCATGATTTCCTTCAGCCGCGTCCACTCCGGCCGCCACCAGCGACCGAAGATGCGGTAGCGCCGCAATGTGCGGTCGCGGGTGATGACGACGACATAGGCGGCCAGCATGGCAGCTGCGGTGATCACGCTCGACAGCGCCGAGCCGGTCAGGCCGAGCGCGGGCAGGCCGAGATTGCCGAACACCAGTGTCCAGTTGCCTAAGCCGTTGGTGCCGAGCGCCAGCAGAGTGATCGCGGTCGCATAGCCCGGCTTGCCGAGCGCGGCGACGAAGATGCGGAACACGCCGGCGAGGATCATCGGGATCATCGCGAAGGCCAGCACGAACAGGAAATCACCCGCCAGCGCGGCAATCGCGGGTTCCTGCCCGCTCATCAACAGCAGCGCCTTGCCCGCGAAGGCGACCCCCATGCCCACCAGCCCGAAGGCCACCGCCACCCACATCCCCATGCGCACTGTGCGGCGGATATCGCGCACCGAATGGAGCCGCCGTCCGCGCTCGGCCGCGATCAGTGGAGCGCAGGCACCCACCAGGCCGGTCATCGCCCACACCGTCAGCCCGAAGATCGCGATCGCAAGGCTCGACGCGGCGAGCGGCGTGTCGCCGAGCCGCGCGATGAAGATCACGTCGACCGCATGGATCAGCATCTGTAGCAGATTGGTCGCGGCAAGCGGCACCGCGAGCCCCAGCGTGGCGCGGATTTCATGGCCCCAGCCGGGCGTCGAGAAAGGTGCGGTGTGCTGCATGGTCGGCTCTTTGCCCGCCAGCAGGCGAGCCGGCCCCAATAGAGGCATGGGCGATTCGGTCAAAGCATCAAATGCCGCCCGATGGGTGACGGGTTAGAGCGTGGTTAGTTGCGGCAAGCCGTGCCAGTGCGAGACGTGTCACACAGAGCGCGCAATTCCGTCGTTTTCGCTTCCCCGAATCGGCTCACTGCTACATAAAAACCCCTATTGGGGGCTAACGCGTGAACTATTCCGGACCAATCAGAGCCGATGTCGATGATCCGCGCGCGCGGGTCATCCGCGGCGTTCATGCGGCTTCGCTGAGCAGCACCAGCTCGATCACCCTTTCGCGGGTCCTCTGGGCCTGCGCGCTGCCGGGCGCGGTGGCGGTGATTGCCGCGCTGACTCTGCCCGATATGCTCGCTGACGGCGGCGAGGCTGCCGCCCCCGCACGCGCGAGCCAATCCGCCCGGGCGGCCGCAACGGGCGCTGCTCCCCAGACGGCGACGGAGCCGCTGCTTGCGTCCTTGCCCGAGGCGCAGCCGGCCGAGGGGCGGCGCGTTTTCCGCTTCCCGCTGACCGATGCGCCGACCGAAAGCGAGAGCGCAGTGGCAAGCGAGCCGGTCGAACCGGATCTTGCCGCCGCGCCGCAGATGCTGGCCGCCAGCCCGCTGGCGATGCCTCCGGCTGCTCGCGAGGGTGCCTTGCCTGCGCCGGTCGAAGCGCCGCTTGCGCCCCCGGTGCAGACTGCCGTTCTGGCCAAGGCGCCTGCTGCCGCTCCGGCTCCCGAACCTGCCGCGCCGCCGCAGCCTCCGCGCGCATTCGGCGGGGCCAAGGGCTCCTTTGCCGCACTGGTCCCGGGTGCCCCCGGCGCTGTCGAGGCAGCGCTGGCGCCCGACACCGCGATCCTCGCTGCGCCCTCCGTCCCGGCCCGCGCCCGTGAGGCCGCGCCCGGTCGCCGCCCGGCGCTGACCGCCGAAGCCGCGCCTGCATCGGCAGCGGTTGCCACGCCCGCGCCGGTCGTCGCAGCAGCGCCTGCGCCCTCGCGCCCGGCGGCCGAACCTGCGCCCCGCGCGGCCGCGCCGACGCCGGCACCCCGCGCCGTTGCCCAGACCGCACCTGCCGCGCGTGCGGCGATGCCGTCTGCGCCCGCGGCTGCCCCAGCGCCTGCGGCTGCACCCTTCGCGCCTGCGATGCGCACGCCCGCAACGATTGCTCCTGCGCCAACTTCGGTGCGGCCCTCCGCACCTGCGGCCGCGCGCGCCCTGCCGGTGGCATCCGCGACCGCTCAGGTTCCGGCCCGGGTTGTTGCGCCGACCCGGCCTGCGACCCCGCCGGCGAGAGTCGCTGCTGCTCCGGTCGCTTCGATTCCGCAGGTGACAACCGCCAGGGCCGCGCCGCTCTCGCGCCCGGCTGCGCCTGCGCCGGCTGCACCTGTGACCCGCGCCTTGGCTCCGGCGCCTGTCGTCCGTCCGTCTGCGCCGGCCCGCGCTCCGGTTGCCGCTGCTGCGCCCGCTCTGGCCGCCCGCGCTGCCGCACCCGCGCCCACGCGTGCCGCGCCTGCGCCGGCAGCGCGCTCACAAACCGCCGCGCCAGCGCCTGCTCCGGCGGCGCTCGCGCCCTTGCCGCCAGTGAAGCCGCCGGCCGCGCCTGCGGCGAGTTCGGTATCCGGGAGGCCAGACGCCTTGGCACTCGACATCCGTTCGCAGCTCACCACCCGGATCGACGGCAAGGCCGCCGGGAAGGTCGATTTCCGGCAGACCACCACGGGTCTCGCGGTGCGGCTCGGCTCGATCGTCGAGCTGCTCGGCGATCGCTACGACGCAGCACAGATCGCGCGCATCCGCGCTTCGGCCGCGGGCGATGTCTATCTGCCGCTGTCGCAGCTGCAGGCACAGGGCATCCCGATCAGCTATGATCCGGTCTATGACGAGTTCAACGTCGGACTGGTCGACACGCGGCCCAAGGCCGCGCGCAAGGTGCATATGGACCAGATCAGCACGCCGGAGCGCGGGCTGGGCAGCACCGGGATGGATCAGGTTCCGCGCCGCTGAGGCCTAGTCCCCGGCGGGACAATCGCCTTCAATGATCTCGTAGGGATCGCGGCCCTCTTCTTCCGCCAGCAACCTCACGCACCAGCGCTCTCCGGCGTTGGCGCGCACGGTCGACAGCACCGTGCGGGCATTGGCCGCCAGCGTTGTCTTCCCGCGGTGGCGCGAGGTCGACTGGCCTGTCACTTCGAGCACGTAGCTGACCTGCTGCGCGCGCGGGGAATCGCCGATCAGTTGCACCTCGATCGCATCGCCCGTCTTTCGGACATCGAGCTTGAGGGCTTCGGGAAGATCACTCATGGCTGACACCGTGCTGGAGGCAAGCGGGACCAGCAGTGCCGCGAGGGCTGCAGGCCAGTTCATGGCCGCCCGCCACCGGGCGGGCCGCCGAGCTGCTGGACGATGGCGTTGATCAGCGCTTCGGTTTCCGTGCCGAGGCCGAGGCCCGCCGGATCATCTTCCTTGCCCGGCTTTTCGGTAGCGGGCGGAGGTGCCAGCGCGATCGAGGCGATCGCCTGGTTGTTGAAATCGTCCGACGAGGCGACATTCACCCGCGAAAGCCGCGAGATCACCGCCTCGACCGTCGGCAGGCCATTGCTCTCGACCCCGCCGCGCAGCAGGCGCTCTTCCGAGGTCAGCGGCCCTTCCGGCTTGGCGGCGAACTCGTCCGAGCGGGTCTCCAGCCGCGAACGGCACAGGGCGACGACCGCAGCGACCGCCGGCGGATTGTCGCAGATGTCGGTCCCCTCGATCGCCTGCAGCAGCACGCTGCGCTCGGCCGGCGTGAGCTGGGCGAGGGTGGCTTCGAGCTCGGCCTCGGACAATTGCGGCATCCGGCGCGCGCTTTCGCCGCTGGAGGTGAGCTGCTGCGGGGCGTTGCCGTTGCTGTCGGGCTCGCCGATCTGGTCGCCATCGGCCTGCATCAGGCTGGCCCGGGTGCGCGGGGCGGGGGCCTCCTCAAGGAACACCCGGCGCGTGGCTTCGCCGGCGGTGGTTCCGCCGTCGCGCTGGCCGATCTGCATCGCCTCGGTCTTGCTGGCCGGCTCGCCTGCGTCCTGCGCGATCGCGGCAACCGGCAGCGTCAGGCCGGTGACGGCCAGCACGGCGGCGCTGCGAAGGAACAGGAAAGCGGGCATCGCGGGCGCTGTCAGCCTCCCGGCGGCGGGGCAAATGCTGCCCCGGCATTGCTCTGGGTGATCTGCATCGAGGCACCGCCGGTCTGGACGATCTGGAGATCCGACAGACCGTCGCCGATCTGGTTCCATTCGAGCCGGTTGCCGCTGTCGAGCTGGCTGGCGGTCATGACGTTGCTGTCGCCCTCCTGCGTCAGCTGCGCCTGATTGTCGCTGCCGTCCTGCGCGAGGATGATGCTGTTGCCATTGCCGCGCTGGACGATCGTCGCAGCGGTTTCGGCGAGGGCGGATTCTTCGTTCTGCGAGACGAGCGCGGTGTTGCCGTTGCCCTCTTGCGCGAGCGCGAGATCGGTGCTGCCGTCCCCGTCTTGGCGGGCGGTCACGCTGTTGTCGTCACCGTCCTGCACGATCTGCGCGCGGTGCGGCGCGGTGCCGTCCTGCTCGAGATCGGCTTCGTTGTTGGTGCCGTCCTGCACGATCTCGGCGAGGCTGTCGGAATTGCGCTGGGTGATGGTGGCGCGTGGCGCTTCGCCGATCTGGGTGACGAACACGCCGCGCTCCGGCCCGGACTGCGCCGTGGCGGTTGCGGCAAATGCCCCACTGGCGATCAGCGCGGCATTGAGGGCGCGGTTGAGAAAAGTCCTACGCATCTGGCACCCTTATATAGGGAAAAAGTGTCCCGGGCGAGAGAGGATCTCCCGCCCGGGATGTGGTGCGGATCAGGGGGTGCCCTGGGTCACCGTGACGACGTTGCCGGAGCCGCCGCCCTGCGTCACGGACGAGATGTGCGCATCGCCGAACTGGCCGACGGTGATCGCGTTGTCGGTGCCCGACTGCGTGATGGTGCTGCTCGCCCCATCGGCCACCTGATCGACATCGATCGTATTGCCAGGCGCACTGAAACCGCCGCTCTGGTTGATGGTGCTGGTGTTGCCATCACCTTCCTGCAGCACATCGATCGACAGATTGTCACCGAACGACTGGGTCAGCGTGCTGGTGTTGGTGTTACCCGTCTGCGCCAGCACGATGCTGTTGTTCTCGCCATCGTTGGTCAGCTGGGTGCCGGTGCTGATGTTGCCGTCGCCAACCTGGCTGATTTGGGCCGTATTCGGTCCGTCACCAACCTGGCTGAAGGTCGAGCTGTTGCCGTCCCCGATCTGGGTGACAAAGGCGGTCGACAGGCCCGCGGAGAAGGTGTTGTCTCCGCTTTGCGTCAGGGTCGAGGTGTTGTCCGAACCGGACTGGGTGCTTTCGGCCTGATTGGTCTCGCCGGACTGGTTGATCGTCGAGATGTTGTCCGAACCATCGTTCTGATTGATCGTCGCAACGTTAAGGCTCGGGCCGCCGGTAAAGCCGGTCTGGTTGATCGTCGCCGTGTTGCTCGATCCGGCAGCGCCCTGGAGCACCGTTGCGGTATCGCCTCTCGAATTGCCAGTCTGATTGACATCTGACGTATCGCCGGTGCCGTTCTGGGTCACGAACACAGTGCCGCCACCCAGAGCGTCCTGATCGACGGTCGAGGTGTTGCCGGTGCCGTTCTGAGTCACCGTCGCCGCGTCGTTGCTGCTCAGCTGGTTGACGGTCGAGTCGTTATCTTCGGCCTGCGTCACCGTGGCAGTGTTGTTCGAGTTCTCCTGCAGCACAGTGCTGGCGTTGTCGAAACCAGTCTGCGTCACCGTGGCGGTATTGTCGATCCCGCTCACCTGCGTAACCAGGCTCGTGTTGTCGCCACCCGACTGGGTGACGCTCGCCACGTTGTCGGTCCCGACCGGCGGAGGGGTGCCCGTGCCGGAGCCGGTCTGGGTGATCGTGCTCGAGTTGTTCACGCCAGACTGGGTGGTCGTGGCGTCGTTCCGCGTGCCGTTCTGGGTGATCGTGGCATCGCTGTCCGAACCGTTTTGCGTGATCGTTGCAATGCTCCGCGACTGCGACCCGGCAATACCATTCTGGTCGATCGTGGCGGTGTTGCCCGACGAACCGAGCGTCTGGTTCACGATCGCCAGATCGTTGCGCGAGGAGCTGTCCTGATTGACGAAGGCGAAGCTGTCGTCGCCGTTCTGGTCCACAGTGGCCGACGAGCTCAGGCCACCGAGCTGGCTGACGACCGAGGTGTTGCCGTTCCCGCCCTGGGTCACGTCAGCGTTGAGGCCGGAACCGTTCTGGAACACGTCGGACTGGTTGTCGTCCCCGGTCTGGGTAACGGTGGCGGTCGCGTTCTTGTTGTCCTGATCGATGTTCGAATCGTTGTTGAACCCGGTCTGGAGAACGGTCGCGCTCAAATCCGAATCCGCCTGCGTGGTCGGATTGGTATCGTCCTGCGTGATCACCGAGACGTTGTCGTCGTTCGACTGGGTCACGCTGGCGAAGAAGTTGTTCGCACCGGTGTTGTCGAAGGTCTGGGTGATGCTCGAGGTGTTGAGGCCGTCCTGATCGACGATCGCGTCCTGGTTGATCGACGAAGCGCCGTTGGCGGTCTGCGTCACGGTTGAGGTCGCGCCGTTCGACTGCGTCACGCTGGCATTGAGATCGCCCGAGCCGAGCCCGTTGGCAGCCTGCGTGATGGTCGAGTTGCTGCCATCGCTGGTCTGGTCGACGGCGGCAATCAGGTTGTAGCTGCCCGCGACCGACGACTGATCGATGGTCGAGATGTTGTCATCGCCGACCTGGCTGACCGAAGCTTCCGGATCGCCCGGAGTGACGCCCAGCGAGCCGCCGGTGCTGCCACCGCTGTCGAGATCGTCCTGATCGATCGTCGAGGTGTTGCCGCTCCCGTCCTGCGTCACGCTGGCGAGGCCCGCGAACGCATCCTGATCGATGGTCGAGCTGTTGCCGCTGCCGGTCTGGCCGACGGTGGCGCTGTTGTCATTGCCGGTCTGGTCGACGTCGGACGTGTTGCTACCGGACTGGGTGACGCTGGCCGAGTTGGCGTTGCCAGCCTGGTCGACGTCCGAGATGCTCTGGGCGAAGGCCGGGGCCGCCACGGCTAGGGCGAGCATCGAAGCCCCTGCGAGTACTGTCTTTCTCATCTCAAGTTCCTTCTTGCGATAGGTTTGCTTGCGACATCTGTTGTAAAGCCCGGGATCTTGATGCCCCGGTGGAATGAGTCCCGGGCGGACCGTGTGGCCCGCCCGGGAAGTGCTTCATCACAGACCCTGCGAGACGATCGCCGAGTTGCCGGTGCCGTTCTGGTCGACAGTCGAAATGTTGTCCGCACTGCCCTGGCTCACGGTCGCCACGTTGCTGGTCCCCGTCTGCGTAATGAAGGAGTCGTTATCGAGGCCACCCTGGTTCAGCGTCGCGCTGTTGCTCGTCCCGCTCTGGGTGATTTCCGACAGGCCATCCGAACCGGTTTGGTTAGAGTCGACGGAGTTGTTCAGGCCGCCGGCGTTCTGCAGGATGGTCGAACCGTTGGAGTCGCCGATCTGGTCGATGAAGGCGACGTCATTGGTGCCCGACTGGGTCAGGCCGGAGGTATTGTCATCCCCGGTCTGGGTGATTGCGGCGGAGAGGAAAACCGCGGTGCCGCCATCAACCGTGCCGTTTTGCACGATGCTGGAGGTGTTCCGGTCGCCAGTCTGGGCGGTCTGCGTTTGCGACAAAGTATTCGTCGGCGATGCGGTCGAGATCGTCACATTGTTGACGTTGTCATCGCCGGCCTGTTGCGAGATCGCGTAATTGTTCTCTCCGCTCTGGAGCCCGATCACGGTGTTGCGATCGCCGTTCTGCGTGGCGAATGCGAGATTGGACAGACCGGACTGCTGCAAGTCTGCGTCATTGCCCGTTCCCGCCTGAATAACCACGGCGCTGGGCGACGAGATCGGGTTCGTGTTCAGCGACCACACGTCATGGTTGCCGGTCTGGTTGATGTTCGACACGTTGTCGGCACCGCTCTGGGTGACGAAGGCGCCCGGGATGCGGTTGGACCCGTTAGCCTGCGAGACCTGATTGATGGTCGATTCCTGGTTGGTGCCGGTCTGGCTCACCTGAGCGAAGGCACCGACCACGCCGGACTGGGTGATGATCGAGGTGCTGTCATCGGCGTTCTGGTCGACATCGATCACACCCCGGGTGCCGGTCTGTTCGGTGAACGAGACGTTCGTGCTGCCGTTCTGGAGCACGTTGGCAACGTTTAGCGTGCCCGACTGGGCCACCGTCGACTGGTTGTCGGCCCCCGCCTGCGAGACGGTCGCATCATTGTCCACATTGCTCTGGATGATGAACGAGCTGTTGTCGTCGCCGCTCTGGATCGTGGAGGCGCTGTGATCATCGCCATCCTGCACCACGCTGGCAAAGCTGCCCGTGCCGCCCTGCGTCACCGTCGAAGTGCTGCCGCCGGCCGCGTTCTGGGTGACGACGGCTTCGAGCAGACGGCCATCCTGCGAGACGGTCGAATTGTTGTCGTCGCCGTTCTGGGTGACAGTCGCTTCGTTCTGGGCATCGAGCGCGGTCAGCAGCGTGTTGGTCTGGCTGATGGTGCTTTCGTTGTCGTCGCCGTTCTGGGTGCTCGTGGCCGTCATCAGGCGGGCGGAGGTGGTGGCGTTGCCGCCGGTCTGGTTGATGGTGCTGTCGTTGTTGTTCCCGCCCTGGTTGATGGTGGCAGTGGCCACGCGCGGGTCGGGGCCACCCGGGGGGTTCGGCGCATTGCCGATCGACTGGTTGACGGTCGCGGTGTTGAAGTCGCCGCTCTGGGCGACCAGCGCATCCGACAACTGCCCGTCCTGGTTCACGAAGGCATCATTGTCGTCGCCCGACTGGGTGATACCGACCAGCGCGGCGTTGTCGCCCGCACCGTTGGCAAAGCCGATCTGGTTGACGGTGGCGTCGTTGTTGTTGCCGTCCTGCAGCACGTTCATGTCGCTGGCGGTGCCGGCCTGGACCGCGAGCACGTTGTTGTCGTCGCCGTTCTGGGTGACGAGTGCCTGCTGGCCATTGGTCTGGCTGCTGGTGGTGAAGGCGCGGCCCTGCGTGAGGGTGGTGGTGTTGCGATCACCGGCCTGCACGACATCGGCGAGCGAGTTCAGCGAGCCCTGAGTGACGCTTGCGTCATTGTCGGTGCCCGACTGGGTGACGTTGGCTTGGCCGCCGGCGTTATCGCCCTGTTCGATGGTCGCGGTGTTGCGCGCGTTGCTCTGGATCACGGTGGCTTCCGCGTCCTCGCCGCTCTGGATCACCGTCGCGCTCTGGTCGGTGCCCGACTGGTTGATGGTGGACTGGTTGTTCTGCGCAAGAGCAGGTGCCGCAAGGCCGAGTGCCAGGATCGAGGCGCTGGCAAGGATGTTCTTCTTCATTTCAAATTACTCAATTCTTTCAAATTTCTTGCGACATGAACTGTTGTCGTGGCCGGGGTCTTGCCGCCCCGGTGGTATGAGTCCCGGGCGGACCGTGTGGCCCGCCCGGGAAGTTCGTCATCAGCTGCCCTGGACGACGGTGACCGAACCGCCGCTGCCGGACTGGATGATGTTCGAGATGTTGTTGTCGCTCGTCTGCGTCACGGTCGCGCTGTTAAGCGAGCCGCTCTGCAGGATGTCGGACGAGTTGTTGTTCCCGTCCTGCGAGACTTCCGAGGTGTTCTCGTTGCCCGACTGGGTCAGCAGCGCGGTGTTGAGCGAGCCTTCCTGGAACACTTCCGAACCGTTGTCCGCGCCCGACTGGGTCACGTTGGCGGTGTTGGTTGCGGCAGCGACCGTACCGATCTGGTCGATCTCGCTGGTGTTGCGCGGACCACTCTGGTTGACGTTGGCGAGGCCGGCAAAGCCGCCCTGGTTCACGTCGCTCTCGTTGTCCGCACCGGTCTGGGTCACGTTCGCCACGTTGAGGGCGTGGGCGTTACCCACCCCGCTCTGGGTGACGATCGAGCTCGAACCGTCCGAACCGGTCAGCTGATCGATGAAGGCCGAGTTGCTGCGGCCCGACTGGGTGACATCAGAGGTGGTGCCATTGCCCTGCTGGAACACGTCGGCGAGGTTGTTGATGCCGACCTGGCTGCTGTTCGAGGTGTTGCCGTCACCGGTCTGCAGCACGGTCAGGTTGAGCGTCGTCCCGTTCTGCGAGGCATCGACGATGTTGCCGTCACCTTCCTGCGTGATGGTGGCGGTGGCGTTCTTGTTGAGCTGGGTCAGCTCCGACAGGTTGCCGTTGCCGGTCTGGAGAATGGTCGCGGTCAGCGTCTCGTCCGGAACCCCGTTGAAGCCACCGAAGTCGGCCTGGGTCACTTCCGAGGTGTTGTCGGTGCCACGCTGGGTGACCGTCGCGAGGAAGGTGTTCGACTGTGCCAGATTGAACGTCTGGGTCACGGTCGAGGTGTTGTCACCATCCTGATCGATGATCGCATCCTGCGTGATCGCGCCAGCGCCATTGGCGGTCTGGGTGACCGTCGAGGTCGCACCATTGCGCTGCAGGATGTTGGCGTTGAGGTCGCCGCTGCCGGCACCATTGGTGGTCTGGATCACGTCCGACACAGAACCGCCGGCCTGATTGACGCGCGCTTCGATCGCGTTCGCAAGCGTGCCGGTGCTGGCATTGGCCGACTGCGTGATCGTCGAGATCGAGTCATCCTGGATGACCCGCGCGCCGATGTTCTTCGCACCCGGGTTGGTCGCCGTCTGGGTGACCAGCGAGTTCGCACCGTTGGTCTGGGTGATGCGGGCACCGATCGCACCGGAGAAGCCCGGGCCATTGGCGGCCTGGAGCACATCCGAAACGTTGTCGTCGCCGTTCTGGTCAACCGTGACCATCAGGTTGCCGCTGTCGGCAGCAACGGTCTGCGAGACTTCCGACAGGTTGTTGTTGCCGTTCTGATCGACATAGGCTTCCGGATCTTCCGGAACCGCGCCGAAGTTGAGGCTGCCGGCGCTCGAGTCATCGTTCTGGGTGATGGTCGAGGTGTTGCTGTTGCCGGTCTGGATCACGTCGGCGAGGCCGCTAACGGAGTCCTGCGTGGTGGTGGCGGTGTTGCCGTTACCGGTCTGCAGGATCCCCGAAACGCCGTCCGTGCCCGACTGGTTGACGGTCGCGGTGTTGCTGTCGCCGACCTGGTCGACATCGGAATCGTTGCTGCCCGTCTGGGTGACGCCGGCGGTGTTGCCGTTGCCGGTCTGGTCGACATCCGAGGTGCTCTGGGCGAGGGCCGGCGTGGCGATGGCCAGAGCCAGAAGCGACGCGCCGCTGATGATGATGTTCTTCATGATTCGATTGTCCTTGTTTCTGTCCGGAAGGGCGCCTCAGCACCCTTCCGGTTAGTTCATTCTGCGGTTCAGTTCTGGATCACGACGGCATTGTTGCCGTTGCCGACCTGGGTGACATCCGAGATGTTGCCGGTGGCACCCTGAGTGATGTCGGCGAGGTTGTTGTTGCCGGTCTGCGCGATGATCGACTCGTTCGACAGGCCGCCATCGGTCTGGTTGACGATGGCATCGTTGAAGTCGCCGTTCTGCGTGACGCTCGATTCACCTTCGTCGCCCGACTGGGTCACGCTGGCAAAGTTCCCGTCGCTGGCAGCGCCAGTGATCAGGTTGAAGTTGCCGTTGGTGCCCTGTGCGATCGTCGAGTTGTTGCCGTTGCCTTCCTGGACCAGAGTGGCCGTCTGGTTCTCGCCGACCTGGGTGATGCCGGTGGCGCCTCCGGGGGTGCCGGAGACGTTGTCGTCACCGATCTGGGTGATCGAGGCCACCTGGTTGCGACCATATTGATCGATCTTGGCGCGGTTGCTCTCACCATCCTGGTTGACCGTGGCGCTCTGGTTCTCGTTCACCACCGGCAGGTTAAAGATGCCGACCCGGACGAGCGCCGAGTTCTGGTCGATTTCCGAGCGGTTGTCGGTGCCGTCCTGGAAGACGTTGGCATCCGAGCCGTTGGCAGTGCCACGGACGTCGGAGAAGTTGTCCTCACCGTCCTGATCGACGATCACGTCGGCGCGGCCAGCCAGCTGGCTCACGGTCGAGATGTTGCGCTCGCCGTTCTGCGTGACGGTGGCATTGGTCAGACCCTCGAGCAGAACGCCGGTCTGGTCGACGGTGCTGTTGTTGTCCGTACCGGTCTGCGAGACCGAGATGTTCGAGCCAACACCGGTGCGGGTGACGAGCGAGGTGTTGGTGGTGCCGTCCTGGAAGATGTCGACTTCCGAACCGGCGCCGTTCTGGGTGACGGTCGAGGTGTTTTCGGTACCGAACTGGGTCACGGCGAGATCCGAACCGATGCCGGTTTCGCTCGCATTCGAAATGTTGCTGTCGCCATCCTGGCTGATGTTGGCAATCGCACCGAGGCCCGACTGGGTCAGGGTCGAGGTGTTGTTCGTGCCGTTCTGGTCGACAGTGGTATCCGAACCCGCGCCGCTCTGGGTCACCGTCGAGGTGTTGCCCGGATTGATGCCGCTGAAGTTGGTCTGCGTGACACTGGTGATTGCGCCGAGGCCGCTCTGCGTCACAGTCGAGGTGTTTTCCTCGCCGTTCTGTTCGACGGTCACTTCAGCGAAGCCGGCCGACTGCGTAACGGTCGAGTCATTGTTATCGCCGGTCTGGGTCACATCGGTGGCCGAGCTGACGCCGGTCTGGCCGATCAGCGAAACGTTGCCTTCACCATCCTGGGTCACGAAGGCATCAGCGAGCGCGCCGCCCTGCGTGACGGTCGAGTCGTTGTCGACACCGGTCTGGCTGACTTCGGTGAGCGAGCCCGCGCCGGTCTGGGTGATGGTCGAGAGGTTGAACTGACCGTCCTGTTCGACCGTCGCCGACGAACCGTCACCGCTCTGGGTGATGAAGTTGTCGTTCCCGTCGATGGCACCTTCGGTGTTGGTCTGGGTGACCTGCACGCTGGCATCGTCGCCCGTCTGGCCGACATCGCTGAAGTTGGCATTGCCGTTCTGGGTCACCGAGGTGAAGGCTTCGAGCGCGTTCTGTGCCACGACCGACTCGTTGTCGGTGCCGTCCTGCGTCACTTCGACTTCGCTGTCGTCGCCGTCCTGGGTGACGTCGCTGTCGTTGCCTTCGCCTTCCTGGCTGACGGTGGCGGTGCTGCCGCTGGCTGCGGTGGTCTGCAGGATCGTCGAGGCGTTGGCGTCGCCCGCGGTGCTGATCTGGGTGACGTCGGCTTCGTTGCCACTGCCGTCCTGATCGATCTGGCTGGTGTTGGTGCCCGCACCGCTCTGGGTCACGGAGGCGACTTCGCCGGCGCCAGTCTGCTCGACATTCGAGGTGTTCGACTGGGCCAGCGCGACACCGGCCAGCGAAAGCGCCAGCACGGATACGCCGGTTTTGATTATTGTCTTCATTGCACTATTTCCCTTTACTGCGATTGCTGGTGCGACGTTTCCCGGCCAGTCTGCGTTCGTGCGCAGCAGGGTCCGCGAGATCCCGAAAAATGAAAGTGGCGGTCCCTCGCCCGGTACGTCGGGGCCGGGAAAGGCCGGGCCGTGGCGCGGGCCCATGCCGTCGCAGCCGGACGCTGACGCACGCCGAGTGCGTCGCCCGAAGGCTTTGAACGGTAAGGGAAATGACCAGGCTCGGTATTCATTTGTTGCATCCGCCCATTCGATAGGCGATACCGAGCATCGGCCACGGCGCGATGAGACGCCGGGCTGCTAGGTGATCGCATACCTTTTTCTCGCGCGCATTGGAGTGGCAGCTCCTTTGCGTGCTTATTTTTGTGCGGCCCCACGGCGCTTTTCGCGCTCTCTGGTTCCTTCCCCGATCAGCTGGCAGACCGACCGGAAAACCCGTTCCGTCCTACGATCCGTCGCGGTCCTTCTCGTCCTTGTCCGGATCGACGATCGTCATGGCGGTCAGCGAGCCTGCGCGCTTCACCGCCTTCTGAATATCACTGGCATCGTAGAGCCCGTCGCGCTCGGCGCGGTAGGCTGCGATGAGCGGCTGGGCAGCCGCCATGTCGTCAAAGCGCCACAGATCGAGCTCGACCCCTTCGAGGACGAGGCCATAGACCGCCTTCTCGATCGCCTGTTGCAGGGCGACCTGATCGGGCTCGTTCGAGGTGATCCCGGCCTCTGCCTCGAGCAGCTCGCGGAAGGCCACGAACTTGAAGGCATTGGCGCCGATCGCCTGGCTGGCAATGGTCTTGGACGCGGTCACGTTGGCGAGCACTTCGCCGGTGCGCACGGAAACCGCGCGGAGATAGACGGTCACCGTGTCCTGCCGGTATTCGGTGCGGGCCCCGATGCCGAGGAAGGCCGCGCCGGCCCCGCCGGTGACGGTGTTGGTGTCATAGCCGACGATCCCGCCTTCGAGCAGCACGCCGGCAAACAGCAGCGCGGGCAGGGCGTTGGGATCGACATCCTGTTCGCCGAGGTAGCGCTTGCGCATCTCGCCAATGATCTGGCGTTCGCGCAGCAGGTTATCCAGCCGCTCGCGCTCGACGACGGTGAACCAGCTGCGATTGCCGGTGTCCTGCAGCGCCTTGACCAGCATCGAGCTGGCGCCCTGGGTCACGGCGCGCGACAGGGTCTGGCCGACATCGCTGGGCTTGAACTGGCCGGTCTGGTCGGTGAAGCCATAGACCGCGATCGCCACCTGCCGCTGCGGTGGGGGCATCTGGTTGAGCAGACTCTGGGTCTGGGTCTTCTTGGGGAAATAGGCGAGGCTGGTGGTGGTCGCGATCGAATTGCGACCGTCCTGCGGCATGCTCATGCAGCCACTGACCGCGAGAGCGGTGACGCCAGCCAGAAGGGATTTGTACAGGGTGCGCATCGGGCCGGTCTCAGTCCACCTCGATGAACAGCGGCACGACGATGCGGGTTTCCTCGCCGGTCTCGTCGTTGCGGATGATCAGGGTGACTTCGTCGAGCGAACGGAAGAACTCGATCGTCTGGCCGCCAAAGCTGATGGTGCCGCTTTCCTGCGGGTTATCGCCGAAGATCGCATCGACGATCTGCGACGACAGCGCCGAGAGCAGGCGCGACTGGAGCTGGCGGGCGAAGATGTCGGCCTGGGAGTTGGTGGACGTCGCCCGCGGGTCACGCGTGTTGTTGTTGGCGTTGGCCACACCCAGAACATGGTTCGAGTTGAACGGGTTGCCACCGAATGTCGGGCTGATGGGACGATACACCACATCCTGCGCCGCAACCGGCACAGCGACAACGAAAGCGGCCGCCGCAAGGCTTGCCTTCAGATACGACATCATTCCCCCTCACCTTACCAAGGAACGCGCTAGCGGGGGTGGGCCCCTTCTATATCGTTCAGAGTCTCAACGACTCGGCGACTCGGTAAGCTGATGTTAGGGGTTATTAACAGGGTGTAAAGTAACTTCCGCGAGACACATCCGGAATCGTCCATTTCCTAGACGGTTGCATTTCGTGCATTAATATTGCTCGACCGGATTGAATCGTTTGCCGACCCGCCGCCGGGGCGGACACAAGAAAGGCGGCACCATCGCTGGTGCCGCCTCCCTTGAAAACGGTCGAAACCGCGGTTTTCGAGCTTACTTGAGCTCGACGGTGCCGCCGGCTTCCTCGATCTTCTTCTTGATGTCTTCGGCTTCGGCCTTGTTGACACCTTCCTTGATCGCCTTCGGGGTCGACTCGACCAGCGCCTTGGCTTCGGTCAGGCCGAGGCCGGTGATGGCGCGGACTTCCTTGATGACCTGGATCTTCTTGCCGCCGTCGCCGGTCAGGATGACGTCGAATTCGGTCTGCTCTTCGGCAGCCGGGGCGTCGCCGCCGGCAGCGGGGGCAGCCACGGCCACAGCAGCAGCGGCGCTCACGCCCCATGCTTCTTCGAGGGCCTTGGCGAGTTCGGCAGCTTCAAGCACGGTCAGCTGCGACAGTTCTTCAACAAGCTTGGCAATATCGGCCATGATGGTTCACTCCAAATTGGTGGCGGGGCAAGACACCATGTCTTAGGCCCCAACAGATTGTTTCGTCTGACGAAAAACGTCTCTTAAGCTGCCTTGTCCGCGTAGGCGGCGAACACACGGGCGACCTTCGCGGCGGGTGCGGTAACGACCTGTGCGATCTTCGTCGCCGGGGCGTTGACCAGACCGATGAGCTTGGCGCGCAGCTCGTCGAGGCTCGGCATCGAGGCAAGTGCCTTCACGCCGGCTTCGTCGAGAACGACCGAACCCATCGAACCGCCGACGATTTCGAGCTTGTCGTTCGTCTTGGCGAATTCGACAGCGGCCTTGGCAGCCGCGACCGGGTCAGTCGACCAGGCCAGCCCGACCGGGCCGGTGAGCATGTCATCCAGCCCGACATAGTCGGTGTTTTCGATAGCGAGCTTGGCGAGACGGTTCTTCGCAACCTTGTAGGACGCACCAGCAGCGCGCATCTTGTTCCGCAGGTCGGTGGACTGGGCCACCGTCATGCCGAGGTTGCGGGTGACGACCACCACGCTGACCTCGTTGAAGACCGCATTGAGCTGGGCAACCGCGTCGGCTTTCTGCGAACGATCCATGCCATACTCCTTCACAAATGACCGGGCAGGATGGCTCCCGCACGGTCGGCTACGTTGTGTCCGCGCACAGGGCCGCGAAGGCTCCGAACGCGGGCGAGTCCGTCGAAAGGGAAGGAGGGTGTGCCATCCGGCACGTGCAGGACGGGCTGCCTGTGGCAGTCCGCTGCGAAATCTCGTTTCCCCGTCTAGGCTGGAAATTAAGACCGGCAAATTCCGGTCACCAACTGTCTCGGACGGATGAACGGCAAAGGCACGAGGCCCGCCGGTCGGGGCGGGCCTCTAGGGGATCGGGCGGAAGAGTCAAGCGGATTGGCGCTTTCAGCTGTCCCCGGTCCGGTAGGCGAGCAGGTCGCCCGGCTGGCAATCCAGCTCGCGGCAGATCGCGGCGAGGGTGGAGAAGCGGATCGCCTTGGCCTTGCCGGTCTTGAGGATCGACAGGTTGGCGAGGGTGAGGCCGACCCGTTCGGCCAGTTCGGTCAGCGTCATGCGGCGGGCGTAGAGCAGGTCGTCGAGCTTGACCATGATGCGGGCTCCTTCGAGGTCGTCGTTGATCGGCGGCATCACACGGTCCCTTCCAGGTCTTCGCGCATCGCGGCGCCGTGGCGGAAGACGCGGGCAAGAATGAACAGGATGATGACGAGCAGGATCCCGCTGAGGTCGAAGCCGCCGTCGATCTTGATGTCGGAATCCTCACCGAAGACCCGCACGAAATCGACCAGCTGGAGCGCGAAGGGGATTGCGGCCAAAACCAGCAGCTGCACACCCAGCATCAGCCATGCCATCAGGCTCAGCCGCTCGGCATTGACCGGGACGAAGGGATCGCCCTGGCTCACCGTGTTGATGATTGCGCGCAGCTTGCCGAAAAAGACGAACAGCGCGGCGACGATGGCGAAGCCGATCAGAAGCACACCGAAGGACGCGAACAGCGGCAGCGCGAAATCGGCGTGACCGGTTTCGGCGGCCATTTGCGCCTCTATCGTGTCGCGGCTCACGGCCAGCGCGCCGATGACGAAGACGAGCACCACCGCGCCGAACGCCATCGCGCCCTGCATCAGGATGGTGATGACCTTGCCCGCCAGCAGCAGGAGGTCGTTGGAGATGGGGGGCTTGTTCATCGAGCGGTTCCTTTCACGCAGCGCCTCAGGCGAGGTTGGGCAGATTGATCGCAGCGGGCGTTTCGGCGTGCGCCGGAGGAACGGTGACGATCGCCCCGATCGATCCGAGCGTGAGGACAAAGGCGGCGAGCGCGGCGAAGGTGTGGTTGGCAAAACGGTTCATATCGATCTCCTTTATCGGATACATCGTGATTCGATAAAGTCTCTCTAGTCCGATTCGCGGCTTATCGTCAATCAATAATATTGAAAATCGATACGTCTCTTGTCGTTTTTCAATCTTTGGCCTTCGACCGCACCCATTTCACCAGCGTGCTGCCGCTGTAGCATGCGCCGCATTCGAACCGATCGCCCGGTGCTGACGCGCGCGGTTCGCAGGCGGCGAGATTGATGACCCAGTGCAGATCGGTGCCGCTCCCGGGCCGGTTCTCGTATGTGATGTCGTCGGCAAAGCGCAGATGCAGCCACTGGGCGATCCCGCTGACCTGTCCGCCGTTGCTGGTCAGCGTGCAGCGGCTCTCCCCGTTTGACGGCGGGTCGCCCGTGCCGAAATCGAAGTGAAGGATCGGCTCCGGATCGCTGCGCAGGTGCAACGCCGGGTCATCGGCATAGACATGACTGCGTGGGGTCAGATGGGGGGCGAAGCCGGACAGGTCGAGCCCTTCGACGATGCCTGCCGTGTCGACCAGCGGCGCAAACTGGGCCAGCGCGACCATGACACTCGCCGTCTCGGGGAGAAACAGCGCCCCCGGTGTCGCAAGTTCGGCACGGGCGTGGGCGAGCGATTCGAGCACGCCTTCGCCCACCAAGCAGTCCGAGAACACTTCGGACACGACCATGTCCACACCGCCGTCGAGATCGCGCAGCCTGTCGAGCTTGCCCGAATGCCGGTCGAACACGGTGATCCGGTCAGCCAGGCCATTGGCGGCGATCACCTTGCGGGCTGCTGCGGCGAGCATCGCGTTTTCCTCACAGGCATAGACCTGCGCGGCCCCTGCGCGGGCTGCCATCATGGCCAGTAGGCCCGATCCGGTGCCGATGTCGAGCACCTTGCGCCCGGGCGCGAAACGCTCGATTGCCGCGCGATAAGCGGCATTGCGCCGCCCGTCGCGCAGCATCCGCACATGGAACCCGGGCACCCCGTGCCGGAGAACCGCGCCAGCCAGCGCCTGCCACAGCGGATCATCGCCATGGCGCGCGAGCGCCCGCTCTGCCAGCGCCAGCGCCAGCCCGCCCGTCCTGTCCGCGGCGAGCTCTTGTCCGAATTCGAGAAACCGAGCCGGATTTTCGAGCGGGTTGCCCATCGGGAGAGGTGTGTCTTTGGCCATCGTCCCGGCAGCTTGCGGCGACTGGAATGGTGACTGCAAGCGCAATTTCCGCTTTTGCGGCGCTCGCCGAAGGCGGGCGTTGACAGCAACGCAGGGTATTCCTAAATACCCCGCTCTCGCCCGCTTCGAGCAAGGCTGATTCATGCGCGGGAATCGGCCACGGAAGGAAGCGGCGACATGGTCGCCACGCAACGCATATCACGAGGCTGCTGCCGGCACGCTTTATAAGCGGTGTCAGGCGAGCGGCTTTTGTGCGTTGATGCGGGCGGCTCTTTTCGCGTGGAACGACAGCGATTTTTCCCGTCCGCGCGAAAGCCTCGCGCGGCCCAATTGAAGAGGCCTACTCCTCCATGGCAACCAAGGCGAAGCCGCCCGTCACCCGCAGCCGCAAGGCCCAAGGGACCGCGAAGAAGCGCATCCGCAAGATCTTCGGTGACATCCACGAAGTGGTGCAGATGCCGAACCTGATCGAGGTTCAGCGCGAAAGCTACGAGCAGTTCCTGCGTTCGGACAAGTCGACCGGCTATGTCTCGGGCCTCGAAAAGACGCTCCGCAGCGTGTTCCCGATCCGCGATTTCGCCGGCACCGCCGAGCTCGACTTCGTGCACTACGAACTAGAAGAGCCCAAGTACGACACCACCGAGTGCCGTCAGCGCGGCATCACCTATGCCGCCCCGATGAAGGTGACGCTGCGCCTCATCGTGTTCGAGGTGGACCAGGAAACCGAAACCCGCTCGGTGCTCGATATCAAGGAGCAGGACGTCTACATGGGCGACATGCCGCTCATGACCGAGAACGGCACCTTCATCATCAACGGCACCGAGCGCGTGATCGTCAGCCAGATGCACCGTTCGCCGGGCGTGCTGTTCGATCATGACCGCGGCAAGACCCACTCCTCGGGCAAGCTGCTGTTCGCCGCGCGCGTCATTCCCTACCGCGGCTCGTGGCTCGACTTCGAGTTCGACGCCAAGGACATCGTCAACGTCCGCATCGACCGCAAGCGCAAGCTGCCGGTGACCGCGCTGCTCTATGCCCTCGGCCTCGATGCCGAAGACATCCTCGGCTACTTTTACAACACCGTGACCTGGGAACGCGCCAAGGACGGCTGGAAGATCCCGTTCGTGGCCGAACAGTGGCGCGGTGCCAAGCCGACCTTCGCGCTGATCGACGCCAAGACCGGCGAGGAAGTCTTCCCTGCCGGCCAGAAGATCAGCCCGCGTGCCGCCAACAAGGCCGCCAAGGACGGTCTGGCAGAGCTCCTGCTGCCGACCGAGGAAGTCGTGAGCCGCTATGCCGCCGCCGACATGATCGACGAGAGCACCGGCCGCATCTACATCGAAGCCGGTGACGAAGTGACGCTTGAGCATGTCGAGGCCTTCGACAAGGCCGGGATCGACATCCTGCCGCTGCTCGACATCGACGAGATCAACACCGGTCCGTGGATCCGCAACACGCTCAAGGCCGACAAGGCCGAGAACCGCGACGAGGGTCTGGAAGCGATCTACAAGGTCATGCGTCCGGGCGAACCGCCGACGAAGGAAACGGCCGAAGCGCTGTTCGAAGGCCTGTTCTTCGACGCCGAACGCTATGACCTCTCGGCCGTGGGCCGCGTGAAGCTCAACATGCGTCTCGGCCTCGAGTGCGAGGACACCATCACCATCCTGCGCAAGGAAGACATCCTTGCCGTGGTCAAGGAACTGGTCGGCCTCAAGGACGGCAAGGGCGAAGTCGACGACATCGACAACCTCGGCAACCGCCGCGTGCGTTCTGTGGGCGAGCTGCTGGAAAACCAGTACCGCGTCGGCCTGCTGCGCATGGAGCGCGCCGTGAAGGAGCGCATGAGCTCGGTCGACGTGTCGACCGTGATGCCGAACGACCTGATCAACGCCAAGCCCGCTGTGGCCGCGGTGCGCGAGTTCTTCGGTTCCTCGCAGCTCTCGCAGTTCATGGACCAGACCAACCCGCTCTCGGAAGTCACCCACAAGCGCCGCGTCTCGGCGCTCGGGCCGGGCGGCCTCACCCGCGAGCGTGCCGGCTTCGAAGTCCGCGACGTTCACCCGACGCACTATGGCCGCATCTGCCCGATCGAAACGCCGGAAGGCCCGAACATCGGTCTGATCAACTCGCTGGCGTCGTTCTCGCGCGTCAACAAGTACGGCTTCATCGAAACCCCCTACCGCAAGGTGGTGGACGGGAAGGTGACCGGCGACGTGATCTACCTCTCCGCCATGGAAGAGCAGAAGCACACCGTCGCGCAGGCTTCGGCCGAGCTTAACGAAGACGGCAGCTTCGTCGAGGAACTGGTGTCGGCGCGTCACAACGGCGACAACCTGATGGCCCCGCGTGAACACGTGACGCTGATGGACGTGTCGCCGAAGCAGCTCGTCTCGGTCGCGGCCTCGCTCATTCCGTTCCTCGAAAACGACGACGCCAACCGCGCGCTGATGGGCTCGAACATGCAGCGTCAGGCCGTGCCGCTCGTGAAGGCGGAAGCGCCGTGGGTCGGCACCGGCATGGAAGAGACCGTGGCGCGCGATTCGGGCGCTGCGATTGCGGCCAAGCGCGGCGGGATCGTCGACCAGGTCGACGCCACCCGTATCGTGATCCGCGCGATCGGCGATGTCGAACCCGGCCAGTCGGGCGTGGACATCTACACGCTGCAGAAGTTCCAGCGTTCGAACCAGAACACCTGCATCAACCAGCGTCCGCTGGTGAAGGTGGGTGACGTGATCGAGCAGGGCGACATCATCGCCGATGGTCCCTCGACCGATCTGGGCGAGCTGGCGCTGGGCAAGAACAGCCTCGTCGCGTTCATGCCGTGGAATGGCTACAACTACGAAGACTCGATCCTGATCAGCGAACGCATCGTGAAGGACGACGTCTTCACCTCGATCCATATCGAGGAGTTCGAAGTCATGGCCCGCGACACCAAGCTCGGGCCGGAAGACATCACCCGCGACATCCCGAACGTCGGCGAGGAAGCCCTGCGCAACCTCGACGAGGCGGGCATCGTCTACATCGGCGCCGAAGTGCATCCGGGCGACATTCTGGTCGGCAAGATCACCCCCAAGGGTGAATCGCCGATGACCCCGGAAGAAAAGCTGCTGCGCGCGATCTTCGGCGAAAAGGCGAGCGACGTGCGCGACACCTCGCTGCGTCTGCCGCCGGGCGTTGCGGGCACCATCGTCGAGGTCCGGGTGTTCAACCGCCACGGGATCGAGATCGATGACCGTACCCGAGCGATCCAGAACGAGGAAATCGAACGCCTCCGCAAGGACGCCGCGGACGAGCGCAACATCCTCAACCGTGCGACCTACAACCGCCTGCGCGACATGCTGATCGGCCAGACCGCATCGGCAGCGCCGAAGGGGCTGAAGAAGGGCGTGGAGATCACCGAGGAGCTGCTCGACGAGGTCGATCGCCACGAATGGTTCAAGTTCGCGGTGGCCGATGATGGCCGTCAGGCGCAGATCGAAGCGGTGAAGTCGCAGTACGACGAAGCCGTGGCGCTGATCGATGCCAAGTTCCACGACCGCAAGGAAAAGCTGGAGCGTGGTGACGAGCTGGCTCCGGGCGTGCTCAAGATGGTCAAGGTCTTCGTCGCGGTGAAGCGCAAGCTACAGCCGGGCGACAAGATGGCCGGCCGTCACGGGAACAAGGGTGTGATCAGCCGCATCCTGCCGGTCGAGGACATGCCGTTCCTCGAAGACGGGACCCCGGTCGACCTCGTGCTCAACCCGCTGGGCGTGCCCTCGCGCATGAACGTCGGGCAGATCTTCGAAACGCACCTCGGCTTTGCCGCACGTGCGCTCGGCCACGAGATCAAGGGGCTGCTTGAGGACTGGCGCGCTGCCAATCCGAACGCCGCCGAAGACTACGCCAACGCCGCGCCGCCGGCTGCGGTGGTTGAGCGTCTGAAGGACGTCTATGGCGAGCAGTATTTCGAAGATCTCGAAAGCCGCTCGACTGCGGATATCGTGGAACTGGCGCACAACCTTTCGGCCGGCGTGCCGATGGGGACTCCGGTGTTCGACGGCGCGCGCGAAGCCGACGTTTCGGACATGCTGGTCAAGGCGGGGATCGACTCTTCGGGTCAGTCCACGCTCTATGACGGCCGCACCGGTGAGGCGTTCGACCGCAAGGTGACCGTGGGCATCATCTACATGCTGAAGCTCCACCACCTCGTCGACGACAAGATCCACGCGCGTTCGATCGGGCCGTACTCGCTCGTCACCCAGCAGCCGCTGGGCGGCAAGGCGCAGTTCGGCGGCCAGCGCTTCGGGGAAATGGAGGTCTGGGCGCTCCAGGCCTACGGCGCGGCCTATACCTTGCAGGAAATGCTGACGGTGAAGTCCGACGACGTGGTCGGCCGCACCAAGGTCTACGAAGCGATCGTCAAGGGCGACGACACCTTCGAGGCCGGCATTCCGGAGAGCTTCAACGTGCTCGTCAAGGAAATGCGCAGCCTCGGCCTCAATGTCGAACTCAAGTCGATCCTCGACGAGGACGACGACGGCGAGATGCTGGAGGCAGCGGAGTAAGGGGCGGGGGCCTCAGCGCCCCCGCTTGCCTGCCCATCGGAATTCATCCCCCTAAGGGAACACAGTCATGAACGACCTGACCAAATTCACCAACCAGCTGGCGAAGCCCGAAACCTTCGACCAGATTCAGATCGGCATCGCCTCGCCGGAGCGCATCCGCTCGTGGTCCTATGGCGAGATCAAGAAGCCGGAAACGATCAACTACCGCACCTTCAAGCCGGAGCGTGACGGCCTGTTCTGCGCGCGCATCTTCGGCCCCGTGAAGGACTACGAGTGCCTGTGCGGCAAGTACAAGCGCATGAAGTACAAGGGCGTCGTCTGCGAAAAGTGCGGCGTCGAAGTGACCGTGACCAAGGTCCGCCGCGAGCGCATGGGCCACATCGAACTGGCCGCGCCGGTCGCGCACATCTGGTTCCTGAAGTCGCTGCCCTCGCGCATCGGCCTGCTGCTCGACATGCAGCTCAAGCAGCTCGAGCGCATCCTCTACTTCGAAAGCTACGTCGTGATCGAGCCGGGCCTGACCCCGCTCGAGAAGTACCAGCTGCTGACCGAGGACGAGCTGCTCGAATACCAGGACGAGTATGGCGAGGACGCCTTCTCGGCCGATATCGGCGCGGAAGCCGTGCGCACCATGCTGATGGACCTCGACCTCGAGGCCGAGCGTGACGCGCTGATGGACGAGCTGGCGACCACCAAGTCGGCGCTCAAGCCCAAGAAGATCATCAAGCGTCTGAAGGTCGTCGAGAGCTTCATCGAATCCGGCAACCGTCCGGAATGGATGATCCTCGAAGTGATCCCGGTCATCCCGCCCGAACTGCGCCCGCTGGTGCCGCTCGACGGTGGCCGCTTCGCGACCTCGGACCTCAACGACCTCTATCGTCGTGTGATCAACCGTAACAACCGCCTGAAGCGCCTGATCGAACTGCGCGC
This sequence comes from Porphyrobacter sp., assembly GCA_027531395.1. GTDB lineage: Bacteria > Pseudomonadota > Alphaproteobacteria > Sphingomonadales > Sphingomonadaceae > Erythrobacter. The sequence continues at coordinate 70,877 of JAPZRO010000003.1, read as the reverse complement.
GCCCGACATCATCGTGCGCAACGAAAAGCGCATGCTGCAGGAAGCGGTTGACGCGCTGTTCGACAACGGCCGTCGCGGCCGCGTCATCACCGGCGCCAACAAGCGTCCGCTCAAGTCGCTGTCCGACATGCTCAAGGGCAAGCAGGGCCGCTTCCGCCAGAACCTGCTCGGCAAGCGCGTCGACTATTCGGGCCGTTCGGTGATCGTGACCGGTCCGGAACTCAAGCTGCACCAGTGCGGCCTGCCCAAGAAGATGGCGCTCGAGCTGTTCAAGCCGTTCATCTACGCCCGTCTGGATGCCAAGGGTCTCTCCATGACCCTCAAGCAGGCCAAGAAGTGGGTCGAGAAGGAGCGCAAGGAAGTCTGGGACATCCTCGACGAAGTGATCCGCGAGCACCCGGTTCTGCTGAACCGCGCGCCGACGCTGCACCGTCTCGGCATCCAGGCGTTCGAGCCCGTGCTGATCGAGGGCAAGGCGATCCAGCTGCACCCGCTGGTCTGCTCGGCCTTCAACGCCGACTTCGACGGTGACCAGATGGCGGTCCACGTGCCGCTGTCGCTGGAAGCCCAGCTCGAAGCGCGCGTGCTGATGATGTCGACCAACAACATCCTCTCGCCCGCCAACGGCAAGCCGATCATCGTGCCCTCGCAGGACATGGTGCTGGGGATCTACTACCTCTCGATGGAGCGGCAGGAAAAGACTCCCGAGTTCATCGAGGAAGCCGACGGCACCAAGATCGAGAAGCTGCCGCGCTTTGCCGACATGGCCGAAGTGCACCAGGCTCTGGAAACCAAGGCGGTCACGCTCCACACCCGCATCATCGCCCGCGTCCCGCAGGCCGACGAGAGCGGCAAGGTGGAGATGAAGCGCTTTGTCACCACGCCGGGCCGCATGCTGATCGGCGAGTGCCTGCCGAAGAACCACAAGGTGCCCTTCGACATCATCAACCGCCTGCTCACCAAGCGCGAGATCGGCGACGTGATCGACCAAGTGTACCGCCACACCGGCCAGAAGGACACCGTGCTGTTCGCCGACGCCATCATGGCGCTGGGCTTCCGTCACGCGTTCAAGGCCGGGATCAGCTTCGGCAAGGATGACATGATCATCCCCGACGCCAAGGAAAAGCTGGTCGAGGAGACCAAGGAACTGGTTGCCGGTTACGAGCAGCAGTACCAGGACGGTCTCATCACCCAGCAGGAAAAGTACAACAAGGTGATCGACGCCTGGTCGAAGTGCGGTGACATGGTCGCCGACGCGATGATGGCCGAGATCAAGGCGCAGCCGATCGATCCGGAAACGGGCAAGGAAGCCCAGATCAACTCGATCTACATGATGAGCCACTCGGGTGCCCGTGGTAGCCCGGCGCAGATGAAGCAGCTCGCCGGGATGCGCGGCCTGATGGCCAAGCCGTCGGGCGAGATCATCGAGACCCCGATCATCTCGAACTTCAAGGAAGGTCTGACCGTTCTTGAATACTTCAACTCGACCCACGGCGCCCGTAAGGGCCTCGCGGACACCGCGCTGAAGACCGCGAACTCGGGTTACCTCACCCGCCGTCTGGTCGACGTGTCGCAGGATTGCGTCATCGTCGAGGAAGATTGCGGCACCCAGAACGCGCTCGAAATGCGCGCCATCGTGCAGGGCGGTTCGGTGATCGCCTCGCTCGGCGAGCGCATTCTCGGCCGCACCGTCGCCGAGGACATCATCAACGCCGCCACCGGCGAAGTGATCGTCCCCGCCGGCACGCTGCTCGACGAAGCGATGGTCAAGGACATCGAGGCGGCTGAAGTTCAGTCCGCCAAGATCCGCTCGCCGCTGATCTGCGAAGCCGAACAGGGCGTTTGCGCGACCTGTTACGGGCGCGATCTGGCGCGCGGGACGCCGGTCAACATCGGCGAAGCCGTGGGCGTCATCGCGGCGCAGTCGATCGGCGAGCCGGGCACCCAGCTCACCATGCGTACCTTCCACATCGGTGGTGCGGCGCAGCTCAACGAAACCTCGCACCTCGAGGCGATTTCGGACGGCCGCGTCGAGCTGCGCGACATGCCGACCATCACCGACAAGCGCGGTCGCATCCTGAGCCTCGCCCGTACCGGCGAGATCGCGGTGATCGACGCCGAAGGGCGCGAGCGCGAGATGCACAAGGTGCCCTACGGTACGGTGCTGATGTTCAAGGATGGCGATCAGGTGAAGATCGGCGATCGTCTCGCCGAGTGGGACCCGTTCACCCTGCCGATCATCACCGAACAGTCGGGTGTGGTGAAGTATCAGGACCTGATCGAGGGCATCACGCTCGAAGAACAGGTCGATGATGCCACCGGCATCGCCCAGCGCGTCGTCACCGAGAACCGTGCGACCGGCCGCAAGAAGAAGGAGGATCTGCGTCCGCGCATGACCCTGCTTGGCGAAGGCGGCGGCGAGACCGAAGCGGCGCGTTACATGCTCGCTCCGGGCACGACCCTCTCGGTGGCCGACGGCGACACGGTGCAAGCGGGTGACATTCTCGCCCGTGCGAGCCGCGAAGCCGCCAAGACCCGCGATATCACCGGCGGTCTGCCGCGCGTGGCCGAGCTGTTCGAGGCGCGTCTGCCGAAGGACAACGCGATCATCGCCAAGATTTCCGGCCGGATCGAATTCGTCCGCGAATACAAGGCGAAGCGCAAGATCGCGATCATCCCCGAGGAGGGTGAACCCGTCGAGTACCTGATCCCCAAGACCAAGGTGATCGACGTGCAGGAAGGCGACTACGTGAAGAAGGGTGACACCCTGATTTCCGGCTCGCCCAACCCGCACGACATCCTCGAGGTGCTGGGCGTCGAAGCGCTGGCCGAATATCTCGTCAACGAGATTCAGGAAGTCTACCGCTTGCAGGGCGTGAAGATCAACGACAAGCACATCGAGGTGATCGTTCGCCAGATGCTGCAGAAGGTCGAGATCACCGATGGCGGGGACACCACCCTGCTGCCGGGCGAGCAGGTCGATCTGGCCGAGATGCTCGAGATCAACGGCAAGCTGGCCAAGGGCAAGCAGCCCGCGGAAGGCAAGCCGGTGCTGCTCGGCATCACCAAGGCCTCGCTCCAGACCCGCTCGTTCATCTCGGCGGCTTCGTTCCAGGAAACCACCCGCGTGCTGACGCAGGCGGCGGTCGAAGGGAAGAAGGACACCCTGATCGGTCTGAAGGAAAACGTGATCGTCGGCCGTCTCATCCCCGCCGGTACCGGCGCGGGCATGAACCGTCTGCGCGTTACCGCCAACAGCCGCGACGCCGCGCTCAAGGCCGCATGGAAGAAGCAGCAGGAAGCCCTGTCCGCTTCGGGCCAGCGCGAAGTCGAGCCGGAAGCCGATGCGATCGGTTCGGAAGAGAAGATGAAGGCCGCAATGGCTGCGATGGCCGCCTCGGCCCCCGCTGCCGAAGTCGAGGACGACGGCGAGGAGTAAGTTCCCGCCCGCGCCTTGAAGGCCCTGAAAGCCCCGCCGGAGTTCGTGCTCCGGCGGGGTTTTTCATGCCTGCGGGCCCTGCATAATCGCTATTGCAAATCACTCGCACAAATATTAGGCCTTGTGGTGTTCCCTCTTCCGGCAACACCAGCGAGGTCCCATGTCCGGCAACCGTCTTCCTTCCGCCTCAACGCAGGACATCATTGCCCGCCTGGCGGCCCCTCCGCGGGTCGAGTCGCTCGGGCCGGTCGGCGGGCGCTTCGTCCATGCGCTGCGGCTGATTGCCTTGCACGAGCGGTTGGGGCGTGATCCGGTGCCCGAGCTTGCGGTGCGGCTGGGTAGTGTCGAGATCGCCGCGAAATCGCTCATCCTGGCGCAGACCATCTCGGCCTGCTGGCCCGAGAACATCCATGTCAGCCGCTTCTGCTGCCGCCTGCTGAGCCATGACGAGGTAACCATCGGCGGACTGGTCGATGCGGCGGCCCGGCGTGACCGGGCCGCGTTCGAGGCAGCGCTGGCCGGCCTCGTCCGGCCCGAACGCTGGCACCGCGTGTGGGACGGAGCGTTCGCCCTCGTCGCGGCGGAAATGCGCGCGATGTGAGGCCGCTTGCGGGCGGGCGCGCGTGCCTCTACCGCTCGCCCCCATGACCACCACCCGTTTTGCCCCTTCGCCCACCGGCCGGCTCCACGTCGGCAACATCCGCACCGCGCTCCACAACTGGATGTTGGCACGGCAGGCGGGCGGAACCTTCATCCTGCGGATCGACGACACCGACGCCGAGCGCAGCCGCGAGGACTATGTCGAGGCGATCCGCGCCGATCTGGCGTGGCTGGGCCTCGATTTCGACCGCGAGGAGCGCCAGTCCGCCCGTCTCGATCGCTACGAGGCGGCCTTTGCCGCGTTGCACGCAGCGGGGCGCATCTACCCCTGCTACGAGAGCGCGCAGGAGCTCGAGGTCAAACGCAAGATCGCATTGGGGCGCGGGCTGCCATCGATCTACGACCGCGCGGCGCTCAAGCTGACCGACGCCGAGCGCGCCGCCAAGGAAGCCGAAGGAATTGCCCCCCACTGGCGGTTCCTGCTCGACCACGCTGAGCCGATCACCTGGGACGACGGCATCCGCGGCACCCAGAAATTCGATCCCGCCCAGCTCTCCGATCCCGTCATCCGCCGCGCCGACGGATCATGGCTCTACATGATGCCGAGCGCGGTCGACGATATCGATATGGGCGTCACGCAGGTCCTGCGGGGTGAGGACCATGTTTCCAATACTGCCGTTCAGATTCAGATTTTTACCGCACTTTTTGCTGCAAACTTTGCTGCACATGAAAGTGCAGCAAAATCGCTTCCAGCCTTTGCGCACGAAGCGCTGTTGGTCGGCCGCGAAGGCAAGCTCTCGAAGCGGCTCGGCTCGCTCGGCTGCGACGTCTTCCGCGAGCGCGGGATCGAGCCCGAGGCGATCATCGCGCTGCTGGCGCGGCTTGGCACCTCGCAGCCGGTCGAGCCGATTGCGGATCGCAGTGCGCTAGTGGCGGGTTTCGATCTCGGAACCTTCGGCCGCGCTCCGGCCAAGTTCGACGAGGAGGATCTCGAACGGCTCAACGCTGCGATCGTCCACCAGCTTCCGTTCGCCACGGTACAGGATCGCCTGCCGCAGGGCATGGACGAGGCCGGCTGGCACGCGATCCGCCCGAACCTCGCCCATGTCGGCGAGGCGGCAGACTGGTGGCGGCTGGTCACGGGTCCGATCACGCACCCGGCCTTCTCGGACGAAGACCGCGCCTTCCTTGGCGAGGCCGCTGCGGCGCTGGTGTGGGGCGAGGACCCGTGGGGTACGCTGACGGCCACGCTCAAGCAGACCACTGGCCGCAAGGGCAAGCCGCTGTTCCTGCCGCTGCGTCAGGCTCTGACCGGCTTGGACCACGGCCCCGACATGGGCGAGTTCCTCCCCCTGATCGGCGAAAGCGAAGCCCGCACCCGCCTGCAAGTGGCCGCGGGCGCCTGAGCGGCGAGGATAACCCAAGCGTTTTTGGAAAAGTGGTGCCCAGAAGAGGACTCGAAAACGTATTTTAAATATTTAATATAAAGCTATATTTTAGAGAATTTTTAACCGCGGCCCCGACCTTGGCCCCTTTGCCTTCCGAGCGAAAAGGGTACGAGTCCCAGCATCTTATGATGGGAGACTATTTCGCGAATCCGAAGTTGTCACGATGCTAGGAAATCTGGCGCGGATGAGCGGCGATGCGATAGCCTCGAGCACCGCAGCCACACCAAGGAGGCTGAATGGCTCGAGATCGTGCCGAGGGAGCGCGCCTTTAATGGCGCGCGAAACGTCCGCAACCAATTTGTCGCCATCGTAGTAGCGTCTCATAACCGATAGCCGAGCGTGGGTTTCTTCATCCTTGCTTTATCCGTCGCCATTTTTGGCATGCGGTAGCAAAAGAGCGCACGGTCTTGTCGAAGTCACACTTAAGCATCGCGGAAAGAAGTTCTTCGTAGCTATCCTGCCCAACCTCAATCCGGATGTCGGTTACACCGCCACCCTTTGAGTCTAGCTCAAGCCAAAGTTCGAGCTTCCGATTGTGCGTCGCGATATTGACGGGCAGATCCCGCTGGTACCAGTTGTTGGATGATTTGCCTCCGCGGTCTGCCTTGATAGCCATTGGTTAAGGTCTCCTAGTTCTTGACGCGACGCCCCTTGCGCTTCTTGCCGCCGAGTTCTGCCGACACTAGAAGCAAGCGCTCGACGTGGAAGTTGAGCTCGTCACGGTCCAGAGTCGCGAGCGGCAAGCTCGCCATTGCAACCATTTCCTCCGTCTCGCCGACTTCGCGTATGGCAACGGTCGTGGCATTCTCCCATGCGGCGGCCAAAAGCTTCTTTAGCGAAGCGACGGTTGGGCGAGCGCTCAGGGTTGCGATCGGAAGAACTAAGTTCATGATTGGATTGTCCGGAAAAGACCGCGAACAATCCTCGACCATGATAAACTCGCCCTTCGCATTGCCCGGTCGAATTCCAATCTGCCCAGAGGCGGCGTCTAGCTCTACCTTGTAGCCTGCCTCTTGTATCCGGGCCTTGAGCATGACCATGTAGGCGGGCGGAGCTACCTGCCGCTCAAGCACGCTGTTTCCGGCGACCTTGATGATCTGATAGCGGGTCAAGTCAGCGCCCGTCTTTGAAGTCTCGATCTCGACCTTGACGGGATCACCCGTGGCTAGTCTTTGTCCTACCTCGAGCACGGCATCCATTCTCGGTGCAGGAGACTTGAGTCTGCTGTCGATCCGCGAAAGCCCGGCGAAGGCGTAAACTGCAGCTGTGACCAACGCTCGTACACGTGGACCAGTTTCGAGGTTGCTCTCGAGTTCTTCTAGGCCTGAAGGCTCGTGGGACAGGATAATTGCAAGCGCAGCCCGGCGGCCGATCTTTTCACCGTCTGCCAGACTAGGAATGTCGATCTCTGCGTCGATGACCTTCCGGCATCCGCGCACCCAGGATTCTGCTTCTGGTCCATGATCGGCCAGCCGCCCTTCGACTTCCGCAAGGAATTCGCGCCGATCAAACCCCCGATTCCCAAAACGAGAACGCAGCGCTTCGATTGTCGCTTGCCATATTGAGATGTCGACCTGAGAAGAGCGAGGCTCGAGCGCAAGCAAGATGTTTCTGGCATTTAGAGCAACGTCCGTGCCCGGCTCACCAAGAAATTCGCAGATCGCTTTATCAAAGGTGCCTTCCGCCAATAGCGCGATGATCCCAGCCGCGAAGCCCCCGAGAAAATCGAACCCGCTTTGCCGACGCAGGTCTGTCACCGGCTTATCGGGGAAATCTGTCGGACGCTCGTCCGTTTCGCGAACCGGCCACTTCGTTTTTAGTTCAACTAAACTGAGGGGAACGTCGGGAAACGCATCGTAGGACGCATTGAAGTTCGCCAAAGAGGCCTCGTCCTTGAAGTAGGCTGACTGCAGTTTCGTTATCCTCAAGGGGCCGTCGAGCCATGTCATGCTTCCAGGCTCTGGTGCCACCTCTCCTCTCCCTTCGAGGCTTAGGAGAACCCTGTCCCCATTTTCACCTTCCGATACTGCCCAAAGGGGGACTTCGCCACAAAATGCGAAGAGACCGTTGCCTGCGACCGTTTGAAGGTCTTGTGCTGCATCATCTTTCAATGATCCGCCAACATAACCAGATGCCAGCGCGAGGGCGAAATTGTCTGTATGGATGGGGACTAAGAGTTCCCAGCATGACAATTTTACCGCTTCTCTAGGTTCGAGATCAAGCTCGAGTTCGCCTTCGTCGTCGTTCACTCGTCTGCCTCCCCCTCATAGAAATCATCGTTTGTCTCTATGGCCTGTTCGAACACCCCTATGCTTTGGTCGAGAGCTCCCAACCCAACATAACGGCAAAGACCCTTGCTCGGACGAGGAAGCAGACGGAAAGCCGCAGGAGGTTCGGCTCGAGGGTCTATGTCCTTGAACGCGATGTATAGCTCAGAACGGGCACGAGAGCACATTACGTAAAGCGCCATTCGCTCGTTCAAAAAACCAGATGTATCGACGCTCATCCCTTCCATGCCGAGGAAGAAAACGATGTCGAATTCGAGACCTTTGGCAGATTGTGCATGCAGGAAGGTGATCGTGTTATCACTTTCAAAGTCGAGCGCCTGAGCGGTATTTGCATTGTCGCCGCTGAGGTACATCTGCAGACGAGGGGGTTTGGCCATTTCACTGACCCGCATCTTCACTTGATTGTAGGCCCGTTTTACCTGTTTGGCTCCTCCGTAAACGATCACGCCCACTTGCTTGCCAGGGTTGATTTTGGCCTTACGAGCAATGAAGTCAGCAATGTCTCGATCGTTTGCGGCGAAGACCACCTGCGGTTTCTCACCGTCAGTAGTTGGCAGCTCCGCAATGCCGCTTTCGTTGCCCACTTGAAAATGCTTTGCAAATTCAGCGATAGGCCGCGTGTTTCTAAAATTCTTCTTTAGGCTGAAAACTCGATCGGCGGTCGCACCAAGAAATAGGTAATCCTTGATATCCTTTATCCGGCTGTTCCGATCGGCCTGAAGTCGCTGGTTATCGTCGGCAAAGATCGTGACCTGCGCCGCTACCCCTCGCGCTTCCATCTGTTTGAGCATCATCCCCAGAGCCATGTACATTTGTGGCGGGAAATCTTGTCCTTCGTCTACGATGAGATGGCCCCAACTGAAACTTCGGCTGACTCCCTTTTGGAGGGCATCCAGCGTTCTAGCGCAAATCTCGTTCCAATCATGGGCCCAAGCATCACCTGCCACCATTGGCAGTCGAGAACCTGTCGCCCGAGTCCACCAGATCCCAGCCCAAGTATGCATTGTACTCACGCCAACATCGAGCGCGACATCTGATCGAGTAGAAGTATATTGGGCCAGCACTTTGTTATACATGATTACATGAGGATTTTGACCGAGCTTTTTGAGCTTCTGGGCGCGGTGAAAGGCCATAACGGTTTTCCCTGTACCGGGAGGGCCAATAACCAAAATCGCCCCGTCGCCCGGCGCATCGCCGTAAATGCGCCGCTGTTCTCGATCGAGATCGCTAAGAGAAGGAAACCGCATTCTTAGACCTGTAGCACCCGGCTAAAATACCCGACCGGCTCGCGAATGCCGCGCCCGTTCTTGCGACCATCACCAGACACCAAAACGCGATCAAGGAGTACATTCGAGAAGGTGCAGCTCGTCTCGGCGACGAGTGAGCACGCATGGCAAGCTGCGCGGTTCAATCCGTCTATGCCTTGCTCGTCTAGTTCGCGGCAAACCGGGTCTCCAGAACACCATTGGCTGCGCGACACAGCGCGATAGATGACATCTTCGAGCCTTTCCGGCTCTCCCATCTCGCTAAGTCCGCCCATAGATCCTTCGGCATCAGAGTCTGCTGTATAGATTAGCAGCCCAGCATACGGCTCGGAGTCCGTACCGCAGTAAATCCGCTCTCTTAGCGAGGTGGAAGAGTAACCGCAGTCGAAGGATAGCTGGTTTAGAAGCAAATGCGCGAAACTGTGGACCATGATGAATGTCGGGTTCGCGTTGAATCCCATGCGGCCCGGCAATCCCAGACCCTCGGCACTCACAAGGTGCGACTGGGTAAATTGTTCGATCTCCCGTTCGTTGTTTTTCCGCCAAGTAGCGATCGCAGAGTTGGAGAATTCCAAGAATACGCCTTCGCCTAGCACCATCATGGCGGGCAACCAGTCTGGCTGGATCCGTCCCAGAGAGGGTGAGATCATGGCGTGTCTTTCCGAAACGTTGCGCCGCTGAAAGCCGCGGAATGCACGGACTTCGCGAAGCCGCTCGACCCTTACGAAGCGTTCGAAGAGCCCATCGAGACCGAAACGTGAACTCGGATTCTCTGGTCTGGTAATGAGCCAACGGGAATTCTGTCCTTTTGGGTTGGCGAGGACGGGGAACTCTTGATCGAGAATACTTTGCTGGCTGATCTGGTCTGCCGGCGGGGCAAGCTGCGTGTCAGATTGGTTCGCACCGAGGTCCGCCTCGAAACACGCAAGCGCATCCTCGATATTTATACCGACTTCATCGGCTCTGGCTTCTAGGCTCAGGCGGCATGTCTGAATCGCTAGATTTGTTTCGCCATTCTGCAGACGGACCAGCCCAGCCGCCATCTGTAAGGTGTTCTGGTAGAGCGCGTCAGCGCGAAGTTTTTCCCAGCTGTCCCTCTCAGTATCGCCGTCAATATCTAGGGCGGAGATCACAGAAGCATAATGAAGTGAGCTGGAGCCTCGCGGCTCCATATAGAGGGGCTTTGGCGCCCCGGGGTTCTTCTTGTTTTCCGGGTCAACGCAAGTCGATGGTTTCTCGCCAGGTTGGTAGCCGCGGCATTTCTGGGGCAGCGGGCCGTCTGCGATGCCCTCCAAGTTGCCCGACGACCCGCAACTGCACCGTATCACCATGCTGGAGAAGTCGCCGCCGCTTTTGCCCGTTACCTCGAAGTACAATCTCGCCGTTTGGTAGCTGCACGCACCGTGTTCAGCAGGTTCGTGTGATCGATGAGCCCACCTGTACCAATCGATCTCGTCGATGTGACCGTTGTCGCAGGCGGCCACGAAACGCATAGGCACCAATCTGGCATTCTTGCATTTGCGATCATCGCACGTTGGCTTTGGAAGGCTGCCGTCTGCTCTTACATGTTCCCGGTCTTTTTCCGGGGTCCATCGGATCATCTTCCGACATTCCGGGCAGAAGTGCCAATGCGGAAACCGCAGGATGGCAACTGATCCCGTCGGCTTCCTAAGCTGGCGCGGTCGAAGCCAATCGGTAAGTGACCCGACTTCGATCTTCTCGAGATTGTTTCCCTTCGCCCAGCTGCCCGTGCCACGCACGAAGAAAGATTGGCCATCGAACTCGCAAAGTGAGCCGACACCAAACGGGCTAATGAGCTGCGCACTACGAATTGTTGGTTTGGGCAAGTGCCATGTCCTCCAGCGTTATTTCCTTATCGACGTGCCTCATTGATTGAAGTGTGTGCCAGCCGGCGCGATCGACCTTTCTGTTCCCGTAGCGGACGAGCAAGTGCGGACGCTGCTGTCGACTTGCGAAGGTGTATTGGAGTCCCTCCACGGAGCTGGCCCAGTCGGCCCACTCTGAGACCTTCTCGGCGAGCTTTCTTGAGATGCGGTCGCGCTCTTCGCCTTCGCGTGGGCCGTCGTATGCCCTCAACAGGCGCTCTTTGAGCCGCTCAATAACCGTGGCAACAGCTTCTTCTGCCGGATCAAATTGGTTTGCAGCTGCGTTGCGTCTTAGTCTTGTTCCGTGACGAACGACCGTCACAAGTGCCGCATGGAGCCCTCGCTCAATTGCCGGCAATGCGCCGGGAGTAACGCTCGTCGGCTCGACGAAGCTGTAGAAACGCTCGTGGTAATCGCGGAATGATTCGTAGTGTGAGCGGTCCCTTGGCTTGCTTGGAGAATAGGCAGCCAAGACAAGGCCCGGGACCGCTCCGCGGCCGACCCGGCTGGTTGCCTGAATGTATTCTGCGCTGAGCTTAGGTTGACCATTCACCATCATCATGCCGAGGCGCTCGATATCAACACCTACAGAGATAATGTTGGTACATGGGACCACATCGATCGCGGCTTGTTCGGGCCGATGCTGCCGGGCCAAAAGTTGCCTCGCTCTGGGCACTGGTGTTTCCGCGTGGGCCTTCAGCTCCAAAATCTGAAAATTTGATGGCCGTTCCATCGCCTCGTTGGCGGCATAGACTTTCATGCGTGTCGGAATTTCGTCTCGGGTCGCATTAACGATGCGCCCCAGTTCACGCTTGCTGTTGTGGTAGGCTACTAACGTCCAGTAAGAATCCGTCTCTTTCTCGGTTAGCTCACCTGCTTCAACAAGCTCATAAGACGACTGGAGCAGTGCTGCAATGCTCCAAGAGGCTGCAACCGTTGATCTAAGACCCTGAGCCATCACGCCCGCATAAAGTCTCGACCTCTCCGTGTTGTCGGTGTCGAGTTTCGAGAAGAAGGAATCTTCCGCGCGCAAGCCGGGTGATGGGAATACCGTCGAGGGCTTGCCGTATATCCTCCTGCATTGCACCGATGCGTTCCGAATGGTTGCCGTCGAGGCAATTACCTTCGGTGGCGTCCCTCCGGCTGCCATCAGAGTTTCGAATGCCGCTTCGTATATACCTGCCAGTGTCCCGAGCGGGCCCGAGATTAGATGCAGTTCGTCTTGAATCACAAGCGACGGCGGTGACCATTTTGTCCCGAGCCCGAGCAGGACACCGCCATTCTCCTTCCAGGGGATCATGGCGAACTTGTCGATGGTGCCAAGCAAAAACGAGGGAGGCATGCGAAGCAATTGCTCGTCGATGAAGTAGACAGGCAAGCCTTTGTGAAAACGACAATCTTCTTCCGGGCACCTCGTCGTGAAGCTGTTCGCAGTTGCTATGAAACCGTAGTACGCTTCGTCAGGGCTACCGTCCGCTTTCGTCCTCTTCACTTCGGGGACTAGAAGAGTTCCGCACGATGGGCAACTTTCGATAGGAAAGGGGTTCGCATCGCGAGGTTGGCTCGAATCCATCAACTCGGTGGTTGCAGTTAGAGCGTTTTTTTCTTCGTGACTGTCGGCGAAGGAATTGGGGCTGACTTCGCCACCGACAAAAAGGCCGATTGAGAATTCGTCCTCACCAACGGACTCATCGCCAGAAGCGGTTAACTCCCGCCTGATCATTTCCATGGCACAAATCATCCCCGCGGTACGCTGGAACTGGTCTGCGGTCAGGAAGCGGTATGTATAGCGGTTTATGATCCCGGTCCCCCCGCCAGAGGTGCCTTCTACAATCCGTCTTCTGAAAAGCTCGAAGGCAGACACGAACAAATAGGCCTCGGTCTTACCTCCGCCGGTCGCGAACCAGATAACATCGACCAGATCACGGTCGGGAAGCTCCTTGCCCGCGAGCGATGGTAAGACGAGAAGGAAGAAAGCGAGCTGGAACGGGCGCCACTTTGGGGGCTTATCAAATAGTTCAATTGGGTCGAAATAGTCGATCGAGGAGGTCTCAGCATGTCCAAGCTCGAATGGCCCCTGTCGACCATCCTCCCGTCCACTTCCTGAAGCCCGCCGCGCATGGCACATAGACATGAGCATCGCGCGGTTCGCCAGCATGAAGCAACGGGCGACGTCCGCATCGCTTGCAAGGATGCGGATGCCCTCCATCATACGCTCAGCACTTCGTTCGCAGCGCTCGATCATTCTCGCTGCATCGGCTTTCAGCTCGGTATCGACGGGTATCGTGGACTGGTAAGCAATCCATTCCTTGTAGAATTCGACCAATCTCGTCAGCCGATTAACTAGCTCGGGTCCCGCCAGCTCGCCGCTAGCCAAGGGCGCGATCTTGAACAATTCGTCATCTTCGAATGTGACTATCTTGCCGTCCTTTGCCGTCGACAGGTTGTCAAAGACCGGTCGCCAAACGTGGGCAGTCGGGAGGGACTCTGTCCGAACCCACTTGCATTTTTCATTCTCAAGTTTCCAATCAGTCGCAACCCCGTGACCCACGGCATAGGGACGTTGCTCACCGTAAATGACGCGAAGTTCGCGTTCCTCGTCCGTAGGCGGGACATACCGGGCAGCCGGGTACTTGAGAATTTCACCCTCAAGGGGCTCCGCGCGAATTGAAACCTGATAAAGCGTATCCGCACTCGATCTCGCGTTCTTCGCCTCGTGGACGTTTGAGAGACTTGCGGTCAGGAGGACTTCGCCGCTCGGCAAGGTTCGCGCGAGCACTTCCAAGGCCGCGTAATCCTCGAGAACGAGAGTGGCATCTAAGCCGGCCATATCAACAACATGCGACGAAGATGTCAACTCGCGGCGCTGCCACCGTTCAGCGGTTCTGTTGTGCCTTTTTGCTCCCTTGACTTCACGACGTCCGACTGTCGTTACCTGGAGATCTCCAATCTCCGCCTTTTTTTTGCCAGCTTCGGCTATTGCCGTATCTTCGTTCGGCTCGACCACGTCATAGACAGCCGCCTCGACCCTGATTTGTACCTTGCTCCCAGACGCGACGCATAATGATATCCCCATAGATGCTGGAAGTATTGCGTTAGACATGCTTAGCGGATCGTCAGCATCTTCGTCGGCGGCGTCTTCCGCTTCGTCCCCGCCCAGATCAGCAGAAGCTCTCTCTGCGCGCGGGAAAAGCATGCCTTGCATATAGGCTAAGCTCATGCGCCCTTCGATGAGCTCGTCAGCGTGCGTCCCGCTAGGTCCGGGCTTGCCAAGACCAGGCCCGATAAGCCTGCCCCGTATTTCGCGAAGGATTTTATCCCTACCAAGCATTCAGATTTTCCCCTTGGCCCCGCCTTGCGAGGCAGCGCTGCCCGTCAATTTAGAAATAGAATCGCGCGTAGCGACAAGCGTCAGGCCATGGTTCGCGCGCGAGATTGCCTTATAAGCGCTCGAAGCAAGCCCGTGCTCCTGCCCCAGACCCGCCACGCAGACGAGCGGTCGTTCCAATCCCTTGAAGTCCTCGATCGTCGCGACAAGGACGCAGTCGCGAGGATTGCCTGTAAGGGCCCGCTTGCTTAATGCCTCGGACCGTACGTTCTTTGACGCCAGCAGTGCTACGGCCTTGCCGATTTCGGTGCTGCAAGGCACCAGCATCGCAATTGAGTTTCGAGGCAATTGGTCATCTTCACTCAACCATTTCCGCACCGCGGCAGCTGCAAGAGGAAGGATCCCGCTTTCGGTATCGGCCAGCTGTAGGTCTACGATCCCGCTATCAGGCTTACTGCTTGGCTTGCCCACATCTGCGCCTGCCAAGAGCTTGATCGCTTCAACGATCTTTCCCGCATTACGGATATTGTTCTTGAGGTTCGTGACCACGCCCTTGGACTTGAGGTAGTCGAGGCAGTCTTTGTCCACGGGGAAGCTCGAGGAGACCTGATAATTGGGATCGCCGAACCAGCGCCAACGGCCTCCCTCCCATCCTCCGGTCAAGACACCGTCAACGAGGTCGATGCATTCAAGAGAGCAAAGGTCTTGCCCTTCGTCGACCACGAGGACGTCCCATGTTTGTCCGGCATCGCGTAACCTAAGAACTTCGTCGATCGTGGCTACTGTGACTCCTTTGGGGAATCCCTGATTGGTCAGGAAGCCCGCAAGATAACTGCTACGGGTCAAAAAAAGGACCGACCGCCCTTCTGCCGCCTCGTAACGTGCGCAAGCAGCCGCCACGAACGTTTTGCCGGTACCTGCTCCACCCGTGACGAGGATTCTTTCATTTTCCGCGATGGCGTCGAGCTTCTCATATTGCTCGTCGGTAAACCGGTAAAGCCGCTGCTCTACGTCGCGCAGCTGGCTGTTTAGCGAAGGAATACGTTCGAAATTAGGGCGCAGCGAATCCGAAATCGCCTTGACCAGCTGCGGGGTAAGTTCAACCGGGTTCCTTTGCTTAGATGCCCAGTGATCATATGCTCTAGCCAAGAACTTCTTAAAAGAATTGTGACCCTTGCAGTCCTCTTCGTACGCAGTGATCTCGTCGGGATGTTCGGGCAACTGTGTCGAAGCGTCGTTGGCGAGCCTTGGAATATCGGTGAACGCCACTGCCCACCCGCGCGCCACTCCGTGCAACTCGCGATAGAACTTGGGATTGAGGTAATTGTTCTCAAGCGAGAAATATGCCGACTTCGCTTGCTCGGCTGGCCCTTCCTTCTTGCGGTTCGTTTCGTTGTAGCGGTTGGTGAATTCCCAGATGCCGTCCTTGCATGCGACACGCCCGCCCTTGACCTCGAGAAGGAGGATGCCGCGCCGCCCGATCAGGAAGAAATCGGCTTCCCCCCAGCGCTTGTAGTCGTGATGGCCGATGTTGAGTGAGTGGAGCGCAATATCATATGAGCTAAAGCCCACCTCTGACAGGAAACCGAACACCCTCCGTTCAGCAGCGGAATCGCAGCCTAGAATTTGCGCTGGAATTAGCCTCATATTCCCCAAAAATTGCTTTTTCGAGCGAGCGATGAGTTTTAAAGTCAGTGGTTCGACGGTTGTCGGCCAACAGTTTGGTAACCCAGAAATTTTTTTTCCTCAACCTAGTTCAACATGTCCTTCCTGTGTCTGCGCCGACGCGTGATCCGTTGCTTCTCCTTGATCCAACCCTCACTGATAAGAACAGGCAACCGGAAGGGCGAAAAACCTCCCGAACCACCTGGACCGCTGGCCGCCGTCGTGCTAGCAGTTGGCGCATGAAACTCGACAGTCAGACCCCCGATAAGAGAGGGGCCGCCGTAGCCCCACTCACTGCGGCCGAAGAGCCGACGGCATGCCGGCCGATGTACTCTGCCGTGGATTTATTTGCTGGGTGCGGCGGGCTGGGTACTGGGCTCGAGAATGCGGGTTTCACGACCGTCTTTGTGAACGAGCTCGATAAGGACGCGATGGCAACTTACTTGCGGAATCGCGGGCACGATCTTGGCGGTATGCGCTTCTCTGAGAATTTCGATCTTCATTGCCGTGACGCGCACAATCTCAAGGGAAAGCGGCTTGAGAAGCTTGTCAGTGACCTCGGTTCAATCAGCGAGGTCGACCTGAGATTCGAGCAAGCGAGCCTTGGTAAGATGAGCAACCTTGACCTCGTTGCTGGCGGCCCGCCTTGCCAAGGGTATTCGGGCATTGGGATCCGACGTTCTTATGCCGTCGACAAGGAGGCCCTGCCATCCAACCGGCTTTACGCCAGAATGACCAAGATTATCGAACGGCTCCGCCCTCGCATGTTCTTGTTTGAGAACGTTCGTGGTCTCTTAACTTCCCGCTGGACGCGTGAGGGCTCACGGAAGATTTTTCCCGACGTTTTGGCCGAGTTCCGAAAAATCCCCGGTTACGAGGTCCGGTGGTCCCTAGTTTACGCCAAAGACTATGGAGTGCCTCAGAACCGGCCTCGCGTGTTGCTCGTCGGCATTCGACGTGATGTGCTTGAAGCCTGCAGCTTCCTCGACAAGGACGCGGACGCAGAAGACGCGCTTGCGTGTGGATTTTTGCCCCCGCCGAACCCGCGATCGTTCCCAGACTTAGTCGACCTGCTCGGAGACTTGCTTGATCCAAACATCACTAACATCTTGCGGAGCGGCGATTTTCCGGCTGGCACGTTTGAGACGACTTCCTATCCATGTGAGCCGATGAACGACTTGCAGGCAAGGTTCCGCACGCCACCAGCTTGGGCTGCTTCGCGTGCGGGTAAGCTGACGGAGCAGGAGTACAGCAAGCATAACAACGCGATCGTTGAGAAGTTCGCTTACATGCTAGCGAACGGCGGAGAGATCCCTGCCCATGCGCAGACCAAGAAATTCTCGCAGCGCGTCTTGAAGCCGCGTTGGGGGAATGGCGAGCCGAACATGACCGCGACTTCGCTTCCAGACGATTACGTTCATTTCAGCCAACCGCGCATCCTGACAGTCAGGGAATGGGCGAGGCTACAGATGTTCCCCGACTGGTACGAGTTCTCTGGCAAGCGGACGACGGGCGGTATCCGTCGGGCCGGGAACCCGCTCGAGGGCAACTTCGATCGCGAGGTTCCGAAGTACACCCAGATCGGTAATGCCGTGCCCGTCGGCCTTGCTGAAGCCGTCGGTAAGCATTTCCGCAAGGTTCTTGATGAGGCTGTGGGCGCCCGTGCTTGAGAAAAGTGACACGGACGTCGGCGCTGTCCTCGCCGCGTTCACTCGCCACGAGATCGACGTAGCGCTTCTGGTCCCCACTGAAACGGGGCTGAAGAAGTCAATCATGGACGCGACAGCCAATGTGAGGGACTACCTCCTGTCGACTGGCGTCCACAATTTCGACAATCAGGCGCAAGGACCTGAAAACAAGGTGGTACGCAGGGCCTACTTCGTAGAGCCTGATCGCCTCGTAGAAACAACAGTGTCCTTGTACCGTCCCCAGACCAAGTCGGGAGACCCGCGCATTTGGTTTGCCCTCCTCGGGCGCTACGCCGAACCCTACAACTTGCTCGCCGTCTTCGAACACGAAGGCGACCTCTATGTTGTCAACGCGAGGAGGCTCGAGGTCTTAACCTCGCTAGACAATACTCGCAGCCCCCTTGGACATATCGCGGCAATGCATCGGCGTCGCGAGGACCCTGTCGTCTGCGAACTGCTCGACGCGTTGAGAGAGATTTCCGCCCAGGGCTACGTTCGTACTCTGCGCCCGGGCGACACAGGCGTCGGCATGACGCTGGAAACTCTGCTTGGTATCGCAGCCAATGCCGAAAAGACGCCTGATTTTAAGGGTATCGAGCTCAAGGCTAAGCGGATCAAGCGTGCTCCTACTAGGTCCACGCTCTTTTCGCAGTCGCCGGATTGGACGGTCAGCCCGGTCGGCTCGGCGTGGAACCTGCTCAGCACCTTCGGCTACCATCGCAACGGCAAGCTTCGCCTGAATTGCGAGATCAATGCGAAAGCACGTAACTCTCTCGGGCTTATGCTGAGCGTCGATACGGAGAGGGACTGGCTAAAACAGGACTATGTCCAAGCCGAGGAAGGCCGGCGCTCGCACGTAGTCACTTGGTCTCTCGAGGTCTTGAGAAGCAGGCTTCGCGAAAAGCATCCCCAGACTTTCTGGGTTGGTGCACGCTGTCGCGGTAGAGGAGCTGACGAGCATTTCCATTACATGCAGGTCGAGCACACACGGGCACCGAACGTCCGAAATTTCCAAGCTCTCCTTGAAAGCGGCGTGATATCGGTCGACTACCTCATGAGCCAGAGGGGCGAGAAACAACTCGTCCGGGACCACGGCTACCTCTTCAAGATCAAGCAAAAGGATTTCCCCGCTCTATTTCCACCGTCCAACATTCATGTCCTCGCATGAGGAAACCCTTCGGACTGGCCAAAGACGAAAGCTGATGCTCTTCGCGGTCGCACCAGTCGATAGCGCAACGCGAGTGAGCCGCTTAACCAGCTCTATTTTGCGTCAAAATCGTGCCCCGACGTCAAGCCGCACTGTGTCGTTAGATGACACGCAATTTCGATAGAGCGCTATCGGCAGATCATTGTCTGACACAGGACATGACCGCGCTGTTATCAACGGCATTCCGCCGGTTTTCCCTCAAGTTCTTCGAGAGAGAAAGCGCACCAATTGAAGCCTACCTCCTCGTTTCCTTCGACGAACTCGGATCCGGAAGAATGAACTTCGAAGTGGAGTTCGACCTCCAAATAGCCCTGATGATCGCCGATGGGCGTGCGGATCTCGAAGTCGTCAGTCGGGCCGAATTTTATCACAAACTCATGGATGCCCTTTGGCCAGACCCCTGCCCACTCTCTGAATCGCCGAGCATGCCAGACTGCTGCCTGATAGCGCAGTCCCCGATTGTACGCCCGCGCCATGCCGCCTGCGCCGGTCCAGATTCCGCGAAACCGTACCAGCATATGCGGCGTGTACGCCAGCTCGTCCTCAGAAAGAAGTCGAGGGAGGCGCGGTCTTACGCTCGTTGGGCCTGACGCCTTTTGACGGCGCGCCTTCGTTTGCTCAGGCGCGTCGCCAACAACGCCGATCCTGACATACCGCTGGTTGATGCCGTTGCGGGAGCAGACAACCCGGATGCGCTTACCGGCGAAGTCGGCCAGGTTGCCGCGCTTGCCCATCGGCACATCGTAGAGGAAGGATTGGCCTACGCGGTGCACGAGGTAATCGCGCGCATCCACCCAAAGCCCTTTGTAGCCGTTAAGCTCGCAGATCCGCTCGACGTCAATGCGGAGCCGCTCAAGCTCGTTAGTCCAGCCGCCACGGCTGTTCTGCGCGCGCCAGAATTGGCGCAGCTTGGCGGCGAGGAAGTCATTGAGGTCATCATGCCGTGCGTCATCGGCTGGGATCGTACCGTAGCCTCTAATCTCGGGGAAACGATCATAGCCGCGCGTGTGGCGGACACTCCAATATCCAGACATGCAACATCTCCTCGCGTTTCGCATCGCAAGAAGCAGGGACCCGATGTTGCAAAAGTTCGCGCCCGTTGGATTGCGTCTTCCGCCACATCTCGCCGGAGCGATACCACCTTACCCGGGCGGGCAGGTTGGTGAAGGTGTGAACCTTCTCTTGATGCATCTTGAGAGTTAGCCGAACGTCGCTGAGGTCGCAAGTCGACTGCAATGGCATCTGCCCCGATTTATCATATTTGCGGGGGCCAGCGGTTGCTGAAAGGGCCTGCATCAATATTGGAACAATTGACTTCAGAGCTGCTCGACCTCAGTCGAGCTCTGGCACCCTGCATTCACGAAGGAATGCATAGCTTCCAACATAAAAGCTCCATGGTCGTGTCTGGTCTTCGTGATCGCCTGTTGGAACGAAAATCACCATTCCCTGCCGAGCTCGGGTTAAGGGCACGCGGTACGCCTTGAGCAAGTAAAGCCGTTTCGCATCATCGTTGACGTTTTGCTAGGCAGTGCCCTTGCGGACGCTGCAGACCCGAACCTATGGGCCGGCAACAAGCGAGTTCTTCATGCCGTCAGACCTAGCTTACTGTCGCTGCTCAGGCCATATAGCCGAGGCAAGGCGGGAAACAGGCCATCCTGCCCTCACGGTTGGTCTAGGCGCTACCGATGCCAGATCGGGAGCTCCGTCAGACAGTCCGGCAACTCCTGCCTCAATAGGCTTCGCTCCTGTGCGTCAGGCTGATCAGCCGCAGTTCGCCTTCGTCAGCGAGCGGCTGGTAAATCAGCCGAAACTCGCCGATGCGGTAGCGCCACAGCCCCTTGTGGTTGCCGGTAAGTGGCATAATCGTGGAGCCGCGCGGCTCGACCGGATTGACCGCTAGCTCGGCAATGGCTGCGATGGTCTTTCTCTCGATGTCTCTGCCGACTTTCTTCAGCGATTTCCTGAACGAGCTGGTGAAGACCGTTTCCCATGTTCTCGATCGTGCCGGCCCTGTTCGCATGTAGCGAACCAAAGAAAACGCGGCGCCCCTGCCGGAAGCAGCAAGCCCGGGTCGGTCAAGACCGGACAGATGCTTCTGCAGATCGCGCAGGGCACTTTCAAGGTCCCAGTCACCACTTTCCTCATCGTCGGAATAGATATGCAGACGGATTCGGGAAACGCCCTCTTCTACGGCTACCCCTGCCGCATCGGTGCGCCCGCCAACCTCAGGCAACGTCCCCGGCGCTTCGAGATCCCACCAGCTCTGGTGCTCCGAGTAAATGCTCCGGGCCTGATCGCGGATTTGTGCGAAATGATTTTGCGTTTCCTGCCTGGCACGGGTCGTTGCAGCGAGGTCTTCCAGCAGCGCGGCGGTCGGCGGCTCATCACCTGCATCGGCAAGCCGTTCGAGTAGCTCGTCGACCTGACGCACAAGAAAATGGTATTGCGCAGTCAGGTCATCGAGTTCGCGGAGTTTTTCTAGAAAGGCAGGCTTCGCGAGATGCGCGGTGAACCTGCGGTAAAGGATCAGCGGCGCCCAGATCGGCCAGAAAAGCAGCAGTACGCCGGCAGCAAGGTTCTTCCAGCTGACGACGGGATGTTTCAGGCGAGCATTCGTCAGAAGCCTTGAAGCAGTCAGCGTTGCGGCAAGGTATGCTGCTGCAATCAGTAACGTGGTTTCCATGACGCGCGACGACCAGCTATGGGATCCGGAAGCCGTATGATACACAAATGACCGGCTGGTTCGAGGGGCTATCCAATACGCCGCAGCGATCTATCACAAGTATTACCGCATCGAGAGTATGTTCTGCAAACTCAAGGACTGGCGCCACCTCCAGACTCGCTATGACCGACGCGCACACGTCCTCGTCCTTCCCACTCTTCATCGCCTAGTGATCATTCTCGCATTGTTGCGATGCTAAGATTTGTTGGCCGTTAGTCTCGCTCTCACATAACTGTGAGGACTTTTCCGGGGCTTTTAGAGCCCAGCTCACCTAGAGCCTGCTTGGCAGTACCGAGGCCCTGATCGGCGGCCTTACGGTACCAGTTGGCTGCAGTCGCTACGTCTCGCGGAACCCCTAGACCGTTCTGGTACATCAAACCGAGACTGTACTGGGCAGTAGCGAGGCCCTGATCGGCGGCCATACGGTACCAGTTGGCTGCAGTCGCAAAGTCTCGCGGAACCCCGTGGCCGTTCTGGTACATCACACCCAAATTGTCCTGGGCGTTTGCGAGGCCCTGGTCGGCGGCCTTACGGTACCAGTTGGCTGCAGTCGCTACGTCTCGCGGAACCCCTAGGCCGCTCTGGTACATCAAACCGAGACTGTACTGGGCGTTAGCGAGGCCCTGACCGGCGGCCATACGGTACCAATTGGCCGCAGTCGCAAAGTCTCGCGGAACCCCTTGGCCAAAGTGGTACATTGCACCCAGATTGTGCTGGGCGAGCGACACGCCTTGTTCCGCTGCCTTCCGGTACCAGTTGGCTGCAATCGTAAGGTCCTGCGGAACCCCTTGGCCGTTTTGGTATATTGCACCCAGATTGTGCTGGGCGAGCGGGACCCCTTGTTCCGCGGCCTTTCGGTACCAGTTAATTGCATTCGCAAAGTCCTGCGGAACTCCTTGGCCCTTCTCGTACATAACACCGAGGTTGTTCTGGGCGAGCGGGACGCCTTGTTCCGCGGCCTTTCGGTACCAGTTAATTGCAGTCGCAAAGTCCTGCGGAACCCCTTGACCCTTTTCGTACATCACAGCGAGATTGTTCTGAGCGTTGGCGAACCCTTGCTCCGCGGCCTGACGAAACCAGCTGGCTGCAGTCGCGTAGTCCTTTGAAACCCCTTGGCCCCCTTCGTACATCACACCGAGATTGTACTGGGCGTTAGCGAGGCCCTGACCCGCAGCCTTCCGGTACCAGCTGACTGCAGTCGCGTAGTCCTGAGGAACCCCTTGACCCCCTTCGTACATCACACCGAGATTGTACTGGGCGTTAGCGAGGCCTTGATCAGCAGCCTTCTGATACCAGCTGGCTGCAGTCGCGTAATCCTTTGAAACCCCTTGACCATAGTAATAAGCTACGCCGCGAGCATAGGCATCTGTGGGTGCCACAACGGTGTTGGACGGTACGGCGGCGCCTGTGTATCCTGGTATTGCGACACTCGACCTTTTCGCGAATGACGCGGGAGGCGGAAGCGTGCCGATCGGACCAGCGAAGCCACTGAGCACATGAACATCAGATCCCATGCGAACGTATAGCGTTATCGGCGTTGCCTTTTTGGCCCGCCTCACTGTCTTAGGCACCTCAAAGGTGAGGATCGCAGTGAGAGTCTGTCCCGGCATCACAGTTGTCGTGCGAAGGTTTAATGAAATTGCAGACCTTGCGTCGACGCTTTCCGCGCGCAGAGCAGCAAACCTTTGCCTGTTTTGCGCTTCCGCCTGCTGTTTCGCCTGCTGAGCAAGGTAGGGGTCATAGACAGTCGCGGTACCCCAGCCTCTATAGGTGGCATTACAAGCGAAGCCGCAATCGACGTAACCGTTGGTACTATATGTTTGTACTTGGCGACCGCCTGTGCTTGCGGCGGTCATTGTGTTTCCCAAGGCTCTGAGAGATTCTGCAAGGGACCCGAGCTTTTCCCTCTTTCGTTGCTCAGCGAGCAGCGTGTCGTATGAAACTACTGGGATTTGACCCGATGTAAGATTTTCAGGACCAACATTCACGGGGCTGGTGCCGTTGTTGGCGAACAAGAAGCCGATCTGTACACGACTGCCTTCGACAGGTTCGGGTGTTCGCATCATAACTGTCGAAGATGCTTTGCGGCTCGTCAAAATCTGCGAGCCACTTTCCATCAGGACTTGTTGGTCGGCGTCAGGTTGAACCCCGATTACAACTGGCTTTGCCGACAACGGCTGCGATAGAGCCAGCATCAAAGCTAAGAAAAAGAGCACACCGCTTTGCATTCGCTGGTTCCGGTTCATCTTCGCGCTCCATACCGACAGCCTAGACGCCGCAGCACTAAATAGGTGTTTCTGCCCAAAAACAAGGTGGGCAGCCCCTCTCACCAATGCGCCATCATCTGCTCCTCCCACCGCCCCACCACATCCGCCGCCTCCATCATCCTATTCTCCAAGGCCGATCTTGTCGGCTTGCGAGTGTACTTCGACATGGCGAACAAGCGCTCCTCGGCCCTGTGGAGCCGCCGATATGCTCGGGCGACTTCGCGCTCGCGGGTCGAGGCGTAGGGCACGCACCAGCCGCGCGCGGAGGCAAATATGTTCGCTCCGACGGGTAGGTACAGCGCGGTGCCGCGCTGGCCCGTGAAGGGGCAAAGCGCGTAGAAGCGTTCGCCGCCGAGCGGCTGGGGCTGCGCGACGACGTCGAGCACCTGGTCGATCCGCTGGTTGAAAGCCCAGCCCTTGATAGTGATCGACAGCGTCGGCTGGCGGCAGTCGATGTCGGCGACGATGGTGACGGCAGCGACCTCGCGCTTGGTGCACGTGTCGACCCAGGTCTGTTCGCGACGCGCCCAAACGTGACGCTTCAGGGCGCCGCCCTTGCGCAGATCGGTCAGCGACAGGCGCAGGCAGTCCTTGGTGCTTGGGGTGCTAGCGCGCCTGCCCGAGTTGATGCCGCCCATGTGCGCCTTCCTCACATTCGCCAAAATATAGTTTCTAATCGCAACTTATAACTGATACGATACGGACAAGGCATCAGATCTATTGTGCCGCTGCTGATGCAGCTGTGTTTCGAGGGGGGCTGCCCATCCCTTCACACTATTTGCCCCGGTCGGGTACGGACTGCGGACACGCTTATAAGCGCGTGTCCGTGTCTGTCCGCCCTCCCTACCGTTACCGCCCTCGGACATGTCCGGAGAATGTCCGGTCATGTCCGACTTGTCCGCGCGGCTTTCACCTCTGCCAGCAACTCGAGGCATTCGGGCAGGTAGACATCATCACAAACGGACAGCAGACCGCCTTCGACAAGATCCTTCCTGGCCCGCCAAAAGGCCTTTTTCTTTGAGTCCTCATTGTCTCCGGTTTGGTGCGGGAGAAATGCGGCCTGCCAATGGTCACGGTGTAACCCCATGAAATGGCGGCCTTCCCAAATCCCCGAGTCCGCCGCAGCCTGAATAAAGGTCGAGCGCGCACGAGCCTGCGCAGCCGTGAGCGGCTTTACCTCCATTCGAACTTGAGTTTCGATCAGGACCGCGCTGGAAGCTCCATCGTCAAGCTCGACCGTCTCCAGCTTGAATGCAATCGGTCTAGGCGGCTCGGCGTCCTTCATCTTGGTGTTTTGCAGCAAGATTGCTGCGACGCTCTTCTCCACTCGATACTCAAAGTCGAGAGCGGCTTTCAGCGCCGTGGCGCCGCGTGCCCGGTGCTTTTCTCCATGCCCGCTATGGTGCACGATCATGACGGCGCACCCTGGAAACTGCGCACGCAAGTCGTCCAGCGCCGTGATGAACTTGCCCATCTCGGCAGTCGAATTTTCGTCACCAGGCCCAAAGTTGCGGGCGAGCGTGTCGACCACAATCAACGTCGGCGTGCCGTGCAACTCCGCCAGTTCCTGCACGGCCTCCGTGACCATTCTCGCGCTGCCTCCGTCGAGAAATTGCGCAGCGCGAGATGACATGAAAAGTGGAGTGTCATCGATTGAGACGCCGCGGTCCCTGCTCCAAGCGGCGACACGTCGAGTAAGGCCATTGTGCCCCTCTCCCGCGATATAGAAGACCGGCCCGGGCTGAACCTGACGACCATGAAACGCGGTGCCCGTTGCGACGCTAAGACCTACGTCGACCGCGAGAAACGACTTGCCGCAGCCGGGGTCACCAAACACGAGTCCGAGCGTGTCCGTTTCGATCAAATCTTCGACCAAAAACTCCGGAGGGCGGTATTCAAGCCTGCCGACCGGTGTGAACGCAAAGCGGCGAGCTCGTAGTTCACGAGGGGCAGTCTTACTGGCGTCGTAGCCCGCCTCCTTGGCCATCCACTTGACCGTGGCCATCGTTACCGACGGCCTGCCCGGGCGCTGCTCGAAATGATCCCAGAAGTAGCGCAGCTGCTCGCTGTCTGGGTACGTGTCACCGTCGCTCGACCACGTGTCCCACAGCTCGAAGCCCGTGTCGTCGCCCTCGGTCTCATGGTGCAGGGCCATGCCGATCTTGATCCACGGGTCATAGCCCATGCTGGGATCGAGGTGGGAGAGCAGCTCTTCCATTTCTGCGATCGACAGGCCGAGGCGCGGCTCGCGCCCCGCGAGGAAATCATCAGTGTCGACGGTGCTGGTAGCGCGGCTGTTGAACCGCGCACGACACTCCTCAACCACGCGTGGTGGGATCGGCGCGATATGGTCGGGGCCGTAGATCAGGTCGACGTGATCGAGCCTCCAGCCGGTGAAGGTTGTGAAGCTCTTCGAGCTGAACGCCTCCACGGCGAAATCATCACCGCGCGCAGGTGCCTTGTAATTGGCGACGAGATCCGAAGTGCCGGTGAATACCGCGTGGATGCCCTTGCCGCTGGGGCTGTACTCGGCGTAAGTGCAGCCGATCAGCTGCAAGACGTCACTGCGCACCTTGCCGTCCACGACGCAGTTGTCGAAGTCGAGCGTGATCACGCCGCAGCCCTCGACGTGAGCGAAGCCCACGCCGTCGAAACCCTTGCGGATCGCCGCCTCGCGCGCGGCGGCGAACGTCGTCAGCCGCGCGAGGTCTTCGGGTGAGCCTTGCGTGCCATACCGCCGCTTTCCGTCGGCCCAATAGGGTACCTTTCTGGCGCGAGGGTCGCCGTCGACCTGCTCCAACCGCCACAGCATCCAATACGGCTTGTCCCGCAGCGGCGCGGGCGCGTCGATGTCTCGGAGCTGTGGAGAGATGCGCTGCACGGCGCTCAACGAGCCTGCTCGCTATCGATCAACTTTTCAATGCTCGCCATCAGGATCAGTGTGCGCCGGCCAATCTTAATCGAAGAAAGGCGCTCCTCCGAGATCAGCCGGTAGATTGTGGTCCTCCCTACGCCGAGCAATTTAACGGTTTCAGCGACAGTAAGTGCAATCGGGGTCATTAGTTCTTCTCCGCCCGCAGTTGGTTGCGGTCGGACTATCTGACGATTCGCGAGAACCACCAACATGGGTGCTGGTTCTCGTCTCGTCCCGTGCCTTCAACTCTCCTTGCGCTTCCTTTTTCGAACGCCTTTTCTTTGGTTGATAATTGAAAAACTAGGCTTACCTGACCGACGGGTGGGTTTCTTGAACCTCTCTTCCGCACCAACGAAACTAAGAGATTCCTCTTTTTTGATGATCTCGAGAGCGATCGCTCTTTCCTCTTTTTCTCGTCTCAATCTCTTTAGGTCTGAACCGCCTCTCTTTCCGGATGACCGTTTCAGCGCTGTGTGGGTCTTTTGCCTGTCTAAGTCCTCGATTGCATCGGCGAGGTCCCGCAAGAGCGTAATGGCCGGGTGGTCAAGGCGCACCGAAGGATCGTCGACGAGCGGCTGACGCATCGGCGCGGAAAGGCTGTCGAGAAGGCAATGAAGAAGCCCGAGTGCCGACGCGCGCGTCAGTTCGATCCGATCTTCGGAGCTTTCCTCTCGCTCAGCTTCGTTCGCGAAGCGCTCGAGCGCTGCCTTCAAATCATCGAACGAGTACTTGCCTGAAACCTGAACCGCAAACTCGGCCTCAGTCTCGGTGATCGCGTCGAGCCCGCTCTTCATCGTCACCTCTCCTCTCTGAGGCGTGGATTATCACAGGAGTTTGAGCCCATCGAGATAGTCACTCCACCACTGCGCCATACGCACACGCTCATCCCAATGCTGCCCGCGGTGGTAAATACCGCGCACGACGTTCTGGTCCTGGTGCGCCAGCGCCCGCTCGATCGCGTCATAGCTCCACAAGCCCGATTCGTTGAGGAGAGTGGATGCCGTCGCGCGCAGGCCGTGCGCCGTCATTTCGTCGCCTGAGTACCCCATCCGCCGGAGCGCGGCGTTGACGGTGTTCTCGCTCATCGGCCGGTCTCTGGAGGTGAGCGAGCGGAACACGTAGTGCGATCCGCCATTCAATCCGCGAAGCTGCTCCAGAAGCTCAATGACCTGTCTTGAGAGCGGAACGGTGTGGGGCCGGCGCGACTTCATCTTGCCTGCGGGGATCCGCCAAACGGCCGCGTTGAGGTCAAGCTCCTCCCACTCGGCGTGGCGAAGCTCGCCTGGCCGCACGAACACGTGCGGCGCGATCTTGAGCGCGAACAGGGTGGTATGATTGCCCTCGTAGGCATCGATGGCGCGAAGGAGGCCGCCCAACTTCATGGGGTCAGTTATGGCAGCATAGTGCTTGGGCTTGGGGGAGATCAGCGCGCCCTTGAGCGGGGCACAAGGGTCGTGCTCGGAGCGCAGGGTCGCGACGGCGTAGCGAAACACGCGGCTGGCAAAGCTACGCAGGCGCTTCGCCTTCTCGTAATTGCCCTCCTTCTCGTGACGCTTGAGCACTACGAGCATCTCGTGCGGGGTAATCTCCGCAATGGGGCGATGGCCGATGGACTTGCAGAGCACGGCCGCGAGCCAGTTTGACTTGACGAGGGTCGCCATGGCGAGGCCTTCAGCTTCGCGCTTGGCAATATACTCGTAGGCCACGGACTGGAAGGTATCGCCTTGGCGGATGATGGCGGCGATCTTCTCCTCTCGCCGGCGGCGGGCAGGGTCGCCGCCTCGTCCGATTTCGACGCGGGCCTCGTCGCGCAGCAGCCGCGCGTCCTTCAAGCCGACCTCGGGGTAGCGGCCAAAGGAGAGTTTCTTCTCCTTGCCGAGCAGGCGATACTTCATGCGCCAGAGCTTCGCGCCGTTGGGGCGGATGAGGAGATAGAGCCCGCCGCCGTCGGAGAGCTTCCAGTCGCGCTCGCGGGGAGCGGCTTGTTTCACCTGCAGGTCTGTCAGTGCCATGGGGCCTCGCCTCAAAAAAGGCGTCTCGAACACCGTTTCGGCTGGGGGCTTCGGGCAAAGAAAGGCCCCCGAGGCCCCCAGTTCGTAAACGAACGATCGCGAACGCCAGCGAACAACGCTGACGATTTTGTAGCATATTTCAGAGGTTTGTTGAAGCTCTGGCGAACATCGCCGGAAGAACAAATGGTGCCCAGAAGAGGACTCGAACCTCCACGCCCTTGCGAGCGCCGCCACCTGAAGACGGTGCGTCTACCAATTCCGCCATCTGGGCACGGAGCCTGCCGGTCATCGCTGCCGGGAGGCTGGGTAGGCGCGGGCCTTTAGCGAGGGCGGGGGGCATGTGTCAACGCAAACCTCGCGTGTTTTCTGCACGACGCTTGCGCAGTCACTCCAAGGCCCTTCATTCTCCCTCGGGCCGCATCGCGGGTCTTGCCCGCGGCGGCGCATTGCCGCATGGCGCAGCGCAGATTCACGGACAGCCAGCAAGAGCACCTGACCATGCCCACCCCCTCTCCGCTTTCCGGCCAGCTTGTCACGATCTTCGGCGGCAGCGGCTACATCGGCAACTACGTCGCCCAGAGCCTGCTCTCGCGCGGGGCGCGGGTGCGCCTTGCCAGCCGCAATCCGCAGAAGGGCTTCGCGCTCAAGCCACTCGCCAATCTCGGCCAGCTGCAGCTCATGCCCTGCGATATCACCCGCGAGAGCCATGTCGCAGCCGCGCTCGAGGGCGCAAGTCATGTCGTCAACCTCGTCGGCGCCTTCGACGGCAACCTTGATGCGCTGATGGGCGAGGCTCCGGGCACCATCGGCCAGATCGCAACCGCCAATGGCGCCCGCGCGCTGGTCCATGTCAGCGCGATCGGGGCCGATGCCGCATCGCCCACCGCCTATGCCCGCACCAAGGCGCTGGGCGAGGAACGCGTGCTGGCCGCCTTCCCCAAGGCCACCGTCCTGCGCCCCTCGATCGTGTTCGGCAAGGACGACAACTTCCTCAATCTGTTCGGCGGCATGATCGAGCTCCTCCCGGTGCTGCCGGTGTTCGGGCCGGAGACGAAGCTCCAGCTGGTCTATGCCGATGACGTGGCCGAGGCGGTTGCGGTCGCGCTGGAGCACCCCGAGGCGCATGGCGGCCGCACCTATGAACTGGGCGGGCCTGAGCAGCTGACGATGATGGAGATCCACCAGCGCATCGCCGAGGCGCAGGGGCGCAAGCGCACCTTCCTGGCGGTCCCCGATGGCCTCTCGGCCACCTTTGCGGCTCTGCCCGGCACCCCGATGAGCCGCGACCAGTGGACGCTGCTGAAGGCCGGCAACACCGTGGCAGAAGGCGCACTGGGCCTTGCCGATCTCGGGATCGAGGCCAAGCCGCTCGGCCTGTTCCTCGACAAGTGGATGCTGCGCTTCCGCAAGCACGGGCGCTTCGGCGCGGCCAACGAGCGGGCCAAGGCACGCTAGGGCCAGCGCTTCCGGCACCCCTTCCGTTCAGCTTCGCGCCCCTCATGCTGTCTGTTGGAGACACTTGAGACACAGTGCTGGAAAGGAAAACCCGCCACTCGCAAGCGCGCATGGGCACGCCCCGCGAACGGGCCTCGGGATAGCGCTGAAAGGACAGGGCGGACGGCATGGGCGGGAGCCTAACCCCCGCCCGCACCTGTAGGAAAGCCGCGCCTTACGCGAGCGCAGCCTTGTAGAGCGCCAGCAGATCGGCCTCGCCGCTGGTCGCCGCAGCGCTGTCCCATGCCGGGCTGTCGGCCACCATCCAGCCGTGATTGCCGGGATAGACCGTCACCTGCGCGCTTACCCCGGCGGCCTTGGCAGCCTCGGCAAAGGTGGTCTTGTCAGCCGGGGCCTTGGCATCATCGTCCTTGGCCACCGCGATCAGCAGCGCGGCCTTGACCTTGCCGAGCAGCGCATGCGGGCTCATCGGGTTGTCGGGGCGCACCAGCCCGCCGCCGTGGAAGCTCGCCGCTGCCTTGATCCGGCCCGGCACCGCGGCCGCGCTCCACACGGTGAATGGCCCCCCCATGCAATAGCCCTGCGTGCCGATCCCGCGCGCGGTATCGACGCCCGGCTGCTGGTCGAGCCAGCCGACAATCGCGGCAGCATCGCGCATGATCGCCTCGGCGTTCAGCTTGCCACGCCACGGGCCGACCTTCTGGAAGCCGCCATCCGCGATGAAGGCGGCGAAATCGGCGAACTGCTCGCCTGCCACGTCGCGGTAATAGGGGTTCACCACGAGCACGGCATAGCCTGCGCTCGCGAGCTTGCGCGCGATGTTGCGCTTGGATTCGCGGATCGAGGCGATGTCGGGCCACAGGATCACCGCGGGATGCTTGCCGCTGGCGGGCTGCACGATGAACGCATCCATTGTCCCGTCGGGGGTGGCGAAGGTGACGCCGCGCTCGGTCAGGCCCGCAGCCCCCTGCGCATGGGCCGCCGTGCCGCCTGCCGCATAGGCCGCGACGGCCGCCGCGCCGGTCAGGGCGCCGAACTGGCGGCGGCTCACGGCCTGCTTGGCCCACTCGGCCAGTTTGCTCTCATCGCACATCGAAAACTCTCCTGTCGGGCCCTCCGCCACTCTTGATAGGCACTACGGGCAGGCATGGACAAGCCGCGATTGACGAGGCACCATGGGTTGCAAAAGAAAACAGGGCCTCGCGACAAGGGGCCCGAGGGAAACTGGGAGAGCGGGATCTATGAACCTCATGCGGTGGGCGGGCAGCGCTGCCCTGTTGCTGTCGGCCGGGATGCTGGCCAATTGCAGCCAGATTTTCGGAAGCGGCGAGGCTGAAGGCGGCATCACCACCGCGATGCTGGTGGGCGCGGATGGCGACAGCGCCAACTGGATCAGCCACGGGCGCACCTATTCCGAACAGCGCTATTCCCCGCTCGATGCCGTCAACCGCGAGACCGTGGGCGATCTGGGCCTTGCATGGTTTGCCGACATGGACACCGCGCGCGGGCAGGAAGCGACCCCGCTGGTGATCGACGGCAAGCTCTACCTCACCACCGCGTGGAGCAAGGTGAAGGCCTTCGATGCGGCCACCGGC
This sequence comes from Porphyrobacter sp., assembly GCA_027531395.1. Classification (GTDB taxonomy): domain Bacteria; phylum Pseudomonadota; class Alphaproteobacteria; order Sphingomonadales; family Sphingomonadaceae; genus Erythrobacter. The sequence continues at coordinate 39,098 of JAPZRO010000003.1, read as the reverse complement.
AAGCCCTTGTGGGAGTATGACCCCAAGGTTCCCGGCGAAACTGCGGTCAAGGCGTGCTGCGATGTCGTCAACCGCGGTATGGCGGCATGGGGCGACAAGCTGTTCTTCGGCACGCTCGATGGCCGGCTGATCGCGCTCGACCGCGAGACCGGCAAGGTCGCGTGGGAGAAGGTCACGGTCGACCAGTCCAAGAGCTACACCATCACCGGCGCGCCGCGCGTGATCGACGGCAAGGTGATCATCGGCAATGGCGGGGCCGAATTCGGCGTGCGCGGCTTTGTCGCGGCCTATGATGCCGATGATGGCGAGCAGCTGTGGAAGTTCTACACCGTGCCCGAAGGCGGCGATCCCAAGGATGCGCCGGCCTATCTCCAGAAGGCCGCCGAAACCTGGAACATGGACGTGCTCGGTGCCAATGACGCGATCGGCGGCGGCGGGACGGTGTGGGATTCGATGGCCTACGACCCGGAGCTTGACCTGCTCTATATCGGGGTCGGCAACGGGAGCCCGTGGAACCGCGCCTATCGCAGCCCCGGCAAGGACGGGACGGGCGAGGGCGACAACCTCTACCTCTCCAGCATCGTCGCGATCCGGCCTTCGACCGGCGAATATGTCTGGCACTACCAGACCACCCCGGGCGAGACCTGGGACTTCACCGCCACCCAGCACATCATGCTGGCCGACATGGACATCGACGGCAAGCGCCGCAAGGTGCTGATGCAGGCGCCCAAGAACGGCTTCTTCTACGTGATCGACCGCGAGACGGGGAAGTTCATCAGCGCCAAGCCCTATGTCACGGTCAACTGGGCGACGGGCATCGACCCCAAGACGGGCCGCCCGATCGAGAACCCGGAAACCCGCGTCGACAAGACCGGCAAGCCCGCGCTGGTGACGCCGGGCGCGCTGGGCGGGCACAACTGGCACCCGATGGCCTACAGCCCGAGCGAGAACCTCGTCTACATTCCGGCCTTCGAGGCGGGGATGCTCTATGCGCCCGAGGCCGACTGGAAGCCTGACACCGCGCGCGGCTTCAATGTCGGCTTCAACCTCGGCGCGGGCGACGTTCCGGCGGACGAGGGCTTCCGCAAGCAGGTCGCCGGCTCGCTCAAGGGGATGCTGGTGGCGTGGGACCCGGTGGCGCAGAAGGCGCGCTGGACGGTCGAGCATCCCGGGCCGTGGAACGGCGGACTGCTGGCGACCGGCGGCGGTCTGGTGTTCCAGGGCACCACGGGGAGCGAGTTCAACGCCTATGATGCCGCGACTGGCAAGAAGCTGTGGAGCTTCGCCGCGCAGACCGGGGTGGTCGCGCCGCCGGTCACCTACACCGTGAACGGCGAGCAGTATATCGCCGTGCTGGCGGGCTGGGGCGGGGCCTATGCGCTGAGCGTCGATGGCGATCTGATCAAGCGCAAGGCGCCGGTGCGCAATATCTCGCGCTTGCTGGTGTTCAAGCTGGGCGGGAAGGCCACGCTGCCGCCCGAGCCCGCGCTGGCCGAGCTGCCGCTCGATCCGCCGCCGAGCACCGCCTCGCCGCAAGTGATCGCGCTGGGGCAGGCCAAGTATGGCCGCTACTGCGCGGTGTGCCATGCGCCGGGCGCGGTCGGCTCGACCGTGCTGCCCGATCTGCGCCGCGCCGGCTCGCTCGAAAGCGCGCAGGCGTGGGCGGCGGTGGTCCACGGCGGGATGCTGAAGGATAACGGTATGGCGAGTTTTGCCAGCTCTTTGTCGAAAGAGGAGATCGAAGCGATCCGCGCCTATGTCATTGCCCGGGCGAACGAGGACAAGGCGTTGGAGTCGGGGAGGAAGATCGCCCGCCGCTAGCGCCCGCACACAAGGGGTCGCACCGCATGAAGACACGGATCGCCGCAGCGCTCGCCGCGCTGGCCTTTGCCGCACCGCTCGCCGCCGAGGAGGCCGCGCCTGCGCCTGCTGCCGCCAGCGTGGCAGGGGAATGGCGCACCTTCACCACCGAGGCCTATCGCGGCAAGCGGGACAGCGTCAGCTTCGTCGACGAGAACCACGGCTGGTACGGCACCGGCGCGGGCGACCTCTTCGCCACCAGGGACGGCGGCGCGACGTGGGAGAAGGTCGCCAGCCGACCGGGAACCTTCGTGCGCGCGGTCGGCTTCGTGGACCGGCTGAACGGCTTCATCGGCAATATCGGCACCGACTATTACCCCGGCGTCACCGACACCACGCCGCTCTACCGCACCCGCGACGGCGGGCGGACGTGGGAGGCGGTCGAGACCGGAGAGGCGACCATCAAGGGCGTCTGCGCGATCGACATCCTGACGGTGAAGCGCATCTATCAGGGCCAGCTCGTCCCGCGCACCGTGATCCACGCCGCCGGGCGCGTGGGCGGGCCGACCGGCATCCTGCGCTCGGTTGACGGGGGCGAGACGTGGAGCGTGATCGACATGAGCGCGCACGCGGGCATGATCCTCGACGTGAAGTTCTTCGACGAGATGACCGGCCTCGTCTTCGCCGCCACCAATGCCGATCCCGCGCAGGCCGAGGGTCTGGTGCTGCGCACCGAGGACGGCGGCAAGTCGTGGCGCGAAGTCTATCGCTCGGGCCGCAAGTTCGAGCTGATCTGGAAGGCCAGTTTCCCCGAAGGTGGCGAGACCGGCTACGCCACCGTCCAGTCCTATGATCCCGAGCGCGCCACCCAGCTCGTCATCCGCAGCGACGACAAGGGCAAGACCTGGCGCGAGATTGAAATCGCGCAGGACAAGACCGCGCGCCAGTTCGGCATCGGCTTCGTCAGCAAGGACGTCGGCTTCGTCGGCACGGCAGCGGGCGGCTTTGCGACCCGTGACGGCGGCCAGACATGGGAGCGCGCGCCGATCGCGCGGGCCGCCAACAAGTTCCAGGCCGTGCCGACCGCCACCGGCCAGCGGCTCTATGCCATCGGCACCGAGGTGCAGGCCATCGACCTGCCCCGCTAGTTGGCGAAGAAATTGAGCTCCAGCAGAACGTTGTTGGGATCGGCGGTGAAGATCTGCTTCAGACCGATGCTGGAGAGGTCGTTAATCCGGTAGTCGGCGCCGCGCGCGTCGAGCCGCGCCTTCACCTCCTCGAACGCCCCGCAGCGCAGCGCCACATGGTGGATCGCGCCGGTCTCCGCCCCCGGCGCGACATCGCGGTCAAAGGCGCGCGGGCAATCGACCGAATTGAGGTGCAGGATCGCGTTGCCCGCGTGGTCATACATCCAGCGCACCTGATGAGGGCTGAGCGGCGGCGGCCCGTCGCGCTCCTCCAGATCGAGCAGCTCGGCATAGAACCGCGCGGTCTCGGCGAGCCGGTCGGTGATGATGTTCACATGGTCGAGGCGCTGGACGATCATGCGCGCGAGTTTGCGCAGCGCCGCCGGGCCGGGCAACTGCGAAAAGCGATCAGCCCCTGAACACGACCGTGCGGTTGCCGTTCATCAGCACCCGCTCCTCGACGAACAGGCGCACCGCTTCGGCGAGCACGCGGCGCTCGATGTCGCGGCCCTTGCGCACGAGGTCTTCCGGGCTGTCGGCATGGGTGATGCGCTCGACATCCTGATGGATGATCGGGCCTTCGTCCAAGTCGGCGGTCACGAAATGCGCGGTCGCGCCGATGATCTTCACCCCGCGCGCGTGCGCCTGATGGTAAGGCCGCGCGCCCTTGAAGCCGGGCAGGAAGCTATGGTGGATGTTGATGCAGCGCCCCGCGAAATGGGCGGATTGCTCGTCCGAGAAGACCTGCATGTAGCGGGCGAGCACAACCAGTTCCGCGTCCGTCGCCTCCGCCAGCGCGCGGAACTGCGCCTCGGCGGCGGGCTTGGTCTCGGGGGTGACGGGGATGTGATGGAAGGGAATGTCGCCGATATCCACCCGGATCGCGGCCTCGCGCGGATGGTTGGAGACGATCGCCACCGGGTCGATCGCCAGCTCGCCGGTGCGCCAGCGGTAGATCAGATCGACGAGGCAGTGATCGAACTTGCTGACGAGGATGATGGTGCGGCGCGGGCGATCCTCGGTCGCCATCTTCCAGTCCATCGCATATTCGCCCGCCAGTGCGGCGAAATCGGCGCGCAGGCCCTCGGCGGTCGAGCCGTCGGGATCGAACACCACGCGCATGAAGAAGCGGTCCTCACCGCCGTTGCCCGCGCGGTCGTTGAACTGCTGCGCGTCGAGGATGTTGCACCCCCGTTCGAACAGGAAGCCGGTGACCCGCGCGGTGATGCCGGGCCGGTCGGGGCAGTCGAGGGTGAGGATCAGCGGTGTCGCCATCTTACCGCGCCAGCGCCGCCTCGCACTGGCTCATCAGCTCGGCGATGATGTCGGCGGCGGGTTCTTCCTTGGTGACCATGCCGACCGACTGGCCTGCCATGACAGAGCCGTTCTCGACATCGCCTTCGATCACCGCGCGGCGCAGGGCGCCGGCCCAGAAGTGCTCGATCTGGAGCTGGGCTTCACCCATGTCGACTTCGCCCGCATCGAGCAGGGCTGCGACTTCGCGCTGCTTGGCGGTGAATTCCTCGGTGCCCTTGTTCTTGAGTGCGCGCACCGGGATCACCGGCAGGCGCGGGTCGACCTGCACACTCGCGACCGCCTCGCGGGCCGAGGCGCGGAAGAAGGCCTTCTTGAAATCGGGGTGCGCGATGCTCTCGGTCGCGCAGGCGAAGCGGGTGCCGAGCTGCACGCCCGCCGCACCCATTTCGAGGTAGGAGGCAATCGCCTCGCCGCGGCCGATGCCGCCGGCGACGAAGATCAGGTGATCGGCGGCGAGTTCGGGCAGGATTTCCTGCGCCAGCACCGAGGTGGAGACCGGGCCGATGTGGCCGCCAGCTTCCATCCCCTCGATCACCAGCGCGTCCGCGCCCGAGCGCAGCAGCTTCTTGGCGAGCGCCAGCGTGGGGGCAAAGCAGATCACCTTGATCCCGCTGTCATCGGTCTTGATCGCCTCGACCGAGCCCTTGGGCGGGATGCCGCCCGCTAGTACCACATGTGTCACGCCATGCTTGCGGCACACCGCGATCAGATCGAACAGCGCGGGGTGCATGGTGATGAGGTTGACGCCGAAGGGCTTCGACGTGAGCGCCTTGGTCGCGGCGATCTCGGTGTCGAGCAGTTCGGGGGTCATCGCCCCGCAGGCGATCACGCCGAAGCCGCCCGCGTTGGAGATGGCGGCGACGAGGTTGCGCTCGGACACCCAGCTCATGGCGCCGCACAGGATCGCGGTCTCGCAGCCGAGGAAGTCGGTGCCGCGCTTCATGAGGGCGGCGGTCTTGGGATAGGTGCTCATGGAGGCGCGCCCTAGTCGGTTGTCGGTGAATAGACAATCCGCACGGCGGCGGCGGCCTGCTTGGCAAGGTCCACGGCGGCGGGCGCATCACCGGCGCGCGCCAGCGCCACGCCCATGCGGCGGTACGGACGGGTGACGGGTTTGCCGAATATGCGAACGTCGGTGTCGCCCAGCGCCAGTGCTTCGGTCAGCCCCTCGAAGGCGAAGCTGTCGCTGTCCCGGTCGGCGAGGATCACCGCCGAGGCCGCGGGGCGGGCGGCGATGCTCTCCGGCACCGGCAGGCCCAGAATCGCGCGGGCGTGGAGATCGAATTCGGCCAGGTCCTGCGAGGCGAGGGTGACCATGCCGGTATCGTGGGGACGGGGGGAGAGTTCGGAGAAGATCACCTCCTCGCCCTTTACGAAGAATTCGACCCCGTAGAGGCCCCAGCCGCGCCCGCCGCCTTGCAGCGCCATGACGACCTTGGCGGCCATGTCCTGCGCGCGTCCCAGCGCGGCGGCGCTCATCGCGGCGGGCTGCCAGCTTTCGCGGTAGTCGCCGCGTTCCTGCCGGTGGCCGATCGGCGGGCAGAAGCTGATGCCGCCCGCATGGCGGATGGTCAGCAGGGTGATTTCATAGTCGAAGGCGATGAACTGCTCGCAGATCACCCGCGCCCGGTCGCCGCGCATATTGGCGACGGCATAGTCCCACGCCGCCTCCAGCGTCTCTGGCGTGTCGACCTTGCTCTGGCCCTTGCCCGAGGAGGACATGACCGGCTTCATCACCAGCGGATAGCCGATGCGCGCGGCGATGGCCTGTGCCTCGGCGTAGCTTTCGGCATAGCCGTATTGCGAGGTGGTGAGGCCCAGCTCGCCCGCCGCCAAATCGCGGATCGCGTCGCGGTTCATGGTCAGCTGCGCGGCGCGGGCCGAGGGGACGATGGTGAAACCCTCCGCTTCCAGATCGCCGAGGACTTCGGTGCGGATCGCTTCGATTTCGGGGACGATCAGATCGGGCCGGTGCTTCTCTGCCGCCGCCCTGAGCGCCGCGCCGTCGAGCATGGAGAAAACCTCGCGCCCATCCGCCACCTGCATCGCGGGTGCGTTGTCGTAGCTGTCACAGGCGATCACCCGCGCCCCGAGGCGCTTGGCGGATATGACGAATTCGCGGCCGAGTTCTCCCGAACCGAGCAGCAGGATGGTGGCAATGTGGCTCATGCGGGCGGTTTAGCGAACCGCCCGTGCGAGTCCAGTTATGCGACTCTGCGATGCCCCGCGATCGCGACCTGCTTGCCGCCCCCGGCGCGTGCCAGCACCAGACCCAGTTCCGCCTCGCGCAGGGTCCAGTCGACCGTGCATTCCACCCGTGCAAGACCGGCGCTGGCCGAGAGTTGCGGGTTTCGGGCAGACGCAGGGGCAGCGAGGCCCGCGAAGGTCTGCACCACATCCTCGGCCCATTCGCGCGCCGCGCGCAGGGTCATCTCGGGCAGCAGCACCCCGAAGCGCTCGCCGTCGAGCTGCGCGACCTCGTGTCCGGGCAGCGCCATCGTCTCGAGGAACTTGGCAAAGCCCCACAGCACCTCGTCCGCGGTGCGCTGACCGTAGCGCAGGAGCAGCGCGCGCATCCCGTCGACCGCGAACACCGCGACGATCTGCCCGCCGCCGCCCGCCAGATGCCGCCTGAGGCTCGCGCAGAAGGCCTGGCGGTTGGCCAGCCCGGTGAGCGGATCGGTGACCGCGCGGTTGTAGAGCTCGCCCTCCAGCAGCCGCAGCCGCTGGACCGAGCGCATCAGGCACAGCGCCCCGTCGGGGGTTCCGGCCGGATCGGCGGCATCATGCATCGGACGCAGGCTGATCGCATACCAGCGCCGCCCGGGCGCCATCGGCGTCTCGGCCGCATCGAGCGTGTTGAAGGGGGCAACCGGAAATTCGATCCACCCGGGCCGGGCCTCGCCCGCGAGCACCGCGCCGATGTGCTCGCCCAGCGAGGCGGCGTGATCGGGCTGGGCCAGATCCGTGATGTGGGGGAGCAGCAGCGCCGCGCCGAAATCGAGCCCCAGTTCCGCGATGTTGCCCGATGCGTGAATGATAAACCCGCGCCGGTCGATCCTGATCACGATATCGCCGGACGCTTCTTCGATCAGGCCATGCAACACGCGGCCTTCAACGTCACTCAGACCAATTTTCATACCGACAGTGCCCCAGCGGTCTAACGAAAGATTCGCCAACTCGCTCTTAGTCAGATTTACTTGGTAACTAACGAAAGCTATTCAGGATCAACGTTTCCCCTGTTTACCCGAATTCAACTCTTGTTTTTCGTTATCTATGTAAACTTACTAGACTAAAAAACGAATCACCTCCGGGTTTCGTTTACCATATTTTACAAGACGGCCAGCAGTTCCATACGTATTGGGCGCGGTAAGTAGCCGCTTCTAGTTGCGGGAACCCCTGCTTCTTACAGTTCGATCATGATCCGCACCGCGTCGGGCGTGGTGCCACAGGCCACGGCGATGCGGCTCCGGCACTCCGCGATCAGCGCGGCGGTATCGGCACTCTGGCTGCCTGCATCGGTCAGATCCTCGGGCGATGCACCGAGCGCTTCGGCGATGGCGACCATGCGCTCGGGCAGGGGGCGGGCCTTGCCCTTTTCCCAGGCCCAGACGGTCGGCTTGCTCACGCCGAGCCGCATCGCGACATCGGCCAGCGTCATCCCGGCTTCGCGGCGCAGGCGGTTGAGCCGCACGCCCAGAGCCTCGCCGCCGGTCTGGCCGGAGCGCGACACGCTCGGCGCGGCAAGAGGCAGTTCGCCGACCGGCAGCCCCTGCAACTGCGCCGCCGCCAGAGCGCCCGCGCCGAGCGGGGAGGAAAAGGCGCAGCCGTACAGTGCCTCGCTACGCCACACCACCACCGCCTCGACCGCGCCAGCCTGAGGCAGGTCGAGCGTCAGCCTCTCGCCGCGCGCCAGCGCGATGCCGGTTTCGAGCAGCAGCCCCGCGGCCGAGATGTTGTGGATGGTGACATTGGCCTCGCGCCCGTCGGGCAGGGTGCCGCTGGTCTGCAGGCGCAAGGCGCGACGCGTTGCAGCACGCTGGCTTTCGCCGGGCACGGGCTGATCGAGATTTGCCTTGATGGCCATAGGGATGCGACTCCGCTTGCGTGGGGGATGCGCAGCAGAGTCCGGCCCCAAAGGTTAAGGACGGGTTGCAGAATATGGTTAATTCAGGTGAAGCGAGCTACCCGTCAGCTAACTGCATCAAGACCATAGGCCGTGTGCAGCACGCGCACCGCGAGCTCGGTCTCGTCCTCGTCGATCATCACGCTGATCTTGATCTCGCTGGTCGAGATCGCCTGGATGTTGATCCCGCGATCCGACAGGGCGCGGAACATCGTGCTGGCCACGCCTGCGTGGCTCTTCATGCCCACCCCGACGACCGAGATCTTGGCGATCTTGCTGTCGGTGATGATGCGATTGAAGCCGATCGCGTCGCGGCGGTCCTCCAGCAGCGCCTGCGCGCGGGCGAGGTCGGACTGGGGGACGGTGAAGGTCACGTCGGTCTCGCCCTTGTCGCGCCCGACGTTCTGGATGATCATGTCAACATTGATCGAGGCCGCGGCGAGCGGCTCGAAGATGTTCGCCACCGCGCCGGGACGGTCAGGCACGCGGGTGAGGATGATCTTGGCCTCGTTCTTGTCATGCGCGATGCCGGTTACAAGCTGGCGTTCCATCAGGCCCTTCTCCACCAATTCGTCCATTTCCTCGTCCGAGACGATCATTGTCCCGGGCAGATCATCGGCAGGCGGCGCGCCTTCGCCGATGAAGCTCGACAGCACCTGCACCCGGACGCCTTCCTTCATGGCAAGGCCCACGCTGCGGGTCTGGAGCACCTTGGCCCCGACGCTGGCGAGTTCGAGCATTTCCTCGTAGGTCACCGCCTTCTGCTTCTTCGCCTTGGCGACTATGCGCGGGTCGGTGGTGTAGACGCCGTCGACGTCAGTGTAGATGTCGCAGCGGTCCGCCTTGATCGCCGCCGCCACCGCCACCGCCGAAGTGTCCGAGCCGCCGCGGCCGAGCGTGGTGACGCGATTGTCTTCCGACAGGCCCTGGAAGCCCGGGATCACTGCGATCTCGCCCGCTTCCATCGAGGCGACCAGCGCCTCGGCGTCGATCGATTCGACCCGCGCCTTGGCGTGGGCTTCGATGGTGTGGATCGGCAGCTGCCAGCCGAGCCAGCTGCGCGACTTGCAGCCCAATGCCTGCAAGGTCAGCGCCAGCAGCCCGCTGGTGACCTGCTCGCCGCTGGCGACGACCACGTCATACTCGGCCGGATCATAGAGGGGATTGGCTTCGCGGCAGAAATTGACCAGCCGATCGGTCTCGCCCGCCATGGCGCTGACCACCACCGCCACCTGATCGCCGCGCGCGGCCTGCGCGCGCACGATATTGGCGACGCGGCGGATGCGCTCCGTCCCGGCCATCGAGGTGCCGCCGAATTTCATCACGATGCGGGCCAAGGAAAAGCTCCTGCTGGTGAGTGTTCGCGCGCGCTGTTAGGGATGCTTCATGGGAAACGCAAACGTATCGAATGTAACTATCCGGCCCGAGGAAGCGGAATTCTTCGCCGGGCTGGCGCGTGACTGGTGGAACCCCAAGGGCCCGATGGCGAGCCTGCATCAGGTTAACCCGGTGCGCCTTGCCTTCATCCGTGACGCGATCGACGCGCACTGGCCCGACGCGCGCGGCGCGCTGCGGCCGCTCGGGGGCAAGTCTGCGCTCGATATCGGCTGCGGGGCAGGGCTCGTGTGCGAGCCGCTCGCCCGGCTGGGAGCCGACGTGACCGGCGTCGATGCGGCCGGCGAGAATGTCTCGGCGGCAGCGGCCCATGCGGAAGCGATGGGACTCGATATCCGCTACATGGCGGGCGAGGTGGGAAGCCTCGATATCGGCACATTTGACCTCGTCACGTCGGTCGAGGTGATCGAGCACGTCGCTGACAAGCCGGCCTTCCTGCGCGATGTGGCGGCGCGGCTGGCCCCGGATGGCCTGCTGGTGATGTCCACCCCCAACCGCACCGCGGCGTCACGCGTCCTGCTGGTCGGCGCAGCGGAGGCGGTCGGCTATGTTCCCAAGGGCACCCACCACTGGGAGGATTTTGTCACCCCCGAAGAGCTGGAGGCGCTGCTGGCCGAGGTCGGCCTGACGGTGACGGCCAAGCGCGGGATCGCGTGGCGACCCGGCAAGGGGCTGCACCTGTCCGAGGTTATGTCACTCAATTACATTCTGAGCGCGCGGCGGGCCTAGGGGCAGGTTCTTCCCTTCAGCGGACCGTCGCTGAACACCCCCGCGACCCCCGCCGCCTTGAGCAGCGCTGCCAGCTTCACGTCGCCGCAGCCCCGGCCCTTGGGATCGGTCCCGGTCCGCAGCATGGCGGGGAGGAAGTCGTTCTCCGGTCGCACCGTCCATGCGTGAACCGTCAGCCCCGCCGCCTTGGCATCGACCACCAGCGAGGTCGGCGTGCCGTCGGGGTTCAGCACCAGCGCGATATGCGCGCCGACCGCATCGGCATATTTCGCCACCTCGGTAAGGCCCGTGGGCGACACCATCTCGGCATAGCGCATCGCGGGCTCGTCCGCCGGGCCTTCGCCTGGGGCGACAAGCTGCACCAGCCTGTAACCGCCGCCGCGCTGCTTGAGGCGCTGTAAGGGCGCGATCTCGAAGCTCTGGATGAACACCGGGTCGGCCGGCGTGATGCCCAGATCGCGCAGGTCGCGCAGCAGGAGGTCGACCATGTCGATCCCCGCGTTCTGGAGCAGGAAGGTGGGGTGCTTCAATTCCGGGTAGAGCCCGATGCGGCGGCCGGTCGCAGCTTCCTTGGCGCGCACCAGCTTCACGATCTCGGCGAGGGTCGGCACCTGATAGAGCCCGTCGAACCGCGCATTGGCGGGGCGGAGCGAAGGGATGCGCTCCTTCGCGCGCAGGGTGCGCAGTTCGGCGAGGGTGAAGTCCTCGGCAAACCAGCCGGCCACCAGCCGGCCATCAATCGTCTTCTCGCGGCGCCGGTCCTCGAATTCCTCGCGGCTGGCGACATCGGTGGTGCCCGACAACTCGTTCTCGTGGCGCGAGACGAGCACGAGGTCCTTGGTCGCGACCAGATCGGGCTCGATGTAATCCGCGCCCTGATCGATCGCGCGTTCATAGGCGGCAAGCGTGTGTTCGGGCCGCTCGGCGCTCGATCCGCGATGGGCGATGATCAGCATCTCGCTGTCCTGCGCTACGGCCGGCGTGGCGGCGAGCAGCAGGGCGGCGAGGGTCAGGCGCAGGTCAATCATGCAAAGCTCCAATCGCGGCGCGCGCGGCGGCGAGCCTTGCCTCTCCCTGCCCGGAAATCCGCACGTAGGGCACCCCGGCATCCTCCAGCACCTGCGCGACGAGCTTTGCAAACCTGTGACGGTCCTCGGGCTCGCTGAAGAAACGGGTGCCGTCATCGACCCATGGCAGATCGGGTTCGAGCAGGAGGTAGAGATCGGCCTTGGGCGCGGCCATAAGTTCGGCGGGGCGCTGGCCCAGCAGCATCTCGGTCCACGCGGCGGTCATCAGTGCGTCGGTGTCGGCGATCAGCAGCGGTCCGGCCCATTCGGCGGCGGCGTCGATCATCGCCTGCTGCGCCCGGCCGATCAGGAGGAGGTCGTCGAGCGTGAGCGGGTCCTTGTGCGCCTCGCAATGGCTGCGGCCATATTCGCCCACGGTGAGCGCGCCGGCTTCAGCGGCGAGCAGGGCGGCCAGCGTCGTCTTGCCGGTGCTCTCCGCGCCGTGGAGGCAGATCGTGCGGCGGTAATGGGCGCGGACGGGGGCGGGGAGGTAGGGCCAATGCACCGCAGGATCGGCACGCACCGCGCTGGCTGAAAGCCCCGCGACGGGATCGTCGCCAAGGCCGAGCACACGCCCGCCGAGCGGCACGAACAATCCGCCGACCTGCCGCGCCAGCTCCGCGCCGTAGTCCTCGCCTGCGAAGAGGTAGTCGATCGGCTCGGGGTGCGCGGCGGCGACGATGCCGCGCCATACCGGCCAGAAATCGGGCGAGTCCTCCGGCGCTTGCGGGACGACTTCGCCGTGGCCGATGACTCGGCAATCGGGCGCAAGTTCGCGCATCCACGCGAGCCGTGTCTCGCCCGCTATCGGATCATCGGGCAGCCAGCACACCAGCACGGTGAGCTCGTCCACCAGCGCCCGCGCGGCGCGGATCAATGCCATGTGGCCCGCGTGCGGAGGCATGAACTTGCCGAGCAGGAAGCCGCGCTTCGTCACGCTGCAATTGCCTCGCCATCGCGTGCAGCCCGCGCCCAGGCGACCAGTCCGGCAATCGCCAGCCCGAGGAACACCACATAAAGCCCGGCGGTGAGATACAGCTCACGGCTGACATAGACCCACACCGACAGCACATCGATCGCGATCCACAGCGCCCAGTTCTCCACCCGCCGCAGCGCCAGCAGCACCTGCGCGACGACGCTCGCCCCGGCTATGGTCGCGTCGGCATAGGGCAGGGCGGCATCGGTGAAGCGGGCCATCGACCAGCCGATCCCGAGGCTCGATCCGGCCACCAGCGCGATCGCCACGCCGCGTGCGCGCCAGCCCATCCACTCCACCTGCACCATCTGCGCCAGCCCTCCGGCGCGCGCCCAAAGCCACCAGCCCCAGCCCTGCACCACGAAGAAGAACACCTGCAGCACCGCCTCGCCATAGAGCCGTGCCTGCCAGAAGATGACGAGGTAGAGCGCCACCATCGCCATGCCGAAGGGGTAGTTCCAGATCGAACGGCGCACCAGCAGGCCGACATTGGCGATGCCGAGCGCGACCGCGATGATTTCCAGCAGGTTCATGAGGCGGGTTGCGGGATCAGCCGAGCGCGGCGGCCCATTCGTCCGCCTTGAACCCGACGAGGATGCCGCCCGCATGCTCGACGATGGGCCGCTTGATCACCGAGGGGTTGGCGGCGAGCAGGGCGGGCGCACTCGCCGCATCGGCGGCGCGGGCCTTGTCGGCATCGGACAGAGCGCGGAAGGTGGTGCCCTTGCGGTTCACCACGAGATCAAGCCCGGCGGCGGCGATCCAGCCCGCGATGCGTCCCGGGTCGGCGCCTTCCTTCTTGTAGTCATGGAAGGTGTAGGCCTTGCCCGCCGCCTCCAGCCACGTGCGGGCCTTCTTCACCGTGTCGCAGTTGGGGATGCCGTAGAGGTGGATCACGCCTGATCTCCGTTCGCCCTGAGCCAGTCGAAGGGCTGGCCTGTTTCTGTCGGATGTAGCGCTAGAAGAAAGTGCGGCCCTTCGACAAGCTCAGGGCGAACGGGTCAGGGTTTTGTTCCCAGATGCGCGTCGGCAATCGCCACGGCCAGCGCGTCGGCGGCGTCGCTGCCGGCGATCTGCACCCCGGGCAGCAGCACCTTCACCATCGCGGCGACCTGCGCCTTCTCGGCCCCGCCAGTGCCGGTCACGGCCTTCTTGACCAGCCGCGCCGCGTGTTCGTTGACCGCCAGACCCGCTGCCCCGCAGGCCGCCAGCACGCTCCCGCGCGCCTGCGCGAGCTTGAGCGTCGATTGCGGGTTCTTGTTGACGAAAATCTCCTCCGCCGCCGCGCGGGCGGGACGGTGCTCGGCGATCACCGCCGCGAGACCTGCCTGCAAAGCCGCCAGCCGCTCGGCCATCGGGGCGGCCGGATCGGTCCTGATCTGGCCATTGGCGATATGGCTGATCCGCGCACCTTCGGCCCGGATCACGCCCCAGCCGGTCGAGGAGAGCGAAGGGTCGAGGCCGAGGATGATCAGCCCAGCTTCTCCATCACCTCGTCGGAGATTTCGTAATTGCCCCACACGGTCTGCACGTCGTCATCGTCGTCGAGCGTGTCGATCAGCTTCATCAGCGTGGTCGCGACTTCCTCGTTGACGTCGACGGTGAGCGAGGGCTTCCACGCCAGCTTCACGTTGTCCGCCGGGCCGAGCACTTTCTCCAGCTCGCCCGCAACCCCGTGGAGCGCGTCAGCGGCGGTCCAGATGGTGTGGCCGTCTTCCGAGCTTTCCACGTCATCCGCGCCGGCCTCGATCGCGGCTTCGAGCACCTTTTCCTCGTCGCCCGCCGCCGCGCTGTATTCGATCATGCCGCGTCGTTCGAAGCCGTGGCTCACCGAGCCTTCGGAGCCGAGGTTGCCGCCGTTCTTGGAGAAGGCGGTGCGGACATTGGTGGCGGTGCGGTTGCGGTTGTCGGTCAACGCCTCGACGATCAGCGCCACCCCGCCCGGGCCATAGCCTTCGTAGCGGATCTCGACATAGTCCTCGCCGCCCGCCTGGCCGGCCTTGTCGATCGCGCGCTGGATATTGTCCTTGGGCATCGACTGCGCGCGCGCGGCGTTGACCGCGAGGCGCAGGCGCGGGTTCATGTCGGGATCGGGCAGGCCCATCTTGGCCGCCACGGTGATCTCGCGCGACAGCTTCGAGAACATCGCCGCGCGTTTCTTGTCCTGCGCACCCTTGCGGTGCATGATGTTCTTGAACTTGGAATGGCCTGCCATTGGACGAACTTCACCGGGATGAGGAAAAACGTGGGCCGCGCCTTACTCCGAGCGCGAAGGCGGATGCAAGGCCGCTCGTGACCGGAGACATGGGGGCGGGCGCGCGGCTTGTGGATGGGCTGCGTTTCATGTGGCGGCCGACGCCTTGCGGGGCGCCGCTGCCGTGGGGCCGTGCGCTGCTGCTGGCGCTGCTCGCGGTGTTCGCGCTCGATCTCGCGCTCGATGTGCTGGTGGCGGCGGTGACCGAGTGGCTCGATTCGCTTGTCGGCTTCCTGCCCGCGCCGATCGAGGAGGAGACGACGCTGGCTGAGGATCTGTTCGGCTATCTCCTGCTCGCGCCCGTTCTGGAAGAGCTGGTCTATCGCGGCTGGCTGACGGGCCGGATCGCGGCGCTGCGGTTCGCGGCCTATGGCTTTGCCGCCGAGGCGATCTTCATCGGGGCGCTGTTCGTTCCCTCTGACATCGCCGTGACGTTGGGGCTGGCAGGCGTGGCGGTGGCGCTCGCGGGGCTCGTGCACTGGAGCCTGACGCGCGACCGCGACACCGCGGTGCCGGAGTGGTTCACCCGCCATTTCCACTGGTTCGTGTGGGGCAGCACGCTGCTGTTCGGCCTGATGCACCTCGGCAATTACGAGCCGCTGGCGCACCCTCTGGGGGTGCTGGCGGTGCTGCCGCAGACCATAGGCGGGCTGCTGCTCGCCTATACCCGCACGCGGCTGGGCCTCGGCGCGGCGATGGCACACCACGCGGCCTATAATGCGGTGTTCCTGGCGGGGGATTATGGCTGGTTCTAGGGCGCGATGTCGAAGTGCAGCGCGGTGATCTCCTCTACGGCGAACTTGCGGTAGAGCGCCCGGGCAGGCTCGTCCTCGGGGATGATGTCGGCCTGCACGAAGATCGTCCACGCGCCGATATCCCGGGCAATGGCCCTGAGATGATCGATCAATGCGCTGGCAACGCCCTGCCGACGGGCGCTTTCCAGGACCGCGAGATCATAGATGTAGATCTCGCTGCGGGCCTGCTCGAACTTGCGGAGCACATAGCCCGCCAGCGCGCCGACCGGCGTGCTACCAGTGTCGGCGAGCAGTGCGATGTGATCGGGATTGGCCAGCCAGCGCGCCGCCCAGTCCTTGTCCGGCGGCGCGTCGGCGTAATGTTCGGGCTCCTCGAAGCCCTCGGCAAACACGGCGTTCATCGCCCGGAATCCGGCAAGATCACCAGGGGCGAAGCGGCGTACGGCGCAGGTCAGACCTTCACCGCTGTGCCGCTGGCGCTGACCATCAGCATCGATCCGTTCGCGCCGACCACCTCGTAATCGAGGTCCACCGCCACCACCGCATTCGCTCCTCGCGCGGCGGCTTCGGCCTGCAATTCCTCGATCGCCTGATTGCGCGCATCGGCAAGGATGCGCTCGTAGGAACCGGAGCGTCCGCCGACGATGTCGCGGATCCCGGCGAACAGGTCGCGGAACAGGTTTGCGCCGACAATCACCTCGCCGGTAACGATGCCGCAATATTCCTGAATCGGGCGTCCTTCGAGCGTCGGGGTGGTGCTGACGATCACGCCGCGCGCGTCTTTCCAGGGGGATGCCATTGGTGTTCTCCTCTCAAGGCTGTGTTAGAGAGATAACACAGCTTCGCGGCGATTCAATGGCAACCCGCAGCCTGTTACGCCATGCCGAGCGCGTTCTTGTAGGTCTCCAGCAGCATGTCCTGCTCGCTGCGATCGTCGGGCTTCATCTTCCGCAGGCGCACGATCTGGCGCATGATCTTGGGATCATAGCCGACCGCCTTGGCCTCCATGTAGACGTCGCGGATGTCGTCGGCGATGCCCTTCTTTTCTTCCTCGAGGCGTTCGATGCGCTCGATCAGCAGGCGCAGGCGGTCGTCGGTGGCGTCGGCCATGGGGGTCTCCATCAGGATTTGAGAATCGGTTGGCAGGGGCGATAGCCAGCCAGCCGCGCCGATTGAACCGCCCGCGCGAATTATTCCTGTGCGTTCTTCGCGATACTGGCTTCCATCCGCGCCAGCTGCTCCTCGGTCGCGGGGGTCTGGCGGGTGGCCTTCCATTCGGCGCTCGGCATCCCGTGGATCACTTCGCGCGCGGCTTCCTTGTCGCCTTCGTAACCCGCCTCGCGGATCCAGTCGGCGAGGCAGTTGCGGCAGAAGCCTGCCAGCCCCATCAATTCGATGTTCTGCGCATCGTGGCGATGGCGCAGATGGCGCACCAGCCTGCGGAAGGCGGCGGCGGCTTGGGCATCATCGAGGCCATCGAGCGGATCGGCATTGCTATTCATCGCGGCTTTTCCTTGAGTTGAAAAACGCCTGTGCCATAGGCAACCTCCAAGAGGGATAGTCACAAATGTCACGACGCGACCAGTCAAGGATCGACCCGCGCGGCCGCAAGGTCAAGATTCTCGCCACCATCGGCCCCGCCAGCCGCTCGCCTGAGATGCTCGAAAGGCTGGTGCGCGCCGGCGCGGACGCCTTCCGCCTCAACATGAGCCACGGCTCCCACGCCGATCACGAACCGGCGATTGCGGCGATCCGGGCGCTGGAAAAGCAGTTCGCCCGTCCGATCGCGATCCTTGCCGACCTTCAGGGCCCCAAGCTGCGCGTCGGCACGTTCAGGGACGGGCAGGCGGTGATCCGCCATTCGGGCCACTTCGTGCTCGACCGTGACGAGACCCCGGGCGACGAGACCCGCGTGTGCCTGCCGCATCCCGAGCTGTTCGGCATCATGGAGCGCGGCCAGCGGCTGCTGATCAATGACGGCAAGATCCGCCTGAAGGTGCTCGAAGCCTCCGATAGCCGGATCCTGTGCAGCGCCGAGGTGGGCGGGGTGATCTCGGACCGCAAGGGCGTCAACGTCCCCGATGCCGAGGTGCCCATCCCGGCGCTGACCGAGAAGGACCGCCGCGATCTCGCCTTCGCGACCGAGCACGGCGCGGACTGGATCGCGCTCTCCTTCGTCCAGCGGCCCGAGGACATTGCCGAGGCGCGCAAGCTGATCGGCACCCACGGCACCGCGATCTGCGCCAAGATCGAGAAGCCGCAGGCCGTGCACCGGCTCGATGCGATCATCGAACTGGCCGACGGCCTGATGGTCGCGCGCGGCGATCTGGGCGTGGAGCTCGAGCCCTATGAGGTGCCGCCGCTGCAGAAGCGCATCGTCAACGCTGCGCGCCGGGCGGGCAAGCCGGTGATCGTGGCGACGCAGATGCTCGAATCGATGATCGAGGCCCCGACCCCGACCCGCGCCGAAGTCTCCGACGTCGCCAACGCGGTCTATGACGGGGCCGATGCGGTGATGCTCTCGGCCGAGAGCGCGGCGGGCGCGTGGCCCGAGGAATCGGTCGCCATGATGGACCGCATCGCGGTGCAGGTGGAGAATGACGAGGGCTACAAGGAGCGCGTGCGCTTCCTCGACACCCCGCCCGATGCGACGACCTCCGACGCGCTGGCGCACGCCTGCATGACCATCGCCGACACCGTGCCGATCAGCGCGATCACCGTCTTCACCGCTTCCGGCTCGACCGCGCGGCGGGTGGCGCGGGAACGTCCCGCAACGCCGGTGCTTGTGCTTACCCCCTCGATCCGCACGGCGCGGCGCGTGGCGCTGCTGTGGGGTGCGCATGCCGTGGCAACCAAGGATATCGGCAGCTTCGAGGAGATGATCGGCAAGGGCAAGCGCATGGCGCTGCGCCACGGCTTTGCCGAGGCCGGAGCCAAGCTGATCGTGCTCGCGGGCGTGCCGTTCGGAACCCCGGGGGCAACCAACCTGCTGCACGTGGTCACCGTCAGCGGCGACGAGCTCGACAAGCACGCGCGCTGAGCCGCCCAAATGCCTGAGCGCGGCTTCAATTGTCGCGCCGGGGCTGTTATTCATGGCCCGTGGCCAGCCCCTTCCTGTGCTGGCGAGGGAGAGAGCGGACAGATGAGGCAGACAGCAACGCGCATCGCCTTTACCGGCATTCTGGCGACGGGCCTTTCGGCCTGTGTGGTCAACATCGGCGACGAGGCGCCTGACCGGGCCGAGGCTGTGCCCCCGCCGCCCGTGCCGATGGTCTGCAACGCCGCGCCTGCCCAGTATCATGTCGGCCACGACGCCACGCAGTCGATGGGGGAGGCGATCGTCAAGGACAGCGGCGCGCGCACCCTGCGCTGGGGCCCGCCCAATGCCGCCTGGACGATGGATTACCGGCAGGACCGCGTGAACGTGCGCTACGACGAGAAGATGAAGATCGTCGAAATCACCTGCGGATGAGCGAGCGCGCACGGGCGACCTCGGGCTCGCCGTATGAAAAGACCTTCGGCTTTGCCCGCGCGGTGCGGGTCGATGACCGCATCATCGTCGCGGGCACCGGTCCGGTCGAGCCCGACGGTTCGACCACGACCGGCGGCGCTGCCGAACAGGCGGCGCGCTGCTGCGCGATCATCGTAGCGGCGATCGAGGAACTGGGCGGCAGCGCGGCCGATGTGGTGCGCACCCGGATGCTGCTGACCGACCCGGCGGACCAGGACGCGGTCGGCGAAGTCCACGCGCGGTTCTTCGGCGCGGCGCGTCCGGCGGCGACCATGGCGGGTGTTGCATGGCTGTGCCGGCCCGAATGGCGCGTCGAGATCGAAGCCGAAGCGGTGGTGCGGGGCTGATGCTGCGGGTGCTGGTCTGGCTCGCGGCAGTCGTCGCGGGCGGCGCGCTCGGGCTCGGCAGCGCCCTCTACATGGCGGGGCTGTGGCCGGAGGGGCGCAGTCTCGCCTTCGGCAATGTGGACGTCGACGGCTGGCGCGGCGACTTTGCGACCGGATCGGAGGCAGCCGACCCCTACACCCGCGCCCGCGTCGCGCGCCATGGCCTGCTCGCGCTTGCCAAGACCGAGGCTGTCTATCTCACCCGCAACACCGATTCCGCCGGGAAGCGACTCAGCGCGGACTGCACCTATCGGCTCACCGGCGGTGCGATGGCGGCCGGATGGTGGTCGGTCACGCTTTATGATGCGCATTCGATGCTTCCCGCCAACACCGGTGGCGCGCTCAGCATCGATGCGAGCCGGATGGGCGCGGGCGCGTGGGAGGCGGTGATCGCCCCCGAACGGCCTGCCGATGCCGCCCACTGGATTTCCAGCCGCAATGCGGGAGCCTTCGATCTCACCCTGAGGCTTTACATGCCCGAACCGGCGCTGCTTGAAGCACCGGGACGCACGCTCGCCGCGCCGCGGCTCGAGCGGTTGTCCTGCGGAAAGGACGCGGCATGAAGCGCTGGCTCGGCCCGCTCGCTGCGCTGCTCGTCGTTGCGGCCGCCACCCATTCTGCGGCGCTGCATTTCGCGCCCGCCTTCATCATGAGCCGCGCGATGGACGCGCTGGCCGCGCGCGGGGTGGCGCTCCACCGCTTCACCACGCCTGCCCGTATCACGCCGCAGACCCAGACCGTGGTGCGCTCCTCGCCCGATCTCTACTATGCGCTGTGCCGTTTTGATCTGAGCAATCCGGGGGTGCAGCTTGATGTGCGGATCGGAGACTGGCCGGATTACCAGTCGCTCTCGTTCTTCGCCGCGCAGACCGACAATTTCGCGACCATCCGGGGCACCGGACGTGCGGTGGCGGTGCGGCTGCTGCCGCCGGGCAGCGCGCCCGAAGCCGGAGCGATCGTCAGCCCCACGGCCAAGGGGGTAATCCTGATCCGCCGCCTCGCGCCCAGCGCCGAACGCTTCGCCGCCGCGGCCGCTGCGGGCAAGGCCGATCGCTGCCGGATCGAATGGCGCGAGCGGATGGCCGCACCCGCCGAGGGGTGAAGGGCCACACCCTAGCAAAAAACTGCAAGGCCCCTGCGCCCGCCAGCCTTTTCCAACCCCGCAAAGCCGGTTAGAGCACCTCGCCATGCACGGACAGTTTCAACTCACCGACGATCAGCTGGCGATCCGCGAGGTTGCGCAGCGGTTCACCGCCGACAACATCACGCCCCACGCTGCCGAGTGGGACGAGAAGCACATCTTCCCGCGCGAGACGATCCAGCGCAGCGCCGAGCTGGGCTTCGGGGCGATCTACGTCTCCGAACAGTCGGGCGGGATCGGCCTCGGCCGGCTGGAGGCGGCGCTGATCATGGAGGCGATGGCCTATGGCTGCCCCTCGACCAGCGCCTTCATCTCGATCCACAACATGGCCGCCTGGATGATCGACCGCTTCGGCGGCGAGGCGGTCAAGGCCAAGTATCTGCCCAGCCTGGTGACGATGGAGAAGATCGCCAGCTACTGCCTGACCGAGCCGGGCTCGGGTTCGGATGCGGCGGCGCTCAAGACCACGGCGCGGCGGGACGGGGACCATTACGTCCTCAATGGCACCAAGCAGTTCATCTCGGGCGCGGGCGCGAACGAGATATACGTGGCGATGGTGCGCACCGGCGAGGATGGCCCCAAGGGCATTTCCTGCGTGGTGATCGAAAAGGACATGCCCGGCGTCAGCTTCGGCGCGCAGGAGAAGAAGCTCGGCTGGCACTCGCAGCCGACCGCGCAGCTGATCCTCGAGGACGTGCGCGTGCCGGTCGAGAACCTCGTCGGCGCCGAGGGCGAAGGCTTCCGCATCGCGATGATGGGGCTTGATGGCGGGCGGCTCAACATCGGTGCCTGCTCGCTGGGCGGGGCGCAGCGCTGTCTGGACGAGGCGATCAAGTACACCAAGGACCGCAAGCAGTTCGGTCAGGCGGTGGCCGATTTCCAGAACACCCAGTTCATGCTCGCCGACATGGCGACCGATCTGGAGGCGGCGCGCGCGCTGCTCTATCTCGCGGCGGCCAAGGTGACCGACAACGCGCCCGACAAGACCCGCTTCTCGGCGATGGCCAAGCGGTTGGCGACTGACAGCGGCTCGAAGATCGTCAACGACGCGCTCCAGCTGTTCGGCGGCTATGGCTACCTGCAGGACTATCCCATCGAACGCTTCTGGCGCGACCTACGCGTGCATTCGATCCTCGAAGGCACCAACCAGGTGATGCGCATGGTCGTGGGCCGGGATCTGCTGCGCCAGTGACCTGCGTGCGCCTCGCCCTGACGACGCTGGTGGTGCCCGATTACGATGCGGGGATCGCCTTCTTCGTCGATACGCTCGGCTTCGATCTGATCGAGGACAGCGACATGGGCGCCGGCAAGCGCTGGGTGGTGGTCGGCGGCAAGGATGGCGGAAGACTGCTGCTCGCGCAGGCCGCCAATGACACCCAGGCCGCGGCTATCGGCAACCAGACCGGCGGACGGGTCGGTTTTTTTGCCCACACCGATGATTTTGCAGTTACCCATGCACGCCTTGCCGATGCAGGGGTGCAGTTTCACGAGCAGCCGCGCCACGAGACCTATGGCACCGTTGCCGTCTTCAGCGATCCTTTCGGCAATCGCTGGGACCTGATCGAACCGAAAGCCTGACGCCCATGACCGATGAAGTCCTGATCCGCACCAATGGCCCGATCGGCCATATCAGCCTCAACCGGCCCAAGGCGCTGCACGCGCTGACGCTCGAGATGTGCCACGCGATGAGCGCGGCGCTGACCGAATGGGCTGGCGATGACAGCATCAAGGCGGTGATCCTCGATCATGCCGAGGGACGCGGTTTCTGCGCGGGCGGTGATATTGCCTTCCTGCGCAACTCGGCGCTGAACGACGGCGGCGCGAGCGGGCGCAAGTTCTTCCACGACGAGTATCAGCTCAACCACCAGATGTTCACCTATGCCAAGCCGATCGTCGCCTTCATGGACGGCATCACCATGGGCGGCGGCGTGGGCATTTCGCAGCCGGCCAAGTACCGGGTGGCGACCGAGAACACCCGTTTCGCCATGCCCGAAACCGGCATCGGCCTGTTCCCCGATGTCGGCGGCGGCTGGTATCTCGCGCGCCTTGGGCGGCGGCTGGGGCAGTTCCTCGCACTCACCGGCGCGCGGCTCGATGGCTCGGAATGCCTGTGGACCGGGCTGGCGACGCATTATGTCCCGCACGAGATGGTGGAGGACCTCAAGGCCCGCATCCACGATCACCCCGACCGGATCGCGGGCATCCTGTCCGAGCCCGTCGGCACCCCGCCCAAGGCGCGGATCGAAGCCAATGCCGACAAGATCGCCAAGCACTTTGCCTCCGACGCTTACGAGGACATCCTCGCCAGCCTCGAAGCCGCAGCGGACGCGGGCGACGACTGGGCGATGAAGGAGCGCGACACGCTCGGCACCAAGAGCCCGCAGACCTGCAAGGTCGCGCTGCGCCAGCTAGCGGAAAGCGCCGCGCTCACCGACTTTGCCGACAACATGCGGATGGAATACCGCATCGCCAGCCGCGTGCTGACCCGTCCCGATTTCGCCGAGGGCGTGCGCGCGGTGATCGTCGACAAGACCAATGATCCCAAGTGGGACCCGGCCACCCCCGAGGGCGTGACGGAGGATCTGCTCGACGCGATCTTCGCGCCCCTTCCCGAGGGCGAGGAGTGGGCACCGCTCGCCTAACTATTCCGTCATTCCCGCGAAGGCGGGAATCCGGCTAGGCTTCCGTGCGAAGCTGCAACGTCAGACAGGCCCCTGCCTTCGCAAGGGCGACGAGGGAAAGCATGACCTACGAAACCATCACCGCCGAAACCGATGCCCGCGGGACCAAGGGCGTCACCCTGCTGACGATCAACCGGCCGCAGGCGCTGAACGCGCTCAATTCGCAGGTGCTCGCCGAGCTGATCGACGCCTTTGCCGCCTATCAGGCCGACAGCACGCAGCTCTGCGCGATCCTCACCGGCAGCGGCGACAAGGCCTTCGCGGCGGGCGCGGACATCAAGGAAATGGCCGACAAGCCGGCGGCCGATTTCTACCTCGACGATTTCTTCGGGCCGTGGACGAGCGAGATCGTGAAGAAGACCCGCAAGCCGTGGATCGCGGCGGTCAACGGCTTTGCGCTGGGCGGCGGGTGCGAGCTTGCCATGATGGCCGACTTCATCATCGCCTCGGACAAGGCGAAGTTCGGCCAACCCGAGATCAAGCTGGGCGTCGCCCCTGGCATGGGCGGCTCGCAGCGGCTGACCCGCGCGATCGGCAAGTCGAAGTCGATGGAAATGTGCCTCACCGGCCGGATGATGAACGCCGAGGAGGCCGAGCGCAGCAATCTCGTGGCCCGCGTGGTGCCGCATGACGAGCTGATCGCCGAAAGCCTCAAGACCGCCGCCACCATCGCCGCCATGCCGCCGATGGCGACCATCGCCAACAAGGAGATGGTGAACTCGGCCTTCGAGATGACGCTCGATCAGGGCCTGATCGTCGAGCGCCGGATCTTCCAGATCCTCACCGCCTCCGAGGACAAGGCCGAAGGCATGGCCGCCTTCATCGAGAAGCGCGAAGGGCAGTGGAAGGGGCGGTAGGCCTGCCAAAACTCGTCATTGCGAGGAGTGCAGCGACGAAGCAATCCATGGACCGACAGAACGGCAAGGTTGCGCCATGGATTGCCGCGCGACCTTCGGTCGCTCGCAATGACGAAGGGAGAGGCATCTCATGAAAATCGCCTTTATCGGCCTCGGCAACATGGGCGGCGGGATGGCCGCGAACCTTGTGAAGGCGGGCCACGAGGTCCGCGCTTTTGACCTCAGCGAAGCCGCGCTCGCCGCCGCGCGCGAGGCAGGGTGCGTGACCTTTGGCACGGCGAAGGAGGCCTGTCAGGGGGTCGAGGCGGTCGTTTCGATGCTCCCCAACGGCGCGATCGTTCGCCAAGTCTACTGGGACGACGTGATCGGCCACGCCCCCGAAGGCGCGATCCTGCTGGATTGCTCGACCATCGATGTCGCCACCGCGCGCGAGGTTATTTCCGTCACCGAGGCCCACGGCTACCAGATGGTCGATGCCCCGGTCTCGGGTGGGATCGCGGCGGCGGCGGGCGGTACGCTCACCTTCATGGTCGGCGGCAGCGACGAGGCCTTCGCCCGCGCGAAGCCGATCCTCGATGCGATGGGCAAGGCGGTGATCCACGCTGGGGCGGCTGGGAACGGTCAGGCGGCCAAGATCTGCAACAACATGCTGCTGGCGATCCACATGATCGGCACCTGCGAGGCCTTTGCCATGGCGCAGAAGCTCGGGCTCGATCCGCAGACCTTCTACGACATTTCCAGCGTGTCGAGCGGCCAGAACTGGTCGATGACCTCTTACTGCCCCGTCCCCGGCGTCGGTCCCAAGACCCCGGCGGACAACGACTATCAGGGCGGGTTCGCGGCCGGGCTGATGCTCAAGGACCTCAAGCTGGCGATGGAAGCGGCCAGCGCAGCGGGCGCGAAGGTCGAACTGGGCGATCACGCCCGCGCGATCTACGAAGCCTTCGCCAAGGATAACGCGGCGACCGACTTCTCGGGCATTATCCGCACGCTTTAGGCGCCGGTCTGCGGGCAATCCTTCGGTGCCGCGGCGGCGACCCGTGCAGCCGAGGCTTCGTCTTTTTGCCGCAGGCCCTTGAGTGTCTGGGACAGGACCGCGCAATCGAAGCGGGTGCCGCGCGCCATGCTTCCCACGGCGATATCGGCGAAGGCCGGCGGCGGCATCACCTGCCCACCGCGCCGCAGGAAGGTGTCGTGCCAGCGATCGGTCCCGCTGATGATGTCGACCAGCGTGCCCTGGCCCGGGCCGCCCGCTTCGTCGAGCACTGCGGGTGCCAACTCCTCCAGCAGCGCATTGGGGGTGGCATCGCGCAGAAACAGCGCGGCAAAGCGGCGCGCCGCTTCGGGCTTGTCGCCCGCGTCGAGCGCGAGCCGCAGGACCGCTTCCTGCGCAATCGGTTCGCGCCAACCGCGCTGGGCGGCGATCTGGATGGTCAGGCCCGCCTGTTCGAGCTCGCCCGCCTTGGTCTGGGCGACGGCGAGGAGGGTCAGGTGTTCGGCCGGGACGGGACGGCGCTGCACCAGCCGCTTGGCCTCTTCCAGCGCCAGCGCGCTATCCGAGCCGTCGGCCGCGATGGCGGCGATCCGCGGCTGGGCGTAATTGCGCAAGCCTTGCGGCACCAGCGGCGCGAGCGACGGGGTGAGATCGGCCTGCCGGTCGATCTGGAGGAAGCCGGTCACCACCGCGAGCGCGAGCAGCAGCGCGGGCCACAACACCTTTCCGATCATGGCTGCGCCCTCCGCTGATCGGTCGCGATCCGCCCGAGCAGCACCAGCGCAAAGCCTGCGAAGGCGAGAATGGTCTGGTTGCGCAGCGGGTAGTCGGTGATCGATTGCAGCGCGATCGCGAGCAGGAAGGAGCTGCCGGCCCATGCCACCCAGCGCTGCGAGGAATGCCGCGCGCGCCAGCTCAGCCAGCCGATCAGCACGATCCACAGGCCCGCCAGCGCGAGGCCGGGTAGCCCCGCCTCGATCGCCAGTTCGAGATAGTCGTTATGGGCGCGGCCTGCGGTGCGCTTGGTCAGGTTCTCGAGCGATTCGTCGACCTGGAACACCTCGTCGAAGGTGCCGATCCCCGCCCCCGCCGGCCAGTAGCGCGAGGCGCTGTAGCCGGCATCGTCCCAGATGTAGCGGCGCGGATCGTCCTTGGCCTCGAACCGCTCTAGCGCCTCGCCAATCGGGCCGGGGGCTACAACCACCAGCGCGGTGCCTGCGAAAGCCAGCAGCGCAAGGCCGCCCATGACGATTGCGAGCGGGCCCTTGGCGGGGCCTCCGGCCACCGCGCGGCGTTCGCGCAGGGCCCACCACAGCGCCTTGAGCGCCGCCAGGCCGAGCGGCAGCACCGCCAGCGCGATCCCGGTGCGCGACTTGGTCAGGATGATCGTGAGCAGCAGCAGGCCGCAGAGCGCCACCCGCGCAATCGGGACCACCGGGTGCGGACGGGGCACGGGCAGCAGCGCGGCGAGAGCGAGCGAGAAGCCGAGCAGCAGCCCGGTCGAGTTGCGATTGGCGAAGGTGCCGAGCAGGACGCTGCCCGGGCTGCGCGAGCCGAACAAGGTGGCGCTGTCGTTTGTGGCGCCCAGTTGCGCCACCCCGATCAGCGTGGTCACGAGTCCCAGTGCGGCGGCGATCCAGCCGATCGTCACGAGCCGGTCGCGCGGCAGGCTCCAGCCGATGATCAGCACCGCCAGCGGGGTGATCAGCGCCAAGACGGCGAGCGCGGTGCGCAGCGGGTTGGCGCTGAATGCCATCCATTCGGCCTCGCCGCCGGTCATCTCCAATGAGCGCGCCACCAAATCACGGCCCGGAAGCGCGGTCCAGATGGCGGGCGGCAGCGGAACGATCTGCAGCAGCGGCAGCAGCAGCGAGAGCATGATCAGCAGGCGAAGCGCCGCAGGTGCCTCGCGCCAGAACTGCGCCAGCGCCGCGCGATGGGGCACCAGCACCGCAATCGCGGTCAACTGGACAAGCAGATTGGCAAGGCCCTGACGGCTGCCGCCACCGCCGAACGCGAAAGCGACCAGCAGCACGGCGATAAGGGCGAAGAAGGACACCCGTTGTGCGAGGTTCTTGTCCAACGGCGAACCCTTGGTTCAGGCTTGAGCGAAACGGTGCCGGGGTAGGGCGGCGGAAAAGAAAAAGCCCGGCACTGGGTACCGGGCTATCTCTTCGAGAAGCCCGCAGGCTTCGGATGACTGATGTCTATCAGGTGCCCGGCGACTGGCCGTCGTCGTCCGACGAGCTGGCGAAAATGATGCCGCCGATGATCGCTGCGGTGGCGAGCAGGCCGAGAATGATGCTGATGCCGCCGGCAGCCGATTCGCCTTCGGCAGCGCGGCCAACGCCCGGAGCAGCCGAGACGCTGTAGACCGAACCGCTGTCACCAGCGCGGGTGTTGGCCTGCGCGGCAATCGGCATCACAGCCATCGAGGCGGCAGCAGCGGCCATGGCGAGGCGGGTAGCGGTTTTCATCATCGTAACAGCCCTCTTGAAGGTGTCTTCGTGGTTTTACCTAGTGCAATGCAGCATGATTGGCAACAGCGAGATAGCGAAAAATGGTAAATGCGCCGTCATCGCAGGCCCTTCAGGCGGCGGATTTCCGCCAGCCGAGGCCTATTTGCGACCAGTTGCGCGCGGATCGCCCGGCTGGTCCTGCGCTGGCGCCAAGGGTGATTCGCCCAGCAGCCGCTCGTAGCGGGCGATATCGCCGCCGGTGATCACCATCCCTTCGTGCACCAGCCAGGCGTGGGCGCCGAAAGGGCCGTCAGCGGGCCGCTCCACCCCGATCTGGATTTCTCCCGCAAGCCCGCGCGCGGCCAGCCAGTTCTGCGCGGCGATCGCCTGCACGAGGCAGTCGCTGCGCCATGGTAGCCGTGCGGACAGGCGCGGGAGGACATAGGCGATGCGGGCGAGGTGGGCCGGATCGGCGGCGGTGCTGCCGTGTCCGGCCCGCCGGGTGACAGCGAGGTTTCGCGCCGGGATCTCGCTCGCCTTGAGCCGCGCGAAGATGAAGCGCGCCCTGACGAGCTCGGCAAACCCGCGCAGGGTGTAAGTCAGGAGCCAGCCGGAGTCCCTGATCCGCAGTCCGGTGCCCGCAGGCGGGGCAGGTGTTTCTTGCGGGTTCGGCACCGCTCGCTTATTGCCTCGGCCCGCGCCGGTTTCAAGGTGCTGCACGATACGGGACGGAACGATGCTCGATCAGGCGATCAAGGAAAAGCTGCGCGATCCCGCCTATCTTGACCTGCACCTGATGGCCGTCACTGCGATCCGCCGGATCGGGACCGTCGACTGGTACGATTCCAATTTCGTGCGCCGCTTCGAGGTCGCCAAGCTCTATCTTTCGCAGGTCCGGCCCGATGCGCTCGAGCCATTCGTGCGCGGTTTCGACGTGCTGCTCCCGCCTGCGGGTTTCCGCAATGTCGTGATCGACGACCTGTTCGATGCGTCCGCCCGCGAGCAGATCCGCGAGGCGGCGCGATCAATCCCGGCGGAGTTCCTCAAGGACTACGAGGTGCGCGATTTCGGTCGGCATATCGTTCACGACTACCCGCTCTTCGTCGAACTCCAGCAGCAACTGCTTCCCCGCATGAGCGCGCTGGTGGGCCTCGATCTGGAGCCCGGCTACAATTTCCTGAGCCTTTATGGCGGGGTCGGGCGCTGCGATCCGCACATGGACGAGCCCGGATCGATGTTCACCCTCGATTACTGCATCGAGCAGAGCGAGGACTGGCCGATCTGGTTCAGCAAGGTGGTTGACTGGCCAACGATGGAAACCATGCGCAGTTGGGACCCGCAGGCGGTCAAGACCGATCCGTCGCTGGAATTCCGTCCCCATGTGCTGCGTCCCGGCGAGGCGC
Organism: Porphyrobacter sp.; assembly: GCA_027531395.1. GTDB lineage: Bacteria > Pseudomonadota > Alphaproteobacteria > Sphingomonadales > Sphingomonadaceae > Erythrobacter. Next base: position 10,060 of record JAPZRO010000003.1, on the reverse strand, counting down.
TGTTGTTCAACGGCTCCTCGCAGTGGCACTACCGCGACGCGATCACCCTGGGCGGGTTCTGCAACCTGCTGTTCTTTCATTACTATCCGGCAGGTTGCAAGGCCCTGATATGGCCGCACCTGTGGCCTCACTGGTTCGACATTCCCGAACTGGGCCCTCTGTGCGAGCTGTTTAACGAATCCGGCAAAGACGGCCTGATCTAATGCCGCGATGACAGGGATTGCCGCAATCTTCTCGGCCGGTCCGGCGAGCGAGCGCCAGCTCGACGCCATGATGGCGGCGATGTCCGGGCGCGCCTTTGATGGCGAGGGGCGCTGGGTGAACGGCCGTTTCGCGCTCGGCGCGAGCATTCTCCACACCACCGCCGAAGCGATGGAAGCCGGCCAGCCGCACACCAACGAGGACGAGAGCCTCGCACTGGTGCTCGACGGCTATCTCGCCAACTGGGAGGAGCTGCGTCGCGACTTGCTTGGGCGCGGGGCGGTGCTGCGGAATCGCTCGGATGCGGAGCTGGTGTTGCGGGCTTACGAGCAGTGGGGCGAGGCGTGCGCTGACCGGATCGAGGGCGAGTTCGCCTTTGTGATCGCCGACCGGCGCGCGGGACGCATCTATGCCGCGCGCGACCATCAGGGGCTCAGGCCGCTGTTCTATTGCCAGCGCGGCGACACGCTGGTGATCGCCTCCGATATCCCGGCCGTATTTGCGGCGCTCGACCCGCCGCCCGAGCCTAACGACGACTATCTGGTCGGGGTGGCCGCGGTGCAGCTGTTCCTGCCGGAGGACACCGTGTGGCGGGGCATTATGCGGTTGCAGCAGGCGCATTGGCTTGCTTGCGACGGCGACGGTCTGGTCACGCGGCGTTACTACGAGCTGCCGATCGGCGAGCGCCTGCGATACCGCAGCGACGAGGAATATGCCGAGCACTACCGCACCATGCTGCTCGATGCGCTGCGGCGAACGACCCGCAGCCATGCGCCGGTCGGGATCGCGGTGAGCGGGGGGCTCGATTCCTCCTCGCTATACTGCCTTGCTGACCGGCTGGAGCGACAGGGCCAGCTGCTCGCGCCGGGCTTTCAGGGCTACACCCTTGCTGCGACCCCCGGCAGCCGCGCCTACGAACTGCCCTATGCCAGAGCTGCCGCCGCCCATATCGGCCGGACGCTGACCGAGGTGCCGCTGTTTCGCCCACCGCTCGACTGGTACATCGACCAGGCACGTACCGAGCATGACCTGCCGATCCCCACCAACGGGGCGATGACGATCGGCATCGAACAGCGCGTCCATGCCGACGGATCGCGGGTCTACATCAACGGCGATGGCGGTGACGAATGGCTGCAGGGCAGCTTCACCTACTACCGCGAATTCATGCAGGAGGGTGATGTCGGGGGCTTCGTCCGGGCGCTCCGGCAGGATGCTGCGGCGAAGGGGTGGCGCTCGGCCGTCCCGCAGGCGTTGCGCACCGGCCTGTCGGCTTTCGCGCCGGATTGGCTGCGGACCTGGAGCAAGGCAGCGCGCCGAGCGCGGCGCTACCGCGATCCCGACAACTTCTACTGGCTCAGGCCCGAAGTCCGGGCGCTGCTGGAGCGGCAGGACGCCGCCTATAATGCTGCGCTGCCGTCCGATCCCCATGCCTGGACCAAGGAAAACCTGTTTGCCTCGCCGTTCGGTTCCTATGCCCGGGCGCGAATGCAGCGCCAGCGCGGGCTGAGCGGGATCGAGCCGCGCCACCCGATGTTCACGCGGCAATTCATCGCCTTCAGTCTCGCCACGCCCGAGCATATCCGACGCCGTGCCGGGGTAACCAAAGTCATTCACCGTATCGCGATGCGCGGCATTCTGCCGGACATGATACTCGACCGGCGTACCAAGGCCGATTTCGAATCAGACGCGATTGATGGTGAAATGGGCCGGTTCTGCCGGGAGCAGGGGCGGCCTTTCCTCGACAAGTTCTGCGAAAGCAGCGGTTTGGAAAGGTTGATTCCGCCCGGCTTCGTAAACACGGTTGACGACGACCGTTCATGGGAGTTATGGGGTTTATACGCAGTTGCAGCATTTTTTAGGCTTAATTCATCAAGCAACGGCCTTTCCGGGGGCCACCAAACTTAGGATTGGGACATGACCAAGGAAATCACCAAGACCTCGTACTCGAGCCCGCGTCTGGTCGAGTTCGGCTCGGTCCGCAATCTGACCGGCGGCAGCGGCACCCTGATGATGGACGGCACCATCACCATGGTTCGGATCTAAGCCAGACATTTCCAAATCGTAGGCAGATCGCCTCGCCTAACACCGTTAGGCGAGGCTTTCACTTTTATGGCCCCGCATTTCAGGCCATGCCAGGCCTGACCTGCCAAGGCCTCCTCCTGCTGCAGCGCTTTGGAAGCCCCGTCCATGTCCGCCGTTCTTGCCGAGCATATCGAATATCTCACCCTGCCGGGGCGCAATGCGCTTTACCGGCAGGCGATTGGCGCGACGCTGAGGCCCGGTGACCGCGTGGCCGATCTGGGCTGCGGGGTTGGCGTGCTTGGCCTGTTCTGCCTTGAGGCAGGCGCGAGCAAGGTATGGGGGATCGACAGCAGCGATGCGATCCATCTCGCCCGCGAGGTGATGGACCGCGCCGGCTATTCCGACCGCTACGAATGCATCGCCGGATCGACCTTCCGCACCGTGCTGCCCGAACAGGTCGATCTGATCATCTGCGATCATGTCGGCTTCTTCGGCTTCGATTACGGCATCATCCAGCTGATGCGCGATGCGCGCCAGCGGTTCCTCAAGCCGGGCGGGGCGATGATCCCGCAGGCGCTCGATCTCATGGTGGCGGGTGTTTCATCGGACGACTGCCTCGCCAAAGCCGACGGCTGGACGCGCGAGAGCGTGCCCGAACAATATCGCTGGCTAGACCGGCTCAGCCGCAACGTGCGCTACTCCTATCCCTATGCCGCCGCCGATCTGATCGCGGCACCCGTCGCGCTCGGCCATGTCGATTTCGCGGCGGACGAGCCCGATTTCTACCGTTTCGAAACGGTGCTGACCGCGACCCGCGCGGGGCGTTTTGATGGCCTCGCCGGATGGTTCGACTGCCGCCTTGCCCAAGACGTGCGGATGACCAACAACCCGCTCGCGCCCGAAAGCATCCGCCGCTCGCAGGCGTTCCTGCCGGCCGAGGAAAGCTTTGCCGTCGAAGCCGGGGACGAAATCCGCGTCGCGGTGCGCTTCCGGGCAGACGACCCCATGATCTCGTGGACGATCCAGCCGCCGGGCGGGGCGAAACGGCAGCAGATGTCGACCTTCAACAGCACGGTGCTGACCCCGGCCGATCTGGTCAAGGAACCCGGCCGTCCGCTGTCGCTGAGCCACGAGGGCAAGGCCCGCGCCTTCGTGCTCGCGCAAGTCGATGGCCAGCGCTCGGCCGACGCGATCGCCGATCGCGTACTCGCCGAATGGCCCGACATGTTCCCGAGCGAGCAGGCCGTGCGGGAATTCGTGAAATCGGTTCTGGCCCATCACTGCGCTGTCTGATCCCTGTCCCGTGCTTGCGCTCGAAACCCATCCCGCCCGCGTCCAGCCCGCGCTCGCCAGCGCGCCCTATGATCGCTGGGTGACGCCCGAAGGCGAGGTGAAGGCCGAATTCCATCGCCGGCCCGAGGGGTTTCTGGTGCGTTTCCCGGACGAGGCCGACTTCGCCATCGACATCGCGGCCCGCCGCGCCACCGGCTGGCCCGCGCCCGAGACCACGCCCGATCATTTCGAGAGCCTGTTCCAGCACGGCGTCGTGCCGCTGGTGGGCAATCATCTCGGCGGCTTGTTCCTGCACGGCAGCGCCGTCCGGGTCGACGGGCAGGCGATCGCCTTCCTCGGCCTGTCGCGCGGGGGCAAGACGACGCTGGCCGGAGCCTTCGCCAAGGCCGGCTATCCCTTCATGACCGAGGACGTGATCGAACTGGTGCCCTCGGGCGATGCCTATCTGCTTCAGCCCAAGCATTCGCGGCTGCGGCTGTTCGTCGACAGCGCCTCGTGGCTGCTGGGCCGCGAGTTCGCGGACGCCGAGGACGACGACAAGCACAGCCTGGCCGCCGATGATGCCCTGCCGTTCAGCGACGCCCCGGTTCCGCTTGCGCACATCTATGTGCTCGGGCGCGACCACGATGCGCCGCTGGCGATCACGCCATTCGAGGGGCCGGCCGCGCTCGCCCAGCTGCTGCCGCATTCCTTCGTGCTCGATGTTGAGGATAAGCCGCGACTGCGTTCCCATTTCGGACGCATCGGAGAATTGTCGGAAAGTATCGGGTGCAGTGCTCTTGACTACCCGCGCAGATACGAAGAACTGCCTTCGGTGATCGCTGCCATCCTTGCCGAGATCAGGACAAGCCAAAACCCATGATGACACTCGAACAGCGTTTCCAGGTCTCCGACGATGTCATCGCGCGCGAAGTTGCGGGCGAGATGGTCTTGCTCGATCTGGCGAGCGGGGTCTATTTCGGGCTCGACCCGGTTGGCAGCCGGATCTGGGAGCGCCTGTCCGAAGGCCCCTGTTCGCTGGCCGAATTGTGCGATGCAATCGAGGCCGAGTTCGACGCGCCGCGCGCCCGGATCGAGGAGGATATCCTCGCGCTTGCAGCCCAGTTTATCGAGAAGAACCTGATCACGCCTGCCTAGTGCCGCCGACCGGATTAGCGGTAAGCCTCTGTTCGTCCATGTGGATGATGCGGTGTGCCAGCGCGAGGCTGGCCGGACGGTGGGTGATGATGATCACCGTGCGTCCGCCAAGCGAACGGATGCAGGCCTCGACAAAGGCCGCCTCGCCTTCGAGATCATACATGCTGGTCGCTTCGTCGAAGATGTATACCGGCGGATCGCGATATAGCGCGCGGGCCAGCGCGATGCGCTGCTGCTGGCCGCCCGACAGGCGGATTCCCTCATCGCCGATCTCGGTGTCGAGCCCCTGCGGCAGGCGGCTGATGAAGTCGGCGGCCTGCGCCATCGCCACCGCCCGTTCGAGCGCGGCGGGATCGTCCACATCGGCTCCGAAGGCGATGTTGTCGCGGATCGTGCCGTTGAACAGCAGAGGACGCTGCGGGACATAGCCGAACTGCCGCCGCAGATCCTGCACCTGCAGCGCGGCAATATCCTGCCCGTCGATCGTGATGCGCCCGCCTTGCGGGTCGTAGTAGCGCAGCAGCAGACGGATCATGGTCGATTTGCCGATGCCGTTGGCGCCGGTCAGTGCCACCACTTCGCCCGGCGCGATGGCGAGCGAGAGATCGGTCAGCACCGGTGGACGACCCGGATAGGCGAAGGTGACGTTCTCGAATGCGATCGCCCCCGTGCTCCGCGCCAGCCGTCCGGTTGCGGCATATCCCGGCTCGAGCGGCTTGCCGAAAACCGCCTCCAGCCGCGCCAGCGCTCCGCGCGCGACCTGAAAGGCGCCGTAGCTGTCGGCGAGGCCCGAGACCGGACGAGTCAGCAGCGCGGCATAGAGCAGGAAGGCGAACAGCTCGCCCGGAGTGCGGGTGCCGGCGGCCACCTGTTCGCTGCCGACCAGCAGAATGGTGATCGCCGCAAGGCCAGCAATCAGCGCCACCACCGGCCCGACAAAGGCCGACAGGCGCGTCTGGCCGAGCGCCAGGATCCGGGCCTTCTCGACCGCCTGGTGATAGGCGTTGCGATGGTGCTCCTCGACCGCGAAGGCCTTGATCGCGGGCAGCATGTCGAGATCGGTCTCGCCCATCCACATCAGCTTGGTCTCGGCCTTGCGGGCCTTGCGCGCGAGCACCCGCAGGCGCCGGCCCATCAGCTTGAGCAGCACGAAGAACACCGGCACCAGCACTGGCACCACCAGCGCCATCACCGGATCGAGCACGAACAGCAGCGCCACCGCCCCGATCGCCGTGATCAGCATCGAGGGCACGCCGGCAAGGGTGGAGGTGAGGAACCGGCTCAGCCGGTCGACCTCGTAGGTCATCAGCGCCAGCAGATCGCCGGTGCGGCTGCGATCATGGAAACTGATCGGCATCGCCTGAATGTGATCATAGGTCTCGCGCCGCAGCCCCGCGAGGATCCGGCCCGAGGCAAGCTCCGACAGGATCGCGACGGCAATGTTGATCGCGGTCAGGCAAACCAGCGCGACCACCAGCAGCACCAGCGTGCTGCCGAGGTCGATTGCCGTATCGCCGAGCACGCCCGACAGGAAATTCCCCGCCAGCCACGGCAGCGCCAGAGTCGCAAAGGCGCTGATCAGCGAAAGGCCGCTGATCAGCATCAGTTCGCCGAGAAACGGTCGCGCGCGGCTGGTGAGGAAGGCGAGCTTCATGGCGCCCTCCGCTGCCTGCGCCCGGGGATCAGCGACTCGCTGTAGCGGCGCAGTTGCAGCAGCGCGGTGGGCCAGTGCGCGCTGCGCGGATACTTCTCGACCAGATGCGAGCGGGGGGCGAAAGCGAGGCTGTGGATCAGGCGCAGCCTGACTGCGAGGCTGCTGGCTGCCCGCAGGTCGCGCCAGAAATCGCGCACCACGTCGGGGTCGGCGATATAGGCCTCGGTGGCCGAAGTCGCCGCCGCCCGTCGCAGGCGCTCCATAACCTCTGCGGGAACCGTCAGCCCGATATCCTGCTGTGCGCCTTCGAGCGCCCGATGGACGAGGGCTGCGGCATCATGCGTCTCGCAGAATGCGGCGAGCTCCTGCCAGCGGGCATCGTCGAACCCGCGGGTGAGGCGGAGATAGTCGACCGCCCAGATAAGCCGCCGTCCGCCCGTCACGCGGGTCTCCTCGACGCTGTAGCCGCGCGCGACGTGCCAGGCCTGATTGACCGCGCCGTGCACCAGCATCGTCAGCGCGTCGGGGGCTCCGGCATGCGGCGAGAGGCGTTCGACCGGCTGCCGGCCCTGCCAGTACCGTTCCGCAGCGAGGATCCTCTGCAGCACCGGGCGGTCGCTCGGCTGCCAGTGGAGGTCAATCGAATGGACCATGCCGGCCCCGCAATCGACCAGCCAGGTCTCCTGGAAGTAGAGGCCGTGGGGATCCTCGCGGCGGTAGCATCCGGCCTGTTCGAGCACCGCGCGCGCCGCCGCCACATCCTCCGGGCGGATCAGCAGATCGGTGTCGCCCCGGCGCCGCGTGGCCGGTTCGGCGTAGTGTAGGTATGCGAGTGCGGTGCCCTTCATCACGATAGTGGTGACGCCCGTTTCGGCCAGCCGTGCGATGATCCCGGCGATCATCTTGCGGTGCAACTCCTCCCACAAAGCCGCAAGCCGCATCTCGCCGCGCACCGCGTCGGCAACGGGAGCAGGCCACCCCGAAAGCGCATCCTGCGCATGCCCGAGCAGAACGGCAATCCCATGAAAACGCGCGCGTTCTTCGACGATTTCGTGCTGCGCTTGCGAACAGAAGCCGGCCGGCCAGACGGGTGCCTGCCGATCTTCAAGCACTGCGCGAACGCAATCTGCGAGAAACCTGTCTGCCTGTTCGATGGACATTGTCGTCTGTTGAGGTCGTGACCGTTTTCGCATTTGGCGGCGGCTTGGCGGCATGAAGCCGGCTGCAGCCTGTTCGGGGGTCTAAAGCATCTCTTGGCGAAAGCCATTTATTTCGCCCGCAGGCAACGCTTCGTCGGATTTGTGATTGACCCGTCACGGCCATGCTGCAATGCAGCGCGGGGTTGCAATGAGGCTTGCGTTCAGGCGCTTCTGGGGATCCCATGACAATCGGCAAAAACAGGCGCGGCATCATTCTTGCCGGTGGTTCCGGCACGCGGCTTTACCCCCTGACGCGCGGGGTCTCCAAGCAGCTGATGCCGATCTATGACAAGCCGATGATCTACTACCCGCTCAGCACTCTGATGCTGGCGGGCATCCGCGATATCCTGATCATCACCACTCCCGAAGATGCCGACCAGTTCCGCCGCGTGCTGGGCGATGGCAGCGATTTCGGCGTGTCGCTGAGCTATGCCGTCCAGCCCAAGCCCGAAGGTCTGGCGCAGGCCTTCCACATCGGTGCCGATTTCGTGAAGGGCGGGCCGAGCGCACTCATTCTCGGCGACAATATTTTCTACGGTCACGGCCTGCCGCAGCTGCTCCAGAACGCCGCTGCGCGCGACGCCGGGGCGAGCGTGTTCGCCTATCGGGTCAACGATCCGCAGGCCTTTGGCGTGGTCGAATTCGATGCGGCCGGTACGGCAGTGTCGATCGAGGAAAAGCCCAAGGCGCCCAAGTCGAACTATGCGGTGACCGGGCTCTATTTCTACGATGAAACCGTGGCCGATCGCGCCCGCGATCTGAAGCCGTCGCCGCGCGGCGAGCTGGAGATCACCGACCTCAACCGGCTCTATCTCGATGAAGGGACGATGTCGGTCGAGATCATGGGGCGCGGCTTCGCCTGGCTCGACACCGGCACTCATGCTTCGCTGCTCGATGCGGCGACCTATGTGCGCATCACCGAGGAGCGGCAGGGCCTCAAGATCTGCTGCCCTGAGGAAATCGCCTGGCGGCAGGGCTTCATCACCACCGATCGCCTGCGCGAGATTGCCGAGCCGCTGAGGAAGTCGGGCTACGGCGACTATCTGCTCAAGCTGCTCGACCAGCCGGTCCTGCCATGAACATTGTCGAGACCGCCATCCCCGGCGTGCTGATCATCGAGCCGCGCGTGTTCGGTGATGCCCGCGGCTTCTTCATGGAAACGTGGAACGCGGCCGGTTTTGCCGCGGCTGGGCTCGATCTCACCTTCGTTCAGGACAATCACAGCCGCTCGCAGAAGGGCGTGCTGCGCGGGTTGCACTTCCAGAACCCCGGGCCGCAGGGCAAGCTGGTGCGGGTGACCAATGGCGCGGTGTTCGACGTCGCGGTCGACCTGCGGCAGTCCTCGCCAACCTTCGGCCAGTGGGTCGGGGTCGAGCTGAGCGCCGCCAACAAGCGGATGTTCTGGGTGCCCGAAGGCTTCGCCCACGGGTTCCTGACGCTCGAGGACGATACCGACTTCCTCTACAAGTGCACTGCGCCCTATGCTCCGCAGAGCGAGTTCACGCTGGCGTGGGACGATCCTGCGGTCGGCATCGAGTGGCCGGTGGCGGGGCTTGATCCGATAATCTCTGAAAAGGACGCGCGCGGGCTCTCGCTGGCGCAAGTGCCGGTGTTCGCATGAGAGTGCTGATCACCGGAGCCAATGGCCAGCTTGGCGGCGCCTTGCAGCGGCTCGCGCCGGCATGGGCCGAGATCAACGCGATCGACGTCGATGATTGCGATCTGACCGACGTGCCGATGCTGACGGCGCGGCTGACGGTCGAGGCGCCCGACGTGATCCTCAACGCGGCGGCCTATACCGCGGTCGACAAGGCCGAGAGCGACGAGGAACTGGCGCGCGCGATCAATGCCGAAGCCGTGGCCGCGATGGTCGAGGCGATGGCCGACAGCGGTGGCAAACTCGTCCACGTGTCGACCGATTACGTCTTCGACGGCACCGCCTCCACCCCCTATGCGCCCGACGCAGCCCGCAACCCGCAGTCCGCCTATGGCCGCACCAAGGCCGAGGGCGAGGACTGCTTGCGCGCAGAAGATCTGCTGGTGCGCACCGCATGGGTCTACGAGGCGGGCGGCGCGAATTTCGTGCGCACCATGATCCGCCTGATGAAGGAGCGCGACGAATTGCGCGTGGTCGCCGATCAGGTCGGCGCGCCGACTTGGGCCATGGGCCTTGCGCGCACCATCTGGGCGCTGGTGGAAAAAGGCGCGACCGGCACCTTCCACCACTGCGACGACGGTGTGGCGAGCTGGCACGAATTCGCGGTCGCCATCGCCGAGGAGGCCCATGCCCTGCGCCTCATCCCGCGCATTCCGGCGATCCACGCGATCACCACGGCAGAATACCCCACACCCGCACAGCGCCCGGCGTTTTCGCTGCTCGATTGCAGCAAGACCCGCGCCTTTCTCGGCGATACGCCGGTGGCATGGCGCGACAATCTGCGCCTGATGCTGAAAGAGGAAGCAAAGCTTGGCTAATCTGCTCGTTACCGGCGGCGCCGGCTTCATCGGCGGCAATTTCGTGCATTACTGGAATGCGCAGCACCCCGACGACCGG
>JAPZRO010000010.1 GCA_027531395.1 Porphyrobacter sp. | reverse complement strand
TGCATGAAGTTGCCGGCGACGCCCGGCACCCCGAACTGGGTGGCGCTGGGTATGCGCGGCGGATTGAGGTTCAGCAGGCCCGGCAAGATCACCTGGGGCGGTCCGCCGCCGGCGGGCGGCGTGATCGTCACCGCTGTCGCCCCACCCGACGTGCTGATGGTGATCGTCGTACCGACCGCGAACACGCCCGGTACCGTCGGGGCCTGCGGCGCACCGGCGGTCAGTGCTGGGCCGGTGGCGGGCGTCACCAGGACGGCCCCGTCCGGCTCGGCCGATTGCTGCTGGCTTTGCTGGGCCGCCGCTTCCTCCAGGACCGCGGCGAGTGCCGCTTGCAGCGCGGCGGGGGCGACGATGGCCGCGGCCCCCACCGCGTCGCCCGACCCGCCGGCATTCGTCGCTGTCGTCGACGAAGCGACGGAGGCGAGGAACGCGGCAATGACTTGGGCGATTTGCTGGTTGGTCGTGGTGTCCGTGACCGTCACGACAGGAGCGCGCGCCGTCGCACCGCCCGCCGGAACGGCGGCACCCCCGAACGTGAAGCCCGCGCCCAAGGCCGTCACCGCACCCGGCACGGCGAGAGCCGCACTGCCGGCGGCGGACGCGACCGTCCCGTTCAACGCGCCACCCGTACCCGCCAAAGCCAAAGTCGCGCCGAAATCGTTGCCGGCGTTGGCCAGCGTCATCGTGCCGCCGGACAGGCTGGTCGCGCCGCCGACGGTGATGATGCCCGATTGCGTGACGCTACCGCCCGCGACGACGGTCAGGTTGTTCGCCACATCGAACGCGCCGACTTGCAACGCGCCGGCCGTGGTGATCGACGCCGAACCGGACGTCGCCGTCAGGTTGAGGGCACCGCCGAAGGCGTTGGACGCGTTCGTCAAGGTGATGTTGCCGGTATCGTTGCTGATCGTGGCGCCGCCCACGGTGGTGATCGCCCCCACCTGACTGACGGCGCCGCCCGTGACCGAAACATTGAGCGTACCCGAAGAATCGATGCTGCCCACCAGCAGCGGCCCGGATTGGTTCCACGCGATGTTCGATCCGCCGGACGTCGCCAGCGAAACGGACCCGGCGACCACGTTGTTGTAGGACGAAAGCCCGAGCGGCCCGCCGGTCGTCGACGCGTTCAAATTGCCGTTGACGGTCAAAAGCCCGGTCTGATTGATGCCGCCGCCCGTCGTCGTCACGATCAGGTTCCCGGCGGCGTTCGTGGTGCCGAGCGTCAACGACGCGGCCGAGTACTGGATCGAGCCGCCACCGCCGCTGGTCGAGGTCACCGCCCCGCCGAAGATGTTCGCC
>JAPZRO010000015.1 GCA_027531395.1 Porphyrobacter sp. | reverse complement strand
CCGTGTCCAAGGAAAAGTTCCAGCGCACCAAGCCGCACGTCAACGTAGGCACGATTGGTCACGTCGACCATGGGAAGACGACGCTGACGGCCGCGCTCACGAAGGTGATGGCGGAGAAGCACGGCGGCGAGTTCAAGGCGTACGACCAGATCGACAAGGCGCCGGAAGAGAAGGCGCGCGGTATCACGATTTCGACGGCGCACGTGGAGTACACGTCGGACGAGCGGCATTACGCGCACGTGGACTGCCCGGGGCACGCGGACTACGTGAAGAACATGATCACGGGCGCGGCGCAGATGGACGGCGCGATTCTGGTGTGTTCGGCGGCGGACGGACCGATGCCGCAGACGCGCGAGCACATTCTTTTGGCGCGGCAGGTGGGCGTGCCGTACATCGTGGTGTTCCTGAACAAGGCGGACATGGTGGACGACGCGGAGCTGCTCGAGCTGGTGGAGATGGAGGTTCGGGAGCTCTTGTCGAAGTACGAGTTCCCGGGCGACACGACGCCGATCGTGAAGGGTTCGGCGCTGAAGGCGCTGGAGGGAGACCAGTCGGAGATCGGCGTGCCGGCGGTGATCAAGCTGGTGCAGGAGATGGACAAGTACATCCCGGTGCCGGAGCGTGCGATCGACGGCGCGTTTTTGATGCCTGTGGAGGACGTGTTCTCGATTTCGGGTCGTGGCACGGTGGTGACGGGGCGCATCGAGCGCGGGATCATCAAGGTGAACGACGAGGTGGAGATCGTCGGCCTGAAGGACACGCAGAAGACGATCTGCACGGGTGTCGAGATGTTCCGCAAGCTGCTGGACCAGGGCCAGGCGGGCGACAACGTTGGCGTGCTGCTGCGCGGCACGAAGCGTGAAGAGGTGGAGCGCGGCCAGGTGCTGTGCAAGCCGGGCTCGATCAAGCCGCACACGAAGTTCGAGTGCGAGGTGTACGTGCTGACGAAGGAGGAGGGCGGTCGTCACACGCCGTTCTTCAAGGGCTATCGTCCGCAGTTCTACTTCCGGACGACGGACGTGACGGGCAACGTGGAGCTGCCGGCGGGGACCGAGATGGTCATGCCGGGAGACAACATCAAGATGGTGGTCGAGCTGATCAGCCCGATCGCGATGGAAGAGGGTCTGCGGTTCGCGATCCGCGAGGGCGGCAAGACCGTCGGCGCGGGCGTCGTGTCCAAGATC
>JAPZRO010000006.1 GCA_027531395.1 Porphyrobacter sp. | reverse complement strand
GCCTGATGGTATCATTGGTGGCCGGGTGGGGAGGCGGGGCGGGGGGTCTGCGCGCGGCTGGCCGCGCCGCAAATCAGGGCCTTATCTCGATCACCGTCCCGTCCGGCACGATGCGCCACAGCTCCTCGATTTCGTCGTTGGAGAAAGCAATGCAACCGTCGGTCCAATCGCCCGGCAACCGGCCGAAGGGCAGCGCGTTGGGCTGGCCGTGGAGGAAGATGTCGCCCCCCGGCGAGCGGCCAAATTGCGCAGCATAGGCACGGTCCGCGGGGTTGGGATAGGAGACCTTGAGGCTGAGATGATAGGCGCTGCCCGGATTGCGCCCCTCGATCACGTAGCGCCCCTCGGGCGTGCGCTCGTCGCCCTCGAAGCGCTTGTGGCCCTGCGGCTGGTCGCCGAATTGCAGGCCGCGCCACACTTTCACCGGCTGGCCGCCGGCATAGCCGATCATCAGTCGCTCGGACTTGTCGACCAGCAAATAATCGACATGGGCAAAGCGCCGCTCGGGCACGATCCGCGCCGCCTCGCGCTCCAGCGAGGGCTGTCCCGACGGGCCCTCGGCCACCTTGGGCGGCGGATTGGCGCAGGCGGCAAGGGCCAGCACAGCGATGGCAGCGAGACGTCTCATGCCGCCAAGGATAACCCCTTGGCGGCCCAGCGATCAATCCACGAAGGGCCTAATCTACAAAGGGATCGCGCATCAGGATCGTGTCGTCACGCTCGGGGCTGGTCGAGACCAGCGCCACCGGGCATTCGATCAGCTCCTGAATGCGCTGGATATACTTGATCGCATTGGCCGGCAGATCGGCATAGCTCCGCGCGCCCGCGGTGCTTTCGCTCCAGCCGGGCATTTCCTCGTAGATCGGCTCGCATTCGGCCTGATCGGCGGCGTGGCTGGGCAGGTAGTCATAGACCTTCCCACGCAGGCGATAGCCGGTGCAGATCTGCACCTTCTCGAGCCCGTCGAGCACGTCGATCTTGGTGAGCGCGATGCCGGTGACGCCCGAGATGGCGCAGGACTGGCGCACCAGCACCGCATCGAACCAGCCGACGCGGCGCTTACGGCCGGTGACGGTGCCGAATTCATGCCCGCGCTCACCCAGACGCTGGCCAACCTCGTCTTCCAACTCGGTCGGGAACGGGCCGGAGCCGACACGGGTGGTGTAGGCCTTGACGATGCCGAGCACGAAGCCGGTCGAATTGGGGCCGAGGCCAGAGCCGCTCGCCGCCGTGCCGCTCACCGTGTTCGACGAGGTGACGAAGGGATAGGTGCCGTGGTCGACATCGAGCAGCACGCCCTGCGCGCCCTCGAACAGGATCTTGGCACCCGCGCGGCGCACCTTCTTGAGGCGCTTCCACACCGGCTGGGCAAAACGCAGCACGAAGGGCGCGATTTCGCGCAGTTCCTCAAGCAGCGCGGCACGGTCGACCGGCGGCTGGCCGAAACCGGCGCGCAGCGCGTCGTGGTGGGCGCAGAGGCGATCGAGCTGGGGCTCCAGCGTGTCGAGATGCGCCAGATCGCACACGCGGATCGCGCGGCGGCCGACCTTGTCCTCGTAGGCCGGGCCGATTCCGCGCCCGGTCGTGCCGATCTTGCCCTTGCCCGCCGCGGTTTCGCGCAGGGCGTCAAGATCGCGGTGGAGGGGGAGGATCAGCGGGCAGTTGTCCGCAATCGCCAGATTCTCGTCAGTGATTGCAACGCCCTGCCCTTCGACCTTGGCGACCTCGTCGCGCAGCGCCCAGGGATCGAGCACCACGCCGTTGCCGATCACCGAGAGCGTGCCCGAGACGATGCCCGAAGGCAGCAGCGAAAGCTTGTAGGTCTTGCCGTCGATCACCAGCGTGTGGCCGGCATTGTGGCCGCCCTGGAAGCGCACCACCACATCGGCGCGGCTGGCGAGCCAGTCGACGATCTTGCCCTTGCCCTCATCGCCCCACTGGGCGCCGATCACGGTGACGTTGGCCATTGCTATCCTTCGATGCGGGGAAAACCGCGCGGGGCCTAGGCGTTTGGGGCCGGAGAGGCAAGCGGGGCCGGCGCGGCTTTCGCGCTTTCCTACCGTCGGCAGCTTGGGGCAGTCTGGCCCCATGAACTCCGCTTCTCGCCCGCCCCGCTCATGGTCCGCTTGCATTGCTCCGCTTGTCGGGCATTTGCTGGACCGGAGCGGGGCCGGTTTTTGGTTTCAGGACAGTGTCTCATGTGTCTCCAACTTCAGCAAAGCGGCTCCGAAGCTGAACAGGCGGCACGCAGCGCGAAGGGTTGGCGCGATTCGCGCGTTGGAGAGCGGAACCCGCCGGAAAAGGGACAAATGATGAAGACTGCCGCCAAAGCCCTGCTCGCTCTCTCCGCCGCCGCCGTGCTGGCGACGCCGATCCTCGCACAAAGGCGCGGGGGCGAGCGCCTGCCGCCCGAATGCCGCGAGGAGATCATGAAGCTGTGCGGGAATGACCGCACCCAGATCCGCACCTGCCTGCGCGAGAAATACGCCGAATTGTCGGAAGGCTGCGCGGCGCAATTGCGCGAACGGATGCAGGAACGGCGCGGGGCTGGTGACGGCGCCGGCATGGGTGCGCGCATGGGCCAGTATGGCAGCGGCAAGGTCTCCAGCACAGTGGTGTATGGCGAGCACCTGCGCCAGCAGGTCGATGTCTACACCCCCGATGACGCGGTGGGCGATGCGCCGCTGGTGGTGTTCATCCACGGCGGCGGCTGGCAGATCGGCAACCGCAGCTTGGTGCAGGCCAAGCCGCAGCACTTCAAGGATCAGGGCTATGTCTTCGCCTCGGCGGGCTACCGGCTGCTGCCCGATGCGCCGGTCGAACAGCAGGCCGCCGATATCGGCGCTGCGCTCAGGGCGCTGCGCGGTCAGGCCGAGAGCGGCGGGTTCGATCCCGACAAGATCGTGCTGATGGGCCACTCGGCGGGCGCGCACCTCGCCGCGCTGGTGGCGACCGACCCGCAATATGCAGGCGATGCCTTCGCGGCGATCAAGGGCGTCGTGCTGCTCGACGGGGCAGGCTACGACGTGGCCGAGGCCGCCGCGCGCCCCTCGATGGAGCTGCCGACGCTCTACAAGGACGTGTTCGGCACCGATCCGGCGCGGCAGAAGGCGCTCTCTCCCATCACCCATGTCGGCGGCAAGGACGCGGCCCACTGGCTGGCGCTCTACGTCGCCGAGCGGCCGGGCTCGAAGGCCCAGTCCGAGGCGCTGGCGGGTGCGCTGGCGAAGGTTGGCAAGGACGCGCGCGCGGTGGCGATCACCGGTACCGATCACGGGCGGATGAACCGCGAACTCGGCACCGAAGCGGGCAAGGCGCAGACCGAGGCGGTCGATGCCTTCCTGAAGCGGGTGTTCGGCTAGGCTGCCGGTGCGGTCGCGATCACGTCGATCTCGACCATCAGCTCAGGGAGCGCGAGGCCCTTGACCTCGACGGTGGTGTCGGCCGGGTATGGCGCGGTGAAGTAGCGCTGGCGGGCCTCGAGGATCTTGGGGAAGTTGCCCATGTCGGTGAGGTAGATGGTGACCTTGACCACCCGGGAGAGGTCGCTGCCGGCCGCTGCCAGCACGGTCTCGATATTGGCGAAGGTCTGAGCCAGCTGCGCGTCGAAGTCGCCGATGCCGACGATGCTGCCGTCAGGGCCGATGCTGGCCTGGCCCGAGAGGAACAGGAGGCCCCCCACCTGCCAGCCGGGCGCGATGAAGTAGGGCGCGAGCGGGTCGTTGGCGAGGGAGACGGGCTTGGGCGTGTCGGTCATCAGCGCGGCTCCAGTGCGGCGAGCGCGCCGTCCTTGAGGGTGTGGGTGCAGCCGAGCGCCACCGGGTCTTCACCCTCGGCCAGCTGGGCGAGCGTGCGCGCGCCGCCTGCGCGCAGGGCGCTCGCCTTGGCGCGGTCATGACCGATGGGCAGCCAGACCAGTTGCGCGGCTTCCGGCTGGGGCGCGGCCTCGGCGAGGCGGTCGAGATAGAGCGTGAAGCCGGTCGCGGCCTCGTTGCTGCCGGCGATCCGGTAGGTGCCGCCCCGCCCTGCCGCGCGGCGCAGGCCCTCGGCATAGAGGGTGAAGCCGAACCATGACTGGTACTCGAAGCCGTGGCGCTCGGTCGGGTCGAGCGTGATGCGGGCACTGTCGCCGATGCTGGCGGCGATCGCCTCGAGCGCGTCGAGCCGCGACTTGAGCGCCCCGCCCGCGTCGATCGCGCGCATCGCGGCGAGCGCCTCGGCGAAGGGGCCGGTGGCGTAGAGCAGCGGCAGGTAGGCGGCGCCCCCTGCGGCCTTGAGCCCGCCCGCGTCCTTGGTATCGAGCTCGCGCCGCACCGCCTCGATCTGCTCGGGCGCGAGCGGGAACGCCTTCTCCGCGAGGGTGTCGACAAGGTCGGGCAAGGTGAAGTCGACCGAGATGCCGGTCAGCCCCGCCGCGGCCAGCGCCTCGACCGCGAGGCTGACGATCTCGCAGGCCGCCGCGACGCTGTCCGCGCCGATCAACTCGGCCCCCAACTGCAACCGCTCGCGCGCCGGATCGAGCTGGCTCGCCTTGATGACGACCGTGTCGCCGCAATAGGCAAGCCGCAGCGGGCGCGCGGCATCCTTGAGGCTGTTGGATGCGATCCGCCCGATCTGCGGGGTCATGTCGCTGCGCAGCGCCAGCGTCCGCAGGCTCGCCGGATCGACGAAGCGGAACATGGCGCTGCCCTCGCCAACGGATACGCCTGCCATGCGGCCCGCCAGCGAAGCCTCGAACTCGAGCAGCGGCGGGCGCACCCGGTCATAGCCATGCGCGTCCAGCACATCGAGGCAGGCATGCATCGCCGCGTTGATCCGCGCGGTCTCGGCGGGCAGGCGGTCTTCCAGACCTTCGGGCAGGAGATCGTTGGGCTTGGTCATCGGCTCACGCGCTTAGCGGGGTATGGGCGCGGGGTGAAGGGGCTTGCGCGCGCCAGCCGCTCGGCAGGGAGGCTGGCACAGCCAGCCTCCCGCGAGAGATCAGAACGTGAGCGCGGTGACCGTCTTGACGCCTTCGACCTTCTCGGCCTCGGCCACCACTTCCGGGGTCAGCGCTTCGTCGAGGCTCAGCAGCAGCACCGCTTCCCCGCCCGCTTCGCGGCGACCGAGGTTGAAGGTGCCGATGTTGATCCCGCGCGCGCCCAGCAGCGTGCCGATGCGGCCGATGAAGCCCGGCTTGTCGTCGTTGACGATGTAGAGCATGTGCCCGGCGAGCTCGGCCTCGATCCCGATGCCGAAGATCTCGACCAGACGCGGCGCGTCGTTGCCGAACAGCGTGCCCGCCACCGAGCGCGGCCCAGCCGAGGTTTCCACCGTCACCCGCACCAGCGTGTTGAACGCGCCTTCGCGCTCGTGGCGGATCTCGCTCACGTCGAGCCCGCGTTCCTTGGCGAGGAACGGCGCGTTGACCATGTTCACGCTGTCCGAATAGCGGCGCATGAACCCGGCCAGCACCGCCGCGGTGATCGGCTTGCCGTTGAGCGCGGAGGCCGCGCCCTCGCGCTCGATGCTGATGTGGGTGAGGTTGCCGTGCGCCAGCTGGCCCACGAGGCTGCCGAGCTTTTCGGCGAGCGCCATGTAGGGACGCAGCTTGGGAGCTTCCTCGGCGCTCAGCGAAGGCACGTTGAGCGCGTTGGTGACGCCGCCGTTGACGAGGTAGTCGGCCAGCTGCTCGGCCACCTGCAACGCGACATTGACCTGCGCTTCGTTGGTCGAGGCGCCGAGGTGCGGGGTGCAGATGAAGTTCTTGGTGCCGAACAGCGGGTGATCGGCGGCAGGCGGCTCGGTCTCGAACACGTCGAGCGCAGCGCCTGCGACCTGGCCGCTTTCGAGGCAGTCCTTGAGCGCCGCCTCGTCGATCAGACCCCCGCGGGCGCAGTTGATGATGCGGATGCCCTTCTTGGCATTCTCGAGCCGCTCGCGGCTGAGGATGTTGCGGGTGTCTTCGGTCAGCGGGGTGTGCAGCGTGACGAAATCGGCACGGCTCAGCAGCGTGTCGAGATCGACCTTCTCGACGCCCATCTCGACCGCGCGGTCTTCGGTGAGGAAGGGATCATAGGCGATCACCTTCATCTTGAGGCCGAGCGCGCGCGACGCGACGATCGAGCCGATGTTCCCGGCGCCGATCAGGCCGAGGGTCTTGCCGGTGACTTCGACGCCCATGAAGCCGCTCTTGGGCCACAACCCGGCCTGGGTCTGGGCATTGGCCTCCGGGATCTGGCGGGCCAGCGCGAACATCAGCGCAATCGCGTGTTCGGCAGTGGTGATCGAGTTGCCGAACGGGGTGTTCATCACCACCACGCCCTTCGAGGAGGCGTAGGGGATGTCGACATTGTCGACCCCGATGCCGGCGCGGCCGATCACCTTGAGGTTGGTGGCGGCATCGAGCACCGCCTTGGTGACCTTGGTCGAGGAACGGATCGCAAGGCCGTCATAATCGCCGATGCGGGCGATCAGCTGTTCGGGCGTTTCGCCGGTGATCACATCGACATCGCAGCCGCGCTCTTCGAAGATGCGCGCGGCGTTGGGGTCCATCTTGTCGGAAATGAGAACTCTGGGCTTGGTCATTTCAAATACCTTCCACTCGTCTCCCCGGACTTGATCCGGGGTCCCGCTTCACTTGCGGGCATGGGAAAAGGAAAGCGGGGCCCCGGCTCGGTGGCCGGGGAGACGCTGAGTTGTGGCTAGTCGACGGCCTCAGCCGTTCTTGACCTTCTCGTAGGCCCATTCGATCCACGGCAGCAGGCGCTTGAGGTCCTCCTGCTCGACGGTCGAACCGCACCAGATGCGCAGGGACGGCGGCGCGTCGCGGTAGCCGTTGAAGTCGTAGCCGACGTTGCGCTCTTCGAGCAGCTTGACGATCTTCTTGGGAACGCCCGCCTTGTCCTCGTCCGAGAGGCTGTCGTACCAGTCGCCCTGGAACACCATGCACACGCCGGTATTGGTCTGCTTGGCAGGGTCGGCGACCATGTTGCGCAGCCACGGGGTGGCCTCGATCCAGTCCTTGACGATCTGGGCATTGGCATTGGCCCGCTCGACCAGCGCCTTGCGCCCGCCGATCGCCTTGGCCCATTCGAGCGCGGCGATGTAATCCTCGGTCGCCAGCATCGAGGGCGTGTTGATCGTCTCGCCCGCGAAAATGCCGGCGTTGATCTTGTTGCCCTTCTTCATGCGGAACAGCTTGGGCAGCGGCCAGGCCGGATCGTAGCTCTCGATCCGCTCGACCGCCTTGGGGCTGAGGATCAGCATCCCGTGCTGGGCTTCCGAGCCCATCACCTTCTGCCACGAATAGGTGGTGGCATCGAGCTTCGACCAGTCCATGTCCTGCGCGAAGATCGCGCTGGTGGCGTCGTTGATGGTGATGCCCTCGCGGCCCGGCTCGAGCCAGTCGGTGTTGGGGATCATCGCGCCCGAGGTCGTGCCGTTCCAGGTGAACACCACGTCGTTGCGCTGCGGGATGGTGGTGAGATCGGGGATCTCGCCATAATCGGCGGTGAGGACCTGCAGGTTGGGCAGCTTGAGCTGCTTCACCGCGTCCTGGATCCAGATATTGCCGAAGCTCTCCCACGCCGCGACCGTCACCGGGCGCGCGGGATCGAGCATCGACCACATCGCCGCTTCAAGCGCGCCGGTGTCCGATGCGGGCATGATGCCGATCAGGTAATCGTCGGGGATGCCGAGCAGTTCGCGGCTCAGGTCGATCGCGTACTTCAGACGCGCCTTGCCCAGCGCCGAACGGTGCGAGCGGCCGAGCGATTCGGTCTTGAGCTTGTCCAGCGACCAGCCGGGGAATTTTGCAGTGGGGCCCGAGGAAAAGAAGGGGCGCTCAGGCTTCAGCGTCGGCTCATGTGCGAGCCCGCGAACGTAGTCAGTCATGTATTCTCTCCTTGCAGAGAGCTCGCGCGGCGTTGGGACCGCGTGGCCCGCTGGCCGCACTAGAGTTGCGCGGGAAAGAGTCAACGTGAAATATCATGGCCGCGACGAGCCGCTCCGGGGCACAGGTCAAAATGCCGCGCTCGCCCTCTCGCCAAGTGGCGCAAATGTCACTAATCAGGCCGCTCCATGCAAACGTCCGACCTTCGCATCGCCCTGTTCAGCGGCAACTACAACTATACCCGGGACGGGGCGAACCAGGCCCTGAACCGGCTGGTCGGCTCGCTGCTCGCCAAGGGCGCGGCGGTGCGCGTCTATTCGCCCAAGGTCGCCAATCCCGATTTCGCCCCGACCGGCGATCTCGTCGGCCTGCCCAATGTGCCGATGCCGGTGAAGGGCCGCGGGGAATACCGACTGCCGACCGGGCTCGGCGCTGCGGTGAAGCGCGATCTCGAGACTTTCCGGCCCAATATCGTCCACCTGTCCTCGCCCGATCCGTCGGGACACGCGGCGCTGCGCTGGGCGCAGGATCACGACATTCCGGTGCTCGCCAGTGTCCACACCCGGTTCGAAACCTATCCGCGCTACTACAAGATGGCGTTCCTCGAACCGCTGATCATCCGGATCCTGCGGCGCTTCTACAACCGCTGCGACGCGCTGGTGGCGCCCTCGCAGTCGATGATCGACGAACTGCTGGCGATGGAGATGCACGACGACATCGGGCTGTGGAGCCGCGGCGTCGATCGCACGATCTTCTCCTCCGCGCGGCGCGACCCCGAATGGCGGCGCTCGCTCGGCCTTGCCGATGACGACGTGGCGATCGTGTTCCTCGGGCGGCTGGTGATGGAAAAGGGGCTCGACGTCTTCGCGGAGACCATCGTCCAGCTGCGCCGCAAGCAGGTGCCGCACAAGGTCCTCGTGATCGGCGATGGCCCCGCGCGCGGATGGTTCGAGGCGAACCTGCCCGGCGGGATCTTCGCCGGCTTCAAGACCGGCGAGGCGCTGGGGCAGGCGCTTGCCAGCGGGGACGTGTTCTTCAACCCCTCGGTCACCGAGACTTTCGGCAACGTCACGCTCGAAGCCATGGCCAGCGGCCTGCCGGTGGTCGCCGCCGGAGCGACGGGCAGCGCGAGCCTTGTGGCTGAAGGCGTGACCGGACGGCTGGTGGTGCCGACGAACAAGGATGCCGATGCCGCCGCCTTCGCCGAGGCGCTCGCGCCCTATTGCCTCGATCCGGCCCTGCGCGCGGCGCACGGGGCTGCTGGCGAGACGCGCGCCTGCGAATACAGCTGGGAAGCGATCAACGCGGTGGTGGCGGACACCTATGTCCGGCTGGTCGAGACGCGGCAGGCCTTGCAGGCCGCCGAAGCCGCGTAAAAACTACCTCAGCACCCCTGCCGCGCGCATGGTGCGGGCGTAGGCGAGCAAAAACAGGGTCACCACCCAGATCGCCACATCGAGCACAGGCGCTTCCATGCTCGCCGGCACATCCGCCATGCCGTAATTGTAGACTGTCGTCCCGATCAGCCCGAGCAGCGCCACAAGCATCGCCGGCACGGCGAAGCGCGAGCGCAGCAGCAGCAGCACCGATCCGGCAAAGGCGCCCCACACGCCGAGCGCCCACAGCGCGCTCGCCCATGCGGGATAGCTGTTCATGAAGGCGATCTGTTCGGGAGTCATACCCATCTCGGCCAGCATCCCGAGCTTGGTCGTGGTGTAGCTGAGGATGCCCATTGCATTGAACAGCAGGGTCAGAACACCGACCAGCCAGAGATGCCACGGAGCGGCCTTTTGCGAAGTGCCAAGCGTGCTCATGGGTTTTCCCTCCCCATCCGCTGCGACCCGGATGGAGAGGGAATACGCCTCAATCGGACGTGCGGCAATCGGGCAGCGTTACAGCCGCTCGATGCGCTTGGCCATTTCGTCGATCATGTCGACGATCTCGTTGATGGTGCGCTCGTCGAGCTTGCCTGCGCGGGCGCGGTTCTTGAGCACCGAGCCGAGGTTGCCCATCGCGCGGAACACGTCATGCGAGCGGACCGTGGTGGTGCGTTCGCCGTGACGGCCGAGGCGGCGCATCAGGCTTTCGACCTCACCCTTGCGGTCGTCCAGTTCGGCGCGACCCTGATCGGTGGCGGCAAAGGGCTTCTTCGCGCCTTCGGCCTGGGCTTCCTCGATCGAGCCTTCGTCCTCGAGTAGCTGGAGCGTCGGATAGACCGCACCCGGGCTCGGCGCGTAGTCGCCGCCGGTCATTTCCTCGATCGCCTTGATCAATTCGTAGCCGTGCGAGGGGTTCTCGGCGATCAGCGCCAGCAGCGCGAGGCGCAGCTCGCCCTGGCCGAACATCCGCCCGCGGCGCCCGCGGCGACCGGGACCGCGCTCGTCGCCCTCGCCATCAGCTTCGCGGCCACCCGGGAAATCCTCGTCGAAGCGCGCGCGCATCTTCCAGTTCGGGCCGCCGAAACTCGTGTTTCCGTTCATCGCCATCGTCGCCATTGCCTCGGCAAACTTTTCCCAGCCATTGCCGCGGCCGTACCGGTTCCAGGTCATATTTTTTCCTCCACACCTATATCTGCGATACATCCAAGATATATCTTAGAGCTATCGTTTCAAGAGGCCTCACCGGCGGGAGTTTCCTTTTCCGCTGACGAGCCTATCACGCTCGACGAATGGCTGACCTGTTCGGACAAGATGCACCCCCGCCCCCGCAGGCCGCGCCCGATGCCGACGCGCCGCTGGCCGATCGCCTGCGCCCGCAGACGCTGGCCGAGGTAGTCGGGCAGGAGCACCTGACCGGCCCCGAAGGCGCGATCGGGCGGATGGTGGCGGCGGGGCGCCTTGCCAGCATGATCCTGTGGGGGCCGCCCGGCACCGGCAAGACCTCGATCGCCCGCTTGCTCGCCGATAGCGTGGGGATGCGCTACGCCGCGATCAGCGCGGTGTTCTCGGGCGTGGCCGATCTGAAGCAGGCCTTCGCCGAGGCCGAGACAATGGCGAAGGCTGGCCGCAAGACCCTGCTGTTCGTGGACGAGATCCACCGCTTCAACCGCGCCCAGCAGGACGGCTTCCTGCCCTATGTCGAGCGCGGGGTGGTGACGCTGGTGGGCGCGACCACCGAGAACCCGAGCTTTGCCTTGAACGCCGCGCTGCTCAGCCGCGCGCAGGTGCTGGTGCTGAACCGGCTCGACGAGGGCGCACTCGAAGCCCTGCTTGAGAAGGCGGAAGGCCTTGAAGGCCCCCTCCCCCTCACCCCCGAAGCCCGCGCCGCGCTGATCGCGCAGGCCGATGGCGACGGGCGATTCCTGCTCGGGCAGGCCGAGACGCTTTACAACGCGAAGCTCGCAGAACCGCTCGATCCGGCGGGTCTGGGCAGCTTCCTGCAACGCCGCGTCGCGGTCTACGACAAGGACCGCGACGGGCATTACAACCTCATCTCTGCGCTGCACAAAGCCGTGCGCGGGAGCGATCCGCAGGCGGCACTCTACTGGCTCGCGCGGATGCTGGTGGCGGGCGAGGAGCCGCTGTTCCTCGCGCGGCGGCTGGTGCGCATGGCGGTGGAGGACATCGGCATGGCCGACCCGCAGGCGCTCCCGCAATGCATGGCTGCGATGGAGGCCTACCGCTTCCTCGGCAGCCCCGAGGGCGAGTTGGCGCTGGTGCAGGCGTGCCTATATCTCGCGACCGCCCCCAAATCGAACGCCGCCTATATGGCCCAGAAGGCCGCATGGAAGGCCGCGAAGGAGACCGGCAGCCTGATGCCGCCGATGAACATCGTGAACCCGGCGACGGGCCTGATGGAGAGCCTCGGCTACGGCAAGGGCTACACCTATGATCACGACACGCCCGAGGGCTTCTCCGGCGACAATTACTGGCCCGAGGGGATGGTGCCGGAGCAGTTCTACACGCCCGTCGAGCGCGGCTTCGAGCGCGAGGTGAGGAAGCGGCTCGAATACTGGGACAAGCTGCGCGGGGAGCGGCGGGGGTGACGCGCTTCACGCATTTTCTCGCGGTCGACTGGTCGGGAGCCAAGGGCGCGCGGCAGAAGGGGATCGCGCTGGCCGTGGCGCTGGCCGAGGGCGGGCCGCCAGTGCTGGTCACCCCGCCCGATCCCAAGGGCTGGGCGCGGACCGAGGTGCTGGCGCTGCTGGCAGGTCTGGACGCGCCGACGCTGGTCGGGCTCGATCTCGGGATCGGATTGCCGCACGCGGATGCCGGCGCGTTCTTCCCCGGCTGGGACGCCTCGCCCGCCGACGCACGCGGGCTGTGGGCGCTGATCGACGCACTGTGCGCCGATGATCCGCACCTCGAGGCGGGCGGCTTCGTCAGCCACCCCGAGGGCGCGCGCTATTTCCGCCATGGCGCGGGTCTGGAGGGTGACCGCTTCCTGCTCCCCGGAGCAGCCACCCGCGAGGGCCGCTTCCGCGTGGCCGAGACGGCGCAGCGCGCGGCAGGCGTGCGGCCGGTGAGCAATTTCAACCTCGTCGGCGCGGCGCAGGTCGGCAAGTCGAGTCTGACGGGGATGCGGATGCTCCACCGGCTGGGTCGCCGCATCCCGGTGTGGCCGGTCGATCCGCTGCCGGAGCAAGGATCAGTGGTGACCGAGATCTACACCTCGGTCGCGGCAAGGCTCGGCGGCGTATCGGGCGCCGCGACCAAGATCAGGAGCTACGCGGCGCTGAACGATGCGCTCGACCGGCTCGGCTCTCCGCCGGTGCGTGGGGACGGCGCGATCGACGATCATTCCTCCGATGCACTGCTCACCGCCGCGTGGCTGCGCCATGTGCATGGGGAGCGGGACTTATGGCATCCGCCCAGCCTGACACCTGCGGTCGCCCGCACGGAAGGGTGGACTTTCGGCGCGCTCTAGGATTATGGCGCCTCCACGGAATGCCGGCTTAGCTCAGATGGTAGAGCACCTGATTTGTAATCAGGGGGCCACGGGTTCGAATCCTGTAGCCGGCACCATATTTTTCAATGCGTTAGGCTTGTTTCTGGCGGGAATTGAGCGATGCCCTGCCTGATAGGTTTCACATAGGTTTCACCGTCACGGCGACGGAAGGACGCCTAACCGTCTGACTACCAAGTCAAGTGCGCGGCGACTGCTTCTTTTCGAATCAACACCCCCCACCCCCATCGCAATTCTGAACATCAGCACCCCTACCCTCGGGGGCACCCCCCATATCCGTCAGATGGGACCCACGCTTCCTATATGCATACGATTTTGCGCCTTTGATGAGGTGGGTTTGCGCACATAGGAAATGAGGCCCGTAGGGGCGACTGTTAGGGGCGCGCCGCCCAGTCGAAAATGACTACAAATGGGACGAAGCGGTCGTTCGCCAAAGCTACTGGGAACGACCGGTTAAGCTGAAACCGGCAATTCTTGAAGTTGCGAATATGGTTGCGGCTAAGACCGCAACTGGGCCGATTGTTGAACGGCTGGTTCTATCAGCGAAAGGGTCGAAAGCTGCGTTTCTGCTTTCGGGCAGCCGCCGCCGGGCATCTGGTAATCGCTATTGGGTTAACTTCGAAAGCGCTTCGAGTACGTAGTCCACGCCCGTTTTGCGCACCCTTTGCAATTTGCGAGTGCATCAAGCCACAATAAGCCTCATGCTTCCCTCATGACGATACAAATTAGCTGACGAACCGGCGAACAAACTCAAGCTGCGCCTGAGTGAATAGGTGCCCAAGCGGGTTATCATCCATGTCGAAACCATGGATGGCCCCTGCAACCTCTTGATACGTGACATCTGTCCCGGCTGCGACCAGACGGGAGCGGTACTCCCTAACCTCGTCGAGAAAGAGATCGCAGGTTCCAACGCCCAGCCACACAGGTGAGAGTTGCGAAAGGTCGGTCCGGCGACCGGCTGCAGCATATTCTTGACGTTCAGCCGTCGCATTGCTGCCGAGATAGGCGGCCCATGCGAAGCGGTTGTTGCGATTGCTCCATACGCGGTGCCGCGGCGTGTCGAGCGCATGCAATCTTGCGGTTCGATCATCGAGCATCGGATAGATCAGCAATTGCGCGGCGGGTTGGATGCCGCCGACATCGCGCAGTCGGTGAACCAGGCTCGCTGCAAGTCCTGCGCCGGCGCTATAGCCTCCGACAACAACTTTCGCCGGATCAACGCGCATCGTCGGCGCGTTGGCGATTGTGGTCTGCCACGCGGCCAACGCATCATCGCTAGCGGCAGGATAAGGCGATTGGGGCGCCAGCCGATAGGCCGGGCAGATGACCGGTACGCCCAGCATCCGGGCAAACATCGCGGCCTTGTCAAAGAGGTCAGCAGGCTCCCCCAGAACAAACCCACCGCCATGAAACAATATCAGCGCGCCGGTGCCGATGCGCTCGAGCGGGCGAATGATGGCGGTTTGGGCGTCATGTTCGAGCGTGACACCTTCGGGCTCGAATTTTGGCCGCGCCAGCCGCCCGAGGGTGCGCAAAATGCGATAGGTAAAGCGGTTGACGACCAAACCGCCGATCCGTTTGTCCAGCTGTGCCAGCGCCGGGTCAACCGGCGACGGATGTGCCGAGCTGGAAACGGCGCTGCCCGCATGTTCGCATTTGGTAAGACGTGATTGAGGCATCATGTGCTTCGTCCTGGCGCAGCAATTGGCATGAACGAGAAGTCGGGCGGGCGCTACCGGAGAACCGCGCCCGCCCTCAAGGCTCCAGCCAGAGTCGAACGGCTAGAACTTGAAGCCGACTTCGACAAACACCTGCCGACCGCGGTTGAGAGTCACCACCTGATCATCGCCGCCACCCACGAACGGCGCCGGGCCGGAGGTGTTGATCCACTGCTTGTCCGTGAGGTTGCGTGCGATCAGCGAAAGCGTCCAGCCCTTATCCGGCGCGCCAATCGAGACTGTTCCGTCAATCGTCACGAACCCGCCCTGCACCAGACCATTCAGCGCACCATTGGCGTTGCGCACCGCATCGCGGAACGTCTCGCGCGTGCTGTTCGAGGTGATGTAGGACGAGGTGTAGGCAAGATTGCTATTGAAACCCAGATCAAGGCTGGATGACAGCGGGATCTGCCAGTCGACCGCGATATTGCCCGAGAAGGTGGGCGCGCGGGCCGGGCGTCTGCCTTCCAGATCATCGCCTGATGCCGGCACAAAGAAGGTGTCGGTAAACTCGGCATCGAGCAGCGCCAGTCCG
Source organism: Porphyrobacter sp. (assembly GCA_027531395.1). Classification (GTDB taxonomy): domain Bacteria; phylum Pseudomonadota; class Alphaproteobacteria; order Sphingomonadales; family Sphingomonadaceae; genus Erythrobacter. The sequence continues at coordinate 311,298 of JAPZRO010000006.1, read as the reverse complement.
CCGGAAAAGCTCAGGCCATCGGTTGGCGTTGACCAGGCAAAATCGACCTCGATACCCTTGGTCGTCAGCTCGCCGGCATTGGTGGTGTCGAAGTTGAAGATCGCCGGATCGAAGTTCTGCACCTGAAGATTGTCGAACACGTAATAATAGGCGACGGCATTGAGTGTAACCGAACGGTTGGCCAGCCGCGATTTGAAGCCGATTTCACCGCCAAGCGACGTTTCGGAATCGAACCGCAGTGCATCAGCCGCGGCCTCTCTCACCGCAGGATCGGCGCTGACCAGACCCGGCACGACCGTGCCAGTCGGCAACAAGTTGTTGTCGACTCCGCCCGATTTGAAGCCGGTTTTGAACGCCGCATAGATGTTGATGTCGTCATTCGGGGTGTAGCGCAACACCACTTCAGGCGAGATGTTGCTGTCTTTGAAGGTCACCGGATCGGTCTCGAACCCCGATGCCACCGCGCCGAAAGCGGTGGTGATGAAGCTATGGACAAAGGGAAAGGCGATGACGGTCGACTTTGTCTCGTCGGTCCAGCGCAGGCCGCCTGACAGCTGCCAGGCATCGCTGAAATCAATCGTCGCGCTGCCGAACAGCGAGATCGCTTCGGCCGAGATCGGTCGGTCGGCGAACCAGTCGAAGGTAAAGCCGGTGACCGGGTCTGGCCCCAACACCAGCGAGGGATTGAACGCGTTCTGCGATGTGCTGAGGCCGGATGTGCGGTCTTCATAGAAGGCGCCCAGCATGAAGTTAAACGGCCCGTCGAACTCGCTGATCAGCCGCACTTCCTGCGTGAACTGTTCCAGCGTGTTCCTGAACGGCGCAACCAGCCCGGCCGCCGCCCCGTTCGGCAATCGCCCGGTGGAATTGAAGGAATCGTTGTATTCATTGTCCATATCGACATAGCCGGTGATGGATGTGAGCTTGAAGTTGTCGCTCAGCTGCGCATCCAGCGTCAGTCGGCCAAAGAAGATATCGGTATCGTTGAACGCCTGCGAGATATCGTCGCGGTCTGCGCCGACGGTGCCGGTCGGAACCACATTGATGGCAGCATTGCCATCGGGCGTTGGAAAGCGGCTGTCATTGATGTTGCAATTGTGGGTGGGAGCAAAGGACACGCCGAACACGGCCAGCACCGAAGGGTCGGGCAGTCCGTCGCCGCCGCAGAAGATGTCGGTGAAGCCCAGCAGCGTTTCGCTGCGCTGGCGGTTGTAATCGAGCTTGAGATTGGCCGAAAACGCCGAAGACGGCTTCCAGTCAAGCGTGAGCCGCCCGATGAAGTTGTCGAGCCCCTTGTTGGGATCGCGCGCGGGAACATCGTCCTGCAACTGGACGTAGCGGGTGATGTCCTGATACTCGCCCGCAACCCGCAAGCCCAGTGTCTCGGTCAACGGCCCCGAGACAAACCCGCCGACGGTGTAGCCGTTTTCCTCGAATTCGTAGCTGGCCCGCCCCGCGCCCTGCCAGGTCGAGGTAGGCTCGGCCGACCGCAGCGACAGCACGCCGGCCGAAGCGGCCTTGCCGAAGTAGAGCGATTGCGGCCCCTTCAGCACCTCAAGCTGGGCCACGTCGAAGAAGGCCGATTGCAGCAGGCGCTGGGTGCTGACCAGCACGCCGTCATAATTGAGCGCAACGGCGGAATCGAAGGCGTTCGAGATATTGCTCGATCCCACCCCGCGTAGCGAGATTTGCGCGCTCGCGCCTGATCCGCCGATCTGCACATTCAAGGTCGGGACGCGGCCGATGATGTCGGCGGCCTCGTCAATCCGGGCGGTTTCGAGCGCGGCTGAGTTGATGACCGAAACGGCCACCGGCACCTCTTGCAACGTTTCCCCCTGGCTGCGCGCGGTCACGATGATCTCGTTACCGCGCCCGGTGTCATCGGGGCTGGATGGGTCTTCGGTCTGGTCCTGCGCGGCAACCGCCGGCGCAAAGGCAAGCGCAGCTGCGCATAGCCCCCGGGCAGAGACTCGTGTCAGGAAACGCGACTTGTTTGCGGTAGTCTTGGCCATCGGTTCTCTCCCCTGTTGGCGATCGGCGCAGAAACACAGCCAGCGTCCGGCCACTGCGGCGGGCCAGCGTGCTGACGGGATCGGGTCTGGCGTGATGATCTGCGGGAGAGAGGGCGCGCTGACGCCGTGCCGCGATGATCCGCGTGCCGGGTTCGATTGCGCCGCAAGTGCATCATGCCTTCAGCCTCTCGTGCACGGCACCTGCATGGATGCCGTATCGTCAGCCAAGGTGAACCGGGTCCGGGGCGAGCAATACTCGCAAAAGTGATACGATCGTTTAAAGGTTCGCCGGCGGCAGTGGAGTTACGAAGGAATCTTTCGAAATATCAATTAAATATCGAAAAGTCGTAGGATGCTGTCGACGTGGTTTTCGATTTGCTTTTCGGAAAAGACATCCACTCCGAAGCTGCGCTCGATCTGCGGGGCCATCATGAAAATGGTCTGGATTGCGCCCATCATGATATAGACAAGATTGAACGGCGAAACGTCACGCGGGAACACGCCGCCTTCCTGCGCGATCGAGGTCCAGGCCATCGTCCGCTCCATGAATTCGCGCAAGTGGTGCCGGGCCAGCCACTCCATCCGCTCCCCGCCCTCGATCATTTCGAGCACCGTGATCCGATAGAGCTCCGGGTTTCTGGCGGAGAAGACGATATAGTCGCGCGTCGAGTTGCGGATCAGGTCGCGCGTGCTCGGCGCCTCATCGCGGCCGTCATTGTCGAGGATCGTCGCGGCGAGCGATTGGTAGAGGTGCGAGACCACCTCTTTCCAGAATATCTCTTTCGATCCGAAGTGATACTTGATCGCGGCGACATTGGTATCGGCCAGCTTGGCGATATCACGCAGCGAGGCCCCGCGATAACCATGCGCAGAGAATTCCTTGATGCCGGCCTGAAGCAGCCGGACTTTGGCGCGGGGCCTGGTGGTCTTGGGCATGGGCAGACGATTACAGCGCACCGGCGAGTGCGGCAATCGCCGCGAAGGCTCGCCTCACCCCGGCAGGCCTGCGCACCAGTCCTTCGCGCGTGCCCAGTCGAGATGCCGCGTCGGCTCCATGCCGAGCAAATCGGCCGCCTTTTGAGGGTCGACGATCAGCGGTGAGGCTGCCTGCGTGTTATAGAAGGCGTAGAACTTCGCCATCCCGTCGTAGATGCTGAGCGGCGTGACCTCGCGCGATCCGGTCACCATGGCGCTCATGCGGGCGGCGAATTCCTCGGGCGCAAGGCTTTCGAAGCGCACCTCGCGGCCGATTGCCTCGGCAAGATTGGCAGCCACCTGATCGCCGACCAGCGCCTCGGGCCCGCCGAGCGGCACGTGGTGGCCATCAGCAGCGCTGGTCTGGAGCGCGAGGCGCATCGCCTGCGCGACATCTTCAAGGCATACCCAGTTGATCGGCAGATCGGGCTTGGCGGGATAGGCGAAGATGCCCTCGCGCATGATCAGCGGGCGGTTCCAGATCCGATACTGATTGTCCATGAACACGGTCGGTTCGATGAAAACGCAAGGGATCCCGGTTTCCTCCAGCGCGCGCTCGATATCGCGGCGGCCATCATGGGCGGACAGATCAAGATCGTGCTCCGCGACGAAGCAAGCGGTGTTGAAGATGATCTTCTTCAGCCCCGCCCGGCGCGCGCCCTCGGCGATCTGGCGTCCGAAATGGGCGGCCTTGTCGCGATCGAATTCGAAGGGCAAGTGGAAGGCGGCCGCGTCTTGCCCGGCAAAGGCCTGCGCCATCGCGTCGGCATCGGTGATGTCGGCGAACACGGTCGGCAGATCGGGGAAGGGGGTGCCAGCCATCGCATCCTTGCGCCGCACCCCGGCGGTAACGGCAAAGCCATGCGCGAGCAGTTCGGCGACCAGCGGCTGCCCCTGATCGGCTGGCGCGCCGATCACGCAGACCTTGCGGATGGTCATAAGGGTGCGCTCCTTGCTGTGTGGTCCATCATGGACAAAGAATCGTCTGAGGCGTGATGCATGATGCTTGCGCGCGCCCTGATCGCGCCAGCATCATCACGGCCTGACGACCAGATTCCCCAGATGCCGGCCATCGAACAGCATCAACAAAGCGTCCGGGAAATGGTCAATCCCTCTGACAACATGCTCCGGCAAGGTCAGCTTTCCAGCCTTCATCAGCGCCGATATCTCTTCAAGTGCGGCCGGATAGTCAGCCTCGTAATGGCTGACCACAAAGCCCTTCATCATGGCATTGCGCTCTGCCAGGCGAAGATACAATTTCGGCCCCCGCACATCGTCGAGGTTCTGATATTGCGAAATCGCGCCGCAAATCGCGACGCGCGCACCGGCCGGCGCCAGATTATCGAGCACGATGTCGAGCGTTTCTCCGCCAACATTGTCGAAGAACACATCCACCCCGTCGGGGGCTGCCTTGGCCAATTGCTGCGCGATGTCGGCGTTCTTGTAGTCGATCGCGACATCGGCCCCGAGGGTATCGAGGAGGTAGCAGCATTTCCCCGGACCCCCGGCAATCCCGATGACCCGCGCCCCGCGCGCCTTGGCCAATTGCACAACGACAGACCCGACGGCCCCGGCCGCGCCGGACACCACGACCACATCACCGGCTTGCACCTGCGCCACGCGGATTAGGCCAACCCATGCCGTAATGCCGCCCGTGACGTTCAGCGGCCCCGCATAGTCGCCGGGCGCGATGCCTTCCTGCAAGTTCAGCTTGCGCAACCCCGCGGCAGGTACCAGCGCATGGGTTTGCGCGGACAAAAGCCCATAGACCCAGTCGCCGACCGCAAGATCCTCGCTGTTGGTCGCGACGACCTGCCCGACCCCGAGCGCCGGGATGGTCTCTCCAAGTGCAGCGGTTTCGTGCATACCGGCATCGCTCAGCGTTGTCCGGATCCACGCGTCAATTGAGAGTGTATCGACCTGTACGACGACAAAGTCTGAAGCAACGTCGCCGACGGCGATGCTTTCGATCCCGAAATCTTCGATGACGGGCATTCCGTGCGGGCGTCGCTTGATGAAAACTCTAAGGTTTGTAATCGCGATGACCTTGCTCCCGAAAATCAACCAAGCACGAATTGGGGAGTGATACAGCGGGTCACAATTGTCGATTTGACTAGCTTGGGCAGCCCAGGATGAACGATCGCACTGGGCAAAGTTTGCCGCTTTTGCCTGGCCTGGCGTGGCTTGCAACACCGTCGGCGAAGGTTTTTGCTTTAATCCGGCAAGACGGAGTCTGGGACTTACCGGTCTTGCCCGACCCATTTGGTCAATGACAACTTCTGCCAGAAGGCGACGATCAAGTCTCCCGATGCCGCAGAGGACCGGTTGTTGTTCGCCAGCATTGCTATTCTGGGATTAAGAGAATGCTCCCGAGAGACCTCGAGTGGTTTCTCGGACCTTCAGTGCCCCATTGTCATTCCACCCGATTTCTTGGGACGCGGGGCCAGCCAGATCAATGCGGCGGCAATGAGAAGCATCGCGGAGGTCGCCCAGAAGACGTGAATGATGGCAAGCGTCGTAGCTTCCAGTTCGACCATGTTGGCCAGCATGATCCGGGACTGCTCGGGGGAAAAGGTCATGCCTGACAATGGCGCCTGCAGGGCCTCGGGCTGGAGCACGCCAACGATGTCGTTGCGGGCGGCGCGCTGGCTGTCGCCCCAGTAGGTGAGTGACAATGAGGTTGCGAAGGCCGTGGCGATCGTGCGGACGAAGCTTTGCAGGCCAGCGGCTGAGGCAACCTCGTGCTCTTCCACGGTGTTCAGCGTCAGGCCGAGCAACGGGATCATGAAGAATGTCATCCCGAGCCCTTGGACGAACTGGGGGATGGTCAAGGTCCAGAAATCGGAGTCCGTGGTCCAGAAAGTGCGGGTGAGGGCGAGCGCCGAAAGCCAGGCGATCCCGCCAGACGCCAGCAAGCGCGGATCAAAGCGCGGCGCCAGCATGGCGACGACGGGTGCCGTCAAAAGCGCGGCGATGGCTGTGAACGAGGAGGACAGGCCCGCTTGCGTTGCCGTGTAGCCGAGCGAGGTCTGCTGCCACTGCGGTACAATGATGAAGCCGGCGAAATAGGCGCTGAAGCTGATGAACAGCGCAAGCAGGCTGATGCTGAGACCGCGATGCCGCAACACGCGCAGATCGACGATGGGGTGATCCTCGGTCAGTTCCCAGACAATGAAGAACAGGAAGGCGACAACCGATACACCGGTGAGCGCTACGATCATGGGGTCGCCGAACCAGTCGTGCGTCCGCCCCAGATCGAGCACCAGCTGAAGGCAGCCGACAGCCAAGACAAGCAGCACAAGACCAATGAAATCGACGGGGAGAATGCGGCGCTCCGTCTCAAGCGGACGCGCGAGCCGCCAGCAGGCGAACAGGCACAGGAACACGATCGGAATGTTGATCAGGAAGATCCAGTGCCAGCTGTAGTTGTCGGTCAGATAGCCGCCGAAGATCGGGCCGAGCGCCGGGGCCAGCAAGGTCGTCACCGCCCACAGGCCCATTGCCTGGTTCTGCTTGTCCGAGGGGAACACCTTGAGGAGCAGCGTCTGCGACAGCGGCATCATGAAGGCACCGACGATGCCCTGCCCGATCCGGCAGATCACGAGCATTTCGAGCGAGACCGATGTTCCGCAAAGGAGCGAGAACATCCCGAACCCGACCATGCTCGCCATGAACGTGCGCACCGAGCCGAACCGCCCTGCCACCCATCCGGTCAAGGGCACGCAGATGGCTTCGGCCACCGCGTAGGAGGTTATGATCCAGGTGCCCTGCTCAAGAGTGATGCCAAGGCTGGCGGCGATGTGCGGCACTGCGACATTGGCGATGGTCAGGTCGAGAATGACCATGAAATTGGCAAGGGCGAGCGCGATCGCGGCGACCACGCGCTGCGATGCCGGCAGGCCACCCGTGGCGCTCATGCGGCGTCAGTTCTGCGCAACATCGATGACAACTTCCATCGACAGGCCGACACGCAAGGGGTGTCGGCGCAGCTCGGCGGGGTCGAGCGCGATCCGGACCGGGAGGCGCTGGACCGTCTTGATCCAGTTGCCGGTGGCGTTCTGCGCCGGGATCACCGCCATCGAAGACCCCGTGCCCCCCGCCAGCCCGACCACCTTGCCGCGGTACACGACATCGCTGCCATAGAGGTCGGACGTCAATTCGACCGGCATCCCCTCGCGGACACGGCCAAGCTGGCCTTCCTTGAAGTTCGCGTCGACATAGAGCTGTTCGGTGGGAACGATGGTCATGATCGTCTGGCCGGGGGTAAGGCGCTGGCCGATCTGAACCTGCAAGCGGGACACCACCCCAGCCACCGGCGCGCGGATTTCGGTGCGCTCCAGAGCGAGCAAGGCCGCATCGAGGCGTGCCCTGGCGGCGCGAACGGCGGGGTCTGTCTCCACGCTTGAACCGCGCACCAGCGCGTCATTGGCGGCCAGCTGGCCTTGTGCCGCGCGGCGCGCCGAGGTGACTTCGGATATGCCGCCGCGCGCAGCATCGAGCGCGGCGCTGGCCGAGGCATAGGCCGTGCGCGCCTGCGTCAACTCCTCGCCCGATACGGCGCCATTGGCTGCCACAGCCTCGCGGCGCTGGAGATCGACGCGGGCCCGTTCGAACTCGGCTTCGGCTGTCCGCAGGCGCGCACGGGCCTGCACCAGACCGGCATTCGAGCCATCGACCTGGGCTGCCAGCGCGCTGTTGGTCGCAACCGTCTGGGTAAACCGGCGGCGCGCAGCGGCAAGATCGGCTTCGGCCTGCGCGACGGCGATCCTGGCATCGGCCTGATCGAGGCGGACCAGCACGTCGCCTGCCTTCACCTGCTGGGTCTCGATCACCAGCACTTCGATCGCCGGCCCTTCGACCAGCGGCGTGATCTGCGCCATCTGGGCGTTCACATAGGCATTGTCGGTGCTCACGGAATTGCGGGCGAACAGATAATGCCAGCCACCCCAGGCGAGACCGACAAGCGCCAGTCCCACGACCAGCCGTTGCAGCCAGATCCGGCGTGCCGCCTTGCGGGCAGCAGACACAGCCGGGTCGACTTCGGCCAGATCGGCTGCGGCTGCTGCATCGGTCATTGGTCGGATCTTCCTGCTGGCTGGGTTCCGCGCGCGTCGAACCCGCCGCCGAGCGCGCGGATCGTCGCCAGCGTTGCGCCGCGTTCATTGGTTTCAAGAGCGATGACGGCAAGACGCAGTTCGAGCACTGCGCGTTCGCTCGCCAGCACATCGAGCCTGCTGACCAGACCGGCACTGTAACGCTCCCGCACCCGCGCGAATGCGTCCTCGCTGGCGGCCAGCGCCCTGCGCGCGGCGCCAAGGCGCTTGTCGGCGGCATCGCGCTGGGTCAGGGCATCGGCCGCTTGCTGATAGGCGGTGATCACTGTCTGGTTGTAGCCCGCGACCGCCTCGTCATAGGCGGCGGTGGTGCCGCGATATTGCGCCTTGCGCGCGCCCCCGTCGAAGAGCGGCAGGCTGATCGCCGGACCGACCGCGCCGAAGGCCGACCGGGCATCGACCAGATTGCCGAGACCCAGCGCCTGCAGGCCGATCAGGGCCCGCAGATTGATCGAAGGGTAGAAGCCCGCCCGCGCCTGCTCGATGCGCGCGCCCGCAGCCTCGACCCGCTCGCGCGCCGCCACGATATCGGGCCGCCTGCCGAGCAGATCGGTGGTCAGCCCGTCGGGAACCGTGACGGGCGTCGAGGGCGAAAGCGGCGGGCGAGTGATGGTCAACCCGCGATCCGGCCCTGCACCGACCAGCGCAGCCAGCTGGTTGCGGCGGATCAGGATCGCCTCTTCCGCAGCCGCCAGCGCCTGATCCGCGCGCGCAACCTCCGCCTCTGCAAGCCGCAGAGTGGCGCGATTGTCGAGGGCGTTGCGTTCACGCTCGGCCACAAGATCGCGCACGGTGCTCCGATTGACGAGCATGGCCTCGGCAATGTCGCGTTCGCGGTGAGCGCGGCCGAGCTCGGCATAGGCAGCGGTTATGGCGACCGAAAGAACCAGCCGTGCCTGTGCGGCATCGACGGTTACGGCGCGCAGCTCGGATGTCGCAGCCGCCAGTGCGGCCCGGTTGCGGCCCCACAGGTCGAAATCGTAGCCCGCATTGATTGCGACCTGTCCGTAATCGATCCAGCCATCGGGAAGGAATTGCGCCGGAATGCCGAAACTGCCGCTCTGGCGAAAGAGACCACCTGTCGCCTCGGCGCCAAGCGATGGCAGTCGCGCCGCGTCAATGCGCCGCGCTTCGGCCTCGGCGCGGCGGATGCGCGCGGCGGCAAGCGCAACCTGAGGTGAATTGGCAAGCCCCTCATCGATAAGTTCGGTCAGCTGCGGATCGCCCGCGCGCTCCCACCATCGGTCGGGCGGCCAAAGGTCGGCACCGCGTGGGGCGAATGTCTGACCGGCGGCTATGGTTTGCGCGGTCTGCAACGCCGGTCTCGGGCCTGTCTCCGGAACGCTCGCGCAAGCGGACAGGGCGAGCATTGTCAGCGCCAATGCAAGCCTTGGCGACGACGCGGCCCGATCGCTCATGCGACAGTGCCGTTCCCATGGGTGCGCACGAGGAAGTCCAGAATGGCATCGCCAAAGGCATCGTTCTGGTCGCCGACCACCATATGGGTGGCCTCGGCAATGTCGGTGTATTGCGCGTGCGGCACCAATTGCCGAAAATGCGCAACGGACTCGGCCGAAACCAAGTCGCTCGATCCACCTCGGATCAGGTGGACCGGAAGGGTCAGCCGCGAGGCCGCCTCGACAAGTTCGGTGCGTGCGACCATGCTGGCCTCCTCGCCCTCGGCGCGGCGGCGGATCACTGAATCGATAAAGGCCGGGTCCCAGTGCCAATAGTAGCGACCATCGGACCTCTGCCTGAGATAATGGGCCAGCCCGGACGAGGCTGTGCGGCTCTGGCGATGGGGGAGATAGTCGGAGATGACCCGGGCCGCCTCCTGCGGCGAGGCGAAGCCTTCCCGCGCGTGCGCTGCCATGAAGCTCACGATCCTCGCGACGCCGCCCTCTTCCATCTGCGGCGCGACATCGACCAGCGTGAGCGAGGCGAAAGTGCCGGGGGCAAGTGTACCCTCCGCCGTGATCCCCGCAAGACCGCCGAGCGAGGCTCCAATCAGTGCAGGCTCGCGTTCCAACGATCCGGCGACGGCGATCAGATCCCGCGCGAAGTCGGCAACATCATAGGCGCCATCCTCGACCCAGTCGCTTTCGCCATGTCCTCGCAGATCGAGTGCGATGGCGCGGAAGCCCTGAGCGGCCAACAGGCCAGACACGCGCTTCCATGCGCGCTTGGTCTGCCCACCCCCATGCGCGAGCAGCACGGGCAAACCTCGCTCCGGCCCCTCGACAAGGGCCGCAAGGGCGATCCCGGCATGCCCGGCCAACGGAGTCTGAGAATTGAGCACGTGGGTATCATAATGTAAGACGTCTTACGGTAAAGCCCTTTTCTTTGTTCCGAAGGGGGCTAAGTTGAAGTCCATGGCTCAAGACCTTCACCCCCCGGCCTACCTCACGGATACCGACGAGCTCGTGTTTCTGATTGAGGAGGTGCCGCGCAAGCTGCGCCGCCTGTTCGATGCATCGACCGCCCGGTTCGGCCTGACCCGCACGCAGTGGCGCGCACTCGCCTATATCTTCCGCACGCCGGGTCTCACCCAGACCGAACTGGCCAAATGCCTTGAGCTGGAACGCGCCAGCGTGGGGCATGTCATCGATCAACTCGAGGGCGCCGATTACGTCGAACGGCGCGCCATGGAGGGCAATCGCCGGGTCTGGACGCTGCATTTGCAGCCCAAGGCCATGCAGATCCTGCCCGCGCTGCGCGAAGAGGCGGAAGCCGTCTACCAGCGATTGTTTGCGGGCGTCTCAAAAGACGAAACTGCAATGTTGAAGCGCCTGCTGGGGACCATGTCCACCAATCTTGAGCCATAGCCGGGCAATCGAAGCATATCCCTGCGGTCCGCCGGAACGAAGCGCGAAAGCCTTTAATCCGCTCGGCTAGGCATGGTCAGTCGCAGCCAAACCCAGTGTGCTCAAGTGTGGGTTTCGCGTCGGTTTATGGAGAAAGCGGACGGTCGAGATGTCGCCCTTGTCTGACCGGTTCTGGGTCGAAAGCCGAAGTCGACTTCATGCGGGAATTACCAGAGCGCTGCCATCCTCGCGGTTTCCCCAAATCAGATGCGCTGCTGATTACTGCGAGACACTGGCTTTGGGCTTTCTTCCTCGCCAGCGTGGGGTGCCTTCTGGGATCAACCCATTGCGGTAGAGCTCTGCTTCCAGATCCCTCAGCAGGATCGCCATGTGACGGTCACTTTCGAGGTTTTCGCGGGTAGACCTACCGTGGCGGTAGTTGGGGGCATCTGGTCCGGTGGGATGAGGTGAGCGGCGCGCGCCATGCATACGGCAGACAGAGTAAGGTTCATCCCTCCATGATACCACACAGGGGTTCAAGCAGCGGACGCCCGAGCGCTTGGAGCGCGCGGTGCACTGATGCTTCAGACCTGGCAGAGGCATGACGATCCAGACCCGTTACAAAGGCGGTGAGGCTCTTCCGATTTCAAGGTCAGAAGTTTCCCAATTAACCCGTTGCAAGCCTTAGAGCACGCCATGTTCTTTACAGAAGGCCACCGCCTGCTCAGCAACATCCAGCGCGTCCGCACAGGCAACTGCCAAAGGAGAATAACCGGCTTTAAGTGCTGCATATTCGGACTTGATCGACCGCCTAGTCGCCATCTGGATCGCGTCACAATCAGCTAGGATCCGATCCACCTGCGGTTTAATCGACTGGAGAAAGGCGATGATGTCTGCTTCGGGGACCCCCTCCACGCCCAACGCCATGAGCGCGGGGATCAGGTTGTAGCCCAACTCGTGTGCTACGATCTCCGGCACACGCTTCAACCGGTACCCCTTGTCTTCCTCGGTGCAACCCACAAGGATGCCGGAACGGCCGTAGCTCCCACGGGGAGCGCTCAGGTACTCAGCGATAGACCCAACAGTAGCGAGGTTGTGGTGGAGGATGTCCCAGCTTTCTTGCACCTTGTAGGCGCTGACTCGCTTGAAGGGGTGGTTCGCCTTGCGCTGCTTCATCGCGGCACGGAAAACGCGGGAGGGGATGGTCAGGGTCATTAGTGGATCTCCTTCTTGCCCACGTGGGGGGCAGTGCAGGAAGTGCGGGTTTCAATGGTTTTTGCGCAAAATGCCTCACGAAGAACTGACTAGAGAGAATTTGCGCAAACAGCCCCTCATCCTGCACTTCCTGCACTGTGGGGGAACAGGCCGCCGCTTTTGCGGAGGCCCAGATAGTAGCGCTTGCTGTTGCTATTCTTGGGCGGGAAGCCGCGCTCGCTAAGGCGCTGGGTGAAGCTCTTTTTGGAATTCGGCTGCACGCCGTTATCCTTGCACCAGTCCTGCCAGCTCAGAAAAAGGGCCTTCTGCTCGACACGTGCATCCGCAGCAACTTCGGTACATTCATCGAGGAATTCGCCCAGCATGTCGCTGTCCTTCCGGTACTGGGCCTGCTCCCTCTTCATGGCAGGGCTGAGATTCAGCCCTTCACGGAGGTAGCGCTGGGCCCCTTCGACCATCCACGTGAGTATGCCGTCGCGCTCCTTCAGCAGCTTGCCCTCAAGATGCGGATCTTGTTCATGGGGCGCGAAGGTGCGCCGGAACGGCAGAATGACGATGCGACGCCAGATACCGTCGTCGTCACCCTTCACGATGGGCTTGTGGTTGGTGCGCACCCACGGGGTGAAGCGCGGATCGTAAGTGAAGAACTCCTTATGCAGGAAGCGCGCAGAGATGGGCTCGCGCCCCGCAAGCTGCTTCACCACCTGCTCATCGAGGTGCATCCCAGCCGGTAGCTCGTTGATAGACACCATCCGAGCCCCATCGAGCATCGCCAGATCATTCCGCGCTCCGTGGTCGTCGGTACGGCGCGCTGCAAGGAGCGAGGAAGGGGCTGTGCAGGCGTATTCCCCGATGATGGCGGAAACCACATTGCTGAAGATCGACTTCCCGTTGGCACCAAAACCGACACAGAAGATCATGAGCTCTTCGCGGCTATAGCCGGTCAGAGTATAGCCCAGTAGCAGCTGCACCGCGTCGATCGTGGCTGCATCCCCTAGGAAGACGGCATCGAGAAACCGGAGCCAGCTAGGGCACTGCGCGCTAGGGTCGAAATCGGCACGGCAGTGGCGGGTGATGAAGCGGTCGGGTTCATTCGGGAGCAGCCGCTTCCTGCGGAGATCCACCACACCGTTGCCAACGCCAAGCAGAAGGGGGTTCGCGTCGAGCTCGGTTACAGGGACAACCAGCTTGGGATCCGACTTGGCGAGTTCAAGCATCGCCTTGATCCTCGGCAGCAGGTGGGCTTGGACCGCCTCGCGGACGTACTTCTGCCCCTTCTCGGGGTCCTCCGACAGTTTAGTGCCGGCAGCAGCGTAGAGCGCCCTACACACCCCCTTGGCGCGCTCCACCTCCTCTCCGTTCAGGCACATCACCCAACGTGAGTTCTGCCACATCATCCAGCGCTGCTGCTGCGGAATGTAAGCCACCTCTCCGGCGCTGCTGTCGGCGAAGTACGCCGCATTCCGGACATCGCCGTGCTTCGACCAATCCACGGCGGCCACAACAGAGTTGCGCTGGCAGACGGTGGTGTCAGTTCCACCCCCCTCCTCGGCACTCTTGTCCACCTGAGCCTGCCGCTGCTCTGCTTCTTCCGCCTGCCACGCCAACAGGGCTTCATGCCTGTCCCCGTTGTGTTCGTAATAGACGAACAAGTCGAAAGCGTCGCCGAAGCGCGCGCCGCTTGCGGACTCCCTTCCAAGTCCTGCTTCGGCATCACTTTCGGATTGCGAGACCCAGCGCTCGGTCCCGTCATCGTGATGATAGACCCGCGTGGCGAAGCTGCCTGACTGCTGCAGGGGCGACTGCCAGCTATGGCCGTTCGAAGCAGCCTCATAACCATGCTTCAGCATCAAATCCTCGATCCGATTGGCGGCATTGAACCTCTCGATCGGGCCAGATCCGGCGCCGGTTGCAGCAGGGCGCCGCGCCGCAGAAGCACGGCGCGCCTCCCCCTTCGCCGTTGCGTCAGCCTCACGCTTTTTCTGAACTTCGGCAATCGCTTGCTCGAAGAGGGGAGTAAGGGCGTTCACAGCGCAATCCCCCTCTCGCCCGCGATGTAGGTCTCGTAGAAGTTGGGCTGACCGTGCTGATCGCGCCGATCCGGAGGCACATTCGGCAAGAAGACCGGCTGCCCTGCCTTCGCCAAGGACCGGTCCATCGGCACACCGTTCGCTTCCATGTAGTTGGAGACGGCTTCCTGCGCCTCGTTCCAGCGTTCGAACGGGACCGGCTCCATAAGCGGGGCGATAATCCGCCAGCGCTTGTCCTGGGGTGTTGCACTGCCCGTGCTGTAGATGAAGATCGCGGCCTCGGAACCAAACAGCACGCGCGTATGGGTGATGATATCAACCAGCGGCACATTACCCTTGTCGATATCGCCGGTAAGGGCGACGAACTGCCCCCGTCCGCGCTGGACTGCGTGGTTACGAGCATCGAAGGCGATGTAGGTCGAGGGGATAAAGGCAGGAGCATTGGCTTTGGGCACACTCTTCGGGGCCATGCCCCAGAGGTCACCTAGCGTGCGGCCATCATAGTCCTCGCCTGTTTTGATGTTGGTATCGTACTTGCCGGTGAAGGTCGGCACGACCTGTCCCCGCCAGCTGCTATGCGCCTTAGAGGTCATTGTCGCCCTCCTCATCCGCAGACGTCACCTGAGCGGCGAGCATAGAAGCCTGCCAGCGCCTCACAGCGCCGACATTCCACGCGGTGATGTTATCCGAGAGCTTGGCCGGCTTCGGGAAGCGCCCCGCTTTCACCAGACGCCACAACGTTGCTTTCGAGAACGGGAGTACGCCCGAATTGATAAGGGGTGCGGCCCGAACAAACGCTGCATCGGGCAGATTGTCGAGGTCCAGACGGACGGGTTTATCGGGTTTTTGGGTCACCATGTGGGGCTCCGTGAAGTGTCGTAAAACACTATGAGCCTGCCAGAGCATACGCCCCTCGTATGCGCGCCCAAATCAGCGATTTGAGGTTACATCTCGTACGGGAAGTCAGGATCGTACAGAGAACGATCTACGGAATGCATATGTGGGTGCTGATACCAACATTGGCGGAGGTAAGCCGCATCGTACGCCGGGCCATTTGTCGGCAACCTGTCAGAGATATCTGACACCTTGGCGCAGGCTGCTTCTACTTCGAGACCATCATCGACAAGCGTAGCCACTAGATGCAACAGGAAGCTAACCATTCTACGACGCTCAGCGTCGATCTTACTTTGGCCTTGTCCAAACTTGAGTCCGAAAACGATGTTAGCGTCCTCGCCAGCCGACAGTCGCTGAAAGCAAGCCGCCAAGAAAGTCCGCTGCTCATCTATGAGAGGCTGATTAGCAGCCAGTTGTCTCGCCAATTCTCGATAGACGCGTCGGTTATCAGATGGCCCCATAAATCGCCCCGTCAAATTCCTTGGTCGCCGCCCATAAACCGTCAATCCGATCTGCCACGTCCTGAAGGACTTTAGCATGCTCAGCCAGATACCTGCTCTTGTTGTACCCAGCCACCAGCTGACCGCCGATATTCGTATGGCCCAATATCACGGACACGATATGCGGCGCAGCACCTAGGTCCCCGGCCATCGTCGCAGTCGTACGGCGCAAAGCATGGGCAGACCATCCGCTTACACCCGATTTCGTGGTGCAGGCTTTGAGCCAGCGGTCCCAGTTGTCGAGCCTTCCGCCTTTCTGGCCAACGAAGACGAGATCGCTCTGGGCAATATCTCGGCTCACGCCCTCCAACTGCCTGCGTGATAGTTCCGCTGCCCTCGCCTCCTCCATCAGCTCCATTGCCTGCCGAGAGAGTGGCACTTGCATTGCAGACTTCGGCCTCTGCCTTCGCTTCGCTTGTGTGCGAGTGTCCTTCCTGACCTCTGCCGGGATTGTCCAGACGCCCTTCTGCAAATCAAACTGCTCCCAAGTTGCATTGCGTGCCTCGTCACGCCGAGCCCCGGTCAGCAGCATAAGGCGACAGCAGCGCCCGTAAGGGCCGCTCAGCGTTGGCCAAAGGGCCGCAAGCTCATTATCGTCTAGTACCCTTTGCTTCGGCGCATTCTGCATCGGCTTTTCAAGATCAAAGCCACCTTGCATGAGCCCGCGCTTCGCAGCCCACTTCAGCACCGGCATAATGTAACCCACTGCCCGCGCAGCTGCCACCTTGGCAGTATGCGCATCGATTGCGCGCTGCAGATCCGAGGACAAAACTTCGATGCCGGGGCGGTTGAGGTGCCCCTTGAACACTGACTTGATGCGTTGGAGTTGCTCCGCCTTGGTCTTCAACCCCGCGCCGTTGCCAACAGAAAAGTAGGCATCCACAGCGGCACCGAAGGTGCCGATGCCAAGCGTGGCGGCCACTGCCCGCGTCCGGTTCGCGCGCTTCTCGGCATTGGGATCAGCCCCATCAGCAATACGCTGACGGAGTACCTTCGCCTTTACCCGCGCCTCAGCAAGCCCGAGACCGACCCCCACTTCGAACCGGCGCATGACACCGTTTGCCCGGATGTTTAGCGACCATGTGCGTTTACCCTTGGGGGTCACACGGAGCCGCAAGCCCGGCGTATCCCCGTCTACAAACTCTAAGGTGCGCGCTGGATCAGGCTTGATCTTTGCAACGGCCGCCGCCGAAAGGGGGGGTACTCGCTTGGCCATGGCTCGCCTAAATAGGTTTCACCTAGGTTTCATACTGCCTGCGACTGGATGAGACAAGATGCATCACCATGTATGTTGTCTATCTAATGTATCTGTTCTAATACAGGTACTTGTAAGATCCCCTGCACCACCCTGCATCGGCATGCAGCAAACTGATGCCCTGATTTGTAATCAGGGGGCCGCGGGTTCGATCCCTGCAGCCGGCACCGCAGCCCTCAAGTAGCGCAGCGATAGGGCGACGAAGCCTCTCACCCCAGCTTAAGAAAGAACTCTTCCCGCTCGCGGCGCAGTTCTGCCGGCGTCATGGCGGCCAGCCCGTCGAGCTCGGCGCGCAGCGCCAGCGTCAGCCGCTTGACCATTTCCTCCGGATCGCGGTGCGCCCCGCCGCGCGGCTCGTAGACGATGCGGTGGATCACGCCCAGCTTGAGCAGGTCCGGCGCGGTGACCTTCATCGCCTCGGCCGCCAGCTCGGCCTGCGACCCGCTGCGCCACAGGATCGAGGCGCAGCCTTCGGGACTGATCACCGAATAGACCGCGTGTTCGAGCATCAGCACGCGGTTCGCCGCAGCGAGCGCCACCGCGCCGCCCGATCCGCCCTCGCCGATGATCACGGCAATGAGCGGCACGCCCAATGCAAGGCAGGCCTCGGTCGAACGGGCGATGGCTTCCGCCTGTCCGCGCGCTTCGGCATCGACCCCGGGGAAGGCGCCGGGGGTATCGACCAGCGTCACCACCGGTAGGCCGAAGCGGTCGGCCAGTTCCATCAACCGGATCGCCTTGCGATAGCCCTCGGGCCGCGCCATGCCGAAATTGTGCTTGAGCCGGCCCGGCGTGTCCTCGCCCTTCACATGGCCGATCACCACCACCTTGCGCCCCTCGAAGCGCGCAAAGCCGCCGATTATCGCCTGATCGTCGCCGAAGGTGCGATCGCCTGCGATCGGCAGGAAATCGGAGAACAGCCCCGCCACCAGCTTCTCGAACCGCGGGCGCTGCGGGTGGCGGGCCACCAGCGTGCGCTGCCACGGGGTGAGGCGCGCATAGGTGTCCGCGAGCAGCTTGTCCGCCCGCTCCCTGAGCATCCGCGCCTCGGCCGTGCCCTCGGCATGGGCGGCAAGCTCCGCCACATGCTTGTCGAGCGCCTCGATCGGCTTTTCGAATGGCAGGTACTGGATCATCCCTTACGCAGTATCACACCGTCATCGACATGCCGCGATAAATCCGCGCGCGATACCGCGAGTCCTCGGCATCGGGCAGAGGCGCGCCGACCAGCAGCACCGCGCGGGCGAAGCGCCGCACCTCTTCGAGATGCTCGTCGAGATCGCGCGGTTCTTCCGACTGGACGCGCCGGGTGAGGTTGATCTGGTTGACCGGCACGTCATGCACCAGCCGCTCGTTCTCCACGGCGAGGGTCGCGGTGAAGGCGTGGAGCGTCGTCTTGATGAAGTTCGCCAGCGCGAAGGCCGGGGACTTGTCGCCCATCGGCACGTCCGGCGAAGTCAGCACCAGCTGGCAATCATCATAGAGCGAGGCGCGGCGCGAGACGCGGAAGTGGTGGGTGAGGTTGTCGGCCACCACTTCGCGGAATTCCTCAGGGCTGAGCGGATCGTCCTGCCCGAACAGCTTGCCCGGCAGCGCCGACATCGGGGTCGAGAGGATGGTGGTGGGCTTGCCCCAGGCGACCAGCGCCTCATCCATCGCGGCTTCGATATCGGTGGTCTTGACCAGCGAGGTCAGCGCCTCGGCGGTCTCGGGTTCGAGCTGCGCCTTGATCGCCTCGAACGCCTCCGCGGTGCGGGTGATCAGCACCACGTTGGCGACGTGGCAATCCTCGATGAAGGCACGCGCGGTTTCGGCGAGGTAGTCGGCGAGGTGTTCGCCGATGATCCACACCGTCTTGCCCCGCATCTGGTCGAGCCGCTCCTGCTTGGGCGAGCCGAACAATTCGCGCTCGGTGGTCGAGCGTTCGACGCTGAGGCCGCCCGAGGGCATGAAGGTTTCGCCCGAAACGGCGCGGTCGGCGAGGAAGAACACGGTGGCCTGCGCCACGTCATGCTCGGTCGGCATCTTCCCGAGGTAGAGCTTGGAGAGCACCCCGCTGCCGACCTTCTTGGCCTCGATGGCGATCTTGTCGGCGGGCAGGAAGGGCGCGTCCTCTGGCGGCACGCGCAGCAGCCAGTCGGCATCGTTCTCGGGCGTGGCCGGACGGTCATTCCATTCTGGCGCGTCGAGGAACAGGCCGGCCTGACGCAAGCGCGAGACCAGCGCCGCCGCGATCGACGGAGTCAGCAGATACTGGTCCCAGGTGCAGGTGCCGTCGCCCTCGCGCGCGCAGGCCAGCGCCAGCTCGCGCAGCTCGCGCGGGTTGTTGGTGTCGTGGCTCATCTTGACGGTGTCGTTGCGCGCGAGCCGCGCCAGCACCGCCTCGACCCGCACCCCGCGCCGGATCGCTTTGATCGCCGCGGCATGGACAGCATTGAGGCGCTTGTTTTCGAGGATCAGCTTGCCGCGCCGCTCGAACAGCCCCGGCTTGCCGCCGGTGCCCGAGAGGCGGTCACCATCCACTGGCCCGGGCGCGATCGCGTTGAACTGCACTTCGGGTCCGAGATAGCGCGCCATTGATTCGACCATCGCGCGCTGGCCTGCTTTGGAGACGGCGTAGTCCGCGCGGTTGGGATAGGCGACCGCAAGATATTTCTCGCCGCCGAAATAGGACGAGACGTTGAGGATGTAGCCCGAGCCCTGCGCCTTCATCAGCGGCGCGACGTGGTGCATCAGGAAGTAGTTCGACACGAGGTTGGCATCGAGCGTGTAGTTCCACGCGTCCACGCCCATGTCGACGACCATGTCCTCCGCCCCCGCAACGCCCGCGTTGTTGATCAGGTAATCGATCCGCCCGAAGGCTTTCAACGTCGCGTCGACCGCGCCCTTCAGGCTTTCGAAATTGCTGACGTCGACATTGGCGAGGGTCTGCACCCGCCGCTCGACCCCGGCAAAGCCGATGTCCTCCAGCTCGGAGACGATCTTGGCCCGCGCCACCGCGAGTTCGCTCTCGCGCCGGGCGACCATCATCACCTTGCCGCCAGCGAGCGCGAGCAGGCGCGCGACCTGCCCGCCGATCCCGGCCGAACCGCCGGTGATCAGAGCGACCTTGCCCAGATGCAGCCCGGTGATGTTCTCCGAGAAGCCGGGCATCGCCTTGCGCGCGCCGGTGGCCTCGCCGATGTTCGAAGGCACGTAGAGCGTGATCTCGCCGAGCTTGCTTTCCTTGAGCAGGATGCGCGCGGCATGGCCTGCCGTGAAGCGGATATTCTCGGCCTCGGTGTTGGTGAAGCGCACGATCTGGTTGCCCCACTCGGCCTGACGGCGGCGACCATGGGCGGTGTCGATCTCGCTCTCGTCGCGCCAGATGCGGATCAGCTGTTCGGTCGCGGCGCGCAGGATGTGGCCGTAGATGTCGCCCTTGCCGTCACTCGCATGGCTGACGAAGACGAAGCGCGGCGGCTGCAAAAGGTTGTCGTGACGCTTCCAGTAGCGGCTCATGGTGCGTGCGAGCGCCATGTTGCCCGCCAGTTCGGCATCCATCAGCGCTTCGACCACGGAGTCCTCCGCCGCGGTAATCGCGCCCGACAATTCGCCCGCGCCCAGCGCCGGCAGGAACAGCGCGCCGCTGACCGGCGTGCCGCCCTTGGTGTAATCCTCGAGCGCCTCTTCCATGCCCGCCGGGTCCTTGCGGCTGAAGCGGATGATCGAAAGCTTGTCGGAGAGGCCAAGCGCCTTGCAACGCTTCTCGGCAATGGCGACGTCGGCCGCGCGCGGCAGGCCGAGCACGACCTCGGCTCCGCAGGCGAGCTGCACCTGCGCGATTTCGAGCGCTTCCTCCCAGTCATCACCCGCCGCGATCAGCACGGCCAGACCCGTGCCGTCCATCGAACGCATGGTCGGCCGTGCGAGATAGGTCGAACGCTGCTCCTTGCGCACGGACATGCCGTGGGTAACCTCGAAATCATGGCCGTTATAGGCCGCGCTCTCGTCCGAGCCGAGGAACACGCAGGTCGTTGCGATGTCGGTCGGCGTGGGGAAGGTCTTGGCCTTCTCGTTGCCGCCGGTCGCGCGTTCGAGGCTCATCATGTCGAAGAACTGCGTGGCAGTCGTTCCCGCCGCATCGCCGCGTGCCGCATCCATTGCGGCAAAGACGTTGCGGATGCGCTCGCTTTCGATCGGGCCGGGGTAGACGAGGTTGACGCGGATGCCCTTGGTGCCGAGTTCGAGGCTGAGCTCGCGGCTCCACGCATTCATCGCCGCCTTGGGGACGACATAGGCGGCGCGCGCGTAATAGGGCGTGCGGCTGAAGATGGTCGAGACGTTGATGATCGAGCCGCCTTCGGGGATGTACTCGGCCGCGACCCGCGCGACGTTCCACGCGACGCCGAAGATGTTGCGCAGCGCGTCGCGCACGGTCTCGCTGTCGGTGCTGCCCTTCTTCTGGAGCGCGGCGAGCTCCTCCGCCGACAGCGGCAGGTTCTCGATCGGCTGCTTGGGCCCGGCGCTGCCGGCGTTGTTGACCAGAATGTCGATCCGCCCGAACTTCTTGACCACCTCGGCAATCGCGCTGCGCACCGAGGCAATGTCGCCGCCATCGAGCGCCACGGTGGCGAGCCGCGCCGGATCGGCACCGGTGGCCTTGAGCAGCGCCTGCGCTGCGGCCTCGGTGCGATCGGGTGTGCGGCCCGTCATCACGACGGTTGCACCTTCTGCAAGATAATGCGTGACGATATGCCCGCCGAGATTGCCCGCCGCGCCGGTGACGACGGCGATCTTCCCCGCGAGACGGCCCGGAATTGTGCCCTGCAAGGCAGGGGCAGCGGCAACAGCTTTCGATTTGGCCATAAGCTCTCTCCTCACAGAATTACAGCGAAGCGCCGCTTCACTTTGTGTTTCGTTCAATCTCTGGGGAGGAGAAGGAAGAACGTTTCAAAAACCGCAACGCACGGATTAGCCTTCCGGTTCCCCGGCCGATTGGGCCGCCCACGCTTCAAGCAGCGCATCGCGGCTTCTGAGCCCGAGTTCGGGCAGCGCGTGATTGACCACGTAGGTCGATCCGGTGTGCCGGTTCTCCCACATCGCCTGGTGCGCCTCGGGCAGGCCGTCCCATGACACCACCTCCGGCTCGGTCACTTCGAGCAGGCCTGCGGCGATCATGTCGTTCATCCGCGCGACTTCGTAGGCGTTGCAGAGGTGGGTGCCGAGGATGCTCGCGGTCGGCATCAGGATCTTGCGCTGGCGGGTCCAGACCTGCGGGGCGTAGAAGGTGAAGCGGCAACCCGAGAGGTCCTCGGCGAAGATCACCCGCCCGGTGAAGGGCTTGACCAGCGAGGTCGAGATGCCGAGCGTGTCCTGCCCGGCCCGCTCGAACACCAGATCGGGGCTGCCGCGCGGATTGTCGGGCGAGCGCAGGATCTTGCCCACGGCCGAGCCGAAGGGCTTCATCACCCGGTCCTGATAGTCGCGCACGGCGGCCTTGAAGACCTCGATATCGGCCTTGGCGTCGGGCAGGCGGGGCATGGTGTCGGGCCAGTGGAAATTCGCTCCCTCGCGGCGGCGGATGCTTTCAAGAGAGACGATCCCCTCGATCGCGTCCTCCAGCCCGAGCGATTGCAGGAACTCGCGCTGGCCGTCGGTGGTGGTGGCGATGACGCTCTTGGCGTTGAAGCGGCGCGCGGCCTCGATCATCTCAAGACCCGTCTCGTCGAGCAATTCGCTCGATCCGGGGCCGTAGAAGATCAGCACCGCCTCGCCCCCGCGCAGGGCCGCGCGGCGGAGCATTTCCTCAGGGGTGGCCGTCCCCGGCTTGCCCATGAAGCTGAAGTGGTAGCCCGACGAGGCGCCGTAGAAGGCGAGCGTGCCGTTCTCGGCGAGCAGCTGGAACGAGCGCGGGAAGGCCGTCTCGCCGGCGTGGCTGACGACGTAGTCGGCGAGCTTGCCGCCGTTTAGCGCCTTGTATTCCTCGACCAGCGGAGCGCCTGCGGCTTCCCAGGCCATGGCTTCGGCCTTGTCCTCCGGCACAACCGTGTAGAGATCGGCAAAGCGCGCATCCTTGCGGTTGATCGCCCCGACCGCGCCCTGCACCTTGGTAATGAAGCTGGCGCGTTCCTCGGAGGAAACGAGCCCCGTCACCTGCAACCCGGTGCGCACCGAGGACCGCAGCGCGTCCAGCCCCGTCCCGGTCGCCGCGCCCTCGACGAACAAAGTCCGCCCCGGTGCGATCTGCAAGGTGGTGAACAGGCAGCGCGCGATGGTGCCGAGGTTCAGCACATAGCTTCCCGCCTGCTCCAGCGTGAGGTCAGGCGGCACCTTGTGCATCTGCGGCGCCTGCACGGTCAGGAACTGGGCATGGCTGCCGGTCTCGGTCTCGTAGCCCTGAATACTGAAGTCCGCATACATCGGATCATTGCCGACCTGCGGGCTGAGCAGATCATTGGTCCCCGAATAGACAGTCACCAGATCGCCGACCTTGATGCGGCCCTGCGCGCGCGTCTCCGAGCCCAAGGCCGCAACCAGCGCGATCCCGCCCGAGCCGGTGATCTGCACGTCTTCCTCATGCGCATCGAAGGGCGAGACGGGGATGCCGGTCAGCGCCCAGATGTCGTTGAAGTTGACCTCGCTGGTCAGCATGTAGAGCAGCGACTCGTTGGGGGCGGGCTCGGGGACCTTGACGATCAGCTCCTTCTCGTGGCTCGCAGGCGGGCCGAAGCGGGGCTGGCCGGTATCGGGATCGCGGGCGATACCGAAGGCATATTGGTGGCTCGGGATCGGAGTGACGCCGGGATAGAACGGCGCGCCCACGGGCAGCAGATAGCCCGCCGCCTCCAGCGCCTGCGCGCGCATCTCGTGCTCCGCATCGATCCATACGCCGTCACGCCGCACGGGGAGCGGCGGGGCGACCTTGTCCATGAACTGCTTGATGCCGGTCTTCCCGCCCTCGGGATCGACGATGGCTTCGGCAAACAACTTGGCCTCGCGCGCCGTGCCGGCGGTGATGCCCTGTTCGAGGCCGGTGCGCACCGCATCCAGCGCCCGCGCCCCGGCCTGCCCGCGCCCGGCCCAGTCGAGCTGGCGCAGGATGCGCTGGAGGAAGTCGTCCTCCAGCACCCTATCGAGGCTGATATCCGATGCGCTCTCCCAGCGAGCAACTGCGGCCTGCCGCTCGGCAAAGGCCTTGCCCAGCGCGGAGTCCGCCCCATGCTTCACATAGTCGCGGACGGCTGCATGGGCCGCCGAAAGCGCGTCTTCCGCGCCTTCGACGAGTTCATCGACGAGGCCGATGTCGGTCGCCGCTTCAGCGGTGATGCTGCGCCCGCCGAGGATCAGGTCGAGCGCATCGCGCACGCCCTCGGCCCCGCGCCGGTCGGCGAGCAGGCGCGGCAGGCGCTGGGTGCCGCCGTAGCCGGGGAGCAGCCGCAACCGGATCTCGGGCTGGCCGAAACGCGCCACAGGCTCGGCCACGCGGTAATGGCAGGCGAGCGCGAATTCCATGCCGCCGCCAAGCGCCACGCCCTGCACCGCCGCGACGCAGGGCTTGCCCATGCTCTCGATGGTACGGAAGGCGAGGTGCGCGTTGTTGGGGAGCACCATGGCCTCGTCGACCGTGTGGATCTCCTCGAGCATCTGGCGGATGTCGGCCCCGGCGACGAAGGACGAGGTGCCCTCGCCGGTGAACACCACCGCGACCACATTGTCGTCGCGCGCGAGGGTCGAGGTGACGAGCACCAGTTCGTCGATCGCGCGTTCGTTGAGCGCATTGACCGGCGGATTGGTGACCGTGACGGTCGCCACCTGCTTGCCGGGTGCGACCGTGTTGTACTGGACGAGGAAATAGCGGTGGCGATCAAAAAGCGCCTGCTCGTCGCTCATCCGCTGCTTGCGCTGCCAGTCGCTGATGACCGTGCGCAGCTCGTCCAGCGCCTCGGGGTTCCGGAGCGTGGTGACGTCGCCGACGTCCTCGCCAACCACCAGCGCGCGCACCATGCGGCGCATGTACTTGCCCGAGCGGGTTTCGGGGAATTGCGAGACCTCGATGAAGTCCGCCGGCACCGCGACCGCGCCCTTCTCTGTCCGCACCAGATCGAACAACCGGCGCTTGTCCTCATGCGTCAGCTTCCGCCCCGCGACCGGGACCACGAAGGCGAGCGGGGTCAGCCCCTTCTCGCGGTGCGGCGCGCCGACCACCAGCACGTTGCCGACCGGCGAATCCGGCGCCAGCGCCTTGTCGCGCAGCACCGCGCCCTCGATTTCCTCGGTCCCCATGCGGTGGCCCGAGACGTTGATCACGTCGTCCGAGCGCCCGTGCAGCGAGAACGAGCCATCCGCGTGGGCAATCGCGAAATCGCCCTGGGTATAGGCCCATGCGCCCTTCCAGCGCTTCCAGTAGCCGTCCTCCCAGCGCGCCGCATCGCCGCGCCATGCGGGATCGACGCGGCCATCTGCGACCTTGAAGCCCGCAATGTCACCCCAAATGGTGCGCGCGAGATAGGGATAGGGCGCGGCGATCACGATCTCGCCCTTCTCGCCTGTCTCGGCCCGCCGCCACGGCACGCCGCCGCCATCGCTGCGGGCAAAAGGCACATCGGCAGGCGCGCCCGCCTCGTCCTCGACCCACACGTCGCCCACGATCCACGGCAGCGGATAGGCGTGCGCATCGGGGCGCAGCGGGAAATCGTCGTTGGCGAACATGTGCGTCCACGCGATCCCGCCGTGCTCGGTTGCCCAGTAGGAATTGATGTAGCGCGGGGTCACGTGCTCCATCCCGAAGGCCTGAACGGATGGCGAGACCGGTTCGGCGCAGAAGGTCGCGACCCGCAGCCCGCTCATGTCATACCGCTCGACTTCGGCGAGGTTTGCCGGATCGGACATGATCGACTTGAGGAAGGTCACCCCCGCCTTGAAGATACGGACATTGTGCCGCTCGATCATCGAAGCAAAGCGGCCCGCGTGGGGGAACACCGGCGAGCCTTCGGACACGAGGCTGGTCACCCGCGTCATCAGCGGCGCGCAGATCAGATAGGACTGGCCGGTGATCCAGCCCGGATCGGCGACCACGAACAGGGTGTCGCCGGGCTGCGCGTCGAAGCTCACCTTCATCGTCTCGGCGACGCCTGCGGCATAGCCGTGCGAATGGACGATCCCCTTGGGCTTGCCGGTGCTGCCCGAGGTGTAGATGAAGAACATCGGATAGTCGGCATCGACCGGCAGCGGCTTCGAGGAAGCCCAGATCGCGCGGACGAAATCGGCATCGGGGAGCGCCAGCAGGTCGGCCTCGGTCTGAACGGCAAAGCCCGCAGCCCGCGCCTTCTCCAGCACGGTGACGAGCGCGCTATCTGTGAGCTCGTGGCTCCAGCGGTCGCGTTCCTCGCGCCAGATCATGTCGGGCTGGTGGGTGTGGCGACACACGATCACCGCTTCGACGCGCGGCGGCAGGGTGACAAGGCTGGAGGCAATCGCGATCCGCACGCGAGCCGCATCGGCGGTGCTGATCCGCCCTTCGGCGCCGAGGTTAATCAGCGCCCGGCCCACGCCGCGCATCACGTCCGAACGATCGACCGTGATTTCGCCCGCCAGCGCCTCGCGCACGGTATCGAGGATCGTCTCATGGCCGCCCTCGGGCAGTCCCAGATCAAGCCCGCCGAGGATGTCGAGCGCGGTCGTCACCGGCACGAAATTGTCGAGCGCCGGATCGGTGTAGGCGTTCTTGAAAGCCGCGACCTGCGCGTTGCGATAGGAGCCGTCGGAGGTGACGATCACCCGCGCGCCGGTATCGGCAATGCGGTCGGACAGGGTCTTGTCGGAGAACCCGCCGAACACCGCCGTATAGACCACGCCCATGCGCTTGGCGGCTTCGGTCCAGTAGATCTGCGGCACGATGCTCGGCATGTTCAATGCCATGCGATCGCCCGGTTTCAGGCCCAGTGCTTCGAGCGCCACCGCGCACTTCGCCACTTCCAGCAGCAATTGCTTGCGGCTGACCGAGAAGCAGTCGATCGGTGCGCCCTTGCCGCCGTTGGCACTCATGTCCCAGCGGTCGCCTTCGAAGATCAGCGCGGCTTCATCGCCATGACCGGCGAGCACGTGGCGATCGAGCTCCGAGAAAGCGGCATTGGTGCGCCCGCCCACGAACCAGCGCCAATGCGGCGGGGTCGAACCGTCGAAGCCGGTGTGCCACGGGGTGAAATCCTCCGCGAGATCGGGGCTGACCGGCGCGGCGCTGGCGGCATCCCAGCCGTGCCAGCTGCCATCTTCGCCCTTGGACAGCCAGGCGCCATGCGGGCCGACGTCACCGACGAACCAATGCATGTTGCGCGCGGCAATCGCACCGTGGAACGCGCCCGGATCAGCCAGCGCGGCAGCGCGCATGGCCTCCCAGTCGGCGCGCGTGCGCACAGGATTGACCACAGCTTCAGACCCGGCAGAGCCTGCACCGGCTTCGGGCATTCTCGCTTCCCCCAATGTCAGCAAGCCGCCCCCGCCGATCCCCCCGCGCCGGGCTACATGCATAAATATTGCGTCACAAACAGCCTGCGGACAATTTTCTTCTGCCGAGACCTTGTGGTGCCGTAACGCGCAATATCGCGGGATGTTCCTGCCCTGCGTACGGACGCAGGTGGAAAAGCGCAGCCGCTGCGGGGCGCGTAACGTTTTTTCAATTGCCTTGGATTAGTCCGCACAAGGTTAACCGGGGAGGAACCTGCGCCGCAGGCCGACCTGGCAGGCATCGGGTCGCAACCGGATGCTCGCGCGAGGATGGACTATGCCATTGGGGTTTCTCAAGTCGGTCAGAGATCAGGCGTCACGCTCGGCTAACGCCGGCAAACCCGCTGCGGGCAGCGGCGGCGGGCAGGCATTGCCCGAACGCGCAACCGTGCTCAGCGATGTCGAGACGCTCGGCATCGGCATGTTTTGGGCGACCGACGCGCAAGGACGGCTCTCGTTCCTGTCGCAGCGTGCGCTCGACGATCTCGGATTTACGGCCGAGGAACTGTTCGGCAAGCCGGTTTCGCAGGTGTTCACCGACATCGACCCGGAACCCGGCGCACCGCAGCAGCGCGCCATCGGCTTTAAGATCAAGGCCCATTCGCGGATCGAGGAGCATGTCATCGCGGTGACTGCGGCCAAGGCCCGCAGCGCCGAATGCGCCACCCGTTGGTGGCGGCTCAACGGACGGCCGATGACCGATGCGGCCGGCAATTTCCTCGGCTATCGCGGCAGCGCCGTCGACATCACCAGCCAGTATGCCCACGAAATGCAGGTCGCCCGCCAGTCGCAGGTCGACGAGCTCACCGGCCTCGCCAACCGCCGCAAGCTCGGCGAGCGGCTGACGGCGACCCTTGCCGCCTTCCGCGCCAGCCAGCGCAGCTGCGCGCTGATGATGCTCGATCTCGACCGCTTCAAGCACGTCAACGACACCATGGGCCACCCCGCCGGCGACGAGCTGCTCAAGCAGGTTGCCGAGCGGCTCAAGAGCATCGTCAAGGACGCAGGCGAGGTCGGCCGGCTGGGCGGCGACGAATTCCAGGTGCTGCTGCCCGACATGGATGATCGCGGCACGCTTGGCGAACTGGCCAACCGCATCGTCCAGTCGCTTTCGCAGCCCTACCAGATCAACGGACGGCGAGCGATCATCGGCACCTCGGTCGGGATCGCGATCGCGCCCTATGACGGGGTGACCGCCGACGAGCTGACCCGCGCGGCGGATATGGCGCTCTATGCCGCCAAGGATTCGCGCGGCGGGACCTTCTGCTTCTTCACCACCGAGCTGCGCGATGCCGCATCCAAGAGCGCCCAGCTGGGCGAACGGCTGCGCGATGCGGTTGACCGCGGAGAACTGAGTCTCGCCTACCAGCCGCTGGTCGACCCGTCGAACAACGAGGTGCGCTGCTTCGAAGCCCTGCTGCGCTGGCATGACGGCGAGGAAGGCGCGATCTCGCCCGCCGATTTCATCCCGGTGGCCGAAAACGACGATCTGATCCTGCGCATCGGCGAAATGGCGCTGCGCCAGGCTTGCTCCGACGCGATGCAATGGCCCGAGACGATCCACGTGGCGGTCAATGTCTCGGCCAAGCAGTTCGTGCGCCCCGGCTTCCGCAAGACCGTGGCGACCGCGCTGGAAGTCTCGGGCCTGCCCCCGCAGCGGCTCGAGCTGGAGATCACCGAAAGCGTGTTCGTGGGCGACCTCGAAACGGTCGATCTGGTGTTCCGCGATCTCAAGAAGCTCGGTGTGCGCCTTGCGCTCGACGATTTCGGCACCGGCTATTCCTCGCTCGCCTATCTGAAGAACGGCCATTTCGACAAGATCAAGATCGACCAGAGCTTCGTGCGTGGCTGCACCGAGAACGGCGATATCAACCCGGCGATCATCACCGCGATCGTCGCGCTGGCCAAGGCGCTCGGGATGGAGACCGTGGCCGAAGGCGTCGAGGCGATGGACGAGCTGGAACTGGTGCGCGATCGCGGTGCCGATCTGGTGCAGGGCTATGTCTATTCACCCGCGATCTCGCAGGAACAGGTGCAGGGTGCGCTTGCCGAAGGCCGGATGAAAGTCACCCCGAGCGGCCCGCCCCGCCACCGGGCCGAGCGCATCTCGATCTTCCGCAAGGTCGGCCTGATCCACGAGGATCACTATTATGACGTGATCCTGCGCAATCTGTCCAAGACGGGCGCGCGGATCAACGGGCTGGCCGGGGTGCCGGTCGGCACTGACGTGGTGCTCGATCTGGGCCACGGGCAGCTGGTGGTGAGCAAGGTGGTCAATGCCTCGGAGAACAGCCAGGGTCTCAAGTTCGAGACCCCGCTGATCAGCGACGGCAGCGGCGGGTTCATGACCCGTCACCGTATCTCGCCCTATTCGCTGGCCGAGGCGGGCATTCCGCTGGCGGCGCTGGGCGCGGGGGCCTTCCCGCTCGCCAAGTGGCGCGAGGCGAACAAGAGCTCCCCGAAGTTCGTGCAGCTCGAACTGAGCGTGCCGAACCACTGATCGGGCGGGCGGCGATGTTCCACGTGGAACATCGCGCAGACGTGCAATGACCGGTCAATGACCCGGCAATGACCCGTCAACGCGCAGGGGCGGCCCTCAGCCGCGCCCGCGATAGGACGGCACGCCCTGATCGGGCAGCCACAGGCCTTGCGGAGGCTGGCCCGACTGCCAGAACACGTCGATCGGAATCCCCCCGCGCGGATACCAGTAGCCGCCGATGCGCAGCCATTGCGGGCGCATTTCCTCGAACAGGCGCACCCCGATGCCGACGGTCACATCCTCGTGAAAGCCGTTGTGGTTGCGGAAGCTCCCGAGAAACAGCTTGAGGCTCTTGCTCTCCACGATCGTCTCGCCCGGCACATAGTCGATCACCAGATGCGCGAAATCGGGCTGGTTCGTCACCGGACACAGCGAGGTGAATTCGGGCGAGACAAAGCGCACCAGATAGGTCAGGCCGGGGCGCGGATTGGGGACGTAGTCGAGCACCGCTTCCTCTGGCGAGGACGGCAGCGGCGTCTCCTTGCCGAGGAACTGCGGGGCGGGCTTGGGGGGCTCAGGTGTGGTCGTCATGGGACGGGCTGTTGCCTTGAATGGGGGATGGGCGCAAGCGGGCAACTGGACGGAACGGGCCTAGGTTCCCTATGGGGCCAGCAAATGTTCAGCTGGCGATCGCCAGCACAGTGCCAGTTTTCCCGATCCCGACACCATGAACCGCGCGACTTTGCCCCTGATCCGACATTCCGCTGCGCTGATCGCGCTCGCTGCTGCCGTGCCGCTGGCGGCGCAGGCGACCCCGGGCGGCAGCTTCTCGCTGCCCCAGCCGACACCTACGCCCACCCCCGCGCCTGCCGGACCGGCTGACGAGGTGGCAGGCGTGGCGATCCCGCCGCGCAGTGTCGAACAGCCCCGGATCGCGCCCGCGCCGGTGCTGGAGCCCGAAGCATCGCCCTCCCCGCGCCCCACCCCGCTTCGTCCGGCTCCTGCGCGTCCCGCCGCAAGTCCTGCTGCGACCCCCGCGCCGACGGCCACCAGCTCCGCACCCGCACCTGCAAACACGCAGGTGCCGGTGCCAGTGCCGCTGCCGGCACCCGAAGCCACCCCGCTGCCCGGTGCCACCCCCGGGTTCGAGGCCTTCACTCCGTCCGCCGAACCCGCGCCAGGCGCGCCGCCCTCCGAGGCGCTCGGCAATGCTGTGCTCGACTGGCGCTGGCTCGCGGCCGGGGCGCTGCTGCTCGCGACCCTGCTTGGCGGCTGGCTGCTCTGGCGGCGGCGCAAGCCCAAGGTGCTGCGCCTTGCCGCGCCGGTTGTGGCAAAGGACGAGGAGGACGCCGAACCCGTCCTGCCGCGCATCGACATTTCGGTCGAGATCCCAGGCGCGAGCCGCAGCGTGATGACCTTCACTTTGCGCTACCGCATCAACCTCGCCAACCGCACCGACCGCGCCGTCAACGATCTTGCCGTCGCCGTGCAGGTCACCACCGCGCGGCAGGGGCAGAGCAACGCCGCCCCGCTCGCCGCCGCGCAGAACGTGACGCGGGTCGAGCGGATCGGCCCACACCAGAGCCGCAGCGTGACGGGCGAGGTGCAGCTGCCCTTCGCCGGGATCGCTCCGGTGATGCAGGGCCGCACGATGCTGTTCATCCCGCTGCTCCACGTCACGCTCGAAGGCGAAGGCCAACAGGCGCTTGCCCGCAGCTTCGTGATCGGAACGCCGGGCGCGACCGAAGGCCGGGTCCAGCCGCTGCGCATGGATATGCTGCCGGGCTCCGCCCCCGATCTGCGCGCGCGGGCCATCGAAGCGCCACCGCCATCGGCGTGATGGCCCGCTCCCCTTGGCGGCGCGGCGCAGGCGCGCTAGGCCTTGGGGCATGAGCGACACCTTCCCGAGCCTCGTATCGACCGAGTGGCTGGCTGCCCGTCTGGGCGAGCCGGGCCTCATGGTGCTCGATGCCTCCTACCACCTGCCCGCCGCCAAGCGCGATGCGGCCGGAGAATTTGCCGCCGGCCACATTCCGGGAGCGCGCTTCCTCGGGCTTGCCAGCCTGTTCGACGCCGGATCGCGCGTGCCCTACGCCTTCCCCACGCCCGATCAGATCGCCGAACGCCTCGCAGGGCTTGGCGTCGGGCCGGACGCGGCAATCGTGATCTATGATGACAGCGCGATCCGCACCGCCGCGCGGGCATGGTTCGTGCTGACTGCCAGCGGGCGCTCGAATGTCGCGATCCTCGACGGCGGGCTGGCCAAGTGGCGCACCGAGGGCCGCCCGCTCGAAAGCGGCGAGCCCGATATCGCGCCCGCCGCCCCTGCGACCTTCTCAGCGCCGGTCCGGGTGCGCAGCAAGGCCGACATGCTCGCCAATCTCGAAAGCCAGGCCGAACAGGTGATCGACGCGCGCGCGGCCGAGCGGGTGTTCGGCACCGGCACCGATCCGGTCAACGGCCTGCCGATGGGCCGGATTCCGGGGAGCGGCAACCTGCCCTACACCGAGCTGTTCAACCCCGACGGCACCTACAAATCGCCCGATGCGCTACGAGCGGCATTTGCGGCGGCAGGCGTCGATCTCGCCCGTCCGCTGGTCACCACCTGCGGCAGCGGAGTGACCGCAAGCGTCGTGCTGTTCGCCGCGCATCTGATCGGCAAGCAGGATACGGCGCTCTATGACGGCAGCTGGAGCGAATGGGGCGCGGACCCGGCCACCCCCAAGGCGCAAGGGGCAGACGCATGAGTGGCGGCGGCGACGACAGCGCCCGCAAGCCCGCCACCCGGCTCGTGCGCGGCGGCCGGCGGCCCGAGTGGACCGGCCCGGTGGTCAACCCGCCGGTGTGGCGCGCCTCGACCCACCTCTACGCCAGCGATGCCGAACGGCGCGAGGCGGGCAAGCACAACAACGACGGCCAGTTCTTCTATGGCCGCCGCGGCGCGCCGACCCAATGGGCACTGGCCGAGGCGCTGACCGCGATCGAGCCGGGCGCTTACGGCACGGTGCTCTATCCCAGCGGCGTGGCGGCGATTGCGGGGTGCCTGCTCAGCGTTCTGAAGCCCGGCGACCGGTTGCTGATGACCGACAATGCCTATGATCCCTCGCGCTCCATGGCGACCGGCCTTCTGGCGCGGATGGGGGTGGAGACAGCGTTCTTCGATCCGCGCGATATCGACGCCTTCCGCGCGCTGTTCGCCGCGCCGGTCAAGGCAGTGTGGCTGGAGGCCCCGGGCAGCCTGACCTTCGAAGTCTGCGACGTCCCGGCGCTGGCCGCCATCGCCCGCGAGCATGGCGCGGTGAGCCTGATCGACAATACCTGGGCGAGCCCCTTGGGCTTTGCCGCGCTCGAACACGGCTGCGACATCGTGATGATGAGCCTGTCCAAGCACGTCGGCGGCCATTCCGATCTGATGATGGGCAGCGCCAGCGCAGGCAAGCGCTGGTACACCGCCCTGCGCCGCACCGCGCAGGAGCTGGGGCAGGTGGTCTCGCCCGATGATGCCGCATTGGCCGCGCGCGGATTGCGCACGATGGCGGTGCGGCTGGAAGCGCAGACTAGGAGCGCGCTGGCGATTGCGCAGTGGCTCGAAGCCCAGCCGCAGGTCGCGCGCGTGCTCTGCCCGCTGCTCCCCTCCGACCCGGGCCATGCGCTGTGGAAGCGCGATTTCACCGGCGGCTGCGGGCTGTTCAGCTTCGTGCTGGCGAGCGATGATCCGGCGGCCTCGGCGCGGGTGGTCGATGCGCTGGAGCTGTTCGGGATCGGCTATTCGTGGGGCGGGTACGAAAGCCTCGCCCTCGCCATCACGCCCGAGGATTACCGCAGCTGCATGACCGGCACCGGCGGCGCGCCCGCGATCCGCCTGTCGATCGGGCTGGAGGATACCGAGGACCTGATCGCGGACTTGGGGCAAGCGCTGACGCAGATTTAGGTTCCGGAATCGGCCCGCCACCGGGCGGGCCGCGAGCGCACGCGCGCGAGCCGCAGGCGCTCAAGTCCGCAGGACTTGAAACAGCGCCGAGGACGGGGCCGCGGAGGCGGCCCCGCAATCAACGGCGCGGATATAGTTCAGCTACGCCGCCGCCAAACCATTCTCGCTGGCAGGCTGGCCCGTACTCGCCCAAGTGCGAGCCATGCGAAAGAGTGGCACCATCTATCTCGTCGGCGCGGGGCCGGGTCCGGTGGACCTGCTAACCCTGCGCGCCATCCGCCTGATCGAGCGGGCGGAAGTGATCGTTCATGACGGGCTGATCGGCCCCGATATCCTCGACCTCGCGCGGCCCGAGGCGCGGCTGATTTCCGTGGCGAAACAGCGTGCCCGCCACACCCTGCCGCAGGAGGGCATCAACGCCCTGCTGGTGGCTGAGGCTTTGAAGGGCCATGACGTGGTGCGCCTCAAGGGCGGCGATCCCTTCATCTTCGGTCGCGGCGGCGAGGAAGCCGAAGCCGCGCGCGCTGCCGGTGTTCCGGTCGAGGTCGTCCCCGGCATTTCCGCTGCCAATGGCGCCGCCGCCGCCGCGCAGATCGCCCTCACCCACCGCGAGGCCTCCAGCATCGTCAGCTTCGTCGCCGGGCAGTGCAAGGGCCTCTCGGAACAGGACTGGTCGGGCCTTGCAGGCAAGGGTCGCACCCTGGTGATCTACATGGGCGTCTCGACCGCCGCCGCCATCGCCGACAAGCTGATGGCCGATGGCCTGACCCCCGATGTCCCCGTCGCCGTGATCGAGAACGCCGCGCGCCTCGAAATGCGGGTGCTGCGCGGGCTGCTCGCAGGCCTGCCCGATCTGGTCGAAGCCGAGGCGGTCAAGAGCCCCGCCCTAATCGTCATCGGCGAGGTCACCGCGCGTGAAGACGCTGCTGTCGCCGCATTGGCTCAGGAGGCCGCGCAATGAAGATCCTCACCGG
This sequence comes from Porphyrobacter sp., assembly GCA_027531395.1. GTDB lineage: Bacteria > Pseudomonadota > Alphaproteobacteria > Sphingomonadales > Sphingomonadaceae > Erythrobacter. The sequence goes on along the minus strand of JAPZRO010000006.1, from coordinate 276,630 downwards.
CAACGACCTGCGCTCGGGCGCGGTCACATGGTGGAACGGCTCCGGCTGGTCGCTGTTTGTCGACGATGCGGTCGACGTGGGCGAGGAGGCCGAGGAAATCCTCGCCCGCGAGGAAGCCGCGCGGCGGGTCAACGTGCCCTACGCCATCGAGGCCAGCATCGACGCTGCCGGGCACGTCCGCCCGGCGCATATCAAGGACCGGGTGCGCGCACTCGGCCCGACCGTGCGGCGCGACCTCGCCGTGCCGACTGCCGACAAGACCGGCTGGGACTGGGTGATCTGACATGTACCGTTACGATTCATACGATCAGGCGATGGTCGACGCCCGCGTCGAGGAATTCCGCGATCAGGCCCGCCGCCGCCTGGAAGGCAAGCTGACCGAAGACCAGTTCAAGCCGCTGCGGCTGATGAACGGGCTCTATCTCCAGCTCCACGCCTACATGCTGCGCGTCGCGATCCCCTATGGCACGCTCGACAGCCGCCAGATGCTCATGCTCGCGGACATCGCGGAGAAGTATGACCGCGGCTACGGCCACTTCACCACCCGCCAGAACATCCAGTACAACTGGATCAAGCTGGAGGACGCCGCCGATATCCTCGCCGATCTGGCGACGGTGGAGATGCATGCGATCCAGACCAGCGGCAACTGCATCCGCAACATCTCGTCCGATCACTTCGCGGGTGCTGCCGCGGACGAGGTGGTCGACCCCCGCCCCTATGCCGAACTGATGCGCCAGTGGTCGAGCTTCCACCCGGAGTTCACCTACCTGCCGCGCAAGTTCAAGATCGCGGTGATCGCCTCCGAGAAAGACCGCGCGGCGATGCGGCTGCACGATATCGGCGTGCGCATCGTCAAGCGTGACGGCGAAATCGGAGCGCAGTTCTATGCCGGCGGCGGCATGGGGCGCACCCCGATGATCGCCCCGCTGATCCGCGACTTCGTGCCGATCGACCAGTTCATCACCTATGCCGAGGCCTGCCTGCGCGTCTACAACCGCTACGGCCGCCGCGACAACAAGTACAAGGCGCGGATCAAGATCCTCGTCCATGAGCTCGGCGCGGCGGAATATATCCGCCAGGTCGAGGAGGAATTCGCGCATCTGCTGAGCGTTGGCGTGGAACCGCCGCGCGAGGAACTGGCGCGGATCGCGGCGCATTTCGCCGATCCCGCCTTTGTCGACGGCCCGAAGACGCTCGACCGTTCCGACCCCGATTTCGCGCTCTGGGTGGATCGCAACACCCACCGCCACAAGCACGACGCCTATGTCTCGGCGGTCATCAGCTTGAAGCCGGCCGGCGGCATCCCGGGCGATGCCACCGCCGAGCAGATGCGCGTCGTGGCGAAGCTGGCGAAGGACTACTCCTTCGACGAGCTGCGGGTGATGCACACCCAGAACCTGCTGCTGCCGCATGTCGCTATCCGCGATCTCCACGCGGTGTGGAGCGCGCTCGATGCGGCGGGTCTCGGCGCGCCCAACATGGACACGATCGAGGACATCATCGCCTGTCCGGGCCTCGATTACTGCTCGCTGGCCAACGCCCGCTCGATCCCGCTCGCCCAGCGCATTTCCGAGCGGTTCGCCGAAACCGGCCGCACCGAAGTGGTGGGCGAGCTGAAGCTCAAGATCTCGGGCTGCATCAATGCCTGCGGGCATCACCACGCGGGCCACATCGGCATCCTAGGCGTCGACAAGAAGGGAACCGAGAATTACCAGCTCTCGCTCGGCGGATCGGAGGCCGAGGACGTCAGCCTCGCCAAGATCACCGGCCCCGGCTTCGACGAGGACGGCGTGATCGCCGCGGTCGAGAAGGTCACCGACGTCTATCTCGCGGCCCGCACCGAAGGCGAGCGCTTCCTCGATACCTACCGCCGCATCGGCATGGAGCCGTTCAAGGAGGCGCTTTATGGGCAATGATCTGGGCCAGTCCCCCGACGAGGTGCAGTTCCGCTTCCGCGACGACGAGCCGGTGGATCACGCCGCCGTGACGGTGGATTCCTGCTGCGATCAGACCAACGCCACCGCCGTCCGCATCGAGCCGGGTGACGATGCGCGGGTGCTGCTGCCCTTCCTCGATCGCCTCGCGCTGGTGGAGGTCAACTTCCCGGTGTTCGGCGACGGGCGCGGCTATTCCTCGGCCCGGATCCTGCGCGAGGCGGGTTACACCGGCGAGTTGCGCGCGGTGGGCGCGGTGCTGATCGACCAGCTCAGCCACATGCGCCGCTGCGGCTTCGACAGCTTCGCCCCCGACAAGCGCCTCGACGAGGAGGACGCCGCGCGCGCCTTCGCGACCTGGGAAAACGTCTATCAGCGCGCGGCAGACGCCCGCGCGACCATAGCGGACAAGCGCCATGAAGCCTGACACCACCGCCACCACCGCCGCGACCGAACGCACCCGCGACGCGCTCGATCTGGCACCGCGCTTCACCGAGCATGACGCGGTGCGTCTCAACCGCATGTTCCGCGGCAGCACGACGCACGAGATGCTCGAAGCCGTGATCCGTGACCGGCTGGCGGGCGACCTCGCCGTCGTCTCCAGTTTCGGAGCCGAGAGCGCGGTGCTGCTCCACCTTGTGGCGACGGTCGATCCGGCGGTGCCGGTGCTGTTCCTCGACACCGGCAAGCACTTTGCCGAAACGCTCGCCTATCGCGACGAGCTCGTCCGCCTGCTGGGCCTCAACCTCGTCGTGCTGACCCCTGACGCGGAAGAGCTCGCCAAGCGCGACGAAACCGGCCTGCGCTGGTCCTATGATCCCGACGGCTGCTGCGAGATCCGCAAGGTGCGCCCGCTGGAGAAGGTGCTGGTGAACTACGATGCGAGCTTCACCGGCCGCAAGGCGTTCCAGGCCGCGACCCGCGCCAATCTGCCGCGCTTTGAAGTGGATACCAGCGACGCGCAGGGGCGGCTCAAGATCAACCCGCTGATCGACTGGGATGCCGGCCAGATCGAGGGCTACTTCATCCAGCATGATCTCCCCCGCCACCCGCTGATCGCGCAGGGCTATCCCTCGATCGGCTGCTCGCCCTGCACCTCGCAGGTCGCGCCGGGCGAAGACCCGCGCTCGGGCCGTTGGAAGGGCTGGGACAAGACCGAATGCGGCATCCACAAGCCGGGCGAGGAACCGTTCCTCTAGGGCGTCAGAGCCAGCCCTCGCGGGCGTACCATTGCGCGGTGGCCTTCAGCCCTTCCTCGCCGGTGATCCGCGGCTGCCAGATGCCCGGCGGCACCTTGCGATCAGACCGCGAAACCCAGTTGGGATGCGCCATGTAGCCCACCCGGTCGGGGGTAAGTTTGGCACGGTCGCCGCGCGCGATGCGGTCTCCGGCGGCGGCAAGATCGAGCACGAAGCGCGGCAGGTGCGGCGCAAAGACCGATCCCCGCCCGACGGCCCGGCCGATCGCTGCTGCGAGTTCCTTGTGGCTCCATCCGCCCTCGCGCCCGTCGTCGGGCTCGTAGAGTTTCTTGCGGGTCGGCGCGGCGTTGCTCGCCGCCAGCGTCACCAGCAGCGCGGCCAAATCGTCCGCATGGATGATCGAACTCGCTCCGCCCGGCGGGAGGGGCACGAAGCCCCACTTGGCGGTGCGGAACATGTCGAGATAGTCGATGTCGCGCGGGCCATAGACGCCGGGGGGACGCACGGTCGTCCAGTCGAGGCCCGATGCTTCCACCAGCGCCTCGGCACGCGCCTTGGAGGCGCCATAGGCCGAAAGCTTGGGCTCGCGCGCAGCGAGCGAGGAGACGAACACCAGCCGCCGGACGCCCGCCCCGCCCATCGCTGCCAGGACATTGGCGGTGCCGGTGACGTTGGCTGTCTCGAACTCGGCCGGATCGGGCGTGTTGGTGAGGCCCGCGACATGGATCACCGCATCCGCGCCTTGGCACAGCGCCGCCAGCGCCGCCGTATCGCCAAGGTCGCCGCGCACCCATTCCACGCCTTCGCGCGGGGACTGATCGCGGCGGGCAAGCGCGCGCACCTGATGGCCCTCGGCCAAGGCCGCGTCGAGCACCGCGCTGCCGACGAACCCGGTTGCGCCGGTGATCGCCAAAAGACTCATGGGCGCAGGCTCACAGCAGGACCATGTGATCGCGGTGGATCACGCAGGAGCGCGGCGCGTAGCCCAGCCGCTCGGCCTGATCCTCGGCGCGCTTGCCGGCGATCAGCTGCATCTCGGCGGCGTCATATTCGGCAAGGCCCTGCGCCAGCCGCTCACCCTTGAGGCTGAGCACGCTGACCAGATCGCCGCGCCGGAAGGTGCCGGAAACGCCGACCACGCCCGCCGCCAGCAGGCTCGCCCCGCCCTTCAGCGCCTCGGCGCAGCCCTTGTCGACGCGCAATTCACCCGCCGGTGCCAGCCGCCCGCCGAGCCATGCTTTGCGCGCGGAAGCCGCGCTCACCGGCAGGAACAGCGTTCCCGTCCCAGCGCCCAGCGCATGGGTGATCGGCGCGTCATGCGTGCCGTTGAGGATCGCCAGCGCGATCCCGGCGCGCGTCGCGATCTGCGCGGCCTGAAGCTTGGAGACCATCCCGCCCGAGCCAAGACCCGAGGACGAAGCCCCGCTCGCCATCGCCATCACTTGCGGAGTCACGGCTTCGACCACCGGGATCAGCGCCGCGCCAGCCTCGCGCGGGTCGCGGTCATAGAGCCCGTCGACATCCGACAGCAGCAGCACCAGATCGGCATTGGCCGCCTGCGCGACGCGCGCGGCGAGGCGGTCATTGTCGCCGAAGCGGATTTCCTCGGTGGCGACCGAATCGTTCTCGTTGATGACCGGGATCACGCCTGCCTCAAGCAGCCGGTCGAGCGTAGCCGAGGCGTTGAGATAGCGGCGGCGGTCTTCGAGGTCGCCGAGCGTCAGCAGCATCTGCGCGGCGGTGATGCCCTGCGCGGCGAGCGCGCGGCTCCACAGGTCGGCGAGCGCGATCTGGCCCACGGCGGCGGCGGCCTGCGCATCGGCAAGGCTCCCGCGCCCACCCTTGGGCAAGGCCAGACGCGCCGCGCCCAGCGCGATCGCGCCGGAACTTACCACGATCACCTGCGCGCCTGCCTTGCGCAGCATCGCCAGATCGCCCGCCATGCGCGTCAGCCACGCCTCGCGCGGGTGGCCACCACCGACCAGCAGCGACGAGCCGATCTTGACCACGATCCGCCGCGCGGCGGTGATGTCTGCCAGAGTGTTCAACATGATCGGGTCAGCATCGCGTCAGATCAGAGCGGCGACCATTCGGGCGCGTCGCCATCATCCTCGACCTCCACCGCACGTGTCTCGGTCGAGGTGCGATCGGGCAGGTAGCCGATCACCGCGTCGAGCAGTTCGGGGATCCCGGCCCCCGTCGCACCCGACACCGCGAACACCTTGTCCGCGCCGGCAGCGATCAGCTCCTTGCGGAACGCCTCAACCAGTTCGGCATCGGCCAGATCGAGCTTGTTGAGCGCGACCAGCCGGGGCTTATCCTCGAGATCGGCACCATAGGCGGCAAGTTCGTCCTCGACGATGCGCATCGCCTCGGCCGGGTCGGCATCGCCGGTGCCGGTGATGTCGATCAGGTGGATGAGCACGCGGCAACGCTCGATATGGCCGAGGAAGCGGTCACCGATCCCCGCGCCTTCCGCCGCGCCCTCGATCAGGCCGGGAATGTCGGCCAGCACGAATTCGCGGCCCTTGTGGCGTACCACGCCGAGCTTGGGCACCAGCGTGGTGAAGGCATAGTCGCCGACCTTGGCCTGCGCGTTCGACACGGCGTTGATGAAGGTCGATTTGCCCGCATTGGGCAGGCCGACCAGACCCACGTCGGCGAGCAGCTTCAGCCGCAGCCACACCCACATCTCCTCGCCCGGCATGCCCGGCTGGTGCTGACGCGGGGCGCGGTTGGTCGAGGTCTTGTAGGAGGCATTGCCGCGTCCGCCCATGCCGCCTTCGAGCAGCACGACGCGCTGGCCGACCTCGGTGAAGTCGGCGAGCACCTCCTCCTTGTCCTCGGAGAGGATCTGCGTGCCGACCGGCACCTCGATCACCAGCGGCTTGGCGCTGGCGCCGGTGCGGTCGCGGCCCATGCCGTGACCGCCGCGCGGGGCCTTGAAGTGCTGGGTGTAGCGGAAGTCGATCAGGGTGTTGAGGCCGGCCACGGCCTCGAACACGATATCGCCGCCGCTCCCGCCGTTGCCGCCGTCGGGGCCGCCATATTCGACATATTTCTCGCGCCGGAACGAGACGGCACCGGGGCCACCGCCACCGGACTTCAGATAGATCTTGGCTTGGTCAAGGAAATGCATGGGGGCCGCATAGGCAATTCGCGCCCGGATTGCGAGGATAATGGCGACCCCGCCGTTCGTGTCGAGCGAAGTCGAGACACCGTAGCCTCTCGACTTCGCTCGAGGAGAACGGGATTTCCTAGAACCTCATCTCCACGCCCACCACGGCGCTGCGCCCCGGCGAGACGAAGCTGAACACCTGCTCGTAGTTCTCGCCCAGCAGGTTCTCCACGCGGGCGAAGGCCTCGATCCCGTCGCTAAGACGCGCGCGGGCGTTGAGATTGACGAGGGTGTAGTCGTCGAGCGCAACCCGCACCGGCACAAAGCTGGGATCGGTGAAGGCATCGTCGAGGCTCTCGCCATTATGGCGCACCACCAGTGTGGCCGAGGCCGCATCGCCCGGCGCCTGCCAGGTCAGCGCGGCGCTGGCGATGTGCTCGGGGCGGCGCACTTCCTCGCGGCCGTTCTCCTCGGCATCGAGCCAGGAATAGGCCGCATTGAGGCTCCACGCGGTGCCGAGGCGGGCACCCAGCGACACCTCGACCCCGCGCTGCTTGCTGACCGTGGTGCGGTTGGCAGGGGTGGCGATGAAGGTCGGCGGCGGGAAGGTGGTGAAGATCTCGCCCTCCAGCTCGCTGTCGAAGTAAGTGACCGCGAGGCTGGCGCTATCGCCGAGCTGCTGGTCGAGGCCTACTTCCCATCCGGTCGATTTCTCGGGGCGCAGCGCCGCGTTGCCGATGAAGCGGCCATCGACGAAACCGAACAGCTCGAAGAAGCCCGGGTTCTTGACCCCGCTTCCCGCTGCAGCGCGCAGACGGGTGCTGTCCGTGACCCGGTAGCCCGCGCCGACGCGGAAGGTGGTGGCATCGCGGAAGCGGTCGTTGATGTCGTGGCGCAGCGCCGCCGAGAGGTCGAAGTCGTCACCGGAGTAGCGATACTCGCCGACGAAGCCGAATTGCTCGATCTCGCGCCGGCCATTGAAGGCAAAGCCGCCCGGGGTGGTGTTGCGGAAGCCTTCGACCTCGTAGTCGGCGGCGAAGGTGAGGTTGTGCTGATCGTCGATGCGGAACGCCGAGACGTAGGACGCCTTCACCCGGTCGCCTTCCGAGGAATTCGAGCGCCCGAACGGCCCGAAGGTGTCGCGCGTGATATCGGCCACCTGCGCCGAAAGGTCATGCGTCCAGCGCCCCTCCAGGGCCTCGGCCCGTGCTCCGACGAGGGCGTAGATCGCCTCGTTGGTGAAGCGGGTTTGGGGACTGTCGATGATGAAGCCGAAGGTGGGGCTGGTGGTGTCGAAATTGCTGTCGTTGAACCGGCCCTCGGTGCGGATGAAGCGGGCGGCGGCGCGCAGAGCGAAGCCCTCGGCCAGATCGACGCTGCCCTTGCCCGAGACGGTGTAGCTGTCGCGCCCGATATCGCGGGTGCCGCCCCGCGCATTGGGCTGACCGTCGGTGCTGACCACCACGGCGGAGAGGCCTGCATCCCAGCTGTCGCCGTAAGCGCCGTAGCGCAGCGCGCCGTTGACGGTCGCCTGCGTGCCGCCCTCGATCCGCGCCGCAAAGCCCGGAAGACTGCGTCCGCTGGCGGTCTCGTAAGCGACCACCCCGCCGATCGCGTCCGGCCCGTAGAGCGCCGATTGCGGCCCGCGCAGCACTTCGAGACGCGCACCGGGTTCGGCCTGCAACGTGCCGATATCGAACTCGCCCGCGAAAGGATCGGACACCTCGATCCCGTCGACCAGCACGAGGACATGGTTGGCCTCGGAGCCGCGCAGGCGGATCTGGGTCTGCCCTGCGACGCCTGCGACCGCGACGCCGGGGACGTCGCGAAGGACGTCGGCAATGTCGCGGGTCTGGCGGTTTTCGAGGATCTCGTCCGTCAGCACCGTGACCGAACCAGTGTAGTTCTCCGGCAGGATGCTGTCGCGCGACCGGGTGGCACTGACGATGATATCGGTGCGCTTTGAATCGGCGATCACCACGCTGTCGTCATAATCCGGCTCGACACGCGTGCCGTCCTGCGCCGCCACCGGCACAGCCCAAACCAGCGCCGCCAGCGCGACGCTTCCCAAAAATGCAGAATTCTTCACGGATTCCTCCCGTCATCAGCAACATGGTGGCCGCAAGGGAGATCCCATCCCCCACAGCCCAGCGATGTCGCTCACAACGAAAGTCTTGTTCCGCGCCTGGCCAACCCCTGAACCAAGCAAAGAGCGACACGCCCCGGTCGGTCTCCTGGCTCACGGATCATCGCATGGGGTGCTCGCCTTCCCGGATAGTCCGAAGACCCCCAGTGGCTGCCCTCTTGGAAGAGGGGGCGCACTCCACACTCACCGCTTACAGTTGCAGGGACAGCTGCGGATTTGCACCGCATTCCCGTTACCGAAACGCGGTGACGTGGATAGCGTCAGGCCAGACTGACGGCAAGTGAGGTAACCCAGAGCAAGATTGTTAGGTCTGGAACGGCGCAAAGCGCAGCAAGGCCGACCGGCCGTCGCCGCTTATGCGGCGGATGCCAAGGGGGACGGACGTCCGCCGCCCGGCGTTTGATGGCGAAAACAACAAACGAAACTGGTGGAGCCGAGGGGGATCGAACCCCTGACCTCGTCATTGCGAACGACGCGCTCTCCCATCTGAGCTACGGCCCCGTTCCAGGTTTCGCGCCCACCCTCTGGGGGTCAGGCGAGGGCGCGCATTAGCGAGAAGCGGACGGGCTTGCAACGGCGTTTTTGAGCGCCGCTGCCGCCAATTCTCACTGTCCCGACTTGCGCGGCGGCTGCTCGGCCAGCGGCTGCACCACCGGCTGCGAGGTCACGCCTTCGTTCACCGGGACCACCGGCACAGGCTGCCCCGTCACCGGATCGATCACGGTCTGCACCTGCACACCCTGTCCGGCCAGATCGACCACGCTCGGCACCGGCAACCCGCTCGCGCGGGCCTCCTGCACCGCCACCCAGCCGGGCTGCGAAGCGCCGTACATCGCGCCCCACTTGGCATCCCATTCGGCCGAGGCGCGCTGATAGGCCTCGTATTCGTCGAAGAAGGTCTCGAACGGCACCAGCAGCCCATCGAAATTGGTGCGGGCAAAGCCGAGCGGATCGGTCGGCGGAGCGGCGAGCGCGCGGTTCGACATGTCCAGTGCCGCACGGCAGAAACCGGCGCGTGCGGCCGGCAGGGCGAAGAAATTGTAGACCTGCGTCACCAGCCCGTCGCGCGCCACCATCGCCGCGCGCTTGTTCTTGTGCTTCTTGAGGTATTCCGCCTCGATCCGGTCATTGACCGCCTTCAGCGTGCGGGCGTTCTTGGTCAGGAAGCCGCGATAGCCTTCGAGGATCGGCTCGTATTCGGGCGCAAGGCAGTTGAGCGCGGCCACGTTCCACGCCGAACGCAGGTGCCACACCAGGTGATCGTTGGAGATGCCGGTATTGACCGTCACCCGGCGCCCGTCAGGCCCGCGCGGGGGAATGTTCATCACGTAGTGCGCCCCGCCCGGCGGGAGCGGACGATAGGGCACCGCTTCGACCACGGGCGGCGGGGGCGGAGGCGGCGGAGGCGGCGGAGGCGGCGCAGGCGTCGCGCAGGCCGCCAGCAGCGCGGCACCGGCGGCGACCACCGTGATGGTCAGGCCGAAGGGCGTGCGCCTTGCGGACGAGGATGCTTGCGGGGGGACGACGGACATTGGCTAGAACCTCTCCTGGTGCCGGAGCCTTGCCGTCATGCCAGCAAGCGGCTTGCTCCAGCCTGAAGCAACCGGATAGCCGCCCCGACTTACAAAGCAAATGCCCGGAGCCTCCGCAAAGGCCCCGGGCATCCGACATTTCAACATCTTCGTCGGGCCGAACGCCGGCCGACGCCGCGTTTCGCCTTACTCGCGGTTCCCGAGGAAGCGCAGCAGGTACATGAACATGTTGACGAAATCGAGGTAGAGCGACAGCGCCCCCATGATCACGGCCTTGCCGACATACTCGGTGCCGCGCAGGTAGGCGTACTCTTCCTTGAGCCGCTGCGTGTCATAGGCGGTAAGCCCCGCGAAGATCAGCACGCCGAGGCCGCTGATCACGAAGGACAGTCCGCTCGACTGCAGGAACAGGTTCACCATGCTGGCGATGATCAGGCCGATCACACCCATGATGAGGAAGGTGCCGAAGCCCGACAGATCCTTCTTGGTGGTGTAGCCGAACAGGCTCAGCCCCGCGAAGGCACCGGCCGTCGCGAAGAAGGTCGTGGCGATCGATTCCCCGGTGTAGACGAGGAAGATGGTCGACATCGACAGGCCCATCACCGTGGCATAGGACCAGAACAGGACATTGAGCGTGCCCTGGCTCATCTTGTGCAGCCCGAAGCTCATCGCCAGCACGAAGCCGAGCGGCGCGAGCGCGACCACCCACATCAGCGGCGTGGCGACCAGCGCCTGGGTAATGCCGGTGCTGGCCGCGCCCAGCGCGACGATGCCGGTGAGCAGCACGGCCGAAGCCATGTAGTTGTAGATCGAGAGCATGTGCTTGCGCAGGCCCTCGTCATAACGGCCGGCGACATCGCCACCGGCGCGCGGCACCGAGCCGAGGCGCTGAGCGCTTTGCGAAGTGTCTTTCCAGTCAGCCATTGCGAAACCTTTGTCCCTTCTCTCGGAGCGCGAAACGCCGCGCTCTCCAGTGGCGTGAATATCGGGGTTTCGTTACGGCATTTCAAGCGAAACCGGATTGCAAAGCGTGCAATTCGTTCAGCTTAACGGCCGTTAATATTAAGCGCCCTTGGACAGGGTCGCGCCCTTGTCGGCCGTCGCGCGCAGGGTTTCGGTGAGCAAGCGCCGCAGCGCGTCGCCGTCATCGAGCACGTTGAGCCCCTCACGGGTCATGCCGCCGGGGCTCGCCACGCGGTCGGCCAGCACCGCCGGGGGCGCATCGGCGCGGGCGGCCAGCATCGCTGCCCCCTCGACCGTCGCGAGCGCGAGGCTGGCGGCAGTCTCCGGCTCCAGCCCGAGGTCCACCGCCGCGCCCGCAAGCGCGTCGATGAAGCGATAGACGAAGCCCGGCCCCGATCCGGCGAGCGCGGTGACGAGATCGAACTTCGCCTCGTCGGCGAGCCACACTGCGGTGCCAAGCCGGTCGAACAGCGCGAAGGCTACATCGCGCCCAGCGGTATCCAGCCCGGCCTCGGCAAGGATCACCGGCGATTTGCCGATCCGCGCGGCGAGATTGGGCATCACCCGCACCTGCGCGGCGGACAGCGGGAAGGCGGCGGCGAGCTGCGCCAGCGTGATCCCGGCGAGCAGCGAGCACAGGGTCTTGCCTGCGGTGACCTGATGGAGGCCCGGCCCGAGCGCCCCCAGCTGCTGCGGCTTGAACCCGAGCAGCACCGCATCATGCGTTCCCGGCACCTCGGCTGCATCGCGGTAGAGCGCGACGCCATCAGGCGCCTCGTTCAGTGCCGGATCGAGCACGGCAAAGCGCGACGGCGGCTCGCCCGCGGCCAGCCAGCCGGCGAGCATCGCCCCGCCCATATTGCCGCAACCGATGATGAGGAGGTGTTGAAACATGGCCGGGCGGCAGGCTCTCAGGCCTCGCCCGCCGCGTCAACCATCGCCGCCTCGAGCGCGGCGCGCGGGCTCTTGTCGCCCCACAGCACGAACTGGAAGGCGGGGTAGAAGCGGTCGCACTCGTCGATCGCGATCTCCACCAGCGACTGCGCCATGTCGAGCGTCAGCCGCCCCTCCTCGCCCAGCAGCGCGCCGTGGCGGTAGAGCAGGACGTCGCCGTTCGACCAGATGTCGAAATGGCCGAGCCACATCTGCTCGTTGACGAGGCACAAAAGCTCGTAGGCGGCGGCGCGCTTGTCGTCGGTGACGCGGATGTCGGGCAGGCACAGGAACTGCAGCACACGGTCTTCCGGACGCCAGATCGCGCGCAGCTGGTAATTCGCCCAGCTGCCCTGCACCTCGCCGCACATTTCCTCGTCTGAGACCATCTCGCACGGCCATCCGCGCGCCTCGAACAGCGCTGCCAGCATCTCGACCGGCGCGGCATCATCCTCGGCGGAATAGTCCATCGTGCGCGGCCTCATCGGACGGTGTCCCGGCAACAGGGCCGGAGGGCGATGCCCGGCAGGGGGCGGAAGGCACGTGGTGCAGTCATCGGCGGCACGAATGAACGTGCAGAGGGCGGCTTGGCAATGCAGCGGCGCGGGCGAGTTGGGGAGAACCGCGCAAGCTTGTTCAAAGCCTGTGCAAAGATTGTGGGGGAGAGCCGGAAAAAATCACTTAACCGGCTGAATTTCCTCGCCTTCCGGGCTGACATAGAGGAAGCTATCGAGCCCCTTGGCCTTGAGCTCGCGGACCAGCGCCTGCGCCTTGTCGCGGCTGTCGATCGGCCCGGCCAGCAAGCGATGCGCCTCGCCCCACGGCGTTGTGTAGGGCTTGAGCTTGCCCAGCACCGCTCCGGCTTCCCCGCGCGTCAGGCGGCGCCAGTCGAAACCGAGCGCGCTGGCGTTCTTGCCGGTCGCCAGCTGCACCCAGATGCGGCTCGGATAGACCGGCTTGGGCGGCTCCTTGGGCTTGGGCGGCGGCGGGGGCGCCTCGCGCTTGATGGTGATTCGCGTCAGATCGACCGCATCGCCGCTGACCCGCGCATCGGGCAGCGGATCATCGCCAAGGTCAGCGAAAGCATCGGCCACGCGTAGCGGACGCGCAGGCTCGGGAACGGGTGCGGGTGCCGCTGCCAGAGCTGGCGCAGGGGCCGCTGCCTGAACGGGTGCGGGCGCTGGGGCCGATGGAGCGGGGGCCGGATCGGCGGGCGGGCCGAAGGTCGCAAGGCTCGGACGCGCGGCCGCCGCTGGCTCAGGCGCGGCAACCGGGACGGGGGCGGGCGGAGGCGCAGACGTCGGGGCGGGAGCGGGAGCGGCGGCCACGCGTGCCGGAGCCGGTGCCGGAGCGGGGGTCGCTGGTTGCCCGAGCGGCGGACCGGACGGCTCAAGGCGGCTGTCCGCCTGCGCTTCGGTCGCCAGCCGCGCCAGCCGCGGATCGTCGCGTCCGATATCGGCCGCGCGCGGGAAGATCCCGAGGTTCGCCGCTGCCGCCTGCTGGGCCGGCGTCAGCCGCGGCATATAGGCGAGATAGGGAATGATCCGGCTGGAAAGATCGCGTGGCATCACCTGCTCGGTGATCGCCGCCGCGCGCGCCTGATCGCCGAGGATCGCCAGCCCGAAGGCACGGGCGCGGAAGGCGGCCATGTCGCGCTTGTCGAGCAGCGGGCGCAGCGCCTCCTCGAACCGCGCGCGGTTCCCGGCGATGGCGAAGCTGATCGCCTGCCGCCGCCGCGCCTCGTCATTTCCGGGATCGAAATCGAGCGCCTGGGCATAGGCGGCCTGCGCGGCGGTCTGATCGCCCACCAGATCGAAGGCCAGCGCCTGATCGGGCAGCACCTCGCGCGCGGGGACACCGGCGGCGCGGGCGCGATCGAATTGCGGGATTGCCTCGCCCGGCCGGCCCGAGCGCAGATAGACCGCGCCCAGCCCCAGCGCGACACGCGGATGGTTGGGATCGATGTCGGCCGCGCGCCCGAAGAAACCAACCGCGGCTTCGAGATCGTCGATCCCCATCGCCGCCGTTCCCGCCTCGACCAGCGCATCGAGATCGCGCGGGGCCTTGGCCAAAGCCACCAGCGCGCGGTTGAGGCGCTGGACTTCCTCGCTCGGGAGCGGCTGCACCACCTCGCGCGAGATCACCTCCTGCGCCGCCAGCGGCACGGAAGCGGTGAGGAACAGCAGCGGGAGACAGAGCGAAACAGGCTTCACGCAAGCTGACCTAACGCGGAAATGCGAGCATGCCAGTGCGGCAGGCGCACCGGCGCGGCGAACGGCACCGCCAGCGCGCCAAGCCGCGAGCGGCCCGCGCGCTGGCCGATGCGCTTACTGGTTGCGGTTGCGATCGAGGAAGCGCGGAATGCTGAGCGCGGGGCCATCTTCGCCCTCGTCCTCTTCCTCTTCCTCGTCGCGTCCGGTGCTGCGCGAGAGATTGGCCATGCGCTCGAACAGCGTGCTGCCGCCCACCGCACCGCCTTCGCCACTGCCCTCGCCGAGCAGGCCGCGGCGACGACCGCCGCCAAGCCGCGCGGTGACGGGCTGGTCCTCGGCCGCGAGCCGGTCGGCACTGGCGAGCAGATCGTCCTGCGCCGCAACCGGCGGCGGAGGAGCGGCGGGAACGTAGTCGTCCTCGTAATCGGCATAGTCGCCGGTCAGATCGAGCGTATCCTCGCCCGCATCGCCCTCGACAACCGGCAGATCGTCCTCTGCTCCGCGCAGACCAGCGAGCGGATCGACGATGCCATCGACGTCGTCCTCGTAGTCGTCGCCCATCTCGTCGCCGGCCTGCATCCCGGTGAGATCGAACGGCGCGGCAATGTCGTAATCGTCCTCTTCCTCTGCCTCGTCCTCCTCGGCGGCAGCGAATTCGGGCGGGGTCAGCGTGAAGCCGGCAGCGGCGACCGGCGGCACCGCCGCAGCAGCGGCGAACGGCGGCGGAGCGGCGGCTTCAGGCTCCTCGGGCGGCAGTTCAACCAGACCCTCGTCCTCGGACAGTTCGAGGACCGGACGCTTGGGCGCGCGCGACACGCCGAGCGAGACCGGCTGAGGTCGCTCGATCTGACCCATCGCGCTCTGCTCGATCCCGGTGGCGACCACCGAGACGCGGATCTTGCCCTTGAGGTCGGGGTTGAACGCCGAACCCCAGATGATGTTCGCGTCTTCGTCGACCAGCTCGCGGATGTGGTTGGCGGCCTCGTCGACTTCGAGCAGGCGCATGTCCTCCCCGCCAATGATCGAGATGATCACGCCCTTGGCGCCGGCCATGCTGACGCCGTCGAGCAGCGGGTTGGCGATCGCCTGTTCGGCGGCCTGGAGCGCGCGGTTCTCGCCCTCGCCCTCGCCGGTACCCATCATCGCCTTGCCCATCTCGCTCATCACCGAACGCACGTCGGCAAAGTCGAGGTTGATGAGGCCCGGCATCACCATCAGGTCGGTGATCGAGCGCACGCCCTGCTGGAGCACCTCGTCGGCCAGCTGGAACGCTTCCTTGAAGGTGGTCTCCGCCTTGGCGACGAGGAACAGGTTCTGGTTGGGAATGACGATCAGGGTGTCGACGTGCTTCTGCAGCTCCTCGATCCCGGCTTCGGCGGCCCGCATCCGGCGGGTGCCTTCGAACAGGAACGGCTTGGTGACCACACCCACCGTCAGCACGCCCATGCGGCGCGCGGCTTCGGCGATCACGGGTGCGGCACCGGTGCCGGTGCCCCCGCCCATCCCCGCAGCGATGAAGCACATGTTGACGCCTTCGAGCGCCTTCTCGACCTCGAGCACGGTTTCCTCGGCCGCCGCTTTGCCCACTTCGGGTCGTGCACCCGCACCAAGGCCACCGGTGATGTCGGGCCCAAGCTGGATGCGCTTTTCCGCCGGCGAGGTGCTGAGCGCCTGCGCGTCGGTGTTGGCGACGATGAACTCGACGCCCTCGATCTCGGCCGCGATCATGTTGGCGATCGCGTTGCCGCCCGCCCCGCCGATGCCGATGACGGTAATGCGCGGACGCAGGTCATCCGTGGCGGCAGGTCCGATATTGATGCTCATCAGCTTGTCCTCCAGCGCGGGATGCGGACGTGTGATCCTGCTCCCGCCGTCTTATCACCTCTGTGACATAAACATTGTGCACATTTTATAGCGGCAAAGCCCTTATCCACAGCGCTTGCCCGGGGGGCGCGCCCTCAGAAATTCTCCCTGAGCGCCCGCACCAGCCGCATCACCGCCTCGATCCAACCGCTCTGGCGCGCGACGCCACGATAGACCGCTGCACGCGAGGTGCCGACGGCGCGGATATCGACCGGGTCCTCGGCGGCGTAGAGACACAGGCCCGCGAGTGTCGCAAAGCCCGGTGCGTGGTGCGCCTCGGGCATGCCCACCAGCTGCGGCGGGCGCCCCAGCCGCACCGGCTGACCCAGCGCGCCCTGCATGAAATCGGCCATTCCGGCGAGCTCCGCACCGCCGCCGGTGAGCACCACCTGCCCCGCACTGCGACCCGAAAAGCCCATTTCCTTCAGCGCCTTGCCGATCTCTCCGGTGAGCACAGCAAGCTGCTGCGTCACCACCGAGACGAGCTCGGCACGCACGATCCGGTTCTTGTCGTCGGCCCCGCGCGCCAGCGGCCCGGTGGCCACCCCGTCGGGCGCGTCGTTGGGGCCATTGACCGGGATCAGCTCGCGGTGATCGGCGGGGCTGGCAATCGCCGAACCGGCCACGCACTTCAGACGCTCGGCCTGCGAGCGGCGGATGCCGAAGCTGCTCGCGATCGCGTCGGTGATGTCGGCCGAGCCCATTGGGACAGCCTTGAGGCCGAGCAGCATCCCGCCGGCAAATACCGCCACATTGGAGACATCGGCCCCGATCTCGACCAGCGCAACGCCCAGTTCGCGCTCCTCCACCGTCAGGCAGGCATGGCCCGCAGCAAGCGGCGCGGCCACCACCCCGTCGACCGAGAGGTGTGCGTTCTGCACCGCCTCGGTGAGATTGCGCACCGGCGCACCGTCGGCCAGCATGACGTGGATATCGACCCCCAGCCGCTCGGCATGCAGCCCGCGCGGATTGGCGACCCCGTGCGCGCCGTCGAGCGTGTAGTGCGCGGGTTGGGCGTGGAGCACGGTGCGGCCGTCGGGCTGGATCATGTCCTGCGCCTGGATCAGCAGCTGCTCGATATCCTCGTCCTCGATCCGCCGCCCGCCGATCTCGATATCGACCGAGACGACATTGCTGGCGAGCCCCGCCCCGGCGCAGGCGATCCACACCGAGCGGACCTGCGTGCCCGCGCTCTTCTCTGCGCGTTCGACCGCGTCGCGGATCGCATGGGCTGCTGCCGCCATGTCGGTGACATAGCCGCGCTTGATCCCGGCGCTGGCGCGGTGGCCAGAGCCGAGCACCTGCAATTCGCCGCTCTCGGTCTCGCCCATGATCATCGCCGAGATGCGGAAGCTACCGATATTGACCGCGCCGAAGGTGCGGGCGAAGCGGCGCTGCGAGGCTGCCTTGGACGCCATCAGAGCGACCCTCCGGCATTGGCCGCGGCGGCCTTGGCAGCCGGGCCGGCATCATCCGGCAGGCGCATGTACAGCCGCGGCGGCGAGCGCATGTCGAAGGCCAGCACCTTGCCGCCGAGCAGGCGGTTCTGTCCGTCGAGCCGCGCGAACTTGACTAGCGCGGTCGCCGCTTCGGTCTCGCCTTCGGGCAGCGCGAGCAGCTGGCCGGTCTTGAAGGTCAGGTTCCAGCGGCGGTTGCCGACCCATTCGGCGCTTTCGACCTGCGGGCCGAGCGCCGGAGCGGCGGCAAGCAGCGCTTCGAGCCGGGCGGCCTGCTGGCCCGCGCCGGGACCGGCGAGCCGCAGCATCCCCTTGGCCTTGGCCGCAGCAACCGTCTCCAGCTCCACCCCGCCAGCGTCGATCAGCACCAGCCGGTCGGGCTTCTCGAGCACCGCGTGGGGCGTGCGCTCGACAATGTCGATCGCAAGCGTGTGCGGCAGTTGCAGCGAGACGCGCGCGTCCTTGACCCACGGCAGGGTCTTCAATTCGGTGCGCAGGGCAGCGACATCGACTTCGGGCATGGCGCGGCTCTGCTGCGACAGGACGCGGGCATAGACCAGCCGCTCGTCCATCCGCTTGGTCCCGGTGACGCGCACATGGCGCACCTCGAACCCGGCATCGGCGGCGATCTTGGCCACCTGCGCCTGCGCCAGCGCGGGAACGCCCGCAAGACTGGCGATGATCAGCGCGAGGCCCACCGCCCCGCCGATGATGATCGCGAGCCAGATGCGGCTCCACTGTTCCTCGGTGAAGGGCAGCAGGCCCATCAGCCAGTCGATGAAGCCGCTCGCCTTGCCCGCCGCCTTGCGCGCGGTGACCGCGCGGCTCTGCGCCTTGGCGGTGCGCCGCACGCCGGTGGTGGAGCTACGCCTGATCTGCTGCGCCATGCGATCCTCCCTTGTGCTGCTTGAGAGCGTGAACCCTGAGCGCCTCGGCCACCAGCAGCTCGACCAGATCGGCATAGGGAATGCCGCAATGGGCCGCCTGTTCAGGGACAAGGCTGAGCGGGGTCATGCCCGGCTGGGTGTTGGTTTCGAGCACGAACAGCCCGTCCTCGCCCGCTTCCTCATCCCAGCGGAAATCGGTGCGGCTGGTGCCGTGGCAGCCGAGCACCTGATGCGCCTTGACCGCATAGGCCTCGCACAGGGCGGTGATCTCGGGCGGGAGCCTGGCGGGGAAGATGTGCTCGGTGCGCCCGGCGGTGTACTTGTTCTCGTAATCGTAGAAGCCGTTGGCGACGACGAGTTCGGTGACGCCCAAGGCCCGCGGGCCATCGGGGCCATCAAGCACGGCAGCGGTGAGTTCGCGGCCCTTGATGAAGGGCTCGGCGAGCAGTTCGGCGAATTCCTGCCACGGGCCGCGTGCATCGGGGGAGATCGGATTGCCGACATTGCTGTCCGCGGTGACGATCGCGACACCGACCGACGATCCCTCGTTCACCGGCTTCAGCACATAGGGGCGCGGCAGCGGGTCGCGCTCGTAGAGTTCCTCGCGCGTCACGATCCGCCCGCCGGGCATGGGGATGCCATGCGGGACGAGCGCCTGCTTGGTCAGCTGCTTGTCGATCGCGATCACCGAAGTGGCGAGGCCCGAATGGGTATAGGCGAGGCCCATCAGGTCGAGCATCCCCTGCACGCTCCCGTCCTCGCCGGGAACGCCGTGGAGCGCGTTGAACACCACATCGGGCCTGGCCTCATGCAGCTTGAGGGCAACGTCGCGCGCCATGTCGATGCGGGTGACGCGGTGGCCCTTGCTTTCCAGCGCGTCGGCGACGCCCGCGCCGCTGGTCAGCGAGACGGGGCGCTCGTTTGCCCAGCCGCCCATCAGGACGGCGACGTGGAGTTTAGGCAGAGTCACGGACGTCCCACTCGCTGGATTTCCCATTCGAGGCTCACGCCGGTCGCGGCGTAGACCTTGTCGCGCACCAGCTCGCCGAGCCCTTCGATGTCGCCGCTGGTGGCGGTGCCGGTGTTGATGAGGAAGTTGGTGTGCTTTTCCGACACCTGCGCGCCGCCGAGCGTGAGGCCCCGGCAGCCGGCACGGTCGACCAGTTCCCACGCCTTGTGGCCTTCGGGGTTTTTGAAGGTCGATCCGCCGGTCTTGGTGCGCAGCGGCTGGCTCGACTCGCGCGCAGCGGCGATGCGGTCCATCTCCGCGCCGATATCCTTGGGATCGCCCGGGTGCCCCCGGAACCGCGCCGAAACGACGATCGCGCCTTCGGGCAGGGCCGAGTGGCGATAGGAATACTCGAGCTCGGCCGGGCTCAGCGTGATGAAGCTGCCATCATGCAGGATCACGGCGCAGTCGAGCAGCACATCGGCCACCTCGCGCCCGTAGGCGCCGCCGTTCATGCGCACGAAGCCGCCCACGGTGCCGGGAATGCCGCGCAGGAATTCCAGCCCCGCGATACCGAGATCGCGCGCAGTCGAGGCGACCAGAATCCCGCTCGCGCCGCCGCCGCAGGTCAGTTCCATCTCGCCCGTGTGCTTGACCCCCGCAAAGGCCTTGCCGAGCCGCACCACCACGCCGGGAACCCCGCCGTCGCGCACGATCATGTTGGAGCCGAGCCCCAGCGCCATGACCGGGATTTCCCCGCCGAGCCGCTCAAGGAAGGTCTTGAGATCGTCGAGATCAGCCGGTTCGAACAGCCAGTCGGCCGGCCCGCCGGTCTTGAACCAGATGTAGGGCGCGAGCGGGGCCTTGCAGGTGAGCTTGCCGCGGATACCCTCGAGCGGCACGGGCGAGGACACCCCGCCCTCGACCGCGCAGGTCGGGGCCGAGCCGTCGTCGAATGCGTAGCTGTCGCCGGGCTGGTTCATGCCGCGCCCCGCTTCGCGGTGATCGCGGGAGCAAGCCCCGCCGCCCAGCGGGTGATGTCGCCCGCGCCGAGGCAGACGATCATGTCGCCCGGCGCAATATCGTCTGCCAGCGCATCGGCCAGCGCGTCGGCTCCGGCGATCTCGCGCGCCGCACGATGCCCGCGGGCCTTCATGCCCGCCACCAGCGCGGCATGATCGACGCCCGGGATCGGCTCCTCGCCCGCCGGATAGACCGGCGCGACATAGGCTATGTCGGCGTCGTCGAAACACGACTGGAAGGCATCCATCAAATCGTTGAGGCGCGAATAGCGGTGCGGCTGGGCGACCGCGATCACGCGGCCATCACCGCCCGCCACCGCCTCGCGCGCAGCGGCGAGCACGGCGCGGATTTCGACCGGGTGGTGGGCGTAATCGTCGATCACGGTGGCCTTGCCGCCCGCCACATCGACGCTGCCCACCTTGGTGAACCGCCGCCGCACCCCGCCGAACCGGGCAAAGCCGGTGCGGATCACCTCGTCCGAGCAGCCCATCTCGATCGCCACGGCAATCGCCGCGAGCGCGTTCTGGACATTGTGGCGGCCCGGCATCGGCAGGTGCACGCCCTCAATCCGGCGATCCTCGAGACCGCGCTGGCGCACGATCACGTCAAAGGTGTTGCCGCCGTCCTCGGAGCGGACGTTGACCCCGCAGATATCGGCCTGAAGCGAGAAGCCGTAAGTCACCACCTTGCGGTCGCGCACCTGGCCGATGACGGCCTGCACTTCGGGGTGATCGACGCACAGCACCGCCGCGCCGTAGAAGGGGACGTTGTGGATGAACTCCACGAAGGCGCGCTTCACCCCGTCGAAATCGCCGTAGTGATCCAGGTGCTCGGGATCGATATTGGTGACCACCGCGATGGTCCCGTCGAGGCGCAGGAAGCTTCCATCGCTCTCGTCGGCCTCGACCACCATCCAGTCGCTGTCGCCAAGGCGCGCGTTGGAGCCATATTGCTCGATGATCCCGCCATTGATCACGGTCGGGTCGACCCCGCCCGCATCGAGCAGCGTCGCGATCATGCTGGTGGTCGTGGTCTTGCCGTGCGTGCCGGCCACCGCGACGGTCGACTTCAGGCGCATCAGTTCGGCCAGCATCTCCGCACGGCGCACCACGGGGACGCGGGCTTCGAGCGCCGTGGCGACTTCGGGATTGGTGCGGCGCACGGCAGTGGAAGTGACGACCACCGCCACGCCCGCGACATTCTCGGCGCGGTGGCCAACATGGACGGTGATCCCGCGCGCGCGCAGGCGCTCGACGCTCGGCCCTTCGGCGATGTCGCTGCCCTGCACCTGATAGCCGAGGTTGTGCATCACCTCGGCGATGCCGGACATGCCGATCCCGCCGATGCCGACGAAGTGGATGATGCCGATGTCGGTGCCGACGCCCTTCATGTATCTGCCCGCTCCTTGGCCGTCTCACGCGGGGCGGTCTGCGGCCGGGTGCTTGCCTGCGCGGCGCGCGGGGCGGCCTCGCCCACGCGGATCACGTCCATCAGATCGATCCCGCTCATGCTCTCCACCAGATCGGCAAGGTCCTTGGCCGCATCGGGTCGGCCGCAGTTGAAGGCGCAATGCGCGGCGTTGGCGAGGCTCGAGGGGTTCATCGCCATCGCCTGGATCTGCTTGGCGAGTTCCTTGGGCTGGAACGCCTCCTGCCGGATCATCCGCGCGCCGCCGGCCTTCACCATCTCGCGGGTGTTCACTGCCTGATGATCGTCGGTGGCGATCGGCAGCGGCACAAGGATCGCGGGGCGGCCCACGGCGGTCAGCTCGGCAATCGTGGATGCGCCCGCACGGCCGATGAACAGGTGCGCGTCGGCGAGCCGCTCGTGCATATCCTCGAAATAGGTGCCGAGTTCGGCGGGAATGTCATGCTCGGCATAGCGCTTGCGCACCGCTTCGAGGTCCTCGGCGCGGCATTGCTGGGTCACCTGCAAGCGTTGACGCAGCGCGGGCGGGAGCATGGCGAGACCATCGGGCACCACCTCTGACAGTACGCGCGCGCCCTGCGATCCGCCGGTGACGAGGATGCGCAGCAGGCTCTCCTCGGTAAAGGCGGGGAAATCCTGTTCGCGCAAGGCCAGCACCT
This sequence comes from Porphyrobacter sp., assembly GCA_027531395.1. Taxonomy (GTDB): domain Bacteria; phylum Pseudomonadota; class Alphaproteobacteria; order Sphingomonadales; family Sphingomonadaceae; genus Erythrobacter. Next base: position 254,326 of record JAPZRO010000006.1, on the reverse strand, counting down.
CGGCCCGCACCGGATTGCCGGTCAGGTGCACCTTGGCGGCGTGCTTGGGGTGGAGCCTGTCGACCTTGTCATAGGAGGTCGCGATCGCATCCACCCGTCCGGAAAGCAGCCGATTGACCCGGCCCAGCACCGCGTTCTGTTCGTGCACCACGCTCGGCAGCTTGGCCGAGGTCGCCGCGAGCAGCGCGGGCAGCGCGGGATAGCCGCCGAAGCCGACGATGGCGGAGGGCTCGAACGCCTCGAACAGGCGCAGCGCCATGCGCCGCCCTTCGAGCACCGCACGCACGCCTGCGGGCCAGCCCAGCGGGTTCTTGCCGAACCGGCCTGCGGGCAGGACATGGGCGGTAAGATAGTCGGGCTTGCCCGGGATGTTGGCCCCGCGCTCGTCGGTGATCAGCGCCACGTGATGCCCGCGCGCGTGCAGCTCTGCCGCGAGCGCAAAGGCCGGGATCAGGTGGCCGCCGGTGCCGCCAGCGGCGAGCACGTAATGGCGGGAAGCGCCGCTGCGGGGCTGCTGGGTCATACGCTCAGATCCTTGCGTTCGATCAGGTCGCGCAGTCCCCCCGCCTCGCTGGCGAGGAACGGATTGCGCCGGGTGATCGCGAGCAATAGCCCAAGCGTGAAGCACACCGCCAGTGTCGATGAGCCGCCGTAGGAGATCAGCGGCAAGGTCATCCCCTTGGAGGGGAACAGCTTGAGATTGACGAGGATGTTGATGAAGGCCTGCCCGCCGAACTGGGTGACGAGGCCGACGCCCGCCAGCAGCGCGAAGAGGTTGTCCTCGCCCACCATCCGCATCAGCGCGCGGATCACCAGCGCGGCGTAGAGCGCGACGATGAGCCCGCAGGTGAGCAGGCCGAATTCCTCGCCGATCACCGAGAAGATGTAGTCGGTATGCGCCTCGGGCAGGTTCATCTTGCGCACGCCGAGCCACAACCCGCTGCCGGTCCACCCCCCGGCGGTGATGGTGCGCTGCGCCAGATCGACCTGATCGAAGGCGGTGCCGCCGCCGAGGAAGCTGTCGATGCGGTGGCGGGCATTGTCATAGAACAGGTAGGCGAGCGTCAGCGCCGCCGCCCCAGCGCCGATCAGCGCGCCGATGCGCTGCCACGGAACGCCCGCCAGCAGCACCATCACCAGCCAGATCCCGCCGAACAGGATTGCATCGCCAAGGTTGGGCTGCGCCATCAGCAGCGCCGCGATCAGCGCCATGAAGCCGGTTACGAAACCGATCACCGGCAGGCTCGCATCGCGCAGCTTCCAGCTCAGCACCCAGGCGCAGATGATCGCGAAGCCGGGCTTGAGGAATTCGGACGGCTGCAGGCTCATGCCGACATTGATCCAGCGCCGCGCGCCGTTCTTTTCCTCGCCGATGATCGGCACCACGAACAGCAGCGCGAGCATGATCGCGCCCACCAGAATGCCGAGCCGCCGCGCCTGATCGCGCGACAGGAAGGACAGGCCCAGCATCAACGACAGGCCGAGCAGCTGGAACACCACATGGCGCTTGAAGAACATGAACTCGTCGAGCGTCACGCGCGCGGTCGAAAGCTGGTCGGCGCTAGCGGGCGAGGCGGCGGCCACCGCCAGCACGCCGATGCCCATCAGCGTCACGATCAGGCCGAGCAGCACCTTGTCGATCTCGCGCCACCAGATCCGCAGATTGTCGCGCCAGCGGCGTTGCACCACCGCAGGCGGGAGATAGGCCCCGGCACCGGCACGGGCAGAATTGGCAGCGCTGTTCATGGCAGGATGCTCCGCCCGGCGCCGTCAGGGCCGCCATCGACCGGACAGCCGGTCATCGCCCCGACCATCTGGCGGAAGTGGGTGCCGCGCTTCTCGTAGTCGCGGAACTGATCGTAGGAGGCGCAGGCCGGTGAGAGCAGCACCACCTCGCCCGGACGGGCAGCGTCGCGCGCGCGGCGCACAGCCTCGCTGATGAGCTCGCAGCGCTCGACCGTGACCCCCGCGGCTTCGAGCAGGTCTGCAAACATCGGCCCGGCCTCGCCCACGGTATAGGCCGCCGCGACATTGCCGAGATGATCGCCGCAGGCCCCGAGACCGTCTTCCTTGGGCAGCCCGCCGACGATCCAGTGGATGCGCGCAGCTCCCCCATTGATGCCCGCTTCGGGCGGGAAGGCGGCGAGCGCGGGGGCGGCGGAGGCGGCGTTGGTCGCCTTGCTGTCGTTGATGTAGATGACGCCGGCGGCCTCGCACACCCGCTCCATCCGGTGCGGCAGGCCCTGATAGGTCGCAAGGCCTTGCGCGATCTGCGCGTCGCTGAGGCCCAGCTGGCGGCAGATCGCCACCGCCACGGCCGCGTTCTGGGCATTGTGCGGCCCGGCGAGCGAGGGCGAGCGGCCCTCGGCCAGCCCTGCCGCATCGAGATCGGCCGACTTGACCCGCACCAGCGGCTTGCCCGCCGTCTCCAGCCCCTCGGCAATCGCGTTGGTCGGCTCGTCCTCGTCACAGATCACCGCTTGTCCCTGCTCCTGCATCTGGAACAGCCGCTCTTTCGAGGCTGCGTAGGCCGCGAAATCGGCATAGCGATCCAGGTGATCGGGGGTGATGTTGGTCAGCGCGGCGATGTCGCAGTCGAGGGTGAAGGTGAGGTCGATCTGGAAGCTCGACAGTTCGAGCACGTAGACCCCGCCTTCGGGCAGCGCCTCCTGCCCGAGGATCGGATCGCCGATATTGCCGCCCATCAGGCTCGGCACGCCTGCCGTCCGGAGGATATGGTGGACGAGCGCGGTGGTGGTCGACTTGCCGTTGGTGCCGGTGATGCCCACCACCTTGTGCGGCGGCAGGCTGGCGCGGGCCATGGCGAACAGCTCGATATCGCCGATCACCGGCAGGCCATATTGCCACACGTGCGGCCCGATCGGGTGGCTGTTGAGCGGCACGCCGGGCGAGACCACCACGCCCGCAAACCCGGTCAGATCGAGCTCCAGCGGATCGATCAGCCGGCAGCGGCCCTCGAACGGCTCGCGCGCATGGGGCTGGCGGTCCCACGCGATCACCTCCGCCCCGCTCGCCAGCAGCGCCTCGGCCGCGGCCGCGCCCGAACGGGCGAGCCCCAGCACCGCAAAGCGCTTACCGGCAAAGGCGGGAGAGACGATCATCCGCGCACGCCTACCTCAGTTTCAGGGTCGAAAGGCCGATCAGCGCAAGCACGATGGCGATGATCCAGAAGCGGATCACGACCTTGCTCTCGCTCCAGCCGAGCTGTTCGAAGTGGTGGTGGATCGGGGCCATGCGGAACACACGTTTGCCGGTGCGCTTGAACCAGAACACCTGCACGATCACGCTGACGGCTTCGAGCACGAACAGCCCGCCGACGATCGCCAGCACGACTTCGTGGTGCGAGGCGACTGCGATCGCGCCGAGCGCGCCGCCGAGGGCCAGTGAACCGGTATCGCCCATGAACACCGCCGCAGGGGGCGCATTGAACCACAGGAAGGCGAGCCCCGCCCCCATGATCGCGGCGCAGAAGATCGCCAGCTCGCCCGCTCCCGGCACATGCGGAATGCCGAGATAGGCGCTGAAATCTGCCCGGCCCACCAGATAGGCAATGATCGCGAAGGTTCCGCTGGCGATGATCACCGGCATGATCGCAAGGCCATCGAGCCCGTCAGTGAGGTTTACCGCATTGCCCGCGCCGACGATCACGAAGGCGGCAAAGACGTAATAGGCCGGTCCCAGCGGGATGCTGACGCCGGACAGGAATGGCAGGTAGAGATTGGTGTTGATCTGACTGACGATCAGCCACGCGGCAAGGCCGGCCACCACGAACTCGCCCGCCAGCCGCACCCGCGCCGGGACGCCCGCATGGCTGTTCTTCGAGACCTTGTCGTAATCGTCGAGGAAACCGATGAACCCGAAGCCGATCGTCACCGCCAGACAGGCCCAGACGAAGGGGCTCGACAGGTTCATCCAGAGCAGCAGCGACAGCGTCAGCGCGGTCAGGATCATCAGGCCGCCCATGGTCGGCGTGCCGCGCTTGGCCAGGTGCGACTGCGGCCCGTCCTCACGGATCGGCTGGCCCTTGCCCTGGCGCACGCGCAGCAGGTTGATGAAGCGCGGACCAATGATCAACCCGATCAGCAGCGCTGTCATCAGCGTCGCGCCCGCGCGGAAGCTCTGGTAGCGCACCAGATTGAAGATGCCTTCGAAGCCCAGCCATTCGGCAAGCAGATAGAGCATTCAGTCGTTCCTCGGTGCCCTTGGCACCAGATGGTGCGGCGGGCCTCAGCCTCCTGCTGCGGTCCCGGCAGGGGCATTATCGGTAAAGTGTGTCACGAGCCGGCCCAGACCGACCGAGTTGGAGCCCTTGACCAGCACCGCGTCCCCCGGGGCAAGACCGATTTGCCCGAGCGCCGCGATGGCTTCGGCAGGGGTTCCGCAATGGGCGAAGGCAATGGCCTTGCCAAGCGGAGCGCCGAAGAGTTTCCCCAGTTCCTCGGCTAGCGCGCGCATCTCTTCGCCGACGAGGATCGCATGGGTAACGCCGGCCTCGGCCAGCGGTTCGGCCAGCTGGCGGTGGAAGGCATCGGCAAAGTCGCCGAGTTCCTTCATGCTGCCCAGCACCGCAAGCCGGCGGGTGGCCGTGGTGGCGGCCAGCGCCTTGAGCGTCGCGCGCATCGAGGCAGGGTTGGCGTTGTAGCTCTCGTCGATCAGCAGCGCCGTGCCGCCGGGAACGGCGATGGTGTGGCGCGCGCCGCGACCCTTGAGGCCGCCCATCTCGGCGAGCGCGAGGCCCGCAGCCCCGAGATCGCCGCCCGCCGCGCGGACCGCGGCCATGACGCCGAGCGAATTGACGATCCAGTGTTCGCCCGGCTCGGCGACATGGTAGCAGATCCGCCGGTCGCCGAGATCGGCGGTCACTAGCGCGCCGCCGCCCGCAGCCGGGATCGCATCGAGCAGGCGCACATCGGCATTGGCGGCGCGTCCGAAGGTGACGATCTCGGCGCCGCAGTCGCGCGCATGGCCGATCATCCGCTCGGCCCATTCGCTGTCGGCCGGAATGATCGCGGTGCCGCCCGGCATCAGCCCCTTGAAGATATCGGACTTCTCGTCGGCAATTGCGGCAAGGCTGCCGAGGTTTTCGATATGCGCGGGCGCGATGGTGGTGATCAGCGCGACATGGGGGCGCACATGGTCGCTGAGCGGCGCGATCTCGTGGCGGTGGTTCATGCCCATTTCGAACACGCCGAACTTGGCGCGGGCGGGCAGGCGCGCAAGGCTCAGCGGCACGCCGACATGGTTGTTGTAGCTGCGCACCGAGCGATGCGCGGCGCCGCGGCTGGCGCGATCAAGGCAGGCGAAGATCGCCTCCTTCATCCCGGTCTTGCCGACCGAGCCGGTGATGCTGATGCGCACCGCGTGTGAGCGCTCACGCGCGAAATGAGCGAGGTCGTGGAGCGCCTTGGTGGTGTCCTCGACCAGCACATGCGGGTAATCGACCGGACGATCGACAATCGCCGCCACAGCACCCTTTTCAAAGGCTTGGGGGATGAACTTGTGACCGTCCATCGCCTCGCCCTTGAGCGCCACGAACAGGTCGCCCGATTTCACATCGCGCGAGTCCATTTCGACGCCCGAGGCCTGAAAATCATGGCTGGCAGTGCCGCCGGTGGCGCGTTCGATTTCGGCCGCGGTCCACAGTGCCAGCGGCAGCGTGTCGCGCGCAGCGACCGGCCAGGCGTGCAGCATCGGGTGAGCAAGCGGCATATTCATCAGCACTGCCCTCCGGCGCATTCGCGCGCCACCTCGACATCGTCGAACGCTTCGATCCGCATGCTCTCTCCTGCACCGAAAATCTGGCCCTGTTCGTGGCCCTTGCCCGCGATCAGCACAATGTCGCGCGCGCCGGCTTCCCCAATGGCGGCGGCGATGGCCGCGCGCCGATCGCCGTTTTCGCGCAGGCCTGCGCCGCCTGCCATGATCGCGGCGCGGATCGCGGCGGGGTCTTCGCTGCGGGGATTGTCGTCGGTAACAATCGCCACATCCGCCGCCTGCGCGGCAACCGCGCCCATCTCGGGGCGCTTGCCGACATCGCGGTCACCGCCCGCGCCGAACACCACGATCAGCCGGCCGCCTTCCGCCACATGCGGGCGCAGCGCGGCAATCGCGGCCTCGAGCGCGTCGGGGGTATGGGCATAGTCGACATAGGCGGGAGCGCCTGCCGCATTGATCGCCGCGCGTTCCAGCCGCCCGCGCACAGGTTGCAAGCGCGACAGGGCGTCGAACACCGCACTCGCGCCCATCCCCGTCGCCATGGCCAGCCCCGCCGCAACCAGCGCGTTGGCGGCCTGATAGGCCCCGATCAGGGGCAGATTGACCTTTCGCGTCTCGCCTTCATGTTCGATGTGAAGAAGCTGCCCCAACTGCCCGGGTTCGCGGGAGACCAGCCGCAGGAAGTGGCCACCCTCGCCCACCGTGCGCACGTCGAGGCCGCGCTCAGTCGCCGCCGCAATCGCCTTGGCGGTCCATTCCGAACCGTCGCCCGCATCATGGATCACCGCCGGGCTGCCGGGTGCGACCACTTCGGTGAACAGCCGCATCTTGGCCGCGAAATAGGCCTCCATCGTGCCGTGATAATCGAGATGGTCACGGCTGAAATTGGTGAAGGCACTGGCCGAGACCGTCAGCCCCTCGTTGCGATACTGGTCGAGCCCGTGGCTCGATGCCTCGTAGGCAACGTGCGTCACGCCTTCGCGCGCCAGCCCTGCCATGTTGGCAAGAAAGGTGACGATGTCCGGCGTGGTGAGCCCGGTCGAGACCGAACCGTCAGGCGTGGTCACGCCGAGGGTGCCAATGCTCGCCGCCCGCTCGCCGCCCATGCGCCAGATCTGGCGGGTCATCTCGACGGTCGAGGTCTTGCCGTTGGTGCCGGTCACCGCAACGATGGTGGCCGGCACAGGAGAAAAAAAGCCCGCGGCGAGGCGCGCAAAGGCGCGTCGGGCGGTGACGTCGGCGATGTGGATCGCACCTTCGACGCGGGCTTCGGGACGAGCGACGACTGCCACCGCCCCCGCCTCGATTGCTGCGGGGATGAAATCCTCGCCGTTGAACTTCACACCGGGAAAGGCGCCGAACACGGTGCCGGGGGCAACCTTGCGGTGATCGATGGCAAAGCCGGTGACCGCCGCGTCGGCTGCTGCGGGGACGGGAAGTCCGGCGCGTTCCAGCAGATCACCCAGCCGCATCAGTGCTTTTCCACGAGGTAGGCCAGATCGGAGATGTCGACGTCGCGGCTCTCGTCAGGCTGCACGCCCAGCATCGGGCCGATGCGCGGCACCAGCCGGCCCACGATCGGGGCCGTGGTGAAAGCTGCGGTGCGCTGGAAGCTCGAAGCGAGCGTGCCCTTGGGCTCGTCAACGACGACCACCACCACATAGCGCGGCGCATCCATCGGGAAGGCGGCGGCGAAGGAGGACACCAGCGAGGTCTTGTTGTAGCCCCCGCGTCCGGCCTTTTCAGCCGAACCGGTCTTGCCGCCCACGCGGTAACCCGGCGCGTCAGCATTGCGGCCGGTACCGTAGAGCGAGATCATCCGCAGCATCTGGCGCATCCGCGAGGAGGTCGATTCCTTGAACACCCGCCGCCCGCGCGGCACATCGGCCGGATCGAGCTTCATCAGCGTGGCCGGCCGCCAGATCCCGCCATTCACCATCGCCGCATAGGCGCTGGCAAGGTGCAGCGGGCTCACCGCCAGCCCGTGACCGAAGCCGACCGTCATGTTGGTCACCCGGCTCCACTTGCCCTGCGGCCACAGCGGCTTGCCGCGCGCGGGCAGTTCGATGAAGGGTCGGCGGTCCATGCCCAGATCAATCATGGCGCGGCGCATCCGTTCCGGCCCGAGCGCGTCGGCGACCCGCGCGGTAACGGTGTTGGACGAGTGCACCAGCGCCTGCGGCACGTTGAGGCTCGCGCCCATCGGGTGCGAATCCTTGATCGTGCGGCTGCCCACGGGCACCGGCGCTGCGTTCCAGTGCTGGCCGAGATCGCGCACCACGCCTGCATCCATCGCCGCTGCCACGGTGATCGGCTTGAAGGTCGAGCCGAGTTCGTAGACCCCGTTGGTGACGCGGTTGAAGACGTTCTTGGCCCCGCTCGCGCCGGCCACATTGGGATCGAATTCGGGCAGGCTCGCCATCGCCATCACTTCGCCGGTATCGACGTCGAGCACGATGCCCGCCGCGCCGATCGCGTTGGTCGCCAGCATCCCGCGGCGCAGCTCGTCCTCGAGCGCGCCCTGCACCCGCACGTCGAGCGACAGCGACACCGGCTCGCCGCGCAGGTCGGGGTCCGACAGACGCTTGTCGAGCACCTGCTCCATCCCGACCTTGCCGCCCTCGTCCTCGACCACATAGCCGAGCACGTGCGCCGCGAGGGTGCCCTGCGGATAGTGGCGATCGGTCTCGCGCGGGATTTCGAGCGCGACCTCGCCGAGCGCGAAGACCTTGTTGGCTTCCTCGGGCAGAATGCGGCGGCGCAGATAGCCCGGACGGCCCGAGGCGAGGCGCTGCGCCATGCGCGCCTCGTCGATATCAGGGAAGATCGCCTTCAGTGCGCGCGCGACTTCGGCGGGCTCGCGCACCAGCGGCGATCCGGTGTCGCCCATCGCCTTGGGATCGAACCACAGGGCATAGGCCGGGAAGGCGCGCGCCAGAGGCACGCCGTTGCGATCGGTGATCTCGCCGCGCGGCGGCAGCAAGGCGTCTTCGAGACTGGTGCGCTCGGGCGCCTGTCCGGCAAAGGCGAGCGAGGCGATCCGCACCAGCGCGATCAGCGCCACCAGCGCGAAGCCGCCGACCACCCACAGCACGCGGAAACGCGCGGTCCACAGCAGGCGGGCCCGCAGGTTGACGCGCTGGACCCGGCCGGCGGGGATGGAGGGGACAGCTGCCGCGGCAGCCATCACGCTCATTCGCCCAGCCCCTTGGCGCTGACGGCCTTGGCGCTCAGGGTCTGCGCCTGGGCGGGGCGGATCGGCGAGGCTTCGATCAGAAAGTCGCCGAAGGCTTCAGTGAACACCTGCCCGGCATCCTTCTCGCTCGCGGCCGAGGCGAGCGTGACCTTCGCGCCCGAGACCGGCGAGCGCATCGGCGCCGCCTCGACCGGCGCGCTGCCATCGTCGGTTTCGGCGCGCGCGAGCATGATCGGCGCGGGCGCATCGGGGCCGCGCCGCTGGCCGAGGCTCGCCAACTGGCGTTCGCCATCAAGGAACTGGTCGGCGCGCGGGGCCTCGTAGCCGAACTCGACCGCGTTCCAGGCGGCGAGCTGGCGCTGGCTGGCGCGGGTCTCGAACTCGGTCTCAAGCAGCAGCGTTTCGCGCTTCAGTGACAGGATCTCGCGCTCGGCGAGCAGCACTTCGCTCTTCACCGCGTGGACCTTGAAGCCGAGGATGATCACCACCGCGGCGCACATCGTCAGCACCGCCATCCACCCCAGCGAACGCGCCTGAATGCCGGTCATCATGCTGCGATGCTCCTTGCAGGTGCGCCGGTGCGGATCGCATGGCGCAGGGTGGACGAACGGGCGCGCGGGTTGCGCGCGATTTCCGCCTCCGAAGGACGGATACCCTTGGAAACGTGAGTGAAGGTAGGCGGCGGACCGGGGATTTCCCCGGGCAGATGGCGCGAAACCGCACGGCCTGCGCCGCTCGCGGCCTTGAGGAAGTGCTTGACGATCCGGTCCTCGAGACTGTGGAAGCTGACCACCGCCAGCACCCCGCCCTCGGTGAGCAGCGCTTCGGCGGCGGCGAGGCCAGCCTCGAGCTCGCCCAGCTCGTCGTTCACATGGATGCGCACCGCCTGGAAGGTGCGGGTCGCCGGGTCCTTCTTGTCATGGGGCTTGTGGCCCAGCGCACGGCGCACCACGCGGGCGAGTTCGCCGGTGGTCGCCAGCGGGCGCGCGGCGACGATGGCGCGGGCGACGCGGCGCGACTGGCGCTCCTCGCCATAGCGGTAGAGCACATCGGCAATCGCTTCCTCGTCGGCGGTGTTGAGGAAATCGGCAGCACTCTCGCCCGCCTGGCTCATACGCATGTCGAGCGGGCCGTCATGCATGAAGGCAAAGCCTCGGTCGCCCTGGTCGAGCTGCATCGAGGAGACGCCGATATCCATCACCACCGCATCGACGCTGGCAATGCCGAGCGCGGCGAGTTCGGCGCGCATCTGCGAGAAGCGTGCGGGGTGTAGCGCTAGACGGCCTTCAAAGCGCGCAACCAGCGCCTGCCCGGCGGTGATCGCGTCGGGATCGCGGTCGAAGGCGTGGACGCTCGCACCGGCTTCGAGCAGCGCGGTGGTGTAGCCGCCCGCACCGAAGGTCGCATCGACGATAGTCATGCCGGGGCGCGGCTGAAGCGCGGCGATCACCTCGTCGAGCAGCACGGGGATATGGGGCGCAGTCTGACTCATGCCGCCTTCCTCGCCGCTGCCATCAGCTTCTCGCAGGCCGCCTGCGCGCTCTTCCATTCGGGGCCCATGCGCTTCAGTTCGTCGGGCGCCCAGACGAAGAAGAAATCGCCCGCCGCCTGGAAGTAGAGCCCGTCACCGACCTTGCCGAGTTCGCGCAGATGCTCGGGCATGACGAAGCGGCCGCTGTCGTCAAAGGGCAGCTGCGAGAAGCCGAACAGCTGTGCGGCGCGCACATCGCGGTCGAAGTCGTAATCCTTGCGGGCAATCGCGCGATCTTCCTCGCGGTCGAGCTGGGCATTGAGCTGCTCGATGCGCGAGAGGCCGAAGCCGATCAGGCAATCGAACTTGCCATGCGCACCAAGGCACAGGGTGCGGTTGCCGCCGGAGCTTTCCTTGACCGCCTTGCGGAAGTCGGGGGGCAGGACAAAGCGGCCCTTGTCGCCAGCTGGCGAGAAGGCCTGTCCGCTATATCCTCCAAAGGCTGGCACGCCCCTGATCCCCTCTCGCCCCGTTGCGCGACACGCCTTCTTCCCCTCCGCCCGCGCGCAAGCGCAGGCGGTGTCCCGATCCCTCCGACCGGAAACGACTCAAACCGGCATGTCTGATGGACCTTGTTCATATGGAAGAAGGCCCGGGGATGGAAGGGATTTTTGCGGGAAATCACGGGAAAACTCGTTATTTTATTGTTTTTTATATATTTCGTTTCGCATGGCGACAGTCGGCGCGACGGCAAAAACCGCCCCAAAACCCCTGTTTTCGGGGGTCAAATCCTGCTTTTCCCGTGTTTTCCCGGGGACTCGGCGCCTGCGAGTCCCGCCCGTCCCGCATTTTCCCGTGGCGGGTGCTAATCGAAAGCTGTCGCCAGCAGTGCCAGCAGCGCCTCGCCCTCCGCTCCGGCGAGGTCGGGATGCTCGAACAGCGCAGCATCGGCGATTAGCGTCACCCGCCCCTTGCCGACCGCGCAGCGCGCGACCGCGTCTCCCGCCAGCAGCCGGCATTGCCCCGCCGCCGGATCGGTGATCGCGATGCGGCCGGCGAGCGCGAGCGGCAGCGTGCCCTCGGCCAGCGGCGCTTGCCTAACGGCCGGCTCCTGCGCCGCGTCGAAGCTGATCGCCATCCCCCAGCGCGCCACCACCGGCGGCACCAGCGCGCTATCCACCGGGCGGCGCGGATCGCCGAGCGGAGCCTCGTATTCGCCGGTCAGCATCGGATCGAGCACCAGCAGCAGCTTGCCCCCTGCACGCACCCATCCATCCAGTGCGACATTGTCGGCGGGAGCCAGCCCGCGCGGCTGGATCACCGCCAGCCGGGTGAGTCCCGCGAGCGGATCGGTGTCGGGCGCGTCCGGGGACAGCGCGGGAACCGGCGAGAGGGTGTCGAGCGGCACCAGCACGAAGCGCGTCTCGATCGCGCGGCGCTGCCACGGCGGAACGGCGCGCCCTGCGGCGATGTCGGCAAGGCCCGCATCCTCGGACCAATAGAGCGGCAGGCTGGTCATCAGCCCGAGCTGGAGGCGTTCCTGCGGCGAGGCAGCCAAGGTGGTGGTCGTCGCAGGGGCCGCTTCGCACCCCCCCAGTACCAGCACCGCGAGCGCGGCCAGCAGGCGGCGACTATTGCCCCTGATTGCCATTACCCGGCGCAGACGGCGGTGGCGGCACATCGAGCGGCGCGACCGGCGACGGGCTCGGCTCGGCGGCGATATCGGGCACGACACCCGCATCGGCGAGCGGATTGGCTTGGCTCGGCGTGGCGCTCGGCTCGGTGGTGGGCGCGGCATCGGGGACGGCGGCTTCCTCGGTGACGTCGGCCTGGCTGCCGATGATGCTCGCCAGCCCCACCAGCAACACCATCGCGGCAATCCCGAACACGCCGATCTGCAAGCGCTGGATCGCTTCCTGCCGCTCCTCGCTGAGCGGAGGCTCCCGCTCGGCAGCGGTCTCGGGCGCATCCCCGCGCTCGGCCGAGAACAGGCTGCGCTGGGCCATCGTACGGAGCCGGGCGAGCAGCGACATCCGCGTCACGCCCCGCCCGTTTCCGGCCGCGCCAGCCAGTCGAACACCGGCAGGCCTTTGGCCGCCAGCCACTCGGCGTTGTAGAGCGTCGAGAGGTAGCGGAAGCCGGTGTCGCACAGGATCGTCACCACCTGCGGGTTGGGTCGGCCTTCCGCGACCAGTTCCTTGCCCAGCGCCACCGCGCCCGCGACATTGATGCCCGAGCTGAGGCCGAGGCACAGGCCTTCGTCCTTGAGCAGCCGCTCGACCCAGACGAGGCCCTCCTCGTCGCTGATCCGGTACTGGGTGTCGATCGCCGCGCCTTCGAGATTGGCGGTGATGCGTCCCTGCCCGATGCCCTCGGCGACCGAGGAGCCTTCGGCGCGCAATTCGCCGTGGGCGTAGTAGTTGTAGAGCGCCGCACCGTGCGGATCGGTGAGCGCGATGCGGATGTTCTCGTCGAAGGCCTTGAGGCCGAGGCCGACGCCCGCAATCGTCCCGCCGGTGCCCGCCGCGCAGGTGAAGCCATCGACCCGGCCGCCCAGCTGCTCCCAGATTTCGGGCGCGGTGCCCTCGATATGGGCGCGGCGGTTGGCGATATTGTCGAACTGGTTGGCCCACACCGCGCCCGGCGTTTCCTCGGCGAGGCGGCGCGAGGTGTGGACGAAGTGGCCGGCGTCGGCAAACTTGGTCGGCGGCACCAGCACCAGCTCCGCGCCCAGCGCCCGCAGCGTGTCCATCTTTTCCTTGGACTGGTTGTCCGGCATGACGATGATCGTCTTGTAGCCGCGCGCATTGGCCACCAGCGCGATGCCGATCCCGGTGTTGCCCGCCGTTCCTTCGACCACCGTGCCGCCGGGCTTGAGCGCGCCGCTCGCCTCGGCATCGCGGATGATCCAGAGCGCCGCGCGGTCCTTCACCGACGAACCGGGGTTGGCGAATTCGCACTTGCCCCAGATGTCGCAGCCCGCCGCAGCGGAGGGTCCTGCCAGCCGCACCAGCGGGGTATTGCCGATCAGGGCGAGCGTGTCGCCAAAGGGTCGGGTGATGTTCATGGGAGGTGAATTAGGCGCTCGGGATGCTGGCCGCAACGCCGAAGTCCCTTATCCCAGCGCCAATACCGCCTCGACCACACTTCCCTCGGCGATCTTCTCGGCCTTGCGCACGGCGGCCTTCAGGGGAAGCAGCCAGCCGCCGACCTGCTTCGACGGGAACAGCGAGGTGCGCCATGTGGTGGAGCCGATGGTCGCCTCGACATAGACCGAGCCCCAGGCGGCAGCGTTGACCGCGCCCGCGCGGATCGCCTGCGCGGTCTCGCCATCGATGGTGAGGAAATACCACGCGCCCTTGGCAGGCGCGCCATCGCTGCCCTGCCACAGCCAGACAGGGCCGCTGACCGTCCACGGGCCGCCTGCGCCCTCGGGCGCATGGCCCAGTTCGTCGCGCAGGAAACGGGCGAGGTCAGCGTCCACCGGACTGCGCCCCGCCCCGTCCGGTATCAATCTTCCGGAGCGATGGTGACGTGCAGACCGTCGAGATCGGCGGTGAAGGGAATCTGGCACGACAGGCGGCTGGTTGCGCTGCGGTGATCGGAGGATTCCAGCAGGTCGTCCTCGTCTTCGCTGATCTTCGGCAGCTTGTCGGCAAAGGCCGGATCGACGTGCACGTGGCAGGTCGCGCACGAACAGCACCCGCCGCACAGCGCCAGCAGTTCGTCAAAGCCGTTGTCGCGGATCGCTTCCATCACAGTGAGGCCGTCATCGACGGTGATCTCGCTGGTTTCGCCTGCGCGATTGGTGACGACCAGTCTGGGCATAGGTACGGCTTCCTTTTCGGCTGTTGCGCGCAAGACTGCACGCTGGGAGAGTGGTTGAGGCGCTGCTAAGGCAGTCTGAAAGCCAAGGCAAGATGAGGAAAGTGGCAGTGGGGCTGACGGGCGAAAAATTGCGGGCCGACCTCGACGCCCTCGCCGCGCGCGAGCCGCGGCTGGCGCGCGAGCTGGCGCGCATCGGCTATCCCGAACCGCGCATCCGCGAGCGCGGCTATGTCACGCTGCTGCGCACCATCGTCGGCCAGCAGGTCTCGGTCGCGGCGGCCGCCTCGATGTGGCGCAAGCTGGAGGCGGAGCTGGGCGCGGATTTCACCCCCGCCTGCCTGCTGGAGCGCGATTTCGACACGCTGCGCGCCTGCGGCCTCTCGCGCCAGAAGCAGGGCTACGCCCGCTCGCTGTGCGAGCTGGTGGCGGCAGGCGAGCTCGATTTCGAGGCCCTGCCCGCCGATGATGAGGAAGCCATCGCGCTGCTCACCCGGATCAAGGGGATCGGGCGCTGGTCGGCGGAGATCTACCTGCTGTTTGCCGAAGGGCGCCCCGATATCTGGCCGGCGGGCGACCTCGCCGTGCAGGAAGGCGTGAAGCGCCTGCTCGATCTGCCCGAGCGCCCGGCGGAGAAAGCCACCCGCCAGCTCGCCGAGCCCTGGGCACCCCAGCGCGGCAGCATGGCGATCTTCACCTGGCACTTCTACGCCAATCCTGCGCTGTAGAGGAGTTGCAGCCCGCAGCATGGTGTCTTATCTGGGCAATACAGGAGAGACCATGACCGCAGATTCCGACACCGCCCCGCTCATCCCGCGCGCCGCGCTGATGGGCAATCCCGTCCGTGCGCAGGGCAAGGTCAGCCCCGATGGCCGCTGGCTGAGCTGGCTTGCGCCCAAGGATGGCGTGATGAACATCTGGGTCGCCCCCAAGGCCGATCCCGAGGCCGCACGGGCCATGACCGGCGCCACCGAGCGCCCGATCCGCCAGCACTTCTGGGCGCCCGATTCCAGCGCCGTGATGTATATTCAGGACAAGGACGGGGACGAGAACTTCCTGCTCTATCGTGCCTGCGTCACCAGCGGGGCGGAGACCTGCCTTACCCCGTTCGAGAATACCCGCGTCGATCTGATCGCGATTTCGGCGACGATCAAGGACAAGCTGCTAATCGGCCTCAACAACCGCGATCCGCAGTGGCACGATGTCCATCTGCTCGACCTGTCCACCGGGGCGCTCACACTGGTGCTGGAGAACAACGCCTATGCCGGGTTCGAGGCGGATGACACGCTGACCCTGCGCATGGCGATGCAGCAGAACGCGGGCGGCGGGACGGATTACTTCCGGATCGAGGGCAACGTGGTCGCCGCCGAGCCGTTCGAGACCACGGCGATGGAAGATTCGCTGACCACCGCGCCGGCGGGCTACACCACCGACGGCAGTACGCTCTACTGGATCGACAGTCGGGGTCGCGACACCGCTGCCCTGTTCGCGCAGGACACCGCGACCGGCGAGCGCACCCTGATTGCCGAGGATGACCGCGCCGATATCAGCCAGACCCTGCGCCACCCGCTGACCGGCGTGATCGAGGCCTATGCGGTGAACTATCTCACCACCCGCTGGCACGCGACCGATCCTGCTATCTCCGCCGCGCTGGCGTGGCTGGGCGAGCGGCTGGAGGGCGATTTCGGGATCAACAGCCGCACCGATGACGACAGTGTCTGGATTGTCTGGAACGACCCGCTGACGCGGCCGCTGTCGAACTACATCTTCGACCGCACAGCGATGACGCTGACCCGGTTCTACACGACCCGCCCCGATCTGGAGGGCGCACCGCTTCAGCCGATGCACCCGGTCGAGATCGCCAGCCGCGATGGCCTGACCCTGCCCTGCTACCTCACCCTGCCGCCAGGCAGCGATCCGCAGGGCACCGGCAGGCCCGCCGCGCCGGTGCCGATGGTGCTGCTGGTGCATGGCGGCCCCTGGGCGCGCGACACCTATGGCTTCAACTCCGCGCACCAGCTGCTCGCCAATCGCGGCTATGCGGTGCTCAGCGTCAACTTCCGCGGCTCGACCGGGTTCGGCAAGGCCTTCCTCAATGCCGGCAACCGGCAATGGGGCCTGAAGATGCACGACGATCTGATCGACGCGGTCGACTGGGCCAAGGCGCAAGGCATCGCCCTGCCCGAGAAGATCGCGATCATGGGCGGCTCCTACGGCGGCTATGCGACGCTG
The DNA here is from genome assembly GCA_027531395.1 of Porphyrobacter sp. Lineage (GTDB taxonomy): Bacteria > Pseudomonadota > Alphaproteobacteria > Sphingomonadales > Sphingomonadaceae > Erythrobacter. The sequence goes on along the minus strand of JAPZRO010000006.1, from coordinate 237,866 downwards.
GCGGGCCTCACCTTCACCCCCGAGGTCTTCGCCTGCGGAGTCGATATTGTCGGCCCCTCCAACCTCGAAACCCTGCTTTCCACCATTCCGCCCTACTGGGCGCCGCTGGTGAAGGTGTTCCACGAGCGCATGGGCGATCCCTCGACCGAGGAAGGCCTCGCGCTGCTGCGGGCGGCGAGCCCGCTCTACAAGGCAGACCGGATCACCAAGCCGCTGCTGATCGCGCAAGGGGCGAATGATCCGCGCGTCAAGCAGGCCGAAAGCGACCAGATCGTGGGCGCGATGCAGGCGGCGGGAATTCCGGTCACCTATGTGCTCTACCCCGATGAAGGCCATGGCTTCGCCCGACCGGAAAACAACATCGCCTTCTATGCGATTGCCGAGAACTTCCTCGCCGAATGCCTCGGCGGCCGGGCCGAACCGCTGGGCGATGCGCTGCGGCCCGCGAGCGCGCAGATCATCGAAGGCGCTGAGCATGTGAAGGGTCTGGAGGCGGCACTCGCAGCTTGATTTGCCCTGCTGACAAGCGTGTCAGTCCGCTCTAGATGGGTTTCAAAGAGCAATCGGAGAGGGATCACCATGGCAGAACGGCGCAGCATCTTCATCACCGGCGGGGCATCGGGCATCGGGCGTGCGGTCGCCCGCCACTTCGGTGAGCGCGGCTGGTTCGTCGGGATCGCCGACGTCAATGTCGAAGGCATGGAAGACACACTCGGCCTGATCGAGGGCGGGTTCAAATACATGCACCGGCTCGACGTGCGCGACCGTAAAGCGTGGGACGAGGCGCTCGCCGCGTTCAACACGGCGGCCGGATCGCGGATCGACGTGATGGTCAACAATGCCGGGATCGGCACCGGCGGGGCGCTCGCCGAACTCGACGTCGAAGAGATCGACCGTTGCCTCGACATCAACCTGCGCGGCGTGCTCTACGGCGCGCAGGCGGCCTATCCCTACCTCAAGGCCAGCGCGCCGGGGTCGGCTCTGGTGAACATCGCCAGTGCGGCGGGCATCACCGGCGGCAGCGGGATGAGCGTCTATTCCGCCACCAAATTCGGCGTGCGCGGGATCGCGGAAAGCCTGGATGCCGAATGGGCGCCGGACGGGATCAAGGTCTCCTCGATCTGCCCCTCCTTCATCGACACCCCGCTGCTCGACGGCACCGGCAACCGCAAGAACAACGAGAATATCCGCACCCGCGTGACCGCCGCCGGGCTCGAGATCACCCCGGTCGAGGAAGTCGCGCAGGCGGTGTGGAACGCGGTCCACGGCGACGAGCTGCACTATCTGGTGGGCAAGACCGCGCGTAGCCTCGCCTTTGCCAAGCGCTGGATGCCGGGCAAGGTGCGCAAGCAGCAACGCGCTGCGGGGCGGCAGGGCTTGCTGGGGAAATAGGATTCAGACCCGTTCGCCCTGAGCCTGTCGAAGGGCCGTCCTGCTTCTTCGGCCCAAGCACAGAAAGGAAAAGCGGCCCTTCGACAAGCTCAGGGCGAACGGAGTTGGGATTCAAACCAACCCGTCGATCGCCTGCGCCAGCCGCGCATCCCTTGCCGACAGCCCGCCAGTCTCCCCCGCATCATGGGTAGTCAGCGTCAATTCCACGCGGTTGTAGACGTTGAACCATTCGGGATGGTGATCCTGCGCCTCGGCCAGCAGGGCGACGCGGTTCATGAAGCCCCAGGCCTCGGAGAAATCCTTGAAGCGGAAGGTGCGCGCAATCGCCTTGCCGTCGCGCGCGAGACTCCAGTCGGGGTGGGCCTTGAGCAGGTCGGCGGTTTGCTCGGGCGTGAATTCGGGGACGGACATCGAAGGCTTCCTTGATCGCTGGTCGCTTGTTTGCTTGCGCCCTTTTCCCTAACGCATCAGCCCAATGCAAGCCTCCCCGCCTTCCCTGATCGCCGACAACCTCGCCTGCCGCCGCGGCGAGCGGCTGCTGTTCCGGCGGCTGTCGTTCAAGCTCGCGCCGGGTGCGGCGTGTCATGTGACGGGGGCCAATGGCGCGGGCAAGACAACGCTGATCCGCGCGCTCGCGGGCCTGACGACGCCCTATGCAGGCACGGTCACGCGCGAGGGCGCGCTGGCGCTGCTAGACGAGCGCACCGGGCTCGATCCCGACCTGCCGCTGGGGCGGTCACTGGCCTTCTGGTTCGGGGTCGATGGAGCCGCCGAAGGGGAAGCGATCATGACCCGCCTCCGCCTCGACGCGCTCGCCGAAGTGCCGGTGCGCTACCTTTCGACCGGCCAGAAGAAGCGCGCCGCACTCGCCCGGGTGCTGGGGCAGGCCGCGCCGATCTGGCTGCTCGACGAGCCATTGTCGGGCCTCGACACCGCCTCGCAGGCGCTGGTGAGCGCGCTGGTGCGCGATCATTGCGCGGCCGGCGGGATCGCGCTGATCGCCTCGCACCAGCCGCTCGATGTGCCGGGCATGACGAGCTTCGCGATCGAGGACTTCGCGCCTGCTGAAGCCGAGGAGGAGGAGGACGCATGATTGCCGCCCTGCTCCGCCGCGACCTCGCGCAGTTCTTCCCCTTCACCGGCAGCGGCGCGGCACTGCCCGTGGTGTTCTTTGTCGCGGTCGCCATGCTGTTCCCCTTTGCGGTCGGGCCGGATGCCAACATCCTCGCGAAGACCGGCGGCGGGGTGGTGTGGATCGCGGCGCTGCTGGCGGCGATCCTGCCGCTGGAAAAGCTGGTGGCGCGCGATATCGAGCTGGGCTTCTTCGACCAGCTGAAGCTGCGCGGCATGGCTGAAGAGGCGATGATGGCGGTGCGCCTTGCCGCCCACTGGCTGAGCTTCGGCCCGCCGCTGGTGCTGGCGACCTTCCCCGCCGCAGCCCTGCTCAAGATCGAGGGGGAGAGCTTCACCATCCTCACGCTCGGCCTCATCGTCGGCACGCCGGGCCTCGCCGCCATCGGCCTGATGATCGCCGCGCTCACCGCAAGTCTGCGGGCGGGCGCGGCCTTGTCCGGCCTGTTGCTGATCCCCCTCGCACTTCCCATCCTGATTTTCGGCGCAGGCGCGCTCGCCCGTCAGGATCAAGTGAGCCTCGGCTTCGTTGGTGCGATAAGTCTCGGGCTGGTGGCACTCGCGCCCTTCGCCGCCGGGGCCGCGATCCGAGCGGCAAGGGAGAATTAGTGCGCGCCCCCGAAAGCCACGTCCGCGCCAATGAACTGCTGGGCAATATCGCGCTGGGGCTGCTGGGCTTCACGCTGATCGCCTTTGCGGCGAAGGCGATTGTCCACCCTGAGGTGCAGGCGCGCTACACGCCGATCGTGGTGTTCCATGCGGGCAGCATGGTCGCCTGGCTGATCCTGCTGGCAAGCCAGAGCTTCCTTGCCGCACGCTTCAAGCTGGCCGCCCACCGCGCGAGCGGCCGCGCCAGCCTGGCGCTGGTGGCGGCGATGCTGGTGAGCGGCGGGGTGATCTCGTGGCGCATCGGGCAGGAGCTCGGCCGCCCCGAGGTGACGGTGGTGAATCTGGCGGCCTTTGCGACCTTCATTCCCCTGTATTGCCTCGCCCTGCGCTTCGCCCGCCGCCGCGACATTGCCGCGCACCGGCAGGCGATGCTGATCGCGACGCTGGCGCTGATGACCCCCGCCTATGCCCGCGTGGTACAGGTGCTCGGCCTGCCCGATCCGGTCGCGATTGCGGTGCAGCCGCCGATCACGATTGCGATTGCGGTGTGGTATGACTGGGTGCTGCACGGGCGCGTGACGCGGCCTGTGCTGGTGATGCTGGGCTTTTCGGTCGGGCTGGTGGTAGTGATGAGCGCGGTGCTGGCGGTGCTGTTTCTGTAGATCGAAGTGAACTGGGTCCCGGGTCAAACCCGGAACGGGGGAAACGTCACACGTAAGGCGGACAATCCCGCCCGGTCGGGCTCTTGGTGAAGATCTCGTTGCCCGTTTCGGTGATCGCGATCGAGTGTTCGAACTGCGCGCTAAGGCTCTTGTCCCGCGTCACCGCGGTCCAGCCGTCGCCCAGCACCTTGGCCCAGGGCTTGCCGAGGTTGATCATCGGCTCGATGGTGAAGAACATTCCGGGCTTCAGCTCCGGCCCTGTCCCGGCCTTGGCGGCGTGGACCACTTCGGGCGCGTCGTGGAACAGGCGGCCCAAGCCATGGCCGCAGAACTCGCGCACCACGCCGTAGCGGAACTTGTTGGCGTGGGCTTCGATCGCCGCGCCGATATCGCCAAGCCGCGCGCCGGGCTGCGCCGCCGCGATGCCGAGCATCAGGCATTCATAGGTCACTTCGACCAGCTTGCGCGCCTTCAGCGACGGTTCGCCCGCGTAGAACATGCGACTGGTGTCGCCGTGCCAGCCGTCGACCAGCGGGGTCACGTCGATGTTGAGAATGTCGCCATCCTTCAGCACCTTGTCGCCCGGAATGCCGTGGCAGATCACGTGGTTGATCGAGATGCAGCAGCTGTGCGCATAGCCGCGGTAGCCGAGCGTCGCGGGGATCGCGCCGGCATCCAGCATCATCCCCCGGATCGCATCGTCAAGCTGGCCGGTGGTCACCCCCGGCTTCACCATGTCAGCGCAGGCATCGAGAATCTCGGCGGCTAGGCGCCCGGCCTTGCGCATCCCCTCGAAGCCTTCGGGGGTGTGCAGCTTGATGGTGCCGTCGCGGTAGACGGTCGCATCGCCGTCAACGAGTTGGTATTCGTGCATGGCGCCCACATAGCGACTGATCGCCGCAAATGCTACTTTCCGAGTGCGAAAGCCGCTTTGTATTCGGGTTTGACCGCCGCGAGCACCTTCGGCGTCACCGGCAGCGTCACCTCGTAGCTGCCTTCCGCATAGGCCCCCGCAACATAGGGCGCGGCCAGCAGCCCGATGCGGTCGAAGCGGCGTTTGTCCGACGAGCCGGCCAGCACGGTGAGATCGGCAATCGCGGGGCAGGTGAAGATAGAGTCCTCGTAATAGTCCTCGCCCAGCCGCTTCATCCGTTCGGCCTTAAGCGCCTTGCACCAGGTCTCGCCGAGCGCGTCCTGCAAGGCCGCCTCGGAGCGGAACAGCGCCTTGGGGTCGAAGAAGGCCTGCGCCTCGCGGTCCCACACCAGCGCGTCGAAGGCACCCGTGCCATGCGCCCCGCCCGAATAGACGTAGAACGAGGCCGAGAGCGACAGGAAGCGCGGCAGATCGGCGACCACCTCCCAGCCCTTCTCGAACGAGCGGTTGATGCAGGAGACGCAGTCCTGGCCCGCGAATTCGCGCTTGGCTTCTTCCCATTCGGCCTTCTGTTCGGCGAGCAGCTGGTCGCGCTCGGCGGTGAGGTGTCGCGCCAGCGCGGGGACAGCGGAGACCTCGGCCGGCCAGCTGTAGGAAAACTCGCGGGCCGCGTCGTCCTTGCCCTGATTGTCGGTGAAGGCCACCGGCTGGGGGGCTGCGGCGGCGGTGTCGGCAGGAGCGGCGGACGCGCTCGCTTGGGCGGCAACGCCCGTGCCCTTGGCGACCTCCTCGGGCGAGGAACAACCCGCCAGCGCCAGCGCGGCCAGCATCGCGCCTGCGCGCAGACGTTGTCGCGTCATTGTGCAGTCATTGCCCACTCGTTGCTGTTTCACGTGAAACATTTCAAGAACACTCATGCCGCCCCCTTCGCCCTGCCCGAATCTGCTGGTGACAAGTTCTGCCTGCGGATTATGGAGCAGGCATGAGCGAACCCAAAGCACTGATCCAGCCCGATCGCGGCCAGGACGCGACCCTCATCCACCTCGTAAACAAGGAGGGCTTCGAGGCCTTCGCCAAGGGCCTCACCGCCGGCCAGCGCGCCAGCCTCGCCGCGCAGAAATTCGAGGGCGGCGGTTATCAATTCGCGATCATTCCCGACGGCGACAGCTGGTTCGTGGCGAGCGGAGTCGCCAATCCCGAGAGCCTCTCCAGCTGGTGCCTCGCCAAGCTCGCCGAGGAACTGCCCGAGGGCACCTACCGCCTTGTGGGCGCGGAACCCGGCGCGGCGATGTTCGGCTGGATCACCGGCCAATATCGCTTCAATCGCTACAAGAGCGAGGACAAGGCGCAGGGCCCCCGCATCCTGCTGACCACGCAGGTCGCCCAGATCGCCGCCGCGACTGCCGAGGCCGAGGCCGAATGCCTGCTGCGCGACCTGGTCAATGCTCCGGCCGAGGACATGGGCCCCGCCGCGCTCGAGGCCGAGTGCGAACGCCTTGCCAAGGCGCACAAGGCCGAGCTGACCGTGGTGCGCGGCGATGCGCTGGAACAGGGCTATCCGATGGTCCACGCGGTCGGGCGCGCGGCGGCCCGCCACCATGCGCCCCGCCTGATGCACCTGACGTGGGGCGATCCCAAGCACCCGGTGCTGGCGGTGGTCGGCAAGGGTGTATGCTTCGACAGCGGCGGGCTCGACATCAAGCCGTCCTCGGGGATGCGGCTGATGAAGAAGGACATGGGCGGCGCGGCGCATGCGATCGCGCTGGCGGGCCTGATCATGGGCGCGCGGATGAAGGTGCGGCTGCACCTGCTGATCCCGGCGGTCGAGAACGCGATCTCCGGCGCCTCCTTCCGCCCGGGCGATGTGCTCCGGAGCCGCAAGGGCCTGACGATCGAGATCCACAACACCGATGCCGAAGGCCGACTGATCCTCGGCGATGCGCTGACCCGCGCTTCGGAGGAGAACCCCGATCTGATCGTCGATTTCGCCACGCTGACGGGTGCCGCACGGGTCGCGCTCGGGCCCGATCTGCCCGCGATGATGGCGCGCCGCGACGAGACCGCCGAGGCTTTCCTCGCGGCAGGCAAGGCCAGCGACGATGCCGCATGGCAGCTGCCTCTGCCCGAAGCCTACCGCGAATATCTCGCCTCGGACGTGGCCGACATGGCCAATGCCTCGCAGAACCCCTTTGCCGGGGCCAGCGTCGCCGGTCTGTTCCTCGATCGCTTCGTGGGCGAGGGGCTGGACTGGGTGCATTTCGACACCTTCGCCTGGAACCCCGCCCCCCGTCCCGGCCGGTCGCGCGGCGGGCGCGGGCTGGGCCTGCGCGCCGCCTGGCACGCGATCCGCGCCCGATATGGTGCCTGAGCTTGCTCCCCGGCCCGCTTGCGGCTAACGGGCCTGCCACGCCGCCGTCTGGGGAGAGGACGCAGCGTCACCTGAGAAGGCCAACGGAACAACAATGAGCGGCATCGCGCCCGACACAACGGAATATGCAGTGCCCGAGGGCGTGCTGGGCCTCAAGGGCCCGGTCGACAAGCCTGCGCCCGGCACGTTGCCGCTGCGCGGTGACCTTGCGCACATGGCGCTCGCCGGAACCCACCTCGCCGCGCACTACGTCATCCCCCATGTCCACACCGTCGCCGCGGCAGGGGCCGGGCTGCGCCTCACCCCGCGCGACGATGCCGAGGTGTTCACCACCCTTGCCCCGGGCAGCCGGTTCGAACTGCTCGACGTGGCAGGCGAATGGGCCTGGGGCTGCCCCGGACCGCAGGGACCGAGCGGGTGGTGCCGGACGAGCGAACTCGCTCCTGCCGGAGCCTGAGGCCCGTGGCGATCCGCCTGTTCATCGACGGCGCGGCCGGCACCACCGGGCTTGAAATCCGCGAGCGGCTGGCCGGGCGCAGCGAGTTCGAACTGATCGTCCTCGACGATGCCCAGCGCAAGGACGAGGCCGCGCGCCGCGACGCGCTTCACGCCGCCGATGTCGCGATCCTGTGCCTGCCCGACGATGCGGCAAAGGATGCCGTACGACTGGCCGAGGGCGCGACAACGAAGATCATCGATGCCTCGTCGGCCCACCGCGTCACCGGCGGCTGGACCTATGGCTTTCCCGAGATCACCGGGCGCGACGCGATCGCTGCCGCGGACCGGCTGAGCAATCCCGGCTGCTACCCCACCGGCTTCCTCGCGCTGGTCGCGCCGCTGGTGCGCGGCGGGCTGCTGCCGGACGACTGGCCCTTCACCGTCAACGCGGTGAGCGGCTATTCGGGCGGCGGCAATGCCCTGATCGATCGCTTCGCCGCCGACCCGGCGCTCGCCTTCCGCGCCTATGGCTTGGGGCTTGGCCACAAGCACCTGCCGGAGATGCAGACCTATGGCGGGCTGCGGCATCCGCCGGTATTCTCGCCTGCCGTGGTGCCCGCGCATCGCGGGATGGTGGTCGACGTGCCGCTGGCGCTTTCCGCCATGTCCTCGCGCCCCGATGTCGCCACCCTGCGCGCCGCGCTCGCCGCGCATTTCGACGGGAATGCGGTGGTCGCGGTCGACATGGCCGAAGTGCCGCCCGCCGAACTGCTGCTGCGCGCCGATGCGGCACCGTGGGACGGAATGCGGCTCTATGTGTTCGGCAGCGAGGATGGCACCCAGGCGCGGCTGGTCGCGGTGCTCGACAACCTCGGCAAGGGCGCTTCCGGCGCGGCGATCCAGAACCTCAACCTGATGTCCGGCCTGCCCGAAACGACGGGCCTGCGCCTCTAATCGACGCACGCCTGCCTAAAATATAGGCAAAGCCCGTTCACAGGCTGTGCACCATTGCGCAGCGCACCATAATCTTGCTACCGGCTGCCCCAAGGCGAAAGACATCCGCTGTCCGGAATCCACCGGCGGCAAGGATTGTTCAACCCGGCCATAAGGGCGCTTGGCACGATTCTTGTTAGGAATTTGTCAGGAATCCGGCCAGGCGCGGATGGGGACAACGTGAAAAAGATCGAAGCGATCATCAAACCCTTCAAGCTCGACGAAGTGAAGGAGGCCCTGCACGAAATCGGCGTGTCGGGCATCACCGTGACCGAGGCCAAGGGCTTCGGCCGCCAGAAGGGCCATACCGAGCTGTACCGCGGCGCCGAATATGTCGTCGACTTCCTGCCCAAGGTGAAGCTCGAGGTCGTGGTCGCCGACGATCAGGCCGCGCGCGTGGTCGAGGCGATTGCCGCCGCCGCGCAGACCGGCCGGATCGGCGACGGCAAGATCTTCGTGAGCGCGATCGAAAGCGCGCTGCGCATCCGCACCGGCGAAACCGACGACGACGCCATCTGATTTTTCACCCTCTCCTGCCTGCCGCACCGGCGGGCCGGTCCAGACCATACTTGGAGGCACTACCAAAATGTCGAAAGCAAGAGACGTCCTGAAGCTGATCAAGGACGAAGAAATCGAGTGGGTGGATCTGCGTTTCACCGACCCCAAGGGCAAGTGGCAGCACCTCACCATGGTCGCCAGCGTCATGGGCGAAGACGAGCTTGAAGACGGCCTGATGTTCGACGGTTCGTCGATCGCGGGCTGGAAGGCGATCAACGAGTCCGACATGATCCTGAAGCCCGATCTCACCGAGACCTGGATCGATCCGTTCAGCGCCACCCCGATGCTGATCATCAACTGCGACATCGTCGAGCCGTCGACCGGCGACTGGTACAGCCGCGACCCGCGCACCACCGCCAAGCGCGCCGAAGCCTACCTCAAGTCGACCGGCCTCGGCGACACCGTCTATGTCGGCCCGGAAGCCGAGTTCTTCATGTTCGACGACGTCCGCTTCGAGGACGGCTATGCCGGCTCGGGCTTCGCGATCGACGATATCGAACTGCCGACCAACACCGGCAAGGAATATGACAACGGTAACCTTGCCCACCGTCCGCGCGCCAAGGGTGGCTACTTCCCCGTCGCGCCGGTCGATTCGGCCGTCGACATCCGCGCCGAGATGGTCTCGACCATGCTCGAAATGGGCCTGCCCTGCGACAAGCACCACCACGAAGTCGCCGCCGCCCAGCACGAGCTGGGCCTGACCTTCGGCACGCTCGTCCAGACCGCCGACCGCATGCAGATCTACAAGTATGTCGTGCATCAGGTCGCCCATGCCTACGGCAAGACCGCGACCTTCATGCCCAAGCCGATCAAGGCCGATAACGGCTCGGGGATGCACACCCACATGTCGATCTGGAAGGACGGCAAGCCGCTGTTCGCGGGCAATGAATATGCCGGCCTGTCGGAAATGTGCCTCTACTACATCGGCGGCGTCATCAAGCACGCCAAGGCTCTCAATGCCTTCACCAACCCGACCACCAACAGCTACAAGCGTCTGGTGCCGGGTTTCGAGGCGCCGGTGCTGCTGGCCTATTCGGCCCGCAACCGCTCGGCCTCGTGCCGCATTCCTTACGGTGCGGGCGAGAAGGCCAAGCGCGTCGAGTTCCGTTTCCCCGATGCGCTCGCCAACCCCTACCTCGCCTATTCGGCGCTGCTGATGGCGGGTCTCGACGGGATAGAGAACAAGATCCACCCGGGCGAGGCGATGGACAAGAACCTCTACGATCTGCCGCCGGCCGAACTCGCCGAAGTGCCGACCGTGTGCGGTTCGCTCCGCGAGGCGCTTGACTCGCTGGCTGCTGACCACGAGTTCCTGCTCAAGGGCGACGTGTTCACCAAGGACCAGATCGAGGCCTACATGGAGCTCAAGTGGGAAGAGGTGATCCGCACCGAAACCACCCCGTGCCCGGTCGAATTCGACATGTACTATTCGATGTAATCCTCGCCGGATTACCGATGGATAGAGAAAGGCCCGGAGGTTCGCCTCCGGGCCTTTTGCTTTGCCGGACTTACTTGCCCGAGGTCATCACCGAGCCGATCCTGAGATATTTCTGGATCACCTCGCGCTGGTGCGCGGGCTCGGCGCCCATGCAGGCGAACAGCAGGTATCCGATCTGCGAGGGCATCAGCGTCCAGGTGGCGCGCACGCCGTTAGCCGCACGCGAATCCCACGCCAGCAGCTTGAGCGGCGTGGCACCGCGCGGACCGAGGATCAGGCTCTCGCGGTGTTCGATCGCAAAGCCGTTATCGGTGATCGCGCTGTCGAACTTGGGGTAGAGCGTTTCAAGCTCGGCCTGGATCTGGGGCATGGCGAACTGGGCCAGACTACGTTCCTCCACCCGCACTGCAAAACAGGTGGTGGGGATGGTCCCGGCGGGGAAGGAGAACTGCCGCAGCGTACCGTCGAAGGTGCTCGTGCCGCCATCGGGCATCATGAAGCGGTACCAGCCGAGCTCGTCGACGAACACCACTCCGCCGGTTGCGGCATGATCGGGGTCAGAACGCAGCTGGCCGCGCTCGGCCGCAGGGATGATCAGCCCGCCATAGGGATCGACCGGGGTCGCCTTCTGCGGTGCCTGCGTGTCGCCGGCCAGCGGATTGGTCTGCGCCGATACCGGTGCGGCGAGCGCGATCAGGGCGGAAAGGGCAAGACTAAACCGGCGGATTGGCATTGATCACTCCCATGTAGAGCCCGTGCGTGGCGCGCGCGGCATCCATCACCGCGTTCTGGAGCAGGCCGGGATCGATCCGGTACTGGTAGGTCGAATAGTTGTAGCCGAGTGTCGGGCGTGACGGGGCAGCCATGTTCGGCTCGGTCCACCACATGTTGCTGCGGACGTAGGAATTCCATTCCTCGATCTCGGCATTGTTGTTGAGGCTGCCGGTCTGCACCAGCTGCCCCGCCTGCCCGACCGAGATACGGTCCTCGAGGATCAGCCGCCCGCCCTCGCCCGCCAGCGGAATCTTGGCGTGGTAGAAATTGAAGTGGGTGAACAGTGGCACGAGGAACAGCCCCGGCTTGATGTCGACGTTCGCCCCGCCGGAATAGACACTGTGCCCGCTGCCCGACAGCGCGGCGAAATCGAGCACCAGGCTCGGCGTCATCACGAGGCACTTGAGCTCGGCCGACATGGCATTGATCGCGCGCGCGTTCTTGAGATTGAACGGCGAGCGGTCGGACAGCGGCGCTTCCGGCCCGATAGTCAGCAGGGGCAGGTATTCGGGGCTCACCACCGCCACGGTGCGCGAATCCGCAAAGGGCTTCTTGAGGAAGGGATCGGGTGTCGGCTCGAGCTTCTGGAACCCTCCGCTGGCCGAAATCTCGTTCCAGCCGAGCACCGTACGGCCCGTCGCCCGGAGCCGCTCGATGAAGTCGCTGAAGGCCATGTGCGCCAGCTGGCGCATCATCGTCACATCGACCCCGACAAGGTCCGCGGTGAGATCGACCTTGGTGGTTCCCGATCCGCCGCTGGCGCCCATGCCGTTGCGCATGACGAGACCGAAGCGGTACGAGGGCACCGCAATCCGCGATGTGCGCGCGAGCACCTTGGCCATCGTCGAATGATAGTTCTTGAGGCTCATCCCATCGAGCCCGACCATCCGGTCGGCCGCCTGTGCCGGTGCCGCAAGACCGCCGGTTGCCAGCGCTCCCATCGCCCCGAGAGCACCGCCGAGGACCTCACGCCGGTCCCATTCCGCCTCGTTCATTTCGTCCGCCCCCCACAGGTTTCCGTTAGCCCCGCGCGATCTTACCATCACGGCGCACGCCCCGACTTGGACAAACCCGACAGCCGATGCAGGCGCACGGCACGCGGCTTCACCCTGCTGCCGCTTGCAGCTAAGGCTTTGTGCCGTCGCAACTCCGGAGAGTCTGATGACCGAATCGATCCTGCTGGTGGCCGGAGGCCTCGTGCTGCTGGCGGTGGGCGGCGAACTGCTGGTGCGTGGCGCGGTGGGCATGGCGGCGCGGCTCGGCATCTCGCCGCTGCTGGCCGGATTGACGATCGTCGGCTTCGGCACCTCGACCCCCGAACTGGCGACCAGCGTGCAGGCCGCGCTGGCCGGATCACCGGGGATCGCGATCGGCAATGTGGTCGGCTCGAACATCGCCAACATCCTGTTCATTCTCGGCCTGTCGGCGGTGATCCTGCCGCTCTCGGTCAATCCGGCATCCTTTGCGCGGGATTCGATCGCGCTCGGCGGATCGGCGGCGCTGTGCACAGCCGCGATCCTCTACGGCACAATGGGGCCGCTGATCGGCGTCGGCCTGATCGCCGGCCTCGTCGTCTATGTGTGGTGGGCCTACAAGGCCGAAAGCGCTGTGCCCTGCCCCGAAGGCGCCCGCCACGAAGCCGAGGCGGCAGACCGTCCCGCCCCGCCCAACACCGGCCCGCTGGTGCTGGGCGGCATGATCGTCGCAGGGCTGGCCGCTGCCATCTTCGGCGCAAGCTGGCTGGTCGAGGGCGCCGTAGTCCTGGCCTCGGCAGCAGGGGTATCGGAGAGCGTGATCGGGCTGACCGTGGTCGCGGTCGGCACGTCCCTGCCCGAACTGATCGCCTGCATCGTCGCCGTGCTGCGCAAGCACAAGGATGTGGCGCTGGGCAACATCGTCGGCTCCAACATCTACAATATCCTCGGCATTCTCGGGCTGACCGCGGTGATCCAGCCGATCGAGGCCCCCGCCGAAATCGCCGCATTCGACATCTGGGTGATGCTGGGCGTCACCGCGCTGCTGATCGTGCAACTGCGCAGCGGGTGGAAGCTCTCGCGGATCGAGGGGGCGGTGCTGGTGGCCCTCTACGCGGCCTATACCGCCTTTCTCGCGCTGCGCTGAGGCCTTTGCGCCACACGCGCTGATCGGAAGCAAAATGTTGCTTTCTTTGGAATTGCCAACCCGGCCTCAAGCGTTACGGTGCCGCATCCGGTCGTGAGAGGACGACCGACACCGATAACCGAAGGGGTCCCCCATGAAGCTCTCCCACACCCGTCGCCGCGGCCTGCTGGCCGGATCGGCCACGCTCGCACTGGCGGTTGCCGCCGCCGCCACGCCCGCGCTCGCGGTCGTCCCCAACGAGACCACCACCCCGGGCAACATCGTCGACACCAATGACGAATATCGCGGCGTCGGCATGTTCTTCCGCGCCGACGGCTTCGTGTGCACCGGCACGCTGATCAACCCGCGCACTGTCCTGTTCGCGGCGCACTGTGTCAACGATCTGCCGGAAGAGGCCTACAACGTCGACGACATTCCGGCGGCCTGGTCGTTCAACGTTAACGCCCTGCCCGGCTTCCAGAACTGGTTCGCGAACAACTTCGCCAGCAACCCCGCGCTGTCCGTGTTCAACGTCAACCGCATCTTCTACAATGCGCAGTCGCTGCAGAACCCGCAGGCGGCCGGCTTCATCGAAGCCGACATCGCGCTCGCCAGCCTTGATACGCCTGCCGCCGGCATCCCGACCTGGGCGCTGCTGTTCACCACCCTGCCCGCGCCCGAGAGCATCGATCCGGTGCGCGGCACCGGCTATCACGTCGACATCGTCGGCTACGGCGGCACCGGCAACGCGCTGCAGGGCGCGGTGGGCGGGATCGACTTCCGTCGCCGCGCGGCCGAGAACATGCTCGGCGGCTTCATGTCGCTCGACGATCGCAATCTGGTGCTGTTCGGCGAAGGCGATGGGCTGCCGCAGAACCTCTACCAGCTCGACTTCGACTCGCAGAACCGCGACCGCGTGTTCGACATCAACGTCCACCGCGACGATGCCCTACCCAATGAAGGCACCACCGCCGGCGGGGATTCGGGCGGTCCGCTGATCCTCGATGCGGCGAACAACACCCTGTCGGACGAGGATCTGGTGATCGGCGTGCTGTCGGGCGGCTCGCGCTTCTTCGGCCCGCAGCGCTTCAGCTCGCTCGGCACCACCAGCTTCTACCAGCCGCTGTCGCTCTACTGGCAGTACATCGTCGCGACCAACCCGTATCGCTACGTCGGCGCACGCGCGGGCAATGGCAACTGGGAAGACCCGAACCACTGGGTGACGCTGCTCGATCCGATGTACCGCGTGATCGATTCCAGCGGCAACGTGGTGAACGGCCTGCCGACCACGCCCGAGCTGGGCCTTAACGGCACCGGAGGCGATTTCGGCGCGGTCTGCGTCGAGTTCGAGGAACCGGGGGATGTGTGCGTCGATGTGGCGACCGGCATCGTCGAGGAAACCTTCGATCCGCCGGTCATGGCCGAAGCCGCTCCAGCCGAGCTGACCAGCAGCCGCGGCCTTGTGAACGTCGCCGATATCACCGGCGGCGAGAATTTCGCGCTGCCGGCCGCGGCAAGCCTTGCCGATGGCGCCAGTGCCACCGCCGGTGCCCGCGCACCGCAGGCGGCCGGGGGCGCTGATGCGGCGGAGGGCGACACCCTGCCCGCCCCGACGCTCGCTAACGGCCTGCCGGGCGCGACCGGCTTCGTGCCGAACAACATCGACGCCGTCACCACCGAAACCGTGCGCGTTGATCCGCGCTATTACGACGTCACCCTCAGCCAGAACGGCACCACCACGCTCAGCAGCGAGGTCACCATCGACCGGCTGACCGTGCGCGGCAATGCCGGGCTGACTGTGGCGGCAGCGGGCGATCTGACCTCGCTGATCGACATCAACCAGTTCGGCGGGCGGGTGAACGTCAATGGCAATGTCACCTCGGCCGGGGACTACACCCTGTTCGCGGGGATGCTCGAAGGCACCGGCACGGTCACCGCGCCGTTCCTCACCAGCATCACCGGCGTGTTCTCGCCCGCCACGATGGGCACCACCGGCACGCTGACGATCGACGGCAATCTGGTGATGTCCTCGGGCACGACCTTCCTTGCCGACTTCACCGGCGCGGGCGCGTCCGACCGGATCGCGGTGACCGGCGCTGCCAATATCGGCGGCGTGGTCGGCCTCGGCGCCGGCCTCACCCAGCAGGTCAACGGCAACGGGGTGCGCTACACCATCCTCACCGCCGATGGAGGGGTGACGGGGACCTTCCGCGCGGCCACCATCTCCGCGATCCTCAGCCAGCGCTTCACCTACCAGCAGAACGCGGTGCTGATGGAGATTGCGGCGGCGAGCTACCGCACCGTGGTCGACACCAGCGATCCGGTGCAGGCGGCCTATGCCGATCTGTTCGACCAGAACCGCGCCAACGCCGCGCTGGCGGGCCTCTACGGGCTCGACTTCGCCTCGCCCGACACCATCCGCTCGACCTTCACGGGCCTTGCGCCGGTGAACGAGCAGGCGGTGCGCTCAATCGCGGGGCAGACCGTCAACCTGCTGCAGAACTTCAACGACGGCCGCCTGCGCGAAGCCGATCGCAGCAAGGCGGGCGGCAAGATCGCGGTCACCGGCTCGCCGCTCAATGTGGCGCAGGCGGGCCTCTCGCCCTTCGGCCAGCCGCTCGGCATGGATGCGATGGCATTGCAGAGCGGGTCCGAAGAGACCGAGATGCGCGATGCCAACCTGCCCGAGGACGTGGCGCTGTTCATCGCCGGCGGCTTCGTGCGCGGTGATGTGGACTCGCTCCCCGGCTTCACCCGGCAGACCGAGATCTCGGGCCTGTTCCTGTCGGGCGGTCTGGAGTTCTACCCGGGCGAGAACACGATGCTGGGCCTCGCGGGCTACTTCAACCACCTCGAGGCCGAAGCGCCGCTGGGGCAGGAGGTCGACAGCAACACCTACGCCGTCTCGCTCTACATGCGCCACAAGTTCACCGACGGGCCGGTGATCGACGGCCAGTTCGCGATGGGCTCGGTGGGGATGGACACCACCCGCACCGTGCAGTTCCTCGGCAACAGCCAGACCCTGACCTCGTCGAGCGACGATCTGCTGGTCTCCGGCGCGCTCGGCCTGTCCTATGACCTTGAAACCGGGATCGGCACGATCTCGCCGGGCATCGAGGCGCGCTATGCCAGCGTCGATCTCTCCACGGTGCGCGAGAATGGCGGGCTGGCCGCCTTGTCGATCGACCGCGAGACCTTCAAGTCCACTCAGGCGCGGTTCGGCTTCGATTACGAGAAGCAGGCCAAGATGGTGCAGATCAACGCCAATGCGCAGCTGGTGTGGGAGTTCGAGGACGGCCCGCAGCTGCTGGGTGCGAACTTCGCGGGCGGGGTTGGCCCCAACGCCAACTTCGTGCTCGATACCGCCGATCACACCTGGGTCGAACTCGGGCTCTCGGCCAATATCGGCGACGGGCCGTTCCAGATGGGCTTCGGCTTCGACACCACCATCGGCCGCGACAATGCCGATGCGCGGGTGTTCCGGGCCACCGCGACCTACCGCTTCTGATCGCGGATAGCGCAAACACGAAGGGGGCGTCCGCTAGCTGCGGGCGCCCTCTTTCGCTTGGGCCTCGGTGGAACTGTCAGCGCACGGTCAGCATCCCGCGCCGACCGACCGCGATGAAGCTCGCCGCCAGCACCAGCACGTAGAAGGCCGAGAGCAGATCGAGCGGCGCAGGCGGGGCGACATAGCCAAGATGCGCCAGCATCGCCCATCCGCCCACCAGCACGAACACCAGACCATAGCTGAGCGCCCCGCCTTCGAGGTTGACCGCCAGCATCAGCTCGTCCGAAGCGCGATAGACCATCATCGACAGCACCGTGCCCACCACCAGCCCGCCCGCAGCGATGGCCAGCGCGATCGTCTGCGGCAGCGGGCCATCGGGAGCGGCCAGTGCCAGCGCCAGCAGGGCCACGCCCCAGAGCACCATCGACACGCCCGACAGGCTCAGCACCTTGTGCTGTTCGCGCAGCTCGTCGGCATCCTCGACATTGAGGATCCGCGCGCCGAGCGCAGGGTTGGCCGTGCCGAGCGCGACCATCAGGCCGATCACGAGATAGAGCACCGCCACCAGCGCGGCGATGGTGGCCGACTTGTCGAGCCCGCCGACGGCATCGCTGCCGACGAAACGCAGCAGCGCCGCGCTGGCCGCAAATCCGGCCACACCGCCGAACAGGCCCGAAATCAGCAGCTTGCGCACCCCGCGCGGAGCGGCAGGCGTTTCGTGTTCGCTCATCATGCTTCAGGCTCCCAGTGATCGATGAACAGCTCAGGCACCCCCACCCCGAACAGCCGCGCCATGCGCAGCGCCAGCGGCAGGGAAGGATCATACTTGTCGGTCTCGACCGCGTTGATCGTCTGGCGCGACACGCCGAGCCGTCGGGCCAGTTCGCCCTGGCTCCAGCCCTGCTGTTCGCGATAGTGCTTCAGACGGTTTTCCACGTGCGTCCTGACCGGCGGTTGGAGGGCTTTGGCGGTCGCCTGCGATGCGCTGCGACTCGGCTTGGTCCTGACAAGAGCTCTTTACAGACAAGAACTCTTGTCAGTCAAGAGCTCTTTACAGGCACCCGCACACCACTCCGTTTTGCCGTTTTCCTACTCGGCCGGATTGTGCTGAATGCCTGCGCCTCGTCCTTTGCTTCCAGCCATCGAGGTGCCCTGCCATGCCGCAACAATCCCCCTCCCCCCTGCTCGCCTTTCTTCGCCGTCTGCTAGGCCAGTCCCCGTCGCCGGATTCCGGCCTGCCTGCCGCTGACATCGCGGCCACCCGCGAGGCGCCCGGTTTTCCTTCCCAGGACAGTGTCTCATGTGTCTCCAACACGCGGCCCGTCCGCACCATCGGCCCTGACGGCATCGCGCTGATCAAGCGGTTCGAGGGCTGCGCGCGGCTCCGCACGGACGGGCTGGTCGAGGCCTATCCCGATCCCGGCACCGGCGCAGCGCCGTGGACCATCGGCTGGGGTGCCACCGGGCGCGATCATGTCCATGGCGGCAAGATCGGGCCTGATACGGTCTGGACGCAGGCCCAGTGCGACGCGCGCCTCGCCGAGGACCTCGCCCGCTACGCCGCCGAGGTCGCCGCCGCAATTGGCGATGCGCCGACCTCGCAGGCGCAGTTCGATGCGCTGGTCAGCTTCCACTACAACACCGGCGCGATTGGGCGCGCGACGCTCACCCGCAAGCACCGCGCAGGCGATGCCGCAGGCGCGGCCCGCGAATTCGCGCGCTGGAACCGCGCGGGCGGGCGCGTGCTCAAAGGATTGGTGCGCCGCCGTGAGGCGGAAGCGGAGCTCTATCTCACCCTTCAGTAATCCCGCGACACCTCGATCAGCACAGAGTCGCGCCCGATGGTCGAGACCGTGCCGAGCAGCGCCAGCCAGCTGGTGATGCGATACTCGACCTGGGTCGCGCTGTAGCCCTGACCGTCGGTGATGAGTTCGACATAGATGCGCCGCGTGATGTTCTTGCCCAGTGCCACCCCGGTCTCGCGCCCGATCAGCGGATCGGCACTGACGATGCGCAGCTGGTCGAGCCCGATCGAGCGGCGCAGGTCGCCGATCGGATCGAGCCCGCCGCCCCCGCCCTGAAGCGAGGCGATCGCGGCGGCCAATTGCAGCGCGTCGGTGGCCGAAAGCGAGGTTACCGAACCGCCGAACAGCAGGCGGGCAAGGATCTCCTCCTCGGGCAGTGCGGGGTCGGACGAAAAGGCGATGGCCGGCGACTGGGCATTGCCGGTGATCGAAATATCGACATTGGTGCCGTTGCGCGAGGTTTCGGCGAGGATGTCGAGCCGCGGGTCGATCGCCTCGTTCTCGTCGAACAGGATGCGCCCGCGGGTCAGCTCGAAGCGGTTGCCCGCAAAGGTGTAGTCGCCGCGCACGAGCCGCGCGGTGCCGCCGATGCGCGGATCGTCCACCGTGCCGCGCAGGGCAATGTCGACGCTCCACTCGCTCTCGAGCCCCATGCCATCCACCTGCACACGGCCCGGGGCCGAGGCATTGACGAGATAGCGCCAGGCGACATCGCGCGCCGAGACGCGCTCGCGCATCCGGCCATCGGGGGCGTTGATCTCGCGGGTGGCGATCTGCGGCAGGGCATAGTCCTCGGCCGCCGTGCCCAGCTCCCAGCGCGCACGGTCGATCTTGACCCGCCCGGCAATCGTCCCGCCGCGCCCGTTGGAAACGATCCGCAAGGGGCCGGTGATGGTCGCCTCCAGCCCGTTGGCATCGAGCAGCCTTGCGCCCTTCACCGCCGCGCGCAGATCGAGCCCGGGGCCGCGTGTCGCGCTCATGCCGGCGAGATCGACGATGCCGCTGCCGCTTACCGTGCCGCCGCCCGGCGTGGCGCCGGCAAAGCGGGTCAGTTCGAGCCGTGATCCGGCGAACCGCCCGCGCGCGCGCACGGCATCGATGCGGGTGCCGGTGAGCGCGCTGCTGACCTTGAGATCGTCGGTCGCCAGCGTGCCGGTGATGCGCGGATCTGCGAGCGTCCCGGTGGCGCGCGCGGCGATGGTGACCGGGCCGGTGAGGTCGAACGCCTCGACCGCCGCCAGCCGCCACAGCGTCTCGGCCGCGCCCTCGAACATCAGCCGCCCGTCGAGCCGGCCGTTGAGCAGCCGCTGGGTAAGGTCGCGCTCGGGCGGGAAGGCGGTGATCCTGACGGCGATGTCGCCAAGCCGCGTACCGCCCTCGGTCAGGCGGCCGGCGGCGGTCAGGCGCTCGCCATCGAGGTCGATCACCCCGAGCACGCCGACCGGCTTGGACGAGAGCACCAGCCCCGAACGGCTGAAGTTGTCGATCTTGATCCGAGCCCGCGCGGCAGGGGCAGCATCGCCGGTCTGGCGATAGTCGATCACCCCCGACAACCGCCCGCCGAGGCCGAGTTCGGCTCCGGCCAGATCGAGCAGCCGCAGCGGCATGCGCGCCAGCTTGATCTCGAGCGCGGTCTCCTCGCCGCCCAGCACGCCTTCGAACAGCGCGTAGCCGCGCGAGAAGCCGATCTGGGTCTGCGCCAGCCGCCAGCCGCCATCCTCCTCGGCGGTCAGCACGGCGCGGCGCGGCATGGTGATCGGCTCGCCGCCATACTGCCCGCGCGCAACGGCGGCGATGCGGTCGGGCGCGACATCGGCGTCGAAGTTGAGCGCGAAGCGGTCCGCCCGCTCGCCCGCGACCCCGCCGGTCACCTTGCCGCGGCCATTGAGGATGTCGGCCTTGGCGGTGAAGTTGGCGAGGTAGAGCCCGCCATATTCGAGCCCGTTGCCGCTGATGTCGGCATCGACGCGGGTATCGCCCTTGGCATAGCGACCGGTCGCCACGATGCTGGCGCGGTCGATGCTGATCGGCACCCTGCCGGCGAAAGCGGCCTTGCGCGCGGTGACATCGACAGCGAAGCTCATCGCCCCCTCGCCCTGCGGCCGGAAGGCGAGTGTCCCGTCGAGCCCGCCGCCCGCCAGCGCGAGATCGCCCGAAATCCCTGCCTCGCCCAGCACCAGGCCGCCGGTGACATTGGTGCGGTAGATATCAAGCCGCTGGATCGCGATCCGCGTCGGACCGTTCTCGGGCAGGACAAGGCCGAGCACGCCGTCGAACGGCCCGAGCAGCGATCCGCCCGTAACATCGAGCGCGAAGCCCTCGGAGGAAGGGGCGAGCGCGATGCGGACGTTCTCCAGCCCCGCAGCGGGATAGGGATCGGCCAGCACCAGCACGCCGCGCGGACCATCGGCGGCGAGTTCGGCATCGATGGTGAAGGGTCCGTAGTCGGCCTGCCGCCCGCTGCCGGCCAGCGTGGTGCGCGTGCCGCCGCTGCCCGGCACCACCTTGCTGTCGAGCCGCGCATTGAGCCGCGCGCTGGCGATCGTCACGTCGCGCAGGATCACCGGCTGGCCGGCGCCCATGCCGAGAGCGCCCTTGAAGCGGATCTGCTCCCCGGCGAGATTGACGATGGTGTCGTTGCCGATCTTCGAGAGCACACCGGCGAGATTGGCGCGCAGGCTCCACGGCACGGCGGGGCCGAACTTGGCGAGGATCTTGGCATTGGCGGTCACCTCGCCCGCGCCGTCGATCTTGAGCCCGCGCGCGGCGACCGGGCCAGCCAGCGCATAGGCGCCAGCGGGAATGTCGCCGCGCAGCGCCAGCGTCGCGTCCAGCCCGGGGAAGATGATCCGCGCCGCATCGGCCGCAAGCTTCTGGCTTTCGAGATCATAGGTCAGCAGCCCCGTGACCCGGCCCTTCACCAGACGCGGATCGGCCTGCGGGTTGCCGGTGGTGATCCGCTCGGCGGTAAGCGCCATCGGCAGTTTCAGCACCTTGCCGTCGAACCGCGCGAGGCCTTCCTGCACCAGCCCCTTCGCCTCGATCCCCTGCGCCACCAGCCGTCCAACCGTCAGTCGGTGGTCGATGGCGAGATCGCGGAAGGGGCCGGAAAGGTCGGCGGCAAGGCGCGTCTGCTCGAAGCGCCAGCCTTCGCCCAGCAGATCGGGATCGCGCAAGGTGGCGCTGGTGCGCGCGCCTTCGACGCGGTTGTCGGCGAGGTCGACTACCCCTGCCCCGCGCAGATCGAGCGCGCGGGTGATCACTGCGGCGCGGCCCTCGAGGATGCTGTCCTCAAGCGTGAAGCTGGCCGCGACCGCGATCTTCGGCCCCGTAGCGCGGGCCAACAGGTCCTCGCCCGCAAGGCCGGGACGCACCCGTCCGAGCACGCCGATCTTGCCCGCGTCATTGGTGACCTGAAAGGCGGCGACCGCCGGCCCGGCGATGGGTTTCCCGTCCGCCATCGGCAAGCGCCGCGCAAGCGCCGTCCCGCGCCACTTGCGCCATGTCCCGTCGCCAGCGATGCGCGCGTCGTAGCCGTTGGCAAAGCCCGCAAGGCCCGCCAGCACGCCGCCTGCGGGCGCAAGGTAATCGGCTTCGAGATCGAAGCGGTCACCGTCCGGCTCGGCATCGATCAGCACCGCGATCCGGTCCTGCGCGCCCAGCCGCGCGCGCGCGTCCACCAGCGCGCGGCCCTCGCGGATATCGACCTTGGCCAGCGCATCGACCCGCTCGGCCTGACTGGTGGCAACACCCTTGGCGATGACGAGGTTCTCGATCGCCAGCTTGTCGACGCGGATGTCGAAATCGGGCAGCAGCGGTGCGTCGGGATCGCCGGGCAGCAGTTCGGGCAGGCGCGTCAGCCGCCCGCGCCGCGCGGTCACCTCGCGGATGTCGAGCCCGCGCCACAGCCAGTGAAGCGGCCGCCAGTCGAGTTCGACCTCGGGGATGGTGAGGAACAGGCCCTTGGGGTCGCTCACCCGCACATCGCGCAAAGTGGCCGTGCGGTAGATATCGCCTTCGATCCGGCCCACGGTGAAACGCAGGCCCGAGGCGGGCGCGACCGCCGCGATCTGGTCGGCGATGAAGCGCTTGCCGATCGGAGTCGAAAGGAACCCCGCCACCAGCACCAGCGGTGCCAGCAGCAACGCCAGCACCCAGCCGAGCCGCTTGGCCCACACCCGCTTGCGGCGCGCTGGGCCGCTGTCGTCGGCCAGTTCCGGGGCGGGGGTCTCGGGCGTATCCATCAGAACGCCTGCCCGAGGCTGACATAGACCACCACCGGACTGTCGAACTGGGTCGGATTGAGCGGCGTGGCGACATCGACGCGGATCGGGCCAAAGGTGGTCTTGTAGCGGATGCCGACGCCGGCCCCGGCCTGGATGAAGCGGAAATCAGGGGTTGAACCGAGCCCCACCGTGCCCGCGTCGATGAACGGCACGACCTCGATCGCGCCGCCCATCAGCGGGGTCTCGATCCGCGCTTCGAGCGAGAACTCGACCAGCGATGCCCCGCCCACCGCCTCGCCGCGATCATTGCGCGGGCCGACGCCCTGGAAGCCGTAGCCGCGCACCGATCCGCCTCCGCCCGAATAGAGCCGCCGCGAGGGCGCGATGCTGGCGCGGTCGGCACCCTGGATGGTCGCCGCGCGCAGCCGCCCCGCGATCACGGTCGAGCCGACCTCCTTGTAATAGGCCGCCTCGGCCAGCGCGCGGACGTAGTAGCTGTTGTCTCCGGCCGACCGCGATACCTCCGGCGCGATGGATAGCGTGGCGCGGTATCCGCGCGAGGGATCGAGCAGGTCATCGCTCCCGTCGAGCGTGACACTGCCGAACAGCCCGCCGATCAGATAGGTCTGGCGCGGCAGCAGAATGGTGGAACCGCGCAAGCGTCGGTTGCGCTCGTCGGTATAGACCAGCTCGCCGCCGAGTTGCCAGCTGACCGGCTTCTGGAACAGGATATTCGACACCTTCTCGAAGGTGCCACGCAGCCCAATGGAGCGCGAATCCACTGCCAGCGTCTGGATATCGCTGGCGAAGACGTCGGCGGTGAGGATCTGGTCGCGCCCGCGGAAATTGTTGCGCCGCACGCCGATGCTGGCGAGCGCCTCGCGGGTGCCGAGGATGCCGCGCAGCCGCAGCGCGCCTTCGGGCGGGAACAGGTTGCGGTGCTCCCAGCGCCCCTCGACCTTGAAGCCGTCCTCGGTACCGTAACCGATCGCACCTGCGATGGTGCGCACCGGCGCCCGTTCGAAGGCGACATCAAGCGCCACTTCGCCCATCGCGCCCTCGGCGGGCGGCGCGGTCTCGCGCGGAGTGATGGTGACGCTCGACACAAGGCCCGTGGCGATGATCGCGCGGCGCAGATCGGTTTCGAGGCTCTGCTGGTAGATATCGCCCTGCTCGAACCGGGCGATGCGTTCGAGATGGCGGCTGGAGAGGAACTTCGGATCGGCGCTGACCACGCTCCCGAAGGCATATTTGCCCCCCGGATCGACCGCCAGCGTCAGATCGCCCTCGGTGCGGGCGTGATCGATCAGCAGTTCGGGTTCTGCCAGCGTGGCGAAGGGATAGCCGGTCTCGCCCAGCGCTACGCGCAGTTCGAGCTCGCGCTCGAGGATGCGGTCGGCATAGAGCGGGTCGCCGGGCGCGATGGCGAAGGCGGCCAGCAGGCGCTCGGCATCGGGACCAGGCAGCAGCGAAAGCGCGCCGAGATCGACCCGCCCGAAGCGGTAGCGCGGGCCCGGCACGACATCGAAGCGCACGCGCGGCTCGCTGGCGGCATCGCCCGATGCGCCCTGGGCTGGCGCGCCATCGCCGTTCTCGCGCGCACGCCGCCCGCCCGAGAGCTGGCGCACCACATCGCCACCGTAATAGCCGTAGGTCCGCAGCATTTCGCCCAGCAGTTCCTCGTCGGCGCGGGCGCGCGCGGCGATCTGCGAGGCGCTGTCCTTCGCTCCGTCGAGCTGGCGCAGTGTCGAAAGCTCGCGGAAGCGGGCGAGGAATTCGCGCTGTTCGGGAAAGGCGCCGGGCGCGGCGGGGAAGCCCAGCACCAGCGTGTTGCTGATCTCGACATCGGCAAGCTCGGGCAATTCGCCGGTCAGCGGCACGGCCATGCTGGCGAGCGCCTCGACCTCGGGATCGGGGGTTAGCGGTTCGGGCACCTCGACCGCGAAGTCGGCGAAGGCGGCATCGAGCGCGGGCTGCAATCCGGGCACAGGCGGCGGCAGGAAATCGGCAAAGCCATCGGCGAAGGGATCGCCGGTCGTCGCGGGCGCGGCAGCTGCATCGCCGGCAGGATCGCCCGCGGCGGCGGTGGCCTGTGTCGCCCAGGCTTCCGGATTGTCGACCGCCTCGGCCGGGATCAACTCGTCCAGCGTCCGCGGTACGGGGGCAGGTTCGGGGAGCGGCTCCGGGGCAGGCCGGGCAGGCGCGGCATCATCGCCTTCCACCTGCGGCTCGCCAGCGATCACGGCAGGCGACGCGGCTCCGGCATCCTGCGCCAATGCAGGCTGCGCCGCCATCACCACCGCTGCTTGTCCCAATCCGGCTGCCAGCAGCAGACCGCGCTTCAGGAGATCGCGAGGCTCAGCTTCCCGGAAACTTGACGGGCTGGCCATCCTTGCCTCGGGCGCCGGCCAGCGACGCGTCCTGCGGCTGGCGCGGCGCGGTCGCCGCGGCGATCAGCCGGTGCTGTTCAGCCTCGTCCATCACCTGCCAGCCTTCGCGCGTCAGACGCTCGAGCGGGCGATAGCGGACCTTGTACTGCATGCGCGGGCTGCCCTCGACCCAGTAGCCGAGATAGACATAGGGCAGGCCCTCGGCCGCGGCGCGGCGGATGTGATCGAGAATGATGAAGCTGCCGAGCCCGGCGCGGCCTTCCAGATCGGGATCGTAGAAGGAATAGATCATCGACAGTCCGTCGCCCTGCCGGTCGGTCAGGCAGGCGCCGACCAGACGGCCCGGACGCCCGCCGATGCCCGGCAGGCGGTATTCGGTGACCACGGAATTGACCGGGGTGTGCTCGATCATGTCGGCATAATCGAGCTCGTCCATCGCCGCCATGCCGCCATCGGGGTGGCGCTGGCCGAGATATTTCGCGAGCAGCGCGAACTGCTCGTCGGTCGCCCACGGGCGGCATTCGGTGACGATCAGATCGTCATTGCGCTTCAGATCGCGCTTCTGCGTCGCCGAGGGGCGGAAGGCCCCAGCCACCACCCGCACCGAGACGCAGGCCTGGCAATCGAGGCAGGATGGGCGATAGGCCACCGTCTGGCTGCGGCGGAAGCCGATCCGTCCGAGCGCCTCGTTGAGCTGGTCCGCGTGCGCGCCCTTGAGTTCGGTGAACACCTTGCGCTCGCTCCGCCCCGGCAGATAGGGACAAGGCGCCGGGCTGGTCACGAAGAACCTCGGGAAGCGGATCGGTGCCGTCACGGGCGGGCTCAGTCCTCTTGGCGGGAATCATGGCGGGTTGCGTTACTGCAAACTTATGCATGGACGGGACCTGCGGTAAAAGTCCCTTAACCATGAAAGAACGCAAAAAATCCCGCGCTGTGCACAGGCACCCGCGCGCAATGCTTCCGGAATGGCGCAAAACGGCACGCCCGGCGGAGCGAAACCCCGCCTGAAACGCGTCAGCCGAGTTCTACCAGCTGCACCGAATAGCCGTTGGCGCGCAGGCCCTCGACCAGCCGTTCGACCTGCTCGGCGTCGCGCGCCTCGCATTCGATATCGGTGATCAGGCCCTTGGCCGGCAGCGTGGTAAAGATGCGCTGGTGATAGATCTCGATGATGTTGACGTTGTGCTCGTCGAACAGGCGCATCACCCTAAACAGCGCGCCGGGGCGGTCCTGCAGGGTGATCCGGAGGCGCGCAAGGCGGCCCTGCCGGGCAAGATCGCGCAGCAGAACGTTGGCGAGCAGGCGGGTGTCGATATTGCCGCCGCACAGCACCAGCCCGATGCTCTTGCCGGCGAAGCGCGCCGGATTGCTGAGCACCGCCGCAAGACCCGCCGCGCCCGCGCCCTCGACCACGGTCTTCTCGATCTGGAGCAGCAGCGCCACCGCCTTTTCGAGCGCGGGCTCATCCACCAGCAGGATGTCATCCACCCGCTCGGCGATCACCTGCGCGGTGAA
This sequence comes from Porphyrobacter sp., assembly GCA_027531395.1. Lineage (GTDB taxonomy): Bacteria > Pseudomonadota > Alphaproteobacteria > Sphingomonadales > Sphingomonadaceae > Erythrobacter. The sequence continues at coordinate 211,085 of JAPZRO010000006.1, read as the reverse complement.
GTCGCCCGGCTGCTTGACCGCGATGCCTTCAGCGAGCGTGTCGCCGCCGCAGGGCAGGTCCGCGCCCTTGATCTTGTCGAACATCGAGGGGAACAGCGCCGCCTGTACGCCGACCACTTCCATGTCGGGATTGAGCGCCTTGGCGACCGTCGCCATGCCCGAAATAAGCCCGCCCCCGCCGATCGGGGTGACGATGCAGTCGAGATCGGGCTTCACCTCGAACATTTCGAGCGCCACCGTGCCCGCGCCCGCTGCGACGTGCGGATCGTCGAAGGGGTGGACGAAGGTCAGGCCGAGCTCGACTTCGAGCTTTCTTGCATGGGCATAGGCTTCATCGAAGGTCTCGCCTTCGAGCAGCACTTTCCCGCCGACGCTCTCGGTCTGCATCACCTTCACCGTCGGGGTGGTGCGCGGCATGACGATCGTCACCGGGACGCCGAGGCGGGTGCCGTGGTAGGAGAGACCCTGCGAATGGTTGCCTGCCGAGGCCGCGATCACGCCGCGCGCGCGCTGCTCCTCGCTCAGCTGCAGCAGCGCATTGAGCGCCCCGCGCTCCTTGTAGGCGGCGGTGAACTGGAGGTTCTCGAACTTCAGCCAGATATCCGCGCCGGTAATCTCCGACAGCGTGATCGAGTGCATCATCGGGGTGTTGACCACCGCGGAGCCGATGCGCGCGGCGGCTGCGCGCACGTCGTCGAGAGTAAGGTCGGCCGGCGAAGCGGCGGCGCCCTTGGGGCTGAATGATGCAGGCTGCGTTGACATGGTGCGGGGGCGATTAGAGGCTTGTTGCCGCAAGGGCAATCAGGCTTGCGCCAAATCCATGAAAGGAATTCCTGTGCGCCTGAAAGTTGGCAACCTCGCGCGAAGGCGATAGGCACCGCGCCACTGCCGTTTTCGCGCTGTTTCAGGGATTGCCATGCGCCGCACCTTCGCTCTTGCTCTTGCCGCCTCCACCCTCGCCCTCGCTGCCCCGGCGCTGGCCGACACGCTGGTCGACAATGTCGACGGGGTGACGATCGATGCCGAGGGCAAGGTGCAGCGCTTTACCGGTCTGGTGTTCGACGAGGACGGCAAGGTGGTGCAGGTGCTCGCGCGCGGCGAGGCGCGGCCGCAGGTCGATTACCGTCTCGATGCCAAGGGCAAGGTGATGGTGCCGGGCATGATCGATGCGCATGTCCACGTGATGGGCATCGGTTTCGGCCAGCTGACGCTCGATCTGTCGGACACCACCTCGCTCGAGGACGCGCTGCTCAAGATCCGCGCCTTCGCCGAGGAGAACCCGGGGCGCCCGTGGATCCTCGGGCGCGGCTGGAACCAGGAAAAGTGGGGCCTCGGCCGCTTTCCCACCGCAGCCGAGCTCGATACCGTGGTGGCCGACCGGCCGGTCTGGCTTGAGCGCGTCGACGGCCACGCCGCCTGGGGCAACAGTCTCGCGATCCAGACCGCCGGAGTAAGCGCGAAGACCCCCGATCCGGCCGGTGGCAAGATCATCCGCGATGCCAAGGGCACGCCCACGGGAGTGTTCGTCGACAAGGCCGCGCAACTGGTGGAGAAGGACATCCCCGCCCCCCGGCCCGAAGATCGCGATCTGGCCTTCGTCAAGGCGCAGGAGGTGCTGCTCGGCTACGGGGTCACCGCGGTTGCCGACATGGGCACCACGCTGGCCGACTGGAACACCTTCCGCCGCGCTGGCGACGAAGGGCGGCTGCAGATCCGCATCATGTCCTATGCCGACGGGTTCGAGACGCTGGAGACCGTCGCCGGGCCGGAGCCGACCGTCTGGCTCTATGACGACCGCCTGCGGATGGGCGGGATAAAGCTCTATCTCGACGGCGCGCTGGGGTCGCGCGGCGCGGTGCTGAAGGCGCCCTATCACGACGATCCGGGGGCCAAGGGCCTGCCGCTGCTCTCCCCCACCCAGCTGCGCAACCTGATGAGCCGCGCGGCGATGGACAATTTCCAGACCGCCATCCACGCCATCGGCGATGCCGCCAATGCCGAGGTGCTGGCCGCGATCGAGGAGCTTTCGGAGAGCTACAAGGGCGATCGCCGCTGGCGCATCGAGCACGCGCAGATCGTCGATCCGGCAGACCTGCCGATGCTGGGCCGGCATGGCATCATCGCCTCGATGCAACCGCTCCACCAGACCTCCGACCGGCTGATGGCGGAAGCCCGGCTTGGGCCCGACCGGCTGGATGGCGCCTACCCGTGGCGCAGCGTGATGTCGGTCGGCGGGCGGCTGGCCTTCGGCTCGGACGCGCCGGTCGAACCGGCCGATCCCTGGGCCGGCATGGCCGCCGCGATCAGCCGTACCGATGCCAAGGGCGAACCCTTCGGCGGCTGGTTCCCGAAGGAAACCGTCAGCCGCGAGGCCGCGCTCGCCGGGTTCACCGCAGACGCCGCCTTTGCCGGTTTTGCCGAGGGCCGCTTCGGGCGGCTGGTGCCGGGCGAGCGCGCCGACTTCCTGCTGGTCGACCGCGACCCGCTGCTCGCCTCGCCCGACGAGATCCGCCAGACCAAGGTGATCGAGGTGTGGATCGGCGGGGTGAAGGTGCGCGGGGAGTAACTACTCCGCCGCGGCTCTCTCCGCCGCCTGCTCCGCCTCGCGCGCGGCCTTGTCGGCGGCGACGGCACCTTCCTGCAAGCGCATCAGCAGCAGCGAGGCCTCGAACAGCAGCCAAAGCGGCACCGCGAGGATGATCTGCGAGCCTGGATCGGGCGGCGTCACGATCGCGGCGATGATAAAGATCACCACGATCACATAGCGCCGCGCCGCCACCATCTGGTCGCGGGTGACGATCCCCGCACGGTGGAGCAGCAACAGCAGCACCGGCAAGAGGAAAGTCAGCCCGAAGGCGAGGATGAACTGCATCACGAGGCTGAGATAGTCGCCCGCGCTCGGCAGCGCCTGCACCGACAACCCGCCCGCCTCCCCGCCGAAGCCGAGGAAGAAGGTGAAGGCAACCGGCATCACCACGAAATAGGCCAGCGCCGCCCCCGCACTGAACAGCACCGGCGTGGCGATAAGGAAGGGCAGGAAGGCCTTCTTCTCGCGCGCATAGAGCCCCGGCGCGATGAAGGCCCAGAGCTGGTTCGCGATTACCGGAAAGCTCACCATGAAGCCGGCAAACAGCGCGACCTTCAATTCGACGAAGAAGACTTCGGGCAGCTTGGTGAAGATCAGCTGGCCCTCGCCCGCGGGGAAGGCCTGCTTCAGCGGCCACACCAGAATGCCGAGGATCTGGTCAGCGAAATAGAGGCACACCGCAAAGCCGACGCCAAGCGCGAGCAGCGCGCGGATCAGGCGGGTGCGCAGCTCGATCAGGTGATCGAGCAGCGGGGCGCGGGTCTCGTCGAGATCCTTGACCTCAAACATCGGCATTGCCCTTGGGCGCGGGCGCGTCAGGCGCAGGCTCGGCAGATTGCGGCGTCTCGACCGGCGGAGGCCCCGTCATCACCGGCGCGCCAGCCTCGGCCTCGGTCAGCGCGGCGGAGCGGCGCATGATTTCCTCGTTCTGCGCCTTCCACTTCTTCTCCATTTCCTCCAGCTCGGCCTCGCGCACCATGGTGTCGATCCCCGAGCGGAAATGGGCCGAGATGCGGCGCATCTTGCCGATCCAGCGGCCGGCAGTGCGCATGGCAAGCGGCAGGTCCTTCGGCCCGATCACCACGACCGCGACGATCAGGATGACCAGCAGTTCTCCAATGCCGATGTCGAACATGTCGGGGGTGCGGTGAGCCCGCCTCCTTGAAGGAGCTGTCAGGCGCCGGTGGTGTCGGTCTTGTCAGCCGGCGCCGGGGTCTCGGCGGGCGCGGGCGCTGCGGCAGGCGGTTCGATCCGCGCAGCCTTGGCAGCGGTTTCCTCGGTCTCGTTGAGGCCCTTCTTGAAGCTCGAGATGCCCTTGCCGAAATCGCCCATCATCTCGGCAATGCGGCCGCGTCCGAACAGGATCAGCACGATCAGGAGCACGATGACCCAGTGCCAAATCGACGAAAAACCCATTGTCTCAACTCCTGAAGGCGGCCGCGGCTGGCGCGATGCCGCAAACCCGGGATCACGCCCGGCGCTCGAACAACGCCCTATCTAGGACAAGCCTTCGCGAATTGCCAGTCAGTCCGCCAGATTCTCGTCGTCGTCGCTGTCCGGATCATCGGTCTCATCGGGCTCGAAACGCATCGCTGCCTCCATCGCCTCGTCGACCGGATCGAGCAGGCCGGCTGCGCGCAATTCGTCGATGCCGGGCAGGTCGCGGCGGCTGGCGAGGCCGAAATGATCGAGGAATTCGGGGGTGGTGGCATAGATCACCGGGCGGCCCGGCACCTCGCGCCGGCCGGCGGGACGCACCCAGCCTGCCTCCATCAGCACATCGAGCGTGCCCGCACTGGTCTGCACCCCGCGGATGGATTCGATTTCGGCGCGGCTGACCGGCTCGTGATAGGCGATGATCGCCAGAACCTCGGTGGCCGCGCGGCTTAGGCGGCGCACCTGCTCCTTCTCGCGCCGCAGCAGATGGGCAAGATCGGGCGCGGTCTCGAAATGCCAGCGCCCGCCGCGCTCGACCAGATGCACGCCGCGCGCGATATAGTGCGCCTGCAAGGCGGCGAGCGCCACGCGCACCTCCGCCAGCTCAAGCCCGCCGAGATGGGAGGCGACCGCATCGACGCTCATCGGCTCTTCGGCGGCGAACAAGGTCGCCTCGATCGCGCGCTCGAGGGTCCCCGGCTCGCTCATGCCCCGACACTCACGGCCGCGCTGTCCTTGAGGCGACGGATGCGCAGCGGGGCAAAGGCGCCCTCCTGCTCCAGCTCTGCCCTGCCCCGCTTGGCCAGTTCGAGCGCCGCAACGAAGCTCGAAGCCAGTGCCGAGCGCTTCAGTTCGGGCGAGGCATGGGGCGGGAGGAAATCGCGGATCTCCATCCATTCCAGCGTCACGCCGAGCATCGCCGAGACCCGCTCCAGCGCGGAATCGAGCGTCATTACCGGGCGGTTGGCGACATGGTAGATACGCGGCGCGGTGCGCGCCTTGACCTGCCCATAGGCCTGGATCAGCGCGAACATGTCCGAGCGCCACAGCGTCTTGCGATCGGTGCGCAGGCCTTCGGGGCTCCCGCGCAGGAACACGTCGCGCCCGATCCGGTCGCGCGCCATCAGCCGCGCGGCCGCCTCGCGCATCGCGCCGAGCCGTTGCAGCCGCAATTGCAGACGCAGCGCCAGTTCCTCGGGGCTCGGGTCTTCCTGCTCGTCCTTGGGCAGCAACAACGCCGATTTGAGATAGGCCAGCCACGCCGCCATCACGAGGTAGTCGGCGGCGAGTTCCAGCCGTAGCGCACCGGCGCGCTCGATATAGGTAAGGTATTGATCGACCAGCGCGAGGATCGATATCTGCCTCAAGTCGACCTTCTGCCGCCGCGCGAGATCGAGCAGCAGGTCGAGCGGGCCTTCCCACCCGTCGAGCGCGAGATAGAGGGCCTCCTCGCCCGGCTTGGCTCCCTGCACCAGCACGGCTTCATCCGCGCCCGCATCGGGCAGACCCAGCATGAAGGGCTCCTCGGCAGCACTCATGCGGATTGCTCCGCCAGCGCCAGCAGGGCATCGCGCTTGGCGAGGAGTTCGCCCTGCTCGGAAGCGAGCGCGGGGGCGATGCGGGTGCCGGCCAGCGCACGGTCAAGCCGCGCTGCGGTGACATCGGACATCGAGGGCAGCACCGCGCAGATGCCCGTCATGTCGTCCATCTTCGCCCAGCAGTTGAGGATGATGTCGCACCCCGCCGCATGGGCGCGGGCAGCACGCTCCGGGATCGATCCGCCAAGCGCCTCCATGTCGATATCGTCGGTCAGCAGCAGGCCGTCGAAGCCGATCGCGCCGCGGATGATATCGCGGATCACGGTTTGCGAGAGGGTCGCGGGATTCTCCGCATCCCAGGCGGTGAAGACGAGGTGGCCGGTCATGCCGATCAGCGCGTGATTGAGCGTGCGGAACGGGGCGAGGTCGTCCTCCAGCTCCGCCGCGCTGGCGGTCACGGTGGGGAGCGCCTTGTGGGTATCGACATCGGTGCGGCCGTGGCCGGGCATATGCTTGATGCAGCCGGTCACCCCGCCAGCAGCCAGCCCTTCGAGCACCGCGCGCCCCAGCGCTGCCACCTGCATCGGGTCCGCGCCGAAGGCGCGGTCGCCGATAACGTCATGCGCGCCCGGCACCCGCAGATCAAGCGGCGGGTGATAGTCGACCGTGATGCCCATCGCCGCCAGTTCCAGCCCCATCGCGGTCGCATTGGCACGCGCGGCCGCGATCGCGCTCGCCGGGGCGATCTCGTAGAGCCGCGCGAAGGCCTCGCCAGAGGGATAGGGCGACCAGTGCGGCGGACGCAGCCGCGCCACCCGTCCACCTTCCTGATCGATCGAAACCAGCAGGCGATCTCGCCCGTGGATGCTCCTGAGATCATCGGTCAGCGCGCGCAGCTGCTCGGGATCGACGCAATTGCGCCCGAACAGGATATAGCCCGCCGGATCGGCCTCGCGGAAGAAGGCGCGCTCGTCCGCGGTGAGATGCGGGCCGCCAAGGCCGAAGATTGCCGGAATCATGCGCAGAGGTTCGCAAGGAAGCCCGCGTCAGGCAAGCGGGGTAACCATCCGGAACGGGGAAAAGCCCTCTCGTGGGCCACCGCTACTTGATCTGGCAATCGAGCCCGTCGGCCTTGAGCGCGGCGCACAGACGCTCGGCCTCGGCGCGGCTGCCGGCCACGGCCTGCAAGCGGTAGACGGTGCCGATATCAACCTTGCCTTCGACCACGCGGTGCTTGACGCCGGCCAGCGCCTCGGTCCGGCGCGACAGATCGGCCCACCCCTGCTCGGCACGGGCGCGGGTGCCATAGGCGGCAAGTTGCACGCCCACACCCGCCACAGCCGGCGCGGCAGGCGCAGCGGCGCTCGCGCTGGCAGACGGCGAGGGCTTGGGGGCGGGCGTTGCCGGAGCGGCCGGCGCAGCGACCACTGCCTCGCGGGTCTCGCCTTCGCCGACCAGCGGAGCGACGTTGCCGGTGCCGGCAAACTGCTTGCCGCCCGGGTCCTCGGGACGTTCCTTGATCGGCCCGGCGGGAGCTTCGATCACACTGCCATCGGCCACGACGTCGGCCGAGCCGGCGCGGTTGGAGACATACCAGACGGCACCGACAACTGCCGCCAGCACCAGCACCAGCATACCGGCAAAGCCGAGGATCTGGCCGATATCGAGCCCGCCCGCTTCCTCGTCATCCGCGTCGGATTCGAGCCACGGCAGGTTGTCGGTGTCGGCGAGATCAAGCTCGCCATCGCCCACGTCCAGTTCCTCGTATTCGGCATCGATCATGGTGAAACCTCGTGCCCCCCGGCCCTCACATGCTTTCGACCGCCTCGACGCCAAGCACGCCGAGACCGCCGCGGATCACTTGCCCGATTGCTTGGCCAAGGAAAAGCCTTGCCGCAGTCAGCTCTCCATCCTGTTCCACGATGAAGCGCTTTTCCGGACGGTCATTACCGAGATTCCAGTAGGAATGGAGGTCGGCGGCAAGATCGTAGAGGTAGAAGGCGATCCTGTGCGGCTCGCGCGCACGGGCCGCCGCCTCGATCTCGCGCGGGAACTGCGCGGCGCGAGCGACCAGCGCCAGCTCCTCGGTGCCGAGCCGGTCGAGATTGGCATCGGACGGGGCAAAGCCCGCCTCGGCCGCCTTGCGCAGCGTCGAGCGTATCCGGGCATGGGCGTATTGCACATAGAACACCGGATTGTCCTTCGAGGCCTCGACCACCTTGTCGAAGTCGAAATCCATCTGCGCATCGGGCTTGCGGGTGAGCATGGTGAAGCGCACCACGTCCTTGCCGACCATGTCGACCACGTCGGCGAGCGTCACGAAATTGCCCGCGCGCTTCGACATCTTGAACGGCTGGCCGCCCTTCATCAGCTGCACCATCTGGACGAGCTTGACCTCGAACGGCTTGGGGCTTGCCCCGTCGGCACTGGTCAATGCGGCGACAGCGGCCTTGATCCGCTTCACCGTGCCCGCATGGTCCGCGCCCCAGATATCGACCAGCGCATCCGCGGTCTGCGCCTTCTGGAAGTGGTAGGCAAGGTCCGCGCCGAAATAGGTCCATGCCCCGTTCGACTTCTTGATCGGGCGATCCTGGTCGTCCCCGAACCTGGTCGAGCGGAACAGCGGCAGCGAGACCGGCTCCCAATCTTCGGGCGGGGCCTTGCCCTTGGGGGCTTCGAGGACGCCGTTATAGACAAGGTCGTGTTCGCGCAGCCACGCCTCCGCCGCATCGACCTTGCCTGAGGCCTGCAAATCGGCCTCAGAGGAGAACAGGTCGTGCTTGATGCCCAAGGTGGCGAGGTCAGCGCGGATCATGTCCATCATCGCCGCGACCGCGCGGGTGCGGAACAGGATCAGCCAGTCGCCTTCCGGCGCGGCGGCGTAGGTATCGCCGAACTCGGCGGCAAGCTGCTGGCCGACCGGCACCAGATAGTCGCCCGGATAGAGACCTTCGGGGATGGTGATTTCCTCCCCCAGGGCCTCGCGGTAGCGCATGTGGACCGAGCGGGCGAGCACATCGACCTGCGCGCCCGCGTCGTTGACGTAGTATTCCTTGATGACCTTGTGGCCCGCAAACTCCAGCAATCCTGCCAGCGCATCGCCCACCACCGCGCCGCGGCAATGGCCCATGTGCATCGGACCGGTGGGGTTGGCCGAGACATATTCGACGTTGACCACCCGGCCCCCGCCCATGTCCGAGCGGCCGTAATCGGAACCCAACTGCGCGATGGCGGCAAGTTCGTCCAGCCACGCCTGCGGAGCAAGGCGCAGGTTGATGAAGCCCGGGCCGGCGATTTCGGCGCTGGTGATCGTCGGATGTGCGGCGAGCTTGGCAGTGATCGACTCGGCCAGCGCGCGCGGGTTCATCCCCGCGCCCTTGGCCAGCACCATCGCGGCGTTGGTCGCCAGATCGCCATGAGAAGCATCGCGCGGCGGCTCGAGCGTGACGTTGGCGAAGGAGGTGCCCGCAGGCAGCACGCCCTCGCCAACCAGATCGGTCAGCACGGTTTCGATCAGCGCCGCATAGGCGGCATAGAGGGTCTTGGGCTTGGTCATCGGGTTCTCGTGCGGTGTGCGCGGCGTATCGCGCGTGCAAAATAGGAAGCTGGGTCCCGGGTCAAGCCCGGGACGGGGAGGAAGGGAACACCAAAAGCAACTTGGCGTATGCCACTGGTTCGACGCCAGTGGCGTCGCGAGGTCACGCGGCCGAGCCGCAGGTGCCCGGAGCGAAGCGAAGGATCAGCACCGAGGACGAAGGCGCGGAGGCGCCTTCGCAACCTAATCAGCGCGTGACGTTATACGCCAGCTGTTCCTCGGTCAGCTGGAAGCCGACCAGCATTTCGAAGCGGGTGCGGGCAATCGCCGCCTTCACTTCGGGATCGGCCAGCGGATCGAGCGCCGCGTCGACTTCGCCGGCGCGTCGTCGGCGGGTGATCTTCTCGCGGATATCCTCGGGCAGTGCAGCATCGGCGCGGTTGACGAAGGAGCCGACCTTCGCCGTCCCCACCGCGCGCTCCTGACCGTCGGCGAAGGTCAGGGTGACCTGGCCCACGCGCTTGCTGACCACCGCACTGCCGCCACGCAAAACCGTGACGAAGTAGGGCAGCGTCACCGTGCGCGCCCCGCGGGTGTCGGTCCGGCGGGCGTGCACGTCGAACGTCGCCTCGCTGTAGACCTTCTCGCCGGTGTCGTTGCAAACGGTGCGCAGATTGGTCATCGCCGCGCTGACATCGAGGCTCGCCATGCTGCGATCCGCGCCGGAGCGGAAGGTGGTGATGTCGCCGGTGTAGTCGGGAATGCCGACCGCCGGACAGGTGCTCAGCACCGAGGTGATGCCGACACCCTGATCGAGAACCAGTTCGCCTTCGCCGGCGCAGGCGGCCAGTGCGGCCGTCGCGGCAAGGACAGGAAGGGCGCGGGTGCGAAACATCATCAAGGGCCGTCCTAGAAAAACCGGATCCAACTGCGCAACGAGCGCATAAGCACGCCCTAGCGAGACGCAGCGCAAAGCGCTAGAGAGGTCTTCATGAACGCGCCCTTTCCCGCAACCGATGCCGCCGCTGGCGACGACTCGGTCTCCGCCCGCCCGCCGCTCAACCTCCTGATCGCCGCCCCGCGCGGGTTCTGCGCCGGGGTCGACCGGGCGATCGAGATCGTCGAGAAGGCGCTCGAACGCTATGGCCGCCCGGTCTATGTCCGCCACGAGATCGTCCACAACAAATATGTGGTCGAAGGTCTGAAGGCCAAGGGCGCGATCTTCGTCAAGGAACTCGACGAAGTGCCCGACGATGCCCCGGTGGTGTTCAGCGCCCACGGGGTGCCCAAGTCGGTCCCGGCCGAGGCCAAGCGCCGCCAGCTGCTCTATGTCGATGCCACATGTCCGCTCGTCAGCAAGATCCACCGCCAGGCCGAACGCCAGATCGAAAAAGGCCGCCACATCATCTTCATCGGCCATGAAGGCCACCCGGAGGTGATCGGCACCATGGGACAGGTCCCGCCGGGCCAGATGACGCTGGTGGAAACGATAGAAGACGTCGACAAGCTGCCGTTCGACGCCGACGAGGAGCTGGCCTATCTGACCCAAACCACGCTGTCGGTGGACGACACGCGCGAGGTGATCCAGGCGCTCGAATGGCGTTATCCCAACATCTCCGGCCCGCGGGCCGAGGATATCTGCTACGCCACATCGAACCGGCAGGCCGCGGTCAAGGAACTGGCGCATGACTGCGATCTGGTGCTGGTGATCGGCGCACCCAATTCGTCGAATTCGCTGCGACTGGTGGAAGTTTCGGAACGGCTCGGCACGCCCGCCAAGCTGATCCAGCGCGCGTCGGAGATCGACTTCAGCTGGCTCGAAGGCGTCGAGACGCTGGGTCTCACCGCAGGCGCCTCGGCCCCGGAAATCCTCGTCCGCGAAGTCGTCGCCGCGCTCGCCGAGCAACGCACCATCCGCGAGAAGGAAATCACCGCAACGGTCGAAAAGATGGTGTTCAAGCTGCCGCGCCAGCTGACCGAATAGGCCGGAAGGCGGGGCGAACATGGCGGTCTATACCCACCTCGGCGCCGAGGATCTCGCCCGGCTGATCGCGCAATATGACGTCGGCGAGCTGGTTTCGGCCAAGGGCATCGCGGAAGGCGTGTCGAACTCCAACTGGCTGGTGGAGACGACCGGCAGCGGCAGCAGCGGCACGCGCTTCATCCTGACGCTCTACGAGCGGCGGATCGACTATGCCGACCTGCCCTATTTCCTCGATCTGCTCGATCATCTCGCCGCGAAGGGCTGTCCGGTGCCGCGCACCATGCATGACCGCAGCGGTGCCTCGTTCCGGATGGAGCAGGGCAAGGCCGCGGCGCTGATCGAGTTTCTGCCCGGCGTGTCCCCCACCCGTCCGACACCGCAACAGGCGCGCGCGGTGGGCGCGGTGCTGGCCGAACTGCATCTCGCCGCCCGCGACTTTCCGCTGACGCGCGCCAATGCGATGGATTTTGCCGCCAGCGCAGCGATCCTCGATAACTGCGGGGCAGAGCGGCTGGCGACCATCGATCCCGATCTGCCCGCAATGCTGGATCACGCCCACGCGGCCGCCGCGCTCGATCTGTCGGCGCTGCCGCAATCGCAGACCCACACCGATCTGTTCCCCGACAATGTGCTGATGCTCGGCGACCGGGTGACCGGCCTGATCGATTTCTACTTCGCCTGCACGGGTGCGATGGTGCTCGATCTGGCGGTGACCCACGCGGCGTGGTGTTTCGATAGCGAAAATGCCTACCGCGCGGATTGCGGCGCGGCCTTGTTCGAAGGCTACCAGAGCGTCCGGCGGCTCGAGCCGGAAGAGCGCGCGCTGTTCCCGGCCGTCGCCAAAGGCGCCGCCTTGCGCTTCGTCGCCTCGCGCGCCGAGGACTGGCTGGAAACCCCCGACGATGCGCTCGTCACCCGCAAGGACCCGATGCAATTCGCGCGGCGCTGGCAGTTTTACGATGAAAGCGGCGCGGGCCTGCTTGCGGGCTGAGGCTCCGGCAGCCTAGGGCCGGGCCGATGAAACAGGTCGACATCTTCACCGACGGCGCGTGCAAGCGCAATCCCGGCCCCGGCGGCTGGGCCGCGATCCTGCGCATGGGCGGGCACGAGAAGGAACTGACCGGCGGCGAACCGGACACCACCAACAACCGCATGGAGATGACCGCAGTGTTGCGCGGTCTCGTCGCGCTGAAGGAGCCCTGCGCAGTGACGGTCCACACCGACAGCCGCTACGTCATCGACGGCATGACCCAGTGGATCTTCGGCTGGCAGAAGCGCGGATGGGTGAATGCGGCGAAAAAGCCGGTCGCCAACGAGGACCTATGGCGCGAGTTGATTGCCGCAGTGCGCCCTCACAAGGTCCGATGGGAATGGGTCAAGGGCCATTCCGGCCACCCCGAAAACGAACGCGCCGACGCGCTGGCAAGCGCCGAAGCGGCGCGGATCGCGGCGGGGGAAGCCTGACCCCCGCCGATTCCGTCATAATCAGCTGTTGTCTTCGACCTCAGCGTCGGGGCCGTTCTTCTTGATCGAGTCGATCGCGTTCTGCGCGCTCGCCTTGGTGGCATAGCCTTCGGTCGAGAACATCACTTCCGAATTGTACTTGAACCGCACCCGGTACTCGCCGGCCTTGTCCTTGTAGATCTCGAACTTGTGCGCCATCGCTCTTCCCTCCTGAAGTGGTTAATCCACATCGGGGAAATGCCAGAAGGGTGCGCCCTTGCCTAGGCCGATTGTAGCGCTGTCGCAAAGCGCGCGGGTGCATAGACGGCAGGGTCGATGCCCCGTGTCATCGCGTCCGGGCCGAGCCCGAGCGCGATCTGCGAACCGAGCCGCGCGGCGGCCGGAGCGGTCTGGATGCCGAAGCCGCCCTGACCTGCAAACCAGAAGAAGCTGCTGTCGGCCAGATCGGGGCCGTAGACCGGCAAGCGGTCAGGGGCGAAGCTCCTGAGGCCCGCCCAGCGCCGTTCGAGCGCGGCAATGCGCCAGTCGGTCGTCTGCTCGAAGCGGTCGATGGCGATGGCGACGTCGAGCTCCTCGGGCGCGGTATCGCCGGGCTCGTCGGGCGTCTCGTCATGCGGGCTGAGCCACAGGCGCCCGCCATCGGGCTTGAAATAGAACCCGCCATTGATGTCGAGCACCAGCGGCAGATCGGTAGGTGCTGGCGGATCGACCCGCAGCTGCACCACGGTGCGGCGGTAGGGCCGGATGCCGAGCGGGGCGATCCCCGCCAGTGTCGCCACCGAATCGGCCCAGGCCCCGGCAGCATTGACGATGCGCGCGGCGCGATACTCCCCGCCCGCCGCGGTCACGATGCGCCAGCCCTCGGCCCTGCGCTCCAGCCGTTCGACCCTTGCGCGGCACACGACCTCCCCACCCTCTCGGCGCGCGGCGGCGAGGTAGTGCTGGTGCAGCGCTGCCACATCGATATCCGCGCAGGCCGGTTCGTGGATCGCCGCACACCATTCGGGGCGAAGACCCGGCACGCGCTGTTCGATAGCGGCGCGATCGAGCCGTTCGATCGTCACCCCGGTTCCGGCAAAGGTCGCAAAGAAGTCCTCGAGCGCGGCGCTGTCCTCGGCCCGCGCGAGGTGGAGCGCGCCGCGGGTGGTGAGAAAGCCGTGCGCTTGCAGGTACGGCCCTGAAGCGAGGGTCAGCGGCACCACGCCCGGGCCGCCATAGCATTCGTCCCAGAACGCCGCCGAGCGCCCCGTGGCATGGTAGCCCGGCGTATCCTCGGCCTCGAGCAGCAGCACGCTGGCATGGGGCGCGAGTTCGGCGGCGATGCTCGCGCCCGCCATCCCGGCCCCGATGACGGCGAAATCCCAGATCTTGCCGTTCATGCCGCAGGCACCACCCGGTCGAGAAACTCCGCAATCGCGGTCATCGCGCGGCCCCGCACCGGATCGACCTCGCGCAGGATCTCGTGTGCGGCCTCGGGTCCGAAGGCCAGCATCTCGCCATGCGGCAGCCGATGCGCGGTGCGCAGCGCCGCAGCGTGGCTCACCAGCTTGTCGGCGCTGGTGGAAAGGATCAGCACCGGCACCGTCACGGCCTCGACCGCGCCGGGGGCCTCGATCAGGCGCGAGGAGGCATAGGCCCGCTCGACCCAGCGCCAGCTCGCCGGGCCCATCACCAGCTCGGGCCGGGTATCGCGCCACCATTGCTCGTCGGCGTAGCGGTCGGGATCATGGGTCAGCAGCGTGGCGCGCGCGGCAGGCAGTTCGCCCGGCTTCTCGCTCCACTTCCACGCCTGCCGATAGGGATCGCCGACCGCACACATCAGGCGCGCGACCGCGTGCAGCGCCGGCAGCGGCAGCGGCGGGCCGTTCACGCCGATCATCGGTGCGCTCAGCACCACAGCATCAGGGCTGACCCGCCGCTCGACCAGCGCGCGCATCACCAGATGCCCGCCCATCGAATGCGCCGCGAGCACGTGCGGCCCCGGCGTTTCGGCCACCCAGTCGGCCCACAGGGCAGCGAGGTCGTCGATCCAGATCGCGAAATCCTCTACATGGCCGGTCACCGCATCCTTGCCGAGCCGCCCCGAGCCCGCCTGCCCGCGCCAGTCGGCCGCAGTCACCCGCCAGCCGGCGCGATGCCATTCCTCGAGCGTTTCGAGGTATTTCTCGTAGGCATCGCCGCGCCCGGGCAGGAACAGGATCGAACCGCGCGGAGCAGCGGCCGCTCCAGGCCAGTCGATCCGGCGCAAGCCATGGCCATCGGCCGCGTGCCAGAGGCTTTCACGCGCGGCCGGCGGAATGGCTCTGCGATCGATCGCCGCAGTGTCGCGATTGTCGTGAATCTGGAGCCTCCGAGCTTGGTTACTTTTTGGTAAGCAAGTGCCTGTAGCACTGGCCCCAAGAAGCACCGCGGCGCGTCCTGCGCACGGCAACTTCGGGGGCACGATGTTGACGACCACCATTCACTACGGGCTGCTGATTGCCTTGGCAATCGCGCTGGTCTTCGCGGCCTTCACCGACATTCGTCGTCGCCAGATCGACAACTGGCTGAACGCTGCGATCGCATTGGGCGCGCCGCTGTTCTGGTGGTCGAGCGGCCTGGCGCTGTGGCCCGACGTGGCGATGCAGCTCGGCGTGGCGCTGGCCGCCTTCGTGCTCCTGGCCGGACTTTTCGCACTCAGGATGATGGGCGGCGGCGACGTCAAGCTGCTGACCGTGCTCGCGCTTTGGGTGCGGCCCGAGGTGTTCGGGCAGCTGCTGGTGATCATGGCGCTGGCCGGCGGCGTGCTGACCATCGTCATGGGGTTCTGGCACGTCATGCGCCGCCAACGCGAAAAGCTGGCGATCCCTTACGGTGTCGCCATCGCTTTCGGCGGCCTGTGGGTGCTCGCCGCCAATTATCTGCCTGCCGCCGCCATGGCGGCAGTTCCGGCGTGAACTCGATTTTAACCAGTCGGGACTTACGCATCGAAACCATACCTGCCCGCTAACCAACCAAGGGCGATTACGAGGGGGCTATTTCAGCCATGGATAGGAAGAAACTGGTTCTGCTGATCGGCGCTCTGATCATTGCGATCGGAACGGCCTTTGCTGCACGGAGCATCTTCGCCGGAGGCGGAGCCCCTTCAGCCGAAGCGGCGCAGCCCACCGGCCCGCGCGTTCTGGTCGCCAAGCGCGCCCTGACCGCCGGGACGATCATCACCGCCGACGCCCTGGGCTTCCAGCCCTGGCCGAAGGAGCTGGTGAAGGATGCCTACTTCATTGACGGCGAAGCCGATATGAACAAGCTGCTCGGCACCGTCGTGCGCTACCCCATCACTGCGGGTGAGCCGGTGACCCAGGGCACCCTGGTGAGCCCGGGCGACCGCGGCTTCCTGGCGGCGGCGCTTGGGCCGGGCATGCGGGCCATCACGGTGCCGGTGTCGGCGATGACCGGTGTTGCCGGCTTCGTCTTCCCGGGTGACCGCGTCGACCTCGTCCTGACCCAGACAGTCAGCGGCGAAGACGGCCCGGACCTGCGCACCGCCGAAACGGTGATCCGCAACCTGCGCGTGCTCGCCACCGACCAGACCACCGAAACCACCACCGACGAGAACGGCAAGACCGTCGTCACCGCGTTCCGCACCGTCACGCTCGAAGTGACGCCGAAGATCGCGGAGAAGGTCGCCGTCGCTCAGACCATCGGCACGCTCAGCCTCGCGCTGCGCTCGCTGGCGGACAGCGATGCCGAACTCGAGCGTGCGATTGCTTCGGGCGACATCACCATCCCCGACAACGCCACCCCGGAACAGGAAGAGCGTCTGCTCAAGGCGGCGATGGCCCGTCCGATCGACAAGGGCACGACCTTCGTGACCGGCGGCGACGTCTCGCGCTTCCAGCGCAAGACCATGCCGGCACAGGAAAGCCCCCGTGCGACGCAGTACACCCCGCCCTCGCCCGGCGTGTCGGCCAAGGTCGATAGCCAGCCGGTCTATCGTGGCCCGAGCGTCCGCGTCACCCGCGGCAAGGCGACCGAGGAAATCCCGGTCAGCCCGCAGGCCTCGGCGAGCGGCATGCTCCGCACCCAGGGTCAGGCCACCCGCCGCGGCGGCCAGGCCGTCACTTCGACCCTGAGC
Source organism: Porphyrobacter sp. (assembly GCA_027531395.1). GTDB lineage: Bacteria > Pseudomonadota > Alphaproteobacteria > Sphingomonadales > Sphingomonadaceae > Erythrobacter. The sequence goes on along the minus strand of JAPZRO010000006.1, from coordinate 194,426 downwards.
TACTGAGGGGAGTGATGATGGCCACGCGCAATCCGTTCCGTCCGCTGTCGCAAACGACGGTCACAGGCCAACCCGAGGGGAGCCGGAGAATGAAACTGAACCTGAAAGCCAAGCTGCTGCTCGCTGCCGTCATGGCTGCGCCGGTCGCAGCCGTGCCGACTGCCACCGCTACCGCGCAGCAGGTCGTCAAGCCCTCGCAGGAAATCGTCCTGTCGATCGGCCGCGGCGAACTGGTGACCGTGCCGGGCAACATGACCGACGTGTTCGTCGCCAACGAAACCGTCGCCGATGTCCAGGTCAAGTCGCAGCGCCAGCTTTACGTGTTCGGCAAGGCCGGCGGCGAGACCACGATCTACGCCAGCAACGAGCGCGGCGACGTGATCTTCTCGGCCAACATCCGGGTGGGCTCGAACATCGGCAGCGTCGACCAGATGCTGGCGCTAGCCATGCCCGACGCCAAGATCAGCGTTGCGACCATGGGCACCAACACCGTGCTGCTGACCGGCACTGTGGGCGCTCCGGAAGATGCTGCCGAGGCCGAACGGCTGGTGCAGGCCTTCACCGGCGAAGGCACCAACGTCATCAGCCGCCTGCGCACCGCTACCCCGCTGCAGGTCAACCTCAAGGTGACCATCGCCGAAGTCAGCCGTTCGCTGCTGCGCGAGATCGGCGGCAACCTCAACACCATCGACGGCTCGGGCGGTTTCCGCTTCGGCGTGGGCACCGGTCGCCCGATCGGCGGCGCGGAATACACCGCGCAGGGTCCGCTCGCGGTCGGCAACCAGGTCGGCAACGCGGCCTTCATCCTGCCCGACGGGACCGAAATCCCGGGGCCTGCGGTGGACTCGCGCGGGGGCACCTCGCTTTCGGGCCTCGGCCGTCTGTTCGGCATCGACATGCTGGGCGCGCTCGACCTGTCCGAGAGCCTCGGCCTCGTCAACACCCTGACCGAACCCAACCTCACCGCGCTCTCGGGCGAAACCGCGACCTTCCTCGCGGGTGGCGAGTTCCCGATCCCGATCGCACAGGGCCTCGGCCAGGTGACGGTGCAGTTCCGCCAGTTCGGTGTGAGCCTCGCCTACACCCCGACCGTGCTCTCGAACGGCCGCATCTCGATGCGCGTGCGTCCGGAAGTGTCCGAGCTGTCGAGCCAGGGCTCGATCACGCTCAACGGCTTCCAGGTCCCCGCGCTGACCACCCGCCGCACCGAAACCACGGTGGAGCTGGGTTCGGGCCAGAGCTTCATGATCGCGGGCCTGATGAGCGCCAACTCGCAGAACCTGCTCGACAAGGCTCCGGGCCTCGGCGACGTGCCGATCCTGGGCAACCTGTTCCGCAGCCGCCAGTTCCGCAAGGGCGAAACCGAGCTGGTGATCATCGTCACCCCCTATCTGGTGAAGCCGGTCGACGCCAAGGACATCAAGCTGCCGACCGACGGTTACCGTTCGTCGACCGAGCTGGAACAGTTCCTCGGCTTCCAGAGCAACGCCGGCCGTTCGGGCGAACAGCGCCCCGGCCCGGTCTCCTCGCAGCCTGAAGCGCCGAGCCCCAAGGTGAGCGATGCCGATCCGGCCGCGATCGTCCCGAACCAGCCGGAAAAGCCGCGCCGGGCCGACAAGGAAACCCGCAAGGACGAACGCGAGGCCCGCGCCGCGGTCCCCGGTTTCAGCCTCTAACGTGAGAAAGGTGAGTATGATGCCTGTTGCACGACCCAATAGCATGGCGGGACGGCTGGGCCGCGCGCCTGCCCTCGCACTGGCGCTCACGCTTGGTCTGGGGCTCGCCGGCTGCGGCGGGATGCCGACCAACACGAGCCTGTACAGCACCAAGCAGCCGGTGGTCGAGCGGACCAATTTCACGCTCGATGTGACCACCAGCTCGGCGGGCCTGCCGATCTCCGAACAGCAGCGTCTGAACGGCTGGTTTGAGACGATGGACCTGCGCTACGGTGATCGCATCGCGATCGAGAACCCGGGCCAGAACCCCGCGGTGACCAGCGCGATCCGCGAGATTGCCGGCCGCTACGGCCTGATGATCAGCGACGTGGCCCCGGCCACCGCAGGGATGCTCCAGCCCGGCCAGGCGCGCGTGGTGATCACCCGCACCTCGGCTGCGGTGCCCGGCTGCCCCGACTGGTCGGCCAAGTCGGACATGAACTACAACAACGCCACCAGCCCCAACTTCGGTTGCGCGGTGAACAGCAACCTTGCCGCGATGGTGGCCGATCCGCAGGATCTGCTCGAAGGCAAGAAGGGCTCGGGTGAAACCGTCATCGCCACCTCGAACAAGGCCATCGCGAGCTTCCGCGAGGCCGAACCGACCGGTGCGGGCGGTCTGATGGATGCAGCCGCCGGTGGCGGCGGCGGCGGCGGTGCTGGCGGCGGAGGAGGTAACTAAGCCATGAATGCTCCCTGGAAATCGGGCTTGCCCGGAAATCGTGATCCGTTTGCGGCCTATATCTGCGACGACAATGCCCTCGACGTGATCCGTCCGGTGGTGGTCGAGCTCGGCTGGGCGCCGGAAAAGTGCAACAAGGGCGGCCTGCGCAATGCAGTGCAATCGCTCTCGGTCAGCGCCAGCCCGGCTATCCTGCTCGTCGACCTGTCGGAAAGCGGCGATCCGCTGAACGACATCAACGCGCTCGCCGAAGTGTGCGAGCCGGGCACGGTGGTGATCGCCATCGGCCAGGTCAACGACGTGCGCCTCTACCGCGACCTGCTCTCGAGCGGCATTCAGGACTATCTGCTCAAGCCGCTGTCGGCCCAGCAGGTGCATGATGCGCTCAATCAGGCGCTGGCGGTGTTCATGGCCCCCAAGGGTGGTGATGCGGATGGCGCGCGCCGTCACATCTCGACCGCGGTGGTCGGCACGCGTGGCGGGGTCGGTGCCTCGACCATCGCGACCTCGCTGGCATGGCTGTTCAGCGAAAACCACAAGTCGCCGACTGCGCTGCTCGATCTCGACGTGCATTTCGGCACCGGCGCGCTGGCGCTCGATCTCGAACCGGGCCGCGGCCTGACCGACGCGATCGAGAACCCGAGCCGCATCGACCCGCTGTTCATCGAGCGCGCCATGGTGCGTGCCAATGACAACCTGTCGATCCTCTCGGCCGAGGCCCCGATCGGGCAGCCGCTGATGACCGATGGTGCGGCCTTCGTGCAGCTGGAGGACGAGTTCCGCCAGGCGTTCGAGATGACCGTGATCGATCTGCCGCGCAACATGCTGATCAACTTCCCGCAGTTGCTGGCCGACGTGAACCTGGTGCTGCTGACCTGCGAGTTCACCCTCGCCTCGGCGCGCGACGCGATCCGGATCCTGTCGTGGCTCAAGACCAATGCCGCACATGCCCATCCGATGATCGTCGTGAACAAGGCGCAGCCGAGCTTCGCGGAAATCAGCAAGGCCGATTTCGAGGCCTCGATCGAACGCAAGGTGGATTTCGTGATCCCCTACGACATCAAGGCGGCCTCGAATGCGGCCAAGCTGGGTCAGGTGTTCGTCGATGCCAACCGTGCCAGCAAGGCGACCGCGGCCATCCGCCAGATCGCCGAGCGGGTGATCGGAGCCAATGCGGACGATCTGTCGGCTTCGTCCGGCGAAGAGAAGAAGTCGCTGCTCGGCGGGTTCGACTTCAAGGCGCTGCTCGCCAAGAAGGCCAAGCCCGAGCCCGAGACGGCCGACGAATAATGCTGCCGGCGCGCGGGACCGGGTCTGATCCGGCCCCGCGCACCCCAACCCATGTGAACGAGCGCCGCAGCCGCGCGGCACAAGGCAGGACGTGACTTTATGGACATCCTCCAAACCCTGCTGATCACGCTGGTGATCTTCTCCGTCCTGGTGATCGGCTACATGCTGTTCACCGGCTCGGGCGCGTCCAAGGCGCAGAAGCGCCGGATGCAGGCGCTGCGCTATCGTCACTCGGAAAGCGTCGATGCCAAGGTCGACGCGCAATTCAAGCGCGCGATCGCGGCGCGCAAGCCCAAGAGCTACAAGGTCGCAGGCTCAGGCTCGCGCATGGAAGCCCTCGCGGTGCGGCTCGACCGGACCGGCAAGGGCTGGACGGTGACCCAGTATATCTACGCCTCGATCGGCCTCGCGCTGGCCGTGGCGGTGGTGATCTTCATCCAGAGCGGCGCGCTGCTGCTCTCGCTCGGCATCGGTGCGGCCGTGGGCGCGGGCATCCCGCACTTGGTGGTCAACTTCCAGATCAACAAGCGCACCAATGCGTTCGTCAGCAAGTTCCCCGACGCGCTGGAGTTGCTGGTGCGCGGCCTGCGTTCGGGCCTGCCCGTCACCGAGACGCTCGGCGTGGTGGCGCAGGAAGTGCCCGGCCCGGTCGGCCTCGAGTTCCGCGGTGTGGTCGACCGGATCAAGGTCGGCAAGACCATGGAAGACGCGCTGCAGGACACCGGCGACCGGCTCGGCATCCCTGAGTTCAACTTCTTCACCATCACTCTGGCGATCCAGCGCGAGACCGGCGGCAACCTTGCCGAGACGCTCTCGAACCTCGCCGACGTGCTGCGCAAGCGCGGTCAGATGAAACTGAAGATCAAGGCGATGAGCTCGGAATCCAAGGCCTCGGCCTACATCGTCGGCTCGCTGCCCTTCATCGTCTTCGGCATGATCATGTGGGTGAACCCCGAATACATCGGCGGCTTCTTCACCGACGACCGCCTGATCGTGGCGGGTCTGGGCGGCCTGTGCTGGATGGGCATCGGCGTGTTCATCATGGCCAAGATGGTCAACTTCGAAATCTGATCCGGGACAAAGACGATGATCGAACAACCTTCCGGACCCATGCTGCTCGGCTTCGACGTGATCATGGTCGGGACCGTACTCGCCGGTCTCGCCGCCTTCGCGATGGTGCTGGCGATCTACGCCGCGGTCACCATCCGCGATCCGATGGCCAAGCGCGTCAAGGTGCTCGAAGCCCGGCGCGAACAGCTCAAGGCGGGGATCGTCACATCCTCGGCCAAGAAGCGTACCCGCCTGACGCGGCGCTCCGGCTCGACCGACAAGGTCAAGGAGAACCTCGGCCGCCTCAACGTGCTGCAGGACAGCCAGATCAAGGTCATCCAGCAGAAGCTGGCCCATGCCGGCTACCGCAACAAGGAACTGGCCTATTTCATCATCGTCGCCCGCGCGATTGCGCCGATTGTGCTCGGCGGGCTTGCCGCGCTGGTGATCTACGGCATCGAGTTCTGGCCCGACTGGGGTCCGATGACCCGCTTCGGCGCCTTCGCCGGCACGCTGATCCTGTCCTACAAGGGCCCGGAAATCTACCTCAGCAACAAGGCTGGCAAGCGCACCAAGGAAATCCAGAAGGGACTGCCCGATGCGCTCGACCTGCTGGTGATCTGCGCCGAGGCCGGTCTCACCGTCGATGCTGCCTTCAACCGCGTCGCCAAGGAACTGGGCCGCGCCTATCCGGAACTGGGCGACGAATTCGCCCTGACCGCGATCGAGCTGTCGTTCCTCAACGAGCGCAAGATGGCGTTCAACAACCTGGCCTACCGCGTCAATCTCGAAGCGGTGAAGGGCGTGGTCACGACCATGATCCAGACCGAGCGTTACGGCACCCCGCTGGCCTCCGCACTGCGCGTGCTGTCGGCCGAGTTCCGCAACGAGCGCATGATGCGCGCCGAGGAGAAGGCCGCGCGTCTGCCGGCGATCATGACGGTGCCGCTGATCCTGTTCATTCTGCCGACTCTGTTCGTCGTCATTCTCGGCCCGGCGGCCTGTTCCATCAGCGACGCGCTGATGGGTCCGAATGGAGCCATGGCCGGCAAGTAGACCGCAATCCGACGCGCCATCCCGCCGTGCTCTTTCCAGCGCGGCGGGATGTTCGCGTTTCGGCGCTAAGGCTGGCCCCGCGCCATCTCTCCCGCCCGCATCCGGATCGCCGTCAGCATCTCGCGCAGCATCGCCTGCTGGTCGGGCGCGAAACCGCTCAGCAAGTCCTGCTCGGTCGCCAGCGCCAGCGGCATCACCTCCTCATGGATCGCCCGGCCCTCGTCCGTCAGTTCGAGCAGGTGGGAGCGCCCGTCGCCCGGGTTCGCCGCCCGCGCCACCAGCCCGCGTTCCTCCAGCACCTTGACCGCGCGGTTGACCGCGACCTTGTCCATCAACGTCGCTGCCGTCAGCGCGCGCTGGGTCATGCTGCCGGCATCGCCGAGGATCGCCATCACCCGCCATTCGGGGATCTTGAGCGCGAAGCGCTTGCGATAGCGCTCGGCGATCAGGTCGCTCACCGCGTTGGAGGCTACCGAGAGCTGATAGGGCAGGAACCCCGCAAGCCGCCCTTCCCCCGTCTCACTCATAGGGCCGCGCGTCCCACCAGGGGTAGAAGTCGGGCATGTCGGCGCTGACCTTGCCCGGATACATCGCCCGGCGCTTTTCGAGGAAGCTGGCGATCCCCTCCTTGGCGTCGGCCCCGCGCGACAGGCGGTAGATCGCGCGGCTGTCGATCTTGTGCGCTTCCATCGGGTGATCGGTTGCGGAGAGGCGCCACATCATCGCCCGCGTCATCGCCACCGAGATCGCCGAGGTGTTCTCGGCAATCTCGCTCGCGAGCGTGCGCGCAGCGATCAGTAGGTCTTCAGGCGCATGGATCGAACGGACCAGCCCGCCCGCCTTGGCTTCCTCGGCGTCGAAGATGCGCCCCGTATAGCACCATTCGAGCGCCTGGCTGATGCCGACGATGCGCGGCAGGAACCAGCTCGAGGCGGCCTCGGGCACGATCCCGCGGCGGGCGAAGACGAAGCCGTAACGCGCGGTGCTGCTCGCAAGACGGATGTCCATGGCGAGCTGCATCGTCGCGCCCACGCCCACCGCCACGCCGTTGCAGGCGCTGATCAGCGGCTTCTTCGATTCGAACAGCCGCAGGGTCAGCAGCCCGCCGCCGTCGCGCACCTTGGGATCGGACAGGTCGGACACTTCGGTCGGATCGGAGAACACCTGCCCGCCGCCCTCGGGCGTGAGGTCGGCACCCGCACAGAACGCCCGCTCCCCGCTGCCGGTGAAGATCACCGCGCGCACCGCGTCATCGGCGTCGATATCGTCCATCGCCGCCATGATCTCCTCGCCCATGGTGCGGGTATAGGCGTTCATCTTGTCGGGACGGTTGAGCGTGATGGTGGCGATGCCGTCCGCCTTGTCGACGATGATCTGGGTGTATGCGCTCATGGGTTCATCTCCTCGCCGTTCATCTTCTGGCCTGTTGGAGACACATGAGACACTGTCCAGAAGACGAAAACAAGCCTCGCGCAGGCGCACGATTTTGACAGGGGAAGTCGCAGGCTGGGGCGCACGTTGGACATGCCGGCAAGCTTACGGGCACGCCCGGATGTAGGAAAGCGGCAGGCAGGCCAGCGCGACGGAAGCCCGAAACGAAACCGCCCCCCGCGCCAGACAACGCGGAGGGCGGCAATTCGGCTGAAGCGAATTGGACTTAGCGCGGCGCCATCCGGATACCGCCGTCGAGGCGCACGTCCTCGCCGTTGAAGTAGCTGGTCTCGATCATGGTCATGGCGAGCTTGGCATATTCCACCGGCAGGCCGAGGCGCTTGGGGAACGGCACCGATGCGGCCAGCGCGTCGCGCACGTTCTGCGGCGCGGCGGCGAGCAGCGGGGTGTCGAAGATGCCCGGCAGGATGGTGTTGACGCGGATGCCCTCGTTCATCAGGTCGCGGGCGATCGGCAGGGTCATGCCGATCACGCCGGCCTTGGAGGCCGAGTAGGCCGCCTGGCCGATCTGGCCGTCTTCACCGGCCACCGAGGCGGTGTTGACGATCGCGCCGCGCTCGCCGAACTCGTCGATCGGATCGAGAGTCATCATGCCCGCCGCCGACTTGGCGATGCAGCGGAAGGTGCCGATCAGGTTGACCTGAATCACGAAATCGAAGGCCGAGATCGGGAAATGCTTGATCGAGCCGTCTTCCTTGCTGCGGCTAGCAGTCTTGATCGCGTTGCCGATCCCCGCGCAGTTCACCAGGATGCGCTCCTGGCCGTGGGCGGCACGCGCCTTGGCGAAACCGGCGTCGACGTCTTCATCGCTGGTCACGTTGACCTTGCAGAAGATGCCGCCGATTTCGGCTGCGAGGGCCTCGCCTTTTTCCTCGTTCATGTCGAAGATCGCGACCTTGGCGCCCTTGGCAGCCAGCGCGCGGGCGGTCGCCGCACCGAGGCCCGAGGCACCGCCGGTGACGACGGCGGGGGTATTGGCAGAAACTTCCATTGGTTAGTCCTCTCAGATGGGAATGATCAATTCAGCCCGCGCGACGCTTGAGCGTAGCTTTTCGTCAGCGAAGCGCGGGCGAAAAACGCATCAAAGCGCCTCGATGATGGTCACGTTGGCGACGCCGCCGCCTTCGCACATCGTCTGCAGGCCATACTTCTTGCCGCGCGCGCGCAGGGCGTGGACGAGGGTCGCCATCAGCTTGGTGCCCGAAGCGCCCAGCGGGTGGCCGAGCGCGATCGCCCCGCCGTTGACGTTGAGCTTCTCGGGGTCAGCACCGGTGTGCTTGAGCCATGCCAGCGGCACGGAGGCGAAGGCCTCGTTGACTTCGTAGAGGTCGATGTCGGCCATCGTCATCCCGGCGCGCTGCAACGCACGGTCAGTGGCGAACAGCGGCTCCTCGAGCATGATCACCGGATCGCCGGCGGTCACGGTGAGGTTGTGGATGCGGGCCAGCGGGGTGAGGCCGTGCGCCTTGAGCGCCGCTTCCGAGACCACCAGCACCGCCGAGGAACCGTCGCAGATCTGGCTCGCCGAAGCCGCGGTGATCGCGCCATCGGGCGAGAGCAGCTTGACGCCTGCGATGCCTTCCAGCGTCGCATCGAAGCGGATGCCTTCATCGACGGTGTGCAGCTGAGTGCCTTCGGGGGTCTCGACTTCCACCGGCACGATCTCGCGCTCGAAGGCGCCCGCCTTGGTCGCGGCAATCGCGCGTTCGTGGCTGGCGAGCGCGAAGCGATCGAGATCGTCCTTGGTGAAGCCGTGCTTCTTGACGATCATCTCGGCGCCCATGAACTGGCTGAACTGGATGCCGGGATACTTGGCCTGCAGCTCGGGCGACATGTAGTGGCCGAGGCCTTCCTTCATGTGGAAGGTGGCATTCGAGCCCATCGGCACGCGGCTCATGCTTTCCACGCCGCTGGCGATCACCACGTCCTGCACGCCGCTCATGACGGCCTGCGCGGCGAACTGGATCGCCTGTTGGCTGGAGCCGCACTGGCGGTCGATGGTGACGGCGGGGGTGGACTGCGGCAGGTGCTTGGTGGCCAGCACGCCCATGCGGCCGACCTGCATCGCCTGCTCGCCCGCCTGCGTGACGCAGCCGGTGATGACGTCGTCGATCGCCTTGGGATCGATGCCCGAACGCTCGACCACCGCGTCCAGCGACTTGGCCAGCAGATCGACCGGGTGCACCCCGGCCAGACGACCGCCACGGCGGCCCCCGGCGGTGCGGACGGCTTCGACGATATAGGCAGTGCTCATGTCTCTCTCCATGCAATCCGTTGTCGGACGTTGTCAGACCAGGCGCGGGCGGGCGGACATTCAGTTGCGGATCGCCACTAGCCTTTGGCCATCCGCCTATTGAAGCCGCAAGAGCAAATCAAGCGGGCAAAATGATGGTGCCCACCCGCGCCCGGCGCTTGCCTTGCCGGGGGCGTGGTGGCAGGCACCGGCCGGAGCCACGCGATGAAGACCCTGTTCGAACTCAACCCGGCGCTCGATCGCAAGGCCCTCGCGGCACGCTTCGCGGCGACCGGTCGTGTGCAGATCCGCGATGTGCTGACCGAGGAAAGCGCGCGCGAGATGCTGATGGTGCTGGCGCGCGGGACGCCGTGGGGCATGGCCGTGGGCGCGGGGACGGGCAAGCCGCGCAGCTTCAGCGCCGGCGAGATGCACTCGCCGCAGGGCCAGCAGGAACTCAGCCAGGCCGCCCGGAGCGCCGAGGAACACACCGCCCGCGGCGAATACGGCTTCCGCTTCGCCCATTACCCGATCCTCACCGCGGTGCAGGAAGGGTGGGATCCGGGCGGGCCGCATGAAGTGATGCTCGAACACATCAACGCCCCTGCCTTCATGGAACTGGCGCGCGAGGTGACCGGGCTCGATCTGTTCAAGGCCGACGGGCAGGCGACCCTGTTCGCCCCCACCCACTATCTCGGCCGCCACATCGACAGCCATGTCGCCGAGGGCTGGGAGGTCGCCTACGTCCTCAACCTCTCGCGCGAGGACTGGCACCCGGACTGGGGCGGCTACCTGCTGTTCCTCAACGAGGAGGGCGATGTGGTGGAAGGTTTCCGCCCGCGCTTCAACGCCTTGAACCTGTTCCGCGTGCCGACCCCGCACCTCGTCAGCTATGTCCCGCCCTTCGCGCCCGTGGGGCGGATGGCGATGACCGGCTGGCTGCGCAGCAAGTGAGCACACTGCATCCTGCCACGGCTGCCGAAGCGCTGCTGCGGATGCGCATGGCGGTGCATTCGGGCGATGCCGCCGGCGCGCGGACGCTGGCCGAGAGCGCGCGGCGCGCCTTCCCCCACGATGCCCCGCTGGCCGATGCCGCAGGCGATCTGGCGATGAAGGCAGGCGATGCGCTGGCCGCCGAGGGCCACTTCGCCGCGGCCTGTGCCGCCGCGCCGCAGATGGCCGAATATGCGGTCAACCATGCCATCGCGCTCCAGCAGCTCGGCCGCCACGCGCAGGCGGTCGCAGTGCTCGCCCCGCACGAGGCCGCCGCGCGCCGCGATGCGCGCTATGCCAGCGTGCGTGCGCTGTCCGAACGCGCGCTCGGGCATCCGGGCGAGGCGGCGCGCTGGTACGACGCCGCGCTCGCGATCGAGCCGACCCGCGCCCGCGCCCTCCATGGCCGCGCCCGCATCGCGCTCGAGCGGGGCGAGGTCGACGCTGTCGCGCGGTTCGACCGGGCGCTGGCGGTCACCCCGGGAGATGCCGATCTGTGGCTGGGCAAAGCACAGGCGCTCGAAGTGGCAGGGAATGTCACCGAGGCGCGCGGCATCGCCGAACAGATCGCACAGCAGGCCCCGAACTATCTCGCCGGCCTCACCTTCCTCGCCGGCCTCAAGCTGGCCGCAGGCGAGGCCGATTTCACCGCCCCCTTCCGCGAGGCCGCCGCGCGCGCGCCGCAAGACCCGAATATCCCAGCGACCCATATCGAGACCCTCGCCGGGCTCGATTACGCCGCCGAAGCCGGCGAGGTCGCCGCCGAAGCCCGTCGCCGCTTCCCCGCCCTGCCCCATTTCGCGCTGCTCGAAGCGATCCACGCCGGGTCCGCCGGGGACGATGCGCGCGCCGGGGCGATCTTTGCCACACTCGCCGACGACACGCCGCTACGCTTCCTGCACGAGGCCCGCCACGCCCTGCGCCAGCGCGATCCCGCTGCGGCGGAGCACCTGCTCCAGCGTGCGCTTGCCGCCGATCCGTGGGACATTTCCGCTTGGGCGCTGCGCGGCATGGCTTGGCGGCTGGCGGATGATCCGCGTGCGGCTTGGCTCCACGATCAGCCCGGCCTCGTCCAGCTGCGCCCGCTGGTCGGGCGCGAGGGGCTGGTGGCCGAGGCGATGGCCGAACTGCGGCGCCTGCACGCAGGCTCTTCCATGCCGCTCGGCCAGAGCTTGCGCGGCGGCACCCAGACGCGCGGCATCCTGTTCCACCGCACCGAACCGGTGCTGGCCGAGCTGCATCAGGCGATCCGCGCAACGCTCGAGACCTACCGCGACCAGCTGCCCCCGCGCGACGACACTCACCCGCTGCTGCGCCACCGCGATACACCGTGGCGGCTGCTCGGCTCGTGGTCGGTGCGGCTGACCGGCGGCGGCGCGGGTGCCGGCGATTATCACACCGCGCATATTCATCCGCAGGGGATCGTGTCCTCGGCGCTCTATCTGGTGGTGCCGGAGGAGGCCGCCGATACCGAAGCGCGGCGCGGCTGGCTCGAAGTCGGGCGGCCGCCGCCGGACCTGCGGCTCGATCTCGAACCGCTCAAGGTCATCTGTCCGAGGGAAGCGCATCTCGCGCTGTTCCCCTCGACGCTCTATCACGGCACCACGCCGTTCGGGGCGAGCCGGCGGGCGGACGCGGAACGCATGACCGTGGCCTTCGATGTGGTCACCAGCGAGGACAGCACAGCATGAACGACGCCGCGGCATGGAGCGATTTCTGGGCGGCCAATGCGGGTGCGCCTCAAGGCGGATGCCTGCCGCAGCGCTGGGCGGCGATCGAGGAGGCGCAGGCGGCCGCGTGGCATAGCTTTATCGCCAGCCTGCCCGAAGGCGCAAGCGTGCTCGATCTGGCGACCGGCGACGGGCGCGTGCTCGGCTGGATGCGCTCCGCGCGCGCCGATCTGGCGCTGACCGGCATCGACCTTGCCCCGTCTCTGCCCGCCCCTCCCGAAGGCACCGAAACGCGCGGCGGCGTGGCGATGGAGAGCCTGCCTTTCGGCGACGGCGCGTTCGCGGCGGTGGTCAGCCAGTTCGGCCTCGAATATGGCGATGTGCCTGCCGTTGCGGCCGAGATCGCGCGGGTGCTTGCACCCGGCGGCAAGGTCGGCCTGATGGTGCATCGCGGCGACGGGCCGATCCTCGAACACAACCTTGCCCGCCGGTCGGCGATCGACTGGGTGCTGGGCGAACAGCAATTGGGCGCGATCCTGCGTCAGGCGCTCGATGCGCCCAATGGCGGACCGCAGGTGGCGGCGCAGGTGGCCGCCGCGATCGGCCTCGTCGGCGCGCGCCGCTTCGGCGAGGACAGTCCCGGCTGGGAAATCCCCGAAGCGCTGCGCCGTGCGGTGCTGATGGGCGAACAGGCGGGACGCGAGGCGATCCTTGCGACCATCGCCGCGATTGAAGCCCGCGCGGCCAACGAGGTGGGCCGCATCGCCTCGCTCGAACGCGCCTGTGGGGTGGCCGACAGCCGGGAAGCGCTGGCGGCGGCCTTTGCCGCGCAAGGCCTTGCCCTGCGGGGCGCCAGCGATGTGTGCGAGCCTTCGGGCCGCGCCCTCGCCTCGTTCCTGACCTTTTCCTGATTTTGCGTTGATGGGCTGACACCGCCGCGGGCGGGGGCGTGTCCGCGCGCCCTGCATCCGCGCATCGCAGACAACGAAAAAGGGCGGCGGACCGAAGTCCGCCGCCCCTTGTTCGGCTTTCGCTTTCGCTCGCGTTCTTAGAACGAGAAGGCGATCGAGGCGAAGAAGTCGCGGCCGAGCACGTCGTACACGCTCGGGTAGGTGTTGGCCTGCTCCTGGTTGTCGCCCAGCAGGAGGCTGTTCGGACGGTTGCTGACGGTGATGCCGTTGAAGGTCGGCGAACCCGGCAGCGTGTCGAACAGGTTGTTCACACCCATCGAGAAGGTCACGTTCTCGCTGGCTTCGAACGACAGGCTGAGGTCGAACAGGTCGTAGGCGCCGATGCGCTCGATCCCGTTGAACGCGGCGTAATCGACCGCGTCATCGGCATCATCCACGCCCGACAGGTGGGTCCACTGGAGGCTCATGGTCAGCGGGCCGTCGACCCAGCTGAAGCGCGACGCCCACTTGAACGAGGCGATCGGCTGGCCACAGTTGCCACCGAAGGCGCCAGCGCACTCGTCGACGTCCGGACGACCCACAACCGGGGTGAAGTCGTTGGCTTCGGTCCAGGTGCCGTTGAAGTTCAGGTCGAACCGCGATTCACCCGAGTCCGTCAGCAGCGAGAAGGGCAGCGAGGTGTTGTAGAACACCTGAAGGTCGACACCCGAGACGACCTGCTTCGCAGCGTTGATACCGCCAACGAGCGGCGGAGCGCCGACGTCGATCGCACCATCGCTGTTGCGGATGCCGCGGAACGGATCGCACAGCACGCTGTTCACGTCGCCGCCGCTATAGCACAGGTTCATCAGGCCCTGGAGGCTGCCGCCGGCCACGGTGATGAAGTCGTCCACTTCGATGTTGAAGTAGTCGGCAGTGATGGTCAGGCCGGGCACGAAGTTCGGCTGGAACACCGCACCGACAGTCCAGCTGGTGCCGGTTTCTTCGCCGAGGTTCGGGTTACCACCGAACAGCGCCGGGATCTGGGCGTTGAGCTGCACAACCGCGGCGTTGCCGACGTTGGCCGCCGGCACGCCGGTGGCGATGCAGATGTCACGCGAACCGGGGTTGGCAGCGATGAACGCCGCGTTGCCGCACGGATCGACAGTGCCCGGGAAGCCGATCGCCTGACCGCCGAAGAGTTCGGCGACGTTCGGCGCACGGACCGCGCGCTGGTACTGGCCGCGGAGCATGAGGCCGTCGACGACGGTGAACTCGGCGCCGCCGGCATAGGTCCACACCGAACCAACGCGATCAAGCGAGTAGTCCGAGTAACGGGCCGCACCGGTCAGTTCCAGACGCTGGCCGCCATCGGTCTCGAAGATCGGCACGTTGATTTCGGCGAAGACTTCCTTGACGTTGTACGAACCCTGGGTCGCGTCGCCGGCGTTGAAGCCGATCACGTCACCCGAGGACAGCGCGGTGTCGGGAATGAACTGCGCAGCGACGCGGCGATATTCCGCACCGACCGCGAAGCCGATTTCCCCGCCGCCCCAGCCGAGGTCGCCGAGGAAGCCCGAGATGGTGCCGTTGGCGACTTCCACCGTCGACACGTCACCGTTCTGCGCAGCGATGCTGATCTGGTCGACCATGTCCGCCGTCAGGGTGTTGTAGCCGAAGATGTTGATCGCATCATCGGTGCCGTCGAGACCGCGCTGGAAGGCCGAGCGCGAGATGTTGCCCGACTGGACGTTGGCGTTGCGGGTACGCGCATACGAGTAGTAGGCGTCGTAGTTGAGGTTGTCGGTGATCGAACCGGTCACACCGGCCAGCACACGGAACGCGTTACGCTCGTCGAGCGAGTTACGCGAACCGGTTTCTTCCACGCGGCGCTGAAGCGCAACGCTCACCACGCCCGGAGCAGCGCCGGCGAGCGGCGACAGGCCAGCGGCGATGCGGGCGTTGTTGGCAGCGGTTTCACGCGCGTCGAGGGTGTTCAGCTGGTTGATGATGTCCTGGCTGAGGAACGGCGACACCGCAGCGATGTTGACGTTGAAGGTGCCGGTCACCGGGGTCGGAGCGAGCTCCTGGGCCACGCGGTTGTTGACGTAGGTCACTTCGGTGTAGGCCTTGTGGCCATCCGAGAATTCGTAATCGGCATAGCCGCCGATCAGGTAACGCTCCTGCGGGATCTGCAGGTAGTTCACCGGAGCGTAGTTGTAGGTGTCGCCGCGACGCGGACGGCCCACGCCCGGGGTGTCGAAGATCGCATCGTCGATCACGAGGCCCGAACCCAGCGGGAAGACGGTACCGGCAACGGTGGTCGAACCCGGAGCGTTCAGACGGGTGGTCGGCAGGGTCGACGAACCGAACTGCTGCAGCGGAGCGCCGAAGCTTTCGCCGCCGAGAGCGAAGTTCGAGAAGGCGCGGTCGCCCTGGAAGATCGATTCACGGTTGAAGTATTCGGCGTAGACGGTGGCGCTACCGCGGCCATCGTCGAAGCTGGTGCCGATCGCGCCGTACATCTGATAACGGGCGCCGTCGCCACGCTCGGTCAGGGCGTACTGGCCGCCCATTTCGAGGCCTTCGACCTTCTTGAGACGGAAGTTCACAACGCCAGCCAGCGCGTCCGAACCGTACACGGCCGAGGCACCGCCGGTCACGACGTCGACGGACTCGATCAGGAACTGCGGGATGGTGTTGAGGTCGACCACCTGGTTGGTGTCGAACGAGACCCAGCGGCGGCCGTTGACCAGCACGAGGGTACGGGTCGAGCCGAGGCCGCGCAGGTTGAGGGTGGCAGCGCCGTTACCCGGGTTGTTCGAGAAGGCGGTGGTGCCCGGAATGACCTGCGGCAGCGAGTTCAGCACGTTTTCAACGTTGACCGTACCCGAGAGCTTGAATTCCTCGGCGGCGACAACCGCGACCGGAGCGGCGGTTTCGACGTTGCGCTGCTGAATGCGCGAACCGGTGACGACGATGAAGCTTTCGTCCTGAGCGGCGGCGTCGGTGGTTTCGGCGTCCTGCGCATAGGCGGGAGCAGCGAACACGGCACCGGCCATGAACGTGCCCGCGAGGAGCGAAGCCTTGTTGAAACGAGTCATTTTAGTCCCCTTGATGCGCGCACGCCGGGGTGACGCGCGCAGTCCAAAGTCACGGGCGGTTGCCCGGATTCCGCCCCTCTATGTCAATCGATGCATGTATCGCAATCATCACGGCGCGGGGGCAATCCGGTTGCAGCGAGACTGTTGCATTCTGGCGACAGTGACTTTCCGGCAAGGCTTTATCTTGGCCAGGTTTGGCAATAATGCTGCGCACGGACGCTGCGCGCTGGGCAATTTCTGCCCCTTTCCGCGCCCGGCAGGGAGAGCATGACATGATCCATTCGAGGGTGAAGACCCGTCCGGCGGCGTTGTTTCTGGCCGGCGCGGCGGGAATGCTCGCGGTCGGTGGCGCAGCGCCGGCGATGGCGCAGGAGGCCGATTATCTTGCCGCGCTCAAGGCCTGCCGCGCGATCGAGGACGAGGATGACCGCCTTGCCTGCTACGATGCCAAGGTCGGGGCGATGGTCTCGGCGAGCGAGGCGGGCGATGTGCGGATCGTCGACCGCGAGGACGTGCGCCGCACTCGCCGCCAGCTGTTCGGCTTCACCGTCCCCGATCTCGACATCCTCGAAGGCGACGAGCAGGACAAGGAAACCAGCGAGCTGCTGGAAACCACCATCACCAGCGCGCGCCAGCTGACCAACAAGGCATGGCGCTTCACCACGGCAGAGGGCGCGGTGTGGGAAATCAGCAACGCCCCCACCCGCCTCGCGCCGATCAAGCCGCAAGACAAGGTGATCTTCAAGCGCGCGTCGCTCGGCTATTATTTCATCCGCATCAACGGTCAGATGGGGGTCAAGGGCAAGCGGATCCAGTAGCCCGCCCCGGCGCAGGGCATGAAAAAAGGGGCCCGGTCCTGCGACCGGGCCCCTTTTCGTTTGTGCTGTCCGCGCGCCGGCTCAGAGCCCGCCGGGGCCGCAGTCGTTCGCCAGATAGTCGAGCATCTTGGTGTAGAGCTGCTGCTGGTGGCTGAACATCAGCGTGTTGCCGAAGTGGTCCGCCCCCTTCATCGTGATGAACTCGCCGGTCTTGCCCGCCGCCTCGAAGGCCTTCTGGTAGTCCTTCAGGTGGTAATACATCACGCGCCGGTCGACATCGCCGTGCACCATCAGCAGCGGGATGTTGACCTTCGACACCTCGTTGATCGGGTTGACGGTGGTGCCGCCGCGGTGGCGGTTCCAGTCGTCGAGCGTCTTGAGCGTGGGATCGCGCCGGCCGAGATACTGCTTCTCGGCATCGGCCACCGCCGCCACCGCGATCGCGCACTGATAGAGCTGCTCCTCGCGGCTCAACGAGACCAGCGCGGCATAGCCGCCATAGGACCAGCCGAAGAAGGCGACGCGATTGGGATCGGCAAGGCCCTGTTCGATCAGGTACTTCACCCCGTCATCCTTGTCGTCCTGCATGGCGAGGCCGTGCTGCTTGTAGCCGGCATCGAAATGCTTCTGGCCCCAGCCGGTCGAGATGCGGATTTCGGGGTGGAACACCATGTAGCCGGCCGAGGCGAGCATCTGGCCCATCTCGTCATAGCTCACCATGCCGTTCACCGCCGGGCCGCCATTGTGCTGGACCACCAGCGGGAACGGCCCCTTGCCCTTGGGCATGGTGACATAGCCGGGGATGATCAACCCGTCGCGCGCCGGGTAGCGGATATACTTCACGTCCGCGAGCTGATCGGGATTGACGAGCGGGTTGCGGCTGCCGAGCTTGGCGAGTTTGCCGTCCATCACCAGCCAGAACGAGCCCGGATCATGCGGGCCGCGATTGGTGACGATCATCGTCTTGCCGTCGAGCGAACGGCTGGCGATCGACACCTGCCAGGCGTGCGGGATCTGCTGTTCAAGCGCTTCGTGGAGGGCCTTTTCCTCCTCGTCGAACCAGAAGCGCTCCATCTTCTCGCCCGGGTAGCGCGCGGCGACCAGCTTGTCGTTACCAGGGATCGAGTGCAGCTGGATCGCCATCACGTCGGCATTTTCGGCCTGGAACAGCTTCTTGCCGATCTGGCCGGTGGTGAAGTCGAACTCGTAGAGCCCGGCCTTGTCCTCGCCATTGGGATTGTCGATCAGGTAGCCGATATTGGGATTGTTCGGATCGAACCCGGCGATCCCGTGGAACCCGCTCAGCACGCGGTAGATGTTCTTGGGATCCTCAATGTCGAGCTCCTGGAACTTGGTCCAGTCGCTATCCCCCGGCTTGCGGTAATAGTAGATGTACTTGCCGGCGTCGAAATCGGGCGAGACGGCGAAGCGCGGATTGCCCTCGTTATCCCAGGCCGAAACCGAGCGGATCTTGCCGCCGGTGCGCAGCACCAGCTCGCGCGTGCCGGTCTTGAGATTGAACTTGTAGTAGGAGCGCGGGCGGAAGGCCGCCAGCGGATCGACCCCGGTCGGATCGGACACCGCGGTCCCGGTGCTGATGAGAACGTGATCGGGATCGTTGGGCAGCGTGTTGACGATGCCGAAATTGCCGTCGACGCGGGTGAACTTGTTCGCCTCGAGGCTGTAGGAATAGGCGAGGTAGTCGCGCACATCCTGCTCCGGCCCCTTCACCGTCGCACGGTTGGTCTGCCACGCGCTGCCGAAGATGAAGTCATTGCTGACCCACTGGGCGCTGATGATCTCCATCGGATCGGCATTGAGCCGGCGGAACGGCTTGGAGAGGTCGTTGGTCTTGTAGATCTCGAGGATGTACTCGCCTTCCTTGCTCTCGATCTTGTGCACCAGCACGTGCTTGCCATCGGGCGAGACCTGCACCGCGTTTACGACTTCGCGCAGCGCCCAGACGTCGACCGGAACCGCGCTTTGCGCCTGCGTGTCCGCAGGGGCGGCGAGCGACAGGCCAAGCACCGAAACGCCGGCCATGGCAGCCATGAGGGGGGTCTTGAGGAACTTCATGTGTGCGACTCTTCCAGGGTAAAGTCAGAACTGAAGGCGAAACTATCGCGAACAGGAGCGATTGTCTTGGTCGCCTTTGCGAGAACGAAAAAGCGGCCCCCCACACGTCGCGAGAGGCCGCTTTTCTTTGCCTTTTCAGGTCATTGGTCGACTAGAAGCGAACCAGCAGCTGACCGAAGAATTCACGGCCGTTGAGGTTGTAGCCGTTGCCGATCGGGGTGTTGGCGATCGCGAAGACTTCGCTGCTGTCGACCAGCGGCGGATCCTTGTCGAACACGTTGGTCACACCGACGATCACGCGGAAGTCGCCGTTGTCCCAGCGCAGCGAGGCCGTGTGCTCGAACCACTCGTCGGCGAAACCGACGTCGCGGCAGAACACGCCGTCACCCACGACGATGCCGTTCGGCACACCGCCGGTGCGCGAACCGCCGCCGGTGCAGGTGTCGCCGATCTGGCCGCCGGTGGGCAGGCCGTCCGGACCGTTGCCGAAGGCATCCGCGAACACGTCGACACCCAGCGGATCCTGCGCGACGTCGCCGATGTAGCGGGTCTGCCAGGTGAACAGGAAGTCGTCGTAACGGATGTTGAAGGTCGCGCGGCCGACCCAGCTCGGGAAGCCGAATTCGCCGGCGAAGTCTTCGGTTTCGGCGTTGCCGTTGTCATCCACGTCGGTGATCGAACGCTCGATCAGGTGGTTGGCCGTGACGTTCAGCGACAGGTCGAATTCCTTGTCGCCGATCATCACCGGGTAGCCGAAGGTGGTGTTGATATCGATACCGCGCACCGATTCCTCGGCACGGTTGAGGAAGCCGCCGTTGATCGTGGTGATCAGGAAGCGGGCCGAAACCTGGTCGCTGACCGTGATACGGTCACAGAACGGGCTGCGGGTGGCATCTTCGCGGGTGTAGCAGTCATTGACGATGAACTGCCCGCTCGGCTCGATGATCGAGTCCTTCAGCTTCACATCATAGTAGTTGAAGTTGAAGGCGAAGCGGAAGCCCGAGGCCCAGTCTTCTTCGAAGGCGAAGCCGGTCGTGATCGAACGCGAGGTTTCCGGATCGATGTCGAGGCTGCCGCCGGTGAAGATCTGGGTGCTGGTCAGCTGGATGGTGTTCAGACCGTTCTGGTCGATACCGACGCGGGTCGGATCGCGACCTTCGCGGCGGCAGTTGGCCAGCACGTTGTCTTCACGGGTTTCCAGCGTCGGATCATACTGACCGGTACCAGAGTTGAACGCTGCAGTCGGCACCGCGCAGGGATCGAAGATGTTGCCGAAGCCCGACTGGTTGAACAGGAAGTTCTCGCGCAGGTTCGGCGCACGGAACGAGGTACCGTAGCTAAACTTGAGCAGCAGCGGAGCCACCGGACGCCAGCCGCCCTTCAGGGCGAAGGTGCCGTTGGTGCCGTAGAACTCTTCGTCGGTCAGACGGCCCGAGACGTTGACGTTGAGCTCTTCGACCATGGTCTTGCCCGCCAGCAGCGGCAGGTCGATTTCGCCGAAGAGTTCGCGGATCCACTTCGAGCCGTTGGCACCGCCGTCGGCGAAGAAGCCCCACAGCAGGCCGTTCGAGGCTTCGAAGCCCGGCTGCGAGTCGATCGAGTCCTCGCGCCATTCGCCGCCGAGCACCACGCCGACCGGGCCGCCCTGGAGTTCGAACAGGTCACCGGTCACGTAGGCCGACAGGATGGTCTGCTCGTAGACCGTGTTGAAGTCACGGTCGCCGAACAGGTAGTCACGCTCGGCCGCGGTGGCGAAGTCGCCGATCAGGCCCTGGTAGAGCGAGGGCGCGAACATGTTCACGGCGACGCAGCCCTGCAGCAGGTCGGCCGGAGCCAGACCCGGGTTGCGCAGACCGGCAGTGTTGCACGGCGTGCCGGCACCGACGCCGGTCGAGGCCAGCAGCATCGGGCTGGTGGTCAGGCTGATGTAGTCGTCAGCGATGCCATCGCCGTCGTTGTCGATGCGGCCGTCACCGTTGAAGTCGGCGGTCGGGTCGATACCGAGAGCGAAAGCCAGCTTGTCTTCACGGATACCGCGACGGTTCGACTTACCGATCGAGCGCGAATAGACCGCCGAGGTTTCGAAGGTCCAGCTCGAACCGATGAAGGGCAGGTCACCGCGCACGCCGATCACGCCGCGATACTGCTCCTGCTCGACTTCGAAGTTGTTGCGGTCACCACGCACCAGCGGGATCGGACGCACGGCCAGCGACTGGCCGGTCGACAGGATACCGGCACGGCCGAAGTTGGGCTGGCCCGGCAGGATCTGCTGGAAGTTGTTGTCGATCGCGCGGCAGTTGAAGCCACCGGCGGCGATGTTGCACGGGTTGAACGCGTTGGTCGACGGCACCCACGGGAAGAACTGCGGCGTGCCGCTGTTATTGTTCACCACGTCGGTGCGGCTGTAGCTCACTTCGAAGAACGGGGTGATGTTGGCTTCACCGGGGAAGGTGTACTCACCATAGGCGAAGACGTTGTAGACGTCCTGCTGCGGGATGAATTCCTGACCCGGCTCGGCGCCGTTCTGGCTGTAGTTGAAGAAGTCGACATCCTGCAGCCCGTCGCCGTTGCGGTCGATCGGGGTGAGGAAGGCGTTGGCGTTGTCCGAATAGCCCGGCAGGCCGGTGTTGCCCGCGATCGGCGCGCCGTTGAGGGTCAGGCCGTACTGGCGCGGATCGAAGTAGACGTCACCCAGACGGGTACCCGGAGGGCCCGAGAGCTGGATACGGCCGGCAACGCGCGCGAACTTGCACGGCTGGATCAGCGTGCCGACGGTGCCGTTGCTGCGGCTGCGCGCGATCGCGTCGGTCGCGACGTCGTTGGTCAGGATGTTGCCGTTCTGGTCGATTTCGTAGTGACGGTCACAGCCCGAAAGGAAGTCACGGTCCGACAGCAGGATCTTGTCAGTCCGGCGCCATTCGGCACCGATCCCGAACACGCCACGGTCGAAGTTCTTGCCCCACGCGGCCGAGACGGTGAAGTCCTCGCCGCCGCCCTGCGGGTTGATGTCGCCGTTGGCCTGCAGTTCGAGACCATCGAAGTCCTTGCGCAGGATGACGTTGATAACGCCCGCGACCGCGTCCGAACCATAGACCGACGAAGCGCCGTCGAGCAGGAAGTCGTAGCGATCGACGAGGGTTGCCGGGATCAGGTTGATCGACGGGTTCGACGGCGCGCCTTCCACGCCCGAGGGCGAGAGGCGGCGGCCGTTGACCAGCAGCAGGTTGCGGTTGGCGCCGAGGCCGCGCAGGTTGACGGTCTGCGAACCCGGGCCGTTGTCGAGCACGAAGCCCTGGAAGGTCGCGTCGATCTGCTGACCGGCGGCGGCTTCCGAACGCTGGAGGATCGCGGCCGGGTCAAACGCACCGACCGCCTGCTGGTTTTCGGTGGTGAGCACCTGAAGCGGCGAGATCGAGCTGTAGGTGTCGCGCACGATGCGCGAACCGGTAACGGTGATGTTGCCACCCGTGGCCGGCTTGCCTTCGGCATCGGTGGCGACGGTGACGGGCTCTTCTTCCTCGTCCTGCGCCGCATCGGCGTCCTGCGCCCACACGGGGCCAGCCACGACAAAGGCGAGAGCCGAGGCCGAGAAGGCCAGCGTCTTCAGCGAATTGCTCTGAAATTTCTTCATGATCACTCCAGTTGCCCTAACCGGAGACAGCAAGACAACCATCCTCACCCGTCACATAATTGCCCCATGCGACAGGCGTTCCGTTCGATGGTTGTCCAAGTCAGTCCCCGCAGTGACCAATTTGTGCAATAGCGTAAGAATGATGTCAAAGCGCAGCGCGAGCAGGGGGCACTTTTCCTGAGGGTGTTGCGTTAATCCCACATTCAGGGGCCGGCGCAGGCTCCGGCCGAAACTTTGTTAATTTGTAGCTTTGCGAATGTTAAAAGAAAGGGCGGTTTGCACGCAACAAACCGCCCCGCTTGCCGAATGAGACCGGCGCTTGTCACAATCTTGCGGAAGGCGCTTTGCGCCCCCGGTCACCGAATCGCCATCTCGAGCTTGCCGTCGCCCTCGTCGATCACCAGCGTGCTGCCGTCGGGCAGCTTGCCTTCGAGCAGCATCTCGGCGAGCGGATCCTGCAGATAGCGCTGCACCGCGCGCTTCAATGGCCGCGCGCCATAGACCGGATCATAGCCGACCCGCCCGAGCCAGCGCTGCGCCGCATCGGTCAGCTCGAGCGTGATCTTGCGCTCGGCCAGCAGCTTCTGCACCCGTCCGACCTGAATCTGGACGATCGGCGCCATGTGCTCCTGCCCCAGACGGTGGAACAGGATGATCTCGTCAAGACGGTTGAGGAACTCGGGCCGGAAATGCCCGCGCACCACGTCCATAACGTCCTTTTCGACCGTGGCGACCTCCGCCCCATCGGGCAGGTTGGCGAGATACTGGCTGCCGAGGTTGCTGGTGAGGATGATCAGCGTGTTGCTGAAATCCACCACGCGGCCCTGCCCGTCGGTCAGGCGCCCGTCGTCGAGCACCTGCAGCAGCACGTTGAAGACATCGGAGTGCGCCTTCTCGACCTCGTCGAACAGCACCACCTGATAGGGGCGGCGGCGCACGGCCTCGGTCAGCACCCCGCCCTCTTCATAGCCGACATAGCCCGGAGGCGCGCCGATCAGGCGGGCCACGGCGTGCTTCTCCATGAACTCGCTCATGTCGATGCGCACCATCGCGCTGTCATCGTCGAACAGGAACCCGGCGAGCGCCTTGGTCAGCTCAGTCTTGCCGACCCCGGTGGGGCCGAGGAACAGGAAGCTGCCGAGCGGACGGCCCGGATCCTGAAGGCCGGCCCGCGCGCGGCGAACGGCCTTGGACACGGCTTCGATCGCTTGGCTCTGGCCGATCACCCGCTTGCCGAGGATGTTTTCCATCTGGAGCAGCTTCTCGCGCTCGCCTTCCATCATCTTGTCGACCGGAACGCCCGTCCAGCGGCTGACGACGCCGGCGATGTCCTCCTCGGTCACCTCCTCGCGCAGCATCGCGTTCGCGGCCTGGCCCTGGGCTTCGGCGAGCTGCTTTTCGAGCTCGGGGATGCGCCCGTAGGACAGCTCCCCGGCCTTCGCCAGATCGCCCTCGCGCTGGGCCTGTTCCAGCTCCAGCCGCGCGGCATCGAGCGCTTCCTTGAGCTTGCCCTCGGCCTCGATCTTGTCGCGCTCGTTCTGCCAGCGGGTGGTGAGTTCGGCCGACTGCTGCTCGAGGTTCGCGAGTTCCTCGCGCAGCGCGACGAGGCGATCCTTGGAGTTCTGGTCGGTCTCCTTCTGGAGCGCCTGTTCCTCGATCTTCAGCTGGATGATCCGCCGGTCGAGTGCCTCGATCTCCTCGGGCTTGCTTTCCACCTCCATGCGAATGCGGCTGGCGGCCTCGTCCATCAGGTCGATCGCCTTGTCGGGCAGGAAGCGGTTGGAGATATAGCGGTCGGACAGCTTCGCCGCAGCGACAATCGCGCCATCGGTGATCCGCACGCCGTGGTGCAGCTCGTACTTGTCCTTGATGCCGCGCAGGATCGAGATCGTGTCCTCGACCGTCGGCTCCTGGATGTAGACCGGCTGGAACCGCCGCTGGAGCGCGGGGTCTTTCTCGACGTACTTCTGGTATTCGTCGAGCGTGGTCGCACCTATGCAGTGAAGCTCGCCGCGCGAAAGGGCAGGCTTCAGCAGGTTCGAGGCGTCCATCGAGCCTTCCGACGCGCCCGCCCCGATCAGCGTGTGCATCTCGTCGATGAACAGGATGATCTGGCCCTCGGCGTGCTTGACCTCGTCGAGCACCGACTTGAGCCGCTCCTCGAATTCCCCGCGATATTTCGCGCCTGCGATCAACGCGCCCATGTCGAGCGACATGAGGGTGCGGCCCTTGAGGCTGTCGGGCACGTCGCCATTGGCAATGCGCAGCGCGAGGCCCTCGGCGATCGCGGTCTTGCCGGTGCCGGGCTCGCCGATCAGGGCCGGGTTGTTCTTGGTGCGTCGGGCGAGGATCTGGATCGTGCGGCGGATTTCCTCGTCGCGGCCGATCACCGGATCAAGCTTGCCCTCCCGCGCGGCCTTGGTCAGATCGCGGGCGAATTTCTCCATCGCGTCATAGGTGCTCTCGGCCCCGGCGCTGTCGGCGCGCTTGCCGCCGCGCAACTGCTCGATCGCCGCGTTGAGGTTCTGCGGGGTCACGCCGGCGGCCTTCAGCGCCTCGCCCGCCGGGCTCTGCGACAGGGCCAGCGCGGTCAGCATCCGCTCGACGGTGACGTAGCTGTCGCCCGCCTTGTCGGCGAGCTGTTCGGCGGTATCGAGCACCCGCACAGCATCATTGTCGAGCCCCGGCGTCGCCTGCGCGCCGCTGCCGGTCACCGCAGGGATCTTGGCCAGACCCGCATCCACCGCAGTCGCCGCCAGTGGAGCCTGCCCGCCCGCGCGCTGGATCAGGCCCGCGGCCATGCCCTCGCTGTCCTCCAGAAGGGCCTTGGCGATGTGCAGCGGGGTGATGCGCTGGTGATTGAGGCGGATTGCAACGGTCTGTGCGGCTTGCAGGAAGCCTTTCGCCCGATCGGTGAACTTTTCAAGATTCATCTGCTCTAACCCCTCCAAAGGTTACCCCGTCCAGATAGTGTTGCACTTTGGCAACACAAGAACCTGCCCCGCAAAAAGCGGCATGCAGGTGTGTTACCCGACTAGGTGGGTTCGTCATTGACCCAAGACAAGGGGCGGGACGCGAGAGGGCGCACTGCTTGACCTCTTTCCCTGCGCGCGCAATGAAGCGGCACGCCATAGCGGGGAGAGTTCTGGCATGAAGTGGTTGAAGCGCGGCGCGATTGCGCTGGTGGCTCTGTGCGTTCTGGTCTTCGCGGTGCTGGCCACGTGGGAGCCGCACTTCGCCAGCGCGGCCAATCCGCCGACGGGCCGGACCTACTCCGCCGAGATCATCCGCGACGATTTCGGCGTGCCGCATATCTATGGCAAGACCGATGCCGACGCCGCCTTCGGGGTCGCGGTCGCCCATGCCGAGGACGATTTCTTCACGCTGCAGGACGTGGTCGCGATGGCGCGCGGGCGCTACGGCGCAATCGCGGGCGAGGAGGGGGCCAAGGTCGATTACGTCTACCACCTGATCGACGCGCGCGGCACAGCCGAGGCCAACTACCCCAAGCTTCCCGAGGATACCCGCGCGCTGTTCGAAGCCTATGCCGCAGGTCTCAACCACTATGCTGCCGAGCATCCGGGCGAGGTGAAGCTAGCCAACCTGTTCCCGGTCGCAGGGATCGATGTGGCCGCCGGTTTCGCGCTGCGCCAGCCGTTCTTCTTCGGCCTTGACGGGGTGATCGGCCCGCTGGTGGCAGGCGAGGACCTGCGCCGCGAGCATGGCCCCGACATTCCCGGCTTCCCGCGCACGCCGCTGCCCGGCGCCGAGCCTGCCGCGCAAGCCACGCCCGCGCCCAAGCAGGCCCGCAATCTCGTCCTCCCGCTGGGCGAGGATGCCGAACACCTCGGCTCCAACGCCTTCGCGGTCGCCCCGCAGAAGGGCGGCGGCACGACGACCCTGATCTCGAACTCGCACCAGCCCCTGCGCGGCGGGGTGGCGTGGTATGAACTGGTCGTGGAAAGCGGCGAAGGCTGGCACTTTGCCGGGGCGAATTTCCCCGGATCGCCCTTCCCCTTCCTCGGCCATAACGAGCATCTCGGCTGGACCAACACGGTCAACACCCCCGACATGATCGACGTCTACCAGCTCGAGCTCGACGAGACCGGCACGCGTTACAAGCTCGACGGCGCGTGGAAGGATCTGGAGAGCGAGTGGGTGACGCTGCCGGTCAAGATGGGGCCGGTGGTGCTGCCGATCCGGCGCGAGGTGCTGCGCTCGGTGCACGGCCCGGTGATCCGCAACGACAAGGGCGCTTTCGCCATCCGCTACGGCGGGATCGGCCAGCTTGAACAGCTCGACGCCTATTACCGGCTCAACAAGGCGACCAGCTTTGCGGAATGGGAAGCGCAGATTTCGCGGCTGGCGATTCCGTCGACCAACTTCATCTACGCCGACAAGACCGGCACCATCGCCTATGTCTACAACGCCGCGATCCCCGACCGGCCCGAGAATGTGAAGGCCGACTGGCGCAATGTGCTGCCGGGTGATCGTTCGGAGCTGATCTGGCAGGGCGCGGTGGATTACGAGACGCTGCCCCGGATCGTGAACCCGGCCTCGGGCTGGCTTTACAATTCGAACAACACCCCCTTCACCGCTGCGGGGGCCGGGAGCGATCTCGACCCTGAGGCGTTCTCGCCGGTGATGGGGATCGAACTCAAGCAGACCAACCGGTCGTGGCGCGCCTACAAGCTGCTGTCCGATGCGAGCGTGCTCGACCGCGCGACGCTGGAGGCGATCAAGTACGACACCGGCTACGAGCGCGAGGGCTATGTTGCGCGGCTGTTCGACGGGCTGGCGCAGGTGAAGGCCGAAGGGCAGCTCGCCAAGGCGCGCGACTTGCTGCTGGGCTGGGATTTCACTGCCGACGGCAAGGGCAAGGCCGATGCGCTGGCACTGCTGATGATCCGCGACTTCATGTCGGCCGATTACAACAACAAGCCCTTCCCCGATGTCGCCGAAAAGCTGCAAGCCGCCGCCGATCACCTGACGACCCATTTCGGCCGGCTCGATCCGCCGATGGCCGAGCTGCTGCGGCTGCGGCAGGGCGGGCTCGATCTGCCGCTCGACGGCGGCTCGGACACGCTGCGCGCCTCGACCACCTGGGACGTGGACGATGACGGCCGCCTAAGCCTCAAGCATGGCGACAGCTTCATCCAGTGGGTCGAGTGGCAGCCGGGCAAGCGCGTGTTCTCGCGCTCGATCCAGCCCTTCGGTTCGGCCAGCACCCGCCCGCAGAGTCGGCATTACACCGACCAGATGCGGCTGTTCGTCGAACACAAGCTGAAGCCGGTGCATTTCTGGCGCGAAGATGTGCTGGCGAATGCCAGCAAGCGGACGACCGTGACCGGAACTGGCAGCAGCGTCCGCTGATCCCGACGTCCCGTACCTCAGGCTTTCCCCCAAACGGAGAGATTTTCATGACCTATCGTTTTGCCACCGCGAGCCTTTCCGCGCTCGCCCTTGCGCTGGCCGCGCCGCTCACTCCGGCGCTTGCGGATAACCACGCCGGGGCCGAAACGACGCAGCAGGCCGGTGCGGACCTTTCCGCGCTGGTGGCACAGGTCAAGATTCCCTACGAGGAATTCCAGCTCGCCAACGGCCTCACCGTGCTGGTGCACAAAGACCGCAAGGCGCCGATCGTCAATGTGACGGTGTGGTACAATGTCGGCTCGAAGGACGAGCCCGAGGGCAAGACCGGCTTCGCCCACCTGTTCGAACACCTGATGTTCAACGGATCGGAAAACGCCCCCAACGACTACTTCCAGTACCTCGCCGAGATGGGCGCGACCGATTACAACGGCACCACCTGGTTCGATCGCACCAACTACTTCCAGACCGTGCCCCGCCCGGCACTCGAACGCGCGCTGTGGCTCGAGTCCGACCGCATGGGCTACCTGCTCGGCGCGGTGACGCAGGAGAAGCTCGATAACCAGCGCGGCGTGGTGCAGAACGAGAAGCGCCAGGGCGACAACGAGCCGGGCGGCCTCGTGTTCTACGACGTGCTCAAGACCCTGTTCCCGGACGGCCACCCCTACCAGCACGAAGCGATCGGCTCGATGGCCGACCTCGATTCCGCCTCGATGGAGGATGTGAAGAACTGGTTCCGCGAAAACTACGGCCCGAACAACGCCACGCTGGTAATCGCCGGCGACATTTCCGCGGCCGAGGCGCGGCCGCTGGTCGAGAAGTACTTCGGCGCGATCGCGCGCGGTCCGGTCAACGATCCGGCGCAGGCCGACGTCCCGACCCTCACGGAGCCGGTGCGCAAGACCTTCAAGGATCAGGTCGCCGCGACCAGCGTGACCCGTTACTGGGCGGTCGAGGGGATCACCGGCAAGGACCGCATCGCGCTCGACGTCGGTGCCTCGATCCTCGGCGGCCTCGCCTCCAGTCGGCTCGACAACGAGCTGGTGCGCGAAGGCCAGCTGGCGGTCGGCGTGTCGGCCAGCAATTCGGCCTTCCACCGCATCGGCCTGCTCAGCGTCGAAGCGACCCTGAAGGAAGGCGTGGAGCTCAGCGCGCTCGAAGCGCGCATGGACGCGGTGGTCAATCGCCTGATCACTGAAGGCCCGACCGAGGACGAGGTGCGCCGTGCCGTGACCAGCACGCTGGCCCGCACGATCCGCGGGCTGGAGCAGGTCGGCGGCTTCAACGGCAAGGCCCAGACGCTCGCCGAAGGCGAAGTGCTGGCCAGCGATCCGGCCTTCTACGCGCGCGAATTCGAAGCCCTCGCCAAGCTCACCCCGGCCGACGTCAAGGCGGCGATGGCGCGCTGGATGACCCGTCCGGCGATGACCGTGGTGCTCGAACCCGGCCCGCGCGATGCCTCCTACGAGGAAGCCGCCTCGGTCGCAGCCGAGGGCAACGCCTCCGAACGTGACCGCGCTGCCGAGACCATCACCGTCTCGGTCGAGCGTCCGGCCCCGCCGATCGCCACCATCGCCAAGCTCGACTTCCCCGATATCGAGCGCGCCACGCTCGCCAATGGCATGAAGGTGACCTACGCCCACCGCGACGCAGTGCCAGCGACCTATGTGACGCTGTCCTTCAACGCCGGCGGCGCAGCCGATCCGGCCGACCGGCAGGGCTTGCAGGGCATGACCATGGGCCTGTTCCAGGAAGGCACCGCCGCCCTTACCTCGCAGCAGATCGCCGAGGCGCGCGAGCGGCTGGGCGTGTCGATCTCGGCCGGCGGCAGCGCCGACCGCTCGAGCTTCACGCTCTCGGCCCTGTCGAGCAACCTTGCCCCCTCGCTCGATCTGTTCCGCCAGATCGTGCGCGAGCCGGCCTTCAACCAGAGCGATCTCGACCGCGTCAAGGCGCAGGCCATCACCGGCATCCGGCAGCAGATGCGCTCGCCGCAGGGCATCGCCAGCCGCGCGATCGGCACCGAGCTGTTCGGCCCCGCAGCACCCTATGGCCGCGTGTCGACCATCGAGAGCGTCTCGGCGATCAGCCGCGATGACCTGATCGCCTTCAAGGACAGCTGGATCCGCCCGGACAATGGCGAGGTCTTCGTCATTTCCGACCGTCCGCTGGCCGAGATTGTCACCGCGCTCAACACCGCCTTCGGTGACTGGACTGCACCGGCCGCGCCGAAGGGCACCAAGGACTTCTCGGCACTCGCCGCGGGCCAGCCGGCGGGCAAGCGGGTGGTGCTGATCAACCGCCCCAATTCGCCGCAGAGCTTCATCCTCGGCGCGCAGCGCACCGATCTCGACGCACGCGATCCGGCGTGGGCCGATTTCACCAACGCCAACAACGCGCTGGGCGGCAACTTCCTTGCGCGCCTCAACATGAACCTGCGCGAGACCAAGGGCTGGAGCTACGGCGTGCGCGGCGGGCCGCAGACCTACGAGAACGCGGTGGTCTATGCCATCAGCGGCGGCGTGCAGGCCGACCGCACCGGCGACTCGCTGGCCGAGATGATCAAGGAAACCCGCGAGTTCCTGACCGTGAAGGGTGTCACCGAGGAAGAGCTGAAGCGCAACGTCGCGGCCGAGATCGGCGAGCTGCCGGGCAGCTTCGAAACCTCGCCCGCCGTGCTCGGCGCGATGCAGAGCAATGCACTCTACGGCCGTCCGGACGACTACTACGAGACGCTGGTCGCGCGCTACGAGGGCCAGACCCGCGAATCGCTCGACGCCGCAGCCCGCTCGGCGCTCGATGTCGATGACTTCGTATGGGTCGTGGTGGGCGATGCGGCGAAGGTCGCACCGCAGCTCGAAGCCGTCGGCCTACCGGTCGAGGTGCGCGAGATGGCCGCAGAGTAAGCACGCCGTAACGTCAGCGCGATAGAGACCAAATCCGGTTGAAGCGCGCTGACATTACTGTAAATAACGCAGCCAGAAGTGCCGGGTCGCGCAAGGCCTGCACGCAACCCGAGGGAGTGGAATATGTCTGTTGCAGGTACCTACAAGACCACCGTCAAGAGCCCGATGGGCGACCAGACCGGCACCCTCACCGTCGTGCCCGATGGCGACACCTTCAGCGGCTCGCTGATCGGCAGCCTCGGCTCGATGGACATCGCCGGCGGCACCGTCAGCGGCAACACCATCTCGTGGAAGATGAACATGACCGTGCCGATGCCGATGACGCTCGATTGCGAAGCGACCATCGACGGCGACACCCTGACCGGCACCGTCAACGCCGGCGCCTTCGGCGCAATGCCGCTGTCGGGCACCCGCGAAGCCTGATCGCCGCGCCCCTAGGGGACTAGCAAAGGCCGCCGGAGTTCGCGCTCCGGCGGCCTTTTGCGTGCCCGGCAATAGCTGATTGCCAGCCGGGGGCGGCGCGGGTTACTCTTGCCTGTCCGGACAAGGGAGGGACCCAGAATGAAGCGCAAGACCATGTTCGTCGCCGCCGCCGTGCTCGCACTCGCCGCCTGCAGCGGCAACACCGGCAAGGGCAATGCCGAGCGCGCTGCTGCGGCAGAGGCCGCCGCCAATCCGCCCGCACCCGAGGCGACTGCCACCCCGGCCGCCTTCCCCGAAAGCCTCGCCGCCTTTGGCGAGGGCTATCCCAATGCCGGCGATCCGTGCCGCAACCTCGGCGAGTCCGAGGCGACCGTGAACTTCCTCGACGACAGCGCGGTGCTGGTCGGCTGCCCGGATACGGCCTCGGCCGAGGCGCTGGGCGGCACGGTGCTCGAAACCATCGAGGGCATCACGCTGGTGAGCGTGCCGCAGGGCGACACTATGGCACCCCCGGCCGAAGCCGCCGCTGCGCCTGCGGAGTAAGGTGCGCGCCTCAAAGCCATGCTTGCAGGCGACGAGCTGATGAAGCTCGCCGCCTGCAACTCTCCCTGTGCCGCCCTGCGCGACACCATGCGACCAAGGTCTAGCTGTTCGCGGCGGCCCCAAAGCGCGACCATGCAATCCTCGACAGGAGCGGGATCGTGAGGGCGCAAGGCCCTGACGACCGCGAGGGGATCGAGCGCATAAGCGGGAGAGCGACAATGGCGACGACATATGATGCCGCCCTGCCCAAGCACCACGAGGCCACGGGGACGGAAAAACGCGTCATCCTCGCCTCGTCGCTGGGCACGGTGTTCGAGTGGTACGATTTCTACCTCTATGGCCTTCTGGCCACGATCATCTCGGCCCAGTTCTTCTCGGGCGTGAACGAGACCACCGGGTTCATCTTCGCCCTCGCCGCCTTTGCCGCAGGCTTTGCGGTGCGGCCGTTCGGCGCACTGGTGTTCGGCCGGCTCGGCGATCTGGTCGGGCGCAAATACACCTTCCTTGTCACCATGGGCCTGATGGGCTTTGCGACCTTCACCGTCGGGATGCTGCCCTCCTACGCCAGCATCGGCGTGGCGGCGCCGATCATGCTGGTGGTGCTGCGGCTGATCCAGGGCCTTGCGCTCGGCGGCGAGTATGGCGGCGCTGCGACTTATGTCGCCGAGCACGCCCCCAACAACAAGCGCGGGCTCTACACAAGCTTCATCCAGACCACTGCGACGCTCGGGCTGTTTGCCGCGCTGCTGGTGGTAATCGGCACCCGCACGATGATCGGCGAGGATGCCTTCAAGGAATGGGGCTGGCGCGTGCCGTTCCTGATCTCCTCGGTGCTGCTTGGCGTATCGCTGTGGATCCGGCTGCAATTGCAGGAAAGCCCCGTCTTCCAGAAGATGAAGGAGGAAGGCACCAATTCCAAGGCGCCGATTTCCGAGGCTTTCGGCAACTGGAAGAACGGCAAGTGGGCGCTGGTCGCGCTGCTGGGCGCGGTCGCGGGGCAGGCGGTGGTGTGGTACACCGGCCAGTTCTACGCGATGTTCTTCCTTGAGAAGATGCTGCTGGTGGACGGCGCGACCACCAATATCCTGATCGCGGTGGCGCTGGCCATCGGCACGCCGTTCTTCATTTTCTTCGGCTGGCTGTCCGACAGGATCGGGCGCAAGAAGATCATCCTTGCCGGCTGCGCGCTGGCGGCAGTGACCTACTTCCCGGCGTTCCACCTGCTGTCCGAGGCCGCCAACCCGGCGCTCGCCAAGGCGCAGGCGACGGCCCCTGTCAGTGTGATCGTCAACTCCGGCGATTGCTCGGTGCAGTTCGATCCGATCGGCAAGAACAAGTTCGACGCCAAGAGCTGCGACATCGCCAAGTCATTCCTGGCCAAGGGCGCGATCAGCTACACCGCGGTCGAGGCCGAGGCGGGCGCGATCGCCGAGATCAGGATCGGCGGCCAGAGCTTCGTCGCTCCCGATCCGGCCAAGGTTTCGGGCGAGGACCGCAAGGCGGCGATCACCGCATTTCAGGACGAGGTAAAGGCGGCGCTGACCGCTGCGGGCTATCCGGCAGCGGCCAATCCGGACGAGATCAACACCCCCGTCGTGGTTGCGGTGCTGACCTATCTCGTGCTGCTGGTGACGATGGTCTACGGTCCGATCGCCGCACTGCTGGTGGAGCTGTTCCCCACCCGCATCCGCTACACCGCGATGAGCCTGCCCTATCACATCGGCAACGGCTGGTTCGGCGGTTTCCTGCCCACCACAGCCTTCGCGATGGTCGCAGCCACGGGCGATATCTACTACGGGCTGTGGTATCCGATCGCGATCTGCGCCCTGACCGTGGTGGTCGGCCTGATGTTCCTGCCCGAAACCTTCCGGCGCAACATCGACGAATGACATAGCCCGAGAAGGGTCGCAAGCGAGGGGCGGTGCCGCAGGGCGCCGCCCCTTTGCACATCGGCCTGATTGCAGTAGCTTGGCCGGCGGGAGAGGGAGTGGGGACATGATGCTGGGCGCGGCGCTGGTCGCCGCCTTGATCTATCTGGCGGGGCTGTTCTGGCTCGCCGCATGGCGCGACCGGGCCGCGCAGGCGCACCAGCCGCAAGCCGGCGTCCTCCAGCGCCATCAGGGGATCGTCTACGGCCTCAGCCTTGCGGTCTATTGTTCGAGCTGGACCTTTTTCGGCGGGGTCGGCACGGCGGCCACTGCAGGGCTGGACTATCTGCCGATCTATCTCGGCCCGATCCTCGTCTTCACCTTCGGCTTCGGCCTCGTGCGCAAGATCCTCGCGCAGGCCAAGGCGCAGCATTCGACCTCGATCGCCGACTTCCTCTCGGCCCGCTACGGCAAGAGCGCGGGGCTGGCCGCACTGGTGACAGTGATCGCGAGCGCCGGCACCCTGCCCTACATGGCGCTCCAGCTGGAATCGGTGGGCGCGACAATGCTGACCCTCGATCCGACATTGCGCGCCCAGCTCGCCGCCGACGAGCTTGTGCTGCTGGTGGCGGCGCTGATGGGGCTGTTCGCGATCCTGTTCGGCTCGCGCCGGGCCGACCGGGCGGGCGACAATGCCGGGCTGGTGCTGACCATCGCGGTCGAAGCGGTGGTCAAGCTCGCCGCGCTGCTGGCGGTGGGGGCACTGGCGCTGTGGTGGCTACTGGCAGGCGATGCCCCTCCGCTTCCCGCCCGCCCTGCGCTGCTGGCCGACAACCCCTTCGATGCGCGCTTCGCGGTGCTGACCGTGATTGCCGCAAGCGCCATCCTGTGCCTGCCGCGTCAGTTCCACATGACCTTCATCGAAGCCCCGGGCGAACGCACCAGCCCGGCGATGCAGTGGGTGTTGCCCGCCTATCTCGCGCTCACCGCCGCGGTCATCGTGCCGATCGTGCTGGCCGGCCTCGCGGTGCTTCCCGCCGGCACCGATCCCGATACCATCGTCCTGGCCCTGCCGCTGGCGGGCGGGCAGGACGCGCTGGCGGTGCTGGTGTTCCTCGGCGGCTTTTCCGCCTCGACCGGGATGATCGTGGTCGCCTGCGTGGCGCTGTCGATCATGATCACCAATGATCTCATCGCCCCGCTGCTGCTGCGCCGCGCGCTGGCCGGGCGCGGCGACCGCAGCCGGATCGCGGGCCGCCTGCTGCTGATCCGCCGCATCGTGATCGCCGCCCTGCTCGCCTGCGCCTATGCCTTCTATCGCGGCTTTGCCGGGATCACCGATCTCGCCGGGCTCGGCACCCTCGCCTTTGCCGCCGCCGCGCAGTTCGCGCCGGGCCTGGTGCTCGGCATGGTGAGCCAGCACGGCAACCGCGCCGGGATGCTGGCGGGGCTCGCAACAGGCTTCGCGCTGTGGCTCGTGCTGCTGATCTGGCCCGCGGCGAGCGACAGTGCTCCGCTTATCAGCATCCACCCCGATCAGCTGGTGTCGGGCGTGATCCTCAGCCTCGGGCTCAACACCGCGCTCTACTGGCTGGTCTCGGCAGCGGCCCGCCCCTCACTGCTCGATCAGGCGCAGGCCGCGGCCTTTGTCGGCACGCCGATGCCGGGCGCTGTGCCGCGCCATGCCACCGCCAAGCGGGTGGGTGACGTGCGTGCGCTGCTCGCCCAGTTCGTCGGGCGCGAGCGGGCCGACGCCGCGCTGGCCCCGCTTGGCTTGCGCAACGGCGATCCGGCCGAGGCGGGCGTGCTGGAGCTCGCCGAACGGGTGATCTCGGGCGTGATCGGCACCTCCTCGGCGCGGATGCTGGTCGCCTCGTGGGCGGGCGGCGATCCGATCCCCCTACCCGAAGTCGTCGCCATGTTCGACGAGACCCACCGCCGCTTGAGCTTCTCGGGCGAGCTGCTCCAGACCGCGATCGAGAGCATCGATCAGGGCGTCGCGCTGGTCGATGCCGAGATGCGGCTGGTGGCGTGGAACAGCCGTTACCAGCAGATCTTCGACCTGCCCGACAGCCTCGTGCAGGTCGGCACGCCGATTGCCGATCTGATCCGCTTCAACCTTCAGCGCGGCCGCCTGTCCGAGGCCGAGATCGCCGATCAGGTCGCGCGCCGCCTCGCCTATATGCGCGCCGGCACCGAGCACCGGATCGAGCGGGTGCAGCACGATGGCCGGGTGTTGCGGATCGTCGGCGCGCCGACTCCCGGCGGCGGCTACACCACCTCCTACACCGACATCACGCTTGACCGCCGGGCCGAGCAGGCACTGGAGGAAAAGGTCGCCGAACGCACCCGCCAGCTCAGCGAGGCCAATGCGCTGCTGGCCGAGGCGACCCGGTCCAAAACCCGCTTCCTCGCCGCGGCCAGCCACGATCTGATCCAGCCGCTCAACGCCGCGCGCCTGTTCGCCTCGGCGCTGGGCGAGGAGGTGGCGGGGCGGGCGCAGCTCGAAAAGCTGGTCGCCGATCTCGACGGCTCGATCGTCTCGGCCGACCGGCTGATCCGGGTGCTGCTGGAGATTTCCAAGCTCGACAGCGGCGGCGTGGTGCCCAAGCCCGAACCCGTCGCGCTCGACCAGCTGTTCGAGGACATCGCCCGCGAATTCGCGCTTCAGGCTCAGGCCAAGGGGCTGCGGCTGGAACGGGCGCGCACCACCGCCTGGGTGATGGCCGACCGCGCGCTGCTGACCGCCGTCCTGCGCAACCTGATGAGCAACGCGGTGCGCTATACCGAGGCGGGCGGCGTGTTGATCGGGGTGCGGCGGCGCGGGGGCGAAGCGCTGATCTGCATCCACGACACCGGCCGCGGCATTGCGCCCGAGGATATCGAGCGCATCTTCGGCGAGTTCGAGCGCGGCGCTTCGACCGACCGCGAGGGGCTGGGCCTCGGCCTTGCGATCGTGCGGCGCGCGGGGCGGCTGCTCGGAGTGGAGATCGAGACCGCTTCGATGCCCGGGCGCGGGAGCCGCTTTGCCCTTGCCCTGCCGGTGCTGCGCCGCGAGGCCGCCGCGCCTGCAGCATCGACACCGGCGGCACGGCACGGCCAGCTGGGCGAGGCGCGGGTGCTGGTGGTGGACAATGATCCCGCCGCGCTCGCCGCCACCGCCGCGCTGCTCGGCAAGTGGGGTCTGGAAGTCACCTGCGCCGCGAGCCTTGCCGAAGCTCAGGCCCGCCTCCCCGCAGCCCCCGATATCGCGATCATGGACTACCGGCTCGACGGGGCCGAGCGCGGCGATGCGACCTATGCGGCGCTGTGCGACCTGTGGGGCGAGCGCCCGCCGGCAATCCTGCTGACGGCGGAAGCCTCGGAGGAAACCGAGCTGGCGGCAGCGCGAATGGGTGCCAACCGCCTGCTCAAACCCTCATCGCCCGCTGCCCTGCGGGCGCTAATCGCGACCGCGCTGGCGCTAGGGCGCGAGCGGCGGAGTGCCGATCAGCCTCTGGCAGGTTCGGTCGCGGGCTGATCGACGTCGAGCTTGGCCGCGAGCAGCACCGCCTGGGTGCGGCTGCCCACGCCCAGCTTGCGCAGGATCGCAGTGATATGCGCCTTCACCGTCGCCTCGGAGATGGCGAGTTCATAGGCGATCTGCTTGTTGAGCAGGCCCTGCCGGATGCCGCCGAGAATGCGCCGCTGTGCCGGGGTAAGGCTGGCGATGCGGGCCAGATCATCGTCTGCCCCGGTGTCGCCGCCGTCGGGGAACCACCCGTCGCCATCGCGCACCGCGCCCAGCCCCTCGCGCATCGCATCGAGGCTCGCCGACTTGGGGATGAACCCTGCCGCCCCCAGCTGCGCGGCAGCGGAGGACACGCGCGGCTCCTCGGAGGCCGAGACGATCACGATAGGCAGCGCGGGGTAATCCTGCCGCAGGTCCATCAGCACCGACAGACCGGAGGAATCCGCCATGTGCAGATCGAGCAGCAAGGCTTCCGCCGCCCCTGCCTCCAGCGCCGCACGCGCCTCGGCGGCGGAGCTCGCCTCGATGATCGCCGCGTCGGGCCAGACCTTGCCGACCGCGTGCGCCAGGGCGCTGCGGAACAGCGGGTGATCGTCGGCAATGATGATGCGACCCGTCATCGCCGCCTCAACGGTTCTGGCGGCCTTCGATCAGCCGGTCGACCAGCGAGGGATCGGCCAGCGTCGAAGTGTCACCCAGCGATCCGAACTCGTTCTCGGCGATCTTGCGCAGGATGCGGCGCATGATCTTGCCCGAACGGGTCTTGGGCAGGCCATCGGTGAAGTGGATGATGTCGGGTGTAGCGACAGGGCCGATTTCCTTGCGCACCTGCGCCTTGAGCTCGGCCAGCAGCGCCTCGGTGCCTTCCTCGCCGACGTTGAGGGTGACATAGCAATAGATGCCCTGCCCCTTGATGTCGTGCGGATAGCCGACCACCGCCGCCTCGGCGACCTTGGCGTGGAGCACCAGAGCGCTCTCGACCTCGGCAGTGCCCATGCGATGGCCCGAGACGTTGATCACGTCATCGACCCGCCCGGTGATCCAGTAATATCCGTCCGCGTCGCGCTTGCACCCGTCGCCAGTGAAATACTTGCCGGCATAGGTGCTGAAATAGGTCTGCACGAAGCGCTCGTGATCGCCATAGACGGTGCGCGCCTGCCCCGGCCAGCTGTGGGTGATGCACAGGTTGCCCTCGGCCGCGCCCTCGAGCACCTGACCCTCGTTGTCGACCAGCTGCGGGCGGATGCCGAAGAACGGCAGGCCGGCGCTGCCCGGCTTCATATCGTGCGCGCCGGGGAGTGTGGTGATCATGCAGCCGCCTGTTTCGGTCTGCCACCAGGTGT
The DNA here is from genome assembly GCA_027531395.1 of Porphyrobacter sp. GTDB lineage: Bacteria > Pseudomonadota > Alphaproteobacteria > Sphingomonadales > Sphingomonadaceae > Erythrobacter. The sequence goes on along the minus strand of JAPZRO010000006.1, from coordinate 155,802 downwards.
CGATCACCGGGCAGCGGCCCTCACCCACGACGTCGAAATACCAGCGCCAGGCTTCGGGGTTGATCGGTTCGCCAACGCTCCCGAGCAGACGCAGCGAGGCGCGCGAGCGGCTCGTCACATGATGATCGCCCTCGCGCATCAGCGCGCGGATCGCGGTGGGGGCGGTGTAGATGATGTTGACCTGGTGCTTGTCGACCACGTCCCAAAACCGCCCGTGATCGGGGTAGTTGGGCACGCCCTCGAACACCACTGCGGTCGCGGCGTTGAACAGCGGGCCGTAGACGACGTAGCTGTGCCCCGTCACCCAGCCGATATCGGCGGTGCACCAGAACACCTCGCCGGGCTGGTAGTCGAAGATGTAGTGGAAGGTGGTCGCGGTCCACACGCCGTAGCCGCCGGTGGTGTGGAGCACGCCCTTGGGCTTGCCGGTGGAACCCGAGGTGTAGAGGATGAACAGCGGGTCTTCCGCGCCCATCACCTCGCAGGGGCACTCGGCATCGCTGGCGAGGTTTTCCAGCCAGTGATCGCGGCCTTCCTGCATGGCGATTTCGCCGCCGGTGTGGCGGATCACCAGCACGCCTTCGACCGGCGTCGCGTGGGCGGCGAGGTTCAGCGCTGCATCGACATTGGCCTTCAATGGCACGTGCTTGCCGCCGCGCAGGCCCTCGTCCGCAGTGATCACGAAGCGGCTGCCGCAATCCTCGATCCGGCCCGCGAGTGCCTCGGGCGAGAAGCCGCCGAACACCACCGAATGCACCGCCCCCAGCCTTGCGCAGGCGAGCATGGCGACCACCCCTTCGAGGATCATCGGCATATAGATCGTCACCCGGTCACCGCGGGCAACGCCGAGTGCCTTCAGCGCATTGGCCATGCGCACGACGTCGCGGTGGAGCTCGCCATAGGTCAGGCTGCGGCCCGGGGTGGCCGGATCGTCGGGCTCGAAGATCAGCGCGGTCTTGTCGGCATGCGTGGCAAGGTGCCGGTCGACCGCATTGTGGCACAGGTTGAGCTGGCCATCCTCGAACCACTTGATCGCCACCGGATCATAGGCCCAGTCGCCGCCAATGGTGGGCGCCTTGACCCAGTCGAGCCGCTGCGCCTGCTCCAGCCAGAAGGCGTCAGGCGTTTCCACCGAGGCGCGATACATCGCGTCATATTGCGCAGGCGTGCAATGGGTGGGGGTATGGGCGGTGGGCCGCTCGACGGCGTGGATCATCTCGACTCTCCCTTTTCTGACCCCGTTATACCTCAGGCTACCAGCCCCGCGCCCTCAGACAAAGGTCTTACGACCATCCGCTAACTGTCAGCGTGCCTGCGATCAGGCCATTCTCGCCAATGGGAAAAAGAGGATGGGAGGGTCTTATGGTTCACAGGGGTGCGGCCCGTGCCTTGCGGGCAGCGCTGCTCGCGGCGAGCGTGCTGACCGCAACGCCGGCGCTGGCGCAGGAGGCCAGTGTCGAGGCGCGGCTGGAGCGGCTGGAGAAGCTGGTCGAAGGGCTGGTCGCGCGGCTCGATGCCGAGGCGAGTTCGCATTCGGCGGAAGAGGCGACGATGCGCGAGCAGAGTGCCGCGCTGCTCGCCGCCACCCGCGACCTCAAGGATCGCCAGGCCGAGCTTGCCCAGCAGATCGCGGTGCCCAAATCGCAGGAGGACAAGGGCTTCCGTGTCGGCAAGACCACGGTCGCCTATGCCGGCTACGTCAAGCTCGATGCACTCGTGCAGCGCACCAGCGGCGGGCAGATGCCCGACAATTCGATCGGGCGCGATTTCCTGATTCCCGCGCTGATTCCGGTCGGCGGAACGTCCTCGGGCTATGACACCGACTACAGCGCCCGCCAGACCCGGTTCATCCTCAAGACCGCCACAGATGTCGGTTCCGGGCACACGCTCAATTCGCATATCGAGCTCGATTTCAACGTTACCGACGGGGGCGACGAGCGGACCACCAACTCCTATGTTCCGCGCATGCGGCAGGCCTTCATCACCTATGATAACTGGCTGTTCGGGCAGGCCTGGTCGACCTTCCAGAACATCGGCGCGCTGCCCGACAGTCTGGACTTCATCGGGGTGACGCCGGGCACGGTGTTCGATCGCCAGCCGCAGATCCGCTGGAGCAAGAACGGCTGGCAGATCGCGCTCGAACAACCCGAGACGACGGTCACCACCCGCACCGGCGCGCGGATCATGGCGGGGGACGATACCATCCCCGATGTGGTCGCCCGCTACAATCTCACCCGCCCGTGGGGCTCGCTCTCGGCGGCTGGGATTGTGCGCACCCTGCGGATTTCGGACGATGACTTCGGCACCGGCACCGACAGCGCGATGGGCTATGGCCTGAGCCTCTCGGGCAAGATCAAGGTCGGGCCGCGCGATGACCTTCGGTTCATGGCGACGGCGGGCGACGGGCTCGGGCGCTATATCGGGCTCAACATCGTCAATGATGCGGCGCTGGATGCCAGCGGCAAGCTTGATCCGATCTTCACCTGGTCAGGCTTTGCCGCCTATCAGCACCACTGGGGCGGACGGCTGCGCTCGACCGTGGCGGGGTCCTATTTCAAGGCCGACAATCCGGTGCTGCTGACCACCCGGCAGGTCACCGACGAAAGCTGGAACGCGCTGGCCAACCTGATCTGGAACCCGGTCGATCCGCTCGATATCGGGATCGAGCTGCTCTATGCCGAACGCACGCTGGAGGACGGCCGGTCGGGGGATCTCAGACGGATGATGATCTCCAGCCGCTACAATTTCTGACCCCGCCAAGCGAACCAATCTGGCGATGTTTCACGTGAAACATCGCCGTTTTGGCGTTTCATCCCTGCACATCACCGACAATGACCCGTGCATGATCAGACAATGACCCCGCAATGCCCGCTTCCCATGCAGCAAAAACCCCGCCAACCGCTTACCGGCTGGCGGGGCTCGTGCTGGACCTTGTCCTGCCTCAGAAGCGGTAGGACACCCCGGCGCTCAGCACCCACGGATCCAGCTTATGCTCGGTCTCGATCGCCAGCGTGTTGCCCACGTACCAGCGGGCGGTGGTGTCGATGAAGTAGCGCTTGGCATCGAAGGTCAGGCCAAAGCCGTTGTCGCCCAGCGGCACGTCGAAGCCGGCCTGTAGCGCGAAGCCGAATTCGTCCGACAGATCGGTATCGGTCACGCCCAGCGGCAGGGTGGCTGCGCCCGGATCGTCCTTGAGCCAGATGAAATAGGCCACGCCCCCGCCAACATAGGGCTTCACCCCGCCGAGATCGAAGTGATACTTCGCGGTGACGGTGGCGGGCAGCAGCAGCGCGTCCGAGACCAGTTCGGCACCCACGGGCAGGCCGGCGGTGGCATCGACGTCATGCTGGGTCACCCCGGCGATGGTCTCGATCGAGACATTGTCGGTGACGAACCATTCCACCGCGATGGTCGGCACGAAATTGTCGCTCGCCTTGGTCTGGGTGGTGGCCGGCAGACCCGGCAGATTGACGTTGATGTCGGTGATCTTGCCGTCGGGCAGCACCGCAGTGCCGAGCACCTTGAGCTGGATATCTCCGGCCCGGTCGGCCTCGCCATCCTGCGCCATCGCCGGGGTCGCGGCGAGCGCCAGAGCCGCACCGGCCAGAGCAGTGTTGGCAACCATCAGAAAAGTCTTCATTCTATCCGTCCTCATCGGCAGCAGTGGCCGCCCTCCGCGACCCAGGATGTTTGCTGCCTGTGGAGGCCCGATAGCCCCGGAAAGTGCTCTCGCTCATTGATCGGGATCAAAGACCTTTGCCTTTGCGCGCGGCATTGCAGCACCATCATGGCAACGATCAGCACCTCATACGGGCAGGAATGCATGGAGGCCTTCCGTGATGCTCTGCCCCCTGGAACCGGCGACGCGCTGACGGCCGACAGGCTGTGCGCGATCGGCTTTTGCCTGCATCTCGCCAAGGGCGAGGAACTCGCGCCCGACCCGCGCGAAGACAGACTGGTCTATATCGCCGAAGGTTCTGCCAAGCTCGCCGCCCAGCCGGTCGCCGACGCGCCGAGCGGACAGGTGCTGGCCTTCCATTTCGGCGGGGACATGATTTCGGTGCTGCGCCAGAGCGACGGGGACTTCCGGCTGGTGGCGCTCAGCGACTGCGATCTGGTGGTGTTTCCGGCAGACCGCTTTCTCGACATAGCCCAGAGCGATCCGGCGGTGCTCCGCTCGGTGCTCGCGCGCAGCCTGCAGGCGCTGCATCGCAGCCGCACGCGGATGATGCAGATGGGCCACAAATCCGCACAGCAGCGGATCGCCGACTTCCTTGTCTCGATGGCCGAGCGGCTGGCAAACTGCACTTCGGGTGCCTGCGCCTTCGCCCTGCCGATGAGCCGCAGGGACATCGGCGACAGCCTTGGCCTCACGATCGAAACCGTCAGCCGCCAGCTCACCGAGCTGCGCGAGGCGGGTCTGGTCGAGACCGAAGGCCGTTCAAAAGTCTGCCTTTCTGACGTCGATGCGTTGGCCCGGCTTGCCGGGCGCCAGCACAGTCAAGCGGGCGCGACATCCAAAAACTGACACGCATTTGATCTGAATCAAAAACGGGATTGCGGGGGCTTGCTAAGGCAAGCCGACGGAAGGGACACATCATCATGGAAGCAGTCGTAAGACGGCTGGGGGTCTGGGCGCTTGTCCTGCTCGCAGCCATTAGTGCCATCGCGCTGACCCCGGACAGCGGGTTTGCCATCCACATGGGCATCGTTGCTCTGGTCGCGGTGATCCTGATCATCGCGACGCTGGGCACCTATGATCCGCTGGCCAAGGCGCAGAGCATCTTCAGGATGCCTCCGGGGCCGAGCCGCTACGACGACGACGTCGTGCGCTGGGGTGTGATTGCGACCATGTTCTGGGGCATTGCCGGGCTGCTGGCGGGCGTGTTCATCGCCGCGCAGCTCGCCTTCCCCTGGCTCAACCTCGAACCTTGGTTCAATTTCGGCCGGCTGCGTCCGCTGCACACCTCGGCGGTGATTTTCGCCTTTGGCGGCAACGCGCTGCTGGCGACCAGCTTCTACGTGGTCCAGCGCACCTGCCGCGCCACGCTGGCCCTGCCCGGCACCGCGCGCTTCGTGTTCTGGGGCTACCAACTGTTCATCGTGCTGGCGGCAACCGGCTACCTGCTCGGCATCAGCCAGGGCAAGGAATATGCCGAGCCCGAATGGTATGTCGACCTGTGGCTGACGGTCGTCTGGCTGGCCTATCTCGCGGTGTTCGTGGGCACGATCCTCAAGCGCAACGAACCGCACATCTACGTCGCCAACTGGTTCTTCCTCGCCTTCATCATCACCGTGGCGATGCTGCACGTGGTCAACAACCTCGCGCTGCCGGTGAGCCTGATGGGGGCCAAGAGCTATTCCGCCTTCGCCGGCGTGCAGGATGCGCTGACCCAGTGGTGGTACGGCCATAACGCGGTGGGCTTCTTCCTCACCGCCGGCTTCCTCGCGATGATGTACTACTTCGTGCCCAAGCAGGCCGGGCGGCCGGTCTATTCCTACCGCCTGTCGATCATCCACTTCTGGTCGCTGATCTTCCTCTACATCTGGGCCGGTCCGCACCACCTCCACTACACCGCCCTGCCCGACTGGGCGCAGACGCTGGGCATGGTGTTCTCGGTGATGCTGTGGATGCCCAGCTGGGGCGGCATGATCAACGGCCTGATGACCCTCAACGGGGCATGGGACAAGGTCCGCACCGATCCGATCATCCGCATGATGGTCCTCGCGCTTGCCTTCTACGGGATGAGCACCTTCGAAGGCCCGATGCTGTCGATCAAGGCGGTGAACTCGCTGAGCCACTACACCGACTGGACCATCGGCCACGTCCATTCCGGCGCGCTGGGGTGGAACGGGATGATCACCTTCGCCTGCGTCTACTACCTCGTGCCGCGCCTGTGGCAGCAGCCGCGGCTCTACAGCCTGCGGATGATCAACTGGCACTTCTGGCTCGCGACGTTGGGGATCGTCTTCTACGCCGCCAGCATGTGGGTGGCGGGCATCACCCAGGGCCTGATGTGGCGCGAATACGGCTCGGACGGCTATCTGGTGAACAGCTTCGTCGACACCGTCGCCGCGCTCCACCCGATGTACATCCTGCGTGCCGTGGGCGGGCTGATGTACCTCAGCGGTGCGATCATCATGGTCTACAACATCTGGATGACCATCCTCGGCCACCAGCGCGACGAGGCCCCGATGGGCGACACCGCGCATGACGAAGCCAATGACCGCCCGATCGTCGCCGAACCGGCCGAATGACCGCGAGCCAAGGAACGCGAACAATGACTGACACAACGCGCAAGGAACCCTTCGAGGGTCACAAGAAGCTGGAACGCAACGTTACGCTGCTTGCCGCAGCAACGCTGCTGACGGTCGCGGTCGGCGGGATCGTGGAGATCGCCCCGCTGTTCTGGATCGACAACACCATCGAGAAGGTGGAGGGGATGCGCCCCTACACCCCGCTTGAGCAGGCGGGCCGCGACATCTACATCCGCGAAGGCTGCTATGTCTGCCACAGCCAGATGATCCGGCCCTTCCGGGACGAGGTCGAACGCTACGGCCATTACAGCCTCGCCGCGGAATCGATGTATGATCACCCCTTCCAGTGGGGCAGCAAGCGCACCGGGCCGGATCTGGCGCGGGTGGGCGGGCGCTATTCGGATGCCTGGCACGTCCAGCACCTCAAGGCGCCGCGTTCGGTGGTGCCGGAGAGCATCATGCCGAGCTACGCCTTCCTCGCCGAGGCCGAGCTCAAGGTTGCCGATCCGGCCGCCAATCTCACCGCGCTGCGGCGGGTCGGCGTGCCCTACACCGATGCCGACATCGCGAAGGCCGGGGCCGATCTGATCGCGCAGGCCGATCCCAACGCCGATGCCGGCGATCTCGCCACGCGTTACCCCAAGGCGCAGATCCGCGACTACGACGGCGATCCCACCCGGGTGACCGAGATGGATGCGCTGGTCGCCTATCTCCAGATGCTCGGCACGCTGGTCGATGTCGACAGCGCCGCGGCGCAGGAAGCGCTCACCAAGGAGAAGGGCCGGTGAGCTTCTACGACACCCTGCGCCACTTTGCCGACAGCTACGGGCTGGCGGTGATCTGCGCGCTCTATCTGACGCTGTGCCTGTGGCACTTCCGCCCCGCGGCCAAGGGCCATGTGGAGGCGGCCAAGCACTCGATTTTCAAGGATGACGACGATGGTCAATAAGCGCATCGACCAACCCACCGGCACCGAGACCGTCGGCCACGAATGGGACGGGATCGAGGAGCTCAACACTCCCCTGCCGCGCTGGTGGCTGTGGACCTTCTACGCCACCATCGCCTGGGCGCTGGTCTATGTCGTGCTCTATCCGGCCTGGCCGCTGATCGACAAGGCCACCGCCGGCACGCTCGGCTGGTCAAGCCGCGGCGATCTCGCCAGGGAAATGAGCGCTGCCGAGGCCGCGCGCCAGGGCGTGTTCAAGCAGATCGCCGCGACAGATATCGAGGCGCTCGGCAACAACCCCGAACTGATGGCGCAGGCCATTGCGGGCGGCGCGGCGGCGTTCAAGGTCAACTGCGTGCAGTGCCACGGCGCGGGCGCGGCGGGCTCGGCCGGCTACCCCAACCTCAATGACGACGACTGGATCTGGGGCGGAACGCTCAGCGAGATCGAATACACCATCACCCACGGCATCCGCTGGGAAGGCGCCGATGCGACCCGCGCGAACTACATGCCTGCCTTTGCCGGCGTGATCGAGGGCGCGCAGGTGGACGCGGTCACCGGCCATGTGCTCTCGCTCTCGGGCAAGGCCAAACCCAACCCCGCCGGCGCACAGCTGTTCGCCGATAACTGCGCGGCCTGCCACGGCGCGAGCGGCGAAGGCATGGTGGCGATGGGCGCGCCTGCGCTCAACGATGCGATCTGGCTGTTCGGCGGCACGGCGGCCGATGTGAAGAAGCAGATCCTCGCTCCCCGCCACGGCGTGATGCCGGCATGGAACGAGCGGCTCGATCCGGTGACGATCAAGATGCTCGCTGCCTATGTCCACTCGCGCGGCGGCGGCCAGCAGGCAGCGCCTGTCGCTCTGGAAGCGGCAACCACCGGCGATGTCGCCCAGACCCCCAAGGCCGAGACCGATGGCTGACCAGAAGGATATCGAGCGTCCCACCCCGCACGGGGAGCCCCCCCGTGACTGGGCAGGGGCGCTCGGTTCCGATGCCGAGACCCCGCGCCTCGCCTCCGTGGCCGAGGACGTGGGATTCATGGGCTCGGCGCTCTACGAAAAGGGCAAGACGATCCACAACAAGCGGATCGACGGCCCTTTCCGCCGCTTCAAGTGGCTGGTGATGCTCGTCACCCTGGCGATCTACTACGTCACCCCGTGGATCCGCTGGGACCGCGGCCCCTATGCCCCCGATCAGGCGGTGCTGATCGATCTCGCCAACCGCCGCTTCTACATGTTCGACATCGAGATCTGGCCGCACGAATTCTACTTCGTTGCGGGCATGCTGATCATGGCCGGGATCGGGCTGTTCCTCGTCACCAGCGCGGTCGGCCGTGCGTGGTGCGGCTATGCCTGCCCCCAGACCGTGTGGACCGATGTGTTCCAGCATGTCGACCGCTTCTTCGACGGTGATCGCAACGCCCGCATCCGGCTCGACAAGGCACCGTGGACCGCGTCCAAGATCGCGCGGCGCACCGCCAAGTGGGCGGTCTATGCGGCAATCGCCTTCTGGACCGGCGGCGCGTGGATCATGTATTTCGCCGACGCGCCGACGCTGACGGTGGATTTCTGGACCGGCAACGCCGCACCCGTCGCCTATGCGACCGTCGCGATCCTCACCGGCACCACCTTCTGGCTCGGCGGCTTCATGCGCGAGCAGGTGTGCATCTACATGTGCCCCTGGCCGCGCATCCAGACCGCGATGCTCGACGAGAAGAGCCTGATCGTCACTTACAAGGACTGGCGCGGCGAACAGCGCGGCAGCCTCAAGAAGGCGGCGAAGAACCCCGATCAGTATGGCGACTGCATCGACTGCAACATGTGCGTCGCGGTGTGCCCCACCGGGGTCGACATCCGCGAAGGCCAGCAGATCGGCTGCATCACCTGCGGGCTGTGCATCGACGCCTGCGACAAGGTGATGAAGGAGGTCGGCCGCCCGCGCGGGCTGATCGACTACGCCACGCTCGATCAATGCAAGGCCGAAGCCGCCGGCGCGCCTGCCACCCCCGCATGGAAGGCGCTGCTGCGCCCGCGTATCTTCATCTATTTCGGTGTCTGGGGCGCGATCGGGGCCGGCCTGCTGTTCGCGCTCGGCACCCGCACCCACACCGATCTGACGGTCTCGCCCGATCGCAATCCGCCCTTCATGCTGCTCAAGGACGGCTCGGTCCGCAATGCCTACACCCTGCGCCTGCGCAACATGGAAGCCCGCCCGCGCGACATGGAAGTGGCGCTCATGGGCCTGCCGCAGGGCGCGGTGATGTGGACCGACGCCGTCGCCCGTGAAGACGCCGCGCCGACGCAGGTGATCGCCGTGCCCGCCAACGAGACCAAAGTGGTGCGCGCCTATGTGATGCTGCCCCCGGGGATCGACGAGGACGACAGCCTCGCCTTCACCTTCCGCCTCACCAGTCTCGACGAACAGCGCGAGACCGATCTGGCCGAAACCACCTTTGCCATGCCGGAGGACGACGAATGACCAGCACCAGAGCCAAATTCACCGGCAAGCACATGGCGCTGGTGTTCGTCGGCGGCTTCGGGATCGTCATCGCGGTCAATCTGGTGATGGCGAGCTTTGCGGTCGGCAGCTTCCACGGCACCGTGGTCGACAATTCCTACGTCGCCAGCCAAAATTACAATGACTGGCTGGCCAAGGCCGACGCCTCGCGCCAGCTCGGCTGGGAGGTGCAGGCATCGCAGCGCGCCGATGGCCGGGTGGTGCTCGACACCGCCGGAGTTCCCGCTGCCGCAAAGGTCGCCGCCGAGGCCGAACGCCCGCTGGGCGCGCGCGAGGCGACGCATCTCACCTTTGCGCCTGCGGGCGAAGGGCGCTGGATTTCGGACAAGGTGCTGGCCGACGGACGCTGGCAGATGCGCATCGCCATCGAGGCACAGCAAGGCACCTGGGCCGGAGAGAGCACGCTGCCGTGAACGCACCCTCGCCCTCCCCCGCAGCGGACAACGCCGCGCTCGTCTCGACCCGCTTCACCGTGCCCGGGATGCGCTGCGCGGGCTGCATCGCCAAGATCGAGCGCGAATTGCCCAAGGTCCCCGGCATTGCCGCCGCGCGCGCCAATTTCTCGGCCAAGCGCGTGGCGATACGGCACGATCCGGCGCTCGACGAAACCCGTCTGACCGAAGCCCTGCGCGAACTCGGCTTCGAAGCGCAGCCGGTGGCCGAGAACCCGATGGGGATCGAGGACAAGGAGCGCCAGCGCCTGACCCGTGCGGTGGGCGTGGCGGGGTTCGGCATGATGAACATCATGCTGCTCTCGGTCAGCATCTGGTCGGGGGCGGAAGGGGCGACGCGCGAGCTGTTCCACTGGCTGTCGGCGCTGATCGCGCTGCCGGTGATCGCCTATTCGGGCCGCCCGTTCTTCGCCAGCGCCTGGATGGCGCTGAGCCACAAGCGCACCAACATGGACGTGCCGATCAGCATCGGCGTGATCCTCGCCACCGCCCTCAGCATCTACGAGACCATGACCGGCGGCGGTCACGCCTATTTCGAAAGCGCGGTGATGCTGCTGTTCTTCCTGCTCGCCGGGCGCACGCTCGATGCGGTGATGCGGGATCGCACGCGGGCCGGGATCGGCGCGCTGCTTGGGCGGATGGGCAAGAGCGCGAGCGTGATCGGCCCCGATGGCTCGACCCGCCGCGTGGCCGCCCCCGATCTTGAACCGGGAATGCTGGTGCTGGTCGCCGCCGGGGAGGCGCTCGCCGCCGATGGCGAGGTGGTGGATGGTGCCAGCGCGATCGACAATGCCATGCTCACCGGCGAAAGCGCGCCCGAGCCGGTCGGGCCGGGCAGCGTGGTGCACGCCGGCGCAATCAACCTGTCCGCCCCCTTGCGCATCCGCCTGACCCACGTTGCCGAGGATACCGCGCTCGCCGAAATCGCCCGGCTGATGGACGAGGCGGGGCAATCGCGCAGTGCCTATGTCCGCATCGCCGACCGCGCCAGCCGGCTCTATGCGCCGGTGGTGCACAGCCTTGCTGCGCTGGCCTTCGCGGGCTGGATGATCGCGGGCGCGGGCTGGCACCAGTCGCTCGTCATCGCCATCGCGGTGCTGATCATCACCTGCCCCTGCGCCATGGGCCTCGCGGTTCCGGCGGCGCAGGTGGTGGCCTCGGGCGCGCTGTTGCGACGCGGCTTGCTGGTGAAAGACGGGAGCGCGCTGGAGCGCCTCGCCGAATGCGATATCGCGCTGCTCGACAAGACCGGCACGCTGACCCTCGGCAGCCCCCGCGCCGACGTGGGAGCGCTCACGCAGACACAGTGCGCGGTCGCGCTGGGGCTGGCGCAGGCGAGCCGCCATCCGCTCAGCCGGGGCCTTGCCGCGACGCTCCTGCACGAAGGGGTGGAGCCTGCCGCGATCAGCGATGTCCGCGAAGTCAGCGGCGAAGGGCTGACGGGGCGCTGGGAGGGGCTCGCGGTCGCGCTCGAACGACCCGAGAATGCCGGCGAGACCCTCGCCACCTGCCTCAGGATCGGGGCCGACCGCCAGATCATCGCCTTTACCGATCCCCTGCGCACCGACGCCGCCGCGACCCTCGCCGCCCTGAAGGCGCAAGGCGTCTCCGCCAGCATCCTGTCGGGCGATCGCGCCGCGCCGGTCGAAGCACTCGCGCGCGAGCTGGGCCTTGCCGCCGAAGCCGAGGCCAGCCCGCAGGCCAAGCTCTCCGCGCTCGAAGCGCTCAAGGCCCAAGGCCGCCGCCCGCTGATGGTGGGCGATGGCCTCAATGACGGCCCTGCCCTCGCTGCCGCCCACGCCTCGATCGCGCCCGGAACGGCCTCGGACGCCAGCCAGCAGGCCGCCGACGCGGTGTTCATCGGCGAAAAGCTGATGCCCGTCGCGCTGGCGGTGCGGGTGGCGCGAAAGACGATGCGAATCGTGCGCGAGAACTTCGCCTTCTCGATCGCCTACAACCTGCTTGCCGTGCCGCTGGCGCTGTTCGGCCTCGTCACCCCGCTGATCGCGGCAATCGCCATGTCGGTGAGCTCGCTGGTGGTGGTCGCCAACTCCCTGCGTCTTGCGAGAGGAGCCCGATGACCGGCCTCGCCTTCCTTATCCCGATTGCGCTCGGCATGGGCCTGCTCGGCCTCGTCGCCTTCCTGTGGTCGATGCGCGACGGGCAGTATGACGACATGGACGGCGCGGCCAACCGCATCCTGATCGACGAGGAGGACGAAACGTGAGCGCCGCCCTGCTCCCCTTCGCCCTCGCCGCGCTGGTGCCGGTGATGGTCGGCCCGCTCCCCACACAGAGCGCCACGATCACCGCGCGGCTGTGCAACGGCGGCACGATCACCATTCCGGTCGGCGACGGCGCGCCCGCGCAAGATCGCGACTGCCACCCCAAAGGCTGCCACGCCGGCACCTGCCGCGAAGACAAATCCGGTAAATTGATCTCGCGCAAAGACGGGTAGTCGCGGGGACGCTCTAAGCGCCTCATGTGGAACTATTACCCCGAACTCCTCGCCACGCCGGTGCCGCGCTACACCAGCTATCCCACCGCCGCCGATTTCGGGCCGCTTGAAGAAGGCGCGATCGAACGCGCGATTGCGGGGGCCGATGGCGACGTGTCGCTCTACCTCCACATCCCGTTCTGCGAGAAGATCTGCTACTATTGCGGCTGCAACACCGGCGCATCAGGCCGGCGGGCGCGGGTCGAAACCTATCTCGCCGCGCTGCATCAGGAACTCGCCACGGTCGCCAGCCTCTTGCCGCAGGGCGCAAGGGTGCGGCGCATCGCCTTTGGCGGGGGCAGTCCCAATGCGATCGAACCGCGCGAATTCATGGCGCTGGTCGAGGCCTTGCACGCCCACTTCCCGCTGGTCGCCCCGGAATGGTCGATCGAGCTCGATCCGCGCAGCCTGACCGCCGAATGGAGCCATGTCGTGCGCGAGGCCGGCATCACCCGCGCCAGCATGGGGGTGCAGACCTTCGCCGCCCACTGCCAGAAGGCGATCGGACGCGAGCAGCCCACCAGCATGATCTGCCGCAGCATCGACTGGCTGCGTTCGGGCGGCGTCACCTCGCTCAATTTCGATCTGATGTACGGGTTGCCGCACCAGACCGCGGTCGATCTGGCCGACAGTCTCGAACACACGCGGATGCTCGGCGCGGACCGGGTGGCGGTGTTCGGCTATGCCCATGTCCCCCACATGGTGCCGCGCCAGACGATGATCCCCGAGGATGCCCTGCCCGGCGCCGAGGCGCGCTTTGCCATGGCGGCGCAGGCGCATGAGTTCCTCACCGGCAATGGCTACGAGGCGATCGGCTTCGATCACTTCGCCCTGCCCCATGACGCCATGGCGCGCGTGACCCGCGAAGGCACGCTGCGGCGCAATTTCCAGGGCTTCACCGATGATCAGGCCGAGGTGCTGATCGGCATGGGCGCGACCGCGATCAGCGGCTTTCCGGGCCTGCTTGCCCAGAACGAGAAGCACAATGGCCGCTACCGCGCGCTGTCAGCCGAAGGGCGGCTGTCGGCCAGCCATGGCATCGCGCGCTCGCCCGAGGACCGCTTGCGCGGCGGCGTGATCGAGGCGCTGCTATGCCGCCATGAGGCGGAGCTTCCGCCCCACCTGCTGGCCGAAGTGCGCGAGCGACTGGAACCCTTTACCGCCCGCGGCCTCGCCAGCCTCGACGGCAACATCCTGCGGATCGCGCCCGGTGGCCTGCCCTATGCGCGCGGCATCGCGGCGCTGTTCGACAGCTACCGCGCCGTCACCCAGCGCCGTTTCAGCTCGGCAATCTGACCCCTCGTTGACACCCCCCGAAACCTGCTTGCAGGAATCTGTCATTGCGCTGATAACTTGCCGCATATCGACAAGCGGAGTCTCTATCGGTCGCATAATCAGGTTTTTTTGGGGGGAAACATTATGGCAGTTCACGATCACGTCGATCTCAACGGCTTCATGGAGGGCGTGAAGAAACGCAATCCGCATCAGCCGGAATTCGTCCAGGCCGTTCAGGAAGTGGCCGAGGACATCTTCGAATTCATGGAGGACAAGGAGGAGTATCACTCCCAGCAGATCCTCCGCCGCATCGCCGAGCCCGACCGTGTGGTCTCCTTCCGCGTGTGCTGGGAGGACGACAACGGCAACATCCGCGTGCAGCGCGGCTGGCGCGTGCAGAACAACAACGCGATCGGCCCCTACAAGGGCGGCATCCGCTTCCACCCCTCGGTGACCGAGTCGGTCCTGAAGTTCCTCGCCTTCGAGCAGACCTTCAAGAACGCGCTCACCGGCCTGCCGATGGGCGGCGGCAAGGGCGGGTCGAACTTCAACCCCAAGGGCAAAAGCGTGCGCGAGATCATGCGCTTCTGCCAGTCCTTCATGACCGAGCTCTATCGCCACATCGGCGCGGATATCGACGTGCCGGCCGGCGACATCGGCGTGGGCGGGCGCGAGATCGGCTTCATGTTCGGCCAGTACAAGCGCATCACCAACAACTTCACCGGCGTGCTGACCGGCAAGGGCCTCGAATGGGGCGGCTCGCTGATCCGCACCGAGGCGACGGGTTACGGCGCGGTCTATTTCCTCGCCAACATGCTGGCGACCAAGAACGAAGATCTGGTGGGCAAAACCGCCGTCATCTCGGGCTCGGGCAACGTCGCCACCCATGCGGCGGAGAAGATCGTCCAGCTGGGCGGCAAGGTGCTGACCCTGTCGGATTCGGGCGGGTTCATCCATGATCCCGACGGCATCGATCAGGAAAAGATCGACTGGGTGAAGACCCACAAGACCCACCGCCGCGGCCGGATCGAGGATTATACCGCAGCCTTCCCCAAGGCGACCTTCCATGCGGGCAAGACCCCGTGGGGCGTGCCCTGCGACGTCGCCCTGCCCTGCGCCACGCAGAACGAGCTGCTGGGCGAGGACGCCAAGATGCTGATCGCCAATGGCTGCCGGGCCGTGTCGGAAGGCGCGAACATGCCGACCGATCTCGACGGGGTGCACGCCTTCAAGCACGCCAAGCTGCTCTATGCTCCAGGCAAGGCCTCGAACGCCGGCGGCGTGGCGGTTTCGGGCCTCGAAATGAGCCAGAACTCCGAGCGCCGGTCGTGGAAGGAAGAAGAGCTCCAGCAGATGCTCAAGGACATCATGGCCGGCATCCACAATTCCTGCATCACCTATGGCGATCAGGGGGACGGCTATATCGACTACGTGAAGGGCGCGAATATCGCGGGCTTCAAGAAGGTCGCCGACGCGATGCTGGCCTTCGGCGTGGTGTAATCGCGCAGCTGCTCCGGCAACATATAAAGGCCCCCGCGTCCGACCGGTCGCGGGGGCCTTTTGCATCGAGAGGAATGGTATCCTTGCCTTTCGGCGCGGTTGTTCCCGGTTGCCTTTTTGCGCCAGCCGAGTGAGACAAAGGACGGGTCGCACCGTCCGGAAGCCTGAGGGGGGGCAGCATGGAAAGAGTGATCAGGCGCCTTGGCGCGCTGGCGACAAGCCTCGCGCTTGCCACGGCCATGCCCCAGTCAGCGCAGGCACAACCCGCTCCGGCCGCGCCCACCGCAGCCCAACGCGAGCGGCTCGATGCCATGTTCGCCGCGGCCGATGCGCTCGACGAAGGCGCCGATCCTGCCGCCTATCGCAAGGCCTTCGAAGAGGTGCTCGCCTATGGCCGGACGCTGTTTCCGGCCGATCACCCCGAACTGGCGTGGCTCGAGGCCGAACTGGCCACCGCCGACTATCTGCAAGGCGATGTGGCCGGTGCCGAAGCCCGGCTGGCGCGCATTGCCTCGGTGCTCGAAGCTGCCACCGCCGCGCGCCCGGACGAGCCGCAATGGCGCCAGCGCCGGATGCTCGTCGCCAACGCGCAGGTGGTGATGTATCTGACGCTCAGCGCCTTCGACAAGGCCACGAAGCTGGGCGAGCAGGTGCTGGAATACCGGCTGGAACAGGCCCGCCTCCAGCCCGAAAACGCGCGTGCCAGCACCGAGCTTTCCGCCGCATGGTCGAACCTTGCCAATGCGCAGATCCGCAATGGCGAGACCGAACGCGCGATTGCGAGCGTGCGCGAGGCGATCGCGATCAACCGCAGGCTTGATCCCATCCCCGCCAATGCCGCCCCGCATTTCGCCAATCTGGTCACCTTCCTCTATGCCTCCGGGCGGCTGGAGGAAGCCGCGGAGGAAGGGCGCCGGACGCAGGCCATCCTTGAAGGCTTCCTGCCCGAGCGCCATCCCTTCCTCGCCGTCAACCTCAACACCCTTGCCCGCGTACTCGCCGATCTCGGCCGGCGTGACGAGGCGGAAAGCGTGGCGCGCAAGGGGCTCGATCTCGCCTATGCCAGCTTCGGCGAGAGCCAGCAGACGCTGACCTACCTCGCGACGCTCGCCCATATCCTGACACTGAACGGCAAGACCACCGAGGCCGAGGCACTGGCCCGCGCCGCGACCGAAAAGATGACCCGCGATCTCGGGCCGGAAGCCGACCGCGCCCTGCTGGCGCGCGACATTCTGGCGCAGGCCCTGCTCGAAGGGGGCAATACCGCCGAGGCCTATGCCGAGCTGACCAAGGTTTCGGCCATCCGCACCGCGCGCTTTCCAGCGCACCATCGCGAGCGGATCGAGGGTGAGGACCGGCTGGCGCTCGGCTCTGCCGAAGCCGGCGATCCGGCCACCGCGCGCGCCGTGCAGGAGCGCGCCCAGCAATTGCGCGCAGGCAGCGGCGCGGCTGACGATACCGCAGCGCTGGTGGGCGAGGCGCGACTGGCGCTGTTCGAGGCGCTGTCAGGAGCGGTTCCCGCGGGGCTCGCCCGCGCGCGGACTGCGGCAGCGCGGCTCGATGCACGGCTCGGCGAGCTGGAGGCCGGCGGGGCGCGGCGCTCGGGGCTCGATCTGCAATTGCGGCGCGGCTTCGGCTGGGCGCTGGAAGCGAGCGCCCATGCGGGCGATGTGGAGCAATCCTTCCTCCTCGCGCAGCCGGTGGTCGAGGGTGCGGCCGGGATCACCGCGCGTGCCGCTGCCTTGCGCATGGCCGCGCTTGATCCGGCCAAAGCGGCGCTGCTGCGCGAACGGCAGGATGCGGCGCTGGCGCTGCAAACCTTGCTGGACCGCCAGTTGCGGCTGGCTGGCCTTGGCGCGTCGGCGGACCGGCTGACCGCGCTGGAGGCCGAGCGGGCACTTGCAACACAGCGGTTCGAGCAGGCCGCCAAGCAGCTGACCGACGCCGCGCCCGAACTCGGCCAGAGCGAGGCGACCGAGCGGCTGACGCTGCAAGCGGCGCAGGCGCTGCTGGCCAAGGACGAGGCGCTGCTGATGATCGCGCCGGGGCCGCAGGGGCTGGTGGTGATCGCAGCCAACGGCACGGAGGCGGTGGTGGTGCGCACCGGATCGAGCCGCCGCGCGGCCACGCTGGTGCGCCGTCTGCGCGAGGGGCTGGAGGCGCCGGGCAGTTTCGACTTTGCGGCCAGCGCCGAATTGCGCGCGCTGGTGCTGCCCGATGCCATCGCCCGCGTGATCGGCAAGCGCCAGCGCGTGCTGGTGTCGGCGGGCGGGGTGTTCTCGTCATTGCCCCTCAGTGTTCTCGCCGAGGGCACAGCGCAGCGCCCGCGCTGGCTGATCGAGGATCACACGCTCGTCACCCTGCCCTCGCTCGCGACCCTGCGCCAGCCGCGCCGGGCCGACACGCGGGCGCGGCTGCGCGGCTATCTCGCGCTGGGTGCGCCGCTTCTCGGGGAACGCCCGGCGGTGCAACTCGCGAGCGCCGACGGCGCGCTGCCGTTCCGCTCGGCGGAGAACGCGCTCCACCTCGCCGATCTGCCGCCGCTGCCCGCCGCCGAGGGCGAACTGGTGGCGCTCGGCAAGGCGCTGGGGGCGCGGCAGAGCCTTGTGCTGACCGGTGCAGAAGCCACCGAAGAAGCGCTGCTGAGCGCCGATCTCGCCAATGTCGATGTGCTGGCGCTATCCACCCACGGCCTGGTTGCAGGCGAGCTCGACGGGCTGGACGAGCCGGCGCTGGTGCTGACACCCACCGCCCCCGATGGCAGCGACGGCTTGCTGACCATGGAGGAGATCATGGCCCTGCGGCTCGACGGGGCATGGGTGGTGCTTTCGGCCTGCAACACCGCGGCCGGATCGGGCGCGGACGGCAGCGGCCTTGCGGGCCTCGCGCGGGCATTCCTCCACGCCGGCGCACGCAATCTGCTGGTCTCGCACTGGGCGGTGCGCGACGATGTCGCGGCGCGGCTGTCGACCGGAACGCTCACCCGCTATGCCAAGGGCAGCGATCCTGCCGAGGCCCTGCGGCGCGCGATGTTAGGCATGGCGGGCGGAGAAGATGCCGCCTTGCGCGATCCGGCGCTGTGGGCGCCCTTCGTCTTCGTCGGGCGCTAGCCCCTAGCTGATCCCCAGCGCCGCGGCCTGCCGCTTCAGTTCCGCGGCCTCGCCCGGATTGGCCTTGATCGCCGCATCAAGCGCCGCCTTGGCCTTGGCGGGTTCGCCCAGATTCACCCGGCTGCGGATCAGCATCACCCAGCCGTCGAGGTTCTTCGGGTTCTGCTGGAGCTTCGCCTCCAGCCCGGCGACCATCCCGGCGATCATTTCGCGCTGCTCGGAGGGCTTCATGCTGCTCGCCGCAGCGACCTCTGCCGCGCTCGGCCCGCGGACGTTGGGCGAGGCGGCATCGCCGGCGACGCTGCCCGAACCGGGAGCGATGATCGCCGGCGTGCGGTTGTCCTGCGCCTTGGCGAGGCGCGCGGCGACGTCGATCTTGTTCATCTGCCCGACCTGCTCGATCGTGCGCACGAGGTCTGCCTCCCACGGCGCACCCGGCGGGGTGTCAGCCAGCAGATCGAGCCATGCGGCGATCGCGCCTTCGTGATCCTTGTCGAGATCCTTCTTGGCGGCGAGGAAATAGCGCGCGCGCGGGTCTTGCGCATCGAGCGACACCGCCTTCTCGAACGCCGCCAGCGCCTCGGGCGGGAGCGGATCGCGCTTGGAGCTCATCACCAGCGCCTCGCCCAGCGCCGACCACAGCACGGCCGCACCCGGATCGATTTCGACCGCGCGGCGGTAGGCCCCGGCCGCCTCGCCGAATTCGCCCTGCTGGAAATAGGCAAAGGCAAGGTCCGCCCACGGGCCGGCATCGTCCTTCGACGCCTCGGCGGCGGCGCGCAGTTGCTCGATGGTCTGCGGCGCGTCGGTTCCAGCGGCTTCGTCCGACCCTCCGCCCGATCCTTCGTAGACATTGTAGCCGATCGAGCCCGCTGCCAGCAGCAGCGCCGCGCCCAGCAATACCCATCCCGCCTTCGATGACCCGCCCGCAGCGGATTGTTCGCTCGTTCCCATGCCGCTTCGCTAGCATCGCGCGCAAAAACGGGCAATTCGCTCTGGCATCCAAAGCGCATTTGGGTATGGTGGGCACGAGGGTGCAATCTATCCACGAAGGGGGGAGGATAGGTGACCGGGATGTTCAAGGTCGCGATCATCGGATCTGGCCCTGCGGGCCTGAGTGCGGCTGCGCGCGCGGCAGCGCTCGGCCTCAGCCATGTGCTGCTCGAAAAGACCGATCACCTCTCGGATACGATCTACAAGTACCAGAAGGGCAAGCACGTCATGGCGACGCCCAGCAATCTGGTGCTGCGCTCGGACATCGATTTCGATGCGGGCAAGCGCGAGACGATCCTCGGCATCTGGGACGAGCAGATCGCCGGCCACAAGGTCAATGTGAAGTACCATGCCGAGGCGAAGGCGATCCGGGGCACCGGCGATCCGATTCCCGGCTCGGTGCAGCAAATCGTCAGCCGTGCGCGCGACGGCACCAAGAACGTCAAGGAAATCCAGCGCCACGCCCCGCCCTATGCGATCGAGCTGACCAATGGCGAGACGGTGATGGCGGAGAACGTGATTCTCGCCATCGGCACGCAGGGCAACCCCAACCGGATGCGCTGCCCGGGCGCGGACCTGCCGCATGTGCAGTACCAGCTCGACGATCCGGCGGAGTATGTCGACGAGCACATCGTCATCGTCGGCACGGGTGATGCCGGGATCGAGAACGCGCGCGGCCTCGCCGAAGACCCGGCGCAGCGCAACACCGTCTCGATCCTCAACCGCGGCACCGAATTTCCGACCGCCAAGGCGGCCAACGTCAGCGCGCTGATGGCCGATCACGAGGCCGGCAAGCTCACCGTGCGCAACGAGAGCGAGACCAAGTCGATCGAGCCGGGCTGGATCACGCTCACCACCCGCGACGGCGAAATCCGCATCCGCTGCGACCGGATCATCGCCCGAATCGGCTCGGCCCCGCCGCGCGCCTTCGTCGAGGAATGCGGGATCGAGTTCACCAGCGAGGATCGCGGGGCCTTCCCCAAGCTCTCACCGGTGTTCGAATCGACCGCGCCCGGTATCTTCGTGATCGGCGCGCTGGCGGGCTATCCGCTGATCAAGCACTGCATGAACCAGGGCCACGACGTCATCGAGTTCATCAACGGCAACACCGATCTGAAGCCCGCGGACGAACCGATCATCGCTGCCAAGTTTGCCAACCTTCCGGGCAATCGCAGCACCGAGGAATGGCTCGAATTCCTGCGCGCCAATGTCTCGATCCTCAACGGCATGAACCCGCTGCAAATGCGCGAGTTCATGCTCGACTCGGAGGCCAAGTTCTACGCGCCGGGCGAAGTCATCTTCGAGCGCAACGCGCCCGGGTCCTCGCTGTTCGGGATCGCCAGCGGCTCGGTCGCGGTCGAGGTCAATCCGGCTGATCCCTCGATCACGATTCCGATCGAGACCGGATCGATCTTCGGCGAGGTCGGCCTCATCTCCGGCCGCCGCCGCGGGGCGACGATCCGCGCGGCGGAAGACACCATCGTGGTCGAGATCTCGCGCCTTGCCGCGCTCAAGCTGCAATCGCAGGTGCCCTCGGCCAAGAAGGCGATCGAGCGCATCTCGATCGAGCGCCAGCTGCTGCAGATGTTCGGGTCCGGCCTCACCCGCGAGGATGTCGCGCCGCTGGTCGAGGCCGCGCAGGTGCAGGAAAAGCGCGCCGGCGAAATCGTCGTCACCGAGGGCGCGGACGACAAGGACGTCTACATCATTCGCCGCGGCTCGATGATCGTCGAGAAGCAGATCGGCGACCGGCCGGTGTTCCTCTCCTACCTGCCCGCCGGTTCCTATTTCGGCGAAATGGCGGTGGTCGACGGGTCGACCCGCACCGCGACGGTCAAAGCGGCGATCAAGTCGGAAGTGATCCGCCTGCCGGGCGAAGGCTTCCTCGAACTGCTCGAAAAGAACCCGCGCCTGCGCGAACGGGCGCTGAAGGACATGGAAGGCCGGCGCGCCACCAATGCCTTCATCGAAGGGCAGAAGGACAGTTTCTCCGGCGCGGTCGATCTCTATTCCAAGACCGCGCAGTTCCTCGTCGACAACGGCATCGGCGAAGCGACCGACGTGCTGTTGATCGACGAGAAGCTGTGCATCGGCTGCGACAATTGCGAAAAGGCCTGCGCCGACAGTCACGACGGGCTCTCGCGGCTCGATCGCGAGGCGGGCAAGACCTACGCGCACCTCCACGTGCCGACCTCGTGCCGCCACTGCGAACACCCGCACTGCATGGCCGACTGTCCACCCAACGCGATCAAGCGCGGGCCGGACGGCGAGGTGTTCATCGACGAGACCTGCATCGGCTGCGGCAACTGCCAGCGCAACTGCCCCTATGGCGTGATCCGCATGGACGCCAAGCCGCCCAAGAAGCCGAGCCTGCTGCAATGGATGCTGTTCGGCAAGGGCCCCGGCCCGGGCGAAGCCTCCTATAGCTGGCGCAAGAAGGCTGCCGAGGCCGAAGGCGTGCAGAAGCCCAAGCAGGCGATCAAGTGCGACATGTGCTCGGGCATCGACGGCGGCCCGGCCTGCGTGCGCGCCTGCCCGACCGGCGCGGCGATCCGCGTCAGCCCCGACAAGTTCCTGACCTTCACCAAGCTGACCGAGGACGCCGAGTAATGGCGAGCAAGGCGGCAGGCAAGGCAACGGGCGGCACCGGGCGGTTCACGCAGGACGAGCAGCGGCGCGATTCCGATCACGTCAGCTTCCTGAAGCACAAAGGCTTCCGCTGGCTGTGGATCGCCCTCGGCCTGTGCGGCGCGAGCATCGCGGGCTATCTGCTGATCGACCAGCAGCCGCGCCCCAATGGCGGGACGTGGTACGGCTACACGCTGGGGACCATCGGCTTTGCGCTGATCCTGTGGCTCTCGCTGCTCGGCGTGCGCAAGCGGCGCATCAATCCGGGGGTGTGGAGCCTCAAGGCGTGGACCTCGGCCCATGTCTATCTCGGCCTCTCGCTGATCGTGATCGGCACGCTGCACACCGGCTTCCAGATCGGCTGGAACGTCCACACGCTCGCCTATGTGCTGATGCTGCTGGTGATCTTCACCGGCATCTACGGCGTCTGGGTCTACGCCACGCTGCCGCAGAGCCTGTCGGCCAACCGCAAGGAAATGACCCGCAAGCAGATGCTGGAAGCGCTGACCGCGATCGACCGGCAGCTGGAAAGCGCGGCCCAGCCGCTCGGCCGGGCCGAGGCCGATCTGGTTATCGAGGCACTGGGGCAGGACATCTTCGCCGGCGGCCCGCTGGCACGGCTCACCGGCAGCTATCCCGGCTGCGCGACGGCGCGGGCATTGAAGAGCATCGGCGGCAGTTCCGAAGCCGCAACCCGCGTCACCGCGCTGCTCGAAAAACGCAGCGAACAGCTCGCCCAGATCCGCGGGCAATTGCGCATCCGCGCGATGCTGGAGATCTGGCTGTTCATTCACATCCCGCTGACAATCGCGCTGATCGCCGCGCTCACCGCGCATGTCATCAGCGTGTTCTTCTACTGGTGAGGGACGCGCGATGGCATTCCTGATCCGCACCATCGATTTCACCGCCGCCGGCCGCGAGATTGTCCGTGACCGGATGGTCGACCAGCCCAGCCTGACCATCGGGCGCGCGGCGGAAAACGACATCCACCTGCCCGATCTGGCGGTGGAGCAGAACCACGTCCGCCTCGATCTTGCGGCTGACGGCACGCTGGTCGCCGCCGCGCTCGGCACGCTCGGCTTCGGGCTTGATGGGCGGGTGGTCACCGAAGGCACCATCGATCCGCGCACCGGAGGCGAGATCGCGCTGGGCGCGGCGCGGCTTGCGGTGGCGCGCGAGAGCGACGGCAATATCTCGATCACCATCCGGCAGGTCACACCCGACGAGGGCAAGGACGATGCGCTGCGCGGCTTCGCCCTCGCCAGCGTGCTGCCATCCAAGCGCGCGATGAGCTGGATTTTCGCCGGCGCGATCGTGCTGCTGCTGTTGCTCGTTCCGGTCGGCAGCTACCTGCTGCGCACGCCGGTCAAGAACGATCCCGAGGGCAAGACCCCGGGGCAGGTGGTGATGGACGCGGCCTGGTCCACGGGCGATCTCTCGCTCCGTCACCACAGCCTCGAGGACAATTGCGAAAGCTGCCACGTCAACGCCTTCGAGAGCGTGCAGGATGAAACCTGCGTCTCGTGCCACAAGGATACCGCCGATCACGCCTCCATGCCGCGTCAGGCCAAGGGGATGCCGGCGCTGTCCGCCGGCGATGCGCTGCAATGGAACATCGCACAGAGCCTCGGCAAGGAAGGCCCGCTCGGCTGCGTCTCGTGTCACAGCGAGCATGAAGGCAAGGTCCGCCAGCAACCGGGCGACGAGGCCTTCTGTTCGGACTGCCACGACAATCTCGACAGCCGCCTGACCGACACCAAGCTCGCCGACGCGCATGATTTCGGCAAGGCCCACCCGCAGTTCCGCCCGATCTTCTACGCCAGCTTCGGCGCGGCCAAGCCGGTGCGCGCCTCGCTCGATGCGAAGCCCGTCGAACGCAGCGGGCTCAAGTTCCCGCATGATGTCCACATGGACGCGCGCGGCGGCGCGGCGCGGATGGCGGTGAGCCTGCCGCGCTATGGCAATCCGCTCGAATGCAAGGACTGCCACAGCCTGAACGCCGACAAGATCGGCTTCAAGGAAGTGAAGATGGAGGACGCCTGCGAGAGCTGCCACAGCCTCGTTTCCGGGCGCACCGCGAGCGGCTTCAGCAAGCTGCGCCACGGCGACATCAAGGATCTGGCCGAGGATCTTTCGCGCATCAGCACCGGCCCGCGCGCCACGCCGGCCTCGACCCGCACGCGTCCCGGCCAGTTCGGGCGCGGCGGCACCTATGCGGCCGATTTCGGCCGCCCGGTGCGCGCCTATATCGGCCTGTCCAACGCGCTCTCGACCGGCGGGATTTGCACCGAGTGCCACATTCCCACCCGCAAGGCGGGGCAAGCCGATCTGATCCCGGTCAACCTGCCGGACCGCTTCCTCACCAGCGGCTTCTTCAGCCACGAGGCGCACAAGAAGGAGGAATGCACCGATTGCCACGCCGCCGACACCTCGAAGGTGGCGACCGATCTGCTGATCCCCGATCTCAAGTCCTGCCGCGACTGCCACCTCGGAGCGACAGCGGTGAAGACCAAGAAGATCGTCCCCTCGTCCTGCGCGATGTGCCATTCCTATCACGTGCCTTCGGGCCAGTGGTCGCCGAAGGGTCCGGAGCCGCACTACCAGCCCGTCGCCCCACCCCCTGTGAAAACACGGGTTGCGGCAATCGCGGGGCGCGCTAGAAAATAGCGATGGGCGGGGTCGCAAAACCTTCATCGCAGGCCGTGCTGATCGCACAGATGACCGACATTCATGTCGGCTTCGCCCCCGATGAAAAGCCCGAGGAACTGAACCTCACCCGCTTTCGCGCGACGCTGGCGCGGCTGCTTTCCGGCCCGAACGTCCCTGACATGCTGGTGCTGTCCGGCGACATCACTGACCACGGCGATGCGGAGAGCTTCGCCAAGACCGCCGCTCTGCTGCGCGAGGTGCCCTTCCCGATCGTGCCGATGGTCGGCAATCACGACAGCCGCCCGGGACTGCTGGGCGCCTTCCCGCAGGTCGAACCGGCGGACGGCGGCTTTCTGCACTATGTCGTCGAAGCCGGACTAGGCCTCAGGATCATCTGCCTGGATACGCTGGAGGACGGCCGCCACGGCGGGGCCTTCTGCGAGGCGCGCGCGCGCTGGCTGGCAGACCGGCTCGGCGAGGCGCCCGACCAGCCGACGCTGATCTTCATGCACCACCCGCCGGTGGTCGCCGGGATCGACTGGATGGACCCCGCTCCGCACGAGCCGTGGATGGAGCGGCTGCGCGAAGTGCTCACCGGCCAGTCGCAGGTGCAGGCGATCCATTGCGGCCACCTGCACCGCCAGATCACCACGCAGTTTGCCGGAATTCCGCTCGGGGTGACGCCCTCGGTCGCGCCGCTGGTGGCGATGGATCTCACGCCGATCGACCAGAACGTCCCCGATGATCGCGAACTGATCACCACCGAACCGCCGACCTATGCGCTGCATCGCTGGGACGGCACGAGCCTCGTGTCGCATTACGAGCGCGTGGGCGACTGGCAGGTGCTGGCGCGCTTCCACGCCGGCCTGCAGCCGATGATCGAAGGCATGTTCGCCGAGCGGTAGGTTTTCTAGCGGGCCCGCCTCCGCGGGCCCGTCCTCGGCGCTGTTCCTCCGCTCCGCTCCGGGCGCCTGCGGGCGGGCGGTTGCCCTTGCGGCCCGTCCTGCGGCGGGCCGATTGCTTGCCGACAGTCTGGATATGGCTCTTATTTGCGCGCGCTGGCCCGTTGCGGCCCGACCGGGCTGCGGCCGACCCAGCGGTTCATGTCGACATCGTCGCTCACCTTCCACGGCACGCCGCTGCGGGTCATGAACAGCTGCTCCATCTCGGAGCGGTTGAACGGCCGCGAACCCAAGCGCCCGAACACCGCCATCTGCCCGCCGGTCTCGTCCACCGCACGGTCACGGTCGAGCCCCTTGCTGAGCGCGATCGCGGGTGTCGGCGTCTTCGCCCAGGCGATCAGCTCGGGCACCGGCGCAGGGCTGAAGCCGTAGAAGTTGCGCTGGCTTTCGGGGCTGGTGAGCTGCAGCACCTTCATCCCGTTCTTTCCGTCCGCGACGTAGGCGAACAGCGAGGCGTTGGTGGTGGCGACAATCACGTCCTCGGCATCGTTGAGCTGGCCGTCCAGCGTCACCTTCTGGAAGATGCGCGGGCGGGTCGGGTTCTTGACGTCGAGGATCACCAGCCCTTCGGCCTTGGCCGCGACATAGGCGTAGGTGCGCGCGATGTAGATGCGCCGCGCATCGGCGAGCGGCACCGTCGCCTCGGGCACCGCGACCGGATTGCGCAGGGAGGTGACGTCGAACAGCTTCACCCCGTCGGCATCGCTCACCCACAGATAGCGGAACTGCACCGCACTCGCCCGCGCATCGCGAAGCTCGCGCACCGCTGCCAGCTTCGGGTTGGCAGGATCGGCCAGATCGACCACCACCAGGCCCTTCTCGGCAGTGATGTAGGCCACCTCGCCCGCCAGCACGATGTGCCGCGCGCCGTTGAGCACGCCGCCCGGGTTCCACGCAGTCGAGCCGTCGGCATAGACCTTGCGCTTGAGCTGGTTGTTGCGGAATTCGCCATCGGCCAGCGTGTTGACGTTGACAAGGATCAGGCCCTCGACGCTGTCGGTGACGGCAGCGTAGTTGTAGATCGGCAGGAACGCCTGTTCCTGGTTCATCTCGCGCATCTTCTCGGTGTTGCGCGTGGGCGCGATCGGCTGGTTGGTGGCGATCGCCATGCAGGTGGCATTGGTGGTCTTGACCTGCGTGTCGTGGCCCAGCGCCGAGAACGGCCCCTTGAGGATGCGTTCCGAGGTGCCCTTGTTGGCGATCGAGGCGACGTCATAGGCGACGAAGCCGCCCTTGCCCTCGGCCACGAACATGTACTCGCCGCGAAGCTGCAGGCAGCCCACCCGGCCTGGCGTGCCTTCGTGGATGTTGACGAATTCCTCGATCGGATGGGTCTCGCCCGACAGACCCTTGTCGAAGGTCTTGCCGCGCACCCAGTTCTTCAGCTCGCGGCCGTTGTCCTCGACATGCATCCGCCAGTAATCGGGATAGGCATAGCGGTGGAGGTAGGACCCGATCACCGACTGCGGCTCGTCATATTCGGTGACGCGCGTGGCCTGGAACCCGCCTTCTAGGCCGGTCCATGCGTTGAGGCCGACGAAGTTGACGTAGTTGGTGCCGAGCAGCAGCAGCTGCGCCATGATCGCGTTGTTGTCGTCCTTGGCCGACAGGTGGCAATCCGTGCAGGTCTTGGTTTCCGTCTTGCGCACGGTGTGCGGGAAGTGCGGCGCGAAGGCCTGCGAGGAGAAGCCGATCGCGCTGATCGGCGGCTGCTGCACGTAAATCCGCTCGCGGTTGATGTTGGTCGAGGACAGCACCAGCGCCGAGGACGAACGCACCGGGGCGGTCTGATTGCCCTTGGTGCTCATGTGCTTGCCGAGCTGGAACATCTCGTCGCGCGCGACCTGCGGGTTGTAGGTCGCAAAGTTCCTCGTCTCGCCGCCTTCGTAGCGGTGGATCTTGGTCTTCCAGTTGGCCTCGATCGGGAGGTGGCAGCCGCCGCAGCTGGTGGTCCACGAAAGGTGGCAGGTGAAGCACGCCATTTCCGGATCGCGGTGCGCGCGGTCGCCTTCGGCGATGCCGGTGCCGAATTCGAAATTACCGGTCTCCGCGCCGTAGCGGCTGACGAGCTTGGCGCGCGCCGCCTTGGCGTTGAACACCGGGGTGGCCGGATCGACGCTGTCCTTGACGAGGCTCATCTCCCATTCGAGGTTTGGATCGATGATCGAGCGCTGGATCAGCTTGCGCCGGCCGTCCTCGCCTTCCATCCATTCGAAGCGGCGCTTGCCGTCGGGGTTGCGCAGCAGCGAGAGGTTATGGCCCTCGGGCGGCGCGGCCGGGCCGCTGGTGCGCAGCGTCGGATAGGCATCAGGCGTGCCGTGGCAGTCCTTGCAGGTGATCTCGATGGCATTGGCGACTTCGCCGTAGATGAGGCCGTTGCCATGGCTGTCCTGCTCGAAGTGGCAATCGGCGCACTGCATCCCGACTTCGGCGTGGATGTCCATCATGTGGACCGCCTTGCCCGGATTCTTGCCGGGTTCGACGAACTTGCCTTCGTCCTTGCGGCGCCACTTCTCCGGATCGTCGGGATCGACGATATTGCCCTCGGCATCGAGCAGATTGCCCTCGCGGTCACGCTTGAAGATCGCGCGGAAGTTCCAGCCGTGGCCGTGGTAATCGGCGAACTGGGTGTCCTTGAGCTTCGGGTTCAGATCATAGACGTTGCGCAGGAAGTCGAGATCGGCCCAGTTGCCCCTTGGCGCGGCGCCTTCGGGGTTGCGGTCGGTAACGGCGCGCACTTCCTCGGCCGTGGGATATTTCTGCTTTTCCGGCCACATGAAGGGCGCGTCGCTCTCGTAATCCCACATGGTGTAGCCGAGGAACGAGTTCAGGAAGATGTTGGGCTGGTGCATGTGGCAGTTCATGCACTGGCTGGTGGGAATGGCGCGGGTGAAGACGTGCTGGAGCGGGTGGCCCTTCTCCTTCTGCTCGCCATTATAGGTCAGCGTGTCATCGGCGCGCTTGCCGGGGCCGGTCGCATCGCCATGCCCGTGGCCGTCGCCTTCCTTGTGGCCCGGCTCCTTCACCGCCCCGTGGCCGCCCTTCTTCTCGCCATAGCCCGCGGCGTGCTCGAGCTTGGCGGCAATGGTCGGGTCGACCGTGATCGACTGCCCGTCGCGCCCGTATTGCGCATAGGTCAGCGAGTGGCGCGGCTCGCGGTCATTGGCATAGACCACGTGGCAGCTGGCGCAGCCCGAATGGCGATAGTCGCCCGGCTGGTCATTGGTGCCCATGAACCAGGTGAAGGGATCATTGAGGCGGGTCTTGTGGATGTTGAGCGCCGGGATCGCCACGCGCAGGCCAGTGCCGGGGCCGCGGTTCGACTGCTTGAGATCGGGCCGCCCAGGCTCTTCGAGACGCTGGATCGAGCCCGAGGGGTTGGGCAGGCCGATTTCCGGGAACTGCGAGTTGATCGTGCGGCCGCCGCGCTCGAACACGCGGAAGATGTCGCCCGGCGGGATCACGTGCCAGGTCGGCAGCGGATACATTTCGGCGAGAACGCCGCGGGCGATCTGGTCTTGCGACAGCTTGCCTCCCGGCCCGGCCCCCGGCGTGGTGATCTTCGCCGCCTCGCCATCGCGGGTATAGGCCTCGCCCAGCAGGTAGTTCTTGAAGGGCAGAATCCCGTTGTTGTAGCTCGCCCCGCCCCACAGCATCGCACCGGTCGCCATGATCGAGCGTTCGGCGCTCTCGATCGCCTGAATGTGGCAAGCCCCGCAGGCCTCGCGGGCGATGCGGTAGTCCGACGGGTTCACGAACTTGATGAACTCCGGGCTTTCCTTGTTGAGCAGCGCATAGGAACGCTTGGGATTGGCCGAGGACGGGAAATGCCAGCTGTCCGGGTACTTGGGCAGCACGTGCGCCTGGTCGCGCGCGGCAACATAATCGGGGTGATCATGCGGCAGCTCGGAATTGCCGCGCACCGTGGCATCGCCGCCGTGACAATCGGTGCAGCCGAGCCGCACCGCCGGGGTCAGGTGCATGGTCGGCGCGTCGGTCTTGACGTGGCAGGTGTTGCAGCCCTCGGACTTGGCCTCCATCTCCGCGACCGATTGCCGCTGCGGCGCGGGCGGAGCGATGACGCGGGTGTAATCGC
Source organism: Porphyrobacter sp. (assembly GCA_027531395.1). GTDB lineage: Bacteria > Pseudomonadota > Alphaproteobacteria > Sphingomonadales > Sphingomonadaceae > Erythrobacter. Next base: position 125,918 of record JAPZRO010000006.1, on the reverse strand, counting down.
GCTTGACCGGCTTTTCCTTGTCCGCCGCCATCGTGTCGCCCGCAAACAGCGCGAGCGCGAGGAACAGCGCCGCAACCAGCAGCGCGAGATGACGGGCGAAGGGTTGGCAACGCTCAAGCATCAGTAGGTCAGCACCACGTTGGCAAGGACGGAGTAGAATTTCTGCTCCCGCCCGAGATTGTCGAACAGATCCTTGAAGCCGTCACCGGCCACCAGCGTCGCGGCCGATAGGCGCACGACGATGTTCTGGGTCGCCTTCGGCCGCCAGATCGCGGCCGCCGACAGGTCAAAGCCGATCTCCTTGGGGATCGAGCCTTCGTTGCGCAGCGCCTCGAGGTTCGAGGTGTCCTCGAACCACAGGTGGTTGGCATTGGCCGAGAGGCGGAACTGCGGCGTCAGATCGAAATCCGCGCCCATCCCCAGCAGCATCAGGCCGGGGTTGTTGAAGTTGCTCTGCCCCTGCTCCTTCGACGACCGCAGCGAATTGAGCAGGCCGTTGCGGCCATTGACGCTGATCGCGCGGCCACCGCCGGCGAAGGGAATGGTCTGGCGGATCCAGTAGGAGGTATCGGCCCCGGCGAAGACCGGGTTCTCGAAGATCGCGTCGAACCCGCCTTCCTTGTCGTCATAGGGATCGGAATCGCCGCTGGCATAGGCGCCCGAGAGGCGGAAGCGCATCCAGTCGCGGTCATAGCTCGCCTCGACGGCGGCGAACTGGGCGTTGATGTCGGCCGGACGGTCGGTGAAGAAGCTGTTCCGGTCCTCGCCCAGCGCCCAGTAGAAGCTGCCCGTCAGGTTGACGCGGCCGAGCCGTCCGTCGACGTTGTAGCCGAGATAGACCACGTCATATTCGCGGCCCCTCAGCGTCCCCAGCAGCGCCGGGCGCACCGGGAAGCCGTTGGTGTCGATCTGGATGTCGTCGGCCTCGCGGTTCATGTTGTAGACCACGGTCGCCTGACTGGTCAGCCCGGGGAACAGGAAGTCCTGGCGGTAGGCATTGGCGACGAAGACGAAGTCATCGCGCGGGCTCCGCAGGATCGCGTTGAGGCCGCTGTTGGTGTCCTTCTCCAGCCGCCAGAAGGCGCCGAGGTTAAACTGGAAGCGATTGTTGTCGCGCGATCCGAACAGGCGCACGCCCAATTGCTGGTCGTTGAACAGGAAGCCGCGGAAGTCCGACTGGAACGGCTGGATGCCGGCGCGGATCGAGATGAAGTCGAACCGGTCGTTGTCGAACTGGCTGAAGTGGTAATCGACGAAGGCTTCCTGCACCCCGAGGAACTGGTCGAGGCGGTGGCTCGGCTTCGACGGCTCGACGAACAGCACACGCCGCTCGGGCACGTCGACATAGTTGACGTTGTAGGCCAGCGTCAGGCGGTATTCGATCGTCGGCGGCTTGAAGGTGGTCGAGCCTTTCAGCAGCGCGAAGCCGGCGATGAAGGTCTGCGAGAACACCTGCGAGAAATCATTGCCGAACACGTCGTTGCGGTCCGGGTCCTCGGTGGTCTGCACACCCACGGGAATGGGGAAGGTGCGCGGCTCGTAGACCGAGTCGGAAATCAGGTTGGCGACGAAGAACCAGTCATCACCCTTGATCGGCAGCCACGGCACCTTGTCCGGGTTGATCGGCCGGTCGCCCTTGTAGGTGTTCTGGTTGTAGGGATCGAACAGGTTCTCCTTCACCAGCCCCAAGCTTTCGATCAGCCGCCAGCGATCGGGTATGGGCAGCTGGTCGGTCGGGAACGCGCTCGGCGGCGGGGCGCGGACCGCGCCTTCGTTCTTCTGCTCGATGCGCTCGGGCAGCGGGGCTGTGTAGCCGGGACGCTCGCGCCCCTCGATGATCTCGGGGTCGACCGGCGGCGCATCCTGCTCCCAGTCCCGGGCCGGTGCCTCGCCCGGCGGCGTGACGGGGGCTTCCATCTCCTCCGGCGGCGGCGGAGCGGCCTGCATCAGCAACAGCGCGTGGAGCAGCAGGCTCATCGCTACAGCCCCTCGCAGACGTTCTGCGCCGCCGTATCGAGGAACGGCGCGAAGGGGCAGCCGACATAACGCAGCCGCACCTGACGGCTGCCGACCTGCACCACGATCCGGTCGGACCGCACAGCGGTCGGCGCATTGCCGATGCCGCCGACCCGCACCCCGGCATTGTTGAGGCCGAGGAAGCTGATCATGTCGTCCTGGTCGATCCCGTCACCGGACACGCCGATTGCGCCGACCAGCTGGCTGCCGCGATAGACCGGCACCGAGCCGGGGAAGATCTGGATGCCGTTGGCGAGCCGCGAATTGCCGCCCGCAATCTGCGGCAGGCCGGTGCAATTGCGGGGCGTGTCCGTGCCGCTCGCGCCGGTGACGAACTGGAGATGCTGGCCGAGATTGCCTAGCACCAGCGCGCTCTGAAGGCCCGTCGAGAAGGGGCTGAACTGCTGGATCGGGCGCGACAGCGGGCCGTTGGGCTGCCCGACCTCGCCATCGGGGAAATAGGGCCGCGCGAGGTTGCCCACGGCGCGGTTGGTGATCCCGGACGCCCCCCCGAGCGCATTGGGATCGCCGAGGAAGGTGCGGGTGCGCGAGACGAACTGCGGCACCTCGCCGCCGGCCGCCAGCAATTCGTTGGCGGCAAAGGCAGCCGAGAAGAAATTGGCGGTGCGCGCCTTCTGCAGCGACACGTCGATGCCGAAGATCGGCGCGTCGGGCGAGCGCACGATACCCAGCACCCGTCCGCGCGTGTCGACCAGGCTGATGGTCACCTGAGCGCGGCTGTCGAGCGGCTGGCGGATCTGCGCGCGGGCGCGGCTCATCACCTTGAAGGCTTCTTCGAGGATCGCGGTCGATTCGGCGGCGCTCAGCGGGGTGGTGACATCGCCCGCATCGGTCCCGCCACGCACCGGGAAGCGGTTCGCGCCTGCACCGTTGGTCAGCACGAAGGCATCGCGGATCGAGAATTCAGCGGCCGTCGAAGGCCGGATGCCCGAGGCCTCCGTGCCGTAGGCGCTGCCCGCCAGCAGCGAGGCACCGGCATAGTATCCCGTCACCGGCACCAGCGCGCCGGCCGTGGCGGCGAAGGTCGAACCGGCGACATTGCTGATCTGCGTGTATTCGATGTCAGTGTAGCGCAGGCTCGTGCCGTCGGCGGTGATGCGGTCTGCGCGGACGCTGACCGGGGCTTCGAAGCCGACCGTGCCGGCCAGCGCGATCGCCTCGTCGAGATCATTGTCGCGGTCGAGCACATTGGGGTCGAAGCCGTAGACCCCGTCGGCAATCACGCCGATGCCGCCCACCACCACGCCGTTCTGGTAGAGCGGGAAGCCGCCCGGGTCCGCCGCAAGGCCCAGCGGCGAGCGTTTGGGGCCGATCAGCCCGTCAGAAGCGCGCGCGGCGAGATCGGAGCACGGCAACTGGCTGAACTGCACTCCGAACAGCGGGCCGCTCTCGAGCCCTGCGGTGGTCGGCGCGGGCGGGAAGTGCTCCTGCACGATGAAGCTCGCCGTGCGGCTGGAGAAGGCGTTGCCGCCGCTTGACAGGTAGGCCCCGGTGATCGCCTTGGCGATGGCCGCTCCGGCGCTCGGAATGGTCAGGCCTTGCACGTCGCGGCTGCTGCCATCGGGTGCGGCAGGAACGCGCGCCGTGCCGGCAGCGCCCGGCATGGCGAAGACCGCAAGAACATTGCCGACCCGGTCGGTGACGGCGATGGTCGCTGCGGCATTGCGCGCGCGCGCCTCGGCAGCGGCCTGGGCGATGATCGTGCCGACTTCGGCGGTGGAAAGGCTCTCGGCGGGCGGGATCGAGAAGACATTGCCGCTCGGCGGGGGCGGCGGAGGCGTGGTGCCCCCGCCGGTCGCGCCGCCATTGCTCGACGGGCTGCCCCCGCCTCCGCAGGAGGCGAGCACCAGCGCGCTTGCCGCGATCCAGCCGGTTTTCATCCCCCCCCGCATGATTATTGCAGCCTTCCGATCGCGCCCGCCGCCGATTTCAGCGCGGCGCGGAATTCTGCCGGACGGTAGGCATTGGGCTCCTCGACCGCCTTGTAGGCCCGCGCGATATCGCCCCGGATGCCGGCGGCGGCACCCTGCGTCACCCGGCCTTCCTTGACGAGGGCATTGAGCAGCGTGTCGACCGCCATCACCGCCTGCACCGATCCGGCATAGTCGGTAAAGCGCGCCGCAGTGGCCTCGCCCGCGATGATCGCGATCACCTTGAAGGCGTCGGCATTGGCATAGGCCCGGCCCGACAGCGCATCGGACAAGGCGCCCGCACGCGACGAGAGCGCCTGTGCGGCGGCGCGGGCCTCGGCCGGGCCAGCGCCCATCGCCTTGTGGAAGTCGCGCGCGGCGGCCTGGAAGGCGCTCGCCTCGCCCGGCACCAGCGCGCCCGCGACGGCCTGCAGCATGATCATGTTCTCGTCATTGAACGGCGGGTTGCCGAAGGGGATCGGGCGGCCCGGATTGGTCTCGAAGGTGAGCTTGCGGCTCGGTCCGTCGGTGATCGTGCGGTGGCACGAATGGCAGTCGTAGAAATAGAACTGCGGGAAGGCGCCTTCGTAGGCGAACTTGGGCTGGGCGAACAGGCTGGTCGCACGGCGCACCGCCTCGGCCTGACCCACCGCCCAGAAGCGCACCGCATTGGGCGCGCCCTTGCGGCGGGTGTAGTCGGCATCGATCTGGTGGTGCTGCTGGAGCGCGCTGAACAGATCGAGCTCGAACGAGACGCGCGGGTGGCCTGCGGCCATCATCGCATGGGTGACGAACTGGCCGGGCTTCGACGAGCCATAGTGGCAATCGAGGCAGACATTGGCGCGCGCCTTGGGGTTGTCGAGAGGGGTCAGGCCCGCGGCGACATTCGAGGCATGGGTGGCAGGCAGCGCGTAGTGTTCGGCGAGCCACGCCCCGCCCGAGGGTCCGTGGCAGCTCTCGCACCCGACCCCGTCGGTGGTGGTGAACTTGGGCCCGCGCTGGGCCGCTGGCGCATAGGTCGAATGGCAGCCGAGGCACGCCGGCGCCGAGGTCGCGCTGCCGAGTCCGAGGCTGGCGGCAATCTGCTGCCCGCGCCGTCCGGCGAGCACGGCATAGGCGCGGCTGTGCGCGCCGGAGGGTGAGGAGGGTTCCTGCCAGGTGGCGATCTCGTCCTGCCGGACAACGGCGCCATTGCCCTCGGCGCGGCCGTGGCAGGTCGAACCGGCGCAGCTGGCGACGCCTTCGAAAGTGCCATTCCCGATGGCCGTCGATACCGGATAAAGCGCGGCCAGTCCGATCACCGCCAGCAGCCGCACGACCATGGGCCTGCGGATGAGGCCAGCGATCCCGTTCGCGACAACTCCCGTCATCCCATCCCCCCCGAGATGCTTTCAGCCGGACCACCCGGCCGGTCGAACTGCCATCACGCCATGCAGGCTAGCAGTGCCCCTGCACCCGCGCTTGTAGAGCTGCGTCAGGAATCCCCTGCCGCCGACTCCCCGTCAGACCGACCCGCCCCCTTGTCCCAATCTTGGCGCGGGGATGCAACAGGCAATCGGCAATTTTTCCGCTTGTCTCCAACTCGTCACACCGCCGGCGGGGCAACCCGCCGGCAGGGCGAGTGGATCAGTCCGCACCCTCGGCAGAGGCTTCGAGGGTGCTGGCGAGGGTTTCGAGCTGCACCGAGCAGCCTTTGGCGATCAGCGCCTCGGCCAGCACGTCGGGGGCTTCGAGATCATCGGCCAGCAGCACGAAGTTGAGCTGCGCGCTGGTGGTGCCGTCCGGCGCGGTGATCACGTAATGGCCGCCCTCAGTGATCGCGAGACGGCTGGGATCGAGCGGAGTGACCGCGGCGACATCGTCGAAGGTCACCTCGACCGGGTTGGTGCCGTCATGACCGACCACGCGGTAGGTTTCGACGCTGCCGGTCGCCGGACGCCACAGGCGGACGGTGGCGAGATCATAGAGGCAGATCGTGCCCGAGCGGGTGACATCGACATACCACAGGCTCGGATTGGTCGCGTTGGTATCGGTATCACCGCGCACAGCCCCGGTGCGCACGCGGGTGGCGGCGCGCTTGCGGGTGAGCGAGGCGAAGCGGTCCGAGGCAACCTGCGGCCGGTCACCGACGCGGAAGGTGCCGCCCCCCTTGATCACGCGGGTGCCTTCGCTGGTGAGCACAGTCACCACATCGCCGGGCTTGAGCGTGATCGAGGCATTGTCGTCGAGCTTGGTGCCGACGGGGTACTTGGTTGATGAAGGGCCGGTGGACTTGACCACCACGCCGGCCATCGCCGCGACCGGCAGAGCCAGCGCCGCGCCGCCCAGCGCCAGTGCCGCCATCGTCCGTTTCAATTTAGCCGAGAACATAGGTTCCTCCCTCGTTCATTTCGAGCATCCGCTTTACCAGATTACGTAACGCTGAATCATCCGGATGACGATCAGCCACATCCTGCGCAAGCCGAACCGCGCCGTCGCGGTCTCCGGACAGCGCTTTAGCACAAGCCTCGGCGAGCACCGTGCGGTCCGCTGGCGGAAAATCGGGAGCAGGTTCAAACAGATCGACGGGGCTTGAGCGGCCGCGCAGCACCACCCGGCCCATCGGCCGCCACCAGTCGAGCCCCGAGGCTTCGGCGAATTCGCGGCTGGCCATAACGCTCGAATCCAGCGCCTTGTTGGCGGACTCCAGCCGGGCGGCGGTGTTCATCGAATCACCCAGCGCGGTGTACTGGATGCGGGTTGCCCCGCCGAAATTGCCGATCACCGCCTCGCCGAAGTGCAGGCCGACGCGGGTCTTGCCGATCTTGGGCAGATCGGGGTCCATCGCGGCGACCTCGGCGCGGAAAGCCTCGCCCGCCTGCCACAGCGCATAGCCTGCCTTGGCTGCCCGCTCGCCATCATCAGGCCGGCTGATCGGCGCGCCCCAGAAGGCGACCACGGCATCGCCCACGAACTTGTCGATCACCCCGCCATGATCGAGCACCACCTGGCTGAGCATGTCGAGATAGCGGTTGAGGAGCTTCGCCACCATTTCCGGCGCGATCGCGTGGCTCATCTTGGTGAAGCCTTCGAGATCGCTGAACAGCACGAAGATCGCGCGCTTCTCGCCGCCGAGGCTCAGCAGTTCGGGCTTGTCGATGATCGCCTGGGCAATGTCGCGCGGGATATACTTGCCGAGCGCACTGGCGGCGAAATTGCGCTGCACCGCGCCCGAAGCGCGCGCGGCCACCGTGACGGCGGTATAGACCAGGACCCATCCGATCAGCCAGCCGACCACCGGCAATCCGTAGGTATCGACATTGCGAACTTGCAACAGCACCGGGGTGCCCTGAAAGATCAGCAACTGCGCCACGCCAAACAGCGCCAGCTTTCTCGCAGGCCATTCGAGCAGCGCGGTCAGCGTCGCGATCAGCACCACCAGCGCCGCCATCGCCCACAGCATCCATGTCGGGATCGGCTGGAGAACCCGGTTATCGAGCATCTGGGCGATGATTTCGGCATGGACGGCGATCCCGGCGGGCACCTCGCCGTTGATCGAGGTGAACGTCGTCTCGACCCGGTCATAGTCGACGATATCGCCGCCGATCAGGATATACTTGCCGGCATATTGCTCCTTGAGGAAGGGCAGGATCTCCGGATCGGGATCGACAAACAGATCGATCTGGGCGGGAGGGAAAAGCACCGAATCCTGATACTTGGGCCGCCGGTAGTCGATCGCGCCCTCGTAATTGGCAAAGGCCGTCGCCGGCTCGCCAGCATCGGCTAGCATCACGCGCCCGAGAAGTGGCGGGATGCCTTCGCGGATGTCAGGCCACAGCCGGGTCGCACCGAAGGTGTTGTCGAGCCGGATGCTCGCCGGGCGTGCATTGCTGCCCTTCAGCCGCGCCATGAACTGTTCGAGATATTGCTGCTGTTCGAACTCGATGTCGTCCGGGTTGGTCGCCTTGGCGGCATAGGCAACCGCGACCGGGGTCTTCATCCCGCGCAGCGTCGCGATCAGTTCCTCGTCCTCGTCCTGCGGCTGGTCGAACAGGATGTCGATCCCGATCGCCTTGGGCTCGAAGGTGTCGAGCGTGCGCAATGTCTTGGCCAGCAGGCCGCGATCGAGCGGCGAGCGTTTGCGCGCGGCGATCAGGGTCTGGTCGGTGTAGACCACCAGCACGACCCGCTTGTCTTCCTCGACCAGATCGGCGGCGTAATAGGCCCTCAGATCATAGAACGCGCGCTCGGCCTCGCTGATGAGCGGGGTCGGCTCGGAACCGGGCAGCACCCAGCTGTAGCGCGCGATCAGCATCGCCAGACCAAGGAGCATGACGGTCAGGGCAAGCTGGACGGTGCCCGCCTCGCGCACGTTGCGCCAGCCGCGCCGCAGCCAGCCGAACGGCGACGCGCGTTTGGCTTGCGGTTCGTTCACCGGGTGCGATCCCTCGTCAGATCAGCGCGCAAGGCGCGCGGCGCCGTCGCCGACCACGGCAAAGGCCGACCAGTAGAACGGATGCGAGGTATCGGCATCGTCCATCAGGCCGAGCTGCGAGGCGCGCAGCGCCTCGGCGGTGGCGCGGCCGTCCTCGGTGAACAGGCCGGAGATCAGCCTTCCGGTGGCGTTGAAGTCGTCCGGCACCGGCCAGTGGCTCGCCAGCACCGTGCGCCCGCCCGCGCCCACGAAGGCACGCACCAGACCGTCGAGCGCGAACTCGCCGCCGCTCGTCACCCCCGCCTCGCGGGTCGCGCCAACCGTGGCGCTGCCGGCCGTGTCGCAGGCCGAGAGGATCACGAGGTCGGCATCGATGCGCAGGCCGAAGATCTCGGCAAAGCTCAGCAACCCGTCGGACTCCTTCTCCTCGTCGAAGCTGGTCAGCAGCGCGGGGCGCGGCGGACATTCGGGCTGCGGCGCGGTGACGAGACCGTGGGTGGCGAAGTGCAGGATGCGGTAATCCGAAAGGTCGGCCAGACCCATGATCGCGCTGTCGGTGAACTCCCCGCCAGTCAGCACGCGGCTGGCACCGCTGAACCGGGTGGCGGCGTCGCGCAGCTCGTCGGCCTTGATCGGGTTGGCCCAGATATTGGGCGACCACTGGCACTTCTCGCCGCCTTCCAGCGCCGCGCGGGTGCGCGAGGCACCGGGCGTCGCCTCGCCGATCGGCAGGTTCTCGCCCAGGCCGAGATAGGCGCGGCTGGCTGCGGACGGGCGCGCCTTGCGCACGTCGCGGAAGGCCGCGGCCGCCACCGAGGTGCTGATCCGCGTCGTCCGGCCCAGCCAGGCCGTCCCGCGGAAGTCATATTCGTCCGCGTTCTTGCCTACCATCCGCGCCTTGTAGGCCTCGACACTGGCATCGTCGGTGACCAGCAGGTTGATCGGCAGCTTGAGCAGCGCGCCATCGGGCTCGAACACGATATGCTCGAGCTTGGGCAGGCGATCGGCGACCGGCGCGAACAGGCGCACATAGAGCTCGCGCGAGCGCTCGATGTCGAAGGGATAGGTCAGCACCTGCCCGCCTTCGATCACCGCGATGCTCTCGCGGATCTTGGCGACCAGCTTTTCCAGCTCGGCCGGCGTCGCATCCGCGCGCCATGCCATCGCCTGATCGGCGCCGGCATAGAGCACGTAGGTGTCGGTATCGAGCGTCACCAGCTTCACATAGGCTTCACCCGGAGCGAGCGTTGCCTGCAGGTCGGCAAGGCTGATCGCCTGTTCGCTGACCGCCCGGTAGCGGGGATAGGTCGCGAGCTTTTCCAGCACTTCGGTCTGCTGCACCAGCAGCTGTTCGAGCCGCTGGCGACGTTCGGCGATCTGGGTGGTCTGCTGGCCGGTCGGCTGGGGCAGCGATTCCAGATCGAGCAGGGCCACGCGCTGCTGTTCGATCGAACGACCGAGATTGGTTGCAGTACGGAACAGCTGCGAGGCCTCGTCGCTGCCGCCCGAAAGCTCGCGGGCGAGCGCGGCCTGGGTCTGGGCGAGGCCCGGACGCTGGAGCAGCTGGCTGGCGGCGAACAGATCGCTCGAAGCCTCGCTGGCGGACGACTTGCCGTCGGTCAGCAGCGCGAAATAGGGCGTCATGAGATTGCGCAGCGACGGCATGGGCCGCCCCTCGGCGCCGCTGACGATCGAGCGATAGACCGCAAGCGCATCATCGCGGCGTCCGCCGCGGGCGAAGAAGCCCGCCAGCTGTGCCCGCGCGCTATCGAGCACGGGGGCATCGGGATAGGTCGCTTCCAGCAGCGCGATGGCCTGCCGGTGCAGCCCTTCAGCCTCGACCGGCTGGCCCGAACGCTCGGCCACTTCGGCGAGTTCGCCCAGCACCTGCGCGCGCAGCCACGCGACCGAAATCACGCGCCCGTCGCGCACCTCGCCGAGGGTCGCCTCGGCCTCGCGCAACAGCGCCACAGCCTCGCTCGAACGGCCCAGCTGGCGCAGGGTGGTGGCCTTGAGATAGGCGTGCTGCCCGTCGAGCAGCCGCGCGCGCTCCGGCGGGGTGAGGCTGGTGCTGAAGCTGCTGGTGATGCGCTCGTTCTCGCTCGCCAGCTGGCTCGCCATCGAGCGCCCGAGCCGCAGCTGGCGCAGGTCCTCGGCATCGGTGAAGCTGGCGGTGACCGGCGTATCGAGGATCGTCAGCGCCGCCTGGGCTTTGCGCTGGTTGAGAGCGTCCATCGCCTCGTAATTGCGCTGCAGACGGGCCAGCACCGGGCTGCTGCTGCTGACCTCGCGGCTGGCGGCGAACAGGCGGCGGGATTCGGCGAAATTGCCGAGATTGGACTGCTGGAGCGCGGAATTGAGCCGCGCCTCGGCGGCACCCGGCCCGGCCAGCGCCGCCGCCGAGACCGCGAAGAACTCCGCCGCCTCGGCGAAGTTGCCGGCATTGCTGCGGCGATAGGCCTCGATCAGCGCCTGGTCGGCCGAGATCGCCTCGGCCTGCTGGCGCGCGAAGGCGAGATCGTCGGTCGCGCTGGTGAGCGGGATTTCGACCGTGCCCGGCATCACCCGGTCATTGGCGAGCGAGGCCAGCCCCAGTTCGAGCGCCTTGCTGTAGGCGGCAAGGCCGCTCGCGGCAAAGGTCCGCCCGCCGCGGCTGCCGACCAGCAGGTCGCTGCGCACGATGCTGCCCGAGCGCGAGCAGGCAAGCCGCTGCGCGCCCGTCAGGCCGGGGACTTCGGCCCCGCCGCTGCCCGGATTGCAGGTCGCGTCCTGTCCGGCAAAGCGCGCCGGAGCGACATCGGCATCCTTGCCCTTGACCACCCACAGCGTGCCAACCGGCGTGGCGGCATCGCGGCAGATGATCGAATAGCGCCGGTCGAACAGCCCTGCCCCCGGTTCGGGGGCGAGGATCTGCGCCTCGCACAGGCCGTTGGAACCGATCGGGAAGGTGTCGCGCAGGCTGATGCTGGTCTCGGTCGGCGAGCGCGCCGCGCCCGGGGCCGCGACCACGCCGGCGGCGAGGCCGAACAGCGCGGTTGCGGCGACGAGTGCGGGGCGGGCGATGCTGCGATTCTGGCTCATCTCACTTGTCCTCGCTGCCGGGGTTGCCGACGCCGACGCCCGAATAGAGCGAGGCATCGCCGCCGCTGGTCACCGGATCGTCAAGCAGCGGATCTTCCGAGATCAGCGGCGCATCGGGCTGTTCGGGGAAGTCCATGCCGAAGCGTTCCTCTTCCTCCTCGCCCGGCGCCGGCGGGTCGTCGCCCGTCGTCAGCGGCTCTTCGAGGATGGTCGGGCTGGTAAGCACGTCCGGCGCAGGCGGCGGATCGATCGTCAGCTGGCCGTTGACGAAGTCGATGGCGTAGTTGTCGCCCGCAGTGAGCGTGCCCTGCCGGATGGCATAGGCACCGATCGACTCGCCCGGATCGCGCACCAGCGCGCCCGTCAGCTGATCGCCGTTGACCAGACCGCCATCGGAGATCCGGAAGGTGAAGTCCGGATCGGGCAGGCCGAGCAGTCGCGAGAAGCTGTTGGCGATCACCGTGAGCGGACGCGGGGTGATGGCCAGCTGGCCGCCCACGAAGGTCACGGTGTAGTTGTCGCTGGCGGCCAGCGTGCCCTGCGTGATCAGATAGGTGCCGATCCCGGTCGTCTGCCCGGCGGTGGTCGCCAGCGCGCCGGTCAGCTGATCGCCGTTGACCAGCCCCTGACCGCCGACCGTGAAGGTCAGCGACGGGTTGGCGTTGCCATAGATCCGCGACAGGTTGTTCGCCGTCACCGTGATCGGGCGCGGGGTGATGGTGAGCGTCCCGGGCGCGAAGGTGAACTGGTAACCCTGCTGGCTCAGCAGCGTGCCGAGCGCGGCGTTGATCGCGAAGCTTCCGATCCCCGAGGTCAGCGTGGCTGCGGTGGTGAAGTCGGGCGTGCCAATCAGGCCGCTGATGTCGTCGCCCGCGAGGAACCCGGCGAAGCTCGCCGTGAACTGCGGGTTGGCGCTGCCGTAGAAGCGGGTCGCATCATTGACCGTGACGGTAAGCACCGGCGCGATCCGGAAGGCCGCGAAATTGCCGCCCGGATTGAGCGCGTCATAGGCCGCCTCGGTCTGGACGTTGTAGCGCCGCGCATAGTTGGCGAAGCTGCCGATCTGCGAACCGGTCGGCGTGGCGGCGAAGATGCCGTAATGCCCGCCGCCGGTCAGCACGAGGCCGGCATCGCCAGCAAGGTTGATCACCTCGCCGTTGAGCGAGGCCAGATCGATCGCCCGTCCGGTGCCCGAAGCGGTCAGCACCCCGCCCGCCAGCACAGTGATGTCGCTGCCCGGGCTGGTGCCGAAGTTGCGCACATCGATCAGGCCGCCAGTAATGTTGGCCAGCGTGATCGCGCCATTGACCCGCTGCGGATCGCCCGCGCCATCGAGCAGGTGGATCGTCACCGTGCCGGTGCCGGCATTGATCCGGGTGCCCTGCGCCATGGTGATCACCGAGACCGGAGCAGGGGATTGCGGCTGTGCCCCGCCGTGGTTGGCGGTGAGGTTGATCGCGCCGTTGCGGGTCGAGATGTTGCCGCTCAGGAGGATCGAGCGGCCTGCCAGCGCGTCGATGGTCCGCCCGCCAAGGCCGCCGGAGCTGCCATCACCGGAAATCTCGATCGTGCCGTTGGCATCGAGATCGATCGCGACGGAGGTATCGGACGTGATCGTGTCGCCGATGACTCCGCCGTTACCGGTGCTGATCAGCAGATCGCGAATAGTGCGCGCGGTGAGCGTGGAGGCGACGTTGAGGCGCGCGCCATCGGCAATGATCTGCGAAAGCCCCGGAACGATGCCGAACGGGGTATCGCCGGTGGCCGAAGCCAGCAGCGTGCCCGCATTGACGGTTCCGCCGCCGAGCTCGATCGAGAACCGTCCGGCGTAATTGGTCAGCTGTGAGGGGTTGGCTCCGGACGCGTCGGCCAGCAGGTTGATCGTGCTGGCATTGACGATTGCGGTGCTGCCGGGCGCGATCACCAGCGTGGACTGGCCCGCGTAGGCAGCGCCTGCCACACCTGCAATCTGGGCGTTGGTCGAGATCTCGATCAGATCGGTGGTGATCTCGGAGTCGCCCTCGATGTTGAGCCGTGCCTCGCCTGCGACCGCCGAGGCGGCACCGGTCGCCGGATCGGGCGCGAAGGAGAAGGCGCGCGCCTCGACGAAGACCTGATTCGCGTTCAGCGTGGTGCCGGACAGGTTGAGCGTGGCGCGGCCGCTGGTTGCGGCCCCGGCCGAATCTCCCTGTCCGCCATCGGCTTGCGAGCGCACCCGCAGGATTCCCGGATTGGTATTGGCCGCGATCGTGAAGACGGAATCGGTGATAGTGACGTCCACCGTGCCGCTGTCGGCCGTGCCGCCGTTCGCGCCGGGGCCGGACGCACCGCCGCGGGCATCGGCCGCGAACAGTGTCTCGCCGACGAGGTTGAGCTGCGATCCGGTGATGTTGACCGTCACAGGCCCGCCGATGGCCCTGCCGGCCCCGAAGCCCGAGCCCACGGCAGAGCCGCCGACCGCCAGCGAATTGACCTGGAACCGCCCGCCCGAGATGGTCGAATTGGCGATGGTGACGTTGGTCGTCGTGCCGGTGGCAGCGCCACCCAGCAGCACGCCGCTGCCACCCTGCATCGTCCCGCTCAGCGAAAGCGAGGCATTGCCACTGGCGTCCTGCACCAGATTGATCGTGGCATTGGAGGCGTTGAAGGTCAGGGTTCCGCCGCCGCCATTGCCGCCCGTGTCGCCGGTGCCGCCCAGCGAAGTGTTCAAGATATTGAAGTTGCCGACGAGGTTGACGGTGCTGTCGATGACCTCGAACAAGTTGTTGCCGGCGCTCGCGAGGCCGCCATTGCCGGTGCCCGAGCCATTACCACCCCGCGCGAACGGACCGCCGCTGAGCTGCGCGGTCAGGCTTCCGCCGTTGATCACGCGCAAACTCACGTCACCGGACGCCGCGTCCCCGCCGGTGATGTTGCGACCGGTGTCGAGCGAGTTGCCTCCCTGCGCAAAGTTCGACAGCGATGCCCGACCCATCGTGATCGTGCCGCCGTCGGCAAGAACGGTGACGTCCCCGCCGAAGCCCTCGCCGCCAACGCCGCCCTCGACCGAGGAGCCGCCGCCGAAGCCGTTGACCGAGAACGAGAGAAACGGCGTGACGGCATTGGGATCATTGGCAATATCGGTCGGCAACGCGATGGTGCCGGCCGTGGTGGCGGTGATTTCGAGTGTGCCGCCACTGCCCGTGCCGCCCACGCCATTGCCGCCGCGCGTGTTGCCGCCGAGACCATTGGCGTTGAGCATCGCGGAACCGGACGTGCTGGCGAAGGCGCTCGGAACATTGCGCAGCACGTTGAGCTGGCTGCCGGTGCCGAACGATTGCAATTGGACGAGACCGCCGATGCCGTTGCCGCCTTGGTGCGTCGGGGACGTACCGCCAAGTCCGATTGCTGCAACCTGCAGCGAACCGAAGGTCTTGCGGCTGCCTCCTTGCGAACGCACCCAGGCGTGGCCGCCCCGCCCGTTGCCGGCCGCGAAGTTGCCGGTGGCGTTGCCGCCAAAGCCGTTGGCGACAACCAGCGTGTGTCCGGTGACGGACATGACGCCGGAAACACCAGGGCCGACCTGACCGATATAGGCCTCGCCGCCGGTCGCGTTGCCACCGGCGCCGTTGTCCGAGCTTCCGCCGGTCGCGCTGGCATTGAGCACCATGTCGCCGTTGACGGTGACGGTGATGCCGTCGACCTCGATCTCGGCCAGACCGCCGAAGCCATCACCGCCGGTGCCGACGAAGGTGCCGCCGCCGAAGCCTTGTGCGGACAAGTTGGCGCCCGTCGCGGTGACCGTGCCGCCCTGGCCGCCGAACAGCGCAGCCTCGCCGCCCGTGCCGGTGCCCGCCAGCGCGCCTTCGCCGCCGGTGCCATTGGCCACAAGGTCGATCTGCGTGGCCGTCATGTCGCCCGCGCGCACCGTCACGAAGGCGCCGCCGCCGGTGCCGGTGCCGCCATTGCCGGTGCGGGCAATTCCGGAGTTGCCGCTGCCCTTGTCGCCGCTGTTGAGGCTGCCGCCGCTGTCGGTGATGCCACCATCGCCGCCGACACCCTCGGCTTCCGCAAGCACGCGGCGGAAGGTCGCGGTGCCCTGGCCGAGCGTGCCGCTCTGGCCGAACAGCGCAAAGCCTACCTGCGCCAGCCCGCCGAAGCCGTTGCCGCCGTTGCCGCCGACCTGCTGGCCGAAGCCATCGCCGCCATCGCCGCCGAAGCCGCTCGCCACCGCAACGGCTTCGCCTCCGACGCTGACGTTGCCATTGTCGCCGCCGGCGAGGATGAAAGCGCCACTGTTGAAGTTGGGGTCAGCCTGGTTGGGCACGCTGAACTGCCCGCCGTAACCATCGCCGCCGCGGCCCGCGGCGATCGTGCCGCCATTGCCGTCTCCGCCATTGCCGCCCACACCCTGGGCAAAGGCAATCGCATCGCCGACGATCGAGACGCTCGCGCTCTGGGTCGCAGAGCCGTTGGCCTGGAAGAAGGAATTGCCGCCGCGGCCGATGCCGCCATTGCCGCCAACGCCGAAAATCGCATCGCCGCCGACACCTTCGGTTCCGGCGAAGGCGCGGTCGCCGATGGTGATGGTGCCGATGATGGCATTGGCCCCGGAAATCCCGCCGAGCCCGTCGCCGCCGGTGCGGCCGTCACCGCCCTCGCCGCGCGCATCGCCATTGAAGCGGCCGCCAATAGTGATCGTGCCACCGTTGAAGATCGCCGCAGACGCGCGTCCGCCGAGGCCGGTGCCACCGGTCCCGCCGGAATTGTTGCCGCCCCGACCCAGCGCATTGAGCAACAGCTGGCCGGTGACGGTGATCAGGCCCGGCCCGGCAAGATTGGTGATCGCTTCACCGGCATCGCCGAGCGATCCTGCCCCGGCATTGTTCGAATTGCCGCCCTGCGCATTGGCAAAGGCGCGGGCATCACCACCGATGCTGATCGTTCCGCCGGATGCACCGACATTGATGACCGCCGAGCCCCCGAAAGCGTCGGACACGCTCGACGCATTGCCCAGAGACCCGTTTGATCCGGTCGCGCTGGCATCAAGGTTGAGGTTTCCGCTTAGGGTCAGGCTCCCGCCGAGCCGCGCGAAGAACTGCGCGACGCCGCCGCGCGCTGTCGCGCCAGTGAGCAGGTTGGCCGATATCGCACCGATGCCGCGCGCAGAGGCCAGGAGGTCGCCATTGATGGTGAGGTTCCCGCCGTCGGCCGAAACCAGTGCCTGACCGCCCTGGGTCGCCCCGGCGATGCCGGCCGTGTTGTCGGCCAGCGAGGTCGCATCGGCCAGCAGGTTAACCTGCGGGGCCGTGATGGTGGCTGTTGCGCCGCTTGCCGCCTGAAGATTGGCGATGCCAGCAGTTGCACTGCCGCCCTGACCGGTCCGCGCGCTGCTGTTGATATCGAGCTGCTGGGCGGTGATGCCGGACACGCCGGACATGATCAGCCGCGCCTCGCCGCCCGTGGCATTCGCGCCAAGCTGGCCGGTGGTGATCGGGCTGGCCGAAGCACGCGCCTCGATCGCAATCGTGGCACCCGCGAGCGTGCTGTCGATGAGATTGACGATCGCCCGGGTGCTGGTGGCATTGCCCATCGTCCCGCCGGCGCCGGCATTGGCCTCGGAGCGCACGAGCAGGTTGCCCGCGTTGCCCTGCTGGTCGGGCACGAGATTGACGGTCGCGTTGGTGAAAGTCACACCGACTGCGCCGGCAGTGGCCGCGCCGCCGGTACCGTTGGCGCCGCCCGCGCCGCCCAGCGCATCGGCCGCAAACAGCGTCTGGCCCGGCAAGGTGAGCTGCGAGTTGGTGATCGCGATATTGACGAGTGACCCGAAGGCATTGCCGCCGATGCCGTTGATATCGCTCGCATCGCCGCCCTGGATGATGGGATTGATCACCAGACGGCCGCCCGACAGGTTGGTCTGGTTGATGGTGACGTTGAAATCGGGGCCCTGCGCATCGCCGCCGCGCACCACGCCATTGCCGCCGCGGGTGACGAAATCGCCCCCGATCCCGGCCACACCCGACGCATCCGGCGTGAAGGTGATGTTGGCATTGTTGAGAACGATGTTGAGCGAACCGCGCAGCCCGGTGAACGGGTTCACATTGAACACGCTCCCGCCCTGGCGGCCATTGCCGCCCTGCGACTGGTCGAAGATCGCTGCCTGCCCGATGATGTTGGCGGTGGCGTTGTCGATCTCGAACAGGTTCTGGCCGATATAGGCGTTGCCGCCATTGGCGCTGCCAGTACCGTTGCCGCCCTGCGCCCCGGCGCCGCCGCCGACGAAATTGAGCGTCGCGGTGCCGCCATTACGCACGCGCACGGTGCGGCTGCCGGCAAAGGCGTTGCCGCCGGTGACGTCGGCCACGTCGCCCTCGGCCGTGCCGCCCTGCGTGAAGGAGGACAGCACGGTCTCGCCCATGGTCAGCGAGCCGCCATCGACATCCATGACGACATTGCCGCCAAAGCTGGTACCGCCGGCGCCGCCGACGATCGTCGAATTGCCGCCGAAGCCGCGCGAGAACAGGCGGATGAAACCGACGGAGTCGGGATCGTTGAAGGGATCGGCCGGAAGCGCCACGCTGCCGCCCTGTGCGGCGGAAACGAGCGCTGTCCCGCCCCGGCCGGTGCCGCCCGCGCCGGTGCCGAAGGTGTTGAGCCCACCCACACCGGTGGCCGACAGGATCGCCCCGAAATTCTGCTGGTTGAACTGCTGCCTGGTGACATTGTGGACGATGGTGATCCGGCTGCCGGTGCCGGTCGCGGTGATATCGGCATTGCCGCCCGTCCCGTTGCCGGCGAGGTAGCCGATGATCTCGCCCTCGCCGGAGAAACCGTTGGCCATCACCTGCACGGTGGTCAGGTTAACCGTCCCGCCGCCCTGCGCCTGCAGCGAGGAGGTGCCGCCGAACCCGTCGCCAGCCTGCCCGCCGTTGCCGTTGTCGACACCGCCGCCAAAGCCGTTGGAGCTGATGACCGTGTTGCCGGAAATCGTGGCGCTGCCCGCAATCGCGCCCAGCACACCGAGCCGTGCGGTGCCGCCGGTCCCGTTGCCGGCGGTGAACTGCCCGGTGCCACCACCGTGGCCCTCGGCCTCGACCGAGGCATCGCCATTGATCTGGACGGTAACGCCCTGGAAATCGAGCTCGGCTTCGCCGCCAAGGCCGTTGCCACCATTGCCGGGGTTCGTAACGTCTGCCCCCCCGAAACCGCCGAAGCCGCTGGCGCGGGCATTGAGGAGATTGGCCGTCAGACTGCCGCCAAGACTGCCGAACAGGGCGGCAATGCCGCCGGTGGCGGTGCCGCCATTGGCACCCTCGCCGCCAAAGGCTTCCGCATCGAGATTGATCGTGTCGGCCGTCACCGTCCCGGCGCGCACCGTCAGGAAGGCATTGCCGCCCAGCGCATTGCCGCCGTCACCGGTGGGGAAATCGCCGATCGAGAAGCCTCCGAAGCCGCCATAGGCTTCGGCTTCGGCGAGCAGGCTGGCGAAGCTCGCCGTCCCCTGCCCGACCGAACCGTTCCCGCCGAGCAGCGCCATCCCGACCTGCGCCAGACCGCCGAAGGCATCGCCGCCGCGACCACCGACCCCGACGCTGCCGCCATTGCCACCATCACCGCCGAAGCCGGTCGCCAGCGCATAGGCCTGGCCGCTGATGCTGAGCGTGCCATTGTCGCCGCCGGCCAGGATGAAGGCGCCGCTGCCAAAGTTCGTATCGGCCTGGTTGGGCACGGTGAACTGGCCGCCATAGCCATCACCGCCGCGACCGGCAGGCGTGACCGAGCCATCGCCCTGTCCGCCATTGCCGCCCACGCCCTGGGCATAGGCAATCGCGTCGCCAATCACAGTCAGGCTCGCCGTGGTGGTCAGGTTGCCATTGGCCTGGAAGAAGGCATTGCCGCCGCGACCCAGACCGCCATTGCCGCCAAACCCGAAGGTGGCGTTGCCGCCAAGGCCCACCGCGGTGACGAAGCCGCCGCCGGAAAGGGTGATCGCACCGGTAATGGCATTGGCCCCGGCGATCCCGCCGAACCCGTCGCCGCCGGTCACGCCATTGCCGCCAAGGCCGACCGCATCGGCATCGAAGGCCGCGCCGATATTGACCGTGCCGCCGTTGAAGGTGGTGACCGAAGCCCGCCCGCCAAGTCCGGTGCCGCCGACGCCGCCGGCATTGTTGCCGCCCGTGCCATCGGCATCGAGCTGCAATTGACCGACGATGGTGATCGTCCCGGCCCCGTCGACGCTGACAGTCGCGCTCCCGGCATCGGCCAGTGAACCGGCTCCGGCGGTGTTGGCGCTGCCGCCGAAGGCACTGGCGCTGGCGAACACCTCGCCGTCGATCGTGATCGAACCGGCACCGTTGAAGACGTTGATGAGGGTCGTGCCGCCAAAGGCGTTCGACACGCTCGAGGCTCCGAACAGCGAGCCTTGCGCGCCGATCGCGTCCGACGACAGATCGAGGTTTCCGCCGAGCGTCACCTGGCCGCCCTGGACCGAGAAGAACTGCGCCAGCCCGCCGCGCACCGTCGCGCCGGTCTGGACGTTGTTGATGTTGGTGCCCACGCCGCGCGCGCTGACGGTGGCATTGCCATCGATGTTGAGCGTGCCGCCGGTCGAGCCGATCAGCGCCTGACCGCCCTGCGCAGTGCCGGCAATGCCGCTGATATCCTCCGCGCCGGCAAAGGCGTCTGCAGCCACCAGCACGTTGCCGCCGATGTTCATGTTGCCGCCGCCAAAGGCGTCGATGAAGGCCGTGCCCCCGGTCGCATTGATCTCGTCGAGCGACTGGAGGCTGGATGAGACCACGCCGTAATCCTGCGCCGACACCAGCACATCGCCGCTGATCAGGAAATTCTGGCCGTTGCTCGCGGTCAGTTCGGCATTCTGGCGGCCGACCATCAGCAGGTTGCCGAGCACCGAGCTGTCGTTGTTGAACGCGGTCACCTGCGTGCGGTGGGTGCTGATCGCCAGCACGCTGCTCGAGGCGTTGAAGTCCTCCATGAAAATGTCGGCGCGGACATTGCTGGTCGCCGAATTGGCGCCGAACACGGCGTTGATCCCGTCGCTGATATTGCCGCCGTCGACCGTGCGGCCGAACACGTTGTGGTTGGCCGACAGGATGATCTCGCCATTGACGACGCCCGCGCTCTGCGCCGGATCGAAGCCGAGACTGCCGCGGAAGATCATGCTGATCGGATCGGCCAGCGCGGCGGCGACCGCGTAGATCATGTGATTGTCGCCGGCCCCGTTGCTCGACGGGCCGCCGATATTGCCATTGAGCTCCATCACCGTGCCGGTGTCGGCGGTGCCGACCGGGACCGAGATGTTGAACAGCCCGTTGGAGAAGCTGAGGTTGACCACCTCGCCCGCGACATAGGCATGGCTGCCGTTGATCCGCGCGGTGCCGAGCATCTGCACGTCGGCTGCGACCACGGCGAAGAAGGAATTCTCGGCCAGCGCGGTGATCTGCGCACCGGGATTGATCTGGATGCGCGCGGTCGAACCCGTCGCGCCCTGCATCTGCATGAACCCGTTCGAGGCGAAGTTCTGGAAGTTGGCGTCGGTGATGTTGAGCGTCGTCAGCATCAGGCTGCCGACATCGAAGGTCGCATTGTTGCCGATCAGGATACCGGTCGGCGAATAGAACGCGACAAAGCCGCCGGGCACCAGACCGCCGGAAGCGGGATCGAGCACCCGCGAGAGCACCGTGCCGTCGATCACCGCGATATTGCCGTTGGTGGACGGCAGGATGCGGTTGAGCACCGCGAAATTCGTCAGCGAGGGGCCCTCGAACCGCGCAAGCGCGCCGGTGCGGATGAAGTCGGCCGCATCGCCGGCGGCGTTCTCGTTCGGGGCCCAGTCGATCACCACGGTCGGATCGAACACTTCGACCAGCGTTTCCGTGGTCGACAGGTTGGTGATCTCGGCCGAACCGACCACCACGCTGCCGGTGGCATCGATACCCTGCGCCTGCGCGCCCTTCGGTGCCAGCGCGAGCGCCAGAGCCAGTGCCGTGCTGCCGCAGCCCAGCATCAGGCGCGAACGGTTCCGGATGGGGTGCGTCATCTCAGTATCTCCACGGGAACAGGCGGGCAGTCAGCGAAAACTGGAAGCGCACATCGCCTCCGGTGACGGCAAGATCGGGTCGGTCGAGCGGGACGGCGATCGAGAAGTCGCCCTGCAGCCCCGCACCCCACGAGACCTTCAGGCCCCCGCCGGCCGACCACAGCTTGTCCGGGTTGCCCGGACGGCGGCTCGGATCCTCGTTCCAGACAAAGGCGAGATCGTTGAACAGGTAGGGCTGGAAGGCAAAGCCGTTCATTTCCTTGGGCACCTGCGAGCCGAAGCGGATCTCGAAGGCCGAGAGCACGCCGCTGTCACCCAGCACCGCGCCCGGATCGAAGCCGCGTCCGATCGAGAAACTGCCGGCGGCAAGCTCCTCGAAGGCGGGCAGCGGATCATTGGTGATCTGCGCCTGGGTATCGAGCGAGAAGGCCACCAGCGGCTGCGGGCGATACTCGACGCCAGCGGCAAAGCGCGCCAGCAGCGGCTGGGGATCGGCCTCGATCCGGCTGGGCGGGACAATCCCGCCAAGCAGGCAGCCGAGCAGATTCGGGCGGCAATCGGGGCTGGCCGAGAAGACGTCGAGGCCTTGCCGCACTTCGGCAGCATAGCGCAGGCGGAACTTCGGCTCGAACGGTGAATAGCCGCCCGCGCGCAGCACCGATTGCTGATCGGTGATGTCGCCGGCCAGCCGCGCATAGACCATGCGCACCCGATCGCGGGTGAGGCCGACATTGTTGAGTTCGACGTCCTGATCGACATAGTCGAAGCCGATGTCGGCAAACAGGCTGTGCTTGCGGCTGCGCAGCAGCGGATAGCTGGCGTTGATGCTGGCGAACCAGGTTTCGGATTCGACGTCGAACCCGGCCAGCCCGACCGAGGGATTGACCGTGCTCCAGGTCAGTTGCCCGCCGATCCGCAGGCCCTCGCTGCCAACGCGGAAATCGTGGCCCAGCTGCACCGTCTGCTGCTCGGTGAAGTCGAGCGTGCTGAACACCGCCATGGTGGTGCGGTCGCCAAGCCCGGTGAGATCATAGACCTCGCCGCGCAGCACCCCGCCGAACCGCCCGATCGCGCGCGAGCCGAGGTTCTGGACGTTGAGATCCACCATCCCGCGGCTGCGCAGCACCGCGATTTCGCCGACCAGATCGCCCGGCGCACCGCCCGCCGCCGGACGCAGCGAGAGGCGCACGTCGAGCCCGGGGATATCGTCGGCCAGCAGCAGATAGCGCTCGGCCTCGTTGGCGTTGAACACGTCGGACTGGGTGAGCTTTTCGAGATAGCCCGCCACCAGCTTTTCCGAGGGGCCGGCATCGCCGCGCACGCGCACCGAGGTGAGCTTGCCGAACACCACATTGAAGTCGGGCACGCCGTCGGCGAGGCTCTGCTCGGGGATTTCGACCGTGGCGAGATAGCCCTGCCGGCGCAGGATCGCGTTGGCCTCGGCGCGGATGTCGCACAGCACCGACACCGGCACTTCGCGGCCCCTGTAATCGGCCACCGCCTCTTCGAGCGAAAGGCCCGCGACCCGATCCAGCCCGTTGAACTGCGCGCCGCCGACTGTGAAGCGGATATCGGCAAACTCGGCGCGGTCGAGCGCGCACGGGGGCCGTTCGAAATCGCCGTCGATGGTGAGCTGCGGACGCTGCTCCTCGCGCCGCAGTTCGGGCGGGATCAGATCGGTGCGGTTAGGCGGAGTTAACTGCTGCAGGACCTGCGCGGCAGCCGGAGCGGCGGGCAGTGCCAGCCCCAGCGCAAGCGCGGACATCATCAGCGGCACACGGCAGCGCGGGGCACGAAGCCCCCGTGCGGAAGGGGCTACGGACGAAAGGGGACGGACTCCATCTTGCGGGCCTCGAGCAATAACTGACAAATTTTCCCCCCAGATCACGCGAACCGCAGGTGCGGGACAATCCCGCCAGCTGCAGCTACATCTTCGTGTTTGTCGGGCCCGGGCCGCAGGCGCTGTGCACCCGACTATCCCCGAACCGTCACGACCCTGACCTCTGGCAACAAAACTACAGAGACATGCAGCAAACACAAGCACCCATCCCCATCACCATGGGGATGCCTGACAATTTGTCGCATTTGCACAACTTGCGCAGCGTCGGGGCCCTGAACCGGGCCGGAAAATCGCCGAGTCGCCAGCCGGTAAGGCGGCGAATCAACTGCCTGCGGCGAGCATCACCTTGGAGGAAGCGGCCGAGAGCGCGCCCTGTTCGACCGGCAGCTTGGCCGGGCGGGTCGCGGCGGGATAGGCCTTGCCGAGCAGCGCCAGCGCCTCGGTGATGCGCGCATGGGCATCGGGGTTGGCGGTCTTGATCGCCGCGCTCGAGCGCGCGAAGCCGGTCTGGGCGACCTTGTAGAAGCCGTAGCCGTCGAGATAGGGCTCGTAGCGGTCATCCTTGGCGGCAGTGCGATACATCGCGCTGGCCCGCTCGATCTGGTCGGCGATGATGCCGGTCGCGACCGCAGCTTCGCCGGCATCGCTTTTGGGGGCCTTGGCCGCCGCGCCGCGCAGCGCCGCGATGATCGCGTCATACTGCTTGCCCACCTCCGCCGCGCTCTTGCCGTCGGACACCGCCACCGAAGCCTCGGTCAGCAGCGGCTTGAAGTCCTTGACCCCGAGCTTGGCGAAAACCGGGTCCATCTCGACCAGCACTTCGCTTGCCGGATGGGCGAACATTTCGGCAGCCGCGTCCTTCTTGCCAGCCGCATAGGCGTCGCGCGCGGCGATCACGTGGGCCTCGGCCACGGCCAGCGCGATGCCGTAGGCGACCGGATCGGTGGCGGCATCGGCGACGGCAACGCCGCCTTCGCCCTCGCCTCCGGCTGCCTCGCCGCCGGTGCCTTCACCCTCGCCCGCGCCGCCCTCGCCCTCGCCGGCCACCGCCGCGCTTTCGCCACCCGCCTCGCCGGTCGCGCCTTCGCCGCCCGCCTCGCCGCCGCACGCTGCCAGCAAGCCGCCCGCAAGCGCAGTGCCGAGTCCGAGCTGGGTCCAGAGCTTGAGGGTGCTGTTCATGGGCGGGGTCATCCTTTGCGTTGAGTTGGCGGTGGGTTTACGAATGCGCCAGCCTCATGGCCGAAGTGATAATCATTCGCAAGAGAGCAAATGCGCCCGGCACCACGAACCGCGCTCTTGCCGTCACACGCGAGGACTTCTAAAGAATGTTACAACATATCTTTCTTCAAGAGGTCGCACCCCTTCATGGCCACCCTCCTTTCCGCCGGACACCGTTGCGCCGACAGCCCGGACATCCTCGAAGCGATCCGCGAGGAGGACTGCAACCTCGCGATCTGGCGTCGCCCGCCGCTCGGTGATTTCGCGCCGCTCGTGCAGGGCACACCGCGTGACCTGCGGTTCGAGACCACGCCCGCCGAGGTCGAGGATGCGCTGTGCGCGGCGCTCGCCGAGAACGGTTTTGCGGGCAAGGCACTCCATGCCCCCCTGGCGGCGGACGTGGCGCGGATCGCGAGCCTGTTCTGCGCCGCGCTCGGTCTCTCCCGCTTCGAACTGCGGCTGGAGCACGTGCGCACCGATTCGTGCCGCAAGTTCCACGCCGATTATGTCACCGCCCGGCTGATCACCACCTACGCGGGCGAAGGCACCGACTGGCTCGACCATGCCGATGCCGCGCGGGTGGCTGCCGGGCAGGAGCCGCGCCGGATCAACCGCCTGAACGCCTTCGATGTGGGCCTGTTCAAGGGCAAGCTCGCGACCGACCGGCCTGCCATCCACCGTTCCCCACCGATTGCCGCAACCGGCGGGGAGCGCCTGCTGCTGGTGCTCAACCCCGCGCAGCGGCAGTTCGTCGATCGGCCAGATTCGCCCTTTTCAGACGCCAGCGAAGTGGCCTAACAGCGCGGCTTCCGCCCATTCGGGCGACCACACGCGCCGCCGCCCCGTCGCTCATGGCCGGGGCGCAGCGCCATGACAGGGTGATGCTAGTGAAGAAGATTTTCCTGCTCGCCGGGGCCAGCGCCCTGACTATTACGATTCCGGCCGCGGCGCTTGCCGATGAAGGCATGTGGCTGCCGAGCCAGACCGGCGCGATCGCCGAGGAGATGAAGGCTGCGGGCCTCGAACTCGACGCCAAGACGCTCGGCGACCTCCAGCGCCCGCCGCTCACCGCGATCGCCTCGCTCGGCGGTTGCTCAGCCGCCTTCCTTTCGCCCGAGGGTCTGGTTGCGACCAACCACCACTGCGTCGCCGGCTCGCTGCAGTACAATTCCTCGCCGGAGAACGACTACCTCACCAACGGCTTCCTCGCGAAGACCCTCGCCGATGAACTCCCCGCCGCCCCCGGCAGCCGGGTCTATGTGATCGAGGACCTGCGTGACGTTACCGCCGCCATGCTCAAGGGCGCCGACAAGCTCGACGGCCGCGCCCGCTATGACCGGTTGCAGGCCAACCGCACCGCGCTGATCGAGGCGTGCGAGAAGCAGGCCAACCGCCGCTGCGACGTGCGCGCCTATTTCGGCGGGCAGCAGTACTGGCTCCAGCAGCAGCTCGAGATCAAGGACGTGCGCCTGGTCTATGCGCCGGCCGGCGGGGTCGGCAATTTCGGCGGCGAGAAGGACAACTGGATGTGGCCGCGCCACACCGGCGACTTCTCGTTCTACCGCGCCTATGTCGCGCCCGACGGCTCCTCGGCGCCCTTCGCCAAGGAAAACGTGCCGTTCAAGCCCAAGGCCTGGCTGCCGATCGCCCGCGAAGGCGTGAAGGAAGGCGATTTCATCATGGTCGCCGGCTTCCCCGGCACCACCGAGCGCCTGCGCAGCGCCGATGAAGCGCGTTTCTATTACGAGGAGCTCTACCCCTACCAGCAGGCGATGCTGACCGAATACGGCAACCGCATCGACGAGCTGACCTCAGGCAATCAGGCCGCCACCATCGCCTATGCCGCCACGCTGCAGGGCATCGAGAACTACGAGAAGAAGATCGCCGGGCAGATGGCCGGGGCCGATGCCATCTCGCTGGTCGAGAAGAAGCAGGCCGAGGAAGCCGCGTTCCGGGCGTGGATCAAGGCCGATCCGGCGCGCGAGGCGCAGTATGGCGCGGCGCTGGCCGAACTCGACAAGCTGGTCGCCGAAGGCAACGCCGAAGCGCTGGCCGATGCCAAGCGCGGGATGCTCGGCCGCGGCCAGCTCTACGGCGCGGCGCGCACGCTCTACCGCTGGGCCAACGAGCAGGCCAAGCCCGACAAGCAGCGCGAGCCGGGCTTCCAGGAGCGTGACCGCGCCTTCATGACGCAGGGCATGCAGCGCATCGAGCGCCGCTACGTGCAGGACATCGACATGGCGCTGTGGGCCGACGGCATCGCCGAATACCGCACCCTGCCCGCCGAACAGCGCAACAAGAGCTTCGATGCCTTCATGGAAGGCCGCGATCTTGCCTCGCTCTATGCCGGCAGTGAACTCGCCAACACCGCCAAGCGGCTCGAATGGATGGGCAAGTCGGTCGCCGACTTCAAGGCCTCGAGCGATCCCTTCATCCAGCTGGCCGTTGCCACCTACGACGAGGCGATGGCTGCCGAAGCAGCGGACAAGGAGCGTTCGGGCCGGGTGCAGAAGGCCCGCTCCAAGGTGATGGAAGCGCGCCTCGCCTATGCCGCCTCGCAGGGCCGCACGATGTATCCCGACGCCAACGGCTCGCTGCGCTTCACCTACGGCAAGGTGACGGGCAAGGTGGTCGACGGGCAGGTCTGGACCCCGTTCACCACCGCCGAAGGGATCGTCGCCAAGCACACCGGCCGCGGCGAATTCGATGCGCCCGACCGGATGATCGAGCTGATCAAGGCCAAGGACTATGGCCGCTATGTCGCGCCTGAACTCGGCACCCTGCCGGTCGACTTCCTCTCGACCGTGGACATCACCAACGGCAACTCGGGCTCCTCGACGCTCAACGCGCGCGGCGAGTTCGTGGGCCTTGCCTTCGACGGCACGATCGAAGGCGTGGTGTCGGACTGGATGTATGATCCCAAGATCAACCGCACCATCCATGTCGACAGCCGCTTCATGCTCTGGACCATGGAAAAGGTCGACGGCGCGGACCGTCTGCTCAAGGAAATGGGCGTCGAGACCAAGTAAAATCTGAATAAGTATGCGGCGCGTGGGAATCCCTCGCGCCGCCTGCTACCACCCTCGCGAGGCCAATGCGGGGAGACGAAAATGCACGAAGTGGTGGTGGTCGATATCGGCGGCACCCATGCGCGCTTTGCGATCGCCACGATCGGCGCGGACGGGGCGATCACGCTTGATGCGCCCGAAACGCTCCACACCGCCGATCACGCCAGCTTCCAGACCGCGTGGGAGGCCTATCGCGACCGCAAGGGCGGCACCCTGCCCGCGGCGGTCAGCATGGCGATTGCCGGCCCCGTCGGGAGCCCGGGCAACCCCAATCCGGTGATCCGCTTCACCAACAACCCGTGGATCATCCGCCCCGCGCTGATCCCGGAGAAGCTGGGCGTTTCCGCCTTCACCCTCGTCAATGATTTCGCCGCCGTGGCCCATGCCGTGGCCCGCGCCGACGACAGCCAGTTCCTGCACCTCGCCGGCCCCGACGCGCCGCTGGGGCAGGAAGGCACGATCAGCGTGATCGGCCCCGGCACCGGGCTGGGCGTCGCGCACCTGTGGCGCTCGGGCAAGCAGTATCGCGTGCAGGCGACCGAGGGCGGGCATATCGACTTTGCCCCGCTGGACAGCATCGAGGACGCGATCCTCGCGCGCCTGCGCCGCCGCCACAACCGTGTCTCGGTCGAGCGCGTGGTGGCAGGTCCGGGGATCGTCGACATCTATCAGGCGCTCGCCGCGCTCGAACACCGCACCGAGCCTGAACGCGATGCGATCGAGATCTGGAACCTCGGCACCAGCGGCGAGGACAGCCTTGCAGCCGCCGCGGTCGACCGCTTCTGCCTGTCGCTCGGCTCGGTCGCAGGCGACATCGCCCTCGTGCAGGGCGGGTTTGCCGGCGTGGTGATTGCCGGCGGGCTTGGCTACCGCATCCGCGACACGCTGCTCGCCTCGGGCTTCGCTGCGCGGTTCAAGGCCAAGGGGCGCTTCGAGAGCCTGATGGCGAACATCCCGGTCAAGCTGATCGTCCACCCGCAGCCGGGACTATTCGGCGCAGCTGCCGCGTTTGCATCGGAGCATCTGGAGGCGGTATGAACTCGGTCGAAGCGCTGGAGACACGGCTGGGCGAACTGCACCAGCGCACGCGGGAAACGCCGCTGTTCAACCCGGTGTTCCAGCTCTCGCTCGATCTCTCGCGCGCGCTGGAGGGGGGCGAACTCACTCTGGATGATCTCGCCGCGCTGGTGGCCGAACTGGAATGCGACGGGCTCAAAGCCCGCGCCCGCAAGCTGCGCACCCTGCTTGCTGCGCCTGCCGAAGCCGCGCCGCTGACTGGCACCGAGGAGGATTTCGCCAGCTTCGCCGCGCGCTGGGAACGGCCGCAGCTCCACGCTGTGTTCACCGCCCACCCGACCTTCCTGCTCTCCCCTGCGCAAGGCGAGGCCGTCGCCATCGCCGCCTCTACCGCCGCGGATGTCGACGACACGGTCTGCGCAGTGCCGGCCTCGCGAACGGCAGTGACGCTCGAAGACGAACATCGCGCAGCCCTCGCCGCCATGGCCCGCGCTCAGGACGCGCGCGACGTGATTGTCGCCCGCCTGCTCGAGGATGCCCGCCAGCGCTGGCCGCAGGAATGGCGCAGCCTTCGCCCCCTGCCGTTCCGCTTCGCCAGCTGGGTCGGCTACGACATGGACGGGCGCACCGATATCGGCTGGCACACCTCGATCGCCTTCCGCCTCGCCGAAAAGGCCGAGCGGCTGGCGCGCTACACCGCCAGCCTCGAAGGCCTTGATCCGGCCCATCCGCTGCTCGAAACCCTGCTCCCCGCCACGGCCTTCGCCAAGGCGCGGGCCGATGACTTCGCGGGCGATCTTTCGGGCGGTCCGGCGCTGGCCGAAGCGGCCAACCGGCTGACCACCCACAGCCCCGACAACCTGCTCTCGCTGACACCCCTGATCGCCGCGCTCGAAGCCGAGGCGCAGGACGCCGCGCCCGACCGCGCGGTCAAGCTGCTGACCCTCGCCGCCGCGATGCGTGCCGACGGGCTGGGGATGGGCTGGATCCATTTCCGGGTGAACGCCAAGCAGCTCCACAACGCCATCCGCCGCCGGCTCGGCGCGTCCGAGGCGATCGATCTGGCCAGCAAGGGCGCACTCGCAACCCTGCGGCGGCTGGTCGACGAAGCCAAACCGCTGCGCACCAATTTTGCCGCGCTCGCCACCGAAAGCTCGACCGCGATCCGCCAGTTCCTCGCGATGGCGCAGATCCTCAAGCATATCGATGCCGACGCGCCGATCCGGATGCTGGTGGCCGAGTGCGAACAGCCAGCGACGGTGCTCGCCGCGCTTTACTTCGCCCGGCTGTTCGGGGTCGAGGACAAGGTCGATGTCTCGCCGCTGTTCGAGACCGAGACCGCGCTGGAGCACGGCGGCCGCTTCCTCGACGCGCTGCTCGCCGAGCCCGCCTACCGTGCCTATGCCCGGACGCGCGGGCGGGTGTCGGTGCAGACCGGCTTTTCCGATGCCGGGCGCTTCGTCGGGCAGGTCCCCGCCGCACTCGCGATCGAGCGCCTCCAGGGCCGGCTGGCCGAGGCGATGGCGGCGAACGGCCTCGGCGACGTGGCCGCGCTGGTGTTCAACACCCACGGCGAGAGCATGGGCCGCGGCGCGCATCCGGCGAGCCTTACCGACCGGCTCGAATGGCCGCTCTCTCCCTGGGCGCGGCGGCGCTTCGCCCGCGCGGGCATCCGGCTGGAGCCCGAGGTCAGCTTTCAGGGCGGCGACGGCTACCTGTTCTTCGCCACCCCCGAACTGGCGCTCGCCACTCTCACCCGCATCGCCGAACTGCGTCCTGCCGAGGCCGATCTCTCGGCTGCGGCTGACCCCTTCTACCACCGCACCGATCTCAGTCTCGACTTCTACCGCGCGGTGAAGGAGCATCAGGGCGATCACCTAGCCAGCCGCACCTATGCCCGCGCGGTGACGGCCTTCGGGCTGGGCCTGCTCAACCCCACCGGCAGCCGCGTCTCGCGCCGCCAGAGCGACATCAACGCCGACCGCGAGATGAGCCTGCGCCAGATCCGCGCGATCCCGCACAACGCGATCCTCCAGCAGCTCGGCTATCCGGTCAACGTCATCGCCGGGATCGGCTCTGCGGCCGACGGCAATCGCGAGGAAATCGCCGCGCTGCTCGCCGAATCCCAGCGCGGGCAGCAGATCCTGCGGCTGGTGCGCGCCGCCAATGCGCTCGCCAGCATCAAGACCGTGGCAGCCTATGGCGAGCTGTTCAACTCGGCCTATTGGGCCAGCCGCACCTATCGCGGGACCGAGGATCACCTCGCGGACAACTGCGCCGCGCTGGCCGAATATCTCGTCGGCGATGACCGCACGGGCGTATTCCGCCGCCTGGCCTCGCGCCTGAGGATCGACGCGCTCAAGTTCCACCGCCTGCTCGATCTGCTGCCCGCGGATGCGGTCGATGAGGGGCGCGAGCACGTCCGCCGCCGGATCGGCGTGCTGCAGGCGCTCCGCCTCGCGCTGCTCCAGCATATGTTCCTCAAGGTGGTCGCCGTCCCCGCCTTCAGCCGCGCCAACGACATCAGCCGCCGCGACGTGATCGAGATGGTGCTGACCCTGCGCGTCGACGAGGCGCTCGCCCAGCTGCGCCGCGCCTTCCCGGTGCGCATCCCGGGGCCGCGCGACTTCCCGCTCGACGAGCCCTCCGACTACCCCGACGGCGGCGAGGAAGGTTACGGCGCAATCGAGCGCGACTTCATGACACCGATCGCAAGGGCGCATGAACTGAGCCTCAGGATCAGCACCGCCATCGCCAACGAATTCGGCGCGCACGGGTAATCCCCCTTCAGGGGAGGATTACCTCGCGGTGCTTCCGCGCGCGATCAGGCTCACCGGCACCCGTCGGCGCGCCTTGGCGCCGTCCTCGTCGAGCACGGCTTCGACCAGCGCCGCGCCCGCCTCGGCGGGATCGGGGGCGATGGTGGTGAGCGGGGGGCGGCTGAAGCGGCCCGCGACCAGATCGTCGAAGCCCATCACCCCCACCTGCTCCGGCACCGCGATGTCGGCAGCCGCCAAAGCCTCGAGCGCGCCCAGCGCCATCGCGTCGCAGGCGGCAAACACCGCGTCGATATCCTCGCCCCGCTCGATCAGCCGGCGTGCGGCGCGGCGGCCTTCCTCCTCGCGGGTCGCGGCGTTGACCGTGGCCGCCAGGCACGGCTCCAGCCCCGCTTCCCGCATCGCTTCGGCATAGCCTTCGTAGCGCTCGGTGAACTGCACCTGCGGGGTATTCAGCGCCCCGAGAAAGCAGGGGCGGCGGTAACCGGCAGCCAGCAGGTGTTCGACCGCGAGGCGGCCTGCGGCGCGGTTATCCGAGCGCACCCAGTCGAGCTCGTCGAAGGGCGATCCCCAATAGGCGACCTTGCGGCTCTCGCTTTCGAGCCCGCGGAAATACTCCCACGCGCCTTGATTGGTGGTGGTGCCGATGACGACGAGGCCATCGGCGCGGCCTTGTTCCTGATAGTGCCCGAAGAAGTCGTCGGGACGCGCCTGAAAGCTCACCAGAGTCTCGAACCCGCGCTCCGAGGCGGCGACGCACACAGAACCGAGCAAGGCATAGGCAAAGGGGTTGATGCTGGAGGCGCTGTCGCCCTCGCGGCAGATCACCACCACCGCGAGCGTGCCGGTGGAACCGCGCCGTAGCCGCGCGGCGCGCTCGTCGACGAAGTATCCCAAGGCCTCGGCCGCCTCGATCACCTTGCGGCGGGTCGCCTCGGCGATGGCGGGAGAGCCTGACAGGGCACGGCTGACCGTCGGCTGGCTGACGCCCGCCCGCTCCGCCACATCGAACGATGTCGGCCGTCTCTTTGATCCCCCGTTCATGCGCCTGTCTCTACGGCCTGATGATATCGCCGCGCAAGCACGCCCTGCATTGCTATACGCACTGGAAATCGCGGCCATGCTCTTGCAAGTTGACACGAGCGTGGGAATTGTGAACGTTCGCAACACAAGATTTGCGGGACACAGGGCACCGGACAACGGCGCGCGAGGAGAGGGATCAGCAATGGCAATGGCACCGGGGGCGGCAGCAGCCGCAGGGAATGGCGCAGGCGATACGCCGCAGGTCGACGCGCCGGGGCTCAACTATTTCGTCTTCGCGCTGTTCTTCATCTTCGGCGGGATCACCTCGCTCAACGATGTGATCATCCCCAAGCTCAAGGAGCTGTTCACGCTCAGCTTCTTCGAGGCGAGCCTGGTGCAGTTCTGGTTCTTCATCGCCTATGCCGTGGTCGGCATTCCGGGCGCGCGGCTGGTCAAGAAGCTGGGCTACATGCGCGGCGCGGTGGCGGGCCTCGTGACGATGATGGCGGGCTGCCTGCTGTTCATCCCGGCCAGCCAGAGCGCGGCCTTCCCGATGTTCCTGCTGGCCTATTTCATCCTCGCAACCGGCGTGGTGCTGGTGCAGATCGTCGCCAATCCGCTCATCAGCCTGCTGGGGCCGGAGCGCACGACGCACAGCCGCCTGACCTTCGCGCAGGCGTTCAATTCGCTGGGGACGACGATCTTCCCCTATTTCGGCGCCATCCTGATCCTCGGCAGCCTTGCCACGGTGACCGCCGCCGAGCTGTCGGGCGCGGAACTCGCCGCCTATCGCACGGCCGAGAGCCAGGCGATCGTCAACGGCTATCTCGGCCTTGCCGCCGCACTCGCCGTGGTGGCCGGCGTGGTATGGCTGTTCCGCAACCGGCTGAAGGGCGAAAAGCACGAGCAGACCAGCCTTGCCGACGGCCTCGCACTGCTCGGCCGTCCGCGCTTCGGCTACGGGGCGGCGTGCATCTTCCTCTATGTCGGCGCCGAAGTCGCGATCGGCAGCTTCATTGTCAATTACCTGATGCAGGCCGAGGTGCTGAACATCCCCGAGCAGGACGCGGGCAAGCTGATCTCGCTCTACTGGGGCGGCGCGCTGGTGGGCCGGTTCGTCGGCTCGGCGGTGCTGCGGATGGTCAGCCCCGGCCTGACGCTCGCAGGCGTGGCGGCCGGCGCGATCACGCTGATCGCGATTTCGGCCAACACCACCGGCGTGGTTGCGGGCTATTCGCTGCTGGCGGTGGGCCTGATGAACGCGATCATGTTCCCGACCATCTTCAGCCTCGCCTGCGAGAAGCTGGGGCCGCGGGCGGCGGACGGATCGGGGATCATCAACGTCGCGATCTGCGGCGGCGCAATCATCCCGCCGATGTATGCCGCGTTGGCGGATGCGACGAGCCTCGCCTTCGCGCTGGTGCTGCCTGCGGCGTGCTATGCGATCATCGCGGGCTTCGGGGTGTTCGCGCGCAAGCCTGCCTGACACCGTCCGGCTTGAATAAGTATGCGCCTACTGGCGGATAATTCCGCGTGCGCCTAGGTAGGGCGCACGTGGAAAAGGGCCAATCGCATGAGCTTCACCGCTGACCGCCTGCTGCTGTTCGGAGCCACCGGCGACCTTGCCCAGCGCATGCTGCTGCCGAGCCTGTTCGCGCTCGATGCCGACGGGCTGCTGGCTCCCGATCTCAAGATTGTCGGCACCGCGCGCAGCGAGCTGAGTGACAGCGAGTATCGCAACTTCGCCCGCGCCGCGCTGGAGAAGTATCTCCCCGCCGATCGCCGGGGGCGGATGGCGGAGTTCCTCAACCGCCTGTCCTACCAGACGCTCGATGCGACCACGCTCGAAGGCTATGCCGATCTCGCCGCCAAGGTCGGCACGCCGCAGCGCGGCCTCGCGATCTTCCTCTCGACCGCGCCGGGCCTGTTCGGCCCGACCATCAAGGGCCTCCAGTCCGCCGGGCTGACGGGCGAGAATGTGCGCATGTGCCTCGAAAAGCCGCTCGGCACCGATCTCGCCTCCAGCCGCGAGATCAACGACGCGGTCGCCGGGGCCTTCCCCGAAAGCCGGATCTTCCGGATCGACCACTACCTCGGCAAGGAGACGGTGCAGAACCTGCTCGCGCTGCGGTTCGCCAACCTGATGTTCGAGCCGCTGTGGAACGCGGCGCATATTGATCACGTGCAGATCACCGTCGCCGAGACCGTCGGCCTCGAAGGGCGCGTCGCCTTCTACGACGATGCCGGCGCGATCCGCGACATGGTGCAGAACCACATGCTCCAGCTGCTCGCGCTGGTCGCGATGGAGCCGCCCGCCCATTTCGATGCGACCGCGGTGCGCGACGAGAAGGTCAAGGTGCTGCGCGCGCTACGTCCGGTCGGATCGAACGAGACCGTCACCGGCCAGTACCGGGCGGGCGCAATCGGCGGTCAGGCTGTCCCCGGCTACGACGAGGAGCTGGGCAAGGACAGCGACACCGAAACCTTCGTCGCGATCAAGGCGCATGTCGATAACTGGCGCTGGAAGGGCGTGCCCTTCTACCTGCGCACCGGCAAGCGGATGCCCAAGCGCGTGACCGAGATCGTGATCCAGTTCCGCTGCGTGCCGCACTCGATCTTCGCCGGAAAGGGCGCGACGATGCAGCCCAACCGCCTCGTCATCGGCATCCAGCCGGAAGAGAACATCACTCTTTCGCTGATGGCCAAGGTGCCGGGTCTCGACCGCGAGGGTATCCGCCTGCGGCAGGTGCCGCTCAACATCGCCATGCCCGATGCCTTCACCGGCGCGGTGCGGCGCATCGCCTACGAGCGCCTGCTGCTCGATCTGGTCGAGGGTGACCAGACCCTGTTCGTCCGCCGCGACGAGGTCGAGGCGCAGTGGGAATGGATCGACGCGATCCGCGCGGGCTGGGAAGCCGAAGGCCTCACCCCCAAGACCTATACCGCCGGCAGCTGGGGGCCGAGTGCGGCCATCGCGCTGGCCGAACGCGATGGAGTGACGTGGCATGAGTAACCTCAACGACACCCTGCACAAGGTGACGCAGCGGGTGATCGAGCGCTCGAAGCCCACCCGCAGCGCCTATCTCGACCTCATTCGCCGCGAGGGCGACAACATGGGCGAGCGCAATGCCGTGTCGTGCTCGAACCTCGCCCATGCCTATGCGGGCGCGTTGGAGGATCAGGCGGCGCTGGTGGCCGGCAAGGGCGCGAATATCGGCATCGTGACGAGCTACAACGACATGCTCTCCGCGCATCAGCCCTATGGCCGCTATCCGGACCGGCTGAAGATCTACGCCCGCGAGATCGGCGCCACCGCGCAGGTCGCGGGCGGCACGCCGGCGATGTGCGACGGGGTGACGCAGGGCGAGACCGGCATGGAGCTCTCGCTGTTCAGCCGCGACGTGATCGCGCTCTCCGCCGCCGTGGCGCTCTCCCACGCGATGTATGACGGTGCGCTGATGCTTGGCATCTGCGACAAGATCGTGCCCGGCCTGCTGATGGGGGCGCTGCGCTTCGGCCACCTGCCCGCGATTTTCGTGCCCTCCGGCCCGATGCCCACCGGCATCCCCAACAAGGAAAAGCAGCGCGTCCGCCAGCTCTATGCCGAAGGGAAAGCCACCCGCGCCGAGCTGCTGGCGAGCGAGATGGCAAGCTACCATTCGCCCGGCACCTGCACCTTCTTCGGCACCGCCAACTCCAACCAGATGATGATGGAGATGATGGGCCTGCACATCCCCGGCAGCGCCTTCATCCAGCCCGGCACCCAGCTGCGCCAGGCGCTCGACCGCGAGGCGGTGCACCGCGTTGCGCAGATCGGGCGCAAGGGCGAGGACTATCGCCCGCTCGGCCTCGTCGTCGACGAGAAGGCGGTGATCAACGCCGCGGTCGGCCTGCTGGCGACCGGCGGCTCGACCAACCACGCGATCCACCTGCCTGCCATGGCGCGCGCCGCCGGCGTGATCTTCGACTGGGACGATCTCTCCGAGCTCTCCAGCGCCGTCCCGCTGATCGCGCAGGTCTATCCCAATGGCTCGGGCGACGTGAACCAGTTCCACGCGGCAGGCGGCATGGGCTACGTCATCGGCGAATTGCTGGAGTCTGGCCTTGCGCACGGCGACATCCTGACCGTCGGGCGCGGCAACTTCTCCGACTATGCCCGCGAACCCGGCCTCGAGGGCGAGGAACTGGTGTGGCGCGAGGTCGGCCCGAGCATGGACGACACCATGCTGCGCCCTGTCGCCAACCCCTTCAAGCCCGATGGCGGGATGCGGCTGCTCACCGGCAATCTCGGCCGCGCCTGCTTCAAGACCTCGGCGGTCGACCAGAGCCGCTGGACGATCGAGGCCCCGTGCCGCGTGTTCGAGGATCAGGCGAGCGTCAATGCCGCCTTCAAGGCCGGCGAACTTGACCGCGATGTGGTCGTCGTGGTCCGCTTTCAGGGTCCGCGCGCCAACGGGATGCCCGAACTCCACAAGCTCACCCCCGCGCTGGGCGTGTTGCAGGATCGCGGGTTCAAGGTCGCGCTGGTCACCGATGGCCGCATGTCGGGCGCGAGCGGAAAGGTGCCCGCCGCGATCCACTGCACTCCCGAGGCGCTCGGCGGAGGCCCGCTCGCCCGCCTGCGTGACGGCGATGTGGTCAAGGTCTGCGCGGTCACCTGCGAACTCAACACCACCGCCGATCTGGCGAGCCGCGAGCCGGCCCCCGATCCGCGCGGGGAACTCGGCACTGGCCGCGAGCTGTTCGGCATGATGCGCCGCTTTGCCGACGGGGCTGAACAGGGCGCAAGCGCAATGCTCGCCACAGGGGGAATGTAAGCGATGCATATCGACGCCATCATGCGCACCGCGCCGGTGATCCCGGTGATCGTGATCGACGATGTCGCCCACGCCGTCCCGCTGGCCGAGGCGCTGGTGGCGGGGGGCTTGCGCGTGCTCGAAGTCACTCTGCGCACCCCGGCGGCGCTCGACGCTATCCGCGCGATGAAGCAGGTCGAGGGCGCGATTGTCGGCGCAGGCACGGTCACCAACCCGCGCGAGCTCGATGCGGCGCTGGAAGCGGGGAGCGAGTTCATCGTCTCCCCCGGCCTCACCGAACCGCTGGGCAAGGCGGCAATCGCGGCCGGCGTGCCGTTCCTGCCCGGCATCGCCAATGCGGGCGACATCATGCGCGGGCTGGACCTCGGCCTCGACCGGTTCAAGTTCTTCCCGGCTATGGCTGCTGGCGGCCTGCCCGCGCTGAAGGCGCTGGCTGCGCCCTTCGGTCAATGCCGGTTCTGCCCGACCGGCGGGATCAGCCTCGAAAACGCGCCCGAATGGCTGGCCTTCGAGTCCGTCCTGTGCGTCGGCGGCAGCTGGGTCTCCCCCAAGGGCTCCCCCGACAAGGCGGTGATCGAGAAGCTGGCGCGCGAAGCCTTCGCCTTGCGCTAGAGCGCTTTCCTACCCGCCGCGCGGCTGTCAGGCTGGCGCAATGACCGACCGCACGCCCCTCCCCTGCCCTTTCTCCATGGCCAAGGAGGGGCCGCGTTTTCTGTTTCAGGACAGTGTCTCCTGTGTCTCCAACATCAGGAAACAGCCGCGAAAGCTGAACGGACCGGAGCCCGCCCAGCGCGACTCAGGGCCGCTTGGCCAGCAGCCAGCCGAACACCTCGGGCAAGCGCGCGGCCCAGGCGTTCTCCTCATGCTCGGCGCCTTCGTAGACCTTGCTCTCCCAGTCGCGGCCCTTCTGCCAGCCCGCCGCCGCAAAGCGCGCATCGACCACCTGCTGATAAGGCGCGTAGAAGGCATCGAGCGTCGCCGTGCCATGATCGAGCCAGACGCGCCTCCCGTCAGGCTGGCCGAGGCGCGCGGCGAACCACCCGTCCCACAGCGCCTTGAGCTCGCCCTCGTCGATGGCGCGCGGATCGACCGCCGGCCAGTGCGAGGAGACGCAGCCCGCACGGCCGAACACCTCGGGACGCTCGAGGAACGCATAGCAGCTCATCAGCCCGCCCATGCTCGATCCGACGATCGCGGTATCGTCCCGCCCGCTGCGGGTGCGGAGGGCGCCGTCGACCCACGTCTTGAGCGGCCCTGCGATCCAGTCGAGATAGTGGTGCGAGATCACCCCGCCCGCCGTCATCCCGTCCATCTGCGCGCGCAGGTTGCCCGAAGTCATCTCGTAGAGGCTGCGCGGGAGGTACTGGCGGTGCCGGTCGCTCCCCGGGGCCCAGATGCCGACGATGATGTGCGGCTCGACCGTGCCGGTGGCGACCGCAGCGAGCATCGCCTTGTCGGCGGCCCAGATCTTGGCGAAGTTCGACTTGGTGACGTCGAACAGGTTGTGCCCGTCATGCATGTAGAGCACCGGATAGCGCGCGCTGCCCGCATCGTAGCCGGGCGGCAGCCAGATCGTCAGGCGCTGGTCGGGCAGGCCGGCGGCAGGAACCCGCTCATACTCGATCAGCCGCCCCGCCTCTTGCGCCCTGAGCGGCGCGGCAAGGCAGGCCAGCACAGCCAGCAGCATGACCATGAAACGACCCATCGTGCTCTCCCTTGTGGCGGCTTTGCGCCTTGCCCGCGCCATAGCAGCTTTGCGTCATTTGGACACCGGCCAAGGCGATTGCGCGGCCCCAGCGGGGCGATTAGGGTCGCAGGTTCACCCCCAAGGCAGGTGCGCGCATGACCAGCTGGCGACTGACCGCCCAGATCGACGATATCAGGGTGCCGCTCGCCGCCGTGCGGCAGGCGGGCGAGCGCTTCGCCATCGCCACGCTGGTCGCGGTCGATGGCTCGGCCCCGCGCGAGCCGGGGGCGCAGATGCTGATCACCGAGAGCGATTACTGGGGCTTCCTGTCGGGCGGCTGCATCGAGGCCGACGTCGCCCGCCACGGGCGCGAGGCGCTGGTCGAGGGGCGCGCGCGGATGCTCCGCTATGGCGAGGGCAGTCCGTGGATCGACATCAAGCTCGCCTGCGGCAGCGGCATCACCGTGCTGGTGGAGACGGTGGCGGCGGATGACCCGGCGATTGCCGCGCTGCTGGCAGGCTATGCCGCGCGCCGGCCGCTCGCATGGGAGAGCGACGGGACGATGCGCAGCACGCGCGATGGCGATGCCCCCGCCTTCGCGTGGGACGGCGCGCGCTACGTCAGGGGTTACGCCCCCGCCCCCCGCCTCATGCTGATCGGCGAGGACGGCACCGCGCTCGCAGCGGCAGCGCTCGCTGCCGCAGCGGGGATGGAGGTGG
Source organism: Porphyrobacter sp. (assembly GCA_027531395.1). Taxonomy (GTDB): domain Bacteria; phylum Pseudomonadota; class Alphaproteobacteria; order Sphingomonadales; family Sphingomonadaceae; genus Erythrobacter. Next base: position 86,264 of record JAPZRO010000006.1, on the reverse strand, counting down.
TGCTCGTCACTTCCGGCGGGCCGGACAGCGCGCCCTTCTCCGGCATCGCCTATCACCGCTCCGCGCCCGCGGAGGCGCTGGCGGCGATCGGGCTCGACCGCTGGACCGCCGTCGCGGTGCTCAGCCACGACCGCGAGGATGACGAGCGCGGGCTGGCGGCGGCGCTGATGAGCGAGGCCTTCTACGTCGGCGCGATCGGTGCGCGCTCGCGGCTCGACGCGCGGCTCGCCAAGCTGCGCGGGCACGGGGTGAGCGAGGCGCAGATCGCGCGGCTGCACGCCCCGATCGGGCTTCAGGGCTTCGGCAAGGCCCCGCGCGAGATCGCGCTCTCGCTGGTGGCCGAGGTGTCGCAGGCGTTCCACGCCGCGACGGCGGCAGCGAGGTCCTCGGAGGAGTCGATGTCGAGCACCGCGCCAATGGCCTCGGTGTCGAGGTAGGCGACGCCCTCGCTCCGCCCCTTGAGCAGCGCCGCCGCGCCGACGTCGCCGGTGAGCCGCGCCAGATCGGGCAAGGCCGCAAGGGTGAAGGCCGCCGGATGGCCGGGCTTGCCCCCGACCCGCGGGCGGGCGGCATAGCCTGCGGCCTGCGCCAGCGCGGCGAGCTGCGGACACAGCACCGCCGGCACCAGCGGCATGTCGCCGAGGAACACGAACACGCCCTGCTCCGGCGTGTCGAGCGCGGCGAGGCCGGCCCGCAGGCTCGCGGCCATGCCCTCCTCCCATTCGGTGGTCGGCACGATGCGGCAGGCAAGGCCATCGAGCGCAGCGGCGATCTGCGGTTGCGCGGCGCCGGTCGCCACCACCACCTCGCCGAAGCCCACCGAGGCGACGGCATCGGCGGTGCGGCGGATCACCGGAGCCCCGCCGCAATCAGCCAGCAGCTTGCCCCCGCCAAACCGCCGTGCGGCCCCGGCAGCGAGGATCAGCGCCGACCAGCCGTCCAACTTGCGCTAGGCCTTGGCCTGCTGAAGCAGCGGCAGGGTACGGATGCGCTTGCCGGTCGCCGCGAACAGCGCGTTGGCAAGCGCGGCCGAGGCCGGCGGCACGCCCGGTTCGCCGATCCCGCCCATCGTCGCATCGCTCTCGATGAAGTGGACATCGATCACCGGCGGCGCGTCGGCCAGCTTGAGGATCGGGTAGTCGCCGAAGTTGCTCTGCACCACCGCGCCCTGATCAAGCGTGATCGCCTCGCCGATGGTGGCCGACAGGCTCATGATGATCCCGCCCGCGATCTGCGCTTCGGCATTGAGCGGGTTCACCGTGGTCCCGCAGTCGACCACCGCCCAGGCCTTGAGCACCTTGGGAGTGCCGTCCTCCTTGACGGTCGCCTCGATCACCTCGGCAACGATCGTGCCGAAGCTCTCGACGATCGCGATCCCGCGTCCGGTGCCGGCGGGCAGCGGCGTGCCCCAGCCCGAACGCTTGGCCACTTCGTCGAGCACCTTCTGGTGCCGCGAGCCATCGGGCAGATGCTTGCGGCGGAACTGGTAGGGGTCCTCGCCCGCCGCATGGGCCAGCTCGTCGATGAAGCTCTCGTTGTAGAAGCCGTGCTGGGTCGAATTGACCGAGCGCCACGGGCCGTCGATCTGGTTCGAGGTGTAGGCGAAGTGCCGCCGCGAGGTGGCGGGGACGTTGTAGATGAAGCCCACCTCGCCCTCGGCATTGTCGCTCTGCACGTAGTCGTTCTGCCATGCGGCAATGCGGCCCTTGTCATCGAGCGTGGCCGACAGACGTGCCGAAGACTGCGGACGATAGGCGCCGTGACGCACTTCCTCCTCGCGGCTCCAGACGAGCTTGACGGGATAGGGCACTTCCTTGGCCAGCTTCGCGGCCTGATCGATGATCTCGGTCACACCCGGAAAGCGCCGGCCGAAGCCGCCGCCCATGATCATCGGATTGAAGATCACATCTTCCATGTCCATGCCCACCGCCTTGGCCGCACGGTCACGCGCACCGATCGGGTCCTGCAGCCCGCCCCACATCGTCAGCTTGCCGTCCTTGAAATGGGCGGTGAGCGCGAAGGGCTCCATCATCGCATGGTGGAGGAAGGGGACGCGGAAATCGGCGGTGATGACCTTGTCGCCCGCCGCCTTGAAGGCCGCAGGCACATCGCCCTCGCCCGCGGTGTTGTCGGGCTTGCCGGCTTCGCGCAGCTTGTCCTGCGCGGCGAAGATCGCCGGGGTCGACATCGCGCCATTGCCGCCGTCGGAGAACTTGGGCGAGAGCGCAGCAAGCCCCTTGGTCGCCTGCCAGTAGCCCTTGGCGACGACGATCACGGCATCATCGAGCTTCACCACCTTCTCGACGCCCGGCACCGCCATCGCGGGCGCCTCGTCGACGGATTCGAGCTTGCCGCCGCGCACCGGAGCCGCGGCAATGGTCGCCACGCGCATGTCAGGCAGAGTGAAGTCGATCCCGTAGACCGCGCTGCCATCGACCTTGGCCGGAATGTCGAGCCGCGTGACGGGCTTACCGATCAGCTTGTAGTCCTTGCGCGACTTGAGCACCGGATCGCGCTCGAGCGAACGTTCCGCCGCACCGGCTGCCAGCTCGCCATAGCGCAGGGAGCGGCCCGAGGGGGCATGGGTGACCTTGCTGTCGGCGGTGGTCAGCTCGCTCGCCGGCACGCCCAGCCGGTCGGCCGCTTCCTCGATCAGCGCCAGCCGCACCGCTGCGCCGATCACCCGCATCCCGCCCTGTCCGGTGAAGCGCACCGCCGAGGAACCGCCGGTGATCTGGATCTTCTGCGAACGGGTCAGCATTCCCATCACCGCCGCCGGAAGCGCACTGATGAGGCCGGGATAGCCGGTCATCTCGCCGAGGAATTTCTGCACCAGCGCGGTATTCGAGAACGCCACATCGGACGGCGCCTGCTCGACCTTGAGCTTGGCCCAGTCGGCATCGAGCTCGTCCGCCAGCATCTGGCCGAGCGCGGTGTGGCTGCCCTGTCCGAAATCGATATGCGGCGAGAACAGCGTGACGGTGTCGTCCTCGGCGATCTTCATCCAGCTGAGGAAATTGTGCTCGCCCTCGCCCGTGGTGAGCGCGCGGGCGCGGGTGCGGGCAGAGTTGTCGGCCCAGTAGAGCCCGAAAACCCCGCCGCCCACCAGCAGCGCGGAACCGGCCAGGAAGATGCGGCGCTTGATGCCCTTCTTCTTGACCGGCGTCGCTTCGGGCGCGGGTGCGGCTTCGAGCTCGTCGATATTGGGGTTGGGATTGTCGGCCATCATGCCTCTCCCTGCACGGCCGCGGCGGCTTTACCGGTCGCAGCGAGAATGGCGGTGCGGATGCGCGGATAGGTGCCGCAGCGGCAGATGTTGGTCATCGCCTCGTCGATCTGCGCGTCGGACGGGCTGCCGGTGCGCTCGATCAGGGCGACGGCGGCCATGATCTGGCCCGACTGGCAATAGCCACATTGCGGCACCTGCGCCTCGATCCAGGCCTGCTGCACCTTGTGGAGCGTGCCGTCCTCGCCCTTGAGCCCTTCGATCGTGGTCACCGCCTTGCCGGCGATCTCGCTGACGGGGACGCTGCACGAGCGGGTGAGCTGCCCGTCGACATGCACCGAACAGGCCCCGCAGGCGGCGACGCCGCAGCCGAACTTGGTGCCGGTGAGCGCGAGATCCTCGCGCAGAACCCACAGCAGCGGCGTATCGGGCTCTGCAGAAACGCTCACATCCTTGCCATTGACCGTAAAGCCGATTGCCACGCGCATTTCCTTTTCGGTGGTTGCCTTGCCGCGCAAGCCTAGCAGGCCGTCGCGGCGCGGGCCATGGGAAAGACGACGCAGACCTGGGCTACACGCTCACGCCGAACAGCGAACCGATCGCGGCGGTCACCGCCATCGCAAAGATGCCCCAGCCGACCACCCGCAAGGTCGCCCGGAGCAGCGGCGCGCCGCCGGCCTTGGCCCCGAGCGCGCCGAGGACCGCGAGCGTGATGATCGAGACGGCCACCACCACCGGCAGGATCGCCCCGGCAGGGGCAAGCCAGGCGGCGACCAGCGGGATCGCGGCAGCGGCGCTGAAGGTCGCACCCGACGCCATCGCGGCCTGTAGCGGGCGCGCGGCGAGATGCTCGGCGAGGCCAAGCTCGTCGCGGACGTGCGCCCCCAGCGGATCCTTCGCGCTGAGTTCACGCGCCACCGTCAGCGCGGTTTGGGGCGTGAGGCCGCGGCCCTCGTAGATCGCCGCCAGTTCCTGAAGCTCGTGCTCGGGCATGTCGACAAGCGCCTGCTGCTCGCGCCGGATGTCGGCCGCTTCGCTGTCGGCCTGCGAGGAGACCGAGATGAACTCGCCCGCCGCCATCGACATCGCCCCGGCCACCAGCCCGGCGACCCCGGCGACCAGCACCGGCCCCGCTTCGGGCGTCGCCGCCGCCACGCCGATGATCAGCGAGGAGACCGAGACGACCCCGTCATTAGCCCCCAGCACCGCAGCGCGCAGCCAGCCGGTGCGATGGACATAGTGCGGATCATCAGGGTGGGCGCTGGGCCGTGGCATGGGGCGAAAATCCTCTCCCGGCGGCGCCGAGAGCAGCGCCGCGAGCCTTCTGTTTCTGCCTGACGGGCACAGAAAGCAAGCCGACACGCTTGACCGACTCATAAATCATGCATAGCTTCACACCTGTAAATCTGCGTAGTCTTGCAGATGTGGGAGGGAACATTGCCGAGCAGGATCATCGTATCCCGCGAACTGGCCGAGTTGCTCAAGCTGCTCGCCCATCCCGATCGCCTGCGCCTGATCGAGGAACTGCGCTTCGGCGAGCGTGACGTGACCAGCATTGCGGCCGCGCTCAATCTGCCGGCCACCCGCGTTTCCCAGCATCTCGCCCCGCTGCGCGCCCACCGGATCGTCGAGGACCGGCGCGAGGGGCGCAATCACTATTACCGCCTCACCCGCCCCGCGATTGCTGCGTGGATCGTCGAGGCGCTCGAATTCGTCGAGGTCCGCAACCGCATCGGTGAAGCCGCGCATATCGAACAGGTGCGCGAGCTGTGGACCGCCGACGCCAACCCCGCTTCCAGCTAGAAGGACTACCCCAATGTCGAAATTTGCCCTTGGCGTCATCAAGTTCCAGCGCGAGGTCTTCCCCGAAAAGCAGGCGCTGTTCGAGCGGCTGAGCACCGGCCAGAGCCCCGAGGCGCTGTTCATCACCTGCTCGGACAGCAGGATCGAAACGGCGATGATCACCCAGACCGATCCGGGCGAGTTGTTCATCTGCCGCAACGCGGGCAACATCGTGCCGCCGCACACCAACCAGACCGGCGGCATGACTGCTTCGATCGAATTCGCCATCGGCGCGCTCGGCATCCCGCACATCGTGATCTGCGGCCACACCGAATGCGGCGCGATGAAGGGCGCGATGAACCGCGACGGCCTGACCAACCTGCCCCACGTGCGCGAATGGCTCGGCTATTCGCAGGGCGCGGTCGACATTGTCGAGACGATCGGCGCGGGGCTGGATGAAGAAGGCAAGATGCGGATGCTGCTCGAGCAAAACGTCATCCTGCAGCTCCAGCATCTCAAGACCCACCCGACGGTGGCGGTGGCGCTCGCCCAGAAGGCGGTGAAGCTGCATGGCTGGGTCTACGACATCAAGACCGGCGAGGTCTCCGCATACGACGAGACCACCGGAACCTGGCTGCCGATCGAGGAGCGGTATGCTTCCGAAGTCGCCTCGGCCGCATTGGCCCATCACGCTCACTGATCCACCCGGTTCCCCCTCTCCTGCCGCGCGGAGCCCCGCTGACATGACATCGCCGACTGCCTCAAGCCTCGATTCCGCCATTGTCGGGCGGGATTTTCTCGCCTCGATCGTGGTGTTCCTGGTCGCCCTGCCGCTGTGCATGGGGATCGCGATCGCATCGGGCGCCCCGCCTGCGCTGGGACTGATCACCGGGATCGTCGGCGGGCTGGTGGTCGGCAGTCTGGCCGGATCGCCGCTCCAGGTCAGCGGTCCGGCGGCGGGCATGGCGGTGCTGGTGTTTCAGGCGGTTCAGGACCACGGGCTGATCATGCTCGGCGTCATCGGCCTGATCGCCGGCGCGCTGCAGCTGCTGGCTGGGGTTTTCAAGCTGGGCCAGTGGTTCCGGGCGATCTCGCCGTCGGTAATCCACGGGATGCTGGCGGGTATCGGCGTGCTGATCTTTGCCTCGCAGTTCCATGTCATGCTGGATGACGCCCCACGCTCCAGCGGGCTCGCCAACATCGCTGCAATCCCCGAGGCGATCATCAAGGCGATCCCGGTCGACGGTTCGGTGCATCACCTTGCGGCGATGGCGGGCTTCATCACCATCGTCACGATCATCGCGTGGAACAAGTTCAAGCCCAAGGCGCTCTCACTCCTGCCTGGACCACTGCTGGGCGTGATTGTCGGCACCGCCTTCGCCTTTGCCTTCGCGCTGCCGATCACGCTGGTCGAGTTGCCTGCCGATCTGACCACCGCGCTCAACGTGCCGACCGGTGCGGCGCTGGCCGGCTTCACCAATCCCGACATCATCACGCTCGGCATCGTCTTCGCCTTCGTCGCCAGCGCCGAGACGCTGCTGTGCGCCACCGCGGTCGACAAGATGCACATCGGCGCGCGCACCAATTACGACAAGGAACTGCGCGCGCAGGGGATCGGCAACATGATCTGCGGGGCGCTCGGCGCGCTGCCGATGACGGGCGTGATCGTGCGCTCTGCCGCCAATGTCGAGGCTGGAGCCACCACCCGCCTCTCCGCGATCCTGCACGGCGCGTGGCTGCTGCTGGCGGTGGTCGCCTTCCCCTTCGTCCTCAACGAGATCCCGACCGCGGTGCTGGCCGCGATCCTCGTCTATACCGGCTACAAGCTCGTCAACGTCGCACAGATCCGCAAGATCGCCGAGTTCGGCAAGCAGGAGCTGGCGATCTACTTCGTGACGCTGGCGGGCGTGGTGGCGATCGATCTGCTGACCGGCGTGATCCTCGGCTTCGTGCTGGCGACGCTCAAGCTGGTTTACACCTTCTCGCATCTCTCGATCGAGGTGACCCACGACAAGGAGATCAACCGCACCGATGTGTGGATGACCGGATCGGCCACGTTCTTCTCGATCCCGCAGCTGTCAGGCGCGCTCGAGAACGCGCCGCGCGGTTCGGAGGTGCATATCCATGTCGAGAAGCTCGACTACATCGATCACGCCTGTCTGGAGATGCTGTCTTCGTGGGAGAAGCTGCACCAGAGTACCGGCGGAAGCCTGATCGTCGAGTGGAACGAGCTGGTGCAGCGCTACGGCCGCCGCTCGCAGGATCCGGCCAAGACTGAGATCCCGGCGCTGATGCGCAGGCCCGCCGCCTGAGGCAGACGGGCCTGCGCAGGGCGGGCCATCAGGTGACCGGTTCGAGCGCCTCGCGGTGCCACAATTCCTTGGCCATCTCGATATCGGCAGCGCTGGCGCGACCGAGCCGGTGGGCGATGAAATCGATGCCGTCGATCAGCCAGTCGGCCAGTTCGGGCTGACTCAGGCGGTAGACCCGCTTCTGCGCCTGCGCCTCGGTTTCGACCAGCGCGATCGCGCGCAGCACGCCGAGGTGCTGGGACACGCGGGTGGCCGGGATTTCGAGCGAGTCCGCCAGTTCGTTGACCGTGAGGTCACCGGCCTGCAGCTTGAGCAGCAGACGGATGCGGTCCGGATGGGAGATCTGGCGCAGCACATTGGCCAGCTCGTTTGCGACTATCTTGCGGCTTGGCATGGCAGGCGACCTTTCACGAACGTTGGGAGGAAGGGTTCGAGGCGATGAGAGTTAGACGCACGGGCTCGGCAGAGGTTCCTCCGGCGAGACTTTCGCCGAGTGCGCGCCACTGCGGCACGGGCCGGATGCCAATGGCCATGCCGGCGCAAATCAGGCTGACAAATTCCGTGTCGCTGCGGGTGTTTGCATAAGGTGCAGGCGATCCGCGCGACGGCGTGACGACCCCGTTATCGCGCAGCCGCACAAAGGCCTCGTGCAAGCGCCGGCCAGCGGCGGTCATGCCGGCTTGGTGCAGGGTCACGGCCAGCGACTGGATCAGAACCGGCGCATCGAGTGGCAGGCGGGCACCGGCCTCGGAGAGACCCTCGGACGTCACCAGCATGGACCCGCGCGCGCCATGCCACAGCATCGGCCAGGCCGCGCGGATGCCGGTCGCCTCGGCCAGCAAGGCAAACACGATGCTACGCAGCTCGGGCATGACGATCAGCGCATCCCACTTGGGGCGCGCCAGGGTGAGCGTGCCGAGCGCCTGTTCGATGGCGATGATCTCGAGCTCCAGCCCCTCGCGGGTCAGCGCGCGGTCGGCCGATAGCAGCTGGCGGGCAAAGCCGTTGCGCAAGGCGGCGGGAACGATAATAGCGATGCGGCTGCGGCCCTCGGCCCGCGCGGCGCGGATCATCGCTTCGGTAATCGCCGGACGCGGCAGCGCAAGCGCTCCGGCCTCGTCGGCGACACAGGCCGCCGGGTGCGGCGACATCAGCATCAGATCGAGAGGCGCGCTACGGACACTTCCGGCACCGACGGTATGATCGAACAGGTAGCTCGCAATCCAATCAGCGCGCGGCAGATGGGCCTCGCCGCCAGACTGAAGCGCGACCGGCGAGATCACCTGCCACGGCATGAACTGCACCGCCCCGCCCGCTCCGGCAGCGGCGCGCGCCCAGTCGGTCATCTTGCGAAAGGCCGCACTGCGCGGTGCGGGGACCGGGTCGATCGCAATGCCTAGCCATTCGACGAGATCGCCGAAGGCTTCCTGCCATTGCGGATCGGGCGCGACGACCGGTTCGGCCAGTCGCAATCCGCCGCTCACCAGCCGCAGTCCGCGGCGATCGGCAGTCGCTTCGGGTGCAAGCGGAAGCTGGCGCGACACGGATGCCGGTTCGGGTATCTGATTGGCTCTATCCATTCTTGGAAACCCCACGCAGATCGGTTGCTGCAGGGTCTCTAGACGAGCGCGCTTCCTCTGAAAAATTCAATATATCTTCAAAACCATTCTGTTTTGTAGATTTGAAATTGCGGGGTCCGGAGCGTTGTTCACGCCCCCTTTGCGGGCAGCAGCAGGCGCGCCTGCGCGTCCGGCACGGCGCGGGAAATGGCCAGCCCGGGCACGATCTGCCCGCCCGCTTCGGCGACGAAGGTGCCATAGGCGAGCGCATCGAACGGCACGTAACCGTCAAAGTCGCTGACGGCGCGGGCGACCTCGCGGCCCGCTGCGTCGCGCAGGATCACCGGCACGCCCGAGCGCGGGGTCTGGCGATCCCCCGCGACCAGCAGCGCCTGCACCTCGATGCTCCCGTGGGCCGCAGCGCCACCGGCACATGGCGCACCTCGCCCGGGCGCAGCGCCAGCCGGTCGCCCGCGCGTGCGGGGCACAGGGTGAAATCGTCGAGCGAGGAGAGCTGCGTCTCGACATCGACGTCGGGGCCCGGCGCGATCCTGCGGATCAGCACTGTGCCTTGCGCATCGGTCGTCTCGCGGCGCAGTGCCGCGCCGACGATCAGGCGTCCGCCCTCGACGCCCGCCTCGCCTGCCCCGCGCACCCCGTCGCCATCCTCGTCGACGAACATTTCGGCCATGATCGCTCCCGAACGGGCGATGCCCGAAGGCGCGGTGCGCCAGCGCTGCGGGCCGCGCCACAGGCCCATGGTGAGCCCGATGCCGAAGCGCCAGCCCTGCTCCTCGCGACCGATCCCCGCGCTGAGGCCAAGCGCCCCGAGCTGCTGGCTGAACGTCAGGCCTCCACCCAGCCGACCGCTATCGGCCTGCCAGTCGAGATCGAGCGCGATCGCGCCCTGGCCGAGATTGCGCGCGGCGCTGATGCTCGCGCCCTCGATCCGCCAGCCCTCGCGATCGGCGGCGGTTATACCGCTGCGCAGCCGCCAGCTGCCGTGGCGCGCGGTCACCCCGAGCGCGGCGGTGCCCTGCCACGGCGCGCCGCCCTCACGCACGCCGCCAAGCGCGAGGCTGGCCTGCCAGTCGGCCATCGGCTGGATTAGCCGCGCTGCGACAACATGCCGCGCATCGCCGCGCCGCAGGGTGCCGCTCTGGACGCGGGCCTGCCACGGCAGGCTGAGCCGCCCGAGCCCGATCCGGCCCTGCCCCGCAAGGCTCGCGACAGAGCGGAACTCGCGCACCAGCGGCGGAAGGCCCGGCCCGTCATCGCGGCCATGACGGGCAAGATCGAAGGTGATGTCCTGTGCGCCGATCCGGCGTGCGATCCGCAGCGCGCCGCCGAGACCGCCGAGCCGGTCGCGCGCGCCGCTCACCGTCCAGAGCATCCCGCCATGCGCACCGCTGAGGCCGAGCCCGAGCGCGGGCGCGCCATCGAGCGCGGCGCGCAGATCTGCCCGCGCGGTCAGCCGCGGGGTCACGCCCCAGCCAACCGTGGCAAAGGCGGTTGGCCCGGCGGGCTCTCCCGCCAGCGTCTCGCCGATCAGCGGCTGGCCGGGCGCAGCGACATCGCCGAGCGCAAGGCTGCGCGCGCCGAGCGGGCCGAGCAGATCGGGCGTGTCGCGCGCGTCGGTGAGGGCAAAGCCGGGCACCAGACGTCCCTCGCCCGACAGCGCAAGGCTGAGCCGGCCCGCAAGCCCGAACAGCTCGCCGCTCGCCAGCAGGCTGCCGGTCAACTGACGGCCCTGCGGTGCATCGAGCATTCCGGCGGCGAGATCGGCGCTCCAAAGGCGGGCAAGGCTGCGCGGACGTTCGAGCAGGGGATAGGCGGGACGCAGCGTCTCGGGCCAAAGGCGGGCCTGCCTCTCTTCACGGGCCAGGCGCATCAGCACCGGCAGTGCAGCCGTCGCTTCGAGCAGCAGGCGCTGGCTTACGGCATCATGGGTGAGCGTTAGCGGCAGGTGGTTGGACAAGTCAGCCATCGGCAGGCAATCGCCCGAGGGGCTGGGCAGCAGCGCAGCGGCAGGAATGGTCACCGCGCGGCGCGGCTCGGGCAGGGTCAGGGCGATGTCGGCGCCCGTCTGCGATTGCTCGCACGCCAGTTAGCGCATCGAGCAGCGGTGCGATCGCCACGCAGGTGCCCGCTCCGGGCCGAGATCCTGCAGCGGCAGGGTGTCGGCGATCAGCTTGCCTTCGGCGAATAGGGCCGGAAGGGCGAGCCCGTCAGCGGCCTGACCGGCGCGCTCGGCGGCGGGGTCGCTGCCGAATAGCCGGTCGAACAGCCCCCGGGATCGCCGGCATCCTGCGCCCGAACCGGGGCAGGTGCTGCGATTGACAGTCCGGCGCAGCACAGCAGCAGCAGGGCCAGCCTGTGCAGCGGCCGGAAGGGGCGGTGGGACATGGGTGCGTACCGAGGCGGGTCATAGGCTCAGAGCGCCGTGGTGAGGCTGGCGAGGCGCTTGCCTGCGTCGGCCGGGACAGCGGCATCGGTCGAGATGTACTCGATCCACACCCGCTTTCCGGCCAGTGCCTCGCGCTCTTCGGGCGGCAAGGGCATGACCACATCGCGCGACGTGTTGGGGGTGTAGATCGCAACCCCGCGCACCGCCAGGCCGGCTGCATCTCGCCTTCGACCGTCAGGCTGACATCGCCATAGGTCGAGCGCGTTCCGGCGCGGGTCAGGCGCACCACCAGCTGGTCGGGCGCATCCTCGGCCATCGCGGCCTTGTCCATCGTCACGCTCGCGTCGAGCGTGCCGACCCTGAGGATCACCGGAATGGTGACCGAGCGGATCGCGACCAGCTCGATCGAAAGGCTGTTGTCGGTATCGGCCTCGCCCGCGACTTGCGTGCTGCCCGCGCTGACGGGAGCGGACATCAGCCGCAGGTGCGAGCGGTATTCGCCCGGCGGCAGCGCGCCCGGCGCGCTTGCCATGATCCGCACCACCTGGCGCGCACCCGGTTCCAGCACCAGCTGGCGCGGGGAATAGCGCAGCTTGTCATCGGCGAAGGCCTCGCCGGGCAGGGGCTCGGCGGCATCTTCCAGGCTGCCATCCTCGCGCATCCGGCGGTTTTCGATGGCGATGCGGAAGGCCGCCGTTTCGGTGCCCTTGTTGACGAGCACCAGCTCGGACGAACGCGCGTCCGGGCTCAGCACCACGGGGGTCGGTGCGACGAGCAGCTCGGCAGCGGCAGGCGCAGGGGAGGCAAGCGCCGCGAGCAGCGCGGCGACGAGGGGAAAGCGGGACATGGGAAAAGACCTTACAATGGCAGGGGTTGGTCTCGGGGTGTGGTAGGTGGAGATCGGGGCCGCCCGTGCGATCACGCCGGACGGCCCCTCCCATGCCAGGGACTGGCTTACTGGTATTCCACCGCGACGGTGAAGCTACCGGTGTACTTGCCGGCTTCCTGACGGACGCCGACGTCGAGCGTGCCGCCGACGGTGAAGCTGTCTTCGCCCTTCAGCAGCTGGCCGCAGGCCTTCGAGCCGTTGAAGTCAGCCACGCGCATCGCCGTGCCGTTCTCGTTGACGATCTTGATCTCCTTGGGGAGCGAGATGGTGTAGAACACGTCGGCCTCACCGGTGACCGCGAAGGCGGCGGCGGTGTGGTCGGCGGTCAGACAGGTCAGCGCCGGGCCGCACTTGCGGCTGCCGTCTGCCAGCACGGTGACGGTGTCGGCAACGCTCGTCGAGGGAGCGAGGCGAGAACGGTGGAAACTGCAGACGTCTTGTGCATTTCATTGGTCTTGCTGATCAGTTCGAGCCCAGCGGCGGTGATGCCGTGGCTGAACCCCAGATGCCTGCAGCACCCCGGCCTGTCATTGGCGCGGGCGGATATCGGACAGCGCGGATGGCTCCGAAGGTTAGGCAGGCTCGACCTGGGACATAGGTAATTCACCGTAGGCAGGGGATGATGTATACGAATGGCTAGGATTTCATCTCCAATATGCCGGTCTGTGCGCAAAGTGTGCACATGAAAGAGGACGCGGCCAAGATACGCTTAGGAAGACCAACCCGGACCCGAAAGCCATGCACCAGCCCGATCCCTCCTTGCCGCCGGTTCTGCCGGACGAAACTGCCCGGCTTGCCGCGCTGCATGACCTCGGCGTGCTCGACACGGCTGCCGATCCCGAGCTCGACGTCATCACGCGGCTCGCGGCAGACCGCTTCGATACGGCGATTGCGCTGGTCAGCCTCGTCGATGCCGATCGCCAGTGGTTCAAGTCGCGCCACGGGCTGGAGGCGACCGAGACCTGCCGCCGCCACAGCTTCTGCGGCCACACCATCGCCAGCGACGCGATCATGGTGGTGGCCGATGCCACAGCCGACCCGCGCTTTGCGGCCAATCCGCTGGTCACCGGGGCACCGCACATCCGCTTCTACGCGGGCGCGCCGCTGGTGCTGCCGGGCGGGCACTGCATCGGCACCCTGTGCGTCATCGATCCCGCCCCGCGCGAGGGCTTCAGCACTCGCGAGGCCGATATCCTGTCGCTGATGGCGAGCCAGGTTGTGGCTCTGCTCGAAAGCCGCCGCATGCGCCAGGAACAGCGCATCTCGCAGCTGATCGCCCAGACCACCACCGATGCTTTCGTCTGTTCGGACCCGGACAGCCGGATCATCCTGTGGAACCGCGCCGCCGAGGCGATGTTTGGCTGGAGCGCCGAGGAAGCGATCGGCCAACCGCTCGACATGATCATCCCCGACCGCCACCGCGACGGCCATCACGCCGGGGTCGCGCGGGCGCGCGCGCGCGGGCCCGTCAAGCTGGTCGGCAAAACGGTCGAGGTGCCTGCCTCCTGCAAGGCCGGCCACGAGATCCCGATCGAACTCTCGCTCGCCATGTGGCCGGGCGAAGGCGCCGAGGCGGATGCCCCGGGTGGCTTTGCCGCGATCATCCGCGACATCTCCGCGCGCAAGCAGGCCGAGGACGAACGCATCGCCACCAAGGCGCGTCTCGCCCGGCAGGTCGCCGCGATCGAGGCATCGGACGACGGCATCGCCATCACCGATGCCGACGGGGGCTTCATCTTCATGAACCGCGCCCACGCGCTGATGTTCGGCTACCCTGAACCCGAAGCCCTGATTGGCCGGCCGTGGAGCGCGCTTTACGACCCGCTCGAAGCGGACCGCATCCGCGACGAGGCGATGCCGATCCTGTTCCGAAACGGGCAATGGCGCGGCGAGACCCAGGGCCGCAAGCGCGACGGGACCCTGATCGAACAGGAAGTTTCGCTCTCGCTCTCGCCCGAAGGCGGGATCGTCTGCGTCACCCGCGACGTCGGCGACCGGCGGGTGATGGAGCGCGAGAAGGCGCGGCTGCGCGAACAGCTGATGCTGGCCCAGCGGCAGGAAGTCGTCGGCCAGCTGGCGAGCGGGATCGCGCATGACTTCAACAATCTCATCGCCGCCATTTCCGGCACGGCGGAACTGCTGCGCAACACCGAGGACGAACGGGTACGCCACCATGCGCTGCGCATCCAGTCGGCGGCCTCGACCGCGGCGGGTCTGGCCGAGAAGCTGCTGACGCTCGGCCGCCGTGTGCCGCATCCCAAGCTGGTCGATTTGCGCCGGACCTTGTGGGATGTGCGCGATCTGGTCGTCCCCAGCCTCACCGATCCGCTCCACCGCATCGAACTGGAGCTGCCGCCCGCGCCGCTGATGGCGCAGACCGATGACACCGAGCTCAATCAGGTGGTGCTCAACCTCGCGCTCAATGCCCGCGATGCGCTGGCACCGGGCCAGGTGGGACGCATCAAGCTCGAAGTGATCGCCAACCGTGAATACCAGCCCGAAGGCACACTGGTGGTGGGCAGCATTCCGAAAGTGCCGGCGGCAGTGATCCGCGTCAGCGACACCGGATGCGGCATCACGCCAGAGGATCTGAGCCGCGTGTTCGAGCCCTTCTTCACCCTCAAGGGCGAAGCCGGCACCGGGCTGGGCCTCGCCGTGGTCGCCGGGATCATCGCCAGCAACAACGGCGCACTGGCGATCCAGAGCTGGCCCGATTGCGGCACGATCTTCGAGGTCTGGTGGCCGCTCGAACCGCACGGCGACGATGCCCCCGGCACGCCCAGCAGCCTGCTCAATGCTGGCAATGTGCTGGCCGGCAAGACCGTGCTAGTGATCGACGACAACCCGACCGTCGCCGATACGCTGGTGGCGATGCTGGAGGAAGTCGGGGCCGAGGTCGGCCCCTGCATCGATCCGCAGGACGCGATCGCGGTTCTCGGCGATGATCCAGGCTCGTGGGATCTGGTGATCACCGATTACGACATGCCCGGAATGAACGGCGCGCAGCTGGCGCGCAGGCTGCGCCAGACCCGCGATGATCTACCGATCCTGCTGCTCACCGCCCTGCCGCGCGTGCACAAGCTGCACCAGGACCAGGTCGGATTGTTCGACGGAGTGCTGGGCAAGCCCGCCACCACCGCCCAACTCGCCGCCGCTGCGGCTGCCGCCATCGAAGCGGGCCGCATAAGGAGCAAGACATGCGTGTCCTGATCGCAGACGACCTCGAATTGCTGCGCGACGCACTGCGCTCCTATCTCGAGGCCGAAGCCGGCTTCGTGGTTGAGACTGTCGCCGATCTGCCGCAGGCGCTTGATCGCATTGCTGCCGCAGAAGCGGCGGCGCTGCCGTTCGATCTTGTGGTGCTCGATTACGGGATGCCGGGAATGGACGGCTATCGCGGGCTGGAACAGGCCATCGCCGCAAGCGCAGGCCGTCCGGTGGCGCTGATGTCTGGCGTTGCCCCGCCGGGCGTGGCAGAGAAAGTGCTGACGGCAGGCGCGGCGGGCTATCTGCCCAAAACCCAGCCTGCCCGCTCGCTGGTCAATGCGATCCGCTTCATGGCGGCGGGCGAGGTCTACATGCCATTCGATTTGCATCGCCCCTCACGCGCGGTCGAGGCGGCGCCTTCGGGTCTGTCCCCGCGCGAGCTGGAGGTGCTGGCCGGGCTGTGCGCGGGCCATGCCAACGAGGAAATCGCGCGCGAGCTCAATCTGCGCGAGCCGACCATCAAGCTCCACGTCAAGACCATCTGCCGCAAGCTCGACGCGAAGAACCGCACCCATGCGGCGATGATCGCGCGCGAACGGGCGCTGTGCTGAACGGCTAGTCCTCCAGCGCGTCGAGCGCGGGGAGCAGGCTTTGCGCCAGTGCGCGTGCCGCGGCGCGGGTGGCCGAACGGTCGGCATCATCGGCGACTTCGTAGGTGTAGGCCGGAATCGCGTAGGTCTCGAAGAACCAGTTCTTAGCCGTGCCGCTGCCGGGGTTGGCATTGCGCGGCTCGATCGTGAAGGGGTAGCCGGCGAAGACCTGTTCCTGCCCGCCGAGCCACGCCGCAAGGAAGCGTTGTTGCGCGGGACTGGCCTCGTCGCCCTGCACGTAGAACAGGTTGTTGCGGGTCGAGTGGAAGTCCAGCATCAGCACAGGCCGCACGCCGGACGGCAGGCCGTCGAGCCACGCCTTGACGGCGCGGGTTTCCGGCTGGGTGAAGGCGCCCCAGTCGCGGTTGAGGTCGATCGCGCCGCGATTGGCCCGCCAATGACCGCGCGCGGTGCCATCGGGATTGAGCATCGGGACGACCAGAAACTGCACATCGCCGAAGCCTCCGGCGCGCTCGGCCAGCGCATCGACAAAGGCTTCCATCGCGATCGCACCGGACACCTCGGGCGGATGCTGGCGGCCGAGCAGGATCACAAGCCGCGGCGCATCGCGCCTACCGAAGCGGATCGCCTCGATTGCGCGGCCGTCATACGACTGGCCGAGCGTGAACACCGGCGCGCCGGTCGCGGCGCTCCAGCGGGCAAGATCGGTGGCGGCATCGGCTGGCGTGACAACCTCCTGCGCCGACACGATGCCGCTCCCGGGCGGCAGAGCGATCACCGCCTTTGCGCCCTTGTCGCTGACCTCGGCCGTCAGCTCGCGGGTCTCGCCTGCGCTACGCCATTTGGGCGCGTAACGGTGCGACCCGCCGAGATAGCGCAGCGTGACCGTGACGGGTGCATCGCCCTGTGCCTCATAGCGGAAGGCATACCATGGGCTGGGATTGATCGGGGGCGCGTGTTCGGGCGTCACCAGCAGCGTGAAGTCACGCTCTCCGGTCACCGCGCAGGTCGAGGCTGACGCGCCGTCGAAATCGAAATGAAGGCTCGCCGTCGCCGTCCGGCAAACAGTTCCGGCGAAAACCGGTGACGGCGTGGGCGCGGGAGGAGGCGCTTGCACGCACGCCCCCGCCAGCAGAGCCAGACCCGCCCATGCGTATCGTATGTCGATGCCCATGGGCGGGGGGTCTATCAGAAATTCTTGCGAATTTCGAAGCGGACGACGCGTCCGCGCGGCGAATGCAGCTGGCTCAGGAAGCCGTAGGTCTCGTCGGCCAGCGGCGGATCCTTGTCGAACAGGTTGTTCACCCCTACCCGCAGACGGGTACCGTCCAGCGGACCATCGGTATCGATAGTGAAGGTGAAGGCCGTGTTGATCGTCAGCATGTCGTTCACGCGGTAGAAGTTCGCGTTCGGATCATCCGACACGATCGGCACGTCGCGGGTCACGCTCGTGTTCCAGACCTCGCCGACATAGTTGGCAAAGACGGAGATATCGACCGGGCCGTTGCCCCAGTTGACCGAGCCACTGAAGCGCCACTTGGGCCGGCCGTCGAGTTCGAGCAGCTGACCAAGACCTTCGATCCGCACCTCCGGCGGCAGTTCGCCGCTGGCGACCGCATCGAGCAGGGTCTGGCCGTCGGGGCCCGCCGACTGGACAAAGCCCTCGAGCCGCGCCGCGTTGAAGCGCAGGCGGAAGTCGCCGAGGCCGAAGTCTGGGACGTTGTAGAGCAGGCCGAAGTCCCAACCCTTCGACACGCGGCTGTCGAGGTTGAGATAGGGATCGAGCACCCGGATTATGTCGCCCGCCGCAGCAAGGCTCGTGCCGGCGTAGAGATCGATCTGCTCCTGCGTCGGTGCCGCGCGGATCACGTTCGGGTTGCTGCTGCCGTTGAGGCGCAGCAGCAGATCGAGCGCGATCGCGTTGTCATCGCCGAAGGTGCCGACGAGGCCGGTCTGCTTCACGCGCCAGTAGTCCGCGGTCACCGTCAGGCCGGGCAGGAACTTGGGTTCGAACACGACACCGAGGTTGATGCTCTCGCTGTCCTCGGGCCGCAGCTGATCGGTGCCGGAACGGAAGCTGATCACGCCCTCGCCCGGACACACGCCGAGGTCGGTGATGATCCCCTTCTCTACCTGCGCCTGACAGCGCACGAAATCGTCGCGGGTGTTAGAACGGGTGGTGCCCTCGTCATTGACCTGCACGAGGTTGGGCGCGCGGAAGCCCTGCGACCATGCACCGCGGAACATGAGGCCTGGAACGACTGTCCACGACGCCGCAGCGCGGGGGACGATGGCGGTCTCGCCGATGTCCTTGAAGTGCTCCATCCGGCCGGCCAGCTGGAGATTGAGCGCGCTGATCAGCGGAATGTCCATGTCCTCGCTCACCAGCGGGACAAAGGTTTCGACGAAGGCCGAATAGACCTCGCGCGCGCCGCTGGTATCGGGCGAAGCGCTGGTACCCACGACATCGCTGCCGTCGAACACGCCGGTGACGCTGTCGGTCCAGGTGATGGTGCCGTCGATACGCGGATCGCGATCATCGATGAAGGTCTCGCGCCGCCACTCGACCCCCGCCGCGATGCCGACATCGCCGCCGGGCAGGCTGAACAGCGCGCTGTTGCTGACCTTGAAATCAGCCAGCGCGAGGGTGGTCTTACCCTTGCGGAACACGTCGATCAGAAAAGGATCGATCGAGCTCTGCGGGTTAGGGGTGCAATCGCCGTTGTTGGGATCGTCCAGACAGCCGCCGTTGAAGGGGTTGTAGGCATCCGGCGTCGAGCGGTTGATGGCCTGCTGGAGCAGGGTCAGCGAGACGCGGTTGCCTTCAAGGTCGGTCGACTTGGCTTCCGAATAGACGAAGCCGGTGTCGAAATCCCACGCGCCGAAATTGCCGCGAAGACCGGCGACGAGGCGGTAGGAATCCTTGTCCACGTCGACCGTGCGGTTGCCCGCATCGACGAAGCGGTAACGCTCCATGATGACGTCCGCGCCGGCTGCGGGGACGGTCAGGCCGGGCAAGCGGTTGGGGTTGGCCGCGCCGCCCGGGAAGGTCACCGGGCCGAAGGGGTTCCAGTAGGCATTGCGCGAAATCCCCACCGGCACCGCGCTCAGGATCGCCGCCGGGGTGATGTTGCGGCTGCTCTCGGAACGATAGAACGTCCCTTCGAAATAGCCTTCGACATTGTCGCTGAACTCGTAGTTGAACAGCAGGGCGGCGTTGTAACGGGTCTTCTCGCTGATCAGCGTGGTGCCGAAGGCGCGGTTGTAGCGCACGTCGACCGCCGGGTTATCGCCGTTGCGGGCGCAGATCCCGTTGCCCAGTTGCAGGCGACAGCCGGTGAAGGTCGAAGGCTGGATGAAGAAGTCGTCATCGCGGATCGGCGTCTGGTTGTTGTTGGTGATCTGGATGTCGAACTGGCCGAAGGGCCCGAAGGTGTTGCGGTTGTTGAACTGCGTATCGCCTTCGAAATCGGTGCCGACCAGCAGCGGGCGCTTGTCATCGTCGGCCGAATAACGCCGCGCCGAGGCGGGCGTGGCGTTCTCGTGGAAATAGCCGCCGTAGATGGTCAGGTTCGCGCGTCCGTCGGCGAAGTCGAAGCCGAAACCGCCGTTGATCTGGGTCGCATAGGCGCTGGTGCCGTCCGACAGGCGCAGTTCGCCTTCGAGGAAGCCGCCCCTGCGGTTACCGCGCAGCACGGTGTTGACCACGCCCGCCACCGCGTCCGCGCCGTAGATCGCCGAGGCGCCGTCGCGCAGCACTTCGAGCCGGCGCACGGAGCCCGGCGCGATCTCGTTGGTGTCGGGGCTGACGACCGGCACCAGCAGCTCGGTCTGGAAGCCAGGGTTCAGCACCATGCGCCGCCCATTGATCAGCAGCAGCGTGTTGCCGGTGCCGAGATCGCGCAGGTTGATCGAGGCAGCATCACCGCGCGCGTTGTTCGAGGTGACGTCGTTCTGCTCGTTGAACGCCACCCCGCCCGCCTGCGGGATCGCGCGGAACAGCTCGTCGCCCGAAGTTGCCGCGACGTTCTGGATGTCGATCTCGTCGACCACGGTGACGGGCAGCACGTCATTGATCTTGGCGCCCTGGATCTGGGTGCCGGTGACGATGATCTCGCGCGCCGGATCATCGGCGGTGGCGGCGGTGCTGCTGACATCCGCGGGCTGCTCCTGCGCATGAGCGGCGGTGGCGGCGATGAGGCTCGCGCCGCACATCAGGGCAAGCCTGCCCATAATCCTTGTCGACATACTCATTCTCCCTGTTTTTCAATAATCTGTAGCGAACGCGCCCAGTGTTCGAACAATTGCGGCCATTGGCTGATGACCTGCTCCGGCTTGCCCAGCCCCCAGCCATGCCCTCCGTCGCGGAACAGATGCAGCTCCGCGCTCGCCCCGGCGGCGACAAGGGTCTGGAACAACAGGATGCCGTGGCCAGGCGGCGTGGTCGGATCGTCGGCCGATGCGAAGATGATGGTCGGCGGTGCATCCTTGGCCGCATAGGTATCGAGCGACCATGCTGCCTCGGCCTTCTCGCCCGCCTTTTCTCCCACGATCTCGCGGCGGGTGCGGGTGGTGTCATAGGGCTTGCGCAAGGTCACGACCGGGAACATCAGCACCGCGAAATCGGGACGGGCCGAAACGGCCTCGTAGCGGTCGCTGCCGGAATAGAGCGCGCGGGCGGGTTGATAGGCGGTGAAGCCCGCAAGATGCCCACCGGCGGAAAAGCCCATGAACCCGATCCGCTGCGGGTCCACGCCGAACTCACCGGCGCGGGTGCGGATGATCTTCATCGCGCGCTGGGCGTCCATGAAGGGCGCGGTCGAATCCCAGCCATCATTGGGCAGGCGGTAGATCAGTTCGAACACGGTAAAGCCGCGCGCCTGCAGCCACTCGGCCGCAGGAGTGCTCTCCTTCTTGAGCTGGATGCGGAAATAGCCGCCCCCGCCCGCCACCAGCACCGCCGCGCCATTGGGCATGGCCGGACGATAGACGCGCATGCGCGGCAGACTGACATTCGACACCGCGCCCAGCCCTGCGCCTTCGGTGCCGATCTTTTCCGGCCCTTCGACCTTGCCATTGCCGGGCATCGAGCCCGGCCACAGCAGAATCTCCTCGGGGATCGTGGTGGTGTGCGCGGCGAGCGGCAGCGCGGGCACAAGAAGGGCCAGTAGTGCAGCCAGAGCGGTGAGTGCGCGGGCAATCACGGGGTCTTCTCCAGCACCTTGGCGAGCTCTTCGCTCACCGGCCCGCTGCGCTCGTGGCGCTCGATGTCCTCGGGCTCCAGCGGCATGGGCTTGCCCGCCAGCGCGGCGTTCAGGCGCTCGCGATCAAGTGCCCCTTCCCAGCGCGCCACGACGATGGTCGCCACCGCATTGCCGATGAAGTTGGTGAGCGCGCGGCACTCGGACATGAAGCGGTCGATGCCGAGAATGAGCGCCATGCCGGCGACCGGCACGCCGGGCACCACCGAGAGCGTCGCGGCGAGGATCACGAAGCCCGAACCCGTCACGCCCGCCGCGCCCTTGGAACTGATCATAGCGACCAGCACCAGGGTGAGCTGCTCAGCGATTGACAGCTCCACACCCACCGCCTGCGCGATGAACAGCGCGGCCAGCGTCATGTAGATGTTGGTGCCGTCGAGATTGAAGGAATACCCCGTGGGCACCACCAGCCCGACCACGGCCTTGCGGCACCCGGCAGCTTCCATCTTCTCCATCAGGCTCGGCAGCGCGGCCTCGGAGGAGGAGGTGCCCAGCACCAGCAGCAATTCCTCACGCAGGTAGCGGATCAGCGCGAAGATCGAGAAGCCGTTGAACCATCCGACCAGCCCCAGCACCACCAGCACGAACAGCAGCGAGGTGAGGTAGAACGTCCCGACCAGCGCCGCGAGGTTGGCAAGGCTGCCGATCCCGAACTCGCCGATGGTGAAGGCCATCGCCCCGAAGGCCCCGATCGGCGCAAGCTTCATCAGCATGTGCACCAGCTTGAACACCACCGCCCCGAACGAGGCGAGCACGTCGGTGACGAGGTCGCTCGCCGGACGGGTCGCGGCGATCGCGACGCCGGCGAGGATTGCCACCAGCAGCACCTGCAGGATCTGACCGTCGGTGACCGAGCTGAACAGCGTGTCGGGGATGATGCCGAGCAGGAAACCGGTGATGGTGGTTTCCTCGGCCTTGTCGGCATAGTCGGCAACCGCAGCGGTATCGAGCGAGGCGGGGTCGATGTTCAGCCCCTCACCTGGGCGCACCACATTGGCGACGACGAGGCCGATCACCAGCGCGAGGGTCGAGAAGGTGAGGAAATAGGCGAAGGCCTTGCCCGCCACGCTGCCCACTGCCTTCAGATCGCGCATTCCGGCAATCCCGGTCGCCACGGTGACGAAGATCACCGGCGCGATGATCATCTTCACCAGCTTGATGAAGGCATCGCCGAGCGGCTTGAGTGCTGCGCCGAACTCGGGCGCAAAATGACCGACGACCGCACCGAGCGCGATCGCAACCAGCACCTGCACGTAAAGCAGACGATACAGCGGCTTCTTTGCCGGCGGGGCAATGTCCCCCGATGTCGTGACGGCGTGCGAACCCATCGGTCGCTGGCTCCCCCGGCTTGTAACTCTCCGAAGCCACAATCGCGCCGATGCAAGGCGCAAGGCAAGCCTGCCCGGGCCGATCCGCATTTGGCCTATCTTCAGACATTTAGGATCGAAGCTCGGTGAAATTGTGCGGAAATCCGCACAATTTCCTTGCGCCGAGTGCGGAAAGGCGCACATCACGGGCGCAAGCGAAGGGAGAGCGCCGCACAATGCAGGGCAAGCTGGGGCGCTGGTATCTGGCTGGGATCGCGCTGGTCGCGGCCGTGCTGATCGGCGGGCTGACGATGCTCGGCCTTGATCGCGCGATGCGGGTGCGTGCACTGGACGAAACCCGCTCCGTCGCCACCAGCCAGGCCGCAATTCTTGCCGCGGGGCTGGAGAGCGAGCTCAACAAGTTCAGTCTGGTCCCGCGCGTTCTCGCGGTCGACCCCGAGGTTGCCGCGCTGCTCGGCGGGGATCGCGGCCAGCGCGAAGTGCTCAACCGCCGCCTTGCCGCACTGGCGCAGCAGACCGATGCCGCGGCGATCTATCTGATGGATGCGCGCGGGACCACGCTGGCGGCGAGCAACTGGGATCGGCCCGACAGCTTCATCGGTTCGAACTACGGCTTCCGCGACTATTTCGCCGGGGCGCTGCGCGATGGCACCCACACCGAATTCGCGCTCGGCACGGTCAGTCGCCGCCCTGGCCTTTACCTAGCCGAACGGGTCGGCACGGCCAGTGCCCCGCTGGGGGTAGTGGCGGTCAAGGTCGAATTCGACAGTCTCGAGCGCAAGTGGCGCGATGCCGAGGCGGGGGTGTTCGTGACCGATGCCGACGGGATCGTCTTGCTCGCCAGCAATCCCGCATGGCGGTTCCGCGCCGCCACCACGGGCAATGCCCGCGCCGTCAGCCGCGATCCGGCGCGCGATGCGGTGCGCTTCGGGGTAGCGCGTCCCCAACCTTTCGAGCTTCCCGGAGGCGACCAATCCGCTTCGCCTATGCGGATGATCGAGAAGATCCAGCCGATTGCGCCGACCGGATGGGAATTGCACCTGCTCGCCGACCCCGCCCCGCGTCTCTCGGCCGCGCTTGCCAACGGGCGCCTCGCCGGGGTGGTGATGCTCGCGCTGCTGTTGCTGGCCGGTGCCGGAGCCTTCGTCTGGCGGCGACAACGGCAAGCTCGGGCCGCAGCTGAGGTCGCGCACCAGACCGCAGCGCTGCGCGAACAGCTGCAACAGGCCAACCGCCTCGCCACGCTCGGCCAGATCACCGCCGGGCTTGGCCACGAAATCCGCCAGCCGCTTGCCGCGATGCGGGTCTATGCCGAGAATGGCGAGCGACTGCTCGCGGCCGACCGGCCCGCCGAAGCGGCAGAGAACTTCTCCCGCATCGCCGGCCTCGCTGGCCGGATAGGCGAGATCACCGAGGAGCAGCTGCATTTCAGCCGCCGCTCGGCGGAAGAACCGCGGCTGATATCCCTCGCCGAGGTGATCGACGGATCGCTGCTGCTGCTACGCGACCAGATCCGGCAGAAGAACATAGCCCTCGCCCTGCCCGGCCCCGAGGCCAGCGCCGCGACGGTGCGCGCCCGCCACGTCCAGCTCGAACAGGTGCTGGTCAATCTGCTACAGAACGCGGTGCAGGCCTGCGGTCAGGGCGGCCAGATCGCGCTGGCGATCACGGCCGAGGGCAGGACCGTTCGCCTCAGTGTCAGCGATGATGGACCAGGCGTGCCGGCAGAACTGCGCGACACGCTGTTCCAGCCCTTCGTCACCTCGAAGCGCGAAGGTATCGGGCTCGGCCTTGCGATCGCCCGCGACATCATGCGCCAGCTCGGCGGCGACTTGCTCCACGAGGACATACCCGACGGCACGCGCTTCACCATGACGATGCCCGCCGCATGAATGCCGCCGCGCTCCCCTTTACGGTCGCACTGGTCGAGGACGATCCGCCGCTGCGCGATGCGACCATGCAGGCGCTGACGCTGGAAGGGGCCGAAGTCGTCGCCTTCCCCGATGCGCGCGCGGCGCTCGGCTGGCTGACCGAGGACTTTCCGGGCGTGGTAGTCAGCGACGTGCGGATGCCGGGAATGGACGGGATCGCCTTCTTTGCCGCACTGCGCGGGATTGATCCCGATCTTCCGGTGATCCTGACCACCGGCCACGGCGACGTCGCCATGGCGGTCGAGGCAATGAAGAACGGGGCGTCAGACTTTCTCACCAAGCCCTATTCCTCGGCCGATCTGATCCGCGCGCTGCGCGCTGCCGCCACACGCCGCGCGCTGGCGTTGGAGAACCGCGCCCTGCGCGAGCAGGTGGGACGCGGCGCGGCGAGCGCGATACCCGGCAGCTCGCCCGCAGCCCAGCGCCTGCGCTCGGTAATCGAGGGGGTAGCCCGATCCGAGATCGATGTGGTCCTGACCGGCCCGCCCGGCACCGGCAAGAGCCACGCGGCGCAGGCGATCCACGATCTCAGCCCGCGCCGGAGCCGCCCCTTCGTAGTGGTCGATGCCGGTATCCTCGCGCACGAGGACGCCGAACTGCTGCTGTTCGGGCGCGATCCCGCCGCCGGGGCCGCAGGCGCGGGCCTGTCGCGCACCGGCTTGGCCGAACGCGCCAATGGCGGGACACTGTTCCTCGACGAAATCGAGGCCGCAGACCCGGTGCTGACCGCAAGGCTCGCTTCGCTGGTGGAGAAGCGCCAGGTCCTGCCGATCGGCGCGGCACGGGCGCGGCGGCTCAATATCCGCATCATCATCGCCCGCTCCGCCAGCGACAGCGCGCCGGACAGCCCTAGCCCGCGCGATCCGCTGTGGCATCGCCTTGGTGCGGTGCAGATCGCCTTTCCCCCGCTCAGCCAGCGGCGCGAGGATGTGCCCGAGATCTTCCGCCTGTTCGTCGCCCGCCACGCGCGCGAGCTCGATCTGGCCGCACCGGCGATCGGCGAGGTGCAGTGGCGCCACGTCCAGACCCACGACTGGCCCGGCAACCTGCACGAGCTGAGCACCTATGCCCGCGCCTTCGTGCTCGGCCTGTCGGAGATCGGCACCCCCGCCGCCCCGATCTCTGGGCAGCGCCCCTTGCAGCAGATCGTCGCCGATTTCGAACGCACCGTGCTGGAAGACGCGCTGCGCCAGTGCCGGGGCGACATCGTGGCGCTGCAGGCGATGCTGCAGACCCCGCGCAAGACCATCTACGACAAGCTCGCGAAGTACGATCTCAAGCCGTCGCTCTTCCGCTAGTCGACTGCCACCACATTGTCGTCCGAGTCGCGGTCGATGCGGAAGTTGTAGGGATCGATCCCGGCGAACAGCGGCTTCTTGGCCGTCACCACTTCCACCACCTGCCGACCGGCACGGATCGGCGTACGCTTCATCGACAGCACGTCGGCCCGGTCGAAGGCACCCTGCCCCGGCTGATCGGTGAACAGTCCCACCTCGATGCTCTCGGCCAGCGGCGCTGCGCGTTCGACACCCTTGCCGTCGGCGTGGAACTTGCCAGCCTCAATAGTGATCCGCGTGCTCCAGCGACCATCGGCCAGCTTGCGGGTCACCGCCTGCGTCGCCTTGAGATCATAGACCGTGATCTTCTCGAACAGATCGGTGATGAGGGCCTGATCCTCGGGAGTCTTTGCTTCCTTGCGCAGTTCGGCAATCAGATCGAGACTGCGCGGGAACGGTGCGCCCTTGAAGCGGTAGTTCGCCACCAGCCGCGCCAGCGCGCGGTTGACTGCATCCTCGCCCAGCCGGTGCTGGAGCAGATACATCACCAGCGAGCCCTTTCGGTAGTGGATGTGCTGCTGGTTCTCGACCCGCATCAGCGGCTGTTCGTCCAGAACATCGCCCTTGCGACCATCGAGATAGCGGTCGAGCTCGAACTTGAGGAAGCGGCGGATCTTGTCCTCGCCGTAGAGCTGCTTCATCACCATCAGCGCCGAATATTGCGCGAGCGTTTCCGACAGCAGGGTAGAGCCCTGCATGTCCGCACCGATCAGCTGGTGCGCCCAGTACTGGTGCGCGACTTCGTGGGCGGTGACGTAGGAGACATAGTCGATCGTCTCGGGATCGCGCACATCGGCGGCAAAGCCGATGCTTTCCGAATAGGGCATGGTGCCGGCAAAGGCCTGCGCGAAGGTATCGTAGCCCGGGAACTCGATGATCCGCGCATAGCCGAACTGGTAGGGCCCGAAATTGGCGGTGTAATAGCCGAGCGAGGCCTTCATCGCCTTGAGCATCGCCGGCACGTTCCACGCATGGCGCGGGTCGTGATAGACGCTCAGCGCAATATCGCCGATGCGGTCTTCGGCCACGGCATAGCGGGCCGATTGCACCGAGAAGAAGTTGAGGATCGGCGCAGGCGACTGGAACACGGCGATGCGCCGCCCGTCCTTCACCACGTCAGACACCTTGTTGCCAGGGGCGACCGGCACCTGGTCGGCGGCGGTGCTGATGCTGATGCGCGAGTTGACCCAGTCCGCGCGGACGTAATTCTCCGACTGCGCTGCGGTATCCTCGAGCTTTGCCATGCGAAGCTCGTCGGACAGGCCTTGCCGCCGCCGCGCGGTGCGATCGGTCAGCAACCCGCGCTGGTCCATCCCGATCACCGGGGCGAACACGGAATTGTTCACGAAAGTGCCGTTGTCGACAATGTCGGTCGCCGCCCCGCTGTTGGCGAAACCGCGCCGCCACACCTGCGAAGTGAAATCGAGCCGCGTCGTCGCTCCCGGCGCCAGCGGGGTATCGAAGCGATAGACGCGGTGGAAGTGGCGCTTGTCGTGGCTGGCGAGCTTTGCGCCGGCGATGTCGAGCTGCGTGAATTCCACGCCATCGTCACCCTGCCGGATATGCAGCTCGGTGATCGGCTTGCCGCTGTCGTTGCGCAGCGCGTAGTGGCCCTTGGCGGTCAGCCGCCGCTCGGCAGGATAGATCGCGACGTCGAAGGCGACATCGGTCACCACCGGACGCGGAAGCGCGGCGAACTTGAGATATTTGCGTTCGTACTCGGCGCTGCGCGCCTCGGCCTCGTCGGCGGTTTCGTAGGTGTTGAGCACCTTGATGTTGTTGTGGATCACCACCCCGGCACCGGCCATCCCGGCGACCGACGCCAGCGCCAGCCCGCCCGAAGCCAGGGTGATGCGCTTGCCCATGCCCTTGATCCGCGGGAGCACGGAAACCACGGTTCCGCGCGGCCAGGCCCAGTGCGCAAAGCACAGCAGCAGCACCCCGAACGCACCCCAATAGGCGCGCGCGATCAGCCCGCCGACCCAGAAACCACCGGTGCCGTTCATGTCGCTGAGCGGCTCGGAAGGGGTGCCCCCGAAGTTGTAGAGCATATTGGTGTAGCCGAGGTTCGACATGAAGATGCGCGCCACGAACCACACCAGGAACAAGCCCCAGCCGACATACTTGTTGGGGCTCACCACCTGGAAGAATACCGCCAGCACCGCCACCAGCAGAAGATCGATGCTCTGCGGCAGGACGAAGGCCGAAAGGTAGAGCCCGGCATCGATGCTGGGGGCCCCTTTGAGGAGCTGGTAGATGATCCCCGCCGCCATGCCGGTCAGCGACATCGCCAGCAGCACCACGAAGATCGCGAGAATCTTGGGCACGAACATCGCCCAGGCCGGAACCGGGGTGGCATCGATGATTTCGCCGATCTTCACGTCGCGCTCGCGCCACACCAACTCGCCGCCGTAGAACACCGCCACAATCAGGCTGAAGATGAAGAGGTTACCGATCACCATTGTGATGACCGAGGCGGTCAGCGGATAGGACGGCGTGCCGTACATCGTCTGGGCGAAGACGAGGTTGAGGACGATGAAGGCCAGCGCGATCAGCAGCAGGACGATCAGGCCGGGGCTCTTGATCACCAGCAGCGTCTCGGTCTTCAGCCGCGTCCAGAAGCTGAGCCACGCATGGCCAGCGCCGAAGTCACGCCGGACCGGCGCCGTCAGCACGCGGGGCGGCACGCTTTCCGCCTTGGCAGCACGCGCAGCCTTGCGTGCCAGCCGGCGCTGCTGCCGGCGCGAGGGTGCGCGCTCGCTCATGCTGAAGCGCAACCAGGCAAAGCCGAAGAACACCGCCGACAGAGCCAGCACGAAGACGCGGTTGAACAGCAGATTGCCCGTAAACGGGATCGCGCGGCTGTTCATCTCCGCTGCGGTCCAGTACCGCGAGATCTCGCCGATCGCGCCCACGCCGAGCGGCTCGTAGCGCGCGATCACGTCCTGATAGGACGGCTCGGCCGAGAGCACGACGTTGACGGTGAGGTAGCCCATCACCAGCACCAGCACCCCGATATAGCTTGCGAGCATCGAGCGGGTGACGGTCGCAAGGCTGAACAGCAGCGCCGAGGACAGGATCAGGTTGGGAATCGCGATGATGAGGAACGGCCAGGCATAGGTCATCAAACCGCCCGGTCCGACCGTTTCGGGATCAACCCATGGCATGGCCGAGCCCAGCGCAATGCCGATCGGGACAGCAAGGTAGCCGAGCACCGCGATAACGAGGCCGCCGAGGAAACGGCCGGCAAGGAAGCTTGATCGCCCAACCGGGGTGGCGCGGATCATCGGTCCGAAACCGGTGACGTCATCGCGAACCACAGCATTGGCGACAAAGGAGGTGATGACGAACAGGTAGAAGGTGCCCAGCACCGCCATCGCCAGCGTCACCGTAAAGGGTGAGTTCTCGTGCACCGAACCCGGCGTGCCGAAGCTGACATTGTCACTGGCGGACATGCCGAAGCCGATCAGGAAGAAGATCAGGGCCGAAACCCAGAACACCGGGTTTTTCAGCTGGTAGCGGATCTCGAACGCGGCAATGCGAGCGGTGAGCATTTCGGGCAGCTCCCCTTACGCAGCCAGCGCGGGCGCGCGGCGGGTTTCAGCGAGCGTGGCGAAATAGACGTCTTCCAGTCCTCCGGAGACCGGTGCAAAGCCTTCGGGCTGGCTGTCGCTGAGGACATGGACCACGATCTCGCCCGCAAAGAAGCGGTGCGAGATGACCTCGTGTTCGGTCTGCATCTCGGCCAGCTGCGTATGGGGGATGGTGCGTTGCCACACCCGCCCCTGCGTGCGGGCGATGAGATCATGCGGGGCGCCTTCGAGGCGCACCTTGCCACCCGCCAGCACCGCCATGCGCGGGCACAGGTCGGCCACGTCATCGACGATATGGGTCGATAGGATCACCACCACATTCTCGCCGATCCCGGCGAGCAGGTTGAGGAACCGGTTGCGCTCTTCCGGGTCGAGGCCCGCGGTGGGTTCGTCAACGATGATCAGGCCGGGATCGCCGATCAGCGCCTGGGCAATCCCGAAGCGCTGGCGCATTCCGCCCGAAAAGCCCGCGATCGCCTTGGAGCGGACTGCCCAGAGGTTGGTCTGGTTAAGCAGGTGCTCGACCATCGCCTTGCGCTCGCCGGCATTGGTCACGCCCTTGAGCACCGCCATGTGATCGAGCATCTGGTAGGCCGAAACCCGCGGGTAGACGCCGAAATCCTGCGGCAGATAGCCCAGCGTGCGGCGCAGCTTGTCGGGCTCGGCCAGCACGTCGATGTCGCCGAAACGGATGCTGCCTTCGGTCGGGGCCTGGAGGCAGGCGATGGTGCGCATCAGTGTAGATTTGCCCGCGCCGTTGGGTCCCAGCAACCCGAACATCCCGCGCGGGATCGAGAGCGTGACGTCATCGAGCGCGCGGGTGCCGTTGGGATAGACGTGGCTGACGCCGGTGAGTTCGAGCATGATGGTCCCCTGTGCTTACCCTGCCACACTAGCGCATCGCCGGATGCAGGAAAGCCGTGTTGGGCGGCAGGATCAGGCACTTGATCGAGCCGCCCGCCGTTCGTCGACGTCAATGTGCGGTTTATGCCCCCGGGTTGCAGTTCGCGCTGGCCTATGTCACTATGTAGCAATCGCTACAATGAGGAGCGCTCCGCATGTCGCTGTTCCGCCTGTTTCTTGCCCTGTGCCTCACCGCCATCACGCTCTACACCGCGGTCACGGTGTCGCAGCACGGGTTCGATCTGCTGCCGGTGTTCTTCGGCGACATGGCGAAGATGGGCTGGCCGGGGCAGTTCAACCTCGACTTCATGTGCTTCCTCGCGCTGTCGGCGATCTGGGTCGCATGGCGGCACGGCTTCAGCGCGGGCGGACTGGGGCTCGGGTTGCTGGCGTTCTTCGGGGGGATGCTGTTCCTGTCGCTCTATCTGCTGGTGCAGACCTCGCGCACCCGCGGCGATGTCGCGGCGCTGCTGCTCGGGCCGGAGCGTGCGGCGCGGCGCTAGGCTGTTGCTTCCGCCAGCATCAGCGCGCCGGTGATCCCGGCATCCCCGCCCAAACGTGGCGCGGTGACGCGGTGGCGCGCTCCGCCGGGGAGATAGCCAGCACCAAGCTGCGCTGTGCGCGCGGCGATGCGCTCGACGAGACCGGAAGTCTTTGCGACCCCGCCGCCAATCACCACCCGCTCGGCTGCCAACACCGCGAACAGCATATGGCAGGCCTGCGCGACGTAATCGGCGATGATCTCGTGCGCGGGATGATCTCCCGGCAGCTGCGAGAGCGAGGCGCCCCAGCGCGCCTGAATCGCCGGTCCGCTGGCGAGGCCTTCGAGGCAGTCGCCGTGGTGCGGGCATATCCCGGCAAAGTCGCGGTCGAGCGGATGGCGGCGGGGATAGATGTGGCCCATCTCCGGATGGGCAACGCCGTGGACGGGTCGCCCGTCCAGCACCAACCCGCCGCCGATGCCGGTGCCGATGGTGAGATAGGCTAGGCTGCGGCACCCCTCCCCCTCGGCGGCGCGATATTCGGCCAGCGCAGCGGCGTTGACGTCGGTATCAAAGCCTACCGGCACACCCAACCGGTCGATGAAATAGCCGGCGATGTCGCACTCCGCCCAGCCCCCCTTGGGGGTGTTGGTGATCCGCCCCCAGCCCACCGATGCGGGATCGAGATCGACCGGCCCAAAGCTGCCGATGCCGAGCCGCGTCACTGGCCCCTGCGCATCGAACCAGCGCGCCGCTTCCGCCAGCGTGGTGGCCGAATCGAGCGTCGGAAGCTCGGTGCGGGCTGTGATCGTCTCCGGCGACGGACCGACCGCCAGCACGAACTTGGTGCCACCTGCCTCGATCGCCCCCAACATCAGCCAGCCTTCTCCGGCATCGCGGCGCGCACCTGCGCACAATCGCCATCCAGTTCCAGCCGCAACAACGGCGCAGGCACGCCGCCGAACCGGTCATCGGGGAGCAGGTCGACGAAGCTGCAAACCGTCAATGATGCGTCGACGAACCAGCTATAGGTCTGCAACGGCCGGTCGACGGGATTGGCCAGCACCAGCCCGGTGCCATTGAGCGGCCGCCACGGCCCCTGCATCGTCTCTGCCATCATCCCGTAGAGCCCCCCCGGCGCATCTCCCAGACCGGGCGCGAAGGTCGCGGTCTGGGTTGACCAGAAAGCGTAGTAGCGCCCAGCGTGAAACACCAGATGGGCGCGTTCCAGCTCGTTGTTGACGCCCTCGGCATGGATGCAGGGCGGCAGCAGGACCCAGCCCGCAGGCCCCTTGCGCGCGAGGCCGAAGGCTCCGTTGAATTCGCTCGGCGAACCGGCCAGCGAGGCGGTGAAGGCGATGTATTCGCTGCCGTCCGCCGGATCGCGGAAATAGGCCGGATCGCGGAACGCCTTGATCTTGCCAGCCTCGCCCTCGTGCGCGTCGGCGGGCATGTAATGCGGGGCGTAGCCGCGCACCAGCGGGGCAGGCTGCGACCAGCCCGTGGGCAGGCTGCCCGTTCCCGCCAGAGCGCTCGCGGCCCACAATTCCTGCTGGTAGCCACCCGCGCGCGCGGCGGTTCCGGCGGCGGTGAAGAACAGCGTCACGATGCCCGCATCGAGCAGCGCCGAGCCGGCCCATTCGCGTTCGTAGGGCACGGCAAAATCGGGCAGCACCGGCCCGAGATCGCGCCAGCCCTCGCCGCCCGCATCGGGCCGCCGCTCGATCCAATGGATCTTCGCCTCGAAATGGCGCAGGCCCGGATCGCCGCGATCAGGCGCGGTCAGCGCCATCCACAGCTCGCGCCCGGCAAGGCTGGCGCGCGCACCGTTGGCATCCTGCAAGGGCCACATGTCCCAGTAGAGCCGCCCCGGCTCCAGCCCCGCGCGCTCGGGCGCAACCACCGGCGGAATCGCCGCCGCCTGCGGCACGATGGCGCGCACGTGATCGGCAGTCCAGGCGGTGGTCATGACAGGTGGTTGTCCTGGGTGATCATGGAAAGAGGGGGCTGGCCGCGCGGGGGAGTTGGCGGCCAGCCCTTGCGTTGCGGTGACTGTCAGAAGTCGAACCGCACCGAAGCCAGCACCGTGCGTCCGGCAATCGAGCGCGCGCGCACGATGCCGTTGGCCGGGATCGAGCCCTCCTCCGCCTCGGTGAAGCCGGTGGCGTTGAACAGGTTGGTGGCATTGAGGCCGACCTCGATCCGCTCGATCGGACGGAAGGCGAGGAAGGCGTTGACCTGCGCGAAGGCCGGCAGCTTCAGCTGGTTGCTATCCTGCGTGAAGCTGTCGGTGGTGCCGACGATGTTCGCCCCCACGGTGAACATGTCGGCATCGTATTGCGCGGTCGCCTGATAGACGAGATCGGCCTGACGGCGCGGCTTGTTGCCGATGGTGGTGAGGTCGAGCGCATCCTTGATCTCGGCATCGGTCCAGGTCGCACCGCCCGACAGCGTGAAGTTGCCGGTGCGATAGGCCCCTTCCAGCTCGATCCCGAAGGCTTCGTATTCGGTGTCGAACAGCTCGAGCGGGGCAAGCTCAACGTTGGTCTCAGCGGTCTTGGCAAAGAAGCCGGTGGCATAGAGCGCAAGGCCGCCCGACTGGTACTTGACGCCCGCTTCGAGCTGGTCGACCCGCGCGATCACGCCCGCATCGCCGCCCGGCAGGCTGCCGTCGGTGGTGCTGACCGCAGGCGAGAACAGCGAGCGGTCGGCGGTGTGGCGGCCGCCCTGGCTGTAGCGTGCGAAGACACCCAGATCGTCGGTGACGAGGTAGTTGGCCCCCAGCGAGAAGCTGAAATAGCCGAAGTCGTAATTGACCGGGCGGGCGCTGCCGAGCGGCAGGATCGACGTCTGCGCTTCGGCGGTGCTGATCGTGCCGTTGCGGTTGAAGTCGAAGCTGCCGAGGCCGACGCCGAAGCCGCTGTCCGAACCGGTGATGGTGCCGCTGGCATCGCCGAAATCATAGCGGATGCTGGCGTCGATGGTCAGCCGGTCAAGCTCCAGCGAAAGCGAGGCGAAGGGCGCATAGGTGCTGTAGTCGACATCGTAGTTACGGCGGCAGCAATTGCCGAAGAAGGTCGCGCCGTAGCCGACGGTGCCGTTCTGGGTGACCAGCTGGCCGCCTGCATTGCGGATGTCGACCAGCACCGCCTGCCCGTCACCCTGCACGGTCTGCACGTGGCTGGTCCACAGCCAGTCGGTGTCGATCGTCTGGCGCGAGAAGTAGAAGCCGCTGGTGAAGTTGGCCGTGCCGCCGCCGATGTCGAACGCCTTGTTGACGCGGAAATCATTGGTGACGTTGTCGAGGCTGTTGAGGCGGGTGTTGAACACCACGACATTGGTCAGCAGGCCATTGCCGCCGATGGTGGCGGCGTTGGCGGTCTGTCCCGCGTTGGGCCCGCTGGCAAAGACGATGCTGGAACCCGCGCCGCCGATGCCGTTGGCGATCGACTGGGCCGAACCCGCGCTCGCCGGGAAGGGCGACATGAAGCTGCCCGAATTGTCGGCAAAGCGGAAGCGGTTGGTCAGCGTCCAGCCGCCGCCCACTTCGATCTCGCTCTCGATCCCGAAGGCGAGGCTCTGCACGGAAAGCCCGTCGCGGAAGTCGTAGCTGGCCGGGTTGTTGTTGCCATCGAGCGACTGGGCCGGCGTCAGGAACGGGCTGTAGAGCGAATCGGTGCGCGGATCGAAGCCGGGGATCGCGTTGTAATCGGGATTAGCGTTGCTGCCGCCCACGAACACCGGCTGCGGCAGGATGGTCGGGGTGCGATCGTCGAGATACTTGGCGTGCAGGCGGATGTAGCCGCCCTCGAAACGCTTGGTGATGTTGGCCTTGATCTGGCCGCCGTCATAGCCGTTGTAGCCGATGTCGCGCGGGCCTTCGCCGGTGCGGTAGAAGCCACCGATGTGGAAGCTCAGATCATCGCCGATCGGCGCACCGTAGTCGAAATCGAGCCGGTAGGTCTCGAAGTCGAGGCCGACGGTGCCCTGGATCGCGCCGCCTTCCTGCTCGCCGGTCTTGGAGATGAAGTTGATCACCGCGCCCGGGGCGTTGGAGGCGAAGGTCGAGGCCGAACCGCCGCGCACCGCCTCGACGCGGGCGACCGAGCGGTCGGCGCGCAGGAAGTTGTCGGCGTTGCCGAAGATGATGTCGCCGAATTCGAGGATCGGGAGACCGTCTTCCTGAAGCTGGATGTAGCGCGCGCCGCCGGTCGAGACGGGGATGCCGCGCACCGCGATGTTGGCGTTGCCCTCGCCGCCCGAGGCTTCCGAGCGGATGCCGGGGATCTGGCGGATCAGGTCGGCCGAAGAGGGCGCGGCGAGATTGGCGATCGCCTGCGAACCGATGGTGCTGACCGAGACCGAGCTTTCGATCCGGTTCTGCCCGCGGGCGACCGCGGTCACAATGATCTCGTTGTTCTCGGCGCCGGTGTCCTCGGCCACGTCATCCTGCGCGAAAGCGGGGGTGATCAGCAGGCCGGACAGGGCCGCACTTGCGCAAAGCGCATAACGCAATTTCATGCTCTCTCTCCTTACGGTTTCGCGCTTCTGTGGCGACGACGATGCGAGACCTAGCGTCGTTGCAAACGTTTGCAACAGGAATCTTGCAATCGTTTGCAATGAACGTGGAATCATGTCACTTCCCTGCCACAACGTGGCATAGACTGCGTGCGGGACAGGTTTGTTGGAGAGGCGCCACATGTCGGAAAAACCCCGGCTTTCGCTGCTGCGAATCATCGAGATGAATATCGGCTTTTTCGGCCTGCAGTTCAGCTTCGGCCTGCAACAGGCCAATATGGGGCCGATCTACGGCTTTCTCGGTGCGGACGAGGCGGCCATGCCGCTGTTGTGGCTGGCCGGGCCGATGACCGGCCTCATTATCCAACCGATCGTCGGCGCGATGAGCGACCGGACCAACACGCGCCTCGGCCGGCGCACCCCCTATTTCCTGATCGGCGCGGTGATCTGCACGCTCGCCCTGTTCGCCATGCCGCTGTCGAGCACGTTGTGGATGGCCGCTTCGCTCCTGTGGATCCTCGATGCCGGCAACAACATCACGATGGAGCCCTACCGCGCCTATGTGGCCGACCGGCTCGCGCCCGACCAGCGATCGACCGGGTTCCTGACCCAGAGCGCCTTCACCGGCCTTGCCCAGACCCTGTCCTATCTCGCCCCCTCGTTGCTCACCGCCTTCGTGGCGCGGGACGTGCTCGATGCCAACGGCATTCCGGTGATCGTGCGGATCGCCTTCGTGATCGGGGCGATCCTGTCGATCTCCACCATCGTGTGGTCGGTCTGGCGCGTGCCGGAACTGCCGCTCGACGAGGCGGAGCAGGCCGACCTCGCCGCCAAGCCGCTCACCGTCCGCGCCACCCTCGCCGAGATCCGCGACGCGATCCGCGACATGCCGCGCCCGATGCGCCAGCTGGCCGGGGCGATGCTGTGCCAGTGGTATGCGATGTTCGCCTATTGGCAGTACATCACCTTCGCTGTCGGGCGCGGGCTCTATGGCACCAGCGATCCCGCCAGCGCCGCCTTCCGCGCGGCGACCCTGACCACCCAGCAGGCCGGTGCGCTCTATAACTTCATCGCCTTTCTCGGCGCGCTGGCGCTGATCCCGGTGGTGAAGCGCTTCGGCGCGCGGCCGACCCATGCGGTGTGCCTTGCCGCCTCGGGCGCGGCGATGCTGCTGATCCCGGGCGCGACGACTCCACTGGCGCTGTTCGCGCTGATGCTGGGGATCGGCATCGGCTGGGCGGGCATGATGGGCAACACCTATGTCATGCTGGCCGATTGCATCCCGCCGGAACGCAACGGCATCTACATGGGCATCTTCAACCTGTTCATCGTCATTCCGATGCTGATCCAGACGCTTACCATGCCGCTGATCTACCGCCCGCTGCTCGGCGGCGATCCGCGCCATGTGCTGATGTTGGGCGGCGGCTTGATGCTGGCGGGCGCTCTCGCTACTTTGCTCGTTGACGCGGGGCACAGGCAACCACGCGGACGGGAGCTGGCAACAGGCAAGGGATGAGCGACACGAAGCCTTCTCGCACTGTGGTGCGCACCATCACCGATCTGGCGCGGATCGCCGGAGTTTCGCCCGGCACGGTCAGCCGCGCGCTCGCTGGCAAGAGCCTCGTCAACACCAAGACCCGCGAGAAGATCGAAGCGATCGCGCGCGAACACGGGTTCCGCCCCAACCAGATGGCGAGCGGCCTACGCCGCCAGAAGACCGGGGTGATCGGGGTCGTCATTCCGCTCGGCCACGACACCCGCCAACAGATTTCCGACACCTTCTTCATGACCCTGCTCGGCTTCCTCGCCGACGAGCTCACCGCCCATGGCTATGACCTGATGCTGCGCCGGGTAGTGCCTGACGAGGATGCCGACTGGCTCGACCGCTTCATCGGTTCGGGCATGATCGACGGCGTGATCGTGATCGGCCAGTCCGACCAGTTCGAGCGGATCGAGGATGTCGCTGACGGCTACAATCCGATGGTCGTGTGGGGTAACCACAATGAAGGCCAGCGCCACTGCGTGGTCGGCACCGACAACCGGCTCGGCGGGCGGCTCGCGGCCGAGCGCCTCATCGCAACCGGCGCGAGGCACCTCGCCTTTCTCGGCGACACAGGTCCGATGGAGTTCGCAGCGCGCTTTGCCGGCGCGCAGGATGCGGCACGACGCCTTGGCGTGTCGCTGATCGCCCTGCCGACCCACCTCTCGCCTGACCGTGCCGGCGAGGAAATCGCGCGCCACCTCGCCGCCCATGCCGGGGCGATCGACGGGATCTTCGCGGCCACCGATACCCTCGCCAGCCTGTGCCTTACGGCGCTGCGCGAACGCGGGCTGGCGGTGCCGGATGACGTCCGCCTCGTCGGCTTCGACGATCTGCCGATCGCGCGCCAGACGGTGCCGCCGCTCACCACCATCCGGCAGGATATCGCGGCGGGTGCACGCGGCCTCGTCCAGCTGCTGCTGCGGCGGCTGGCGGGCGAGGAGACCGAGAGCCTGATCCTCCCCCCGCAGCTGATGATCCGCCAGTCCGCCTGATCGCGCGCCCGCGCATCCTTTTCGCTTGTGCAGCGCCGCACGGGCCCGCACAAAGCGGCGCAATGATCCAAAACAGGGAGAGACACTTCGTGACTCAGACGAAGTCGAAAGCACCATGGCTGGCCGGTGCCGCCATCGCCGCCGCCGCCATCGCCAGCGCAGGGCTTGCCGCCCCCGCGGCCGCGCAGGATCGCGCCATCGCCTTCACCGGCGCGCGCATCCTCACCATGGCAGGCGAGCCGATCGAGAACGGCACGCTGGTGATCAAG
This sequence comes from Porphyrobacter sp., assembly GCA_027531395.1. GTDB lineage: Bacteria > Pseudomonadota > Alphaproteobacteria > Sphingomonadales > Sphingomonadaceae > Erythrobacter. The sequence goes on along the minus strand of JAPZRO010000006.1, from coordinate 48,114 downwards.
GACGGCAAGATCCTCGCGGTCGGCGCCGATGTCGCCATCCCCGCCGATGCGACGCAGATCGCCGCCAATGGCCGCGTGATCATGCCCGGCATCGTCGACACCCATTCGCATATCGGGCAGGTCGCGGGCGCGGATGGCTCCGGCCCGATCCAGCCCGAGGTGCGGGCGATGGATTCGATCGATCCGCTCTCCTCCAATATCGCCAAGGCGCGCGCGGGCGGGGTCACCACTGCCAACATCATGCCCGGCTCCGGCCACCTGATGAGCGGGCAGACCTTCTACATGAAGCTGCGCGGCGGCCGCACCATCGAGGACATCGCCTTCCAGATGACAGACGGCCGGGCGCTCGGGGGCATGAAGATGGCCAACGGCACCAACCCGATGGGCCGCAGCGGCTTTCCCGGCACGCGGGCCAAATCGGCCTCGCTGGTGCGCGAGGTGCTGACCGAGGCCAAGGCCTATTGCGACGGTGACCGCAAGAAGCGCGATCTCGCCAAGGAAGCGCTGTGTGAGGTGCTCTCGGGCGAGCGGCTGGTGCATTTCCACACCCACCGCGCCGACGACATCATGACGGTGCTGCGCCTGAAACGCGAATTCGGCTTCGAAGTGCTGATCCAGCACGGCACCGAGACGTGGAAGGTCGCCGAGGAACTCGCCCGGGCGGGCGTGCCGGTGTCCAACATCACGCTCGATGCGCCGGGCGGCAAGCTGGAGACAATGGACCTCAGGATGGACAATGCCGGCATTCTCGAACGCGCGGGCGTGCTGGTGTCGATCCATTCGGACGATGCGATCGTCGATTCGCGCATGATGCTGCGCGAGGCAGCGCTGGCGGTGCGCGGCGGGATGACCCGTGACGGGGCGCTGCGGGCGCTCACCATCAACGGCGCGAAGCAGATGAAGCTCGATGCGCGGGTGGGTTCGCTCGAGGCGGGCAAGGATGCCGATTTCCTCGTGCTCGATGGCGATCCGCTCTCGACCTATACCCATGTGCTCGAAACCTGGGTCGAGGGCGAAAAGCTGTTTGATCGCAGCCGCCCGGAAGACCTGCTGATGGCGACCGGCGGCTATGGCGCGGGCAGCCCGATGGACGCCGCGCACCACCACTGGGAAATTGCCGAGGGCGAGGGAGAACTGTGATGCGCATCGCCGGAACGCTCCTTGCCGCCGCCAGCGCCTTCGCTCTGGCCCCCGCCGCGCTCGCACAGGATGTCGCCATCCGCGGCGAGACGGTGCACACCATGGCCGGCCCGGCGATCACTGACGGTGTTGTGGTGATCGACGACGGCAAGATCGTCGCGGTCGGCCCGGCAGCCACCACCCCGATCCCGGACGGCTTCACCGTGGTCGAAGCCAAGGTCGTCACCCCCGGGCTCGTCGATGCCCGCTCGGTGGTCGGCCTTGCGGGCTACATGAACCAGCCGCACGATCAGGACCAGCTCGACACCAGCGCGCCGGTGCAGCCACAGCTGCGCGCGATCGATGCCTACAACCCCAATGAAGTGCTGGTCGAATGGCTGCGCGGCTTCGGGGTGACGACGATCCACACCGGCCATGGCCCGGGCGCGCTGGTGTCCGGCCAGACGATGATCGCCAAGACCATCGGCACCACCGCCGATGCCGCGGTGGTGGTGCCGCAGGCGATGGTCGCGGCCAATCTCGGCCCTGATGCGATGGCGGAAGGCGGCAAGGCCCCCGGCACCCGCGCCAAGCAGATCGCGATGCTGCGCTCGGCCCTGCTCGCCGCGCGCGAGGCCGAAGCGCCCAAGGCCGGCAAGAAGGGCGACGCCAAGGCCGGCGCCGCCGACAAGCCGCCCAGCCTCGAAGTGCAGACCATGCGCGACGTGCTGGCCGGCAAGCTCCCGCTGCTGGTCACCGCCAACCGCGCGCAGGACATCATGAGCGCGCTGCGGCTCAAGCAGGAATTCGGCATCGACCTCGTGCTCGACAGCGCGGCCGAGGCCTATCTGCTCACCGACCAGATCAAGGCGGCGGGGGTGAAAGTGATCCTCCACCCGCCGATGGCGCGGCAATATGGCGAGTTCGAGAATGCGAGCTTCACCACCGGCGCGGTGCTGAAAGCAGCGGGCATCCCGTTTGCCTACCAGTCGGGCTTTGAAGGCTATGTCCCCAAGACCCGCGTGGTGCTGTTCGAGGCCGGCGTGGCGGCAGCGAACGGCCTTGCGTGGAATGACGCGCTTGCCAGCATCACCATAGATGCCGCGCGGGTAATCGGGATGGAGCAGCGCATCGGCTCGCTCGAAGTCGGCAAGGATGGCGATGTCGCGCTGTTCGACGGCGATCCGTTCGAATATGCCTCGCACGCGGTCGGCGTGGTGATCGGCGGGACGGTAATCAGCCAGACCCGCTGAAGGCCGGCGGGGCCGCGATCCTGTCGCTGCCCCGCCGCCTTGCGGTTACATCTCCAGCGGGCCGTGCTGGATGTGCGGGAGCACGTGGCGCGCGAACAAATCGGCTTCCTGCGTGTGCGGATAGCCCGAGAGGATGAAGGCTTCGATCCCCTCGGCCTGATAAGCGCGCAGCTTGGCGAGCACCTGATCCGGGGTGCCGACAATCGCCGCCCCGCAGCCCGAACGCGCGCGGCCGATGCCGGTCCACAGGTTCTCCTCGACGAAACCGTCGCCGTCCGCTGCGCCGCGCAACTCCTGCTGGCGCTGGACGCCGTAGTTCTTCGCATCGAGGCTCTTTTCGCGGATCGCCCGGCCGGTTTCATCGTCCAGCTTGGAAAGCAGCCGGTCGGCATAGTGGCGCGCCTCGTCCTCGGTCTCGCGCACGATCACGTGGACGCGGTAGCCGAACTTCAGGGTGCGGCCATAGTTCGCCGCGCGCGCCTTCAGGTCGGCGATGTTCTCGCGCACCTTGTCCATCGTGTCGGGCCACATCAGGTAGACATCCGCCGCCTCGGCCGCGCACTCGCGCGCTTCGTGGGAGAGGCCGCCGAAGTAGAACGGCGGGCACTTGCCCGAGAGCGTGGTGATGCGCGGCGGATCGAGCTTCAATTTGTAGAACTCGCCGTCGAAATCGAGATGCTCGCCGTTCAGCAGCGTGCGCACGATCTTCATGATCTCGGTGCCGCGGCGGTAGCGCGGGCCGGACTCGATTGTCTCGCCCGGCATGTCGGAAGAGATGATGTTGACGTTGAGCCGCCCGCCCGTCCCGCTCGCATTGGGGCCGAGGATGCGGTCGAGCGTCGCGATCCGGCGCGCGAGCTGCGGCGGCCAGTCCTCGCCCATGCGGGTCGCCCACAGCAGCTTGATGCGCTTGACCTGCGTGGCGACGGCGGCGGCGAAGATCGTGGTGTCGACCCCCAGCTGATAGCCCGAGGGCAGCAGGATATTGTCGAACCCGCCCTCTTCCGCACGCAGCACGATGTTGCGGCAATGCTCCCAGCTTGACTGGAGGTATTTGTCTGGGACGCCGAGGAACTCGTAATCGTCGTCACACAGCGCGGAGAACCACGCGATTTCGCATTGTTGTTCAGTCATTACGGCAGCCTCTCTCCACGCGCGGCGACCAGCACCGCGTACCAATCCGTCCGCGTCCAGCGCACCTTCAGCGCCTCGGCCCCTTCGGCGATACGCGCGGGGTTCTGCGAGCCGATGATCGGGATGATCCCCGCCGGATGCGCCATCAGCCAGCTATAGGCCGCGACCGTGCGGGAGACGCCCTGCGCCTCGGCCACCACATCCAGCGCGGCGGCCACCGCCTTGTCGCGCTCGCTCTCGGGCGCGGCGAGGCGCCCGCCACCGAGCGGCGACCAGGCCAGCGGGGTGAGGCCCAGCATCATCGCCTGATCGAGCTCGCCGTTTTCGAAGCAGTCGATCCGCAAGGGGCTGATTTCCGGCTGGGTCGCGACCAGCTTGTGCCCGAGGAAGTGGTTGAGCGCCGCGATCTGCGCTTGCGTGAAGTTCGACACCCCCAGCGCCCTGATCTTGCCGCTCGCCACTGCTTCGTCGAGCACACGCGCCACCTCCTGCGGGTGGGCGAGGATATCGGGGCGGTGGATCTGCCACAGATCGACGCTGTCCACCTTGAGCCGCGCCAGCGAGGCATCGATCGCGCTGCGCAGGTAATCCGCGCTCTGGTCATAGGGCAGCGGCGGCATGATCCCGCCCTTGGTCGCCAGCACCATCCGGCCCCGCAGCGCAGGCTCTGCCGCCAGCACTTCGCCCAGCAGCGCCTCGGCATCGCCAAAGCCGCCGCTGCCGTCGAAGCCATAAATGTCGGCGGTGTCGAGGAAGGTGATCCCGGCATCAAGCGCCGCGTGCACCAGCCGCGCAGCTTCGCTCGCGGTGCGGCCGTTCTCGGTCAGGCGCCACATCCCCCAGGCGATCGGGGAGACGGCAATCCCGCTGCTCCCGAGCATACGGGTCGCAGGCGGTAGGGGCAGTTCACTCATTGTCAGTTCCTCTTGGGTGGAGCGACCGAGGCGCGCTCGACAAGGTCATGGGGCAGGCGCTTGTGGGTGATGTCCCCGCCTGCGATCAGGATTTGCGTCGCCGTGCGGGCGAGTTCCGCCATCGGCTGGCGGATGGTGGTGAGCGGCGGCCACACGGTGCGCGCCAGCGTGGTATCGTCAAAGCCCGCGACCGAGAGCTCGGCGGGGACATTGATCCCGCGATCATGCGCCACCGCGAGCACGCCGGCCGCCATATCGTCGTTCGAGGCGAAGATCGCGGTCGGGCGTTCGGGCTGGTCGAGCAGTGCATGGGCTCCGGCAACGCCGCTGTCGAAGTCGAATTCGCCATCCACGACAAGGCTGGGCTCGAACGGGATGCCGACGCGGTCCAGCGCGCGGCGATAGCCGAACAGACGATCATCGGAGGCCATGTGGTTGGTGTGGCCCTTGATGAAGCCGATGCGGCGGTGCCCGGCGTTGATCAGATGGGTGGTCATGTCGTCGGCGGCCTGCGCGTCGTCCATGAACACCGATGATGTCAGCGCGTGGTTGGTGCCGGGCGAGATGCGAACGAAGGGCACGTCCATCGTCTCCAGCGCGCGCAGGACGGGGTCGCAGTCAGTTACTGGCGACGAGAGGATGATGCCGTCCACGTGGGTTTCGCTGACGAGCCCGCGCACCTGCTCGCCGACGCGGGGATCGGCGACGTCGACGGGCTGGGCAAGCAGGCGGATGCCGTTTTCGTGGCACACCTCCCAGCAGCCCTTCTGGATCTGGAACATGTAATAGGGGCTGTGATTGTCATAGATCAGCGCGATCTGGTTCGACTTCGCGCCCGAGAGGATGCGCGCGGCGACCGAGGGACGATAGTCGAGCTCGGCCATCGCGGTTTCGACCCGCGCCTTCAACTCAGCGCTGACATAGGGGTGGCCGTTGAGGACGCGGCTGACGGTCTTGACCGCTACGCCCGCGCGGGCGGCGACATCACGGATGTTGGCGCGGCTCATGCGGCTAATCCCTCGAACAGCGGCGCGAAGGCGCTTTGCGGACGGTAGAACACCGGCGGCTGGCCCAGCGGTGCGGGGACATCGTGCCAGCCGGGAGCGTGAGGCTCGCCGCTCCACAGGTGCCGCCATTCGCCCTGCGGCAGATAGACCCGTCGCGCGGTCGCCCCTGCCTCGATCACCGGTGCCACCATCAGATCTGCTCCATAGAGGAACTGGTCCTGTATCGTGAAGGTCTCGGGATCGTCAGGGTAGTGGAGGAACAGCGCCCGCTGCGCCGGCAGGCCGCTGGATCGCGCCTCGGCAACGAGGTGCTGCACATAGGGGGCAAGGGCGGCATGGACACGGCTCCAACGGACGAAGCCTTCGACCAGCACCGGCGAGCTGTCGATCTGGAGATTGTCGTCAGGGCGGTTGCCTTCGTGGGTGCGGAACACCGGGCTGAAGGCGCCGAGTTCGTACCAGCGGTGGATCAGCTCCTCCGTGCGCACGTTCCCGAACAGGCTGGTGTAGCCGCCGACGTCGGAATGGCTGAAGGCATTGCCGACCAGCCCCGATGACAGCGCGGCGGTGATCACCGTGCCGATGCCGTCATGGCGCGAGAAATCGACCGACTGGTCGCCCGCCCACAGCAAGGGGCAATGCGCCTGCACGCCGGTATGGCCCGCGCGCATGAACCACAGCACATCGCCCGTGCGCCCGCGCGAGGCGACGGCGCGGGCGTTCACTTCCGCCCAGCGCACCGGCCAGCGGTTGTGCTCCTGCATCGGATCGCCATTGTGGAGCCTGAGGTTGGTGGGGAGATATTCGCCGAAATCCGCCATCCACCCGTCGAGCCCGAAATCGAGCATCCGCTTGCCGATCACCTCCTCGGCGAACCAGTCTGCGGCGGCGGGGTTGGTGAAATCGACCACGCCCGCGTCGAACTCGCCGAAGTCGACGAGGTAGGGCTCGTCGCTGTCGAGGCGGCGGGCGAAGTAGCCCTTGGCGGCAGCCTCGGGGTAGAGCGGGCCGTCGACCGCGAGATAGGGGTTCACATAGCCGAGGAAGCGGATGCCGCGCGCTTTCAAGGCCGCGATCCGCGCGGGCAGATCGGGGTAGCGCGCGGGGTTCCACTGCCAGTCCCAGAACAGGCGGCGGCCGAAGCTGGTCTGACGGATGCCGACCCAATCCTCGCACCAAAGGCCCGAAACGGCCGCACCCGCGTCGATCAGCGCCTCCAGCCGTTCGAAGCTGGCATCGCCCGCCTTGAGCCCGATCACCGCCCCTCCCAGCGCCCATTCGGGGAGGGCATGACGAGGGCCGAAGCGCGCGGCGAGTTGGCGGACGAGATCGGCCGGCGCGCCCTCGAACAGGTCGATCACGACTTTGTCCGACCACACGTGGACGCGCAGCCGCCCAGGGAGGCTCGCATCGAGCTCGCAATAGTCGGCATTGGCGAGGCTCAGCGCCCAGCCGGCCGAGCACAGCACGGTCGGCTCGGGATAGTTGGTCGTCCAATAATCCCCGCCCGCAAAGCTGCCGTCGGCGCTCGCCTGATCGGTCAGCGGGGTGCCGGGTTCGCGGCCCACGCCGGGCTCGCTGGTCCAGATCGGGAATTTGCGGCCATTCAAGGCAAGGTAGCTCATCTGCTCGCCCCCGCCCCACAGCACGTCGCCCTCACCCAGCGCGACATCGAGCGTGATGCGATCATGCGGCGGCTGGGCGGTGATCACCACCCGGCTTGCGCCTGCTGCAACGGCGAGGGTGCATCGGGCACTGCCATCAGCGCTCGCCAGCACCACCGCGCCGCCTGCATCCATTTCGCAGGCCGACAGTGGCGCGGCTGCCACAGCATGGTCGGACAGGCGGAAATTGCCGCGCACCATCACCACCTCGGGATCGCCGCAAGCCAATGAAACAGCGGGATAATCTGGGCGATGCGACAGGATCAGGCGCCCGCCGAGCAGCAGGTCAAATCCCCCCTCGCATGGCACCAGCCGCACCGTCACAGCCCCTGATTCCTCTCCCGACCAGCCCTTTGGCTGCGTCTGACACCGCTTGACATATCGGGACAGAAAGCGCAACCCGACTGCCGAAAGATCGACCGCACGGGCGATGATCTTGATCGTCGCCCGACAGAGTTGGTCACCACGCAGGGGAGAAGATACCGATGGCTACCACCACCCGAATTGCGCTCAAGACGCTGGCCCTGTCCGCCAGCGCGATTGCCCTGACGCACACCGCACCTGCGATGGCGCAGGTCGACGAGATCATCGTCACCGCGCAGAAAGTCGAAGAAAATGTGCAGGATGTGCCGATCGCGATCACCGCGGTCCCGGGCGAGCGGCTGGAACAGGCGGTCGTCTTCAACCTCGAGAACATCTCCACCATCATCCCCTCGGTGACCTTCCGCAAGGGCACCACCAGCGCCAACAGCGCGATCGTGATGCGCGGTGTCGGCACCATCACCTTCTCGGTCGCCGCCGAGCCGAGTGTGTCCACCGTTGTCGACGGCGTGGTGCTGTCGCGTTCGGGTCAGGCCTTCATGGACCTCGTCGATATCGAGCGGCTTGAAGTCCTGCGCGGCCCGCAGGGCACCCTGTTCGGCCGCAACGCCTCGGCCGGTCTCGTCAACATCGTCTCCAAGGGCGGCAGCGACGAGTTCGAATCGCAGGTCAATGCCGACTGGTTCGAGGGCGATGAATGGCGCCTGCGCGCAGCCCTCGCCGGCCCGCTGGCGGAAAATCTCACCGCTCGCGTTACCGCCTTCTATGGCAGCTTCGACGGCAACATCACCAACATCAACGGCGGCCGCAACCGCACCGTCAACGGCTACGAGCGCTACGGCGCGCGCGGCCTCATCGACTACGAGGATGGAGGCACCAAGCTGCGCTTCATCGCCGATTACATGAAGGCCAATGACGATTGCTGCGCCGACGTGACCGGCGTCAGCCGCGGCGCGGTGCTGGATGCCGAACTCGGCCTGCCGGGTGGCTCGGCGCAGGGCGAGGACCAGCGTTTCGTCAACCACAACCTCGTCACCGAAACCCGCGACCGCCAGTGGAGCCTGACCGGCTCGGGCGATTTCGAGATCGGCGACACCCACACGCTCAGCGTCGTGCTGGGCTACCGCAACTGGTTCAACCGCGAGATCCGCGAAGGCGACTTCCTGCCGCGCGCGCTGGTCGGCACCGGCCAGCTGCACGACGACGGCACGGTCAAGACCGAGCAGATTTCCGCCGAAGTCCGCATCGCCTCGGATCAGACCAAGGACTTCTTCTACCAGGCCGGCGTGTTCGCGTGGCAGTCGGACAACACCCAGGTGTTCACCCGCCGCAACATCACCTGCGCCAGCTCGACCCTGCCGGTCGATCCGGCCACCGGCGGGCGTCCGTGCAACGTGGCTGACACGGTCAACACGATCTTCCCGACCGCCACCTCGTTCAGCGATGTGACGTCGAAGAACTTCGCGATCTTCGGCCAGGCGACCTATCGCTTTACCGAGCAGCTCTCGTTCACCGGCGGCCTGCGCTACACCTGGGACGATCTCGAGTTCACCCACACCCGCGCGCCGGGCGTCAATGCCTTCAACGGCCTGCCCGCCACCGGGCCGGGCGTGTCGGGCAACCCGGCCGGCGGCACGATCGCGAGCGGCGGCAACGGCACCAACACCTCAGCCGGTTCGACCGATAGCGGCAACCTGTCGGGCCGCGCGGTGCTGCAGTTCGAGCCGACCGACGACGTGATGCTCTACGGTTCGTACACCCGCGGCTACAAGGGTCCGGCGTTCAACGTGTTCTTCAACCACACCGCGCCGACCAACGCGATCCCGATCGAAGAGGAGCTGTCGGACAGCTTCGAAATCGGCATCAAGTCGCAGTTCCTCGATCGCCGCGTGCAGCTCAATGTCTCGGCCTTCTCGGTCGAGTACGAGGGCTTCCAGGCCAACAACTTCGTGCTGCTCAACGGCGCGGTGGTGTCGAACCTGACCAACGCCGGCACGGTCAAGAGCGAGGGCTTCGAAGCCGACCTCGTGGTCGCTCCGGTCGATGGCCTGACCTTCCGCGCCAGCGCGGCCTATGCCGATGCGCAGGTCAAGGAGTTCAATCCGAACCCGCTGACCAACGCGCCCGACGCGCGCAACGGCACCCAGCTGCCGCTGGCGCCGAAGTTCGTCTACACCATCGGCGGCGATTACGAGACCGATCTGGGCGGCTTCCGGCTCTATCTCAACACCGACTTCCGCCACACCAGCCGCCAGTTCTCCGATCTCGGCGAACAGGGTCCGATCGACCCCTACGGCATCTGGAACGCCTCGGTCGGCTTCTCCGATCCGGACGACAACTACCGCCTGACCTTCCACGCCCGCAACATCACCGACAACAGCTATGTGCTGCTGAACGTGTCGGCCGGGCAGCGACTGCAGATCCCGCGCGACGCCGACCGCTACTTCGGGGTCTCGCTGCGCGCCCGCATGTGATGAGGCGCCTTCAGGTCGCATCATGAGACAGGGGGCCGCCGGAGCGATCCGGCGGCCCTTCTTGTCTGCCCCACCCCTGCCCTCTAGGAACCCGTGATGGACACCGCGCCCTCGCCCCTTTCCACCCGCCTGCGCTGGTCGCTGTTCACGGTGCTGTGCATCGCGGGCGTGTTCAACGCGATGGACCGGCCGATCATCGCGATCCTCAAGCCCGACATGATGGCGGCCTTCAACTGGACCGACAGCGACTTCGGCGATCTTGCCGCGGTCACCCAGTTCTCCGCCGCCTTTGCTTTCCTGTTCACCGGCTGGTTGGTCGACCGGCTGGGGGTGAACCGCTCGATGCAGGTCGGTGCCTCGGCGTGGAGCCTTGCCGCCATGGCGCATGGCTGGGCGATGACCACCGCGCATGTGGTCGCCGCGCGCGTCGGCCTCGGGGTGACCGAGGCGGTGCAGACCCCGCTCACGATCAAGACCGTCGCCAGCCTGTTCCCGCCCGACAAGCGCTCCTTCGCCTTCGGGTTTGCGACCCTGCTGGCCGGCGCGGGCACGATTGCCATGCCTTTCGTGATCCCGGCGCTGGCGCTGGCGGTGGGCTGGCGCGGGGCGCTGGTGGCGGGCGGGATCGGCGGCTTCGCCTCGCTATTGGCGTGGATGTGGCTGGCGCGCGGCGTAGCGCAACTGCGCAATGACCCGTCGACGACCGCGCAACGACCCGCCGACGAGGCCGGGACGGACAGCTACGGCCCGATCCTCATGAGCCGCAAGACCTGGGCGATCGTGGTTGCCAAGGCGCTGTCGGACATGACCTGGTGGTTCATCAATTTCTGGCTGGCGGATTACTACCGCAAGGAGTTCGGCCTCTCGACGCTCGAACTGGCGGTGCCGCTGGCGATCGCCTTTGCCGGATCGGGCCTCGGTGCGCTGCTGGCGGGCTGGGCCTCGACCAGGCTGCTGGAGGCCGGGTGGACTCCCAACCGCGTGAGGAAGGGCGTGATGCTGGTCTCCGCGCTGGTGGTGGCTCCGCTGCCGCTGGTGCTGGCGCTCGATTCGTTCTGGCCGGTGGCGGTAATGATCGGAGTGGTGATGGCGGGCCATCAGGGCTTCTCGCTCTCGCTGTTCTCGACCATCACCGACGTCGTCCCCAATGCCAAGGTCGGGCGGGTGACCGCGTTCGGCGCCTTCATGGGCAATATGGGGGGCGTGCTGATCAGCCTCGTCACCGGACGGGTGCTCGATGCGGGCTTCGGCTTCGTGCCGCTGTTCATGTTCGCCGCCGCGTCCTATCTGGTGGCGCTGGCGTGGTTCCAGTGGCTGCTGCCGGAAATCCGCCGGGACGAGGGCGCGCTGAGCATCGCCAGCTGAGCGGACCGCCTCGGCGGTTGCAATGGCACGGCGCCCGCGATAGGGTTGTGACACCGTGAGACATACGATGCGACAGAGGGGCAGGACTGCAGGGCGATGAAGCGAGGCTCCCGCCCCGATTTCGACGCCTATGCGGGCGATCTGTTCGGCGAGATGATGCTCGCCGACACGGCGGCCGCGAGCACCGCGCCGGCCGAACGCAAGCCGCTGTCGCGCTTCGTCCCCGGCCTCGCGATCTGCGCCATCGCCAGCGCGGCCGCCGCGTGGCTCGCCCAGAACTACGGGGTGCCGATCATTCTGGCCGGCCTGCTGCTCGGCCTCGCACTCAATTTCGCCGCAGGTGATGCGCGCACCCATGAAGGTCTGGATGCGACCTCTCGCCATGGCCTCAGGGCCGGGATCGTGCTGCTTGGCCTACAGGTCACGCTGATGCAGATCGCCGGGATGGGCGCGGTGCCGTTCCTCGGCCTTGCGCTGGTGATGGCGGCGGCGCTGGTGGCAGCGCTGCTGGCCGCCCGCGCCACCGGGCAGAGCCCGGCCGTCGGGCTGCTCGCAGGCGGATCGACCGCGATCTGCGGCGCTTCGGCGGCGCTGGCGCTCTACGGCGCGATCGGGCGCGAGCGGATCGAGCAGGCGCAGTTCACGCTCACCCTCGTGATCCTCGCTGCCGCCTCGGCGATCGCCCTCGTGACCTATCCGCCGCTCGCGCGGATGCTCGGCTTCAGCGATGCGCAGGCGGGGTTTCTGGTCGGCGCTTCGGTGCATGACGTCGCGCAGGCGATCGGCGCAGGCTTCGCCGTCTCGGACGCTGCCGGCGCGCAGGCGACCGTGGTGAAGCTCACCCGCGTCGCTCTGCTCGCCCCGCTGGTAACCCTTGCCGCGCTGTGGATCGCGCGCACCCAGCCCGTCGCGGCCAGCGGCAATGCCGCGCGCGTGCCGCTCCTGCCCGGGTTCATTCTCGCCTTCCTCGCGCTGGTGGTGGTCAATTCGCTCGTCACCATGCCGCCCGTCGTCGCCGCCACCGCGCTCACCCTGTCCAAGACCCTGCTGCTGCTTGCCGTCACAGCGACGGCGATGCGCACCCGCACCGATCTGCTGCTCGAACTGGGCTGGCGTGCGGTGATGCCGGTGCTGGCGGCGACCATCGCCTCGCTCGGCGTGGCGCTCGCCTTTGCGTGGTGGATGATCTGATGGCGCAGGCCTTCGACCTCGCGGTGATCGGCGGCGGCGTGAACGGCGCCGGGATCGCACGCGATGCCGCCGGGCGCGGGGCGAGCGTGCTGCTGCTCGAACGCGGCGATCTGGCCGAGGGCACCTCGTCCAACTCCACCAAGCTGATCCATGGCGGCCTCAGGTATCTCGAGCACTACGAGTTCAGCCTCGTGCGCGAGGCCCTGACCGAGCGCGAGGTGCTGTGGGGCATCGCGCCGCACATCATCTGGCCGCTGCGCTTCATCCTGCCGCACCGCAAGGGCCTGCGCCCGCGCTGGCTGCTGCGGCTCGGGCTGTTCCTCTATGACCATATCGGCGGGCGCAAGTTCCTGCCCGCCGCCCAGAGCGTGACGCTCGCCAGCCACCCCGCTGGCGCACCGCTGAAGCCAGAATACACCCGAGCCTTTGCCTATTCCGACGGCTGGGTGGACGATGCGCGGCTGGTGATCCTCAACGCCCGCGATGCCGCCGACCGGGGGGCCGAAGTGCGCACCCGCTGCGAGGTGACGTCCCTGACGCGCGAGGGCGATCTCTGGCGGATCGAAGCGGGCAACGAGACCTTCCACGCCCGCGCCGTGGTCAACGCCGCAGGCCCGCGCGTGCTCGATCTGCTCGGGCGGGCAGGCGAGCCGACCAGCCAGAAGATGCGGCTGGTGCGCGGCTCCCACATCGTCGTGCGCAAGCTGTTCGATCACCCCTTCGCCTATTTCTTCCAGCTGCCCGACGGGCGGATCTTCTTCGCCATCCCCTACGAGGACGACTTCACGCTGATCGGCACCACCGATGTCGATCACCAAGGCAGCCTTGCCGAGGTGCAGGCCAGCCCCGAGGAAATCGCCTATCTGTGCGAGGGCGCTTCGGAGTATTTTCGCACCCCCGTCACCCCGGCGGACGTGGTGTGGACCTATTCCGGCGTGCGCCCGCTGGTCGACGATGGTTCGGGCAAGCCCGAGGCGGCGACGCGCGGCTACCGCTTTGAACTGGACGGCGGGGCGGACGGCACGCCGCCGCTGCTGAGCGTGTTCGGCGGCAAGATCACCACCTACCGCGAGCTCAGCACCGAGGCGGTCGCGCGGCTCACGCCGTTCCTGCCGGTGCTCAAAGGCGCGGACTGGACCGGCGCGGCCAATCTGCCGGGCGGCAATTTCGGGCGCTACGATGCCCCTGCCCTCGCGCGCAGCCTGGCACGGCGTTATCCCTTCATCGGCGAGGCACAGGCCCGCCGCCTGACCCGGCTCTACGGCACGCTTGCGCAGGACTTCCTCGGCGAGGCAGCCAGCGCCGCCGATCTGGGCGAGGATTTCGGCCACGGGCTGACCGCCGCCGAGGTCGATTACCTCATCGCGCGCGAATGGGCGCGCAGTTCCGACGACGTGCTATGGCGCCGCACCAAGCTGGGGCTGCACTTCACCCCCGAACAGACCGCGCGTCTCACTGCCTACATCACCGAAAGGATCACCTCCGCATGACCCGAATCGTAGCCCTTGGCGGCACGGTCAATCCCGGCTCCTCGACCGAGCAGGCGCTGCGCCTTGCCGCCGGCATCGCTGCGGGCGAAGGGGCCGAGGTGACGGTGTTCGGCGGCGAATATCTCACCGCCCTGCCCCACTATCTCGGGCCGCTGCACGATGCCTCGCAAGGCGCGGAGATGGTCGCGGCGGTGCGCGAGGCGGACGGGCTGCTGATCGCCGCGCCCGGCTATCACGGCACGATTTCGGGCGTGGTGAAGAACGCGCTCGATTACCTTGAAGACCTTGCGCGCGATGAGCGGCCCTATCTCGATGGCCGCGCGGTCGGCCTCATCGCCACCGCCTTCGGCGATCAGGCGTCGATGTCGACGCTGCTGACGATGCGCGCGATCACCCATGCGCTGCGCGGCTGGCCGACCCCGATGGGCGCGACGATCCGCACCTATCGCGGCCTGTTCTCGCCCGATGGCGAATGCCTCGACGAGCGCGCGCGCGGGCAGCTCGAACTGGTCGGCCGGCAGGTGGTGCTGGGCGCCAAGAGCTTTGCGGCGGGAAGGGACTTGGCGTGAGCGGGGGCACGGATCTCGATGCGGCGCTGGCCGCGGTCGCGGCGGGGCGGATCATCGTCATCGCCGGTGACCGGCTGCGCGGCGGCGATATCGACTTCATGATCGCCGCCAGCGCGGTGACGCCCGAGGCGATCAACTTCATGGCGACACACGGGCGCGGCCTCATCTGCCTTGCGGTGACGCCCGAGCGCGCCGCGCAGCTTGGCCTCAGCCTCGTCAACCCCGGCACCGAGCGCCAGACCGGACGGCCCTTTGCCCGCTCGATCGAGGCGGCGAGCGGCGTCTCCACGGGCATTTCCGCCGCCGACCGGGCGCACACCGTCAGGGTCGCGATTGCCGAGGGGGCGAGCGCGGCGGATATCCATTCGCCCGGCCATGTCTTCCCGCTGATCGCGCAGGAGCGCGGCGTGCTGGCCCGCCCTTCGGCCTGCGAGGCCTCGATCGATCTGGCGCGGCTGGCAGGTGCTGGCGATGCGGCGGTGATCTGCTCGATCATGCGCGACGATGGCGAGATGGCGCGGATCGACGATATCGGCGATCTGATCGCAGCACACAGCCTGGCGGTCGCCGAGATCGGCGCGTTGATCGACCGGCTGGAGGGAGCCACGGCGTGAGCGAGGGCCGCCTCACCCGCCGCGCGCTGATTGCCGGGGTCGGCACCACGGCGCTGGCCGCGCCGGTGCTGGGTCAGAAACTGGTCGATCTGGGCCTGCCCGGCGGGCCGAGCCTGCGCCCCACCACCCCGACCTTTCCGGGCAAGGGCGAAATGATCGTCCAGCGCGTCAATGCCCCGGTGCTCGAAACCCCGATGAGCGTGTTTCGCGAAGGGGTCATCACCCCCAACGATCGGTTCTTCGTGCGCTGGAACTGGCCGATGCCGACCAGCGTCAAGGCGGGCGAGCACCGCGTGGCGGTGGGCGGTGCGGTGAAGCAGGCCGTCTCGCTGACGCTGGACGAGATTGCCGCAGCGGGCGAGCATGTCTCGGTCGTGGCGATCAACCAGTGCGCGGGCAACGGGCGCGGCCTGTCGCAGCCGCGCGTCACCGGCACCCAGTGGGGCAACGGCGCGATGGGCTGTGCCAAGTGGACCGGCGTGCGGCTGAAGGACGTGCTCGCCAAGGCGGGCGTGGCGGCGGGGGCGACCCGGGTGCGCTTTGCCGGGCTCGACGTGCCGCTGGTGGATGGCGCGCCGCAGTTCATCAAGTCGATTCCAATGAATATCGCGATGCGCGACGATGTTCTGGTCGCCTGGGGCATGAACGATGAGCCGCTCTCTATCCTCCACGGCTTCCCCTTGCGGATCGTGGTGCCGGGGTGGTTCTCGACCTATTGGGTCAAGATGCTCTCGACCATCGAGGTGTTGCGCGGCGAGGATGACAGCTACTACGTCGCCAAGACCTACCGCGTGCCGACCGGGCCGGTGACGCCCGAGGACAAGGACTTCCCCACCGTCCCGATCACCACCATGCCCCCGCGCGCCTTCATCACCAGCCATGCCGACGGCGGCGTGGTGGCGAAGGGCAAGCCGCTGGTGCTGGAAGGCATTGCGATGGGCGGCGACGCGGCGCTCGAACGGGTCGATCTGGTGGGTGACGGGTGGGAAGTCCCCTGCACTCTCGGCCCCGACGAAGGCCCCTACGCCTTCCGCCGCTGGTCGGTGACGCTGCCGCAGGTCTCCGGCGATCTGGCGGATATCGGCGTGCGAGCGAAGAACGTGACCGGCGCGGTGCAACCGGACCAGCTCGCCTGGAACCCCTCGGGCTATGCCCGCAACGTGATCGAGCGCATCACCCTGAGGGCGAAATGAAGCGCGCCCCTGCCCTGCTCGCGCTGCTGCTGCTCGCCGGGTGCGATCGCGCTCCGCAAGTGACCTTTGCCGATGCCGCGATCACCCTGCCCGACGATCCGGCTCAGCTGCCCGATCTGCCGGGGCGCGAGGCGGTGATCGCCAATTGCACCGCCTGCCATTCGCCCTCGATGATGCTCCAGCAGCCTGAGATCCCGCGCAAGAAATGGGAAAGCATCGTCGGCAAGATGGCCGAGGTCTACATGGCCCCGATCGATCAGGCCGCGGTGCCGGAGATTGTCGATTACCTGATGGCCGCGCAGGCCGCCCGTTCAGCGCCGGACGTCGCCCCCGCCTCCTAGCGCGGCGATATCGGCCACCGAGGCGCGCAGGAAATCGCCCGCCACCGAATGCGCCCATTCGGCGCAGGATGCGGCAAAGGCGATGGTCGCATCGCGCTCCATGCCGGTGACCAGCCCATGCACCACGCCTGCGCCAAAGGCATCGCCGGTGCCGACCCGGTCGACGATATTCTCCAGCGCGATGGTGCGGCTGACCGACAGCCCCTCGCGGTCCGCGAGCAGCCCGGTGAGGTCCTGCCGGTCGCTCGAATGCACGATGCGGCGGGTGGCGGCGACATGGCGGATGCGCGGCGAGAGCGCGAAGAGCGCCTCAGCCGCGGCATGGAAGCCCGCGTCGGGATCGCCCGCGCTGAAGTCCCCGCCCGCCATCATCGCCGCCGCACGCCGGCCCGCGAACACCAGATCGGCCTCGTACGACAGCTCGCGCAGGATCTCCGCCGCTTGACCCTCACGCCCCTGCCACAGGCTCGGGCGGTAATTGGTATCGAAGGCGATCTTCACGCCTGCCGCCTGCGCCGCGGCCATCGCATCGCGCAGCGCCGCCAGCGCCTTGTCGCCGAGCGCGGCGGTGATCCCGCCGACCACCAGCCAGTCTGCTCCTTCGAGGAGCGCGGGCCAATCATAGCGCGCCGGATCGAAGTTCGCGAAGGCCGATCCCGCGCGGTCATAGGTCACAGTGGCCGGGCGGCGCATCGCACCGGGCTGGAGGAAATAGAGCCCCAGCCGGCTGCCCGCCACCGCCTCGGCGGCGAGCGTCACGCCCATGCCGCGCAGGGCGGCCCGCGCGCCTTCGCCCAGAGGATTGTCCGGCAGCGCGGTCACCAGCCGCGCATCGTGGCCGAAGCCCGCCAGCGCGGCGGCGACATTGGCCTCGGCCCCGCAGAAGCTCGGCGCCAGTTGCGGCTGCTGGAACAGCACCTCGCCCGGCGGCGCGGCGAGCCGCAGCAGCACCTCGCCAAAGCTGACAA
Source organism: Porphyrobacter sp. (assembly GCA_027531395.1). Classification (GTDB taxonomy): domain Bacteria; phylum Pseudomonadota; class Alphaproteobacteria; order Sphingomonadales; family Sphingomonadaceae; genus Erythrobacter. Next base: position 30,497 of record JAPZRO010000006.1, on the reverse strand, counting down.
TCCGTCCCGCCATTGCCTCTCCCCTCAGCCGCGCCAGACCGGCGCGGGCAGGCCTGCAATGCCGGTGCGATAGATAAACAGATCGCCCGCCTGCGGCTCCTGCGCCAGTGCTTCGTCCGACAGGCCGGTGCGCGCGGTGGTGACGAACAGCAACCCGCAGTCCGCCCCGCCAAAGGTCACGCAGCTGACCTGCGAGACCGGCAGGTCGATCTGGGCAAAGCGGCTGCCGTCGGGGTTGTAGGCCGTCACCCGCCCGCTGCCCCACTCGGCGTTCCACAAGCGCCCCGCCGCATCGACATCCGCGCCGTCGGGGTAGGCCTCGCCGGTGAGCCGCGCGAAGACCGCAGGCTGACCCAGCGCGCCGCTCGCCGGATCGAGCGGATAGCGCTCGATCACCTGCGTCAGCGTGTCGGTGAAGTAGAGCGCGGTGCCATCGGGCGCGAAGGCGATCGCGTTGCTGATCGCGATCCCGCTGCGCAGCGCCGTCGCGGCGGTGCCATCGAGCCGATAGAGCGAGGCTTTCTCGGGCGGGGCGAGCTTGCGGTCCTCGACCATGCTACCCGCCCAGAAGCGGCCCTGCCGGTCGATGCGCCCGTCATTCATGCGCACCCCGCGATAGTGAGGCTCGGTCTTTTGCAGCCACTCGCACGCCCCCGTCGCTGGGGCATAAAGCGCAAAGCCGCTGGCAAAGGCGCACACCAGCTGCGCCGGATCGGCGGTCAGCCCGAGCGAGCCGAGCCGCTCGGGCAGGTCGAAGCGGGTCAGCGTGCCCGAGGGCCAGTCGAGCCGCAGCAATTGCGCCGCCTCGATATCGGTGAACCACAGGCACGAGGCGCGGTGATCCCACACAGGCCCCTCACCCAGCACGCACTGCGCCGGGATGCTCGTCACCAGTTCGATTGTCGTCGCCTCCGCCGTCATGTCGCCCTTGTTGCGTTAGCGCGATGATTAGGCAACAGCTTGTGCATTGAACGGCGCAAGGCGGGGCAGCACATGACGCACACAACCGAAGGCAGGCTGCCGCTGGTGGCGATCCTGCGCGGGCTGGAGCCCGAGCGTGCGGTGGCGGTGGGTGAGGTCTTGCTCGAGGCCGGGTTCGACATCATCGAGGTGCCGCTCAATTCGCCCGATCCGCTCGCCAGCATCGCCGCTCTGGTCGAGGCACTCGGTCCCCGCGCGCTCGTGGGAGCGGGCACGGTGCTGGCCGAGGCCGAGGTCGACGCGCTCGCCGCGATCGGCGCGGGGCTGGTGGTCTCGCCCAATGGCAACCCTGCCGTGATCCGCCGCACTGCCGCGCTGGGCATGGTCAGCTTGCCCGGCGTGTTCACGCCGACCGAGATGTTCGCCGCGATCGAGGCGGGCGCGAGCGGGCTGAAGCTGTTCCCCGCCGAAGCCGCGAGCCCGGCCGTCATCAAGGCCGTGCGCGCGGTGCTGCCGCCGCAGGTGCCGCTCTTTGCCGTGGGCGGCATCAGCGCGGCCAATATGGGCGATTATCTCGCCGCAGGCGCGGCCGGGTTCGGGATCGGGGGATCGCTGTTCAAACCGGGCAAGCCGCTCGCCGAGATCGCCGCCGATGCGCACGCTATCGTCGCTGCCTTCAAGGCCGCACGCGCTGTCTAGACCCGCCCCGCGTCGATCACGAACTGCTGGTTGGTGATCATCCGGCTGTCGTCGGCGGCGAGGAACAGCGCCAGGTTCGCCGCATCGCGCGGCTGGATGCGCTGCTTGAGGCAGGCCTGTTCCATCCATTCCTCCTCGGCCTCGGGCGTCAGCCACAGATCGAGCTGGCGCTGGGTGACGACCCAGCCGGGCAGGATCGTGTTCACCCGGATGCCGTCGACCCCGTAGCGGCGGGCGAAGGACTTGGTGAGGCCCAGCAGCCCCGCCTTGGCTGTGACATAGCCCGGCATTTCGGCCGGGCCGAGCAGCGCGGTGATCGAGGAGAAGTTGATGATCGCCCCGCCGCTCCCCGCGCCGCGCATCAGTTCGACCGCGCGCTGCGAGGCGAAGAAGGCGCAATCGAGATTGACCGCCATGCAGCGCCGCCAGCCTGCCTCGTCCATTTGCAGCGGATCGTGGCGGTTGTCGTTGGCGACATTGTTGACCAGCACATCGAGCCCGCCGGCCGCCGCCGCGAAATCGCTGATCGCCTGCTGGAGCGCGGGCGTGTCGATGACATCGAGCGCGCGGAACCACGGGCGGGCATGGCCTGCTGCCGCGATCGCGTCCGCCAGCGTCTCGGCCGCCTCCGCCGCCAGATCGCAATGGCCGACAACCGCGCCCTGTCCGGTGAACGCCTCGACCATCGCCGCGCCGATGCCGCTCGCCCCGCCGGTGATGAACACGCGGCGACCGGCGAGGCTGGGATAGGTGGCATGGGCCTTCATCAATGGCTCTCCCGCTTCACTTCGTCACCGCTCGACCCGACCAGAAAATCGAGGTCAGCCCCCAGATGCGCCTGCATCACGTGGCGGCGGTGCAGCGCGACATAGCCGCGCGTGGTGTCATAGGCCTCGGGCGGACGCAGCGCCGCGCGGCGGGCGAGTTCCGCGTCGGACACCATCAGGTTCAGCGTGCGCGCTGCGGCATCGAGCACGATCTCGTCCCCGGTCTCGACCAGCCCCAAGGGCCCGCCGACCGAGGTTTCAGGCGAGACATGCAGCACCACCGTACCGAACGCCGTGCCGCTCATGCGCGCATCGGAAATCCGCAGCATGTCGGTCACGCCCTGTGCGAGCAGCTTCTGCGGGATCGGCATGTTGCCGACCTCGGGCATCCCGGGATAGCCCTTGGGCCCGCAGCCCTTGAGCACCATCACCGAACTCGCGTCGATCTCCAGCGCCGGATCGTCCACCCGCGCCTTGAAGTCCTCGATGGTCTCGAACACCACCGCGCGCCCGCGATGCGAGAGCAGCTGCGGCGAGGCGGCGCTCGGCTTCATGATCGCTCCGTCGGGCGCGATATTGCCGCGCAGCACCCAGATGCCCGAGGCCTGCTTGAACGGCGCGTCGGGTGTGGCGATCACCGCCGGGTTGAAGATTTCCGCGCCCGCGATCTGCTGCCCGATAGTCTGGCCCGAGACAGTCTCGACATCGAGATGCAGGTGCTCCGCCATCGCCGCCATCAGCGCCGACATCCCGCCGGCATAGTGCAGGTCTTCCATCAGATATTCGCCCGAGGGCATGATGTTGGCGAGCAGCGGCATCGCACCGCCGAGCGTGTCGAAATCGTCGAGGCTCAGCGGCACGCCCACCCGGCCCGCCAGCGCCAGCAGGTGGATGACCGAATTGGTCGACCCGCCGATCGCAGCATGGACGCGGATCGCGTTTTCAAAGGCTTCGCGGGTCAGGAAGTGCGACAGGCGCTTGTCCTCGCGCACCAGCTCGACGATCCGCCGCCCGGTCGCGTGCGCCATCGCCTGACGGTTGGCATCGACCGCGGGGATGGTGGCGTTGTACTTGAGCGCCACGCCCAGCGCCTCGGAAATCGCGGCGAAGCTGGAGGCCGAACCCATCGTGTTGCAGGTGCCGCGCGAGCGCGACATGCCGCTTTCGGCGGCGAAGAACTGGTCCGGCGTCATCGCGCCCGCGCGCACCGCTTCGGAGAACTTCCACACGTCGGTGCCCGAGCCGATGTCGCGCCCGCGATACTTGCCGTTGAGCATCGGGCCGGAGGAGATCACCATTGTCGGCAGATCGACGCTGGCCGCGCCCATGATCTGGCCCGGCGTGGTCTTGTCGCACCCGCCCAGCAGCACCACCCCGTCGATGGGATTGCCGCGGATCGATTCCTCGACCTCCATCGCCAGCAGGTTGCGGAACAGCATTGCGGTGGGGCGCATCTGGGTCTCGCCAAGCGACATCGCCGGGAATTCGAGCGGCAGCCCGCCCGCTTCCCACACCCCGCGCTTCACGTAATCGGCCAGTTCGCGCATATGCGAATTGCACGGTGTCAGCTCCGACCAGGTGTTGCAGATGCCGATCACCGGCCGCCCGTCGAAGGCATCGGCGGGATAGCCTTGCGCCTTCATCCACGAACGGTGGATAAAACCGTCGCGGTCGAGCTTGCCATAGGAATGCGCGCTGCGCCGCTTGCCCGAATTGCCCCCCATGCCTGTGCCGGCCCTTTCGCTTGTGCTGTCGGCGCAACTCTAGGCCGCGTCGGCAGCGAATTCCATCGCTTACTCGGCCGCGAGCAGCGCCAGCAGCGCGAAACTCGCCAGCCAGTGCTCGCCCATGTAATCGCCCGCCACGTGCGGCATGGCCGCTGCGAGATGCTGGTCGGCGAGCTTACGCAGAGATGCGCTTTCCGTCCCGCCCAGCGCCGCCGCAATTTCGCGCAGGCACCAGGCGCGGCTGAGGTTCAGCCCGTCGAGATGGGCGATCTTGCCGTCGCTGCGGTCGGACACGAACACCGGGCGGCATTCGCGCGCGAGCCAGCCATTCTCCACCACCAACCCTTCAAACCACGGCGCGAAGGCGAGATGCGGGCGCACCTCGGCCATCAGTAGCGCGGCGGTGAGCACGGGGGAGAGGAACTCGTCGCCCCCCGGCTCCCACCCCGCGTAATCGCGCCGGTGGCCGAAGGCGCGGGTCGCCCAGTCGTCGATCAGCACCACCAGTGCAGGGTCGCGGCTCTCGGCCCAGCGCCGCGCCAGCACCAGCGCGAAGGCTGTATTGAAATGCGTGCCTACAGTGATCGGATAGGTCAGGATGCCGAGGTAATCCCGCAGCCGCGCCGCGAAGGCCCGCGCCAGCGGCTCGAGCCTTGCGCCCCATTCGCGGTCCTCATGCCGCGCGGCCTCGTGGTGGAGATAGAGGAGCCAGCCCCAGCCATAGGGCCGCTCGAACCCGCGCGATGCCGGACGATCGAGATAGGCCAGCTCCACCGCGAGCTTGGCCTCGGTGAAAGTCTCCTCCGCCGGCGCTTCGATCTGCGCCGCCTCGGGGCTCGCGGGATAGAGCCGCCGCAGGGTCAGCAGCGTCCACCAGCCGTGCACGCAGGAATGCCAGTCGAAGCTGCCAAAGAACACCGGATGGGCCTCGCGCGGCAGGCGCAAGTCGCCCTCGCTGGTGAAGACATGATCGTCCTTGTAGGGGTAGGCCCGCGCCACGTGCCCCAGCGCAATCTGCGCGAAGTTGCGGGCGATATCCTCGGTCAGTTCCACAGCAGAAACGCCCCCACATAAATGATCACGACATTGCACAGCCATAGCGGGACGGCGGTGCCGACCTGCTGGCGGATCACCGCGTTCTGGTCTTTCAGTTCGAGCAGCGCGGCGGGCACGATGTTGAAATTGGCCGCCATCGGGGTCAGCAGCGTGCCGCAGAAGCCCGCCAGCATGCCGACGGCACCGATCACCGCCGGGTTGCCGCCATATTGCTCGACCAGCAGCGGAATGCCGATCGCCGCCGCCATCACCGGGAAGGCGGCAAAGGCATTGCCCATGATCATCGTGAACAGCGCCATGCCGGCAGCAAAGACGATCACGGTCAGCAGCACGCTGCCTTCGGGGATGATGCCGCCGGCGATCCCGCCGATTATCTCGCCCACCCCCGCGAGCGCAAACACCGCGCCGAGCGCCGCCAGCATCTGCGGCAGGATCGCTGCCCAGCCGATCGAATCGAGCAGCCGCCGCCCCTCCTGCGCCGGAGCGGACAGCGGTGGCCGCAGCCAGACCATCGCCGCGACCAGCGCCGCGATCACGCCGATCCCGAACAGCAGCAGCGTCTCGCGTCGCGCCTCGAACAGCTCGGTCTCGCCCAGCGGGGTGTAATTGTAGAGCAGCGTCCCGGCGACGGCGGTCAGCGGGACGATCAGCGCAGGCAGGAACAAGCGGTTGCCGAGCCGCTCCGCCTGCGCCTGACGCTCCTCGGGCGTGGTGGTCGACGGATCACTGCGCTTCAGCCCGCCCAGCCCCGCGATGGCCACCATCGCCAGCACGATGATGCCGTTGACGAGATCGGAGACATGGCTGCCCAACAGGAAGCTTGCTGCCAGCAGCGCCCAGAAGGCGGCATTGCTCTGGCGCTCGTCCTTCAGCGACAGCAGCGCCCAGACCGCAAACATGATGCCAGCCAGCACATAGAGCCATTCATAGGTGATCACCGGCCCGCCCTCCCCAGCCTGCGATCAAGGGCGCGGATGCGGCCCGCGTGGATCACGAAGGCACAGATCGCGGTCGGGATCGCCCAGACCGACAGTTCCAGCGGCGTAAGCGGATAGCCCGCCGCCTCGAACACGCCCTGAATCAGCAGGATCGAGGCGATCGCGAAGAAGATGTCCTCGCCGAAGAACAGCCCGACATTGTCGGTCGCGGCAGCCATGGCCTTGACCTTGTCCCGCTCGGCCTCGGGCAGATCGCCATGGGTCTTGAGCGCCGCCGCCTCTGCCATCGGCGCGACCAGCGGTCGCACCGCCTGTGCGTGCCCGCCGATATCCTTCATCCCCAAGGCCGAGGTGATCTGGCGGAAGGCGAGATAGGCGACCAGCAGCTTGCCCATCGTGGCCCCGCGCATTCCTTCGATCACACTGCGGGCGCGCTGCTGCAACCCGTAGCGTTCGAGCAACCCGATCACCGGCAGAATGATCCACGTCACCGAGATATAGCGGTTGTCGTTGAAGGCCTTGCCCAGCGCCTCGATCACCGCGAGCAGGTCAAGCCCCGCCAGCACGCCCGTCGCCAGCGCGGCGCTGACCACCACCAGCAGCGGATTGAAGCGCAGGGCAAAGCCCAGAACGACGATGGCGATGCCTGCCAGCGGCCAGTAATTCATTTGCCGAAACCCCCTCCTCCGGGCGTCAGGATCACGAATGTGTCCCCGGGCTGCATCTGCGCCGAACCGGTCGCGCCGAGGTCTTCGCGGGTGCCATCGGCGCGCTCGACCCAGTTGCGCCCTGGCGCAGCGTCGCCCCCGCCGGTGAGGCCGCGCGGGGCCACCTTGCGGCGATTGGCGAGGATATTGGCGCGCATCGGCTCGAGGAAGGTGAGCTTGCGCACCACCCCGTCGCCGCCGCGCTGCCGCCCGGCCCCGCCCGATCCGCGCCGGATCGCGAATTCCTCCAGCCGCACCGGAAGGCGGGTTTCGAGGATCTCGGGATCGGTCAGGCGCGAATTGGTCATGTGGGTTTGCACGGCGCTGGTGCCATCGTGATCCGGCCCCGCGCCCGATCCGCCGCAGATCGTTTCGTAATACTGGTGCCGCTCATTGCCGAAGGTGAAGTTGTTCATCGTGCCCTGCGAAGGTGCGAGGCGGCCCGTCGCGGCGAACAGCGCGTCGGTGACGACCTGCGAGGTCTCGACATTGCCCGCCACCACCGCCGCGCCGGGGTGCGGGTTCAGCATCGAGCCTTCCGGGACGATCAGCGTCACGGGCCTGAGGCACCCGTCGTTCATCGGGATCGCATCGTCGATCAGCGTGCGCAGGACATAGAGCGCGGCGGCACGGGTGATCGCGCGCGGGGCGTTGAAGTTGTCGGGCAATTGCGCAGAGGTGCCGGTGAAGTCGAACACCGCCGAACGCGCCTGCCGGTCGATGCGGATCGCGACCTTCACGCAGGCGCCATTGTCCATTTCATAGGCGAATTCCCCGTCCGCAAGGCCGCCCAGCAGGCGCCGCACGCTTTCCTCGCCATTGGCGAGGACGTGATCCATGTAGGCGGCGAGGACCTCGGTCCCGTGCTCGCTGGCGGCACCTTCGAGCAGCTCAGCCCCGCGCGTGCAGGCGGCGAGTTGGGCGCGCAGGTCGGAGAGGTTGCGATCCGGATTGCGCGCCGGAAATTGCGCCGAGGCGAGCACATCGCGTACCACCGCCTCGCGGAAAGTGCCCTCATCGACCATCAGCAGATTGTCGATCAGCACGCCCTCTTCGGCGATGGTGCGGCTTTCGGGCGGCATCGATCCGGGGGCGATCCCGCCGATATCGGCATGGTGCCCGCGCGCGGCGACAAAGGCGTCAGGCTCCCCGCTCGCGGCATCGTAGAACACCGGCGCGATCACGGTGATGTCGGGCAGGTGGGTGCCGCCGCGATAGGGATCGTTGAGGACATAGGCGTCCCCGCGCCGGAAGCCGCGCCCGTCGCGCCGCAAGCCTCTGGCTTCGATCACCCGCGCGATGGAATCGCCCATACTGCCGAGATGCACCGGGATATGCGGCGCATTGGCGATCAGCGCGCCCTTCGCGTCGAACAGCGCGCAGGAGAAATCGAGCCGTTCCTTGATGTTGACCGAAGTGGCGGTGCTCTGGAGCACCACGCCCATTTCCTCGGCGATCGCCATGAACAGGTTGTTGAAAATTTCGAGCCGGACTGGATCGGCGGCGGTTCCGGCGGCGCGTTCGCGGGCAAGCGGCGCGGTGCGGGTGAGGATCAGGCTGCCTTCGGTGGCCAGCCGCGCCTGCCAGCCAGCCTCGACCACGGTGGTCGAGCCCGGGTCGATGATCAGCAGCGGGCCGTGCACCGCCTCGCCCGTGACAAGCGCGGCGCGGGCCATCACCGGCCAGTCGCCGGGCAGCAGCGCGCTGACCGCCGCGGTGGTCTCGGGAATGGCGGAGGCTGCCGCGAGCCCGCCCGCATGCCCGCTCGCCTCGACACTCAACGCCTCGACGATGATCGCCCCTTCCGCCTCGGAATAGCCGAAACGCTGGCGGTGGAGCGCGCGGAAGGCAGCATCCATTGCGGCCGCATCGCCGCAGGGGATCGCCAGCACGGAATCGCTCCCGGCAAAGCGCAGGCGGGCAAGCGATGCGAGCCGGATCGCCTCGGGCGCGATGCCTTGCGCCAGCACGTCCTGCCGCGCCGCGTCCTCGAGTGCGGCCAGTTCGCCCGCGAAGCGCTCCCCCAGCGGGCGCACCAGACTGACCTCGCGGATCGCCTTCACCGGCGCAAGGCCGATGCCGTAGGCCGAGAGCATCCCGGCAAGCGGATGCACCAGCACCGTCTCCATCCCCAGCGCATCGGCCACCCGGCAGGCGTGCTGCCCGCCCGCCCCGCCGAAGCAGGCGAGCGCATAGGTGGTCACATCATGCCCGCGCGCGACCGAGATCTTGCGGATCGCGGCTGCCATGTTGTCGACGGCGATGGCGAGGAAGCCCTCGGCGATCTCGGCCAGCGGGCGCGGTTCGGGCAGCAGCGCGGCGACCGCCTCCAGCCGTGCGCGCGCCGCCTCGGGGTCGAGCGGCTGGTCGCCCGCGGGGCCGAACACGGGTGGAAAGAACGCCGGGTCGATCCGGCCGAGGAACAGGTTGCAGTCGGTCACGGTCAGCGGCCCGCCCTTGCGGTAGCAGGCAGGGCCGGGATCGGCGCCGGCGCTTTCCGGGCCGACGCGGAAGCGCGATCCGTCGAAGCGGCAGATCGAGCCGCCGCCCGCCGCCACGGTGTGGATCTGCATCATCGGTGCGGCGACCCGCACGCCCGCGACCACGGAATCGCCGGTCAGCTCGTATTCTCCGGCGTAGTGCGCCACATCGGTGCTGGTGCCGCCCATGTCGAACCCGATCAGCCGCGTATGGCCCAGCGGTGCGCTCGCCGCGACCATGCCGACCACGCCCCCCGCTGGGCCGGAGAGGATCGCATCCTTGCCGCGAAACGCGCCGACTTCGGCCAGCCCGCCGTTCGACTGCATGAAGCGCAGCGCCCCGGCCTTGGGCAGGCTCGCCTGCAAACCATCGGTGTAGCGCCGCAACACGGGCGAGAGATAGGCGTCGACCACGGTCGTATCGCCGCGCGGGATCAACCGGATCAGCGGGGCGACCTCGTGGCTGACGCTGACCTGCGCAAAGCCCATCTCGCGGGCGATGGCGGCCAACCGCGCCTCGTGCGCACGGTGCTGCCAGCCATGCATCAGCACGATGGCGAGCGCATCGAAGCCCTCGTCGCGCAAATCCGCGAAGGCCGCGCGCGCCGCGTCTTCATCGACAGGGCGCAGCACCGTGCCGTCGGCCGCGACCCGCTCGTCGATCTCGACCACCCGCGCCGCGAGCTGTTCGGGCAGCACGATATGGCGCGCGAAAATATCGGGCCGCGCCTGCGTGCCGATCCGCAGGGCATCGGCAAAGCCGCGCGTGATCGCCAGCGCCAGCCGCTCGCCCTTGCGCTCCAAGAGCGCGTTGGTGGCGACCGTGGTGCCGATCCTCAGCTCGGCGATCTCCCCCTCGCCATAGCGCGCCATCAGCCGCCGCACCGCCTCGCTCGCGGCATCGGCATAGAGGCCGGGGTTTTCGGACAGCAGCTTTTCGGTCACCAGCCGCCCGTCAGGCGTGGTGGCGACCACATCGGTGAAGGTGCCGCCGCGATCCACGGCAAAGCGCCATGCTGTCATCCGGACAATCCGTTAAGGCCGAGCGGGGCATAGTCGCCGATCGCGAGCTGTTCGAACACGCCCATCCCGGCCTCGCCGCCGGGGCCGGTGACGCGGCACAGCATCTGGACGTGGAGATTGTCGGGCCGGGCGGGATCGATGGCGGCGAGATCGATATCCTCGCGCTCGACCTCCAACGTGCCGTGGTCGAGCCCGTGGCCCCATTTGGGCGAGGTATAGCCGAGGCCGCGCATCTGGAAGCGGCTGACCGGCTCCAGCACGAAGCGCTCGCCGCCGATGGCGAGCTCGCTGCGCGCCGGCCAGCGGGTGCCGGGGACGAGCTGCGTTTCCATCTGCGGTGCGTGGTCTTCGGTGAAGGCCTCCGCCCCGTTGCCATCGGGCGCGATCACCGCGCGGGTATTCCATGCGGTGCCATCGGCATGGGCGTTCAAATGATAGAACACCGAACGGGTGGGCAGGTTGACCGGGGTCCATTGCCAGAAGAACTGCGGCACGCTGCGCCCGGCGAATTGCGGATCAGCCGCGCCGATGGGGCGCACCCCCCAGCTGCGATCGCGCGTTCCGGCGGTGCCAGCGGGCAGCGCGCTGCGCACCCCGTCGACGTCGATCCAGCCCTCGTAATGGCCGTTCTGGGTGAGGCGGGTGTAGTCCATCACCGTGCGCGCGCCCGTGCGCCAGGTGAAGCGCGGCTCCTCGATCGGAAAGGCGCGGCCGGTGAAGGTGATGTCGGCGGCGATCCCCTCCCCCTCGACTATCACCCGCAGGCGCTGGAGCGGTTCGAGGATTTCGATGCGCACCGGCCCGCAGGACAATTCCATCCGCTCCATCCCGAGCCGGCGGCTGGCATGGAGGCAATGCTGCACGCCCCCGCGCACCACACAGAAATGCGCGTCGGCGACATCGAGATGGGGATATACCCCGAAAGCCACCGCAAAGAAGCTGCTGCCATCGGGCGCATAGCCGTTGAAGAAATAGCGGTCGTAGAAATTGCGGTCCGTGCCCGAATAGGCGACCGGATCAGGGGTCTGGTGGATCGGGTAATCGTCGCCCCGGCTCAGAACCATCGTCTTATTCCTTCATCATCAGATCGAGCGCGCCGTGCTCATGGCACAGCGCGCAGGCGCCGCGCGCCATCGACAGGAAATTGGCATCGCCGCGTTCGGTGCGGACCACGAAGGCGGCGCTGAACACGGCGGTCGAGACCCCGTGCAGCGCGCCCACGACATAGTCGCGCCAGATCGCCTCAACACTCATCGGTACGCCGCGCGCAGTCATCTCGGCGCAGTAGAGTTTGAGCAGCTCGCGCTCGTGCTGGCGGCGCAGGGCGTCGCCGATCCCGCAGCCGAGGAAATAGCCGATATCGGTGAGGCCGTTGCCGATGGTGAGCGTCTGCCAGTCGAGCACCGCCACCGGCTCCGCCCCGCCCCTGATGTCGAACAGCACATTGTCGAGCCGGAAATCGCCATGGACGAGGCTGACGCGTTCCTGCTTGCGATCGGTGGCGGCGGTGACCTCGGCCAGCGCCTCGCACAGTGCCATGAAGTGGGGTTCGAGGCTGTCCCGGTAACGCTCGCGGAAGATCGCCTGCGCCTGCGGATAGAGCGCCTTGACCTGCGCGGCGGCAGCGGGATCGGGCTGGAGCCAGTCGAGATCAAGGATCGCCGGATTGTGCCAGCTCGGGGCGTGGAGCGCGGCGGCCTGCTTCACGACCGCGCGGGCATCGGCAATCGTGCACCCCGCGATCTGGTTGCCCCCGCGCGCGGGCCCGAGATCCTCGAACAGCAGGCAGAAGCTTGCGCCATCGTCGGCGATCTCGGCAAACAGGGTCTGCGGCGTGCGGATCGGCAATTGCGGGGCAAGATCGCGGTAGAACCGCACTTCCTTGGTGTAGAGCCCGAGCATCGCTGCCGTGCCGCGGCTGGTCGGATCGGCGGCGGCGAACTTGCCCGCGAGCGTGCGCGGCCCCTCGCCATCGGCAAACTCCAGCGTGAAGCGCACAGAATCGCCCACCTGCCCGGTGCCGATCGGCTCCGAGCGCCAGCGCTCTGGCGCGCGGCCCAGCACATGCGCCCACCAATCGTCGGTAATCTCGTCCGGATGCGCCGGAAATTGTGCCATCGATCCCTCTCCCGGCCGCGACGATAGGCAGCACCCGCCCAAGTCACAACAGGCCTGTGGCGCGCTATCCGCATTCGGGCTAGGGGCCGCATATGTCCTCACCCTTCATCGCCTTTCAGCACCTCGCGCCCCAGCACGCACTCTCGCGCCTTGCCGGGCTGCTGGCCGAAAGCACGAGCCCGTGGCTGCGCGATGCACTGATCCGGCGCTTCGTCGCCGCCTTCGATGTCGACCTTTCGGAGGCCGCGCGGGGGATCGGCGAGTTTGCGAGCTTCAACGACTTCTTCACCCGCGAGTTGAAGCCCGGCGCAAGGCCGCTGGCAGATAGCGACGCCTTCATCCTCAGCCCCGCCGATGGCGCGATCAGCCAGCTTGGCCCCATCACCGGCGGGCGCATCGTGCAGGCAAAGGGGCGCGATTATTCGGTTGCCGAAATCCTCGGCGGCGAGGTGAATGAGGCGGCGCGGTTCGAGGGCGGGCGGTTCATGACGATCTACCTGTCACCGCGCGACTATCACCGCGTGCACATGCCGGCGGCGGGGCGGCTGGCGACGAGCGCCTATCTTCCGGGCGACCTGTTCTCGGTCAATCAGGAGACCGCCGAGAACGTCGAGCGGCTGTTCGCACGCAACGAACGCCTCGCCTGCCTGTTCGACGGGCCGGACGGGCGCTTTGCCAGCATCATGGTGGGGGCGATGATCGTCGCCGGGATCGACACCGTTTGGCCCAACACCTTCCGCACCCACGCCCGCGCGGCGGTGCGCGAGGATCACAGCGCCGCCGCGCGCGATTTCGCGGCCGGGGACGAGATGGGCCGCTTCTATCTCGGCTCGACCGTGGTGCTGCTGTTCGAGCCCGGGCGGGTGGAATGGCTCGAAGGCCTGAAAGCGGGCGATCCGCTGCGCATGGGGCAGGCGATCGGGAAGCGGCTGAGCGCCTGATCGCGACACGGCAAGGCCGTGCTTGCGCCAATCGGGTCAATCACTTAAGCTCTGGGGGCGATTGATTCATTGCCGCCGGGGTCGCTTGTCGTGAGTATCATTCCGAATATCCCCCGGCCCACGGTTGCGCCCAACCGCTTTGCCGAAACGCTGCTGGCAAATTCGCTGCTGATCGACGCCAACACCACCATCCACGCCACCGGACGCTACATCCGGGCCTATTGGGCCGATCATCGCTCGATCTCCGAAGTGCGGATCGACGGGACTTTGTGGGCGGCGCTGAGCGGCTCTGTCTCGGCCGGGATTGCCGGGTTCTACATCGACAACTTCATCATCAACGGCACGGTCGCCGCCATCGGCAGCGCGGCGACAGGGGAATTCGGGCAGGCCAGTGCCACGGCGATCAGCAACGGCTCGTGGGGCCAGTTTGTCACCAATAACGGCACGATCTACGCCTACACCGATCGCGGACAGGCGCGGGGGCTGGAGCATTGGGGGCCTGACCTTAGGGTGGTCAACAACGGGCTGATCGCAGCCCACACCAGTGCCGCGGGCGATCTCAGCAGCACCGGGGCTTACGGCGTGCTGATGTTCAATGGCGGCACGCTGCGAAACAATGCCGGAGGGCGGATTCTGGCCGAGGGCACCAATGCGGTCGCCGTGCTGATGGGGGGCGGCCTCTACGACGCTTCGGTGCCCAATATCGTCAATGACGGCACCATCCAGGCCGTATCGCTGGTGGGCGTGCGCTCGGTCGGGATCAGCGTCGCGCCGCTGTTCAGCCAGACCATGCTGATCCGCAACAACGGCTTGCTGGCCGCCGACGTGGCAGTCCGCACGTCCTCGGCCACGGTGCCGATCACGCCTGCCGACACCACCATCGAAAACAGCGCCACCGGCACCATCCGCGGCGATATCGAAGGCGATCTCGGCAGCGAGCGGGTGTTCAATGCCGGGCGGATCGAGGGCAACCTCATCCTCGGCGAGGGTGAGGACCTGTTCGACAACAGCCTCGGCATCCATATCGGCTGGGCAAGCCTTGGCTGGGGCACCGACACCTTCATCGGCGGCGCAGGCGCGGAGCGGGTCGACGGCGGACGGATGGACGACAATCTTTCCGGCGGTGGCGGCAATGATCTGCTGCTCGGCGGCATGGGCGCCGACGTGATCTCCGGCGGCACCGGCAATGACGGGCTCTATGGCGACTACGGCAATGACGTGCTGCTCCAACAGGGCGGCGACCGCATCTTTGGCGGTCACGGCGATGACCGGATCGAACTGGCCGATCTCGCCTTCGCACTGGTCGATGGCGGCGCCGGGCGCGACACGCTGGCCGCAGGCGGATTGCCTGGCACGATCAATCTCGGTGCGGTGTTCGCCAGCAATCGGGTGACGGGGATCGAGACGGTCGATCTCGGCACGGCGGGGCGCGCGGCGATAGCGGCAGCGAACGCGGGCGCGGCGCTCGATGGCCTCAGGATCGACGGCAGCGGTTCGGCTGCTTTGACGCTGGCGGGATCTTGGACCGACGCGGGCCAGCAGGTCATCGGCGGGTTCAGCTACACGCAGTGGCGCGCAGGCAGCACCACCATCAGCGTGCGCGCAGGGATAACTGTCACCCTCGCCGCTTCGCTGCCGGCCGACGCGCGCGGGCTCGATGCCGTGGCAAGCGGAGCAGCCGCGCCGGTGCTCGCGGACGAGCCCACCTTCGCGCTCGCCAATCCGGTGTGGAACAACGCCCGCTACTGGGTCTACGAGGACACCACCATCGGCGCCTACGAGACCTGGCGCGTCGACGGAAGCTGGCCACTGATGACCGCCTATGCCGCCGAAGCGAGCGTCACCAATGCCGGCACGCTCGAAAGCACGGTCGGCGGGCGGGTGGTCTCGGTAGATATCCTCGAGAGCTTCACCAATTCGGGCACGATCCGCTCGGTCACGACGCAGCCGGACCGTTCGGCAGGGGCGTTCGTGGCCAATCAGGAAGTGCCGCTGTTCAACTCCGGCACGATCTATGCCGAGGGGCCCGGCGGCGCCGAGGCGGTGCAGACCTGGACTTCGGGTTCCTTCGGTGACCGGATCTTCGAGAACACCGGGCGCGTTGAGGCGGTCTCGTCTGCTGGCAGCGCGATCGGGGTGACGCTGGCTGCCGGCGGCGGCGCATTCAATTCGGGCGACATCCTCGCCACCGGCGCAACCCGTGCGACGGCGGTGCATATCAACCGCAACGGCCAGTTCGAGAACAGCGGGCGGATCGAGGCGGTGCAGACCGGGGCGGCCTTCAACAACGCCAGCGCTGCAATCCTGATGACCACGGTCAGCCAGGATTCGCAGATCGTCAACCGCGGCACTATCAGCGGCCCGGTGGCGATCAACGTGATCGACGAGTTCGGCTACTTCTTCGGTGCGCTGCTAGAAATCCGCAATGAGGCGGGCGGCACGATCACCGGCGATCTGCGGCTTCAGGGCACCCGTGACCTGATCGTCAACCGGGGAACGATCACCGGCAATGTCGATCTGGGCGCGGGCGATGATGTGTTCGATTCGCGCAATGGCACCTTCACCGGCCAGACCGTGGGCGTGCAAACCGGCGCGATCAGTGGCGGCGACGGCGGGGACTGGATCCATGCCGGGGCGGGCAATCATGCGATCAACGGCGGCAGCAATGTCGACACCGTCTCGGTCAGCGGCAGGCGCGCCGACTATACGGTGACTCAGCTGAACACAGGGGTGTTTCGCATCCTTGGCCCGGATGGTGACGACATGCTGACCGGAGTGGAATTCGTCCAGTTCGACGACCAGACTTTGCGCCTGCGCCCCGGCTCAGGCGTCACGGTCAACTTCAACACCGCCGATCGCACAGTCTACCAGTCCGCCATGAACGCGATCCGCGACTTCGACGGGAACGCGCTCGGTGGCAACGGCGGATGGCTGCGCATCGGTCAGGCCGACGTCAACGGCGACGGCGACATCGACCAGATCCTCGTCAACCGGAGCATCGGCCGCTTCGCGACCGTGGGGACGGCGCCGGACGGTCTTGTCTACTTCGCCGACCACAGCTGGGCCGGCGAGACCCGTGTGGCGGGGATCTATGTCGATCCGCTCGTCGCCATCGGGCTCGTCCAGGCGGGCAGCGACGAGGACAGCCAGCGCCGCTTCCAGAACGACCTCCAGATCGAGAACATCAACCGTGTGCTGGGCGCGAATGATTATAACCGTGACGGGATTCAGGAGGTCTATTTCGCCCTCACCGACGGCACGGCCTACCTGCGCGCGCTGATGCATGCCGACGGCAATATCCGCTATGCGAACTACCAGTCGCAACAGGAGGTGATCGATTACCTCACCGCCAACGGCTTCGGGCCGGAGACCTACGCCGGCTGGTTCACCCACCCCTCCTCGGGCGAGACTGGCTTGATGCAGGAGCGGGTCGATCTGGCCGAGGCGAGCGGGCTCGGCCGCGCAGGTCTCGACAACGCCATGTCGGGCACCACCCACCCCGGCACCCTCGCCTCCCTCGCCCCTGCCCTCGACGATCATCTGCGGCCTGAGTTCTACGGCTAGCTCATCAGGTGCAGCCCGACGTTTGTGTTATGAAACCGCTAAGGTTTTCTGCTATGCCCGTAGGAATGTGCCGTGGTTTCAGGAATCTCCGGTTCGGGTGAGGGTGATGTCAGTGCGAATCCCAAGCCTTACGGCCCTGATTGCGGCCGCTCTTGTCCAACCCGCCTGCGCGACGAGTACCATGGCCAGCACCTGCAAAGTCACCGGTTCTCTCGCCACCCTGCCCGGCATGGACGCCGCCGCCATCTGCAACCGTTTCGAGCGGAACCTGGCCGCCGGGCTCGGCGACAATCGTCTGCCGCAGGACCTCGCGATCACCCTGACGCTGCATCCGCGCGGCGCGATCGATGCCCGCCTCACCCGTGCGGGCGAGACCTATCCTGTGATCTCGGTCGATGCGCTTGACCGTGCGCTGCGGGCGGACGATCTTGACCGACTGGCGAGTGCGGCGGCACAGGCGCTCTCCGACACTTCATCCGATCCATCATCGCGGTCCGCCGCGCACCTCAAGGGGACGTAAGCATGTTCATGGAAACCTTCGCAGGCGGTGGCGGCCGGCTCGCGATGATTGCCGAGGATGCCGAGCCCGGGGGCAGCGCCGGCGGTGGCGTTGACGGCAATGATGTGCTGCTCAAGTCGATCGTCCACGAAACCGGCTGCGCATGCATGGGCTGCCACGGGCTATACGGCGGCAAGACCCTGACCGCGCCCGAAAACGATCCGATGAACGACACCATCATCGGCGGCATCGGCACTACCGCGACGCTCGCCCCGGGCGGTTCGGTGTCCTCGGCGATCGACACCGCAGGGGATACGGACTGGTTCCGGATCGCGCTGGTGGCCGGGCAGACCTACACCTTCACCGTCTACCTGCCGCCCAACACGGGCGGGCTGGATGACAGCACGCTGACGCTTTACGATGCCAACGGCACCCAGCTGCGGTTCAACGACGACGCCAACGTCGAATCCAACCTGCTCTATTCGGAAATCACCTTCACCGCCACGCAGAGCGGCAATTACTTCCTTGGCGTGGCAGCCTTTGGCCAGGCCACGGGCAACTATACCATCCACAGCTCGCGACCGCATACCGATACCGCGCTCGGCAATTCCTCGACCACTGCCACCCTGACCGTCGGTGGCGCCGCAATTTCCGGGGCAATCGACGTGCTGGGCGACCGTGACTGGTACCGGGTCACGCTCGTCGCAGGGCAGGTCTACGAGATCATCACCAGCGCCACCGGCAACGCCGGCGATGTCGACACCACCCTGACGCTGCGCAGTTCGAACCCGACCGAAGCGGTTCCGGTGCTGGCCTTCAATGACGACAGCTCGGGGACCTATTCGCGCATCCGCTTCGTCGCGCCGACCAGCGGCACCTATTTCATCGACGTGGGCGCGTGGACGGATTCCGGAACCGGCGCCTACCGCGTGCAGATCAACGAAGCCGCGCCGCTGACCGAATTCACCTATGACCAGATCGCCAACCAGCTGCTCAACAACTACTGGGGCGGCCCGTCCGAGGCGCGGCGCTGGAACGTCAGCCAGGGCGGATCGCTGACCTACAACCTCACCGGCCTCACCGCCGCCGGGGCGACGCTGGCACGGGCCGCGCTCGGCCTGTGGGCCGACGTGCTAGGCATCACCTTCAACGAAGTGAGCGGCACCGCGCAGATCACCTTTGACGACAATCAGGAAGGCGCCTTCGCCACCACCACTCGCTCGAGCGGCTTCATCAGCTTGGCGGCGGTCAACGTCGGCACCGCGTGGATCACTCAATACGGCACCGGCCTCAACACCTACTCGTTCCAGACCTACGTGCACGAGATCGGTCACGCGCTCGGGCTCGGCCACGGCGGCAACTACAACAACAACGCCAGCTACACGCAGGACGCGCTCTATCTGAACGATTCCTGGTCGACGACGATCATGTCGTATTTCAACCAGACGGAGAACACCTTCTTCGCCGCGCGCGGCTTCTCGCGCGTGTTCGCGATCTCGCCGATGCAGGGCGATATCGTCGCGCTCCAGCAGGCCTATGGCGTGGCCAACACCACGCGTACCGGCGACACGATCTACGGGGTCGGCAACAACTCGGGCCGCGACATCTACGGCACCGGCGATGCGGTGCGCAACAGCAGCGGCAATCTGCTGGCCTTCACGATCGTCGATCACGGCGGCAACGACACGCTCAACTATTCGATCTTCACGACCGACCAGCGGATCGACCTCAATCCCGAGACCTTTTCGAATGTCGGCGGCAGCATCGGCAACATGAGCATCGCGCGCGGGACGGTCATCGAAAACGCGGTGGGCGGCACCGGGAATGACACGCTGATCGGCAACGCGGTCGCCAACCGGCTTACGGGCTGGACGGGCAACGACACCATCGAAGGCGGGAGCAATGTCGACACTGCCGTGGTGCGCGGTCTGCGCTCCGCCTACACCGTGACCCAGACCTCGACCGGCGTGTTCCGCGTGGTTGGGCCGGACGGGACCGATACCCTCACCGCGGTCGAGTTCCTCCAGTTCGACGACCAGACCCTGCGCCTGCGCCCTGGCACCGGCGTGACGGTGAACTTCAACACCGCCAACCCGGCCGTCTACCAGAGCGCCATGAACGCGATCCGCGATTTCGACGGCAATGCGCTGGGCGGCAACGGTTCGTGGCTGCGGATCGGGCAGGCCGACGTCAACGGCGACGGCGATATCGACCAGATCCTCGTCAACCGCGCCATCGGCCGCTTCGCCACGGTCGGCACCGCGCCCGACGGCCTCGTCTATTTCAGCGACTTCAGCTGGGCCGGCGAGACCCGCGTGGCCGGCATCTACATCGACCCTCTGGTCGCCGCCGGCATCGTCGAGCGGTTTGGCCCCAACGACAGCCAGCGCCGGTTCCAGAACGATCTCCAGATCGAGAACATCAACCGCGTGCTGGGCGCCAATGACTATGACCGCGACGGGCTGCAGGAGGTCTATTTCGCGCTGACCGACGGGACAGCCTATCTGCGCGCGATCATGGAGTTCGACGGCAACATCCGCTACGCGAACTACCAGTCGCAGCAGGAAGTCATCTCCTACCTCACCGCCAACGGCTTTGGCCCCGAGACCTACGCGGGCTGGTTCACCAATCCCAGCAGCGGCGAGGCGGGCATGATGCAGGAACGCGTCGACTTCGCGGAAGCGAGCGGGCTGGGACGGATGGGGCTTGTCCCGGCAGGCCCGGAAAGCGCGATGGCGGGAACCGTCGGAGGCGCGATCGATCCGTCGACCCTCGCCTTCCTCGCCCCGGCGATCGACGATCACATGCGCGCGGAATTCTACGGGTAGGGGGCCTACGCCTAAAGGGGCTCCTAACCACTTGCCCTTGCGCAGCCGACTACGTAATCGGGCCGCGTGATGACCTCCAGCGCCCTATCGCCCCACATCCCCGCGCGTGCCGAGCAGGTCGCGCTGCTGACCCAGATCGAGCAGCGTCTGCGCTGGCTGTCATCGTGGACGGTCCACAACGCCAATAACCTGCGTGAGAAACGCGACGGGCTGAAGGTCGGCGGGCATCAGGCGTCCTGCGCCTCGATGACGGCGATCATGACCGCGCTCTATTTCCACGCGCTGCGCCCGCAGGACAAGGTGGCGGTGAAGCCCCACGCCGGGCCCGTGCTGCACGCGATCCACTACCTGCTGGACGAGCAGACCCGCGAGAAGCTGGAGGCGTTCCGCGGCCTTGGCGGGGTGCAGTCCTATCCCAGCCGCACCAAGGACACGATTCCCGTCGACTTCTCGACCGGCTCGGTCGGCTTGGGCGTAGCGGTGACCGCGTTCAGCTCTCTGGTGCAGGATTACCTCGTCGCCCACGGCCATCTGGCGGAAGGCGAGACGGGCCGGATGATCGCGCTGATGGGAGATGCCGAGCTCGACGAGGGCAATATCTACGAGTGCCTGATCGAGGGCTACAAGCACGATCTTCGCAACTGCTGGTGGATCGTTGACTACAACCGCCAGAGCCTCGACGCGACCACCGCCGACCGGATGTTCCGCCGCTTCGACGACATCTTCGAGACCTGCGGCTGGCGCGTGGTGACGCTGAAGCACGGGCGGCTCCAGCGCGAAGCGTTCAAGCGTCCCGGCGGGCAGGCGCTCGAGGACTGGATCGAGAACTGCCCCAACGCCGATTTCGCGGTGCTGACCTATCTCGGCGGCGCGGCGTGGCGCGAGCGACTGGAGCGCGATCTGGCGGGCGTGCGGGGCGTGAAGGAACTGCTCGCCGATCACGATGACGCTGCGCTTGCCCGGCTGATGACCAATCTCGGCGGGCATTGCATCGAAACCCTGCTCGACGCCTTCGATTCCGTCACCGACGACAAGCCGACGCTGTTCATCGCCTATACGGTCAAGGGCTATGGCCTGCCGCTGGCGGGGCACAAGGACAACCACTCGGGGATGATGAACACCGCGCAGATCGAGGGTCTGCGCGCCGAACTCGGGATCGCGCCGGGCGAGGAATGGGACAAGTGGGCAGGCCTCGGCGACAATCTCGCCGCGCGGCTGGAGGCACTGGTCAAGGACAGCCCGATCGCCCGCAAGGCAGCCGAACACCGCGCGCCCGCTGTGCCCGTGCCCGACTTGCCGGTGCCCGAAGGCGCGGTGCAATCGACGCAGGCCGCCTTCGGCAAGGTGCTCTACGACCTTGCCAAGTCGGACGAAACCCTCGCCGACCGGATCGTCACCACCGCGCCCGATGTGACCCAGACCACCAACCTCGGCGCCTTCGTCAACCAGCGCGGGCTATTCCGGCGGCAGGAACTCGCCGATGTGTTTCAGAAGGCGCGCATCCCCTCGGCCCAGAAGTGGACCGCGACCACTGCCGGCCAGCATATCGAGTTGGGCATTGCCGAGAACAACTTCTTCTTGGCGCTAACCTCGCTCGGCCTTGCCGCGCCGCACTTCGGCACGCGGCTTCTGCCGGTGGGGACGGTCTACGATCCCTTCATCGCGCGCGGTCTCGATGCACTCAATTACGGCTGCTATCAGGATGCCCGGTTCCTGCTGGTGGGAACGCCTTCGGGCATCACGCTGGCAGGCGAAGGGGGCGCGCACCAGTCGATCAACACCCCGCTGATCGGGATGGGTCAGCCTGGTCTCGAAAGCTTCGATCCCGCCTTTGCCGACGAGGTCGCGCTGCTGATGCGCTGGGCGTTCGAACACATGCAAGCGGACAACGGCAGCAGCGTCTACCTGCGCCTCACCACCCGTCAGATCGAGCAGCAGGCCCGCAAGGACGACGCGTGGGAGCAAGACGCCATCGCCGGGGCCTACTGGCTGCGCGAACCCGCGCCGGGCGCCAAGGCGGCGATCGCCTATAGCGGCGCGGTCGCGCCCGAGGCGCTCGGCGCGTGGGAGGCTTTGCAGGACGATCTGCCCGGCCTCGGCCTGCTGGCGGTGACCTCGCCCGACCGGCTGCACCGCGACTGGTCGGCGGCCCGCGCGGCACGCTGGCAGGGCGGCGCCCGCACCCCCAGCCATATCGAGAGCCTGCTCGGCCAGCTTGCTCCGGACGCTGGCCTCGTCTCCGTGCTCGATGGCTCGCCCGCAGCGCTGTCATGGCTCGGCGGGGTGAAGGGCCACCGCGTCAGTCCGCTTGGCACCGACCGCTTCGGCCAGACCGGTGACCTCCCCGATCTCTACCGCACCTACCGCCTCGACACCGACGCGATCATCGACGCCATGGCCGAATTGTTCCTGTAATCGGCCGCGGCCTCGCGCTGCTTGAGGGTTGCAGGAACGACGGGAAGAAGGCGGATGCAACCAGTCTGCTGTCGGCGGAGTTATGGTCCGAACCCGGGCAATGACCGAGGGCGCGACTTCGTGGCCACGTTCGACCTGGTTTCGGCATGGGAATGGGCCTTGCCTGCCTTACGCAAAGCCTATTCCCGTACCGGCGCGCACGATGGTGAAGCGATTGACGATGAAAGGGCGGAAGGCGCGTGAGCGGATCGTGTCGACCGCGATGAAGGTCGCCTCGGCGGCGTTGCGGCGCAGATTGAGCCGGACATAGCCCTGGTGCATGTTGTCGGTCCACACCACCTCGGGGTTGTGATCGGCAAAGGCCTTGTCGAGCGCCCGCGAAAGTTCGTCCCCGAACCCGCTTTCGACAAAGTCCCCCGGCGACGTGATGCCGGCCGTGCCCAGTTCGACGCCTGCCGGCAGTCCGGCCGCGTCCTTGAGGCTGTTGGCCCAAATGCTGTGGCTGTCACCGGTCAGGAACACGAGGTCCCCTGCACCGGCGTTCCGCGAGAGATCGTAAAGCTGCTCGCGCGCCCACGGATAGCCGTCCCAGGTGTCGGGATAGAACGGCAGGCCGGCCCGTCCCTTCGCCGCCAGTTGCTTCGCATTGTCGAGGGCAGCGCCGGTGTAGGGCGCGCCGGGCGCATCGGGATCGGGCAGGATGCCGAGCTTCACCAGATCGGGCACATCGGTGCGCGCGATCGGAATGGCGTTGCCGATCAGGCGCCATGGCTGTCCGGCCGCGACCGATCGCTTCAGGCTACGGGCGAGATCGGCCTCGCATTCGGGCGAGATCATCCGCGACACCTTTCGGCATCGTATCGGGCGCAGGGGCTTCAAGTCCCACTGCCGTGACCTGGTGGCCACGCTCGACCAACTCCCGGGACACAAAATAGCCGAGCAGGCCAGTCCCTCCGATCATGACGATGTGCAATCCGGGGCCCCTTCGGTTGGCGGCCGCTGCAGGCCCCGACCGAGACCCCGCGAACAAATCCAAGGATGCGGGCCCGATGACCGATTACAACGGGGGCGCTCCCCAGCTTGGGTAGTCGCGAAGAGGGTGCGGATACCGCAGCGCCGCGCAGAACAGTTGGTTCACAAGGGATGGCGGAGCTGCCCGTCGCGGCGCAATCAGTCTCCGTTCTCGGCGAGCGGGAAGGCTGTCTTGCGATCGGCCATAACCCACATTCACAAGTCGCCCGCCCTCCGGCCTCAGGCACGATGTAGCTCTTCTCGAACAGGAACATGCTCGCCAAGCCGTTCGACGGGTGACAAAGCTGCGCCGACAAATGGGCGTTGCGCCCGCAGACCAGTAAGCCCAAACACTACGACAGTTTCGAACGTAGTGGGTTCGAACTGGTAGGGGGCAAGCCGATCCAAGAAAGGTTCTCACGAAAGCTGGCGATGTCGGGGATCGCGCCCTCGCCCGCTGGCCTGCCGGATCCGGCAGGGACAAAGGTGATCGCCCCCGGCAAACGCCTGCACGGCTCGCGATTGTCGTTACGGCTGGTGGTTGGCATCGCCAGTCTGGCTGTTGCCGGATGCGCTATTCCGCGCGCCGATCCCCCGGCCATGGCCAGCGCCCAGCCAATCCCGAGCCAATGGGTGCTTGCCGAGCCCGCCGGGACCGCAGTGCCGCTCGATCGCTACTGGCTGCTGCTGGGCGATCCGCTGGTCGATGAGTTCGTGGCCCGGGCACAGACGGAAAACCTTGATCTGGCGCAGGCCGTCACCCGCCTGCGGGCGGCGCGCGCAGGGCTGAGACAGGCGCGGGCCGCGCGGGTGCCGACGATCAACGGCTCCGGCAGCGCACGGCGCGATGTCGGCGATCTGGCGAGCGATGACGTGCAGTTTTCGCTCGGCGCGGATGCCGCCTGGGAAGCCGATCTGTTCGGCCGGATCGATGCCGGGGTCGATGCCGCCCGCGGCGATCTGCGCGCGGCGGGCTATTCGCTCGGCGATCTGGAGCGGGTGATCGTCGCCCAGGTCGCGAGCCAGACCGTGACCGCGCGCTCGCTGGCTGCGCAGCTGGCGATTGCGCGCGAGACGCTCGCCAATCAGGAAGACAATCTCCAGATTGCCCGCTGGCGCAATCAGGCGGGGCTGGTCTCGGCGCTCGACGTCGAACAGGCCCGCACCCAGCGCGCACAGACGGCGGCCAGCATCCCGCAGCTCGAAAGCAATCTTGTCGCGGTGGCCAATGCCATCTCGACCCTGATCGGCGAGCCGCCGGGCCGGGTCTATCGCGCCCTCACCGAGGCGCCGCGGGCTGTGCCCGCACCACCCGCGGACATCGCGCTGGCCGCTCCGGCCGACACGCTGCGGCGGCGCCCGGATGTGAGCGCCGCCGAGGCCCGGCTGGCCGCCGATCTCGACCGTGTCGGCGTGGCCCGCGCGCAGCTTTACCCGCTCGCACGCCTGTCCGGCACCATCGGCACCAGCGCGACCGATGTCGGCGACCTGTTCGATCTGGTCACCGGCAACGTCTTTGCCAGCCTGTCGCAGCTGATCTTCGACGGGGGCCGGGCGCGCGGGCAGATCGAGAGTGCGCAGGCCATCGCCGACGGGTCGCTGGCGGACTGGCGCAAGAGCATTCTGGTCGCGCTCGAGGAGGTCGAAAGCTCCGCTGTCGAACTCGATACCAGCGCGGCGCAGGTGACGCAGCTGATCGAGGCGAACGAAGGGGCGCAGAACGCCGCGCTGCTGGCGCGCAGCCAGTATCAGGCCGGCCTGATCGATTTTCAGCGCCTGCTGGTGACCGAAAGCCAGCTGCTCAGCACACGCAACGCGCAGGTCAATGCCGAAGCCGCCCGGGCGCTGGCCTTCATCAGTCTGGCGCGCGCGCTGGGGGGTGGCTGGTCGGTGCCGGAAGGCGCAGGACTTGAGGATACTACGGCGAAGGGGCCTGCCAAGTGAACGACACAAGCATACCGGCCGATCAGCCCGACGTGGACGAATTCCTGGGCACCAAGCCCGTCCCGGTCTGGCGGCGCACCATGAAATTCTGGCTGCCTGGCATCGCACTGCTGCTGCTGATCCTCATCATCGCACAGTGCACCGCCGAACCACCGCCGCCTGATTACATCACCGAAAGCGTCGAGAAGGAATCGCTCGCCCTGTCGGTCACCGCGACCGGCAATCTGCGTCCGACCAACCAGGTGGAAGTCGGCGCGGAAGTGACCGGGCCGGTCGACAGCGTGGCGGTCGACGTCAACGACCGCGTGACCAAGGGTCAGGTGATCGCGGTGATCAACACCGAGATCATCGACCAGCAGATCGCCCAGTCGCGCGCCAATCTCGGGGCTGCACGGGCGGCGCTGGCGCAGGCGCAGGCGACGCTCGATATCGACAAGGTGCAGCTCGCCCGGCTGGAAGAAGTGCGCCGGCTATCAGGAGGACGCGTGCCGTCCGAAATCGAGCTCGAACAGGCCAAGGCCGCGGTCGAGCGCGACAAGGCGACCGTCGCTTCGGCCCGCGCGAATATCGAGGCGGCACAGGCCTCGCTCAACGGCAACCTCACCACCCGCACCCGCGCAGTGATCCGCTCGCCGGTTGACGGCGTGGTGCTCGCCCGACGGATCGAACCGGGACAGACCGTGGTCGCCAGCTTCAACACCGTGACGCTGTTCGTGATCGCCGAAGACCTGTCGCAGATGCAGTTGCGGGTTTCGATCGACGAGGCCGACGTCGGCCAGGTCAAGGCCGGGCAGAAGGCGACCTTCACCGTCGATGCCTATCCCGGCCGCCGCTTCCCCGCGCGGCTCCAGCGGATCGACCTTGCAAGCGCCAACACCGTCACGGCCCAGACCGGAACGACACCGACGGCAACGGGCGGATCGGTAGTGAGCTACGAAGCGCGCCTTGAGGTGAGCAATCCCGACGGCCTGCTGCGCCCCGGGATGACAGCGACCGCGACGATCGCAACGCAGAACACCGGCAACGCGCTGCTGGTGCCCAACGCCGCCCTGCGGTTCCGCCCCGATGCCGAGACCGAAGAGGGCGGCGGGGTGTTCCAGCCGCAGATCGGGCTCGAAGACCAGAAGCAACAGGCCACGATCGGCGAAGGCAGCCGCCAGCAGGTGCAGGTGCTGCAAGCCGATGGCACGCTCAAGGCGATCACGGTGGTCACCGGCCGCAGCGACGGCCGGCGCACGGTGGTGACCTCGCCCGATCTGAAGGCCGGCATGAAGGTCGTCACCGGCATCAAGGCCGCCGCGCAATGACCGGCGAACCGCTGATCCAGCTTGAAGGCATCACCAAGACCTTCGGCAGCGGGCCGGCGGCGTTTCAGGCGCTCAAGGGCGTCGACCTCACCATCAACCGCGGCGAATTCGTGGCGATCATGGGCCCCTCGGGCTCGGGCAAGTCGACGACGATGAACATCCTCGGCTGCCTCGACGTGCCGACCGGGGGCGTGTTCCGGTTCCGGGGCGTGGAGGTGCAGAAACTCGACCGCGACCAGCGCAGCCTGCTGCGGCGCCGCTATCTCGGCTTCGTTTTCCAGGGCTTCAACCTGCTGGCGCGCACCACCGCGCTGGAGAATGTCGAACTGCCGCTCCTCTATCGCGGCGAGGGCAAGGCGGCGCGGCGCGCGGCGGCGATGCGGGCGCTCGATCAGGTCGGGCTGGTGCCCTGGGCCGATCACACGCCCGCCGAACTGTCCGGCGGGCAGCAGCAGCGCGTCGCCATCGCCCGCGCGCTGGTGACCCAGCCCGATGTGCTGCTGGCGGACGAGCCGACTGGCAACCTCGATTCCGAACGCTCGATCGAGATCATGCAATTGCTGCAGCGCCTCAACAGCGAAGGCATCACCATCCTGATGGTCACCCACGAGGAGGAGATGGCGGCCTATGCCGGCACCATCGTGCGTTTCCGCGACGGGCTGGTGGAGCGGATCGACCGCGGCGCTCTGGCGGTAGAGGACACGCCGGCCTGATGCTCGGCACCACCATCCTCCTCGCCCTGCGCGAAATCCGGCGGCACATCCTGCGCTCGATCCTGACGACGCTCGGCATCATCATCGGCGTGGCGGCGGTGGTGACGATGGTGACGCTCGGCAACGGCGTGACCGCATCGGTGCAGGAGGAGATTTCCTCGCTCGGCGCGAGCAACTTCATCGTCTTCCCGGTGCGCACCACCCGCGGCACGATCCGCCCCTTCGACGAGGCCGACGTGCGCGCGGTGGAACAGCAACTTGCCGGGGTGACGCTGGCGGCAGGCAGCGTCGGCTCCAGCACCACCGCCTTCTACAACGGGCAGGACTGGGACACGCGGGTCGAGGGGGTCAACAACGCTTTCTTCCAGGCCCAGTCGATCACCATCGAGGATGGCCGCGCCTTCACCCCCGACGAGGAAGCCGGCGGCAAGAATGTCTGCCTGCTCGGAACCAAGGTGCGCGAGGCGATCTTCCCGCCCGACACCAGCCCGGTCGGCGCGCAGATGCGGCTGGGCGAAGTGTCATGTCAGGTGATCGGTCTGGTCGAGGAACGCGGACAGGGCGGCGGCGGTTCGGACGACGACGATACGGTCTACATGCCCCTGAAGACGGTGCAGCGCCGGTTCCGGGGGAACGAGAACCTCGATTACTTCGTGGTCAAATATGATGCCGCCTATGCCGCCACGGTGATCCAGGATTCGCTGGTCGACCTGCTGCGCGAGCGGCGCCTGTTGCAGGACGAGGAGCCCAACGATTTCAACGTGATCGATACCGCGCAGGTCAATCAGGCGCTGGGCGCGGCGACCGGCGCGCTGACCGCGATGGTGGCGGTGATCGCCTCGATCAGCCTGCTGGTCGGAGGCATCGGGATCATGAACATCATGCTTGTGAGCGTCACCGAGCGCACCCGCGAGATCGGCATCCGCCTCGCCATTGGCGCGCTGGCGCGGGAGGTGCGCTTGCAGTTCCTCACCGAAGCGGTGGTGCTATGTGCGCTCGGCGGACTGGTCGGGATCGCGCTCGGCTTTGTCGCATCCATCGGTCTGGCCACCCTAATCGATGTGCCTTTCGCTTTCGATCCTCTCATCAACCTCGTCAGCTTCGTGTTTGCCGCGGCCATGGGGATCGTGTTCGGATACTACCCCGCCAGCCGGGCCTCGAAGCTCGACCCGATCGACGCACTCCGTCACGAATAGAGCTGGCAGTCCGGAGCGATCGGACCGCCGCCCTCGCGGAAAGAAGAATGCGCGCCTGTCAGGACAAATTCGGGGAAAGAGTTGGCGGAGCAGGAGGGATTCGAACCCTCGATACGCTTTTGACGTATACACACTTTCCAGGCGTGCGCCTTCGACCACTCGGCCACTGCTCCATGCTCCTTGGTGCGCTACCGCTTCGCTGCTTGAGTGCGAGGAGGTCGCCATCCGGGGCAAGCACGCGCCGATAGCGGCGAACGTGGCACTCTGCAAGGCGACAGGTTTGGCCGTGTGCCGGAATCGTGGTAAGGGAGTCGCATTGGCCAGCGCTGCGCGGATCCGGCATTCCCTGCGAACGCTGCCTCAAGAACCCCTTTCCGCCCTCCAAAACGCGTGGAAAGGGGTTTTTGATTGGGCTGTGAGTGTGTCACAACCCGCTCCATGAGAACCGCACTCCTCGCCGCTGCTACGGCCCTCGCCCTCACCCTGCCCGCTGCCGCTCAGGACGAGCCTAAGGGAGCGCCAGCGCCTTCAGAGATCGTCGCCGGAGCGCCCAAAGCGGACTGGGTGGCGATTGCGGCCGAGGATCTGCTGGTGATGACCCTCGCCCCTGACGCGGACGGCAAGCCGCGGCAGGTGGTGATCCAGCTGATGCCTGCGCCCTTCAGCCAGGGCTGGGTCCACAACATCCGGCTGTTCGCCCGCGCCAAGTGGTATGACGGCATCTCGGTCAACCGGGTGCAGGACAATTACGTCACCCAGTGGGGCGATCCCAATTACGACAATCCCGAAGCGACGGGGAAGCCCAAGCCGCTGCCCGAGGGGCTGAAGGTGATGAGTGAGGCGGATTACACGGCCTCAAACGTTGATGAGCTTGCGGCCGACCTGTCGTTCCCACTGATGCAAAAACCGCCTGGCGAGAGCAGCGGCTGGACCGTTTATTCGCCAAGCATGGGCAAGGGAGACGCCGCAAAACGCCATTTACGGAACAGCTCTGGCGACGACCCTTACGCACGGTTCAACCTGTTCTATCGCGGCTGGCCGGTCGCATCGGCGGACATGACCTCCATCTGGCCCACCCACTGCTACGGCATGGTCGGCGTGGGGCGGAACTACTCACCCGACACCGGCTCGGGCGCGGAGCTTTATACCGTGATCGGCCATGCGCCCCGGCACCTCGACCGCAACATCGCGCTGGTGGGCCGGGTGATCGAGGGGATGGAGCACCTCTCCTCGCTGCCGCGCGGCAAGGGCGCGCTGGGGTTCTATGCCGCTGATGAAGCGGGCAAGCGCACGCCGATCCTGACGGTTAGGGTGGCGAGCGATCTTCCCGCTGCCGAGCAACCCAAGTTCGAATACCTCTCGACCGAAAGCGGCTCCTTCGCGACCTACGCCGAAGCCATCGCCAACCGCCGCGATCCCTTCTTCATCGTCCCCGCAGGCGGCGCGGATATCTGCAACATCCGCGTGCCGGTGCGGCGGGCGGCGGAAGGGGGCTGAGCCCTTCTTCTCCTCCCCCTTGAGGGGGAGGCCGGGTGGGGGTGTACGGCGGTGGTGGCAAGCGCCGAGGGCCCCCCCCCCACCCCCCCCGCAAGGGGGGGGGGGGGGCAGATCACCGGCGCCCCCCCGGGGCCCCCGCGGCGGGG
>JAPZRO010000013.1 GCA_027531395.1 Porphyrobacter sp. | reverse complement strand
GGAGTCATGAGGAAGGCGAGACGGAACCATTCTGCGTCGTTCAAGGCGCGAGTAGCACTGGAGGCGATCCGCGGCGACAAGACGATTGCGGAGATCGCGGCGCATCACGAGGTGCATCCGAACCAGGTGACCGGCTGGAAGACGCAGCTGTTGCAGAGCGCGGCGGGCGTATTCGGCGGCGAGGTCGCCGGGGGTGATCAGCGGGAGAAGATCCGCGAGCTGCACGCCAAGATCGGCGAGCTGACGGTGGAACGCGATTTTTTAGAAGGCGCGCTCGGGAAGTTCCCCGGCCCGAGCGGCAAGCGATGATCGAGCGGGGCGGTGAGTTGCCGGTGACGCGCCAGGCGGAGTTCTTGGGCCTGTCGCGGTCGAGCGTGTACTACGTGGCCCGGCCGCTACCGGAGCGCGATCTGGTGCTGATGCGGCGGCTCGACGAGCTGCACCTGGCGCATCCGTTTCTGGGCTCTCGGAAGCTGGCGGAGCAGCTGCAGCGGGAAGGTCACCCGGTGGGTCGCCGGCACGTCCGCACGCTGATGCGGCGGATGGGGATCGAGACGATCTTCAGGAGGCCGCGGACGAGCCTGCCCGCCCGCGAGGCGACGATCTACCCGTACCGGCTGGGAGACGTGAAGATCGAGCGCCCGAATCAGGTGTGGGCGTCCGACATCACGTACCTGCCGATGGCGCACGGGTTCTTGTACCTGGCGGCGATCATCGACGTATACAGCCGCAAGGTGCTGGCGTGGCGGCTGTCGAACACGCTGACGGCGGACTTCTGCGTGGAGGCGCTCAACGAGGCGCTGGGGACGTACGGCGCACCAGAGATGTTCAACACGGACCAGGGCGCGCAGTTCACGAGCGAGGAGTGGATCGAGACGCTGAAGGCCGCGGGCGTCGCGATCAGCATGGACGGCAAGGGTCGCTGGATCGACAACGTGTTCATCGAGCGGCTGTGGCGCAGCGTGAAGTACGAGGAGGTCTATCTGCACGGCTACGCGAGCGGCACCGAGGCGCGAGCGCGGCTGAAGGAATACTTCGCCTTTTACAACGCGAGGCGCACGCATCAGTCGCATGAGTATCTAACGCCAGACGAGGTGTACTTCGGCGTCCAGCCGCCGCGCCTCGCCAAGGCGGCATGAACGAAGAGCTTCTGCCGGCTTCGCCGGCAGACCGCGGTTGTGGGTAAGATCGAGATCGACGAGGCGAGAGACGGAAAGCAGAGCATCATCAACCCGCCCGGCAGGATCCACTCAACTCGAGAGGAAATCTGTCCAAACAAGCGGAGCCACCGCTCCTATCCGCCGTACGCCCGAGCAACCCGACGGCGACATCGAGATTGCGTTCACCGGCCTGCGACCCGGCGAGAAGCTCTTCGAGGAGTTGCTGATCGACGCGACCGAGCACCCGATGATTCGCCGCGCCGTCGAGGACCGCTGGCCGTGGGCGCGGCTCGAGCCGTTGCTGGCCGACGTCGCGCAGGCCTGCGATGCGGGGGACGACGCGCGGATCGTGGCGAGGTTGCGGGAGGCGGTGGCGGGGTATGTGCCCGAGGCCTCTGGAACGCCGGCCTCGGAGAGCGCGCTGCCGGCGCCGCAACCCGTTCAGCCGATCCCGGCTGGCTGAGCGAGGGCACGGCGCGCCAGGGTCGCAGACCCGATTCGAGGCAGTTGGATCATGGGCTGCAAGTCCGGTTGCGCAGGCAGTCGCTTTCACCCCGATTCGGATCGGTCGGTGACGACGTTCTGATTAGAATGCGCTCTGAATTTAACCTATAGGTTAAATTATTACGCGAAGCCTACGCGGCCAATCCTAAGGTGATTGGATCTTGCGGAGTTTTTATCTCATGGATTCAAATTCCCGCCACCAGATCCTGAAGCGCCTGCAGACAGGTCTTGCCCGCGGCGCGCCGTTCGACCTGGCCACCCTGGCGCGGGTCGGGGTGTCTGCCCCACTGGCTGCGCGCTACGCCGAAAGCGGCTGGCTGGTGCGCCTCGCACAGGGCGTGTACGCCTTCCCGAAGGACGATTTCGGGGTGCACGGCGCCGTGATGTTCCTGCAACGGCGCGTGCCCGGGCTGCACGTCGGCGGCAAGAGTGCGCTGGCGCTGCAGGGCGTTCGACACACCCTGGGCGGCCGCGAGCCTCTGGTGCTCTGGGGCGATGTGCGCTTCACGCTTCCCGACTGGTTCACCTCGCGGTTTCCCGCACGCTATGTGCACGCACGGTTGTTCGACTGGCCGGATGAGAGGTTGCCGGCCGAGACCGTCGTGACGCCCGCCGGGCTGCCCGACGGGCTACGCGTGTCGGCATCGGAACGCGCCGTGCTCGAGTTGCTGTACGACGCCGGCACGCGAGAGAGCGTGGATGAGGCCCGGAACCTGTTCGACGGGGTGCGTCCGCCTCGCAAGGAGCTGATGGGGCAATTGCTGGCCAGTTGCACCAACGTGAAGACCGTGCGGCTCTTCCTGACGTGGGCCCGTGAGAGCGGCCTGCTCGACGTGGACGCTCTGCGCGCGCGTTACCCGCTACGCACCGGGAGCGACAAGCGCTGGATGAGCCGGATGCCCGACGGAACCTTGTTGACTCTGAAGCCCCATGGATAAGGGCTACGCGGATACGGTCCGCCTGTTGCTGGCCGTCGCCCCAGAGGTCTTTGCCAACGACATCTTCGCGATGAAAGGCGGCACGGCGATAAACCTGTTCGTAAAGGACATGCCTCGCCTGTCCGTGGACATCGACGTCGTGTTCCAGCCGAGGCACATGCCGCGAGACGAAGCCTTGGCCGCCATCGACGCCGAGCTTGCTGCCATCGCCCGGCGTGTGGTGCCGCTGGGCCTGCGGGCTCGGCGCCTGCGCGGCGCGGACGCGACCGACGCGAAACTGATCGTCGAGAACGACGACAGTCAGGTGAAGATCGAGGTCAACACGGTGTTCCGGGGCACGGTGCTCCCCATCGAACGAAGACCCTTGAATGCGAGGACCCGCGACCTGTTCGGCGTCGAGTTCACTGCTCCAACCCTGGCGCGCGACGAACTGTATGCGGCAAGCTGGTAGCAGCACTCGACCGGCAACACCCTCGCGACCTCTTCGACGTGTGGCAGCTCTACGAATCCGGCGGCCTGACTGACGGCATGGTGGAGTGCTTCGTGGTGTATCTCGCGGGCCACCACCGGCCGCTGCATGAAGTACTCTTCGGCCACGACAAGGACATCGCTGCCGAGTACGAACGCGCTTTCACAGGCATGACAGAGATCCCGTGCTCTCTCGATACCCTGCTCGGCGCTCGCGCCCGAATGCGGCATGAGTTGCCACACCGCTTGAACGCCAGGCACCAGCGGTTCCTGAGGGGGCTCGTGCGCGCCGAACCGGACTGGTCTTCGATACAGCACCCCCACGCGGCGGAACTACCGGCCCTGCGCTGGAAGCTCGCCAACCTGGAGACTTTTCGAAAGCGACGACCCGCGGATTTCAGCGCGCAGGCCGAGGCGCTCGATGCCTGCCTGGGTCGGGCCGGTGCGCTGCGATGAGTTCCACCAGCAGTTGCAGGTACCGCTCTCCCCGCACCCGCGGCCGCACTACGCGGCATGGCAGGCCCCACGCGCTGACGAGCGCCGGCACTTCCTCCAGCACGACTGCGCCGGCACCGAGCATGGTCCACTCGCCGATGGTCACGCCGTGCCGCACGACGGCGCCGATGCCGACGGCGGTGCCCTCGCCCACGGTCACGTTGCCGCCGGTCACCGCGCGTGGCGCGAACGACGCGTGATCACCGACGGAGTTCAAGAGGAAGAGTTCGTCGACCCAACCGGCGGTGGCCAATCCGCAGTAACCGGTGGGCCGAAGAAAGCCGGCAGGTCAGGTCGCTTTTGTAGGCGACCTCATTTTTCAGAGGATAGTAAGAATGTTTGAATTCTTCGGCACTATCGCTGAAGCGCTAGCCGGTTACCTAGCGGGGCGCTATTCGGTAAGCAAGCGATCCTCCTTTCATCTAAGTGCAGTTGTTCTGGCTTTAGCCTGTGGGTTGATTTTTTTCGCGGCTTACGGACTGCATGAGTTGATTTTCCCTGCGCGAAATCCAAGGGGTAATGTCTGGTTGGGGTTGCTCGTCTTCTCGTTAGTGGTCGCACTCTTGGTGTATCTGATTCTGTTGATTGCTCACTGGATTGAAAGCAGAAAGAAGCGAAATGATGAGCAGAAATAGAAATCAAATGATGAGAGCCTGTCCGGCTTTTTTGTGTGATCAGGCCATACTCTCCCGAGGAGGGAACGTATGGCGATCAAGAAGGAACTGGTAGACGAGCTGCTGAAGAACGCGGACCCGAAGGCGGTGTTCACGTCGGAGGGTTTACTGTCGGAGATCAAGAAAGCGCTGGCGGAGCGCATGCTTGACGCGGAGCTGGACCAGCACCTGCAGGTTGAAGGCGCGAGCCGGGCTGAAGGCGGGGCGCCGGCACTGGGCAACCACCGGAACGGCTACAGCAAGAAGACGGTGCTGACCGACACGGGCTCGATCGAGCTCGACATTCCGCGCGATCGTCACGGTACGTTCGAGCCGCAGCTGATCGCGAAGTACCAGCGGCGGTTCCCCGGGGCGGATAGGAATTTCAAACCCTCGCTGCCCTGGTAACGACCTGCGTGCCCGGTGCCGCGGGGAGTACCCGACCGGGCCTCCGGGCGCCGGTCGGCGGTGCCTCCCGACCGCACTCGCGCCGCACACCCTCGCCGCCGACC
>JAPZRO010000017.1 GCA_027531395.1 Porphyrobacter sp. | reverse complement strand
CGCCGGTGGCATGGCGCGACAATCTGCGCCTGATGCTGAAAGAGGAAGCAAAGCTTGGCTAATCTGCTCGTTACCGGCGGCGCCGGCTTCATCGGCGGCAATTTCGTGCATTACTGGAATGCGCAGCACCCCGACGACCGGGTGATCGTGCTCGACGCGCTGACCTATGCCGGCAACCGCTCGACCATCGCAGGCGCGCCCAATGCCGAGCTGGTGGTGGGCGACATCCGCGACACCGCACTGGTCGAACAGCTGCTGCGCGAGCGCGAGATCACCTCGATCGTGCACTTTGCCGCCGAAAGCCATGTCGATCGCTCCATCAGCGGACCGGACGCCTTCATCGACACCAACATCCTCGGCACCAACAGCCTGCTCAAGGCCGCGCGGGCCGTGTGGCTGGCGGGCAGCGGCGTGTCGCACCGTTTCCACCATATCTCGACCGATGAGGTGTTCGGATCGCTCGGCCCCAATGATCCGGCCTTCTCCGAGACCACGCCTTACGCGCCCAACTCGCCCTATTCGGCCTCGAAGGCGGCGTCGGACCATCTGGTGCGCGCCTATCACCACACCTTCGGGCTGGAGGTGACGACCAGCAATTGCTCGAACAATTACGGGCCGTATCAATATCCCGAAAAGCTCATCCCGCTGTTCCTCCTCAACGCGCTGCACGGCCGCAACCTGCCGATCTACGGCGACGGGATGAACGTGCGCGACTGGCTGCATGTCGAGGATCACTGCCGCGGGATCGAGGCCTGCCTGCTGCGCGGCCAGCCGGGCGAGACCTATAACATCGGCGGCGGGGCCGAGCTGCCCAACATGACCGTGATCGACACGATCTGCGCCGAAGTCGACCGTGCCTTTGCCGAGGTAGACGGGCTCGCCGCGCGCTATCCCGATGCGCCGGCGGCGAAGGGACAACCGACCAACAGCCTCAAGACCTTCGTCACCGACCGCGCCGGGCATGACCGCCGCTACGCCATCGACGAGACCAAGGCCCGCGCCGAACTCGCCTACGTGCCGCAGCGCGGCTTCGAGGAGGGCCTGCGCCAGACGCTGCGCTGGTATCTCGACAACGAGGCGTGGTGGCGTCCGCTGGTG
>JAPZRO010000014.1 GCA_027531395.1 Porphyrobacter sp. | reverse complement strand
CACGCGCGGCGGTTCAGCGAGCCCGCCCTCCGGTCGCCGCCGGTACCAGCCGACGAAGCCCGATACGGCTAGCCAGACCAGGGCCGCCGTGATCGCGGTGTTGACCCACTGGTTCGCGCGGCCGAACAGCCGCCCCTCGTGCAGGTCCACCCCGAGCGCGATCGCACGTGCGAGTGGCGGCATGTCGTTCCAGTCGGCGCGCGCGAGGACGGAGCCCGTGCCGCGGTCGATCAGCAGCTGCCGCTCGTCCTGCGCTCGCGCCGCGACGCTGCGAACGGAGATCGGCTGTTCGCCGCGACCGAGGCGCACGTGCAGCGTCTGTACGAGTCCCTCGCGCCGGGCGATCGCGACGACCTCGTCGAGCGTGCGCTCGCGGGTGTCCTGGCCGGTCGTGGATGCGTAGGGCACCGGTCCGAACGAGGCGGCCGGCGGTGCCGACTGTCCGAGCGCTCGCTGCACGGGCGCGAGGATCTCGCCGCCCCAGAGCTTCGTCCATGGCAGCGCGGTGGCGAGGAAGGCCAGCAGCACCAGCGAAAGCCACACGCCCGTGACCGCGTGCAGGTCGCGCCAGAGCACGCGAGTTCCTAGCGTGAACCGGGGATAGAGCACGCCGGCCAGGCCGCGCGCGTGCCGCGGCCACCAGAGATAGAGCCCGGTGAGCACCATCACGATGGCCCAGCTCGCGCCGAGCTCCAGCAGGTAGCTGCCCCAGTCGCCCAGCGGCCACCCGCCATGCAGCGCGCGCGTGAGTCCCGGCAACCAGCTCGTGCCGCCGACGTGGCCGAGAACCTGGCCCGAGTACGGGTCCACGAAGACCGGTTCGGGGAGACCGTTCGCACCTCGCATCACGACCATCGTGGCGCGCCGCGGATCGTCCGGGATCACGACGTGCGACACGCGGCCGTCCGGCACCAGGATGCCGGCGACCGCGAGCTGGTCGGCATAGCTCGTGCGTTCCGGTCGCGGCTCCACGAAGCGCAGTTCCGCGTGCTGGCGGTCGGCGAGTTCCTCGTGCCAGAGGTACAACGTCCCCGTCACCGACTGCCACAGCACGAACGGGATCACGAGGAACGCGGCGTAGAAGTGCCAGCGCCAGAGGCGGGCGTACGTTTCGCGTCCGGTGGTCGCGACAGCGGGCGCGGAGGCCGCCGCGCTCACGGCCGCCACTCCAGTCCGACGTACACCGCTCGCCCCTCGCCCGGCAGGAACTGCGCCGAGTCGAGACCTCGCGCGTTCGCGATCACGCCGGTGGTGGCGGCGTAGGTGCGGTCCGCGAGGTTGCGTCCCTCGACGAACCAGCTCAAGCCGCGGGACGGTTCGCTGCCGATCTTCAGGCCCCAGATCGCGTAGCCGTCGGCGAACAGCGTGTTCGCCATGTCCACCGCGTAGCGCTCCGGGGACCACTCGCCGGTGAGAGCGACGTAGTGCCGGTACGGCGCGCTCCAGCGCAACTCGGCGCGGGCGAACTGCTTCGGGATCCCGGGCAGCGGGTTGTCGCCGAACGTGCGGTCGCCGTCGAAGCGGAAGTCGTTCCAGAGCCAGGCGGCGTCCAGTCCGAGCGTCGACGTCAGGCTCGCGCCCAGTCCGACCTCTGCACCTCGACGCGTCGTGCGCGCCGCATTGGTCGTGCCGAGCGGCTGGCCGGTCGGCGTTTCGAGGCTCAGCAGTTCGTTGCGGACTCGTGCGGAGTAGAGCGTCACGTCCCACCGAGCCGGCCCGACGCCGCCGCGCGAACCGATCTCCACGGTCCGTGCGCGCTGCGCCTGGAGCAGCGACACGCCGGGCCCGCCGGCGAGTTCGCCGAAGCTGGGCGGCTCGAAGCTGTCCGACACGTTGCCGTAGAACGCGATCGCCGGGGTCGCCTGCCAGAGTGCCCCCAAGGTCGGCGAGACGTGGGAGTAGGAGGCGTCGAAACCCTGGTCCCCGTTGGCGAGGAACCGATCGAGGAAACGTCGTTCGGACTGCGTCCACTGCGCGCCGCCGACGAGCGTCAGCGTCGGCGCGACCGTCCAGTGGTTCTCGGCGTACAGCGTGACGTTCGTGGCGCGCTGCGTGCTCTCCGCGGTGCGGGCCCCGCGCGTGCCGCGTACGTTCACGAAACGGTCGTCCTCGACCGAGTTCCAGAACGACACCGCGCCCAGCACGAGACGGTTCGGTCGGTCGCCGAGCCGGCGCTCGTCGACGTACCGGAGGCCGGCCGTGAAGTCGTTCGAGCGCTGCTGCAGCACCTGGAAGATCGGATGCCACAGATCCTTGTAGCTGTAGCCGAAGTTCGCTTCGACCACCCGATCGGTGAACGTCCAGGCCGTTCGGTTCGCCACCCGGTACAGCTCGAAGTCGCGCTTCTGGCGCCCCGCGAGGCTGCCCGCGCTGGCCTGGCGCGGGTTCGCCGCGAGTTGCGCCCTGGTCAGCGACCCCGGCAACTGGCTGTCCGTATCGACGGCCGCCACGTAGAAGCGGGTCTCGAGGTCGTCTCGCAACCGCAGGCCCACGTTGCCGA
>JAPZRO010000011.1 GCA_027531395.1 Porphyrobacter sp. | reverse complement strand
AAGGCAAAGTTTGAACGGAATAAACCGCACGTGAACATCGGGACCATTGGTCACGTTGACCACGGCAAGACGACGCTGACGGCTGCGATCACGAAGTATTTTGGTGAATTCCGGGCCTATGACCAGATCGACGGCGCGCCGGAAGAGCGTGCGCGTGGGATCACGATTTCGACGGCCCATGTGGAATACGAGACGGAAGCGCGTCACTACGCCCATGTGGACTGCCCCGGCCACGCCGACTATGTGAAGAACATGATCACGGGTGCGGCGCAGATGGACGGCGCGATCCTCGTGTGTGCCGCCTCGGACGGCCCGATGCCGCAGACGCGCGAGCACATCCTGCTGTCGCGCCAGGTCGGCGTGCCGTACATCGTGGTCTTCCTGAACAAGGCGGACATGGTGGACGACGCCGAGCTTCTCGACCTGGTCGAGATGGAAGTTCGCGAGCTGCTGTCGAAGTACGACTTCCCGGGCGACGACACGCCGATCATCAAGGGCTCGGCCCGTCTGGCGCTGGAAGGCGACCAGTCGGAGATCGGCGTCCCGGCGATCCTGAAGCTGGTCGAGGCGCTGGACACGTTCATCCCGGAGCCGCAGCGTGACGTTGATCGTCCGTTCCTGATGCCGGTGGAAGACGTGTTCTCGATCTCGGGTCGCGGAACGGTGGTGACGGGCCGCATCGAGCGCGGCATCATCAAGGTCGGCGAGGAAATCGAGATCGTCGGCATCCGCGACACGCAGAAGACGACGGTCACGGGCATCGAGATGTTCCGCAAGCTGCTGGACCAGGGCCAGGCGGGCGACAACGCGGGCCTGCTGCTGCGCGGCACGAAGCGTGACGACGTGGAGCGCGGTCAGGTCCTGGCGAAGCCGGGCTCGATCAAGCCGCACACGACGTTCGAGTCGGAAGTGTATGTGCTGTCGAAGGAAGAGGGCGGCCGTCACACGCCGTTCTTCAAGGGCTACCGCCCGCAGTTCTACTTCCGCACGACGGACGTCACGGGTTCCATCGAGCTGCCGGAAGGCGTCGAGATGGTGATGCCGGGCGACAACATCAAGATGGTGGTGACGCTGATCGCCCCCGTCGCGATGGACGAAGGCCTGCGCTTCGCGATCCGCGAAGGCGGCCGCACCGTCGGCGCCGGCGTCGTGGCCAAGATCATCAAGTAA
>JAPZRO010000018.1 GCA_027531395.1 Porphyrobacter sp. | reverse complement strand
AAGACAAAGACATCGGCACCCGCTCCACCCGTGACCGTGTCAGAGCCGAGCCCGGCCTCGATCCAGTCGTCATCAAGACCACCGAACAGCGAGTCGTTGCCGTCACCGCCATAGATCACATCGGCATCGTCTCCGCCGAAGATGGTATCGTCACCGATGCCACCGTCGAGCGTGTCGAGGTCATTGTCCGGCGCAATATCGATCGAGTCATCGCGGCTGAACAGATCCGGCTGACCCGGCGCGACGCCGCCATAGATCAGGTCGTTGCCTTCACCGCCCTCCACGATATCCGTGCCTTCGCCCCCGATGATGACGTCATCGCCGCCATCCCCAAAGATCAGGTCCGCATCGATGCCACCATCCACGGTATCCCGCCCGCTGCCGCCATAGATTTCGTCGGCGTCATCCCCCGTCAGGATCCGATCGTTGCCGTCATCCCCATAGACGATGTCGATGTCGTCGAAGGGATCGCTGTCCTCCGGCCCTAGGTCCAGGAAGGGCACGTCGCGCCGTTCCGAGGATCCGCGCGAGTCCAGCACGTCATCTCCGTTGCCACCGAAGATGTTATCCGTGCCGTCCTGCCCAAGAAGCGTATCCTCTCCTTCGCCTCCGAAGAGGACATCGCTGCCTGAACCCGCCTCCGCCCGATCATCCCCGTCGCCGAGGAGGAGGAGGTCATCGCCGCCCGCCCCAGAAAGCGTGTCATCTTCCGCCCCGCCATCCAGCGTGTCGTCACCCGCGCCGCCAAAGAGGTCATCTTCCCCGGCGCTGCCTTCAAGGACGTCGTTGCCATCGCCGCCAACAAGAAGATCAGACCCGTCATTGCCCAGAAGGGTGTCGTCGGCCTCATCGCCGCGCAGCGTGTCGTCGCCATCGCCCCCCTGCATCTGGTCGGCCCCATCCCCCCCGAGAAGGCTGTCATCGCCCAGACCGCCATCCAGCGAGTCCTGACCATCGCCCCCAGAGAGAAGGTCGTTGTCGGCACCACCCGAAAGGGCATCATCCCCTTCGCCACCATCGAGGGCATCTTCGCCCGCCTGCCCATCAAGAGCATCCGCGCCACTGCCACCCGAAAGGCTGTCGCCGTCTTCCCCGCCCACGAGGCTGTCGTCACCGATACCACCCAAAAGCGTATCTGCGCCCGCATCGCCGACAAGCGTGTCGTTGCCGTCATCGCCCGCCATGCTGTCGTCGCCCTCGCCTCCGGACAGGAAGTCATCCCCCTCGCCGCCAGAGACAGTGTCGTCGCCCAGCCCGGCGGAGACCGTGTCATTGCCGCCATCGGCTTCGATCCTGTCGTCTAGACCGTCCGCACCGTCGATGATGTCGCCCTCGATATCGACAAAGCCCACGGGCAGATCGTCATCGCCCGCAGTCCCGTTGACGATGCCGTTGCCTTCCAGCACGTCGAGCACGTCGACCAGTAGCGTGACGTCCTCGAACCCGCCGCGGCCATCCGCGACGCGGATCGTCACATCGTAGACATCGTCACC
This sequence comes from Porphyrobacter sp., assembly GCA_027531395.1. Lineage (GTDB taxonomy): Bacteria > Pseudomonadota > Alphaproteobacteria > Sphingomonadales > Sphingomonadaceae > Erythrobacter. The sequence goes on along the minus strand of JAPZRO010000018.1, from coordinate 261 downwards.
GCTGGCGCTGTTCTGCCCCTCGAAGTCCGGATCAGAGGTGAAGGAGAGCACCCCCGTCACCGGATCGATGGTGAAGCGGGCCGCGTCTTCCCCGCCGACGATGGAGAACGTCAGCGCGTCGCCCTCGGGGTCGGTTGCGTTGGCATCCACCACGAAGGTGGTGTTCTCGTCGACGCTGATCGTCTGCCCGTTCGTCACGTTGGTGAAGTCCGGTGCCTCGTTCACGTCGGCGACATTGACGTTCAGCGTGACGTCCTGCTG
>JAPZRO010000008.1 GCA_027531395.1 Porphyrobacter sp. | reverse complement strand
CGCCCGCCACGGCCGCGGCGCCGAAGAAGTCCTCGATCCCGGCGCTCGACCCGCTGGACCTGTACGGCGTCCGGGGCCAGCTGAGCGAGGACGAGCGGATGGTGCAGGACTCGGTCGCGCGCCTCGTCGACGAGCGCGTGATCCCGATCATCCGCGAGCACTTCGAGAACCACACGTTTCCGCGCGAGCTCGTGCCGGAGCTCGCCGCGCTCGGCCTGCTCGGCTCGTCGCTCGAGGGCTACGGCTGCGCCGGCATGAACGCGGTCAGCTACGGGCTGATCTGCCAGGAGCTGGAGCGCGGCGATTCCGGCATCCGCAGCTTCGTGTCGGTGCAGAGCAGCCTCTGCATGTACCCGATCCACGCCTTCGGCTCCGAGGAGCAGAAGCGGAAGTACCTGCCGCGGATGGCGAAGGGCGAGCTGATCGGCTGCTTCGGGCTGACCGAGCCGCACGGCGGCTCCGATCCCGCGAACATGAAGACCCACGCGAAGCGCCGGGGCTCGGACTGGGTCATCAACGGCGCGAAGATGTGGATCACCAACGGCGCGATCGCCGACCTGTGCGTGGTCTGGGCGATGACCGACGAGGGCATCCGCGGCTTCATCGTCGAGAAGGGCACGCCGGGCTTCTCGGCGCCCGAGATCGAGCACAAGTTCTCGCTGCGCGCCTCGGTCACGTCGGGGCTGTTCTTCGACGACGTGGTCGTGCCGGACAGCCAGCGGCTCCCGGGGGTACTGGGCCTCAAGGGTCCGCTGTCGTGCCTGACGCAGGCGCGCTACGGCATCACCTGGGGCGTGCTCGGCGCGGCACAGGCCTGCCTCGCCCAGGTGCTGGACTACACGAAGGACCGCGTGCTGTTCGGCCGGCCGCTCGCGGCCAACCAGGCCATCCAGATCCGGCTCGCGGAGATGAGCCGCAAGCTCACGCTCGGCCAGCTGCTCTCGCTGCAGCTCGGGCGCCTGAAGGACGCGGGGCAGATGACGCCGAGCCACGTATCGCTCGCCAAGTGGAACAACTGCCGCGCGGCGATCGAGGTCGCGCGCGACGCGCGCGACATGCTCGGCGGCAGCGGCATCAGCGCCGAGTACGTGCCGATCCGCCACATGCTGAACCTCGAGAGCGTGATCACCTACGAGGGCACGGAGACCGTGCACCAGCTGACGATCGGCCGCGAGCTCACCGGCATCAACGCGTTCT
>JAPZRO010000009.1 GCA_027531395.1 Porphyrobacter sp. | reverse complement strand
CGGGCGGACCACGCGCTGTCGATTTCTGCGTGAAGCGCGCGAAATCGCGGTGCCTGATGCACTTCGTCCCGGCGCAACGTCGTTCGTCCCGACCTGCCAGGGACGCGCGCGATGTCCGCCGCCATCGGCGCAGGGCGACTGCCTGCACCGCCGTTCGTCGATCCGCCGGGCTACGCCCGCCACCGGCCTGAGTCGACGCTGCTGTATCGCCTGGTCGAGCAGCACTATCCCGCGTTTCGTGAACTCCGCGCCAAGAGCGGCCGGCCGCTGCCGGCCCACGTGCAGCAGGAGTTCGAGGCGTACCTGAAGTGCGGACGCCTGGAGGAGGGGTTCCTGCGGGTGCGCTGCGAGCAGTGTCATGCGGAGACGCTGGTCGCGTTCAGCTGCAAGAAGCGCGGGTTCTGCCCCTCGTGCGGGGCGCGGCGCATGGCCGAGACCGCGGCGTTGCTCGCCGACGAGGTACTGCCGGACCAGCCGCTGCGCCAGTGGGTGCTGTCGCTGCCGCACGCGCTGCGCTTCCTGCTGGCGCGGGATCCCGCGGCGCTGACGCTCGTGCTCGGTGTGGTGTACCGGACGATCGCGAGGCACGTGATCGAGCGCGCCGGACTCACGCGCGCGAGCGGTGCGACCGGGGCGATCACCGTGGTGCAGCGGTTCGGCTCGGGTCTGAACCTGAACGTGCACTTCCACCTGCTGTTCCTCGACGGTGCGTACCGGGCTGTGGGCGGCGAGCCGCCGGTGTTTCAGCCCGCCCCCGCGCCGGGCGCGGAGGATCTGCAGCGTCTGGTCGAGCGGATCGCCGCGCAGGTCGGCGAGGTGCTGGAACGGCGCGGGCTGATCGAGCGTGACCTCGAGCACGCGTGGCTTACGCTGGACGGCGAGGCGGGCGCGCTCGACGACGTGCTCGGCCATTCGATCACGTACCGGATCGCGGTCGGTCCGCGGGCGGGGCAGAAGCTCTTCACGCTGCAGACGGTGCCGCCGCGGCCGGACGGGCTGGAGGGCGCTGCCAACGGCGCGGCCCGCACGGGCGGGTTCTCGCTGCACGCGGGCGTGGACGTGGCGCCGCGCGATCGTTCGACGCTCGAGCGGCTGTGCCGGTACATCAGCCGGCCGCCGGTGGCGAGCGAGCGCCTGGCGCTGACGCCCTCGGGACAGGTGCGCTACGCGCTGAAGACGCCCTATCGGGACGGTACCACGCACCTCGTGCTCGAGCCGCTGGACCTGATGGCGCGGCTGGCGGCGCTGGTGCCGCCGCCGCGGATGCACCTGACGCGGTATCACGGGGTGTTCGCGCCGCACAGTCGGCTGCGGGCGGCGGTGACGCCGGCGGGGCGGGGGATGCGTGCGCGACCGTCGTCGACGGTGGAGCGTGGCTCACCGCCGATGCCGCGGCATGTGGCGATGAGCTGGGCGCGACGTCTGAAGCGGGTGTTCGGGGTGGGGATCGAGCGCTGCGCGCGGTGCCAGGGGAGACTGGCGATCATCGCGAGCATCGAGGAGCCGGCAGTGATCGCGCGGATCCTCGCGCACGTCGAGCGGACGTGGCCCGAACGTTATTCGGCCGCGACGTCGGGGGAGTTGCCGGTGGGAGCGCGGGCGCCACCGCGGGCACCGTGACGGGGCGGGGGTGTGGAAGGCGGGCAGCGAGGGCTCGGCGCCGAAGCAGTGGGCGAGGGCGGCTTCGCGCGCTCGATGACGTCCCGGCCCGATGACGGGCGCGTCGGGCAGCATGGCGGGGTTCCGCGAGGCCGGCGGCGACCGTTTGCGGCTCGAGTGCAGTCGGGATCGATCGCTGAGC